>NCGO01000001.1 GCA_002256985.1 Novosphingobium sp. 28-62-57
CCGCAGCCTCGTGCCTTCTGAAATATCTGCCAGCAGCTTCCGCTCGGTCTTGGCCCAGTACTCGGCGCCATCGGTGGCGCGCTCGCTGTTGACCACCACAAGGATGTCGTAGTCCGAGAAATAGCGTCCAACCGGATCTTCCACCCAGTCCCCGCGGGCATAGGAGCCAAACAGAATGATCTTGAGAATCTGCCTGCTCTTTGCCCGGTCGCTCCGCTTCCGGCCAATGACCTGCGCAAAGCCCTCACGCAGCGTCTCGACCACATAGGCAAGCTCGCGCTGCTTGCGATCCGGCAGATGATCAAGACTGGATTTCATTCGACGAATCTTTCAACTTTAATGCAGGATGCCAAGCACAAAGTGCCCGAAGCGTTCAGTTCGATGCGGTCAGATCGACGATGATTGCCCTGCGAGCCGGGTTTCCCCCTAAAAGTGTGGGGGGAAATGTGGGGGCGGTTTATGAACCTCTTTAAAAGATGAACAATAACAGTATTTTAGATGCCATGTTCGATACAAGCCCTGCCACCACCATGCTTCAAGATTCACGCCCCACGCAAAGCGCGCTGCGGGGCCGTGCAGCTTCATCGCATTATAAGTTTATTCACCGTGCCGCCCTATCGCGGGGCGGGGGATTGATCCTTGCTGTTTGGCTTGGACCGTCAGTCCGAATGATGCGAGGCGGGCGCTGGTGCGAAGTTACGTGCTCCGAGGTGGTGTGCACAGTGCGGGGGCCAGCGTGCCTGCGTTCGCACAGCAGATGCGCCATAATCCGTGGCTCGATCTGCTTCGCACGGTGGCGATTTTTCTGGTCCTGCTGCGCCATGGTTCGCGCTCTGCGGGCAATGCCCTGTCCGAAGGGTTTGTGGCGAACCTTTTCAAGAATGGCTGGGTGGGGGTCGATCTCTTCTTCGTGCTGTCGGGCTATCTGATCGCGACTGGGTTGATCCGCCGTTCCTCGGTCACCGGGCGCATGTTTCCCAAGGGGTATTTTCAGGATCGCATATTGCGCATCGTGCCTGCCTATTACGCGGTGCTGATCGTGTGCGCGGTGGGGGTTTTCCCCGGCACGGCCGAGGCTTCGGCGCAGAGCCTGTTGGCGCATCTGCTGTTTCTGCAGGATTACACCGGATCGAACATCAATGTGGTGTTGTGGTCGCTGGGGGTGGAAGAGAAGTTCTATATCATCGCGCCAGTCGTGGTGGTGCTTATGCGCCGCCAGAGCAGCATGGCGGCTTTCGTCGCCTGCTGCGTGGCGCTGCTCCTGTTCTCGCCGCTGTGCCGGGGTCTGACGTTCGAGGCGATCGGGGGCGGGATCGATTATGGCCGCTTTTTCGAGGACATGCGCAGTCCTTTTCACATGTCGCTTGAAGGGTTTGTGATCGGCATCGCAGTGGCGATTGGGCGCGACCGTGGCTTGACCTTGCCGAAGGGCTGGGCGCTGGCCGGATTGTCCGCAGGCGCGCTGGTGCTGGTGATGTGGCTTGGCTCGCACGACTTCATGGGCGCAATCACGCGGGTGGATGCGTGGCTGGTGCCGACCGTTCTGGCCCTGCTGTTTGGAGCAATGGTGTTTTGCGCGGCGTGCCTTGGCGGTTGCGCTTTGCGGTGTGAGCCCTTTTTCAGGGTCAATGCCCGGTTGAGTTATTCGCTCTATCTTGTCCATCTGCCGCTGTTGCCGCTGGCCTATGGGCTGCCTTTCTCGTGTGGAAAGAGGCGCTGCGCCGCCCGGCCAATCCCATTGCACCGGTTGAACCGACAGGAGCGCTGCTGTCATGAGTTTCGTCGAGAGCAATGCTGATCGTCTGGCGTTTGTGGTTTGTGCCGGCCTGATCCTCGTCCCGCTGGAGCATCTGCTGCCGCGCCGCAAGGGGCAGACATTGCGGCGTGCAGGGCTGAAGCTCGATATCAGCTACATGCTGTTCGGCGCGCTGGGGACGATGCTGGTGTCGGCCGGGGTTATCGCGCTGTGCGTTACCCTGTTCTCGGGGCTGGTCCC
Source organism: Novosphingobium sp. 28-62-57 (assembly GCA_002256985.1). GTDB lineage: Bacteria > Pseudomonadota > Alphaproteobacteria > Sphingomonadales > Sphingomonadaceae > Novosphingobium. Next base: position 1,997 of record NCGO01000001.1, read on the forward strand.
TGAGGCGGTAAAATCGCTGGTCCGTACGCAACCGGTCTGGGCGCAAGTCATCGCGCTGATCGTTGTGGGTGATCTCTATTACTATTGGGCGCACCGCCTGTTTCACACGGTGCCAGCCCTTTGGAAATTCCATGCGGTGCATCACTCGATCGAGGAGATGGACTGGGTCGCCGCGCACCGCACGCAACGCCACGGCCTATGCGATCTTCAGCCTGCAGTTTGCGTTCCATTCGCTGCTCAAGCATTCGAATGTTGCGGTGGGATGGGGCTGGTTGCGCTGGCTCTATGTCACGCCGACATTTCATCACTGGCATCATGCCAACGTTGCACATGCCCATGACAAGAACTTCGCGGCCCAGTTTCCGCTTTGGGACAGGCTGTTTGGCACTGCGCTGATGACGGAAAGCCAAGGCCCTGCGCGATATGGGGTGGATGATCCGGTGCCGATGACATTTCTTGGCTCGCTGATCTTTCCGTTCTGGTCCGGGCGCGCCCGGATTGCGGCTGGTGCGGTTTCTGGCGATCCCGAGCATCGGCCAGAGCAGCGGCCAGAGCAGCGGCCAGATATGGCAGACCACAGTGGCCGATCCGACCATTCCGTTGATGAGGCACAGGCCATGGAACTGGCGGCACTGCAAGCCTGACAATACAAGGCTCTGCGCCATGTCTGCATGGGGCGCGGGCTATTGGCAGGGGCCAATGGGGCAGACTGTTAATGTTTTGGGCAAGTTTGCTTGTCCCAACGCCCGCCAGCGCCTAGATACAGGGCATGTCCGGAGATATTTTCGATAACCGTGGTCGCGGTTCCGCCGGTTGGTCATGGCCATCCATCCATCCTGAAGGGCGCAAGTTTGGCCTGATTTCTGCCGCTCTGGCGGCAGGCGCGGCGTTCATGGCGTGGGAGACCATTGCTTGGCCGCTGGCGTTTCTGACGCTGGGCGTGCTCGCGTTCTTCCGCGATCCGGTGCGCGTGACGCCGCGCGATGACCGGTTCGTGGTGGCACCGGCTGATGGGTTGATCACCCTGATCCAGAAAGTGCCTCCGCCGCGCGAGCTGTGCGCTGATGATGGATCGGGCGTGCGGGGAATGGGCAGCGAGCCGGTGACGCGGGTATCGATCTTCATGTCGGTGTTCGATGTGCATATCAACCGGTCGCCGATTGCCGGCACGATCCGCCGCGTCGTCTATATCCCCGGCAAGTTCGTGAACGCTGACCTCGACAAGGCCAGTGAAGAGAACGAGCGCCAGCATTTTCTGGTGGAGCGCGGCGATGGTGTGCAGATCGGGTTCACGCAGATTGCCGGATTGATCGCGCGCCGCATCGTTCCCTTCGTCAAAGGGGGCGATATCGTTGCCGCAGGCCAGCGCGTGGGCCTGATCCGCTTTGGCAGCCGGGTTGATGTCTATCTGCCTGCCGGGACCGAGCCCAAAGTGTTGATGGGGCAAAAGACGATTGCTGGTGAGACGGTGCTGGCCGAGATCGGCGATGCACCGTTGATCGAAGGCATTGGCCAGTGATGGATGATGAAGGCTTTGATGAGCCTGACGTAAAGGAGGGCGCGGAACGCACCGGGCCTCGCCGTGGGCGTCTGCCGGGCGGGCTGACGCTGCGGGCGATGACGCCCAATGCGATCACCACCGCAGCGCTGTGTTCGGGGCTGACCGGCATCCGCTTTGCCGTAACGGCGGCATCGGGCACTGACCCGGTGCAAGTGGCGGAAGACTGGCGCAGGGCTGTGGCCGCAGTGGTCATCGCCGGTTTGCTGGACGGTATCGACGGCCGTATTGCCCGCCTGCTGAAGGCGCAATCCCGCTTTGGCGCAGAGCTGGACAGCCTTGCCGACAATGTCTCGTTCGGCGTTGCACCCGCGCTGATACTGTTCCTCTGGTCATTGCAGGAAGTGCCGCGGCTGGGCTGGTTTGCCGCATTGGCCGTGGCGATTGCCTGTGCCTTGCGGCTTGCCCGGTTCAATGCCCGGATCGATCTGGAAGAGCAGCCGCACAAGTCTGCCGGCTTCCTGACCGGGGTTCCCGCTCCGGTGGCCGCAGGACTGGCGTTCCTGCCGCTTTACCTGTGGATCGCGACGGACAATCCGCTGTTCCGTGAGCCCCTGCTTGTGGGGCCGTGGCTGGTGCTGATCGCGTTCCTGATGATTTCAAACGTGGCAACGCTCAGCTGGTCGTCCATCCGCCCGCGTCGCAATGTGCGGTTGGAATTGATGGCCTTGACCGGGCTGGTCATCGCCGCGCTGTTGACCGAGCCGTGGCTGACGCTTTCGGCCATCTGCGTGGTCTATCTGGCGATGATTCCGGTCGGGATCGTGCGTTATGCCAAAGTCAGGCGGCAGCGCGCAGCGGCTGCGTAGACCGCGCAACTTCAACAAAGGGCCGTGCCGCACGGCGCAGGGTGGTACGCGCCTTGGAAACGCTGGCACCGCGCGGTGCCGGTGTTCCGTGGGTGGTGATCTGTACCAGGAATTCGCGGTCCCGCTGAAGCGTGCGGTATTCGGCCAGCAGCGCCTTGATCTGCGCGGTGCGTCCTTGCAGCGTTACCGCAATGGCAATGACGGCAAAGGCCGCCGCGATGACGAAAACAGCTGTGCATACCAGAGCGAGCATTGCCTGAATCCTTAGACCGTCCGTTTCCCTCAGCCCATGTCCGATGATGCCGGAAACATCTGTGGAAAACCTGTGAATTGCCTTATGGTTCCAACACGCCCGGGAACCGATTCGGGTATGGGGCCAATGTTCCCTTTTTGTTCCATTCGGTCAAGCGCCTTTTGCGCACGCGTGGGCGTCTTTTTGTGTTCGGCATGATTTTGGCCTGAACTATCTGCCAAATCCGCGCTGGATTTTATCAAAGTCCTGCTTTAAGGGCCGCCACGTCGCGACATGGGCTGGCATTGTGCTGATCTGTGCTTGCGGCAATCCACACGGGAAGCGCTCACACCGGTGCCGACAGCGGGATCTCCGCAACGGTTCCAGCTTCCCGGAGGCACAACCGGAAAGGAATTACCTATGGCGGCACCAGTCGTCACGATGCATCAGCTTATCGAAGCCGGGGCCCACTTCGGCCACCAGACCCACCGCTGGAACCCGCGGATGAAGCCGTATATCTTCGGCGCCCGCAACGGCATCCACATCCTTGACCTGTCGCAGAGCGTTCCGCTCTTCGCGCGCGCGCTCGAATTCATTTCGGCCACCGTGCAGGCAGGCGGCAAGGTCCTGTTCGTGGGCACCAAGCGCCAGGCGCAAGAGCCGATCGCTCAGGCCGCGCGCGCTTCGGGCCAGCACTATGTCAACCACCGCTGGCTGGGCGGCATGCTCACCAACTGGAAGACCATCTCGGGCTCGATCAAGCGCTTCAAGGCGCTCGAAGAGCAGCTCGCCGGTGACACCACGGGCCTGACCAAGAAGGAAGTTCTTCAGTTGACGCGCGAGCGTGACAAGCTGGAACTGTCGCTCGGCGGCATCCGCGACATGGGCGGTATTCCGGACGTGATGTTCGTAATCGATGCCAACAAGGAAGAGCTGGCGATCAAGGAAGCCAACGTTCTGGGCATCCCAGTCGTGGCGATCCTTGATTCGAACGTGTCGCCCGATGGCATCGCGTTCCCGGTTCCGGCGAACGATGACGCCAGCCGCGCCATCCGCCTCTACTGCGAAGCCGTCGCTGCTGCTGCCACGCGCGGTGGCCGTGATGCGGCGATCGCATCGGGCGCCGATCTGGGTGCGATGGACGAGCCGCTGGCAGAAGAAGCCGTGGTCGAGGCCTGATTTTTGGGAATTTCGGCTGACGGCCCACTCGTTAAGGGAAGGGCCGTCACCGAATTGTCCCGGATGTGATCTACGGGCCGCGGCAGTGCTGCGGCCCTCCTCTATATTCAAGAATGAAGGATCAACGCGATGGCTTATACCGCCGCTGACGTGAAGAACCTGCGCGAGCGCACTGGCGCCGGCATGATGGATTGCAAGAAGGCTCTCGATGAGAGCGGTGGCGATTTCGAAGCCGCGGTTGACGCGCTGCGTGCCAAGGGCCTTGCTGCGGCTGCCAAGAAGTCGAGCCGCACCGCGGCTGAAGGCCTTGTCGGCGTGGCCGTTTCGGGCACCAAGGGCGTTGCGCTCGAAGTGAACTCGGAAACCGATTTCGTCGCCAAGAACGACCAGTTCCAGGACTTCGTGCGCAAGGCCACCGAAGTGGCGCTGAACACGGGCGTAACCGAAGTCGAAGCGCTGAAGGCAGCTGAATATCCCGATGGCGGCACCGTTTCGGACAAGCTGACCAACAATGTTGCGACCATTGGTGAAAACCAGCAGCTGCGCCGCATCAAGCACGTCGAAGTCTCGGCGGGCGTGGTCGTGCCCTACATGCACAATGCCGCAGCCACCAACCTCGGCAAGATCGGCGTGCTCGTTGCGCTCGAATCCGAAGCGGCGGCTGACAAGCTGGAATCGCTGGGCAAGCAGATTGCGATGCACATTGCAGCCGCTTTCCCGCTGGCGCTGAATGCCGATGATCTGGATGCCGAACTGATCGCGCGTGAACGCAAGATCGCGGCTGAAAAGGCTGCTGAAAGCGGCAAGCCGGCCGAAGTTCAGGCCAAGATGGTCGATGGCGCCGTGGCCAAGTATGCCAAGGAAAACGCGCTGCTTTCGCAGATCTTCGTGATGGACAACAAGTCCACCATCCAGCAGGTCGTCGATGCAGCGGGCAAGGAAGCTGGCACCAAGATCGTGCTGAAGGACTATGTCCGCTTCCAGCTCGGCGAAGGCATCGAGAAGGAAGAGACCGACTTTGCAGCCGAAGTGGCTGCTGCTGCCGGCATCAAGTAACACTGCAAGCTGCAATCCCCGCAGGGGCGGTTCCGGGAAAGGGACTGCCCGTGCGGGGATTGTTGTATCTTGCGCCCTTGGCACGGCCCTTCACAGGGCTATAAGGGCGGCCAATCCATTTTGGCCCGACCCCTTTTTGATACGAGTGCATCCAGACCATGAGCGTTCCTTCCTACAAGCGCATCCTCCTGAAGCTTTCGGGCGAAGTGCTGATGGGGGAACAGCAGTTCGGGATCGACACGGACTACGTTGCCCGCGTGGCGCAGGAAGTGAAGGACGCGCGCGATAGCGGGCTGCAGATTTGCCTCGTCATCGGCGGGGGCAATATCTTCCGCGGTATGGCTGGCGCCGCCAAGGGCATGGACCGCGCGCAGGCCGATTACATGGGCATGCTGGCCACCGTCATGAACGCGCTGGCCATGCAGAATGCGCTTGAACAGATCGGCGTGCCGACGCGGGTGCAGTCTGCCGTGCAGATGGATCAGGTTTGCGAACCGGTGATCCGCCGCCGCGCTGAACGCCATCTGGAAAAGGGCCGCATCGTGATCTTCGCCGCTGGCGTGGGCGCACCCTACTTCACCACCGATTCCGGCGCTGCGCTGCGCGCGGCTGAAATGAAGTGCGACGCGCTGCTCAAGGGCACCAGCGTGGATGGCGTCTATGATGCTGATCCCAAGAAGGACGCATCGGCAAAGCGTTATGAAACCGTGGATTATGACACGGTGTTGGCAGACAATCTGAAGGTCATGGACGCCAGCGCCGTCGCGCTGTGCCGTGACAACAGCATTCCCATCGTCGTCTTCTCGATCCGCGAACGCGGCAATCTTGCCCGTGTTCTGGCGGGCGAGGGCACGCAGACCATAGTGAAGAAGGACGCCTGACATGGCCAAGTATGACAAGGTGGATCTGGAGCGCCGTATGAAGGGCGCCGTGGACTCGCTGAAAAGCGATCTGTCCGGCCTGCGCACCGGCCGCGCCAACACTGCGCTGCTCGATCCTATCACGGTTGAAGTCTATGGCGCCCACATGTCGCTGTCGCAGGTGGCCAGCGTTTCTGCGCCGGAACCGCGCATGCTTTCGGTGCAAGTGTGGGACAAATCGAATGTCACGCCTGTTGAAAAGGCGATCCGGTCTGCCGGGCTTGGCCTCAACCCGATCACCGATGGTCAGACGCTGCGCCTGCCGATCCCGGACCTGACCGAGGAGCGCCGCAAGGAACTGGCTAAGCTCGCCAGCAAATATGCCGAAAACGCCCGCATCGCGATCCGCAATGTGCGCCGCGATGGCATGGATGCGCTGAAGGCCGATGAAAACAAGAAGGAAATCTCGGAGGACGAGCGCAAGCGCGCCGAGACTGACTTGCAGAAGCTGACCGACGAAATCATCAAGCAGGCCGACGACGCCGCTGCTGCCAAGGAAAAGGAAATCCTCGGCAAGTGACCCTTCGACAAGCTCAGGATGAGCGGGTCGATGCCCGGCTTGGCGGCGGTTCTGCAGGGGCCGCCCGCCATGTCGCCATCATCATGGATGGCAATGGCCGGTGGGCCAAGAAGCGCCTGATGCCGCGCGCCTTCGGGCACAAGCGCGGCGTTGATACTGTGCGCGAGATTACCCGCGCAGCCAGAGACTTAGGGCTCGAAGCGTTGACGCTCTATGCGTTTTCGTCCGAGAACTGGAAGCGCCCGGCTGATGAAATTGCCGACCTGATGGGGTTGCTGCGCACGTTCATCCGCAATGATCTGGAAGAGTTCGTGGCCAACAATGTGCGGCTGCGGATCATTGGCGAATATCAGGCGCTTGCGCCCGATATCGTCGAACTGATCGAAGATGCGATGGCCCGCACCGCGCACAACACCGGCACCACGCTGGCGATTGCGCTGAACTATGGCTCGCAACAGGAAATTGCCCGCGCCGCGGCCAAAGCTGCGGCCAAAGGGCCCATCACACCGGAGGCCATCGAAGCCGAGCTCGATACTGCAAGCCTGCCGCCGCTGGACTTGCTGATCCGCACGTCGGGCGAACTGCGGCTGTCGAATTTCCTGCTGTGGCAGGCGGCCTATGCCGAAATGTGGTTCACCGATGTGCTGTGGCCCGATTTCAGCCCGGAACACTTGCGTGAGGCGCTGGACCAGTTTGCCGCGCGCGAGAGGCGGTTTGGTGGACGCTGATCCCGTCTTGGTGCCGCTAGAGGCAGGTCAGCGCAAGAACGCGGATTTGCCGGTGCGGCTTGCATCGGCGGTGGTGATGCTGGCGATGGCCGGACTGGCGTTCTGGGCTGGCGGGTTGGTGCTGGACCTGTTTGTGGCGGCAGTGGCGTTTGGCGTGTTCGTGGAATACGTTTTGCTGTGCAGCAAGATTGCCGAAAGCCCGATGAAGCTGGGGCCGATGGTCATCGCCGGGGCCGTCTACATCGGTTGGGCGGGGCTGGCGCTGGCAGTCATGCCCGAACCGCTGATGCTGGTGGTGCTGGGCATCGTGATCTTCACCGATACCGGAGCCTATTTCACTGGCCGTTCGCTGGGCGGGCCCAAGATTGCGCCACGAATCAGTCCGTCCAAGACATGGTCCGGCCTGTTGGGCGGTATGGCAGCGGCGGGGATCTGGACGGCGATGGTGGTGGTGTTGGCGGGCTATCTGCTATCGGCGATTGGACCCACCGGGCCAAGCCTTGCCGGAGCGCTTGAGACGGCCAATGTCGGCATGGCGGCACTGGCCGGGGCCGTGCTGGCGGTGTTTGCGCAAGGCGGCGATTTTTACGAATCCTGGCTCAAGCGGCGGGCAGGGGTGAAGGACTCCTCGCGGTTGATCCCGGGGCACGGTGGTCTGTTTGACAGGCTGGATGGCCTGCTGCCCGTGGCTATCATCGCAGGCACCGCATGGGCCGCAACGCAGGTAGGGGGCTGAGGCAGGTGACCCGCTCGATTTCCATTCTTGGTGCAACCGGTTCCATCGGCTCGTCCACGCTCGACCTGATCCGCCGCAACCGCGATGAATGGCGCGTGGTCGCGCTCACCGCCAACGGCGATGCGGCGGGCCTTGCCAAGCTGGCGCGAGAGTTTGGCGCGGAATTGGCCGTCGTGGCCGATGAGGCAGCGCTGGGTGATCTGCGTGAGGCTTTGGCTGGCACGAACATTCAGGCAGCCGCCGGTCCTGATGCCTTGATTGAAGCCGCGGCGCGCGGGGCGGATGTAACCGTGGCCGCGATTGTCGGCTGCGCAGGCCTTGCCCCCACGATGGCGGCTATTGAATGCGGCGGCGTAATCGCGCTGGCCAACAAGGAAGCGCTGGTTTCGGCAGGTGATGTGATGACCGCAGCGGTCGCCCGCCATGGCGCAACGCTGTTGCCGGTGGATTCCGAGCATAACGCTATTTTCCAGTGCCTTGCGGGCAACGACATCGACCATGTCCATGCCATCACGCTGACCGCCAGCGGTGGTCCGTTCCGCGATTGGACGCTGGAGCAACTTCACGCTGCCACGCCAGCAGAGGCGGTCAAGCACCCCAACTGGTCGATGGGGGCCAAGATCAGCGTGGATTCGGCCACGATGATGAACAAGGGCCTCGAATTCATCGAAGCCTATCACCTGTTCCCGGTGGGTGTGGAGCGGCTGCGCATCATTGTTCACCCGCAATCGGTGGTGCATTCGATGGTCGAATATCGCGATGGGTCGACACTGGCGCAGCTTGGCCCTTCGGACATGCGCGTGCCGATTGCCTCGGCGCTGGCGTGGCCTGGGCGGATGCACACGCCCTGCGCACCGCTCGATCTGGCCGCGATAGGCCAGTTGACGTTCCGTGCGCCGGATGAGGTGCGCTTTCCTGCCACTCGCGTTGCGCGAAATGTGGTGATCGCAGGCGGCGCTGCCCCTGCCACGATGAACGCCGCCAACGAGATTGCCGTGGCCGCGTTCCTTGATGGTCAGATACCGTTCACCCGCATTGTGCAATCGGTTGAGGATGTTCTCTCGCGCAGTGCTCTGCCAGCGCCGGCTTGTCTGGAAGACGTGATCGCAATCGATGCGTTGGCGCGGGTTCGGGCGCGGGAACTGATGGAGCACGTGGTTTGATGGAGTCCATTTGCCAATGACGCCGCTCGAAAGCCCCGGAATTCTGACCACCATTCTGGCGTTCCTGCTGGTGCTGGGGCCATTGGTGTTCATCCACGAACTCGGCCATTACCTTGTCGGCCGTTGGTTCGGGGTGAAGGCTGATGTCTTTTCCATCGGCTTTGGCAAGGAACTGGCGGGCTGGACCGACAAGCGTGGCACGCGCTGGAAGCTCTCGGCGCTGCCACTGGGCGGTTACGTGCAGTTTGCTGGTGACATGAACCCGGCGAGCCAGGCCAGCCCTGAATGGCTGGCGCTCCCCGCAGAAGAGCGCAACCGCACGTTTCAGGCCAAGGCCTTGTGGCAGCGTTCGCTGATCGTGCTGGCAGGGCCAGTTACCAATCTGATGTTTGCCGTGCTGATTCTGGCAGGCTTTGCCATGGCTTATGGCAAAGTGGTGGTCCCGCCGGTGGTGGGCGAAATCCAGACGGGTTCGGCGGCTGATCGGGCCGGGGTCAAACTGGGTGACAGGATCGTTTCGATCCGTGGCAAGACGGTTGAATCCTTCCTCGATGTTCGGCTTGAAGTGGGCCAGAACCCCGGCGAGCCGCTGGATCTGGTGGTCCTGCGCGAAGGTCGGCAGGTGGAACTTGCCGCGCGCGCTGCGGTGAAAGTGGAAAGCGACCGCTTCGGCAACACGCAGAAGATCGGCTTTCTGGGCATTGGCCCCAAATCCTATGAAGTCGTGCGCGTGGGGCCGGTTGATGCGGTTGTCGAAGGCGTGAAGCAGACCGGCAGCATCATTGGCATGATGGTCCACGGCATCGGCCAGATCATCACCGGCAAGCGCGAGGTCAAGGAACTGGGCGGTCCGATCAAGATCGCCAAATATTCGGGCGAACAGTTCGTTTCAGGCTGGCAATCGTTCGTCGGTTTCGTGGCGCTGATTTCGATTAACTTGGGGTTCATTAACCTCCTGCCAATCCCGGTGCTCGACGGTGGCCATCTGGCTTTCTACGCAGCAGAAGCGGTGCGCAGAAAGCCGGTCGGTCCGCGCGGGCAGGAGTGGGCCTTCCGCACCGGACTGGCGCTGGTCATGGCGCTGATGTTGTTCGTCACCATCAATGACGTGGCATCGCTCAAAGTGTTCGGGGGTTGAGCTTCTTTCCGTGTGCTGGTGCGGGGCGCGGGATTTCTGTTCTGACGGGGTGCCAAATCTTGCTGGCCAAATCTTGCTAGGCGGAAATCTTGCACGGAATGTCTTTCCACAGAAATGCGGGGCAATGTTTGCTTGATTGGCCTTGTTGCATCGGGCAGAGGGCTGCATTGCTTGCCGTGGCTGGACACTCCTTCGCGAGCGTCCACCTGCCACTTAGTACGGGATAGCGCTTGGTGATGATTGGACGGAACGCGGCACGGGCAGGCACATTGCCCCCGCTCGGAGCGGCCTTGCTCGCGACCACGGGGCTTTGCACCGGCATGTTGGCTGTCCCGCAGCTGGCGTTTGCGCAAACGGCTCCTGCGGCATCGGCTGAGCCATCGGCTGCGCCAGCGGCCCCGGTGGGCGATGTCATCCGCACAGTAACGGTCGAAGGGTCGCAGCGGCTCGAAGCTGATACGATCCTGTCCTACATCCGGCTGCGCCCTGGGCAGACCTATACGCAGGTCTTGGGCGACCAGGCCCTGAAAGACCTCTACGCCACCGAACTGTTCGCCGATGTGCAAGTGCGCAACAATGGCGGCGATGTGGTGGTGCAGGTCAAGGAAAACCCGGTCATCAACCGCATCATCCTTGAAGGCAACAAGCGCCTCAAGGAAGACAAGATCCTGCCCGAAATCAAGCTTTCGGCCCGCCAGATATTCACCCGGTCGAAGGTTCGCGCTGATGTTGCCCGCATCATCGAACTGTACAAGCGGCAGGGCCGCTTTGCCGCCACGGTTGAACCCAAGATGGTCATGCTGGACCAGAACCGGGTCGATATCGTGTTCGAAATCAGCGAAGGACCGAAGTCCAAGGTTCGCCAGATCAACATTCTGGGCAACGAAAAGTTCTCGGACGGAGACTTGCGCGGCCAGATGGTGACCAAGCAGGCGCGGTTCTTCCGCCTGTTCTCTTCGGGCACCAGCTACGATCCTGATCGGCTGGCCTTTGACCAGCAGAAACTGCGCCAGTATTACCTGACCGAAGGCTACGCCGATTTCCGCGTGGTCTCCGCCGTGGCCGAGCTTACGCCAGACAAGCGCGACTTCATCATCACTTACGTGGTTGAAGAAGGGGAGCGCTACAAGTTTGGCGAGGTCAAGGTCGACAGCCAGCTTCGCGATTTTGATGGCGAAAAGATGGCTGCCAACCTGCCGATCAAGCAGGGCGCATGGTACAACGCCAAGATGGTCGAAGATCAGGTCGATGCCCTGACCGAAACCGCCGGGGCCTTTGGCTACGCCTTTGCCGATGTGCGCCCCGATTTTGCGCGCAACAAGGACGACCTGACGATGTCGGTCACCTTCCGCATTGCCGAAGCGCCGCGCACCTATGTCGAACGCGTCGATGTGAACGGCAACACGCTGACGCAGGACAAGGTGATCCGGCGCGAGTTCCGTATCTCCGAAGGCGATGCCTTCAACACCTTCCAGATCAAGCGTTCGACCAACCGCATCAAGTCCTTGGGATACTTCCAGGAAAAGTTCGAAGTTGAACAGAAGCCCGGCAGCGCGCCCGATCGGATCGTGCTGGAAGCCAACGTCGAAGAACGCCCCACCGGCGAACTTCAGCTGTCAGCCGGTTTTTCGAGCCTTGAGAGCTTCATCTTCCAGGGATCGATCCGCCAGAACAACTTCCGTGGCCGTGGCCAGACGATTGGGCTTTCGGTCGATTATTCGCGCTTTACCCGGTCGGTGCAGGTCAGCTTTACCGAGCCCTATCTGTTCGACAAGAATGTGTCGTTCGGCATGGACATCTACCGGCGCGATCTGAACAGCTTCAACTTCCAGAACCAGAACCGCAACACCACCTACCGGCAGGCCACCACTGGCTTCACCGCGCGCGTGGGTGTGGCCTTGACCGAATACATGTCGCTGATCGGCCGTTACACGTTCAATATCGATGACGTGACGCTGGATGAGAACACGTTCTTCATCAACGGCCAGTGCAGCAACCTCTTGGCCGGGCGCTATTTGTGCGATGCCATCGGCAAGCGGACCAGTTCGATCCTTGGGGCATCGCTGGTCTATGACACGCTCGACAACCGCCTGCGCCCGACGCGCGGCATGCAGGTGGTGCTGGGCGGCGATGTTGCTGGGCTTGGTGGCTCGGTCAAATATGCGCGCTTTACCGCCAACGCATCGCGGTTCTGGAACGTTGGCAGCGGCTTCATCTTCTCGGTCCGGGCTGAAGGCGGCGCGATCAAGGCGCTCGGTAGCCGGTCGAACGATCCGACGATCGATGACGTTTACCTGACCGACCGCTTCTTCCTGGGTGAACCGCAAATCCGCGGCTTCGACATTCGCGGCGTCGGCCCACGCGTGTTGCGCAAGAACATCATCAACGGTGTGGAAGCGACCGACCGGAACCAGTGGATCGATGACGCGGTGGGTGGCAAGTACTACTACCTGTCGCGCGCCGAGCTGGAAATTCCGCTGGGTTCGGGTGCGCGTGAACTCGGCCTGCGTCCGTCGATCTATGTCGATGCAGGTGCGCTGTGGGGCATCACCAATCCGCTGGCGGCCAACCTCGTCAATCCGCAGCGCATCTATACTGACCGCCTGACCGGCAGGCCCACCGCGAGCCCAACGGCCTCGGATGGCACGTCAAACGGCGATCCGGTGCAGATTTTCAACGAAACCTTCGTGGGCGATTCGCCTGCGCCACGCATCTCGGTCGGCATCGGCGTGAACTGGAACTCGCCGTTCGGACCTTTCCGCCTCGATTTCGCCAGAGTCCTGAAAAAGGTTGATGGCGATGATCCCAAGACCTTCACTTTCAACGTGGGAACCCAGTTCTGATGAAAACCGCTTATGCATCCGCGCTTCTTGCGGGACTCGCTCTTGTCGCCATCTCGCCCAACGCTGCTGTTGCTCAGGCTACCAGCGGCGTGGTCACACCCGGCATTGCCATTGCCAATCCTTCGGCTGTGGTCGCAGCTTCGGCCGCTTACCAGACCGCGCAATCGCAGCGTCCCACCACGTACAAGCCGCAGATCGATCAGGCCAACACGCGCAAGACCCAGATCGAAGCGCAGCTCAAGCCGCTGATCGACAAGCTGCAGGCCGATTCGCGCGCCGCCACGCCAAACCGCGCTGCGCTTGAACAGCAGTATGTACAGATCCAGCAGATCGAGCAGGCTGGTCAGGCCGAAATCCAAAAGATTCTGGAGCCGCTGAACCTGTCGCAGCAGTATGTGCTCGAACAGATCGGCGACAAGCTTGACGCTGCCACGCAAGCGGCGATGGACAAGAAGAAGATCACGCTGGTGCTGGATTCTCAAAGCGTGATCAAGGCAGGCCAGACCTACAATCTCAATCAGGACATTCTGGTTGAACTGAACAAGCTGATCCCTTCGGCCCAGCTGGTGCCGCCCGCAGGCTGGCTGCCGCGCGCGCAGCGTGAACAGCAGGCACAGGCACAGGCCGCGCAGCAGGCCGGAACGCCCGCAGCCGCGCAGCCGGCAAAGAAGGCCCCTGAAGGCCGCTGAGGCTTTCAGGATAAGTGACCGGGATAACGGGGAAATGACCGAAGAGACGGCTCCGGCCGTGATCACCGATTACGATGTGCGCAAGGTGATGGCGGCGCTGCCGCATCGCTATCCCTTGCTTCTGGTCGATCGCGTGGTGGCCATCACGCTGAACGAGCGCATCCATGCGGTGAAGGCCGTGTCGATGAACGAACAGTTCTTTCAGGGTCATTTCCCCGGCCGTCCGATCATGCCCGGCGTTCTGCAGATCGAGGCGCTGGCGCAAGCCGCAGGCGTGCTTGCGGTGGAATCGCTGGGTCTCGCAGGGTCGGGCAAGCTGGTCTATTTCATGGCGATTGAGGAAGCCAAGTTCCGCAATCCAGTGGAACCGGGCGTGCTGCTCGATCTCCACGTGGAATTCACGCAAAAGCGCAGCCGCGTGTGCAAGTTCGCTGGCAAGGCGATGATTGGCGACAAGGTGACCTGCGAAGTCAGCTTCACCGCGATGATTGCCGACGCCTGAGCATCCAGATAACCTACTCCCCCGCGAAGGCGGGGGCCTCAGGCCTTTTACGATGAGTTGGCTTAAAACCCCTGAGGTCCCCGCCTTCGCGGGGACGCACAGCGCCCAAGTGCAGTGCAGTTGCGCTCCATAGCAAATCCCGCTAAAGGCGCGCGTTCACAGATTCTTGTGGCCGGTCGGAACCGGCTGCGCACCGGAGTTAGACCCATGAAGACTGGCATTCACCCCGACTACCACATGATCAAGGTGCAGATGACCGACGGCACCGTTTTCGAGACTCGCTCCACCTGGGGCAAGGAAGGCGATACGCTGGCGCTCGAAATCGACCCGACCTCGCACCCGGCATGGACCGGTGGTACGCGCCAGCTTGATCAGGGTGGCCGCGTTGCCCAGTTCAACAAGCGTTTCGGTGGTCTGTCGCTCAAGCGCTAAGACCCGGCGCTTGTTATGGTTTCGGGAAGGGCGGCCTTGGCCGCCCTTTTCATTTGCACGCAATCGGCGCAGGGGGATATTGCCATCCCCGATAGCTGTCTTAAAGATTGTGTCATGACGCTGACCAATTCCCTCGAAAGCCGCCTTGGCTACCAGCTTCGCCGGGCATCTGCCGTCATGATGGCAGATCTTTCGCGCGAACTGGCCGATCTTGATCTGCGCCCGGCTGAAGTGACCACGCTGCTGGTCATCGCCGAAAACCCCGATTGTTCGCAGACCGAGGTGGGGCAGGCGCTGGCGATCAAGCGGGCCAATATGGTGCCGATCATATCGCGCCTGATGGAACGCGGGCTGGTGGATCGCCGCCGCCTCGATGGGCGCAGTCATGCCCTGACGCTGACCGATGAAGGCCGTGCGATGGCCGCAGAAGCTGTCGCGCGGATTGATCGGCATGAAGTGCGCTTCACCGAACTGCTTGGCGCGATTGATGCGCAAGTGCTGTTCCGCTCACTGCCGGTGATCCGCACCGCGCGTGAGAGCGAGCTTGAGAGCTGAGCGCTTAGCGGCTCAAAGGTAGGGCTTTTCGCGATACCATTTGGTGATCACGTATTTCAGCCCCTTGCGCACTTTCATCGCGTGATGGAGCGTGGCCGCGTTGCAACTGCCATCTGGCCGCCGGTTGTTCCAGCACACCAGCTTGCCGCGTTCGGGCTGGATCGTCTTGTCAATCACCTTGAACCGGGTCGCGCCGCCTGCTTCCACCGTGTTCAGATAGACCATGAACGTCCACGTGCGCTGCCCAGCCACGCTGCAATAGCGTGCATAATCAACGCCATCGGGCGCGAAGAAATCGGTATGGGCCTTGAACTCCTGCCCCACATCATAGCGCTGCCCCTGGATCGGTTCGCCAAAGGGCCGGTCGATGCCGGAGAGGGCTGAAAACCTGGCATCGAGCGCTGCGACATCGGCTTCATCCATTGGTAGATCACAGGTTTCGCTGGTGCGAAACGCGGTGTCGCCGTTGGCGTCGGCCAGTGTGGAGGGCCGCCGCTGCCGCTCGATCCGCGCGATCAGGGCCGTGCATTCAGCATCGGACAGGAAATCGCGCAGGATGAACATTTCGATCCGGGGCGAGGGCACGCGCATCATGCCGGGCACAGCCAGCAGCCGTTCGGCAGACGATTCGTTGGCAACAGACAGCATCGGTGAATTTTCTATGCATCCGGACCGCCTGCCGCAACTTGAACGTGCTGGCGCTTTGGTCGTAAAACCGTCACGTTTCTGCCGCATGCGAAGTGCCATGGTCCGACCCACTCCTCAGCGCCCGGCGCGTAACGGCTTCTCGCTGGTCGAGATGATGGTCGTGCTGATGGTCATGGGCCTGCTGGCCACCGTGGCCGTGCTAACCATGCCCGGCGATGAACGCCGGTTGCGCGAAGAGGCAGAGCGCTTTGCCGCCCGCACGCTGGCCGCGCGGGATGAGGCGATCATCGGGGCCCGCCCGATTGCGCTGGTGGTCAGCGAACGCGGCTATTACTTCGAAAGGCGAATGGAGGGCCAATGGCAGCCGCTGCCCGGCAAGGGCTTTGACCTGACCGGCTGGGCCGCTGGCACCACGGCCAGCGCCGGTCGCCAGCGCGTGGTGATCGATTCGCTTGGCCTTGCCAGCAGTGATGCGGCAGTCCGCCTGACCCGTGATGGCAAGACGCTGGTCGTGCAATTGCGCCGGGATGGCAAGGTTACGCTCGATGCCGGCTGACCGCACGCCACGCCAGCCCAACGGCTTCACCCTGCTTGAACTGCTGGTCGCGCTGTCGGTTTTTGCCATCGCCGCGCTGGCCCTGTTGCAGATGGAGGGTGCCAGCATCGCGCGCACCGCCGATCTCGATCAACGCCTGCTGCGCGAGATCGTGGCGCAGAACATGGCGGCAGAGATTCTGACCGATCCGTCTCCGCCAGCGGTGGGCAGCGCAAGTGGCACGATCGAGAACGCCGGTCGCCGGTTTCAGTGGACCCGCACGGTGGCCAATCAGGCCGACTATGGCGTGCTGGCGATTACCGTCTCAGTGCGCGAAACCACGCCGGGGGCGCAGGGGCAGGCCTTCACACTCGATTTCACCCGGTTGCCGGGCGCATGAATACGCGGCCAATCCGCAACGGCTTCACGCCCAACGGCTTTACACTGGTCGAGATGCTGGTCGCGCTCGCCCTGTTCGCGGTGATCGCGGTCGGCGCGCTGGGACTGCTGCGCTTTTCGGTCGATGCAGAACTCGCCAGCCGGACCAAGACCGATGCGATTGCGGCCCAGCGCCGGTTCCTGTCAGTCTGGACCGCCGATCTGGCACAGGCCGTGCCGCGCCCCTCGCGCGACCCTTCGGGCACACCGCGCCCGGCGTTTGAGGCCAATACCGATGGCATGGTGATTCGCTTCACCCGCAGCGGGTGGGACAATCTGGATGGCGCACCGCGCCCCGGCCTGCAAAAGGTTGAGTACCGCATCACATCCAGCGCCTTGGTCCGTGCAGGCTACCCCTATCCCGATGGCGCCACGGCCGACCGTGGGGCCGAGGTTCTGCCGCTCTCCGCGCCGCCCACGGTCCGCTTTCGCAGCAAGGATGGCAACTGGCGCGACCGGTGGGAGCCGCAGCTTTCCACCGAGCTGCCGGTGGCGGTGGAACTGCTGATCCCGCAACGGGGCGTGCCGCCGTTGCGCATCGTTTCGCTGGTCGGGGCCAATTACCAGTGAACCGGCCCGCTCAGCCTCACGCCAACCCAAACGAGCGCGGTGCCGCGCTCCTGTCGGTCCTGCTGCTGGTGGCGGTCATGGCGGTGATTTCGGCGATCATGCTTGATCGCCTGAACTTGGCCACACGCCTTGCTGGCAATGGGCAGGCGATGACGCAGGCCCGGCTCTATGCGATCAGTGCCGAAACGCTGGCCATGGCGCGGATCAAGGCGCTGGTTGATCAATCCGATGAGCGCACGGTGGACCGCACCGGCCTGCTGGGGCGCGAATTTCCGCTGCCACTGCCGCGCGGCACGGTGATGGTGCGGGTGGATGATGCCGGAAACTGCTTCAATCTCAATTCGCTGGTCGAACAGGACGCGCAAGGGCGCAGCCGCCTGCGCGTGGCTGGCCTCAATCAGATGCGCGCCCTGATGCGCAGCCTTGCCATCCCCGAAGGCGATGCGGCGATCATCAGCGATTCGGCGGCGGACTGGATCGATACCGATAATGCGCCCGCACCCAACGGGGCCGAGGATGACAGCTATCAGGGCCGGCCCATGCCCTATCGCACGGCGGGCCGCCTGATTGGCGATGTGAGCGAGATTCGCGCGGTGCGCGGCATGACACCGCAGTTCTATGAACGCCTGCGCCCATGGCTGTGCGCGCTACCGGTGTCCCAACTTTCCCCCATCAACATCAATACCTTACGCGCCGATCAGGCTCCGCTTTTGGCGATGACCGCGCCCACCGTCATCCCGGTGGACCGCGCACGCGCCTTGATCGCTGGCAGGCCCGCGCTGGGCTGGGCCAAAGTGGAAGATGCCTTGCGCGGCTTTGGCGGCGGCGCAGGCGCAGGGACAGGCGGGGAGGGGGAAGGCAGCCCCGCTGGCCAGTTGCAGGTGCGCAGCCGCTGGTTTTTGCTGACGCAAACCGTCTCGGTCGA
Organism: Novosphingobium sp. 28-62-57; assembly: GCA_002256985.1. GTDB lineage: Bacteria > Pseudomonadota > Alphaproteobacteria > Sphingomonadales > Sphingomonadaceae > Novosphingobium. The sequence continues at coordinate 20,173 of NCGO01000001.1, forward strand.
TTCGGCACTGCTGGAAGAGCAGGCCTTGATCGACGTGGGGCTGAACCCGCCGCGCGTGGCGTTCCGCACGTGGGGGGACCGTTTCAGCCGGTGATTGCCGCAGACCGGCAAAATTTCCGCTTCCCTTTGCCGCGCCTTTCTGCAAAGGGACCGCCCCGCACAGCGTGTTCTGTGCAGATGATGTGGCGACCGTAGCTCAGTTGGTTAGAGCGCCGGTTTGTGGTACCGGAGGTCGGGGGTTCGAACCCCCTCGGTCGCCCCATTCTCCTCCCGAAATTGCTGGACTTGCCCTTCGGGGACATAGCCTTTTGGTGTGGCTTGCCGCCATTGCGCTTGCGGCTTTGCGCGCACAGTGGCAGAGCGTTGGCGGACCGGACGCGAACGTTTCCGGGAGAAGGATCAGACTGCCCCGCGCCTATGCACGGTTTTGCCAATCCCGCCCGTTTCCTGCGCCTTGCCCGCTGGATGATGCCGCTTTTGCTGGTTTCCGGCCTGCTCCTGTCGATGGGCGCGGTCCTGTACGGCGTGCTCGTCGTCCCGCCCGACCGGCTGATGGGAGAGACGGTCCGCATCATGTTCATCCACGTGCCTGCCGCGTGGCTGGGCATGGCCGGATGGTCCACCATTGCCATTGCCAGCCTTGTTGAACTGGTCTGGCGGCACCCGCTGGCCGCTATCGCCGGACGGGCCGCAGCGGTGCCCGGCGCGGTCTTTACCGCCATCTGCCTTGCCACCGGATCAATCTGGGCGCGGCCCACATGGGGCACATGGTGGGTGTGGGACGGCCGGTTGACCAGCTTCCTTGTGCTGCTGTTCCTCTACTTCGGTTATATCGCGCTGTCGGGCGCTGCCCAGCGTGACATGGCAGGCGGCGGTGGCGGCAATCGCATCACCGCGATCTTCGGCCTTGTTGGCGCAATCAACATTCCGATCATCAACCGCTCGGTCGTGTGGTGGAACAGCCTGCACCAGCCACCGTCGATCACCGCGGGCAAATCGGCCATCGATGGCACGTTCCTGTGGCCACTGCTGATTGCGGCAATCGGCTTCAGCCTGATCTTTGGCGGAGTCATCCTCGCGCGCATGCGCACCCTTCTGGCCGATATTCAGGCCGAGGCGCGCTTGCGCCGGAAAGCCATGGCATAAGCAGACGATGCGTGAAGGTCTTGAGCAATGGGATTATGTCATCGCCGCGCTGTCTGTCGGCGTGATCGGCACACTGCTGCTGGTCGGCTGGACACTCGCCGCGATGATCCGCGCAGAACGCCGCAGGGATAAGGTCAGGGGCAAATGAACACCATGGCATCCGGCGGCGGGATCAAGCCCAAGCATCAGCGCCTTGTCCTGATCGTCATCGCGCTGGTCGCGCTGGTCGGGGCAGGACTATTGGCGGCCTATGCCCTGTCCAATCAGGCGAGCTATTTCTACGTTCCTGCCGATCTGGTAAAAGACCCGCCCGAACAGGGCCGCGCCATCCGCCTTGGCGGCATGGTTGAGAAAGGCTCGCTCAAGACGCGGGCCGATGGCATCACCATCGATTTCGTGGTCAGCGATGGCAAAGCGCGCGTGCCCGTGCGCTTCACCGGCATCACGCCCGACCTGTTCGTCGAAGCATCCGGCGTCGTTGCCGAAGGACGCATGGAGGGACAAACCTTCGTGGCCGACAACCTTCTGGCCAAGCATGATGAAAACTATGTGCCGCGCCAGATGGGCGACATGACACCGGAACAGGCCAAGCAAGTGGTGGCGCAAACGCAATGATCGCCGAAATCGGCCTTGCCGTCCTGTGGATGGCCGCAGCCCTTGCCGTGCTGCAATTGTTTGCCGGTTTTTCTGCCCTGCGTCCCAGTGGCCAAGTGCTGGTCGGCGTCGTCCGCCCGCTGGCGGTCATTCAGGGCCTGCTGGTGGGCATCTCGTTCCTGTGCCTGATCTCGCTGTTTCTGGAAACCGACCTGTCGGTAAAGCTGGTCGCGGCCAACAGCCATTCGATGAAGCCGTTCATCTTCAAGCTGGCGGGCACCTGGGGCAACCACGAAGGCTCGATGCTGCTGTGGATCACCGTCATGGCCATATCCGGCGGCGTTGTCGCGCTGGTGGAAAAGCGCCTGCGTGAAGATACGCTGATCGCCACGCTGGCTGGGCAAGCCTTTGTCAGCCTTGGCTTCTACGCGTTCCTGCTGCTGTCGTCGAACCCGTTTGAGCGTTTGCCTGAACCGGCACCAGAAGGCCAAGGCCTCAATCCGCTGCTGCAGGACGTTGGCCTCGCCTTCCACCCGCCCACGCTCTATGTCGGTTATGTCGGCCTGTCGGTCGCCTTCAGCTTCGCCATCGGTGCGCTGATCACGCGCGATGTCGGCCCCGCCTTTGCCCGCGCGATGCGGCCATGGGTGCTGGGCGCGTGGATTTTCCTGACGATCGGCATCACCGCCGGGTCCTATTGGGCCTATTATACGCTCGGCTGGGGTGGCTGGTGGTTCTGGGACCCGGTCGAGAACGCCTCGCTGATGCCGTGGCTTGCGGCCACCGCGCTGCTGCATTCGTCCTCCGTGCTGGCCAGCCGCAACGCCTTGCGTGCATGGACGGTGATGCTGGGTGTGATCGCGTTTTCGATGTCGATGGTCGGCACATTCCTCGTCCGCTCGGGCATCCTCACCTCGGTTCACGCTTTTGCCGTGGATCCTGAGCGCGGCTCGTTCATTCTGGCGCTGCTCGCCATCTATATCGGCGGCGCGCTGGCGCTGTTCGGCATCCGCGCCTCCACAGTGACTGAGGGGGAGCGGTTCAGCCTGTTCAGTCGCGAGGCCAGCCTCGTGTTCAACAACGTGATGCTTTGCGGCATTCTGGGCATTGTGCTGCTTGGCACGCTGTACCCGCTGATGACTGAGGCGTTTGACGCCAAAGTCTCGGTCGGCCCGCCCTATTTCAACCCGGTTTCGGCGATCTTCGCGATACCGATGATGCTGATGATGGGCGTCGGGCCGCTGCTGCGCTGGCGCAAGGACAAGCCTTCGCGGATTACCGCCACGGTGGCGATCCCGGCGCTGGTCGTGGCACTGGTGCTGCTGGGCGTCGTGCTGATGTTCCCATCGATCCGCATTCTGCCCATGCTCGGCTTGGCAGTGGGCATCGGCCTAGCGGTGGGCAGTTGGTTGCCGCTCAAGGGCCGCAACTTGCGCCGCACGCCGCTGGCCGTTTGGGGGATGGTTCTGGCCCATTGCGGCCTTGGTGTTGCCCTGTTCGGTGCCGCCAGCGAAAGCGCGTTTTCGATTGAACGCCTTGCCGCCATGACCGTGGGCGATACGCAACAGGTCGGCCCGATCACGGTGAAGCTTGAAGGCATGGGGCCGATTGCTGGGCCGAACTGGACCGCGATTGAGGCCACGATCAGTGCGTCCTACAACGGCGGCACTCCGGTCATGCTCCGCCCGCAGGCGCGCACTTTCACCTCGCCCCCCGGTGAGCGCACCGAATCCGCGCTGCACACGCGCTGGAACGGTCAGCTTTACGCCGTGCTGGGCAACGAGGGTGATGATGGCCGCTGGCAGATGCGCTTCTGGTGGAAGCCGTTCGTGCCGCTGATCTGGCTGGGCGGGTTACTGGTGGCCTTTGGCGGCCTTGTCGCGCTGCTCGGCCGTGTGGCACAGGACGTGAAGCGCGTGCGCGCGACGGACAAGATCGCCTTCCGCAAGGCACAGCAGGACATGCTGAAATGAGCGAGGAAGCCCCCAAACGCTCCAGTCTGGCCATCTGGCTCCCGCTCGCGCTGTTCGGGGCGTTTTTCGTGCTGGTCATCTGGGGGCTCTATCGCCCGGCGGACCGCGACGTGGTCAGCGCCTTTGTCGGCAAGCCGCTCCCGCAGTTCAATCTGCCCGCCGCCACGGCTGACCGCCCTGGCCTGTCCACCGCGCAAATGACCACCGGCAAGCCGCGCCTGCTCAATGTCTTTGCCAGCTGGTGCGTGCCCTGCGCGGTAGAGGCCCCGCAGCTTGAAGCCTTGCGCCAGCAGGGTGTGGAAATTGATGGTGTGGCCATTCGTGATCGGCCCGAAGACCTGAACCGCTTCCTCGCCAACTATGGCAACCCCTTCGCCCGCATCGGCAAGGATGATTTGTCCGAGGTGCAGGTCGGCATTGGTTCATCGGGCGTGCCGGAAACTTTCGTGATCGATGGCAAAGGCGTGATCCGCCATCAGCACATCGGCGAAATCCGCCCCGAAGACGTGCCGCTGATCCTGCAGAAGCTGAAGGAGGCGCAATCATGATGCGCCAACCCATCCAACAACGATTTCGTCATTCCCGCCCCCCTCGTCATTCCCGCGAAGGCGGGAATCCAGCGCGCAACCGTTGGACCTGGATTCCCGCCTTCGCGGGAATGACGAAGTGCGTGTGGCTGGCCATCGCCATTCTCTTCGCCGCCCCACTGGCAGCGCAAGACCAGATGCCGCCCGCGCCCTTGGCCTACAAGCAGCTTGATGACCCGGCGCTAGAAGCCAAGGCCCAAGGCCTGATGGAAACCCTGCGCTGCCTGAAATGTCAGAGCCAGTCGATTGCCGATAGCGATGCGCCAATGGCTGGCGACATGCGCCACCAAGTCCGAACCCGCATCGCCGCCGGGGAAGAGCCGGAGGCGATCCGTAGCTGGCTGGTGGAGCGTTATGGCGATTACGTCAGCTATGCCCCGCAGAACAAACCGATCATGTGGCCGCTTTTCGCCGCGCCGCTGGTGTTCCTGCTGATGGCCGTGCTGCTGCTGCGCGGGCGTTTCCGGCGCGTGAAGGCCAAGGAAGATAGCGTATGACCTGGGCCTTCGTCCTGCTGATCGCTGCCGCCGCCTTTGGCATCATGGCTTTCGTGTTGAAAATGCCGCGCGCCGGGTGGGAATTGACCGGCGCTGCGCTGCTGGTCGGGATTGCGGGCTATGCGATGCAAGGCGCGCCCTCGCTGCCCGGCGCGCCCAAGGCCCCGGTTGAAAACAAGCGCGCCGCCGATGAAGCCCTGCTCAAACAGCGGCAGCAGATGGGCGATGGCTTTGCCAAAGGGCAAAGCTGGATGATTCTCGCCGATGGCCTTGCACGGCAGGGTCAATTCGGCGCAGCTGCCGAAGTCTTGCGCAAAGGTACCCAGCAGTTCCCGCAGGATGCAGACATGTGGGTCTCGCTCGGCAATGCGCTGGTCGGCCATAGCGATGGTGCGATTACGCCCGCCGCGCAGTTTGCGTTCCAGCGGGCCGCCAACATCGATCCCGCCCACCCCGGACCGCCGTTCTTCATGGGTCTGGCGCTGGCGCAGTCCGGCCGTTTGCCCGAGGCGCGCGCGATGTGGGCCGAACTGCTGGCGCGGTCCCCTGCCGATGCACCATATCGGGCCGATCTGGTCGCCCGGTTGCAGCGGATCGATGCGATCACGGCCATGTCTGCTGGCGCTGAAACGGCAGGAGCGCCCGTCGAAGCAACGTCCCAAGCGCCTGATTCTGCGGCCGCAGCCGCTGAATAATCCCCGGAAAGGCCGCTTTTCCAAGGCGCAGGACATCGCCTTTTTCGGCTCGTCCTGTTGCCGGTTCCACCCCATTGCAGGGGGCATGAGCCGGTGCTAAAGCGCCGCGCCATTCCACCGTTTCCGAGGAATGGCACAGGGCTGAAAAGCCGGGGGCACGGTCGTCATGAGTAATGCCGAAACCACTGCAGAAAACCCCGGCGTAGTCGCGCCCGGCGCAGGCGTGGCCCACGCCAGCGCTGGCCATGGCCACACGCAAGGCCCGCTGCTGAAGCTGGCCGTGGGCGCCATCGGCGTCGTGTTTGGCGATATCGGCACCAGCCCGCTCTACGCCTTGCGCGATACGTTCGCCGGGCACCATCCGCTGCCGCTCGATCTGCTGCACATCTATGGCATCATCAGCCTGATGTTCTGGTCGATGATGATCATCGTGACGTTCAAATACGTGACGGTCATCATGCGCGCCGACAACAAAGGTGAGGGCGGCAGCCTCGCGCTGCTGGCGCTGATCAATCAGCACACCGATGGCAAGCGCTGGGGCAAGGGCATCATCCTGCTCGGCGTCTTCGCCACCGCGCTGTTCTATGGCGATTCGATGATCACGCCGGCGGTGTCGGTGATGGGCGCGATTGAGGGTGTGGCGGTCTATCGCCCCTCGATGCAGGGCCTGATCGTGCCGCTGGTGGTAACCATCCTGATCGGCCTGTTCTTTATCCAAAGCAGGGGCACGGCCAAAGTTGCCGCGTTCTTCGGCCCGATCATGCTGCTTTATTTCGCCACGATCTCGGTGCTGGGCGCCCTGAGCATTGCCGAGTACCCGCAAGTCATCGCCGCGCTCAGCCCGCACTACGCGGTCAAGATGTTCGCGATGGACCCATTTCGCGGCTTCCTTGCCATGGGCGCGGCCGTGCTGGCCGTGACCGGGGCAGAGGCGCTCTATGCCGATATGGGCCACTTCGGGCGCAAGCCGATCCGTATGTCGTGGCTGGTCTTCGTGCTGCCCGCACTGGTGCTGAACTATCTGGGGCAAGCCTCGCTGCTGATCCGCAATCCGGCAGCGCTGGAAAGCCCGTTCTATTTCCTTGCGCCCGAATGGTTTCAGTGGCCGCTGCTGTTCATTGCTTCGGCCGCAGCCGTCATCGCCTCGCAAGCGGTAATCTCGGGCGCGTTCTCGGTCACGCAGCAGGCGATCCAGCTTGGCTTCATCCCGCGCATGACGATCAAGCACACATCGACCGCCGCGGGCCAGATCTACATCCCGGTGATCAACTGGGCGCTGATGATCGCGGTGATCCTGCTGGTGCTGATGTTCCAGCGCTCGTCGAACCTGACCGCCGCCTATGGCATCGCGGTGACCGGGGCGATGCTGATCGACAATTTCCTGCTGGCGGTGGTGCTGTTCAAGCTGTGGCAGTGGAAAATGCCCGCAGCCATTGCCATGCTGGCACTGTTCTTCACCATTGACGCGGCCTACCTTGGCGCGAACCTGACCAAGATCCCCGATGGCGGCTATGTGCCGCTGGTGATGGGCGTGGCCATTTTCACGCTGCTCACCACGTGGTCGCGCGGGCGTGCGCTGATGCGGGCCAACATGGCCGAAGGCACCATCCCGCTTGAGGTCTTCACCAAGTCTGCCCATTCCAGCGCCGCGCGCGTTTCTGGCACCGCCATTTTCATGGCATCAACCGCCGCTGGCGTCCCTTCGGCGCTGCTGCACAATATCAAGCACAACAAGGTCCTGCACGAACGTGTCGTGATCCTGACCGTGTCGATCGAAGACGTCCCCTTCGTCGAGGAAGCGGAACGCTTCTCGGTCAAGGACTTCGGCAATGGCTTCTACCGCCTGACCATGCGCTTTGGCTTCCTTGAGGAAACCGATGTGCCCGCCGCGCTCAAGAAGGTCAGCATGTGTGGCGAACCGTTCAACATGATGAAGACCAGCTTCTTCCTGTCACGCCAGACGCTGATCGCATCGGACAAGCCGGGCATGGCCCTGTGGCGCGAAAAGCTATTTGCATGGATGCTGCGCAATGCTGCCAGCGCCATGGAATTCTTCCGCTTGCCCACCAACCGCGTGGTCGAACTCGGCAGCCAGCTGAAGATCTGAACCCTCCCGGCTGCTGAGGGCCAAGTCGGGCGCGCCTGCATCTGCACGGCACAGGCTTGGAATGGCTGGAAAATCGGGTAGTCTGCAAGGCTGACTGGCCGCAAAAGGCGCAACGCAATGTCTGATACGGCGCTCTTGCGCGAAATTCTTGATGCCCAGCTTGAAATGGTCTGCCGCTTTCGCGCCGATGGCACGATTCTGTTCGTCAACCACGCCTATGCCCGCACGCTTGGCCGTGATCCTCGGCAATTGACCGGGCAGAACTTGTGGAAGCACATTTCCGATGATGATCACGATCACGTGTCGGCCATGCTTGAGCGGTTGACGCCGCAAACTCCTGAATTGACCATCGAAAACCGTTTCGAGACCGCTGCCGGCTCGCGCTGGACCCTGTGGCGCAATCACGCGCTGGAATTTGATGACGATGGATGCTGGCAGGTCGCGCAATCAACCGGGATCGACATTACCGAGCGCAAGCAGTTGGAAGAACAGCTTGAACTTCTCGTGGGAGAGCTCAACCATCGCGTCAAGAACACGCTGATGGTGGTTCAGGCCATGGCCCATCAGACCTTCCGCGGGGCAAACCTTCCTGCTGGGCCGGTCGGTGCATTCAACGAACGGATCGCTGCCCTGTCAGCCGCGCACGATGCGCTCAGCCGCACGAACTGGACCGGCGTGCCACTGGCCGAGATCGTGCACCACGGCCTGTTGATCTGTGGTCATAATGACAATCGGGTGCAGTTTGGCGGGCCTGATGTTCTGGTCTCGTCCACGGCCACGGTTTCGTTGGTCATGGTGTTACATGAACTTGCCACAAATGCGCTGAAATACGGGGCTCTGTCGGCCAGCACTGGCAAGGTCTCGATCATTTGGTCGGTCAATTGCGATAGCGATGTTGTCATCGAATGGCGCGAAAGTGGTGGTCCGCCGGTGCAGGTCCCGGTGCGCAAGGGGTTCGGGTCGCGGCTTGTGTCCGATGCAATTCCCCGGCAACTGGGCGGATCGGTGCAACTTGATCATGACCCGGAAGGGGTGCGGTGCCGCATCACCATCCCTGGCGAGATTTGCAAGGCAGCCGATACTGCAGGAATTGAACGATGATCGAAGGCCAATGAAGATCGATGGTAAACGCATCCTCGTGATCGAGGATGAATTCATCGTGGCGGCAATGCTTTGCGATACGCTGGAGGATGCTGGCGCGATTGCGCTCGGCCCGGTCGGTCGCGTCAGCGAAGCGATGGCGTCGATCAGCGCGGGCGGCATTGATGCGGCGGTGCTGGACTGGAACCTTGCCGGAGAATCAGGTCTGCCACTGGCTGAGGCTTTGGCAGAGCGTGGCGTGCCGTTTGTCATCGCCACCGGCTATGGCTCGGTCGATGCGCCGTTTGATGACCGGCCTATCCTCGGCAAACCCTATGTCTCGTCGCAGCTTTTGGACAAGCTTGGGGCATTTTTTCCCGATTGATGCCAGAATGCCCCGGAAACGGCATGCGCCGTCCCGGGGTGTCTGACGGACTTTTCAGTCCTTCTTGGCTTCTGCCACAGATTCGTTGTGCAGGCTGGCTTCGGCTTCTGCAGCAGTCTGCTTCGCATCAGCGGCAGCCTTTGCGCCCAGTTCATCGGTCGCCGCGGCTGCATCATCGACAGCCTTTGCTGCCTTGTCGCCGAGTTCGTCGGTCGCTGCTGCTGCCTTGTCGGCGGCATTGGCCACGTCGTCACCAGCCGATTCTGCTGTGGTTCCCGCCGCATCCTGCGTCTTCTCGGAACAGGCGGAAAGGGCAAAGGCGCTGGCCGCAGTCGCGGCGATCAGGATGAGTTTACGCATGTGATGGATGACTCCCAGTTGATATCAGGCCCGTAACACGGGTTGAAGCAGCAACGCCTGAACTTGCAGGTGTATCCCGGCCAAGGCATTGAGTCTTAAATTGAAAAGGCATCTGGCTCTAAGCAGTTGTCAATCCAGCGGTCGTATGCAGCACTCCGCGATCAAGGAAGAAGGGTTTCGCGCAGAGGGCGCAGAGGGCGCAGAGACGCAGAGAAAGAGCGTCTGGCCGATAGGCCAATTCTCCTCAACATCATTGCGAAAGCCGCTTCGCTGGGTTTCGTGAGACGGCTTCGCCGCCGCTCCAACCTCTTTGCGATCTCTGCTTCCTCTGCGCCCTCTGCGCGAAACGCCTTCCCTGCTTGGACCTGCTGGCGAGATCGCCGCATGGACTTATTTGCAAGCGATACAATCGCCGATGAAAAAGGGCGCGGTATCCAAATGATACCGCGCCCCGTTCGGCAATATGATAAAAGCGCTCGAACTCAGCCGAGGTTTGCGCTCACCATCGCATAGAGCATTGGCAGCGACAGCAGCGTGTTGGTGCGGCTGGCATAGAGCGCGCGCGGGGCGGCAGCAGCCTTTTCCTCAGCCGTTGCTTCGATGATCCCCAGGATCTTCTTCTGGGCGGGCCAGATGATGAACCACACGTTGAACGCCATGATCAGCGCCAGCCACATGCCAACACCAATCAGGTTCACATTGCCTTCACCGGTGAAGGTCATCGCCTGATGGGCATAGCCCGAAACCGCAGCAATGCCGAGGCCAGTGATAACCGTCAGCAGCGCGCCATAGCGGAAGAAGAAGAACACCTTGGGAGCGATGTGCCCGGTGATCGCGCCTTTTTGTTCGGCGGGGATCTTGGGCATGGTCGGCACCTGCACGAAGTTCAGGTAATAGAGCAGGCCGATCCACACGATGCCAAAGAACACGTGCAGCCAGCGCAGAACGGCGTTGGCATCGATTGGCGCGGAATCGCCGTAAGCCAGCATCAGGGCAATGGCCGCAACCACGCCGACGACAAGGACAAGATGAAGATTGCCAAAGAACTTGGCCATGAGAATTTCCCCCTATTTGCAACCGTCATGTTTTGCAGGAGCACGACCATGCCCCTTCGGTTGCTGCGCATATTAGGCAGCCAGAGGCAAAAGTCACACGAAATAAGGCGCTCGCCGACCTGTTCGTTCGTGCGCGCGGTCAATCGTGCGGGGGGTTCTTTTCAACTTCGGGTTCGGATGCAACAGCCAGCCCATGCTTGAGTAGCATCGGAATTTGCGAGAACGTGAACAGGAACGACAGCGTGGTCACCCCCCATAGCTTGGCCTGCAGCCAGATCTCGAAGTTGCCGTTGGCGGTGTTGAAAAAGTGGCGCAAAACCTCGTTCAGCCCGGCCAGAAACAGGAAGAACAGCCCCCAGTTGCGCGACAGCTTCAACCAGCCTTCATCGCTCAATCCATCAAATGCCGCTTCCAGCAGATAGCGCAACATGGCCTTGCCGCGCGCCAATCCGGCAAACAGCACGCCGGCAAACAGCAGGTAAATCGCGGTCGGCTTCACCTGAATCCAGAACGGATCGCCCAGCAGCACGGTCAACGTGCCAAAGCCCAGGATCAGCACGGTCGATAGCCACAGCATCGGCGAAATCTTGCCCAGCCGCAGCTTGGAGATGATCAGCGCCAGCACCGTTGCACCCATGAACACCGCCGTGCCCTTGGTCACTGCCACCACTTCAGCCAGCCCCGCATCGCCGCCTTCGGGCTTGAAATAGCGATAGGCCAGAAAGAACACGAGCAGCGGGCCGTAATCGACCAACAGGTTAACCCAGGAGGACTTTGGTTTGGGCTTTGTCTCGCTCACCGGTAAACTCCTGCGATGACCTTGGCGACCAGATCGGGATCGAAGGGGCGCAGATCATCAATCTTTTCGCCCACGCCGATGGCATGGATCGGCAGGCCATATTGCTCGGCCGCCGCCACCAGCACCCCGCCGCGCGCGGTGCCGTCCAGCTTGGTCATGATCAGGCCGGTCACACCCGCCACTTCCTTGAAAATCTCGATCTGTTGCAAGGCGTTCTGCCCGTTCGTCGCATCCAGCACCAGCACGACGTCATGCGGCGCCTCAGCGTTCAGACGGCCCAGCACGCGGCGCACTTTGGCCAGTTCGTCCATCAGTTCGCGCTTGTTCTGAAGGCGACCTGCGGTATCCACGATCAGCGTGTCGATCCCGGTGTCGGTCGCCGATTTCACCGCATCGAACACAATCGCCGCGGGATCGCCACCCTCCGGCCCGGTCACGATCGGCACGTCCAACCGGTCGGCCCAGACCTTCAGCTGGCCGATGGCGGCGGCGCGAAAAGTGTCTCCGGCGGCCAGCATCACGCCATAGTCCTGCTCCTGGAACAGGTGCGCCAGTTTGGCGATGGTGGTGGTCTTGCCCGATCCGTTGACGCCGATCACCAGGATCACTTGTGGGCGGGGAAAAGCCACGATTTCCAGCGGCTTGGCCACCGGGCGCAGGATCGCCGCGATTTCCTCGGCCACGGCTTCCTTCACGCCCTGTTCGTCGACGCCGTTCTCAAACTTCGCTGCTTTAAGCTTCTCGCGGATGCGGGCGGCGGCACGCGGGCCGAGGTCGGAGAGGATGAGCGCATCTTCGAGATCGTCCAGCTGCGCCTCGGTCAGCCGCGATGCGCCGACGATGCTGCCAAGGTTTTCGGCAAGCCGTTCAGAAGTCTTGCGAAAACCTCCAAGCAGGCGGTCGGACCAGCTTTCGCCACTCATTCCAGTATTCCTTCAACGATCTTGGTCGGCGTCACCGTCACCAGACTTCCGGCGGGAGTGCCATGCGGTACACGGTAGCTCGCAAAGTGCGGCGCATGGCCGGTTCCGTCGCGCTCGGCAAGTACTTGCGCAGGCTTGCCGATCAGCGTGCCCAGCCAGCGGGCGCGCTCTTCGGCCACTGCCGCGCGAACTTGTGCCGCGCGCTCGCGCACCAGCACCGGATTGACCTGCGGCATCCGTGCAGCCGGGGTGCCGGGGCGGGGGGAATAGGGGAAGATGTGGCCGTGAACGATCCCGCATTCGCGCACGATGGAGACATTTTCCGCATGCATTTCAGCGGTTTCGGTGGGGAACCCGGCGATCAGGTCTGCGCCGATGGCAATTTCGGGCCGCCGCGCCTTCATGCGCTGCACAAGCTCTATGGCTTGCCCGCGCGAATGCCGCCGCTTCATGCGCTTGAGGATCATGTCGTTGCCCGATTGCAGCGAAATGTGCACGTGCGGCATCACGCGCTGTTCCGATGTGATGAGCTCGAACAGCAACGGATCGATCTCCACGCCGTCAAGCGAGGAGAGGCGAATCCGGGGGAGGGTGGGGAAGGCATCGAGGATCGCGGCAACGAGATCGCCCAGTTTTGGAGCGCCTGGCAGGTCCGCGCCCCATGAGGTCACATCAACCCCGGTTAGTACCACCTCATTGACGCCCTGATGCGGGTTAGGTGCATCTCGGTGCATCTTGGTGCTGTTCAGGAATATCGCGTTTTCAACCGCCGAAAGCACGTCAACTATCTGCAGAGAAACGCTTTTTCCGCGCCCTTGGGGGATAATGCAGAATGTGCAGGCATGATCGCACCCATTCTGCACCGGCACGAACGCGCGGGTGTGCAATCCAACATTGCTCCCCCGCGCCGAACCCTCGCTGCTCCCCCGCGAAGGCGGGGGCCTCAGGCGGTCTTTAACAACACCGAGGCCCCCGCCTTCGCGGGGGAGCCAGCTTTCTTGAAGAAGCTTCACAGTGTTGGAAACCACCGCATCGACTTCAGGCATCGCTGCAAAAGCATCCGCCTCAATCGTCGCTGCACACCCCGTGACGACCAGCCTTGCATCGGGATGTTCGCGCCGCAGCTTTCGCACCGCCTTGCGCGATTGGCGCACGGCTTCGGCGGTTACCGCGCAGGAATTGACCACGACGGTGGGCGGGCCATCGGCCAGAAAGCCCCGGATCGCCTCGCTTTCGGCGATGTTCAGGCGGCAGCCCAATGAGATGACTTCAACGGTCATGCCGGGAAATCAGCGTCCTCGAACGTGCCTTCGAAGCTGAGCGTGGCAGGCCCGGTCATGTCGATGGTTCCGCCTTCGGGCCAGCTGATCGTCAGCGGCCCGCCCGGCAAGTCCACGCGCACTCTGCGCCCCGTCAGCTTGCGCCGGATGGCGGCCACGGCTGTTGCGCAGGCTCCTGTGCCGCAGGCCTGCGTCAGGCCAACACCGCGCTCCCACACCCGCAGCTTGAGGTGATCGGGGCCGACCACACTGGCGACGTTCACGTTGATTCTTTGCGGAAAAAGCGGATCATGCTCGATCAGCGGGCCGAGGCGCTCAAGGTCCACCGCATCGGCATCGGGCACGAAAAAGATCACGTGCGGATTGCCGACATTGACGCCGACCGGGTTTTCCAACGCCTCCCACCCCACCGGCATATCCAGCGTGTCCATTGCATAGGCTACCGGGATTTCGTCCCAGCGCAGCCGCGGTGCGCCCATATCGACGGAGACGCCAGCGTCGGTGGCTTCCGAACGGATCAAACCGCCAAGTGTTTCAATGGTTTGCTTTGCCCCAAGCAGCAGGCCAACCGCGCGGGCGGCGTTGCCGCAGGCTTCCACTTCGCCGCCATCATGGTTGAAGATGCGCATCTTCACATCGGCGCAATCGGAAGGTTCCAGCAGGACGAGCTGGTCGCAACCGATTCCGGTACGACGGTTCGCCAGCGCAGCAGCGCGGCGCGCGGTCATGGCGACGGGCGCTTTGCGGGCGTCAATCACCACGAAATCATTGCCGAGGCCGTGCATTTTGCGAAAGGGTAAGCGCATACCCCGCGACTTAGGGACTGGAACGCTGCAAAGCAATCTGTTGCGCTATGGCAGCGCCCCACCGTGCAGGCGCAAACTTTCAGGCCGAAGCTGCTCGGGGTAGGGATTTTGTCACAGACTGGGGCACTGCCGGGTCAACTGGCGCAGGGCTCTCGGCGGTAGCCGCAAGCAGGTGGTTATCGGCAAGGATCGAGCGGACACCTTCGGCGTCGGACGGCTGGCCATAGAGAAAGCCCTGGCCCTTGAATGATCCAAATTTGCGAATTGCAGCAAGCACTTCAGCCGATTCAATACCTTCGGCGGTGATCGGCAGGTTCATGCCTTTGCCCAGTGAGGAAATGGCTTCGATGATCGTGGCGCTGTCGCTGCTGCTGCCAAGGCTGGACACGAAGAAGCGGTCAATCTTGATCTGATCAAACGGCAGGGTGCGCAATTGCGCCAGCGATGAGTAGCCGGTGCCAAAATCATCGAGGCTGATGCGGATGCCCTGATTTTTCAAGCTGGTGATCAGCGTGCGCACCACGCCGATGTTTTCATGCAGGCAGGTTTCGGTAATCTCGATATCCAGCCGATGCGGCGGAAAATTGGCTTCCACCAGAAGTTTGAGCAGCTTCTGCGCAAACCACGGATCGCGCAATTGCAGCGGCGAGATGTTGACCGAAAGCGTCAGCTTGGGATCCCAATCACGCGCATCGCTGAGCGCGCGGCGGATCAGGCTTTCCGAAAGCTCTGAAATCAGACCGATTTCTTCGGCGATCGGGATGAAGAGTTCGGGCGAGAGCAGGCCGTGCTCGGGGTTTTTCCAACGCGCCAGCATTTCAAAGCCGGTGAGTTCGCCCGTATCGAGATCGATCTGCTTTTCGTAATAGGGGATGAATTCGCCGCGCGGAATGCCATCGCGAATGCCGCGTTCCAACTCGCTGCGGAAACGCAGTTCGCTTTCCATGTTCTGCTCGAACCAGCAATAGCGGTTCCGGCCCGATTTCTTGGCCTGATACATGGCAAGATCGGCCTGGTGCATTAGCCTTGCGGCAAGACCGCTGATTTCGAACGAAGCGCGCCCGGCAGATGTTGCCAAACCAAACGAGGCGGTCACTTCAAGCATGACGCCATCGGCTTCGACAGGCTTGGCCACGCCAATGCTGATGCGCGCCATCAGCCGGTCAATGGCTTCGACATGATCGGGATCATAGATTGCCGCAAAGGCAAATTCGTCACCACCAAGACGTGCCATGATCGAACGATCGGGCAGGATGGAGCGGATACGCTGGGCCGATTGCAGCAGGATTGCGTCCCCGGCCTGATGGCCGTGGGCATCGTTGGAGCGTTTGAAGTTGTCGAGGTCCATCATCACCACGACCACTTCATGGCCGGTGGTGCGCGCTGTGCGGATCATGTCTTCCAGCGCAGGGCCAACACTGCGCCGGTTCAGGCAACCGGTGAGCGGATCGGTGTGGGCAAGGCGATGGGCGGTTGCTTCGGCAAGGCGGCGCTGGCCGACTTCGCGCGTGAGATCGACATAACGGCGCCATCCGAACAGGAGCAGAGCGACATTGAGGATCAGCGCAACACCTAGCATCGGTTCACGCGGGGGGGTGCCGGTGCGGATGAGGAGCAGAAAATCCGAAAGGACCGACGATCCTGTCGCCACGAACATCAGGACCGCTGCAACAATGATACCCAGACCCACCAGATCATGCGCCATAGCATTGCTGCTTTCGGCATTCTGATCTGTTTCCATTGGCGATGATGCCATAATCCCGTTTCCGCTCTTTGCCGTGACCACGGATTGCGTTGGCTGCAATTGTGCCGTCACGGCCTTTCCCGTTGTGCTACAAGAGGTAGGGGATCGTCCTGAAGTTTTGGTTAAGATTGCCTTTGTGCCTTCAACTCGTCGCACGAAGCGCAATCCGGGATGCCGATTGACTTGCCTTTGCAACCGACAAGAGCTAAGGGCGCGCGGTGCGACGGCTCTGCCTGTTGCACATTTAGCAACGGCCCCTGTTCAGGATGCCACACGCTGGTCGGCGAGGTTTCGCCCACCGGCGTTTTTCGCGTTACGCGAAAATGGCATGCTTTCAAGGGCATGGTGATGGGAATTGGGCGTGTTCGATAGTCTTTCAGACCGGCTTGGAGGCGTGTTTGACCGCCTGCGTGGCCGCGGCGCGCTGCGCGAGGAAGACGTGCTGGCCGCAATGCGCGAAGTGCGCATCGCGCTGCTCGAAGCCGACGTTGCGCTGCCTGTCGTGCGCCGTTTTATTGAGTCCGTTTCGGAGCAGGCTGTCGGCCAGTCGGTTCTGAAGTCGGTCACGCCCGGCCAGCAGGTCGTCAAGATCGTCAACGATGCGCTGATTGAAATGCTGGGCGGCGGAACCGCCGAGCTTGACCTGAATGCTGCGCCGCCGGTCGTGATCATGATGGTCGGCCTGCAGGGTTCGGGCAAGACCACCAGCACCGCCAAGATCGCCAAGCTGCTGAAAGAAAAGCACGGCAAGAAGGTCCTGATGGCCTCGCTGGACGTCAACCGTCCGGCGGCGCAGGAGCAATTGCGCGTGCTGGGTGAGCAGGCGGGCGTTGCTATGCTGCCCATCATCACGGGCCAATTGCCGGTCGATATCGCCACGCGCGCGGTGAATGCGGCAAAGCTTCAGGCGGTGGACGTGCTGATGCTCGATACCGCGGGCCGTCTGCATGTCGATGCGGCGCTGATGGACGAGATGAAGGCGGTTTCCGCCGTCTCGGTGCCAAAGGAAACGCTGCTCGTTGTCGATTCACTGACCGGGCAGGACGCGGTCAATGTGGCGCAGTCGTTCTCGGGCGAGGTCAATCTGACCGGCGTGGTGCTGACCCGCATGGACGGCGATGCGCGCGGCGGTGCAGCGCTTTCGATGCGGGCGGTTACCGGCAAGCCGATCAAGTTTGCAGGCACCGGTGAAAAGCTGGATGCGATTGAGCCGTTCCACCCGGAACGTGTGGCGGGCCGCATCCTTGGCATGGGCGACATCGTCTCCATCGTCGAGAAGGCGGCGGCGACGATTGACGCTGAAGATGCCGAGAAGCTGGCGCAGCGCATGTCGAAGGGTCAGTTCGATATGAACGACCTGCGCACGCAATTGCGGCAGATGCAGAACATGGGCGGGCTGGGCGCGCTGGCGGGCATGATGCCGGGCATGAAAAAGGCCAAGGCGGCGATGGCGCAGTCTGGCATGGATGACCGCGTGCTGCTGCGCATGGATGCGATCATCGGCTCGATGACGCCCAAGGAGCGCGAAAAGCCCGAACTGCTGAACGCCAAGCGCAAGATCCGCGTGGCCAAGGGTTCCGGCACGCAAGTGCAGGACGTGAACAAGCTTCTGAAAATGCATCAGGAAATGGCCAAGGCCATGAAGCAGATCAAGAAGATGGGCGGCCTCAAGGGCCTTGGTGCGCTGTTCGGCAAGGGTGGTCTTGGCGCTGCGATGCCGGGGCTGGACCAGCAGATGGGGCCCGGAGGCCTTGGTGGCGGAATGGGTGGCATGGGCGGTGGCGGCATGAGTGGCCTGCCCGGCCTTGGTTCGGGCGGTTTGCCTTCGAACCTTGGCGATTTGCTCAAGAAGAAATGAGTTTCGAGTTTTCGTTTTTCGGTTTGATTGAAAGGTAGTTCTAGATGTCGGTTTCTCTCCGTCTTTCGCGTGGTGGTTCGAAGAAGCGCCCGTATTACAAGGTCGTCGTTTCCAACAGCCGCGCGCCGCGCGATGGCAAGTATCTGGAGCAGGTTGGCACCTACAACCCGCTGCTGGCCAAGGATGACGAAAACCGCGTGCGTCTGGTCGAAGACCGCGTGCGTTACTGGCTGGGCGTCGGCGCACAGCCGACCGACCGCGTTGCCCGTATGCTCGACAAGGCCGGGATCAAGGAGCGCAAGGCTACGCTGAACCCGAACGCTGGCGTTCCCGGCAAGAAGGCGCAGGAGCGCGCTGAAGAAAAGGCTGAAAAGGCCCGTGAAGCTGCCGAAGCTGCAGCTGCTGCATCGGCAGCGCCTGCTGAAGAAGCTCCGGCCGCCGAAGTCGCTGCTGAAGAGAACAAGGAAGCCTGATCTTGCGCGACCTGTCTGTCACGCTGGCCGCTGTCACCGGCGCGCACGGCGTGACCGGCGAGGTGCGCCTGAAACTGTTCGGAGAAGGCGCGGGCGCATTGAAGCGCTACCGCGCCTTCAACGATTCTGCGCTGACGGTCGTGTCCATGCGCGATGATGGCAAGGGCGGAGCGATTGCCCGCTTTGCCGAAGTGGCGGACAGGACCGCAGCGGAAAAGCTGCGCGGCACGGCGCTGACCGTGTCGAGGTCGTCGTTGCCGCCGCTGGCCGAGGGCGAATACTACTACGCCGATCTGATCGGCCTGCCGGTGGTTTCGACCGAGGGTGAAGCGTTGGGCGAATGCATCGCGGTCGACAACTTCGGCGCGGGCGACGTGATCGAAGTGCGTAAGCCCGACGGCAAGAAGTTCATGGTGCCGATGAAAGCGGAAGCGGTTCCGGAATGGACCGACGAGCGGATTGTGATTGAAGCAGGCTGGGCGGAGTAGTATATACATCGCGTATATACGGAGGCCGTGATGGCGGAAGACGACAAGGTCGGCGAAGAACGCAAGAAATTCAACATGCGGGTGTTTGGTTCAGCCCCTTGGCTGAAAACCATCGAGAAGCAGCGTCACCGCACCAAGGTGTTCAGGTCGGGTAACTCACTGGCTGTCCGCATTCCGGCTGGCACAAAACTTTCTGCAGGAATGGAGATGGATCTCTTGGTCGAGGATGGGCAGTTCCTGTCCTACGAGCCTGTCGAGCAGCCCAAGCGGATGTTCAATATCGCCAAGGTGGCCGGGTCGGCGACAAGCCTCAAGCCGATCCGGCCTGAAGATCGCATCTTCGAGGATCGTCCGTTGCGCAGCCAAGACGTGTCAAAGGATGAGCAGTGAAATATCTGCTCGATAGTAACATCGTCATTGCGCTGGTCATGAATGATGATCCGGGTGTGTATGCTCGCGCGTCGCAGTGCGAAGCAGGCGAAATGGTGACGTCGGCCGTGTGCTATGCCGAAGTTGCATACGGTTCAGCGAACGAGAAACCTCCCGCGACAGAACAGCTTCGTGCGTTTGTCGAGGAGGTGCCTATACTGGACTTCGACTTCAAAGCGGCGCAGGCTTATGCGACCCTTCCTTTCAAGCGGGCGAGCTATGACCGGTTGATTGCGGCCCATGCACTGTCGCACGGGTTGATCGTTGTGACTGACAACGAAGCGGACTTCCGGGACGTGCCGGGGTTGGTGGTTGAGAACTGGACGGTTTGATGTTCTCGAACCCGTGCAGAATACCAGACTTAGAGTTGTATGTTTTTGCCATAGCCTGTTTGGCTTTGGGTATATGTGGTGGGCTTGCATTAGCAAGTGCAGCGCGCAAGCTTGATAGCCTTCGGCACGTTCGGATTGGATGTTTGACAACACCACTTGTTTGGGCGGGTGCGGTGTTAGGCGTGAGAAAATTGGTTGCTCATTTTAATCCGGATTTTCATGACTGCCCTTTCACTCCAGATGTACAGTTTCTGCCTTGGGTCTCGATAGTTTTCTTGACGGTCGGATGGTTTATCGGGATCGCCGTTTGGCATTCAATCAAGAGCAGAGGCAAGCACGTTAAATGACCTTCGCCGCCACAGTCCTCACACTCTACCCCGAGATGTTCCCCGGTCCTCTGGGTGTCAGCCTTGCCGGGCGGGCGCTGGGGGAGGGGAAGTGGGCGATGGATGCGGTGCAGATCCGCGATTTTGCCATCGATAAGCACAAGACCGTTGATGACACGCCGGCAGGTGGCGGGGCCGGGATGGTGTTGCGGGTGGATGTTCTCGCCAAGGCTATCGACTTTGCGCGGGGTTCTTCCCCCCTCCCCTTCAGGGGAGGGGCCGGGGGTGGGGGCTTGCCCCTTCCGCAGAGACAGCCGGACAACCCCCACCCCAACCCCTCCCCTGAAGGGGAGAGGCTTTCCGGGCAACGGCCGGTTATTGCACTTACGCCACGGGGAAAGCCGCTGACGCAGGCGCGCGTGCGGGAGCTTGCCGCCGGTCCCGGCGTGATCCTTGTCTGCGGCCGCTTCGAAGGTTTCGACGAGCGCATCTTCGAGGGCCGCGACGTTGAGGAAGTCTCTGTCGGCGACATCGTCCTTTCGGGCGGCGAATGTGCCGCGCTGATGCTGCTGGACGCTTGCATTCGGCTGCTTCCCGGCGTAATGGGCGCGGCTTCTAGTGGGCATGAGGAGTCGTTCGAGAACGGTCTCCTTGAATACCCGCACTATACCCGACCTGCTGAGTGGGAAGGGCGCACGATCCCTGAAGTGCTGCGATCGGGGGATCATGCGAAGATCGCGGCTTGGCGCAAGTCACAGTCCGAGATTGATACACGGTTACGCAGGCCGGACCTTTGGGAGCGCCACATCGGCACTCGGGTCCAGTCTGCCTCTGGCGCGCAGCGTGAAGTGCAGGACGTTAAAAAATGAACCTGATTCAGCAGCTTGAAGCTGAAGCCATCGCCGAATACAAGGCGAAGAAGGAAATTCCGGACTTCCGTGCGGGCGATACCGTGCGCGTCGGCGTGCGCGTGGTCGAAGGCGACCGTACCCGCGTCCAGGCCTACGAAGGCGTGTGCATCGCGCGTTCGAACCGTGGTCTCGGCTCGAACTTCACCGTGCGCAAGATTTCGTTCGGCGAAGGCGTGGAGCGCGTGTTCCCGCTCTACTCGCCCAACATCGATTCGATTACCGTGGTGCGCCGTGGTGTCGTGCGTCGTGCGAAGCTCTACTATCTTCGCGGTCGCACCGGCAAATCGGCACGTATTGCAGAGCGCAAGGTCACCAAGGCCTAAGCGCCGGGGCCTGATCAACGCCGCAACACGGCTAACGTGTTACAAAAGGCGTCCTGGCTCACCGGCCAGGGCGCTTTTTTGTGCTTTCAAACGCAACCATTTCGCGCCACCCAAGGGTATTGTGAACATGCCTTGCCACGTGTGAGGCCAGAGGACACCGGAACACCATGCGCCACTTGATCTTGCTCGCGTCCAGCGCGCTGCTGGCCTTTGCCGCCGCGCCTGCGCTGGCCCAACAGGGAACGTCCATGACTGCGAATGCGCCTGCCGAAGCTGGAAGCCTATCGTTTGAGCGCGTTTTCGCCAGTCCCGGCCTGAACGGCCCTGCGCCACGCGCGGTGAAACTGTCGCCCGACGGCCGCTATCTGACGCTGCTGAAGAACCGCGCGGATGACCGCGAGCGGTACGATCTGTGGGGCTTTGACCGGCAGACCAGCGAATGGAAGATGCTGGTGGATTCGCTCAAGCTGTCCTCCGGGCGCGAACTGTCCGAAGCCGAGAAGATGCAGCGCGAGCGCCAGCGCATCGGCGATCTGAAGGGCATCGTGTCCTATGAATGGGCCGCCGATGGCAAATCGGTGCTGGTGCCGGTGGATGGCGAGCTGTTCCTTGCAGGCCTCGATGGTTCGGTGCGCAAGGTTGAGGGCACCAAGGGCGGCGAATTGACGCCCAAGCTGGGGCCGAAGGGCGAGCATATCGCCTATGTGCGCGACCGGCGGTTGTGGGCCGGGCCGGTGACCGCAGCTGCGCAGGCGATCACGCCCGAGGAGCCGAATGCGGACGTCCACTGGGGCGAGGCCGAGTTCGTGGCGCAGGAAGAAATGAACCGCTTCAGCGGCTTCTGGTGGTCACCCGATGAAAGGCGCATCGCGGTGGAGCGTTTTGACGAGAGCATGGTGGGCGTGGTGACGCGCACCGCGATCGGCGCGGAGGACACGCGCACTTATCAGCAGCGCTATCCGGCGGCGGGCACGCCCAATGCCGAGGTTTCGCTGTGGGTGATGGGGCCGGATGGATCGAACCGGGTTCAGGTGGATCTGGGGGCGGACAAGGACATTTACCTGGCGCGCGTGGATTGGGCGCCCGATGGCAAGACGCTCTATGTGCAGCGGATGAACCGCGAGCAGACCGTGCTCGATATGCTCAAGGTCGATCCGGCCACGGGCAAGGCCAGCGTGCTGTTCACCGAGAAGGCGGCGGACAAGCATTGGATCGACCTGTCCGACAGTTACCGCTTCCTGAGCGACGGCAGCCTGATCTGGTGGTCGCAGCGCGATGGCTTTGGGCATCTGTACCGGCTCAAGGGTGGCAAGTGGAGCCAGTTGACCAAGGGCGACTGGGTGGTCACCGGGCTGGTCGGCGTGGATGAAAAGGGCGGCAAGCTTTACCTCACCGGCACCAAGGACGATGTGCTGGCGCAACAGGTCTATGCGATGGACTTGAATGCGCCGGGGCGGCTGTCGCGGATTACCGAGACGGGCTGGGTCAACAATGCTTCGATGGACCGCACCGGGCAGACGCTGATGATCAGCCGCGCTGCAGATGCGCAGCCTGCGCAGTCCTATATTGCGGACACTAGCGGCAAGCGGCTGGCGTGGATCGAGGAGAACAAGGTGGCGGGCGCGCATCCTTATGCGCCCTATCTGGCCAGCCATCGCCCGGCGCAGTTCGGCACGATCCCGGCGGCCGATGGCACGCCGCTGCATTACATGATGATCACGCCGCCGTTGGAGCCGGGCAAGACGTATCCGGTGTTCACCTACCACTACGGCGGGCCGACCGCGCAAGTGGTGACCAAGGGCTTTCAGGGCGCGCTGGCGCAGGCGATTGTCGACAAGGGCTATATCTACTTCGCCATCGACAATCGCGGGTCGGACAACCGGGGCGTGAAGTTCGCCTCGGCGCTGCACCATGCGATGGGTTCGGTTGAGGTGGAGGATCAGCTGGCGGGGGCGATGTGGCTGAAGCAGCAGCCCTTTGTGGATGCCGACAAGATCAGCACGTTCGGCTGGTCCTATGGCGGATACATGTCGATCAAGATGCTGGAGGCCAATCCGGGGGCCTATGCGGCGGGCATTGCAGTTGCGCCGGTGACCAAGTGGCAGCTTTACGATACGACTTATACCGAGCGCTATCTGGGCGATCCGGGCAAGCTGCCGCAGGTCTATGAGAAGGCGAATGCGCTGGCCGATACCGGCAAGATCAGTGATCCGCTGCTGATCATCCACGGCATGGCTGATGATAACGTGGTGTTCGAGAACGCTTCGGCCATCATCGCCAAGCTGCAGGGCGAGGCGGTGCCGTTCGAGATGATGCTTTACCCGGGGTACACCCACCGCATCAGCGGGCCGAAGGTGAGCAAGCACTTGTATGAGACGATTTTCCGCTTCCTTGACCGTAATGGGGTGGGGAGCGGGAAGTAGGGGACACAGGCCGTGCCTACTTACGCACCGTCATCCTGAACTTGTTTCAGGATCCATCGTGCCAATCAGGCTGCAGCTTGAGGTGAGAAATGGACCCTGAAACAAGTTCAGGGTGACGGGAGTTTTAACAAGAGCGGCCGCGCAAGCCGCTGTGTCTGGCGCAAAAGCGTTTTTAACTTGGCTGGTCGGAACCAGCCGCTAGGGAACAGGCCGACTGCCTGAACAGGCGGGCCGCTGGAAGGGAATGACGATGGGTTACCGGGTTGTAGTTGTTGGCGCGACGGGGAACGTGGGCCGCGAAATGCTCAACATTCTGGCCGAGCGCGAGTTTCCGCTGGACGAAATCGCCGCCGTGGCATCGCCGCGTTCGCAGGGCACCGAGATCGACTTTGGCGAGACGGGCCGCAAGCTCAAAGTGCGCAACATCGAGAACTTCGATTTCACCGGATGGGACATTGCGCTGTTTGCCGCAGGGTCTGGACCGACTGAAATTCATGCACCACGCGCGGCGGCTGCGGGCTGCGTGGTGATCGACAATTCGTCGCTCTTCCGTATGGACCCGGATGTGCCGCTGATCGTGCCAGAGGTGAACCCTGACGCTATCGACGGCTACAAGAAGAAGAACATCATCGCCAATCCCAACTGCTCCACCGCGCAGATGGTGGTGGCATTGAAGCCCCTCCACGATGCCGCCACGATCAAGCGCGTGGTCGTGGCCACGTACCAATCGGTGTCGGGCGCGGGCAAGGATGGCATGGACGAGCTGTTCGAGCAGACCCGCGCCATCTACATGCCGCAGGGTGAACTGGGTGCGCCCAAGAAGTTCACCAAGCAGATCGCGTTCAACGTGATCCCGCACATCGACGTGTTCCTGGACGATGGATCGACCAAGGAAGAGTGGAAGATGGTGGCCGAAACCAAGAAGATCCTTGATCCCAAGATCAAGATTTCGGCCACGTGCGTGCGCGTGCCGGTGTTCGTCGGCCATTCCGAAGCGCTGAACATCGAGTTTGAAAAGGAAATCAGCGCCGAGGAAGCACAGAACATCCTGCGCGAAGCGCCGGGCGTGATGCTGATCGATAAGCGCGAGAACGGTGGCTATGTGACCCCGATCGAATGCGTGGGCGACGATGCGACCTATGTCAGCCGCGTGCGCGAAGACCCGACCGTGGACAGCGGCCTGTCGCTGTGGTGCGTTTCGGACAATTTGCGCAAAGGCGCTGCGCTGAATGCGGTGCAGATCGCCGAACTGCTTGGCCGCCGTCACCTGAAGAAGGGCTGAGGCCGCCATGGCAGAAGCATCGCCTGAATTCTTCCCCGGCTTCGATGGCGCGCAATTGGCGCTGCACCGGATGGGGAGCGGAAGGCCGGTGGTGCTTCTGCATGGGCTGTTTTCCTCGGCCCATGTCAACTGGATCAAGTTCGGCACCGCGGCAAAGCTGGCGGCGGCTGGTTTTGAATGCCTGATGCCGGATTTGCGCGTGCATGGGCAAAGCGCCGCTCCACATGATCCGGCGGCCTATCCGAAGGACGTGCTGGCGCGTGATGCGCAAGCGCTGGTGGCACATCTGGGGCTGACCGACTTTGATCTGGTCGGCTTCTCGCTGGGATCGCGCACCGCGGCGCGCGCGGTGATTGGCGGGATGCAGCCGCGCAGGCTGGTGCTTTCCGGCATGGGGCTTGAAGGGCTGGCCGGATGGGCCAAGCGGCAGGATTTCTTTGTCGATGTGATCGACCGCTTTGGCACGATCAAGCGCGATGATCCGGCCTATTTCGCACAGCAGTTCCTGAAAA
Source organism: Novosphingobium sp. 28-62-57 (assembly GCA_002256985.1). Classification (GTDB taxonomy): domain Bacteria; phylum Pseudomonadota; class Alphaproteobacteria; order Sphingomonadales; family Sphingomonadaceae; genus Novosphingobium. Next base: position 45,561 of record NCGO01000001.1, read on the forward strand.
GCATGGGCACAGACCGGGTGGCGGCGCGGCTGCTGCTGGGTGCCAATGCCGATACCGATCCGGCCGAGCTGGCCGCGATTACCATGCCGACGCTGGTGCTGTGCGGCGATCAGGACAATGACAACGGCTCGGCGGCAAAGCTGGCCGAGGCGCTGCCCGATGCCACGCTGGCGCTAATCCCCGGCACGCACATGAGCAGCGTGACGATGCCCGAACTGGGCGATGAACTCGTGCGGTTCCTTTCGGACTGACCGCACCACCTTTTTGCATTTCCCGCTCAGGGGCTCTTGCCGGATCGGTTTGTTGGTGGCAGCTTGTCTCCACAACGAACGGGCCGGCAAGAGCTCTCTCGGGAATGAAGATGCAATGACAATCAAAGGCATGCTTGCGGCATTGGCCGTAAGCGTTCTGGTCCCTTCGGCAGCGAATGCGACCACGGTTTCGGCCATAAGGCCCGATGGGGTGGCTGAAGCGCTCAAGAACCTCGGTTACACGGCGGAACTGGCCAAGGATGCCAATGGCGATCCGCTGATCAACGCCGATATCGGCGGCTGGCAGGCGGCGCTGATGTTCTATGAATGCAATGCAAAGACCCATGACGGGTGCCAGTCGCTGCAATTCGTGGCCAATTTCACCCCGGAAAAGAAGTTCACCGCCGAAGACGCGGTGCGCTTTAACCGCAACACGCGCTTTGCCTCAGTCTCGCTGGGCAAGGATGATGCGGTGATGATGACCTGGGACGTGGTGACCGGCAAGGGCATCGACCTTGAGGTGTTTTCCAACTCGGTCGACATGTTCCGCAGCGCGATGGACACGCTGGGCACCGAAGTCTTCAAATAAGGCCAATTCAGCTCACGCTGCCCCGCTCTGGCCACCCCGGAGCGCCGGGCAGAACTTTGGCAATCCGCAAGCAGGGCTAGCTGCTACGGATTGCCTTTTCTTTTGGCGCCTTATCGGAACGGCGGCTCGTTGAACGCGCGTAGCTTGCGGCTGTGGAGGCGGTTGCCTTCTTCGCGGAGCAGGGCGCAGGCGGTGGTGCCGATGGCGAGGTGGGCGGCGATGGCCTCTTCGTAGAAGCGGTTGGCCTGCCCCGGCAGCTTGATTTCGCCGTGCAGCGGCTTGTCCGAGACGCATAGCAGCGTTCCGTAAGGCACGCGGAAGCGGTAGCCTTGGGCTGCGATGGTGGCGCTCTCCATGTCGATGCCCACCGCGCGGCTGAGCGACAGGCGGCGTGCAGAATGCGTGTAGCGCAGTTCCCAGTTGCGATCGTCGGTCGTCACGATGGTGCCGGTGCGCATGCGCTTTTTCAGATCGGTGCCGCCTTCGCCGGAGACGAGTTCGGCGGCCTGCTGCAGCGCGACCTGCACTTCGGCGATGGCCGGGATCGGGATTTCGGGCGGCAGGACCGGATCAAGCACGTGGTCATCGCGCAGATAGGCGTGGGCCAGCACATAATCGCCGATCTTCTGCGTGGGGCGCAGGCCGCCGCAATGGCCGATCATCAGCCACGCTTCGGGGCGCAACACGGCGAGGTGATCGCAGATGGTCTTGGCGTTCGATGGGCCGACGCCGATGTTGACCAGCGTGATGCCTGATTTGTCCGGTGCGACAAGGTGATAGGCGGGCATCTGGTGCCGCCGCCACGCCGTGTCAGAAAGGCGCGCGCGAGCGTTTTCGGTGCGGGCATCAAGCGACAGGCCGCCAGCACCGGTCAGCGCGACATAGCTTTCGCCATCGATCTGCAGGCCCGCCCAGTCCACGAATTCATCGACATAGCGGTGATAGTTGGTGAACAGGATGTACTTCTGAAAATCCTCGATCCGCGTGCCGGTGTAGTGGGCGAGGCGGGCAAGGCTGAAATCGGTGCGCAGGCCATCGAACAGCGACAGCGGCATCGGGCCATCGCCCAGATTGTATTCGCCATCGGCAATCTCATCGCCAATGTGGGCAAGATCGGTGGCGGGGAAGTGCTTGGCCAGTTCCTGCGGGCTGACCATGCCGATCTGCGCGCCATAGGCCCCGTCGAGCACATAGGGGAAGGGCATCTCCTGCCGCGAGCGGCCCACTTCGATCCGCACGTTGTAGGACGAGCTGATCAGCTCAATCTGCTCGGCCAGATAATCGGCAAACAGCACGGGGCGCGTGACCGTGCAGGCATAATCGCCGCGCTGGGTCAGGCGGCCAAAGGCGCGGCCGGTGGATTCGTTGCGCGGATCATCATCCAGCCGAATGCGCAGTTCAGGATAGCAATAGCTGCCATCGTGCCGCTTGTTGATCGACGGGGGCGTGCCGGTGTTGGCGTAGATCGCGATATCTTCGCGAAGCTGGGCCACAGCGCTGTCATAGACACGGATGAGTTCGGAGAGGATCGTTTCGGTTTTTGCCATCACAGCAGATGTAGCGCGGCTTTGTTTCGCTGGGAAGAAGGGAGCCAAAGAAGGGCGGCATTACTCTGCGCTTTGCCAGCGTTACATCATCAAGAAAAAAATGAGTTTCGCGCAAAGACCGCAGAGGAAGCAGAGACGCAGAGATTAAGCGCTGGTCCGAAGGGCCATCCACTCCAATAACCTCGTGAAAGGGACCGCCGCCGGATCCTTGAGACGGCTTCGCCGCCGCCGCAAACTCTTTGCGATCTCTGCTTTCTTCATGGTCTCTGCGCGAAACCTATTTTCTTGCAGTCTCTTACGGATAGAGCGTGGCGTTCGCAGAATGGACGTGTTTGCAAGCGACACAATCGCCAAAGAAAAAGGGGCGCCCCGAAGGACGCCCCTGAATCTGTGTCGCAGTGGGCGAAGGCCTTAGCCTTGCGCGTCTGCTTCTTCGCCACCGTCCAGCAGGTCGGTCGGGATTTCGCCCGGCTCTGCGTTGGGGTCATAGGCTTCGGTAAAGCCGCCAACTTCGGTGTCGAACATGGCGTCGATGACGTTGACGCCCTTCGACTGCAGTTCGGCTTCGTCGGGCGAACGGGCAACATTCACGCGAACCTGAACCGAAACTTCGGGGTGCAGCGAAACCTTGACGCTGTACACGCCAAGCGTCTTGATCGGGCGTTCCAGCACGACCATCGACTTGTTCACCTTGGCGCCCTGTTCGGCCAGCGCGTCGGAGATGTCTCGGACCGAGACCGAACCATAGAGCTGGCCGGAGTTGGACGACGCGCGGATCAGCACGACTTCCTTGCCTTCGACGTTGCTCGATTCAGCCTTAGCGTCTTCACGACGGGCAGCGTTGTCGGCTTCGATGCGGGCGCGGTTGGCTTCGAAAACCTTGCGGTTAGCCTCGTTGGCGCGCAGCGCTTTCTTGTTGGGCAGCAGGAAGTTGCGGGCGTAACCGTCCTTGACGGTCACTTCGTCGCCGATGGCGCCCAGCTTCTCGATGCGCTCGAGCAGGATGATCTGCATGATGTGCGCTCCTTACTTCACGATGTAGGGCAGGAGGCCGATGTGCCGGGCGCGCTTGATCGCCTGACCCAGCTCACGCTGCTTCTTGGCCGATACGGCCGTGATGCGCGACGGGACGATCTTGCCACGTTCGGACATGAAGCCCTGAAGCAGGCGCACATCCTTGTAGTCGATCTTCGGCGCGTTCTTGCCCGAGAAAGGGCAGCTCTTGCGGCGGCGGAAAAACGGACGGGCCATTGTCTTATTCCCCTTCGCGTTCACGACGGCGCGTACGCTCGCGGTCGTTCTTGCGCATCATCACCGACGGGCCAGCTTCATGCTCGTCAACGCGGACGGTCATGTAGCGGATCACGTCTTCGTTGATCTGCGTCTGACGCTCAAGCTCGAGAATGGTCGAGCCGGGCGCTTCGATGTTCAGCAGAACGAAGTGTGCCTTGCGGTTCTTTTGAATCTTGTACGCCAGTGAACGGAGGCCCCAGGTTTCGGTCTTTACGACCTTGCCGTTGTTGCTCTCGACGATTTCAGTGGCTGTGGCGGCAAGCACATCAACCTGAGCCTGGCTCAGATCCTGGCGCGCCAGAAACACATGCTCGTAAAGCGGCATGCTTTTGCGTCCTTATCTCAATAACCGATCGCTGGCTGATCCGCGGGATTGCGGGGCCCCTCCGGCTTTCTTCACATTCACAGGCCAGATGCCGGTGAAGGGGCGGCGCTTAGCGATTCTGGGGCGGAATGCAAGGAAGAACTTGGGATCAAGGGGCTGTTGCCGATGGGGATGAAGCCTTGCCGGGCGCAGGATTCAACGGGGTGCCGCAGAACAGGGCCGCGGTCAGCCGGGTCTGCCGCATGATGAGGTAGCTTACCATTGCGAGAAGCAAGACGGCGCTCGATGCGATGATCCACTGCATTTCGGGTGGCAGGGGCAGGGCCCGGACGTGCGGCAGCACCAGCATCGCCCAGGCGAGATGGAACAGATAAATCGCCAAAGCTCCATCGACAAAGAACGTCACGATCCGGCTCGGTCCGCGCACGGCCTTGGCCAAGAGGCGAAACAGCGCCAGCGACATCAGATAGGCCAGCGGCAATTCGAGCGCGCGCAGCATCAGTGTGCCGGCAAGATCGGGGTAGATTTCCTTGCCCAGTGCCGGGCGCAGCAAAGGATCAAGCGGCAGATAGGGGATCGCCAGCAGCAGGATGCCCGGAATGATCCAGCGGCTGCGCAGGGCAAAGATCTGCGCGCCAATCCGGGCGTGCCATGCGGCCACGCCAAGAGCAAAGCCCGCAGCGTGGAACACGAATTGCTGCCATAGCAGCGTTTCGATCGGTGCATTCGGGATGGGCGGAACCTGCTCTGCCGCATAGCGCACAAGGCCCCAGACCCCGAGCAGCGCCAGCAATGCCAAGCTTTGCGGGCCTTGCAGCAACATCGCCCGCCGTGCGCGCTCACCGGGAGTGATGGCTCTGGCCGGTATGGCCGCATAGATCGCGCAAAAGCCCAGCAGGACGAGCAGGAACCACAAGTGATCCAGTGCAAGCGGCAAGCCGAGGAAGAGCGGTGAAGGCTTGTGCAGCAACCGGTCCTGCAGCTGAAACTGAAGCGCCCCCAGCGTCAACAGGCTGGCGGCGAACGGCAGGCCAAGCCGCCGCGTCCGTTCGGCCAACCACGCCCGCGTGCCTTTGCGCTCGCGGATCATGCCTGCGAAATAGCCCGCCAGCATGAAGAAAGCGAACATGCGGAACACGTGCGTGATCGAGGCCCAGCCACCGATCAGCAGCGATTGCTGAAAGTCTGTGGCCGCAGGCTCGCTTTCAAAAATGGCCTTGGTCGCCACATGGAACGGCAGGCCCAGCAGCAGCAGCGCTGCGCGCGCGGCATCGAGGTGGTGCAGACGGGAAGTTGGCGTGGGCTGGGGCGGGGGCTGGGGCGTGGGCGGGGGCGTTGCCATGGGCGGCCCCTAAAGGAAGCGGCGCTTAAAAGAAACCGGCGCGCGCAAGAAGCGCAGAACGATGGGAACCTTCTTGACGGCAAATCGCTGCAGGCTTGCGCTTCGCGGCGGCTTCCCGCAAATCGGCTGCCTGATCGCGAACCCCTTCAAGGATTACTCACCCCATGCCCACCGGTCTTGTCGCCCTGCTCGACGACATCTCCGTCATCGCCCGCGCTGCTGCCGCTTCGCTGGACGATGTCAGCGCCGCCGCTGCCAAGGCCGGATCAAAGGCGGCAGGCGTGGTGATCGATGATGCGGCGGTTACGCCATCCTATGTGACCGACTTTACCCCTGACCGTGAACTGCCGGTGATCTGGCGGATTGCGCGGGGTAGCTTCTTCAACAAGCTGGTAATCCTGCTGCCTGCGGCCTTGTTGCTCAGCGCTTTCCTGCCTGCTGCCATCACGCCGATCCTGATGGCCGGCGGCCTGTTCCTGTGCTTCGAAGGCGCGGAAAAGGTGCTGGAAAAGCTGGGCGCGGAAAAGCACGGGGAAACGCTGGAAGATCAACCTGCCGATGTGGCCGCGTTCGAGGAGCAGCGCGTTTCTGGCGCGGTGCGCACCGATCTGATCCTGTCGGCTGAAATCATGGCGATCACGCTGTCTGACTTGGGTGGCCAGAGCATTTTCCAGCAGGGCGTCATTCTTGCCATCGTCGGCATTGCGATCACCGTGGTCGTTTACGGTGCTGTCGGTTTCATTGTTAAGATGGATGATATCGGCCTTCATCTGGCCAAAAAGCCCTCTGACACCGCGCGTGCTACCGGTGCTGTCCTGCTCAAGGCGATGCCGATCCTGCTGACAGTGCTCGCCACCGTCGGAACGCTGGCCATGCTTTGGGTGGGCGGCCAGATAATCTTGCATGGCAGCGAAGAACTTGGCCTGCATGGTCCTGCAGATATTGTTCATGCCGCGCAACATGCCGTCGAAGCCGCAACCGGACCGCTGGCAGGGGTATTGGGCTGGCTGACCAACGCGGTACTTTCGGCCATCGTGGGATTGATTCTGGGCGGGATCGTCGCCTGGATCGTCCACGTCATCGCCAAGGCGCGCGGCAAGCATTGAAGTTTGCCGCGTAATCTGGCGCGAAACTCAGGCGGCGTGCCGCACCGGATGGGTTTTGGGGGCAGCGGCTTCGCGATAGTGCTTGATCGCAAACTCGCTGACCAAGCTTTCAAACACGTCATCGTGCAGCGGGCGTTCGAATTCCAGCCCGCTGACCTTGTCGCGGCTCCACACCACAAAGGCCAGCTTGGGCTGAAGGCCGGGCAGCATCAGCGAGATCGGTTCATCAATCCGCAGCTTTTCAAGGCCTTCGATGCGCGCGCCATACTGGTTGAGGTCCTTGAGGATCACCGTTGACCGCTGCGTGCCACGCTTGCATCGCACCGGCAGTTCGATTCCCACCCGCGCGGCGCGGCGTTTGGCTTCAAATTCTGCGCTATCGGTATCGAGCCACATGGCAAATCCTCCACCTGTGTTAACCACAAGCCTTAGGACGGTTTAACCCACAAAAGTTTAAGGGGCGCTAACTGCGCTTCACGAGCACTTGCGGCGGTTTGTGCAAGTATCCGCGCTGTCTTTGCATCTGCTCAAACCTCTCCAGTTGCGTTGGATCAACGCTGCATGCGCCGGCGGCGTTAGAACGCCTGTCACACGCTTCATCAGCTTCAGGAGATCAGACGATGACTGCCCCCACCCCCGCCCCCACCCTTGCCGAGCTTGCCAGCAAAAAGCACTATACGACCCGGGATGGGTTGGTGCTCGAAGTTCGCCCCGCCTTTGCCGAAGACGAGGCGCTGCTTGAAGATTTCTTCGACAAAGTTAGCCCCGAAGACCGGCGGTTCCGCTTTCTTGGCGCAAGCAAGCACGTGGGCCACAGCCAACTGGTGCCGCTGACGCATGTCGATCACTGGCGCACCGAAAGCTTTCTTGCCTTTGATCAGGCCGATGGCGCACTGGCTGCCTCGGCCATGCTGGCTTGCGATGCCGCCATGGACACCGCGGAAATTGCCGTTTCGATCCGCAGCGACCTTCGCGGGCGCGGGGTGGGCTGGGCCATGCTCGATTTGCTGGCCGATGCAGCGCGCGATCGCGGCCTGAAGCGCGTGATTTCGATCGAGGACCGCGACAATCACGCGGCCATCGAATTGGAGCGCGAAAAGGGCTTTGTCGCGCATGGCATGGATGGCGATCCGCACCTGGTCATGCTGGAAAAGACGTTCTAGAATCGCCGCAGCAGGTCGCGCGCAAAGAGCGACAAGGTATCGTCGCGCGCGCCCATCACCACCACGCGGTCGCCGGGGCGGGCGAGCGCCACGATGCGGTCGGCGCAATCGGCGCGGGCAGGGATGTGTTCGGCATTCCCGCCCTGTTCGCGGATCAGGCTGACGATGCGTTCGGATCCCACCGAGCGGTCCACGGTGCCGCCGAAATAGACCGGATCGCACAGGATCGTCATGTCATCGGCTCCAAGCCGTGTGGCCATGACTTCAGCCAGTTCGTGTCCCATCTGGCGCAAGGGGCCATAGCCGTGTGGCTGAAAGAACGCGATCACGCGGCCGGGATGGGCCTTCAGCGTGGCAAGGGTGGCGGCGACCTTTTCGGGGTTGTGGCCGAAATCGTCGATCACCGTCACGCCCGCTGCCGAAGTGCCGACAATATCGAACCGGCGCGCCAATCCGGCAAAGCTGCTAAGGTGCCGCACCGCATCGGCCATCGGCAGGCCTGCCGCATCGGCCGCTGCTAGTGCGGCGAGCGCATTGGCCAGATTGTGCCGCCCCGGCACTTTGAGCGTCAGAGAATGCGCAGCTCCCGTACGCCGGTCGATCACTTGCGCGCAAATCGTGGTGGGGCCTTCGTTTACAGAGCCATCCTCAACCGAAATCTGCGCTTGCGGGCCAAAACCGAAGGTCAACGCGCGTTGCGCGCGCCCGATCAGCGCCATGCTTTCGGCATCGTCGGCATTGACCACGGCAGCACCGGCACGCGCGAGGAAATCGCCAAACAATTCGCGCAGTTCCTCAAGACTCTTGTGATCAAGGCTGACATTGTTGAGCACCGCCACGGCGGGATTGTAGAGCGCAATCGAACCGTCGCTCTCGTCAACTTCCGAAACGAAAGCCGCGCCCGCGCCGACCCGTGCCGAGGCAAAGGGCGTGTCATCTGCGACAAAGTTCTTCATCACCGCGCCGTTCATGATCGTGGGATCGCGGCCGGCTTCGGTCAGGATCCAGCCGATCATGCCGGTGACGGTGGATTTGCCGCTGGTGCCGCCCACGGCAATGCCCTGTGGCGCGGCGTTGAACAGCGCGGATAGCAGTTGCGCACGGCTCATCCGGGCGCACCCGAGCTCCTTCGCGCGCACCACTTCGGGCACCGTGTCTTCAACCGCAGCGGATGCGACCAGCACTTGCGCAGATGATGTGATGCCTGAACCATCTTGTGCAAACAGCTTGAATCCAAGGCTTTCCAGCCAGGCAAACTTTTCTGGCGTGCGGCCCTGATCGCGGCTGCGGTCAGACCCGGCCACGCGTGCGCCCATGCCATGCAGGATCAAGGCCAGCGGCAGCATCCCCGATCCGCCGATCCCGCAAAAGAACCAGTCTTGATGTGTCAGGGCTGCAGGGGGCAGTGTGGTGTCATCAGTCATTCCTGTTCGGTATGCGCCCGCGCTGCAGGTGACAACCTTCCGATTGCCGCTTTTACCCGATGCGCGAAAGCGGCTAGGGGTGGGCGATGACCCGTCGCATTGCCATCTGCGCCCCCTCAACACCGTTCATGCGCGAAGATGCCGCCCGTGTCAGCGCGCTGGCTGAGGCCGAATTTCCGCAGCTTCAGCTTGAATTCCATGAGCAATGCTTTGCCAGCGAAGGCCACTTTGCCGGGCCCGATGCGCTGCGGCTTGGCGCTTTTGTGGAATGTGCGAATGATCCGGCGTTTGACGCCGTGTGGTTTGCGCGCGGCGGCTATGGCGCAAACCGCATTGCGATGGACGCCCTCGCGCGGCTCGCGCCCGAAGCCTATGACAAGCAGTATCTGGGCTATTCCGATGGCGGCAACTTGCTGGCCGCCCTCTATCGCGCGGGCATCGGGCGGCAAGTTCATGCGCCGATGCCAAGCGACATTCGCCGCGCAGGGGGCGAGTCCGCCGTGCGGCGCACTTTGGGCTGGCTGGCGGGCTCGCACGAGGGGCTGGAGCCTTCGCTCACCGATGGCCGCCCCGCCGCCGCGTTCAATCTGATGACGCTGGCCATGCTCTGCGGCACGCCGCTGCTTCCCGATCTCAGTGGCCATGTGGTGATGGTCGAGGAAGTGGCCGAATATCACTACGCCGTTGACCGGCTACTGTTCCACGTCACCCACTGCCTTGCCCCGGTCGGGATCGCGGGCCTCCGGCTGGGCCGGGTCAGCGATGTGCCCGAAAACGACCGCCCTTTTGGCAGCGCGCCTGAGGCCATGGCGCAGCACTGGTGCGCGCAAACGGGCATCACTTTTCTGGGATCGGCTGAAATCGGCCACGTCATCGACAATCGCATCGTGCCGTTCGGTCTTGCATGACGGGCAGCGCCGGAATAGGGCGCGCCACCGCTAATAAGGGTCGCCAACAAGGGCGGGGCAGCAGGAGAATTTGATGCGAGCGTTCGTTTTTCCGGGGCAGGGCAGCCAGAAGATCGGCATGGGCCTTGAACTTGCACAGGCCAGCGCCGCCGCGCGCGAAGTGTTCGAGGAGGTGGACGAGGCGCTTGGCCAGAAGCTCTTCCAGATCATGAAGGAAGGCCCGGAAGACGTTCTGACGCTTACCGAAAATGCCCAGCCCGCGATCATGGCCAATGCCATCGCCGTGCTGCGTGTGCTTGAGCGTGAGGGCGGGATTACGCTTGCCGAAAAGGCCGATTTCGTGGCCGGGCACAGCCTTGGCGAATATACCGCCCTGTGTGCAGCAGGCGCGTTCAGCCTTGCCGACACGGCCCGACTGCTCAAACTGCGCGGGCAATCGATGCAGGCAGCGGTGCCGGTGGGCGAAGGCGCGATGTGCGTGCTGCTGGGAGCTGACATAGAAAAAGCCACGGCGCTGGCTGAGGCAGCGGCCGAGGGTGAAGTTTGCACGGTTGCCAACGATAACGATCCCACACAGGTGGTGCTATCGGGCCACCGCGCCGCAATCGAACGCGCTGTGGCCATGGTCAAGGATCACGGCATCAAGCGCGGTATGCTGCTGCCGGTGTCCGCGCCCTTCCACTGCTCGCTGATGCAGCCTGCCGCCGACGCAATGGCTGAGGCGTTCGAGAAAACCCCGCCCGGCCCTTTGCGCATCGCGCTTTTCGCCAATGTCACCGCGTCGGTGGTGACCGACCCTGCTGAAGTCCACCGCCTCCTCGTCGAACAGGTCACCGGCCGCGTCCGCTGGCGCGAAACTGCCATCGCGATGAAAGCCGCAGGCGTAGAGCGCGTGATCGAACTGGGCGGCAAAGTCCTGAGCCCCATGATCACCCGCTCCGCCACGGACGTTTCGGTCACGAGCGTGGTCGGCATGACCGACATCGAGGCTTTGCTGAAGGGTTTTTGAAGGATTTTGATTTCGCGCGGAGACGCGGAGGCGCGGAGGAACAGTGTCCGAGATTGATCGCATTACCGCCGAGATTCTGGACTGCTCCATTCGCATTCATAGGGAGCTTGGGCCTGGATTGCTTGAATCGGTCTATGAAACCGTTCTTGCGGCCAGTTTACATCGTCTTGGGCTGAAGATTGATCGGCAATTGCCAATCGACATCGAGTTTGACGGCATGAAGTTTCCTGCTGCGTTTAGAGCAGACTTGCTCGTCGAGAATGCGGTAATTGTCGAAATTAAGTCCGTAGAACAGCTAAGCCGATCCCATGCGAAACAATTGCTTACCTATCTTCGTCTCATGAGATTGCCGGTGGGGCTATTGCTCAACTTCAGCGGAGCAACCATGAAAGAAGGTGTTAGGAGGATCGTCAACGCACACGTTGAAGACCGTAATTTCTCCGCGTCTCCGCGTCTCCGCGCGAAATCTGAATATGGAGCTTAGTATGGAAAACCGCCTTTTCGACCTTACCGGCATGACTGCCCTCGTCACTGGCGCTGCTGGTGGTATTGGTTCGGCCATCTGCCATGCGTTGGCGCAGCAAGGCGCGCGGTTGGCGCTTTCGGGGACCAATCCTTCGAAGTTGCGCAGCTTTCGTGAGGAGTTGAACGACACTTACGGGCACGATCACGTTGAAATCACGTGCGATCTTTCGAACACCGAACAGGTCGAACACCTCGTTCCCGCCGCGATGGATACGCTGGGCAAGCTCGACATCCTCGTCAATAACGCCGGGATCACGCGCGATAACCTTGCCATGCGGATGAAGGATGATGAGTGGGACGCGGTGATCCGCGTGAACCTTGAGGCCGCCTTCCGCCTGATGCGCGCGGCCACCAAGCCGATGATGAAGGCGCGCTTTGGCCGCATCGTTTCGATCACCAGCGTGGTGGGGGCCACCGGCAATCCGGGGCAGATCAACTATGCCGCCGCCAAGGCTGGGCTCGTCGGCATGTCAAAGTCGCTGGGCCAGGAACTGGCCACCCGCGGCGTGACCGTCAATTGCGTCGCCCCCGGCTTCATCCGCACCGCGATGACCGATGTCCTGCCCGATGGCCAGAAGGATGCGCTCAACGCACGCATTCCGATGGGACGCATGGGCGAAGGGGCCGATATCGGCGCGGCGGTGGCATTCCTTGCCTCGAAGGAAGCCGGATACGTCACCGGGCAGACGCTGCATGTCAACGGCGGCATGGCGATGCTATCCTGACGGGTGCTGGGTGCGGGGCTCCGATGCCGAAATCGGGGCCTTTATCCCCAACTTAGGCCGCAATGGTGAGGCTGGCGCTTGCCGAGTCGCGGCTCTGCGTTAAGACAGGCAGTCCGAACCGTATGCCGGGGGGTGTGATTCCCCGGTCCAGCCAAATTCACGGTAGCACGGCGCAAGCCGCTGCCCGGGGGGATCGAGACGAGAATGAAGGCGACGATCGAACGCGCGACCTTGCTGCGCTGCCTGTCCCACGTCCAGTCGGTGGTTGAGCGCCGCAACACGATTCCGATCCTGTCGAACGTGCTGATTGAGGCATCGCCCGATAACCGCGTGCGCCTGATGGCGACCGACCTTGATCTGCAGATCGTGGAATCGATGGCAGCGGTGTCGGTCGAATCAGCAGGAGCGATCACGGTTTCGGCGCATTTGCTGTTCGATATTGCGCGCAAGCTGCAGGACGGATCGCAAGTCAGCATCGAAACCGCTGACAATCGTATGATCGTCAAGGCCGGGCGCAGCCGTTTCCAGCTGCCCACGCTGCCGCGCGATGATTTCCCCGTGATTGTCGAAGGCGATCTGCCGACCAGCTTCGAAGTGCCCGCGCGCACTTTGGCCGAACTGATTGATCGCACCCGCTTTGCGATTTCCACCGAAGAAACGCGCTATTACCTCAACGGCATTTTCCTGCATGTGTCGGATGAGGCGACGCCAGTGCTGAAGGCTGCGGCCACCGATGGCCACCGCCTCGCCCGCTTCACCATTGCCCGTCCCGAAGGGGCAGAGGGCATGCCGGACGTGATCGTGCCGCGCAAATGCGTGGGCGAGCTGCGCAAGCTGCTGGAAGAAGTGCTTGATACCAACGTGCTGGTCGATTTGTCGGCCAGCAAGGTCCGTTTCACGCTGGGCGGTGAAAATGGCGTTGTCCTCACCAGCAAGCTGATCGACGGCACGTTCCCCGATTACAGCCGCGTGATTCCCACCGGCAACGACAAGCTGCTGAAGCTCGATCCGCGCTCGTTCTTCGAAGGCGTTGACCGCGTGGCCACTATCGCCACGGAAAAGACCCGCGCGGTCAAGATGGCGCTCGAAAATGATCGCGTCACGCTCTCGGTCACCAGCCCGGATAACGGCACTGCTGCCGAAGAACTGCCCGCAAGCTACAGCTCGGCAGAGTTCGAAATCGGCTTCAACGCCACTTATCTCAAAGACATCTTGAACCAGATCGATGGCGATACGGTGGAACTGCATCTGGCCGATGCCGGTGCGCCCACGCTGATCCGCAAGGACGATAAAAGCGCCGCACTCTATGTGCTGATGCCGATGCGGGTGTGATCCGCAAGTACGCTTTCGGCCCCCGCATGAGGAGTGGTTAAGCGCGATTTGCGGTCAGGGTGCGTATTTTACCGCCCGATTCGCTTACGCTATCTGAACGCCCGCAAGTGCATTCACTCTCCAGACAGGAGTGGGAAACACATGCAGAGCGATTACGATCCGCAGGCCGTGGCGAAGAAGCTGGCCTTTTTCAACATTGGCCAGAAAGACCTCGCGCAGTTTCCGCACATCGCTGCTGCCATGCGCCGGCACGCGCCGCCAGCGCTTGACCAGCTCTATGATCAGATATCCGCAACGCCTGAAACACTTCGCTTTTTCGGCTCGCGCGGGATGATGACCCATGCCCGTGACAAGCAGATCGAGCACTGGGCCGGCATGTTCAGCGGCACGGTGGACAAGGCCTATTTCGACAGCGCCGAACGGATTGGCAATGTCCATGCCCGCATCGGGCTCGAACCGGTTTGGTATATCGGGGCCTATGCCACGGTGCTGGAGAACATCGTCAACAAGATGTTCTCAGGAGTGGGCGCACTGTTTCGCCGCCGCAAGGTTGCGCGGTCGGTCGGCTCCATGATCAAGATGGCGCTGCTGGATATCGAAGTGGCGCTATCGACGTATTTCAAGGCGGAAGAGGCAACGCGCATCGCGGTGATCGACGAAGTCAGCGCCACCTTGCGCGCCATGGCAGAGGGCGATTTCGCCACGAGCGTGCCGGATTTGCCCGCCGCATTTGCCGAATTGCAGAAGCATCTCGATGGCATGCGGGTTCAGGTCTCGGGCGTGTTGGGCAAAGTGTCCGAGGCATCTGGTTCGGTCGATGTCGGCGCACGGGAGATTCAGCAGGCCTCCGATGATCTGGCGCGCCGCACCGAACAGCAGGCAGCCAGCCTTGAACAAGCCTCGGCTGCGATGACCTTGCTCTCGTCAAACGTCAGTTCTGCTGCCGACGATGCTGCCCACATGCACAACTCGGTTGAGCAGGCCCATGGCGAAGCGCGCAAAGGCGGCGAAGTTGTGGGCGAGGCAGTATCTGCGATGAACGACATCCACCATTCCGCGCAGGAAATCGGCAAGATCATCTCGGTGATCGATGGGATCGCGTTTCAGACCAATCTGCTGGCGCTGAACGCAGGGGTCGAGGCAGCCCGGGCCGGCGGGGAGGGGCGCGGTTTTGCCGTCGTGGCAACCGAAGTCCGTGCACTTGCCCAGCGCACGGCCGACGCTGCGCGGGATATCAAGACCTTGATCAGCGAAAGTTCGACGCAAGTTGAGCGCGGGGTCAGCCTGGTCGGCCAAACCGGGGTCATGTTTGCGGTTATTGTCGAGCAGGTTGGCCATGTGGCCGAACTTGCCAGCAGAATTGCCCACATGGCGCAGGAGCAGGCGACGAGCATTGGTCAGGTCCGCGAAACCGTGCGAGAGATGGACACGATGACTCAGCAGAACGCGGCCATGGTAGAAGAGGCGACGGCGGCTGCCCGCAGCCTTGCCAGCGAGGCAGACAGCCTGTCACGGCTGGTGTCGCAGTTTCGGCTGGACGCAGGCAAAGAGCAGGCGCCACGCACTTTGCGGCGCGCGGCGTAAGCTCTCGCGCTATTCCGCCGCTTCCAGCAGGTCGGCACGCTGCGGCCCACGGATCAAGCCGCCCGGCGTTTCCCCGGTCCATTCGCCCTGGCGGAACGTGACCTTTCCGGCCTTGATCGTGTAGTCATAGCCTTCGGCCTTTTGCAGCAATCGCTTGCCCCCTGCGGGCAAGTCGAACGCCAGCCAAGGCTTGAGCAGCTTGAGGTTGTCGAAGTCTATCACGTTGATATCGGCCAGATAGCCCGGCGCAAGGATGCCCCGGTCATCCAGGCCATAGAGCCGTGCCGTATCGCGGCACTGGCGCTTTACCGCCTGTTCAAGGCTGATCCTGCCGCCGCGTTTCCGATCCCGCACCCAGTGTTCCAGCATGAATGTGGGGCTGGCGGCATCGCAGATCGTGCCGCAATGCGCGCCGCCATCTGACAGTGAATTGACCGTATCGTCTGATGCCTGCAGCGCTTCCAGAAAGTCCAGATTGCCATCGGCATAGTTCAGGATCGGCAGGTAGATGAACCCCGTTCCGTCATTTTCCATCAGCTTGTCATAGGCATAGGCATCGGGTGAAACGCCCGCTGCCTTGGCCCGCGCCAGGATGCTGGCATCGGCTTGTGGTTCGTAATCAAAGCCATCGTCCATCACGAAATGGTTGTGCCAGCCTTGTCCGATCATCATCAGCAAACCGATGATATCGGTTTGCGGGTAGACGTTCTCTTCGGCCAGAACCTGCGCCCGGAATGCCGGGTCTTTCAGCTGTTCAAGCTGTTGATCCCATGGAAGATCGGCGATTGCGATATAGCTCGGGCGGAAGCGGAACGGGTGGATCGTGCCTTGCCACGCCATCACCACGCCATTCCCGCGCAGCGCGATCTGCGCCACGATGTTCGCCCCTTGCGCGTTCTGTTGGCGCATCAGCGCGATCTGTTCATCAAGCGGCAGTTCCTTGGCGATGGACTGCAGCGCGGCGTAGGTCACCGGCAGACCCGTCTCGCGGCTCAGTGCGCCCATCCAGCCAAACTCGTCCCATTCGCGCTTCATGTCCGAAGCCATTTCAAACACGCCGTGCCCGGCCCGGCCCATGGCGCGGCCGATTTCAATCAGTTCCTCAGCGGTCGCGCTCGTCCCCGGCACCACTTCGCCATCGATCGATTTGTGAATCACCGTGCGGCTGGTGGAAAAACCCAGTGCGCCTGCGCGCACGCCTTCTTCCACAATCTCGGCCATTTGGCGGATGTCATCGGCTGTGGGCACGGCGCCCGGCTTTTCACGATTGCCCAGCACATAAGCGCGCACTGCGCCGTGCGGTACATGCGTGCCCACATCCACAGTGCGGGGCAACTGTTCCAGCGCATCGAGATATTCGGGGAAGGTTTCCCAATTCCACGTCATCCCCTCGGCCAGCGCCGTGCCGGGGATGTCTTCCACGCCTTCCATCAGGCCGATCAGCCAGTCATGACGATTGGGCGCAGCAGGCGCAAAGCCCACGCCGCAATTGCCCATGACCACGGTGGTCACGCCATGCCACGATGATGGCGCCATTTCAGCATCCCACGTGGCCTGGCCATCATAATGCGTATGAATATCAACCCAGCCCGGCGCGACGATCCGCCCCGTGGCATCAATCTTTTGCGCCGCATCGCCGCGCACGGTGCCGACAGCAGCGATCAGCCCGTTCTTCACCGCCACATCGCCAGTATAGCGCGGGGCTCCGGTGCCATCGACGATGGTTCCGTTCCTGATGATCAGGTCATAGGCGGGCATGGGCAGGCTCCTTCTCCCACGCAGGCCGACTCGCGAGGGTGGCCTGTCGCGTTAATCGTGCGATTAAGTCAGAGCTTTGCCGCTTGGTCAACTGGCTGATTCCGCGGTGGCGCAAGGCGCTCCAGCGCCATGGCCCCCTCAGCCTTCGGCCAATTCCGCGTCCAGAAAATCACGCATGATCTCGATAAAGCGCGCGCGCTGCGAGAGCATGAACAGGTGACCGCCGCCGCGGAACATCTCGATCCGGCTATGCGGAATCGCATTGTGCAGAAATTGGGCGTTTGCTGGCGGGATCAACTGGTCTTCTTCATCCGCCATGATCATCACCGGCATGCGCAGCAGCGGCAAGAACGGTACACTTGACCAGCAAGCGAACGAGGCAAGCTGGTAGGAAAAGCCGAGCGGCGAGGGGGCCTTGGCCGCATTGAGCGAAACTTGCGCCGTGCCACCGCCGTTGTAGATCGAGGCAAGATTGCGCTTGAGCGTCTTTTCGACGGTATATTCAAGCGGATCGGCAAGATGCGCCATCATGGCGGGGTTGCCGGGTACCATCGTGGCGCCCGCAGCTGTGGCGGCCAGCACCAGATTGCCGGTGCGCGAGCGGTGTTGGAACGCAAACTGCTGCGCCAGCGCGCCGCCCCAACTGATGCCAAGCAGATCGACTTCGGCCACGCCCAGTTGGTCCAGCAGTGCGGCCATCGTCAGGGCCATCTGAGACATCGTGTAGGGTATGAAGGGATCGGGCGAGCTGCCGATGCCGGGCATGTCAACGCAGATCACTTCGCGTTCCGGCAGGGCGCAGGCAAGCGGTTCGAGCAGTTCGAGGTTCATGCCGATGCCGTTGAGCATCAACAGCGGGCGATGCGCATCGCCCCCTTCGTTCCAGCGCGCCACATGCAGCCTGCGTCCCGCCACGCCAATCAAAGACTTCACTGCGCTGTCTGCCATTTTGCCCCGTGTTCCGAGGCGGGGACTAGCACCTTCGCGCGCGCAGCAAAAGCATTTGAATGTCTTGGTCGTTTACTGTTTCTAAAACGAACATAGGGCATTTGCAGTGCATGTCCGTTGACCCTCCCGAAGCTGACTCCCTTCCTTCTGGCGCAACGCGCGATTATGCGCGCACCCGTCGCCGCGAACGGGTGCCTTCTGCGGCAATGCCCGAGGCCGGGGCCAGTTTCCTGTTTGGCAGCGATAGTTCCAATCGCCTGATATCGCCTGAATGGCCTCGCCTTGCCGTGCCGATGTTCCTGTTGCTGACAGGGATTGCCGCCTTCAATCTGGAACTGCCTCCGCTGCTTACGGTCCTGCTGGTCGGGCTGGCTTCGGGGATCATGGCCATGGCGAAGTGGGCCGTGCGCCTTGAAAGCGAACGCCAGCTCGATACCGGGCAACGGATGCTGCTCGTGGGCGGTGCTGTGGCCCTGCCGATGTTCCTGTTCGGATCGGCGATGGGCGTTTGGGGCACGAGTGGGCAGATCGAGTGGTTTTATTGCCTCGTCGGCGTGGCCATCCTCTCGCTCCTGTCCACCGTGGTGCAATCTGGCCGGTTGGTGGGCGTGCTTGCCGGACAAGTGGCCATCTGGTCGGGCATTACCTGTGTTGCATCCACGATTGGTGGCTATTTCTCGCTGGCCGTGGGCGTGTGCATCGCGATCATCGCCTATTCGCGGCAGCGGCGCATCGATCTGATGCTGCGCGAAAAAGCGGAAAACGATGTGCGCGTGCAGACCCGCGCGCAGGAAATTCTCGCTGATTACGAGGAAACCGGTCAGGGCTGGTTCTGGGAGACCGACCGCCGGGGGCACATCACGTATCTTTCCGCGCCCGTGGCCGAAACGCTGGGGCGGACGGTTTCGGACCTGATCGGCAGACCCTTTGCCGAACTGTTCAACCTGACCGAGCAATCGGGCGAGGGGGAGCGCACGCTGGCGTTCCACTTGTCCGCACGCTCCAGCTTCAGCGAACTGGCCGTGCGCGCCGCTACGCCTGATGAAGAGCGCTGGTGGTCGATCACGGGCCGCCCGACGTACGATACCTTCAACAATTTCACCGGCTTTCGCGGCTCGGGCACCGATCTTACCGAAAAGCGCCGCTCGCAGGAGCATGCCTCGCGGCTGGCGCATTTCGATTCGCTCACCGGCCTGTCCAACCGTTTCCGCATGTCGCAGACACTGGAAAAGATCCTGCTGGCACCCCAAGTGCAACACCGCGCTTGCGCTGTATTCCTGCTCGATCTGGATCGGTTCAAGCAGGTCAACGATACGCTCGGCCATCCCGCTGGCGACGCGCTGCTCAAGCAGGTTGCACAGCGGCTTGAGCGTGTGGTCGGCAAGATGGGCCGCGTTGGCCGCCTTGGTGGCGATGAATTTCAGGTCATTCTGCCCGGCAAGATCGAGCGCGAGCAACTGGGCCACCTCGCTTCGCGCATCATCGAAAGCCTGTCGCAACCCTATTCCATCGATGGCAGCCGCGTGATGATTGGTGCATCGGTGGGTATCGCCCTTGCGCCCGATGATTGCGTGACCAGCGAAGCGCTGATCCGCAATGCCGATCTTGCGCTCTATGCTGCCAAGGACGGCGGTCGTGGCCGCTTCCACTTCTACGCAGCCGATCTGCACAGCGATGCCGAAGAGCGGCGCAAGATGGAAGAAGACTTGCGCGATGCGGTGACCAACGGTGGTCTCGAACTCTATTACCAGCCTGTCGTGCAGACAGCGACCGAGAAGATCACCGGGTTCGAGGCGCTGCTGCGCTGGAACCACGCCGAAAAGGGCTGGATCAGCCCGGCGCGCTTCATCCCGATTGCCGAAGATACCGGCCTGATTGCCCCGATTGGCGAATGGGCGCTGCGCACCGCCTGCCGCGATCTTTCCCGCTGGCCCGAGAATGTGCGTGTCGCCGTCAACGTTTCGCCGTTGCAATTTGCCAATCCGGCGCTTCCAGCCATCGTCACCAATGCGCTGGCCAATGCGCAAGTCGCGCCAGAGCGGCTGGAACTGGAGATCACCGAAAGCGTGTTCCTCAACGATGACGAGGGCACCGAGCACATGTTCAAGGCGCTGAAATCCATCGGCGTGCGTCTGGCGCTTGATGATTTCGGCACCGGCTATTCCTCGCTCGGCTATCTGAAGACAGCGCCGTTCGACAAGATCAAGATCGACCAGTCCTTCGTACGCGGCGCGACCCAGCCCGGCAGCCGCAACGGGGCCATCATCGCCTCAATCGTCAGCCTTGCCGAAGCGCTCGGTATGGAAACCACCGCTGAAGGCGTGGAAACGCTGGATGAGCTGGACCTTGTGCGCATGCTTGGGTGCAGCCACGTGCAGGGCTACATCTATGAACGCCCGCTCAGTTCCATGAACGCCGCGGCGCGGCTTTCCACCGGACTGATGGCCATCGCGCAGGGACCGCGGTCGGCCCGCGCCTCGCGCCAGTCGATGTTGCGCAAGGTCGTGCTCGATCACGGCGGCCACCGCTATAACGCCATGGTCCGCAATATCAGCCAGACCGGCGCCCTGATCGAAGGCCTGTGGAATGTGCCACCCGGCACGATTTTCCGCGTCGTGCTTGCCGACAACCACGTGGTTACCGCCACCTGCCGCTGGTCGAATGAGGACCGTCTGGGCGTCGAATTCTCGCTGCCGTTGCGGCTTGATGAATCAGGCCGGATTGCCGCTGTCGCAGGCCGCCCCCCCGCCAGCGTCGAGACCGATACCACCAGCCAGCGCAAGGTCGGCTAGCGGGCGATAGCCGGATACAGGTTCAAATCAGATCCCGTTCGTGTCGAGCGAAGTCGAGACACCGCGTGATATTTCGCGACTTCGGGCCACACGCTGTAGAGGCAGGCCGCTCAGTCCAGAGCGGCCATCTTCTCTTCGGCCAGCCGGTCCAGTTCGGCCCGGCTCTTCTTTTCCGCCGAAGTCTTCAATTGTCCACAAGCCGCATCAATGTCGCGTCCGCGCGGGGTGCGGACGGGGGCACTGATGCCTGCTTCGAACACGATGCTGGAAAACCGCCGGATGCGCTCGGGCGTCGAGCATTCATAGGCCGCGCCCTCCCATGGGTTGAACGGGATCAGGTTGACCTTGGCGGGTAGTTTGTACTGCTTGATCAGGCGCACCAGTTCGCGCGCATCGGCATCGCTGTCGTTCTTGTCCTTCAGCATCACATATTCAAACGTGATACGCCGCGCGTTGGATGATCCCGGATAATCGGCACAGGCCTGCAGCAGTTCCTCGATCCCGTATTTGCGGTTGATCGGCACGATTTCGTCGCGCACGTCCTTGGTCACCGCATGAAGCGAGACGGCAAGGTTCACCCCAATCTCCTCGCCCGCGCGCGCCATCAACGGCACGATCCCGCTGGTCGACAGCGTGATCCGCCGCTTCGATAGCGCCAGCCCATCGCCATCCATCACCAGCTTCAAAGCATCGCGGACATTGTCGAAGTTATAGAGCGGCTCGCCCATGCCCATCATCACGATGTTGGTCAGCAGGCGGCCATCAGCGGTGTAGGCCGCTTCGTCCTCGTCATTATCCCAGGAATTGCCCTGCCCCCCCGCGCCCTCAACTTGCGCCCCCGCGAAGGCGGGGGCTTCAGGCAGCATAGCGCCAGACTGCCGAAGGTCCCCGCCCCCCAATGAACCATCGGTGCGGGGACGCTGCATTGAATTAGGCCATTCGCCCAAGGCATCGCGCGCCAGCATGACCTGTCCCACAATCTCACCCGGCGTCAGGTTGCGCACCAGCCGCATCGTGCCGGTGTGGCAGAACCGGCAGTTCAGCGTGCAGCCCACCTGGCTCGAAACGCACAGCGTTCCCCGATCCGCGTCCGGGATGAACACCATCTCGAAATCATGGCCATCTGCCGTCCGCAGCAGCCACTTGCGCGTGCCATCGGAGGAAACTTGCGCTTCGACAATTTCGGGCCGACCAATGAAGAACCGCTCTGACAGCCACGGGCGCATGGTCTTGGCGATGTCGGTCATGGCCTCAAAGTCGGTCACGCCGCGATGATAGAGCCAGTGGAACACTTGCTTGGCGCGCAATTTGGCGGCCTTGGCGTCCAGCCCTGCCGTTTCGAACACGGCGGCGATCTGCTTCTTGGTCAGGCCGATCAGGTCCACCCGCCCGTCCTCGCGCGGGGTCACGCCATCGACCAAGCCGGGGCGGGGCACGGGCACGGGATCGATATGCCCGGCAATGGGCATCGTGGCGGGAAGCGTGGGATCGAGATCAGGAGATTGCTGCATCGCGCGCATATAGTGATTCTCTGCCTTACTGGCAAACAGGCCCCGCGCGAACGCAGTTGCAGCCTGATCGTTCCTGCCGCCGGGCTTGTTAATCGCTCGGAACATCGCAAAATATGTGGCTGAAATATCACGGTTTCTTGTTGTCTCAGGTTCATGAAACCCGATGCATTTCCGCTCATTCCAACACCACTGCCGGGTCGCAACCAAAATGAAAACTGGCAGATGAACGTTTCGAATGGAGTGAAACATGAAGAATATCCGCGCAATGCTTGCCGCTGGCCTCGCCGCCGGTACCGCGCTTTCCGCAATCCCCGCGTTCGCGCAGGATGCCACCCCCGCCGAGGCATTCAGCGGTCTGCGGGTTGAAGGCCTGGTTGGCTATGACCACCACCGTTCGGGCAGCAGCGAAGACATCGACACGAACCGTGATCTGAAGCAGTCGATCGACGGCGTCACCTATGGCGGCGCAATCGGTTATGACATCGCGCTTGGCAACAATCTCGTGGTCGGCGCCGAAGCCGAAATCACCGAAAGCAGCGCTGGCTGGGACAACAACAACAACGAGCCCAACGTGTTCAACCTTGGCCGCGTTGAAGCCGGTCGCCAGTACTACCTCGGTGGCCGGGTCGGCTATGCCATGTCGCCGTCCACGATGGTCTATGTGAAGGGTGGCTACAGCAACCAGCGCTACGACCTGCAAGGGACCGACGGCACCGTGAACCTGCGCCAGCGCCTTGATACCGATGGCTATCGCGTAGGTGCGGGCGTTGAGCAGAACCTCGGCACCAACGCTTATGTGAAGCTGGAATACGGCTACAACAACTACAGCGAAGGTGAGTTCGATTTCGCCGGTGACACGCCGGATACGAGCCGCTTCAACATCGACACCGACCGTCACATGGTGATGGCAGGCGTCGGTCTGCGCTTCTAACCAAGCCGAAAAGGGCGGGCCGAAAGGCTCGCCCTTTTCACATCAAACTCCCCTCCCGCCTGCGGGAGGGGTTGGGGGAGGGCATGTCCCCATGCAGACCTACCTCACACACCCCAGCGCCGCCGCATCCATCGCCGAAGCCGCGCCGCTCAGCACGTAAGTATCGCGAAACTTGCGGCCATCGGTCCCTTGGCCGATCACCATCACACGCGGCGCACTGCGCAATTGCACCACGATCCCGGCATTCACCCGCTGGTCCGCAGGCCAGGCATCGGCC
The DNA here is from genome assembly GCA_002256985.1 of Novosphingobium sp. 28-62-57. Lineage (GTDB taxonomy): Bacteria > Pseudomonadota > Alphaproteobacteria > Sphingomonadales > Sphingomonadaceae > Novosphingobium. Next base: position 68,901 of record NCGO01000001.1, read on the forward strand.
TGCCCCGTCTGCAGCGTGAAGTTCGCCTCGGGGAACGAGACGTTGACGCTCGATCCCGCCGCCACCCGCCGCGCCAGTCGCACATGCACCGCGCCCCTGATCTTGCGCTGTGGCCAGTAGCCCACGGTCAGATAGGGCTGAAACGCCTGTTGCCGCCCGCGCACTTTCTCCGCCATCGCAATGGCATAGCAGCGCGGCACCGCCGGATCGCGAAACGCGCCCCAGGTGCCGAACACGCCAAGGCTATCACGCGCAGTGGCTGTGCCCGCCAGCACCAGCGCCGCCAGAACCAGCAGCTTCCTCACGTCTCTTCCCGCTTCGCGCCGTCAAGCAACCGCGCCGCCCGCGCAGCCTCCTGAGCCTCACGCAGCTTCTCGCCCTTGGTCCGCCCAAACTTCGCCCGGTTGGCCTGAGCTTCCACCGCTTGGGCATCCCGCGCCTTGGCCTTGCGCACGGCCCGCAGGTTCACGACATCACCCATCAGGCGTGCTCGATCCCGCGTTCAGATCCGAACAGCACCGTCTCTGCGCCATCCTCCACCAGCGCGATGGAGCCTTGCACCAGCGAAGGCGCAATCGGCGCGCCGTGGATGGGGTGCACAGGATAGCCCGCCATGATCCCGCGCAGCACCCGGCTCGAAATGCCGTGCATCACGACGATGTGATCGCCGCCTTCATCGCCAAGCCCGTCGATCCAGCGGTTCAGCCGCTCGGCAATCATCGGATAGTCCTCGCCATCAGGGGCAGGGCGCAGCAGATGGTCCTCGATCACGATAGGGCCAACCTCGTCCTCCACATCGCCATAGGAACGCCCGCACCACGATCCCATGTCGATCTCTTTCAGGTCCATCGTGCGCTTACCCGCAAACCAGTCGAGCCCCAGCTCCTCGGCAATCAGCGCTGCCGTCTGCAACGCGCGCCCGGTGTCCGAGATGTGCAGCGTCACTTCGGGCTTCTCGCCCAGTTCGCCGCGCAGCGCACAGCCCATCGCCACCGCCTGCTCAAAGCCCTGCCGCGTCAGCGGAGTGTGGATGTGGTTCGCCTGCAGCCGAGCGGTCGCATTATAGACCGTCTCGCCATGGCGCATGATGAAGAAGCGACCGGGTTTCATGCGCGCTGCTTTAGCCTGCAGCGTCAGGATAGGAAATGCTCATGATCTCCCACTCCTTCTCCCCCGAAGGCAGCCGGACCACACGCAAATCCCCGACCCGCGCCCCGCGCAAGGCCTTGGCAATGGGCGCGCTCCAGCCAATGCGGTTGTTGGTGGCGTCCTGCTCGTCATCCCCCACGATGGTCAGCACGCGCCGCGCATCATCCTCGTCGGCAATCTCCACCGTCGCGCCAAACAGCACGCGGCTGCGATCCTCTTGTGCGCGGGGATCAACCACCCGCGCCGCCTTCATCCGCCGGGCTAGGAAAGCCAACTCCCGATCAATCTCCCGCATCCGCTTGCGCCCATAGAGATAATCGCCGTTCTCGCTACGGTCGCCATTGCCGGCCGCCCAACTGACGATTTCGACAATCGCGGGGCGTTCGGTGCCCAACAGATGGTCATACCGCGCGCGCAAGGCGGCAAATCCGGCGGGGGTGATGGGGTGACCGTCAGGTTTCATGGGGTGGCTTTAATGCAAAGATAGGGGGCGATAGAAGCTGTGCGCACTAATCTGACTGCGTAAAAAACATCGCTTTTGAAAAATCACCACGCTTGGCGTCACTCTTTCTTACCCAGAAATAGCCACAATGATAGTATGCCCAAGGTGAGTCTAATCCAGTCCGATGTACTCGGCCGATAAACACCCAATCCGCAAGGGAATTGCTAAAATTCTGGCTCTTTAGTACGCCATGATCATTGTCGGTAAGGTTCCGGTAGCGCATTTCGCAAATTCGCGGCATATCTTTGTTGGACTGAAGGTCGCATGGCCATCCGTCGAGTTGCCACTTCGTATGCGATTTTCTTGCAGCGTTGACTTCGTAAGCCCATTTGTCGAATTCAACTTGATCATCATGTTGCAGTGCAGATGCACTGAATTCCAGATCATATGTAAAATCGCTTTCGAATGTGAGATCGAAGCGAGGATAGGGAGGGGCGCCCCCGACTGGGAGCGGATGTTGGTGATCAGTGCTGTCGAAAGAATGAATGACACGAAAAAGTTCAGGAGCCGTTTCGTCGCAGGTGCTTGGCGCTACGAAGAAGAAAATCGTTCCCTTATCTGGCAACCACTCGAATTTATCGTCAATCGAAATTTCAGATAGATCAATCTGGCAAACGAACACGAAAGGTGTTTCGTCCACCATTGGCCAAGCAATCTCGGAAGGCAGAAGCGGCAATCCGCCGGAGTAGGATCTCTTTTTTTGTTCACTCGGTCGGCCGATTAATGCCAATTTTTTCGACTTTAGAAATTTTGCCTTTTCTGCTTTCAACTTTGCGGGATTGCGAGGAATCGGATTTCCCTTTTCATCAATTATCCTACGAAAAACACGCAGCTTGAAATTACGCTCATTTTCAAGAGCTTTGAGTTTTTCGTCAAACCAATCCAACCTGCCGCTCCTGTAGGTCAGCCAATTAAGTATCGAAGTCGCCAGAATTGATAATCAAAAGAAACGCTGCCTTACCCCGGCTCCCGCTTCCCAATAAAGTAGCTCATCGGGTTCGCCCCGCGATAGGTCGCAAACTGCGGGTTCATCGCCTCATAGACCACCGCGTTTTCCAGCACGCGCTGCACATAGTTGCGCGTTTCGGACAGCGGGATCTTTTCGATCCATTCGATCCAGTCCACGGCGCCATTGCGCGGATCGCCATTGGCGCGCAGGAACTTATTCACGTTGCCGGGGCCGGCGTTATAGGCCGCCACGGCCAGCGGCCACGATCCGTTGTAATAGTCCAGCATCCGCCCGAAATAGCCTGAGCCGAGCATGATGTTGTAGCCCGCATCCTCGGTTAGCGCCGATGCGCGATACGACAAGCCCAGCTTGCCTGCCTGCTCGTTGGCCGTGCCCGGCATCAGCTGCATGAGGCCCCGCGCGCCCGCATGGCTCACCGCGTTCATCGCAAATTGGCTTTCCTGTCGCGTGATCGCGTGGATGCCGGTCCACTTGCTCTCATGCCCCGGCGGCACCGGGATCAGCGGGAACGCGATGTGCTGAAAATCCAGATAGCCGCGCGCCGCCGCAGCCTGCCCCACGATCACACCCAGATCGCGCCGCCCCAGATCGCGCGCGAGGTCGGCGACCATCACATGCTGGCCTTCGCTCTGCTGCTGTTCGGCAATTTCCTTGAAAAAGCGGATCGTCGTGCGCCAATCGCCATTGCGCGCCACTTCGCGCACGGCCAGCGTCAGCGGTTGCGCATAGAACCGGCTGCGTTCATCCGGTGTTGCTTGTGCATTGGAATCCTTGGCAAACTGCGGCACCGGACGGCCCAGCCGCTCCAGCGCCAGCAGGCCATAGAACTGATCGGCATATTGCGCCGCCAGCTCGAAGTAGCGCCGCGCCTCAGCCTGCTGGCCACCCCGCGCTGCCGCCTTTCCGGCCCAGTAAAAGCCCTTGGACCGCGTGCCCGGCGTCCGCGCCGCCGCGCCATAGCGCCAGAACAACGGAGCCGCGCCCGCCGCATCGCCGATGTTGAAATAGGCCTGCGTTCCGCCCAGCCACATCAGCGAAGTATAATCGTCGCGCAGCTCGTATTCCAGCTGGCTCACATCTTCGCCCGCGCCAAAGGCGTCGTCGATCCCCGCTGCAATCCGCATCGCCGCGCGCGCATCGCCCGATGTCGCCGCGCCGCGCGCATTGATCAGCAGTTCCTCAACCCACTTGGTCCGGTCCAGCGGCTGCCGCACCAGCAACGGCCGGTTGGCCAGAAACGCCCGCGCGCCCGCGCCCTGTCCGCTCTTGCGCAATTGCCGCACGCGCTGAAACACGAAACCGGGATCGCTGTTCAGCAGTTGCGTGGAAACACCCGATACGGCGGCATAGGGATCGCCGCCCTGCATCGCCGCCAGCCGCGCCGTGTCAATCGGCTTGCGCGCCGGGCTGACCCACACGATCTGCCGCGCGGCCTGTTCACTCGCACCTGCCCACAGCAGCGCGTCCATCCGCGCATCATGGTCATCGGCGGTAAAGCTGGTGCCCCAGTTGGAGAGCAGCGCAGATTCGGCCGCATCGGTCATCGCCCCGCCGCGCCACGCCGCCCGCGCCGCCTCGCGCGCTTCGGGGCGGCCAAGCTGGGTCAGCGCCAGCGCATATTGCGCGCGGCCCATGTTGGTCAGCGGCGGCTTTTGGCTGAAGAAGTTGACCAAGCGCCCCGCGTCAACCGCCTCACGCTCCAGCGACAGTTCGGCATAGCGGCGCAGCTTTTCCTCCTCGGGAAAGCCCGAATAAGTCACCACGAAGCTGGAGTAATCGGAAAATCCGAAACGGTTCGAACTGGTCAGCAGCTTCCACCGCTCCACCGCCGCCGTCATCGGCCCGCTTTGACTTGCGGTCAGGTTTGCGCGCGCGCGATCCCAATCGGCACCGTCGGCACTTTCCGCGCCACTGGCATGCACAGAGCTTGAAGCAACCGCCGTCTGCATCAGCAGCCCGGCAACACCCCAGCGCAACATCAAGGCTTTCACGTCCATGCCGGACATACTATGGAGCGGCTCCTTATCAGGCGCTGAACAGATCCCCGAAGGGTTCGACTTGCTGCAAGCCGAGCTGCTTTATGGGGTAAACGAAGGGGTATTGTCCATGTTTTCCGGCTCCATTCCGGCCCTTGTCACCCCTTTTCGTGATGGCGCGTTCGATGAAAAAGCCTTCCGGCGTCTGGTCGACTGGCAGATCGAAAACGGCTCGTCCGCCTTGGTGCCCTGCGGCACCACCGGTGAGGCATCAACGCTTTCCAATGCCGAACACCACCGCGTGATCGAAGTCTGCGTTGAACAGGCGGCTGGCCGCGTGCCGGTGATCGCGGGCTGCGGCAGCAACGACACAATGAACGCGCTGCTGCACATGACTTTTTCGAAGAAGTGCGGCGCACAGGCCGCGCTGTGCGTTGCGCCTTATTACAACCGCCCCAGTCAGGCGGGCATCATCGCCCATTTCAGCTATCTGGCTGAACACAACGATCTGCCGATCGTGCTGTACAACGTGCCCGGCCGCACGGTGACCGACATTCTGCCCGAAACCGTGTGCGAACTGGCCAAGCGCTATCCGGACAAGATCGTGGCGATCAAGGACGCCAGCGGTGATCTTTCGCGCGTGACCGACCACCGCATGGGCATTGGCAAGCATTTCTGCCAGCTTTCGGGCGATGATGAACTGGCGCTGCCTGCCAATGCCGCAGGGGCGGTGGGCTGCATCTCGGTGACCGCGAATGTCGCGCCTAAGCTGTGCGCCGAATTCCACGCGGCCTGCGCGGCCAACGATCTGGAAAAGGCGCGCGAATTGAACGACAAGCTCTATCCACTGCACTACGCGATGTTCTCCGACGCCTCGCCCGCGCCGCTGAAGTACGCGCTGTCCCGCGTGTTCGAAGGCATCAACGACGAGCTGCGCCTGCCGCTCGTCCCCGCCAGCGCCGAAGCCCGCGCCAAGGTGGACGCCGCGCTGGTCCACGCCGGGTTGCTCTAAGAGCTTGTGCGTTGGTTGCTGCGGACAAACTGCTCGATGCCATGCGCAACAATCCCCGGGACTGGAGTCTTGGGGATATCGAAAAGGTTTGCCGCATTTGGGGCATAACCTGCTCGGCCCCGAAACGGGGCTCGCACTACAAGCTCTATCATCCAGCCATACCCGGCATCTTGACCATTCCGGCACGAAGGCCGATTAAGCCTATCTATATTCGCTTGCTGCTACAAATGGTTGACGAACTGGAACGCAAGTAATGCCAAACGCTTCAGACTACAGAGTCTATGTCGAACCTCTCGCGGCCAGCCTCGGTGGCGGGTTTGTTGCATATGCCCCGGAGCTTGAAGGTTGTCTGGCTGATGGCGACACGCCGGATCAGGCGCTTTCGGCAATTTATGATGCCATTTCCTGCTGGCTTGAAGCCGCAATGGAGGCCGGGCGGGCAATCCCGGCGCCGGCCAATCCGTCGCGTCGGATTTACGCCTAAACCTGGGCCGTAAACTCATAAACCACACCGTCGAGGCGTCGAAATGACGAACATATCGGGCCAAGGCGCCCGCGGGGAGGGCTGGTTGCCCTTCCAAGGGCGGCCTTTCACATTGGGCTTTCACGCCCTACATGGGCACGCATCATGGCCCGTCCCGTACATCCCGAATTCGACAAGACCAAAGTCGTTGCCGAAAACCGCCGCGCCCGGTTCGAATACTTCATTGAAGAGAAGTATGAGGCAGGCATCTGCCTGACCGGCACCGAGGTGAAATCGCTGCGCTTTGGCGAAGGTTCCATCGCCGAAAGCTATGCCGAGGTGAAGAACGGCGAGGTGTGGCTGGTCAATTCCAACGTGCCCGAATTCAGCCACGGCAACCGTAACAACCATGTGCCCAAACGCCCGCGCAAGCTGCTGCTGAAAGAGCGCCAGATCGCCAAGTTCCACGGCGCGGTTGAGCGTAAGGGGATGACGCTGGTCCCTCTGTCCATCTACTTCAACAGCCGCGGCCGCGCCAAAGTGGAACTGGCGCTGTGCAAGGGCAAGAACGTGGCCGACAAGCGCGCGACGATGAAGGACCGCGATTGGAAGCGCGACAAGGCCCGGATCATGAAAGATCACGGATGAGCGGTTTTCGGCAGAGCGCTTCACCACTGGGAAAGCGCCGATAGTCTAGATGCGATCCAAAGGCCCGTGGCGGGGCAGTCGGTAAACGGGTAGAAGCAGGCGCACGATGTTCAAACGGATCGTCAACTGGGCGCGGGCCAATATGCCAACGCGCGAGCAGATGGAGCATAACCGCTTCGCTGGCCCGCTGGCCGCGCGCCACGAACTGTGGCGGTTTACCCGGCGTTCGGTGCCGCGCGGCGTGGCGGCGGGGCTGTTCATCGGCATCTTTGCGCTGATCCCCGGCGTGCAGATCGTGGGCGCGGCCTTGATGTGCGTGCCGTGCCGAGGCAACATTCCGCTCGCCGTGCTGATGACCTTCATCTCGATCCCGCCAACCACACTGTTCGTGTTCCTTCCGGGCGCCATCGCGGTGGGCAACAGCTTTGGCTACCACGCCGATTTCGCCACTGTCCGCCAAATGGTGACCGATGGGGCAAGCGTGGGCGACTGGCTGGCCTGGCTCGGCTCCGATGCCGCACCATCGCTGATCATCGGGCTGTTTCTGATCTCCGTCGTCGCAGCCGCGCTGGGCTATGTGATCTCGGTTTTCGCCTGGCGGTGGTGGACGGCGCACAAGCGCAAGGCGCGGAAACTGCGGTTTGAGGCACGGGATTTTCCTGAATGAGCAGGCCTGAATGAGCAAACCCGAATGAGCTGGCCCGACTGATGGGGACACTTGGCGGCGAGGCTGACGGGACCGCGGTGCAGGCAACGCCGTTGCGCGATTGGCTTTTGCTGAGCGGCGCGGTCATCACCAGTGCGGGCGCTTTGTGGGCCGTTTCGGGCCAACCGCTGGTGATCGGCGGATTTCTGGGCGGAGTGGGCGTAATCGGCGCGGCGTTGCGGCTGGCCTATCACCCTGCGCAAGCCAGCGTATCGGCCGATTTTGCCACGCCCGACTGGTCGGTTACCAACGCCGCCATCGAAAGCGCCGATACCGCAATGGCCATCACCGACCGCGCCGGGCGGCTGGTCTGTGCCAATGCGCTGATGGGCGAATGGTTTGGCGCAGGGGCCGCCCCGCCGCGCTTGGCATTGGAAAAGGCCGGGGTCGAGGCGCTCGAAGATGCCCTGCGCGCGGCATGGCGCGATGGCAGTGCCAGTGCTGATGCACTTACCTCTGCCAGCGGCACCTGGCGCGCCGAACTCAGCCGGGTGGGGCGGGGCGAGGACTTCCTGATCTGGCGGTTCAAGCCGGTCGTCACGCAGAACCTTGTTGCCGATATGGTGGGCCACGTGTCCGGCAAGTTGGGCCGCGCGCTGGCCCGCGAAGGCTTGCAGGCCGCCGTCGTGAACCCAGATGGCATGGTGCTGGCGGCCAACACCGCCTTTGCGCAAAGGGCGACAGGCCATGCCAGCAGCGACATCGTGGGCACTGACTTCGTCTCCTACCTTGCCAGCGACGAATCCGAGCGCGTCTTCTATGCCCGCGAAGGGGGCAAGGGCACGCCGGTGCGGCTGGTCCATCTGCCGGTTGCCGACCCGGACGGTATCGCCAACACCGATCCCGCGCGCACCGCATCGCTGTTCCTGCTGATCGACAACCAGCACAGCGTGGGCGACATCCGCGCAGGGCTTCCCCAGATCGAAGCGCTGCTGGCGCGCCTGCCGCTGGGCCTTGCCATGACCGATCGCGACGGGCGCTTTCTGTTTGCCAACGCGGCCTTCCTGCGCGCGGCGGGGCATGAGGATACGATCCCGCCGCCCTATCCCGCCGACCTTGTGATCAAGGAAGACAAGAGCGCGCTGCTCGATGCGGTGCGCCGCTATGCGCAGGGCCAAGCGACGGCGGGCGATGTGGCGGTGCGGCTGCGCGCCTCGCCGGAGGAGCCGGTTTCGCTCAGCCTTGCCGGAGTGCGCGGGCTGGGCGAGGGGGCGGTGCTGCTCAGCCTCAAGGACTCGTCGGAAGAAACGCGGCTCAAGCGCGAGATCGCACAGGCGACCAAGATGCAGGCGGTGGGCCAATTAGCGGGCGGCGTGGCGCACGATTTCAACAATGTGCTGACCGCGATCATCGGCTATTGCGACCTGATGCTGATGCGCCACACGCCGGGCGACAGTGATTATGACGATATTCAGCAGATCAAGGCCAATTCGAACCGCGCGGCATCGCTGACGCGGCAATTGCTGGCCTTCTCGCGTCAGCAGACGCTGCGTCCGCAAGTGCTGCAGTTGCCCGATGTGGTGGCCGAGGTTTCGGCGCTGCTCAAGCGGCTGATCGGTGAGCGGATCACGCTGGAGGTAACCCACGACCGCGATTTGGGCTTTGTCCGTGCGGACCCGACGCAACTGGAGCAGGTGCTGCTGAACCTTGCCGTCAACGCGCGCGATGCCATCAACGACAAGCTCGCCGCCAATGGTAACTCTGGCAGCGGGAAGGGCGCAGCGGGCGTCGTCAAACTGATGACCCGGCGCGTGACCGCCGCCGATGTCCGCGCGATGAAGAGCGAAATCCTGCCCATCGGCGATTACACCGCGCTGATGGTGGAGGACAATGGCCACGGTATCAAGCCGAACCAGATCGGCAAAATCTTCGAACCCTTCTTCACCACAAAGGAGAAGGGCAAGGGCACCGGACTTGGCCTTTCGACCGTCTATGGCATCGTCAAGCAATCAGGCGGGTTCATCTTTGCCGAAAGCGACGTGGGCAAGTTCACGCGCTTCAGCATCTATCTTCCGGTCCACCATCCCGATGCTGCCGAGATCGCGCAGGCGGCCAAGCCAGTTGCCGCAGAGCCGAAGCGGCAATGGTCGGGCGGGGGCAAAGTGCTGCTGGTGGAGGACGAAGACACCGTGCGCGCCGTGGCCGAACGCGCGCTGGTGCGGCAGGGCTTTGATGTAACCACCGCGTCTGATGGCGAAGAAGGGCTGGAAGCCATCGGGCGCGGCGAGTTCGATATTGTCGTATCCGACGTGGTGATGCCGACAATGGATGGGCCAGCGATGGCGCGCGAAATCCGTGCGCTGAAGCCCGATCTGCCTTTCCTGTTCATGTCAGGCTATGCCGAAGAGCAGCTTCGCCGCGAGATCGACATTCCGAACATGCACTTTCTGGCCAAGCCGTTTTCGGTTCAGCAGATCTGTGAGGCAGTGGAAATGGTGCTGCGCGGGCGGTAATTTCGTTCAGGAAACAGGGCGGTTTCCTGAAAGGGGTTTACACTGTTTACACAGTCCTGAGAAACAAACTCAGGAGCCTTGTGGCCGCGTTTTTCCTGATGTCGGGAGGTTCATCCCGTTGTGACTAAGCCTTTTGACGAAAGGCCAAGTCTCGCGGCCCTCCTGCAGGCGGCAGGGCAGGAACAATACCTTCTTCCCCCCTCCCGATTGCGGGAGGGGTCGGGGGTGGGCAGCGCCAAAACGCAACGTTCAGGCAGGCAATTGACGGTTCAAGGAGCGGCGTAAAGCCTGCCTTCGAACCCAGCCTGTAGGACAGGGGATTTACAACCAAAACGGTGAGACCGGCCTTTCCGGCATCGCCATAGACGACGGACGCAAGGTTGGGGGCGAGCACGGGTGCTTAGAATCTCAGCTGGAGCGCGATGGCTTCCCCCTCAACCAACCCCTCAGCCTTGCGGACGGCGGCCTTGATGGGAACGATCCAGCCCTGTTCCTTGCTGGGAAAGGCCGAAGTGCGCCACACAGTCTCGCCCACTTGCACGCCCAGCTTCACCGATCCCCAGCCCGCGCGCCGGCCGGTTTCGAGGCGGTGCATCAGCGCGGTGGCAGACAGCGCCTCGCCCACCGCGCCATCAATCGTGACAAAGAACCAGTCGCCACTCGTCCCGCCTGTCCAGCGCCAGAGTGTGGTGGTCAGGTCATAGGCACCATCGCTCATTTGCGGCGGCGGATGGGCACCGGCACGTTGCAGATGTCCACGCCGCCTGCGGGCTGGATGTAGAAGACATCGCGGCGATTGGCGCGGGCATCGGCATACCGGGCGAAGCTTTTGCTTTGCGTGCCGAGATATTCGAACGCGGGCAGATCGGGCACATCGGTGCCGTTGCGAATGGCGCGGATTGGCGTGCGTTCGGGCGCGGTCTTATAAAAGCCCAGATCGCCAGTGCCACGCGGCAGAGTGGAAAGGTGCTCCATCCCCTCGATCACCCGGCCGACGACCGCAATGTTGCGATCAAGCTGGCGCGGGGCGTGCCCGATGACGGCGTAGAGTTCCGCGCCTGAGCCAGTGTCGGGCGGTTCGTTCCGGCCCACGCCGACGGTGCCATAGCAGTGGATGGGCCAAGCGCTGCCAAAATGCCCAGCGACAGGGAATCCGCCGTGGAACATTGTCGTTGCAGCATAAGGATCACGGCTTGTCTTGGCCTCAATCTCGAAGCCTATGACGTCGTCTACGCCGCCATCGTTGCCGTAAAAGTTGGCGGAGACGTATTCCGATTGCGGGACTTCAATCAGGGCTGCGGGAAGCGGCTTGGCCTTCGCCTTGTCCTCACCATCGGGATCGCCCCACTGCACCACGTAATTGTCCTGCGCGCGGTTGATCGATGTGCCATCCCACCAATGCGCGGCGGCCAGCTTGCGGATATTGCCGATCCACCCTTGGGAAAACGGCGCGGGCAAAAGCTGGATCACGACGCGACGCGGGCGTCCTGCAGCATCGGGCGCAAGGTCCATCACCAACAGTTCGGTAGCCGCGATGGGCAGCCAGTCGACCGCAGGGGCGGTGGCCACGATCTCGGCCGGAGCGAGAGCCTTGGCAGGCAGCGTGACAGGTTCGGGCGAGGCCGCAACAGCGGCGAGGAGAGCGAGCAGCGACATAAGTTCATCATTGCAGGAACCGACGCCTTGCGAAAGCCAAGACATGCGGCTAGGGGCGCTCTTCCAGAGCAAGATGCGGAGCGGTGGCCGAGTGGTCGAAGGCGCTCGCCTGGAAAGTGAGTATGGGCCAAAAGCTCATCGAGGGTTCGAATCCCTCCCGCTCCGCCAAATGCCATTGAGATTATGGCGTAAATTATTGGTCTTTGGAAAATGCCCCAAAAATGCCCTTAAAAAGGTGTGGGCCTGCGCAAGATTGCAATGAATGCCGCCAGCCATCGCGCGCGTAGTTTGTCGGGCTGCATTTCCACGCTCGCTATTGCTCTTCAAGAATAGCCAGGTTTTGATTGGCGAGTTTGCGAACTTCGGCACTTGCTCGTGCTTTTGAGGCTTCCAACCACATTTGGGCCTTGCGCAGATCGGCTGTGACGCCCTGACCGTTCATATAGGCGACGCCGACATTCAGCTTTGCGTCAGGCAGGCCCAGCTCGGCTGCCGCCAGATAGAGTTGAAACGCACGTCCCGGATCTTTGGTGACGCCGGTGCCGTATTCATAAGCCAAGCCCAGATTGAACATCGCTTCGGGCTCGCCGAGATCACTTCCCTTCATGAACGCCGCATTGGCTTTCTGGTGGTCTTCGGGAAGCGCTCCGCCCGGGGAATAGAGCGTTCCGATCGTGGTGTAAGCGGCTGAGATTCCCTGCGCCGCCGCTTTTTCCGCCCAGGCAAGGGCAAGTTTGCCGTCAGCAGGTCCGCCAAGGCCGCGAGCATACATGCGGGCCAGATCCAGTTGAGCGCCAGCGTTGCCGGCTTGTGCGGCTCGCATCGTCCAGTAGCGCGCTGCGAAAAGATCCTGCGGGCCATCCTGGCCAAGAAAATGGGCGAGGCCAAGATGATGGGCGGCTTCACCGACGCCCAGCAACGCCGCCGGGCGGATCGAGGCGATAACGCCCGGCGCGGCGTCGTTTCGTGCGGCAATTCGGCGGTTTTCTCCGACGCCAAGGGCGATCAGGGCGGCAGTGGTCGCGCCGACCAGCACCAGCCCCAGCGCCGTCGCGGCAGTGGGAAGCATGCGGGCAGGGCGGGCGATCCGCTCCCGGAGCCACGGGATGCAGGGAGCGCCGATCAGCAGCATACCAATTCCCGTCAGCAGGGAGACAGCGCCCCACTCCGGTGCCTTGAACGACAGCCACAGGAGGAACAGGCCAGTGGCCACGAGGATTGCCCCGGCTGCGAGCGCCAGGAACGACTTGATAGATGTCATTGCGGGTTTCCTTTGCAAGCGGTCAACCTCCCGCCAATCAGACGGGAGGGGCACAGCGATTGGGGGTCAGCAGGTCAGCTTGATCACGAAGGCACCGTTCTTCAGGACGGTGCTCTGACGGCGCATCGGCAGCGAATAGCCATTCACGTTGCGGTTGTAGACGCCGTCCCAGGTCAGCAGGCCATTGGTGGATTCAGCGTAGTAGAAGATGTCATGGTCGGTGCGCTGCTTGAGGCGGATGCCATTGGCTTCCAGATAAGTGGAGGCATAGGCGGCAATCCGGAAATCGCCATGCGGGTGCCAGTTGCGCCAGCCATCGGCGTGATCGACCCACAGGCTGAGCGAGCGGTTGCAGAAGTTTTCGACCAGAATGGGCCGCAACATCTGGCTTTGCGCCATGGCCGGGGTGGCCGTTGCGACGGGGGACAGGGCAAGGGCTGCAAGGGCAAGCAGTTTGATCTTCATCGGACGTCTCCAGGCAAGGCGCATCGCGCCGTTCAGGCGTGATCGCAGGACAAAGTGTTTGGTGGTGTGGATCGCGAGCGCTGGGTCAGCGCCCGAGCCAGCGGCCCGTCAGGGGCGGCTGAGCATCAGCAGGAACAGGCGGGTGTTGACGCTGAGGCAATTGCTGTAGCTGTCGGTGAGCCCGCAGCCGATGGCGGCGCAGCCGACCAGGACATTGACCCCGCGCTGCGTGCTGCCAGTAATGTTGTATTCATTGGCAGCCGTGGCGGCGCATCCTGCAAACACCAGCGCCGATCCGGGATTGCCGGAGCTGATATACCGCATCTCGGCATCGATCTGCGCCCGCAGGCTTTGCGCCGAAGCGGGCTGGGACAGGCCAACCAGCATCAGCGCTGCTGCGACGGTGCCGGTGGCGCGATTGAGAAACGTGGTGCGCATGATCTGGTCTCCTTCCTGCGAGGGCTGCGAGGTGCAGCGCCGCTTGGTGAGACCGGTTTACGTGGGCAGGGGGGGGCGAAGTAGGTGGAAAGCTGGCAAAGTGGGTTAGCGAGGCCTATAAGACCTGATCGGGAATTAAGTTGAGTGGCATCGGCAGGTTAGCATGACGCCAACCCCAGTCATTGATTCAGCGGCTTTTACGAAAATTTCCGGACGCGAATGACGTGGACCGTTACCACTCGGGTTAGGCGCACGGCGACCCATTTGAGGCAGTCGACTTTTCAATTCCATACACAGCGCGCTGGCTTACTGTCAAGCAACGGGTAAGCAAACTAGCACTAAAGTCTAGGAGTTCTTTGCCAGACGGAACATACAGTCTTCTGACAGCTCCTTGGCCGGAAGATATAATAATGAATCGTCCACTACGACTAAAATGCGCCTTCGGATACTCTCCTTGATTCTCAGCCAAGAGAACTGAAGTAGCCCGATCCTTGTCCATAATCCATAAACGGACTGTCCCGTCGCCAGAAGTCGTTAGGATGCGTCGTCCATCTGGGCTAAACGCTGCACTTTGAATGACACCCATATGACCAACTAGATCGATTGGAATTGTCGGTTTCACCAAAAGATTCAAAACTTTAGCTGATATGCCTGACGTTGTAACAATATAATTCCCGTCATAACTTATGTCAAAATCATCTGTCTTTGCTCCATCATCAAAATTCTTAACTATCTTCAATTGCCGTCCGTGAACGTTCCATATCCTCACGGTCCCATCGCCATGCATTGTGAAGATTTTATCATTTCCTGAATTAAATTTGATTCTTTCAGCCGTTCCAACGCCTTCTCCAAAGTCAATTGACTTAAAATTACTGCCGGTCAGCGACCATAGTCGAATACCGTATTCAGATGCCGCCGCGACCCGCTTTCCATCGAGGCTAACTGCGATTTGACTTACTGTACTATCGTAATTTCCAACGGTCTTTGAAAATATAACATTCTCATTTAATTTGTGAATCTTGACGACCCCACTATTTTCATAGGTTACGATATAAGATCCATCTGCACTAAACGAATTTAAAGCAAATTCCCCAGAAATTTTAACAAATGGAATACTGGTGGCAACAGATTGGTTTAATTTCCAAATATAGATCGATCCATCGTCAAATTCAGTTATCAGTTTACTTAAATCGCCACTAAACGTCGCAGACGATATTCGATTACCTGATAATCCATAGATTATATCTCTGTATGTCAATTTTCCAGCATTTAATGTTATAATACGAACTGATCCATCTATACGCCTCTCCAGAATATATTTCCCATTGGAGCTTATGGCCAAGTAACGTTCATGTTCGCTGTGAGAAGGTAGAATTTCAAATGCGCCTCCACTTCCATTAATACGCCAAACACGAGCGCTTCTATCAGTTGATGTCGTAACCACATGCCGCCCATCACCACTAAATTCCGCACGCGTTATCATACCATTGTGCCCAGTAAGCAACATAGAGGATGTTCTATCCCCCGCCAATGTCCAAACACGAGCAGTCTGATCTGCTGACGTGGTTACTACCCGTTGACTATCTGGACTAAAACTAGCGCTTGTGACCATCTTTTCGTGCCCAACAAGCAAAATGGAAGACAAGCGCGCTTCGCTCAACATCCAAACTCGCGACGTCGCGTCACTGGATGTTGTCACAACCTTACGTCCATCTGGGCTGAAGCTGGCGCTGGTTAGGGGACCGTCATGACCATTTAAAACTATCGGAAGACCATTATCGTCGCCTAATGGTATGATTTGAGCAGTTCTGTCATCAAAGACCGCGACTATATGGCGACTGTCGGGGCTAAACGAAATGCTGACGATTCCGCCTTGATGGCGATGTAAAATACGCGATGTAACTTGGTTTCCAGAAATCAACCAAGCTCGGATCATTCCATCGTCAGAAGCTGTGATAGCATATTGACCATTAGGGCTAAACCCATAGCTCGACACAATACCTTCATGGCCCGCATCCCCAGAAAATATAACATTGGCAGTAATTTTTCCATTATAAGTCCAGAATCTAATAGTTCCATAATCTGGAAAAACCGAGACAAATTTCATTCCATCATTACTAAAATCAAAATCGGGAAGATAGTTGTTTTTGTCAATTAAACTCGATAATTTCAATATTTTCCCATCTAAACCCATAATTTCAAAATTTCCACCTTGATATGCAGTCATAATACTACGACGGTCTTGGCTTATCTTTCTGATAAAGGCATAACTACTAGATCCCGACAATTTTAAAGACGGCCTGCCTCTTCCAATATTTTCTCTGTACCAAACCGCTCCCCCTTCGAGCTGGGTTATCACATGATTGCTATCAAAACTAAATGTAGCATCACTTACTGCAGCTTCATCCGCGCCTCCGTGAAGTGTTGCAATCTCAAGATTTGCTAGCACTCCTCGAACCAATGCGCCTTGTGCCGCGCTAGTCCAGTTTGCTTCATCTCCTTGAACAAGTTGGGAGCGCGCTAGCAAAATTCCAGTCATCGCGTCGCCTCGATCAATTGCTTGTTCCGCTAATTGCGCAACGGCTCGTGATCGCTCTCCTCTAGCCATTGATGCTTGGTGGTCGGCTGCTGAAGCTTCGTAAACAGCCCATCCAGTCGTTCCTACGAGCGTCAGCGCGATAGCAGCGGCCGACGAATACCAAACAACCCGTTGCCGCTTGGCCCGTGAAACAGATGTATCGATGAAGGCCATCAGCGCGGCATTGCCTGCAACGTTCAGCACCAGTGGTCTGACGGCGGTCGCGTTGGCGATATCGCGCGGGCTGGTGAGCAGGCGGTCGCGCGGGCGATCTTCGGCATCCCATATGTTTGCTTTTTGCCGAAAGTCTTCGATCAGCAGGCGGTTCTGCTGAGAATCGTTGAGCAATTTCGCTGCTTGTTCCCAATGGCTGAACAGTGCCTCGTGGGCCACGCGGATTATGGCGGGGGCATCGGGTGTGGTGCCTTGTTCGGAGACCAGCACGCGGATGGTGGTGAGGGTGTCGATCAGGCGGCGGCCGGGGGTGTTCAGGGGCCATTGGTCGATTGGCGAAGGTCGCGCGGTTTCGCGGGTGCCGTCGGCTGAGGGGACGGCCAGGGCGTTGAGCAGGCCGGGCAATTCGGCTTGGGCCTTTGCATCGAGTGCCGCGTAGGCTTCTGCTGCCACGGTGCCGATCGCGCCTGCCAGGCCGCCCAGCTTTTCATAGGCGGCAAAGCCGAGCGTGCGGGGGAAGGTGGCGTTAGCGTTTGCGTTCGTTTCGGGCCGCTCCTGCGCGTCATAGAGCTTCTGCAAGGCAAAGCCGAGCAGCGGCAGGGCATCGTCGGTGGCCATCGCATCGGCCAGCAGGGTTTGTGCGAGCGACACCCCGTTGGCGCGCTGTTCGAATTGCAGGCCTGCAAGTTCGGCAGGCCGGGTGATGACTTGCGAGAAGGCATCGCGGCTCATGCGCGGCAGGTTGTACTGGCCATCGCCCTCGAACAGCGGGGTGAGGACGACCTGGCCTTCTTCATCGGCCAGCTCCAGATAACTGGCGTAGAATTCGCTGCGCAAGGTGCCGATGACCCAGATGCCGCGGGCCTGCAGCGATTGCAGAAGGCGGGCGAAGCCAATGCGGGCCTGCGGCGTGAAGTTTAGGGTGAACAGCTCTTCGAACTGGTCGATGACGAAAACGCTGCATTGGCCTGCTTCTGCAGCAAGGCATGCCGGAAGGTCCTGCAGCGAGGGTGCGCCTTCGGGAGCAGCCGCCAGCGCCATGCCCAGCTGCTTTTCATCGCGGACCTGCCATTGCGAGAGGATGCTTTGTGCCAGCCGCTGTTCATCAGCCGGTTCGTCACCCAACCCGGAGGCGGCATCGCGCGGGCGCCAGACGGCATATTGCAGGCCGGGCTTGCGCTTGATCAGCGCCGGAAGCACGCCTGCAAGGCAGAAGCTGCTTTTCCCCGCACCCGATGCGCCGATGACCAGCGCGCCTGGCCGCCCGGCGGCGGCGCGGGCCTCTAGTAGCGATGTCAGTGCTTCGACTTCGCGCTGCCGCCCAAAGAATACGCGGCTAAAGCGGGTGTCGAAGGCTTCCAGGGCGCGGAACGGAGAGAGGCTGCTGGGCCATGAGCCAAGGATTGGAACGCCCAAGGCATCGAGCGCTTCATCAATCCGGTCAACCGGGCACAGGATCAGGCCCAAACTGCGGCATTCGGCGCGCAGGTCATCGCCGATCTGCGCTTCGTCTGCGCGCGGGTAGAACAGGCGTGTGCCGACTTTTGGACCGGAGGCCAGAGCGGCGCGGACTTTGACCGCCACAGCTTCGACCGAGCCGACATTGCCATCAGGATCGAGCAATCCGGTGGCCATGAAATCGCTGTCGGGCACGCCTTTGGGCAGGCTAGGTGCGCCCAGGTGCAGGTAAGCGACCAGTCCGAAGAGCAATTCGGCGCTGCGGCCGGTGACTTGCAGGCTTGGCGGGTCAATATCGATCCACAACCGCTGCACGGGTTGGTTGTGGTTGATTTCCCGGAACAGCAATTGCAGCGCGACAGTGCCCGCGCGCTTGGCCGACAAGCCCAATTCGCCGTTGTGGACATTGTTGACCGGTGCCCGATCCACCTTGACCCGTTCCCGTTCAAGCACCGGAGGATCAAACGCCACGCGCAGGCCAAGAACCTTGCACACCTCGCCGCCCGCAGGACCGGCCAGCAAGAGTGATGCGCAATAAGGCTGATGGGTCACAGGAGACATTTACTTCCCTTCATCCCATGAAATTGCAAGGCCCTGAATCGCAATTGGCGATGGCAGGATGATTTCAGCCTGACCGTCTTCATCCACCTCGCCCAGACTGATCACATCGCCGAGCACGCGCAAGCGGATGGTGCAGCCGCGGAAGGCCGGAATGGCCGCTTCGTTGACTCTGAACACGGCGAGCGTGACAGGGCCGCCATCGATGGGCGCCAAGGTGAGCGTCCACTGCGCGGGCGTGTTGCGGGGGTCTTCGAGGCTGACGGCTTGCAGATCATCCCCGCTCGATGCGGCGGCGAGGCGCACGAGTTCTACCCAGTTATCGTTGGCGGCTGGGGTTTGCGGAGCGGTCTGCGCGGCTGGCGCTAGCAACGTGCGCCAGGGGATCGGGGCATCGGCAAAGGCGGGCAGGCTGAGGGCAAAGGCATCGGCATCATTGGCCCTGCATGCGGTTTCCCATGCCACAAGAGCATCAACATAGCCGGCAAGATCCGCAGGGCGGCTTTCCAGATCCACGCTGCCTGCATCGCCTGAGGTGGCCTGCAGGGCCGCCAGCACGGCCTGATCCGGCGCATTCATGCCCAGAATGGCCGCAAGGGGTGTCTCGCCCCATTCCACCAGCCGCACGTTCAGGTGAGGGGCGACATGCTGCAGGTGTTGCAGCAGGGCAATGTCGGCCATGTCGACAACGACAAGCAGGTTCCATGCGGCACCTTCTGCAGCCAACCCTTCGAGCCGGGCTGCGAGCTGCTCGCGCGGGACCAGTTCGATCATCTGACTGGTCAGCCGCCAATCCAGCAGCGAGGGTGTGCCGGTTTCGGTGCGCCAGAACTCGGAAATCGATTGGAATGCGGGGTCCGAACAGATCAGCCACTTGTCTAGGCGGGCGGTGGAAGGCGTGGTGGTCATAGCGAACCTCTGGTTTCGGGGGCCGCGATTGTGCGACCGGCACCCCATGGAGTGGCAGTGAATTCTTATCCGAGGTCGGCCGAGAGGCGCGCGCGTGCAGGTTCGGCCAGCAATCCGCCGCGTATCCTTTGGGCAAATGCGCGCGTCATTGGCATGCCCGTCATCAACGGCCTGTCCGGCACTTCGGGCACGGCAGAGCGCAACGCCCCGCGCTTTGCCTGCTCGGCTGCCATTTTCGGCCCGTAGCGAACGAGGCTGTGCAGGTAATCGTAGGCGCCGGGACGGAACGCCGGACCTTTGGTTGCGCCCGAATGAAAGATGTCCATGGCCAGATCGGCCACCGCCATGCCGAGGTCATAGGCAAGCATCAGTCTGTCGCGGGCAAGGGGTGCATGGGCCAACTGCGCTTCGATCAGAATGCGCGGCGGGCAACGCGTCAGGTAGTGCGCGATCTGAAAGCAATCAGGCAGGGCGTTCGCCACAGGTGCGGCAGGACGGGCCAACGCCGGGTCCTTTGCCAGCAGCACCGTTGCCGACAGGGCTTGGGCTATGCGCTGTGCGCTGGCGTGCAGGTCATCCGGCAATCCGGTGCCCTGCTGCAGAATTTGGTGCACTTGCTGGTAAAACGGCGTTCTGGTGGCATAGCGCTCGTCCGGCGAATGCTGCGCCACGCCCAACTGGCTGTGCAGGACATGCAGGAAATGCAGCATTTCAGCCGTTTCGGCCTGCGGCCCGACCAGTTCCTCGCCAGCCCTGCGCCAACGCGCATCGGGCTGCTCAACGGCAAAGCCGGGCGGCGCGGGTGACATCGCAGAGAGGCTGCTGTGCAGTTGCTTTCCCCGGGTCATCTGATGCAGCCGTTCCTCGGCACGGTCATGGAAATAGCTGGCAGTGGTGATCAGGTCCTCGCATTCAGGCTGCTTTGACAACCAGCTTTTCGTGATCTGCAGCAAGGCTGCCAGCAGATAGGCCCATCGCTGTTTCGCAAGGCGGCGGCCAAGCTCCGGGCAATAAAGATCGAACCAGATCAGCGCATGCGGCCACCATTCTTTAGGGTTCCAACGCTGCTCGCCCTCGCCATCGCCCAACAGGGCAAGGACCACGTAACACCGCGCTTCAAGCTCTGGTGCGCTGGCCAATTGCGGATAGCGCCTGCGGACATCCGGGAACCACACCCCATGACCGCCGGGAAGAGGGACTGAGCGCGCATGTCGCAAGGCATTAGCGGTTTCGGTTACGAGCTCGGCAGACAATTTCATGATCTGGCCCGATCAGTTGGGTGGGTTGCTTGCGTTTTGCGCTCTACGCTTGCGAGAACCACGCGTTCGGGCAAGTTCGAGACGACGAAGCTAGCCTGATCGTTGTCCGTTTGGGATGGGGAAAGTTGGCAAACTGGGCTTGCCGTCAAATTCAGAGCGCATGGCTGCGGTCAGGGGAGACGCGGCGCAGGTTCATCAATGCGCATCACCGTGCTTTACAGCATTGTCGCGAAGAACTTTTGTTCGAGCGGGATGATGGCGGCTCCGATTGCGCAGGCATCGACGTGGGTTTGCGAAATGATGATCTTGGGCAAAGGCCGCGGCTCTTGGCGGCGGGCATCGTCGAACAATTCGATGGCAGGAATGATCTTTTGGGCCAGGGCCTTTGGCAGTCGGCCACCAAGCACGATCACTTCGGGATCGAGCAGCGCGGCGATGGCCGATGCGATGAGCGACAAGGGATCGCGGCTCTTTTCGATCCATTCATCGACGCCTGGCCAATCCGGATTGAAGTCCGAGACCATTTTGGAAATGCCGTCCAGATCGACGCCAGCCTTGCGGATGGACTGGAGCAGGGTTTCCAGCGTGGGCAGCTGAAACAGGCGCCACGGCAGGATCAGGCCGATTTCACCGCCATTGCCGTGCGTTCCGCGCATCAGGCGGTGGTTGCTGACGACGCCGCCACCCAAGCCCGCCGCCATGAACACATAGACAAAGTTTGCGTGATCGCGCCCAGCGCCCAGAAAACTCTCGCCGATTGCGGCGGCATTGGCATCGTTTTCGACCCATGCGGGCAACGATAGGGCATCGCTGAACACTTCGTCGATTGGCACCATCGCCCAATCATCGAGCGAACGGGGCGGATTGTAGCGCGATTTGCCGTCGAGGCAGTACCCTGAGATGCCAATGCCGACGCCGGTCAGGCGTTCGCGCGCGCTGGGGGTCCGCTCCAGAAAGCGCTGCTTGACCCCTCCCAGCCGGTCAAACACGGCTTTGCGCGTCATGACCGGCATTTCCACGTAATCGTAATCGACCACGTTGCCGGCGAAATCCATCAGCAGGACCGACATCGCATCGGTCATCAACGCAATGCCGAGCGAATAGGCGTAATCGGGGGCAATGTTGATGGTAACGCTGGGCTGCCCCCTGCGCCCGCTTGCTTTGCGGCCACCCTGGGCAAGGGCGCCCCGATCCACCAGTTCATTGACCAGACGCGAAACCGTCTGCTGCGAAAGATCGCAACTGCGCGCAATTTCGGGCTGAGTCGTGCCACGATTGCGCAGCACGTAGCTCAGGATATTCGCCTCACTATCAGAA
The DNA here is from genome assembly GCA_002256985.1 of Novosphingobium sp. 28-62-57. Lineage (GTDB taxonomy): Bacteria > Pseudomonadota > Alphaproteobacteria > Sphingomonadales > Sphingomonadaceae > Novosphingobium. The sequence continues at coordinate 90,853 of NCGO01000001.1, forward strand.
GGCTTCTGGAACCGGTCTGCATGGGTTTGCACTGTCATCGCGGCAATTATCGCAGAAGCGACGCATGCTGGCAACATTTTCACCCATTATAATACTCATAGTGGGTTGTAATGGTGCGGCGAGCGTGATAGTCCCGATTCCAAGGAAAGCCCGCTCAAGGGCTATCAGGTGAGGAGAGGTTCGATGAAGCTGGTTCTGACAGCAGCCATGGCGGGTATTTCGCTGACGGCCCTGATCCCGACATGCGCACAGGCGCAGGAAAATGCCCAAGCTGGCGATACCGCAGAAACCGAAGGCGCAACCAACGCCGAAATCATCGTAACGGGCACAAGCCGTTCACGCATCGCGCTTGATACGCCGCTTGCGGTCAGCCAGCTTGGCGAAGATGCGCTGGCGCGCGCCGGGGTGACCAGCCAGGCCGACATTCTCAACACCATCCCATCGATCAAGGCCGATGGTGGCGGCGGTGAAGTGGCGGCGAACATCTTCATTCGCGGTCTGCCATCGGGCGGGCAATACCAGTTCACGCCGCTGATGTATGACGGGGTGACTGTCCTGTCCGCGTTCGGGCTCAATTCATCGGCTTATGACGTTTATGCGCGCAACGATCTGGGGATCAGCCGGTTGGAATTCGTGCGTGGCGGGGTTTCGAACCTGTTCGGCCCCGGATCGGTGGCTGGCCTGATCAACTATATCAGCAAGTCTGGCGGTGATCAGCTTGAAGGCACGGTCCAGCTGGAAGTGGCCCAGCGCGACCGCTATCGCGGCGATGTGGCGCTGAGCGGTCCGCTCGGCAACAATTTCTACTTTGGCGTTTCGGGTTTCTACCGCATCGACAAAGGCCCGATCCGCACCAATCTGGATACCAAGGGCGGGCAGTTCCGCGGCAATCTGGAATATCGCTTCCCCGATGGCAGCGGCAACGTGAAGCTGCTGGGCCAGTACATCAATGACCGCGTGCAGTTCTACCTGCCGATCCCGCTGGATGGTCCTTCACGTTCGCGGCTGGCCGGAAATGATGGCAAGCTCGTCAACTCGGTGCAGAACAACTTCGCTGGCAGCCTTGGGTTCAACACGCCCGATGGCGCGTTTACATCCGATATTGGCGAGGGTGTTTCGACCAAGGGCGGCATGGTTGGCCTGACCTTTGAAAAGGACTTCGGCGATAGCGGCTGGGGCCTTAACGGGCGGGTGAAGTACAGCGATTACAATCACAAGTTCGGGCTGTGGTCCGATGGTGATGGCGTGATCAACGTGCCTGAAACGCTGCAAAGCTTTCTGACCAACCGCAACCTTGGCACACTGGCCAATGCGCAGTTCACTTTTGCAGGCGGCGGCGCGGTGCCATCCAACTTCCTGATCTTTGCCAACCGCTTCACCGACCGCGACCGTCCGGTGCATGATTTCACCGCCGAAATGAACCTGACGAAGAAGCTGCAGACCGGCTCGGTCGATCATGCTTTCACGCTGGGCGGCTTTTACGGCAATGCCAGCGCTGCTGACATTAACGTCACGACGACATTCCTGGCGGAATTCAACAACCAGCCGCGTCTGGTGAACCTGACCATCACGAACCCGGTCGGTGGCGCGCAAACGGTGATTTCGCGCAACGGCTTGCTCAATGCAGGCGCCGGATATGTAAACAATCGCCACAAGGCAGAGCGTTACGCTGGTTATATCGCCGATCAGATGAAGATCGGGGACCGGTTCAACTTCGACATCGGCTTCCGTGTGGAGCATATGCGCGGGGAAATCAGCCGCGAGCGCACGTCGACCGTGGTGACAGATGCGACCACAGCGAACCTCTCGACCGCGCTGCGGGACGTGATCTGGGGCAATGGCGGCTTCCAGACCGGCAATGTGCAAGTGACTGAATGGGCACTGGCCGCAGGCGCACTGTACAAGCTGAACGATGAAATGAGCGTCTATGCCAACGCATCGCGCGGGTTCTTCTTCCCCGAGCTGCGATCTGCGGCATTCCGCCCCTTGCCGACTGGCACGGCAGCCAATGCCAGCGTATCTCCGGGTACGCAAAGCTACACCGCCGAAATCATCAAGCAGGCCGAAGTCGGCTTCAAGATGAGCCGATCGGGCCTGACCATGACGGTTTCGGGCTTCTACACCAAGCTCGACAATCGCCGCCAGGTGCTGTTCGTCAACGATGGGCAGGGCGGCCTGATCGAACGGGTCAATCTGGTCGGCGCAGAATCCTATGGTGCAGAAGGCACGATCGACGTGCGGCTGGTGCAGAACTTGCGTTTCAACGGCAACGTGACGCTGCAGAAGAGCAAGTTCACCGCCTTTGACACCACACCTGCCAATATCGGCAAGCGGGTGGAGCGGCAGCCTGAGCTGCTTTACAATGCCGGGCTCTATTACAATGACGGCACGTTCGATCTGTCGGTCTTCACGAACTACACCGGGCCGAACTTTACCGCATCGAACAACCTGATCGAGCTGGACGGCTGGAACATTGCCAACCTTGATGCTGGCTACAAGGTGCCGGTGGCATCGGGTGAACTGCGCGTCAGCGTCAACGTGTTCAACCTGTTCAATACCGATGCCGTGACCGAAGGATCGCCACGGCAGGATTCGAACCAGACAGCCAATGGCGCGTTCTTTGTGGGTCGCCCGGTGTTGCCGCGCCGGATCACGGGCCGCCTGACGTATAACTTCTGATGCCTCCTGCTACCGCTGCGGGCTTGCCGCAGCGGTAGTCCTTGCGCACCATTCCCGGACACTGCCGCGATACCAAAACCGCTATAGAGGTCTGTCATGCTGCTGCGCGATGAATTGCTGTCCATCTTCATGGCTGGCGTTGAAGCGGCCAGTGCGCCTGCGGCATTGGCCGGCGTCTTGCCTCGCGATACGCCGCAAGGGCGCACGCTGGTGCTGGGCTGCGGCAAGGCCGCGGCGGCTATGGCCGAAGTTGCCGCACAACACCTGCCGGGCGAGGTGACGGGCTGCGTTGTCACGCGGTTTGGCCATGGCGCGCGCGGCGATACCGGCGACATTACCGTGATCGAGGCCAGCCATCCGGTGCCCGATGCGGCCAGCCTTGCTGCGGGACAGCGCATTCGCGAACTGGCGGCTACGGCGCGCAAGGGTGATCGCGTGGTGTTCCTGATATCGGGCGGCGGGTCCTCGCTGCTGATCGATCCTCTGCCGGGCCTGACGCTGGAACGCAAAGCGCAGATCAATGGTCATCTCGTTCGATCCGGCGTGCCCATTGCCGACATCAACTTTGTGCGCAGCCATCTGTCGCAAGTCAAAGGCGGACGTCTTGCTGCCGCAGCAGGCGCGGCGGGGGATGACATGCACAGCTTCATCATTTCCGACGTGGTGGGCGATGACCCGGCGGTGGTGGCATCTGGCCCATCGCTTGCCGGCATGTTTGATCCGGCGCGGGCGTTGGCGATATTGGAAAGCAGCGGCTGGCCGGTCGATGACGCCTTGCGGGCACTGGTCATGGCAGGACAGGCCCCGGTCGTGCCAAACCATCCGGTCCACGTGATCGCCAATGCCCTGACCGCGCTGGATGCCGCCACGGCCTTTGCCCGGCAAAAGGGCTGGGAGGTGATCCGCATTGGTGATGATCTGGGCGGCGATGCAGCCTCCGTGGGACGGGATCATGCGGCCGTGGCGCTGGAGCATGCCGCAGCAGGCCGACGATGCTTGCTGATATCGGGTGGCGAGCTGACAGTCACCGTGCGCAATCGCGATGGACGTGGTGGGCCAAATCTCGAATACCTGACCGGGCTGATGGCGGCCTTGCCGCAGGACGCTCCTGTTGCCGCGCTGGCATGTGACAGCGACGGGATTGATGGCAGCGAAGACAACGCCGGGGGCTTTTTCGACCACACATCGCGCGCCACGCCCGATGCCTGTGAAGCAGCGCTGGCGGCAAACCGCAGCTATGATCTGTTCGCCCAGATCGGCGGCCTGATCATGACCGGCCCCACGCGCACCAATGTCAACGATATCCGCCTGATCGCTGTGGGAGAACACCTGTGAGCCGCAATCCGAAGCTTGACCAGCAGGCGCGCGAGATCCTGCAGCGCAATGATCGCGGTGGCTATACTGTGCCGACGCATGGCCTTTATCCGTTTCAGTGGAACTGGGATTCGGCCTTTGTGGCGCTGGGCTTTGCCGCATTCGACAGGGACCGCGCGTGGCAGGAAATCGAATCGCTGGTTTCGGCCCAGTGGGACGATGGCATGATCCCGCACATCGTGTTCCACCAGAACGATGATGGCTATTTCCCCGGTCCCGGCGTGTGGGGCACGGGCAAGACGCCGCCGACATCGGGCATCACGCAACCGCCGGTGCTGGCCACCATCGTGCGCGCCTTGTGGGAGCAGGAAGGCGCAGTTGCTGCCAATCCGCGGATGCGTGCGCTCTATGCCGCGTGCCTGCGCAGCCACCGCTGGTTTCACAGCTATCGCGATCCGCTCGGCAATGGCCTCGTCATGGTCACGCACAACTGGGAAACCGGGCGCGACAATTCGAGCGAGTGGGACGATGCACTGGCGCGTGTCGATACGTCAGGCGTCGGCACCTATCAGCGCCGCGATACTGGCCATGTCGATGCTGCCATGCGGCCGAAGCAAAGCGAGTATGACCGCTATGTCGCCATACTCCAGTTCGGCAAGAATTGCGGCTGGGACCATCGTGAGATTGCCGACCATGGGCCGTTCCGCATGGTCGATGTCGGCATGTCGATGGAACTGCTGCGCGCCAACCGCGACCTGCTGGTCCTGGCCGAAGCGATCGGCGATGCGGAAGGTGCAGCTGAAATCCGTGACTGGATTGCGCTATCCGAGGCCGGGATCGACTGGCTCTGGAACGAAGAGGCTGGCGCGTTCTGTTCGCGCGATGCCACCACGCTGGAAAGCTCGGGGCTGGTAACGAATGCCAGCTTCCTCGCTTTCTATGCAGGCGTCGGCAGCGATACGCAGCGCGCAAGGCTGCTGGAGGCGCTGGATCGGCTGACTACGAGTGCGGAATACCTGCTGCCCAGCCTGGAAGCGGGCAGCCGCGAATACGATCATCGCCGCTACTGGCGCGGGCCGATCTGGCTGGTCGTCAATTACATGGCGGCACAAGGCCTTGCCGAACAGGGCCATGCCGATTGGGCAGAGCGCATCCGCGTTGATTCTGCGCGCCTGATCGAAAAGTCCGGCTTCTTCGAAAGCTTCAGCCCGGAAACTGGCGAAGGTTCGGGCGGCGACGACTTTTCGTGGACCGCCGCGATGTGGCTGGCGTGGTGCGGCAAGTGATGGCGCGCGCCACCGGCCTGTTTCGCAAACCGGCACCGGTGCACTATCCGTGGCTGCTGATCGGCCTGTTGTGGTGCGTCTCGTTCCTGAATTCTGCTGACCGGGCCATTCTCAACGCGGTCAAACCCCTGCTGCGCGTTGCCTTTGCCATCAGCGATATCCAGTTGGGCGTGATCGATACCGTGTTCTTCTGGACCTATGCGGTCTGCGCGTTCCTGTTTGGGCGCATCGGGGACAGTGTGCGCCGCCGGAATATGATCCTGTTCGGATTACTGTTCTGGAGCATGGCGACGGGCTTCATGCCGGTGGCCACTGGTTTTGCCATGCTGCTGGGCATGCGCACGCTCGTCGCGGTGGGTGAATCCACCTATTACCCCACCGCGACCGCACTGATCGGAGCATGGCACAAACCGGCGATGCGCAGTCGCGCGTTGGCCATTCATCAGACCGCCGTTTTTGCAGGTGGCGGCTTTGGCGCATGGGCGGCGGGCAGATTGGCCGATCAGTATGGCTGGTCGATGCCATTCGTGGTCTTTGCAGCGCTTGGCATTGTTGTTCTGGCGGTCCTGCTGTTCACCCTGCGCGACGATGCGCCCGTGACCCAACGGCGCAGCATCGCAGCTGCTGAAGAACCGCTGCGCCTGATCCTGGCCAATCCGGCGGCGCTGTTGCTGTGCGGGGTGTTCTTCCTTGCCACCGCAGCATCGTCGGCTGTGCTCAACTGGTGCAACACATACGCCCACGATGTGCTGGGGCTGAACCTTGCCGATAGCGCTCTGGTGGGGCCGGTGATGATTACCACGGCGGGGTTTTTCTCGGTGCTGGTGGGTGGTTGGCTGTCGGATACTTTTGCGGCCAGAAGCGCCACCGGGCGGTTTACCGTGCTGGCGCTCGGCCTTTCCGTGGCGGCGCTGTTCCTGCTGCCGTTCCCACTGGCAGGATCGGTCGTCACCGTTGGTGCGCTGCTGTTTGCCACCAGCTTTGGCAAAGGTCTGTTCGATGGCTGCATCTACGCTGCGCTCCATGATGTCATGCCCGATGCGGCCCGCGCAACGGCGGCAGGGCTGATGACGATGATGGGCTTTCTGGGGGCGGGCATCTCGACCGTCGCCCTGCCTGCCATTGCCGTCCACACCGGGCTGGCCGCTGGTTTCACGATGATGGCCGCGCTCTATCTGATTGCGGTTATTGCGCTTTTGGCGGGACGGCCGATGATCCGGCGGGTGATGCAGCAAATGCAGGCGGAGGGTGCCCATGCATGATGCGGCCTATATTGGTGGAATTGAACTTGGCGGCACGAAAACCGTGTTTGCCATCGGTGATCGCACAGGCACCATCGTGCGCCGCCACACGGTTGCGACGCGCGAACCGGCGTCCGTAATCGCCGACGCCTGTGCGTTCTTCAACACTGGCGGCTTGCATATTGAGGCGCTTGGCGTGGGGGCATTTGGCCCGGTGGTGGTGGATCGGCACGCTGCGGACTTTGGCCATCTGCTCGATACCAACAAGCCGGGCTGGAGCGGTTTCAACCTGATGGGCGCGCTGGCGCAAGGCATTGCAGCGCCCGCACAATTGGTCACCGATGTGGGTGCTGCAGCGATTGCCGAGCAACGTCTGGGCGCTTTGCGCGATGTCGATATCGGCGTTTACCTGACGATCGGCACGGGCATTGGCGGCGCAATCGTGTGCAATGGGCAGCTGTTGCCCGCGCTGCTGCACCCCGAAATGGGCCACATAGCTCTGCATCGTCTGGCGCATGACCGTGCGCCATCGACTTGCGCATTTCACGATACCTGCGCCGAAGGACTTGTCGCAGGCCCTGCCATCATGGCCCGCTTTGGCGCATCGCTCGATCATTTTACGCCCGATAGCGCCGAATTTGCGCTGGTGGCCGATTATCTCGGTCAGCTTTGCAGCAATCTTGTGCTCACCCTCTCACCCCAACGGATCGTGATAGGGGGTGGGGTGGCGCATGCTCCGGGTCTCATTAATGCCGTCCACCAAGCCATGGTGCGCCAACTCGGCGTCTATGGCCCACGTGCAAGCGCGCAACCGGGCTATCTTTGCCCACCGGCGCTGGCACAAGATGCGGGCGTGATTGGCGCGATGCTCTGCACGCTGAGCGCCGCTGCCAGCCACCCGGCGGTTATTGCCTGATTGCTGGCACTAAGGCTTTTCCTCCCAAGCGAAATTGAATGATCCGGCAGTCGGGTCAATCCCCGCCAGCATCATGCCTTGCCCGCGGGAGGCGTGGCGGTCGCTCAAAGGAACATCTGCAGGATCGCGCAACTGGATCAGCAGCGTCGTCCGCGCCTCGTCAGAAAGGTTCTGTCCTGATCCGTGCACGGTCAGGTAGTGGAAGAATACCGCGTCACCGGCCTTTGCCGGAACGGGCGTGGCCTGCGCGATGGGGTAGGTCGTGGTCGAAACATGATGGTCATTGCCAAAGGCAGGGAGCGGGCCAAGCTTGTGCGTGCCGGGATAGACGCACAAACAGCCTTTTTCCTCCGGCGCATCATCAAGATGCAAGATCACGGCAATCATCGAATGATCGCGATGCGGGAAGTAAGGGTAATCCTGATGCATCGGAAAGGGCGAGCCCTTCGCGGGCGGCTTGATGAACATCTTGTTGTGATGGAGCTGCACGTTCGGGCCGATCAGGTCTTGTGCAACGCTGGTCAGACGCGGGTCAGACAGCAAGCGCGTGACCATTGCGGAACGGAAATGGACATCGTGGCAATGCGTGATCGCCGTGCCGCTGTTGCGCACGCTGTCCCACGTGGCATCGCTGTGCCCTTCGCTCTGGGCAATCGCGTGCATCTCGGCGCGCAAGCTTTCTGCTTCGGACTTGTCGAGCAGGGCGGGCACCAGAACATAGCCATTGTCTTGGTAGAAAACTTTCTGTTCAGCATTCAGCATAGTGGTTGCTCTTCCTCGAAATTTTGCTGAAACTGAATATTCCAAGCCAATCATGCAATTGGCGCAGACAGCTTTTGTGGTAGAATCTGGAACATGGCTGAATGGCACTTGCCGCTGGAAAAACTGGCTACGATCAAAGTGGCGGGTCAGTTTGCGTTGACGGACCAGAATTTCTCAACCGTGCATCAAGGGAACACCCATGCATTGCACCTGCATGGTTACACCGCGGAAATGATCCTGGCCGCAGAGCGCATTGCGATTGCGCCCGGCGATCTGACGCTCAGTCCTGCAGGTTTGCCGACCATGTACAATCTTGCAAAGCCGGGACGACATTGGTGCATCCATTTTCAGATCGATCAGGATGGGGGCCCCTCAGCGCCGATTTCTCTGCATCTGGCGGGCTGCGCGCACCTGCGGGAGAAGTTTGCACATGTCAGTTGGCAATTCGCCACCGCCAGCGACGATATCGGCTTTCATTCTGCCCGAATTGCGACGCAGGAGCTTCTGCTTCTGGCGGCGCGGCAATCCAATCCTTTGCCGCACAATGATGCCGCCGCAGCCGCTGCGCAGTTCATCGACAATCATTTCAGCGAGCCGGTTGGCCTTGAAGAAATTGCGGCTGCTGCTGCAACATCAAAGGTTTACCTCAACAGGGTGTTCCGCAAGCGGTTTGGCACGACGGCCTTGCACCGCCTGCTGCAGCGCCGGGCGGAACATGCCCGATTTTTGCTGGAGTCCACCGACTTGCCGATTTGGCGCGTAGCCGAACGGTGCGGCGTTCCCGATGCCCAGCACTTCAACAAATTTGTGAAGTCGATGCTGGGCTCCAGCCCCAGTGCGGTCCGCCAAAGAGCCAGTGCAAAGATCGTTGATCCAGATCGGTAACCAGCAGCTGTGGGGGCTTGGAATTAGTCTTTACGGAACGTGCGGCGGGCCATCATGCTGCGCTGAAGCACGGTGAGCAGGCACAGTGCGGTATAGCCGAGGGCGATGGCTGGGAAGTGGGCTGGCCACAGGCACATGGCGATGAATACGGCGATGGTTTCTGCGCCTTCGGCAAGGCCGGTTGAATAGAAAAAGCTTTTGGCGCCGTGCTTTGCAGTTTCCTGTCCACGCTTGGCAGCAATGGCGGCGAAGGCGAGGAAGCTGGCGCAGGTGAGGGTGAAGCTGGCGATCAGGAGCATTGCGGGCACCGTGTTTTCCGCCGCAGCCAGACCAAAGCCTGCGGGCACGGCAACGTAGAAGGCAAAATCGGCAAGGGTATCGAGGTAACCGCCAAAATCGGTCAACCCGCTGGCCCGTGCCACGGCTCCATCCAGCCCGTCGATCAGGCGGTTGATCAGGATCAGCGCCAGCGCGGCGAGGGTGTGGTGGTGGGCGATGGCATAAGCTGCGGCCAGTGCAGGGACAAGCCCCGCCAGCGTCACCGCATCAGCCCCGATGCCCCGGCGCGCGAGTGCGCGGCCCATGGCGTTCAGCGGCGGATCGATCAGTGGGCGCAGGCGGGCATCGAACATGGGGCGCTCCTTTCGACTATGGCCATGTGACCACGCCGATCACCGCGCCGGTCATCATCGAAACCATGTTCCCGGCCAGCCAGCTTTTCATGCCCAACTGGCCAACTTCGCCCCGGCGATCTGGCGAAAGGGTGGCGATTGTCGAGACGATCAGGCCGACAGAGGCCAGATTGGCAACGCCGCACAGCGCATAGGTCACGATCAGCAGGCTGCGCGGATCGAGCGTGCCTGCGGGCAGGGCGGCCAGATCGAGATAGGCGACATATTCGTTGAGAATGGCCTTGGTGCCCATCAGGCTGCCAGCAGCAAGCGCCTGGTCCCACGGCACGCCAATGGCCCACATCGCAGGCGAGAGCAGCCAGCCCAGCGTGCGCCGCAAAGTGATCGGTGCGCCTTCGATCATCGGTAGCAGCGCCAGCGCCTGATCGACGAGATTTACCAGCGCGAAGACCGTGATGATGATGCCGATCACCGCCAGCACCAGCGTGACGCCCTCCATCGTGCCGCGGATCACTGCATCCATGCTGCTTTCATAGCGCAAGTCAGGCTCGGCCGGGGACATGTCGGGCTCACCAGTGCCCGGCACCATCAGCCTTGCGACAAGGATGGCCGCCGGCAGCGAAATCAGCGAGGCGACGATCATGTGGCCGACGGCGTTGGGCACAGTCTTTGACAGGGTGGTGGCATAGAGCACGAGGATCGCGCCCGAGATTGTCGCCATGATCATCACCATGATCATGAACAGGTCCGACCGGCTCATCCGGCCAAACCACGCGCGCAGCACCAGCGGGGATTCGACCACGCCCAGAAAGATCGTTGCGCCGCCGCCAAGGCCGACCACGCCGCTGACGCCCAGCGTGCGCTGCAGCGCCCACGACAGGCCGCGCACGACCATCCGCAGCACGCCCCAATGCCACAGCAGCGCCGAGATGGCCGAAAAGACGATGATCAGCGGCAGGATCTGAAAAGCCACGATGACCGGAGGTTCCGCGCCCGGTTTCAGCAGAAAGGGAATGGGCGCGCCGCCGGTGTAGCCGAACATGTAGGATGATCCGACCAGCGTTGCCGCCTCGATCGCCGAAACCGCCTTGTTGGCATAGCCGACCACGGTCCACACGAAGGGCACTTGCGTAACCACCAGCGCAATGGCGAATTGCAGCAGTAGCGCGCCACTAATCCACCGCCAGCCCGGGCGGGCCTTGCGGTCTTCCGACAGAGCCCACGCCAGCAGCAGGATCGCTGCGATGCCGATCAGGCCCTGAAAGTGCAGCAAAGCCCCCATTACGCGTGCTTCTCCATCAGAACTTAAAAGCCGCGCCGAACTGGAATTGGCGCGGCGGCCCGGCATTGCGCTGCACGAAAGGTGCGCCGCCGCCGAACTGCACCTGATTGGACGTGGTGGCGGCATTGGCAAAGCCGGATTCGTTGTTGGTGTTGAAAAGATTGAACACATCCGCGCTCAATTCAAAGCTGCCGCCAAAGCCGGGTATCGCATAGCGCAGACCCAGATCGACCGTGGCCGACCATGGCAGCCGCGCGGAATTGCGAGTCTCCCCCGGATAACGATCCGAATTGCCGACAAAGTTCTCGCCGAAGGACGCGCCATCGCCATTCAAATCCTGCGTGCCGAAGATGCGCGCATCGGGCACGAGGTTCACCGGTTGGCCCGATTGAAACAGGCCAGCGATGCTCACGGTGAGGCCATCGAGCGGGTAGAGATAGCCGACCGCCGAAATCACGTGGCGGCGGTCATTGGCGGACGGTCCCCATTCGGTGCTGAAGTCGTTCGCATTGGCGGCGCGGAAATTGATATCGTCGGTATTGTTGGTGAGCTTTGACAGGGTGTAGCTGAACCGGAAGGCGTAGAAGTCGCTTCCCCGCGCCTTGTTTGCCTGCAGGATCAAGGCCTTGTATTCCGCCTCACCGGCCATTTCCGTGACGGTGATCTGCCGTGCACCGCCGGAAATCAGCGCAACCGGGCGCGTGGCATCGGCAGCGGTCACGGAACGGACGAGGCCCAGCGACTGAGCGAGCGCAAAGCGGGCGGTGTTATCGGCTTGGCCTTGCAGCAGCGCGATGTTGGCGGGGGTGAGGTTTGCAAGGTTCGGGGTAAAGGGCGCGGGCGCGTTGAGATCACGCAGCCGCGCCAGATTGCGGGTGCGGCTGTAGATCAGATCGGCTGACAGCGTGAGAACATCGCTGGCCTGAAACTGGTAGCCGCCGCTCAATTGCAGGCTCCACGGGTTCTGGTAGCCGGTGGGGCTGAGGATGCGCGCCTCGCCCAGTGTGGCGCTATCACGCAGGGTTTGGACTTGAGCCGGGGGCGGGCAGGCGGCAGCCGTGGTGCAGGTGGGCGAGACTGTGAGATTGCCATCGAAGGTCACCCACGACAGGTCGGTCCCTGCAGGCAGGATACCCTGGGATTGCAGGCTCCCAAGTTGCGCGAGGAAGCCGGGCGAAGTGGTGTTGCGCTGGAGTGCGTCGGAAATGACGGCGTAGGACAGCTTGCCGTGAAACAGCCCTGCACCAAATCGCAGCGTGGAGCGCGCATCGGGCCGGTAGTTCAGCGAGAAGCGCGGGGCGATGTTATCCCAATCGCCCTTGCCGCTGCCTTGGGCGGTCAGGCTGTCATAGTCCCAGCGCAGTCCCAGCGTTGCCGTCACCTGCGGGCTGAGGTGCCATTCATCCTCGACGTAGAGGGCCAGCTGAGTCTGCCCGGTGCCAAAGCTTTGCGGGCGCAGTTCGACCGCGTAGTTGGCGACGGCAGGATTGAGCGCGAGCACATCCTGTGCGGTCAGCGCCAGCCCTCTGCCGCCAGCGGCCAGACTGGCGAGTTGGCCCGCAGTCAGGTCCACCGTGTAGTTGCCATCGGGATTGCCGCCGCCCAGCAGCGCAAAGTCCGAGCGGATCACATCGGCACCCACGCTCAGCTTGTGGCTGCCCAGCTTCCGCTGCAGGCGGTGCGTGGTTTGCCAGGTTTCTTCCAGATTGTTGAAGACAAAGCCCGGATGCCCGACGACGCCCACCGTCAACCCGCTGGGATCGCGGATGGCCACTTGCGGCCCTGCAGGCCCCTTGGGCTTGCCATAGTTCCAGCGGAAGTGGCTGAACTGGACCGCGCCGTCATAGCTCCATGTATCGCCGGAATAGCTGGCGGTTGCGGCAATGAGTGTGGAGAAGCGATCCTGATCGGATCCCGCCGAAGGGAACGTCACATTGCCGCCACCCAGCCCGCCGCCGGGCCGGTCAATCGTGACGCGGCCGATATTGGCGCGCAGGCCCAGCGTCCAGTCCTCGGTCAGCCGATGGTCGAGCCGGACTGAGCCCAAAAGGAACGCGTTGTTGCCAGTGACATTGGCCACGGTTCCCAAAGCGGGCGCATCAACCACCTGCACATTGCGATCGCGGGTGTATTCGAGGTTGGCGTAGAAGAAGGTCCTGTCGCGCGCCAGTGGTCCGCCGATGGCACCGCCTGCCTGATAGCGCTCGAAGCTTTCGCCCACGGCGTTGCCCGACAGATCGCGGCGCGGGAAGGGGGAGCGGGCATCGAGCGGGCGGCCGGGGCGCACCAGCGCATAGGCTTCGCCGTGGTAATCGTTCGTGCCCGAGGGTGACGTGTAATTGACGATGCCATTGGCGGTGCGCCCATAGGCCACCGAATAGGAGTTTGCCAGCACCGTCACTTCGCGGGTGAAGCCCAGCGGCACCGGGAATTTTATGCCGCCAAGGAAGTTCTCGTTGTTGTCCATCCCATCGAGCAAGTAGTTGGTATCAAGCCCGTTCGAGCCGTTGATCGAGATCGAGGGCGCTTCGGGAAAGAAGCCGGTCGACGCCACCACCCCCGGCAGGCGGACGAGCGCGCCCAGCACATCGCGCCCTTCAATCGGCAATGCGGCCAGTTCCACACGGCCAAGCGAGGCCGAAACCTCGGCATTGACCGTGTTAAGCCGGGTGATGCCGCGCGCGCCGGTAACGACGATGGCCTCAGTGCCCATGGGCGTCAGGCGCAGGGTGACGCTGCTGGTAAAGTTTGCGCGCAACGTGACGCTGGCCTGCTGGTCGCTGGCATAAGCCCCGGCAACCCGCGTGGTGACCCGATAGGTCCCCGCCGTGGTCAGGCCTTCGACGCGGACAAAGCCTTGGGCATCAGACCGCAGGGTGCGGGAAAAGCCGATGTCTTCGTTCTCGATCAGTACTTCGATATCGGCGGCGGGCTGGTTGGTGGCAGCGTCCACCAGTGCGATCTGGATACCGGCCTGCTGGGCCATGGCAGGCGCGGCACAGGTGAGGGCAGCAAGACCGGCGAACAGCAGAAGGCGGGTGGAAGGCAAGCAGATTCTCCGGTTCAATCCACGGCTTTGCAAAGCGCAGGCTGTTGGTGGCAAATGCGCCGCAAAGCTTCCAGTGCTTTGCTTGACCTTACCCCCGCCGCCATGTGTGATAGCGTTCCACCCACCGCAAGAGGCCTTCGGGGGCGTGCTTCTTCTTCCATGCTCCGGCGGCAAACTTGTTGGCTTCGGCCATGGTCGGATACGTGTGGATCGTGCCGAGGATCTTGTTGAGGCCAAGGCCGTGCTTCATCGCCAGTACATATTCGGCCAGCAACTCCCCGGCATGTTCGCCGACGATGGTCGCTCCAAGGATCTTGTCCTTGCCCGGCGGGGTCAGCACTTTGACGAAGCCTGCCGTGGCGCTGTCGGCAATGGCGCGATCAAGTTCGTGCATCGGGAACAGGGTGACTTCGTGGGCGATGCCCTGTTCCGCCGCTTCCTGTTCATTCAGGCCCACGCGGGCCACTTCGGGATCGAGGAAGGTTGTCCACGGAATGACGCGGTAATCGGCCTTGAAGCGTTTGAACTGGCCAAACAGGGCATTCACGCTGGCAAACCACGCCTGATGGGAGGCCACGTGCGTGAATTGATAGGGGCCGGCAACATCGCCCGCGGCGTATATGTTGGGATAGATTGTTGCGAGATATTCGTCGGTTACGACGGTCTTTTGCGTTTCGATGCCAAGTGCTTCGAGCCCATAGCCAGAAAGCCGCGCCTTGCGGCCGACCGCCACGATCAGGGCATCGAAGCCGATGGCCTTTTCCTGCCCTTCTGCTGATACGACGACCTGCCTGTCTGGCGCGCTTTCCACCCGTAGCGCTTCGTGGCCGGTCAGCACGGTCACACCTGAGGCTTTTTGCGCGGCGCGGGCGAGGTCGGACACGTCGGTGTCTTCGCGCGGTAGGAGGCGATCGCCCCGCTCGATCTGCGTCACTTCCGCGCCCAGCCGGGCAAAGGCCTGCGCCAGTTCGGACCCGATGGGACCGCCACCCAGCACCACGATGCGGCGCGGGATTTCGTCGAGGCGCGCAAATTCCTCCCACAAGGTATCACTGGTCAGATAGCCTGATTGCGCCAATCCCGGCAGGTCGGGCACCAGCGGTTCGGCCCCGGCGGCGATGATGATCGAGCGCGTGGTCAGGCGCTGCACCGAGCCATTGTTGCGCGCGATTTCGACCGTCCACGGGTCGATGATCCGAGCATAGCCCTGAACCACATCGACCCCGAGGCCAGTGTAACGCTCCACGCTATCGTTGGGTTCGATGGCGGCGATCACATCGTGGATGCGGCGCATCACCGCCTTGAAGCTGAAACGCGGGTCGGTGTTGTGTAACCCATAGTTTTCGGCATGGCGCATGGCGTGGGCAATGCGCGCGGACTTGATCAGCGCCTTTGACGGCACGCAGCCATAGTTCAGGCAATCGCCGCCCATCTTCGAGGCTTCGACCAGCGTGACTTTGGCGCGCACGGTGGCCCCGATCAGCGAGGACACGAGGCCCGCTGCACCAGCCCCGATCACCACCAGATTGCGATCAAACTGCTTTGGCTTGCTCCAGCGCGCATAAACGCGGCGGCGCTTGATCGTGGCCATCACCCATTTGCCCAGCCACGGTAGCAGGCCAAGCGCGGCAAACGAAGCCAGCAGGCCGGGCGAGGCGATGTCTGCCAGCGTGCTGATCTGCGCCAGCTGCGTGCCCGCGTTGACATAGACCACAGTGCCCAGCAGCATGCCGATCTGGCTCACCCAGTAAAAGGTCCACGTCCTGATCGGGGTCAGCCCCATCAGCAGATTGACCGCAAAGAACGGGAAAACCGGCACAAGCCGCAGCGAGAACAGATAGAACGCCCCATCGCGGGCAACGCCATCGTTCACCGGCTTCAGCCGTGCGCCAAAGCGCGCCTGCACCGCATCGCGGAACAGGTAGCGAGACGCCAGAAACGCCAGTGTTGCGCCGATGGACGAGGCAAAGGATACGAGCGCCGAGCCGGTTGCCACACCGAAAATGGCACCTGCCGCCAAAGTCAGGATTGCCGCGCCCGGGATCGAAAGCGCCGTCAGCAGGACATAGACGAGGAAAAACACCGCCAGAACCTGCAGCGGGTTTGTTCGGTAGAACCCATCTATGGTCGATTGCTGCGCCTTGAGCGCATCAAGCGTAAGATACTGCCCGAGATCGAACAGGAACCAAGCGGCAAGGCCAAGCACAAGCAGCCCGGCAACGGCAATGCGTTTCAAAAAATCGCTCCTTGGCTAAGCGGCAGGCCGTTTGCCTGCGGGCAACGGCGTATTGGGATCATGGCGCGCGGCCTGAGTGTATCGCCTAACGAAACGCCGGTCGATCCAATCCTTAAGCGCCCATGCCCAACGCCCCGCTGAAACAAACTGGCCCCAAGACGCTATCGCGCGTTTGTCGCCCGTTGCCAGCAGGTAGAGCGTGCGGCTGCGCGGCTGGTATTGGCTGAGCACGGTTCCGTTCAGCGCGGCGCGCAAGTTTGCCGCGAGTACCGGGCCCGCTTTCACAGCATGAACGCCGGACCGTTCGAGTTTGCGGTCGGTCCGGTCTATGATGTCTCCGGCGGCAAAAATCGCGGAATGCGAGGTGCTGCGCAAGTCTGCGCCGACGGCCACGAAACCCGCCTCGTTGCAGGCAAGGCCAGATCGGGCGAGCCAGCGCGGGGCCCTGCTGCCGGTTGCGGCGATAACGCAGTCAACCGGCAGGACGGTGCCATCGGACAGGCGCAAGTTGTCTTCGGTGCCGACAGCATGCGCAAAATGAACGGTGATGTCGCGTCTTGCCAGTTCTGCCAAAGCCCGCTCGCGCACAGCGGGGGCATGGCCTGCGAGCAAGCCTTGTTCCGATGATACGAGCGATATTCGGGCGTTGGTAAACGTGTGTTTCACCGCTGCAGCCGCGCCGAGCGCGAGTTCTACGCCAGCAGCGCCGCCACCAACTACGGCAATGTTGATGGACGGAGCTTGCGCGTTCCCGTCCAGAAAAGCCGACCAACGCTCCATGAATGTGCCCACCGGCCTTACCGGCATGAGCCGGTCGCCCAACAGTGCGAGGCTGGAAATGTCGGTCTCGCCGCCGGTTGCCAGCGAAAGCAGATCGAACGCCACTTCTTCACCGGTGGACAGGGTCAGCAACTGGCGATCGGGATCAAGCCCGACCACATCGGCAATCACCAGTTGCGCCCCGGCCTGCTGCGCCAGCGGGGCCAGATCGATCAGCAGGTCACTGGCCCGATAATGCCCCGCCAGCCAGCCCGGAAGCATCCCGGAATAAGCGGTATGGCGCGAGGACGTGATGAGCCAACGCTCTGTATCGGGCAGTGGGGCGCAAGCCCAGTCTGCCAGTACGGCCAGATGGGCATGGCCGCCGCCTGCAAGGATTACACGACGCGTCATGATTGGGCCTGAGATTCGGTGGCAACAGTTATTGGTCGTACGAACATGCTTGGCCTTACACCGATCCCGGCAGGATGTGCGCAATGATTGACGCGGCTCTGCTTTCCTGCTGACTTGTCCCTATGAACCTTAACAATCCCGATATCGTCAAGCGCGCGGGCCGGGCTACCGGCCTTGCGCGGTGGTCAATGCGCATCGCCATTGCATCTGTTGCCATAGCGGCCATCGGTCTGACGCTGGCGCGCTATGATGTGATAGCGAAAATGGCGGGATTTTCGGCGCTGCTCGGCGGAGCGTTGGTGGCGCTGGTGGCGCTGCTGATCGGGTTGTGGGCGCTATTTGCTGGGCGCGGTGCTGTGTGGCCAGCCCGCACCAAGGCTTGGGCGGCTGTTGCTATATCCTTGGTCTACGTCGGTTTTCTGGCGAGCCGGCCGTTGGTGGCGGGCGATGGTCCGGCGATCCACGATCTGACCACCGATCTTGCCACACCGCCGCAGTTTGAGGTTCTGCCGCTCAGGGCCGATAACCTTGTGGGGGTTGATACCGTCGAAAATTGGCAGCGTATTCATGGCCAAGCCTATCCCGATCTAGGCCCCGTCACGATTGCCAAACCGGTGGCAGCCGTGACAGCCGATGCGGTCCGCCTTGCCGAAGCCGCGGGCTGGGACGTTGCCAAAGCCGATCCGGCGCGGGGCCACGTGGAAGCCACGGCCAGCGTTTCGTACATCCGCTTCAAGGATGATGTGGTGCTGCGGATCGTGCCAACGCCCGACGGAAAAGGCAGCCGGGTGGATATGCGCTCGGTCAACCGGGTCGGGGTTGGCGATCTTGGCGTGAACGCGCGCAGAATTCGTGAGTTTCTGGCAGCGCTGGCTGCGGCCTGATCCGAACGCTGGAATGCGCAGGTCAATCAGAGCACTTCGTAGAAGCGCAGAACGACCTGTTTGAGCGTGCCGTTGGCGTCCCGCACCGGTTCGATGGTGGACGTGAAGACCGACTTGTTGAGCCAATCGTGCGGGCCGACCGGCGCGGTAAAGACCGGATTGGCGCGGGCATAGGCCCCACGCGCTTGGCCGGGCGGGCAGGCAAGGCCGACATTGCGGATGTGGATCAGGCTCTTGTCATCGGCCCGGATGAAGTAATCCGCGACGATTTCGGCGCAGCCATCCTTGCGGATCAACTGCCAATCTGCGCCGCCGGGCAGGATCGTGCCGTTGAGCCTAGGGCCTTTAACCGTGCCGCCCAGAAGACCGATGCGATTGCCTGCGCCGCGCGGCCCTTCGCCTGCCGGTTCGGGCGTTTCCAGGTCTACGCGTTCTTCGAACACGAAGCGTAGTGCAGGTGGAGCCGGGTCTGCCGCCGATGCTGTGACAGGACCAAAAGCAAGCACTGTGGCTACGACAGGCGTCAACGTGCGGATCATCTATGGCTCCTGACCAGTGGTTATGCTGCAATCGGATCAGCTGCCGGTATTATCGGCGGCAAATTGAATCTGCTTGTTCAATTCGGACATTTGTAAAGCGCTTGCGCCACGGCCTTGCGCCACCCTGATACAATCCGGTCCCGATCTGGCCTAGGCATGATGGGTTCGAACCGCCGGTCGAGCGCCCAGAGCGCTTCCAAGGCGGGAAGCCCATCCCAGACGCCAGTGGCAAGCCCTGCCAAAGAGGCGGCCCCAAGCGCCGTCGTTTCCACAAGGCCCGGCCTCTCGACAGGGGCGATCATCACGTCGGCAAGAAATTGGCACAGCCAATCGTTGGCAGCCATCCCACCATCCACGCGAAGCGCGCAGGCGGCTGGGCCGATATCGGCGCGCATCGCATCGACCAGATCCATCGTCTGGTATGCCACAGCCTCCAGCGCAGCGCGGGCCAGATGGGCGGCGGTGGCATCCAGCGTCAATCCGCAGATCAGCCCGCGCGCCTCCGGGTCCCAATGTGGCGCACCCATGCCGACAAAGGCTGGCACCATGTAAACGCCGTGGCTGTCTGCCACACGCGTGGCCATGTCATGCGTTTCCGAAGCATGCGTGATGAGCCTCAAGCCATCGCGCAGCCATTTCACCGCAGCGCCTGCCACAAAGATCGATCCTTCAAGCGCATATGTGGTGATGCCACCCAAGCGATAGGCTGGCGTCGTCAGCAGCCGGTTGCGCGACATGATCGGCGTCGTGCCGATGTTCATCAGCGCAAAACAGCCGGTGCCGTAAGTCGATTTGGTCATGCCTTGATGGAAGCAGCCTTGCCCGAACAGCGCGGCCTGCTGATCGCCTGCCATCCCGGCAATCGGGATATCCCGGCCCAGAATACTGGCATCCATCTGGCCGAAAATGTGGGCATTATCGTGCACGTGCGGCAGCACGCTGGCAGGAATGTCGAACAGCTTGAGCAGCGTGTCATCCCATTGTTGTTCCACGATATTGAACAGCAGCGTGCGCCCGGCGTTGGTGGGGTCGGTGGCGTGAACTTTGCCCCGCGTCAGCCGCGAAAGCAGGAAGCTGTCAATCGTGCCAAAGGCCAGATCACCCGCCTGCGCCTTGGCCCGCGCGCCTTCTACATGATCGAGAATCCACGCGAGTTTGGTGGCCGAGAAATAGGGGTCGAGCAGCAGGCCGGTCCGCGCGGTAACATCGGCCTCAACGCCGGTTTCCTTGAGCTGCGCACACCGATCGGCGGTGCGGCGGTCTTGCCAGACGATGGCGTTATAGACCGGCTTGCCGGTGGCGCGTTCCCACACCACCACGGTTTCGCGCTGGTTGGTGATGCCTATTCCGGCGATCTCATCGACTGCGATGCCTGCTTTCGCCACGGCTTCGCGCAGCACGGTGACGGTATCGTTCCAGATATCTTCCGGATCATGCTCCACCCAGCCAAGCTGCGGATAGTGCTGCGGAAATTCGCGCTGGGCCACAGATACCATGTGCGCTTTGGCATCGAACACGATGCAGCGCGTGGATGTGGTGCCCTGATCGATGGCGAGGATGAACGGTGCGGTGAACATGTCGGGTCCAGTCCTGTCTGGGCAAGACAGTGTAGCGCGTCAATCGCGGCGATGCACGGTCTGTCCGCGCGAGTGACAGGGTATCTGGATGCAAGAGCGGGTATTTGGTCACCAGGTTTGCAGCCCCAGCGCGCGGGACAGGTCCACCAGCGCTGCCGCCTGATTGCCGCGCGCCTCGGCCAATCGAAGTTGCGCCTCTGCCAGAGCGCTTTGCGAAGCGGACAGGGTTTCCCGGCTGATAGCCCCGGCGCGCAGTGCGGCCTTGTCGCGGTCTCTGGCGGCCTCGCGCAGGTCTACCTCGGCCTTGGTGCTGGCAAGTGCAGTTCGGGCGGCGATCAGTGCTGCTTGCGCCACTTCAACATCGCCCGTCGCGCGCAGCACGGTTTCGCGGTAGGCGGCCAGCATTTCGCGGTTGCGCCCGCGGGCAGAGGCGACTTGCGCATCGATCCGGCCAAAATCGAACAAGCGCCAGCGCAGCCCGAGCGCGCCTTGCAAGGCGATGGAATCGCCGGTGAAAAGCTGGCCGAAGCGATTGCTCTGCACGCCTGCCAGCGCGCTGAGCGAGACGCTTGGCCAATATTCCGCCATGGCTGCGCCGATGGCCGCATTGGCCGAAATCAGCCGCGCTTCGGCCATGGCCACATCGGGCCGCGCGCGCAGTACGGCGGCGGGAAGCCCGGCGACAGGATCGGCGGCATCGGCACTAAACGCGCCATCCAGATCGAGCGGGAGCGAAGGGGAGTGGCCCAGCAGGATCGCGATACGCGTGCGCTCTGCCTCGATCCGGGCAGAAATCTGGGGGAGGGCGGCGGCTGCCTGTTCTGCGGCGGCAGAGGTACGTTCGGCATCGGCCTGCGAGGCGGCTCCGCTGCTCAGGCGCGCCGCCATGATCGCTTGGCGTTCGCGGGCACGGGCGGCCAGTTCATTGAGCGCAAGGCCCTGCGCCTGTGCGACGCGCAGCCGGAAATAGGCCTGCGCCAGTTCGGCTGAAACCGCCAGCCGCGCGGCGATCACGCCTGCTTGTGCCTCGGCGGTTCCGGCGCGTGCGGCTTCCTGCCGCCTGCGCAATCCGCCCGCAAGATCAAGGTCCCACGATCCGCTGAGCGTTGCACTGCCGTTGTCCACGGTGCGCGGGAAATCGGGCACGAAGCGGGAAAGTTGGCCAAGGCCTGCGTTCAGTGATTGCTGCGCCCGCGCTGCGGATGCGCCAGCCTCTGCCGAGGGCAGGCGCGCGGCTCCTGCAGCGGCTGAGGCTGCCTGCGCCTGATCGAGCCGTGCCAGCGCCTGTTCAATCGAGAGATTGGCGTTGAGCGCTTCGGTCTCCAGCCGATTAAGCACCGGATCGTTGAAGCTTTGCCACCATGGCGAGGCAGACTGCGGGCCGGTTGCCACCGGTTGACGCCATGTGGGCGCGGCGGGCAGATCGGGCGCAGCATAGTCTGGCCCGGCGGTGCAGCCTACGAGCGTGGCACTCAGGGCGAAGATGGTCAGCAAACGCGCTTTCATGCGGCTGCTCCTGCGATATCAGCGTTTTGGGGCGTGCGATTTCCGGCCAGCAGCAGATACATGACCGGCGTGGCAATGCGGGCAAGGACGGTTGACGAGATCAGCCCGCCAATCATCGCAATGGCCATTGGCGAGAACAGGCCGCTGTTCTCCACAGCCAGCGGCAGCAGCCCGCCTATGGCCGTGACCGAGGTGAGCAGCACGGGCAGGAAGCGCAGTTCTCCGGCCCGTTCAACGGCTTCGCGCGGGGGCAGGCCTTCGCGTTCCAACTGGTCGGTAAAGTCCACCAGCAGGATCGAATTCTTGATCTCGATACCGACCAGCGCGATGAGGCCGACCGCTGCGGTGAAGGACAGCGAATTGCCGGTGAGCCACAGCGCGACCACCGCGCCGAGGAAGCCGAACGGCACGATGCCTGCAACCACTGCCACGGTACGGAACCGCCCGAATTCCAGCACCAGCACCGCCAGAATGCCAAGCGAGGACACGACGATGGCTGGCACCAGCCCTGCAAAGCTACGCGACGATGTCTCTGCCTCGCCGCCCAAGGTGAAGCGATAGCCGGGCGGGAGATCAATGGCGCGTTCGACCTGAGCTTTCACCTCGCGCGTGGCCTTCGATACCAGCACGCCGGGATCGGTATAAGCGGTGAGCGTCACCATGCGGGTGCGGCGCAACCGGTCGATGCGCGCCGCTTCTGATCGCAGCTCGGGCCGAGCCAGCGCGCCGAGCGGGGCGCTGGCTCCGTTGGCCGTGGGGACGAAGATCTGGCCAAGCTGGGACAGTTCGCCACGTCCCGCATTGGGCAGGCGCACGGTCACGCTGTAATTGTCCCCATCGTTATCGCGGAAGCTGGCGACAGATGCTCCTGACAGGCCGATACGCACTGCATCCTTGATTGCGCCGGGGCGGACCCCGAGTGCTGCCGCTGCGGGTTCATCGACCGCCAAATGGATATCGGTGCGCAGTTGGCGCAGCGGATTGCCGATATCGCGCACCCCCGGGATGGCAGCCATGGCGGCTTCTGCCTTGCGCGATAGTGTCGCCAGCCGTTGCATGTCTGGCCCGGAAATACGCACAACGATGGGCGCTTCCACCTCAGGCCCATTCACGAACGTGATGATGCTGATGCGTGCGCCGGGGTAGCTGTCAAAGCGGCGGCGCAAGTCGGTCAACAGGGCGTCTGATTTGCCCGGCTCCCACGCTTTGAGCGCAACTGCCACTTCGCCAAAGGCCGGGTCCGTCTCACGCTGGGCGACGTTGTAATAGAGCTGTGGATTGCCGCGGCCCACGTTGGCCGAAGTCCAGCGCACTTCGGGGCGCTTGGAAACGATCTGTTCGACCCAGCGCACGGTCTGATCGGTGCGGCGCTGCGCGGTGCCTTGGGGCATTTCTATGCGGACAAGGAATTGCGGGGTTTCGGCGGGCGGAAACAGGCTTGATCCGATCACGCCGACGAGCGGCAAGGACAATGCGCAAAGCAGCAGCAGCCCAATCATCCAGCGCTTGGGCCGATCAAGCGCGCGGTGCAGGACCGGCGCATAGAAGCGGTGAATGCCGCGCTGCACGGCCTGCAGCAGGCGGTTGCCCTCAGGGTGTTCATGGCGCGAGAGGATCACGCGGGCGGCAAGGGGTGTGATCATGAAGGCCACGACGAGTGACCCCATCACCGTGGCAATGACCGCCACCGGGAGTGACCGGATGAATTCGCCCGAGGCTTCGGGCAGGGCCAGCAGCGGCACGAAGGCAAAGACAAGGCACGCGGTGCAGCCCAGCACGGCAGGGGCGATCTGGCCGGTGCCCTTGATCACGGCGGTCGTCCGATCTGCCCCTTCGCGCAGCCAGCGCGCGATGTTTTCCACCACCACGATGGCATCATCGACCAGTATGCCCAGCGCCAGCACGAACCCGGCGATGGCCAGTTGATTAAGCGTGAAGCCCAGCCCTGCGAGAATGGCCACGCCGATCAGCAGTGAGAGCGGAATGGCAATCATCACCACGCCCGCCGCGCGCAAACCCAGTGGCAACAAGGTGAGGCTGACCAGCGCCAGCGCGATCAGGAAATCGCGGGTCAGGCCGCCGATGCGGTGCTTCACGTTTTCGGACTGGTCAAAGCCGCGCACCAGCTTGACCCCGCCGGGCAAGGTCTGTTCGAAGGCGTCTAACTCTGCCGAGATCGCGGCGGACAGGCGCGTGACGTCCTGATCTTTGCCCTGTGTGGCGGTAATCAGCAGCGCACGCTGGCCATTGAAGCGGGTGATGTGGTCCGGTTCATCCTGTGCCCAGCCCACCGTGGCCACATCGCCCACGCGCAAGGCCCGGCCATTGCCCGCAACCAGCGGCACAGCTGCGATAGCCTCGGGCGAGCGGAACGCGCCGCCATATTTGACGGTGAAGCGCCGGTCGCCAGCATTAACCGCGCCGATCGGGCTTTCCTGCCCTGCGGCGCGCAAGGCCTCGGCCACGGCGGCTGGAGGCAGACGCAGTGCGGCCAGCCGCGCCATATCGAGCGCGACGCGCATTTCGGTGCGGCCTGCGCCCCAATACTTCGCCTCATTGATCCCCGGTATCGTGCCCAGCCGTTCGCGCAGACTGTCGGCCAGCTTTTCCAGCCGGTGCATCGGCAGGAGGTCGCTGACCAAAGCCACTTCGACGATCGACACGTTGATCGGCCGTCCGCGCACGATGTCGAGCCGTTGCAGGCCCGCAGGCAGGCTGGCGCGCAAGGCGGAAACCTCGCGCGTGATCTTGTCATAGCTGCTGTCGGGGTCGGTGCCCCAGTTGAATTCGATGCGCGTGACCGAAAGACCATCGGTGCTGCGCGAGCGCACTTCGCGGATGCCATCGAGCCGGTGGACGGCATCTTCGACTGGCCGGGTGACCAGTTCCTCGACTTCGGCAGGGGAGGCACCGGGCAGGACGGCATTGACCACGAAGATCGGCGGATTGAGCTGCGGATCTTCGGTGCGCGGAATGGTGTAGAGCGCGGCAAGGCCAAGCGCTGCGAGCAGGAGCGCGGCCACCAGCGTGAATTGCCAGCGCGCCAATGCAAAGGCTGCGGGGTTGAAGGTCATCGGGCGTCTACCCGCACTTTCTGGCCATCGCGCACAAAGCCCGCGCCAGCGGTGATGACGCGCGCGGTGGGAGCCAAGCCCTCGACCGCGATCCGGTCACCCACAAATCCGAGGAGCGTCACCGCTTGCCGCCGCACGACCGACGCTTTGGGATCGAGCACGAAGACGTGGCCCTGCTTGCCATCGGCATCGAGCAAGGCTTCGGCGGGAATGGTCAGGCGGCCTCCACCAGTGTCGGCGCTCCCTTCCGGAATGATCAGGCTGCCGGTCAGCCCGCTCAGCATCCCGCGCCCTGTGGGCAGGGCAAAGTCGAGATCGAGTGTACCCGTGACCGGATCGGCCAGACTGGCCTTGCGCAACAGACGCCCGGTCACTTCGCCGTGGCTGGCGAGCGAGAGCCGAACAGCGGCGCCGATGGGCATGCGCATGGCAATGGTGGGGGTGACGGCGGCGCGGGCCAGAAGCGGGCTGTTGAGATCGGCAATCCGCACAATGGGCTCACCGGGGGAAACCGTCTCACCCACTTCGTGCATGCGGGCCAGCACGAGCCCGGCAAAGGGCATGCGTGCGGTGGTGGAAGCGCGGTCATAGCGTGCGGCGCGCAATGCGGCGCGGGCAGCGGCCAGCGCGCTTTGCGTATCTTCGCGCTGCGCTTCGGACACTGCGCCTGCGGGCAGGAGCGTTTCATTGCGGCGTTCGGCGCGGCTTAGCCGATCGACTTCGGCGGCGGCGCGGCGTTCAGCTTCGGCCTGCAGCGTTGGCGTGATCGCGGCCAGCAGTGCGCCTGCCGGAACCCGGTCCCCCGGATGCACCGGCAGCGCCGAAAGGGTGCCGCCCAGCCGCAGCGATACCGCCACTTCGCGATCATAGAGCACGCGGACCGGAAAGCTGCTGCCATCGCTAGCGCTTCCAGACCCGGCCATCGGCAGGACGGCTTCGACCACCGGCAAGGGCTTTTCCTGCGGCCCATCAGGGCCTGAACACGCGCCCAGCAGCAACGCAAAACCGAGCGCCCCGAGGCTGGCCTGACGATACGACATTCAGTTCGACTCCGAAACCTATCGATGATAGCCTATCAATGATAGGTTGACGCAGGATCGTCAAGGCGCAAAGAGGCACCATGGAGCAAAAAGGTGACAAGGCGGGGAGCACGATGCCGGGTAAGACGCTCGACCGGCGCGAGCAGATCCTTGATGAAGCGCAGCGCCTGTTTCTGCGCCACGGCCTTGATGCGGTAACGACGCGCCAGATCGCGCAGGCGGTGGGGATCAGCCAGCCCTCGCTCTATGCCCATTTCCCCAACCGCGATGCGATTGCCGTGGAACTGTGCATCCGCGCCTTCGGTATTCTGGAACGGCGGCTGCGCAAGGTGGATGCGGCGATGACCGGGGCCGCCCGCCTGCGCGAACTGTGCCGTGCCTACATCGATTTCGGGCTGGAGGAACCGGCGGCCTATCGCGTGGCTTTTCATGCCGATATCGCAATGGATGAGGTTAGCGGAAAGCATCGCGGGCTTGAGGCCGGGCTGGCCACCTTTTCGATCTTGCGCAGCGCCTTTGGCGAGCTGCTGGCCGATCCTGCCGCGGCAGAGCTGGCCGCACAAACGGTATGGGCCGGGATGCACGGCCTTGTCTCTATCCTGCTGACCCGGCCCGAGTTTCCGTTCGTTGAACGCACGCGGCTGATATCGGCGCATCTGGACCGGCTGCTGGGGCCTGCCTAGTCTGCCAAGGGTCAGGGCGTGGTCGGCTCGGCCAGTGCGAGCAAGGCCGCGCCGTGCTCGTGCGCTGTGGCCTGAACCGCGGCGTCCAGTGCCCGATAGCATTGCAAGACTTCCTGCCCAACAGGCGTGAGCATCGCTCCGCCACCGGTTTTGCCGCCTTTGGTGGTGCAAATGAGCGGTTCACGCCAGCACGTGTTGAGCGTGTCGATCATGTCGCGCGTGCGGCGATAGCTGAGGCCCAGCGCCCGGCCAGCAGCGGCAATAGAACCTGTGCTGTCGACGGCGGCGAGCAGATCGGCTTTGCCGGGGCCAATGGCGATGGCATCCCCCACCAGCACCTGCACTTTCAGTTTCAACAGCGGCTTCGTGCTTTCATCGGTCATGTGGCTTGGCCCGTCCATCCTGATCGTTCGTGCATCCACATTGACAGAGGCGCGCCTTCCCTGCGATGTGCGCCGTGATATACATCGCAGGGAAGGTGTGGGGAAGGTGCGATTCCTGACGACATGGCTGGGGATTGTGCTTCTGGCGCTGGGAATGGTTGCGCCCGCAGCGGCTCAATCGGTGCCGAATATTGCCGCCGCCGCTGACCTTCGCCTTGCTCTAACGGAAGTTGCAGCGGCTTTCACGCGCGATACCGGGCAAAAGGTGTCGCTGACCTTTGGCTCCTCGGGCAATTTCTATCGCCAGCTTCAGCAGGGTGCGCCCTTTCAGCTGTTTCTGTCGGCGGATGAGGACTATGTGCTGGCTCTGGCAAAAGCGGGCAAGACGGTGGATCGGGGGACGCCTTATGCCATCGGGCGATTGGCGGTGGTGGCGCCCAAGGGTTCGCCCATGCAGGTTGATAGCAACCTTGCGGGTCTGCGCGCGGCGGTGCGGGCAGGGCAGATCACGCGCTTTGCCATCGCCAATCCGGCGCATGCGCCCTATGGCAAGCGGGCAGAAGAGGTGCTGCGGCGTGGGCAGTTATGGGAGCCTCTCATTGGAAAGCTCGTGCTGGGTGAGAATGTGTCGCAGGCTATGCAATTTGCTACAGCAGGCGGGGCGCAGGGCGGGATTGTGGCCTATTCGCTGGTGCTGGACCCGGCATTCGCGCTCCGCGCCCGGTATGCGCTGATCCCGGCGGCGTGGCATCGGCCGTTGCGGCAGCGGATGGTCTTGATGAAGGCGGCAGGGCCAGTCGCGCAGCGGTTCTACCGTTATATTCAGCAACCCGCGGCGCGGCGGATATTGGTGCGCCATGGCTTTGCCCTGCCCGGCGAGGCGCGCTGAGCGGCGATGGATTGGCAGGCGCTTCATCTGTCGCTGCTGCTGGGGCTGCTGACGATTGCCATTCTGCTGCCGGTGGCCATTGTTGTCGGGCGATGGCTAGCCACGACGCACCTGCGCGGGAGGGCAGTCATAGAAGCGGTGCTGACCCTGCCGCTGGTGCTGCCGCCCACGGTGATCGGCTTTTACTTGCTGGTCGGCATGGGGCCTGATTCCCCGATTGGCCGAGCATGGACGGCGCTGTTCGGCGGGGCGCTGGTGTTCAGTTTTGAGGGCATTCTCGTCGCCTCGGTGCTGGTCAACCTGCCGTTTGCGATCCAGCCCGCCCAGCGCGCGTTTGAGAGTATTGGACAGGACTTGCGTGATGCGGCGGCTACGTGCGGGCACTCGTTGTGGCGCACGATCTGGCGGATCGAGCTGCCACTTGCCTGGCCCGGCATTGTGACCGGCGTGGTGCTCGCCTTTGCGCATACGCTGGGCGAATTCGGCGTCGTGCTGATGGTGGGCGGCTCGATTCCGGGCGAGACGCGCACGCTGGCGCTTTCGATCTATGATCGGGTGCAGGCGTTCGATAACCCGGCGGCCGCGCGCATGGCTGCGGTGCTGATGGCGATTTCACTGGTGGCAGTAACGGCCAGTTTCGTGCTGAGCAGGCGCACAAACCGCCATGGCTGAAGGCCTTTCGATCCACCTGCATCAGGACGGGCCGATTGCGCTTGCGGTGGATTTCGAGGTCACGGCGGGAGAGACGCTGGCGCTGGTTGGCCCTTCCGGGGCGGGCAAGACCACGGTCCTGAAAGCCATTGCCGGACTATATCAGCCTGCAAAGGGCTGCATTGTTTGTGACGGGAAAGTATGGCTCGATCGTGATCTGGGCACGCACGTGCCCGCGCAGGCGCGGCGGGTGGGTCTTGTGTTCCAATCCTACGCGCTGTTTCCGCACAAGACCGCACTTGGCAATATCGCCGAGGCGATGCTGGAATATCCGCGCGCTGAACGCGAGGCTCGTGCCACCGCTTTGCTTGAACGGGTGCATCTGGAGGGGCTGGGCGCGCGCTTTCCGGCAGAGCTTTCAGGGGGGCAGCAGCAGCGGGTGGCGCTTGCGCGGGCCTTGGCGCGTGATCCGCACGTCTTGCTGCTGGATGAGCCGTTCTCCGCCGTGGATCAGCCGACACGGCGGGCCCTTCACGCTCTGCTGGCCGAAATCCGCGCGTCGAGCGCCATGCCGATCATCTTCGTCTCGCACGATATCGAGGACGCAGCACATAGTGCTGACCGTATCTGCTTTTTGCAGAACGGGGTCAGTGTGGAGCAGGGTGCCACGCGCGCAATTCTGGACGATCCGGGCAGCGCCTTGGCGAGGTGGCTGAACGGTTAGCGGCGGTGCGCGAATTATGCACACGCGACGTCCGGTTAATGGCAATGGACGCGTGCACCCCCGCCCGATAGTCCGCAACCAGTGGCAGGCATTTGGCCAGACCTGTTGCAACTGAACAAAGGGCGCATTTCGGATGAAGCCGGGTTGGCGGGTTCCCGCCGGACGAACTGCACTGATCGCCAGCGTGTTGCTGACCGGCACTTGCCTCTTCGCCTCGACGAATGCCGATAGCTCACCTGCTGCTGCTGCGCTGGCCAATGAGCGCGCCGCGATGATCGAGCCGATGCTCGACAAGTATTGTTCGCGTTGCCACAACGATTTTGACAATGTGGCCGGGCTATCTGTCGCCGATCTCAAGGCCAGCGATGTTGCCACTGGCCGCAATGCCGATGCGTGGGAGAAAATCCTGCGCCGCGTGGCTTCTGGAGAAATGCCGCCGCATTCCAAGCCGCAGCCTGACATGGCGCAGCGCGCGGCGATGGTCGAATGGCTTGATGCCGCGCGCGCGCAATATGTGGCCGCGCATCCCGATCCGGGCAAAAGCGCCGTCCGCCGCCTGAACCGCGTTGAATATGCCAATGCCGTCAGGGATTTGCTGGGGGTTGAGGCTGATGTGGCGCGTGATCTGCCACCGGACAATTCGGGCTTTGGCTTCGACAACATCGCCGATGTGCTGAGCGTCTCGCCCACTTTGATGGAACGCTATGTGGCGGTGGCAGGCAAAGTGGCGCGGCAAGCGACTGGCCTTGTTCCAGCGCGCGCCTTTGTCACCACGTGGCAGGTGCCCAAGGATGGCTCGGTCGGCAATTCGGGTATCCCGGCTTTCAACGAACGCGCCACCACCAATCTGGGGGGAGGTGATCTGCCGCTGGCATCGCGCGGGGGCGCGGCGGTGCGCTATTTTGCGCGGTATGATGGCCTCTACGATGTCGTTACCTGGCTCAATTCCAATACGAACAACGAGAACGACCGGCTGACCGAGGACCGCTACACACTGCGCGTGCCGATGACGGCCGGGACGCATCGCATCAGCGTGTCGTTCCGGCGGCAGACCTGGCCCGATGAAAGCGTGCAATGGCTGCGCAACAACACCGATTACGTGCCGCTCCCGCTCGACAAGCCCAAGCTGCTGCCGCTGGACGTGTGGGTGGATGGCCAGCGCGCGGGCACATTGCAGGTGCCTTCGTGGCGCATGCATCCGCGCTATTCGCAGCGCAATTTCCCGCGCGATGTGCTGCAATTGGATGTGGCTGGGCCTTATGACGTCAAGGGTATGGCCGAAACGCCAAGCCAGCGCGCGGTGTTTCAGTGCCGTCCGCGCAGCGCCGCCGAAGAGGAGCCTTGCGCGCGCAAGATCGTGTCCTCGCTGGCAAGGCGGGCGTGGCGCCGACCGGTTTCGACAGGTGATATCGCGCCGTTGATGCGGCTCTATTCCGCTGAGCGGGCAGGGGGCGCGTTCGAGCAGGGGATCGAGGCGGCGGTTGAGGCCATTCTTGTTTCGCCGCAATTCCTGTTCGTGGTGGAAAGCCCGCCGCCTGCGGGGATTTCGGGCGTGGCCTATGGAGTATCCGACCTTGATCTGGCTACGCGCATGGCGCTGTTCCTGTGGAGTTCGATCCCCGACGAACGGCTGCTGTCGCTGGCGGAAAACGGCGGCTTGCGCGAACCCGGCATGATCGAGGCCGAAATTGCGCGCATGCTGGCTGATCCAAAAGCGCAGGCCCTGACCGAGAATTTTGCGGGCCAATGGCTCTATCTTCGCAACCTTGAACAGCAGCGCCCGGACATCACCGAATTCCCCGATTTCGATACCCGTTTGCGTACGGCGATGGCGGGCGAGACGAAAATGTTTTTCACCTACGTGATGGGCGCGAACCGCCCGGTGACGGACTTCATCCGCGCCGATTACACGTTCCTCAACCAGCGGCTTGCCAAGCACTATGGCATTGCGGGGGTGAGCGGCACGGCGTTCCGCAAGGTCAGCCTCGATCCCGCTACTGCGCGGGGCGGGCTGCTCGGGCAGGCGAGCATCCTGACGGTCACGTCCTATGGCAACCACACATCGGTGGTGAAGCGCGGCAAGTGGATCCTCGACAACATGCTGGCCTCACCGCCGCCCCCGCCGCCTGCCGATGTGCCCGCGCTGAAGGCTGAGCATGATGGCCGCAAGCTGACCGCACGCCAGCAACTGGAGTTGCATCGCGCCAATCCCAGCTGCGCCGCTTGCCACACCAAGATGGACCCGCTGGGCTTTGCGCTGGAAAACTTCGACGCGGTGGGCGCGTGGCGCACAGTCGATGCGGGCCAGGCGATCGACAACACCGCTACGCTCCCTGATGGCCGCGCGATTTCCGGGTTCACCGGGCTGCAGCAAGTGCTGCTCGACCGGCGCGATGAATTTGCGCAGGCCTTTACCGAGCGGTTGATGACTTATGCCCTCGCGCGCGGGCTTGGGCCGAATGACATGCCAGCGGTCCGCGCAATTGCGCGCAAGGCCGCGCAGGAGGACTATCGCGTGCAGACCATCGTTCGGGGGATTGTTACCAGCCCGGCCTTCACCATGCGCAGGGCTCCAGCAGCGCTGAACGTGGCGCGTGCAGGAGCGGCCAAGTGATCGTGCGCCGCGCAGCCCTCTCGCGCCGCACCGTATTGCGCGGGCTTGGCACCACGATGGCGCTCCCGTTCCTTGAGGCGATGATGCCAAGTGCCAGCGCCGCCGATGTGGCGCAGCGGCCCAAGCGGTTTCAGGTGTTCTACACGCCCAACGGCATGACCATGGCCGAATACCGGCCCAAAGGCACCGGCGCGGATTTCACCTTGCCGTCCACGCTCGGGCCGCTGGAGCCGCACCGCAAGGATATTCTGGTGGTCAGCGGCCTTGGCCATGCACAGGCGGCGGCCTTTGGTGACAGGCCAGCGGGCCATGGCCGTTCGTGCCCGGCGTTCCTTACCGGCACCCGCGCCAAGCAGACCGAGGGGCCTGACATTCGCTGCGGCGTATCGATGGATCAGGTATTCGCCGCGCATCTGGCAGACGCCACGCAGATCCCTTCGCTCGAACTCGGCGTGGATCAGGCCAGCCTGCTGGGCAGTTGCGACATCAACTATTCCTGCGCCTATACCAACGGCATTTCGTGGCTGACGCCAACTGTGCCGCTGCCCGTAACCGCCAATCCGCGCGAGGTGTTTGAGCGGCTGTTCGGCGATGGCGAAGCGCTGGATGAAAAGAGCCGTCTGGCGCAATTGCGGCGGCAAAGCTCGATCCTCGATTTCGTGCGTGAAGACGCCGCGCGGTTGACGGGCGCGCTGGGCATGGAAGACCGGCACAAGCTGAACGAATACATGGACGCCACCCGCGCCATCGAAAAACGTATCCAGCGCGCGCAAATCTCTCCAGCCGCCGCGCAGACCACCTCGATGCAGGCCCCGGCGGGCATTCCCGATGATTTCGCCGAACATGTGAAGCTTATGATCGATCTGCAGGTCATGGCGCTGCAATCCGATATGACGCGCGTGGGCACATTCATGATCGGGCGCGAAATTTCGAACCGGACTTACCCGGAAATCGGCATTCCGGATTCGCACCACATGCTCAGCCATCATGGCAGCAGCCCGGACAAGATGGCCAAGCTGGCGGTGATCAACCGCTATCACATGCAGTTTTTCGCCTACATGCTGCAACGGCTGAAGGAGACGCGCGACGGTGAGGGATCGTTGCTCGATACGATGCTGGTGCTGCGCGGATCGGCCTTTGGCGATTCAAACGACCATGATTTCATGGACTTGCCCGTAGTGCTGGCCGGCGGGCTGGTGAAAGGCGGGCGGCATCTGGAGGTGGCCAAGGGCACGCCGATGTCTGACCTGATGCTGGCGGGGCTTAACTTGCTGGGCGTTCCGGCGAAAAGCTTTGGCGACAGCACCGGGCCGCTCAAGGGTCTGGCTGATGCTTGATCTGGTCGCGGGGCTCCTGCTGGCAAGCGCGATGCCGGTTGCCGATGCGATTGCGGCAGACGATGCGGTGGCCCTGCAGGCCGCGCTTGAGCGTGGCGCGGATGCCAATGCAACGCTCGATTATGGCGAAAGGCCGCTCGCGCGTGCCGTGGAAGTGCAGGACCCTGCTCTCGTCACGCTGCTGTTGAAGCATGGGGCCAAGCCGAACCTTGCCGATGCCAATGGCCTGACGCCACTGGCGCTGGCCTGCGAACGCGGCAACGCTGACATCGTGCAGGCGCTGCTGAACGCTGGTGCCGATCCGCGCAAGCCGGGGGCCGAAGGGGCTTGGCCGCTGGCCCTGTGCGCGCGGTTTGCGTCTGCCGAAACCGTGGCCGCGATGTTGGCCAAGGGCGCCAAGCCCGATACCCCGGATCCGCGCGGGCAGACACCGCTGATGTGGGCCGCATCTGCCGGGAAGGCGGATGCGGTGGCGCTGCTGGTCAAAGCGGGCGCGAAAGTAAACCGCGCCACGGCGGAGGGCTTTACGCCGCTGTTCTTCGCCATTGCGGGCGGCAATGCCGATGCGGTGGATGTGCTGGCTCAGGCAGGCGCAGACATTCGCCATCGCGGGCCGGAAAACACCAGTGCCTTGCAATTGGCGCTCTATCAAAAGAATTGGGGCGCGGCGCAACTTTTGCTGGCGCGCGGCAGTTGGGACTTGGCCGAGATTGACCGCAACGGCACCCGCCCGCTGCATGTGGCCGCCGCAGCAGGGCAGGGCGCGCTGGTTTCGGCACTCCTGGCCAAGGGCGCCGATCCCAATGGCCTGACCGGCCCATCGCGCGTGACATGGGTGACCGAGGCCAACTTTGGCATGCCACCGCCGCCCGTTCCGCCCACGCCACCGCTGTTCAGTGCGGCGCAGGCCGGGCAGGCCGAGGCAATGCGGCTGCTGGTGGCGGCGGGGGCGGACAAGGCCTTTGTTCTGGCAAACGGCACCAACATCCTGCTGGCGGCAGCATCCGGGCAGAACGCAGATGCGCTCACGCTGGCGCTCGATTATGCACCCAACGTTGATGTCACCGATGCCAATGGCATGACCGCGCTGCATCGCGCATTAAGCAGTGGCTGGCATCCCGGCCTTGAACCGATGCTGCGCGTATTGGCAATCCGTGGCGCGCGCACAGACATTGCCGACAAGTATGGACGCACGGCCGCCAAAATGGTTGAAGATGGCCTTGCCACAGTCCGCGAGGCCTATTTGAAAGTGTTTCCCCAAAAGCCGCCTTCCGCTTTGGCGCTGAAGCCGTTTTGATACCGCCACACCAAGACAGGACCCTGCAATGAACAAGCCCCGCATTCGCACTATTGCCGCCGCTATCGCTCTTGTCGCCGCAGCAGGCGGGACGTTTGCTATTGCCGCATCTCCGGCTGACACGATTGCCGCGCGCCAGGCCAATTTCAAGAAGATGGGCGGCGCGATGAAGGTCATCAAGGATGAACTGGCCGGCAGCGCGGACAAGGCCAAGATGGCAGGGGCTGCCAAGACCATCGCCGCCATGGCCCGCGCACAAGTGCCGCTGTTCCCCAAGGGCACCGGCCCGGGCGCTGGCGTGAAGACGGACGCGCTGCCCGCGATCTGGACCGACCGTGCGACCTTTGATGGTCATGCCAAGAAGCTGATTGCCGAAGCAGACAAGCTGGTGATGGTCAGCGGCACCGGCAACGCTGCGGCGATCGGCGCGCAGTTCAAGGCCGTTGGCGGCACTTGCGGCGCATGCCACAAGCAGTTCCGCGCCGACGATTGATTTTTGCCGGAATTTGATGAGGGAAAGTCCTCGATTTCCGCCTGCGATGGAGGTGGCCCACCATCCATCGACGTCACCCTGAACTTGTTTAGCGACGCTGGCCTTCGGCTCAGGGTCCATCTATCACTCCAAGCGGCAGCTTGATTAGCGAAATGGATCCTGAAACAAGTTCAGGATGACGAATACGGGATGATAAGGTCGGGATTGCTGTTTCGGACATGCAACAACTCCGAATAGGAAAAGGGGTTTCGTCGTGACGGAAAAGGTCCGCGTTTGGGACGTGCCGGTGCGGCTGTTCCACTGGTCGTTGCTGGGGCTGTTCACGTTCTCGTGGTGGAGCGGGGAAAACCACGAGATGGAATGGCACCGGCAATCGGGCCTGCTGATCGTGGCGCTGCTGCTGTTCCGCGTGTTCTGGGGCCTTGCCGGATCGCGCACGGCCCGCTTCGCACAGTTTGTGAAGTGGCCGGGTGAAGTCCTTGCTTATGCTCGCAAAGCTTCGGATGAACATGCCACCGATGGGCACAATCCGCTGGGTGGGTGGAGCGTGGCGGCTCTGCTCTTGGTCTTGCTCACGCTGGTCACGGCAGGGCTGTTTTCGGTGGATGTCGATGGGCTGGAATCGGGGCCTTTGGCTGGGTTCCTAAGCTTCGATGGCGGCCGCGCGGCGGCGGAAATTCATGAAATTGCGTTCAAGGCAGCGTTGACGCTGATTGGTCTGCATGTCTGCGCGATCGGCTACTACCAGTTCCTTGTCGGGCGTGATCTGATCGGCCCGATGATTACCGGCAGGCGCGATCTGGAGGCTGGTGAAACCGTTGAAAGCGTGCGCTGGTCCCCGTTGCGCGCGCTGATCGGGCTGGCGGTGATCCTCGCGCTGGTCTGGGCAATCTCGAAAGGCTTTCAGTTCGCCAGCGCTGGCGACGTATAGGCTGGATCGTGCGCGAATGGCAGCGGCTTGCCCTCGCGCAAAGCGTCAAGCACTTGCGCAAACCCGGTCTGACAGCGGAACCCCAAACGGCGTTCGGCATGGGACGCATCATAAACCCGGCCGATGCTGGTGGGCAGGGTCCAACCGCGCTTTTCATAAAGGCTGGCAGCATCGGGAAAATAGCGCGCGATTACCGCTTGTGCGTCTGATTTCAGTTCACGCACTTCGTTGCGGCTGAAAGGCGTGGGGGCAGACAGCACGAACAGATCGAAGCCTAGGTCTGGCGCACGTTCCAAAGCGGCGATGTGGGCATCTGCCGCATCTTCCACCGTCAGTCGGCGGTTCAAAAGCTCGTTGGCTTTCAGATTTTCGCCTGACGGTTGCCTCAGCGTATCGTCATCTTCGGGGAAAAAGCGCCCGGTGCGCAAGACCACACAAGGCAGGCCATGTTCGTGTGCGTAGATGCGGCAAAGGCCTTCGGCGGCGAGCTTAGTCACGCCATAAATGTTGCGTGGCACCAGCGGGCCGGTCTGCTCGTCCAGCCATACCGCAGCGTCACCCGCCTCGTCGCGCACCGTCTGGCTGATCATCAGCGATGTGGTTGAGGTGAAGACAAGGCGATCATGCCCCGCAGCCTTTGCGGCGCTCAACAGGTTGCGCGTGCCAGTGACGTTCACGTCGATGAACGCTTGTTCCGGGTAGCGAACGATATCGGGCTTGTGCAGCGCGGCGGCGTGGATCACGGCGTCGATGCCGTGAGCAAAGCCTGCTTTCACCACAGCCGGATCGGCCACCGATCCGATAACCTGTGTGTCAGAACCGGGCGCTACATCGAGGCCGACCACGCTGTGCCCCGCGCTACGCAAGCGGGGTGCGAGAAACCGGCCAAGCCAGCCTGTCGAACCGGTCAGGAGGATCCGCATGATGTCATGCCAAGCGTTCGGGCACAGCCTGCGCTTCTTCGGCCAGCGTTTCGGCGGTCATCACCGCTTCCCATGGGAACACGAACCAGCGCTTGTCCTGCGCGCGGTCAATTTCCTCAGCCGCATAATCGACGCGCGCTTGTGAACGGCAATTGTCCATCAGCACGGCAAACCGCAAGTTGTCAGGGTTACAGCCGTTTTCGGCGAGAAGGTTGCGGATGTAGACGATGGTGCCGCCGCTATCGTTGATATCGTCAACAAACAGCAGCCGCGTGCCATCGGCCGATTTGCCGGCCACTTTGCCCAGCAGTTCGTCGGCAAAGCCGGGGACTTTGGAGGAGTGGTCGACCGACAGCATCGGCACCTGCAGTTCGTGGCTGATATAGACCGCCGGGACCAGCCCGCCACGCCCGATGCCGATAATGAAATCCGGCTTCCAGCGATCAGCCGCCAGCGTGCGCGAAAGGCCGCGCACTTTGGTGAGGAAGTCCTCGTACGCGATGTAATTGAGCACCGGAGCGGCGGAATCGATCATGTCCGGAAAGTCCGTTAGCAGCCTGACAAGATTTTCAGGTATCGCCTGATGCGGTGCAGAGCAATCGCGGTTCCCACGACTTTTTGCGCCAGTGTGGCACCTGCTAGAGCGTTTTGGCCGCGCCCGCCGGATAGGCCAGTTGGCCGAAAGCAGTTTGCATCTCGCTCAGGACGATATCGGCAGCGTAAGATGGTGGACGCGCCGTGGCGGTGCATAGGGCCAGCGTCATTGGCCTAAGCACCGGATCAGAGATGCGGGTGAACGACAGCAGGCCCGCTTTCACCTCGGTGATCACGTCAAGCGAGGTCAGGATGCCGATGCCCACGCCTTGCAGCACCAGCGACGTGATCATCTGGATATTGTTGCTGGTCGCCTTCTTGTCGATCGTGGCGCGGGTCGTGCCCTCCAGCACGGCAATCTGCTGATGCACCGCCAGCGCGGTCGATGGGACGACGACGGGTGAGCCGATGCAGGCGGAAAAGCGCGCCTCTGCCTGCTGGCCAAACGGGTGCCCGGCTGGCGTGATAAAGCCAAGGTGCACGTCCACAAAGGCGCGCACGGTAATGTCGCGGTAGGATTGCGGATCAAAGAAGATGCCGAAATCCACCTCGTTGCTGGCAATCATACGGCGGACCTGATCGTTGCCGGTCACTTTGACATCGATGGTAATGCCCGGATAGCGGCTCTGGATCGATTGGATCGCGGCAGGAATGGCCCCCTTGGTCAGCGCATCGATCACCGCGATCTCCACGTGGCCGCGCTTCAAGCCGCG
This sequence comes from Novosphingobium sp. 28-62-57, assembly GCA_002256985.1. GTDB lineage: Bacteria > Pseudomonadota > Alphaproteobacteria > Sphingomonadales > Sphingomonadaceae > Novosphingobium. The sequence goes on from NCGO01000001.1 coordinate 129,160, forward strand.
CAAATCCTCGATCTGGGCGCGCACTTCGCTCAGGCTCTTTTGCCAGCGCCCCCCGGCGGCCATCATGATCTCGCCCGCTGAGGTCAGACGCAGCCCAGTGGGCAGGCGCTCAAACAGCGGCATCCCGATCTCGGCCTCGACATTCAGGATCTGCCGATCAATGGCTGAGGCCGAGACATTGAGTTCATCGGCGGCCTTGCGGATCGAGCCAAGGCGGCCAACCGCCATGAAATAGCGCAGGAATCGGGAGAAGGCTGGCACGGGTGGGGGCTACCTGTTTTTTGCAACGCTGTGTCGGATTCATTGCGTTTGTGTGAAACAGGTCAAGTCCTTAACGACTCACCATCGCATTTTTCGCGATGGAGGGACCATACATGGCAGCGACGTTCACGGCATCTGGCTGGCGCGCACGCATGCGCGAAGCGGTTGTCGTGGGGGCGCTGGCAGTGTGCCCGGCTGTTGCATCGGCCAATGCCCCCGCTCCCGATCTCGCCCGCGAAGCAGCCGTGGCGGCTTTGCTGGATCAGGCAAAGGACAGCCCTCCCGCCTTGCGCGTTTTCCTGCGGGGAATGCCCAAGGGCGGTGATCTGCACAACCATCTGGCCGGCGCGATCTACGCCGAGGATTTCATCGCTTGGGCTGGTGCCAAGGGCTTTTGCGTTACTGCCAACGGATTGACCATAGAACCACCGCCATGCCCGGCCGAACGGGCGATTGAGCGGTTCGCGGTGGCGGACGAATTTGGCTATGACCGGTTAGTCAATTCCATGTCCACGCGCGGCTGGCAGCGCGGGGTTGGTCGCAACGATGTGACCGGTCACAACCAGTTCTTCGAATCCTTCAGCCGCTTCGGCCCGATCGCGGGCGAGACGGCCAAGATGCTGACGGCAACCCGGCGCATCGCAGCAAGCGACAATCTGTCCTACCTCGAACTCGATCACAACACGACCACGCTGGGATCAACCGTGCTGGCTGCGCCCGATGGCCCGTTGACCGAGGCTGATCTGGCCAGTCGCTATGCCACCGAGGCAAAAACGCTGGCACCGCTTCTGCCCAAGGCGCAGGCTGAGCTTGATGCCGATGAGGCGGCGGCGGAAAAGGCAATGGCATGTGGCACCGCGGCGGCTGAGCCGGGCTGCAAGGTTGCGGTGCAATATCTGTTTCAGGCGCTGCGGGCCTTGCCGCCGGGGCAGGTGTACCGTTCGCTGATCCTTGGCTTCATGATCGCTGATGCCGATCCGCGCTTTGTCGGCGTGAATATCGTCATGCCCGAAGATGCTTACCCGGCCCGGCGCGATTATAAGCTGCACATGGCGATGATCCGCTTCCTCGCCACCAAGTATCCCAAAGTGAAGCTCTCACTCCATGCAGGCGAAGTGACGCTTGGTCTGGTGCCGCCGCAAGATTTGCGCGATCATATCGCGCAGGCTGTAGCCTTGGGCGCAAAACGCATTGGCCATGGCACGGGCATTGCGTTTGAAGATGCTGCCGAAGACACGATGGCCCGCATGGCGCGCGATGGTGTGGCGGTTGAAATCAACCTCACCAGCAATGACGTGATCCTTGGCGTCAAGGGCGCAGATCATCCGCTGAACCTCTATCGCGCGCATGGCGTGCCGGTGGTCCTGTCTACCGACGATCAGGGCGTACTGCGGTCTGACATGACCAATGAATACGTTCGCGCCGTGCGAGAGCAGGGGCTTGCCTATGCCGACCTCAAGAAAGTCGCGCGTGCCGGATTGCACTTTTCGTTCCTTCCCGGCGAGGCTTTGTGGACCGATCCGGTAGCGTTGAAGCCTGTGGCAGCCTGCGCCGATCTGGCAACGCCGCAATGCGCCAAGTTCCTCTCAACAAACCGAAAAGCGGCCCTTCAGGTTGAGCTCGAACAGCGCTTTGCCGTGTTCGAGGACGAACGGCTGAAGCGGGCCAAGAAGCCATGATTTACCCGGGGCGCATCACAGCGCTTCCGGTGACAAAGAACGACAATGTGCGCGACTTGCGTATCGCCGCCGAAGCTGTGGCGTGATCGAAGGGACGATAGCACGGGAAAGACAACAGGGAGAGGCGCGGTTCAACCAAGCGCATGTGTCCTTCGATGGGGAAGGCCATGCGTAAAAATGCGCCCAAGGGGGGTAATGTCAATGCAAGACCGGATTTCACACGCAGACCACACGCAACGTCGCACTCATAACCGTTATCTGGCACGTGGCATGGCCACCCTGCTGGCTTGCACCGCTTTGACAGGTACAGCTTTCGCGCAGGAAGAGCCTCAGGCTTCGGACGGCAATGCAGAGCAGATCGTCGTCACAGGCTCGCTCGGCGCTCTGCCTACAGCAGATGTCAGCTCGATCTTCGGCTTTGACAAGACGATCGTGGAAACGCCGCGTTCGGCGTCAACCGTCAGCCGTGAACAGATCGAACGCTTCGGCATTACCGAAATCTACGATCTCGTCTCGCAATCGCCGGGCGTGTTCACCAACTCGTTCTTCGGCGTCGGCGGCGCGCTCGACATTCGCGGTACGCCGGGCGAAGTCTACTTCCGTGGTATTCGCCGCCTTGATAACTCGGGCAACTATCCCACCCCGATCGCCGCATCAGACCGCATCGATATCGTGCGCGGTCCGGCATCGCCAATCTACGGTCCGTCAAAGACCGGCGGCTACATGAACTTCACCCCGCTTTCGGCACGCGCTGCTGGCGGCAAGTATCTGGGCACGGTCGAAGGCGAATTCTCGTACACGGCAGGCAGCTGGGCGCGCAATGTGCTCTCGGCCCAGGTGCGTGGTCCCGGCAAGATCGGTGGGCAGGAATTCGGCTTCAGCCTCTATGGCCAGGTTGAGGATTCGGGCAGCTACTACCGCAATATGGAAACCGCACAGACCGTGCTTCAGGCAGCGTTCGATGCGGATATCGCATCCAACCTGCGCCTCGAATTCGGCGGCATGTATCACAATTACAAAGGCCAGCAGAACGGCGGCTGGAACCGCCTGACGCAGGATCTGGTCGACAACGGCAACTACATCACGGGGCAGGCGCAGTCGCTCGATACCAATGGCGATGGCCAGATCTCGCATGCCGAGGCGCGCGTTGCCAATCTCAACCCGTTCGGCGGCTTTGCCTGCGGAGGTAACCCGTTTGCAGCATCGATCACGGCGGCCTGCTTTACCAACTCTGCCCTGAACCTGCAGAATGTCGGCACGGCCAAGCTTGATCGCCGCAACACGCTGACGGCTGAGGATGACAAGCTCGATAACATCGCCAAGACGGCCTATATCGATCTGATCTTTGATGCCGGAAACGATCTGGAGATCAAGAACCAGCTGTTTTACGACGGCTATTCGCACGACAGCGAAAACCAGTACGGCTTTTCGCAGTTCCACGATTCCTACGTGATCGAAAACCGGATCGTCGTCTCGAAGAAGTTCAAGAGCGACATGGGCACGTTCTCGTTCCAGATCTCGCCATCCATCCGCTACACGAACTTCAAGCATGGCGACGATTTCAACTACGAGTACTTCAACCGTGTTGACCTGACCAAGGGCTACGATGCCCGGTCTGACCGGTTGCTGTCGACCGAGTGCAATTGCAACTTCACGACCTACAACATAGGCCATTACACCGACTATGGTATGGCCGCGCTTGCCGACTTCGATTTCAGCTTCGGTCTCGATATCACGTTGGGCGCGCGCTACGATCATATCGAAGTGACGACGGCAGACTTCGCGCCGCTGCTTGAAAATCCCGCTGCCGCAGGATCGGCTAAGACGTCCAAGGGCGGTTGGTCATGGTCGGCCAGTGCCAACTATGAACTGCCGTTCGGCATCATCCCCTACGCCACGATTTCGCGGCAATCGACGGTGGTGGCCGGGCAAGGCGCGGAAATCACGACTGGGGACGCTCTGTCCGGGGCCTTCATCAGCGCATCCAAGCTCTATGAAGGCGGCGTCAAGGGCAGCTTCCTCGATAACCGGCTCTATGCCGCTCTTGCGGTCTACAAGCAGACCCGCGTTGATCGCAACGCGCAGGCCATCGTGACCAACCAGGCGGTTGAAACCAAGGGGATCGAAGCGGAAATCCGCTGGTCGGTTGACCGGCACTTCCTGATTTCGGCCAACTACACCAAGACCAAGGTCGAGAACCTGACGGCCATCGGCGATGGTGTACTGTTCAGCTTCTTTGGCGCAGAAGATTTGAAGGGCATCAACCCGGCGCTGTTCTGGGGCGGTCAGCCCATCGGTCTGGTCCCGATCCCCAACCGCAACGCATCGCGCCGCGCTGGTATTCCTGAAGACCTCTATTCGGCCACCGCAACCTACTCGTTCGACAACGGCCTCGCCGTTGCCGGAAGCATCACGCGGGTGCCGGAAGTGTTCTCGGGCCAGTCGCAGGTGGTCAAGCTTCCGGCCTATACGCTGGTTGACCTGAGCGCTTCGTTCAAGACTGGGCCGTGGCTGTTCCGCGCGGTGGTGAAGAATGCCACCAACGCCAGCTACTTCCGCGCCAACTTTACCGAGCTGTTCGGCGCAACGATTGCCCTGCCCGAACGTCCGCGCAACTGGCAGGCTTCGGTGGTCTACAAGTTCTGACGTTTGGTCCGGTCAGAACTCCTGGTGCGAGGGGCGGTTTTCTCTCCCGCCGCTCCTCGCACTGGCTATAGTCAAGGACAAATATCCATGCGTTTCCCGGCGGTTTTCGCTGCGGCCTGTCTGGCCGCAGCATCCCAGGCTTATGCCGCACCCGTGGCCGATGCTGCCACGATTGCTGCGGTTCAGGCCTGCACGCCAGCACGCGTCTGCTCGGCCAAGCTGCCGGTGCGCGCAGTCGTTGTCACCATGTTCGAGATCGGCAAGGACACAGGCGACAAGCCCGGCGAATTCCAGATGTGGAAAGAACGCCGCAATCTTTCGGTCACGCTGCCCTTTCCGCAAGGCTGGCATGACCTTGCCTATGATCCTGAAACAGGGGTGCTGGTCATCGTCACCGGCATGGGGTCTATCAAATCGGCCACGGCCACTCTGGCGCTCGGGCTGGATGAGCGGCTGGACTTGTCCAAAGCCTATTGGCTGGTTGCAGGCATTGCCGGGATCGATCCGGAAGATGCCTCGGTCGGCTCAGCCGCATGGGCGCGTTATCTGATCGATGGCGATATCGCGCACGAGATTGATGCGCGCGAGATTCCGGCGGGCTGGAAAAGCGGCTACTTTGCGCTGCACAGCAAGGGGCCGATGGACCCCACGCCGCTGCCGCCCGATAATGGCGAAATGTTCGAATTGAATCCGGCGCTGCAAGAATGGGCCTTTGCGCTCACCAAGGACATGAAACTGCCCGACGACGCGCTGATCGCGGCAGAGCGCAAGAAGTTCACTGGCTTTCCCAATGCGCAAAAGCCGCCATTCGTGCTGAAAGGCGATAACCTCGCCGCGATGACCTTTTGGCACGGGGCCAAGATGACGCAATGGGCCAACGACTGGACGAAGTTCTGGACGCAGGGGAAGGGGGAATTCGTCACCTCGGCGATGGAGGAGACCGGCACCTTCCAGTCCATCGAATACCTGACCAAAGTGGGCCGTGCCGACCGGGACCGGGTCATGGTGCTGCGGTCCGCCAGCAACTTTACCATGCCGCCCAAAGGGGTTGATCCCGCAGGCTATCTGCTCGGCGAAAATCAGGGCTATGCCGGGATGACGGCGGCGCTTGAAGCGCTTTACGTGGTCGGCGGCAAAGTGGTGGACGAGATTACCGGCAATTGGGACAAATACGAAAAGGCCCCGCCGAAGTGAGGGGTGCTCGCTAACATGGCGCTGACGCTCATCCGCAATGCTGCCGTTGTCGCCACGATGGATGATGCTGGGACCGAGATTGCAGGCGGCGCGGTGGCGATGCGTGATGGTGTGGTGTTGGCCGTTGGTACGACTGCCGAACTGGCTCCGCTTGCTGGCCATGCCGACGAGATCGTCGATGCGACTGGCTGCGTGGTCACACCGGGCCTCGTCAACACGCACCACCATCTGTACCAGACTTTGACGCGCGCCTTGCCCGGCGCGACTGAGGCTTCGCTGTTCGGCTGGCTCAAGCGGCTCTATCCGATCTGGGCAACCTATACGCCCGACGATGTCTTTGCCGCCACGCAACTCGGCCTTGCCGAACTCGCTCTATCAGGCTGCACGATGAGTTCGGACCACCTCTATCTTTTCCCGAACGGGGTGACGCTGGACGACACGATCCACGCGGCAGATGGCATCGGCCTGCGCTTCCACGCCACGCGCGGCAGCATGAGCGTGGGCGAAAGCGCTGGCGGATTGCCGCCAGACAGCTTGGTCGAGCGCGAGGATGCGATCCTTGCCGATTGCATCCGAGTGATCGACAGGTTCCATCATGCTTCGGACGGTGCGATGGTTCGTGTAGGCGTTGCGCCCTGTTCGCCGTTTTCGGTCAGTCAGGGCCTGATGCGTGATGCGGCGCTGCTTGCGCGCGAGAAGGGCGTGATGCTGCATACCCATCTGGCTGAGGATGCCGACGACGTGGCCTTCAGCCTCGAACGCTTCGGCTGCCGCCCCGGTCAATATGCCGAGGAACTCGGCTGGACCGGTCCAGATGTATGGCACGCCCACTGCGTCCAGCTCGACACGCAGGAGATCGACCTGTTCGCCCGCACCCGCACCGGCGTTGCCCATTGTCCCGGATCGAACTGCCGATTGGGTTCAGGCATCGCCCCGGTGCGGAGCATGGTGGACGCGGGCGTTAAGGTAGGGCTGGGCGTTGATGGCTCAGCCTCCAACGATTCCGGCAATCTGCTGGGCGAGGCGCGACAGGCCATGCTGCTCCAGCGCGTGACGCACGGTGCAACGGCTTTTGCCGCGCGGGAAGCGTTGCGGCTGGCCACGCGCGGCGGGGCAGAGGTGCTGGGCCGCAGCGATCTCGGCAGCCTGACACCCGGCAAACGCGCCGATTGCGCGGTGTGGGACATGGCGCAAGTTGCCTCAACCGGCGCGTGGGATCTCGTCGCAGGGCTGGTGCTCGCGCCACCTTCGGGCGTGCGTGATCTGTTCGTCGAAGGCCGCGCCGTGGTGCGCGATGGCGAACTGGTGCGTACGACGCGCCGCGCCGTCGTTTCCGCCGCGCAAAAGTCGCTCAACCGCCTGATGGCATTGGCATAGGAGGCCTGCCCGCTGTGACCACGCTCGGTTCCGTCACCCGCGCACAGGCCCGCGATCCCGATTTCTTCCCCGGCTTCGGCCTCGCCGTGCCGCTGGGCATCCAGCATGTGCTGGCAATGTTCGTCTCGAACCTTACCCCGCCGATCATCATCGCGGGTGCGGCGGGCTTTGGCTTTGGTTCGCCCGACCCGTCCGAGCTGATCTACATGATCCAGATGTCGATGCTGTTTGCGGGCATTGCCACGTTGATGCAGACAGTGGGCATGGGCCCGGTCGGCGCGCGCTTGCCCTTGGTGCAGGGCACCAGCTTTGCTTACATTCCGGTGATGATCCCGATTGTGGCGGGGAAGGGCGTGGAAGCGATGGCCGCGCTCACCACCGCGGCGCTGATCGGCGGGCTGGTCCACGCCTTCCTTAGCATGTTCGTTGGCCGCGTGCGCTTTGCCCTGCCGCCGCTGATCACCGGCCTTGTCGTGCTGATGATTGGCCTGTCGCTGATGCGGATTGGCGTGCAGTATTCGGCAGGTGGTGTCCCCGCCATCGGCACGCCCGCGTTCGGCGCAGGGCAAAGCTGGCTGCTGGCGGGCACAGTCGTTGTGGCAACGCTCGGCCTCAAATTCTTCGCGCGGGGAGTGTGGTCCACGGCCTCGGTGCTGCTGGGGCTGCTGGCAGGCTATGTGCTGGCGCTGGCCATGGGCCGCATTTCGTTCGATGCCGTAGCCACCGCGCCCATCGCCATGCTGCCAAGCCCCTTCCACTTCGGCTTCGCCCTGTCCGCCTCGGCCATCCTCGGCTTCGTGCTGACGGGCTTCGTCTCCTCCATCGAATCCATCGGTGATGTCGAAGCGATCTGTGAAGGCACCGCAGGCCGCCCCGCCACCGATGCCGAACTGCAGGGCGCAGTCGCCGCAGATGGCGTGGGCACTGCGCTGGCCGCAGTGTTCGGTGCAATGCCCAACACCACCTTCAGCCAGAACGTCGGCCTGATCGCCATCACCGGCATGATGAGCCGCCATGTCGTCACGCTGGGCGCAGTGTTCCTCGTGGTCTGCGGTCTGGTGCCCAAGATCGGCGCGGTCATTACCACTATCCCCATCGAAGTGCTGGGCGGCGGGGTGATCGTGATGTTCGGCATGGTCGCCTCGGCGGCGCTCTCGATGCTGGCCGGAGTCACCTGGAACCAGCGCAACATGCTGATTTTCGGCGTCAGCCTGTCGCTCGCGCTCGGCCTGCAGCTTGAACCCGATGCCGTGGCGCACCTGCCCGAAACGGCGCGCATCCTGCTGACTTCGGGTGTCCTCCCCGCCGCCGTCGTAGCCATCCTGCTCAACCTGCTCCTGCCGCAGGAAACGGCGGATGAAGAGCCGCCAACCTTGTCTCCCGCAGAATAGCGATGCATGAAGGTGCTCTCTTTTTTGCAACAAACCGTGCCGATCATTGCGTTGGATCGGTAGGGTCAGGGAGGGCATAGCCAAACCAGCATGGCCAAGCGTTTCAAACTTCCATCGGTCGATCCCTTCCTGCTCTGGCTGGTTGGCACCGTCGTATTCGCCAGCGTGCTGCCCGCACGCGGGGCCGTGCTGACCGCGTTTGACTTGGCCGCCGACGCCGCCATCGTGCTGCTGTTCTTCCTCCACGGCGCCAAACTTTCGCGCGAAGCCATTCTGGCCGGCATCGGCAACTGGCGCCTGCACCTGATGACGCTGGCCTTCACCTATGCGCTGTTCCCGGTGCTGGGCCTTGCCGCCGCGCGCGTGACGGGGCTGGTGATCGATCCATCGCTGGCCGTGGGCCTGCTGTTCCTCGCGCTGCTGCCCTCCACGGTGCAAAGCTCCATCGCCTTCACCGCCATGGCAGGAGGAAACGTCGCGGCAGCCGTGTGCAGCGCCTCCCTGTCAAACCTGATCGGCATCGTCCTCACCCCCCTGCTGGTGACGCTCTTCATCAATTCGGGCGGCGCGGGGGAGATGGACGGCCTCGGCTCGGTCCAGAAGATCGCCACGCAACTGCTCCTGCCGTTCGTTGCGGGGCACTTGCTGCGCCCCCTGATCGGCAAGTGGATCGACAAGCACAAGAAGCTGCTCCAACCGGTAGACCGCTCCTCGGTGCTGCTGGTCGTCTATTCCGCGTTCAGCGCCGCCGTCGCCAACGGCGTATGGCAGCGGGTCGGCCCGTTCGACCTTGGCGTGCTTCTGCTGGCCTCAGCCGTGATCCTCGCCATCGTCATCGCGGTGAACGGCGTGGCGGCGAAAGCGGCGGGCCTGCCGCGCGAAGACGCCATCGTGCTGCTGTTCTGCGGTTCAAAGAAAAGCCTCGTCTCCGGCGTCCCGATGGCAGGCGCGCTCTTCGCTCCGGCGCAAGTCGGCATGGTGATCCTGCCGCTGATGATCTTCCACCAGTTGCAACTGTTCGTCTGCGCATGGCTGGCGGGTCGCTACCGCGCCGAAGGCGAAGCCGCCGCAGCACTGCCGCCACAGGGCGAGGCCGAGGCGCTCGTCCGCGCCAAAGTCATCGGCCTGCCCATCCCCGATGAATGCCGCCCCGGTGTGACTGCCAACCTCGAACTGCTCACCCGCCACGCCAAGACTTTGCACGGGCAGAGCGATACATGAGAACCGCCGCCGCCCCCGCCGCCGCAATCGCTGCCGCCGTCCGGGCGGGAGAGGTCACCGCAACCACGGTGGCGCAGCAGGCGATTGCGGCGCTGAAAGCCGACACCCTCGTCGCCGTCACGCGCGTTCTCGAACAACGCGCGCTGGCCGAAGCTGCGGCAGTCGATGCGAAAATCGCGCTGGGGCAAGACCCTGGCCCTCTCGCTGGCGTGCCCTATGGCGTCAAAGACCTGTTCGACGTGGAAGGCCTGCCCACCACCGCAGGTTCCGCCGTTCGCGCCCATGCGGCCCCTGCCAGCGCCGATGCCGAAGCCATCGTTCGCCTGAACGCTGCCGGAGCCGTGCTCACCGCCACGGTCAACATGGACGAATTCGCCTACGGTTTCGCCACGATCAACGCCACCTATGGCACCACGCGCAACCCGCACGATCTGGCGCGGCTTGCCGGAGGCTCCTCGGGCGGTTCCGCCGCTGCCGTAGCCGCAGGCTTGCTGCCCTTCGCGCTCGGCTCCGATACCAACGGCTCGATCCGCGTACCCGCCAGCCTCTGCGGCCTCTATGGCCTCAAGCCTGCCCACGCCTCGCTGCCGCTGCAGGGCACGTTCCCCTTCGCTGAAAGCTTTGACGATATTGGCCCGTTTACCGCCAGCCTTGAGGATATGGCGCTGGTCTGGGGCGTGTTGCGCGGCGAACCCATACCCGCAGCATCCGGCAAAACCCGCATCGCCCGCCTTGGCGGACGCTTTTGTGAGAACGCCGATCCCGCCCAACTTGCTGCGATCGATGCCATCGCGCCCAACGCGCCCCTGTTGGAACTGCCAGACATCGCCCGCGCCCGCAGCGCCGCCTTCCTGATCACCGCCTACGAAGGCGGCCAACTCCACCGCGCCACCCTTGCCACAAGCGCACTGGCCTATGACCCGGCGGTGCGCGACCGGCTGCTTGCAGGCGCGCTGCTGCCGGAAGAACTCTACGCAAAAGCAAAGGCTTTCCGCGCAGACTTCCTGTCGCGCCTCAACAACCTCATTACCGATTTCGACGTGTTGCTGGCCCCCGCCACGCCGTGTTCTGCGCCCCTGATCACAGACCCGCGCATCATGATCGACGGTGCGCTCAGCCCCGCGCGCGCAGACCTTGGTATTCACACGCAGCCGATCACTTTCACCGCGCTGCCCGCGCTGGCCGTGCCGCTCTGGCGCCCCGGCCAATTGCCGCTGGGCCTGCAACTGATCGGCAAGCCCGGCGGCGAGGGCGCCTTGCTCGCGCTGGCCGCACAACTTGAACACGATGGAATAACCGGCGTCACCGCGCCGGAGCGCTTGATTGCGGGGGAACTGACATGACGGGGGCAGTAGCAGAGGTTCCAGCGGCCGAGAGTGGCCTGCTCGAACGCCATTTCAAGATGCGCGAACGCGGCAGCAATACCCGCACCGAAGTGCTGGCGGGCTTCACCACCTTCCTGACGATGGCTTATATCGTGCTGGTCAACCCGGCCATCCTGGGGCAGGCGGGGATGCCAGTCGCCTCTGTTGCCGCCGCCACATGCTTTGCCGCCGCCTTCGCCTCTATCCTGATGGGCATGGTCGCCAACACCCCGCTGGCGCTTGCTCCGGGTATGGGCCTCAACGCCTATTTCAGCTTCACCGTGGTGCAGCAGATGGGCGTGCCCTGGCCGATTGCGCTGGGATGCGTGTTCATTTCGGGCGTCGCGTTCCTGATCCTGACGCTTACGGGCGTGCGCCAGTTGATCGTCTCGGTCGTCCCGCAGCACCTGTTTGCCGCCGTTGCAGGCGGTATCGGCCTGTTCATCGGCTTTATCGGGCTGAAGGATGCCGGAATCGTCGTCGCCAATCCCGCCACGTTCGTGGGCCTTGGCAGCGTGACAGAGCCGGGACCGGCGCTGGCGCTGTTCGGCCTCGTCGTGATCGGCACGCTCAGCGTTTGGAACGTGCGCGCGGCCATGCTGATCGGAATCGTACTGACCACCATCGCCGCGTGGATCACCGGCCAGACCAGCGCGCCTACCGAACCTTACAGCCTTGCCGCGCTCACCGGCACAGCATTCCAACTCGATATCTTGGGGGTGTTCGGCCTCTCCGGCCAGCAGGGCATTGGCCTTGTCGAGATTCTGTTCGTGTTCCTGTTCGTCGATCTTTTCGACAATATCGGTACACTGGTGGCTGTCACCAAGCGCGCCGGGTTGATGGACGCGGCGGGCAAGATCCCCGGCCTCAACCGCATCCTGATGACCGATGCCGTGGCCACAATGGTTGGCGCGATGGCGGGCACCAGCACGGTCACCAGCTATGTTGAAAGCGCTGCAGGCGTGCAGGCGGGTGGCCGCACCGGGCTGACCGCCGTGGTCTGCGGTCTGCTGTTCTTCGCCACGATGTTCGTCGCGCCCTATGCGCAACTCGTGCCGCTGGCGGCTACTGCGCCCGCGCTGGTCGTGGTTGGCGGATTGATGCTGCTGCCACTGACCGAGGTGGACTGGGAGGACCCGATGGCAGCGATCCCGGCCTTCCTCACCGTGGCGATGATCCCGCTGACCTTCTCCATCGCCAATGGCCTCGCCTTCGGCATCACCGCGCACGCCCTGCTCAAACTGCTGAAGGGCAAGGCCACGCGCGCCGATTGGTTCCTTTTCACCCTCGCCGCCCTGTTCGTGGTGCGCTTTGCATGGATGGCTGCCGAATGATCCGCCGTATTGTTTTCGCACTGGCCGCTCTGCTGCTGCCCGCCGCCGCGCAGGCCCAGAAACTTGATGACACACCCCGCACTGTGGTGATGACGGCGTTCCGCCCCGAATGGGAATCGCTGGTCGGCACAGTCAAAGAAGCCAAGGAGCACAAGATCAACGGCGGCACGTTCCTGACCGGAACGATGGAAGGCAAGCCCGTCATTCTGATGCAAAGCGGCGTCAGCGTGGTGAACGCCGCGATGAACACGCAATTGGTGCTCGACCGGTTCACCGTAAAGCGCATTGTCTTTTCCGGCATCGCCGGTGGCGTTGATCCAAAGCTGTCGATCGGCGATGTGATTGTGGCCGAGGACTGGGGCCAGTATCTCGAAGCCTCATTCGCGCGAAAGACCAAGAAGGGCTGGATGCCGCCTGATCAGGGCAGTGCCGAAAGCCCGGCCAACTGGTTCTTCATCTTCCCGCGCGGCACCGTGATGGCCAATGCCACCACCCCGCCAAAGCGCATCTATCGCATTCCGGTGGACGCTGGCCTGCTCGATCTGGCGCGCAAGGTCGTGCCCACGGTCACGCTGGAACGCTGCGTGCCACCTTCGGAAAAGATGCTACCGGGATCGGAACTGTGCCTGCCGCGCACGCCCAAGATCGAGATCGGCGGCACGGGCGTTACCGCAGGCATCTATGCCGACAATGCCGAATTCCGCATCTATTTGCACAAGGCGTGGAAGGCGCGCGTGCTCGATATGGAGAGCGCCGCAGTGATGCAGGTGGCCTATGCCAACACGGTCCCGGCCATCGTCTTCCGCAGCCTTTCGGACCTTGCTGGCGGCGACAAGGACAAGAATATGGAGGACACGTTCGAACACTTGGCCTCGGTCAATTCCGCCCACGTCGTGCGCGCCTATCTCGCCGCGCTGCCGGATTGATCGCATGAGCCTGACCACCGTCACCGGATCAAAAGGCATGGTCACCGCGCCGCACTACCTTGCGGCGGAGGCGGGGCTGGCCGTGCTGCAAGACGGCGGCAACGCGGTGGAGGCGACCGTCGCCGTCGCCGCGTGCCTTGCGGTGGTCTATCCGCACATGACCGGGATTGGTGGCGATGGGTTCTGGGTGATTCACGAACCGGATGGTGCGGTTCATGGCATCCACGGCTGCGGCGGGGCGGCGGGTTCGGCAACGCTTGAACTCTATGACGGTTTGGATGCTGTGCCTTTTCGCGGCCCGTTGGCGGCTAATACCGTGGCGGGCACGATTTCGGGCTGGAAGGCTGCGCTGGAAAGCGCAGGCGGCTTCCTGCCGCTATCGCGCCTGCTGCGCGATGCGATTGCCCATGCCGAAGCAGGCGTTGCCGTCACCGCAGGCCACGCCGCCATCGCCGCTGCCAAAGGTCCTGAACTGCGCGTGCAGCCGGGAGCCTATGCGCAGACATTCGAGCCTGAGGGCCGCCCACTTCATGAGGGCGATGTCCTGCGTCAGCAAGTGCTGGCGCAGTCATTGCGGCGGTTGTGCGAGGAAGGGCTCGGCAGCTTCTACACCGGAGCGTTGGCTGCCGACATTGCCGCCGATCTGGCCTTGCTGGGAAGCCCGGTTTCCGGGGATGATCTTGCTGCGCATTCCGCCACGCGGCCCGGACCGCTCACCACCCGCCTGCGCGATTGCCAATTGTGGAACAGCGCGCCGCCCACGCAAGGCTTTGCCTCGCTGCTGATCCTCGCGCTGTTTGATCGGCTTGCTGCCGAAGAGCACGACGGTTTCGATCACGTGCACGGGCTTGTCGAAGCGACGAAGCAAGCCTTCCTGATCCGCGATGTCCACGTGGGCGATCCGGCCTATCATGATTTTGATTGGCAGGGCCTGCTGTCCGATTCCGCCGCGCTCGATGAACTGGCCGCGCGGATTGATCCCGCAAAGGCGCTCCCTTGGCCGCAACCGCCGCAGTGGGGCGATACCTGCTGGTTTGGAGCGGCGGACAATGAGGGCCGCGTAGTCAGCGCAATCCAGTCGACCTATTTCGAATTCGGCTCCGGCCTCGTCCTGCCCAAAACTGGCATCACCTGGCAGAACCGGGGCAGCAGTTTCCGTTTGGCGGAGAGAGGCTGGAACGCCCTGAAACCGGGACGCAAACCCTTCCACACCCTCAACCCCGCGCTCGCCCGCTTCGATGATGGCCGGGTGATGGCCTATGGCACGATGGGCGGGGAAGGACAGCCACAGACACAGGCCGCGCTGTTCTCCCGTTATGCCCGTTTCGGCGCGGACCTGCAGGCCGCGATCAATGCACCGCGCTGGCTATTGGGGCGGACTTGGGGGGAGCAATCGACCACGCTCAAACTGGAAGATGGCTTTGATCCGGCGCTTTATCAAGCACTTGTCGCAGCAGGGCATGACGTTGAACGCGTCGGCCCGCTGACAGCAACGATGGGCCACGCCGGGGCCATCGTGCGCCATGCCGATGGGCGGCTGGAAGGTGCCACCGATCCGCGCAGCGATGGCGGAGTGGGAGCATGGTAAGTAGCGGATATCGCGCGGTTTCCCGTTGTGACGAACTTGCAGTGCCGCCGTATAGCGACAGCGCTGAAGGCCTCACTCGCACCTACCTCTCCCCCGCCTACCACACCGCGCAGGAGACGGTCGCGCAGTGGATGGCCGAGGCGGGAATGTCGGTGCGGCGCGATGCGGCGATGAACCTGATCGGGCACTACGAAGGTGCTGTCCCCGATGCCCCGGCGCTGATCATCGGCAGCCATCTCGATAGCGTGCGCAATGCCGGGCATTATGACGGGCCGCTCGGGATTTTGCTTGGTATTGAAGCAGTTGCCGCACTTTCCTCAAGTGGCACGCGAATGCCCTTCGCCATCGAAGTCTACGCCTTTGGAGACGAAGAAGGCTCCCGCTTCCCCGCCGCCATGCTCACCAGCCGTGCGGTGGCCGGGACGCTTGATCCAGCAACGTTGGAAGTGGCTGACCGGGATGGCGTGAAGCTGGCTGAACTCGTTGATATCGCAGCCTATCCTGCCGCTGCCCGCGCGCGGGAATCGGTGCTTGCCTACTTCGAGGCGCATATCGAACAAGGCCCGGTGTTGGAGGCGCAAGGGCTTGCGGTTGGCACGGTTACCGGCATCGCCGCGCAGCTTCGGTTCGAAATCACGGTGGGCGGCACGGCAGGTCATGCAGGCACCACGGCGATGGATTTGCGGCGCGATGCGGTGGCCGGAATGGCGCAGATGGTGCTGGCTGCAGAAAGCGTTGCCAGGGCCGGGCCTGCAGACCTCGTGGCCACTGTAGGTGTCGTTCAGGTGCATCTAGGTGCAGCTAACGTCGTTTCAGGAAAATGCAGTTTCACACTGGACGTGCGCGCCGGAGACGCTGCACGCCGCGATGCTGCGGCTGACGAAATCCTGCGCCTTTTCCGCGAGATAGCCAATGTGCGCGACCTTGGTCTGGCCGTACGAAAGGTCCACGATCTGCCCGCTAGCCCCTGTGATCCGGCACTGATGGACTTGCTCGACAAAGCCACAGGTGCCGTTTCGCAAACCCCCTTCCGTCTCGTCTCCGGAGCGGGCCACGATGCCATGATCATGGCTGCGCTGTGCCCCACTGCAATGCTTTTCATTCGCTGTCGAGGCGGGGTGAGCCACAATCCTGCCGAACATGTCGATCCTGCCGACGCCGACGTGGCGCTGCAGATCATGCTCGGCTTTATCAAACACTTGGGAGCGACATTTGACCCCGCTTGATCCAACCCTGTTCGGCGAAATCGATCCTCCGCAGCGCCTGCTGATGGGGCCGGGGCCAGTCAACGCCCACCCGCGCGTGCTGCGCGCGATGTCGGCCGACCTGTTGGGGCAGTTCGACCCGGAAATGACCGGTTTCATGAACCAGGTTATGGCGCTCTACCGCCCGGTTTTCGGCACGTGGAACCAGTGGACCATGCTGATCGACGGCACCGCCCGCGCCGCGATTGAGGCCTCGCTGGTCAGCCTTGTGGAACCCGGTGACACGGTGCTGGTGGTAAACTTCGGGCGTTTCGGACTGCTTCTGACCGAAATCCTCTCGCGTCTTGGCGCGAAGATCGAGCAGGTCAGCGCGCCTTGGGGTGAGGTGGTGCCGATGGATGCCATTGCTGCGGCCATCGAGCAGTTCGGGCCAAAGGTCGTGGCGACGGTCCATGGCGATACGTCGACGACGATGGCGCAACCGCTGGAAGGGCTTGGCGCGCTGTGCAAGGCGGCGGGGGCCTACCTCTACGTTGATGCTTGCGCAACTTTGGGCGGCATGGAGATTGCGGCGGATCGCTGGGGCGCTGATGTGGTGACGGCGGGTTTGCAGAAGTGCCTTGGCGGGCCTTCGGGCAGTGCGCCGATCACGATATCGGACCGTGCGGCAGAGCGTATCTTTGCGCGCCGTCATGTGGAGCAGGGCATCCGTCGGGCCGATACTGTCGATGGGGTGGGCCCGCGCATTCCGTCCAATTACTTCGATCTGGCCATGATCATGGACTACTGGTCCGACAAGCGGCTGAACCACCATACCGAAGCAACATCAATGCTTTATGCCGCGCGTGAATGCGCACGCGTGGCACTGGGCGAGGGGCTGGAGGCGCGGTTCGCGCGGCACCGCAAGGCCGGTGCGGCGATGACGGCGGGCCTGCGTGCGATGGGGTTGACGGTGTTCGGCGATGATGCGCACCGCATGACCAACGTCACCGGGGTCTATATTCCCGAAGGCGTGGATGGCGAGGCAATCCGCGCAATGATGCGCGATCACTTCGAGATCGAGATCGGCACCGCATTTGGTCCGCTGCAGGGCAAGATCTGGCGGCTGGGCGCGATGGGTTACAATGCGATGAAGCACAAAGTGCTGCTTACGCTCGGCGCGCTGGAGGCTTGCCTCAAGGCGCACGGGTTCAGCCTGCCGCTGGGCGAGGCGGTGCCTGCGGCCCTGTTGGCTTGGGAAGCGGCGGCATGACGCTTTCGCGCGATCTGATCGGATATGGCGCGACGCCCCCTGCTGCGCAGTGGCCGGGCGGCGCCCGCGTAGCTGTGCAGTTCGTGATAAACTACGAGGAAGGCGCGGAAAATTCCGTGCTGTACGGCGACAAGGGGTCCGAGGCGTTCCTCTCTGACATGGTGGGGGCGGCGAGCCATCCCGCGCGGGCGATGGCGATGGAAAGCCTCTATGAATACGGGAGCCGCGCCGGATTCTGGCGGCTGCACCGGCTGTTTGCCGCGCGCCGCGTGCCGGTGACAGTGTTCGGTGTGGCCGCTGCGATGGAGTTGAACCCGGCGGCGGTCGACGCGATGCTTGAAGCCGATTGGGAGATCGCCAGTCACGGCTACCGCTGGATCGATTACCAATATCAGCCCGAAGAGGTGGAGCGCGAGCATATTGCGAGGGCTATTGAACTGCACACGAAGCTGACGGGAAGCCGCCCGCTCGGCTGGTATCAGGGCCGCACATCGCCCAATACGGCGCGGTTGGTGGTGGAGGAAGGGGGCTTCGTCTACGACGCTGATAGCTATGCCGATGATCTACCCTACTGGGATACGCGGCATGGAAAGCCGCAGCTGATCGTGCCCTATTCGCTTGATGCCAACGACATGAAGATGGTGGCGCTGAACGGCTTTACCGAGGGCGAGCAGTTTTTCAGATACTTGCGCGATACTTTTGAGCAATTGCGCGAAGAGGGCGGGCGGATGATGTCGGTCGGCCTGCATGGGCGCATTGCCGGAAAACCGGGGCGGGCGCGGGCTGTGGCGCGCTTCCTCGACCATGTGATCGAAAGCGGCGATGCGTGGATCGCGCGGCGGATCGATATCGCACGGCACTGGCTGGCGCTGCACCCCTATGCAGGGGGTGCAGCGTGACGATCGATGATCCGGTGTTGCTGGCGGAAGTCACGCAAGCTTTTGAAGCGTATGAGCGCGCGCTGATGGCTGATGATCTGCCCGCGATGGACGCGCTGTTCCACGATGCGCCGACGACCAACCGCTTTGGCGTGGGCGAAGTGCTGTGGGGCATGGAGGCCATCCGGGAGTTCCGAAAGGGGCGCGGGGGATCGCCGCAGCGCCGGTTGGGGCAGGTGGTGATTACGGTTTACGGCGCGGGCTTTGCGACTGCCGACGCCGAGTTTTTCCGCGAGGGGAGCGACCGGCGCGGGCGGCAGAGTCAGGCCTGGGTGAAGTTTGCCGATGGCTGGAAAGTCGTCTCCGCGCATGTCAGCCTTGAAGGGAGCGGATCATGACCGCGCTGTTCGAGCATAGCCCTTGGGTTGAGGCGCGGGCCGATGCGCGGCCCTCCAGCGGGGACCGTCATGCCGATCTGATGGCGGTGGTGCATGATGCTTTGCCCGAGGAGCAACTGGCGCTGATTTGCGCGCATCCAGAGCTTGCGGGCAAGGCGGCGATTGACCGGACACTGACCGATGCTTCGGCGGCGGAGCAGGCGAGCGCCGGGCTTGACCGGCTAAGCGAGGCCGAGTTTGCGCGGTTTCACGAGTTGAACGCAGCGTACAGAGAGCGCTTCGGCTTTCCCTTCATCATCTGCGTGCGGCTGACTGACAAGGCGGGAATTCTCAGCGCGATGGAAGCGCGGCTGGCGAATGATCGCGAGACCGAGATCGCCACGGCCATCGCGCAGATCGGCGAGATCGTTCGGCTTCGTCTGGAGGACATGGCATGACCATCGACTGGGGCGAATGGCTGAATCTTGCGATCCGTTGGTTCCACCTGACCGCGGGTATCGCGTGGATCGGATCGTCGTTCTACTTCGTCTGGCTCGACAACCATCTGGTGCCGCCAAAGGAGGGTGAAGCGACCGGTGAGGTGTGGTCGGTCCATGGCGGCGGGTTCTACCACAAGCAGAAGTATGCGGTGGCCCCGGCCAAGATGCCCGAGGACCTGCACTGGTTCAAATGGGAGGCCTATACCACGTGGATTACTGGCTTCCTGTTGCTGGTCCTGATCTACTGGGTGGGCGCGGAAAGCTTTCTCATTGATTCCGCCAAGGCGCAGCTTTCGCAAGCGGCGGCTATTGCGATTGGTGCGGCGGCTTTGGTTATGGGCTGGCTGGTCTATGATGCGCTGTGCCGATCACCGCTGGGGCGCGATAACCGCTTGCTGGGCGTGGCGTGGTTTGCGTTTCTGGTGCTGGCGGCCTGGGGCCTCGACCGGGTGTTCAATGCGCGCGGGGCCTATCTCCACATCGGTGCGATGATCGGCACGGTGATGGTCGCCAACGTGTTTTTCGTGATCATCCCCAACCAGCGCAAGGTGGTGGCCGCGCTGATGCGCGGCGAGGCGGCTGATCCGGCGCTGGGCAAGGCGGGCAAGCAGAGATCGCTGCACAACAATTACATGACGCTGCCGGTGCTGTTCATCATGATCAGCCATCATTATGCGATGACGTTTGGCGCAGCGCGGCCTTGGCTGGTGTTGGCGCTGCTGGGGCTGACCGGGGTGGCGGTGCGCCACGTGTTCAACCTTCGCCATCGTGGCGAGAAGACCGGGCGGGCCATGGCAGTGGCGGGCGCGATGGCGCTGATTAGTGTGACTTATGTTTCGGCAGAGAAGGCCACGCTGCCCGCTGTGGCGCAAGAGGCTGGCGCTTCCACCGGGCCTGCAACATGGGCCAGCGTCCAGCCGATCTTCCAGAAGCACTGCACCAGTTGCCACGCGGCCAAGCCCACGAGCGAGGCGTTCACCGCGCCGCCGCTGGGGGTAATGCTCGATACGTACGACCACAGCCGTGCCGCTGCCACGCGCGTGAAAAGCGTGGCGGTGGATGCCGAAATCATGCCGATGGGCAACATGACCGGTATGACCCGTGCCGAGCGCGATGCGCTGGGCCGGTGGATTGCTGCAGGAGCACCGCAATGACGACGCTTTCAACGCACGTGCTTGATACCATGCATGGATTGCCTGCCAGCGAAGTGAAACTGCGGCTGGAGGACAAGGCTGGCACGGTGCTTTATACTGGCGTGACCAATCCTGACGGGCGTTGTCCGGGCCTGAGCGAGGCAGTGCCAGACTTGGCATCGGGCCAATATGCGCTGGTCTTCGCCGTGGCAGACTATTTCAGCGGGATGGGCGTGACCCTGCCAGAACCGCCGTTTCTGGACGAGGTACGGATAGCTTTTGGGCTGGCAAGCCCTGGGCATTACCATGTGCCGCTGCTGGTCTCGCCCTTTGCCTATTCGACCTATCGGGGGAGCTGAGCGATGAGCGTGAAGTTCCTGCTGGATGGCGATGTGGTGGAGATTGCGCCGTGCGATCCCACCGGCACATTGCTGGAATATCTGCGCGGACCATTGCGCCGCACCGGTACCAAGGAGGGCTGCGCCGAGGGCGATTGCGGGGCCTGCACCGTGCTGGTGGGGGAACTTGCGGGCGATCAGGTGCAATGGCGTGCGGTCAATGCCTGCATCGCCTTTCTGCCGATGCTGCACGGTAAGGCCCTGATGACAGTGGAGAGTCTTGCGCGGGGAGGAGCGCTCAACCCGCTGCAGGCCTGCATGGCGGCCAACGGCAGTTCGCAGTGCGGGTTCTGTACGCCGGGGTTCGTGATGTCGCTGCATGGCCGCGCCATTGGTGCGCTGGGGAGCGAGTTGCCTGTGGCCGATGTGATTGCGGGCAACTTGTGCCGCTGCACCGGTTATGGCCCGATCCTTGAGGCGGGGGAAACCGTTTCGAGGTTGGTGCAAGACGACAGCGGACTGGCGCAGGCCCTGGCCGGACTGGCCGATGATGGCAGCGGGACATTTGAAGGGCGGCAATGGTTTGCGCCGCGTTCTTCACAAGCGCTGGCGGATATTCTGGCAGCGCATCCTGATGCGCGGATCGTGGCGGGCGCAACCGATGTGGGTCTGTGGGTGACCAAGGGCCTGCGCGATTTGCAGACCGTGGTGTTCATCGGTGATGTTGCCGATCTGAAAGGCATCGAGGAGACGAGCGCGGGCCTGCGAATTGGCGCGGGGGTGCGTTATGCGCAAGCTCATGCGGCCATGGCGCGGCTGCATCCCGATCTGGGTGAACTTGTGCGACGCATCGGGGGCCTGCAGGTGCGCAGCTCTGCCACGGTCTGTGGCAACATCGCCAACGGATCACCCATCGGCGATGGTCCGCCCGCGCTGATCGCGCTGGGGGCGGAATTGACGCTGCGGTCGGCGGCAGGGCGGCGGACGATGCCGTTGGAGGACTATTTCCTCGATTACGGCAAGCAGGACCGGCAGCCCGGCGAGTTTGTGGAAAGTGTGTTTGTGCCGCGTCCTACGGCTGGAACAGTTGTGCATATTTCCAAGCTTTCGCGGCGGTTTGACAGCGATATTTCAGCGGTGTTGGGAGCCTTTTCGCTGACGGTTGAAGGCGGGATGATCACGGCTGCGCGCGTGGCCTTTGGCGGCATGGCGGCCACGCCCCGGCGCGCAAAGGGGTGTGAGGCGGCGCTGGTGGGCAAGCCGTTTGTTGAAGCTACGATAGCTGCTGCGGCAGAGGCTTTGCGCGGGGATTTTCAGCCTTTGACCGACGTGCGCGGGACGTCTGCCTATCGCATCGAGGCGGCGGCGGGGTTGCTGTGGCGGCTGTGGCATCGCGAGCAGGGCACAGGCGTTTGCGTGCTTGATGTGGAGGCGTGCTGATGGCTGATGCCGATCCGCTCTGGCCGGTGGAGGCCAAGCCATCAAACCCGCATGACAGCGCACATCTGCACGTGGCCGGGCAGGCGCGCTATGTGGATGATGAGCCGGAATCTGCAGGACTGCTACATCTGGCGTTCGGGCTTTCAACCGATGCGCGGGCGCGGATTGTGGGCATGGACCTTGCGGCGGTGCGCGCGTTGCCCGGCGTTGTGGCGGTCTTTACCGCTGCCGATATTCCGGGCGAAAACAACGTCGGGCCGATTGCGCATGATGATCGCGTGCTGGCCGATGGCGAGGTGGTCAGCCATGGGCAGCCGGTGTTTCTGGTGGCGGCGGAAACGCGCATGGCCGCGCGCAAGGCAGCGCGGCTGGGGCGGATCGATTATGAACCGCTGGCATCGGCGATCACCGTGGAGCAGGCGCGAGCGGCGGGTGCGCGGATCGAGGCGGATCAGCGCATGGCGCAGGGGGATGCGGAGGCAGCGTTGGCTGCAGCACAGCACCGGCTGGCCGGTTCCTTGAAGATCGGGGCGCAGGATCACTTCTATCTCGAAGGGCAAGTTGCCCATGCGCGGGCGTGGGAGGATGGGCAGATTCATGTCGTCTCGTCCAGTCAGCACCCCAGCGAAGTGCAGCATCTGGTCGCGCACTTGTTGAACAAGACCAGCGCCGATGTGACCGTGGAAGTGCGGCGCATGGGCGGGGCGTTTGGCGGCAAGGAAAGCCAGGCCGCGCTCTTTGCCGCTGCCGCTGCTTTGGTGGCGCATCACACCGGGCGGCCCGCCAAATTCCGCTGTGACCGCGATGACGACATGATCACGACCGGCAAGCGCCATGACTTCGCGGTCGATTACGAAGCGGGGCACGATGACGAAGGGCGGCTGACTGCAGTAAAGCTGCGCTTTGGCGGGCGGTGCGGGGCGACGATGGACCTGTCGCCCGGCATCAACGACCGCACGATGTTCCATGCCGACAACTGCTATTTCCTGCCCGATGTGGAGATCGTGTCGGAGCGGCTGAAGACCAATACCGTCTCGGCTACCGCCTTCCGCGGCTTTGGCGGGCCGCAAGGGATGCTGGCGATTGAGCGGGTGTGCGATCATGTGGCCGCGCGGCTGGGGCTCGATCCGCTGGCAGTGCGGGCGCGCAACCTTTATGGGCCGGGGCGCGATGTGACGCCTTATGGCATGAGGCTGGAAGACAACATCGCCCCGCAACTCATTGCGCGGCTTCGGGAAACGTCGCGCTATGATGCGCGGCGCGAGGCGATTGCGGCGTTCAATGCGGGCAGTCCGGTGCTGAAAAAGGGCATTGCGCTCACCCCGGTGAAATTCGGGATCAGCTTTACCACCACGCACCTCAACCAAGCGGGCGCGCTGGTGCATGTTTATGCCGATGGCTCGATTCAGGTGAACCACGGCGGGACCGAGATGGGGCAGGGGCTCTACATCAAGGTGGCGCAGATCGTGGCGGACGTGTTTGCGGTGCCGGTGGGCCAGGTGCGGATCACGGCGACGCGGACCGACAAAGTACCCAATACCTCGGCCACGGCGGCTTCATCGGGCGCGGACCTGAATGGCATGGCAGCGCACCATGCGGCGATGGCTATCCGCGAGCGGATGGGCGCGTTTCTGGCGCGGGCCTTTGGTGGGGATGTGCAGTTTACTCCTGATGGCGTGATTGCGGGCGACACGTGCCTGACCTTTGCCGAAGCGGCGCGCAAGGCGTGGCTGGGGCGGATTTCGCTGTCATCAACGGGGTTCTATGCGACGCCCGAAATTGAATATGACCGTTCGCGCCACAAGGGCCGCCCGTTCTACTACTTCGCTTATGGCGCGGCGGTTTCGGAAGTGGTGATCGACACCCTGACCGGTGAGCACAAGGTGCTCAGCGTGGATATTCTGCATGATGTGGGCCGTTCGCTGAACCCGGCGATTGATCGGGGGCAGATCGAGGGCGGGTTCATTCAGGGGCAGGGCTGGCTGACCACCGAAGTGGTGGAGTGGGATGCCAAGGGCCGGTTGCTCAACCATTCGCCCGCAACCTATAAGGTGCCAACTGCATCGGACCGGCCCAAGCGGCTGCGGATTGATCTGTGGGATGGGGCGAACGCCAAGCCGACGATTCATCGCTCCAAAGCGGTGGGCGAGCCGCCGCTGATGCTGGCCAATTCGGTGTTCTGCGCAATCAGCGCTGCGATTGCCGCCACCCATCCCGACCGGCGCGAATTGCCCCCGCTTGATGCGCCCGCCACGCCTGAGGCAGTGCTGCGCGCAATTGCGGCGCATCGGGGACGGGACTGATGGACTGGCTCGATCTTCTCCGCGTGCTCCCGGCGAGCGAGTCGGTGGCGATGATCAGCGTGCTGGCCACCGAAGGCTCTGCCCCGCGGGGGGCGGGCACGCGGATGCTGGTGACCGCGCAGGGTGAACACGGCACCATCGGCGGCGGCGCGCTCGAATTTCGGGCGATTGAGCAGGCCAGGGCTATGCTAGGCCAGCCGGCGGGCACGTGGCGGGTGCAGGACTATCCGCTGGGGCCGCTGCTGGGCCAGTGCTGCGGCGGGCGGGTGCGGTTGCTGATCGAACATGTTGATCCAGCCGGGCTGGGCTGGCTGGGTGATGCAGGCGAAGGGCGCGTGCTGGTCAGCCACTTGAAGCTCGGCACCATTGAGCGGCGGGTTGGCGATGGCCCGGCCATGCCGATTTCCGCGCGGGGGGACCGTCCGCAAGCGGGAGCCAGCCTTGCCGAAGCGATTGGGATATGGCGGCGTCCGCTCTATCTGTTCGGCGCGGGCCATGTGGGGCAGGCGATTGCGCGCCATGTGAGCGGCTTGCCGCTGCGGCTGGCGTGGTTCGATACGCGCCCGGTATTCGAAACCATCGATGGCGTGGCGGTGGTGGCGGAAAGCGCGATTGCGCAGTGCGTGGAGCAAGCGCCCGACCATGCGGCGATGGTGATCCTGACGCACGATCATGGGCTGGATTATCGGCTGACCCATGCTGCCCTTGCGCGTTCACCGCTGGCCTTCACCGGGTTGATCGGATCAAAGACCAAACGCGCGCGGTTCATGGCGCGGTTGGAGCGTGATGGCATTGCGGCAGAAGCGCGCGGGCGGTTGACCTGCCCAATTGGACTGCCCGGGGTGACCGGCAAGGAGCCGGATGTGATCGCCGTGGCCGTTTTGGCGCAACTGCTGCAATTACCGCAGTTGGCGCAAGTGCAGGCTGTGGCGGCATGACCTTGCAGGGTTTTCGTGGGGAAATTCTGAGCCTTGCCCACGATCCAGCCGAAGCGCCCGATGCGCTGCGCCATGATACTGATGGCTTGCTGGTGGTGGAAGATGGGCGGATCGTTGCGCGCGGGGCGTTTTCGCAGGTCTCTCCGCGTTTCCCCGGCCTTTCCGTTACCGATCTTGATGGCCTGATCGTGCCCGGTTTCATCGATGCGCATGTGCATTATCCGCAGCTTGACCGGATCGCCAGCCATGGCGAGCAGTTGCTGGACTGGCTGGAGCGGCACATCTTTCCGGCGGAGCAGGCCTTTGCCGATCCGGCCCATGCCAGCGCGGTGGCAGAAGCGTTTCTGGATGAATTGCTGCGCCATGGCACCACGAGCGCGCTGGTGTTTGGCACCGTCCACGCTGCATCGGTCGATGCGTTCTTTGCAGCGGCGCAAGCGCGGAACTTGCGGATGGCTTGCGGCAAAGTGCTGATGGACTTGGGGCCCGAGGGGCTGAAAGACACACCGCAAAGCGGAATGGACGAGAGCGCGGACCTGATCCGGCGCTGGCATGGAAAGGGTCGGCTGACTTATGCGGTGACACCGCGCTTTGCGCTGACATCCAGCGATGAACAGCTGGAAAGCGCGGGCAAGCTGCTGGCCGATCACCCCGGCGTGCTGCTGCACACCCACCTCGCCGAAAACACGCGCGAGATTGCCGAAGTGGCCGCGCGCTTCCCCGATGCGGCAGATTACCTTGATGCTTATGACCGCTTCGGGCTGGTGACCGACCGCTCGGTCTTTGCCCACGGTGTTCACCTGCCCGACCGGTCCTGCGAGCGGCTGGCGCAGAGCGGGGCTGGGGTGGCCGTTTGCCCGAGTTCGAACCTTTTCCTTGGCTCTGGCATGTTCGACTTCGCCCAAGCTGAGCGGCTTGGCGTGCGGCTAGGGCTTGGTTCCGATATCGGCGCAGGAACCTCGCTGTCGTTGCTGCACAATGCCGGGATTGCCTATCAGGCGGGGCTGTTCAAAGGCTACCGGCTCGATCCCTTCCGCGCGCTCTGGCTGGCAACGGGCGGTTCGGCGCGGCTTCTGCATGTCGATGCCGATGTGGGCATGCTGGCCGAGGGGCAGGAGGCCGATTTCGTGGTGCTGGTTGACAAGGCCACGCCGCTGCTCGCCCGCCGCACCGCCGGGGCGACGCTGGCCGAACGCCTCTTTGCCTTGCAGGTGCTGGGCGATGATCGGGCCGTTCGGCAAACATACGTATTGGGGCGCTGTGCTTGGGACCGGGATGGGGTAAGGCCTCTGCCATGACCGATCTCGACAGCTTCATCACCCGCCTGCCCAAGGCCGAACTCCATCTGCACATTGAAGGCAGCCTTGAGCCGGAACTGATGTTCGCACTAGCTGAACGCAATGGCGTTGCCATTCCCTATGCCAGCGTGGATGAAGTGCGCGCGGCCTATGCCTTTTCCAACCTGCAGGATTTCCTCGACATCTATTACGCCGGGGCCAGCGTGCTGGTGACTGAGGCGGACTTTCATGATCTGGCGATGGCCTATTTTGACCGGGCGGCAGACGATGGGGTGATCCATGCGGAAATCATGTTCGATCCGCAGACCCATACCGACCGCGGCATCGCGTTTGACACGGTGATCCGCGGGTTGATGACCGCAATGGCAGCGGCAGAAACCAAGCACGGCATGACCAGCGCTTTGATCATGAGCTTCTTGCGGCACCTGTCAGAAGAAGCGGCGTTCGAGACGCTGGCCATGGCAGAGCCGTGGCTTGATTGCATCACCGCAGTGGGGCTGGATTCCAGCGAAGTTGGCCATCCCCCGTCAAAGTTCCAGCGCGTCTTTGCCGCAGCCCGGGCGAAGGGTTTGAAGCTCGTGGCCCATGCCGGTGAAGAAGGGCCGCCGGACTATGTCTGCGAGGCGCTGGACCTGCTGCAGGTTGACCGGATCGACCACGGCAACCGCGCGCTGGAAGATGCAGCGCTGGTGAAAAGGCTGGCGCGCGAGGGGATGACGCTGACCGTATGTCCGCTTTCCAACCTGAAGCTATGCGTGGTCGGTGATCTTGTCGACCATCCGATTGACCGGATGCTGGCACAAGGCCTGAAGCCGACGATCAATTCGGATGATCCGGCCTACTTCGGCGGCTACATTGCTGACAATTATCGCGCCGTCGCCACAGCGCGCGGCCTGACGCGCGATGATCTGGGCACACTGGCGCGCAACAGCTTTACCGGATCGTTTCTTCCGCCTCAGGCCGTGTCGCAGCATCTTGCCGCGATTGAGGCTTTTCTCGCCCGATCATAGGAGCTCCATGCGCCGCCTTCTTGTCATCGTCGCTCTGCTGTTCGCAACGCTTGGCACCGTGCAAGCGGCGGAACCGCGCCGCAAGGTCATCATCGACGATGAAGGCTTTGCGCTGATGCACTTGCTGCTTCTGGAAGACCGCCGAGTGGACGTGCTGGGGATCACCACCGTCTCGGGCAATGCCTGGGCAAACCGTGCAACCGCGATGGTCCTGCGCGGGTTGGAGCTTTCGGGGCATGAAACTGTGCCGGTGGCGCAAGGCGCAACCTTCCCGATCCTGAATTCGGAAGCGCGGACCGAACGTTGGGAGGCGCTTTACGGCAAGCTGGTGTGGAAGGGCGCGTTCATGAAGCAATGGGCCGAGCCGACCGTGCAGTCTGCGCCGGATTATCACGGCCCGTTCGATGCGGTGGATTTGCCGTGGGGCAATCCGAAGCTGAAAGCCCTGCCCGAGGCTGCGGCACTGTTCATGATCCGCACGGTGCGCGCCAATCCGCATCAGGTGACAATCATCGCCTGTGGGCCGCTGACCAATCTGGCCCTTGCGCAGCGGTTGGATCCCGAGTTTGCCTTGTTGGTCAAGGAAGTGGTCGTGATGGGCGGCAGTCTTAACCCGCAGCAGACGCTCGACAATCCCTCGGCGGCGCAGTTTGCGCGCGAATTCGTCAATTCCCCGCGCCGGGAATTCAACATTCGCTTCGATCCCGAAGCGGCGAGCATGTTTGCCCATGCGCCATGGACGAAAGTCACCTTCGTGCCGGTCGATCCTTCAACCGCGACGCAATTGACCCCGGCGCTGGTCGAGCAGTTGGCAAAGGCGGCCCGGCCACCCGTTGCGGCGATGATCCGCAAAATGGAACCTGGCTTTCCGATGTGGGACGAGATCGCTGCTGCTGTATGGCTCGATCCGTCGCTGGTGACCCGCCAGCAGCGTTTATGGTATGATTTCAACGTCCAGTTCGGCCCCAGCTATGGTGACATGCTGACATGGAACGACGCCTACCGTCCGGGCCTTGATGAAGGGGCGGCGGATATAGTGCTGGCGGTGGACGTGGGGCGAATGGAAGCGGGCTTTGCTCGGTCGCTGCGCGGTAACTAGGTCGTTTCCGTTTCCCGACACACCTTACCGCTGGGGCTCATTGCTCCACAGTGCACCCCTAGCAGAAAGCGAATCTATCAGCCCGCAAAGGATGCAACATTGGCATTTTGCGGCAGGATAAGGTCAAGGGGCGCATGTTTGGGCTTGCCCAAACAGCGTGTGATACTAGAGGCGCTGTGCGACACGGTGCCGGCGCCTTTTGTTTTGCACCGCCCGAACTTTTCTGGATTGGTCGATTGGCCAATTCTGCAATCCTGCTTTTGCCCTCTAAATCCTTGAGTTGCGACCATGACTGTTGAGCGTTCTGAACAGACCATCGAACTTGAACCTACCGGCGCGCTTTCGGTCGAGAAAGTGTGCTCGGTGCGGCATTGGAACGAGCATCTGTTCAGCTTCACGATCACCCGGCCCCCTTCGTTCCGCTTCCGCTCGGGCGAGTTTGTGATGCTGGGCCTGCAGGTGAATGGCAAGCCGCTGCTGCGCGCCTATTCGATTGCCAGCCCTGCGTGGGCCGAAGAGCTGGATATCCTTTCGATCAAGGTCGAGGACGGGCCGCTGACATCGCGGTTGCAGCACGTGCAGGTGGGGGACCAGATCTATCTGGGCCGTAAGCCGACCGGCACACTGGTGACCGATGCGCTTCTGCCGGGCAAGCGGCTGTTCATGCTGGCCACCGGAACCGGCCTTGCGCCCTTCCTCTCGCTGATCCGCGATCCCGATGTTTATGAGCAGTACGAACAGGTCATCGTCGTGCACTCTGTGCGCCGGGTCAGCGATCTCGCCTTCCGCGAAGAGCTGGAAAGCAAGCTGGCCGACGATCCGCTGGTGTCCGAAGAAGCCGCGTTGCAGTTTACCTATGTGCCAACCGTAACGCGCGAGGCGTTTCACACATCGGGGCGGATCGGCGAATTGATCGAAAACGGACGCCTGTTCGAAGGTCTTTCAGGCCCGCGTGCGCTCGATCCTGAAACTGACCGCGTGATGATGTGCGGCAGCATGGACATGATCAAGGAATTTTCGGAAAAGCTTCAGGGCATGGGCTTTACCGAAGGGTCGAACGCCAAGCCTGGCGATTTCGTGATCGAGCGCGCTTTTGTCGGCTAAACGTGTCTCCTACCAAACAGGCAGCCTTCGTCGATTTCGCTGAGCGTTCGGCAGCCGGTAAGCGCCATCGCGAGTTCCAGTTCGGCACGAAGCACGCGTAGCGCATGGGCCACGCCCAGCGCTCCGGCCGTGGCCAGCGCATGGAGCACGGGCCGTCCGATCAGCACGGCATTTGCGCCCAGCGCCAGCGCGCGCAGCACGTCAGCGCCGCGCCGGATTCCGCCATCCATCAGCAGCGGCACACGCTTGGCCACCGTTGCGGCGATGGCAGGCAGCAAGTCGATGGCTGCTGGCACGCCATCCAGCGTGCGCCCGCCGTGGTTGGACACGATCAGGCCATCGATCCCGCACCCCAGCGCGCGCCGGGCATCTGTGGGATCGACAATGCCTTTGAGCAGGATGGGCAGGCGTGTGAGACGGCGCAGCCATGCGATGTCCTGCCAAGTGGGCACGCTTTCGATCAGCGGTGTGCCGAACAGCAATGCGCCATCGGGGCCGGGTGCAGGGTGGTGCATCCCTTCGAGATTAACTGCGCGAATCCCATGCGGCAGAGCAAAGCCTGCTCTGGCCTCGGCGTTGCGCATGCCGTTGACCGGGGCGTCTACCGTTAGCACCAAGGCCCCATAACCTGCCGCCTCGGCCCGCCTGACGAGCCGTTCGGTGAAGTCGCGGTCGGGCTGAATGTAGAGTTGAAACCACAATGGCCCGGCAGCAGCGGCGGCAATGTCCTCCAGCGCGATGCTGGCCTGCGTGCTCACCACCATGGCCGTGCCAGTGGCCCCTGCCGCAAGCACCGTTGCCAGTTCGCCATCGCGATGGACGAGCCGGTGAAAGGCCGTCGGCGCAATCAGGATGGGTGTGGCAAGGTCTGCTCCCAACAGGTTCAGTGTGGTTGACGCCCCATGCATTGGACGCAGCACGCGGGTGCGCAGCGGCAGGCGGGCAAAGGCTGCCGTGTTCTCGCGCAGTGTCCATTCATCGCCCACACCACCGTTGATATAGGCCCAAGCGCCGGGTTCGATGCGGTCCTGCGCAAAGGCCTCATAATCACCGATCGCTGCAATCTTTGGCGGAATCTGCGGCAATGGCGGGAGTAGGGCGGTCAAAGCATAGCCTCCAGCGCGGGGCTGAGCCATTCATCACCTGTCCGTGAGACGATGCGCACCGCCAGATCGTGCCTCCGGGCCAGCACTTGTGCATCGGCTACCTCGACGACACTGAGCGCGGTTGCCCAGGCATCGGCCTCCATGCAGCGCGGATGCAGCACGGTGACAGCCGTTGTATCGTGAACCGCGGGCCGGCCTGTGCGCGGGTCGAGCGTATGGGCACCGCGCAGGTAATCACCCGATGTGGCAATGGCGAGTTGATGGAGCGCGATCCGCAGCCCGGCCAGATTCATACCCGGCGGGTTTTCAACATCCACCCACCACGGATCACCATCAGGCCGCCTGCCACGCCCGACCAGCTCTCCACCAATTTCCACCAATGCATGCCTGATGCCGCGTTCGGCCAGAAAATCCGCCACGGCATCTGCGGCATAGCCTTTGGCAATGCCGGAAAGATCGAGCCATGCTCCGCCCGGTTGGCGCAGTTGGGCCTGTTGCTGATCAAAGCCCAGCCTGTTCCAGCCTGACAGCCGCAACGCCTGAGCGATGGCAGTGTTCTGAGGTGGTCCGCTGGCTGGATGAGGGCCGAGGCCCCATACGTCTGTCACCCGGCCCATCGCCGGATCAAATGCACCCTCGCTCTTGCGTGCGATTTCAAGCGCGCATCCGATAACATCGGCAAACGCGGCAGACAGTTCGACAATACTGCCAGCCGCGGCCTGATTGAACCGGCACAATTCCGACTGATCGTCCCAGTGACTCATCTGGCTGCACAGGTCATCAAGCAGGCGTTGGATTTCCGCTTGAAGCGCCTGCTCTTCCGCACGATCTGTCCCATCAGGCAGCACAGTCTGCACCTGCCAGGTTGTGCCCATGGTCTGTCCAGAAATTGCGCAGATCGGCGCTGCAGGATCACCACCCCGCAGCGCCGCAGCGTCAATTTCCAAAGGTACCGCGATGCGCGTTACCGGCGTGAATGCATTCAAGGGGCAAGGACTTCCAGTGTGGCGGTGTACGTCATGCGGCGCTTGGCCGCCTTTGGATGGCTGGGCTTGTCATCACTGTGCGACGCGTTCAGCCAGTAAAACCCGGCGCCCGGCCAATTCACGGTGAGCAGGCCTTGCCCGTCTGTTTTCAGCTTCTGCGTCTGGTCAGCCTCGCGATAACGGCGGCCACCGGGGATCACCTCTACCTCAAGTCCCGCGGCTGGCTTGCCATCCACAAGAAAGCGGAACTGGCCGGGTTCGTTGGCTACGAGATCGGTCGGCATAGTCACTGGCACGAATTCCAGCCCCTTGTTGGCAGGTTTGAACAGGACTTCATTAGGCTCACCCGCGCTGACGAAAAATTCGTTGCGCCCGGTGGTTTCTGTCAGTGCCAGATCGGTCGCCCCGGCGGGAATGTCATCGACCGAGGCAACCATGCGGCTGGGATCGATCTGTGGACGGCCGCCGGGTGAGGCCTGTTGGGCAGAAGGGGGTGCGGCAACGGGCCTCGCTGGTTCTGCGCCCTGTGAAGGTGCAGGGCCACGGCGGCGGCCAACCATCCAGGTTTCTCCATCCACCTTGAACATACCAGCTATAGTATTGTTTTCCATTCCGATTCGCCAAGTGCCGGACTTGTCGATCTTCACATCAAAGGTCGAGCGATAGCGCCCGCGCGCGGCGTTCTCGATCTTGCCCATCGTGCCATCCGGCGCCCAGACTTTGACGTTCTCGGCAGGCAGCGCCGCATGGTTCGCCTCGAACGGCGCGGTGGATGCGCCCATGTCCACGGTCACGCTCTGCCCGGTATCGGACAGCACGGTTGTAGACGGCAGAAGCCACGCGTTGTGCGCACTGGCAGGTGCAGCCAGGCCGACGGCGGCTGCGGCGAACAGAAACGATTTGCGGATCATGTTTTGACCTTTCGGTTGAGAAGCAGTGGCCGTGAATCAGCGCGCGGAAATGGTGATCGCACCCAGTTCGGTCTTGCCGCTGGCACGCCCGTTGGCAGCCGGGATCGTGAGGGGCACCGACACCAGTTCGCGCCCACCATCTTCGCGCGCGGCTTCAACATGGAGCGTGTAAGCGCCCGGTTTGATGTTCGCGGGGATGGGGATGCGATAAGCGCCCGGAGCGCGGGTAGCACCGCTCACGCCATCGGCCGGAAGCTTCAGGCTGCGCCCGCCCTTGCGCCACCAGGTGCGCAAGTCTGCCAGCCATTTGGTGCCCGGCTCGTTACCCACCTTGTCGATATCATACCACAGGGCCAGCGTGCGCGCCGCGCCTCCGCCGACAGGTTCGATCCACGCTGCCACATAAGGCACATGGTATTCCGAAACAGCGATGCGCGGGATGGTGACGGTGATGGTCCCGGCAGTGGCCGGGGTGGCGATCACGCCGGCAGCAAGTATCAGGCTTTTTTTCATAAGGTTATGTCCGATCAGCGAAGTCACGCGTGCATGAAGAACAGGATGATGATCAGCGGAATGGCCGTTCCGAGGCCCACCAGCGGCCAAGTTGACGGTCGGTTGCGGGCATGGAGTTGCAACAGCAGCAGGCCGGTGAACGTGAACACCACGCAGGCAGCCGCCAGCACATCGATGAACCAGAACCATGCGGTGCCGGTGTTCCGGCCTTTGTGAAGGTCATTGAAGAACGAGATCCAGCCTCGGTCGGTCTTTTCCGCTTCGATGCGGCCAGTGGCGCGATCGATACTGACCCAGGCGTCGCGTCCGGGGCCGGGGATGGCGACATAGACTTCTGTATCCGACCATTCAGCAGCAACTCCGTGGGCTGAAACGCCGACGAGGCGTTGCACTTCTTCGGCGACAGACTGCGGCAGGGGGCGCGCATCGGTCACAGCGGCGGTTGCGGGGCCTGCCGTCAGCGCCTTCAGCAGTGCCGGTGCAAGTTGTGCCTGCACAGTCTCAACCCTTGGCGCGCCGCCAATGGTCGCCGCGTGGTTAAGCGTCAGTCCGGTCGCCGAAAACACGAACATCGCGGTGAGCGAGATGGCCGCGCTGATCCAGTGCCATGCGTGAAGTTGTTTCAGCCAGAACTGCCGTGATGCCTTTTTCGCTTTGCGGAGGCGGGTCGGTGCTGGAGCAGCGCGAGCACCCGGCTGCAGGGTGCTGGTGTCAGCGTCGCGGTCAGCAGCATCATGACCAGCCAGGGCCTTCGGTCGCTCCAACACTTCCAATCATGCCTCCTGAAACGCGATTCCCATACCGGTCTGCAATCGCCTATCCCCTTAATGAGAACGATATGCAAGAACGATTCGAGCAAAAAATTGTCGCAGATTGCATGCAAATCGATGTGATAGGTCGGTCATCAATGCCTGATTTGCAAGGATTCTTGCTGATCTGAACATTGAAAAGCATTCAAATAAAATGACTTGGATTGACAATGCGAGTGCCTCGCAATAGCGGGCTTTAACAGTTCGAAACACTCTTTCCGCAATCGGGGGACCGCATGACACCTTCCAAAACCCTTCCATCCTTCCTCGCGCTTGGCTGTGTCGGGGCGATGGCCTTTACCGGACCAGCGCAAGCGCAAGAAGCTGAAGAGGGGCAGCGACTGGGCGGAATGACGGTGACCGATACCGCGATTGAGGAGCCGCAGGTGAAGGTCGAGCGCGCCGCTTCGCCCAAGTACACCGCCCCGCTGCTCGACACGCCGCAGACGATCACGGTCATTTCGGCAAAGTCGATCCAGCAGCAGAACCTGCTGACGCTGCGCGATGTGTTGCAGACCGTGCCCGGCATCACCTTTGGGGCAGGCGAGGGCGGCTTTGGCTATGGCGATCGCATCATTCTGCGCGGCCAGGACGCCAAGAATGACGTGACCATCGATGGCGTGCGCAGTGGTTCCTTCCAGAACCGCAACGAGACCTACAATATCGAGCAGATCGAGGTCGCCAACGGTGCGAACTCGGTGTTCAACGGCGGCGGGTCGGTTGCCGGAAACATCAACCTCGTCACCAAAAGGCCTTTGGCCAATGACCAGTCACTGCTGAGCGCCGGTGTTGGCACTGACAATTATTATCGCGCCACAGCCGATATCAACAAGCGCCTGTCCGATCTGATCGCGGTGCGCCTGAACGCGGTCTATCATGAAAATGACGTGCCTGGGCGCGATGTGGAGTTCTTCAAGCGCTGGGGCGTTGCGCCCTCAATCAAGATCGGCGTGGATGGTCCGACCAGCCTGACGCTGCAGTATGAACACCTTGATGACAAATCCATGCCGCAATACGGGCTGCGCTATTACGCCCATCTCGGCGGGTTTCTGTCGGACTTTAACCGCAGCGGCTATTATGGCTTTGCCAACCTTGATCAGCAGAATGCGATCACCAATTCGGTGCAGGCCATCTTCAGCCACGAATTGGCCGAAGGCTTGGCCCTACGCAATCTGACGCGGTACGAAAAGGTCGCGCAGCATACGGTAACCAGCCAGCCCACTGGCACATTCTGCCTTGCATCGACTGGCCTGCAGCCGGGCACTTTTGCGGTGCCGTCTGTCGAAGCAGCATGCCCGGCGACAGTTCCGGTCGGCTATTATCTGCCCACCGGCGGGCGCGGCGTGCAGCGCTTTATCAACAACAGCACGTTCTATGATCAGCTCGATCTTACCGCCAATTTCTCCACAGCAGGTATCGAGCACAATTTGGTGATCGGTGGCTCTGCCCTATGGGAGGACTTTGACCAGACCTCGGGCAATTTGCCGCGCAACACCGATGGCACCACGCCAGCATTCGCATTAGTGAATATCGCCAACCCGGGTGTGGTCGTACAGGGGCCAGACGGCTTCACCTATGGCAGCAACGTCTACACTGGCCCGGTCAACTTCATCCTTGGCAGCCAGAACCGTGGCAAGCGCCGGGCGATTTCGGGCTATCTGTTTGATACGATGAAGTTTGGCGACAAGTTCGAAATCAATGGTGGCGTGCGCTATGAGAACGTCACCGGCTCAAACCGCACGGTATCTTATGCGACAACAGGTGCAACGCTGGGGCAAGTAAGCGGCACAACTGGGCCGTTCGAGATCGATAACAACCTGTTTTCCTATCGCGTAGGGGCCGTGTTCAAACCGACGCCCGATACCAGCCTCTACATCGCGACCGGAACGTCGAAGAACCCTTCGCAAACAGCGGTTGATGGATCATGCGCGGCGGATAACTGCAATCTCGCTCCGGAAACCACCACGAACTACGAGATCGGGGCGAAGGCAGACCTGTTTGGCAAAAAGTTGCTGGTCAATCTCGCCCTGTTCCGCAACGACCGTGACAGCATCCGCGTGCCTTCGGGTGATCCCACGATCATCGAACAGCGGCTTGACGGCAAGCAGCGCGTACAGGGAATTTCCTTCGGCGCTTCGGGCAACATCACCGAGAACTGGACGATTGTTGCCAACTACATGTATCTCGACGCCAAGATCCTGCAGGGCGTGTCAGACCTTGCGCTGGCCGCCGGGACGCTTGACCCTACCGGAGGCACGCAGCTGATCAACACGCCCGAACATTCGGGCAGCCTGTTCACGACCTATCGCTTCGGCTCCGGTCTCGAATTGGGTTATGGCCTGACATATCAGGGCAAATTCCTGCTGAATTCGCCCACGGCGGCGCAGGTGACGGCTGGCACCTATGTGCCATATTACGTGCCGAGCTATACGGTCCACCGGCTGATGGTGTCCTACCCGATAACCGAGCGCCTGCTGGCACAGGTCAACGTGCAGAACTTCACAAATGCGAAATACGTGACGACCGTGCGCAACCAGCTTGGAGGAAGCTGGGCGCAACCTGCACCGACACGGTCGGCGGTGTTGAGCCTCAACTACAGCTTCTGATTGTCCCTCCTGCCGAGCGGGGCGCACCAGATTTGCGGTGCGCCCCGCAAATTGATCTCAAGCATTTTAACTAATGCGAATCTGTTGCAAAAGGCGGCTGATGAGTTGCAATTGATTCGCAATTGGAGAGTGGCATGTTCATTGAGCGAGAGCCTCAGGCAACGGCAGATGACTATGCTGCATTCGCTGCGTTTGGTGATCCTGCGCCTGCCGCAATCTTGGCCAGCTCTGTCGGAGCCGAAACCAGTGGTGGTGGCCGTTATGGCGAGGCTCGCAGGCTCAATCTGCCGGGAATCGTGCTGGCCGTGGCGGTGCACCTAGCCATCGTGCCGGTCTTGCTGAGCCTTGGCTATCACGCAGTTGCCAAGCAAGAGGATCGTCTTGTGGCGATCAACTTGTCTCCGCCGCCGCCGCCACCTGCTGCCGCTCCGGATCAGCCGCAGCCCAAAAGGCTTGAAACCCAAATTACGCCGCCGCAGGTTACGCCGCCTGTGCCGCTGATCGTGCCGGTCACACAGCCTTTGGCGCTCCCTATTCCCGACGCATCGCCGCCAAAAGCACCCGTCGCGCTGGCTGCGCCACCTGTGCCGTCGGCAAATCCGGCTGCGGTTGCGGCACCCTCCATGGTCACGTCTGAGTCCCTTGGCACGCGCATGGTATCGGGCCGCCCGCCGCGATATCCGGTCGAAAGCCGCCGCCGCAAGGAGCAGGGGACGGTGAAGCTGCAGCTGGTTCTAGGGCTGGATGGCGTAGTTGAGACGATTGCCATCGCCAGAAGCAGCGGCTTTGATCGGTTGGATGCGGCTGCGCTGGGCGCCGTGCGGACGTGGCGCTGGCAGCCTACGCTGCAGGGCGGCGTGCCGGTGAAAGTCAAAGGCGTGGTCGAAATTCCCTTCGTGCTCAAAGCAGGTTGACCCGCGCCCATGTTGCTTCCGATCCCCGCCATCCTGCAGCCAGACGAAGTGGCGTCTCTGCGCACGCTGATCGATGCGGCCCCATGGGAGGATGGCAACGCGACATCGGGCCATCAGGCGCGGCTGGTGAAGCAAAACTTGCAACTTCCCGAAGCGAGCGATGCCGCGCGTGAGGGTGGACAAATCGTGCTCGCGGCGCTTTCGGCCAATCCGCTGTTCATCGCCGCCGCCTTGCCCAGCCGCATCTATCCGCCGATGTTCAACAGCTATGCAGGCGGACAGACTTATGGCCTGCACATCGACAATGCGGTGCGCATCCGGCCCGGAACCGACTGGCGCGTGCGCTGCGATCTGTCGATGACGATCTTTCTGGAAGACCCGAACGCCTACGATGGCGGCGAACTGATGATCGAGACGAATTTCGGTCGGCAGAGCATCAAGCTGGGGCCCGGCGACGGCGTGCTATATCCTTCATCGTCGCTGCATATGGTGCAGGCCGTCACCCGAGGGAGGCGCGTAGCGAGTTTCTTCTGGATCCAGTCCATGATCCGCGATGATGCCGCGCGCACCACGCTGTTCGAGCTGGACCAGTCTATTCAAATGCTTGCGATGCAAGTGGGGCAGGGTGATCCGGCCATCGTGCGGCTGACCGGGGTCTACCACAATCTGCTGCGCCAATGGGCTGAGGCCTGAGCAACGATCGACGGTCGTTGCAGGTCAATTCGCAGTGATTGCAGATTTCATCTGAAATGCGGTTGACCCGGCGCGCTCGCATGATTAGACGCGCGCCCTACCGGCAGGGTTGGCGCACAGATGTTGTGCGTGGCCCAGCATGGCGGAGTAGCTCAGCTGGTTAGAGCAGCGGAATCATAATCCGCGTGTCGGGGGTTCGAGTCCCTCCTCCGCTACCACTTTTCTTCTGACTTTTCAGTCTCATGCGGGTGCGGTGCAGGTTGCACTGCCGGTTTGTCGCGTCTTGCCACTGCAGCAATTTCGCTTATGGCTGATATCAGATCGCGCCAACCCGCTGCCCTTTATAAATGATGCTGCTTTTCCTTGAGAATTCTGCCGTCGTTCGCAAATTATTTACCATTCCCTGCGAAAATTTACGTAGATTTCCTAACGACATAGCCTGACTATCCATCAGCAATATTCAAGATGGAATAGATTGGCATGTCCGGGCGCAAGGGCAGTGCAATGCGGTCTGATGTTAAGACTTTGCTTGAGAAATTGGGCAAAAGTCAGTTTCGTTATAAAGAATTTGCCGATCGCTTTTCGGATTTGGATACATGGCCTGTATTTGAATCGATTATCCGCGACCCTAGAATATTCAATAGTGAATTGGGAACAGTCTCGCCATCGCCCCAGGCTGAGCAGTTTGAAGCTGCGACCCTGAGCTCAGTGCTGTCAAAGAAATATGGCCAGGATGATGGACTGCGCGTGAAAGCGCCTGCCACGCCCGTGGCCGCCGATGTTCGGACGCTTCTTGCCCGGATTTCTTCGGCAGTCGACAAGGGAACGATCTGATGGCCCTTGTCCTGATGAATGGTCTGCGCGGCGGTGTGGGCACCACTACGCTTGCGGCCAATCTCGCCGCGATATTGGCCAATCTTGGTCACCCCTCGGCGGTCCTGGTATTTTCCAGCCATAGCCCGCTCGGGCTGCATTTCGGCCTTGATCCTTTCCAGCCGCTCGCTGGCTTTGCCGCGCCTGCCGCCGCAACCGGCCCGATCAACGGTGTGCGCCTGCTGGATCTGTCGGAACAAGTTGAAAGTGGTGATCTTGCCGAGGGACTGGCCAGCGGGGATTTCAGCTTTGCAGGCGACGTGATTTACATAGCGGACTTGTCCGAAGCACCCACAGGCGTGGCGGTGCAGTTGCGCCGTTATGCCGATCTTGAGCTGTGCGTTTTGGCTCCATCGGCCGAGTGTTTGTACACGCTTCCGGCCGCGCTTGAGGCTTTGCCCAGCGAAGCCGGATTCGTGCTCAATCGGTGTGACGATACCAAGCGTCTTGGCCGCCATGCCGCCAGCTTTGCGCGTGCCCTGCTGGGTGAACGGATTGTTGCCACGGTTCAGGCCGACGAGGCCGTGTGTGAAGCTGCGGCGATGATGCAAACACTCGCCCGCCATGCACCGGGAAGTGCCGCACTCTCTGATCTCGCACGGCTGGCAAGCCATCTAGCGAGCGCTTCAGCCAGATCGCGCAATGCCGGTTTTGCTGTCGATACAGCATCTTCACAGAGCAACGCGGCATGACCCGTATCTACGACAAGCTTCTGCCGTGGCTTGCCATCGGCGCGATTGTCTTTGCCGTGCTGGTGGTGATCGGCGTGCCCCTCGACCTGAAGCAGCAGTGGCTGATGGCGGGCGGAACCTTGATCGGCACGATGGTGCTGTCGCGCCGCAAATCGCGCAAGGCCGCGCTGACACTGGGCATTCTCGCGATCCTTACATCGTCGCGCTACATGTTCTGGCGCACCACGCAGACGCTGCAGTTCAACACGCTTCCAGAGTTCCTGTTTGGCAGCGGGCTTTATCTTGCCGAGCTTTACGCCTGGATCCTGCTGTTGCTGGGCTTTTTGCAGACCAGCTGGCCGCTGGAACGCCCACCGGTGGAGATCGAGGGCGAGCCGCACACGTGGCCCACGGTCGATGTCTATGTCCCCACCTATAACGAAAGCCTCGAGATCGTGCGCAACACGGTCTACGCGGCGATGGACATGGATTACCCGGCGGACCGCTTCCGGGTCTACATCCTCGACGATGGCCGCCGCCCCGAATTCCGCGCCTTCGCGCGCGAAGCAGGCTGCGGCTACATCACGCGCGACAACAACCTGCATGCCAAGGCGGGCAATCTCAACGCCGCGATGAAAAAGACCGATGGCGAGCTGATTGCGATCTTCGATTGCGATCACGTGCCCACGCGCTCGTTCCTGCAGCTCACGCTTGGCTGGTTCCAGAAGGACGCCAAGCTGGCGCTGATGCAGACCCCGCACTTCTTTTACTCGCCCGATCCGGTGCAGCGCAATCTGGCCCCGGTGCGTGACATGCCGGGCGAGGGCGATCTGTTCTACAACCCGGTGCAGGACGGCAACGACCTGTGGAACGCCACGTTCTTTTGCGGATCATGCGCCGTCATCCGGCGCGAAGCCCTGATGCAGACCAACGGATTTGCCGGTGAGACGGTGACCGAGGATGCGCACACCGCGCTCAAACTGCAGCGCATGGGCTGGAACACGGCCTATATCTCGGCGCGGCTTTCGGCGGGCCTTGCGACAGAGCGCTTGGTCGTTCACGTCGGCCAGCGCATCCGCTGGGCGCGCGGGATGACGCAGATCATGCGCATCGACAATCCGCTGATGGGCAAGGGCCTGAAGTGGCAGCAGCGGCTTTGCTACCTCAACGCCATGCTGCACTTCCAGTTTCCGCTGCCGCGTATCGTGTTTCTGACCAGCCCGCTGGCCTATCTGATCTTTGGCCAGAACATCATTCAGGCCTCGGCCTCGCTGATCTTCGCCTATGCCTTGCCGCACCTCTACTGTTCGCAGGTTGCCTCCGAACGGCAGCAAGTGGGCTGGCGGCGCCCGTTCTGGGGGGAAATCTACGAGACGATCCTCGCCTTCCATCTCGTTGCCCCCACGGTCATCACCTGGTTCCAGCCACGCAAGGGCAAGTTCAACGTGACCGACAAGGGCGGCCTGCTCGACCGCACCTATTTCGATTGGGCCATTGTCAGGCCGCATCTGATTACGGTTGGCCTGCTGGCGGGCGGGATGTTGCTCGCCATCGCCAAATACGTGTTCTTCCCGCAGTACTTCAATGTACAGATCGATACGCTCGCGCTCAATCTGGCGTGGGCGGCGTTCAGCCTGACGCTGCTGCTGGCCGCTGTCTCGGTGGCGCGAGAAACGCGGCAGGCACGGCAGGAAATTCGCCTGCAAGCGCAACTACCGGTAACCGTG
This sequence comes from Novosphingobium sp. 28-62-57, assembly GCA_002256985.1. Classification (GTDB taxonomy): domain Bacteria; phylum Pseudomonadota; class Alphaproteobacteria; order Sphingomonadales; family Sphingomonadaceae; genus Novosphingobium. Next base: position 170,825 of record NCGO01000001.1, read on the forward strand.
CATTTCGCCTCAGGCCATGTTGCCAAGGGCACGACGACAGACATCTCGATGGGCGGCGCGGCGATTGATCTGCCCACCGGTGTCGTCTCGCTCGATGTGGCAGTGACGCACATCGTCCTGTCCACTGGTGCAGAAAACCTTGCGATCAAGGTCGATCAGGTGCGCCGCAAGGACGGCTTCGTTTCGGTCAAGTTCCTGCCGCTGGAAAACATTGCTGCGCGCCAGCTCGTCCGCGCGATCATGGGCCGCGCCGATGCGTGGCAGCGCAGCGCGCCGCCCGAACGGGTGCCCGGCTTGCGCTCGTTGCAGGATATCATCGTGATCGACGCCCTGACTGTGAAACGTGCGCTTGGCCTGAACTTTGCCGAACGCAAGGCACTGAAGGCCGAAGAGGCCGCTTTGGCCAAAGCCGCCGCCGCACAAGTGGCAAAAGTCTCTGCCTTCGGCGCAGGGCCGCTTGCCAAAGCTGCTGGCATTGCGCTGGCCATCGCCGCTGCAGGCTATGCTGTCCTGCCCGGCACCCTCCACGCTGCACCCGCGGCCCCCATAGCTGTCGCCACACCGGCACCTGCCACCGCTGGGCTTGATGCCAAGCGCCTGACCTTGAAAGATTTGCGCATCCGCAACGCGATCCGCTTGCAGGGCACGCGCGGTGAAATCAGCATTCCTTTCGGCCTGCGTCAGGACGAAGTGGTCAGCGCTGCCTCGATCACGTTGCAGGCTGCATGGTCCCCGGCCTTGCTCGGCGATAGCAGCCAGCTTGTGGTGATCGTCAACGGTGAAGTGGCGCAGATTGTGCCGCTCAAGCCCGAAAACTCGGGCGGGCAGGTCATCACTGTGCCGGTCAATCCGGCGCTGTTCCTGCCGGGGGATAACCAGCTCAATTTGCGCCTGATCGGCCACTATGCGCGCGATTGCGAAGACCCTTTCAGCAGCTTGCTGTGGGCGAACATCAGCAACACCCGCTCGTGGCTCGATCTGACCACGCAATACCTGCCCACCCGTCCAGACCTTGCGCGCCTGCCTGCCCCGTTCTTTGAGAAGGGCATCAACACCGCGCTCAAAGTGCCGTTCGTCTTTGCAGGCCAGCCGCGCGCCGGAGAGCTTGAGGCTGCTGCACCGATCGCTTCGTGGCTGGGCAGCCTTGCCAGCTATCGCGGATTTTCTTTCAAGCCATCGTTCGGCCAGATCCCGATGGGCAACGCCGTGGTGTTCCTCAATCGCGATGGCGCAATGCCTGAATTGGGCCTTGCGGTCACCGGCCCTTCGGCGGCGGTAATCGCCAACCCGCGTGACAAGACCGGCACGCTGCTGGTCATCATGGGCCGCGACAATGCCGAACTGCGCCTTGCCGCCGGGGCCATCGCCACCGGCAAGGGCGTGTTCGGCGGCAATCGCATGAGCTTTGATGGCGCGCGCATTCCCACATGGCCACGCTATGGCGCGCCGCGCTGGTTGCCGACGGATCGTGCCATCCGGCTTGGTGAATTGACCGAACCTTATGCACTGCAAGGCATGGGCCTGCCGCCGGGGCCGCTCACCGCGCGCTTCCGCGTTGCGCCAGACTTGTTCTTCTGGCCGCGCCAAGGTGGCGAGATTGATCTGCGCTATCGCTATCCGCTGGCCAGTTGGCTGGATCGCGATGCCTCGCGCCTCGATGTCTCGCTGAACGGCCAGTATCTCAAGACTTTGCCGCTGACGGGCAGCTGGTGGACCGGCCTGTTCGGTACCAAGGGCGCCAACAGCTTTGACGGGCACGAAAGCGTTGTCCTGCCGCGCTATGCGCTGTTCGGCCAGAACGAGATTGTGTTCGATTACAACCTGATCGTTGCCAACAAGCAGAAATGCACCGGCATGCTGCCCGATAATGTGCGCGTTTCGGTGCTGCCGGAATCGGCGATTGATCTGACCGATGCCTACCACGGTATCGAAATGCCCGATCTCGCCCCGTTTGCCGGTGCAGGATATCCCTTCACGGTGCGCCCCGATCTGGCCGAGACCACGGTGGTCATGGTTGGCAATCCGTCAACCGCTTCGGTTGAGGCATTCCTTGGACTGATGGGCCGCTTTGGCGATGCGACCGGCGCTGCGGCCACCGGCGTGACCGTGACCGACCAGATCGAACCGTCACGCCTTGCCGATCAGGACATTCTGGTCATTGGCAGTTCCACGCTTGCCGGAGCAGAGCAGTTTTTCGCAGACGCTCCGGTGCGCTTTGAAGGCGGCGGGCTGAAAGTCGCGCAAAGGTCGCCGCTGCAATATGTTGGCGCACTGTTCAGCAACCGCAATCAGGCCGAACCCGAAGAAGCCGCTGCCATCGTGCAGGCTTCGCGCGGATTTTCCGGCATTGCCAGCTTCCGCTCACCTTATGCCAATGATCGCACCGTGGTGGCATTGCTCGCCGATGATGTGCGCCAGTTGCCGCTCCTGGTCGATGGTATGGCCGATGCCAAGATCAACGCCCAGATTCAGGGCGATCTCTCGGTCACGGCGGGCGATGGCATGGCCAGCTTTGCCATTGGCCCGACATACTGGGTCGGCTCGCTGCCGGTTTGGATGAAGATTGCCTACTGGTTCAGCAAGCGGCCGTTGCTGATGGCGTTGTCCACGCTGCTGCTGGCCCTTGCGCTGACCGGCCCTGCCTACTTGTTCTTCAGCCGTCAGGCCAAGGCCCGATTGGCGAGCGATGATGAAAAGAGTTCCTGACATGAGCGCCACGCAACGCACCGTCCGGCTTGGACTGATCGCCGCGCTCTTGGCAGGCGCAGCGGTCCCCTCCGCCGTTCTGGCAGAGACTCCGGCGGTGAAGGCCCTGCTGGATCAGGCCGCTTTCTGGCGGGCCAAGGGCCGGAATGATCTTGCCGATCAGGCCCTGCGCCGCGCACGGGCGCTTGATCCAAAGGCGACAGAAGCGGTGCCTGCACGTTCAAAAGCAGCACCGGCGCCAAAGGCTCCAGTAGCCGCCGCGTCCGTCGTCGCGCGTGCCGCGCCTGCACCGCGCAAAGCCGCCGCCGCGCCCGTCCGCACTCCCGCCAGCACTGCAGGTACTGCGCGCGTCGCCGGGTTCTCCGCGCTCGATTCCGGCGATTTGGCCACGGCGGCCAACCGCTTTGAACGCGCGCTGGCGGTCAATCGCAACGATGGCGATGCGCTCGGCGGCCTTGGCATCGTGCGCCTGCGCCAAAGCCGCTTTGCCGATGCGCGCGATCTGCTTGAACGCGCCTCGCGCCTGCCCGGTGCAGCGCGTTGGGCCGATGCGCTGGCATCGGCGCGCTTCTTTGGCGGGATCGAAGACGCGCGCGAAGCGCTCGATCGCGGCCTGCTCGACAAGGCACAGGCCATCGCCGAAGACACGGTGCGGCTTGGCTTTTCCCAGCCCCAGCAGGCGCTCGAATTGCTGGCGCAAATCTATGAAAAGCAGGGCCGCTTTGCTGATTCTGCTGATCTCTATCGTCAGGCCAGTGCAGGCGGAGGCGCAGATGAAGCGCGTCTTGCCAGCCGTGCAGCGCGGGGCCGGGCGCTCGATGCCATGGCGCGCGGCGATGATTATGCTGCCGAACAGGAGTTTCAGGGCGGCCTGCTGATTGACCGGAACGATCCGTGGATTCGCTATGAATTCGCCCGCTTCATGATCGGACGCGGACGCCGGGCCGAGGCGGAATCGCTGGTCGCCTCGCTCTCGCAATCGGCTGATCCCGATGCGCTCTATGCCGCTGCTCTGATCAACAAGGACTTGGGCAATCTGCTCGCCGCTTCGGCCTTGGTAGAGCGCGTGCCCGAAAGCCGCCGCAATCCGGCGATGCGCAACTTTGCCGTGTCGATCAAGATCGAGGCCGCAATTGCCCGTGCCAAGGCCTTGGCCGAAACCGGGCAAAAGCCTGCCGCCATTTCAACCTTGCGCCAGATTGCCAGCCTGCCATCGCTTCCCGCTGCGCGCCGCGCCGACATTGCCGGTGCGCTGTTCGACCTGGGAGACGAGGCCAGCGCATCAAGCCTTGCCCGCAGCGCGCTTGATGGCGAAATCACCGACCTTGGCGGCTATGATGCGCTGGTGCGCGTGCTGGCCAGCACCGGGCGCGATGATCTGGCCCGCGCCGCCTTGCAAAAGGCCTCGGCGCTGGGCGGGGCCTCGCCCGATGCGCAGCGTGCGGTTGCGCGTATGGCGGCAGGGCTGGCCATTTCGCAGGCCGATCGGATGCGCTTGGCGGGCCAGTTTGCCCCTGCGTTCGATCTGCTGCAGGGCGCGTGGAACGGTGCGCCGGATAATCCCGAAATCCTCGCTGCGCTGGCCCGGCTTTACCAAAGCGGCGGAATGTCTGCCCGCGCCGCGCAGTCCTATCAACTCGTGCTGATGCGCGATGCGCGCAATCGTGAAGCCCTGCTCGGCCTTGCCCAGACCGCGCAGGCAGCAGGCGATCGCGATTTGTCAAAAGACGCTGCTGACCGTGCGTTGAGCGCTTACCCCACCGACTATCAGGTCCACCTCACGCTCGCGCGTGTGGCGCAAGACCGTGGTGACAAGGGCGCAGCCGTCCGCCTGCTCAAGCAAGCGCGCGAACTCTATGCCCGGCAAAATGGCGGCACCACTGATATTGCGCCCGGCGCCAATCCCTTTGCCGCAACAGCCGGTGCAGGCGATGGCAACCCCTTCCGCGCGCAGGGCTTTGCCGCTCCGGCCCCGGCGGCAGTCAACCCCTTCGCGCTTGGCAACAGCACGCGCCTGCCTTCGCAGCCTGCCACTGGCGCAGGCTTTGCACCTCCGGGTTTTCCGCCGCAGCGGTTCGCTTCGGCCGCAGCCGCGGCACCGGTGCCCCAGGCGGTTGCACAAGCGCCTGCGGGCTGGGGAGGCGCTGCTTCAGGGTCATTCGGCATGCCCGCCGCCGCAGTGGCTCCCGGTGATGCCAGCTTCGGCGCAGGTTACCCAACAGGTCCCGTTGATCCGGTGCTGGCCGCCATCGCCTCGGATATCGCAGACTTGAGCGAGGATTCACGTCCCCGCGCCGATCTGCAAACCGGCTACCGCAGCCGCAAGGGCGAAGAAGGCCTCAGCGCTTTGAGCGAAATCAAGGGCACCGCCGAGCTTTCGACCGGCCTGATGGGCGGCCGCGTGCGTGCCCGTGCCGAGGCCGTGGTGATAGACTCAGGCCGCCCCACCGGATCAGCTCTCCAGCGCTTCGGCCAGAATGCGACGATCGAGGCCCAAGCCATCGTCGATGAAGAACGCGCCGCGCTTGTGCAGGCCCCGACCCAGCAAGCATCGGGCGTGGCCTTCTCCATCGGCTATGCAGATCGCACCGTGCAAATCGAAGGCGGCACCACACCCGTCGGCATGGGCGAAACCAAGGCCACGTTCCGCGCGGCCATCACGCCCGAACTTTCCCCCGGCGTGCAGGCCAAGGCCTGGGTGGAGCGTAAGCCAGTGACCGACTCCGTCCTGTCCTATGCCGGCACCCGCGATCCGGTGACGGGCCAGCGTTGGGGGCAGGTCATGCGCACCGGCGGCGGCGCGGGCTTCTCCTATGATCGCAACGGTAGCGGTGTTTATGGCGAGGCGTCCTACAACCGCTACAACGGCACCAACGTGCGCCAGAACAGCGGGATCGAGGCCAATGTTGGCGGCTATATCCGCCTGATCAAGGGCGCGCGGTCACAATTGACCGGCGGCATCAACGCCAATTACCAGACCTACGACAACAACCAGAACTACTTCACCTATGGCCACGGCGGCTATTTCAGCCCGCAAAGCTTCTTGTCCATCGGCTTCCCGATCAACTACACGCTCGAAACCGACCGGATCAGCGCCAAGGCCAATCTGACACCGGGCTTCCAAAGCTTCAGCCAGGATGAAACCGCGCTCTATCCCACCGACCCGGCGCTGCAGGCCAATCTTGATGCGCTGAAGGACCTCAATACCGATGTCAGGGCGCGCTATGACAGCCTGAGCCGCACCGGCTTCGCCATTTCGGCAGGGGGTGAGCTTTATTACAAGGTTTCCCCCAACACCCAGGTCGGCGGCAACGTTTCGTTCACAAGCTTCGGCCAATACGAGGAATTGCGCTCGCTGATCGGCATTCGGCAGGCGATTGGAGGAACCCGGTGATCCAGATGCCCTTGCGCGAAGCCTTCGGCAGCACCCGCTCGCCCGGCGTCCCGCTGATCCTGTCGGAAATCGTGGCAGAGCTTGCCGATGCCGCCTCGCCGCAGCAAATCGCAGGCTTCGGCTTTGCCATTGGGCAGCGGTTAGCAGCGCGCGTTCGGCTTGATCAGGTGGCAGACCTGAACGACCTTGAACTGCACCTAAACCGCCTCTGGAGCGATCTGGAGCTTGGCGAATCCCGGCTATACGCCGATGAGGCGGCGCTGGTCGTCAATCATGATCCGGGGCTGATGCGGCTCGATATGCTCACGCCCGCTGCTCGCCCGTTTCTGCTTGAGCTTCTGCGCGGCACCTTCGACGCCTGCTTCAAGGCGCTGGGCAGCGCCCCCGGCGTGCAAACCCGCGCCGACTGGAAAGACCGGCTGATCGAAGTGCGTCATGGCCGGTGATCCGGGCGTTGATGCCAAAGTACAGGTCAGTCGGCGCAATTTCACGCTCGGCGCTGTGGTGGTGCTGACGGCGGCCTGCACCAAAGTTTCCCAAGGCAATGCCAAGGCGCAAGCCACGTTCTGGTCGCAATACCGCGAACGCTTCGTGCTGCCCACAGGCCGGGTGATCGACAACGGCAACGGCAACATCAGCCACAGCGAAAGCCAGGGCTATGGCATGCTGCTGGCCACCATCCACAACGACCGCAAAACCTTCGATTCTCTGGCGCGGTGGACCGCCGAAACGCTGCTCCGCCCGGACATTGCGCTCCATGCGTGGAAGTATGATCCGCGCGAGCTTGACCCCGTGGCCGACCCGAACAACGCGACCGACGGCGATATGCTGATCGCTTGGGCGCTGTCCCGCGCGGCGCAGCAATGGCAAGTCCCGGACTATGCCCAGCGCTCCCGCGCGATCCGGCAGGCGATACGCAGCCGTCTGGTGGTAGAGCGGGCTGGCCGTATGGTGCTGCTGCCCGGGCTTCAGGGCTTTGCCGATCAGGCCCGCGTCGTGGTGAACCCCAGCTATTACATCTGGTCCGCGCTCGATGCCTTTGCCGCGCTGGATGGCGAAGCCGTGTGGGCGCCGGTCATTGATGACGGGGTCAGGCTGTTGAGCGATGCCCGCTTTGGGCCACTGTCCTTGCCGGTGGACTGGTTCCAGATTGATAGCGCCGGCAAACTCGCCCCCGCCACTGACAAGCCGCACCGCTTCGGCTTCGATGCCATCCGTGTCCCGCTTTATGCCGCCGCGGGCCGCCGTCTTGCGGTTGCCGAAACGGTGGTCGCGTGGTGGAAAACTTATGCCGACAGCGGAAAGCCGATCCCGGCGTGGATTGATGTCCTCACCGGCGAAACCGCGCCATATGCGCTGTCTGAGGGCGGCATGGCCGCCGTTGGACGGACGATCGGCAGCCCACAGCCCGATGCCCTTGCGCAAGACTACTACGCCGCCACCTTGCAAATGCTCGCCCGGGACATGATCTGATCGATCATGCGCAGCACCAACGATCAGACCACGGTCCGGCTCTATCACTTGTCCGATGGGCCGGATGGTGGAGCGGCTGAAACGCTCTTTTACGGGCCGATTGATCAGGCCTTGCAGATCGCGTCCCAACAGCCTGAAGCCGTACAAGACGGGCTGTTTCTGGCCACGGACAACGATGTTATCGCCTATCTCGACCTGATCGGGGAGTGATCCTGCGGCGGGATCGCGCTGGTCACAGCGCTTCGCCAGCCGCCCGCCCGCTCGCCCAGGCCCACTGGAAGTTATAGCCGCCCAGCCATCCGGTCACGTCCACCGCCTCGCCAATGGCGTAGAGGCCCGGCACCTTGCTCGCCTCCATCGTCTTTTGCGACAGCGCCTTGGTGGAAATCCCACCTGCCATGACCTCGGCCTTCGCATAGCCTTCGGTGCCGTTGGGATGGAACGGCCAGTGGGCAAGCTGCTTCTGCACCGCGCGCAACGGCGCATCGCGGCAAGTGCCCAGTTCACCCTCCAGCGCCAACCGCCCAGCCAGCGTCTCTGCCAGCCGCTCTGGCAAACGCCGCGCCAACGCGGCACGTAACCCCGCCTTGGGCCGCGCGCGCTTTTCCTCGATCAGCCAGTCCGGTGCCTCATCAGGCAGGAAATCCACCGCTATCGGCGTGCGGTGCTGCCAATAGGACGATATCTGCAGCATCGCCGGCCCAGACAGCCCCTTGTGCGTAAACAGCGCCGCCTCGCGAAAGGCAGTCTTGCCCCACTGCGCCACGACGTTGGCCGAAACACCGGAAAGCGAGCGGAAAAGGGCCTCGTCCTCACCCAGCGTAAACGGCACGAGGGCAGGGCGGGTCTGCACCACCGGCAGCCCAAAGCGCCGCGCCACGTCCATCGCAAAGCCGGTCGCGCCCATCTTCGGGATCGACAGCCCGCCCGTCGCCAGCACCAGCGCAGGGGTGCAATGGTCCTGCCCGTCCAAGGTCACGCGGAACAGGCCCTCTGCATGTTCCACCGCCGAAACCGCCTGCCCAAAGGCAAAGCGCACGCTGCCGTCCCGGCATTCGGCCATCAGCATATCGACGATCTGCCGCGCCGACCCATCGCAGAACAATTGCCCCAGTGTCTTTTCATGCCAGGCAATGCCGTGCCGGTTCACCAGATCGATGAAGTCCGAAGGGGTATAGCGCGCCAGTGCCGACCGCGCGAAGTGCACGTTTTCCGAGATATAACGGTCTGCTGCCGTGTGGATATTGGTAAAGTTGCAGCGCCCGCCGCCCGATATCAGGATCTTCTTCCCCGGCTCGTCGGCGTGGTCCACCAGCAGTACCCGCCGCCCGCGTTGCCCCGCCGTCAGCGCGGCCATGAGCCCCGCCGCGCCTGCGCCGATGACAATCGCGTCGAAAGCGGCGTCGCTCACGTCAGCAAGTCTGCCGCCAGCGCCTCAGCCACCTTGATCCCGTCCACCGCTGCCGAAAGGATACCGCCCGCATAGCCCGCCCCTTCGCCCGCCGGATAAAGCCCACGCGTGTTCAGGCTCTGGCAGTCCCTCCCGCGCGTGATCCGCACCGGGGATGACGTACGCGTTTCCACGCCGGTCATGACCACATCGGGGTTGTCATAGCCCGGCACCATCCGCCCAAACACGGGCAGAGCCTCGCGGATCGCCTCAATCACATAGTCGGGCAGGCATTTCTTGATTTCGGTCAGATGGACACCGGGCTGATAGCTCGGGATCACATCGCCAAATTCGGTCGATGGCCGGTCTGCCAGAAAATCACCCAGCTTCTGCCCCGGAGCCATATAATTCCGACCGCCCGCTTCAAAGGCAAGGCTTTCCCAATGCCGCTGAAACGCCATGCCCGCCATCGGCCCGCCGGGATAATCGCGGTCAGGATCGATATCGACCACAAGGCCCGAATTGGCGTTGAACTCCGCGCGCGAATACTGGCTCATGCCGTTGGTCACGACGCGGCCTTCCTCGCTCGTCGCTGCCACCACGCGCCCGCCCGGGCACATGCAGAACGAATAGACGGTGCGCCCGTTGCTGGCCTTGTGCGAGATGGAGTAGGCCGCCGGGCCGAGAATCTTGTTCCCCGCAGCGGGGCCATAGCGGGCCTTGTCGATCCACCCTTGCGGATGCTCGATGCGCACGCCGATGGCGAAGGGCTTGGCCTCCACATGCACGCCCCGGTCAAACAGCACCTGAAACGTATCGCGCGCCGAATGGCCCACCGCCATGATCACATGGCGCGCAGGCAGGAACGATCCGTCCGACAAGTGCAGGCCCACCAGTTGCCGCGTGCCATCCGCGCCGGTTTCAACCTCGAAATCCTCAACCCGCGTCTGGAACCGGTATTCCCCGCCAAGGCTTTCGATCGTTTCGCGCAGGGACATGACCATCGTCACCAGCCGGAATGTGCCGACATGGGGATGGGCTTCGGTCAGAATGTCCTCGGGCGCGCCCGCTTTCACGAACTCGGTCAGCACTTTGCGCCCCAGATGGCGCGGGTCCTTGATCCGGCTGTAGAGCTTCCCATCGGAAAACGTGCCAGCGCCGCCTTCGCCGAACTGCACGTTCGATTCCGGTTGCAGCACCGATTTGCGCCACAGCGCCCAGGTGTCCTTGGTCCGCTCGCGCACGGCCTTGCCGCGCTCGATGATGATCGGCTTCAGCCCCATTTGCGCCAGAATCAGCGCCGCCAACAGCCCGCAAGGCCCTGCGCCGATGACGACTGGCCGCTGGCCGTCCCAGCCCGTCGGGGCCATCACCGGAAACTTGTAGGAAAGATCGGGCGTGGGCTTCACGTTCTGGTCGCCCGCAAGGCGCTCCAGCACTTCGGCCTCATCGGCCACCACGCAATCGATCACATACGTCAGCAGGATCGCGTGCTTCTTGCGCGCATCGTTGCCGCGGCGGAAAATCTGGTAGCGTGTCAGGTCCGCGGCCGCGATGCCGAGCCGCGCGCATATCGCCGGGGCAAGGTCCTCCGGCGCATGATCAAGCGGCAGTTTCAGTTCATTGATACGAAGCATGACGCCGCCCTAGCGAAAACGCGTGGGCGGCGCCACTCGTGAAGGAGTCCGTGTTTAACCCCTCGCGTTGCGGCCTCGCTCCCCATCCCCGACCCTTCCCCGCCGGGGAAGGGGGAAAGCGGCTAGGTTCAGCCCTTGAACGGCCCCGCAAACGCAATCTCGTTCACCGGCTTGCGGTCGCTCACCACTTCGCGCTCTTGCAGCATCTCGGGCAGGTTCTTCACATCGCCCTGCTTGCCGATCACGAAGGCCATTTCCACCCGGAAACCTTCGGGCAGGTTCAGCACTTCAGCCGCCTTGGCAAAGTCCACCCCGGTCATGCCGTGGGTGTGATAGCCCATGTGCAGCGCCTGCAATGCCGCGCTGGCCCAGGCTGCGCCTGTGTCAAAGCTGTGGCTGTGGTTCGGGTTGTTGCCCTTGTCGCTGCGCATGAATTCGTCCGACACGGCATAGACCAGAACGCCTGCGTCCTTGGCCCAGCTCTGGTTGAACGGCACCAGCGCTGAAAGGAACGCTTCGAAATAGGCATCGCCCTTGTGCGCAAAGGCAAAGCGCCATGGCTGATAGTTATAGGCGCTGGCGGCAAGGCCTGCGGCCTCGAAGATCACGTCAAGGTCTGCCTGCGGCACCGCCGAACCATCGAAAGCGCGCGGGCTCCAACGGTCGACGATCAGCGGCAGAACTTGGGGAGAAGCAGTACGGGTCATGGGGATACTCCTTGGGGATCAAAGAAAAGAATTCAGGCGGCGTCCACCAGCACAAGCTCGGCGTCTTCCACCGCGGTAACGACGATTTCGGTCACCCCGGTGATAGCCACACCATCGCGGGCATTGGCTTCCACATCACCGATGCGGATCTTGCCCCTGGCTGGAACCAGATAGGCATGGCGATCTTCGCTCAGCGCATAGCGGACCGTTTCACCGGCCTTCACCGTTGCGCCCAGAACGCGGGCGTTGGCGTTGATGGTCAGCACGTCCGTGTCCCCGGTAATGCCCGAAGCCAGCGGCACGAACTGGCCCTCACGGCTGTCCTTGGGGAAGGGGCGCGCACCCCAGCTTGGCGCATGGCCACGGCGATCGGGGATGATCCAGATCTGGAACAGGCGGGTCTCCTCGTCCTCCAGATTGAATTCGGAATGCGCGATGCCCGTGCCTGCCGACATGACCTGCACATCGCCCGCTTCGGTGCGGCCTTCGTTGCCAAGGCTGTCGCGGTGCGTGATCGCGCCCTTGGTCACATAAGTCACGATTTCCATGTCGCTGTGCGGATGGGTGGGAAAGCCGCTCTTGGCTGCGATCCGATCATCATTCCACACCCGCAGCGCACCCCAGTGGACCCGCGCCGGATCATGGTATCCGCCGAACGAGAAGTGATGGTGCGCATCCAGCCAACCGTGGTTGGCTGCGCCGATCGAAGCAAAGGGGCGCAGTTCGATGTGGGGCTTGGTGATGGTCTGAGTCATGGCGTTGTCTCCTGTCGGACGGTTTGCATCCCGTCCTGATGGAGTGGAGATAGCGCTTGCATGCCTTTCGGAATATCCCGATAAATTCAATCAGAATGTTCGGATTAGTTGAATGTCGCGCTCTCGGATACACCTCACACATTAAACCCGCTCACCCTGAGCTTGTCGAAGGGTGCCAGCACAGACCTCGCACCAACATGCTTCGACAAGCTCAGCATGAGCGGGGTGAGTGAATTGGAGTTATCGGAAAAATGGACATCGGCCAGCCAACGCTCGACCAACTGCGCCTGTTCCTGACGGTCGTCGATGAAGGTAGCTTCAATGCCGCCGCACGCAAGCTGGGCCGGGCGATCTCGGTCGTCAGCTACGGCATCGTCACGCTGGAAAGCCAGTTGGGCGTCACCCTGTTCGACCGCGAAGGTTCGCGCAAGCCGGTCCTCACGCCCGCAGGCAAGGCGATGCTGGCCCAAGCCCGCGCCGTTGCCGACAATGTGGACAGCCTGCTGGCCGGCGTGCGCAACTTCAACCGCGGGCTTGAGGCGGAACTCGGCCTCGCCATCGATGTGATGTTCCCCACCCCCTTGCTCGCCGCCACCTTGCGTGAATTTCAGGACTTGTTCCCCACGGTCCTGCTGCGCCTGCATGTCGAGGCGCTGGGGGCAATCGCGGGCCTTGTCGTGGATGGCGAGGCGCAGCTTGGCATCGGCGGCCCCGAACTTGTCGCCGTGCCCGATCTTGAACGTGAAGCTATCGGCGAAGTCGATCTCGTCCCCGTCGCCGCGCCCGATCACCCCTTGGCGCGCATGGAAACCATCCCGCCGGGCGAAGCGCGCAAGCACCGCCAGCTTGTGCTGACAGACCGTTCAAAACGCACCGAAGGCCGCGATTTTTCGGTCTTTGCCGCCAGCACCTGGCGCCTGGGTGATCTCGGCGCGCGCCATGCGCTGATGCGCGAAGGCATCGGCTGGGGCAACATGCCGATGCATCTTATCGAAGGCGATCTCGCCTCTGGCCGCCTCAAGCGCCTGACCATCCCCGAATGGCCCGGCATGGCCTATCGCTTCCACGCCCTGTGGCGGCGCGATTGCCCCGGCGGCCCTGCGCAAACGTGGCTGCGCGAAGCCTTCAGGCAAAGGCTGGCGCAACCTTGAGCAAGGCCGAACGCAGGCACCGGCACACCACCTCATCGCGTTGATTGATCAACTCGTGCTTGAACGTCACGATCCCCGCATCGGGCCGCGATTTGCTGGCGCGCAGTTCCACCACCTCGCTCGTCGCGCGCATCGTATCGCCGATGAACACGGGCGCGGGCATCACCAGCTTGTCATAGCCAAGGTTCGCCACCAGCGTGCCCAGCGTCGTGTCCCCCACCGAAAGCCCCACCATCAGCGCGAACGTAAAAGTCCCGTTGACCAGAATCTGCCCAAACTCGCTGGCCTTCGCCGCCTCGGCATCGATATGCAGCGGCTGCGGATTGTGCGTCATGACAGAGAACAGCAGGTTGTCCGTCTCGGTCACCGTCCGCCGGATTTCATGCGCGATCACATCGCCCACCTGCCACTGATCAAAGAAACGCCCTGCCATAACTCAAATCCCTGATTTCCGTTCGTGTCGAGCGAAGTCGAGACACTGGCGCGCGCGTGTATCGACTTCGGGCTAAGCCCGAAGTTTACCCTGAGCAAGTCGAAGGGCTCGACACGAACGGGAGTTGGTTCAATCGACCTTCTCAACCCGCACCAACAGCGCCTCAACCTGCACCTGCGCACCCGCAACCGCATTCAACTCGGCCACCACACCATCGAACGGCGCGGTCAAGGCATGCTCCATCTTCATCGCCTCAAGCACTAGCAACTTCTGCCCCTTGGTCACAGCCTGCCCCGCCGCGACATCGACAGAAATGACCTTGCCGGGCATGGGCGAGAGGATTGCGCCGTCACCCATATTGGCAAGGCCAGCTCCTCTAACTTCGCTGATTGTGATGCGATGCGTTCTGCCAAGGCTAGATGAAAAGATGGCATTGCCTACCCGTTCAGCCGGGAAATAACGTCCATGGTCTTCGTGGAGGGCGAAGAACAAGTGGCCGGTTTTGGGCTGGCCATCCACGCTGAGCAAGACCTTGCCATTGTGGTCTGCATTGAGACGGAACCCCGTCAAATCATGCGGTATATCGGGAGACACGAACAGTTCGGCCGCATGTGTCAATGACGCCCGGCTTGGTCCATTATCGTCATAAACAACGTCCGGGTGTTCTTCGATGAACGCGGTCGATAGCTTTGCCTTGTCGAAATCGCGTTCCAGCAACAGGCCGTGGAGCATGGAAGCATTCGTTTTGACAGGCCAGCACCGGACAGACCCGGTCGCGTTAAGAAGCCCGCTTATCGCCCTCAATCGATCCGGCGCGTGAACGATTAATTTCGCGAGCATCGGGTCATAGAACGGGGTAACTTCGTCACCTTCTTCAAAGCCAGTGTCAACGCGAAGTCTCGCGTCTTGCTCGTTCCAGTTCCAAGATCCGTCTACAGCTCGATACTCATACGGCTCAAACTTCTCCAGAAGGCGAAAGTATTCAAGCTTCCCAGTGCTGGGCAATGATCCTTTCGTCGGATCTTCTGCGTAAAGCCGCGCTTCAATCGCATGGCCACGGATTGATAACTGCTCCTGCCGCCGCGGCAATGGTAGACCGGATGCCACACGCAACTGCCATTGCACCAGATCAATCCCGGTGATCATTTCGGTCACCGGATGTTCCACCTGCAACCGCGTGTTCATCTCCATGAACCAGATGCGGTCGGCGCGCAGGCCTTCCGACCCGTCAGCGATGAACTCGATGGTGCCCGCGCCCTCATAGTCCACCGCCTTGGCCGCGCGCACCGCTGCACTGCACACCGCCTCGCGCATGGCCTCGTCCATGCCGGGGGCAGGGGCCTCCTCGATCACCTTCTGGTGCCGCCGCTGCAGCGAACAATCGCGCTCGAACAGGTGGACGACATTGCCGTGGCTGTCGCCAAACACCTGCACCTCGATGTGCCGGGGCGAGAGGATGTACTTCTCGATCAACACCCGATCATCGCCGAACGAGGACGCCGCCTCACGACGGCATGACGCCAAAGCCTCGGCAAAATCAGCGCTGGCCTCAACCCGCCGCATCCCCTTGCCGCCGCCACCGGCCACGGCCTTGATCAGCACTGGGTAGCCGATCGCATCAGCCTCGGCCTGCAACCGCTCCGGCGACTGATCCTCGCCCAGATAGCCCGGCGTCACCGGCACGCCGGCCGCAATCATCCGCGCCTTGGCCGCATCCTTCAGCCCCATTGCGGTGATAGAGGCGGGCTTCGGCCCAACCCACACCAGCCCGGCATCGATCACGGCCTGCGCAAATTCGGCGTTCTCCGAAAGGAAACCATACCCTGGATGAATTGCCTCCGCGCCCGTAGCCTTGGCCGCTCCAATGATCCTGTCCCCGCAAAGATAACTCTCCCGCGCAGGCGAAGGCCCGATATGCACCGCCTCATCGGCAGAGCGTACGTGCAGCGAATTGCGGTCAGCATCGGAATAAACCGCCACCGTGCGGATGCCCATGTTCCGCGCCGTGCGGATAACGCGGCAAGCGATTTCGCCACGATTGGCGATTAGGAGGGATTGGATCATGATCGGCGCAGCCTCTGCGCACCATCAATTATGCGCCAGCCCAAGAAAATCCATATGAGTGCAGGTAGAAATACTTGCCAACCAGAGGCTTCAGATATTGCTAAGCCAAGTGCTAAACAACCAATCACGCCAAGCATGTAGAATCCTAGGAGAAACGCAGGAACCAGGGCGAATTTTTTACGCTTATAAGCCGACGTAAAAAGTAAAGTTGCAGCACCTAGGATAGTGAGCACGCCCCCGTTGGTTGTCTTCATGTTTTCCACAACTAGAAGATACAGTCCGTAACCAAGACCGATAATTGCAGGTAGGACAACAACCCCAAGTCTCTCGGCTGACCGGATCGCATCATCAGTATGCTCGTTCAAATTTGGTCGTTCCATTGCATCCCTCACATCCGAAACACCCCAAACCGGGGCGCCTCCGCAATCGGTGCCTGCAAACACACCTCCAACGCCAGCCCCAGCACATCGCGAGTCTGCACCGGATCAATCACCCCATCGTCCCACAGCCGCGCCGTGGCGTAATAGGGATTGCCCTCATCCTCATACTTCTGCCGCACCGGAGCCTTGAACGCCTCGGCCTCTTCCGGCGTCCACTTCGCGGCATCGCGATGCACCGTGGCCAGCACCGAAGCGGCCTGCTCCCCACCCATCACGCTGATCCGCGCATTGGGCCAGGTGAACAGGAAGCGCGGCTGATAGGCGCGCCCGCACATGCCGTAATTTCCCGCGCCAAAGCTGCCGCCGATCAGCACGGTCAGCTTCGGCACTTGCGCCGTCGCCACTGCCGTCACCAGCTTTGCGCCATGTTTGGCAATGCCTTCGGCCTCATACTTCCCACCTACCATGAAGCCTGACACGTTCTGCAGGAACAGCAAAGGAATCCGGCGCTGGCAGGCCAGTTCGATGAAGTGCGCTCCCTTCTGCGCGCTTTCGGAAAAGATCACGCCGTTGTTGGCCAGGATCGCCACCGGCTTGCCCCAGATATGCGCAAATCCGCAGACCAGCGTGGAGCCGTACAGCGCCTTGAACTCGTGAAACTCCGAGCCATCAACAATCCGCGCAATCACCTCATGCACATCATATGGCGCACGCACGTCCTCCGGCACGATCGAATACAGATCCTCCGCCGGATAGAGCGGCGGCCTTACACCACCTCCGTTCGTGTCGAGCGAAGTCGAGACACGCTTCTCGACGTCGCTCGAAGCGAACGGTGAAGAGAGATGCGAAACGATATCCCGCACAATCGTCAGCGCATGTTCGTCATTGTCGGCCAGATGATCGACCACGCCGATCTTGCGTGCGTGAAGATCGCCGCCCCCCAGCGCCTCGGCAGAAATCTCCTCACCCGTCGCCGCCTTCACCAACGGGGGACCTGCCAGAAAAATCGTGCCCTGTTCGCGCACTATCACCGATTCATCAGACATCGCCGGAACATAGGCCCCGCCCGCCGTGCAAGACCCCATCACACTGGCAATCTGCGGGATGCCCTGCGCGCTCATGTTCGCCTGATTGTAGAAGAACCGGCCAAAGTGATCGCGGTCCGGGAAAACTTCGGCCTGATTGGGCAGATTGGCCCCGCCGCTGTCGACCAGATAGATGCACGGCAACCGATTTTCCTGAGCGATTTCCTGCGCGCGCAAGTGCTTCTTCACCGTCATCGGGAAGTATGTGCCGCCCTTGACCGTCGCATCATTGGCAAAGATCATGCACTGGCGGCCCGAAACGCGCCCAATCCCGGCAATGATCCCTGCGCCCGGCACTTCATCGCCATACATGCCATTGGCAGCCAGTTGCCCGATCTCCAGAAACGGCGACCCCGGATCAAGCAGCCGCTCCACCCGGTCACGCGGCAGCAGTTTCCCGCGCGAAACATGCCGCTCCCGGCTGCGCTCGTCTCCGCCCAGCGCCGCCTTGGACACGCGCGCGCGCAGCTCCTGCGCCAGCGCCCGATTATGCGCCGCCCGCGCCTGCGCCTGTTCCGAAGACAAATCGACAGCGCTCGCAAGAACCGGCCCGCTCATGAATTCCTCCCCGGCATGGGGAGGGGGACCATGCGAAGCATGGTGGAGGGGCACAGGCCGGAGCGCACAACCGATGGTGCCCCTCCACCACCTGCGGTGGTCCCCCTTCCCCGGTGGGGGAGGAATTGCATAGCCTTCATCACCGCGCCCCTATCAATTCACGCCCGATCAGCATCCGCCGGATTTCGTTCGTTCCCGCGCCGATATCCAGCAGCTTCGCATCGCGCAGATAGCGCTCCACCGGCCAGTCCTTGGTATAGCCCGCACCGCCAAGGGCCTGCACCGCCTCGCCCGACACACGAAAAGCATTCTCGCTCGCCAGCAAGATCGCGCCCGCCGCATCAAACCGCGTCGTCTGCCCCGCGTCACACGCCTTGGCCACGGCATAGACATAGGCCCGCGCCGATTGCATCCCCACATACATGTCCGCAATCTTGGCCTGCATCAGCTGGAACGTGCCAATCGGCTGCCCAAACTGCTTGCGCTCCCGCACATAGGGAATCACGGTATCAAGGCACGCTTGCATGATGCCGATCTGCATCCCGGCCAGCACCACGCGCTCGTAATCCAGCCCGCTCATCAGCACGCCCACGCCGCCGTGCAGCGGCCCCATCACGTTCTCTTCCGGCACAAAGCAGTCGTCGAACACCAGTTCGCAGGTGGGTGATCCGCGCAATCCCATCTTGTCGATCTTCTGCCCGATGGAAAAGCCCGCCATGTCCTTCTCGATCAGGAACGCGGTGATGCCCCGGCTGCCCGCTTCCGGCGAAGTCTTGGCGTAAACCACCAGCGTATCGGCATAAGTGCCATTGGTGATCCAGAACTTGGTGCCGTTCAGCCGGAACCCTCCTGCCACCGGCTCTGCCCGCAGCTTCATTGAAACCACGTCCGATCCCGCACCCGCTTCCGACATCGCCAGCGAACCCACATGTTCGCCCGAAATCAGCTTGGGCAGATACTTGGCCTTCTGCTCCTCATTGCCCCAGCGGCGGATCTGATTGATGCACAGATTCGAATGCGCGCCATAGCTGAGGCCGACTGACCCGGACGCGCGGCTCACTTCTTCCACGGCAATCACGTGGT
Organism: Novosphingobium sp. 28-62-57; assembly: GCA_002256985.1. Classification (GTDB taxonomy): domain Bacteria; phylum Pseudomonadota; class Alphaproteobacteria; order Sphingomonadales; family Sphingomonadaceae; genus Novosphingobium. The sequence continues at coordinate 189,641 of NCGO01000001.1, forward strand.
CCAGATAGCCAAGGCCCAACCCGCCAAGCTCTTCTTCGACCGTGATTCCGTGCAGGCCAAGCGCGCCCATCGGCTCCCACAACTCACGCGGGAAACGGTCATTGCGGTCGATCTCGGCAGAGAGCGGGGCGATCTGTTCATCGGCAAAGCGGCCCGCCGCCTCGCGGATCATCATCGCGCTCTCGGTCAGGCCGAAGTCGAAATCGGGCGTCGCACGCATGCGGGGTATCCTCTCGCAGTTTCTCAAAGCCTAAGCTATCATCACCAAACCATCGCTCAAAATTGATTTATAGCCGGGCTTACGATAGGTTTTACCTATGATGAAACGCGCGCATCTCCGCCAGTTCCTTGCCCTTGTTGAAACCGGCAACTTCACCCGCGCGGCTGAACGTCTGGCGATTTCGCAGCCAACGCTATCCGCAGCCATTGCCGAGCTTGAACGCCTTGCCGGCACCCGCCTCTTCGCGCGCGAGCGGCGGCAAGTGCGTCTGACCGAAGCAGGCGCGCGCCTCGTCACCCACGCCCGCGCGATAGAGCGCGAATTCCGCGCCGCCGAAGCCGCTTTTGCCGATGCCCCCGCGCCGCTCAGCCCGCTGCGGCTCGGCGTCCTGCCCTCCATCGCCACGGCCATGCTCTCGGCCACGGTCCGGCGCTTCACAGGCCCGCAACCGCTGGTACTTTCAGAAGGCACCGATGCGGAACTGCGCCGCAAGCTGGGGGAAGGGCAGATTGACGCGGCGCTCACACTGCTGCGCCCGGAAGATGCCGAACGCCCGTCGCTTGCGCTGCTCGATGAAGGCTACCGCCTGTTCATGCCCGAAGGCCACGCGCTTGCCGGTGCGGCAATGCTGGAAGCGCGCGATGTCGCCGCCGAAACCATGATCGCGCGCCGCAGTTGCGAAATCTTGAGCGAAACCAGTCGCTGGTTCACGCAGCGCGGCGTGCGCCCGCCGTTCTTCCTGCGCTCAACGAACGATGATCGCTGCATTGAAATGGTCCGCGCCGGGATGGGCGTCACCACGGCACCGCAATCGCTGTTGCGTGAAGGCGTGGTCGCGGTGCCGCTGGCGCAATACGATTTCCGCCGCACGCTGGGCCTCGTCGCCGCGCGCGAAAGACCGGATCTGGTGGAAGCGGGCAGTGCTTTGGCCGATGCCTGCCGCGCGGGATTCAGCTGAAAATCACTTCACCGCGTAAAGCAACCGGCCTTCACCCAAGCGCGCAAGAACGCCATCGATGTCCTTGTCGGAAAAGGCAAAGCATCCCTGGCTGCGCCCGATGCGGCCCTGATTTTGCGCCATCTCATCACTGACATAGCTGGCAGCGTGGATCACGATGCCCCGCTCCATCGCCGCGCTGTTTGCGTCCTCAAGCCCGATCAGGCGGCGTGACCGGCCATGTTTGCCGCTATAGGCAACGCCGGTCAGGAACGCGCCTTTGCTGGAGGCATAGGAGCCGTACTGGTTGGAAAACCGCTGCACCCAGCCGCTGTTCGCCGGGTCCGATCCGCTGCCGTGCGAAACAAGATGGGACGCCACCAGCTTGCCCGCTTCCATATCGATCAGATGGAACCGCGCCTCGCGCGAAGCCTTTGAAAAATCGACCAGTCCCACAAGATCGCGATGCCGGATAAGGCCACCATGCGCATCGAGTGCCGCTGCCGCCCGCTGCACCAGCAAGGGCCGCGTGGGGCGCGAAAAGGGTGAAATATCAGGTTCTTTAGGGGGCGTTACAGCCATAGCAGCCGGGCTGCCGAGCGGGCCACTCACAAGGGCCGTGCCCGTTGCTGCAATCATGGCGCTCAAAAACTTGCGCCGGTCTGGAACCATTTTGCGAACCCTCGGTTGCTACCTCCAACAAACTGTAAGCGTTGCAACGCATCTGCAAGGGCCACCGGCCACCCTTGCGATGAGACGTGCCTGACGCGCTGTCTGACGTTCTCTTGGCATCGATCGGCAGGCGTTTGGAAATATCCAACCTGCTGCGAGAGTCAGGCCGGACCGGCCAGTGGCGGATCGCGCTGGACCGTGAATCCGTAAATCCCATTTTGCCAGCGGAAACCGGGGGTTAGGGGGCTCTCCCAGTCGCTTGCGTGCATGCTGGTGTCATCTAGGTGCATCTTGGTGCACTTCAGGATTTGCCACGTTCCATCCTCTGGAAATTGCTGCATCTCTAAAATTATCGAGGAACGCCATGCAGATAGCTCGCATGTAAAAGCCTCAAGTGCCAGATCGCGCCGCTCCCAGTCGATCCACGTGATTGCATTGTCCTGCGCATAGGCATTGTTGTTCCCGCGCTGGCTTCGCCCAAATTCGTCGCCCGCCGTCAGCATGATCGTGCCGGTGGAGACGAACAGCGTGCCGAGCAGCGCGCGGGCATAAGCCGCGCGGGCGATCAGCACATCCAGGTTGTCAGTGTCGCCCTCTATCCCGTTGTTCCAGCTGAAGTTTTCGCCGTGCCCATCGCGGTTCTGCTCGCCATTGGCCCAGTTGTGGCGCTCTTCGTAGGCAAGCATGTCGGCCAATGTGAAGCCATCGTGTGCGGCGAGGAAATTGACCGAGCGGCAAGCCTTTCCAAAAATGTCCGAAGATCCAGCCATCCGCGTGGCCAGCAGGCCCAATCCCGCTTCGCCCTTCCAGAAGCGGCGCACGTCGTCGCGGAATCTGTCGTTCCATTCCAGCCAGTTAGGCGGGAAAGCTCCCAACTGGTATCCGCCGGGGCCAATATCCCACGGTTCGGCGATAAGAATACGGTCTGCAAGAACAGGGTCGGCCGCAATCTCTGCAAAGATTGGCGCATCGCCGGAAAAGCCGGGGCTGCGCGCCATAGTCGGGGCGAGGTCGAAGCGAAATCCGTCGACGCCGCAATGACTTACGAAGTGGCGCAGCGTATCGAGCGCAAGCTCGCGGACGGCGGGATTGCCGAAATCGAGTGTGTTTCCGCAGCCGGTGTCGTTGATCAGGCTGCCATCGGGGGCCTTGGCATAGGTCGCATCATCCAGCCCGCGCAGCGAGATCACCGGACCGAGAACGTCAGATTCTCCGCTATGATTCAATACGATATCGAGGATTACGCCGATGCCCTCAGCACGCAGCGCGGCCACTGTGTCCCGCAGTTCGGCCACGCCGCCGGGGCACAAGCGCGGGTCGAGCGCCATCATCGCGACGGGATTGTAACCCCACGCGTTGGTCAGGCCGAGCGGGGGCAGGTGGCGCTCGTCGATCCATGCCACCACGGGCATGAGTTCCACGGCTGAAACATGCAAGCGTTTGAGATGCTTGATGATTGCAGGATGGGCGAGGGCCGCAACGGTGCCCCGGATGGCTTCGGGCACGTGCGGGTGCAGCATGGTGAAGCCGCGCACGTTGAGTTCGTAGATCAGCCCGCCATGGCGGAACAGCGGCGGAGCGGTCGGCACTTCCTCTGGCGTGGTGACAATGGCTTTTGGAACAATTGCAGCCGTATCAACGCCATAGGCGGATAAGTTGGGATCGTAAGTGAAGCATTTGTCGAGTTCCACCGTACGGGGATCGACCAGCAGCTTAGCGGGATCAAACCACAGCCCGTCGGTCGGGTTCCACTGCCCGGAGGCGCGGTAGCCATAGCGGGTGCCACGCAAATCACCTTTTATTTCAACGGTCCAGTTGTCCCCATCCCGAGCCATCGGCACACGCTGTTCAGCATCGCCTTCAAACAGGCAGAGCGTGAGCGCTTCGGCGCGGGGAGAGCGGACGGTGAAGCGGGTCTTACCGTCCGCTATCGATACTCCCGGCTTCACGTCACCACATCGGGCGCGGTGCGGCCGGTGTGGCGTGTGATGCCTGCGATTGCATCTGCTGCCGAGATCAAATCGGCAAGCATTTCAGGGGTTTCGCGGTCAAGATCGCCGCCCGCCGGTTCATAGCGCTCAAGATAGACACGCAAGGTTGCGCCCTCGGTGCCAGTGCCAGACAGACGGAACACGACGCGCGATCCGCCGACGAACATCACACGGACGCCCTGATTGCTGCTGGTCGAGCCATCGACGGGGTCAAGGTAGGAGAAGTTGTCCGCCTCGGCAATTTCGAGCGATCCGAAGGACTTGCCCGGCAGGGTTGCCAGCGAATCCTTCAATTCCGCCATCAGCGCATCGGCCTTGTCGGTGGGCAGAGCTTCGTAATCGTGGCGGGCGTAGTAATTCCGGCCAAACTTGGCCCAATGCTCACGCGCCAGCGCATCGACGCTGATCTTGCGGACGGCGAGAATGTTGAGCCAAAGGAGCACGGCCCACAGGCCATCCTTCTCGCGCACATGATCACTGCCGGTCCCGGCGCTTTCTTCGCCGCAGATCGTCGCCATGCCAGCGTCGAGCAGATTTCCGAAGAATTTCCAACCGGTTGGCGTCTCGTACGCGGGCAGGCCCATCGCTTCTGCCACGCGGTCAGCGGCGGCACTGGTGGGCATTGAGCGGGCTATGCCCTTGAGGCCGTTGGCATATCCCGGCGCGAGGTGGGCGTTGGCGGCGAGCATGGCCAAGCTGTCTGACGGAGTGATGAAGCGGTGCCGTCCGACGATCAGGTTGCGGTCACCGTCGCCATCGGATGCTGCGCCAAAATCGGGGGCGTCCGAAGCCATCATCGTTTCGAACAGTTCGTGTGCATGGACCATGTTGGGATCAGGGTGGTGCCCGCCAAAGTCCTCAAGCGGTTCACCATTGCGCACCGTGCCCTTGGCAAAGCCGAGGCGATTTTCGAGGATTTCGGTGGCGTAAGGGCCGGTGACGGCGCTCATCGCGTCAAATGCCATGGTGAAACCGGCAGCGACATTGGCGCGGATGGCGTTGAAATCGAACAGCGATTCCATCAGTTCGGCATAGTCGGCGACGGAATCGATCACTTCAACTGTCAGATCGCCGACTTGCGTTGTGCCCAACGTGTCGAGATCGACATCGGGTGCGTCGACGGTCATCCAGCGGTCGATGGTCTGGGTGCGGGCATAGATTGCATCGGTCACGCCTTCGGGGGCGGGGCCACCATTGGCGATGTTGTATTTGATGCCGAAATCTTCGTCAGGCCCGCCGGGATTGTGGCTGGCTGAAAGGATCAGGCCGCCGCTTGCGCCATACTTGCGGATCACGTTCGAAGCAGCTGGCGTGGAGAGGATGCCACCTTTGCCGACCAGCACTTTGCCGTAGCCATTGGCCGCGGCGATGCGGATGGTCTGCTGGATGACGGTGCGGTTGTGGTAGCGGCCGTCTCCGCCGAGGACCAGCGTGCTGGCGGGCGCACGCTCGACCACATCGAACACCGCCTGCACGAAGTTTTCGGCATAGTTATCTTGCTGAAAAACCTTCACCTTCTTGCGCAGGCCGGAGGTGCCGGGCTTCTGGCCGGAATAGGGTGTCGACGGAACGGTACGGGTCATGGGGTCTCCGCAATGAGGCTGGCGTAGAGGTCCGCATAGGCCTTGCCCGAACGGTTCCACGAGAAGTCGGTTTTCATGGCCGCGCGCTGGATGGCACGCCACGTATCGCGTTGCCAGTAGAGTGTTACGGTTCGGGTGATGGCATCGGCAAGGGCCGCATAATGGACGCCATCGAACTGCACGCCGGTGGCAACGCCGCCCATGACCGCGGCCAAGTTTGCGTCTATCACTGTATCGGCAAGGCCCCCGGTGCGCGCGACGACGGGAACGCAGCCATAGGCGAGGCCATAGAGCTGGGTCAGGCCGCAGGGTTCGAAGCGCGAAGGCACGAGAATGGCATCGCCGCCTGCCTGCATGCGGTGGCTGAGCGCTTCGTCATAGCCGATACGCACCGCGACTTTGCCGGGGTGGCGCATGGCGGCGGCGTGAAAGGCGTTTTCCATGGCCCTGTCGCCCGAACCGAGCAGCGCGAGGCGTCCGCCGATGCCGACCAGATGGTCAATGCATTCGAGCAGAACGTCGATGCCCTTTTGCCAGGTCAGGCGGCTAATGACGACGAAGATCGGACCGTCGCCGGGTTCGAGCGCGAATTCGGCTTCGAGCGCGCGCTTGTTGGCATCGCGCTTTGCCAAGGATTTGACGCCGAATTTTGCCTTGAGTGCGGGATCGGCTTCGGGGTTCCATTGCGCGGTGTCGATGCCGTTGACGATGCCGTGGACATGGCCGTGGCGGCTGAGGATCAGGCCCTCGAGGCCCATGCCGAATTCAGGCGTGCGGATTTCACGCGCATAGGTGGGGCTGACGGTGGTGATTGCACTGGCGGCTTCCAAGCCGGCTTTCAGGAAGCCCACACCGCCGTGGTATTCCACGCCATCCATCGCAAATGCTTGTGGGGGAAGGGCGAGAGCGGAGAACAGGTCTGCGCCATAGTGGCCCTGAAAAGCCATGTTGTGGATGGTCATGACCGAGGGGATGCGGCTGCCAGCTTCGGGCGGGGCGAAGCGCAGGTAGGCCAGCGCCATTGCGGCCTGCCAATCGTGCGCGTGGGCCAGATCGAACTTGCGGCCTTTGACAGCGCCACCCGCCACATCGGCAGCGGCGCGGCTGAAGGCGGCGAAGCGGCGCCAGTTATCGGCCCAATCGCGGCCAGCGCCATCGACATAGGGGCCGCCATCGCGCTGAAAGAAAGCCGGGGCATCGACCACCAGCAGCGGGTGGCCATCGATCTTTCCGCTGACGAGGCGGGCCTTTTCGCCCAGCAGGCTGTCCCACGTGTGCAGCGCGCGGGGGCGGGCCAGGGCCTTCATGACTGCCGGGTAGCCGGGCAGGATCGTGGTCATCTCCACGCCATGGGGGGCGACGGCGGCGGGCAGCGCGCCTGCCACATCGGCGAGGCCGCCGGTCTTGATCAGCGGGACGGCCTCAGACGCGATGGAGAGGATTTTCATGGTCATGCGACCCTGTTTTCTCGTAACAGGCCCACCCCCGACCCCTCCCGCAAGCGGGAGGGGGGAATCTGGCCGATGAACCGCAAGTTCTCGCTCATCCCAGCTGATCGATCATGCGTTTGGTGATCAGGCATACGCCGTTTTCCGAGCGGCGGAAGCGGCGGGCGTCGAGTTCGGGGTCTTCGCCGACGACGAGGCCTTCGGGGATGCGGACGCCGGAATCGATGATCACCCGGTTGAGCCGCGCGTTGCGGCCGATGTTGCAATAGGGCAGGATCACCGCCTCTTCACAACTGGAGAAGGAGCCCATTTTCACGCCAGTGAACAGCAGGCTGCGCTTGGCAATGGCGCCAGAGACGATGCAGTCTTGCGAAATCAGCGAGGAAGTGGCCATGCCGCGACGGCCGTCTTGGTCATGCACGAACTTGGCCGGTGCAGCGATGATCTGGTCGGTCCAGATCGGCCATTCACGGTCATACATATCGAGTTTGGGCACGACATCGGTGAGATCGAGATTGGCATCAAAATAGGCATCCAGCGTGCCCACATCGCGCCAATATTCCTCGATTTCCTCAGCCGCGCGGATGCACGACGCGGTGAAGCGGTGGGCGACGGCCTTGCCGTTCTTGACGATTTTGGGAATGATATCATTGCCAAAATCGCGCGATGAATTGGGATCGTTGGCATCTTCCTGCAGGATGCCAAACAGGAACTTGGTGTCGAACACGTAGATGCCCATCGAGGCGAGCGCCATCTCCTCATTACCGGGGATGCCGGGGGGATTGGCGGGCTTTTCGATGAAATCGGTGATCGTGTCAGCCTTGTCGACCGCCATTACGCCAAAGCCGGTGGCTTCCATGCGGGGGACAACGAGGCAACCGATGGTCACGTCTGCGCCGCTGGCCACGTGCTGGCGCAGCATCAGCTCGTAATCCATCTTGTAGATATGATCGCCAGCCAGAATGACCATGTATTTGGGCGCATAGGAAGCGATGATGTCGAGGTTTTGGTACACGGCATCGGCGGTGCCTTCGTACCACTGATTTTCCGACACGCGCTGTGAGGCGGGGAGAATGTCGAAGCTTTCGTTGCGCTCTGGGCGCATGAAGTTCCACGCGCGCTGCATGTGGCGGATCAGCGAGTGCGCCTTGTACTGTGTGGCAACGCCAATGCGGCGGATGCCCGAATTGATCGCGTTCGACAGCGCGAAATCGATGATCCGCGACTTGCCCGCGAAATAGACCGCCGGTTTGGCGCGGTTGTCGGTCAGTTCTTTCAACCGGCTGCCGCGTCCGCCTGCAAGGACATAGGCCATGGCTTCGCGCGCCAGTGGCTGTGAGTAAGTCTCGCGCATCCCGTATCCCTCCGTTTTTATCCTTCGAATTCCAGTATCAGCGTGGCCAGCGGCGGCAGGACCACGAAGGCCACGCCGTGCTCTGCATGCACCTCGCCCAGATTGCCGATGCCACTGCCGCCATAATCCTGTGCGTCGCTGTTCAGCACTTCGCGCCATGCGCCATCGTGGGGCAGGGGCAGGCGGTAATGATCGTGAACGGCGGGCGTCATGTTGCAGATCACCGCCACCGGTTTTGCGCCCGGGGCCTTGCGCAGCCATGCGAAGACCGAGGCTTGGGCATCATCAACGACCAGCCATTCAAAGCCTTCGCCCTCGCAATCGCGGGCGTGGAGCGCGGGGCGGGTGGTGTAGACGCGGTTGAGATCGCGGACCCAGCGGCGGACGCCTTCGTGCGCGGGGGCATCGAGCAGGTCCCAATCGAGCTCACGCGCTTCGCTCCATTCGCGGCGCTGGGCGAATTCCTGCCCCATGAACAGCAGCTTCTTGCCAGGGTAGCCCCACATCATGCCGTAGTAGGCGCGCAAATTGGCGAATTTCTGCCAATCGTCGCCGCTCATCTTGGTGAGCAGGCTGCCCTTGCCGTGGACGACCTCATCATGGCTGAGCGGCAGGACGAAGTTTTCGCTGAAGGCGTAAGTCAGGCCGAAGGTGATCTCGTTGTGGTGGAACTGGCGGTGGATCGGGTCACGCGCCATGTACTGCAGCGTATCGTGCATGAAGCCCATGTTCCATTTGAAGCCGAAGCCCAGATGTTCGCGCGGGGCTTCGTCAAAGGCGGGCTTGCTGACGCCGGGCCATGAGGTGGATTCCTCGGCGATGGTGAGGAACCCGGCGTGAGTCTGGTAGACCGCGCGGTTCATGGCCTTGAGGAATTCGACCGCTTCCCAGTTTTCGCGTCCGCCCTCTTCGTTGGGGATCCATTCGCCCGCTTTGCGCGAGTAATCGCGGTAGAGCATCGAGGCGACGGCATCGACGCGCAGGCCATCGACGTGGTAGCGTTCGGCCCAGAACAGCGCATTGTTGACCAGGAAGCTGACCACTTCGCGACGGCCGAAGTTGTAGATCAGCGTGTTCCAATCGGGGTGGAACCCGAGGCGCGGATCGGCATGTTCATAGAGCGCAGTGCCATCGAAATTGACGAGGCCGTGTTCATCAGTGGGGAAGTGGGCCGGAACCCAGTCGATCAGCACCGAAACGCCTGCGCGGTGCGCGCCATCGATGAAGCGGGCGAAGCCTTCGGGCGGGCCGAAGCGGGCGCTGGGGGCGTAGAGGCCGGTGGTCTGATAGCCCCATGACGGGTCATAGGGGTGTTCGGAGACCGGCAGAAATTCGATATGGGTGAAGCCCATTTCGGTGACGTAGGGGATCAGCCGGTCGGCCAGTTCGTCCCACGTGTAGAAGCCTTCGTCATGCGGCTTTTGCCAAGATCCGGGGTGGACTTCGTAAATCGACATGGGCTGGCGGCGGGCATCGACGCTGGCCCAGTGGGCGCGGTGGCCTGCATCGCCCCAGTCCATCTTGACCGGGTGGGCAGTGATGGACGCGGTGCTGGGGCGGAACTCGGCGGCTTGCGCGTAAGGATCGGCCTTGAGCGGCAGGACCGTGCCATCGGCGCTGACGACGCGGTACTTGTAGGTGCGGTGTTCGCCGATGTCGGGGATGAACACTTCCCAAACGCCGATATCGGCGCGGCGGCGCATCGGGTGGCGGCGGTGGTCCCAATCGTTGAAATCGCCGACGACGCTGACGAGGCTGGCATTCGGAGCCCAGACCGCGAAGTGGACGCCCGATGCACCCTCATGCTCGATCAGGTGCGCGCCCATCTTGTCAAACAGACGCAAATGCGTGCCCTCGGCGATCAGGAAATCGTCGAGAGGACCGAGGACCGGACCGAACGAGTAGGCGTCAGTCACCAGCCATTCGTGGGTGCCTGCTGTGCAGGCGTAGCGCACGGGCTGGCGCGGGCCTTTGACTTTGCCTTCAAATAGGCCGCGCCCGTCGACGCGGGTCAATTTCCCCAGTTTCTTGCCGGAGAGCGACCAAGCCACCGCTTCCTCGGCACCCGGCAGAACGGCGCGGGCGAAGGCACCGTCCGGCCCTTCGTGGATGCCAAGGACCGAGAATGGATCGGCGTGCGTCCCGTTCAGCAGGGCTTCGATGGCGCTCGCCGGTGGTTTCATTGCGGCTTTCAGACCCCCCAGATATCGCGGGCATATTCGCCGATCGTGCGATCGGACGAGAACCAGCCTACGTTGGCAATGTTGCGGATTGCCGTTGCACGCCAACTGGCCTGATTTTCCCAGCGACGGTCGATATTGCGCTGGGCGGCGTGGTAGCTGTCAAAGTCGGCGGCGACCATGAACCAGTCATGGTCATAGATGCCGCCCATCAGGCCCTTGTAACGGTCCGGATCGTCGGGCGAGAACACGCCAGTGGCGATGGCTTGCAGTGCCTGCTGCAATTCGCGCGAACCCTCGATGATCTCACGCGGGTTGTAGCCATTGGCGCGCTTGTCTTCGACTTCATCGGCGGTGAGGCCGAAGATTTCGATGTTGGCATCGCCGACATGTTCCTTGATCTCGACATTCGCGCCATCGAGCGTGCCGATGGTCAGCGCGCCATTGAGCGCAAACTTCATGTTGCCGGTGCCCGAAGCTTCCATGCCTGCGGTCGAAATCTGTTCGGACAGGTCAGCTGCCGGGATGATCCTTTCGGCGAAGCTGACGTTGTAGTTGGGCACGAACACGACCTTGAGCAGTCCGCCGACCGAAGGGTCGGAATTGACGCGGCGCGCGATATCGTTCGACAGTTTGATGATCAGCTTGGCGTTGTGATAGCTTGACGCTGCTTTGCCACCGAAGATCTTGACGCGCGACACCCAGTCCCGTTCGGGATGGCTGCGGATCTGGTCATAGAGCGCGACCGTTTCGATCAGGTTGAGCAGCTGGCGCTTGTATTCGTGGATGCGCTTGATCTGCACGTCGAACAGAGCATCAGGATCGAGCCGGATGCCCATCAGGTCCTTGATATGTTTGGACAGGGCGATCTTGTTCGAGCGCTTTACTTCGGCAATGCGCTCACCCAGCTGCGAATCTTCGGCCAGAGCATTGAGGTCTGACAGCCGGTTGGTGTCATCAAGGAAGGCATCGCCGATGGCGTCTTTCAGCACCGAGGTGAGGCCCGGATTGCACTGCTGCAGCCAGCGGCGCGGGGTGACGCCGTTGGTCTTGTTGTTGATGCGGGTGGGATAAAGCTTGTGCAGATCGGAGAAGACCGTGGTCTTCATCAGATCGGTGTGGAGTGCGGCCACGCCATTGATGCTGTGCGCGCCGGTGAACGCCAGGTTGGCCATGCGCACGCGGCGTTCACCGCCTTCGTCGATCAGGCTGATCGCAGAGATCGCGGCATCGTCCATCCCGGCCTTGCGGGCTTCACGCAGCACGCGGCTGTTGATCGCATAGACGATCTGCATATGGCGCGGCAGCAGCCGTTCGAACAGCGGAAGCGGCCAGGATTCGAGCGCTTCGGGCAGGAGCGTGTGGTTGGTATAGGCAACGGTGGCCTTGGTCAGTTCCCACGCTTCATTGAATTCAAGGCCATGCGCATCGACAAACAGGCGCATCAATTCGGCCACGGCCACTGCAGGGTGGGTGTCGTTAAGCTGGATCGCGGCTTTATCGGGCAGCGTGCGGATATCGCCATGGTGCTGCATGTGGCGGCGCACGATGTCCTGAATTGAGGCCGAGGTGAAGAAATACTCCTGCCGCAACCGCAATTCCTGCCCGGCGGGGGTGGAGTCTGCCGGATAGAGCACGCGCACGAGGCTGTCGGCGCGGACCTGTTCGGCCATTGCGCCCATGTGATCGCCCGCGTTGAAGGCATCAAGCTTGAGCGGATCGAACGAATGGGCGGTCCACAGCCGCAGCGTGTTCACCCGCTTGCCGCGCCAGCCAACGACCGGCGTGTCCACCGCGCTGGCCTCAACCTTTTCGGCGGGGCGCCATTCCACACCTTCACCGGTTTCGACGACTTCACCGCCAAAGCCAATGATATAGGCGCTCTCGCGGCGATCAAACTCCCAGGGGTTGCCGTGGGAGAGCCAGGTTTCGGGCAGTTCGACCTGCCAGCCATCATCGATCCGCTGGCGGAACATGCCGTTCACATAGCGGATTCCATAGCCATAAGCGGGGATGCCGAGGCTGGCGAGGCTTTCCATGAAGCAGGCGGCGAGGCGGCCGAGGCCGCCATTGCCAAGCGCGGCATCAGGCTCGATGTTTTCAAGCGCGGCCAGATCAAAGCCATGTTCGCGCAGCGCCTTTTCCATGTCGCGCGTGAGGCCCATGTTGGAAAGGGCATCACGCAACAGGCGGCCGATCAGGAATTCGAGGCTGAGATAATAGACCCGCTTTGCGCCCTGATCATACGCTTCGCGCGTGGATTCCATCCAGCGGTCGATGATCGCATCGCGCAGGGTCAGGACCGTTGCGGTGTACCAGTCATGCGGCTTGGCGGACCGTTCGTCCTTGCCGACGCGCTTGCGCAGCACGTCGATGATCTGGGCGTCAAGTTCCGCCGCTTTGGAATTGGTATCGAGGGTCATGGTACACGTTCCAACCTGCTTGCTCTGGCATTGCGGCAGACCATGTCTGCACGATGCCAGCGCGCGTTGCACCGGCCCTTCAGTTCCACAGGCTCTTTTCCTTTCGGGGCAGCTGCATGGGCAACCGTCCGCAAGCTCTGTGGGAATCCATCAATCTCTCCGCAAACGGGTATGACAGCCTGCACCCGCTGGGCAAGCGCCAATCTTGCGCCAGACGCCCAATGTTCAGGCGGTATTTTGCCCTGCACGGTCAAACCGTGGCGGCAACCGCTGATTGTGGCCTGTGATGCCATGCTTTGCCCAATGTTCCTCTCCCCACCGTTCTACGCACATGGCGACCACGATGGGCAAAGAATACGTCTGCGCGTCAAAGCATGCGACGCAACACATTGTCCTTTATGATGAAATGGTGGTGCAGGGCGGCGGCCACATGCAATACGACCAGCCCTGCCATCAGGTATCCAAGGATTTCGTGTCCTTCATGCGCCACCTCGGCCAGCGCCGATCCCTTGGCGACCGCGAGTTTGGGCCAATCGAACAGGCCCCAGATGCTGATCGGATACTTGCTGTTGGCAGAAGACATGATCCAGCCCGTGACCGGCAAGATCAGCATCAACGCATAGAGCACCACGTGCGTAAGCTTTGCCACCATCTGCTGCTTGCGGCCCATGGTGGAGGGCCAAGCGGGCATCGTCCAAGTCATGCGCCAGCCGATACGGGCGAGTGACAGCACAAGGACCACCATCCCGGTGCCCTTGTGCAGCGGAAAGGGGTTCCAGAAATCTTCAAGCGCATCGCCAGCGATCCCGGTGACAAGGTTGAAGATCACCATGACCGCAATTCCCGCATGCAGTGCGCGGGCTACGGCGTTGTAGCGCACCAGATCATGATTGCCTGCCATGGTGGCCATACCAGCATTCTCCCGTCTGAGATACAAAGGGTTTGAGGCACAAATAGTCGGTCGCGCGCAGAACATCTCGCGCTTTGCGGCGTCTTATGGGCTTTTGCCCGTTGCAGGCAACCGACCGAGCGCCAAGGCCTGAGTTTTTCTGCAAACATTTTTGCCGCGGAATTGTCCGAGAAACCTAAGGGAAATCAAAAACAAGACAAGTGTCAAGAAATGGCATGCGGTAAATGACGTATGGGCGATCTTGCACTGCGAAAAATATGGTGCGCGCGAGAACCAGCGGTCGCAGCGGGCAAAGAGGGTTCTCTAAGCCAACCCAGCCGGAATACCGGCCCAACTAAAACGTGAGGGAACATGACTACTCAGCGTCTCACCCAAGTCGAGCCTGCCGTGGTCCACAAGATGGCTTCGGTCCTGCAAAGCCAGAAGCCGGAAGTGATTCAGAACCATTTTGGCATCGGTCTGAACACCTGGGTCAAGCTGCGTGAAGGCAAGGCGATCCGGCATTCGGTGGCCGTTCGCCTGTTGCAGCGGCTGCAGCGTGACCAGTTGATCTGATCAACGTTTGCGCAATTGCACTTGGCATCCCCCGACGCGAACTGCCGGGGGTTGAGTTTGCTGTCATTGCAGTGCAAAATACCGAAGCGTCGCCAACCGGATTTGGCCGATAACACGTGAGCGCTCGGGGTCAGTTGCAATGGTCAGGGTCCGTGAGGACGGAAGCGGACACCGCAATGCACGGTCCGATGGGGTGGACGCCAATGGACACCCTGCATCGCGGCAACCGGCATCAAGAACCAGCGCTGCATCTTCACGTTGGCCCCTGATCAGACCTTCTGCATTTGCGCCCCTTGCGGGTATCGCGGCCATAGGCCTGCTGTTCTGGTTCAGCGCAGGCTCCGATCCGGTTTCCGGGCTGCAGTGGTTGTTGATTGTGCTGATGATCGTGCTTGCGGGGCTGTGCGGCTTTTCGCTTGCACCCCAAGCGCATGTCCAAGAGCTTGCCCGCCCGGCGGATGATCAGGTATCAGGTTTGGCACCGAGCGCGGCAGTACCAGAGGAGATCGCGGCTCTGACAACCGCTCTTGACGCGGCTGTTGCGGCCAATTCGGCCAAAAGCCGGTTTCTGGCCAATGTCAGCCATGAAATCCGCTCCCCGCTCAACGCGATTTATGGTTACGCGCAACTGGTGGAGCGCGGGGCCGATGTCGATCCGCAGCATGCCGCGCGGGTCATCCGCCGTAGTGCTGAACATCTGACCAATCTGGTTGAGGGTCTGCTGGATCTTGCCTCGGTCGAGCAAGGTGTCATTCGCGTTGACAGTGGTGTGGTGCGGGCGGGGGCATTGGTGCAGCAAGTGGCCGAGATGTTTGCACCGCTAGCCGCGCAAAAAGGCCTGGCGTTTCAGTGTATCCTGCCCGAACGCATGCCCGAATTCGTGCGCATGGATGAACGCCGGGTCCGGCAGGCCTTGATCAATCTCGTTTCCAATGCGGTGAAATTCACAACGGCTGGCGAGGTATCGCTCCGCTTTATCTGGTCGGGCCAAATAGCAACCTTCGAGGTGCGCGACACGGGGCCGGGCATTGCGCCGGACCGGCAGGAGGCGATCTTTTCGCCCTATGTGCGATCGGGAGATGGCTCTGCCGCCGATGAACCGCAGGATGGGGCAGGACTCGGTCTGGCCATTACCAGCGCGATTGCCCGGATGCTGGGGGGCGATCTGCAAGTGGAGAGTGTGCCTGGCAAAGGCAGCACTTTCCGCCTGAAGATGATGGCGCCGCAGGTTTCGGGCTTTGTGGACCGGTCGGCTGAGCGGTTGCGTCCGATCGGGTATGCCGGGCCCGTCCGGTCAATTCTGCTGGTTGATGATGACCGCGATCATCTTGTGGTCTTGCGCACGGCGCTGGGCGAAGTGGGTTTTGACGTGGCACTGGCCAGCGATGGTCAGACGGCGCTGGCGCTTGCTGGAGATGAAGCGGCCAAGGACCGGTTCGATGCTGCGGTACTGGACGTGAGCATGCCGGGCATGACCGGTTGGGAAGTGGCCGCACATCTGCGCGCTGTGCATGGCAAGTCGCTGAAAATTTTGATGCTTTCAGCCAACGCGGAAGAGCGTCATGGCCTTTCTGGCCAAGCGGCGGATCATGATGCCTTCCTGCTCAAGCCGGTGGAACTGGGGTCGCTGCTGGATGCAATCGGACGGCAGCTTGACCTGACGTGGAACTATCCGCAACCCGCCGCTGCTGCCGACGAGCCCGCTGATACATCGACGCAAGTTTCCCAAATCGCCCGCGAACATGCCGAACGGCTGAAAACGCTTGTGCGGATCGGCCACGTGCGCGCATTGGAAGGCGAAATCCGGGCGCTGGAACAGGCAGACCCTGCTGCGGGTCCGCTCGTGGCGAAACTCTATGCCTGTCTTGACCGGTTCGATCTGGCCGCGATGGGCCAAACGCTTGAGGAGCTTTGAGAATGAGTGCGGCCAGAAGTGCGGTGGCCAGCGCACGGCGCGATACGGTGTTGGTCGTCGATGACGAGCCGGATTCGCTCCGCTTCCTGACAGACACTCTGGAAGGGGTGGGGATCACCGTGCTGGTGGCCATTTCCGGTGATGCCGCGCTCGACCTGTTGCAGCATATCACTCCGGACCTGATCCTGATGGATGCCGTGATGCCGGGGCTCGATGGGTTTGCAACAACATCACAGATCAAGTCGCGCGAGGCTTTGGCCCATGTGCCGGTGGTGTTCATGACCGGCCTGACCGAGAGCGAGCACGTGATCGAAGGGTTCGAAGTTGGCGGCGTCGATTATTTGCGCAAGCCAGTGAACGTTCACGAACTTTTGGCGCGGGTACGCGTGCACATCGGCCATGCGCGGGCCATGCAGGCCGGCGCTGCGGGGCTTGATGCGACCGGGCGGCTGATGATGGCGATTGATACGCAAGGGCAGATGTTGTGGTGCACGCCCTTTGCCGAACAGGCCATCAACCGGGTGAGCCCTGATTGGAGCCGCGAGCAGAAGGTTCTGCCAGACCTGATCCGTGGGCCGCTGACCCGGCTGCTGGCACGCCATGAACTGGGGGCCACGGCGCGGATTGAGCAAGGGGAATGTGCGCTCGAACTGGTGGTGATCGCCCATTACCGCGACAGCGAATTGCTGATCCGTCTCAATGAGCTGAACCCCAAGGCCGATGTCAGCCGCCTGCAGCAGAGGCTGGCGCTGACCGATCGTGAGGCTGAAGTGCTGTTGTGGATCAGCTATGGCAAATCCAACGGCATGATTTCCGAGGTGCTCTCCATCAGCCCGCGCACCGTGCAAAAGCACCTTGAGCGGATTTATGAGAAGCTTGGGGTCGAAACCCGCGCGGCTGCGGCGGCAGTGGCGATCAAGGTGCTGGGAAACTAACCCATGATGCGCGCCTTGCAGGTGCAGCGGTTGAGCGATGACCTTGGCGGGCTGGCGCTGGTTGATCTGCCGATGCCGGTGGCAGGTGCCGGACAAGTGCTGGTGCGGATCGAGGCGGCGGCACTGGGCTTTCCCGATCTGCTGATGACGCGCGGCGGGTATCAGGCAAAGCCCGACCTGCCGTTTGTGCCTGGGATGGAAGGCGCTGGGATCGTGCTGTCTGCGCCAGACGGCAGCAAAGTGTGCGAAGGGGACCGCGTGCTGTTTGGCGGGCTGACCGGCGCGGTGGCACAATTTGGCATTTTTCCAGACGCTTCTGTGCTGCCTCTGCCAGATGGTCTGAGCATCGCAGAGGGCGCTGCCTTGCGAGCCGCTTATCTGACCGCGTGGGTGGCGCTGGTGCGGCGGGGCAGGGCGCAACCGGGCGAGTGGCTGCTGGTCCATGGCGCGGCTGGCGGCGTGGGGTTGGCGGCGGTCGATCTGGGCATGGCGCTGGGGCTGAATGTCATCGCGGTCGCCTCAACCCTGGCCAAGCGCGCGGCGATCGCGCGTCTTTATGCGCCGCATCACGTGATCGATGGCGCAGATGGCTTGCGCGAACAGGTGCTGGCTTTGACAGGCGGGCGTGGGGCCGATCTGATCTATGATCCGGTGGGCGGTGACACTTTCGATCAATCGGTGCGGTGCATTGCCTTTGATGGCCGCCTGCTGGTGATCGGCTTTGCTGACGGACGGATCCCGCAGATTGGCGTGAACATCCCTTTGATCAAAGGTTTCTCGATCGTGGGCGTCCGCGCCGGCGAATATGGCCGCCGCTTTCCTGAGCGTGGGGCCGAGAACATGGCCAGCATTCTGGACTTGGTTGCCAAGGGTCGGATTCGGCCGCACGTCCACGCCTGTTTCGGGCTGGATGACTGGGCGGATGCTTATCGGGCGATGCAACGCCGCGATGTGATCGGCCGCAGTGTGGTGCTGCCGCATGAGCGGCCGTCACCGGCCTAGGCGGGTTGTGCGGCATAAAAAAATGGGCCGCTCCGTTGCCGGGCGGCCCTTTGAAAGTTTGGGAGAGGATGCCTGAAAGGCTTCTTATGGGTGATCCTCGGGTCACGATTTCGCAAGTGCGAAATAGGAAACTGCGTTTGCAGTTTTTGCAATTCAATCGATGCTTGACACCGGTTTCTTGTGATTTTCCGGAATTTAGCAGCGTTATCAATGTCATTTTTCGGTCATCGGCGCAGTGCCCGAGCTTCGCAAACCGAGCCATCTTTGTTGCGCCTGCACATCAGGACAGGGGCGCGCCATGCATTTGCCCTGTTGCGCCCTTGGGACATGATTGCTATCATTCATAACATAATGGGAGAGCAAGCATGAAGTTTGAGCGCATTAATCCCTTGACCGGCGCCGCCGCTTCGGCCGCCGAAGCAATGCAAGCATCTGATATTCCGGCAATTACCGCACGTGCCGCAGCCGCCTATCCGGCTTGGGCGGCGTTGGGGCCGAACGCCCGGCGCGCGGTTCTGATGAAAGCGGCGGTCGCGCTCGAGTCGCGCGCCGATGCCTTTGTCGAAGCAATGATGGGCGAGATCGGCGCGACCAAGGGCTGGGCGCTGTTCAACCTTGGCCTTGCTGCCAGCATGGTGCGGGAAGCTGCGGCCCTGACCACGCAGATTGCGGGCGAAGTGATCCCCTCGGACAAGCCCGGCTGCGTCGCCATGGCGCTGCGTGAGCCGGTTGGCGTCATTCTGGGCATTGCCCCATGGAACGCGCCGATCATCCTGGGTGTGCGCGCCATTGCGGTGCCGCTGGCCTGCGGCAACGCCGTGATCCTCAAGGCCAGCGAACAGTGCCCGCGCACGCATTCGCTGATCATCGAAGCCTTCGCCGAGGCAGGTTTCCCCGAAGGTGTGGTCAATGTGGTGACCAATGCGCCTGCTGACGCCGCAGATGTCGTCGGCGCGCTGATTGATGCGCCCGAGGTGAAGCGCATCAACTTTACCGGATCGACTGCAGTCGGACGGATCATTGCCATTCGCGCCGCGCAGCACCTGAAGCCATGCCTGCTGGAACTGGGCGGCAAGGCACCGCTGATCGTGCTGGACGATGCCGATCTGGATGAAGCGGTTAAGGCAGCAGCCTTTGGCGCGTTCATGAACCAGGGCCAGATTTGCATGAGCACCGAGCGGATTATCGTGGTTGAAGCGGTGGCCGATGAATTTGCGGCAAAGTTCAAGGCGAAGGTTGCTAGCATGGCTGTCGGTGATCCGCGCGAAGGCACGACGCCGCTGGGCGCGGTCGTTGACGCCAAGACCGTGGCGCACTGCCAGAGCCTGATCGAAGATGCGCTGGCCAAGGGTGCTGAACTGCTGACCGGCGGCGAGACGACGCAGAACGTGCTGATGCCCGCCCACGTCGTCAATGGCGTGACGCAGGACATGAAACTGTTCCGCGATGAAAGCTTCGGCCCGGTCGTCGGCGTGATCAAGGCGCGGGACGAGGCCCATGCCATCGAACTGGCGAACGATACCGAATATGGTCTGTCCGCCGCTGTGTTCACCCGTGACACGGCGCGGGGCCTGCGTGTGGCCCGCCAGATCAAGTCTGGCATCTGCCACGTCAATGGCCCCACCGTCCATGACGAAGCGCAAATGCCCTTCGGCGGCGTCGGTGCCTCTGGCTATGGCCGCTTTGGCGGGAAGGCCGGGATCGACAGCTTTACCGAACTGCGCTGGATCACGATGGAAACCCAGCCCGGCCACTTCCCTATTTGAAGCGCCACTTCCCGATTTGATTTGAAGACTTTCTTTAAGGACCAACCATGACTGAACAGCAGAAAATCGAACGTTCGGAAGAAGATACTGTAGCTTTCACCGTGGAAGACGGCATTGCATGGGTAAAGTTCAACCGCCCGGAAAAGCGCAATTGCATGAGCCCCAAGCTCAACCGCCGGATGAAGGCCGTGCTGGAAGAGCTGGAATTCCGCGACGACGTGCGCGTGCTGGTGCTGACCGGTGAGGGCGATGCCTGGACTGCAGGCATGGACCTGAAGGAATATTTCCGCGAAACCGAAGCGCTGGGCCTTGGCGCAGTGCGCAAATCGCAGCGCGAAAGCTATGGCTGGTTCGAACGGCTGCGTTGGTATGAAAAGCCGACCGTGGCGATGATCAACGGTTGGTGCTTTGGCGGCGGCTATGGCCCGCTGTTCGGCTGCGATATCGCCATCGCTTCGGAAGACGCGCAGTTCGGTCTGTCCGAAATCAACTGGGGCATTCTTCCCGGCGGCGGCGCATCGAAGGTGGCGCAGGAACTGATGCCGTTCCGCAAGGCCATGTACCACGCGATGATGGGTGAAAACCTGACCGGCAAGCAGGCCGAAGAGCAGGGCCTCGTCACCGAGGCTGTGCCGGCTGACAAGCTGAAGGCCCGCGTTCTGGAAATCTGCGAAGTGCTCAAGAAGAAGGACAGCCATGCCCTTCGCGCCACCAAGTGGACCGTGCGCCGCATGGTCGACATGACCTATGACAACGGGCTCGAATACCAGATCCGCGCACAGGAAGCGCTGCACAGCTTTGGTGGCGCAGCAGCCCGCAAGGAAGCGACCCGTCAGTTCCTTGATGAAAAGAGCTTCAAGCCAGGGCTCGAAACTTTTGACGTGAGCAAGGTCAAGGGCTGATCCAGTCCGGCTTAGCTGAAACAGACAGCCCCGGTTGCGCAAGCGGCCGGGGCTTTTCTGTGGGCTACTGGGTGTTAGAGCGTGTTGACGTTAGCCTCGTCCAATTCTCCGTTCGTGTCGAGCGAAGTCGAGACATAACTCTCGGTGTCTCGACTTCGCTCGACACGAACGGGACTTGATGTGAATTGATGTAAAATCATCACGCTCTAAGGTGACAGCGATCAATCTCCTCGGGAAAGCCCACTTTGCCCAATCATTACGATGCCCTGATCATAGGCGGCGGCCACAACGGCCTGACTTGCGCCTTCTACCTCGCCCGTGCAGGCATGCGCGTGCGTGTGCTGGAGCGGCGGCACGTGGTGGGCGGCGCGGCGGTGACGGAAGAGTTTCACCCCGGCTTTCGCAATTCGACCGCCAGCTACACCGTCAGCCTGCTGCAGCCCAAAGTCATCGCCGACATGGCGCTGCACGATCACGGCTATTGTGTGGTGGAACGGCAGCTTTCAAACTTCCTGCCCTTTGCCGACAGTTATCTGAAACTGGGCGGCGGGGAAGGGCGCACGCAGGCCGAGTTTGCGCGCATTTCGCCGCCGGATGCTGAGGCCTATCCGCGCTATGACTCGGCACTCGCGAAGTTGGCCGATGTGCTGCGCGATCTGGCATTGAAAACGCCGCCGAATGTCGGGGGCGGGATGGGTGCCTTGCAGTCCGTCGCACAACAGGGCTGGCCGCTGGCAAAGCTTGATGCGGCCACACAGCGCGATCTGCTGGAGATTTTCACCCGTTCGGCGCGCGAGTTTCTTGACGGGTGGTTCGTTGATGACCGGGTGAAGGCGGCCTTTGCGTTTGATGCTGTGGTCGGCAACTATGCTGGCGTGTCCACGCCCGGGTCGGCTTATGTGCTGCTGCACCATGTGTTTGGCGAAGTGAACGGCAAGGCCGGCGCGTGGGGCCATGCGATTGGCGGCATGGGGGCGATCACGCAGGCGATGGCCAAGGCTTGCTTGAAGGCAGGTGTCGAAATCAGTCTTGAGGCTCCTGCGGCCAAAGTGCTTGTCAACAGCGGCAAAGCAGCAGGCGTGCGGCTGGAAAGCGGCGAGGAACTGTTCGCGCCCATTGTTGCCGCCAACGTTGGCCCGGCGCTGCTCTTTCGGCAGATGGTGGACCCAAGCGATCTGGATGCCGATTTCCGCCGTCGCATCGCAGGATACAAGACCGGGTCAGGCACGTTCCGCATGAATGTCGCGCTATCAGAATTGCCTGATTTCAGCGTTTTGCCGGGCAAAGTTCAGGCTGAGCATCATACGGCGGGCATCGTGATCGCGCCGGGTATGGATTACATGGACCGCGCGTTTGACGATGCCAAAGCGCATGGCTGGTCGCGCCAGCCGATCGTCGAAATGCTGATCCCGTCCACGCTGGATGCTAGCCTTGCGCCCAAGGGGTGCCACGTGGCCAGCCTGTTCTGCCAGCAGTTTGCACCGACTTTGCCCGATGGCCGATCATGGGATGATTGCCGCGAAGAGGCGGCGGACCTGATCATTGATACCGTCACCGACCATGCGCCGAACTTCAAGGCCAGCGTGATCGCGCGGCAAATCCATTCGCCGCTCGATCTGGAACGCAAGTTTGGCCTTGTAGGAGGCGACATCTTCCACGGTCGGATGAGCCTTGACCAGTTATGGTCGGCGCGGCCCGTGCTGGGCCATGCCGATCATCGCGCGCCGATCCGCGGGCTGTACATGTGCGGATCAGGCACGCATCCCGGCGGCGGGGTTACTGGCGCACCGGGACACAATGCGGCGCGCGAGATCTTGCGCGACCGGTCGGTGCTGTGGAAATTGCTGCACCGGGGGTGAGGGCACACGGCCCTCACCGCACCGGGATCAGGCCAGCACGTCGCTGACGGGCGTGTAGTCGTAACCCAATTCGCGGGCGACGGCTTCGTAGGTCACGTTGCCTTCGTGCACGTTTAGGCCAGCCGCGAGGTGCGCATCGGCCTTCAGCGCAGCCTTCCAGCCCATGTTGGCGATGCGCAAGGCGTGGGGCAGGGTCACGTTGTTAAGCGCATAAGTGCTGGTACGGGCAACGGCTCCGGGCATGTTGGCAACGCAGTAATGGACAATGCCATCAACCACATAGGTCGGCTCGGCATGGGTGGTGGCCTTGCTCGTTTCAAAGCAGCCGCCCTGATCGATGGCGACATCGACCAGCACTGCACCGGGCTTCATCGTCGAAAGCATGTCGCGTGTGACCAGTTTGGGCGCGGCGGCACCGGGAATCAGCACCGCGCCGATCACAAGGTCAGCCTCGGCCACCAGCGCGGCGAGCGCGGCTTTGCCAGAAAACAGCGTGCGGGCGCGGC
This sequence comes from Novosphingobium sp. 28-62-57, assembly GCA_002256985.1. Taxonomy (GTDB): domain Bacteria; phylum Pseudomonadota; class Alphaproteobacteria; order Sphingomonadales; family Sphingomonadaceae; genus Novosphingobium. The sequence goes on from NCGO01000001.1 coordinate 212,799, forward strand.
CTTCGAAGTGGTTGTCGAGCCGTTCCAGCACATCGGTATCGCGATCAAGGATGGTTACGTCAGCGCCCAAACCAACGGCCATCTGCGCAGCGTTTACGCCCACCACGCCGCCGCCGATGACGACCACTTTGCCTGGCAGCACCCCCGGAACGCCGCCCAGCAGCACACCGCGCCCGCCATTGGCTTTTTCCAGCGCCGTGGCCCCTGCCTGAATCGCCATGCGTCCGGCCACCTGACTCATTGGTTTGAGCAGGGGCAGGGCATTGCCCGCGCCGGTTACGGTTTCATAGGCGATGGCCGTGACGCCCGATTTGACGAGATCGGCGGTCTGTTCCGGGTCGGGCGCGAGGTGGAGGTAGGTATAGAGGATCTGGCCCTTGCGGAGCATCGCCCGCTCGACCGCTTGCGGTTCCTTGACCTTGACGACCATCTCGCAAGTATCGAACACTGTCCTTGCATCGGGCTGGATCTGCGCGCCTGCAGCCTGATAGTCCGCATCACTCGCGCCGATGCCGTTGCCTGCACCGGTTTCGACCCAGACTTCGTGCCCATTGGCAACAAGCTCGCGCACGCTCTCTGGCGTGAGGCCGACGCGGTATTCGTGGTTCTTGATTTCCCTGACAGTGCCAACGCGCATGACGAAGTTCCTCTGGCTTAGGCGTGTTGCCTTCAACCAGCAGACTACTGCGAAGTTTCCGGCAGTTCTTGCCTATTTGGCCAGCGGGACGGAGGCTGAGCGGCCAAATCCTGCATGCGAACGGTAGATTTTTTCAAGCTCGCTGCTGAATGAATGCTTGGCGGGTGCCTGAAACGGATCAGGCCGAGGCGGGGTTACGCCTGTGTGCCAAGGCCTTTGATCTCATCAACCGTGATCGTCTTCACCAGCGTGCAAAAGGAATGGATCGCGATGCGTTCCAACTGGGGCATGCGGGGTTCGAACGGCTTTTCGTGGCCGGCAAACACGGTCATTCCTTCCATGGAGGCGGAGATGAATAGCGCCAAGATTTCGCGATCATCCGTGCCAAGGTCGGGGCGCAGTTCGGCCACGATTTCCAGCAGTGGTGCACGCGCGCGGACATAGAGTTCCTGCACACGTTCCAGCACAAACGGATCGTAATTGGACAGGGACCACAGTTCAGGGAAGAAGCGGGTGGTCTTTTTGGACCGGATATCATCAAGGACGAGCGTGCACAGGCGGCGCAAGCGTTCCTCTGCCGGGACGCCGGGCATGTGCATGATCGCGGCGAATTCCACTTCATAGGCGCGGATCACGGCTTCCATCAGTTCGCGCACCAGATCTTCGCGGCTGCGATAATGATAGGTCAGGTTGCCGAACTTCATGCCGCAGGCCGCCGCGACTCGGCGCATCGACATGGCCCGATAGCCCTCTTCGATCAGGATCGAGAGTGCAGTGCGCAGGATCAACTCGCGCGTCTCCTGGCCCTTCAAATAGCCGCCTTCACGTTCCGGCATGATCATGTCGGTCACTGTAATTGGGGCGCTATCCCTCTGATTCATATATCCAATCCCGTTACTTCTTGCTTATATTTTGCGCACTCTACGCTTAATGCGCAGATGTAATTTAGGTCACTTGACAGGTTTGTTGCCTGTTTGACAGTATTGCATCGTCACCAAGGTCCGAAATCCGGCGTGTCAGGGAGTGCTTGCATGAGGCGGTTTGCGATGGCCATGGCCCTTTTGGCAGCAGGGGGTTCATCAGGCGGTGCTGCGCTGGCGGCCGATGCGGCTGCGGGCTCGTTTCCCAAGGCCCTTGCCGAAGAGCCCATTCCGGCGGTGGAAAAGCTGCCAGCGCAATGGCCGGCAAGCTGGATGCTGGTCCATGATTTCCATTTCAGCTCGATCCTCGACGGGCGAGTGATGGTGGTCGATACGGCGTCAACCGAGCGCCCCATTCGTGGAATGGTGCGCGCGGCGCAGTTTGCGAACATGCTTGTGTCTCCTTCCCGCCGTGAAATTCTGACGTCGGAAACCTTCTATTCGCGCCTGACGCAAGGGGTGCGAACGGACGTAGTTACTATTTGGGATATGGCTACACTCTTGCCGAAAGGCGAAATTGTGATGCCGGGCGGAAAGCGGCAGCAGTCCGTCACCTATCCGCAAGTGTTCCAGTTCACCAACGATCAGAAGTGGGCGCTGGTTGCCAATTTCACGCCCGCCCAATCGGTAAGCGTGCTCGATCTCGACGCGCGCAAGATGATCGCCGAGATCGATCTTCCGGGCTGCGCGCACCTCTATCCCACCGGCAAACGCGGCTTCTCCAGCTTGTGCGCCGACGGCTCGCTGCTGAGCGTCAATCTGGGGCCTGATGGGAAAGCGGTTGCTTCAAAGACCGTCGAAAACATTCATGACGTCGACAAGCAGCCGATGTTCGGCACGCCTGCCTGGCAGGGACAGACCGCGTGGTTTGTCAGCTACTACGGCCGGCTTCAGGCCTTCGATTTTTCCGGAGACGTCGGCAAGGCACTGCCCGGAGCCTTTGATCTTGGTTCAGCCGAAGGCGCCGCGCCCGAATGGCGCCCGGGTGGCTGGCAGGTGATCGCCACCGACACGGCGGGCAAGCTCTATGTGCTGATGAGCCCGAATGGCCGCGAAGGCAGCCACAAGGACGGCGGCACAGAGGTTTGGGTAGCAGACCCGGCGACAAAGACACGCACTGCCCGCATCGCGCTGCGCAGCCTTGCCACGGCCATCGGGCTGACGAAGGAGGCCAAACCGCAGCTGATCGTGGCCCGCGCCGATGGTGAGATTGACGTTCACGACGCTGCGACCGGCACGTTCGTCCGTTCGCTGGGCAAGGCAGGCGGTGACAATCCTCTCGTCATCACGGCCCCATAAGATGAGCGCGCTGCCCCTTTTTCTGGCGCTGGTGCTGGCAGGTTCTGCGGTTCACAAAGCGCTGTCGCGTGATCGCTTGGCGGCTGCAGCGGCGCGTCTCAGCGGGCTTGATCGCCACGGCCAACTTGTGCTGATCGCGGCGGGCTGTCTGGAACTCGTCGCCGCTGTTGCGCTTGTTGTGCCAGCATTACGGCCCACGGGCGCGGTGATCGCGGCTGCGGTGTGGCTGGCCTATGGCGCGGCACTGTTGCGGCTGCGTGGGCGGACGCTTGATTGCGGGTGCGATCTGGTGGCGCGGGAAAAACCGGTCGATTTGCCCCTGATTGCACGGCCCGTAGCGCTGGCGCTGCTCGCTGTGGTCGTTGCTCTTGTCCCGCCGACAGATTTTGCGCTCGACGCCCCGTTTGCGGCGGCAGCGATGCTGGCGCTTTATCTTGCGGCGTCCGAACTCCTTGCCATTCCCCATCCTCGCTGGAGGAAATCGTGATGCTGACTTCGCAGATCCTGTTGTGGACCGTCGTGATCGTGCAAGGGCTGCTGATCGCAGCGCTGGCCCGCCAGGTCGGCATTTTGCACGAACGTATAGCGCCAGCAGGCGCGCTGACCCTGCACCAAAAGGTTGAGGTGGGCGAAGTGGCCAGCCCGATGGCCATGACCACGATTGATGGCGCACCTTTGCAGATTGCAGGCAAGCGCGCGGGCCGCAGCCAGTTGCTGTTCTTTGCCTCGCCCGATTGCCCGGTGTGCAAATCGCTGCTGCCGGTGGTCCGCTCTGCCGCCAGTGCCGAGGCCGATTGGCTTGATGTGGTGCTGGCAGGCGACGGGTCCGAAGGAGAGTATCGCCGCCTGCGCCAGACGCATGGGCTGGACAGCGTGCCGCTGGTCCTTTCCGAAGCGCTGGGCCGCGCTTTTGGCGTGTCCAAACTGCCCTATGCCGTGCTGCTGGACGAGGCGGGCCGCGTGGCCTCGCTCGGCCTGATCAACAGCCGCGAACATCTCGAAAGCCTGTTCGAAGCCAAGGAACGCGGCGTTGCCTCGATCCAGGATTTCCTCGCGCGCAGACAAGGAGCCTGATCCATGATCGGTTTTGACAAGTGGACCGAACGCCTGACGCGCCGCGTGGCGCGCGGCACTTCACGGCGCAGCACGCTGGCGTGGCTGGGCGCAACCATCACCGGGGCGGCGGTGTTTCCGGTCCTGCCTGTCGCGCGGGCAGCCAGTGGCAGCCCACATGGCGGGGGCGGGGGCCACGCGCCAGTCTCCTCGGGCAATCCGCAAGACCCCGGCGATCAGGCAAGCTGCGACTACTGGCGCTATTGCGCGATTGATGGGTTTCTGTGCTCATGCTGCGGCGGTTCGGTCAGCACGTGCCCGCCCGGCACCGAAATGTCGCCGATCACTTGGGTCGGCACGTGCACGAACCCGGCTGACAAGCGCGCCTACGTGATCAGCTACAACGATTGCTGCGGTGTATCATCGTGCGGGCAGTGCCTGTGCAATCGCAACGAAGGCGATCGCCCGCAAGTGCGTCCGCAATCGAACAACGATTACAACTGGTGCCTGGGGACCGAGAGCAGCATCTACAATTGCTCCACCGCCGTGATCATTGGCGTGGCGTCGGAGTAGTGAACCGGACGCTCCCTCTTGCTGCTGTATTCGCTGCCGTTCTGGCGGCGGGCGCGGCTGCGGGAGCGAGCGAGAGCGTGATGCGCGGCGTGTCCGATCCGCGTCAGGCGCGCGTTGATTACATGCTCAAATGCCAGGGCTGCCACCGCCCCGATGGGGGGGGAGACGACCAGTCGAACCCGCCGATGAAACACATTGTGGCGCAATTTCTGGGCGAGCCGGGCGGGCGCGAATTCCTCGTCCGTGTGCCCGGCGTATCGACCGTCGATCTCGACAATGTGCGGCTCGCCAACCTCGTCAATTGGACACTCTATACGTTTGATGCAGCGCATATGCCTGCTGATTTCCGGCCCTACACACCGGAAGAAATCGGGCAGTTGCGCCGCCAACCCCTGCGATTGGAACGCGCCGAGATGAGAGCGCGACTGGTGGCAGGGTTCACGCAGGAAAATGCAGGAACGCACACACCCTGAATGGGAGGGAAGAATGAGGGAACGTCTCTATCGTGGAATCGCGCTGGCTGGGGTAGCCGCCGCATCCATCCTCGCCGCAACGCCGGTCCTTGCACAAGAAGCGCAGGCGGAAAGCACTTTTGCTGATGGTGAAATCGTCGTCACCGCCACCAAGCGCGCTGAAAGCCTGCAGTCCGTGCCGATCTCGGTCACGGCCATCGGCGGCGATACGCTGGCCAAGTCGCGGGTGAACAGTGTCGATAACCTCGTCACCAAAGTCGCCAACCTGCAATTGACCTCGATCGTGGGTGACAACACCCCGATCTTCAGCCTTCGTGGCGTGTCGATGTCGGACTACAGCCTCAACCAGTCCAGCCCGGTGGCGACCTATTACGACGAAGTCTATAAGGGCAACTTCGCGTTCCTGGGCGTTGCCATGTACGATCTTGAGCGCGTGGAAGTGCTGCGCGGCCCACAGGGCACGCTCTATGGCAAGAACACCACCGGCGGCGCGGTCAACATCATCGCTGCTCCTGCCAAGCTGGGCGAGACCAGCGGCTATGCCAACGCCGGGTACGGCAATTACAACCGCATCGATCTGAACGGCGCGATCAACGTGCCGCTGGGCGAAAAGGCCGCGCTGCGCATCGCGGGCACTTTTGCCAAGGCTGATGGCTGGTTCAAGAACGTCCTCCCCGGCAAGCCCGATCTTGCCTCAACCGATGAATATGCCGTCCGCGCGACATTGAACGTCGAAGCAAGCGAGACCGTGCGCTTCGTGCTGCGCGCTTCGACCAGCTTCCAGAACCCTTACAACTACGGCATCTATGCTCAGCCCGAAGCGACCAACCGCCCGGGCCTTGGCCAGCGCGAGATTGCGTCGAACATCGATGAAAAGCGCCGCGCCCGGACCTATTCGGTGGCGCTGACCAGCACGTTCGATGTGTCTGATACGCTAACCGTCACCAGCATCACCGCATGGGACAAGGGCAACCTGTCATTCTACGAAGATACCGACGGGACAGCGAGCGAGCTGCTCGAAATCCCCTACCGCGATCGCGCAACCCAGTTCTCGCAGGACCTGCGGCTGACCAGCGATAGCGGCGGCCCGTTCGATTTCATCCTCGGGGCATTCTTCCACCGCGAGAAAGTGTTCAATGAGACCACCTTTGAAATCGGCAAGGACATCGATTCCGATGGCCAACCCGGCATCACGGCCAACGATTGCGCGGTGGGCCTGCCGCTAGGCTGCCTGTTCCGCAACCAGTTCGATCAGGTCAAACATAGCTACGCGCTCTATTCCGATCTGAAGTATGACCTCACCGATGCGCTCACCCTGCGCGGTGGCTTGCGTTTCACCCACGATACGGGCCGGCAGACAGACTTTTCGTCCGATGCGCTGGGCGTGGATGAGTCACTGGTGGTCAACCTGATCCCGCTTTCAGCGCTGCGCTACAAGCAGGACAACCTCTCGGGCAAGATCGGACTGGATTACAAGCTCGCAGGCGGCAACTTGCTCTATGCCAGCGTCAGCCGCGGCTATCGCGCACCCAGCTTCAATGCGCAGGCCTTCTTCGATCCGTCCGAGCTTTCAATCGCGCGGCCCGAAGAGGTCACCAGCTATGAAGCAGGCGTCAAGACGCAGTTCATGGACCGCAAGATCACGCTGAATGTCTCGGGCTTTTACTACGATTACAAGAACCAGCAGTTCATCAACGTCGACCCCACCAGCGCCGCGCAGACCCTGCTGAACATCCCCAAATCGCGCATCTTCGGCGGTGAGGCCGAACTGACGATCCGCGCCAGTGACCGCTTCACCATCCACTCGGGCCTTGGTCTGCTCTCCACCAAGATCCAGCGCGGCACGGTGAGCGGCAACAACGTGGCGGGCAACAAACTGTCCAACGCGCCCAGCCTGACCTTCAACACCACTGTTGATCTGACGCTGTTCGACAGTGATATGGGCAAACTCTCGATCCACCCGGACATTGCCTACCAGTCCAGCCAGTTCTTCGAAGTGCTGAACGTCCCTCGGCTCGAACAACCGGCCTATGCCATCGTCGGAGGGCACATCGATTGGGAAAGCGCCGATGGCCGGTTCAACGCCTCGGTCTGGGGCAAGAACCTGACCGACAAGTTCTACTTCACCTCGCGCGTCGATCTGCTGGCCGGCTTCGGCTTTGATTACAACCACATCGGCAATCCGCGCATGTATGGGGTAAGCGTCGGCGTGAAATTCTGATAGGCATATGCCAAGGCTCCACAAAGAGCCGGGAGAGGACGATGACCGAATGCAGGCAGCCCATGACGCTGACAGCGCAGCGATGACGCAGCTTTCCTATGCCATGGGCGCGGTGGATGAACCGCTGCTGGAAAAGACCATCGGGCAAGCCTTGCGCGATGCCGCAGCGCAATGGAGCGCAGATCTGGCTCTGGCTTCGCGGCATCAGGGCATTCGCTGGACATGGGCGCAACTGGATGCCGAGGTGGATCGCGTTGCCACAGGCCTGCTCGACAGGGGTGTGGCAAAGGGGGATCGCGTCGGCATCTGGGCACCCAACTGCGCCGAATGGACGGTGCTGCAATTTGCGACCGCGCGGATCGGCGCGGTGCTTGTCACCATCAACCCGGCCTATCGCACCAGCGAGGTCGAATATGCGCTGAACAAGGTCGGCTGCACGTTCCTCGTCAGCGCTGCGCGCTTCAAGTCCAGCGATTACGTGGCGATGCTGCGCGAATTGGGGCCAGAAAAGCTGCCCATGCTGCGCAGCATTGTGGTGCTTGGGGATGAAGCACACGATGGCTTTGAGCCTTGGGACGCCTTGCGTGCACAACCTGATCCCGCGCGGCTTTTGGGGGTGGACGCCACGCTCGATCAGAACGATCCGATCAACATCCAGTTCACCAGCGGCACCACCGGCTTTCCCAAAGGCGCCACGCTCACCCATCGCAACATTCTGAACAACGGGCATTTCACCGCCCGCACGATCAAGGTGACGCACAAGGACCGCATCTGCATACCGGTGCCGCTCTACCATTGCTTCGGCATGGTGCTCGGCAATCTGGCATCACTCGCCAGCGGTGCGGCCATGGTCTTTCCAAGCGAGGCGTTCGACCCGAAGCTGACGCTCGATGCGGTGCAGGCCGAAGGCTGCACTGCGCTCTATGGCGTGCCGACGATGTTCATCGCGATTCTCGCGCAGCCCGATCTTGATGCGTGGGACGTCAGCACATTGCGCACCGGCATCATGGCTGGATCGCCGTGCCCGGTTTCCACGATGCGGCAGGTGATGGATCGCCTGAACATGCGCGAGGTGACGATCGGTTATGGCATGACCGAAACCAGCCCGCTCACCACCCAAACCGCCACCGATGATCCGATTGAGGAACGCGTCGGCACTGTCGGCCGCGTTCATCCCCATGCCGAAGCCAAAGTCGTCGGCCCGGATGGTGAAACGCTGCCCATTGGCGTTCAAGGCGAATATTGCTCACGCGGCTATGCGGTGATGCTTGGCTACTGGGACGATCCGGCCAAGACTGCCGAAGCCATCGACGCCGACGGCTGGATGCATTCGGGTGACTTGGCCACGATGGACGCCAATGGCTATGTCCGCATCACGGGCCGGATCAAGGACATGATCATCCGCGGCGGCGAAAACATCTACCCGCGCGAGATCGAGGAATTCCTGCTCACCCATCCAGCCGTGCAGGACGCCCAAGTCTTTGGCGTGGCAGATGAAAGATATGGCGAAGAAGTCTGCGCCTGGCTGATTGCGCGGGCCGGGCAGGCGCTGGCCCCGGAAGATGTGCTGGCCCACTGCAAGGGCCGCATTGCGCACTACAAGGTCCCCCGCCACGTCCGCATCGTCGAAGCTTTCGCCATGACCGTCACGGGCAAGGCGCAGAAGTTCGAAATGCGCAAGATCATGGAAGCAGAGCTGGCGCGATTGATGTCAAACGCCTGATCCGGCTCTGATCAGGTTTGCGAAAGCAAAATAGCGCCGCAAAACGCAAAGAGCGCCGGACCCGTCGGGATGGGCCGGCGCTCTCGCTGTCAGGCTTGCGCCCGTAGCTCTTACTTGCCCATCAGGACTTTCTGGTCCGCCAGCCCTCGGCGTAGTTGTCGCGCGCAGCGGCGACATAGGGCACGGCGGAAACGGTGGCCTTGATTTCGGTCTGCACGTGCGGCTCGACGGTGGGCTTGGTGGTGCCGCCGTTCGGTTCGCCCCACAGCAGGCTTACCTCAGTTCCGGGGGTTTCAAAGCCCGGCTCCATCATGGCGAGCGTCAGGAACTTGCCTTCGTTGGCGGTGTAGCCAATCCATGTGGAAAGGCCGACCATCTTGCCATCGGCCAGAACCTGATCGAACGGGTGCATCGAATAGACGGCGCTGGGGTATTCCATGAACTTGGCGCGATCACCGGTGCTCAGAGCCGAAGACTGGACGCGCATCACATCTTCGTTGTCGAGCGCCAGCGTCACCTTGGTGCGGTGCTTGCCTTCGGCCGCCATTTTTTCGAGCGCGGCGCGGCCGATGAAGTCGTGGTCGAACTTCACGAACGGGCCGTAACCCAGATCCCACGGCGTAGTGTAGTAGCCCTCAATGGTTTCGGGCACATAGCTGCCGCCGACCGAGCACTTGGCTTCATAGGAATTGGCGGTCAGCCATGCGCGGTACGGCGCGAGCGCTTCGCCGGTGTAGATCGCGGGGAAGGGTGAGGGGATCCAGCCCGATTCCAGCGTGTTCGACGAATAGGCGCGGCCACCGACCAGCGCCATCTGGAACTCCTTGCCAGCCTCGACCAGCGCGGCGTGGACTGCGCCATAGTCTTCCCACGGACCCATCAGTTCGAAGCCCGGCTGGCCTGCCATGCCGTGGCGCAGCGCGCGCACTTCCTTGCCGCCGATTGTCATGCGGGTCATGTGGAAGAACTTGAGTTCGGGCGGGGTCTTACCGGTGGCCTTCTCGATGATCTTCATCGCGTTCGGGCCTTGCACCTGAAAGCGATAGCTGTTGCGCTTGCCATCGGTGCGCATCGCCCAGCGCTCGTCACGCTCTACGGTAACGTTCCAGTTGCCGCTGGCGGCGTGGTATTCGACCCACTCGATGGTCGGCGCGCGGCCGACGAGGTTGAAGTGGTTTTCGTCCAGATAGAACAGGATCACGTCACCGATCACGTAGCCATCGGGGGTGACGGGCACAAACTGCTTGGCGCGGTCCGGCTGGAAGTTCTTGAACGAGTTGATGCCAAGGTGCTCAAGCATCTTGAACGCGTCCGGGCCTTTTACGGCCAGATCGACCATGTGATACGACTGGTTGTAAAGCACCGCGGTGTGGCCCCAAGCCCACTGCTCCGCGCGCCAGTTGGAGAATTCGGACGGAACGCCCGGATAGACATTCGGCCCGACCTGCTGGTTACGGACAAAGTTTACAAGGTCACCGGCGTTCTGGATGACCTGTTCGAGTGTTTGGGACATGGTTCTTGGCTCTCCCGCTGCGTTTTCACGAATGTGGAGAGGCTATGCACTATTTTCGCATGGCTGAAAAGTTCGGAATGATGAATTTGGCGAAAAATTGTATGTGTTGCATACGGAATGCTTTTGTAGCGTAGACTGAAGAAAAGGGCGTTTCGCGCAGAGGCGCAGAGGAAGCAGAGACCGCTGGGGGGCTTTGGCTCAATGCCGCAGGCATTCTTATGAGCCCAATGGCGAGGGAAAGAGGCAGCATCGCCAGATGCGAGTTCTCTGCATCTCAGCGGTCTCTGCTTCCTCTGCGCCTCTGCGCGAAACATTCTTCCTGACAAACGAAAAGGGCCGACCCTCGCAGGCCAGCCCTTTCAGTATTACAGGTCAGGCCAATCAGCCTTCGACGTGTTCTGCCAGAACGGTCAGACCATTCACGCCCACTTCGGCAAAGCCGCCCTGAACCTTGATCTCTTCAGGCGCCGAACCTGCCGATTTGTAGACCTTGATCGAGCCATCCTTCACCGTCGACATGAATGGCGCGTGGCCTTCCAGCACGCCGAATTCACCGTCGGTGCCGGGAACGACGACCATGTGGACCTCTTCAGAACGGACGAGGCGGGCCGGGGTGACGAGTTCGAAGTGGAGCATCTGGACCTCGCTGCTCTCTCCCCTTCAGGGGAGAGATACGAAGGCTTGGCAGCTTGTCTGCCTAGCCGGAGTTGAGTGGGGGAAGGGCAGCGGAGCCCCTCTCCCAACCCTCTCCCCTGAAGGAGAGAGGGCTTAGAAGACAATCAGGCTTCAGCAGCCAGCTTCTTGGCCTTTTCGACCGCTTCGTCGATGCCGCCGACCATGTAGAACGCGGCTTCGGGAAGGTGGTCGTATTCGCCATCCACCACGGCCTTGAACGAACGCACGGTGTCTTCAACCTGCACGAACTTGCCGCTGATGCCGGTGAACACTTCGGCCACGTGGAACGGCTGCGAAAGGAAGCGCTGGATCTTGCGGGCGCGGGCGACGGTGAGCTTATCTTCTTCCGAAAGCTCGTCCATGCCCAGAATCGCGATGATGTCCTGCAGCGACTTGTACTTCTGCAGCGTTTCCTGAACGCGGCGGGCGGTCTGGTAGTGCACTTCACCAACCACGGCGGGCGTCAGCACGCGCGAGGTCGAGTCGAGCGGGTCGACCGCCGGGTAGATGCCGAGTTCCGAAATCGCGCGGTTCAGCGTGGTCGTCGCGTCCAAGTGGGCGAACGAGGCAGCTGGGGCAGGGTCGGTAAGGTCGTCGGCGGGAACGTAGATCGCCTGCACCGAGGTGATCGAACCCTTGGTGGTGGAGGTGATGCGCTCTTGCAGCTGGCCCATGTCGGTGGCGAGCGTCGGCTGGTAGCCCACGGCTGAAGGAATACGGCCGAGCAGAGCCGACACTTCCGAACCGGCCTGGGTGAAGCGGAAGATGTTGTCGACGAAGAACAGCACGTCCTGGCCTTCTTCGTCGCGGAAGTATTCTGCCATCGTCAGACCCGACAGAGCCACGCGCGCGCGCGCACCCGGAGGCTCGTTCATCTGGCCGAACACCAGCGCAACCTTCGAACCGTCTGGCGTCGGGTTGCCGTCGGCGTCCTTGGCGATAACGCCCGCGTCGAGGAATTCGTGGTAGAGATCGTTGCCTTCACGGGTGCGTTCACCCACGCCTGCAAAGACCGACACGCCGCCGTGGCCCTTGGCGATGTTGTTGATCAGTTCCTGAATGAGAACCGTCTTGCCCACGCCTGCGCCGCCGAACAGGCCGATCTTGCCGCCGCGTGCATAAGGAGCGAGAAGGTCGATGACCTTGATGCCGGTCACAAGGATCGCGGCTTCGGTCGACTGGTCGATGAACTCAGGAGCCTTGGCATGGATCGGGGCGGTCTTGGCAGCGCCAACCGGTCCACGCTCGTCAATCGGCTCACCGATAACGTTCATGATGCGGCCCAGCGTCATCGGGCCAACCGGCACCGAGATCTGCGCGCCGGTATCACGTACCGGGTTGCCACGGGTCAGACCGTCGGTCGAATCCATTGCGATAGTACGGACGGTGTTTTCACCAAGGTGCTGCGCAACTTCGAGAACAAGGCGGTTGCCGTTGTTGTCGGTTTCGAGCGCCGAGAGAATGGCGGGAAGTTCGCCGTCAAAGGTCACGTCGACGACGGCGCCGATGACCTGGCTGATCTTGCCGGTAGAGGTGAGCACGGTGGCCATGGTTGTTTCCTTGCCTTCTGACTTCTCCCGCTCCCCCGCGAAGGCGGGGGTCTCGGGCCTGAGGTCCCCGCCTTCGCGGGGACGCGGTGAATTGCGTTAGAGCGCTTCTGCGCCAGCGATGATTTCGATGAGTTCGGTGGTGATCGCGGCCTGGCGGCTGCGGTTGTACTGGATGGTGAGCTTGTTGATCAGATCGCCTGCGTTGCGCGTGGCGTTGTCCATCGCGGTCATCGAAGCGCCTTGTTCGGAAGCTTCGCGTTCCAGCAGCGCACCGAAAACCTGCGTCGTAACATAGCGCGGCAGCAGTTCCTCGAGGATTTCTTCCTCGCTCGGCTCATACTCCACCACCGATCCGCCTTCGCTTTTCACGGCGGGGGCGGGGACCGGGATCAGCTGCGTGGTGACCGGCAGCTGCGTCAGCGCGTTCTTGAACACCGGCGCGATCAGGTGCGCGACATCGAACTTGCCTGCTTCGAACATGGCGATCAGTTCGTGGGCAATCGCGCTGGCTTCATCGAAGCCGGGCGTGCGCACAAGGCTGGTGTCGTATCCTGCAGCAATACCGTTCGGATAGTCACGGCGGATCGGCGCGCGGCCCTTCTTACCCACGAGGTAGAAGGTCACGGTCTTGCCAGCCGCTTCAAGCGCGCGGGCCTGAAGCTTGGCTTCCTTGACGAGGTTCGAGTTCAAACCGCCGCACAGACCCTTGTCGGTGTTGACCACGACGAGGAGGTGGCGCTTGTCTGACCCTGTACCGCGCATCAGCAGCGGGCCGTTGTCTTGCCCTGCAACCTTGGTGGCAAGGCTGCCCATCACTTCGGCCAGACGGCTGGCATAAGGACGCGCGGCTTCAGCAGCCGCCTGCGCCTTGCGCAGCTTTGCGGCTGCGACCATCTGCTTGGCCTTGGTGATCTTCTGGGTCGATTTGACCGAGTTGATCCGACCCTTGAGTTCCTTGAGTGAAGCCACTCTCGTTTCCTTCCTCTTTCGTCATTCCCGCGTAGGCGGGAATCCAGTCCGGGTTTGCGCTTTATCGCTCTGGATCCCCGCCTTCGCGGGGATGACGAAGTGGATGTTGCCTAAGACCTTATGCGAACTGCTTGCCGAATGCCGTCAGCGCGGCAACCAGCTTGCCCTTGGCTTCGTCGCCAAGATCCTTGGTGTCGCGGATCAGCGTCAGCAGGTCAGCATGCTGCGTGCGCAGGAAGCTGAGCAGTTCGGCTTCGTATTCAGTCACGCGCGTTACCGGCACGCTGTCGAGGTAGCCCTGCGTCCCTGCAAAGATCACGCAGGTCTGCTCTTCAAAGCCGAGCGGCGAGAACTGGGGCTGCTTGAGCAGCTCGGTCAGGCGCGCACCGCGGTTCAGCAGCTTCTGCGTCGAAGCATCAAGGTCCGAACCGAACTGTGCGAAGGCCGCCATTTCGCGGTACTGCGCCAGCTCCAGCTTGATCGAGCCTGCAACCTTCTTCATCGCCTTGGTCTGTGCCGACGAACCCACGCGCGACACCGAAAGGCCGACGTTGATGGCCGGACGGATGCCCTGATAGAACAGGCCGGTTTCAAGGAAGATCTGGCCGTCGGTGATCGAAATCACGTTGGTCGGGATGTAGGCCGAAACGTCACCCGCCTGGGTTTCGATGATCGGAAGGGCAGTGAGCGAACCATTGCCGTTTTCGTCGTTCATCTTCGCAGCACGCTCAAGCAGGCGGCTGTGGAGATAGAACACGTCACCCGGATACGCTTCGCGGCCCGGAGGACGACGCAGCAGCAGCGACATCTGGCGATAGGCCACGGCCTGCTTGGAAAGATCGTCGTACACGATCACGGCGTGCATGCCGTTGTCGCGGAAGAATTCGCCCATCGTCGCGCCGGTGTAGGGCGCGAGGTACTGGAGCGGAGCCGGTTCCGAAGCGGTCGCGGCCACGACGATGGAATACTCCATCGCACCGTTTTCTTCGAGCTGGCGGACGATCTGCGCCACGGTCGAGCGCTTCTGGCCGACGGCGACGTAGATGCAGTACAGCTTCTTGCCTTCGTCGGTGCCCGCGTTCGGGCCCTTCTGGTTGATGAAGGTGTCGATGGCGACGGCGGTCTTGCCGGTCTGGCGGTCACCGATGATCAGTTCGCGCTGGCCACGGCCCACGGGAACGAGCGCGTCGATCGCCTTGAGGCCGGTCTGCACGGGTTCATGCACCGACTTGCGCGGGATAATGCCCGGAGCCTTGACTTCGACGCGCTGGCGGGTGGCGTCCACGATCGGGCCCTTGCCGTCGATCGGGTTGCCCAGAGCATCAACCACGCGGCCCAGCAGGCCCTTGCCGACGGGAACGTCAACGATGGTGCCGGTGCGCTTGACGACATCGCCTTCCTTGATCTCGGCGTCCGAGCCGAAGATCACGACGCCGACGTTGTCGGCTTCGAGGTTGAGGGCCATGCCCTTAACGCCGTTCGAGAACTGGACCATTTCGCCAGCCTGGACATTGTCCAGACCGTGGATGCGGGCAATACCGTCACCCACCGAGAGCACGGAACCGACTTCCGAGACCTGGGCTTCGGTGCCGAAGCTGGCGATCTGGTCCTTGATGACCTTCGAGATTTCAGCGGCGCGGATTTCCATTTTCAGCCTTTCACAGAGCCTTGAGGCTTCAAGCCTTCATCGCCGTAGCGAGGGAATTGAGACGGGTGCGGATCGAACTGTCGATCATCTGGCTGCCGATTTTCACGACAAGGCCACCGAGGATATCGGGATCGACATTGGTCTTGAGCTTGATTGACTTGCCGGTGCGGGCCTTCAGCTTTTCAGTGAGGGCAGCGATCTGGGCATCGTCGAGGGCGTGGGCGCTGGTCACTTCGGCGCTCACTTCGCCGCGGCTTGCAGCAGCGATCTGTGCAAAGGCGCGGATCATGCCGGGCAGGTCGGCAAGGCGGCGGTTGGCGGCCAGCACGCCGATAAACTTCTTTGTCAGGTCAGACAGACCAATCACGCCAGCCACAGCATCAATCGCGCGGCCCGCTTCTTCGCGGCCCAGTTGCGGGCTGGAAATCAGGCTCTTCAGATCAGCCGATTCGCGCAGTGCAGCATCGAGTGTTTCAAGGTCGCGTTCAACGGACGCAACCTGGCCCTGTTCATTTGCCAGTTCGAACAACGCCGAAGCGTAACGCCCTGACAAGCTGGCCGTAATGCCGCCGGAAATCTCCACGCGCCGAGGTTCCTTCATCCAAGGATAAGCCGATGCAGACCCATGCCCGGTGACAAACACCGAGTGGCCTGTAGACGGGGCGCGCCTAGCAACGTCACGGCGTTATGACAAGATGCGAGTTGCCATCTTGTGCATAGGTATGATTGGGAATTTCCGCCCTTGCTGGCGAATTACCCGGCGCTTTGGCAGTTATATCGCATCCGCTCGTTGGGTTCGGGCGGCAACAGCGCCTTGATCGCCTGCTGGTTCTGGCCGAATTGCCGCGCTGCTTCCTCGCCCGCGCCACAGGCTGGTGCGTTCAGCTTTGCCCGCTCCGCCCTGGCTGCGGTCATGGTTTGAAGGTCAACGAGGAAGCGCTCCACCGTGTAGGTCTGCGTTGCCGGATCATACGAATTCACCGACACCGCCTCTTCGCCATTGGGCACGAGGATGCGGCTCCAGCCATCTTGCGCTGCACCATACTGCGTCTTGCCATTCATGCAGCCGCTCTCGGTCCACTCAATCGGTACGTCAGTAATGTCGGACACGGTCACCCGGCTACGCTGCGGATCGAGCACGCAGATCAGCTTGCCAGTGCCGGGCTGCGCGGCGGCAAGGGTTGGGCCATCCGCTGCAGCGCTGCTTGCGCCTTGCGCCGGTGTTTCCATCAGTTCGCGCGCACGGCTCTCTATCGAGGTCAGCGGGGGGCGCAGAAACCACACGATTACCGCCGATGCCAGCAGAGCAACGGCTCCCACCACATGCTTGCGCTGAAACCGTCCGCGCCGCTTGGAGGCTTGCACCATGCCCCAGCCGCCTGCGCCCAAAGCGCCAACCAGCAACAGCGCGGCCAGAGCCAAGCCATTGTCGCGCTCAGACAGCACCGCAATCTCGGCCTCGCGCCGCGCAGCGTCCAGCGCGCGTTCGGCGGCTTCTGCGCGCGCCGCGTTTGCGGCTGCCAGCCGCGCGCCTTCACCCGCCGCGCGTTCCGCTTCGGCTCGGTTCAGATCGGCAATCGACCGGCAGGGCAGCCCGCTGGTGCGCACCTCGACATTGGCCTTGCGCAGGAACGCGGCCAGCTCGCGCATCGAAATGGCGAAGAAGAACGACGAATCGGTGCCGTTGTCGCTGATCGTGCCAAACGAATTGACCCCAATGACGCGCCCGCAGGAATCGAGTAGCGGCCCGCCGGAATTGCCCGAACCCAGCGGCGCGGTGTGCAACAGCGTGTCGAACGAACGCGATGATCGCCCGCCTGACAAATAGCCGCGCGTCTTCACCGCCTCTTGCGGCCTGACCAGATCTGCCATCGACAGCCCTTGCGCCAGATCGACATTGCCCGGATAGCCCACGGCATAGACCTCTGCCCCATCACCGGGCGCGGCGGGAAAAAGCGTGATCGGCGTGATCGATCCGCCACCTTCGATTCGCAGCAGCGCCAGATCGTTGCCGGGGGAATAGGCTATCAGCTTGGCCGGATAGCCATTGCGCCCTTCGGCTGGCACCACGCCCGCGATCAGCGAATCATCGCCGCGCAATTCATCCACCACATGGGCATTGGTCACGATCAGGTTCGGCGTCACGGCAAAGCCGGTGCCATGCGTGATCAGCCGCGCCCGATCTCCATCGCTTTCGATGATGACCACGCGCACGACCGAGCGGCTGGCGGCGCTGATATCGGCAGGATCGGCCAAGGCGGCGGTGCCTGCCAAAGCGGCCAGCAAAATGGCGAGAAAGGCGGTTATCTGTCTGGCGACGCGCATGGGGCCGCTTCTTGCGCTATTCTGCTTTGATCGCAAGGTGCGGGACGCGTGGTCCATCGCAAATCGGCAGGAAGTTTCCACACTGTTGGAGGCCGCCAATGTCCAAAGCAAACCGCACTTGCCCTTCGCGCACCGCGCCTTATCCCGATCGCGTGACGCAAACGCCAGCAATCCCCGAAGATGAAGCATGGGCCGCCGTGCTAACGCGCGACCGGGCATTCGACGGCAGGTTCGTTACTGGCGTGCTCAGCACTGGCATCTATTGCCGCCCATCCTGCGCCGCACGGCATCCTCGGCGCGAGAATGTGCGCTTCTTCGTCGATGGCGCAGCCGCGCGTGGTGCGGGCTTGCGGCCCTGCCTGCGCTGTTTGCCCGATGACGTGTCGCGTGATGAACGTGCCGTTCTCGCTGCGATTGAGGTGATCAAGGCCGAGGGGCAAAGCCTTGCGCTGGCCGATTTGGCGGCTCAGTGCGGCTATTCTCCTGCGCATTTTCAGCGGGTGTTCGCTCGACACACCGGACTTTCGCCTGCCGCTTATGCCCGCGCCTTGCAGACTGAGCGGATGGCCCAAACCCTGACCGGAGCTGTGAGCGTGACCGATGCGATCTACGATGCGGGGTTCTCCGGCCCATCGCGGTTCTATTCCGCCGCGCAGGATCGGCTGGGCATGGCACCATCGGCTTGGGCCCATGGTGGGCGCGGGGTGACGATTCGCTGGGCTATCGTGCCGACCACGCTGGGGTCCATGCTGGTCGCAGCAACGGACAAGGGCGTGTGCCGCCTGTCCTTCAACGAGGACGAGGCCGCCTTGCGCGCCCGCTTTCCCCATGCGGTGT
Source organism: Novosphingobium sp. 28-62-57 (assembly GCA_002256985.1). GTDB lineage: Bacteria > Pseudomonadota > Alphaproteobacteria > Sphingomonadales > Sphingomonadaceae > Novosphingobium. The sequence goes on from NCGO01000001.1 coordinate 231,215, forward strand.
TGGAGCAGGGCGGCGAGGCATTTGCCGCCTTGCTGGCCGATGTGATCGCAGCGGTGGAGGCCCCAGGCAGCCATGCGCATATCCCGCTCGATGTGAAAGGCACCGCGTTTCAGGAAGCGGTGTGGCAGGCCTTGCGGCGCATCCCGCCGGGCGAGACGCGATCCTACGCGCAAATTGCCGCCGAAGTAGGCAGGCCCGGCGCGGTGCGGGCGGCAGGCTCTGCCAACGGGGCGAACAACGTGGCGGTGCTGATCCCCTGCCACCGCGTGATCCGGTCGGACGGATCGCTGGGCGGCTATGCCTATGGGCTTGAGATCAAGCAACGATTGCTCGACAAGGAACGCGCAGGCAGCGGGGAATGACGATGGATGATGTGCAGGCCAGAACGCCGGGAGTGCTGCGGCGGATCATCGCTTTTCCACTAACGCTGCTGATCATCGAATTTCTGGCCATCGGCATTGGCGCATCGCTGATTTCCGCAGTGCTGCTTGACGCCGTGCCAAGGGATGGGCCGGTGCATTTTCTGGGTGCGCTGCTCACTGCGATTCTCACGATCCTGATCTATCTGGGCTGTCGTCGCTGGATCGAATGGCGCGCAAACGATGAACTGCCCGCCGCTACTTTGCTGCGCGAATTGCCGCTGGGCCTGCTGATCGGCGCTGCGCTGTTCACGCTGGCCACCGGCATCGTGGCGGTGCTGGGTGGCCTTCGGGTGGAGAGGGTGAATGGCATCGGCGCGATCTGGGCGATGTTGGCGCTGGCGGTCACTTCGGGGGTGATCGAGGAAATCCTCTTCCGCGGCATCCTGCTGCGCCACCTTGAAGCGATGCTGGGCACATGGGCGGCGCTGCTGATCACCTCTGTCCTGTTCGGCGCTGCGCACCTTTCCAATGATGGAGCCAGCCTGTTTGCCGCCTTTGCCATTGCGATGGAGGCCGGGATCCTGCTGGGCGCGGCCTATCTCTGGACCCGGCGGCTGTGGGTGCCCATCGGCATCCACGCCGCGTGGAATTTCACGCAAGGCTGGGTGTTCAGCGTGCCGGTCTCGGGCAGCAATACCACGGACGGTCTGTTGATTACGGTGCGCGAAGGGCCGGAATGGTTGACCGGCGGGGCGTTTGGTTTGGAGGCCAGCGTGGTCGCGCTGGTGGTGGCGACGGGCGCGGGGCTGTTCCTGCTGGCGCGTGTGGTGAAGCACGGTGGGATCAGGCCGCCGATGTGGAAAGCAGGCAAAATCAATCCCTGATCCGTTCGTGTCGAGCGTAGTCGAGACACGGCGCGCGGTGTCTCGACTACGCTCGATACGAACGGAACCGTTATTTTTTCGCCCATCCCGCCTCAGCCGGCTCCAGCGTGGCGAGAAACGCTTCCGCACTGGCCATATACTCGGCCCGCTTGTCCTCGCTCATCCGTCGCCACGTGGCATAGGGCTGGGCCAGCCGGTGATAGCCCGCCAGCTTCTGCTCATTCCGCGCCAGAAAGTGCCAGTACAGCGCGTTAAACGGGCACGCGCCTTCGCCAGTCTTCTTCTTCACATCGAAAGCACATTTGCCGCAGTAATCGCTCATGCGATCAATATAGGCCCCGCTGGCGGCATAAGGCTTTGATGCCAACCGCCCCTTGTCAGCATGCAGCACCATGCCCGCCACGTTTGGCAATTCCACCCATTCATAGGCATCGGCATAGACCGCCAGATACCAGTCGGCGACCTCCTGCGGTTTCAATCCGGCAAGCAGCGCAAAGTTGCCCAGCACCATCAACCGCTGGATATGGTGGGCATAGGCATTGTCACGCGTGGTGCGCACGCAATCTGCAAGGCAGAGCATCGGCGTCTCGCCGGTCCAGTAAAAATCGGGCAAGGGGCGCTGCACATCCAGCCCGTTGGCATCGGTAAGCCCCGGCATTTCCAGCCAATACATGCCCCGGATGTACTCGCGCCAGCCGATGATTTGGCGGATGAACCCTTCCACCGCCTCCAGCGGCGCACGGCCCTCGCGCCATTCCGTTTCGGCGCGGCGGCACAGGTCCAGCGGATCGAGCAAGCCGCAGTTGATGGCGGGGGATAGCACCGCGTGGAACAGGAAATCCTCGCCCGCCACCATCGCATCCTGATATTTGCCGAACAGCGGCAGGCGGTCCTTCAAGAAAGCATCGCGCGCCACTTCGGCATCGGCGCGAGTGACTGGCCAGCCAAAATTCTTCAGCGATCCGAAGTGGTTGCCAAAGCGATTTGATACCAGTTCGAGCACTTCGCGCGTAATCTGATCATGTTCGAACGTCGGGATCACCGGCGGTTTCAGCCCCGCTTCCGGCCCGCCGCGATTCTCCGCGTCGAAGTTCCAGCGCCCGCCGACCGGCTTGTCGCCCTCCATCAGCAGTCCGGTCTTGCGGCGCATTTCGCGGTAGAACCACTCCATGCGCAATTCCTTGCGCCCGGCAGCCCATTCGAAAAAGTCGGGCAGCGGGCAGACAAAGCGTGTGTCCGGCAAAATCCGCACCCGCACACCAAGCTCTGTGCGCCATTGCTCCATCGCCTGTCGCACGCGCCATTCGCCCGGTTCGGTCACTTGCACTCCGCGCGCACTGTGCCGCTCCACCGCGCGCGCCACTTCGCCGCTGAAACTGCCGGTGTTTTCGGGATCGTCGAGCTTGATGTAGTCTACCGTCCAGCCCGCCGCGCGCAGCTCTTCGGCAAAGTGCTTCATGGCCGAAAGGATCAGCGCGATCTTGGACTGGTGATGGCGGACGTAAGTCGTCTCCTCGGCCACCTCCATCATCAGCACCACCGTGTCCTCCGGCGTGCGGTCGGCAAGGCTGGAGATGGCGGGCGAAAGCTGATCGCCAAGGATGGGGACGAGGACCGGCTGTGTCATCCTTGCGGAATGGCTGAGCGGGCGATTGGTTCAACCTGCCCGATAGGGCCGCTCCCATTCGTCATTGCGAGTGGAGCGAAGCAATCCAGTGAGGTTTACGCAGGTTCTGGATTGCTTCGTCGGCTTTGCCTCCTCGCAATGACGAATGCAGGGGCGTCACACGAAGCTGTAAGGATCAATATCCACCGCCACGCGCACCCCGGGCGGGAAGCGCAACGGATCGAGCCACTCACGGATCACGCGCTGGATCTCGCTAGACCGGCGCGCATTGATGAGCAGCCGATAGCGATAGCGCCCGCGCAGCAGCGAAAGCGGCGCAGGCGCAGGGCCCAGGATCAGGACATCGTCCAGCCGGGGCGCGCTGCCACCGATCCCGCGCGCTGCGTCCCGCGCTTCGGCCTCGTCCTCGCTCGATACGATGATTGCCGCCCAGCGCCCAAATGGCGGCGCTCCGGCATCGCGGCGGGCTTCGGCCTCGGCGGCGTAGAAGGCATCGCGATCACCACTGGCCAGCGCTTCGATCACGGCGGCTTCGGGGTGGCGGGTCTGGATCATCACCTCGCCCGGCTTGGCCCCGCGCCCCGCGCGTCCGGCGACTTGCGCAACTTGCTGATAAGTCCGCTCCGCCGCGCGTAGATCGCCGCCCTCCAGCCCCATGTCGGCATCGATCACGCCCACCAGCGTCAGTTCGGGAAAGTGGTAGCCCTTGGTGACCAACTGCGTGCCGACGATCACGTCAATCGCCCCGGCACTGGCCATTTCGACGAACTCGGCTGCCTTGGCCGGGCTTGTCAAAGTGTCTGAAGTGACCAGCGCAACCCGCGCATTTGGCAGGATTTCTGCCACCTCATCCGCAATCCGCTCCACCCCCGGACCGCAGGCGACAAGGCAGTCCGGTTCGTGACATTCAGGACAGGCATCGGGTGTGGGCACTTCATGCCCGCAGTGATGGCAGGTCAGCCGTTTGCTCAGGCGATGCTCCACCAGCCACGCCGAACAATTGGGGCACTGGAACCGGTATCCGCAGGCGCGGCATAGCGTCAGCGGCGCAAAACCCCGGCGGTTGAGGAACAACAGCGATTGTTCCCCCTTTTCCAACCGGTCCTTCAGCGCTTCAACGAGCGGAGGCGCGATCCAGTGGTTGCGTTCAGGTTGCTCCACCCGCAAGTCCAACACCTTGATCTCAGGCATCGTCGCGCCGCCGAAGCGGGCGGGGAGGATTACGCGTTCATAGCGTCCTGCCTCTGCCATCTGCAGACTTTCGAGCGCGGGTGTCGCGCTGGCGAGAATCACAGGTGTGGATTCGAACCGCGCGCGCATGACTGCCACGTCGCGCGCATTATACCGCACGCCATCATCTTGTTTGAACGAGATTTCATGCGCTTCATCGACCACGATCAGGCCCAGATTCGCAAACGGCAGGAACAGCGCGCTACGTGCACCTACCAGCACCTGAGCGACACCTAGCGACACCGAGCGCCACGCACGCCGCCGTTCGGAGGCTTTCAAAGAGCTGTGCCAGGTGACCGGCGGAACGCCAAAGCGCGCTTCGAAGCGTTTGAGGAATGTTTCGGTCAGTGCGATCTCTGGCAGCAGCACGAGGACCTGTTGCCCCGCTTCGATGGCAGTGGCGATGGCTTCGAAATAGGTCTCGGTCTTGCCCGATCCCGTCACGCCATCGAGCAGGAAGGGCCGGAACGCCCGCGCCTTTACGGCATCAACAAATTTCGCTGCAACTTCGGCCTGTTGATCCGAAAGATCGGGCGCGGCAAAGTGCGGATCGGCAGGTGGGTAGGGTCGGTCCGAATCGACCACCACCGCCTCCAGCAGTCCGGCATTGACCATCCCCCGCAGCACTCCGTCAGAAACGCCTGCGATTTCAGACAGTTCGCGGATGGTCGCTTGCTGATCCTGCAACAGGTCGAGCGCAATCGCGCGTTGCGGCGTGATCCTTCCCGGTTCGCGCCCGGTGAGGCGATATTCGGTAATCGTCCCGCCGCCCTGCAACGCCGCGTTGCTCGACAGTGCCATGCGCGCGACGGCGGCCAGTGGGGCCAGATAGTAGTCTGCGGTCCACTCGATCAGGCGGCGCAATGGCACGGGCAGGGGCGGAACCGGCAGGACCTGCAGCAAGGGTCGCAGTTTGTTTTCAGGCACTTCCGTGGCGGGCAGGCGGTCAGCTTCCCACACCACGCCGATGATCTGGCGCGGACCCAAAGGTGCAACCACGACGCTGCCCGGCTCCACCGCCATGCCCACCGGCACCCGGTAATCGAGCGGGCCGAGTGCGGCGTTGAAGACAAGGCATCGGACGCGGTTCATATTGCCTCGTCTATATGGGGCGCGAATGCCGGGGGCAAAGCTTCGGCGGCCAAGGAACTGAGGAGAAAACGCATGGGTCAGGCTTTTAATCCGATCAATCGCCGCGCGCTGCTGGGCGGCATGACGTCAGTTGGCGTGCTGGCGCTGGCTGGATGCTCAAGCTTTCCGGCGTTTTCGCTGGAGGAGGCGGTGCGGCGGTTGCTGTTTTTGTCCAGCGACCGCGCGTTTTCTCGTCTGCTCGCGCCCGGTGGGTTCTGGGATGATTCGGTGACGCGCCTGGCGCTGCCCGAATCCATCGGCAATCGCGGCGGCGTACTGGCGCGAATCCTGACCGGGCCGCTCTTGAAGGACCGTTTGCAGCGTGCGTTCAATGACATGGCCTTTGATGCGGCCACCCGCGCCGCGCCGGCGGTGGCCGATGCCGTGCGCACGATTGGTGTGCGCGATGCGCTGGCGCTGATCCGCGGCGGCAATCCAACGGCGGCTACCGATTTCCTGCATCAGGAAATGGGCACGAGCCTTGTCGGAATCATGGTGCCCGAATTTGGCGATGCGATTCGCGTCAGCCGTGAGCCGCTGGTCGGGCAAGTGCTGGCGGCGCTGACCGGAGTGGATGTGGGCGGAATTGCCAATTCGCTGGCGCTTCAGGCCGACACAGCGATTTTCCGCGCCATCGGCCGCGAAGAAGCCGCGATTCGGGCTGATCCGCGTTCCACCAACGATCCCATGCTGATCGCCGCCTTCGGCCTCAAATAGGCCGCCACGAACAGGCCGCCGAGCATAGCCTGGCAAAAATAGTCTGGCACATTCGTCGGGATGATGCCTGACATTGCAAAAGGCATTGCCTATAGGCCGAAGCAATTGTTCGCCCATCTGGAAGGCCACACATATGAAGTTCTTCGTCGACACCGCCGACACTGCCGATATCGCCGATCTTGCTGCCACCGGCTTGCTCGATGGGGTGACCACCAACCCGACGCTGATTGCCAAGGCGGGCAAAGACTTCATCGAAGTGACGCGCGAAATCTGCGCGCTGGTCGATGGTCCGGTGTCGGCAGAGGTCGTGGCGCTAGATCACGCAGGGATGATGCGCGAGGCTGAAATCCTGCGCAAGATTGCCGACAATGTGTGCATCAAGGTGCCGCTGACGATCGACGGGCTGAAGACCTGCAAGGCGCTGACCAGCGAGGGCACCAAGGTCAACGTCACGCTGTGCTTCTCGGCCAATCAGGCGCTGCTCGCGGCCAAGGCGGGGGCCTCGTTCATCTCGCCTTTCGTGGGCCGCCACGATGACAATGGCTTTGATGGCATGGACCTGATCCGCGACATCCGCCTGATCTATGACAACTATGCGTTCGAAACCGAAATCCTCGTCGCCTCGATCCGCCATGGCATGCATGTGCTGGAAAGCGCAAAGATCGGTGCAGACGTGATCACTGCGCCGCCCGCCGTGATCAAGGGCCTGTTCAAACATGTCCTTACGGACAAGGGCATCGAAGGCTTCCTTGCGGATTGGGCAAAGACCGGCCAAAGCATCGGTTGATGTAGTGCTGTTCGGCCTGAGGTCCCCGCTTTCGCGGGGACGCATGCCCTATGGCGAAGGAAAGTACTGAAGGCAGGCTTTGGCTGACGAAACTCCCCTCGACCGTTTCCGGGCAGTGCTGACCGGCACGGCCCGCGCCATTTCGCTCGATCCCGAGGTAGAAGTGGCGTGGACGGCTGATGCGCCGGTGCAGTCTGGCCAATCGATGCGCGTGCCGATGCCGGGGCGGCAGTTGCCGGCAGAGCAAGTGGCCGAAGCGCGCGGCCATGCCGATTCGATGGCGCTGCGCCTGCGCCATCACAACGCCGCGCTGCATGGCCGCCATGCGCCGGGCGAAGTGCTTGCCCGCGCCTGTTATGATGCGATCGAACAGGTGCGCTATGAAGCGCTGGGGGCCAATGCCTATGCCGGCATGCGCGCCAATCTGAACGCGGCGGTGGGCGTGCGCACGGCGTCTGATCCTATTGCCCGCGCGTCCAAGCCCGAAGAGGTGCCGCTGCCCACCGCGCTGGCGCTGTTGCTGCGCGAAAAGCTGACAGGCGCAGAAGCGCCCGAATCTGCACAGACCGGCATGGCAATGGTGCGCAGCTGGATCGAAAGCCGGGTCGGCAACGATGTCGAAGCGCTGGCGCTCTCGCTCGATGATCAGCGCGCGTTTCAGCAGATCGCGCTCGATATGTTGCAGCATCTGGACCTGACGCAATCCGCCAGCGAAGATGATGACAACAGTCAGGAAGACGAAGGCGAGGATCAGGAGGACGAGGGCGAGGAAGAGCCTACCAGCTCCGACGATCAGGAGCAGCAACCGTCTGAAATGGCGGGCGATACCAGCGAGGGTGACGAAGATTCGGACACCGAGCAGGAGATGGACGAGCAGGAAGACTCTGCCGATTCCGACATGGCTGACGAGGGTGAAGAGGGCATGCTGCCCACACGCCCCAACCGTCCTTGGACCGATCTGCCCGAAAACTTCGATTACAAGGCCTATACCAGCCAGTTTGACGAAGTGGTTTCCGCCACCGAGCTGTGCGACGAGGAAGAGCTGACGCGGCTGCGCGCCTATCTCGACACGCAGTTGAAGGGCCTGCAGGGCGTGGTCACGCGGCTGGCCAACCGGTTGCAGCGCCGCCTTATGGCGCAGCAGAACCGGTCATGGGATTTCGATCAGGAAGAAGGCCTGCTCGATGCAGCACGGCTGGCGCGCGTGGTGATCTCGCCCGGCCATTCGCTGTCCTACAAGATCGAACGCGACGTTGAGTTCAAGGACACCATCGTCACGCTGCTGATCGACAATTCAGGATCGATGCGCGGACGGCCGATCTCCATCGCGGCCATCAGCGCCGACATTCTGGCGCGCACGCTGGAGCGCTGCGGCGTAAAGACCGAAGTTCTGGGCTTTACCACCCGCGCATGGAAGGGCGGGCAGAGCCGCGAGGCGTGGCTGGCAGGCGGCAAACCCGCACAGCCTGGCCGCCTCAACGATCTGCGCCACATCGTCTACAAGAAAGCCGACGAGCCATGGCGCCGCGCGCGCCGCAACCTTGGCCTGATGATGCGCGAAGGCCTGCTGAAGGAAAATATCGACGGCGAAGCGCTGATGTGGGCGCACAGCCGCCTGCTGGCACGGCCCGAAGACCGCCGCATCCTGATGGTCATTTCCGATGGCGCACCGGTGGATGATTCGACGCTGTCGGTGAACAATGCGGGTTATCTTGAGCAGCATTTGCGCAAGGTGATCGAGTGGATCGAAAAATCATCGCCGATCCAGCTTGTCGCCATCGGCATCGGCCACGATGTGACGCGCTACTATCGCCGCGCGGTGACGATCATGGACGCCGAGCAGCTTGGCGGCACGATCATCGAGCAACTGGCTGATCTATTTGAGGACGAGTAATTTTCCTCAGCCAATCCGACTTGTCATTGTCATGACAAGTCGGCAGATGATGACACATGGGGTGGACGTTCAGAAGCTATGTCACGGGCGCAATTGCGCTTTGTTTGGCAGGACCATTATCGGTTACGGTCTTCGCACAAGAAGCCATTAGCGGCGCTGGGCAAGACAGCTCTCCACGATCTGCTGCTTCCACCATATCAATCCCCGCTTTGACCCCAGTCGAAATCGCAATAGATGCGCCACTTGGCAGCAAGTTGAGCAAGACGGGCGAACTGTTCTCATTTCATCTGGCCAAGCCGATCATACTCGATGGCATCGAGGTAATACCCGCTGGCACGACCGGACAGGGTGAGGTGATTCATGCAAAGAAGGGGGGCGGTGGCGGCGCTCCGGGCGAACTGGTGCTTGCCGCTCGATATCTCCAGGTCGGTGATCGACAGCTGCGTTTGCGCTCGCTCAAACTGGAAGCCATCGGCCTCGACAATATGGGGACGGTGGTCGGCCTGAATGCGGTAGCCGCTGGCACGATCCCCCTCGCCGGAATGATCGGCCTCTTCATCAATGGGGGTGAGAAAAATCTCGCCAAGGGGACGATTTTGCCTGCCAAAACGGCGGAAGCCTTTGCCATTGAAATGCCTGCGCCTGCGGGCAAGGCTGAACAACCAATCACATTGGAATCGACGGCTGGCAATGGTGCCGCGTCACAGGGAAGGGGTAACTGATGAAGAAATCAACTGTGCGCATGTTGAGCGCAGCAATCGCTGTAGCGACAATTCCCGCTGCGGCTTCCAGCGTGATGGCCGCTGACAAGGCTCCGGTCGTCATCCCGCCGCCGCCTGCTGGCAAGGGCCAGATCGTGTTCTACCGCACCGGCACGATCATGGGCGCGGCGATGGGTTGTGCTGTGAACGAAAACGGCCAGAAGATCAGTTCACTGGGTGCCGGACGCTATTTCCTTCTGGTGACCGAGCCGGGCCGCCACGAATATACCGTGAAGAGCGAAGCCAAGGACGTGCTGGCGCTTCAGGTCGAGGCCGACGAAACGCAATATGCCATGTGCAAGATCAAGATGGGCATCATGGCCGGACGCCCCGATCTTCGCCCGTCGACCGAGGCTGACTTCGTCAAGTCCAGCACTGACCGCTTGGTCGATGCCGAGGACATGGGCCCCGGACCGGGCGCTCTTCGGCCCGAAGAGGTTGCTGCCGCCGTTGCCGCGATGAAGGCCAAGGGCTGAGTTATACGCTTGCGCATGGCGGGTTGACGCCGGTTCCTTAACCGGGCAGTTAATCCGCCATGAGCACCATGACCGTTAGCGAAGCCGTCCTTTCCCGCCGTTCGATCCGGGTGTTCAAGCCCGATCCCGTGCCGCTGGAAGTGCTGCAGCGGGTGATGGACAAGGCGCGGTGGGCGCCTTCGGGGTGCAATTTCCAGCCGTGGGAAGCCACGATTGCCACCGGTGCGCCGCTGGCGGAACTGCAGGCCAAGATGCTGGTCTCGCCCATGCAGGACCCGATCGAATATTCGTGGTCGCAGCCCGAAGTGATCCCCGAATGCAAGGCCCGCCTGCAGGAAGTGGGCAAGGCCATGTATCAGGCCATGGCGATTGAGCGTGGCGATGGCGATGCACGCAGCGATTTTGTGCGCAACAATGTGACTTCGTTCGGCGCGCCTGCGGTGCTGCTATGCTATTTCGACCGGCGCATGGGTTCGCCGCAGTGGTCGGACGTGGGCATGTGGTTACAGACGATCATGCTGCTGCTGCGCGAAGAGGGCCTCGATTCCTGCCCGCAGGAATTCCTCGCGATGCACGCCCGGCTGATCAAGGACTTCATCGGCGTTTCGGATGAAACGCACATCTTCTTCTGCGGCATGGCCATCGGCTATCGCGTGGAAGAGGCCAGCGTGAACAATTTCCCGCGCGACCGCGAGCCTGTGGAAGGCAACGTCCGCTTCCTCGGCTTCTGATTGCTCCGCTATCGCTGCGTTGACCATTGGCACTGCGGCAACAATCCGCCTAAGCAGGGGGTGAGGCGCACCAGCGTCCATCGGGGTCTGCAGCAGGGTTGAGCACAAGCGCGCTTTATCGTGTAGCTCTTGCGGATTGGGGGCGACAAATGCCGTGGCGGAACGAGGGGACCGAGGCCGGGGTCAGCGACATTCGCCGCACCGCCTTGCGCGGGCTGGGCCAGCTTGGGGTGCAGCGCATTGTCGTGGCGCTGGGGCTTATCGTATTTGCGCTGTTCATCGCCTTTAGCAGCTGGCGCTTGCCGCTGCTGCGCGATGCCGAAGCCGCGCTCTATGATCTGCGCGCGGCCACTTTCGCCCCGCCAGCCGATACCGACAAACGCGTGGCGCTGGTGGTCTATACTGCCGACACCAACCGCGCGACCGGGCAGATCTCGCCAGTAGACCGCACCATTCTGGCCAAGGCACTGACGGAGATCGACAAGCTGGGGGCCAAGGGCATCGGCATCGACGTGCTGTTTGACAGCCCGCAAGACGATGACGAGCTGCTGCGCGCCTCGCTCAAAGCCATGCAGACGCCGGTTTTTCTCGCTTATGCTGACAATCGCACCAACCCCGAAGCAATCACGTATGAGCAGGAGCAGGACCTGCGGGCGTTCCAGCAGAGCGTGAAAACGCCGAAGGTCGGCCCGGCCTCGATCCTGCTGGAAACCGATGCCGATGGCGTGGCGCGGCGCTGGCCCCGGCAGTATCCGGGCCTGCCGCCGCTACTTTCGCTGGCGCTGACACAGAATGGCGCGCAGGCCGACCCGCGCTTTGCCACATATACCGGCCCGATCCGCTACCGTGTGCCAACGGCGAGCGACCGTCCGGTGTTTGACAAGATTCCCATCGATCTGCTGGCCGACCCGGATACCGCGCCCTTCGTGGCCGAGGTGATCAAGGATCGTTACGTGCTGATCGGCGGCGATTTTGCCGACTTTGACCAGTTCGACACGCCGTTCAGCCGCACCGGCAATCCGGTGACGGGTGAGACGCAGATGATCGGGGTGGAAGTCCATGCCTCAATGCTCGCACAACTGCTGGACAAGGCGTGGAAAGCGCCGCCGTCGGTTTGGGCAAGGGCGCTGGCCGCGCTGCTGGCGGTGGGGCTGGGCGTGGCGACGGCTGCGGCGCAGGCGCGCACCTGGGTGCTGGCGCTGGCGGTGCTGGCACAGTTTGCGGCGTTTCTGGTGGTGCCCTTTGTGGTGGAGCGGGCAGGCCATGACACGCTCGATCTGCCCGCCACTGGCTGGCTGGTCGGCTGGCTGATCGCGTTCACCGCGGTGAGTTCGGCCTTGCGCGCCATCAACGCGGCGCAGCGCGAATTTGCGCAAGGCGCGCTGGGCAAATACCTGCCGCGATCAGTTGCCGCAGAAATCATGCGCAATCCTGAGCGGCTTTCGCTCCACGGCGAAAAGCGGCAAATCTTCTGCCTGTTCAGCGATCTTGAAGGCTTTACCAAGCTGACCCACGCGGTCGAACCGGAAATGATCGCGCGGCTGCTGAACGATTACCTCGACCGGTTGAGTGCTGTGGTGCTGGAATATGGCGGTACGCTCGACAAGTTCGTCGGCGATGCGGTGGTAGCCTTCTGGGGTGCGCCAATTGCCTACCCGGATGATGGAGAGCGTGCCGTCAGGGCGGCTTGGGCCATGTATCTGGCCGGCGAGGAATTCCGCAAGGCGGTGCCTGAAGGTGTGCCGCCCATTGGCCGCACCCGCGTGGGCGTCCACTTTGGCGAGGCTGTGGTCGGCAATTTCGGGGGCGAGGGGCGCATTCAATACACCGCGCTGGGCGATGCGATGAACACCGCTGCCCGGCTCGAAGGCGCAAACAAGACGCTCGATACCAAAGTGTTGGTTAGCCGCGAAGCAGCCGAGCGGTCGGGGCTGGACTGGTTCCGGCCCATGGGCGAAGTCGTATTGCGCGGGCGGGCAACGCCGGTGCAAGTGTTTGAACCAGTGCCGGACATGCTGCCTGAACAGCGCGCACATTCGGCGGAACTGCTCAGTGCCCATTCAGCGGGTGATGCGCAGCGTGTGCAGGCCCTCACAGACGCGCTGCGCGATTCGGTGCAGGGGGATGAGGCATTGGCGAATTTGATCGCGCGGCTGCAAACGTCGCATGAAGGAGAGAGTTATGGGCTGGGTTGATCGCAAGCAACTGCGCGCAGGGGTTGCGGGCATCGTGGCGCTGGCGGGCGTGGCATTTGCTGGTGCAGCACTGGCGCAATCGGTCGTCGTGCGCTCAACCGGGCCTTCGGCGGCGGCCTATCCGCAGGGCAAGAAACTGCCCGCCAATGCCACGGTCGTGCTCAAGGGTGGCGATCAGGTGACCGTGCTCGACAAATCGGGCACGCGGGTGCTGGCCGGGCCGGGGACGTTCACGCTGAACGGCACGGTCAATCGCGATGGCGGCGGCGCGACGGCGCTGGCGGCGATGATGGCGCGCGGCGGCGCAGTGCGCACGCGCACCGGGGCCGTGCGCGGCGATGGCGCAGCGCCCGTTGCGGCTGTGCCGAGCAAGCCTTCGAACGTCTGGCATATCGATGTCACCAAGGGTGGCGCCTATTGCGTGGCCGACCCGGCAACGCTGGTGCTGTGGCGGCCCGATACCACGCTGGATGGTATCGGCACCTTGCAATCGCCCGATGGCACCACGGCAGACGTAAACTGGCGCGCGGGCAATCCGCTCAAGCTCTGGCCCGCTGCCAGCCTGCCACTGGCCGATGGACAGACGTACACGTTCAGCAGCCCGGTGGGCGCGCCGGTGAAGATCCGCACGATGCTGCTCGGCACCGTGCCGACCGACGAGGTTGAGGCTGCCGCTGCCATGGCGGACAAGGGCTGCACCGCGCAGCTTGATCTGCTGGCCAGCCTTGCCAGTGCAGGGCAAGCCGGGGTTCCTGCCCAGCCATAGGCCGAATGACTTGACCGGGGGGCAGGGTGCGGGGCAAGGCTCTCGCCCATGTCTGATGTTCCCGCACCCGCCGCACCGCTGAAGCTGTTCAACAGCCTGACCCGCCAGTTGGAAGAGTTCCAGCCGGTCCATACCGGCGAAGCGCGCGTCTATTCCTGCGGGCCAACGGTCTATAACTACCCGCACATCGGCAACATGCGCGCTTATGTCTTTGCCGACATTCTGGGCCGCACGCTGTCGTTCAAGGGCTACAAGCTCACCCATGTCATCAACATCACCGATGTGGGCCATCTGACCGACGATGCCGATGCGGGCGAGGACAAGATGGAGAAAATGGCCCGCACTGAAGCGAAGTCCATCTGGGACATCGCGCAGCACTATACGCAGGCCTACTGGGAAGACATCAAGGCGCTGAACATCCGCCAGCCCGCGCGCTGGACAATTGCCACTGAATACGTGCCGCAGATGATCCAGTTTGCTGAACGGATCGCGGACAAGCACTGCTACGAACTCGACAGTGGGCTCTATTTCGATGTTTCGACTGTTGAGAACTACGGGCGGCTTGGCGGCATAAAATCTGAACTTGCCATAGAGATGAGGCAGCTTGTTAGGCGGTTGGGGGACATTTCGCACGATGGAACGGATGCGTTCTCAATTAAGATGCGGATTTACGAAGAGGTGGAGAATTTTGTCGAACTTTTAGTCAGGCTGAAGAATGAATCGGCAGCAAAAGATAAATATCAAGATTTCATCGATCTTTGGAAATCAACTCCTTCGCCAGACAACAACGAGTTCAACGATAAATTTTCAGAAACATTGGCGGAAGTTAAAAAATTTTTAGAATCTGCTAAAGCTGAGGCGCGGATCGAAGAGGTTAAGGGAAAGCGTAACGAGGAAGATTTCGCAATCTGGCGCAAGACTCCGCCGGGCGAGAAGCGCCAGATGGAATGGGATTCGCCGTGGGGGAAGGGCGCTCCGGGCTGGCATCTGGAATGCTCGGTCATGTCGGGCGAAGTGCTCGGCTTTCCGTTCGATATCCACACCGGCGGCATCGATCACCGCGAAATCCACCACCCTTCCGAGATTGCGCAGAACCAGGCGTTCTGCTGCGCGGGAGGCCTCGATCTGCCCGCCAATTCGGGCGCGCGGGTGTGGATGCACAACAACTTCCTCGTCGAACGTTCGGGCAAGATGAGCAAGTCATCAGGCGAGTTCCTGCGGCTGCAACTGCTGATCGACAAAGGCTACCACCCGCTCGCCTACCGCATGATGTGCCTGCAGGCGCATTATCGGTCTGAGCTGGAGTTTTCGTGGGACGGGCTGGGCGCGGCGCTGACGCGGTTGAAGCGGATGTTGATGGCCATCGAGCAGTTGAAGGCGCGCATTCCTCCCCCAACGGGGGAGGGGGACCACCCGCAGGGTGGTGGAGGGGCACCCTCCGTCACGCACGACGGTGCCCCTCCACCATCTGCGATGTTCCCCCTCCCCGTGCCGGGGAGGAAGTTCACGCCATTCCTCGAACGCTTTGAATCCGCCGTTTCGGACGACCTCAACACGCCTGTTGCACTGACCGTGTTCGAGGAGGTGCTTGCGCTCAAGAAAGTTGATCCGGCGGAAAAGCTGGCGGCGCTTGCGGCTATGGATGCGGTTCTGGGCCTTGGTTTTCTAACGCTGGAACGTGCAGAGTTGCGGCTCAGGCCGAAGGGGGTTGAGACAGAGACGGCAGAAATTGAAGCAACTCTCGCAGCCCGCAAAGCTGCCCGCGCCGACAAAGACTTCGCCCGCTCCGACGCTCTGCGCGATGAACTCTCCGCCAAGGGCGTCGAAGTCATGGACGGCGATCCGCTTGGTTGGGAGTGGAAGCTGTGATGTATTCTCAGAAAGCCGAAGTCCTATGACCGTCCTTGTCATGAACGCAATGGCCGCGCCCCTGCTCGAAGGCCGCTTGCCCGACGGGATCGAACCGCGCTTTTTCCGTAGTGCCGACGAACTCTTCGCGCTCGCGCCGCAGGCTGAAATCGGCTGGTTCGACCTGTATCAGCCCGGTGGCATGGACAAGGCGATCCGGCTGGCCACGAAGCTGAAATGGCTCAATTCCGTCTATGCCGGGGTCGATTTCTTTCCGCTTGATGTGCTGCGCGAACGGGGCGTGATCCTCACCAACGGCACTGGCATCAATGCCATCACCATCGCCGAATATGTGGTGATGGGCATGCTGACCGTGGCCAAGGGCTATCGCGAGGTTGTGCGCGCGCAAGACCGGCAAGAATGGCTGCTGGATTCGCCGGGCAAAGTGGAACTCGCGGGCAGCCGCGCGCTAATTCTGGGCTATGGCGCCATCGGGCAGCGGGTGGAGCGGATGCTGCAGGGCTTTGAGGTCGACGTGGTCAAAGTCCGGCGTTCGGGCGGCGAAGGCACGCTCGGGCCGGATGAGTGGCGCGCGCAGCTGGGCACGTTTGACTGGATCATTTTGGCCGTGCCCGCTACGCCGGAAACCGAAGGCATGATCGGCGCTGCCGA
This sequence comes from Novosphingobium sp. 28-62-57, assembly GCA_002256985.1. GTDB lineage: Bacteria > Pseudomonadota > Alphaproteobacteria > Sphingomonadales > Sphingomonadaceae > Novosphingobium. The sequence continues at coordinate 247,296 of NCGO01000001.1, forward strand.
AATCGCGGCGATGAAACCCGGCTCAACCCTGATCAACGTGGCGCGCGGCAGCGTGGTGGATCAGGATGCGCTGATCGCGGGTTTGAAGGCCGGACGCCCCGGCCACGCCTTCCTTGATGTGGTGACGCCCGAACCCTTGCCGCCCGAACATCCGCTGTGGAGCGTGCCCAACGCGCATGTCACCAGCCACCTTTCGGGCCGCGCGCAGACCCGCATGTTCGAACGCTCGATAAAGCGGTTTCTCGACAACATTTCGCGCTTTCGCAGCGGCGATCCGCTGCTGGCGCAAGTCGATCTGGTGCGCGGATATTGATCGGTCTGCGGACGGGCAGGGCAGCATATTGCTGAATTGTGTGCGAAAGGGTGTTTAGCCCCTTGAACCCGGCTCGGTTGGTGGCCTAGTCTCGATTCAACGGGGTCGCATTGCAGCACTTCCGGCGTCGGTCATCGCAACGGGCACAACGTCGGGCGGTCTCCTGCCGGTGGGGACAAGGGGCAATGCAGAACATTATAAGGACACTATTACAGCGGCTTGCTGTGCTTCGGGTGATACCGCGCCCGGTTCTGCTGAGCTGTGCCCTGTGTCTGGCCATGGCGAGTGCGGCGCTTGGCGCGTCGGCGCTGTTTGGACCTGCCTCGCTCAAAGCCGAAGCCGCATCGGCGCCGCTGCCGGGCCATAACGGCGTGGCGTCTTGCGCCGGGTCCACCTGCCATGGGCGCAGCGTGGCCGATGGCGCGGTGGTGCGGCAGGATGAACTCCTGCGCTGGCAGGAGGAATCCTCACCCACTGGCGCACACAGCCGTGCCTGGCGCGTGGTGCAAGAGCCGCGTGGGCAGGCCATCCTGCGCCGCCTTGGGCTTGATGGCGCAGGGGCGCAGCGCGAATGCGCCGGGTGCCATGCCTCTCCCGGCGCCGCGCGGCTTGCCGATGGGGTGGATTGCGAAGCCTGCCATGGCGCAGCGGGCGGCTGGCTCGCCACCCACTACACCGTTGGCGCAAGCCACCGCCGCAATGTGACCCAAGGGATGACCGATCTGGTCAACCCGCAGGTAAAGGCGCAAGTCTGCCTCGATTGCCACTTTTCGGGCGACGCAAAAGGCCAGTTCATCGCGCACCGCATCATGGCAGCAGGCCACCCGCGCATTTCGTTCGAGCTGGACCTGTTCACCACGCTGCAGGCCCACCACGATGAGGACGCCGACTACGTCCAGCGCAAGAGCGGCAAGACCAACGCCATGCGCATGTGGGCGGTGGGGCAGGCCGAGGCGGTCAAGCGCAGCCTTGAGCTGTTCAGCCAGCCGACGCGCGCTGTGGACGGCATCTTCCCCGAATTCACCTTCTACGATTGCCATTCATGCCACCGCCGCATCTACGATGGCGAGGCAGGCGCGAGTGTTACGGCGGTGCCCAATCCGGGCCGCCCGCTGGATCTGGGCACGCCGCCTTATAATGATGAAAACATGATCATGCTGTTGGCCGCGGCGAAGGTCGTCGCACCCGACACTGCTGCAACATTCGACGCAAGAGCCAAGGCCTTCCACCGCGCTATGCTAGCCGGGCGCCCAGAAACTGTGGCCGCTGCACAATCGCTGCGCCAATCGGCAGACGCGCTCTCCAGCCGCTTTGCCGGGGCCAGCTTCTCGCGCGAACAGACCTTCGCGATCATGGATTCCATCGCCAGCGACGCCATTGGCGAACGCTTCACTGACTATGAAGGCGCGGTGCAATCGGTGATGGCGGTCGATACGCTGCTGGGCGGCATGGTCAATCAGGGCATGGTTTCCGCCTCGGCGGCCAGTGGCCTGCGCATCCAGATCAATCAGGCCTATGCTGCGGTGCGCGATCCGAACGGGTTCCAGCCGATTGCCTTCCGCCGCGCGCTGGGCGGGGCCGTTCGCTCGATCAGGAGCCTGCGCTGATGGCTTTGCGGCTGGGTTTCCGTCAGGCCACCGCTGCCGTCCTTTCGCTGGCGCTGATGCTGGCCGGATGCGGCGGCGGTGAATCCGGCGCGGGCGATACTTTCACGCCCACGCCCACGCCAACGCCCACCGCCACAGCGCGCTTCTTTGCCGATCCGGCGCAAGAAGCGCTAACGGCAACCGAAGTGCAGCAAATCATCGCCCAAGCGGTGGGTGAGGCACAGGCCCGCAGCAAGCCCGCCATCATCAGCGTTGTGGACCGCGTGGGCAACGTCCTTGCCGTGTTCCGCATGAACGGCGCGCCCACACGGATGCTCACCAGCCGCCGCACCGCCACGGGCCGCATCGCCAACCCCGGCATCGATGCGCAAGGGCTCGAAGTCGATGCCACGATGGGCGCGATCAGCAAGGCGGTGACCGGCGCGTACCTGTCCTCCAGCGGCAATGCCTTCACCACGCGCACCGCCAGCATGATCGTGCAGGAGCATTTCCCGCCCGCACCCAACACGCCGGGTCTGGAATCAGGGCCGCTATTCGGCGTGCAATTCAGCCAGTTGCCCTGTTCCGATCTCAACACCCGTTTCATCACTGGAAACGCCGGGGCAGGCGCCTTCACCGGCCCCAAGCGCTCGCCGCTGGGCCTCGCAGCAGACCCCGGCGGGCTGCCGCTCTACAAGAACGGCGTGGTCGTCGGCGGCATCGGGGTGATGGCCGATGGCGACTATGGCTATGATCCCAACGTCACCGACATCGACGAGGACGACGAGGAATACATCGCGCTGGCAGGTATTCAGGGCTTTGCCCCTGCCGCCGACATTCGCGGTGACCGCATTACGGCGGATGGCACCACACTGCGTTTTGCGGATGCCCAACCGTCAAAGCTTTCCGCGCTGCAAACAAACTTCGCCGCCATCAACAACACGCGCGGCACGCTGATCCCGGTGACTGGATACTATGACGGCAGCTCCGTTCTGGCGGGCGCTGCCTATGGCACCGAACGCAGCGGCATCCGCCGGGTCAGCGCGTCAGAATTCGCGCTCGCCGATGCTTATCTGCTCACCGATGGTGCAGGAAACCCGCGCTATCCGGTCAAGGCCGGGACCGATGGTGGCACCGTAGGCCAGCCGCTCACCGCAGCAGAAGCCCGCGCGGTGCTGGAAGAAGCCTTCACAGTAATGTCCCGCGCCCGCGCGCAGATCCGCCGCCCGCTCGATAGCCGCGCGCAAGTGACGATCACCGTGGTCGATACTTTCGGCGAAGTGCTGGGGCAGGTGCGTAGCCCCGATGCGCCGATTTTCGGCATCGACGTGTCGCTTCAAAAGGCGCGCACGGCGGCGTTCTTCTCCAACCCACTGGCCGCGCAGCAATTGCTCGCCACACCCGGCGCGGACGCTTTCGTGCAGCGGGTGCGCGATTTTCTGGGGGACCAGAGCGCGCTGACCGGGGCCAAGGCTTTTGCCGATCGTTCCGGCGGCAACCTGTCACGGCCCTACTTCCCCGATGGCGAACTGGGCCGCCCTCCCGGCCCGCTATCGCGCGCGATTGATGATTTCAGCCCCTTTGCCACGGGCCTGCAGATCGCGCTGGTGGCGGGCAATGTGGTGCAGCACGCAGGCTTTTTGCAAGGCGCAGGCAGCGATACGCCACAGACCTGCTCCAGCGTCCCGGATACGCCCACCGGCAAAAAGCGCCTTGCCAACGGTATCCAGATTTTCCCCGGCTCAGTGCCAATCTATCGCGGCAACCGTCTGGTCGGCGCGATTGGCGTGTCGGGTGATGGCATCGATCAGGATGACATGATCTCGTTCCTCGGCCTGCACAATGCCGGGGCCAGAGTGGGCGGAATCGGCAATGCGCCCAAAGACATGCGCGCCGATACCATCGTCGTCGCCATCGGCAGCGGCGTGCGTCTGCGCTATGTGAATTGCCCCTTCGCGCCGTTCCTCGATACGAGCGAACAGAACGTGTGCGAGGGCAAATGATGCTACCGGTGCTTGCCCTGCTTGCGCCAGCACTGGGCATGATCCAGCCGGTCCATCAGCCGGTGCCGGAGGAGCCTCAGTCTGTTTCCGATGCGCAGAACCCGCCGGATGCCGCGCTGCCCGGCGGAGAAACCGACGCTGACGAGGCGCTGATCGATGGCCGCCGCCGCCCCGGCTATAGCAAGCAGCTTCCAGAAAAGGTCGAGCAGGACAATCCCGGCGCGGTCAACGCCCCGCCGCCCGAGGCCTTTTACGACAAGTATGACGGCGAAGGCCCGCTGGGCAATCTCGCGCTCGATGTGGCCCTGCCGGATCGCTGGCGCATCGTGTCGTCGCTCTGTCCGCAGAAGGACAAGGTCACCGGCAAGCGCGACCAGTCGATCTACACCCTGTTTCCGCGCCTTGCTTCGGTCTGCCACTCCTCGCTCGATCCGTTCCACCACAGCCTGCTGAAGGGCGACCGCCCGCTGGCCAAGGGCAAACGCCCCGGCTTCCTGAAAGGCGACGACTGGTTCCTGATTGCCGGTGCCGTGTCCGACACGATTGTCGAGCCGCGCAGTTTTCCGATCCCGGTCGGCAATCAGACCACCAGCGATCCCAACCAGATTGACGTGTTCGGCCGCAGCAACAGCCTTGTGCTGGCGCAGACCTTCATCGCCAGCGTGTCGCTGCTCAAAGGCATGACCGCGTTCAAGCCGCCGACGATTGAATACCGCATCGCGATTGCGGGCAATATCAATCATGTGCAGTTGCCTGAACGGCGTGTTCTGTTCGTCGAACCGTCCAAGGGCACGCGCCGCACCGATGGATTTGTGGGCCTGCAAGAAGCTTTCGTCGATTACCACCTCGGCCAGTATGATTCGAAGCGCTACGATTTCATCTCGGTCCGCGCAGGGATCCAGCCGATGCAGTCGGACTTCCGCGGCTTCCTGTTCAACGACAACCAGCTCGGCATTCGCCTGTTCGGCAACCGCGACAACAACCGCTTCCAGTTCAATCTGGCGGCATTCTGGCGGCTGGAAAAAGACACCAACTCCGGCCTGAACGACATCACGCAGACCCCGCGCGATGATTTCGTGCTGATGGCCAATGTCTATCGGCAGGACTTCCCGGTCGTCGGCCTCACCAGCCAGCTTTCGGCCACATGGAACATCAACCGGGAGCGGGGCCAGGTCGCGGTGGACAAGAACGGCTTCCCGGTGCGGCCCGCGCTGCTGGGCGATCTGCGCGGGCGCAACTACGATGTCGTCTATCTGGGCTATGCCGCCGATGGCCGCATTGGGCGCATCAATGTCACCGCGCAATTCTATGGCGCGCTCGGCCATGACAGCAACAACTTCCTGACCAGCGGCCCCGCCAGCATCCGTGCGTTCATGGCCGCTGCGGAATTGAGCTATGACATCGACTGGACCCGCATCCGCCTCTCCGGCCTCTATGCCAGCGGCGACAAGGACCCCTACGATCAGGTCGAAGGCGGGTTTGATGCGATCTTCGAAAACCCGCAGTTTGCAGGCGCCGATACCAGTTACTGGATCCGCCAGACCATCCCCTTCGCAGGCGGAGGGCGCGCGATTTCGATCAACGGGCGCAACGGCATTCTCAATTCGCTGCGCTCGTCCAAAGAGCAGGGCCAGTCGAACTTCACCAATCCGGGCACCATGCTGCTGGGGCTTGGCACCGATTTCGATCTGACACCCACGGTGCGAGTCTCGACCAACATCAACCACTTGTGGTTCGAAGATACCAAAGTGCTGCAAGTGCTGCGCAACGAAGGCTCGATCCCCAAGGAGATCGGCTGGGACGCCTCGGTCTCGGCCATATGGCGGCCCAATGCCTCGCAAAATCTGGTGTTCCGCCTGTCGGGCGCAGTGCTTGAACCGGGGCGGGGCTTTGACACCCTGTTTGCGCAACAGGGCAAGGCCAGCCGCTTCTATTCCGTCCTCGCCAACGCGACTCTGGCCTTCTGATGACCCAGCCCATGACCGACCCGCGCCGCACGCGCTTACTCCCCTGGCTCATCGCGCTGTTGGCCACGCTGCTGGTGCCTAGCGCGCTGTTTGCGGCGGGCGAGGAGCCTGCACAAAAGGTGACGCACACCCGCGCGCCGCCCGCACCACGCGGCCAGCCGGGCGATACGGCGCAAGAGCAATGGGCCTATGTCGACAAGCAGAACGCAGGCTGCGTCAGCTGCCACACACAAAGCGATCACCGCACGATGCATGCCAGCTCCGCCGTGGTGCTGTCCTGCGCCGATTGCCACGGGGGCGATACCAAAGTTGTGGCGGATCGTTCGTGGAACCACAATTCGATGGAATATGTGGGCGCGATGAAGGCCGCTCACGTGTTGCCGAAGTATCCGGTGGCATGGGGCTGGCCATCTTCGGCCAACCCGAAGCGGTCCTATGCACTGCTGGCCAAGGAAAGCCCGGACTTCATCCGTTTCGTTAACCCATCGGACTATCGCGTGGCGCGCGATGCCTGTGGGGCGTGTCATATGGCGATCATCGAGGCGTCCGAACGCTCGTTGATGTCCACCGGCGCAATGCTCTGGGGCGGGGCGGCCTATAACAATGGCATCGTGCCGTTCAAAAACTACATGTTCGGCGAAAGCTTTACGCGGAACGGTGAGCCAGCGCTGCTCAAGTCTGCGTCGAAGGAAATCGGCCCCGATGGCAAGCCGATGTGGGGCACGGTCACGCCCAAGGAAAAGGCGCGGGGCGCGCTGCCGATCCTCTATCCGCTGCCGCGCTGGCACCAGATCCCGCCGGGTGATGTGTTTCGCGTGTTCGAAGATGGCGGCCGCACGATCAATCCGCAGTTCCCCGAAATCGGCCTGCCCAACTCGACCGGCCTGATCCAGCGCTTGGACGAGCCGGGAAGGCCGGACCTCAAGCAATCGAACCGTGGCCCCGCCACCGGCCTGCGCGTCGCGATTCCGGTCCTGAACATCCACAAGACCCGCCTGAACGACCCCTTCCTGTTCCAGATGGGCACCAACGACCAGCCGGGCGATTATCGCTCATCAGGCTGCGCCGCGTGCCACGTGATCTACGCCAACGACCGCGAACCGCGCCATTCGCTGAACTATGGCAAATGCGGGCGCGACGGGCAGACGGTCACCGCCGACCCTGCGATCAACACCTTGCGCGAAGGGCAGCACCGCAAGGGTGCCTATGGCACTTATGATGCGCAAGCGCATGAATCGCACGATAAAGTGCGCGGCACCGTGCTCGGCGGGAAGGGCGGCTATCTGGGCGGGGACAAGTCTGACGCGGAAGCCTCAGGCACGATGGCCGATGATTGCGCCCGCGCGATTTCAGCGCCGACACAACTGGTCTATGCCCCTGCCAAGGGCATCGCCCCGCACGGCACGATGGACCACGCCAAGCTCGATCAGGCCGCAGCCCACGCGACGGCTGGCCTTGATGAAACGGGCCATGTCAACAAAGCCGCCCACGAAGCCATCGGCCCAGCCGCCATGCAGGACCGGGAACGCGGCCACCCGCTCGTCCACGCATTCACCCGCGCCATCCCCACCGCGCAGTGCATGAACTGCCACATGCACCAGCCGAACATCTTCCTGAACAGCTACCTCGGCTACACGATGTGGGACTATGAATCCGATGCGCCCAGCATGTGGCCGGGGCCTGAGAATCGCGCGCCCAAGCCCGCCGGAATGTCGGACGCGGACTACGAAAAGGCGTTCAAGAAGCAGTTCTATCCCACCAGCGACGAACAACGCGAAGTGCTCGACCGCAACCCCGAAGGCGCGGCCACGCGCGGGCTGTGGCGCGATGTGGAGTTCCTGCGCAACGTCTATGACGTCAACGCTCAGGCCAAGGACACCCAGTTCGCCGATTACCACGGCCACGGCTGGAACTTCCGCGCGATCCTGAAGCGCGACCGTCGCGGCAACCTGCTCGACGACGATGGTGATATGAGCACCTACGGCACCGACACCGCGCACATCATTGACCCGAACGACCCCGAAAAGTTCCGTAAAGGCACCGAGGGCAAATTCGTCGAGGTTGGCCCCGACAATCCCGGAAAGTCCGTCCACATGATGGACATTCACGCCCAGATCGGCATGCAATGCGCCGATTGCCACTTCGCGCAGGATAGCCACGGCAACGGCTTGATCTATGGCGAAGTCGCCAATGCGGTGGAGATCGGCTGCAAGGACTGCCACGGCACGCCTGATGCCTATCCCACGCTGCTAACCTCGAACCTCGCCGCGCCAGAAAAGGGCACCAACCTCTCTCTGCTGCGCAACGCCGATGGCCAGCGCCGTTTCGAATGGTTCACCGAGGCCGATGGCCGCCGCGTGCTGATCCAGCGCTCGATCATCGATCCCAACCTGTCCTGGCGCATGAGCCTTGTGAAAGACTCGGTCGACGCGCGCTTTGCCGGCAAGATGGACAGCACCGGTGCGCCGATCTTCAACCCGAAGGCCGCGCGCGCCAAACTGATGGCCAAATCCGCCTCTGATGATGGGGAATACAAGTTTGGCACCGGTATCCCCAAGGAAGCCCGCGCGCACCGCGATGATGACATGGCCTGCTTCACCTGCCACCTCTCGTGGACCACATCGTGCGCAGGCTGTCATCTGCCGATCGAGGCGAACTGGAAATCGGCCACGCACAAGTACGAGGAAGACTACACCCGCAACTACGCGACCTATAACCCGCAGGTTGCGCGCGATGATATGTTCCAGCTGGGCAAGCACCAGCGCAACAAATCCTCCGGCAGCGATCCGGTGCAGTTTGATGCTGCTGGCAACCCCGTCAGCGGAAAGGCCATCACCGCCCCGATCCGCTCCACCTCGGCGCTGATCCTGTCATCGACGAATATCAACCGCGAACGCATCTATGTGCAGCAGCCGCCGATTTCCTCGATCGGCTATTCGAGCCAAGCATTTGCGCCGCACTTCCCGCACACCGTCCGCAAGAACGAGACCAAGCAGTGCACCGATTGCCACGTCAGTGCCGACGAGGACAACAATGCGGTCATGGCGCAGCTTCTGCTGCTCGGCACAAACTACGTGAATTTCGTCGGGATGAACGCATGGTTCGGCCTTGCCGGCGGCTTCGAAGCCGTGCGCGTCACCGAATGGGACGAACCCCAAGCCGTGATCGGCTCCTACCTGCACCGCTATGCCTATCCCGATTACTGGATGCAGCACGTTGAGAAGAACGGCCGCGAATTGAAGAACTGGACGCGCGGCAAACCGTTCGACAGCAAGCTATCGGGCGAAACCACGGGCCAGGAACAATTCGCCAATGTCGTCGAAGGCACGAAGGACGCCGTCCGCTGCCTGCAAATGCGCGGCGAATACATGTTCGTCGCCGAAGGCAGCGGGGGTTTCCGCGCCTATGACATTGCCGCAATTGGTGACAAGGGCTTCTCCGAACGCATCGTCACCGCGCCGTTCTCTCCGCTTGGCCACGATACGCATGTGAAGACGAAGAACGCCACCTGCATGGCGCTACCCACCAATCAGGCCATTGCGCCCACGCGCAACACGCCCGAACTGCGCGGCCTCAATCAGGAGCAGCCGTTCTCGCCGGTCTACAGCTATGCCTTTGTGACCGATGCGGTCGAAGGGCTGATCGCGGTCAATGTCGATACGCTGGCCGATGGCGAATTCCGCAACAATTTCTTCGAGCGCGCCTTCACCTTCAACCCCGACGGCGTGCTCACAGGCGCGCGCCACATCACGCTCGCGGGCGATTACGCCTATATCGTGACCGAAAAGGCGCTGGTCACGGTTCACCTGACCAAGCCGTGGAGCGCGGATAAGGCTTGCGAAATCAGCGCGAAGGAAACTTGCCTAGCCCCGCGCGTCATCTCCGTGGTGCCACTCACCGATCCCCGAGCCACCGCAGTGCAATTCCGCTATCTGTGGGTGACGACAGCCAAGGGCCTCGAACTGCTGGACGTAACCAATCTGGCCGAGCCGAAGCCAGTAGCCGGTGCCACCGTGCCGCTGGCCGACGCCCGCCGCGTCTACCTTTCGCGCACCTATGCCTATGTCGCCGCCAAGGGGCAGGGCCTTGTGATCGTCGATATCACCGCGCCCACGCGGCCTGCCATCTACACCAGCTACACTGCCGATGGTAAACTGACCGATGCCGAGGACGTAATCGTCGCCTCCACCAACGCCTCGCTCTTTGCCTATGTCGCCGATGGCCGGAACGGGGTGAAAGTGCTGCAATTGACCAGCCCGTCCAGCCAGCCCAATTTCTATGGCTTCAGCCCTGAACCCAAGCCCGAACTGATCGCCTGGGCCCGCACACCCAGCCCAGCCTTGGCGCTATCCAAAGGCTTGGACCGTGATCGCGGCGTGGATGAAACTGGCGGGCAAATGGCGGTATTCGGCCGCCTCGGCTCGCGCCCGTTCACCCGGTCCGAGATGGAAGAGCTTTTCCTCAATGCCAGGGGCGAGGTGTTCCGCGTTTCCAATGCGGTGGACATGGCCCAATGGGTCGGCGCAAAGGCCGCGCCGATCCTTGCGAAAAATCGGTAAGATTAAGCGATCTGCCATAATCACGCAACCAAGACCCGTTCGTGTCGAGCGAAGTCGAGACACCGCGCGCATGTGTCTCGACTTCGGGCGTTGCCCGAAGTTTACCCCGAGCATGTCGAGGGGCTCGACACGAACGGAGCTAGGGATGGGTGTCGCAAGAAAGCCACCCGACTGACCCGCTCAATCTTCATCCAGCAGCAGGATCTCGAATTCCACTTCCATCAGCGGCGCGGGCAGCAGTTCGTGGTCCACGCGCGTGATCGCCGCATCGGCAACCAACTGGCCCCGCACACGGAATTCGTGATCGGGCAGCAGCGCCACAAAGCGCTCGCCATCGCTTACCGCATCGCTTCCGGCAAAGCGCAGCACCATCGTGTGCCGCGCGCCCGAAAACGTGATGCTGGCCCACGGCGCTTCGCTCTGGCTGATCACTTCGGCCAGTGGCCCCGCGATCTCACGCACGCCGCGCATCAGCCGCTCGGCCGTGGCCAGACGGCGCGGGGGCAGGGTGGTGCTGGCGGCAGACTTTGTTTCAAAGGCATCAATTTCAAGCAACATGGGTGGTCTCCGCAAAATTGTTCATGAAATGTTCCACGCGTGATACCATCGCGGAACGCGGCTCGCGGCCATTGCGCAGATCGCCCACCAGGCGGGGATCATGCGCGGCAAGGCGGCCAAACTTGGTCACGGGCATGCCCGTGCGTTCGAGGAACTTTTCAACTCTGCGCAGAAGCATCACGTCCCGATCCTCCATGATGTGCCGTCATCCCGAAACGACTCGAAATAGGATTTTTCCTATCTTGATCTTCAAATCCTACAATGCTAGGAAAAGTCCTTCGAATATGGAGGAAGGCGATGGAATCCGAATCTGATGCTGGCGCACGTGATCGGCTCGTCGCACTCGCTGCGGCGCGTGGGGTCAGCCTTGCCGCGCTCTCCGCGCTGATCGGTCGGAACACCACTTATCTGCAGCAGTTCGTCCGCAAGGGCAGCCCGCGCAAACTGGAAGAGAACGACCGGCGCACGCTGGCGGAATTCTTCGGCGTGGCCGAAAGCGAACTGGGCGCGTCATCGCGCGGCAGCGTGATTGCGGTAGAGCCGGGACGGCCGCCAGTCGTCGCGCCATTGCCACGCGCAATGACCGCCGAATGGGCCGATATCCCGCGCTTGCCGCTGGGTGCTTCCGCTGGCCCCGGCGCTCATCCGGCAGAGGAAATTCCCTCTGGCCGCCTGCGTTTTTCCAACCGCTGGCTCAAAGGGCAGGGGCTGGAACCGGCCATGCTCTCGGTGATCGAGGTTGAAGGCGATTCGATGGAGCCCACGCTGCGCGATGGTGACGAGATCCTGGTTGACCGCACCCAGCGCCCGTTGCGCGCGGGCATTCATGTGATCCGGCTTGATGATGTGCTGCTTGTCAAACGGCTGGAATCCGGCCCCGGCGGCACCGTGCGCATCATTTCCGACAACGCCGCCTATCCGCGCCTTGAGCGGCCCCTGCACGAAGTGGAACTGGTTGGCCGCGTGGTTTGGAAAGGCGGAAGGCTGTAATTCCTCCCCAGAGTGGTTAGGCGGACCATCCCCCGCTCATCCTGAGCCTGTCGAAGGGTTGCCAACCCGCCCCCAAAACGCCATTTCACACCCATGACTCAGCCTTCAGCCGAACCCCCGTTCAAAGTCGCCATCATTCCCGTCACCCCGCTGCAGCAGAACTGCACGCTGGTGTGGTGTTCAAAGACGATGAAGGGCGCCTTCATCGATGCGGGCGGCGATCTCGACAAGCTGCGCAAGGCCATCGCCGTCACCGGCGTGACCATCGAAAAACTGCTCGTCACCCACGGCCACATCGATCACTGCGGCAGCACCGGCATTTTCGCGCGCGAGCTGGGCGTGCCGGTCGAAGGCCCGCACGAGGCGGACCGGTTCTGGATTTCCAGGCTTGATGAAGATGGCCAGCGCTGGGGCATCACCGGCGAAGTGTTTGAACCCTCACGCTGGCTCGAAGATGGTGACACGGTCACGGTCGGCGAGGTTGAACTTGATGTGATCCATTGTCCCGGCCACACGCCTGGCCATGTCGTATTCCACCATGCGGCATCGCAAGTGGCCATCGTCGGCGATGTGCTGTTTCAGGGCTCCATTGGCCGCACCGATTTTCCCATGGGCAACCATCAGGACCTGATCGATTCGATCACGCAAAAGCTCTGGCCGCTGGGCAACGATGTGACTTTCGTGCCCGGCCACGGCCCCAACAGCACCTTCGGCCGCGAACGCCAGACCAACAGCTACGTCAGCGACTACGCGCTAAGCTGAAGAAACTCCCCTCCCGCAGGCGGGAGGGGCTTCCCTAAAGCTCCCCTCCCGCCTGCGGGAGGGGTTGGGGGAGGGCATGTTGCGCAAGCCCCCAGAAAACACCTTGGCGTCTATCCCACTCGGCAACGTAGTTCTAGAGCGGGATGACGTTAAACTGACTCAGACCTCCGTTCGTGTCGAGCCCCTCGACATGCTCGGGGTAAACTTCGGGCAACGCCCGAAGTCGAGACACTTTGCGCGGTGTCTCGACTTCGACCTTTTAGGTCGAAGTTTATCCTGAGCCAGACGAAGGGCTCGACACGAACGGGACATGTGTTGGATCAATGTAATGTCATCCCGGTCTAGATTACGTCATGCTGAACTTGTTTCAGCATCCATCGTGCCGATCAAACGGCAGTTTGTGCGGAGAAATGGACCCCGGCCTACGCCGGGGTGACGATGTTGGGTTGCCTTATGTGAAGGGGATAATTGCTAAACAAGTTCAGCATGACGAATTTGAGAGTTGCGTATGCGAGCGGGATGATCCCCCCACACCTCACACATCCAGCGCAATCGAAACCGCCCAAACCGCAAGGCCCAGTTGCGAAAGCATGGTCGTCAGCGTGCCCACGATGCGCAATGATCCCAGCGGCCCACCGTCCATGCCAATGCCATGGGCCACGCGGCCCAGCATATAGATCGCAGCAACACCCATCAGCCAAACATTGCCGGTGCGCGCCAGCTCGATGGCGGCAATCAGCACCAGCATGATCGGCGTGTTCTCGATGAAATTGGCCTGCGCGCGCATGCGGGCGATCAGGTCCATGTCGCCGCCATCGCCGATGCTGATCTTCTTTGCGGTGCGCAGCATGCCAATGCGGATCGACAGCCAGATGTTGATCACGGCAGCGGCGGCAGCGGCGCAAAGCGTAATGGGCAAAACGAACATGCTGATGGATACTCCCCCAAGCGATCACGCCCGTCGCGCGATCACTTGGGCGTGCTAGCGCGCCGCAGCTTGCAAAGCACCAGAAATTCCGTATAGGCGCGCCTTCGCCAGCGATTTGGCGAATCCCGTTTCTGTTGGCGACACGTCGCCGCGCATGGTTCCTGTTCCAACAGGGCTTGTGCGAAGGTCCGGTTTTCCCTATCGCGCCCGCAACAAAACTACGCAATTCTAAGAACAGGTGCCGAGATGGCCGTCCCCAAAAGAAAGACTTCGCCCTCACGCCGTGGCATGCGCCGCAGCCATGACGCCCTCAGCGTCGATGCATTCCATGAATGCTCGAACTGCGGTGAACTGAAGCGTCCGCACAACCTGTGCAACGCTTGCGGTCATTACAACGGTCGCGAAGTCATCGCTGTCGGGCTTTAAGCCTTAAAAGCGGGGGACTGAAGACATGAGCCTGCCGCGTATCGCCGTCGATGCGATGGGCGGAGATGAAGGCGTGCGTGTCATGGTGGAAGGTGCGGCCATTGCCCGCCGCCGTCATGACCGCTGCACATTCCTCCTCGTTGGCGATGAAGCCCGCATCGCCCAAGCGCTTGATGCTCACCCGAACCTGCGCAGCGCGTCGGAAATCCTCCACGCGCCCGATGTCGTTTCCGGTGACGAAAAGCCAACGCAAGCCCTGCGCCGCGCCAAGACCACATCCATGGGCTTGGCCATCAATGCGGTAAAGCAGGGGCAGGCAGGCGCCGCCGTCAGTGCCGGCAATACCGGCGCGCTGATGGCCATGGCCAAGCTGGCGCTGCGCACGATGCCCGGCATTGATCGTCCGGCGCTTTCGGCGCTGTTGCCTACGCTGGGCGAACACGATCTCATCATGCTCGATCTTGGCGCAAACACCGATTGCGATGCCCGCAATCTGGTGCAGTTCGCGATCATGGGCGCTGCTTATGCGCGGATCGTCAACGGGCTGGAATCGCCGCGTGTCCGCCTGCTGAACATCGGCACGGAAGAGACCAAGGGCACCGATGTGCTGCGCGATGCGGCGAACCAGCTCAAGGAGCTGGCAGGCGATCTTGCCATGACCTTTGATGGCTTTACCGAGGCGGACAAGCTCTCGCGCGGTGATTGCGATGTTGTGGTCACCGATGGCTTTTCCGGCAACATTGCGCTCAAATCGATGGAAGGCGCGGCGCGCTTCGTGGCCGATTTGCTGCGCCGCAGTTTCTCGTCGTCGCTGCGTTCAAAGTTCGGCTTCCTGATCTCGCGCCCGGCCACCGAATTGCTCAAGCATCATCTTGATCCCAACAACCACAACGGGGCCGTGTTCCTCGGCCTCAATGGCGTTGTCGTGAAAAGCCATGGCAGCGCCACCGCGCTGGGCGTGGCCAATGCCGTGGCGGTCACTGCCCGGTTGCTGGAAGAAAATCTGACCGAACGTATTCAGGCCGATCTTGCCCGCCTTGGCGCAGAAGCCATCAGGACAACCGGCCGTGGCCGCGTGACGCCCGCCAGTGGTGAGGATGCGGCATGAGCCTGCGCGCCGTCATTCGCGGCAGCGGCTCTGCGCTGCCGGAACGTTGCGTCACCAATGCCGAGATGACGACATTTGTCGACACGACCGACGAATGGATCGTTGAACGCACCGGCATCCGCCAGCGCTATATTGCGGGTGAGGGGGAAACTACCTCCACTTTGGCAACACTTGCTGCGCGCCGGGCACTGGATGCGGCGGGCATTGATGCCGCGCGGGTCGATCTGATCGTGCTGGCCACTGCCACACCGGACCAGACCTTTCCCGCAACAGCCACAATCGTGCAGCACAATCTGGGCTGCAACGGCGGGATTGCCTTTGATGTTTCAGCAGTTTGCTCGGGCTTCCTCTATGCTCTGGCCACAGCGGATTCGCTGATCCGCACCGGCATGGCCAAGTGCGCGCTGGTGATCGGTGCTGAAACCTTCAGCCGCATTCTCGACTGGGAAGATCGCACCACCTGCGTACTGTTCGGCGATGGTGCGGGCGCTATCGTGCTCGAATCGCAGGACGTGAATGATGCTGATCCTGCGGCACCCGGCGTGCTGGCCACAAGGCTCCATGCCGATGGTGCGCACAACGAATTGCTCTTCGTGGATGGTGGACCATCGACCACCGGCACGGTCGGAAAGCTGCGCATGAAGGGCCGCGAAGTGTTCCGCCACGCTGTCACCAATCTTGCCAGCGTGTTGCGTGAAGTGCTTGAAGTTTCTGGCCATTCACCGGCCGAAATCGATTGGGTCGTGCCCCATCAGGCCAATTTCCGCATCCTTGATGCCACCGCGCGCAAGCTTGATCTTCCGTCGGAAAAGGTCGTCGTCACGGTTGATCGCCACGCCAATACCAGCGCTGCGTCCGTACCGCTGGCGTTTGATGTCGCCATCAAGGACGGGCGGATCAAGCCCGGTGATCTGGTGATGTTTGAAGCGATGGGCGGTGGTTTTACATGGGGCGCCAGCCTGGTCCGCGTGTAAAAAACCCAAGTCCCCTCCGATCCGCCCCTCCTATCCGTGTCCCACTGCGCCATTACGGGGTGACCGGATTGCGTTCCGCAAGAATCGCGTTATTGTTGTGTTCTTTATGACGGACCTTGGGGGGTTTGGAAGAATGCGTTCAGTTGGTACTTTGACACGTGCAGATCTTGCCGAAAGCATCAATCGCCGGGTCGGCCTGTCGCGCGCAGATTCGCTGGAGATGGTCGAATCCATCCTTCAGCACATGTGCGAAGCTTTGGCCGAGGGTGAGAATGTGAAGATTTCCGGCTTCGGCACTTTCCTGCTGCGTGACAAAGCCGAACGTGTCGGCCGCAATCCCAAGACCGGTATCGAAGTGCCGATCACCCCGCGCCGCGTGCTCAGCTTCCGCGCCAGCCAGATGCTGAAGGACCGCATCGGTCAGCAGGGCTGATCCCTGCGCTGAACTTATCTTGAAATGAGCGAACCCGGTCCTTCCGACACTGCGATTATCGCCACTGAAGGCAAGGATCCGGGTGCCCTGCGCACTATCGGCGAAGTGGCCAAGGCCCTTGGCATCCGCCAGCATGTCTTGCGCTATTGGGAAGAACAGTTCCCGTCGCTCCGCCCTCTGACCAGAGCGGGCGGGCGACGCTATTACCGCCCGGAAGACGTCGCGCTGATCACCGAGATTGACCGGCTGCTGCACCGCGAAGGTTACACGGTAAAAGGCGCAAAGCAGGCCCTGCGCGGCGGCAAGCCAAAGCAAACGGAGGCGGCGGCCCCAGCGCAACCGGCGGTAAAGCATGCACCCGTCGATTCCGCCGCGCCACTGATCGAATTCCTGCAAGGCATCCGCGACCGGCTGGCCACAGCGCTGGAAGCCTGACTGCGTTTGGCACTCGCGCTGCATGAACAGCAAGGCCTAAGCCAACCAACATCATCCAAATCCGCTCATGCCGAGCGTGTCGAAGCATGTCACGCGACGTTGGCGTAAGCACCCTTCGACAGGCTCAGGGTGAGCGGGGTTGAGATGAAGGTGCTGAATAAACGGCGGTTAATCAATCAACTGCGGCCCCAGCGTCGGGTCCAGATCGCGCGGGCGTTTGATCTCCACCAGCCGCGCGCAGCCCTCCGCCACGTCTGACCAGCTGTCCACATCCAGCTCCAGCACCGCAAAGGTCGCGGTTGGAAACTTCTCTTCCACCACCGCGCGCAAAGGGGAGGAGCCGTCATCGGGGACCAGATCGAAGATCAGGTCCTCCAGCCCTGGATTGTGCCCCACCATCAGCACGCTGGCCGGATCGCCCGAAAGCTCTTTCAAAAGGTCGATCAGTGTGGCGGAACTGGCCAGATAGATCCGCCGGTCCCACTCCACCTTGAACGTGCATTTCCACGCCTTGCTCGCCTCTTCCACCGTTTCTGCCGCGCGCACGGCGGGGCTGGCGATCATCCGGTCAAACGTGCGGCCGGTGTTCTTGATGTAAGCGCCCATGGCCTGCGCCCCACGCTGTCCTCGCGCGTTGAGCGGACGATCAAAATCGCGGGCGCGGGCATCGCTCCAGTCTGATTTGGCGTGGCGAAACAGGGCCAGTGTCTTCACGAAATCCCCTCTGGCCGCACATCTGCGGTTTCGTTTCCAGAAACACGGCTGCCCACACTTTGTAAAGCCACATCAAGCGTTACGCGCCGGATCGGTGTGCCTGCGGGAAAGGCCGACAGCAACCGCGAAGGGAACGCCGAGGACAGCACCACGAAATGGCCCTTGTCCGTGCCCGACCGGATCAGCCGCCCGAACGCCTGCGCCAACCGTGCGCGGATGATCCGATCATCATAGGCCGAACCACTCCGCTCACCCTGAGCCTGTCGAAGGGCCGCCATGCGCCGCGCGCGGTGCAGGATCGAAGGCTTTGGCCATGGCACCTGCTCCATCACCACCAGCCGCAGCGAATCGCCCGGAACGTCCACCCCATCGCGCAGGGCATCGGTGCCCAGCAGCGATGCGCGCGGATCATCGCGGAAGATGTCAACCAACGTGCCCGTATCAATCGGATCGACATGCTGCGCAAACAGCGGCAATCCGCCCCGCGCCAACCGGTCGGCAATGCGGCCATAAACCGCGCGCAACCGGCGGATCGCGGTGAACAGCCCCAGCGCACCACCGCCCGCCGCCTCGATCAGCCGCCCGTATGCCGCCGCCAGCGCCGGAATGTCGCCCTTGGGCACGTCGGTCACGATCAGCACTTCGGCCTGTGCGGCATAATCAAACGGACTGTCGGCGCTGAACAGCCGCGGGTTAATGTCCAGATGCGGCGCACCGCTGCGATCCACCGCGCTTTGCCAGTCATCGCCATCGCGCAATGTGGCCGATGTCATCATCACGCCGTGCGAAGGCGCCAGAACACTGTTTGCAAAGGGCTTCATCGGATCAAGGTAATGCCGGTGCAGCCCGATGTCCCACTCGCGCCCGTCAGACCGTTCGACCGCAATCCAGTCCACAAAGTCCGGATCGGCAGGCCCGCCCAGCCGCGCCAGCAGCGCAATCCATCCCGCAATCAGATCGCTGCGCCAGCCGATAGCTCCCCGCGCGCCCTCGATCCGCGCCCGCGCCGGGCCATCGAGCCAGTCCGGCCCATCTTCGATCAGCGCCTCCAGCCGCAGCCCCAGCCGCACCAGCGGCTTGCGCAAGGCCTCCAGCGCTTCCTGCGCGCGGCCCGATACTTCGATAAACGCGCCATCCAGCTGCGCAATCTCGGTCTCCAGCCCGTAGCCCGCTTCCTGCCCGCCGCTTTCATCGCGGGCATAGGCCAGCGCGCGCGCAGCGCTCAGCAGTTCCTCGATCGCGCCGGTTGGCGTGCCTTCCACCACCCGCGCCAGCCACCCTTCAGAGGGCAGCGCATCGGCGGCCTCGCGCGCCTGCGCAATCGCACGCTCGCCTTCTTCGTCATAGCTCGCCACATCGGCCAGCCGTGCCGACAGCCCGCGCCGCCGCCCGCGCGATTTGCCTTCGGGCCCGATTACCCAGCGCCGCAGTTCAATCGTCTCAGCCCCGGTCAGCGCCGCCGAAAAGGTCGAATCCGCAGCATCAAACACGTGATGCCCTTCGTCGAACACGATCCGCGTTGGCCGCTGCGCAGCATCACGCCCCCGCGCGGCATTGACCATCACCAGTGCGTGGTTGGCAATCACCAGTTCGGCATCAGCAGAGGCCCGCGCGGCGCGCTCGATAAAGCACTTCCGGTAATGCGGACACCCGGCATAGACGCATTCGCCGCGCTGGTCGGTCAGCGCTGCAATCCCGCGCTTGCGGAACAGTGTGCCCAGCCAGCCCGGCAGATCACCGCCGATCATGTCGCCATCCTGGCTGAAAGCCGCCCAGCGCGCCACCAGTTGCGCCAGCACTGCCGCTCGCCCGCCAAAGCCGCCTTGCAGCGCATCTTCCAGATTGAGCAGGCATAAGTAATTCTCGCGCCCCTTGCGCACCACCACCGGCGGCTTGCCATTGCGCTCAGCGGGAAAGGCGCGGCGGCTTTCGCGCCGCAATTGCCGTTGCAGCGCCTTGGTATACGTCGAAACCCACACCGTGCCGCCCGATTGCTCGGCCCACAGCGATGCGGGTGACAAGTAGCCAAAGGTCTTGCCGGTCCCGGTCCCGGCCTGTGCCAGCACCACATGCGGCTGGTCTTGCCCCTTGCGCGGTGCAAACATCCGCCCCGCCTCACGCGCATAGGCCTGCTGCGCCGGTCGGCTTTCCGCGCCTTCGCCGGTCAATTCAGCCAACCGCTTGATAACGGCCTCTTCACCCAGCGCCACTTGCGCAGGCTGCGGGCGTTCGGCGCTTTCCTCCCATTCCGGCAGGCGCGCAAAGAGCCAGCGTTCGGCCTTTTCCGGCTTGCGGATGCGCGGGCTCAGCAGCGTGGCCCAGGGCCAGCGCATCCGCACCAGCGATTGCAGCGCGGTCCACGCGCCCTCACGCTCGGCCCAGTCATCACGCTCGCACACTGCCAGCAAAGCGTGAGCGGCCTGCTGCAACAGCAGCGGCACCTGATCGTCGCTCACCGGTTCGGGCAGGTTCAGCGTATGTGCCAGCCCCTTGGCCGTGGGCACCACAAAGCGCGCCGGGTGGATGAAGGCGAACAGTTCCAGCACGTCCAGCCCGGACAAGTCGGGATAGCCCAGACGGCTGGCCACCAGCGGCGCGTTCAGCATCAGCAGTGGCGTATCGGCCGCCGCCACAATCGCATCGCCCTTGCTCACCCCGCGCGTGGAAAATCCATCGCGCAGCCAGCATCCGCCATGGCTTGCATGAATCGCCGGTAACGACAGGGCCGGATGTGCAGGGGCCGGATGTGCAGGGGCGGGGGCTTGGGTCACGCCCAAGCGTTAGAACAGGAATGGAACACGCGGCAAGCCAGAACCGCCTTTCGGAAAAAATCTGCCGGAAAGTGAAAAATGCCCCTTAATCACTGCCAGACAGTGCCGTCCTGCCATTCGGGAAACTCGTACCGATGCGTTTGGAACCGTATCGGCCCATAGTGGAGAATGGGAAATGGCAGTCATCAATACGAATATCAGCGCGATCCGCGCTACGAATGCGTCGAATTCTGCAAGCAAAATGCTCGGCACGGCCATGGAACGCCTGTCGACCGGCAAGCGCATCAATGGCGCCAAGGACGACGCCGCAGGCCTTGCGATCACCACCACCATGACCTCGCAGATCAAGGGCATGGGTCAGGGCGTGCGCAACGCCAACGATGGTATCAGCCTTGCCCAGACCGCCGATGGCGCGCTGAACGAGGTTACCGCGATGCTCCAGCGCATCCGCGAACTGGCCGTCCAGTCGTCGTCGGGCACCTATCAGGACGCTACGGACCGCGTCTATCTGCAGAGCGAAGTCGATCAGCTGACCGAACAGCTCGATCAGGTCATCCAGAACAGCAACTTCAACGGTGTGCAGCTGTTCGATGGTTCGACCACCACGATCACCATTCAGGCTGGCTTCGCGTCCACCGACACGGTCGTGCTCGAAATCGCCGACTTGACCACGCTGGCCGCCTCGGGCGGTGCCGCCGGATCATACGACATCTCGACCGCGGCCGCCGCCAACACCTTGCTTGGCACGCTCGATACCGAACTCGATGCGATCTCCGAAGCGCGTTCGCTGCTCGGTGCAGGGCAAAACCGGCTGGAATCGGTCGTGAACAACCTGAACGACAACATCACCAACCTGTCGGACGCCCGTTCGCGCATCGTCGATACCGATTACTCGGCAGAGACCACCGCGATGGCCAAGGCCCAGATCCTGAGCCAGGCCTCAACCGCGATGATCGCGCAGGCCAACCAGGCCCAGCAAAACGTGCTCTCGCTGCTCAAGTAAGCGCGGCCTGATCGCGGTTTAGTGATCTCGCTCCCCTCCCTTAAGGGAGGGGCTGGGGGAGGGTGCGCCGCGTCTGCATGGTCCTCGCTCTCAGGGCCAGAGTTTCTCGCTTTCGAGATCTGCCTCCTCTCGAAAGCACCTCCACGGAGGGCGGGTCTGCGTGTCTGCGCGGAGCCCGCCCTTTCGTCGTTTTCCTACAGGGCGCCGCTTGTGATAAGCAACGCAAATGCCCTGCTTTTCAACCACCACTCCCCGCTTCCTCGTCACCCTGGGCGCGACCCGGGGTCCCGCTTGGGCGATACAAAACAACGCCAGAATGGGGCCTGACAGTTTTTCTCAGGACTGTGTAAACAGTGTAAACCCCTTCAGCTTTCGCTTGCGAAACCTGAACGGCCGCGCAAAAGGGCGGGCACTATGACCGACCTTATCCAAACCGCCGCCCAGACCTCCAAGGCATGGCCCTTCGAGGAAGCCCGCAAGCTCATCAAGCGCTTCCCGGGCGGCAAACGCGATGCTTCTGGCGAACTGGTCCCCGTGCTGTTCGAAACCGGCTACGGCCCCTCGGGTCTGCCGCACATCGGCACCTTTCAGGAAGTGCTGCGCACCACGCTCGTCCGCCGCGCTTATGAAGTGCTCACGGGCGGCCACCCCACACGGCTGGTCGCTTTCTCGGATGACATGGACGGCTTGCGCAAGGTGCCCGACAATGTGCCCAACAAGGCGCTGCTCGATGCACACCTCGGCCACCCACTCAGCCGCATCCCCGATCCATTTGAAAAGTTTGAAAGTTTCGCCCACCACAACAACGCGATGCTGCGCGATTTTCTCGATCGCTTCGGTTTCGATTACGAATTCGTCTCCGCCTCTGACCGCTACAATGCAGGCGGGTTTGACGAAGCGCTGAAGAACGTGCTGCGCAATTGGCAGGCGATCATGGACATCATGCTGCCCACCTTGCGCGAAGAGCGCCGCAAGACCTACTCGCCGGTCCTGCCCGTCTCGCCCACCACCGGCGAAGTGCTGCAAGGCGCGGTGGAAGTGGTCGATGCCGAAACCGGGATCGTCCGCTTCACCGACAGCAACGGTGAAGTGATTGAGCACACGATACTCGGCGGCTGGTCGAAACTGCAGTGGAAGGTCGATTGGGCGATGCGCTGGGTCGCGCTGGGCGTCGACTACGAAATGTGCGGCAAGGACCTGACCGACAGCGTCACGCAATCAGGCAAGATCGCCCGCGTGCTGGGCGGGCACCGTCCCGAAGGCCTGATCTACGAACTTTTCTTGGACGAGAAGGGTGAGAAGATCTCCAAGTCCAAGGGCAATGGCCTGACCATCGAACAGTGGCTGGAATACGGCAGCGAGGAATCGCTGGGCTTCTACCTGTTCCGCGAACCCAAGAGCGCCAAGTCCCTCCACGTCGGGATCATCCCCCGCGCGGTCGATGAATACTGGCAGTTCCGCGAAAAGCTGCCCACGCAGCCAGTCGAACAGCAGCTTGGCAATCCGGTGTGGCATTTGCTCAGCGCAAACGGAAAGACCGATGGCAGTGCTTCGACAAGCTCAGCACGAGCGGATTTGGGGTCAGACACAACCACCGCTCAGCCTGAGCCTGTCGAAGGCCACCCGCTGCCGCCCGGTTCAGGGGACAAGCTGGCCGTGACCTATGGCCTCCTGCTCAACCTCGTCGGCGTGCTCGGTGCGCAGGCCACGCGCGAACAGGTCTGGTCGTACCTTGCCAACTATGTCGAGGATGCAGACCCGGCGGCGCACCCCGCGCTCGATACGCTCGTCACTTGCGCCCTTGCCTACAACCGCGATTTCATCGCCCCTACGCTCCAGCGCCGCAAGCCAGAAGCGGGCGAGGCGCTCGCGCTGGCTGCGCTGGACGAGGAACTGGCCGGAACGTCAGACGATGCGACCGCCGAGGAACTGCAGAACATCGTCTACGAAATCGGCAAGGACCCGCACTACGGTTTCGAATCCCTGCGCGATTGGTTCAAGTGCCTTTACGAAACGCTGCTAGGCTCCAGCGCTGGCCCGCGCATGGGCAGCTTCATCGCGCTCTATGGCATTGAAAATACGCGTAAACTGATCGCCGAGGCGTTAGACTGAAAGCTCACCCGCGAATGACGTGCGGCACAAACCGCGCGCCATTTGCGGTGATCAGCCCATCCTCGCGGATGCCAAGCCCGGCGGCCTTGCCGCCCACGATCCAGCTGCCCAGCACCGGATATCCGCGCCCGAAATCCTTGAGTGGATAGCGCTGCTGATAGACCAGCCGGTCGGTCGAATACGCACCGCCGCTGCTGGCAATGACCTGCCCGTCGGCCACTACCTGCACATTGGCCCCCTCGCGCGACAGGATCGGCTTGGACACGAAATCGCCACTCACCATGCGCGGGTCGAGCGTGGCGGGCAGCAGGTTTTCGTGGCCGGGGAACATGTCCCACAGGATCGCCAGCACCGCCTTGTTGCTCCACATCATCTTCCACACCGGCTCAAGCCAGACGGTCTCGGTCATGTGCGGCAGGATGGCTTGGCCGAATTCCTCCACCGCCATCCACTCCCACGGATAGAGCTTGAACAGCGCGGTGATCAGGCCATCGTCCTGATCGACGATCCGCCCTTGCGCATCGATGCCGATCTGTTCGATCAGCAGCCCATGCGTCTCCAGCCCCGCCAGCTGCGCCAGATCGCGCATGTAGGTGGTGGTCATCGTATCTTCGTGAACCTCATCGCCCACATGCGCAAACCACACGCGGCGGCCGGGCAGCGCGGGGGAGATCAATTGCCAGCGTTCGATC
Organism: Novosphingobium sp. 28-62-57; assembly: GCA_002256985.1. Taxonomy (GTDB): domain Bacteria; phylum Pseudomonadota; class Alphaproteobacteria; order Sphingomonadales; family Sphingomonadaceae; genus Novosphingobium. The sequence goes on from NCGO01000001.1 coordinate 271,630, forward strand.
AGGCGCTCATGCAGGCTGTTGAACTGGTCGAGGTCGGGAAAAACCTCCTCTTTCCAGTACCACTGCACGATCGATGTTTCGAGCAGCGAGGTAGGCGTATCGCAGTTGTACTCCAGCAGCTTGGGCGCACCGGTGCCATCCCACGCAAAGTCGAACCGCCCGAAATCGAGCGCGGGGACCTGGCTGTTCCAGGCCTTGCGCACGGCGTCATGATAGCTTTGCGGGATGCCGCACGCGGCCAGCATCCGCTCATCGTTTACGATCCGGGCCCCAGCTTCAAGATACAGCGCGTGGACCGCGTCGGTCGCGTCTTCCAACTGGTCAATTTGGGCCAGCGTGAACTCATAGCAGCCGGACTCATCCCAGTAGGGCCCGTCGACGTCGCTATGCCACAGCAACCCCAATTCGCCGACGGCCTCCTGCCAACCGGCGCGCGGTTCCAGCGTGATCCGGCGCATCGGTCAGGACCGGCTGCTGGCGAACTTGCTGCCGCTCGATCCGAACCCGGCACGCGATGTGGCGGGGGATCGGACCACGTTGGTGGACGCAGGGGCTGCGGCATATTGCGTGCCCTTGCTGGCGAAATGGCTGCCGTTGAAGCCGCGGTTGGGATCGTTGATATTGTCCCCGCGATGCGGGATCAGGCCGCCGCGTCCGACATAGTACCACAGGAAAGCCGATGCCATTCCGCCACCGCCCGAGCGCATGCCCGGATTGCCACAGCGCGAATCCTCAACGCGGGTGCCGTTCTGATCGACGCAGACGGCGGTGTCGCGCTCTGCCACCACATCGCCATCCTTGGTGCTCTTGCCCGAACAGCCGCCCAGCGTGCTGAGGGTTGCGGCCATTGCCGATGTCAGGATCAGCTTCTTCTTGATCATTGATCTGCCCGTTTCCACACCCGCCGGATCATAGTGCAGGCGACACTAGCCGTCGATCCTTGCGATGAAGTAAAAGCAGCCCGCTCCCAGTGCTTTATCGCGCTAGGCCTGCGCCGCCGCCAGCCGCAATCCACGCCCGCACCTTGGCTTCCAGCACCTGCATCGGCAAGGCGCCGCTGCCCAGAACCTGATCGTGGAACTGGCGAATGTCGAACCGGTTACCCAGCGCCGTTTCAGCCTCCTTGCGCAACCGCTGGATCGTCAGCGCACCGATCTTGTAGGACAGCGCCTGGCCCGGAATGGCGATATAGCGGTCCACTTCGGCCTCGGCATCGCTGCGGCCCATGCCGGAATTGCCGAGCATGAAGGCCACCGCCTGCTCGCGGTTCCAGCCCTTCGTATGCAGTCCAGTATCGACCACCAGCCGCATCGCGCGCAGCATTTCATCGTCGAGCGTGCCCCAGTGCTGCATCGGGTCCTTGTAGAACCCCATCTCGTAGCCCAGCGTCTCGGCATAGAGCGCCCAGCCTTCGATATAGGCGGTATTGCCGCCAAACCGCTGAAAATCGGGCAGACTCGTGTTCTCTTGCGCAAGGCTGATCTGGAAATGATGCCCCGGCGCGCCTTCATGCAGATAGAGCGTGGCGATGCCGGTAAGGAAGCGGCTGTTCAGATCATAGGTATTGAAGAAGAACGTGCCCGGCAGCCGCCCATCGGGCGATCCCTGGGCATAGCTGCCGCCCGCTTCAAACTTGGCGCGATAGGGCGGGTAGGATTGGATCTGCAACGGTGTGCGCGGCAGGTTCAGGAAATAGCGCGGGGCCAGCGCATCGACCTTGCGGCCCGTGGCGCGATAGCCTTCGGCCAGTTCGCCCTCGGTCTTCGGGTGATAGCGCGGATCGGTGCGGATATGATCGAAAAACGCAGGCAGCGGCCCGGCAAAGCCAAGCTCGGTCTTGACCTGATCCATCTCGCGCTGAATCCGGGCCACTTCGCGCAGGCCAAGGTCATGGACGGCAGCAGGCTCAAGATTGAGCGTGGTATTGGCCCGAACCAGTTTGCGATAGAGCGCATCGCCCCCCGGCAGCGCCGAGAGGCCCACGCTTTGGCGCGCGGCGGGGCGATAGTCTTCGGCCAGGAAGCGGCGCAAGTTTCGATAGGCCGGATAGATGGTGCGCTGCGTAACCTCGCGCAGGTCGCGCCGCAGCCGCGCGCGTTCGGCCTGAGTCATCGCGGGCGGAAAGTTGCGGGCAGGGGCCATGAACGGGGACCGGTCCAGCGGCTGGGCCAGCAAACCGTCGATCTGTGCGATCATGTTGTCCACGGTCAGTTGCGGTTCGGTCAGTCCACTGGCCATGCCTTCGCGAAAGCGGGCGATGGCCTGATCGAAAACGGCCGGCAGCGCGCGGTGCCGCTCCATGAGCAAGGCATAATCCCTTGCCGTATCAAGCGCGATGCCGCTGCCGGGCGAGGAAATTTCCGGATAGGCCACATGGAAGCCGCCAAAGTGGTTGAACGGCTGCACTTCTGTAAGTGCCAAGGCTTCTGGCGTGAGCAGCGCCTGTTCGGCCTGTTTGGCATCCATCATCACGGCCCGCGAAATGCGATGGCCTTCGTCAAGCGCGGCTGGATCAATGGCGGCAAGCTCTGCCAGAACGCGCCGGTTCGCCTCGCGCCGGTCCAGCGCATGGCGCGGTGTAAACAGCATGCGAAACCGCTCTGCCGAAACCTGCTTGCCCTGCTGCATCGCACCCAGCGGATCGAGTTCGAGGCTCTGGCGGCTTTCAGTGGCAAACAGGCGGTCCAGCGCAGCATTGGCCGGAAGCCGTGGTGTGGCAGGTGCAGCGCCATTGGCCGCATCGATTTGCGCAGCGCTGTGGCGCTCCACCCCCGATGTGGCTACTGGCTGCGCCACTGCGAGGGCCAATAGGGCAGGGCCCCAGAATTTCCGCGCTGTCAGCACCAGGGGCGCGCCCTGTACCACTTGGTCAGGACATATTTGACACCGCGCACCACCGGCATGCCTGCATGCATCGCATCGGGGTTGGGAGTACCGTCAGGCTTCATGTTGTTCCAGATCAGCAAGGCACCGGGTTGCGGCGGGATGGAAAGATTAATGCGGGTAAAATCGGTCGTGCCGCCTTCTTCGACAGCATTCAGATAGGCCATAGCAGTCCAGCTACGCTGACCTCCACGTTTTTGTTCCGCTTCCCAAAAGTGCTGCGTTGGCAAGAAGTGGTCGTAATGCCCGCGGAATTCCTGCCCTGGCTGGTATCGCTGGCCCTGAATCGTCTCTCCAAAGGCGGGATCGATGCCGAGCAGATCATCAATCCGCCGCTGGAGCATGATGATGAACGGATCGTCCGGCGATACATCGCCGCTGAAGCTGGTCCGCCCAGTCGCATCGGTGCCCTTGTAGGTGGGGGATGGGCGCGCCACAGCATCGACCATCGCCATCAGGCGAGTGCACTCTGCCGCATTAAAGAACTGCGCCACCCCGTAAATCTCAAGACTATCAACAGGAAGACGGTATACGCCCGGATCGCGTTCCAGCCGTTTCCGGACAATCTCTCCCACTTGCCGCAGCGCGGAAGTGTCAGAAGAATTTGAAGTGCGCTTGCGGAATATAGACATTGCTGAACATTTCTGGGGCAAGCCGCTGTCATGTGCAAGGGCTGCCATTTAGTCCGATGTGGACGCTAAACAGAGATTTTCCCAAGCAATTGTCTTAGGGCTGGGTTAACCAATACCTGTATTCGCATTTTTAAGCGGTCGCCGAACGGTAAAAATGGACAATGGTATGCGTCGAAGGACCGCACACTATCAGTCCTTTATACGGGTTACTCCGTATTGAGCGTCGGTGGTCTGAAGGGAGTTTTGTTTGGACGCTTTCTCGGAACCGGAACTGGAAAGCCTGAAGCTGGCTGTTTCGTTATACGCTTTACGCAGAAAGCGGGACGCAGCATCGGCAGGGCGGGGCCTGTTTGGGGAGCCGGGCTGGGACATTTTGCTGGACCTTTTTATCGCCGAAGGACGACGCACCGAAGTTCAGGTGTCGAGCGTGTGCCTTGATGCCGGTGTGCCCTCCACCACAATCTTGCGCTGGATTGCCCGGCTCGAACAGGAAGGGCTGATATATCGTATTGCCGATGATGCCGATGCACGCCGCCGCTATGTGCGGCTGACACCAGAAGGCCAGCAATTGATGCGCACCATCTTGCGGACCATGGCGACCACCATGCCGGGGTGAACATGCCGGGATAGCGGGGTTTTTGCGTTGTTTCGGCGAGGGCTGCGTTCTGGCTTTCGGGTTCAGGTGGAAAGGGCTTTTCGCGCAGAGGGCGCAAAGGGCGCAGAGATCGCAGAGATGGAGCGTGGGACCGCAGGTCCGTTTACGCTCATGGCCTTGCGAAAGCCGCTGCGTCCGGGTTCGTAAGGCGGCTTCGCCGCAGTTTCAGCTCTTTGCGATCTATGCTTCCTTTGCGCCCTCTGCGCGAAACGCTTTCTGCTTACCAAGGTGATCCTCGCAAAATGCGCACAAGCCGATGCTCAGGCAAGATTGCGGCGAAGACATCTGCCGCGTTTCTCGCAACGTGCAAAAAAGCCCCGTCGGGATGACCCGGCGGGGCTTTGTTTGACATCAGAACCGCCTGCCAAAACCTACCAGAAGAAGTTGCTGATCACGTCAACGACTTCGCCGGAATAGATATCCACCAGCAGCACATCGTCCCAATAGCGCACCCAGCGGTAGGGCCCGTAAGCGGGTGGCAATCGGTACGCCCACGGATCATTGATCCAGTAATTGTTACCGTAGAACCCTGAATTGAGGAAGATGCCCACCGACAAGCGGCTGTAGTTGTAGCCACGGAACGGCGAGACATAGCGCGGCAGGCGATAGATGCCCCGGTTTACCGCGCGATAGCGGCCCCAGTCATAGCGGTTATCGCGCCGCCAATCGTTTGACCACCGGCGGTAGTCCCCCTGATAGGCATTGCGGCCCCCGTTGCCCTGCCAGTTGTTGCCGCGCCAGTTGTTGTTGTTCCAGGTGTTTCCGCGGCCATTGTTGCCGTTCCAGGTGTCACGCCGCCCATCATTGCGATCCCGATCCCGGTAATCGCGGTTGCGATCCTGATTGGCATAAGCCGGATTTCGGGCGCGGTCCCGGTTCCAGTTCCGGTCGTCCGAGCGTCCGTCACGATCCCGATTGACCGTCCGGTCATCGTTGCCGCGCCAACCGGGAGTTCCGTTGTTGCGGCCCGGATTGGTGCCATTCCACTGCCTGCCGTCCCAGCCCCTTTGCGGGGTTGCGCCCTGAGGTGCCGACTGGGTGATCACCGTGCCACTGGCAACAGGCGGCGTTGCGGGACGCTGTCCGCCGTTCCAGCGCGCGCGGCCATCGCTATTGACGGTGCCGCCCCAACTTCCGCCAGACCGACGCTCCGCTCTGGGCTGTTGTGGCGCTGGCATCTGGGGTTGGGCCTGTGGTCTGGTTTGAACCTGAACCTGCTGCCGACCGCCGAAATCGCCACCGCGGTTGCGCATGCCGCCATCGCTCCAGCCTGCGCCACGGTTGCCGCCGCCGCCCATGCCGCCGCCAGCACGTGCTTCCCGCTCGGGTCGCTCACGCCGTTCCTGCGCAAAAGCTTGCGGGGTGATGGCCGTGGTCACCATGGCAAAGGTGAGGATTGCCAGAGCGCTCTTGCTGAATACTGACTTGCCGGACATCGTTGCCGACCCTTTCCAGACTGTCGGCCGCAGAAGAGTCCGCTGCCTTGACAGGTTTGTAATATTCGATTCGCGCTGTCCACGGTATGAACCAACTGGATGGTCTGTTGTTCAGATTTGTGTGGAGAAAGATGAATGGATTTGACGCTCAACAGCGTCTTTGCCGATGCGACGGAGCGCCTTGCCGAGGCGGCCCGCAACCGGCGTCATGCCATGCACGCGCCCGTGGTCGGCACCGCTGATGGCGATCTGCGCATCATGGTGCTGCGCGAGGCTACCGCTGATCTGGGGCGCCTGCGCTTCCACACCGATTTGCGCAGCGCCAAGATCAGCCTGATCGGCGAAAGTGCGCCCGTCTCGGTGCTGGCCTATGATCCCGATGCGCGCGTGCAATTGCGGATGCGCGGGGAAGGGCGGATCGAGCATGCCGGCCCTGTTGCCGATGCCGCATGGGACAAGGCCGCTGCATCAAGCCGCCGGTGCTATCTGGCTGAGACCGGCCCCGGCGGCGCGCTTGACGCCGCAGGCTCCGCCATCCCCAAAGACCTGCTCCACCGCGCCCCGACCATCGACGAAACGCTTGCGGGCCGGGCCAATTTTGCGGTGCTGCTGGTCGAAGCGCGCAGCCTCGATTGGCTGCAACTCACCCACGAAGGCGGCGTTCGCGCGCGGTTTACGCGCAACGATGCTGCCTCGCCGTGGCAGGGCAGTTGGATTGCGCCCTGAAGCAAGGGGAGAATGGTTCACGCAGAGACGCAGAGAAGAAAAGAGAGACGCAGAGACGTTGCGCAGGCGGCGAAGCCGCACTGAAACATCAATGGTTGCGTAAAGCTCTTTGCCGGTTTGCAAAGGCGGCTGCGCCGCAATCACGCCCTCTTCGCGTCTCCCTTTTCTTCTCTGCGTCTCTGCGTGAAACAGAAAAAAGCCCCGTCAGCCGCAAAGGCCAACGGGGCGTTCTTTCAAAACTGCTAATAAATCAGCGCGTCAGTTTCTTATACGCCAGCGCAGTCGGACGATCCGCCGCATCGCCCAGACGGCGGCGCTTGTCTTCTTCATAGGCGGCGAAGTTGCCTTCGAACCATTCGACGTGGCTGTTGCCTTCGAAGGCCAGAATGTGCGTGGCCAGACGGTCAAGGAAGAAGCGGTCGTGCGAGATGACCACGGCGCAGCCTGCGAAGTTTTCGATCGCGTCTTCCAACGCGCTCAGCGTTTCCACGTCGAGGTCGTTGGTCGGCTCGTCGAGCAGCAGCACGTTGCCGCCCAGCTTCAGCATCTTGGCCATGTGCACGCGGTTGCGTTCACCGCCTGAAAGCTTGCCGACGTTCTTCTGCTGGTCCGCGCCCTTGAAATTGAACGCGCCGACATAGGCCCGGGTGGACATTTCCTGCTTGTTGACGGTCATGTAATCCAGACCGTCAGAGATTTCCTGCCACACGTTGTTCTTGGGGTTCAGGTCATCGCGGCTCTGGTCGACATAGCCCAGGTGAACGGTGCTGCCGATCTCCACGGTGCCGCTGTCGGGCTGTTCCTTGCCGGTCAGGATCTTGAAAAGCGTGGATTTGCCCGCGCCGTTCGGCCCGATGATGCCCACGATGCCGCCGGGTGGCAGCATGAACGACAGGTCTTCGAACAGGAGCTTGTCGCCATAGGCCTTCGAGATGTTCTTGACCTCGATGACCTTGCCGCCAAGGCGTTCGGGCACCTGGATGACGATCTGGGCCTTGCCGATGGGGCGGTTGTCCTGCGCGTTCTGCAGTTCCTCGAACTTGCGGATACGCGCCTTGCTCTTGGTCTGGCGGGCGGCGGGCGTCTGCCGGATCCATTCGAGTTCGCGGGTAAGCGCCTTCTTCTTGCCGCTTTCCTCGCGATCTTCCTGCTCAAGGCGCTTGGCCTTCTTTTCCAGATAGGTGGAATAGTTGCCCTCGTACGGGAAGTACTTTCCGCGGTCGAGTTCGAGGATCCAGCCCACCACGTTATCAAGGAAGTAGCGGTCGTGGGTGATCATCAGCACCGCGCCGGCATATTCCTTGAGATGGTTTTCCAGCCAGTTGACGGATTCTGCGTCAAGGTGGTTGGTCGGCTCGTCGAGCAGCAGGATCGAAGGCTTCTGGATCAGCAAGCGGGTCAGCGCGATGCGGCGCTTTTCCCCGCCCGAAAGGCTGGTCACCGGCCAGTCACCCGGCGGGCAGCGCAGCGCTTCCATCGCGATTTCGAGCTGGTTGTCGAGCGTCCAGCCATCGACCGCGTCGATCTTGTCCTGAAGCTCGCTCATTTCCGCGCCCAGCGCGTCAAAATCGGCGTCTTCCTCGGCCATTTCCATGCCGATGGCGTTGAAGCGGTCAACCATGTCGGCAATCGCGCGCGCACCATCCTTGACGTTTTCCAGAACGGTCTTGCTCTCGTCGAGCTGCGGCTCCTGCTCAAGATAGCCCACGGTGATGTTCTCACCGGCCCAGGCTTCGCCAGTATAGTCCTTGTCGATCCCGGCCATGATCTTGATCAGGGTCGATTTACCCGCGCCATTAGGGCCGACGATGCCGATCTTGGCACCCTGATAGAATTGCAGGCTGATGTCGCTGAGCACCGGCTTTTGCGCGCCGGGAAAAGTCTTCGTCATGTTCTTCATGACGTAAGCGTATTGGGCAGCCATGTCGGGTCCTTGGATGAATGGCGAAAAAGACGTTGCGCCGCCTCTACCGAACCGAACCCGCGCGGGCAAGCGGGGCGTGTATAACAAGGGCGACGGGTGGGGCTTGGCAGCGGCATGGCGGAGCGATAGCAAGAGCCATGAGAAACCTGTCCTGCGCCGCCGCGCTCACCGCCGCACTGATGTCTTCAACCGCCCATGCGCAGGAGCCGAAGGGCGATGTGGCTTGGGACATCCTTTCCGGCCTCACCAGCGAAGTCGGCCCGCGCATGCCGGGCAGCGAGGCTGAGGCCCGTGCGCGCGTCTGGGCAGATGCCCGGTTGAAAGCGCTGGGGTTCAGCAACGTCACGGTCGAACCTTTCACCATCCGGGGCTACGTACGCGGCCGCGACGAGGCGAGCCTGCTCGCGCCAATCCCCTACAAGCTGGCCGTAACCGCGCTCGGCTACAGCGGCACCACGCCGGACAGGGGCGTTGAGGGCGAAGTCGCCTATTTCCCAACGCTCGATGCGCTGAAAGCCGCGCCTGCCGGTTCGCTCAACGGCAAGATCGCCTTTATCGACCACGCGATGAAGCGCGCGCAGGATGGCAGCGGTTACGGGCCCTATGGTGCTGTGCGCCGCCAAGGCCCGGCCATCGCTGCGGGCAAAGGCGCACTGGCCACCGTAATCCGCTCCATCGGCACCGATAATCACCGCAATCCGCACACCGGCGGCACAACGTTCCCTGATGGCACCAAGCCGATCCCCGCAGGCGCCGTGTCCAATCCCGATGCTGATCTGATCGCGCGGATTGCCCGCAGCGGCAAGCCGATCCGCCTGAACCTGACGCTGACCGGAAAGACCACCGAAGGCCTGCCATCGGGCAATGTCTTTGCCGATCTGCCGGGCCGTGATCCGTCATTGCCCGCGATTCTGCTGGGCTGCCATCTCGACAGCTGGGATCTGGGCACCGGCGCGATTGATGATGCCGCTGGCTGTGCGATCATCACCGCTGCTGCCCTGAAAGCGCAGGAAGGGGGCAAGCCCTTGCGCACGATCCGCGTATTCTGGGCAGGTTCGGAAGAACTCGGCGGCTTTGGCGGGCGCGAATTTGCGGCCAAGCACGCCGAGCCTTATGCCCTTGCCATGGAAAGCGATTTCGGCGCGGCCAAAGTCTGGCGCGTGACCTTCAGCATGGCCGAAGCCAACAAGGCCCTGTCAGATCGCATTGCTGCGGCGCTGTCCCCGATGGGCATCGTGCGCGGGCCGGGCACGGCCAGTGGCGGCACCGATGTGGCGCCGGTGATCGCCAAACAGAAGCTGGCCGTCGTCGATCTCGATCAGGACGGCACGCACTATTTCGATCTGCACCACACGCCCGATGACACGCTCGACAAAGTCGACCCGGCAGAACTGGCGCAAAACGTGGCTGCGTGGACCGAAGTGCTGAAGATCGTTGTGAATGAAGCAGGGCCGATTGCCGCGGTGGAGTAGCGCCTCCCGCCAAGCCCCCCCTTCGTCATTCCCGCGCAGGCGGGAATCCAGCACGCAGCCTTTGGAACTGGATTCCCGCCTGCGCGGGAATGACGAAGTTTGGGTCACATAATGACGAATTTTAAGTCACATCATGACGAATTTTAAGTCACATAATGACGAAGTTTGGGTCACATAAGGTCGGCGTTGGATGCGCGCTTAGCCCCGGCCAAACGCCGCTCAATCCGCGTCTTCGGGGAATTCCACCACCGTCGTCACGCCCTTGGTGCCATCGATCGCCAGTTCCCCGCCCAGTTGCGAAACGAAGCCCCGGATGATCGTGGTGCCAAGCCCGCGATGGCGCGGAGGCTCATTGGCGTGGGCTGGATCAAGCCCTTTGCCATTGTCGGCTATGGTCAGGCGCAGGCGACTGTTGCCGATCCGGTCAAGCGTGAGTTCCACATCGCCGGAAGCGCCTTCTTCAAACGCGTGTTTGAGCGAATTGTTGATGACCTCGGTCACCAGCAGCATCAGCGTCATCATGCGGTCCACAGCGATCCGCGCGTCTATGGCGTTGACCACGATCGTCACATGGCCCGCCGCAGCCACTTCCTGCGCATGGTTCACCACGTCCTTGATCTGGTCGGGCAAGGCCCGGGTCCGCGCGGCGGGATCGTAGAGCTGGCGATGAACGCGGCCCATCAACTCGATCCGGTTGTCTGCGCTTTCCAGAACCCGCGCGGCAGACGCCGGGTCTCGTTCTATCTGGCGGCGTTGCAAGCGCAGCATCGACGATACTGACGCCAGATTGTTGGCCACACGGTGCTGCAGCTCCTTGAACAGCAAGGTCTGCTGGTCTGCCATCGCCGCAAGCTTTTGCTGGCTTTCCTCGAGCCGGGCCTGCCGCTGCTGCAGCCCGTCGATCAGCAGAACATCGACCACGACAACGGCGGTGAAAAACAGCAGCGCGGTTGCCACCGGTGTGTCCAGCGCAAAGCTTTGGAACGGCGGGATGAAATAGTACCACGATGCCAGCAGGCTGATTACGCCACACACCGCGCCCGGGCCGCGTCCGCCCAGAAAAGCGGCCATGATCACGGCGGGAAAAAACGTCAGAAACGGAAAGCCCGGTGGCAGCAGATGATCGACAGCATGGCGCAGCGCAGTTGCCACAACAGCAAACGCAATCGCCAGCAAATAGGCCGTCAATCTTCCGCGAACGGGTTTGAAAAGGGTGCGCAAGGCAGGGTGCATATCTGGCTGAGGGGTGGCAGCAAGATTATGGCTTGGCAATGTCATTAGCCACAAGCCCGCGGAAATATTCAGCGGGCTTGTGGCCGAAGAACTCAGGCCCAGTTAAGGTTGGCTCTTTAGTTCCGCTGGTTAGATACGCTCAATGATGATCGCCGGGGCCATGCCGCCCGCAGCGCACATCGTGACAAGGCCGTATTTGCCGCCCGACCGTTCCAGCTCGTCCAGCGCGGTACCGATCAGGATCGAACCGGTGGCGCCAATCGGGTGTCCCAGCGCCATCGCGCCGCCGTTGATGTTCACTTTGGTCCGATCAAGCTCCAGATCGCGGATGAACTTTTCGGCGACCACGGCAAAGGCTTCGTTGATTTCCCAGACGTCGATGTCGTCCTTGGTCAGGCCCGCTTTGGCCAAGACCTTCTTTGCCGCCGGGACCGGAGCATTGAGCATCAGCGTGGGATCATCGCCCTGGTTGGCATAAGCGACGATGCGCGCGCGCGGCTTAAGCCCATGCTTTTCGGCATAGGCGGGCGATACGATCAGCAGCGCCGCCGCGCCATCAACCACGCCCGATGAGTTACCGGCATGGTGGAAGTGCTGGATTTCCACATCGGGATAGCGGCGGTTGATCTGCTTGCGGAACGTGGTGCCGCCCAGGTCAAAGTCGGCCAGACCTGCAAAGCTGGGCTTCAATGCGGCAAGGCCTTCGGCGGTGGTTTCGGGGCGGGGGAACTCTTCGCGATCCAGCGCGACCGAGCCGTCCTCGTTCAGCACCGGCACCACCGATTTGGCAAAGCGGCCTTCCTTGATCGCCATGTCCGCGCGCTGCTGGCTGACGAGGGCGAGGGCGTCCAGCGCCTCGCGGCTGATGCCTTCGATCGTGGCAATGGCATCGCCGCATACGCCCTGATGCGATTGCGGATGCAGCGCATCCAAAGCCATGTTGCCCGAACCCATGCCCATTGGCCTGATCCCGGCATTGGCCTGTTCGGCACCATGGCTCGCCTGATAGCTCATCATTTCGGTGCCGCCTGCGATCACGCAGTCTTCCATGCCCGACATGACCGAGGCGCAAGCCAAGTTCACCGAAGTGATGCCGCCGCCGCAGAAGCGGTCAAGCGTGGTGCCCGAGGCGGAAATGTCATAGCCTGCTGCCAGCGCGGCCATGCGGCCCAGATCGCCGCCCTGCTTGCCCACTTGCGACGATGTTGACCAGATGATGTCATCCACCGTTGCCGTATCCAGATTGTTACGCTCTTTCAGCGCCTTGAGCACCGTGGCCGCCAGATGCTGCGGATGCAGGTGTGATAGCGCGCCCTTGCCGGGCTTGCCCACCCCGCGCGGGGTGCGGACGGCATCGATGATATAAGCGTCTGGCATGGCAGGCTCTCCGGCTGGTTCTGTTTAACCGTTCGATTAACAAAGCCTGTCCGCTGGTGCAAGCCTTATCCGCAGACCTCGACAGGCGCGCTCCAACGTGCCAGCCTTGGACATATCCCTGATAGCGAGGCTCCATGCTCCATCACGAACTGCTCGAACAGGCGCGCGGCCATGCCGATGCCATCATCGCGCTGCGCCGCGCGATCCATGCCGAACCGGAACTTGGCCTGCACACGCCCAAAACGCGCGACAAGGTGCGCGCCGCGCTGGCCCACCTGCCGCTGGAATGGCGTGAAGGGCCATCGACCACGGGCCTTGTCGCGACACTGAAGGGCAGGGCGGGAACGGGCCGCCGCGTTCTCCTGCGCGGCGATATGGACGCGCTGCCGATGACTGAGCAGACCGGGCTCGACTTTTCCTCCACCATCCCCGGCGCGATGCACGCCTGCGGCCACGATACGCACACAGCGATGCTGGCAGGCGCGGCCGAGGTGCTCTGCGCCCGCGCCGATAGCCTCGCCGGCGAAGTGCAATTCATGTTCCAGCCCGGCGAGGAAGGCTTTCACGGCGCGCGCTTCATGCTCGACGATGGCCTGATCGATCCGCTGCCCGATGCCGCCTTTGCCTTGCACATCATGCCCAACAGCCCGCATGGCCTTGTTGCGGGCCGCACCGGGGCGCTGCTGGCCTCGGCTGACCAGTTTGACATCGTGGTGGAGGGGCGCGGCGGACATGCCTCGATGCCACACGATGCGCTCGATCCGGTGCCGGTGGCTTGCGAGATCGTGACCGCGCTGCAATCGCTGGTCACGCGCAAGTTCCCGGTCAGCGATCCGGTGGTCGCCACGGTGGCAAAGATCGAGGCTGGCACCGCGCACAACGTGATAGCCGACCGCGTGGCGATGCGCGGCACGCTGCGCACGCTTTCGCCCGCAAACCGCGCGCGCCTTCGCGAAGTGCTGGAACAGGCGGCCACCCACATCGCGCAGGCCCACGGCATGACCGCCACGGTCACCATCACTCCCGGCTTCCCCGTCACCGTCTGCGATGCGCGCGCAGTCGATCTGGGCGAGCAGGTGGTGCGCGCGATCAGCGGCGAACACGGCTTCCACCGGCTCGACGCGCCGATCATGGGCGCAGAAGACTTCTCTTACGTGCTCGAAAAAGTCCCTGGCGCGATGTTCTTCCTTGGCGTTGCGCACGAAGGCGTGGACTGGCGGTCGTGCTGTTCGATCCATTCCACGCGGATGATGGTCGATGAATCGGTCCTGCCGCTGGGCACCGCAGTTCTTGCCGGGTGCGCCGAACAGTTCCTCGCAAAGGGTTTTGCATGACCGACGCTATCTGGTGGAAGGGCGAAATGCCCTCGATTGAACGGCTTACCCAATTGGGCAGCACATCGATGCCCGCGCATCTGGGCATTGAATTCGTCGATTGCGGGCCGGACTGGATCCGCGCGCGCATGCCGGTTGATCATCGCACGCACCAGCCTTTCGGGCGGCTCCATGGCGGCGCTTCTGTGGCCCTTGCCGAAACCATCGGTTCGATGGCCGGCGCGATGGTGGTCGATCCCGAAAAGTTCGTGGGCGTCGGCATGGAGATCAACGCGAACCACTTGCGCCCGGTGCGCGATGGCTGGGTCTATGCCACCGCTCGGCCCGAAGCATTGGGCCGCACCACGCACGTGTGGTCGATCCGCATCGAGGACGAGGCGGGCAAGCTCGTGTGCATTTCACGCTTCACGTTTGCCGTGATCCCGTTGGAGCGAAAATAAGGGCTGTGATTTTCCTCACTTTTTGCGGAACCAAGCCATAGGATCGGCATTTCAGTGGCAGGTGCCATTGATATGACAAGAAACATTCCCGATCCCGCCTCTGCCGAAGGGCCACGCTCTTCGGCGGAGCATGCCGATGAACCCTTTGCAGGCATTTCCGCGCAAGGCGTGGCGCGGGTGCAATTCACGCAGGCCATGGCGCAAACGCATCTGGCCATCTGCCTGTGCGATCCGCATCAGGAAGATATGCCGGTGGTCTTTGCCAATCGGGCCTTCCTGCAATTGACCGGCTATGCAGAACACGAAGTGATCGGCCGCAACTGCCGCATGCTGCAAGGCCCAAAGACCGATCCGGAAACCGTCGCCCGCATCCGCGCCAGCCTTGCGAATGAAGAAGTGCTGGTCGTCGAGATTTTCAACTATCGCAAGGACGGTTCCTCGTTCTGGAATGCCTTGCACCTCGGCCCGGTGTATGATTCCGATGGCAAGCTGATCTATTTTCTGGGCAGCCAGTGGGACGTTTCGGATGTCCGCGCGGCGCGCGCGGATGAGCGCCACGCCCGCGAAATGGCGCGCGAGCTTTCGCACCGGATGAAAAACATGTTTGCGGTGATCGGCGGTATCGTCAATTTCACCGGGCGCGTGCGCGGGATTGAAACCGAAGCGCGCGAGATTAATGATCGGATTCAGGCGCTTGGTCGCGCGTATGAAACCACGCTTGATGATTCCCATCGCGGCACGGTCGAAGTTGGGCAGGCCATTCGCGCCGTACTCGCGCCCTATGATCGCAGCGGCACGCGCATTCGGTTCGAAGGCAACGGCCTGCGCTCGGACTTCGCCTCGGTTTCCGTGCTCGGCCTGGCGCTGCATGAACTGGCCGTCAATGCCGCCCGCTCTGGCGCGCTCTCGCAGGAAAGCGGTCATGTCGCCGTGGCTTGGCAGAAGAATACGTCAGAACAAGGCCCGGCAATCCGCATAGACTGGACCGAACATGGCAGCGCCGACCTTGGCAATGCCGACAGCTGGGCGGCATCGGGCAATGATGGCATCGTGGATCGCATGCTCGATATGGCGCGCGGCGGCATTGTCAGAGAGTGGAGCGACAAGGGCTTCAAGGCCGCGCTTACCATTCCGCTCAGGGAGCATGCAGATTGACCGGCATTCACACATTCTCTGCCGAGCCGCGCCATGTGCTGGTGCTCGATGACGAACCCTTGATCCTGATGGATCTGGAATTCGCGCTGGAGGACGCCGGGTGCAAACCGCTGACCGCGCTCGATCTGGTCGAAGCGCTGGCCATCGTGAACAGTAATCCGATTTCCGCAGCCATTCTCGACGTATCGCTGGGCCGCGGGCAAACCTGCGAACAGGTTGCCCGCGCCTTGGCCGAAATGGGCGTGCCTTATGTGCTCCACACCGGCGATCTTGATCGCATGGACGAAGGTGTGCGCAATCTTGGGGGCACGCTGGTGCCCAAACCCACCCCGGCAGCGGTCGTCGTGGCGCGCGCGCTCGAACCTTTGGCGATCCGTCAGGACTGAGCGCTTGCGCCGCCCCAAGGCATCGCGCAATGTTTGCCCCATGACCTTTGTAGCCCAGCCTCGCGTGCTTTCCACCACCGGCATTCACAACTTCCGCGATTACGGAGGCTATGCCGCCCGCGCCGGGCATCTGCGCACAGGCGTGTTGTGGCGCTCCGGCCAGCACAGCGAGGCGACTGCGGACGACCTCGCCCAAGTTCACGACCTTGGCATCGCCACCGTGATCGATCTGCGCGGCGATAGCGAGCGGCGGGGCAACCCCTGCCTGCGCCACCCGGAATTTTCAGGCGAAGTCGTGTTTCATCCGGGCGAGACCGCCACGGCAGCAGGTGGCGCAAATGGCCTTGCCGCCCATGAAGACGCTGCGCGCGACGTGCGCACCGTGGCTGACGCGCGCCTTGCCATGAACCGGCTCTATGAAACGCTGCCGTTCCGCCCGGTGCTGGTCGGCACCTACCGCCTGTTCTTCAAAGCCCTGGCCGAGCGGCCGAGCCCCAGCCTGCTGCATTGCCTTGCGGGCAAGGACCGCACTGGCGTGGCTGCCGCGCTCGTCCACGATCTGCTGGGCGTTCACCATGATGATCTGATGGCCGATTACCTGCTGACCAACACCGCCGGCAACGCCGAAGCCCGCATCGAAGCCGGCGCGCGCCATGTGCGCGAGGGCTTTGGCAGGGACATGGAAGAGGCCGCCGTGCGCGTGATCATGGGGGTGGAGGCGCAGTTCCTTGACACCGCCTTTGCCGCCATCCGGCAAAGCCACGGCACCACCGAAAGCTATGCCGCGCAAGTGCTTGGCGTCACCCCGGATATGCTGCAAGCGATTGAGCGTAACCTGATCGAAGCCTGACGCAGCCTCAGGCCGCGTTTACATAGGCATCGAGCCGCGCAACCATCGCCGCCTTGTCAGCCTTCGGCAGCCAGGCCGATTCAAACCCGTTGCGCGCAATCGTGATCAGGTCCTCGCGGGTCAGGGCGCTGCGCTCCACTGCGCGGATCAGAACGTCGTCCATATACTCGCTGCCCATATAGGCCGGATCGTCGGACGAGATCGTCACGTTCAACCCCGCGTCCAGCATGGCACGAACAATATCGACCGGCACTTCCTCAGTCCGCCGCAGCGTGCCTGAAAAGGTCGGGCAGACGGTGAAGTACATGCCGCGTTCCTTGGCTATCGCCACCAGTTCGGGCGATTGCACGATGTTCCCGCCATGATCGATCCGGTCGAGGCTCAGATCGGTCAGCACCGTGCGCAGGTTCTGCAAAGTATCGATCTGATCGACATCGCAATGCGCCGTGACTTTCAGCCCGTGCGCGCGCGCCTTGGCAAAGTGTTCGCGGAACTTCTCGGGCGGATTACCCGCCTCGTCGCTATCCAGCCCCACGCCCACCAGATCGGCCTTGAACGGCAGCGCCGCATCCAGCGCTTCCATCGCGCTCTCGGCAGACAAATCACGCACAAAACACAGGATCAGTTGTGACTGGATGCCAAGCGCCTTTTCGGCATCATGCCGCGCCCGCGTGATTCCGCCAATCACATCGGCCATCGCCACCCCGCGCTTCAAATGCTCCTGCGGGTCAAAGAACATCTCGGTATAGATCACGTTCTGCGATGCCGCTTTGGCCAGATAGGCATAAGTCAGATCATAGAAATCCGGCTCCTTCAGCAGAACCTTCATGCCGTCGTAATAGATCGCCAGAAAGCTGGGCAGATCATGGTAGACATAGCTTGCCTTCATCGCCGCCACATCGGCAAAGGGCAGGTCCATGCCATTGCGCTTGGCCAGCGCAAACTTCA
Organism: Novosphingobium sp. 28-62-57; assembly: GCA_002256985.1. Lineage (GTDB taxonomy): Bacteria > Pseudomonadota > Alphaproteobacteria > Sphingomonadales > Sphingomonadaceae > Novosphingobium. The sequence continues at coordinate 289,081 of NCGO01000001.1, forward strand.
TTTCCGCCTCCAGCGTGCCTTCCAGATGCACGTGGATTTCGCTCTTGGGCATGCCCCGGATGAAGTCAGTCAGATCCATGTTCTGCACCCCTTGCCAATCGTCCGCGCTTTTCAGGCGTTCAGAGCGCCCCTGTCAAAAGCCTTTTGCGCAACGCCCCGTCGGCAAAATGCGCGCAGGGGGGAGGGAAATGGCCATCTCATCGCTGATATGTTTGAGCGTTACAGGCCCACCCCCAACCCCTCCCGCATGCGGGAGGGGAGCGAGACTTATCGAGCCGGAGGCGAGATTAGTCGCAGCGGGGTGGGCTTCCGCCCTCTCGTGGTTGCAATCGACATAGGCACTAAAGAAAAACTCTCCCGAACTTGCGGATAAAGCCCTTTGGGCGGACTCGCTTTTCCGCCCCGCGCTGCCTATCTCGCAAGGCAATTGGAGGACTTTTCGATGGCTACCACGCACAAGACCCGCATGCTCATCATCGGTTCCGGCCCAGCCGGCCTTTCCGCCGCGATCTATGGCGCGCGCGCAGGCATGCAGCCGATCGTGGTGCAGGGGCTGCAGCCCGGTGGCCAGCTGACCATCACCACCGATGTCGAAAACTACCCCGGCTTCCGCGATGTGGTGCAGGGCCCGTGGCTGATGCAGGAAATGCAGGCCCAGGCCGAACATGTCGGCACGCGCATGATGTGGGACACGATCCTGAGCGTCAGCATGGACGGCTCGCCGTTCCGCGCCATCGGCGATAGCGGCGATGTCTATGAAGGCGATGTGCTGGTGATCGCCACTGGCGCACAGGCCAAATGGCTCGGCGTGCCCGGAGAGCAGGAGCTTTCGGGCAAGGGCGTATCGGCCTGCGCCACCTGCGACGGGTTCTTCTATCGCGGCAAGAAGGTCGTGGTCATTGGCGGCGGCAACACCGCAGTCGAAGAAGCGCTGTACCTCACGAACCATTCCACCGACGTAACCCTGATCCACCGGCGCGATACCTTGCGCGCCGAAAAGATCCTGCAGGACCGGCTGTTTGCCCACCCGAACGTCAAAGTGCTGTGGAACCAGAAGGTTGACAGCTTCGTCAGCGAAGATGGCAAGGGCCTGACCGGCGTGAAGCTGATCGATACGGTGACGGGCGAGCAATCGCTGGAGCCCACCGACGGTGCCTTCGTCGCCATCGGCCACGCGCCCGCCACCGAACTGTTCAAGGATGCGCTGGAACTGGACGAGAACGGCTACATCGTGGTCGAACCCGGAACGCCCAAGACTGCGATCCCCGGCGTCTTCGCTTGCGGCGATGTGATGGACCACGTTTATCGTCAGGCTGTGACGGCAGCAGGCACTGGCTGCATGGCCGCACTCGATGCCGAACGCTTCCTTGCCGATCTGGATTACAAGGCCACACAGACGGTCGCGGCGTAAGCCGGACAACGCCCCTCCCACCTGCGGGAGGGGTCTACCCAAATCCCCCCTCCCGCTTGCGGGAGGGGCTGGGGGAGGGCATGTTAGGCCCTACCACTCATTCGTCATTGCGAGCGCAGCGAAGCAATCCAGAGCGGGCTTAAGCAACTCTGGATTGCTTCGCTACGCTTGCAATGACGAGACAGGCATAGGCTGCCTAAGCCGCCACTTCTCCCAAAGCCTCCACCAACCGCTCCCGCAACCACACCCGTGCCGCCTCATCGGAAAAGCTGTGCGACCCGCTGTCAATCCGCTGCACACGCGGATCGGCGCTGTCCCACACCTCGGCAAACATTTGCGCCGTCCGATCACCGCTCGCCAGCAAGATGGAAACCGGCCCAGCAAACGCCGCCAATCCGGCTTTCATTTCTTCCACCAACCCGCAAGGCGCAGCCGGAGCCACCACCGCCGTACTGCGTAACCCCCTGAAAAACTTGCCCAAATTCACTCCGCCAGTGAGCAAGCGCCACACCTCACGCGGATTGGTCAGCTTGGCCAGATAGCGGCTGCGGATGGCCGAAGCCGGCATCGCCTGCGGCGCTTCCTCGCCATCAATCGTCCACGGATTGGCCAGCACCAGCCCTGCCAGCGGCAGATCGGGCGCAAACAGCATCAGCGCCGCCGCCGCATCGCAATTGCCAAACGCCACCACGCGCGAAACGTGCGGCGCAGCGGCTTTGAACGCGGCAACAGCCGCCGCAATGTCAGGCCCGGAGTGCCGAAAACTCGCATTCTCGCCCTCGCTGTCACCCACCCCGCGCCGGTCATATCGAAACACCGGAAACCCCTCGCGCGCCAGCTTTGCGGCCAGTTGCGCCTGCCCACACCATGCGCCTGCCCGCAATTCGTTGCCGCCCGACACGATCAGCAGCCCGGTCGCCCCGCTCGCCTGTCCGATATCCAGCGTGCCAAACAGCCGCGCGCCCTCGCACAGGAAAGTCACATGGCGGCGCGTCATGCTGCGATCTCGCTCTGCACGATTTTCGCCAGTGCGGCCGATTGCTCCGGCGCTGCTGCAGGTTCCGCGCGCAGCCACAAGCCTCCGCCGCCAAGCTCACCCTGCGCCACAATCCGCTGGCCTTCGATCTGCGCCACCGCCGTTTCCAGCCCGGCGATCAGCGAAGCACCGCAGTGCCAGCCTGCAAGCTCCAGCCCCTTGGTGCGCCCCGTTTCGAGCAACCCGGCGCTGTCTTCCTGCCGCCCCGCCTCCCGCGCAACAATCACCCGCGCGCGGATCAGTTGGCGCAGGAGTGATCCGCCCTTGGCGGGCTCCAGCACCAATCCCGGCAGCGTGTGCGGAAACACCAGCGCCCCGCCACGCACCGCCAGCACGTCGCTCGCGCCAAAATGCCGCGCCGCCTGCACCATCGCGCGCCGCCAGCCGTGGAGGCTTTGCGCGGAAAAGTCCTGCAAACTCTCATTGCAGCCGGGCAGATCGGGCAGAAAGCTATCGACGCCCGCATCATCCAGTAGCCGCATCATATCGACCAGCATCCGCCGCATGCGGTTGGCTTCGTCGAACAGAGCCGGGACGATCAGCAGCCGCGCTTTGCGCCCGCGATCAAAAGCCAGCGCATATTCCTCGCTCTGCCCGTCCGGGCCGGGGCAGGGCCAGGCCGCAATCACGCCTCAGGCTTTCTCGGCGACCTTGGCATCCAGAAAGGCCAGCAGGTTGCCATAGCTTTCGAGCAATTCGCCATCGACCTCGTCATCCTCGATCACCACATCGAGCCGGTCTTCGATCTCGGTCAGAAGGCCTGCGACGGCCATCGAATCCAGTTCGGGCAGATCGCCGAACAGGCCGGTGGACGCATCGAATGCGGCTACCCGTTCGGTGGAGAGTCCAAGCACGTCGCAAAGGATCGCGCGCAGGGTGCTATCGGTGTCGCTCATCGTATCCCGGTACCGTTCAGGTGCGTGTAGGTGCAGTTAGGTGCATCTAGGTGTCGTTCAGAACTTGGCCCTTAACCATCGCGGTTCGGGGAAACAAGGGGTTGCAGTTTGTGCTTCCCCATAGCGCGGATCATGGCCCGAACCATTTGGGGCCAGTGCCGCACAGCGCCCTTGCGCCAAGCCCGCACGCGCCAGCGGGTGCGCACCTCCTCCATCCAGTCGCGCTTATAGGGATCATTGCCGGTGCCAAAGTCCACCAGCGAAACGCCATCGCGATCAATCACATGCTCAAACATCGCCGCGCTCAGCAGCGTGCCGGGCGATTGTTTGCGAAAGCGTTCATCATGCGCCAGCTTGTGAATGAAGGCGGTGCCGCCCTCCACGGTCCAGAACTGCGCGGCCACCGGCTGCCCGCCGATCTCGGCAATCCCCAGCCGCAACCGCTCCGCCGCGCCATCCATTTCCGCCCAGCGGCGCAGGAAATCGGGCGAACCTTCGCCGGGTTTCCAACTGAGCTTGTAGACCGCCTCGTAAGCGTCCCAATCTGCGGGCGAATATTCGGTCACGATGCGCAAGGCCACTTCGCCTTTGCGCCCCTTGCGCCGCACCGTTTCGCGCAGTGCACCGGGACGGGCGGCCCAGTATTCGGCAAAGCTGCGGTTCTTTACAGACAATATGTGGTTCATGTCGCAAGGCTCTGAAATCACAATCCAACCTGAGCAGCGAAGCGCTGTGGCCAAGGCGTGCGCGTCCTCTTGCGGCATCGGCGCGAAAGAGGCGCGGCCTGCTGGCAGGGTTCGCGTGATTTCTGAGAGAAGCGCACTATCTCCCAGCGGAGCCACGATAAAATTGTACCAGTTGGCCAGCGCCTCGGCTCCGCCGTGCGCCTCCATCCACGGAAGCGCGGCCACCCGCGCGCCGTCTGTCGCCACGCTGATGCGCGGGGCGGCGGGGGCGAGGCACATTTCGGCCAGCAGCGCGAGCCAGTCCAGCCGCTCGAACGGGGACGCGCCTTGCACGCCAAGAACCCCCGCGTCCGCTTGCGCTTCGTTAAGACTGGCGTGATAGACCTTCAAAACGAATGCCATTCCTTGACTGAGACCTGCGTGCCCGAAAGCCCCGATCCTACTGTATTCCCGCTCGATCACCTTGCGCTGCGCGGGGAGAGGTCCGCGCCCGCGCTGGTGCTGCGGAACCGCACTCTTAGCCACGAAGAGTTAAACGCGCGTGTAGGACGGCTGGCGGCTTGGCTGAAATCGCGCGTTGGGCAAACTGGCGCGCGGGTGGCGACGTGGCTGCCCAAGACCGAACTGGCCTGCCTGATGCCGCTGGCGGCGGTGCGCGCAGGGCTGGTCCACGTGCCGATAAATCCCCTGCTGAAGCGCGCGCAAGTAACGCATATCCTTGGCGATTCCGGGGCGAGCTTGCTTATCGCCAACAAGGCGCGGATCGATACGCTGGAGCCGGGGGATGCGACCTGCGTGGTGTTCGAAGAACCGCCGGTCTGGGCCGAGGTCGAGGCGCAAGGCGATGAACTGCCGCCATCCGATGCCGCGCCGGATAGCCTTGCCGCGATCCTCTATACCAGCGGATCGACCGGGCGGCCCAAGGGCGTGATGCTCAGCCAAGCCAACTTGTGGCTCGGCGCGGTCAGCGTGGCGCATTACCTGAAGATCACACCTGCAGACCGGGTGCTGGCGGTGCTGCCGCTGGCGTTTGATTATGGGCAGAACCAATTGCTTTCGACGTGGTTTGCAAGCGGCAGCGTGGTGCCGCTGGATTACCTGACACCGCGCGATGTGGCAAAAGCAGTCGCGAAACATGGGGTTACCACCATCGCCGCGGTGCCGCCGCTGTGGCTGCAACTGGCCGAACTCGATTGGCCGCAAGAGGCCGCATCCAGCCTGCGCCGAATGACCAACAGCGGCGGCGCGCTGACCGTGCCGCTGGTGCGCGCGCTGCGGGCGAAGTTTCCGTGGGCCGATCTCTATCCGATGTACGGGCTGACCGAGGCGTTCCGGTCTACCTACCTTGATCCGGCGCTGGTGGATGCGCACCCGACATCGATGGGCAAGGCCATTCCGTTCGCAGAAGTGCTTGTCGTCAATGACTTGGGGGCCGAAGCTGCCACGGAGGAAGAAGGCGAACTGGTCCACACCGGGCCGCTGGTGGCGCAAGGATACTGGCAGGATGCACAGCGCACGGCAGAGCGTTTCAAGCCAGCGCCTGCGTTTTCCAGGCTGGGCGGGATGGCCGTCTGGTCGGGCGACCGGGTGAAGCGCGATGCGGCGGGGTTGCTGCACTTTGTCGGGCGGCGCGATGCGATGATCAAGACCAGCGGCAACCGCGTCAGCCCGCAAGAGGTTGAGGAAGCGGCGGTGGCAACGGGGATCGTGGCCGAGGCGGTGGCGCTGGGCCTGCCCGATCCGCAACTGGGGCAGGCGATCCATCTGGTCGCGCGCGCCTTGCCCGGTGCCATTACCGAGGACCTGATCCCGGCGCTCACGCGGGCGCTGCCCAATTTCATGGTGCCGCGCCACGTGCATTGGCGGCAGGAGATGCCCGTCAGCCCGAATGGCAAATTGGACCGGGTTGCGCTGGCCGCAGAACTGGCGGAGGAAGCACACCCATGAAACCGCTCGGCCCGATACCCCTAGGATTTGCCGCTATCGACGGCGTCTTGGCGATTGACGGACGCAAGGTGACCGATCTGGTGACTGAGGCGGGCAACACCCCGCTGTTCGTCTATTCCCGCGCGATGCTGACCGCCAAGGCACAGGCCCTGCGCGCGGCGATGCCGCAGCGGCTGACGATACATTACGCCATAAAAGCAAACCCTTACGCGCCACTCTTGCAGCACATGCTGAATCTCGTTGACGGGTTCGACATAGCCTCGGGCGGGGAACTGGCGATCGTGCAGGCCGCCGGGATTGATCCGGCGCGGGTAAGTTTCGCCGGGCCGGGCAAGCGCGATGCCGAACTGGAAGCGGCGATTGCCGCAGGCGTGACGCTGAACCTTGAATCCGAGGGCGAAGCGAGCCGTGCGCTGGCCATTGCCGAAAAGCTGGGCGTGACGCCGAGGCTGGCGATCCGCGTCAATCCCGAGTTCGATCTGAAAGGATCGGGCATGAAGATGGGCGGCGGGGCCAAGCCATTTGGCATTGATGAGGACCGGGTGCCCGCGCTGGGCCGCCGCCTGATCGAAGCCGGGGCGGATTGGCGCGGCTTTCATATCTTTGCAGGCAGTCAGGCGCTTTCCGCCGATGCCATCATCGAGACGCAGCGGCAAACGCTGGCGCTGGCCGCGCGGCTGGCGGATGAAATTGGCGCGGCGCTGCCCAAGTGCAATCTGGGCGGCGGCTTTGGCATCCCCTATTTCCCAGGGGACGAACCGGTGGACATCGTGGCTGTAGGCGCAGCGCTGGAAGAACGCTTTGCCAACTTGCCCGATGTGCTGAAAGACACCGCGTTCTGCATCGAGCTGGGCCGCTATCTCGTTGGCGAATCAGGTGTTTATCTGGCCACAGTGGTGGACCGCAAGGAAAGCCACGGCGAGGTCTATCTCGTCACCGATGGCGGGCTGCATCACCAGCTGGCCGCATCGGGCAACTTTGGCACCGTGGTGCGCCGCAACTATCCCAGCGCCATTGCCACGCGCTTTGGCGCAAGCGTTGAGGAAGAAGCGAGCATTGTGGGCTGCCTGTGCACGCCGCTGGACCGATTGGCCGACAAGGGCGGGTTTCCGCGGGCTGATGCGGGTGATCTTGTCGCAATTTTTTGCGCCGGTGCCTATGGGGCCACCGCCAGCCCGGCGGCGTTCCTGGGGCAGGGGCCAGCACGCGAAGTCCTGATCTGATTATCCTTGTGTGACAGCGTGATAGGTTCCCGCTGTTAACCACCGTCGCCAAGACAGTCCCGCATCGGGACAGCGGCGAATGCCGCCTTGGCGTCACCCTTCTCAGCAATCAAGGCTAACGCAATCTTCACCCTTTTTGGCGATAGCCGAGCGTGACTTGCGGTCTTTGCCACCCGTGCGCTTGCGCAGCGGGGGTAAGGGAAAGCCGCAGCAAGAAGGAAGACCCATGCCGTTAAATGCCCACGTCACCCGCATGCTGGCCGGAACTGCCATGCTGAGTCTTGCGTTGACCGGGTGCAGCGGAGTGGGCGGTGGCCAGCAATTGCCGCCAGCGTCATTCGTGGCGCTGCAGGAAGGGCCGGGCGAGGAATACGTGATCGGCCCGCTGGATGAGCTGACGATCTTTGTTTGGCGCAATCCCGAACTGGGCGCGCAAGTGCAGGTGCGGCCCGATGGGCGCATCACCACGCCGCTGATCACCGACATGCCCGCCGTGGGCAAGACGCCTTCGATGCTGTCCGAAGATATCAAGCTCCAGCTTTCGCAGTATATTCAAGAGCCGATCGTCTCGGTCATCGTCAACAAGTTTGCCGGCACGTTCAGCCAGCAGGTGCGCATCGTGGGGGCGACCGAAAAGCCCGCCTCGATCCCGTTCCGCGCGAACATGACGCTGCTCGATGCTATGATCGCAGTGGGCGGCCTGTCCGAATATGCCGCGGGCAACAAGGCGCGGCTGGTCCGGTTTGACAAGCAATCGGGCAATCAGAAGGAATATGCGGTGCGCATCAGCGATCTGCTGCGCAAGGGCGATACCAAGGCGAACGTGCTGCTGATGCCCGGTGACGTGATCATCATCCCTGAGTCGATGTTCTGATCGGCGGGCGGGGGACACGGCAGCCATGACCAACATCTACGAAGAGGTGCGTATCGCGCTTCACGGCATCTGGACCCGGCGCTGGATTGCGCTGGCGATTGCCTGGGCCGTGTGTGTGGCGGGCTGGCTGGTCGTGGCGATGGTGCCCAACAGCTATGAATCCAAGGCGCGCATCTTTGTGCAGATCGATGATGTGCTGGCCGACCAGATCGGCATCGGCGGCGATCGCAAGCGTGATATCGAGCGCGTGCGCCAGACGCTGACCAGCTCGGTCAATCTGGAAAAGGTCATCCGCGCAACCCGGTTGGGCGACAAGGTGACCGACGACAAGCAGATGCAGGCAGCAGTAGCGGGCCTGTCCAAGAACGTGCGGGTGGTGAGCCAGCAGGACAACCTGTTCGAGATCACCGGTTTTGCCGGTGGCGGCGGGCGCAACGATGCCGAAAACGCCAAGCTTTCGCAGGACATCGTGCAGAAGATGATCGACATCTTCCGCGAGGAAAACCTTGCCGGCGGGCGCGGCGAGATGACAGACACGCTGGCCTTTATGGACCAGCAACTGGCCAGCCGCAAAAAGGATCTGGAAGCGGCAGAACTGAAGCGGACGGAATTCGAGGCCAAGAACGTTGGCTTCATTCCCGGCATCGGTTCGATCAGCACCAAGCTGGAAGCCGCGCGCGGGCAATTGCGTGATGTCGAATCAAACCTGCTGGCTGCCCAGAGCGCGCTCGCTTCGATCAACGGGCAGCTTTCGGGCACGCCGCAGACGATTGCTGTGGCCGGGCCTGCTGGTGGTGCAAAGGGCGCTTTGGCGCAGGCCCAATCCGATCTGGCATCGATGCGCGCACGCGGGCTGACCGACAGCCATCCCGATGTAATTGCCGTGAAAGGCCAGATTTCCGGCCTGCAAAAGGCGGCAGCGGGCGAGGGCGGTGCCGGTGGCACGCTTAACCCTGCCTATTCCTCGCTGATTTCGATCAAGGCTGATCGCGAAGCAAGCATCGTGGCGCTGCAATCGCGCAAGGGTTCGCTCCAGGCTGAAATCGCACAGCTTTCAGCCCAGCAATTCAGCGAGCCGACCGTGGCCGCCGAAGCCGCGCGGATCAGCCGCGATTACGATGTTTACAAGGAACAGTACGACAAGCTGCTGCGTGACCGCGAACAGCTTCGCTTGCGCGGGCAGGTGGAAACCGAACGCGATGCGGTGAAGTTCGAAGTGATCGATCCGCCGACGATGCCGACCGGCCCGTCTGCGCCCAATCGTCCGCTGTTGCTGATGATGGTGCTGGTGGTGGGCATTGGTGCGGGCGGGGCAGGGGCCTTTGCGCTGGCCCAGCTCAAGTCTGCCTATTCAACCACGGGCCAGTTGGAGCGCTCTACCGGCCTGCCAGTGCTGGGCGCGGTGTCCGAGGCGGTGACGCGGGTGGCGCGGGCCGAACGCGCCAAGCGGCTCAAGTGGTTTGCAGGCGGCCTGGCTGGCCTGTTCGTTGTCCTGTTCGTCCTGCTCGGCGTGGAAATGCTGAAGCGCGGCATGGTGGCCTGAGGAGGATCGAGAGATGACCGACCAGAGCAAGATCCCGCTTCCGCCCCGGTTCGCAGCGCCCTCCGCCACGGCATCCGGCCCCTCGCTGATTGAGCGCGCATCGGGCAGCTTTGATTTCCGCACGCTGACGCGCCCGGTGATGGCTGACCTGCCGCCAGCGCCTGCGCCCGCACCCGCGCAAGCACCTGCTCCTGCGCCGGTTGCTGCGGCCCCGGTGGCAACGCCTGCGCCATTTGCCCCGCCGCCGCCCGAGCCGATTGTCGCAGTCAGCCGCTTCAGCGGTGCCTATCACAAGATTGATCGCGAACATCTGCGCGAGCAGTGCATTATCGAGCCGGAAAGCGCGGTGACGGGCACGCTCGAAGAGTTCCGCATCATCAAGCGCCAGTTGCTGCGCGTGGCGGCGGAATCGCGCGCCGGTAAGGGCGGCCCGCATGGCGAACGCATCCTGATCGCATCGGCGCATTCGGGCGAGGGCAAGACGTTCTGCGCGGTAAATCTGGCCATCTCGATTGCGGCAGAAAAGGACAACGAAGTCCTGCTGATCGATGCCGATTTTGCCAAGCCTTCGGTCCTGTCCACGCTGGGTTTGCCGGGCGGCAAGGGACTGATGGATGCGCTGGCCGATCCTTCGCTGCCGGTGGAAGACTGCGTGATCGGCACCGATATCGCAGGGCTTTACGTGTTGCCCGCGGGCAATGCGACGGGGTCTGATACCGAATACCTAGCCTCGGCCCGCACCAACGCGGTGCTGGACCGGCTGACCGCGCATTCGCCCAATCGCATCGTGATTTTCGATTCACCTCCCGTGCTCGCGGCATCGCCCGCCACGGTGCTGGCCAACCATGTCGGCCAGACGGTGATGATCGTGCGCGCCGATGTGACCGGCGAGGCCGCGCTGCGCGATGCCGTGGGCCTGCTGGGCGCGTGCGATGACATCAAGCTCCTGCTGAACGGAACCCGCTTTTCGACCACGGGCCGCCGCTTCGGCACTTATTACGGATACAAGGAATGAAGAGAACCACTCTTCCTGTCCGCCTGGCTTTGCTGGCTGCCACGGCCTTTGCCGCGGCTCCTGCTCATGCGCAGTCTCTCGGATACGAAAACGTCGATGGTGGCGATGTCGCTGCGTCCGGCGGTTCAACAGGCATGCGCACCACGGTCCGGCCCTATATCGAGGCCGTGCAGAATGTGCTGTGGGAACTGGCTCCCGGAGACGACGTGCTGACCTACAGTTCGCTGGCGGCGGGCGTGGACGTGGCCTTGCGCGGGCGGCGGACCGAGGGTGCGATTTCGGTGCGCTATGAACGCCGCATCTCGCAGTCTGATCGCGTGGCCGATGGCGATACGCTCTCGGGCCTTGCGCGGGTCCGCTATGACGTGATCCCGCGCACGCTGTCTGTTGAAGCTGGCGCGCTGGCGACGCGCACCAACATCGGCCTTGGCGGGGCTTCTGCGATCAACGCGCTGGCCACCAATGATGCGGTGAGCCAGATCTATTCGCTCTATGCGGGCCCGGCGCTGTCGACTCATGTTGGCGATGTGGCGCTCTCGGCGTCCTATCTGGTCGGATACAACCGGCTGGAGCAGGACAATGTGCTGCAAGGAACCGCTGGCCAGCCGCTGAACGATATCTTTGACGATTCCATCGTGCAGTCCGGCCAGATTTCCGCAGGCATCGCACCGGGCACGGTCCTGCCAGTGGGCGTGACAGCGTCGGGCTCATACTTTCAGGAAGACATTTCCAACCTCGACCAGCGCGTGCGCGATGTGCGTGGCGGGGTGCAGGTGTCATATCCGGTCACCCAATCGCTCGCCGTGATCGGAGCCATCGGGTACGAGGATGTCGAGATTTCCTCGCGCGATGCGGTGCGCGATGGCAATGGCGTGGCCGTTGTGGGCAGCGATGGCCGCTTTGTGACTGACACCTCGCAGCCGCGCCAGATCGCCTATGAGACGTCCGGCCTGACATGGGATGCAGGCGTGATGTGGCGGCCCAGCCGTCGCACGGCGCTGTCGGCCTTTGTTGGCCGTCGCTATGACAGCACGACCTATTACGGCAGCTTCTCCTATGTGCCCGATGCGCGCAGCCAGCTGACCATCGCTGCGTTTGACAACGTTTCGGGATTTGGCGGGCAGGTGACGCGCGCGTTGCGCGATTTGCCGACCGACTTCGAAGTGACGCGCAATCCCTTCAACGGCCAGATCGGCGGGTGCGCCAATGGCTCCCAAAGCGGGGGCTGCGTGAACAATGCGCTGTCGTCGGTGGCATCGGCGGTGTTCCGCGCGCGCGGTATCAACGGCACCTATTCGCGCCAGATCGGCCGCCTGACTGCCGGGATCGGCGCAGGCTATATCCGCCGCAGCTTCATCGCGCGCGAGGATTCGGTGCTGGGCGCGGCCAACGGTGTGCTGGACGAGAGCTACTACGTGAACGCCGGGCTGAATGGCCCGATCGATCGCCGCTCCAGCTTCTCGGTCTCGGCCTATTCCGCGTGGTTTGAACCGGGGACGACGGGCGCCGGAAACACTACGGCACTGGGCGCAAATGCCGCCTATTTCCGCAACCTGACCGACCGCTTAGCAGCTTCCGCAGCGGTCGGTATAGACAGTTTTAACCAAACTTTGCTTGAAGATCAGGTCATTGCTTCTGCCCTTCTGGGCCTGCGCTATACCTTCTGATGCCTGGAGACGGCTGATGTACGATGAATTCTATGGCCTGACCGGTCGCCCGTTCCAGCTGACGCCGGACCCGCGCTTTTATTTCGAGAGCGGGACGCACCGCAAGGCGCTGTCCTATCTCGGCTATGGCCTGGCGCAGGGTGAAGGCTTCATCGTCATCACCGGCGAGGTAGGTGCGGGCAAATCGACGCTGGCCGCACACCTGATGGCCTCGGTGGACCGGCAACGGTTGACCGCCGCGCAGATCGTGACATCGGCGCTGGATGGTGAAGAGCTGATCCACGTGGCCGCGCGCGCGTTCGGCCTTGAAGTGGCAGGCCACGACAAGGCCACCGCGCTCGCCCAGATCGAAGCGTTCCTGCACCACGAAGCGCGCGAGGGCCGCCGCTGCCTGCTGGTGGTGGACGAATCGCAGAACCTTTCAGTCGAGGCGCTCGAAGAGCTGCGCATGCTCTCCAACTTTCAGCTGGGCGCGCATCCGCTGTTGCAGATCCTGCTGCTGGGCCAGCCAGAATTTCGCACGCTTCTGCAAACCTCAAGCGAACTTGAGCAGTTGCGCCAGCGCGTGATTGCCTCGCACCATCTCGATGCGATGGAGCCTTCGGAAGTGGGTGCCTATGTCGAGCACCGGCTGGCGCTGGTCGGCTGGCAGGGGCGTCCGCAGTTTGAGCCACGCGTCTTTGCCGATCTGGCCAAGGCCAGCGGCGGCGTGCCGCGCCGGGTGAACCAGATCATCAACCGGCTGCTGCTGATGGGCGCAGTCGAACAGCGTGACCACATCGACGCGGCCATGCTGCAGGCGGTGCTGAACGATCTTGCGGGCGATGGCGGTTTCAACGCCGCCCAGCCCAAGGTGACGCCGGTTCCCGCAGCGGAAGCGCCCGTGGTTGAACTGCCATCGGCACAAACTCCGCAGAGCTTTGCTGCACCTGCGCCTTCGTTCGATGACAGCGCATGGCGCGCGGCGCTGGCCGAGCGGGACGAGCAGATTGCCGAACTGCAGCAGGCCATCATCGAACTGGCCGACATGCGCGCCGCGCCTGCCGAAGCCGTGGTGCCTGACTTTGCGTTTCAGGCGCAGTTGGAGGCCAAGCTGGAAGAGGCCGAGCGTCGCATCGCCGCGCTGGAAAGCCGCCCGGGCGACGATGCCGTCATGGCCGCGTTCGACGAAGTCCAGCGCCGCATCGCCAGCCTGGAAACACGCACGGCCGAGCAGGAAACGGCCATCCGCCACACGCTGACGATGCTGATCGAATGGATCGAAGCCGAAGATTTCCACCGCGCCGCAGCCTGAGCGGCAAACTGTTGGGGTGACAGCAATGACCGCGCCGTCGCAGGTGCTCAACGGCCTTTCGGTCGACGTCGAGGACTGGTTTCAGGTCGGCGCGTTCGAAACCGTGATCGACCGCAAGGACTGGGACGGTTTGACCTGCCGGGTGGAGCGCAACTGCGCCCAAATCCTTGCGCTGTTCGATGCCGCCGGGGTGAAAGGCACATTCTTCACACTCGGCTGGATCGCGCAGCGCTATCCGCAGATGATGCGGCAGATCGCCGATGCGGGCCACGAAATCGCCAGCCACGGCTGGGACCACGCCCGCGTGTTCACGCTGGGGCGCGAAGCCTTTGCGGCTGACATCACCCGCGCCCGCAAAGTGCTGGAAGACACCACAGGCCAGCGCGTGACCGGCTATCGCGCACCCAGCTTTTCCATCGATGCGCGCACGCCATGGGCGCATGAAGTGCTGGCCGAACTGGGCTATGCCTATTCCTCCTCGGTCGCGCCCGTGGTGCATGACCATTATGGCTGGCGCGAGGCACCGCGTTTCACGTTCCGCCCGGTGGAAGGTGCGGACTTCATCGAAATTCCCGTCACCACCGCCGAAGTCGCAGGCCGTCGCATGGCGGCGGGTGGCGGCGGGTTCTTCCGCCTGCTCCCTTATGCCTTGTCGCGCTGGGCGATCCGGCAGGTGAACTTGCGCGACGGGCGGCCTGCGGTGTTCTATTTCCACCCGTGGGAAATCGATCCCGATCAGCCGCGCCCGCCGGTCGCCCCGCTGAAATCGCGGGTGCGTCACTATACCAATCTTGATGTGATGGCGGCCAAACTGGCGCGGCTTGTTGGTGAATTCCGCTGGGGCCGCATGGACGAAGTGGCAGCCATCGAAGCCGCGCGTACGCCAGTGAAACGGGCTGCATGAACGCGCCGTTTTTCCCCGAAAGCGCCGTGGCGCGCCTCGCCGATCCCGGCGATCGCGGTGCGATTGCGCGTTTCCTCGCCGACCATCCCGATACGACCGCATTTCACCGTCTCGAATGGCTGGATGCGGTCGAGCGTTCGACCGGGCACAAGACACATATCCTCCTTTCCGAACAGAACGGCGCAATTCGCAGCGTTCTGCCCCTGCACGAGGCGCATTCCCCGCTGTTCGGCCGCGCGCTGGTTTCCACCGGCTTTGGCGTCGGTGGCGGTGTGGTGGGGGAGGGCGATGCTGCGCTGTTCGCCGCAGCGCAGGAACTGGCGTTGCGGCTTAATTGCCCCAGCCTCGAACTGCGCGGCGGGCCTTTGCCCGATGCTGCAGGCTGGCACATAAAGACCGACAGCCACGCCGGGTTTGTCATGCCGCTGGCGGCAGATGATGAAGCGCAATTGCTCACCATCCCGCGCAAGCAGCGCGCCGAAGTGCGGCGCGGGCTGGGCCATGGCATGGAAGTGCGCACCGGGCGCAGCGATGATGACCGGGCGATGCACTATGCGGTTTACTCTGAATCCGTGCGCAATCTGGGGACACCGGTGTTCCCGAAGCGCCTGTTTGATGCCGTGCTCGATGGCTTTGGCGATGATGCCGACATTCTGACCGTGCTTCACGAAGGCCAACCGCTGGCCTCAGTACTGAGCCTCTATCATCGCGGCGCGGTCATGCCCTATTGGGGCGGCGGCGTGTTCGCCGCGCGCACGATGCGTGCCAATGATGTGATGTATTATGCGCTGATGAACCACGCGCGCGCCAAGGGGTGTGACCGGTTCGATTTCGGGCGGTCAAAGGTCGATACCGGGGCCTATCACTTCAAGCGCAACTGGGGCTTCACGCCCGAACCGCTAAGCTATGCGCACTGGACCGCCGATGGGCAGGCCCCGCGCGATGTGAACCCGCTCAGTCCGCGCTATCAGGCCAAGATCAGGTTGTGGCAGAAGCTGCCGCTCGCGGTGGCCAACCGCATCGGGCCGTTCATCGCGAACGGTCTGGCCTGATGCCCGCAGCGCACGAAGTCCTGTTCCTCGCCCACCGCATCCCGTTCCCGCCCGACCGGGGCGACAAGATTCGCTCGTGCCACGTGTTGCGCCATATCGCCTCGCTCGCGCCGGTTCACGTCGCCTGCTTTGCCGATGACGAAGGCGACATGGGCCACGAGCCGGACCTTGCGGCCGTGGCCAAAACCCACTGCCTGATCCGCCGCACACGTTCGCTGAAACTGGCAGGCGTTGAGGCGTTGGCAACAGGCAAGCCAGTCAGCCTGACCGCCTTTGCCGACAAGGCCATTGCCGCCTATGTCGCCCGCGTGCTGGCCGAGCGCCCGATTGGCGCGATCTATGTCTTTTCCGGGCAAATGGCGCAGTACATTCCGGCAGGCTTCGCAGGCCGCGTGGTAATGGATTTTGTCGATGTCGATTCGGCCAAGTTCGAAGCCTATGCCGCGCAAGGCCGCTTTCCGGTGAGCCAGCTTTACGCGCGTGAGGCGCGGCTGATGTCGCGCTTTGAAAGCGATGTTGCGCGCCGCGTGGACGCCAGCCTGCTGGTCACGCGCGATGAAGCCGCGCTGTTCCGCCAGCGGCTGACGCCGGGGGCGCAACCAAACGTTATCGCTCTGGGCAATGGCATCGACACCGACTTTTTCGATCCCGCAGGCATGCCCGCCGCGCCCGAAATGGCAGGCGAAGGGCCGCAACTGACCTTTACCGGGCAGATGGATTATCCGCCCAATATCGCCGCCGTCACGATGTTTGCGCATGAAGTCATGCCACAAATCCGCGCCGTGTTTCCGCAGGCGCGCTTCAATGTGGTGGGCCGTGCCCCCACGCTGGCGGTGCGCTCGCTCGAAGGCGTGAACGGCACGCGCGTGACTGGCGCCGTGCTGGATGTGAGGCCGTGGATCGCCGGGGCAGACCTTGTGGTTGCCCCGCTGACCATCGCGCGCGGGGTGCAGAACAAGGTGCTTGAAGCGATGGCCATGGCGCGCCCGGTCTTGGCGACGCCCGAAGCTGCCACCGGTATTGCAGCGCGGGATGGCCAAGAAATCGTGGTTGCTTCGGGAGCTGATGCACTGGCGAAGCAGGCGCTCAGCTTGCTGCATGACAAGGTTCGCGCGGCCACGATCGGCCAGGCGGCGCGCGCTTTCGTGCTGGAAAAGTGCGGCTGGGCAGGGGTGCTTGCGCCGCTTGCCGGGTTGCTGGGCCTGACTGGATCGGAGGCGCAAAGCGTTGCCGCGTAATCTGGCTCTTGATGCTCCCATCGGGCGGGCTTGGGCGGCGCTGCCTGCGCCATGGCGGCGCGCCTTAAGCTTTCTGGCGCTGGCGTGGCTCGGAAATCTGCTGCTTTTCGCCAGCGATTGGCAGGCGATGTTCCTGCAATGGTGGGATTCGTCGACCTACAATCACGTGCTGCTGATCCCGTTCATCCTCGGCTGGCTGATTTCGCTGCGCTGGCGTGAAGTGGTCAAGGTTGCGCCGCAGGCGTGGTGGCCGGGGCTGGTGCTGTTTGCCGGGGCGGGGTTCCTGTGGCTGCTGGGCAGCTTTGCCGGCGTTGCGCTCGCCACGCAGCTTGGCACGGTGCTGATGGCGCAAGCCAGCGTGCTCACGCTACTGGGCCCGCGCGCCTCGGCGGCATTGCTGTTCCCGCTGGCTTACATGATCTTTCTGGTGCCCGCAGGCGATGAACTGATCCCTACGCTGCAGACGATCACGGCGGCTATCACCATGGTCTTGCTCGATATTTCCCAAGTGCCTGCGCATATCGAAGGCGTGTTCATCACCACGCCCGGTGGCTATTTCGAAGTGGCAGAGGCCTGTTCGGGCGTGAAATTCCTGATCGCGATGATCGCCTATGGCGCGCTCGTCGCCAATGTCTGCTTCCGCTCATGGCCGCGCCGTATTGCCTTCATGGCCCTAAGCGTGGTCCTGCCGATCCTTGCCAACGGCATGCGCGCCTGGGGCACGATCTTTATCGCGCAAAGCCAGGGCATCGAATTTGCGGTCGGGTTCGATCACATCTTCTATGGCTGGATCTTCTTTGCGCTGGTCATGGGCTTGGTCATGGCCGTGGCCTGGCGGTTCTTTGACCGCGCGATTGAAGACCGGATGGTCGATGCTGACGCCATAGTCACCAACCCGTTGCTGGCGCGCTTGGCAGCGTTCGGTATGGGGCAAGGGCGTGCATTGGGCGCTATGGGCGCGTTCGCTGCGCTGTTCCTCGGCTGGGGTGCAGGGGCCAACCAGCTTGAAGCACAAGTGCCTGCGCGCATTGCCTTTCCGGCGGTGCAGGGCTGGCAACAAGTCGATTACACCCCGCGCGCGGCGTGGAAACCGCGCCATACCGGGGCTTCGCACGTGCTGCTGGGCCGCTTCCGCGATGCGGCGGGGCACACTGTCGACATCTCCTATGCGCTCTATTCCGCGCAGAGCGAAGGCCGCGAAGCGGGCGGCTTTGGCGAAGGCGTGCTGACGCCCGACACCGGCTGGTCATGGGAACGCTCGCCCGCGCCGCTGGCAGGCGGCAAGGCAGACCGTATCCAGACTGCGGGGCCAGTCTTCCGCTTGGCCGAGACTTTCTACCGTTCCGGCGATCTGCTGACCGGCAGCAACAGCCGCTTGAAACTGCAGAATATTCTCGACCGGCTCCTGCTGCGCGAACAGACCACTGCCGCGTTGATCCTGAGCGCAGAAGATAGCGTGCCGGGCCAGCCCTCAGCCGAACAATCGATGCGCGCCTTCCTTGCCGCCGCAGGGCCGGTTGATGCGTGGATGGACCGCGCGAGTGCAGGCCGCTAGGGCCGAGCCATGTGCGGAATAGCCGGAATCATCCATACCGAGGGCCTCAAGCCCGTCGACCCTGACCGCGTTCGCCGCATGTGCGATGCCATTGCGCATCGCGGGCCGGACGGGGAGGGCGTGTGGACCGCGCCGGGCGTGGGCCTTGGCCACCGCCGCCTGTCGATCATCGATCTTGCCGGATCGCCGCAGCCGATGGTGGCCGCAGAGGGCGACGCCGTGATCGTCTTCAACGGCGAGGTTTACAACTTCCGCGAATTGCGCGCTGAACTGCAGGCGCTGGGCGCCACGTTCCGGACCGATGGCGATACCGAGGTGATCCTGCAGGCGTGGCGGCATTGGGGCGTGGACTGCTTGCCGCGCCTCCACGGCATGTTCGCCTTTGCGCTGCATGATCTGCGTCAGCGCACCACCCTGTTGGCGCGCGACCGGCTGGGCGTGAAGCCGCTGTTCACCGCGCGGCTTTCCGATGGCGCGGTGATTTTCGGGTCCGAACTCAAAGCCTTGCTGGCGCATCCTTCGCTGCGGCGCGAGATCGATCCGCTGGCGGTGGAGGATTACCTCGCGTGGGGATATGTCCCCGATCACCGCTCAATCCTGAAGGGCGTGGAGAAGCTTCCCGCCGGGCATTACCAACTGCTCCGCCCCGACGGACCGCCGCCTGCGCCGGTGCAGTGGTGGGACATATCGTTTGCTGATCGCGCCAAGGGCAGCGCGGATGATCTTGGCGCCCACCTGCTCCACCACATGCGCGAAGGCGTTACCTCGCGCATGATTTCTGATGTGCCGCTGGGCGCGTTCCTCTCAGGCGGGGTGGACAGCTCCAGCGTTGTCGCGCTTATGGCCGAGGCGAGCACGAACCCGGTCAAGACCTGCTCCATCGGCTTTGACGTCTCGGCGCTCGACGAGACCGCCTATGCCGACCGGATCGCTGCGCAATACCACACACAACACTGGAAACGCACGGTTTCCGCCGAAGACTTCACGCTCGTTGACCGGCTGGCCGGCATGTTCGACGAACCCTTCGCCGATGCCTCCGCGCTCCCCACCTTCCGCGTGTGCGAACTGGCGCGTGAGCATGTGACGGTGGCGCTTTCAGGCGATGGCGCGGACGAAGCATTCGCCGGATATCGCCGCCAGACCTTCCATCACCGTGAGGAACAGGCCCGCCGCCTGCTGCCCGCCGCCTTGCGCAAGCCGCTGTTCGGCGGCCTCGGCGCGATCTGGCCCAAGGCGGACTGGGCACCGCGCCCGCTGCGGGCCAAGACCACGCTGCTCAGCCTCGCGGCCTCGGGCGAGGAAGGATACGCGCGGGCATTGGCAGCAACCTCGCCCGAACTGCGCGAAACGCTCTACAGCGCGGATTTCAAACGCTTGCGTGGCGATTATCGCGCCGAACAGCCGCTGATCGAGCTGATGCGCAATGCGCCCGCCCGCTCCGGGTTGGACCGCGCGCAATATGCCGATCTCAAATTCTACATGCCCGGCGACATCCTGACCAAAGTTGACCGCACCAGCATGGCGGTGGGCCTTGAGGCGCGTGAACCGCTGCTCGATCATCGCCTGGTGGAGTTCGGCGCGCGCCTGCCCGAATCGCTGCGCGTACGCGGCGCTACGGGCAAATGGCTGATCAAGCAGACCATGCGCCGCTACCTGCCCGAAGACGTGTTGTTCCGCCCGAAGATGGGTTTCGTCACTCCGATTGCCCAGTGGCTGCGTGGTCCGCTGGCCCACGAAGCGCGCGGGTTGGCCTCCAGCGGGGTGTTGGCGACCACCGGCTGGTTTGATTCAGCACGGATCGAAGCCCTTGCCGAGGCGCACATCGCAGGCCGGGCCGACCATAGCCGGCTGATCTGGCAGCTGCTTATGTTACGGAAATCATTCGAACGGATTAGTTGATTACAGCTTAATTTTCTGCGGCGCGGTAAGGTGATCTTCACCATTACGGACTAATCCAGTGATGAAACTATCGCTGTGGGTCCATGCTGAAGAAACTGCGATCACCGCTGTATCTCGCGCTGCTATTCCCAGCCTTGCTGATCTATGCCAGCGATCTGCTCTCGCCCATCGACCATGTTTTCCAGAACGTGCGGGCCAGAATCGGCGGCCATGCTGCGTCCCAAAGCACGATTGTTCTGACATTCGATGGCGGCGTGAACGCCAGCGAAAAGTCGGTCGTCGATTCGCAGCGACTGGCCAGCGTGCTCGCCAATGTCGCCACGCAGATGCCGCAGCGCGTGTTTATCGACAGCCCGGTCAGATTTGGCGAAAATCCGGATGGCGACAGGCAACTGGCACGGGCCATCGGCAAGCTACAGCCTGATGTGACGGTGGTTGTCCGCAGCAAGCGGATCGGCAGTCTGGAGGGGGCGTTCGAGCCCAAGGATTTCGATATCCCCGCGCCTGCGCTGATCGGCAATGCGCCGGTGGTGCTTTCGGCATGGCGGGGCAATTTCATCGAATTTGCGGTTTCCACCGATTATGTGATCCGGCTGGGCGACAAATCCTACCCCACTTTCCCGACCGTGCTGACGCCCAGAAAGCCGGGGCCGCAATCCACCTTCGTCCCAGACTTTCTGTTCGAGCCCGAATCCGTCCCGCATCTGAATGCCGCGAAGTTTCTGAGCGGAGACTATCCGCCCGGGCTGCTGACCGGGCGCACGGTCATCATCAATTCGGCCGGCACCGCGCCGCCCATCGGCTACTTTGGGCAGATGCGCCTGCATCCGCTGGCGCTGGATCTGGCCGGGGCCGATGCCCTGAAAAAGCCCTTTGCGCTGTCGTTCAAAGGTCTGCCGCTGCTGCTGGTGGTATGGGGGCTCATTCTGCTCGGCAGCCGGTCGCCCCAGCGCCGCCGCAAGCTGGCGCTGCATGCCTCGGCGGTGGTTGCGGTGTTCGCGCTGCCGGTCCTTCTGCAACCCATCGGCATCACGCTTGATATCGGCTCGGCAATGCTCTGCATTGTCATCTATGGCAGCACCCGGCTGTGGCAAAAGCGCGTGCGCCGGGTGCAGCATACCAGCACGGCGGGACTGCCCAATATGCTGGCGCTCAGCGCGCAACCGCTGCAGGTGGGCTGCGATGTGGTGGTCGCGGTCATCGCCCGCTATGAAGAAATCCTCGCTACCCTGCCCAAGGAACTGCACGGCGAATGCGCCCGGCAGATTGCCCGGCGGCTTTCGGTCGGCTCGGGGATCGACACCGTTTACAACAGCGAAGGTGGCCACTTTGCCTGGACCGAAGAGGCCCGCCCGCTGGAAATGCAGCTCAACCATCTCGAAGGCCTGCGCGCGCTGTTTTCTGCGCCTCTGCAGATCGGCAGCTACACCTTCGATACCAACATCCACTTCGGGCTTGACCGCAACGAGGGCATTGATTCCCCCACGCGCGTCAATTCCGCGCTTGCCAGCGCCAACGATGCGCTGGCCAGCGGCCGCTCGGTCGAACTGTTCGAGGCGGAACGCCTGGCCGAAGCACCGTGGGAATTGTCGCTTCATGCACGGATCGACGAAGGCTTGCGCAATGGCGAGATCTGGCTGGCCTTCCAGAGCCAGTGGGACATGCGCGAAGGTCGCCCATGCGGTGCCGAGGCGCTGATCCGCTGGAGCCACCCCACGCGCGGCCCGATTGCACCCGATGCCTTCATCCTGCAGGCCGAACGCGCCGGTCGGATCGATGCCCTGACTTATTGGGTGGTCGATGAAGCGATCACCGCGGCACTGGCCATGTCGGTGCTGGATCAGCACTTCCAGATGAGCGTCAACCTTTCGGCGCAGATGGTGGACAAGCCATCCTTGGTGCCGAACCTGAGCGAAATCGTGCGCCGCCGGAACATCGATCCGCACCGGCTGACGATTGAGGTGACCGAAACCTCCAGCGTGCGCAACCGGCCTGCTGCGGTGCAGAACCTGTCACAACTGCGCGCGATGGGCTTTCGCCTGTCAATCGATGATTTCGGCACGGGCGAGGCCAGCCTTGCCTATCTGGCAGACCTGCCCAGCGACGAGCTGAAACTGGATCGCCGCTTCGTCTCGCGCCTGCTGACGCAAAAGCGCGACCGCGAAATCATCCGCTCCACCATCGATCTGGCCCACGCGCTGGGACAGATCGTGGTGGCCGAAGGGATCGAGGACGAAGCGACCTATATGGCTTTGTCAAGATTGGGGTGCGATGTCGGGCAGGGGTACTACCTTGGCCGTCCACAGCCCTTTGCTGATTTCCATCAGTGGTATGTCAAACTGGGACAGAGACGAAAGGGCAGCGTTTAGAGTTTGTTAACCACGAAAGATTCTGTTAACCATGGGCTTCCAATTCTGGATGGAGGCTTTGATGACTTCTGCTCTCAACATGGCGATCGAAATCCTTCGCTGGCTGTTTCTCGGCTGATATTTCAGGGAAAATCCGCCAAACCCGGGTTTTTCCACAGCACAATTAAGCGGCACTGCTGTCCCCGAAACAGGACGCAGCGCCGCTTTTTTGTGTCTGGCGCAGGTGATTCGTGGTTAATGCGGGTCTAAACAACTTGTTCGAAAATGGCATGAATGCCGGTCCAATTGCGATAAATCCGGGCGGGCTAGGTGGATCTTTAGGTGCATCTTAAAGCGTGATGGCGTTAGCCACGTCCAATTCTCCGTTCGTGTCGAGCCCTTCGTCAAGCTCAGGATAAACTTCGGGCCAATGGCCCGAAGTCGAGACACCGTGCGTATGTGTCTCGACTTCGCTCGACACGAACGGGACTTTGGGAAATTAGGTAAAGTCATCACGCCCTAGGCAAACCTTGCGCGCTGATCGTCGCTGCCTCATCCTGCAACCGTCACGTCATCAAGCGCCATGAATTTCGCGCAGAGACCGCAGAGACCGCAGAGATAAAGCGCCCCTGCCACGGGCAGCTATCCCGATGTCCCTGAGCGCTTATCCCGCCCGCAGCCGGTTTTTCACACCATACTTTGAACAAATAGTGTCTTGAAGTCGTCAGGCGGCTTTGCCGCAATCCCAATGTATCCTTAGACCGGGATGACATTTCATTGATCCAACACATGTCCCGTTCGTGTCGAGCGAAGTCGAGACACCGCGCAAAGTGTCTCGACTTCGGGCCATTGGCCCGAAGTTTATCCTGAGCTTGACGAAGGGCTCGACACGAACGGAGATCTGAGTCAGTTTAACGTCATCCCGCTCTAGCTCTGCGCCTCTGCGCCTCTGCGCGAAATCCACTTTCTGCTTGAGCGCGATCCAGTGCAAAGTTCGAGATGTTGCTCGTGCTTGTAAACGCCATAGCCCGCGGCCTGCCCGCTCAGCCCCAGTCGGCGCAGAAACGAGTGGTTTTTGGGCGTTCAGTCCGCGGGATTATGCTTCTTCAAAAATCCCTCAATTGCGCCCAGCAAGGCCTCGCGATCTGCCGTGCGGGTGAAGAAGTGGTCGGCCTTGGGCAAAGACACGAATTCCACGTCCTTGCCCGCCGTTTTCATCTTGCTGAACATGCTCTGGGATTGCCCATGGTCGACGGTCAGGTCCTTCTTGCCGTGAATCAGCAGCATCGGAGCCTTGATCTTGTCGACGAAGTTTATCGGAGACACTGCCTGAAAATCGGGCGTCATGTTTTGCCACTGCTCACGATAGCGCTTGCCATAGAGCATATCACCGAAGTCATTGACCTCTCTGCGCAAATTGGCAACGCCTGCGATTGATACCGAACAGCGCCACAGATCCGCGTCCCGCGCTGCACCCCACATGGCAACATATCCGCCATAGCTCGCGCCGACCACGCAAGCGCGCTTCGGATCGGCCATGCCCTGCTTGCCTGCCCAGATCAGCGCATCGTTGACATCATCCTGCATGGCAAAGCCCATCTGGCCCAGGCCCCGCCGCTCAAAGGCTTCGCCATAACCGGTTGATCCGCGGAAGTTGGGCTGGATCACCAGATAGCCCCGGCTGGCAACGAACTGCGCCCAATAGTCCCAATCCAGCGTATCGTGCGCCCAGGGGCCACCATGCGGCATGATCACGACAGGCAGGTTCTTGGCCTCCCGTCCCGGCGGCGTGGTCACGATCGCTTCGATCTCCAAGCCATCGCGCGCGCGATATTTCATCGCCTCGACCTTTCCGGCCGGCTTGTTGTTGGTCTCGCTGTTCAGGTTGGCAAAGAGTCTGAGTTTGCCGTCAGCCAGATCGAAATAGTAAAGCCGCCCGGCCTCGTTGGCTTTGTCGATCCGCACCAGCATCCGCAGGCGATTGGCCGAAAGGCTGACAATGCGCGCGCGGCGGCCCTTGGCGCTTTGCTCGAACGCCTTCTGCAATTCGTCAAGGTCAGGGTCGAGCCAGTGCAGCGGCTCACTGCTGCGCCCGCCAAGATAGACGCCAAGCAGTTCGTTGCCGGCATCGTCATAACGCACCCCATCAATGGTGGTGCCATCGGGGGCCTGATACAAAGTCTGCAGAACAGCACCGGTACCGACGTCGATTTCCAGCAACGCATCGTGCTTTTCCTTGCTGGCCGCGTCTGCCGTTGTGGCACTGTCAACCGTCCGGATGACAACCGCCTTGTTCTCGTTCGCACGGATCAGAACCGGCACTTCCAGATTGTCAAAACCAGCCCGGCTGACACGGTCGAACGATGCGCCTTTCTTTGGTCGGTGCAGGAGCGTTCGCACGCCTTTGGCCACATCTGTGGAAATCCCTGCGCGCACCACGCCTGATGGATCGGCAATCCAGTCAAAAACATCGGTCCGGCCCGTAAGCTCAATCTGTCTGCGGCCGTTGGTCACATCGACGGAGTAGACGGCAGGCCAGAAATCGTTGCCCATGTAGATCGAATTCTGACCGGATATCAGAACTTTGGTAGAGCCATCGCTGGGCACGTAGACAACATCAGAGGCGTTCTGCCCTCCCAGATCCCATAGCAGGCGGGTGAACTTTCCGGTGCTGCGATCATACGACAATATGCGCGATACATAAGCACGATCACCATCGCCGATCGCACGAATCGCCCGCAGGTGAACCAACACGGTGTTGTTTCCAACCCATTGCAGGCGGCTGACCTCGGTATCCTCGGGCAGCATGGCCTGCTTCAAGCCGTCGCTTTCAAAGGGTGAAATGATCACGACACGCTGCGAACCGCCAATCGCGAAGAGGCCGGTAATCCACAGTCCGTCGGGTGAAAGCTTGGCACCTTCGACAAACGGCAACTGTGCATAGGCGGCAACCGATGGTGGGCCGGATGCTGCTGGCGCGGGCGCTGGTGATGCAGGAGCTTCCTGCGCCAATGCCATATTCCGGCCTGCCAAATGGGGGACAACCGCGAGGGACATCCCCGCACAGAGGATGTAGCGAAGTGATTTCAGCACGGCTTCCCCAGTCAAGACAGGTTGGCACACGCTAGAAAAGCAACGCGGATCGGACAAGTGACGTGCGACACCCTTTTTGATCCAAAGGCTTGAGGTTACAAATTCTTGAGGAATTTCGCTGTCCTACATGCTCGCGAAATAGCATGGTCGGGCCATGCGCTATCAAACCCCTCCGTCAGCGCTGCGCGCTGCCACCTCCCCGTTTGCACTTCGTGAAAACGGGGAGGAACGCGAGTGTGTCGCCGCAACTCCTCCCCATTTTTGCGAAGCACAAATGGGCCAAGCACCTGTCTTCAATCCTCCCCATTTTTGCGAAGCACAAATGGGCCAAGCACCTGTCTTCAATCCTCCCCATTTTTGCGAAGCACAAATGGGGAGGTGGCATTCGCGCCAGCGAATGACGGAGGGGCAAAGGGGGGCGCATTTTTTCTCCAAGGACTGTGTAAACAGTGTAAACCTGTTCAGCCGCACCGGGATTAATCTGAACAAAAACACCCTCTACCATTGGGCAGGCCACACCCTCTTGCCCCCCGCGCTGCAATTGCTAAGGACGACTCATACGAATTTGTGAACATTGCGGCACAGGACACGAAGATGGCGACTTTCTCGCTTCCGAAGAATTCCACGATCACCGGCAAGGCTCGGCACCACGCATCGCCGACGCAAGGAAAAGTCCGCAAGTTCAAGGTTTACCGCTACGATCCCGACAGCGGTGAAAACCCGCGCTATGACACGTTCGAGATTGATACCGAACAGTGCGGCCCGATGGTGCTGGACGCGCTGATCAAGATGAAGGGGGAAATGGACCCCACGCTCACCTTCCGTCGCTCCTGCCGCGAAGGCATCTGCGGTTCGTGCGCGATGAACCTCAATGGCCGCAACGGGCTTGCCTGCACCACCGCGATTGATGATCTGCCGGGCGAAATCCGCATCACGCCGCTGCCGCATATGGAAGTGATCAAGGACCTCGTGCCTGATTTCACGCACTTTTATGCGCAGTACGCCTCGATCCGCCCCTGGCTGCAAACCGTTACCCCCACGCCCTCGGGCAAGGAGCGTCTGCAGAGCCCCGAACAGCGCGAAAAGCTGGATGGCTTGTATGAATGCATCCTGTGCGCCTGCTGCTCCACCTCGTGCCCCAGCTATTGGTGGAACTCCGACAAGTTCCTTGGCCCCGCCATTCTGCTGCAGGCCTACCGTTGGCTGGCCGACAGCCGCGACGAGATGACCGGTGAGCGGCTGGACGAGCTGGAAGATCCCTTCCGCCTCTATCGCTGCCACACCATCATGAACTGCGCCAACGTGTGCCCGAAGGGCCTCTCGCCCGCACGCGCCATTGCTGAAATCAAAAAGATGCAGGCCGAACGTCTCGTCTAAACTGGTGAGCGAGCAAGCCTTCCGTTACGAACCAGCCGCGGATCACCCCGGCTGGTTCACCTGGAACCTGACCGACGAGACCCGGTTCAACGCCCAGACGATGGGCCGGATGCTCACCCGGATCGAGGACCGCGCCGATGGCGCGCGCGTGGCACGTCTGCGGATGTTCCCCGAACGCCGCCATTCCAACCTGCTCGATGCGGTCCACGGCGGCGTCACACTGGCGCTGATCGACATCAGCCTCTTCGCCGCGATGCGTACGCTGCTCGATGGTGATGCGGCAGGCTCGGTCACGCTCGATCTGTCCACCCAGTTCATCGGCGCGGGCAAGATCGGCCAGCCGCTGGATGCGGTGGTCGAGGTGCTGCGCGAGACGGGGCGTCTGGTGTTCCTGCGCGGGCTGGTGGTGCAGGGCGATGATACGATCGCCGCCTTCAACGGCACGATCCGCAAGCCTACCCAAAGAAATCAGACGGCGCGATGACCTCAGTCCTTCAGCGCTATACCGAACTGGTCGCGGCGGGCGAGTTGCGGCCCGACCCGGAGCAGGCCGCCGCCGCCGCTCGGCTCGATCTGTTGCAGCGCGAACTTGAGGCGCCGCCGCCCTCGGTCGGCCTGCTGGGCAAGCTGTTCGGTGCCAAACCGCCGCCGCCAGTGCGCGGCGTCTATCTGTGGGGCGGGGTGGGGCGCGGCAAATCGATGCTGATGGACCTGTTCCTCAGCAACCTGAAGGTCCCGGCCAAGCGCCGTGCGCACTTCCACGAATTCATGCTCGACGTTCACGCCCGCCTGCGGGAGGAGCGCAAGAAGGAAAGCGGCGACCCGATCCCGCCCGTCGCTGCCGCCATCGCGGCGGAAACGCGCGTGCTGTGCTTTGACGAGATGGTGGTCAACAACAGCGCCGACGCGATGATCATGAGCCGCCTGTTCACCGCGCTGATTGTCGATGGCGGGGTGACGCTTGTGTCAACATCGAACCGTGCGCTGTCCGAGCTTTACAAGGACGGGCTGAACCGCGAGCACTTCCTGCCCTTCATCGCGCTGGTGCAAAGCCGGCTCGACGTGCTGCCGCTCAACGGCCCGAACGATTACCGGATGGAGCGCATGCAGGGCGTGGGCACGTGGCATGTGCCGAACGGGCCGCAGGCGACCGAGAAAGTGCGCGAGGCGTTTTTCCGGATGACCGACTATCCGCCCGAAGACAGCGCACATGTGCCGAGCATTGCGCTGGATGTGGGCGGCGGACGGCTGCTCCACGTGCCCAAGAGCCTGAAGGGCGTGGGCGTGTTCAGCTTCAAGCGGCTCTGCGGTGAAGCGCGCGGGGCGGCGGATTATATTGCTGTCGCGCGCGCCTATCACACGATCATTATCGTTGGCATTCCGCGCCTTGGCGCGGATTTGCGCAACGAAACCGCGCGCTTCATCACGCTGATCGACGCGCTTTACGAACACAAGGTAAAGCTGATCGCCACCGCCGACGCCGAGCCCGCTGCGCTATATGACAGGAGCGCCAAGGGCGACGACGAGGGCCGCTTCATGTTCGACCGCACCGTCAGCCGCCTGATGGAAATGCAGAGCCTTGATTACCTGGCGCTGGGCCACGGATCAAACTGACACCGCGCTTGGGCACTTGGCCCGTGCGATCAGGCTGCTTCACTTTCACGAACGGACTGCATCGCCTCGCCCACTGCGGCCAGGAATTCATCAGTCGCGCGGTCCCAATTGTAGCGGGCACCCTGCACGGCAACGCCGAGACGGTCACACCGCAAGGCCTTGTTGATGGCCAGCGCCAGATCATCATCGAGCGCGCCGATCTGCATCGGCAAGCTGTTGTCGGGCCCATAACCTCTGCTGCCGATGACATCGAGCGGACCGGGAACGGGGAAGCCCGCCACCGGCAGACCACAGGCCAGTGCTTCGATCATCACCAGACCGAAGGTGTCGGTGCGGCTGGGGAACACGAAAACATCGGCCGAGGCATAGGCGCGGGCAAGGTCTTCACCATGCATCGCACCCAGAAAGCGGACGTGCGGATAAGCGGCCTTGAGCCGAGCGAGATCGGGGCCATTGCCGACCACAACTTTGGTGCCCGCCACATCGGCATCAAGGAACGCGGTCAGGTTCTTTTCGATCGCCACGCGGCCCACATTCAGCATGATCGGGCGGGGTAGATCGGCAAGACCAGCCAGTGGTTCGTGGCCGGGATGGAACAGGCTGCGGTCAATGCCGCGCGTCCACAGGCGGGTGTGCGGAATGCCGTGCTGCGCCAATTCGGCGGCCAGCGTGGGGGTGGAGACCAGCACCGCGCGGCTCGCGCCATGAAAGCGGCGCATCAGCGGCCAGAAATGCTCTGCCGAAAGGCCGGTGCGCACGGCGGCGTATTCGGGGAAGCGGGTGTGGAATGCGCTGGTGAACGGAACGCGGTTGGCCTTGCACCAGCTGCGCGCGCTCCAGCCAATCGGGCCTTCGGTGGCGATATGGACCACATCGGGCGCGAAATCGGCCAGCGTGCGGCGGGTGCCAAAACGCGGGGCCATAGCGAGGCGGATTTCGCTGTAGCCGGGCAGGGGCAGCGTGCGGAACTGGCCCGGCGTGAGCAGTTCAACCTCGTGCCCGCGCGAGATCAGGCGATCGACCGTGGCGGCCAGCGTGCGGACGACGCCGTTGACTTGCGGATGCCACGCATCGGTGCAGATCGCGATTCTCATGCTGGTTCTTCCTGAAGCGCGGGGATGGGTTTGAGCGTGGCCTTGACCGCAGCTGCGCGGCGGGTTTCATCGGCCCAATCGACAATGCTGATCTGGCCCTGCTGATCTTCGACCAGCGCGGTGCAGCTTTCGACCCAATCGCCATCGTTGTAATAGGTGATATCGCCGATCTGGCGGATTTCGGCGCAGTGGATGTGGCCGCAAACCACGCCATCGACGCCCATATCGCGCGCGGCATGCGCCACGGCCTCTTCAAAATCGCAGACGAACTGAACCGCGTTCTTGACCCGCTTTTTCAGGTACGACGACAGTGACCAGTACGGCATTTTGAACTGGCGGCGGATCATGTTGACCCACACATTGGCGCGCAGCAGCACCGAATAGGCCTTGTCCCCAAGGAACGCGAGCCAGCGGGCATAGAGCACCACGCCATCGAAACCATCGCCATGGGTCACCAGCAAGCGCCGGCCATCGGCGGTTTCGTGGATCGTATCGAGTGCCAGCTCCACGCCGCCAAAGCTCATCCCTGCGTAGGGACGCAGCATTTCGTCATGATTGCCCGCAATCAGGATCACGCGGGTGCCGCGATGTGCCATTTTCAGCACGCGGCGGATCACTTCGTTGTGAGCATCGGGCCAGTACCAGCCCTTGCTGAGCCGCCAGCCATCAACGATATCGCCAACCAGATAAAGCGTCTCACACTCTATCGAGGCCAGAAAATCCAGCAGCATAGCGGCGTTGCAACCGCGCGTGCCCAGATGAATGTCCGAAATCCAAACGGTGCGGTACTTCCGCTTTGGCCGGAAACCGCGCGGTTCGGGCATATCGAGCCAGGCGGGGATGGAGGAGCTGAGTTCTGCTGCGGTCTTGAACAGGGTCTTGCCGTCATGCTTGGCACGGGTAGCCATGAGCTGCACCTCTTTCAAAGTCAGCCCGCTTTGGAGGATTCGCGTTGCGGCTGTGTGGCACTGTGTCACGCCCATGAAATAACTGGCCCGAAGCCACTGAGATGAAACACATAGAGAACGAAACATGACATGGGTGCGTGACGCGGGCGATTTGACGCGCTAGAGAATCACGCGATGCTCACCAGCCTGTCGATCCGAAACGTCGTGCTTATCGAAGCGCTCGACCTGTCGTTCTCCGGCGGGCTTGGCGTGCTGACGGGTGAGACCGGGGCGGGGAAATCGATCCTGCTGGATGCGCTGGGGCTGGTGCTGGGGGATCGCGCCGATAGCGGCTTGGTGCGCGGCGGCGAAGATCAGGCCAGCGTTACCGCCACGTTTGAATTTGATCGCCTGCCCGATCCGATCCGATCCTCCTTGGCCGAGGCAGAAGTGGATGTGGAGCGGGGTGAGCCGCTGATCGTCAAACGCCGGTTGAAGGCCGATGGCGGATCGAAGGCGTTTATCAACGATCAGCCAGTGGGCGTTGCGCTGTTGCGCGAACTCGCGCGCAATCTGGTGGAACTGCATGGCCAGCATGATGATCGCGGGCTGGTGAATGCACGCGGGCACCGGGCTTTGCTGGATCGCTATGCCGGGGCAGATACGGCAGGGGTCGAAGCCGCGTGGATCAAATGGCGCAAGGCCGAAGAGGCGCTTGGCGCGGCGCAGGCCCGCGTTACCAAAGCGGCGGAAGAGCAGGACCTGTTGCTCGCACATCTGGCCGAACTGACGGCGCTGGCTCCGGTAACTGGTGAGGAAGAGGATCTGGCAGGCCAACGTGCCGATATGCAAAAAGGGGAGCGGCTATCGGGCGATCTGGTCGAGCTGCAGCGCCTGTGGGAAGGGTCGGACTCCGCGCTGGCCACTTTGCGCAGTGCGGCGCGGCGGCTGGACCGGATTGCATCTGAACACCCGATGCTTGCCGAAGCGCTGGAAGCGCTGGACCGCGCGGTGATTGAGGCCGGGGAGGCTGAGGATAAGCTGGCCCGCGCAGCCGAACTGCTCTCGCACGATCCGGCGATGCTCGACCGGATCGAGACGCGGCTGTTCGATCTGCGGGCTGCTGCGCGCAAGCACAATTGCACGGTCGATCAATTGCCGCACAAGATGCACGAGATGCGCGCCGCGCTCGATGCCATCGAAGGCGGCGAGGCGCAGATTGCCGGGCTGGAGCGAACCGCGCGCGAAGCGGCGCTCGATTATCAGGCCAAGGCCGAGACGCTATCCGTGCTGCGCGCCGAAGCTGCGCGGCGGCTGGACAAGGCGGTGGCGGCAGAGCTGGCCCCGCTCAAACTGGATGCGGCCAAGTTTCACACCGCCGTGCTGCGCCTGCCCGAAGACCGTTGGGGCGCAGGCGGGATGGATGCGGTGGAATTCCTGATTTCCACCAATCCCGGCGCCGATTTTGCGCCGCTGGGCAAGATCGCCTCGGGCGGCGAACTTTCGCGCTTCATCCTCGCGTTGAAAGTTGCCTTGGCCGAAGAGGGCGGGGCTGCGACGATCATCTTTGACGAGATCGACCGCGGCGTGGGCGGTGCAGTGGCCAGCGCCATCGGTGACCGGCTGGCGCGGCTGGCCAGCGGCGGGCAATTGCTGGCTGTGACTCACAGTCCGCAAGTGGCCGCGCGCGGGGATCGGCATTACATGATCGCCAAGTCGTCCGAAGGCACGGTGACGCGCACGTCAGTGGGTCTACTCGATGCAGCAGCGCGCAAGGAAGAGATTGCGCGGATGCTATCTGGCGCGGAAGTGACCGACGAGGCGCGGGCGCAGGCTGATCGGCTGCTGGAAAAGGCGTGATGTTTGCGCGGCGCACTGTGCTGGCGGGGGCGGGCGCTGCGCTGCTGGTGGCTAGGAAAGGTCTGGCGATGGAAGAGATCGAGCCTGGAAACGTCTATGCGATCATCGGCCAGATGATGGCGGCGCCGGGCAAGCGTGAGGAGCTGATCGGCTACCTTGGCGAAGGGTCGAAGGCCATGCCCGGCAATCTTGCCTACCAGATCTGGCGCGACAAAGGCGACGTGAACAGCGTGTGGATCACCGAGGTTTGGCGCGATGAAGCTTCGCACAAGGCGAGTTTGGCATTGCCGCAAGTGCAGGAGGCCATTCGCAAGGCTCGACCGATTATTGCGGGTTTCGGCGCGCGGGCTGAGGTGGAGAGGGTTGCTTGAGTTTCCACCACCCCCCGACCCCCTCCCTCGAAGAGGAGGGGGAGAAGAAGGCAAAAGCCCTCTCCGTGCAAGAGGAGGGGGAGCAGAAAGCAAAAGCCCCCTCCTCTTTAGAGGAGGGGGTTGGGGGTGGTGTTTCCCGCCGCCAGACCATGCTGCACCGTGCCGCAAAAATGCGCCGTGAGCCTACGGAACCTGAACGCAGGCTTTGGATGGCACTGCGGGACAGCAGGCTGGGTGGATACAAGTTCCGTCGACAGAAGATTGTGGGACATCGGATTTTCGACTTCTTTTGTCCGGCAAAGCTGCTGGCAGTTGAGGTTGATGGGCAGACCCATGACCGTGAGCGGGACTTGCTCAGAGATGAAGCGCTTGAACGCACAACCGGAATAACGATCATCCGCTTTACCAACGAAGATATCATGACAAATCTGGAGGGCGTTCAGACGGCTTTGCTGGTTGCGCTGCAATCGCGGCCTGATCGTTGGAGCGGAGGCGATCACCACCCCCCGGCCCCCTCCTCTGAAGAGGAGGGGGGGAAGAAGGTAAAGGCCCCCTCCTCTGAAGAGGAGGGGGAGAAGGTTACGCTATGACTGACATTACCGAAGCCGATGCTGCCAACGAACTGATGCGGCTGGCCAAGCAGATCGCCAAGCACAACCGGCTTTATCATGCTGAGGATGCGCCCGAGATTTCGGACGCCGAGTATGATGCGCTCGTGCGGCGCAATGCCGAGCTTGAGGCCGCCTTTCCGCATCTGATCCGGCCTGACAGCCCGAGTGCGCAAGTGGGGCATGAGGTTGCGGCCTCGCCCTTGCGCAAGGTGGCGCATGAGGTTCGGATGATGAGCCTCGACAATGCTTTTGCCGATGAAGAGGTGGAGGAATTTGTGGCGCGGGTGCGGCGGTTCCTTGCGCTGCCGGATGATGCCGAGGTGGTGATGACCGCCGAGGACAAGATCGACGGTCTGTCATGCTCGCTGCGGTATGAGAACGGCAGGCTGGTGCGGGCTGCGACGCGCGGGGACGGGCAGGTGGGCGAGGATGTGACGGCGAACGTCGCCTATATTGCTGACATTCCGCAGGTTTTGCGTTGTGGCGCGCACCACCCCCCGACCCCCTCCTCTGAAGAGGAGGGGGAGCAGTTGGGCCTGTTCAAAGCCCCCTCCTCTTTAGAGGAGGGGGTTGGGGGTGGTGGAGACATTCCCGCCGTCTTCGAAATCCGCGGCGAGGTCTATATGGCCAAGGCCGACTTCCTTGCGCTCAATGCGCGGCAGGCCGAGGCTGGTGACAAGATTTTCGCCAACCCGCGCAATGCGGCGGCGGGGTCACTACGGCAGAAGGATGCCAGTGTCACCGCAAGCCGCCCCTTGCGGTTCCTTGCGCATGGATGGGGGGCGGCGAGTGAGGTTCCGGCTGGCTCTCAATATGAGATGATGCGCAAGATTGCGGACTGGGGCGTGCCGGTATCGCCGCTGCTGGTGCGGTGTTCGTCTGCGGCGGAGATGGTGGCGCATTATCGCAGCATCGGGGTGCAGCGGGCCGAGTTGCCTTATGACATCGACGGTGTGGTCTACAAGGTGGACCGGCTCGATTGGCAGGAGCGGCTGGGCTTTGTGGCCAAGGCCCCGCGCTGGGGCATTGCGCACAAGTTTCCCGCCGAGCGCGCCGAGACGACGCTGGAGGCCATCGATATTCAGGTGGGGCGCACGGGCAAGTTGACGCCGGTGGGGCGGTTGAAGCCAGTCCTGGTGGGGGGCGTTACCGTCACCAATGTCACGTTGCACAACCGCGATGAGATCGGGCGGCTGGGGCTGCGGGTGGGAGACAGGATCGTGCTGCAGCGCGCGGGCGATGTGATCCCGCAGGTGGTGGAAAACCTGACGCGCGAAGAGGAGCGCGCGGCCTATCACTTCCCCGACCATTGCCCGGAATGCCAGTCTGAAGCCGTGGCCGAAGAGGGCGAGGTCGATGTGCGCTGCACCGGCGGGCTGATCTGCCCGGCGCAGCGGGTGGAGCGGTTGAAGCACTTCGTAAGCCGCGGTGCGCTCGATATCGAGGGGCTGGGCGAGAAAACGATCATCGAGTTCTTCCAGCTTGGCTGGCTGGAAAGTCCTGCCGATATCTTCCGTCTCAAGAAGCGCCGCAGCGAGATCGTCGGACGCGAGGGGTGGAAGGACAAGTCTGTGGACAACCTGTTGGCAGCGATCGAGGCCAAGCGGGAGCCGGATGCGGCGCGGCTGCTGTTTGGGCTGGGCATCCGCCATGTGGGCGCGGTGACGGCGCGGGATTTGATGAAGCGGTTTGTTACACTGCCGGCTTTGCGGAAGGCGGCTGCACAGTCCCGCGCCAATTCGTCCCAAGGTCCGTTCGCGTCGAGCGTAGTCGAGACGGCGGGGGATAGTGTCTCGACTTCGCTCGACACGAACGGAGTTGGGGATGCGGAACAAGCTGATGCCCTTGTGGAATTGCTCTCCATCGACGGCGTGGGGCCTGTGGTGGTTGAGGCTTTGGGCGACTTCTTCCACGAGCCGCACAACATTGCCGTGTGGGAAGACTTGCTCTCCGAAGTTTCGCCACCGCCGTTCATTGTGGAAACGAAGGCCAGCGCGGTCGCGGGCAAGACCATTGTGTTCACCGGCAAGCTGGAGACAATGAGCCGCGACGAAGCCAAGGCGCAGGCCGAGGCGCTGGGCGCGCGGGCGGCGGGTTCGGTTTCGGCCAAGACTGACCTGGTTGTGGCGGGGCCGGGTGCGGGATCGAAGCTGAAGCAGGCAGCGGCGCTGGGCATTGAGGTTATCGATGAGGCTGCGTGGGCAGACATCGTGAAAGCGGCGGGGTAGGGGCGTGGCGTTTCACACCTGGTGGCTGTTCGTGGTCACCGTGTTCTTCATTTCGGGCTCTCCAGGACCGAACATGCTCCACGTGATGACACGCAGCGTGCAACTGGGGCTGGGCCGCACGCTCTATGCGATGGCGGGCTGTTTTCTGGCGGTGGTCAGCCTGCTGAGTGCGTCTGCGCTGGGGCTTACCGCGCTGCTGTCGGCCTTGCCGGGGGCGTTTACGGTCTTGCGAGTGCTGGGTGCGGGCTATCTGCTGTGGCTGGGATACAAGGCATGGACGGCGCGCGTGGAAGCGGTCGAGGCCGAGGCGGCGCGTGCCGCTCCCGCCATTTCCAACGGGCAGATTTTCCGCACGGCCTTTGGCGTGGGCATTTCCAATCCCAAGGCCCTGTTGTTTGCCGCAGCGTTCCTGCCGCAGTTTATTGATGCAAGCAGGCCGGAGCTTCCGCAGTTCGGGATCATGGTGCTGACCTTTGGCATTACCGAAATCTCGTGGTTCTTCATCTATGCGCTGGGTGGCCGCTCGATTGCGCGTGCGCTTACTCGCCCGTCCTTGCAGACGCTGTTCAATCGTGTGACGGGTGGAATCTTTGTGGCGTTTGGCATTGGCATGCTGGCATCGCGCTCTTGAACCTGAACAGGAACCCTCATGCTTAAAGACCTTGCCGCAATCGGCGCCGAAGCGGGCGCGCTGTTGAAGGCGCGCAAGCAGACCATCGCGGTGGTCGATGGATCGACCGGGGGGCTGATTTCGGCCGGCCTGCTGGCAATGCCGGGGGCTTCCGCGTTTTTCCTTGGCGGATCGGTGATCTACTCGATGAAAGGGCGGCGGATTGCTTTGGGGCACGAGCCGGGGTCGCTGCGGGGCTTTACTTCGGCAACCGAGCCTTACGCGCTGGAGCAGGCGCGGCTGATCCGGGCGCGACATGGGGCGGATTGGGGGATTGCCGAAACCGGCGCATCGGGTGGCAGTGCGCATCCGCTCGGTGTGGCATCGGGCACCAGCGCGATTGGCCTTGTCGGGCCGGACGGGATCGAAGCGTCGGTGCTGGTCAGCAACGAGAGCAACGACCGCCTTGCCAACATGCAGCTGTTCACTCAAGCGGCGCTGGTACTGCTGCGCGATACGTTGGCGCGTTAGAGCAGCGGTCGCCGCCGCAGCCACAGGATCGACCAATCACCGCGCACCATGCGCGCGGCCAGCCTGAGGCCCGCCTTGCGATAGGCCGCGCGCACCGTGGCTTCCTGCGTTTCCAGCAAGCCTGCCAGCAGCACTGACCCGCCCGGCACCACCGCGCGGGAAAAGTCTGCGGCGAGTTCCACCAGTGGCCCGGCGAGGATATTGGCGATCAGCAGGTCATAAGGACCAGCCGCTTCGAGCAGTGCGTGGTCCATGCCCGCCGCGATCACCACGGCCATGCGGCCCGGACCATCGCCAAGCGCTACTGCATTGTTGGCAGCATTTTCGGCAATCACAGGCGCGCAGACAGCGTCGATATCGCTGCCGATGGCGCGGGCGCGGGGCCACAGGTGCATCGCGGCGAAGGCGAGCAGGCCGGTGCCAGTGCCGACATCGGCCAGATTGCGCACGACCACGCCCTGCCGCTTCATGTGCGTGAGCATGGCAAGGCAACCGGCGGTGGTGGCGTGTTGGCCGGTGCCGAAGGCTTGGCTGGCGGGGATCACGAAATCGCGCACGCTCGCTTGGCCAAGCGGCGGATATTCCGGCGTGTGGACGTGGAACACGCCTTCGCGGATCGGTTCGACGCCTTGCTGGCTGAGTGTGACCCAGTCTTCCTCGGGCAGTTCTTCGACCAGAAGCTTGGGTTGCGGGCCTTCGAACAGGTCGGCGATGGCTTGGCGATCCGCCTTGGTGGGCTTGCGGTCCAGCCATGCTTCGAGCTGCCAGTCGTCGGGCTTGTCCTCGGCGATTTCGCTGCCGGCGATGACGATCTCGGCGTCCCAGTCCGGCGCATCTTCGTGCGCGACAAGGGCGGCCTGAACCACTTCGCGCGGGGCGTAGGCGGTGATTTTCCAGCTCATGGCTTGAGCGCCTTGTCGAGCCGCGCCCGCGCTCCGGCAGCGAGCGTCTTGCACGCATCGCGGTCTTGCAGCGGCTTGGCCCCGCTCATTCGCTCAAACATCGCACTTGCAGAGGGATGCGGGGTGAGCAGGATGCCGCATTCCAGCGCTTCGACGGCCTCGAAAGTCTTGCGGAACATCGCCACGCGATCCGGGTGATCGGCAAAGCGATAGGTGCCCAGCGGCAGGGCGGTGATGCTATCGACATACGTGATCGTGCGGCAGTCGCGATTCTTGGCGGGGCCTTCGCACGATTTCCAGTGCCAGCTGGTGGAACCTTCGGTGTGGCCGGGTGTGGTGAAGGCGGTGATCTGCAACGGGCCGACGCTGAACACATCGCCGGAGCGGAGGATGAAGTTCACGCGCGCCGGGGGCGAGCCGTGAATGCCCTGCACTTGCGGATCAGCGGGGCTGACCTTGCCGCTGCGAATGACCTTTGCCGCCTCTGCCGTGGCCACAAAGCGTGCGCCAGTGGCCTTTTGCAGCGCTGCAAGGCCGCCGACATGATCGAAATGTTCGTGGCTTGAGACGATCAGGCCGATGTCCTTGGGCTTGAAACCCAGTTTGCGGATATTGGCGAGCACTTGCGGCACTGCATCGGCCATGCCTGCATCGACCAGAATGTGCCCTTGCGGCCCGGTAATCAGCAGGACCGTGACCGTGCAAGTGCCGACATACCAGACATTGCCAAAGATGCGCGCAGGCGGTGCCGGATCAGAGAAGCTTTCCTTGCCCTCGCACTGGCGGATGATCTCTTTGGCGGCAGCCGGATCGGCCGGGGTGGGGGAGGCGGCAGCGCTGGTGGCGGCAGCGAGAAGGGCAAAGGTGAGGCTCATTCATCGCGGTCTAAGCACCGGTTCGCCGCAGCGCAACCGGCTGTCCTTTTTTACATCCCGCATACGCTTGCGCAGGCGGTCTTTTCGACTAATAGGGCTTGCAATCCTGTCGCGGGTTTCCGCGATACCTGTACCTAGTCGAGGGGGTATATTCATGGCGCAGACGCGCAAGGCACGGCCGATTTCTCCGCATCTCCAGATTTGGCGCTGGAGTCCGGCCATGCTGATTTCGATCATGCACCGCATCACCGGCAATGGGCTGGCCTTTGCTGGCCTTGGCATTCTGCTGTGGTGGATCGGCGCTTTGGCGAGCGGGGCTGAGGCCTATCAGTCGTTTCTTGACTGGGTGTGGCTCGGCACCGGCGGCGGGCTTCAGGCGGTGACGGCAGTGCTGGGCAAGGTCGTGCTGATCGGGCTGACCTGGGCCTTTTTCCAGCATGCAGGTTCGGGCATCCGCCACCTGATTCTGGATATCGGCGCGGGGTACGAGCTGACCACCAACGCCCTCTGGTCGAAGCTGACGATCGTCATCTCGATCCTTCTGACCGTCGCATTCTGGGCTTTCGTGCTGCTGCGTTGATCGCCGGCACGGATCGCATTTCAAAAGAGGCATACCACCATGGGTAACGGCACCTCCATCGGCCGCGTTCGCGGGCTGGGCTCCAGCCATCAGGGCACGCACCACTGGCTGACGTCGCGGATCACCGCTGTCGGCAATCTTGTTTTGATCACGTTCCTGATCGTCAGCCTTGCGCTGCTGCCGGAATACAGCTTTGCCACCGTGCGCGGCTGGGTGGCGCGGCCGCTGCCTTCGATTGCGCTGATCCTGATCATGATCAACACCTTCACTCATGCCCGTATGGGCGTGCAGGTGATGCTGGAGGATTATGTCCACGAAGAAGGCACCAAGATCGCAGCCTGGCTGCTGGTCAACATCGTGCCCTTCGCCGCTGCCGCTTTTGGTATTCTTTCGGTTCTGCGCATTGCTCTCGGGGGCGCATAAGACATGACTTCTACTCAGCCAGCCTACAAGATCATCGACCACACCTACGACACGGTTGTCGTGGGTGCAGGCGGTTCGGGCCTGCGCGCCACCATGGGTTCAGCCCAGGCTGGCCTGCGCACCGCCTGCATCACCAAGGTCTTCCCGACGCGTTCACACACCGTGGCGGCACAGGGCGGCATTGCAGCCAGCCTTGGCAACAACTCGCCCGACCACTGGACCTGGCACATGTACGACACCGTCAAGGGGTCTGACTGGCTGGGCGATCAGGACGCCATCGAATACATGGTGCGCGAAGCCCCGGCAGCAGTTTACGAGCTTGAGCACGCAGGCGTGCCGTTCAGCCGCAACCCCGAAGGCACGATCTATCAGCGCCCGTTCGGCGGCCACATGCAGAACATGGGCGAAGGTCCGCCGGTCCAGCGCACGTGCGCCGCGGCTGACCGTACCGGCCACGCGATGCTTCACGCGCTCTATCAGCAGAGCCTGAAGTACGATGCGGACTT
Source organism: Novosphingobium sp. 28-62-57 (assembly GCA_002256985.1). Classification (GTDB taxonomy): domain Bacteria; phylum Pseudomonadota; class Alphaproteobacteria; order Sphingomonadales; family Sphingomonadaceae; genus Novosphingobium. The sequence goes on from NCGO01000001.1 coordinate 329,231, forward strand.
CTTCATCGAATACTTTGCCATCGACCTGATCATGGAAAACGGGGAATGCCGTGGCGTGATCGCACTGTGCATGGACGATGGTTCGATCCACCGCTTCCGCAGCCATGCTGTGGTGCTGGCGACGGGCGGTTATGGCCGTTCGTATTTCACGGCCACTTCGGCTCACACCTGCACGGGTGACGGCGGCGGCATGGTGCTGCGCGCTGGCCTGCCGTTGCAGGACATGGAATTCGTGCAGTTCCACCCGACCGGCATTTATGGCGCGGGCGTGCTGATCACCGAAGGCGCGCGTGGCGAGGGTGGTTACCTGACCAACTCCGAAGGCGAGCGCTTCATGGAGCGCTATGCCCCGTCGGCCAAGGATCTGGCATCGCGCGACGTGGTTTCGCGCTCGATGGCGCTGGAAATCCGCGAAGGTCGGGGCGTGGGCCCGCACAAGGACCACATCTTCCTGCACCTCGATCACATCGATCAGAAGGTGCTGGCCGAGCGTCTGCCGGGGATTACTGAGAGCGGCAAGATCTTTGCAGGCGTGGACCTGACCCGTCAGCCGCTGCCGGTGGTGCCGACCGTGCATTACAACATGGGCGGAATTCCGTGCAATTATCACGGCGAAGTCGTGACCATTGGCGCAGACGGCAATCCTGAAACGATCATTCCGGGCCTGTTTGCCGTGGGCGAAGCGGCGTGCGTTTCGGTCCATGGCGCCAACCGCCTTGGTTCGAACTCGCTGATCGACCTTGTGGTGTTCGGTCGTGCAACCGGCCTGCGTCTGAAGGAGCTGATCAAGCCGGGTACGTCGCATAATGCGCTGCCCAAGGACAGCGCCGAAATGTCGCTGACCCGCCTCGATCATTTCCGCCATGCCAAGGGCGGTTCGCCCACGGCCGAAGTGCGCATCGAAATGCAGCGCACGATGAGCCAGCATGCCGCCGTGTTCCGCACCGACGAGCTGATGGCAGAGGGCAAGGTCAAGCTGGCCGATACCTACAAGCGGATGGAAGACATTCACGTGTCCGACACGTCGCTGATCTGGAACACCGATCTTGTCGAAACGCTGGAACTCGACAACCTGATCAGCCAGGCGGCTGTCACCATGCATTCGGCCCATAACCGCAAGGAAAGCCGCGGCGCCCATGCGCATGAGGACTTCCCTGATCGCAACGATGCCGAGTGGATGAAGCACACCGCAGCCTGGTTCAACGGCTGGGGCGGCAAGGGTGGCGAGGTCAAGATCGACTACCGCCCGGTCCACGAATACACGCTGACCGACGATGTCGAGTACATCAAGCCAAAGAAGCGCGTTTACTGATTGGCGGTTATCCTGCTTGTTGGTGGTTATCTAAACTTCGTCACCCCGGACTTGATCCGGGGTCCATTTCTCCCCACACAGGGCATCTTGTGACCAGAAATGGATGCTGAAACAAGTTCAGCATGACGGTGATTGAGGGTTTCGCGGCTAGAAGCGATAGCTGCGTTTACTGATTGGTGAAAGCGCCTGATCGCAAAGCCTGAAACGATAACGAGGCCGGAGTGTGCAACTCCGGCCTCGTTTTACTTGGCATTGTGCTTTTCCGGCAAAACTTACTGCGCGCGTTGGACGACCGGTTTGCTTTCAAACTTTACCGGCTGCTTCTTGGCGGATTTGGCATCGTTGCGCGCATCCTTGTCGTCCTTCTTATCCCGCTTTGCCTTGGCCTCCGCCGCATCACGGGCAGCATGAACAGCGGCGGCATCCTTGGCCGTGGCGGCGCGGGCCGGGTAGGCGCAGCCGCGCTGCTGGCCGACACCTTTGAGGAAGGCGCGGCGCACGGACCCGGCGTAGATCGCTTCCTGCCACATGCGCTGCTGCGCATTGGCACCGCTGAGTTCGCGGATCACGCCGCCGAACGGAATGAATGAGCCGACCACCGATTTGGCGATATTGCCGATGCTGATCGTGGCGTTGCCATCATCGCGCGCCACATCGATATCATCGCCGAGCACCGCATCAAGATTGCGGATGGCCGCGCCGATCGCCGGGCAGCGCTTCATGCCGGTCAGGTCATAGGGCTTGGCCCGCGCCGACGCGAGAACTTCGGGGACCGGATCTTTCTTGAGGTTAAGGTCGCTGAGCGGTTTGGTGACGACATCGCCTGCTGTCACGGTTTCCTGCGAGACCGCGGTTTGCGCCCAGGCGGGAGCGGCGGCGGCGAGTGCCACAGTGGCGAAGATGGTGAGCCGGATGGCAGTACTTGGCATCAAGAATTCCCCTTTGCCGCTAAAACGCCTCGGCCTGTCTTTAAGTTCCATCGGGCCTTTTCCTACAACAGGGCCTTGAACGTATCGCACTGATCCTCGTCTGCCGTCTCCAGCCCGCGCCGCAGCCATTCCATGCGTTGCGCAGAACTGCCGTGGGTGAAGCCTTCCTCTGCCGGACGACGGCCCGCGGCTTTCATCAGCGCATCATCGCCGATCTGGTGGGCGGCGCGCATGCCTTCTTCGATATCGCCGGGTTCGATCCGGTCCCGGTTCTTGCCCGCCCAGACGCCGGCATAGCAATCGGCCTGCAGTTCGAGCGCGACCGACAGCCGGTTGGCCTGGCTAGGGCTGCGCTGCTGCATCTGGCGCATCTGGGTGGAGGTGCCGAGTACGTTCTGGATATGGTGGCCATATTCATGCGCCATCACATAGACGCGCGCAAAATCGCCACCTGCGCCCATCTGCTGGTCCATCAGCGTGTAAAAATCGGTGTCGATGTAGATGCCGTTGTCAGCCGGGCAATAGAATGGCCCCATGGCGCTTTGCGCAGCGCCACAGCCGGAATTGCCGTTCTGGGCATAGAACACCAGCTTGGGCGGCTGGAACGCGATGTTGGCTTGCTGGAACAGCGGCGTCCATGTCTTGTTGAGCGAGGACAGCGCGTTGCAGCTTTCGCGGCTGAATTCGTTGGCGGAACAGCTTTCAGCGAGTGAAGTGCCGCCCGCCTGCTCCTGCTGGACCGGCCCCTGAGTCTGGACCTGTTGCAGCGTGCCAAGCATTTGCGCGGGGTCGACTCCGAACACGACCGCCGCAATCAGCGCGATCACGATGGACCCGCAGCCCAGCTTGCCACCGCCGCCCATCGGGAACCGCCCGCCACCACCGCGCTGGTCTTCGACATTGATCGAGTTGTCGAAATCATCAAGCCGCATTGGCCCACCCCTCTTTTTGCACTTGCGACTGGACAAGCGCACAGCGTGCCGCAATGCCAGTGCCATCAACCCATCCTGAATTCCCGGAGTAATCGAATGTTCCTGAAGGGCAAGTGCGCGCTCATTACCGGTTCAACTTCGGGCATTGGCCTTGCCTATGCCCGGGCGCTTGCAGCCGAGGGCGCTAACATCGTTCTCAATGGCTTTGGCGATGCCGATGCTATTGCCGCGCTGTGCGAAGAACTGGCCGCAACCAGCGGTGGCCGCGCGATTTTTGCGGCCGGAGACCTGACGCGGCGCGAGGGCACCGAAGCGATGGTGGCGACAGCCTTGGCCGAATTTGGCGCGGTCGACATCCTGATCAACAACGCCGGGATGCAGCATGTGGCCCCGGTGGAGGAATTCCCGGTGGAAAAGTGGGACGCGATCATCGCGCTCAACCTGACTTCGGCCTTCGATGCCTGCCGCCTGTGCATTCCGGGCATGAAGGCCAAGGGATGGGGCCGCATCCTGTTCACCGCATCGGCCCATTCGCTCACCGCATCGCCGTTCAAGGCGGCCTATGTCTCGGCCAAGCATGGCATTGCTGGGCTGACCAAGACGCTGGCGCTGGAACTGGCCACGCATGGCGTGACGGCCAACTGCATCAGCCCCGGCTATGTCTGGACGCCGCTGGTTGAGAATCAGATCCCCGATACGATGAAGGCGCGGGGGCTGACGCGCGAGCAGGTGATGAACGATGTCCTGCTGGAGCGGCAGCCGACCAAGCAGTTCGTCCAGCCCGAAGATGTGGCGGCCATGGCGCTGTTCCTGTGCCGGGATGAAGCGCGCAACATTACGGGTGCAAATTACAACATCGATGGCGGCTGGGTGGCGCAATAAGGGCTCTATGCCCTGGCATTTGTAAAGCCCCGTTCATCCTTTCTGGCCCAATTGGGAACTTGCGTTGCGCTGCTGCTTTTGAGAGCAAGGGATTGCGACGAAGCGTTTGGGGTCAGCGATGAAGCGTTCGGGGGCAATGCGGGGTTGGTCGGCAGGAGCTTTGCTTCTGGCCAGCCTGCTGCTGTCCGCCGCAGCCCCTGCGCCAAAGCGCGCCACGCCGCTGGAATCCGCACTGAAGGCGCACGTTGAAACGCTGGCGAGCGATGATTTTGGCGGGCGTGAGCCGGGGACTGAGGGCGAGACCAAGACGCTGCGCTATCTGGCGCGGCAGTGGTTCGATATCGGGCTGGAGGCGGGCACCAACATTCCGGGCAGCGGCTGGTTTGCGCCGGTTGAACTGGTCGAGCGGGTTCCAGCCCTGTCCCGCGCCGCATTCACGCGCGGCAAGCGCCGGGTGACGCTCCCGGCAGATAGCGTATTCGTGGTGACATCGGGCCTGCGCAGTCTGGTGCAGGAAGCGCCGCTGCTGTTTGTGGGGCACGCGACGGGCGGGACGCCGGGCCGGGCAGAACTCGCCGGACGTGTGGCGGTGATGCTCGACAGCCTGCCCGCGGGCACACCACCGGACGCCGAGGGTGATCGCGCAGGGCGGCTGCTTGATAAGGGCGCACTGGCGGTTGTGACCGTGCTGGATGCCGAACGCGGGCTGGAGGACGTGATCGCACGGCGGCGGCGGGCCGGTTACGCCGTTGCGGGTGAAAGCCTGAGCAGCGAGATCGAGGCGTTCATGTCGCCCGCCACGGCAGAGCTTCTGCTGGCAGGTTCGCCCCATGCGACGCTGGCGCAGTTGCGCCGCGATGCCGCTTTGCCCGCATTTGCGCCTTATGCCTTGGGCATTTCCGCCACGTTTGAGGCGACCAGCGTTGAGACGCGGATCAAGACCCACAACCTGATCGGGCGGCTGCCGGGCCGCAATCCGGCGGCAGGGGCGGTGCTGGTGCTGGCCCACTGGGATCACTTTGGCGAATGTGCAGCGGCCCCGGCCGAAGACCTGATCTGCAACGGCGCGATCGACAACGCCTCGGGCCTTGCCGTGATTACCGAAGCGGCGCGCGCGCTGGCGAAGGGCAAGCCACTGGACCGCGACGTCTATTTCCTGGCCACCACGGGCGAGGAACTGGGCCTGCTGGGCGCCATCGCCTTTGCCGAAAATCCGCCTATTCCGCTCGACCGGTTCGTTGCGGCGTTCAATGTGGACAGCACCGGCCTTGTCCCCGCGGGTGGGCCAATCGGTGTGGTGGGGAAGGGGCAGACCCGGCTCGACCCGCTGATCGCCGATGTGTTGCGGCGCATGAAGCGCAAGCTGGCGGCGGGCGATGGGGCCAATGCCTATATCCAGCGGCAGGATTCGTGGGTGCTGATGAAGCACGATGTGCCCACGGTTATGGTCAGCAGCAGCTATGGCAACATGGATCGGCTGGAGCGGTTCATGGAAGACACCTATCACCGCCCCAGCGACAAGGCGGATGCATCGATCAACTATGCCGGGATGGCCGATGACGTCACCCTGCAAGTGGAACTGGTGCGCGCCTTTGCCGATGCAAAGCGTTATCCGAACCGGTCTGCGCGCATCGCACCCTAGCACGTCGAAAACGCCCTGACCCCAAAGCCCCTAGCGCACCGGCACCTTCCTGTTTACATGGGCCGCCACGAATCTCCCCGGACTTTTGGAAGTGGCGCGCATCATGGATATCCCCCTCGGCCTTACCTTCGATGACGTGCTGCTGCGTCCTGCCGAGTCGGACATCGTGCCTTCGATGGCCGATACGCGTACCCGGCTGACCAAGGGCATCAGCCTGAACATTCCGGTCATCTCATCGGCGATGGACACGGTGACCGAAGCCGACATGGCGATTGTCATGGCGCAGCTGGGCGGCATTGGCGTGCTTCACCGCAATCTTTCGATTGAAGAACAGTGCGCTGCGGTGCGCGCGGTCAAGCGGTTTGAAAGCGGCATGGTGGTCAACCCCATCACCATCGCGCCCGATGCGCCGCTGGGCGAAGCGCAGGCGCTGATGCGCCAGCACAAGATCAGCGGCATTCCGGTGGTGGAGACCTCCGGCAAGCTGGTTGGCATCCTGACCAATCGCGACGTGCGCTTTGCCGACAATCCGCTGCAGCCGGTGCATGAATTGATGACGCGCGATAATCTCGCCACGGTGAAACTGGGCGCCAGCGGCGATGATGCGCGCCGCCTGCTGCACCAGCGCCGGATTGAAAAGCTGCTGGTGGTGGATGATTCCTTCCACTGCATCGGGCTGATCACGGTGAAGGACATCGAAAAGGCCGTTACTTTCCCCAATGCGACCAAGGACGCAGCGGGCCGCTTGCGCGTGGCCGCTGCCACCACGGTTGGCGAAAAGGGCCTGCTGCGCACGCAGGCGCTGATCGAGGCCGAATGCGATGTGGTGGTGATCGACACCGCGCACGGCCACAATCGCGATGTGGCGCGTGCCGTGGAGGCCGCCAAGAAGCTGTCGAATTCGGTGCAGGTGATCGCAGGCAATGTGGCCACGGCTGCTGCTGCGCGCTCGCTGGTCGATGCCGGGGCTGACGGGATCAAGGTTGGCATCGGGCCGGGTTCGATCTGCACCACGCGTATTGTGGCAGGCGTGGGCGTGCCGCAGTTGACCGCTGTGATGGAATGCGCCGAAGAGGCTGAAAAGTCGGGTGTTCCGGTGATTGCCGATGGCGGTCTGCGCACATCGGGCGATGCGGCCAAGGCGCTGGCTGCAGGCGCCAGCACGGTAATGATCGGATCGATGCTCGCAGGCACCGAAGAAGCGCCTGGCGAGACGTTCCTCTATCAGGGCCGCGCGTACAAGTCGTACCGCGGCATGGGTTCGGTCGGCGCGATGGCGCGCGGCAGTGCGGACCGCTATTTCCAGCAGGATATCAAGGACCAGATGAAGCTGGTGCCCGAAGGCATCGAAGGCCAGGTGCCATTCAAGGGACCGGCCAAGGATGTGGTCCACCAGCTGGTCGGCGGCGTGAAGGCCGCGATGGGCTATACCGGCAGCCGCACGATCGAAGACCTGCGCAAGCGGGCGCAGTTCGTGCGGATCACCAACGCGGGCCTGCGCGAAAGCCACGTTCACGACGTGACGATCACGCGCGAGGCGCCGAACTACAAGATGAGCTGAGGCTTTGGTGGCTCAGGATGGTCCTTCGACAGGCTCAGGATGATCCTTCGACAGGCTCTGGATGAGCGGGATTTAGTGATAATGCCCCAAGACCCGCTCATGCTGAGCTTGTCGAAGCATCAGGCACCTAAACAATGACCCCCGCCGCGCGCGTTCAGGCCGCGATTGATCTGCTAGACGCCGTCATCGCAGCCGCGCGGGGGCAGGGGGCTTCGGCTGACCGGATTGCGGCGGAATGGTTCCGGGCGCGGCGCTATGTCGGATCAAAAGACCGGCGCGCCATCCGCGAACTGGTGTGGAGCGCGATCCGGGCCTGCGGGCCGGTTCCTGCATCGGGCCGAGCGGCCATGCTGCGGCTGGCAGCAGACGATCCGGCATTGCGCGCACTGTTCGATGGTTCCAACTATGGCCCCGCGCCGATTGCGGCAGATGAAGCGGTGGCTGAAGCCGGTATTGCTCCGCAATGGCTGGTTGAGCGGCTCTCGGCTTCTGGCCTCGATGCCGATGATCAGGCCTCGTTTTTGGACCGGGCACCGCTGGATATCCGGGCCAATACGCTGAAAATCTCGCGCGAGGAATTGCGCGTGCGTTTGCCGGTTGAGGCCGACCCTGCCGTTGGCTCCCATGCTTTGCGCCTGCCATCGGGCACGGCGGCGGAGGCTTGGCCGGAGTTTGCCGAAGGACTGTTCGAAGTGCAGGATGCGGGCAGCCAGATGGCCTGCATGGCGCTGCACGTTCAACCCGGCGAGGCGGTGGTGGACCTGTGTGCAGGCGCGGGCGGCAAGACGCTGGCGCTGGGCGCGGCCATGGCCAACCGGGGCACGCTCTTGGCTTGCGACATTGATCGGGCGCGCCTTTCGCGCCTGCCTGAGCGCGCTGCCAGAGCGGGCGTTCTGGTGGAAACGCGCCTGCTCAATCCGGGGCAGGAATTGGCCATGCTGGATGATTGGCAGGGCCGCGCCGATGCGGTGATGATCGATGCGCCCTGTTCGGGCACCGGCACCTGGCGGCGCAATCCCGAAGCGCGCTGGCGGATCGATGCGAAGGCGATTGATCGATACTGCGCGATGCAGGCCAATGTCCTGTCCATTGGCGCTGCGCTGGTGCGGCCAGGCGGGCGGCTGACGTATGTGGTCTGCTCGCTGCTCGATGCCGAGGGGGCGGATCGGATAGACGCTTTTCTGGCGGCAAATCCGGAATGGGAGCCCGTGCTTCCCTCGCTTCCTGCGGGCCGCGCGCACCGACACGGCTGGCGACTCGTGCCCTTTAGGGACAGGACCGACGGGTTTTTCTTCGCAACACTCGTGCGGCGTGTTAATTGAACTGTCATGCAAGCCGGTTCATTCAGTAAGGGTTCCCGGCTCAAGGAGTTGCTGATGCGCTACGCCCCCGTTGCTCTTGCCCTTTCGCTGGTGGTTGGCGTGACCGGGAGCATGGGTGTGGCCCGCAATCCTGTGCCCGCCGATCCACGCGTCGAAGTCTTGCTCAAGGCCGGGCGCGCGGAACTGGCCAAAGGCAATGCCGCTTCTGCTACCGACAGTTTTGAAGCTGCGCTGGTAATCGATCCGGCCAGCAGTTCGGCGCTGCTCGGCCTTGCCGATGCCGCGCGCAAGGATGGCCTGCAGGGCAAGGCAATCCATTACTATCGTCAGGTTCTTTCGCGCGAACCGAACAATGTCGTGGCTATCTCTGGCGAAGGCGGCGCGATGGTTGAAAAAGGCGCGGTCGAAAAGGCCAAGCGCAATTTGACCCGGCTTGAAGGCCTGTGCGGAAAAAGCTGCGCTGAAACGGCTGAACTTTCGGCCGCAATCGCGCGTGGGCCTGCGCCGAAGGTGCTCTCGGCAGAGGCTGTAACCACCGACGACAAGATCGAGAACAACTGAGTCCCCGCGAAGGCGGGGACCTCGGTTGTTTTACGGAAGGTTAGTGGAAAAGGCCTGAGGCCCCCGCCTTCGCGGGGGCGCCGGAATATAAAACGCTTTTACTTCAAGATCCGCTCATCCTGAGCTTGTCGAAGGATGCAGGCCCAAGCGCCCCGCGCCCATCAGATAAGATCGCGGAATTCGTCCACCACTTGCCGGTAAACCCGCTTCTTGAACGGCACGATCAGGTCGGGCAGCAGGTCTGGCTCAACCCATTTCCATTCTTCGAATTCAGCATGGTCGTGGGCATCGAGGTTGATGTCGGTATCCTCGCCAGCAAAGCGCATCAGCAGCCATTTCTGGCGCTGGCCGCGATACTTGCCGCCCCATAGCTTGCCCACCAGCAGATCGGGCAGATCATAGAAATGCTCCTCCCGGCTTTCGGCGATAATCGTGACCAGATGCGCCGGGACGCCGGTTTCCTCCTGCAACTCGCGCAAGGCGGCGGGGTGCAGTTCCTCGCCCTCGTCGATTCCGCCCTGCGGCATCTGCCAGGCGTCCGCATTGACTTCCCGGTTGTCGATCCGCTTGCCCACGAACACGCGCCCGGCGCTGTTTACAAGCATGACACCAACACAGGGACGGTAGGGAAGCGTGGCAAATTCGTTGTTCATCTTAGCCTTTCCAGCAGCAATCTCATGGCTTTGAAGATCGACTGCATGTCTTCCTGCGCGCTTGGTATGGCCTTGCGCACTTGGGTGAAGCCATGGATCGTCCCCTTCATTTCAAGGAAAACGACTTCGGCTCCGGCCCGGATCAATTCTGCGCCATAGACCCGGCCGCTATCGCGAATCGGATCGAGGCCCGCGGTCACTAGCACTGTTGGCGGTGTCGTCGAATGCTCGCCATAGATGGGATAGGCGCGCTTGTCTCCGGTAACCGCCTGATAGGCTTGCGCAAACCATTGCATGGTGGGGGCATCCAGCAGGAACCCTTCGGCAAAGTGGGCAAACGAATCGTGATCGGGGCGGTCATCCGAGAGTGGATAGATCGGCACTTGCATCACAACCGGCACGGCGGCGGGCTGTTCGACCAAGGCCTGTGTCACCACGATGGCTAGATTGCCGCCTGCCGAATCGCCCATGGGGATAAGCCCGGTAATCTCCCGGCCAAGCGTGGCAGAATTGGCGGCGATCCAGCGTGCTGCCGCCTCGCAATCATCAGGCGCGGCGGGGAAGGGGTGTTCGGGGGCAAGCCGGTAATCGACCGCGATCACCGGCAAGTCGATCTCGGCGGCGATTTCGGTGCAAAGGCTGTGGTGGCTATCGAGATCACCGATCACAAAGCCGCCACCGTGAAAAAATACCACCGCAGGGCCCGCTTCACGCTCCGCGCGGGCATCGTAAAGGCGCAGCGGAATGTCACCTGCCGGGCCGGGGCACGTCAGATCCCGGATTACGGCCAGGTCTCGCGGCGCGGCTTCGGCCAATTGGCCCATCGCCAGATAGCTGGCGCGGGCCGCTTCAAGGCCAAGCTCGCTCATCGGCGGGGCCGCGGTGGCGTTCAGAAAGCCCAGAAAGGCCTGCACATCGGGGCGCACATAGTGGGTCACTTGGTCAATCATCGCAGGTCCTCATCCCTTTGGCCGGATTCGTTTTTGAGATCTCGGTAAGTTTGCCTTGGCAACTTGCAGGGCAAGTGTGCCCGGAATCAAGTGTGCTGCGGGATAATTCTGCGGGGACCTGATCCTCGCCAGTTCTGCGGGTCTGGGCTAGGCAGAGTTGAACTTTGATTCTGACGGGAACCGCATCTGGATAACCTCACTCACAGCCTTGCCGGTTGGGCGCTGGCCGAAACGGGCCTGAAGCACCGCACGCGCAAGGGGCTCGCCGCGCTCGTGCTGGCGGCCAACATGCCTGATATCGATGTGTTCTTCGGCTGGGTGCCGTGGGCACCGCTGGCGATGCATCGCGGGTTCACGCATGGGCTGGTGGGCGGCGTGCTGCTGATGCCGCCGCTGCTGGCCGGGCTGCTTTGGCTGCTGGACCGATGGCAGGTCCAGCGTGGCCGGATAGCGGAACAAGCCCCGCCCATGCGCATCGGCTGGCTGGTGGCGCTGTGCTACCTTGGCGCGCTGACGCATCCGCTGCTCGATCTGCAGAACGTCTATGCGGTGCAACTGATGTCACCGGCAAGTGAGCGCTGGTTCCACACCGACGGGCTGTTCATCGTTTCGCCGTGGCTGCTGGCATTCCTCGGGCTTGGCATCTGGCTGGCGCGGCGCAAGGGGAAGGGGTGGCCTGCGGGTGTGGCAGTGGGGGCGGCCATGGGCTTCATCCTGATCAACATCGGGATTTCGACGCTGGCGGGCCGGGCATTGCGGCTGTCTGAACCCTATCCCGCCCCTGACCGAGTCTTTGCATCGCCAGAGCCGTTGGCCTTCTGGCGGCGGGATATGATCTGGCGGGAAAGCGGAAAGATCACGTTTGGCCGCTACAATCCGCTGCGAAATCCGGGGCTGGTGACCGACCGAAGCACGCTGGTTGCCGATAACATGGACACCGTATGGGCACAGTCAGCCGCCGGAAAGACGCCCGAGGCCGTTGCGTTCCTGGCATGGTCGCAAATGCCGATGGCGCGGATCGATCGCAGCGGCTCATGCGCCACGGTCACCTTTGGCGACGCCCGTTTCACCGGTCCGCGCCTGTCCCGCAATTTCAATGTGGCGGTTAAAGACTGTGCAGCCGGTGATTAGCCGCCTGCCCCAATGTGCAGGTGCCGCACGGACCCTCAAGCGTTGCACAGGAACCCCATGACAACTCCCACCATCGTCTGGTTTCGCCGTGATCTGCGCATTGCCGATCAGGCCGCGCTTCTCGCTGCGGCTTCTGCAGGGCCGGTCATCCCGGTCTATGTGCTCGACGATGATGCGCCGCGTCATCACGCCATGGGCGGAGCTTCGCGCTGGTGGCTGCGTCACAGCCTTGCCAGCCTTGATGCGGCCCTGCGCGAGCGGGGGTCGCGCCTCATCCTGCGCCGGGGCAAGTGCCATGAGGAATTGGCCGCCATCCAGCAGGAAACGGGCGCGCGCGCAGTCCATGCGCTGCACCATTATGAACCATGGTGGCGCAATGCCGAACGGGCCGTGGCCAAGGCGATGGAGCTGGTGCTGCACCATGGCAATTACCTTGCCCCCGCCGGCACGGTACTGACTGGCAGCGGCGCGCCCTACAAGATCTACACGCCGTTCTGGAACGCCCTGAAAGAGCGCATGCCGCCTGCGGCGCCAAGCCCGGCACCGGCGCGGCTCGATGCCCCTGAAAAGTGGCCCCGCAGCGATGCGCTGGATGACTGGGCACTCCTGCCCACCAAGCCCGATTGGGCAGGCGGCATGCGCAGCGAATGGGCTCCCGGAGAGGCAGGCGCGCTTGACCGGCTCGATGCCTTCGAAAACCGCGCAAGGCACTATGGCGAATGCCGCAACCTGCCATCGCAGGAAGGCACATCGCGCCTATCCCCGCATCTGCACTTTGGCGAAATCTCTCCGGCCACAATCTGGCACCGCATTGCCGATGCAGGCGGCTCGGTCGATGTGTTCCTCAGCGAGTTGGGCTGGCGCGATTATGCACAGAACGTGATCGTGCAGTTCCCCGATTATGGCACCAAGAACGCGCGCGAAGCCTATGACCGGCTGGAATGGCGCGATGCGGCCGGTGATCTGAAGGCCTGGCAGCAGGGCCGCACCGGCTATCCCATCGTCGATGCCGGGATGCGCGAATTGTGGCACGCCGGCTGGATGCACAACCGCGTGCGGATGATTGCCGCCAGCTTTCTGGTGAAGCATCTGCTGATCGATTGGCGCGAAGGCGAGCGCTGGTTCTGGGATACGCTGGTCGATGCCGACTATGGATCGAACGCAGTCAACTGGCAGTGGACGGCGGGCACGGGCGTGGATTCAAACATGTTCGTGCGGATCATGGCCCCGCTCACGCAATCGCCCAAGTTCGATGCGGCAGGCTACATCCGCAAATGGGTGCCCGAGCTGGCGCACTTGCCCGATGCCGATATCCACGATCCGGTGTTTCCGCCGCGCGGCTATCCAGCCAAGATCGTGCCCCACGCACAGGCCCGTGCACGTGCCCTTTCTGCACATGATGCCATGAAGGCGGGAACCTGACCTTGCGCGTTTTCTCCCCTGCAGACATATCGGCCCAATGACCACGCAGACTCCATCGCAAGGCCCCACCCGGGGCGCACATTTGCTGTCTGGAGGATGGAACATGTCCGCCGCCGGTCGCTGGCTGGCGCAGCTGTTCTCCGGCTCCTTCAGCAAAGTGGTGGAGCGCATTGACCGCGGGCTGGTCCATGGCACGATCCATGCGGTCCTGCCCGATGGCACGCACCACAGCGTGGGCGGGCGCGGTGATGGTCCGGTTGCGCGCATCCACCTGAAAAGCTGGAACGCGCTGATCCGGCTTGGCACCGCAGGCTCCATCGGCTGGTACGAGGCCTGGGTGGCGGGGGAATGGGACAGCCCCGATCCGGTGGTGATCTTCGACCTGTTCATGCGCAATGCCGCAACGCTGGGCGATGTGGGCAGAGCCAAGGGGCCTTGGCGGCTGGCGGGCCGCGCGCTCAATCTGTTGCGCAAGAATTCCAAGGCACAAGCGCGGCGCAATATTGCTGCGCACTATGATCTGGGCAACGATTTCTATCGCCTTTGGCTTGATGAGACGATGAGCTATTCCAGCGCGCTGTGGCATGGCATCGCGCCCGATGCCCCGCTGGCGCAAGCGCAGGCCAACAAAGTGGATCGCCTTGCCAAGCGGTTGCACCTATCGCCCGGCAGCGAAGTGCTCGAAATCGGCTGCGGCTGGGGCTATCTGGCGCGGCGTTTTGCCGAAACCACCGGCGCAAGGGTGACCGGGATCAGCCTGTCGGACGAACAGCTGGAATGGGCCAGGAGCGAACTGACGGGCTCGGGCCTGTCCGGCATCGACTATCGCCATCAGGACTATCGCGATGTCATGGGGCAGTATGACGCCATCGCCAGCGTGGAAATGGTCGAGGCCGTGGGGCGGGAATACTGGCCATCCTACTTCGATTGCCTCGCCCGCTGCCTTCGCCCCGGTGGCCGCGCCGCATTGCAGTATATCACCATCCGCGATGATCTTTTCCCGGCCTATGCTGCCAGCGCCGATTTCATTCAGGCCTATGTCTTCCCCGGCGGCCTGCTGATCAGCGAACGCGAATTTGCGCGGTTGGCAGCGGAACGCGGCCTGACCTGGCAGGACCGTGAAGACTTCGGCCCAGACTATGCGCGCACGCTGAAGCTATGGCGCGATGCACTGGATCGCGCGGTGGAAGAGCAACGGCTCCCGGCGGGGTTCGATCAGCGCTTTATCGATCTGTGGCGCTACTATCTGATGTATTGCGAAGGCGGTTTCCGGGGTGGTGGGATCAATGTCAGCCAGGTGACACTGGTGAAGCGATAACTTTGCACCGTCCTGACAATGGGTTGCCGCAATGATCCGTTCGTGTCGAGCGAAGTCGAGACACGGCTAGCCGTGTCTCGACTTCGCTCGACACGAACGGCATTATGTTAGAGATTTCAAAGAGCCCGTACTCTTCAAATCCGCCGGAACACGCCATCGCCGCGATAGTGCGCAAGGATGTTGTCGTACACGATCGGGCTGAGCAAGGTGTCAAACGCGCAGCCCACGCGGCCTGAATCCCACCATACTACCTCGGATTGCAGGCTCTCCATGCCCGGCAGCGTTAGCCAGCAGCGATTGCCATGGTGGAGCGGTTGCAGGGCATTGGCGCAGAATCCGCCGAGCGAGATATCGAGCACCACGGTCTGGAAGCTCTTGCCACCGGCTGGGCGCAAAGTGGCTGGCATGTTTATGCGCCGCCGATTTGCGCTGCGGTCTTCAAGCGCCGCCTGCGCATAAATATCGGTGTTCCAGTCCGTCGCGCTCATCGGCAAGTGCCCCGACCATATGGCGTCAATGGGCCAACCTTTGGCACACTGACGTCTTAAAATCGGACAGCTTCGTTAAATTCGCACTATCAGGTCTGGTTAACGCGGATGCGGTGCGGGCTGGCAAACTGTTCACCAAGCAGCGCAACAATGGCGTCAGCCACCACTTCGGGCGGCTTCACGCTTTCGGGGCTTTCGCCGGGATAGGCCTTGGCCCGCATCTTGGTGCGGGTGGCACCGGGATCGACGATGGCAACCCGGATCGAGGCGGTATTGCGCACTTCCTGCGCATAGCAGTTCAGCAGTGTATCGAACGCGGCCTTGGATGCGCCATAGGCTCCCCAATAGGCGCGGGGTTCTGCCCCCACGCTGCTGGTAATGCCCAGCACGCGGGCATCCTTGCTCTTGCGCAGCATGCCGTCAAAGCCTGCCAGCAAGGCCTGCGTCGCCAGCACGTTAAGCGTCATCGCCTGATTGAATTCGCGCGCATCGATCTGCCACACCGGGGTCAGTGTCGGCAGAGTGGCAGCGTTGATGACCAGCACGTCAAGCGCGCCCCACCGGCCGGAAATGGCCGTGGCAAGCCGGGCGATGCCATCGGCTTCGGCCAGATTGACCGGCGCAATCGTCGCCTTGCCGCCCGCTTCGAAGATTTCCTCTTCAACCTGCTCCAGCGCCTTGGCATTGCGCGCTACAAGGATGACATGCGCCCCGGCAGCGGCCAGCGCTTTGGCCGTGGCTGCGCCGATGCCCTGACTGGCTCCGGTGACGAGTGCGAGTTGCCCTTCCATGCTCATATCAGGCGACCTTGCCAATGGGCTTGCCCACCGGGAGCACAAGCTGGTCCGGGTTGTCCCGCTCGGCCACATCGGTCAGCCGGGTCGGGTATTCACCGCTGAAGCAGGCGTCGCAATATTGCGGGCAGGCCTTGTTGCGTTCAGCTTCGCCCACGGCGCGGTACAGGCCATCGATGGACACGAAAGCAAGGCTGTCGGCGTGGATGAACTCTGCCATGGCCGCCACATCCATGCGGGCGGCCAGCAGTTTTGAACGTTCGGGCGTGTCCACGCCATAGAAGCACGAATGTTCGGTCGGCGGGCTGGCGATGCGCATGTGGACTTCGGCAGCGCCTGCCTCGCGCATCATCTGCACGATCTTGAGGCTGGTGGTGCCGCGGACGATGGAATCGTCGATCAACACGATGCGCTTTCCGGCCACCAGAGCGCGGTTGGCGTTGTGCTTGCGCTTCACATCGGCATTGCGCGCGCCATCCGATGGCTGGATGAAAGTGCGGCCAACATAGTGTGACCGGATGATGCCAAGTTCGAACGGAATGCCGGATTGCTGCGCATAGCCCAGCGCCGCAGGAACACCGCTATCGGGCACCGGGATCACCAGATCGGCATTGGCCGGGCTTTCAATCGCCAGCTGCGCGCCGATTTCCTTGCGCACTTGATAGACCGAGTGGCCGCCCATGACTGAATCCGGACGGCTGAAATAGACATGCTCAAAGATGCACGGCCGCGCTGCAGGCGTGCCGAACGGACGATGGCTGCTGAGTTTGCCATCGAGATCGACCTGAATCAGCTCGCCCGGCTCCACTTCGCGGACGAAATCGGCGCCGACAACATCGAGCGCGACGGTTTCGCTGGCAAACACGATGGCATCACCCAGCTTGCCCATGACCAATGGACGAATGCCGATGGGGTCACGGCAGGCGATCATGCCCTGCGGGGTCATGCAGATCAGTGAATAGGCCCCCTCGACCAGCCGCAGCGCATCCACGAAGCGGTCCAGCAGCGTGGGATAGCGGCTGGTGGCGACAAGGTGGATGATGACTTCGGTGTCAGATGTGGACTGGAAGATCGCCCCCTTGCGCACCAGATCGCGCTTCAGGAACATGGCGTTCGAAATGTTGCCATTGTGCGCAATGGAAAACCCGCCCGATGCCAGATCGGCAAAGAGCGGCTGCACATTGCGCAGGCCCGCGCCGCCTGTCGTCGAATAGCGCACATGGCCCGAGGCGACCATGCCGGGCAGTTCGGCAATGGCAGAGCCGGTGGAGAAATTCGCCGCAACATGGCCAATGCCCTTGCGCGAAAAGAACTCCTGACCATCGAAGCTGGTGATGCCGACCGCTTCCTGCCCGCGGTGCTGCAGCGCGTGGAGGCCCAGCGCAACTGTCGCGGCAGCGTCACGAACGCCCAGTACGCCGAAGATGCCGCACTCTTCGCGCAGCTTGTCGTCATCTCCTGGCCCGATGTCCCAGGGAGTTTCGTCGGAAAGTTCGATCTGTGAAGTCATGGGTCCTGTGGACTCGCGTGGGCGTTTGCGCGCCGGCCAATGCTGCGGTCCAAATGGCGACCTTTGCCCGCCTTGGCAAGTCCAAGGTTTTACTGGCTTTGCTCTGCCCAGTCTGGTTGGGGGTCGGGTTGGGGCAGATGCTGGCTCGCGCAAATGCTTCCATCACCAGCTACCGAAAATTAACCAGCCGTCGCCCACAGCGTCTGTATGCGCAGCGCCCGCCTTCTTGCCGGCCCGGTTGGGGTTTCCCTGACCTATTTCGTGCTGGCCGCTGCTGCTGTGACGTTTGGCCGGTTTACCGGTGGCGTGGCTATGGCCTGGATGGCCAGTGCGATGCTGGCAGGCCGATTGCTGCACCTGCCACGGCGGCGTTGGACACCATGGGTGATCGGCTGCATCCTGGCCAGCACCGTGGCCACGGGATTCCTTGGGCTGGGCTGGCTTGCCGCCGTCCCCTTTGCGCTGGTCAATGTGGCAGAGGCGGGCGCGGCAGCCTTGCTATGGCAGCGCATTACCCGGTCGTTTTGGCCGCATGATACGCTGGAATGGGTGGCTTCCTTCTACATTGGTATCGGACTGATGGTGCCGCTGCTCAGCGGCGCTGCGGCCACATTCTTTGCGTGGGTGCTGCTCGACCAACCTTTGGTCGAAAACTTCTCGCGCTGGATCATCGGCCATGCGCTGGGTTTTCTTGCGTGCCTGCCGGTGTTCCATTTCATCTATGGACGGCTGGGGCGCGGCAAAAGTTTTCTGCCGCCCTCCAGCATGCGGCCAATGGCGACACTGATCGTTGTTACATTCACGTCTCTGACAGTCGCCGTGTTCCTGCTCGATATGCGGGCCTTGCTGGTATTTCCGATGATCTACTTGGTGGTCAGTGCTGCCACGCTGCCCGGTGCCATCGTCACGCTGCTGCCTCTGTTGCTGATCCTGATCGGGGGCGGTTTGACGGTTTCGGGCTATGGCCCGATTGCCCAGATGGACTTGCCGGCGGGCGACAGGCTGCAGTTCTTCCAACTCTATGTCGGGGTCACCGTGCTGGCGGCGCTGCCGCTATCGTGCGAGCGGACGAAACGCCTTGTGGAATTGCGGAAAATGCGATCACGCATCGCCGAGCTTGAGCGAGAGCGGCCACAATACTGACCGTGCCAGATTTGCGCAGGCCCAGATTTGCGCAGGCCCAGATTTGCGCAGGCCCAGATTTGCCGAGGCCCAGATTTGCCGAGGCATTGCTGTTTGGTGCAAGTGCCTCTACATCGCGGGTGAATAACGCGGCCGTCGGTTCACGGCTGGCGCATCGCTGCCAAAGGGTTGCTGCTTGATCCTCTCCCCCTTCGAATGGACGATTGCCAAGCGCTACATGCTGCCCGGCCGAGGCGAGGCGTTCATTGCCCTTGTCGCCGGGATCAGTCTTGTCGCGGTGATGCTGGGCGTTGCCGCGCTGGTCATCGTGATGAGCGTGATGAACGGTTTCCGCGCCGAATTGCTCGACAAGATCGTGGGCCTCAATGGCCACGCGATCATTCAGGCCTATGGCGGCAGGCTCGATAACTGGCAGGATATCCTCAAGAAAGTTGAGGCAACGCCGGGCGTCACCCACACCTCGCCGCTGATCGAACAGCCGCTGCTGACCAGCTTCAACGGACGGGTCGAAGCCGTGCTGGTGCGTGGCAACACCGATGGTGATATCAAGCGGCTGGAGGACAAGCGCGTCGATGGCGTCATCGCCTCGTTGCGCCCGGGCTCTGGCAATGTCGCGCTCGGCTCCCGCCTTGCGCAGAACCTTGGCGCGCGGGTGGGCGATACCATCACCATCATCAACCCGCAGGGCCGCGCCACACCCTTCGGCACCGTCCCGCGCGAAATCGGCTATGTCGTTGCTGCCATCTTTGAAGTCGGCATCTATGACTATGACAACGCCTATGTCGTCATGCCCATCGCCGACGCGCAGACGCTGCTGCTGACCGGCGATGCCATTGGCATGATCGAGGTGACGACCAGCAACGCCGATACCGTCAGCCAAACCCTTGCCCCCATCACCAAGGAACTGGAAGGCACCGCCGTCGTCACCGATTGGCGCACGATCAACGCCAGCCTGTTCGAGGCGCTGGCGGTAGAGCGGGTGGCAATGTTCATCGTGCTGTCGATCATCGTGCTGGTGGCGGTGTTCAACATCCTCTCGTCGCTGATCATGCTGGTCCGCGCCAAGACGCGCGACATCGCGATCCTGCGCACGATGGGGGCCACACGCAAAAGCCTGCTCAAGATCTTCGTGACCATCGGTTTCGTGATCGGCGCGCTGGGCACGCTGTCGGGCCTTGCGCTGGGCTTCGTGTTCCTGTTCTTCCGCCAGCCCATCGTCAACGCGGTGCAATGGATCACCGGGCAGAACCTGTGGGACCCCTCGATCCGCTTCCTCACCGAACTGCCGAGCCGGTCAGACCCGGTGGAAATCGCCACGATCAGCCTGATGGCCCTGCTGTTCAGCTTCCTCGCCACGCTCTACCCCGCGATGAAGGCGGCGAGCACGGACCCGGTTCAGGTGCTGCGTTATGAGTAACCCTGTTGTCGTCCTGAAGGACTTGCGCCGCTCGTTCAGCCAGGGCGGTGTGACCATCGACGTGTTGCGCGGCGTGAACCTCGAAATTCAGCCCGGTGAGATCGTCGCACTGGTCGGCCCCTCCGGTTCAGGCAAGTCGACGATGCTGCAGGCTATCGGCCTGCTCGAAGGCGGCTTTTCCGGCCTGATCCAGATCGCCGGTACCAACGCGTCCGAACTTTCGGGCGATGCGCGCACCACGCTGCGCCGCGATCATCTGGGCTTCGTCTATCAGTTCCACCACCTGCTGCCCGATTTCAACGCGATGGAAAACGTGGTGCTGCCGCAGATGGTGGCGGGCAAGACGCGCGCTGAGGCTGACACGCGCGCCACCGAACTGCTCACTGCGCTCGGCCTGTCCAAGCGGCTCGACCATCGCCCCAGCCAGCTTTCAGGCGGCGAACAGCAGCGCGTCGCCGTCGCCCGCGCCTTGGCCAATAGCCCCGAACTGGTGCTGGCCGATGAACCGACCGGCAATCTTGATGAAGCCACCGCCGACCGCGTGCTGGAAGAATTCCTCAAGCTGGTGCGGGGCGAGGGCAGCTCTGCCCTGATCGCCACGCATAACGAACGCCTCGCTCAGCGCATGGACCGCGTGGTGCGCTTGCACGAAGGTGTTCTGGAATAGGCGGGCAATCCGGCCCGATTACCCGATTGATCCACTGCGTTCGCCGTGTAACGCTCGATTCAAAGCCCTTCACCGGAGTCACACGATGCCCCAGCCCACCACCATTGCCGACTTCAAAGCCAAGAAACCCAACGGCGAGATGATCGACCTCGCTGAAAAGCTCGGCAAAGTCCTGCTCGTGGTCAACACCGCCTCCAAATGCGGCTTCACCCCGCAGTACGATGGGTTGGAAAAGCTCCACAAGACTTATGGCGAAAAGGGCTTCGAAGTCCTGGCCTTCCCCTGCAACCAGTTCGGCGCGCAAGAACCGGGCACGGCGGATGAGATCGAAAGTTTCTGCAAGGTCAACTTCGGCCTCAGCTTCCCACTGATGGCCAAGATCGAGGTCAATGGCGACAATGCCGACCCGCTCTACGATTGGCTGAAAAAGGAAGCGCCCGGTCTGCTCGGCAGCAAGGCCGTAAAATGGAACTTCACCAAGTTCCTGATCGGCCGCGACGGCAAAGTCGTCCGCCGCTATGCGCCGACCGACAAGCCCGAGAGCATTGCGAAAGATATCGAGAAATTGCTCTGATTTCTTGTTTCGCGCAGAGGCGCAGAGGAAGCAGAGATCGCGGAGAAGAGAAGGGTTTAAGAGCGGCTGCGCCGCAGGCTTTTCCCCACTTCTTCTCTGCGCCCTCTGCTTCCTCTGCGCCTCTGCGCGAAACCATTATCTTTCTTGCCCCATCACAACTGGGGATGATTGCCACGCCCCCCTCCTGAATCGCCCCGCAAGTTGCTACCTTGCCAGCCATGCCCCACGCCCAATTCGTCCCGCTTCGCATCTTCTCCTCCTACACGATGCTCGATGGCGCGATTGACCCGAAGGCCATTGCCAAAACCGCCGCCGAACGCGGCTTTCCCGCCGCCGCGATTACCGACCGCAACGGCCTTTACGGCAGCGTCGCCTATGCCAAGGCGTGCAAGGACATGGGCGTGCAGCCGATCATCGGCACGATGCTCGCCGTCGCCCGCCCGGATCGCGATGGCGCTGCCACCGGCTTTGGCCCCGCAGCGCCGACTATCGACTGGCTGGCACTCTATGCGCAGGATTCCACCGGTTACGATAACCTCTGCCACCTCGTCAGCCGCGCCCACCTTGATCGCCCGCTCGAATTCGAAGCGCACGTCACGCTGGCCGATTTCATCGGTCACACCGATGGCCTGATCTGTCTCACCGCCGCCGGAGAAGGCGCGCTGGTGCAATTGCTGGCAGGCCAGCAACAGGCCGCAGCGCAAGCCTATCTCGACCGGTTGCAGGAACTGTTCCCCCAGCGCCTCTACCTCGAAGTCGCCCGCCGCAACGATGCGCAGGAAGAAGCCGCCGAGGAAGCGCTTATCGATCTGGCCTATGCCCACGATCTGCCGCTGGTCGCCACCAACCCAGCGCGCTTTGCTGAACGCGGATTTTACGATGCGCATGATGCCATGCTCTGCATCGCCAGCTCCACCCATGTCGACAGCACAGACCGCCCGCGCTCCAGCCGCGAATGGTGGATCAAGCCTGCTGAAGTAATGGAGGACCTGTTCAAGGACCTGCCCGAAGCCTTGGCCAACACGCTGGTCGTGGCGCAGCGCTGCGCAGTCATGCCGCCCAAGCGCAAGCCGATCCTGCCCAGCCTTGCCGGCGATCAGGAAGGCGAAGCGCGACTTTGCGCAACCGACAGCCGCACCGGCCTCGTCGCAAGGCTGAAGCCCTACTATCCCGACGCCGCCCATGCAGAACTCGAACAGCTGATTTGCCTCGGCCCCGATGCGCAGCCCGATGCCGCAGACTACCCGCAATTGAACGTTGCAGGCGTCTGGGAAGAGGTCATCGGCTACCGTGACCGGCTTGAATTCGAAGTCGGTATCATCAACCGCATGGGCTTTGGCGGCTACTTCCTGATCGTGGCCGATTTCATCAAATGGGCCAAGGAGCAGGGCATTCCGGTGGGGCCGGGGCGCGGTTCGGGCGCAGGCTCGCTCGTCGCGTGGGCGCTGACCATTACCGACCTCGATCCGATCAAGCTGGGCCTGCTGTTCGAACGCTTCCTCAATCCGGAACGCGTTTCGATGCCAGACTTCGATATCGACTTCTGCGAAACGCGGCGCGGCGAAGTGATCCGCTATGTCCAGCGCAAGTATGGGCTGGACCACGTCGCCCAGATCATCACTTTCGGCAAGCTGAAGGCCCGCGCCGTGTTGCGCGATACCGGGCGCATCCTGCAGATGAGCTACGGGCAGACCGACCGCCTGTGCAAGATGGTGCCCAACCACCCGACCGATCCGTGGCCCCTGCCGCGCGCATTGAACGGCGTGCTGGAACTGAAGCGCGAGTATGACCGCGACCCCGAGGTCAAACGCCTGATCGACCTTGCGATGCAGCTGGAAGGCCTGCCGCGCAACAGCTCCACCCACGCCGCCGGTGTGGTGATTGGCGACCGTCCGCTGGCGCAACTGGTGCCGCTCTACCGCGATCCGCGCTCTGACATGCCGGTCACGCAATTCGACATGAAGCATGTCGAGGATGCAGGCCTCGTCAAGTTCGACTTCCTGGGCCTCAAAACGCTGTCCGTGCTGCGCAAAGCTGTGGACCTGATGGGCAAGCGCGGGATCGAAATCGACTTGTCGGCGCTCGCATGGGACGATGAGCAGACCTACAAACTGCTGCAATCGGGCGATACGGTGGGCGTGTTCCAGCTGGAATCCGAAGGCATGCGCCGCACACTTGCCGCCGTGAAACCCACCAACTTTGGCGACATCATCGCGCTCGTCTCGCTCTACCGCCCCGGCCCGATGGACAACATCCCGTTGTTCGGCCGTCGCAAGAACGGGCTGGAAGCGATTGAATATCCCCACGAAAAGCTCAGCGTCATTCTGGCGGAGACTTACGGCATCTTCGTCTATCAGGAACAGGTCATGCAGGCCGCGCAGATTCTGGCGGGATATTCGCTGGGCGATGCAGACTTGCTCCGCCGCGCGATGGGCAAGAAGGTTCAGGCCGAAATGGACGCGCAGCGCCAGCGCTTCGTCGATGGCTGCAAGGAGGTGTCCGATATTCCTGCGGCCAAAGCCAACGAACTGTTCGATTTGATCGACAAGTTCGCAGGCTACGGCTTCAACAAATCTCACGCCGCCGCCTATGCTCTGCTCGCTTATCAGACGGCGTGGCTGAAAACGCACTATCCGCACGAATTCTATGCTGCCTCGATGTGCTTTGACATGCACCAGTCGGAAAAGCTCTCGGTCTTCGTCGATGACATGCGCCGCAATGGCGTGGCGCTGGCCGGGCCTGACATCAACCATTCCGAAGCCGAATATACGGTCGAGAAAACCAGCGATGGCTTTGCCGTGCGCTATGCCTTGGCAGGCCTGCGCAATGTCGGGGAAAAGGCGATGGAGCAGATCGTGGCCGAGCGCGAGGCCAACGGCCCGTTCACCTCGCTCGACGATCTGTTCAAACGCATTCCGGCCGGATCGATGAACCGGCGCCAGTTGGAAGCGCTAGCCGCAGGCGGTGCGCTCGATGGGCTGGAGCCGAACCGCGCGCAAGTGATTGCCAATGCCGAACTGCTGATGGCCGTGGCCGATGAAGCGGCGCGTTCGCGCACATCGGGGCAGGGCGGCTTGTTCGGCGGCGATGATCACGCCGCGCCCGCCACGCGCCTTGCGCCCACCAAAGCGTGGAGCCGGGCCGATCAGATGGCGGCAGAGCGCGAGAACTTCGGCTTCTATTTCGCTGCGCACCCGGTGGAGGAATACCGCGCGGTCGCCTCGGCCAATGGAGCGCGCTCCTATGGCAGCCTGATGAGCGGTGAGGGAGAGCCCGGCGGCCGGTCCGGCGCGGTCATGGCGGCGCTGGTGGAGAACGTGCAGAAGCGCAAGACGAAGAAGGGCAAGGACTTCGTCATGGCCGACTTTTCCGACAATTCCGGCCTGTTTTCCGCCTCCTGCTTTGAAGAAGGGCTGGTCGAACCGTTTCAGCAATGGGCGAAGGACGGCACGTGCGTTCTGCTCAATGTCGAGCTTGATCGGCCCAACCCGGACGAGCCACCACGCATCACCGTGCGCGGTGCGCGCCCGCTGGCCTCGGTCAGCAGCGCCTCGCAGATGCAGTTGAAGCTCGATGTCAGCAGCCCGCAGGCGATTGCCGAACTGGCGCTGCTGCTGCCCCGTGGGTCTGGTGCGCGCGGCGAAGTGCTGGCCCGGTTGCGCACCGGCGGGCCGAAGGAGCCGCTGATCCGGCTTGGCAATGATTTTAAACTGGACAGCGACTTAATCGAACGATTGATTCCGATAGAGGGACTTGCCAATGTGTCCCTGACCGCAAGACCGGAACGGCATCTGCGGCTGGTCGAATAGACGCCTATCGGGAGAGAGAAAATGCAGCAGGCCCAAGGCCATCTTGGTTCGATGCAGGACTGGAAACTGCGTGTTACCCACCTGATCGATCACGCCGCGCGCGAACATTCCGCGCGCGAGATTGTCAGCCGCTGGGCCGATGGCAGCGAAACCCGCACCACCTGGGCGGGCATTCGCCACGATGCGCTGCGCATGACGCAGGCCTTGCGCAAGCTGGGCGTGCAGCCGGGCGATCGCATCGCCACGTTGGCCATGAACCATCACCGCCACTTGGTCAGCTGGTATGGCGCAGTCGGCGTTGGCGGCATCTTGCACACGCTGAACCCGCGCCTGTTCGATGATCAACTCGAATACATCGTCAACCATGCCGAAGACCGCGTGATGCTGTTCGACAAGGTCTGGGCCCCGATTGTCGAGCGCATGAAGCCGCGCTGGCCGACGGTTGAGCATTACATCTGCTATGACAGCAGCGAACCTGCGATCCATTTCGAAGAGTGGATTGGTCCGGAAGACGGCCAGACCGAATGGCACGATGGCGATGAGCGCGATCCTTGCATGCTCTGCTACACCAGCGGCACCACCGGCAATCCCAAGGGTGTGCTCTATGAACACCGCTCCACCATGCTGCACGCGATGATGGCGATCAGCCCTGTCGTGTTCGGCATGGATTCGCGCACCGTCATGCTGCCGATCGTGCCGATGTTCCATGCGGCCAGCTGGGGCCTGCCGTGGGCGGGCGCAGCGGCGGGGGCAAAGTTTGTCTATTCGGCGGTCAATGATGGCGCTTTGCTGTGCGATCTGATGAACCGCGAAAAGGTTACCTGCTCTGCCGGTGTTCCCACCGTGTGGCTGGCGCTGCTGCAGCATGTCGATGCTACGGGCGGTGAAATTCCCCCATCTTTGCAGACGGTTGTCTGCGGTGGCTCGGCCATGCCGCGCGCGATGGTGGAGCGCTTCATGCGCAGCGGCCGCCGCGTGGCCCATGCGTGGGGCATGACCGAAACCTCGCCCATCGGCACCACGGGTGCAGAAACGTGGGATTGGGATGAGCTTACCTTTGACGAACAGGTGACCGTCAAGGCGATGCAGGGGCGTCCGCCCTTTGGCGTCGAAATCCGCTGCGTTGATCTGGGCGATCCAGAAAAGGTCCTGCCGCGCGATGGCGAGACATCTGGCGCGTTGCAAGTGCGCGGGCCATGGGTGGTCAAGCGCTACTTCAAGGCTGAGGGCGATGCGGTGGTTGCGGGCCAGTGGTTCGATACCGGCGATGTTGGCTTGATCCATCCTGATGGGACTCTCCAACTGACCGACCGGACCAAGGACGTGATCAAATCGGGCGGCGAATGGATCAGTTCGGTTGAGCTGGAAAACGCAGCTGTGGGCCACCCTGCCGTGGCCGAGGCGGCGGCGATTGGTGTGTTTCATCCCAAATGGGACGAGCGGCCGCTGCTGGTGGTCGTGACCAAGCCGGGGATGCAGGTGACGCAGACGGAGCTGAAAACCTATCTTTCTCAGCACGTTGCCAAGTGGTGGGTGCCTGATGCGGTGGCCTTTGTAGACCAGATCCCGCACACCGGTACTGGCAAGATCAGCAAGAAAGACCTGCGCGATCAGTTCCGCGACTATACTTGGGATCAAGTCGCCTGAAGTGCACCTAGATGCACCTAGCTGCACCTAGGCGCACCAAACCGCGCGTGGGCGGGCGATACATCGCCCAACTTTAGCCCGGCAGGCGGATGATCTGGTTGGGCGATCCGACCGGCAAGTGGACCTGATAGTAATACTTGCCGGTCGGCTGACCATTGTCGGTAAAATCAATCCGAACCTGCTTGGCAATGCCGCGTACGATTACGCGGCGGCCTTCGAAGTGTTTGCGCACCGCTTCGGGATCGGCGCTACCTGCTATCGCCTTTGCCGTGGCCATCGGCAGGACGACGGTGAGGCAATTGCGATCGCGGTAATCGGTTTCGGAATTGAGGAAAACGCGTTCCTTTTCAAAGCCTACGGCCTTGACTGGCAACGCAAATTCCCCGGCCACGCCGGCGCGATCGCCAAGGTAGGAGGCAAAGGTGACCGCCTCTATCGGATTGAGGCAGCCTTGTGCGCAAGGTTTGGGCCGTTCGCGCTTGGCCGATACGGGGGCCGGTGTCGGCGGTGAGGGGATGCTCTCGGGCAGCGCGGCAGCGGGCACCGAGGTGAGCAGGAATGCGCCTAAAGCAAGGAATTTCAACACAATACACACCCTCCGTCTATCGCACTATAACAGCCGCAATTGCCCGTCCAAGGCCGGTGCGATGAATTGAGAGCAATCAAGCTCCACATGGGCCTTGCCGATGCCGTGTTTGCGGCAGGCGATGCGGAAGCGGGTGCGGGTGAGGTCGGCCCAGGTGCCTTGGGGCTTCATGCGGGTGAAGAACTGCGAGTCATTGTCCTTTCCGCCGCGCACCGATTGGACGATGGCCATGACTTTCGCCGCGCGGTCTGGGAAGTGCGTGTCCAGCCATTCGCGGAACAGCGGGGCGACTTCGTGGGGCAGGCGCAGCATGATCCAACTGGCAGAGCGCACACCGCGCGCGGCTGCGGCTGCGAGGATGCCTTCGATGAACTGGTCGGTGATGGCCGGGACGATGGGTGAGACCGAGACCTGCGTGGGCACGCCCGCGGCCACGAGTTTTTCCAGCGTATCCAGACGCTTGAGCGGCGAACTTGCGCGCGGTTCGAGCAGGCCCGACAGGCGCGGATCTAGGCTGGTGACCGAGACGCCCACCGCCGTCAACCGGTGCCGCGCGAGCTCTGCCAGCAGATCAAGATCATCAAGCACGCGGGCCGATTTGGTGGTGATCGTCACCGGGTGGCGCAGTTCGAGGCACAATTCGAGCACGGCCCGCGTGATCCGGTAGCGCGCTTCAATGGGTTGATAGGGATCGGTATTGGTGCCCATGGCGATGGGGGCCGGGACATAGCCCTTCTTCGCCAAAGTCTGCCGCAGAAGCTTTGCCGCATCGGGTTTGGCGAACAATTTGGTTTCGAAATCAAGGCCCGGAGACAGATCGTGGAAGGCGTGGCTGGGGCGGGCGTAGCAATAGATGCAGCCGTGTTCACAGCCGCGATAGGCATTTATCGAGCGGTCAAACGGAATGTCGGGCGATGTGTTGAACGTCAGAATCGAGCGGGGGTGTTCTTCGGTAACGGTGGTGCGCAGTTTGGGGCCGGGACCGTCAATGTCCTCGCGTTCGTCCAGCCAATCGCCATCAGCCTCGCGCTTGGCGAGGCCGAAGCGGGTGGGGACGTTGGCTGATTGCGCGCCTCTGCCGTGGATGGACATAGCAGATTCAGAACATAAGTAGAACAATTGTGCAAGCGACCGACAATAACTTTTTCAAACCCAGGTGATTCCCGTTCGTGTCGAGCGAAGTCGAGACACTGCGCACGGTGTCTCGACTTCGCTCGACACGAACGGATTTACGGGAAAGTAGAGTGTGAACGCCAGATGGTCTTGGAAAAACCTACTTTTCCAGCAGTCTCGGCATCAGTTCCACGAAGTTGCAGGGGCGGTTGCGGCTGTCCAACTGTTCGTCGAGGATGCCGTCCCAGCCGTCTTTTACCGCGCCGTTTGAGCCGGGGAGCGCGAAGATATAAGTGCCGCGCGCCACCACGGCGCAGGCGCGGGACTGGATCGTGCTGGTGCCGATGGTCTTGAAGGAAAGCCAGCGGAACAGCTCGCCAAAGCCCGGAATATCGCGGGTTTTCACGCGGTCCAGCGCTTCGGGCGTAACGTCACGTCCGGTAAGGCCGGTGCCGCCGGTGATGATGACGGCATCGACGCCGCGATCATCGATCCAGTTGTTGAGGCGGCTGACGATGCGGTCAGCTTCGTCCTTTTCCATGGCGCGGGCGATCAGCTTGTGGCCTTTGGCCTTGATCCGCTCGGCCAGAATGTCGCCCGAGGTATCCTCTGCCGGGCCGCGCGTGTCGGAAACGGTCAGCAGGGCGATGTTGACGGGCTTGAAGGTGCGCGAGGTGTCAATTGCCACGCCATGCGACCTTTACGTTTTCTGGCCGGACGTTTTCTGAACCGCCAAGGCCCGGAAATTTGGGCCACATGCCTTGCACCAGACCGAGGCGGCTTTCCGACGGGCCACCGGCCTGCCGTTCATACATCCAGTAGTTGCGCATCACGATGGCCACATAGCCGCGCGTTTCCCAATAGGGAATCGATTCCATCCACAGCAGCGGATCGGTGCCGCCCCGAATCTCGGTGTTCCAGCGGCTGATCGGCAAGGGACCGGCGTTATAGGCGGCCATGACTTTGGGCAGGAGGCCCTGCGTGGCATCGCTATCGCGCAAATGCTGCAGGTATTGCTGGCCGAAAGCGAGGTTGATGTCCGGCAGATCGAGCTGCGTATCGCGCCCGGCCATGGCGGGTTCGACTTTGGCCATATCGCGCGCGGTGCCGGGGCGCAGTTGCATCAGGCCTTTCGCTCCCGCCGGGCTGACGACCGAAGTGCGGAAGTTTGATTCCTGCAGCGAATGCGCAAAGAGCAGTGCGGGATCGACTTTCCAGCCCGTTGCAGGCGTCCACTTTGGTGCGGGGAAGCGGGCGGCTTCATCGGGCCGGGCACCTGCTGGCGCATTGTAGGCCATCCACAATTGCGTGGAGGGAAGGCCCAGATCGCGGGCAAGGCGCGAGAGCGGGGCGTATTGGCCGGGTTCGCCTATGCGAGCCTGATGGCGCAGCACTTCGTCAGCCAGCCCGTCCTTGCCGATTTCTGCCAGTTGCACGGCGGTGCGGATATTGGGCACATCGCGCAGGGCCTGCCAATCATTGGCCGAAAAATCAGGCGCGCCAGCCACTTGCGCATCGCGCAGGCCAAGCGCTTCGGCCGCCATCATGCCATAGAGCGTATCGCGATAACGCGCCGCTTGGCGCAGTGCGGCAGAGACTTTTTCGGGCTTGCGGCAGCGCGTCCATGCGCGGCTGGCCCAGTAGTGGGCGGAGGAGGCCAATTCATCGTTATGGGCCGAACCTGCCACCTTTTCAAAGGCATCGGCAGCGGCAAAACAATCGCCCAGCCGCCAGCTGGCAAGGCCTGCTGTCCAATAGGCTTCCGAAATCCACGGGCCTGAACCTTCGGCAGCGGTCAGCGAAATGGCGCGCGCGGTGGCATCGTCATTCTCAATATAAAACGCCCAGCCGACCTTCTGCCGCCATTCGGCGCGGGCATCGGAAGACAGGGTGGCATCGACGCCATCGAGCAGCACACGCGCGCCGACCGGGTCATCAAACTTGATCCGGTCCTGAATGGCAGCAGCGACGCTGGCGGGCATCGTGCCATCATCAATAGAGCGGGGGCGAATGCGCTTTGACACGGTGGGCAGCGAAACGAAGCGCTGGGCCTGTGGCAGGATTGGCAGCTCGCTGGCCCCGCGTTTCAGCGCGAGGCGGCCAAGCTGTTCGGCCCAGGGCAGGTCTGGCGCTTTGGTCAGGACTTCGGTGATCGGCGCGAGTTCGGCTTTGGGCGAGGTGGCGGCGAGCATGTATTGCGCGCGGGCCACGGCATGCAGCGGGCCATCGCTGCGCTGGGCGAACAGCGCCTGAACCTTCGTCCAGTCCTGCAAATCAATCGCGGAGAACAGGGTTTTGTAGTACCTGCGATCATCGGCGCTGAGCAAGGTGGGTACGGCGGTGCGGGCGGCGCGGCCACGGAAGTAATCAACCGCCGCGCTATTGGCCTGCGCCGGGGGCGCTGAAAAGGCTACCGGCAATCCTGCCAGCGCGAACACTCCAATTCTGGTGACTCGAGCGATTTTCAAAACGTTTCGGTCCCCGTCCATTCGAGCCATCTGCTCCACAAGCGTTCCTTGAGAGCAGGGCGTGCCAGCATGGCTTCCAGATCCCATGAAGGAAGCGCGGCAAGTGGTGACCCGTCTTGATTAATTGCGCGTAAACTTTGAGCCTTATTCGTTGGATCGTGGCCAAGAAGCGCTGAAATGCCGGAATTGCCGAGAATCAGTAATCGCCGGGGCGCGGCAAGCGTGATGTGGTGCATTAACACTTCACCAAGCCCGGCCTGATGGAACTGCGCCCAATCGGGCATGGGCACATGGGCAGGCAGAGCAGAGGCGATGTAAGTTTGCGCGCGGGATTGCCCCACGGCGGCCAGCAGCGCATCGAGCAAGCGTCCGGCGCGGCCATCCAGAATGTTCTCCTTGTCATCGACAGAGGGCATCGGCACCAGGACCATCAGGGCCGCGCTGGCCGGGCCTTGCGGTGCAAACCGGCGCAGGCCGGCAGGTGCCAGTGATGCTTGTGCCAGCCACCATGGCGCAAAGGCCTCCAGCGTTTGTGGCCAAGCGGTGCGGTCAAGCTGAGGGGGCGCAGCAGGTGATTCGCTGGCGGCTCTGGCAGGCTCACGCCGGGGCGGCATAGCAGCGGATGGGCCAGTGTCGGGGGCAGAAGCCGAATGCGCGGCCAGCCAATCGACGGGTTCATCGACAAAGGCGTGATCAATCCCGGCATCCCGCCACCAATCCAGCGCCGCCGTAACGGCTGCGCTCCAATCGGTGGCTTGTGGGGTAGCGGTATCGGGCAACCTGTGCATCCTTACAGTCCAATTTGCGGTCTTG
Organism: Novosphingobium sp. 28-62-57; assembly: GCA_002256985.1. Taxonomy (GTDB): domain Bacteria; phylum Pseudomonadota; class Alphaproteobacteria; order Sphingomonadales; family Sphingomonadaceae; genus Novosphingobium. The sequence continues at coordinate 360,875 of NCGO01000001.1, forward strand.
ACCTTACAGGTGGCCTCTTACAAGGCTGATGATAAATTCAATCACGCAATTAGCCATAAGGCGGAAGTGAGCAAGGCATGAGCGAACGGGAATCGATGCCCTATGATGTCGTCATCGTCGGCGGTGGTCCGGCAGGGCTGGCGGCCTCGATACGGTTGAAGCAAGCCAACCCTGAAGTTTCGGTCTGCGTACTGGAAAAAGGGTCGGAAATCGGCGCGCATATCCTTTCGGGCGCGGTGGTCGATCCCAAGGCGCTGGACGAGCTTCTGCCCGAATGGCGCACGATGGGCTGCCCGATGGCCGAAGTGCCGGTGACCGACAACTGGCACTGGGTGCTGAGCAAGACCGGCAAGACCAGCATTCCGCACTGGCCGATGCCTCCGTTCATGTCGAACGATGGCAACTATACCGGCTCGCTGGGCAATCTGTGCCGCTGGCTTTCGGAACAGGCGATGGAACTGGGCGTGGAAATCTTCCCCGGCTTCCCCGCTGCCGAAGTGCTGTTTGATGAAAGCGGCGCGGTTATGGGCGTTGCCACTGGCGACATGGGCATTGGCAAGGATGGCGAAAAGAAGCCGGACTATCAGCCCGGCATGGAGCTTCACGCCAAATACACGCTGTTTGCCGAAGGTGCACGCGGCAGCCTGACCAAGCGGTTGAAGGCGCACTTTGATCTTGAGCGCGATTGCCAGCCGCAGGTCTATGGCATCGGCATCAAGGAATTGTGGGATATCGATCCCGAAAAGCATGTGCCGGGCCGGGTGATCCACACACAGGGCTGGCCGCTTTCGGAAAGCAATTCGTGGGGCGGCGGGTTCCTGTATCATCAGGCGAACAATCAGGTGGCGTTGGGCTTTGTCACCGCGCTCGATTACGCGAACCCTTATGTCTACCCGTTCGAGGAGTTCCAGCGCTGGAAGCAGCACCCGGAAATCCGGGCGATTCTGGAAGGCGGCCGGCGCGTTTCCTATGGCGCGCGGGCGATCAATGAAGGCGGCTGGCAATCGGTGCCGCGCCTTTCGTTCCCCGGCGGCGCGCTGATCGGGTGCTCGGCCGGCTTCGTCAACGTGCCGCGCATCAAGGGCAGCCATACCGCGATGAAGAGCGGGATGCTGGCCGCCGATGCGATCGTGGCCGCGATTGCTGCGGGCCGCGAAAAGGACGACATGGTGGAATATGACACCGCCGTGCGCGAAAGCTGGATCGCCAAGGAACTGAAGCAGGTCCAGAACGCGCAGCCGCTGGTGGCCAAGTTCGGCGGCGAGCTGGGCACGGTGCTGGCGGGCGCGGACATGTGGCTGCGCACCATTGGCGGCTTCGGCATCTGGAAGCCGATGAAGCACCACAAGGACGCCGAGGCAACGCAGCGCGCCGACTTGTTCAAGCCGATTGCGTATCCGAAGCCCGATGGCGTGATCACTTTCGACCGGCTGACCAGCGTGGCGTTCTCGTACACCAACCACGAAGAAGATCAGCCGTGCCATCTGGTGCTGAAAGATCCCACGGTGCCGACGCGGATCAACCTGCCGATCTATGCCGGGCCTGAGGCGCGGTATTGCCCGGCAGGCGTCTATGAGTATGTCGGCGTGGAAGAAGGCAACCCGCGCCTGCAGATCAACGCCCAGAACTGCGTCCACTGCAAGACCTGCGATATCAAGGACATGACGCAGAACATCGAGTGGGTAACGCCTGAGGGCGGCGGCGGGCCGAACTATCCGAATATGTGAGGTGTAATTCCTCCCCGAACCGGGGAGGGGGACCATCGAAGATGGTGGAGGGGCACGTGCTGATTTTCCAAGCCTCTCTACTGAAGGGACCGCCAAACTGATCACAGGACCCAAAGGCACAGTCAAACTCGCCCGCAAATTGCGGAGTGAGATGACCGTGCCTGAGGGGGTGCTCTGGCGTGAATTGCGAAAGCGGCCGGGAGGTCTGAAGTTCCGGCGCCAACATCCGACGGGCGCATTCGTGATCGACTTCTATTGCGCTGCGGTGAAGCTGGCGATTGAAGTGGACGGCTTTGGACACGACACCGCTGAAGTGATCAAGCGGGACTCGGTGAAGTCGCATTTTCTGCGGTCGCAGGGTATCGCAACTTTGCGCGTCCCGGCGAAGGTTGTGTTTGAGGATATCGAATTGGTGGTGCGGCGGATTGTTCAGGTTTGTGAGGAGCGGGCATTGCGGTTGGCGGGTGCTGGCCGGGTCCGTTCTGAAAACGCGCACGTGCCCCTCCACCATCCTTTGGATGGTCCCCCTCCCCCGGTGGGGGAGGACCTGCTGATGCGCGAGACTGCTTACGCCAAGATCAACCTGGCGCTGCATGTGCGGCGGCGCAGGGATGATGGCTATCATGAGCTGGAAACGCTGTTTGCGTTCGTCGATGCGGGGGATGAGCTGAGCGCCAGCCCTGCGGCGGCGGATTCGTTGCGCGTTGTCGGCGAGTTTGGCGGGGTGCTGGACGATCCGTTTGGCAATATCGTGGCCAGGGCGCTGTCCGCGCTGCCGCATGGGGCTGGCTGGGCAGTGACGCTGGAGAAGAACTTGCCGGTGGCGGCGGGGTTGGGGGGAGGTTCGGCGGATGCCGGGGCGATCTTTCGCTTGGTGCGCGACAGCTTTGGCCTGCCCGAGGACTGGCATGCGCGGGCGGCGAAGCTGGGGGCGGACGTTCCGGCTTGTGTCGCGAGCGTGGCCTGCATCGGGCGGGGCACAGGGACCGAGCTTGAGCCCATTGCCAATGACTTGGCAGGCACGCCGGTGCTGCTGGTCAACCCGCGCATTCCGCTGGCGACGGGGCCGGTGTTCAAGGCTTGGGATGGGGTTGATCGCGGGCCTATGGAGGGCGCGAACCTGAGGGAAATGGCGCTTTGCGGGCGCAATGATCTTGAGGCTCCAGCGCTGACGCTGGTGTCAGAAATCGGCGATGTGCTGGCGGCTTTGCAGCGGACCGGGGCGTGGTTGACGCGCATGTCAGGTTCGGGAGCGACGTGTTTTGCGCTCTATGACAGCGTTGACGAGCGCGATGCGGCGCAGGCGGCGATGCCTGCTGCGTGGTGGACTTTGGCAGGGGCGCTGCGGTGAGCGAAGCTTTCACGCTGATCGGGACGCCGCGCTTTGGCGGGATATTGGTCGTGTCGGACCATGCTTCGAACCGCGTGCCGGATGATATCGACCTTGGTATTGCGCCTGAGTTGCTGAACCAGCACATCGCCGTCGACATTGGCGTGGCCGAAGCGGGTGCGCTGATGGCGCAGCGGCCCGGCATTGCCGCGTTTCAGGGCGGGGTCAGCCGCTTGGTATGCGATTTCAACCGGGATGAGCATTTGCCCACGGTTGTGCCCACGGTCAGCGACGGCCATGCCATTCCCGGCAATGTGCTGGATGCTGAGGGCCATGAGGCGCGGCTGGCGCGGTTCTTTCGGCCCTATCATGATGCGCTGGACGCTCTGTTGGGCGATGTGCCGCAAGCGCTGATCCTGTCGCTCCACAGCTTTACGCCGCAATTGGCATCGAGCGACGAGCCGCGCCCATGGCATGTCGGCGTGCTCTATAACGAGGATGATCGTGCCGCCCGGATCGCGATCCCGCTGCTTCAGGCCGAGGGGCTGTGCGTGGGGGACCAGTTGCCCTATTCCGGCAAGCTATTGAACGCGACCATGAACCGCCATGCCGAAGCTGAAGGACGGCCCTATCTGGGCATTGAAGTACGGCAGGACCTGATCAGCGATGCAGTGGGGCAGGCCGAATGGTCGGAACGGTTGGCGCGGATTGCCAATAAGGTTGCAGTTGCAATCGGCTAAAGTTGCCGCCCATGGGCTGACATAGTTGTAATTAATACTTTCGACAGAACGGCAGCACTTCGGCTATTAAGCACGGTCAAGTCGCCCATAAAAAACAGCACTATTCTGGAGCCAAAGCATGCCCCCGTATCGTTCACGCACCACCACCCATGGCCGCAACATGGCGGGCGCGCGCGGATTGTGGCGCGCCACTGGCATGAAGGACGAGGATTTCGGCAAGCCGATCATCGCGGTGGTGAACAGCTTTACGCAATTCGTGCCCGGCCATGTCCACCTCAAGGATCTGGGCCAGATGGTCGCGCGCGAGATTGAGGCGGCAGGCGGAGTTGCCAAGGAATTCAATACTATCGCAGTCGATGATGGCATCGCCATGGGCCACGATGGCATGCTCTATTCGCTGCCCAGCCGCGATCTGATTGCCGACAGCGTGGAATACATGGTCAACGCGCACTGCGCCGATGCGATGGTGTGCATTTCCAACTGTGACAAGATCACGCCCGGCATGCTGATGGCCGCGATGCGGATCAACATTCCGGTGGTCTTCGTTTCGGGCGGGCCGATGGAAGCGGGCAAGGTCGTGCTAAACGGCAAGGAAGTCGCGCTCGATCTGGTCGATGCGATGGTGGCTGCGGCAGACGACAAGTATACCGACGAGGAAGTGACCGCGATCGAACGGTCCGCTTGCCCGACCTGCGGTTCGTGCAGCGGCATGTTCACCGCCAATTCGATGAACTGCCTGACCGAAGCTCTGGGCCTCTCGCTGCCCGGCAATGGCTCGACACTGGCCACGCATGCGGATCGCAAGCGCCTGTTCCTTGAAGCAGGCCGCGTGGTGGTGGACTTGTGCAAGCGCTATTACGAGGAAGACGATGCCAGCGTGCTGCCGCGCTCGATCGCCAGCTTCGATGCGTTTGAAAACGCGGTATGCCTTGATATCGCAATGGGCGGATCGACCAATACCGTGTTGCACCTGCTCGCCGCCGCGTTTGAGGCGGGTGTAAACTTCACGATGGCCGATATCGACCGGTTGAGCCGCCGCGTGCCGTGCCTGTCCAAGGTGGCCCCGGCCAAGGCCGACGTCCACATGGAAGACGTTCACCGTGCGGGCGGGATTTATGCGATTTTGGGCGAACTGGACCGGGCAGGCCTGATCCACACGCACTTGCCAACTGTCCACAGCCGCACGCTGGCCGAAGCGCTGGATCGGTGGGACATCGTGCGCACCAAATCGCCCAGCGTGCAGGAGTTTTTCCGCGCAGCGCCTGGCGGCGTGCCCACGCAAGTGGCGTTTTCGCAGGATCGCCGCTGGAAGGAGCTTGATCTCGACCGTGAGAATGGCGTGATCCGCAGTGCCGAACATGCCTTCAGCAAGGACGGTGGCCTCGCCGTGCTCTATGGCAACATCGCGCGCGAAGGCTGCATCGTGAAGACGGCGGGCGTGGATGAAAAGATCCTGAAGTTTACCGGGCCTGCCAAGGTCTATGAAAGCCAGGATGCAGCCGTCACCGCGGTGCTGACCGGGCAGGTTGTGGCAGGCGATGTGGTGGTGATCCGCTATGAAGGGCCAAAGGGCGGCCCCGGCATGCAGGAAATGCTCTACCCCACCAGCTACCTCAAATCGAAGGGCCTTGGCGCGGCCTGTGCGCTGTTGACCGATGGACGCTTTTCCGGCGGCACGTCGGGCCTGTCCATCGGCCATGCCTCGCCTGAGGCGGCTGAGGGTGGCGAGATCGGGCTGGTTGAAGAGGGCGATGTGATCGAGATCGACATTCCGAACCGCACGATCAACCTTGCCGTATCGGACGAGGTGCTGGCGCAGCGCCGCGCTGCGCAGGATGCCAAGGGCTGGAAGCCTGCCGCGCCGCGCCCGCGCCAGATTTCCACCGCGCTCAAAGCCTATGCCGCGATGACCACCAGCGCGGCGCGCGGAGCAGTGCGCGACATTTCGCAGATTGGTGCCGAGTGATGCGGCGCGGGCTTGTTCTGGGCGGCTTGGCTGCCTTGGCGGCCTGTTCGTCGCCTGAGGAAGCGCCAAAGGGCCGGGCGATTGACTGCGCGCTGGCAGGGGCGGCCAAGTTTGCGCCCGATTGCTTCGTGCAGGATTCGCGCGTGGGTGATCTGCGGTTCCTGACCGTGCGGCACAAGGATGGCGCGTTCCGCCGGTTCCAGATGGTTGATGACGGGCGGGGGGTCATTGCCGCCGATGGTGCGGACGAGGCTGTGGCGAAGTGGTCGGCGCAAGGGGTGCTGGAAGTGACCGTGGCGGGTGACCGCTATCGCTTCCCCGCGCAAATGAAGCCCGATGCCCCAAAGCCGTGACCGCATTCTGAACCAAGTCCTGACCGTGGCGCAGATGCGCGCGGCTGAAGAGAGCCTGATGGCAGCGGGCATCAGCGTTGATGCGCTGATGCAACGGGCGGGGCGCGGGGCGGGTGAATGGGTGCGGCGCGTTGCATCTGGCGGATCGGTGACGGTGCTGTGCGGCCCGGGCAACAATGGCGGCGATGGCTGGGTGATCGCCGAGTTCCTGCGCGAACATGGCAATCACGTGCAAGTGATCGCCGTGCGCGAGCCGATGACGGATGCTGCGCGCACCGCGCGGGCGCTTTATCGCGGCGCTGTCGTATCGGCAGACGCTGAGATTGCGGGCGATGTCTTTGTCGATTGCCTGTTCGGCAGCGGTTTGACGCGGGCTTTGCCGGAGGATTTGGCGGCACTGCTGCGCCGTCTGGCGGAAAGCCACCGCCATCGGATTGCCATCGATGTGCCCAGCGGGATCGAGAGCGACAGCGGTAGCCCCTTGAACGATGGTCTCCCAGACTGGTCGATGACCATTGCCCTTGGCGCATGGAAGCCTGCGCATTTTGCGATGCCCGCCTGTGCGGCAATGGGTGCGCTGCGGTTGGTGGATATTGGCGTATCAGCGGTGCCCGGCGCAGCGCGAGTGCTGGCCAAGCCGGTGATTAGGGCCCCGGCGGCGGATGCGCACAAGTATCGGCGCGGCATGGTGGGGATTGTCGGCGGGGACATGCCGGGGGCGACACTGCTGGCAGCGCAAGCGGCGCTGCGGGCGGGAGCGGGCTATGTGAAGCTGGCGGCGCAGACTGTGCCGCAAGGCGCACCCGCTGAACTTGTCGTGACGGCAGACATTGACGCGCTGCTGGGCGATGCGCGCATGGCGGCGCTGCTGATCGGGCCGGGGCTGGGGCGGTCGGACGCGGCTTCGCGCTTGCTGGCCAAGGCGCTTTATACGGGCAAGCCATGCGTGATCGATGCTGATGCGCTGGTGCTGCTGCGGCCAGACATGCTGCACGGCGCGCCGTGTGTGCTGACGCCGCATGAGGGGGAAATGGTGGCGCTGGAGCGCGCTTTTGGCCTTTCCGGCGAGGGCCTGCGCCGGGATCGGGCCGTGGCGCTGTCCGAGAAATCCGGCGCGGTGGTGGTGTTGAAAGGGCCGGATAGCCTGATCGCAGCGCCTTCGGGAGAGGTGATCCATGCGCCGCGCGCTTCATCGTGGCTTTCGGTGGCGGGCACAGGCGATGTGCTGGCTGGGGCTATTGCCAGCCGCCTTGCCGTCCATGGGGAAGCCTTGCGCGCGGCGGAGGAAGGCCTATGGCTCCACGCCGATGCCGCACGGCGCTGTGGCGCGGCCTTCACCGCGGGTGAATTGGCCCATGCCGTGCAGGATGCCTTGAAGGATTGCGTTGGATGAGTGAAGCCGGATTGATCGTGCGCGTGGCCGCCAAAGGTGAAGGGGCGACCGCCGACGGCAGATATGCCACGCTGGCCGCTCCCGGCGATATGCTTGAGGCCGATGGCACGGTGGTGCGTGGGCCGAACCATGTCGATCCAGCCTGTCGCCACTTCCCGGCTTGCGGCGGGTGCCAGTTGCAGCACTTGTCGGAAAGCGCGCTCAGCGATTACGTTTATGACCGCGTCGTTGGCGGGGCCACAGGGCAAAAGCTGTGGGACGTCAATGCCGCGCCTGCGCACCTTTCGCCACCGCGTTCGCGCCGCCGGGCCACACTCCATGCGCAGTCCATCGGCAAGCGCGTGGTGATCGGCTTTCGCGAACAAGGCTCGCACAAGATCATCGACATGCGCGAATGCCATGTGCTGACGCCCGAGATGTTCGCGCTGATCGCACCATTGCGCGCCCTGCTGGAGGGCTGGGGCAGCCGCAAACTGGCCGTCGATGTCGATCTGGCGATGTGCGATCAGGGCGTTTCGATGGGGCTGAAAGGCCTGACGGCAGAAGGTCTGGCCAAGACCGAGGCCCTGCTGGACTTCGCGCGCGATAATGCGCTGGCGCGGCTGACGATGGATTCGGGCTATGGCGCAGAGGGCGTGTGGGAGCCTGAGCCGGTGACCGTGACACTGGGCGGCGTGCCGGTGTCGCTGCCGCCGGGGGCATTCCTGCAGGCCACGCTGGATGGTGAAGCCGCACTGGTCAGCGGAGCGCGCGAATGGCTGAACGGTGCGGCCACGGTGGCCGACCTGTTTGCAGGGCTGGGCACTTTTGCCTTTGCGCTGGCGGGGCCGAACACCAAAGTGCTGGCCGTGGAGGCGGCGCGTGAGCCTTTTCTTGCCTGCCAGAGCGCGGCGCGGATGGGGGGCTTGCCGGTCCATTCGCTGCACCGTGATCTGTTCCGCAACCCGCTGCGGGTGGAGGAACTTGATCGCTTTGCTGGCGTGTTGCTCGATCCGCCGCGCGCCGGAGCGCAGGAGCAGGTGGAGCAGATCGCGCTGAGCAAGGTGCCGCGGGTGGTCTATATCAGCTGCAACCCCGCCAGTTGGGCGCGCGATGCGGTGAAGCTGATTGCGGGCGGGTATCGGTTGGCGGATTTGCGGCCTGTGGGGCAGTTCCGGTGGTCGACGCATGTGGAACTGGCGAGTTTGTTTTTGCGGGATTGAGCGCGAGCGAAGTTTTTGCGTCCCCGCGAAGGCGGGGACCTCAGGCGTTTTAAGCTGCTGTTCCGTAACAACACCGAGGCCCCCGCCTTCGCGGGGGAGCAGGCGTTTTAAGCTGCTGTTCCGTAACAACACCGAGGCCCCCGCCTTCGCGGGGGTGCAGGAGTGTCGGACGTTTTCAGAAGCTGAACACGATCCGCGCGGCGTGGTAGATCAGCGCCATCAGTACGATCGAGGACAATGAAAACAGGATAAAGCGGACCATCACTTTGTTCACAGTCGACTGCACGATCGAATGGACCACACGCAGGCCCACATAGGCCCATGCCACCGTGGCACTGGTGCCGCTTCCCTGACCGGTCATGGCGATCACGAGGCACACCGCATAAAACAGCGTAGGTGCTTCGTGCAGGTGGTTGTAATTGTGGGCTTTCCATTGCACCGGAGCGGGCAGGATATCGTCAAGCGTGCGCGTCGGGTCTTGGGCCAGACTGTCAGGATCAAGCTTGGCCGCGTTCATGGCCGGGATGCGCGTGGCATACATCCACAGCCACATCACCATCGTCCACGCCATCAGCGCGACGGCAGGTTGCAGGATCTTTGCGATTTCCATTGATGTTCTCCCCCGAGTGTTATCGCGGGAGACTGCGGGCGCTGCGTTAGATTGTCAAATGCAACTTATCGGCGCAGCGAGATGCGCCGGAAATAGCCATAGCGCCCGCGCAGGGTGCGCAAGGTCAGGCCGCGGTCGCTGGCGATGCGCACGGCCACGGCGTTCAGATCCTCACGCGGGGTGACATGGAACCGCGCGAGCCATCCGTGCATCAGCGAACGCAACGGGCCCGGCAGCCCGCTGAAATCGCCGAAATCGACCACATGGAGTGATCCGCCGGGGGCCAGCAGGCTGGCGGCATGGCCAAGCGTCAACTGCCACTGCGGGATCATCGACAGCGCATAGGAAATGACGATGCGATCAAAAGCGCCACGGCCAAACAGGGCGGCGGCATCGAAATCGGTGGCATCGCCGCGCGCCAGTTGACACTCCGGCCCCAGCCGCCCGCGCGCGACCGAGAGCATTTCGTCCGAGATATCAAGCCCGTACAACTGCGCGCCGGGCCATGCACGGGCGATGCAATCCAGATTGCGCCCGGTGCCGCAGCCGACCTCGAGCACAGACATGCCGGGGCCGGCTTCCAGCCCGGCAATCAGCCCATCGCGCCCGAACAGGTAATACTTCCGCGTGGCGTCATAGATGTGCTTCTGGCGGCGGTAGACCGCATCCATCAGCGCGCCGTGCGGGGACGGCGGGGCGAGGGAGGCCATGGTCAGGCCAGCTCGTAGAGGTGCACGCCACCATAGATCGATGAGCGATCCTGCGCCGTGCATTCTGCCGACAGTGCCTCGTGATAGTGCCAGCGGGCAAGCAATGCATCGCTCAACCGGCCCGGCAGAAGGCTGGGTTCGGCAGCGGTGCGGAACAGCACGCGCGCGCCGGGGCGGGCGGTGCGGGTGATCTGCGTCCACAGGGCGTTCAACTGGTCGTCGGTCATCCAGTCCTGCGCATCGAGCAGGACATAGCGATCCAGCGAAGCATCGGGCTGGGCTGTCAGGTGCTCGGTCAGGTTGGCGTGGCGCACATCGACGCGGCTTGCCCGATCACGCACGGCCTGCCAGTTGGCGGCCTGCAGATAGGGCGGCAGCGGGCAGCGATCGCCCCGGCCATAGCCGCGCCCGAAGGCCTGCCATGCGAAGTAGTTGTCCTCGACCGGGAAATCGCAGGCCAGCTTTTCAAGGCGGCGGCGCAGGACTTCGGCCATCGGCTCGTTCCCGGCCAGCGCATCAAACTGTGCAGGCGGAATGCCAAGGCCGAACAGCGATGCAGGCTGATCGGTCAACCAGCGCACGAAGCGCTTGTCGAACACCGGGGCCATTTCACGCTCGAACACGCGGCGCTGTTCATCCAGATCGCGGGCCGAAAGGATCGTCGACAGGTCGATCTTGTAGAGCCGGGCCAGCAGGTGGGCGACGCCGATGAAATTGCCCAGCAGCCCGCGCTTGTAGATGTTGTTGGAAAAGCCGCTGATCCGGCGACGGCCCGAAAGATCGCGGCCTTCCCAATAGCGGCGCGTTGTCTCATCCAGATGCGGCAGGATATGCGCGCGGTAGGCGGCAATGTTCGCTGCGCTGTCAGCTTCGGCAAAGAAGCGGCGGAAGTGGGCGTGATCAGGCAAGTGCTGTGCCGAGGCAAGCTTGAGCTTGTTCAGCGCGATGTGTGCGGTGTTGAGGTCTACCGCCGTGATCGCCTCGGGATCGGCGGTCAGATAGGACAGGACGTTGCAGCCGCCGCTGGCGATGGCGATGATCCGGCTGTCGGACCGGATCTGCAGCGCCTTCATGTCGACATCGGGGTCTTCCCAGATTTGCGCATAGACAAGGCCGCGAAAGGCGAGCGCAAAGGCGTGATCGAGCATGCGGTTGGCCATGCCGGAACCCCGGCGGACAACAGAACGCGTGATCGGATGGGAACGGGCACGTTCCAGCATGTGAATGACCCCCGGAAAGAATGTTCGGGAGTTCGACTAGAACGTGACCATTGCGCCTGTGTGGCAGATTGGCGCGGATTGTCCGCAGATTGTAAGATGTGCGATCAAGCCTCTGAAATGACGGCAGCAAAGGCTGCAGGGTCGACGTTTCCGCCCGACAGGATCACCGCCGTGCGGCCATCGCTCGCAACCTTACCGCCAAGAATCGCCGCCAGCGCGGCCGCACCGCCCGGCTCGATCACCAGCCGCAGATGCGAAAAGGCATAGCGTTGCGCGGCGCGCACTTCGGCTTCGGACACGGCGATGCCCTGCATCCCACGTGACGTCATGACCGCAAAATTGATCGGGAAAGTGGCAGGCGTCTGCAGCGCATCACAGGCGGTCTTGGGCGCGCCAGTGGCCACGCGCTGGATAGTGCCGCTGGCAAGGCTGCGGGCCACATCGTCCCAGCCTTCGGGCTCGACCGGCACGATTTCCGCCTCGGGCAGGGCGAGTGCGAGGCCGGCTGCAAGTCCGCCGCCGCCGCAGGGTGTGAACACGCGGGAGGGGAGGCCACCGGCAAGGCATTCCATCTGTGCGGCAAGCTCCACGCCGCAGCTACCCTGACCTTCGATCACCCATGGATCGCCATAGGCATGGACCAGCGTTGCGCCGCTTTCAGATGTCAGCCGACGGGCTACGTCGTCGCGATCCTCCCCACCGGGCCGGTCATAGAGCACGACCTCTGCCCCCAGCGCGCGGGTGGCGGCCAGCTTCACCGCCGGGGCATCATTCGGCATCACGATCTTGGCAGCAATGCCCAGCCTGCGCGCGGCCCAGGCCACGCCTTGCGCGTGGTTGCCGCTGGAGACCGCGACCACACCCATCGCGCGCTCGGCTTCGGTCAGGTCTGACAGGCGGTGCCATGCTCCGCGGATCTTGAACGCGCCGACTGGTTGCAGGCTTTCCACCTTGCACCACACCGTGTCCCCGTTCGGCAGGTCAAGCGGCATCACCGGCGTTTGCGGCAGCAGCGCCGCGATCTTGTCAGCCGCGCGAAGCACGCCCTCGCGCGTTGGTGCGCGCAGATCAACAGAAGGACTTGGGTTTGTCATGCCACTCCTCTAAAGCCCCCCGCCATGATTGTCCTGCGCTGCATTGCGCAGGCGCGCAAAAAGCATTGGAGTTACCATGGCAAAAGTTCTCGTCATCGGCGCAGGCGGCGTCGGCTCGGTCGCGGTCCACAAGATGGCGATGAATTCCGATATCTTCAGTGGCATCGCGCTGGCCAGCCGCACCAAAAGCAAATGCGATGCCATCGCCGCTTCGGTGAAAGAGCGCACCGGCGTGGTCATTGATACGTATCAGATCGATGCCGACGATGTGGCGGCCACCACGGCGCTTATCAACGAAGTGAAGCCCGTCCTCGTCGTCAACCTCGCGCTGCCTTATCAGGATCTGAACATCATGGACGCCTGCCTTGCCGCAGGCGTCAACTACATGGATACGGCCAACTACGAGCCGATCGACAAGGCCGAGTTCGAATATTCGTGGCAGTGGGCCTATCAGGAGCGCTTCAAGGAAGCGGGCCTGATGGCGCTGCTGGGGTCTGGCTTCGATCCGGGCGTGACCAGCGTGTTTGCCACCTGGCTGCGCAAGCACAAGCTCGACACGATCCGCACGCTCGACATTCTCGATTGCAACGGCGGCGATCATGGTCAGCACTTTGCCACCAACTTCAACCCGGAAATCAACATCCGCGAAGTGACCGCGCCCGCGCGCCACTACCTGAACGGCGAATGGGTCGAAACGCCCGCGCTGACCATCCGCCAGCAGTTCGATTTCGAGCAGGTTGGCCCGAAGAACATGTACCTGATGTATCACGAGGAGCTTGAAAGCCTCGCGCATCATCTGCCCGAGATCGAGCGCATCCGCTTCTGGATGACCTTTGGCGATGCCTATATCACGCACCTGACCGTGCTGCAGAACGTGGGCATGACGCGGATCGATCCGGTGATGTACAACGGGCAGGAAATCATCCCCCTGCAGTTCCTCAAGGCCGTGCTGCCCGAACCTGCCTCGCTGGGCGCGACGACCAAAGGCAAGACCAACATCGGCGACATCGCTACTGGCCTGAAGGACGGGGTGGAAAAGACCTTCTACATCTACAACATCTGCGACCATGAAGACGCCTATGCCGAAACCGGCAACCAAGCGGTCAGCTACACCACCGGCGTTCCGGCGATGATCGGTGCGGCGATGATGGTGCAGGGCATCTGGTCGGGTGAGGGCGTGTTCAACATGGAACAGTTCGATCCCGATCCCTACATGGACATGCTGAACCAGCATGGTCTGCCATGGCAGGTGAAGGAACTGGCAGGTCCGCTGGAGTTTTAAGAAAGATTGTTTCACGCAGAGGCGTGGGTTGAAGAAGGTTTCGCGCAGAGGCGCAGAGGAAGCAGAGATCGCTGAGGAAAGTATTGGTGACGATTGATGACCTCAGCGCCGCTGTGATCGAAGAGGCCATTGGCATTCATCGGCAGATTGGGCCGGGCCTTTTCGAATCTGTATACGAAGCTGTTCTGTTTGGACGGCTGGAAGCGCGAGGGCTTCAGGTCGAACGGCAAGTGCCCGTCGGCGTCAATCTGGATGGCACATTTTATGATGCCGCCTTTCGGATTGATCTGCTGGTCGGTGGACGATTGATTGTTGAGATTAAGGCGGTTGATCAGCTCAGCAAGGCACATGCCAAGCAATTGTTGACTTACCTGAGATTGATAAAGCAGCCCGTTGGGCTGCTTTTGAATTTTTCCGGCGTGACGATGAAAGAAGGCATCCGTCGCCTCGTAAATGACTACAAGGCAGAATAAGTCTTTGCGATCTCTGCTTCCTCTGCGTCTCTGCGCGAAACATCTTTTTGAGGTCTTAACATGGAAACCAGAGCCGGCGATCCGGGCGCTTTTGCACAGTTTGACCTGCACCGGGTGGATAGCCCAGCCTTCGTGGTCGATGCGGCAAAGCTGCGCGCCAATCTGGCGGTGCTGGCTGATGTGCGCGACCGGGCCGGGATCAAGCTCTTGGCCGCGCTCAAGGCGTTTTCGATGTGGAAGGTTGCGCCGATTGTCGGGGAGTATCTCGACGGCGTGTGCACTTCGGGCCTGTGGGAAGCAAAGCTGGCGGCGGAGCACTATTCAGGCGAAATCGCGACATATTGTGCGGCCTACAAAGCGGATGATCTGGTCGAAATCCTGCAACTGTCCGATCACGTGATCTTCAATTCGCCCGGCCAGCATGTCCGCTTTGCCGGTGAGATTGCGGCGGCGCGGGCAGCGGGCAAGGCGTTCGACATCGGCCTGCGCATCAACCCGCTCCATGCCGAGGGCGAAGTGCCGCGCTACGACCCCTGCGCGCCGCATTCGCGCCTTGGCTTTCCGGTCGACCAGCTGACTGCCGAACACCTCGAAGGCGTGTCGGGCCTGCACTTCCACACATTGTGCGAGCAGGACTTCGAACCGCTCCAGCGCACGTGGGATGCGCTTGAAGCACGCATCGCACCCTATTTCGGCCAGCTCAAATGGCTGAACTTCGGCGGCGGTCACCACATCACCCGCGCGGATTATCAACGTGATGATCTGGTGGCGTTCCTGCGCGATGTGAAAGCGCGCACGGGGTGTGAAATCTATCTGGAGCCGGGTGAGGCGGTGGCGCTCGATGCCGGTATTCTGATTGGCACCGTGCTCGATACGCACTGGAACGGAATGCAGCTTGGCATCACCGATATTTCGGCCACCTGCCACATGCCCGATGTGATCGAGGCACCTTATCGCCCGGCCATGCTGGGGGAACTGCCGATCGATGAATACGAGGACAGTGGCGAAGTCGGCGCGCCCATTCGTCTGGGCGGGCCTTCGTGCCTGGCGGGAGACGTGATCGGCGATTACCGCCTGACCCATGGCGCTGAACCCGGCACGCGCTTTGCGTTCCTCGATCAGGCGCACTATTCGATGGTCAAGACGACGACCTTCAACGGCGTTCCGCTGCCCTCGATCTGGCTGTGGGACAGCGAGACCGATGCGCTGGAGCAGGTCCGCGGCTTCACTTACGAGGACTTCCGCGACCGCCTTTCCTGAGGCATGTTGCCCGCCAACGATAATGAGGCGGGAGAGTGCGATGGCAGGTGAAGTGCTCGACGGGGTAACCAGCGACCCGCGGCGCCTAGGCTGGATGCAGGGCTCCCCTCCGCCTGCGGACAAGCTGCTGCTTGCCGCGCGTGCCGATCACATGCGGTTTCCGATGATCCGCTGGTCCTATTCGAACATGCGCCAGTTCGTGCCCTCGCGCCGGGTTGGGGCAGGGGCGGCAGGCGCGCCATTCGAGCGGGCATTGCGCGACGATCTGGCTCAGGTGCCCTTCGTTCCGCTTGGCTCTGACGCACCCGTTGCCTTCGGGGAATCGCTCACGCGCGCCTACACCGATGGCATTCTGGTCCTCCATCGCGGCAAAGTGGTGTTCGAGCGCTGGTTCGGCGTGACCGGGCCGGAAACGCGGCATATCGCCTTTTCTGTCACCAAGAGCTTTGTCGGGACCATCGCCGAAATGCTGGTGGAGGAAGGCAGGCTCGATCCGGCCGCACCGATCACGCAATATTTGCCTGAACTTGCCGGCAGCGGTTTTGGCGATGCCAGCGTGCAACAAGTCATGCACATGACCACCGCGCTTGATTTCTCCGAGGACTACGCCGATCCCAATTCCGGAATCGGGGCCTACAGCGCCGCGCTCGGTCTTACGCCGCGGCCAGATGGTTATGCGGGGCCGACAGACCTTGCCAGCTATCTCCCAACCATCGGCAAGGCCGGTGAACATGGGCAGGGCTTTACCTATCGCACGCCCAACACTGAGGTGCTGGCATGGATCATCGCCCTGATTGAAGGCAGGCACTTCGCCGATGTCCTGTCTGAACGTCTGTGGCAGCCGCTGGGCATGCTGGGTGATGCCGACCTGATCGTTGACCAATCGGGCATGGCCTTTGCCGGGGGTGGCCTCAACCTGCGGCTGGAAGACCTTGCTCGCTTTGGTGAGGCGATGCGGCTGGGTGGGGAGGACGTGATCGCACAGCGCGTGGTGGATCGTGTGCGGCGCGGTGGTGATTCGGCGCATTTCGATGCGCAACGCTACCCACAATTGCCCGGCTGGAGTTACGGCAGTCAGTGGTGGCACGCGCACAACAATCGCGGCTGCTTTTCCGCACGGGGCATCCATGGGCAGGCCTTGTGGATCGATCCTGAGGCAGAAATGACGATTGCACGATTCGCATCCCATCCTGTGGCTGCAAACGGCGCGAATGACCCGCTTTCCCTGCCAGCATGGGAAGCGCTGGCACATGCCCTAAAGTGCTGAAAAATTGCGATCTGTCTGGAAATATTTCATTTTTCTGACACATATGTTGGGGGCTGAGATTTTCACTTGATGTTCAGCGTAAGGGCCTTATTACCCCCATCTCGCTGCCCCATGGGGACTTCCAAACCGCAAGGCAGCTTTTTTCAACTGTTCCGTTTGGGGGTCCCTTGAGTTGCACATCCATCATGACGCACTGGCTGTAGTTCGCGCTTCCGCTCCTGAACAACCCGCCATTCTGAACCGTCCGCACGCTGCCGCGCGCGCTGCCCGCTTCTTTGTCGAGAAGTTCCCGGGTAAGTCGCTCTATGCCGTGAAAGCGAACCCTTCGGCTGACCTGATCCGCATTCTGTGGGATTCGGGCGTCACGCACTATGATGTTGCTTCGATTGTCGAAGTGCGTCTGGTGCGCGAAACGCTGCCCGATGCCACGTTGTGCTTCATGCATCCGGTCAAGGCTCCGTCCGCGATCCGCGAAGCATACCATACTTATGGCGTGCGCGTGTTCAGCCTCGATTCGCTTGAGGAACTGGAAAAGATCAAGGCGGCCACGGCTGACGCCGATGGCAACGTGCCCGAAGATCTGACGCTGTGCGTGCGTTTGCGCGTCTCGTCCGAATACTCGGAACTCAGCCTTGCGTCCAAGTTTGGCTGCGATCTCGCCAATGCGGCAGAGCTGCTTCAGGCAACCCGCCAGGTCGCGGATTCGCTGGGCGTGTGCTTCCACGTGGGCAGCCAGTCGATGAGCCCGCATGCCTATGTGCAGGCGCTGGAGCGTGTGCGTGCGGCCATCGTCGACGCCTCGGTCCTCGTTGACATCATCGATGTCGGCGGCGGCTTCCCGTCGATCTATCCCGGCATGGAACCGCCACCGCTCGAAGATTACTTCGGCGTGATCGACCGCACTTATGAATCGCTGCCGGTTTCGTACTCGGCCGAATTGTGGTGCGAACCGGGCCGGGCGCTCTGTGCGGAATACAACTCGATGATCGTGCGCGTCGAACGCCGCCGCGGGACCGAGCTGTACATCAACGACGGTGCCTATGGCGCGCTGTTCGATGCCGCCCACGTCGGCTGGCGCTTCCCGGTGCGCGTGCTGCGCGATCAGGTGGCCAATGACGAGGCGGAGGTCGAGCTGGAGCCGTTCAGCTTCTACGGCCCCACTTGCGACGATATGGACCACATGGAAGGTCCGTTCGAACTGCCGGTGGACGTGAAGGTGGGCGATTACATCGAAGTCGGCATGCTGGGCGCTTATGGCGCGGCGATGAAGACCGCATTCAACGGCTTTGGCGCGACTGACGTGTTCGAAGTCTCGGACGAGCCGATGGCCAGCCAATACCGTGGCGACCGCCGCGATCCGCGCGTGTCGGACAACGTGGTATCGCTGCGCTGATCTTGGCTGCGGCAAATTGAAATTGAGAAGGCCCTGCCGCGAGGTGGGGCCTTTTCTTTTGCGCTGGTGGTGTTGGTGAGGGTTGAAAGAGTTTCGCGCAGAGGCGCAGAGGCGCGGAGGAGTTGCGCTTTCGGCGAAGCCGCTCAATCTTTTGCCACGCTGCGAGTTGCGCCAGGTTGTTGGTAAGATAAGCCTGACGGCCAAGCGCTACATCTCCGCGCCTCTGCGCCTCTGCGTGAAATCCCCTTTTCTTAAAACCCCACGAACCGCGCCGCTTCATCCACGCTCTTGCGCGTGCTGACCACGGCGTTGGCGGGAAAGTCGGGGTCCGGCCAGCCCAGCGCAACCGCCTTCATGATGACCTGATCGTCAGGAATGCCAGCATGCTCGCGAACCACGGGCGATTGCATGATCCCTTGTGAATTGATGACGCAGCCCAGACCGCGTGACCATGCGGCGTTGACCAGCGCTGTGGTGACTGCGCCGCAATCGAAGGCCGTATCGTCGCTGCCAGCAAGTTCGCGGTCGTAGGTCACGATCACGCACACCGGCGCGTCAAACTGGCGGAAACCGCGCAGCACCCAGTCCTGTCGTGCGGCTGCATCGTCGCGCGCAATGCCCATGGCGGCAAAGAGCTGCTTTGCCACGCCCACCTGCCGGTCACGGTGAACGCCCGCAAAAGGCTCTCCACGGCGGAATTCGCGGCTATCGGGTTCGCCTGCAAGGATGCGCTCGGTGTTGCCCTTGCGGATGCGATCAAGCGGCTCGCCGGTGATCACATGGAAGTGCCAGGGTTGCGTGTTCATCGACGTTGGGGTGCGCATGGCCAGCGCCAGCACGTCTTCGATCAGTGCGCGGGGTACTGGCTTGTCGAGATAGCCCCGGATCGAACGGCGGCCCAGAACCACTTCGTCATACGTCTGCGCAGGCATGTGCTCTCCCGATTTTAATTGTCCGGTTAAAACTAGCGTTTGCACCGCGAAAGACAAGCCCAACGAAAAAGGCCCTCCCCGCGAGGGAAGGGCCTCAATCTTCGATACCTGTGGTGCGTCAGGCCGCGCGCTGCAGTTCCAGTTCCATGCGGTTCCAGATCTCGACCAGCGCCTCGGCCAGTTCGTCCATCATCGCCTCGGTGTGCGAAGGCCCCGGCGTGAAGCGCAGACGCTCCGTGCCGCGCGGGACGGTGGGGTAGTTGATCGGCTGAACATACACGCCGTATTCGGCGAGCAGGATGTCAGCGATCTTCTTGGCGCGCACCGGATCGCCCACCATCAGCGGCACGATATGCGTGGTCGATGGCATGACCGGCAGACCCTGATCGGCAAAGGCCTTCTTCAGGTAAGCCGCAGCGGCCTGCTGGCCTTCACGCTCTTCGCTTGATGCCTTGAGGTGGCGGACCGAGGCCAGCACGCCGGCCACGAGCACCGGAGAAAGCGAGGTGGTGAAGATGAAGCCCGGCGCGTAGGAACGGATCACATCGATGATCTTGCGATCCGCCGCAATGTAGCCGCCCATCACGCCGAACGCCTTGCCCAGCGTGCCCTCGATAATGTCAATGCGGTGCGCGGCTTCATCACGGTCAGTGATGCCGCCGCCGCGCGGGCCATACATGCCAACAGCGTGAACCTCGTCGATATAGGTCAGCGCATTGTACTTTTCGGCCAAGTCGCAAATCGTGTGGATCGGCGCAACGTCGCCGTCCATCGAATAGACCGATTCGAACGCGATCAGCTTGGGCACGTTGGGATCGGTTTCGGCGAGCAGTTCTTCGAGATGCTCGACATCGTTGTGACGCCACACCTTCTTTTCTGCGCCCGAATTGCGGATGCCCGCGATCATGGATGCGTGGTTCAATTCATCGGAAAAGATCACGCAACCGGGGAGAATCTTGGCCAGCGTGGAGAGCGTGGCATCGTTCGACACATAGCCCGACGTGAACAGCAGCGCGCCTTCCTTGCCATGCAGGTCGGCCAGTTCAGCCTCAAGCTCGACGTGGTAATGCGTGTTGCCACCGATGTTGCGTGTGCCGCCAGAACCTGCGCCGACATTGTGCAGCGCTTCTTCCATCGCGGCGATCACCTTCGGGTGCTGGCCCATGGCAAGGTAATCGTTCGAACACCACACGGTGATCGGCTTTGGCCCGTTGTGCCCGGCAAAGCAGCGCGCGTTCGGGTATGCGCCCTTGTTGCGCAGAATGTCGATGAAAACCCGGTAACGGCCTTCGGAGTGTAGACGCTCGATCGCAGAATCAAAAACCTGGTCGTAATTCACCCCGCCGCTCCTTCCTGTAACAGAGACGCTTCCGCGTCTCCAGGGCCCGAACCTTTGGGCCTCCGGCGAATGGGCGGCTTTTACGCAGGTTCACTCTGCAATGCCAGTGTCATTTGGTGCCTGCGTGCTCACCGCTTGCCTTGATCCGCCGAGGCAGAGATGAGGCCCAACTTTTCGGTGTTGGCCGACAGCCAATCCGCATCGTGCGATGGTAGCATGACCAGCGCAGGATAGCGTTGGCGCAAGCTTTGCAGCCCTTTGACCCAGCCAATCACGGCAGGCCGATCTTCGGGTGCAAGAATGTCTGCCACCAGCCGTGAACGCGGGGTGCCATTTTCGAAGTTCGCCGCCAAAGACGCCGTGTCGCCCGTCAAAAGATACTCGCGGCCCGATGCCAGCCTGACATAGACCATCTGCGATGCCGGCGTGTGGCCGGGCGTCTGAATGACGACGACGCCGGGGGCAACGGCCTCAATCGGCGCGAGATTGCGGGTCTTGGCAATATGGCTTCCGTTTTCACGCCATAATGCATTGATGCCGCCCAGCATTCCGGACGTGACCAGCGCCTTGGGCGATATGGCATCGAACTCCGGATGATCGAGGAACCTGCCGACATGATCGATGTGGGAGTGGGTAAACAGGATCTGCTCTGCCGCGCCCATCCAGCTGTCAACCTTGCGCATGGCTGCCGGATCATAGTCGGAATACCCCATCGCTTCGGCATCGGCAGGCGAAAGGCCAGTATCGACGACAATCCCACCCTTCGGCGTGGCGATCTGCCAGGCGACGATTCCCTCAGTTACCTGCCGCAAGCCCGTACCTGCGGCCAAAGAGGCTGATGGAATGCTGCGCGTTGCCAGAACCGCAAAGGTGATCCCGGTCGGCCTCTTGCCGGAAAGGCTATCAGCCTCTGCCCGCAAGGCTGGCAGATCGATCTGCCGAGCGGCAATCCCGCCCGGCCCGGCGTTGACCAGCAGCCAGTAATAGGCAAGGCCAAGGCTGATCAGCAGCACGATGAGGACCTTCGAAAAACGGCTCACCGCCTGCACTCTCCCCAACCTGTCAATCCGGGCTCAAAACAGCGCAATGCGGCCAATGCCATGCGCGGCAAGGCAAGGCTTTAGCCGGTCCACATCGTTTCCGCCACGGGTGAACAGCCCAATATCCGCATCCTTGCGCTCCCACGGCTGGCCGTCTGTAAGATAGGCGATTCGCCGTGCGATACCATCAGAGCCATCGACGAACGAAACGCCGGGACCAAAGGCCTGCGCCAGCTCGGCCTCAACCAGCGGGAAGTGCGTGCAAGCCAGCACGACCGTATCGATCCGATCACCGTCGGCCATCATGCTAAGGCTCTGAGCAGCTCTTGCAAACACCGCGGGATCCACCGGATCGCCCCGCAGCTTGGCCTCTGCAGCAGCCACAAGTTCAGGCGCGGCATGGCGCAGCAGCCGCTTGTCGGCGGCAAATTCCGCCTCCAGCCGGTCAACATAGCTTTGCCGGATCGTCGCCTCGGTGCCGAGCAGGCCGATCACGCCGGTTTTCGTCATCGCCGCAGCCGGTTTGATCGCGGGCACGGTGCCGACAATCGGCACTTCCAGAACCTCGCGCACCGATGCCAGCGCGATGGTTGAGGCGGTGTTGCAGGCGATGCACACCAGCCGAGGCCGCAGACGTTCGGTCAATCGGCCCAGCAAGCCAGAAACGCGCGCCGCAATCTGCGCCTCGGTCTTGTCGCCATAGGGCAGGCCGGCGTTGTCTGCCACATAGATCACCGGAGCCTGAGGCAGCAGCAAGCGCACCTTGCGCAGGACGGACAGCCCACCAACTCCCGAATCGAACAGGAGCAACGGAGCCGTAGGATCGACAGGCAAAGGGAAGGGCGCAGCGGTCATGTGCGAAGGCTTGTATCGGTAATGGCGGCAAAATGGGAAGTGGCCTCTTTCGTTTATGCCGTGGTTGCGGATATGAGCGGGGTGTGGATACGATCTTGCCCCTTCTCGTTGGCTACTTTCTGGGCTCGGTGCCCTTTGGCCTCATCCTCACCCGGCTGACCGGCGGAGGGGATCTTCGCGCCATCGGATCCGGAAACATCGGCGCCACCAATGTGCTGCGCACCGGCAAGAAGGGGGTCGCTGCGGCAACGCTGCTGCTCGACATGGGCAAGGGCCTCGCAGCAGTCTTGATCGTACGGCATGTCTGGCCCGGCGGTGAAGCGCTGGCCGCGCTTGCGGCGGTGCTGGGCCATTGCTTCCCGCTCTGGCTGAAGTTCAAGGGCGGCAAAGGCGTGGCCACGATGATGGGCATCTCGCTCGGCCTCGCCTGGCCGATTGGCCTTGCTTATGCCGTGGTTTGGCTGGGTGTGCTGTTTAGCAGCCGCATTTCCTCGCTCGGCGGCATGTCCGCGGCCATCGCAGCGCCAGTGGCGGCTGCGCTCACCGGACACGCGGCCTATGCGCCAGTTCTGGCACTGCTGGCGCTGCTGGTCCTGTTCCTGCACCGCGAAAACATCGCCCGCCTGCGCGCTGGCACCGAACCAAAGGTCGGCAGCAAAAAGTGACCGTCGCCGCGCCATCTGCGCTGTCGCGCGATGAAGCGTTCTCGCGCATTCGGCTGCTGCGCTCGCCGAACATCGGCCCGGTCAGCTACAACCAGTTGCTGCGCCGCTTCGGCACCGCATCAGCCGCGCTCGATGCCTTGCCAGACTTGGCGGCAAGGGGTGGGGCACCCTATCGGCCAGCGGCGGCAGACCGGATCGAGGCTGAAGTGGCCGCCGTTCGCAAGGCAGGCGCGCGCTATCTTTTCCACGATGGGCCGGATTATCCGGCGCTCCTGTCTGCGCTGGAAAACCCGCCGCCGATTCTTACAGTGCGCGGCGATGCAGCGCTGCTGGCCCGCCCTTCGGTCGCTGTAGTCGGCGCGCGCAATGCCTCGGCCGCTGCGGTCAAGCTGTCGCGCGATTTCGCCACGGCGCTGGCCGGGCATGGCTATGCGGTGATTTCCGGTCTGGCGCGCGGCATCGATGCGGCGGCCCATCGCGGAGCCTTGGCTGGCATGGCCGATGGCGGGGGCACGGTGGGCGTGATCGCCAGCGGGATCGACATTGCCTATCCGCCAGAGAACGCCGAACTGCAGGAACAGGTCGCAAGCGAAGGCCTGCTGATCGCCGAAATGCCCCCGGGGACCGAGCCTTTGGCCCGCCACTTCCCGCACCGCAACCGCATCATCGCAGGCCTCGCCACCGGCACGCTGGTGGTGGAGGCCGCGCCCAAATCAGGCTCGCTGATCACGGCCCGGCTGGCGGCGGAGGCAGGGCGCGAAGTCATGGCAATCCCCGGCTCCCCGCTCGACAGCCGCTCCCACGGCTGCAACCAGCTGATCCGCGAGGGAGCCATCCTTGTCCAGTCTCCTGATGACGTGATTGAACTGCTCGTCGGTTTTGAGGGGCGGCCACGCTCAACCTTTCGCGAGGGGGGATCTGCTTTTGCGCCCGATGCTGGCTCCGATGCAGACGGATTTGCCGCCGAACCGGTCGACATGTCCGGCCTGCTCACCCTCGCCCCGATTGGTGTGGACGAATTGATCCGCCAAAGCGGGGTGAGTGCAGGGGCCGTGCAGATGGCATTGCTGGAACTCGAACTCGCAGGCAGGCTTGTGCGTCATGCGGGCGGGCGGGTCAGCTTGTCGGCGTAATCACCTATCGCGCTCCCTCCCCGAACGGGCGCTTGACGAAAGGCTTTGAAACTCCCCACCCTCGCGCACACGCATACACACATGTGCACGTAAGGCACGTAAGGACTGTTTTTTCAGATCATGCAGCTTGTCATTGTTGAATCACCGGCCAAGGCCAAGACCATCGAGAAGTACCTTGGCCCCGGCTACAAGGTCCTCGCCTCCTACGGTCACATCCGCGATCTCCCGGCCAAGGACGGCTCGGTCCGCCCGGACGAAGACTTCGCGATGGATTGGGAAATGTATGGCGACAAGACCTCGCGGGTCAAGGCGATCACCGATGCCGCCAAAGATGCCGACCGCTTGATTCTGGCAACTGACCCTGATCGTGAGGGGGAGGCAATTTCTTGGCACGTCAGGGAGTTGCTGAAGAAACGTAAGGTTCTTCCTAAAGAGGTTGAGCGGGTAACCTTCAACGCTATTACCAAGCAGACCGTGACCGATGCGATGAAACGGCCACGCGAACTCGATCAGGATCTGATCGATGCCTATCTGGCCCGGCGCGCGCTCGATTACCTGTTTGGCTTCACGCTATCGCCCGTGCTCTGGCGAAAGCTGCCAGGCGCGAAGTCGGCAGGCCGCGTCCAATCGGTCGCGCTGCGGCTGATCGTGCAGCGCGAACGCGAGATCGAACTGTTCTGCGCGCAGGAATACTGGTCGGTCATCGCAAGGCTCGAACAGCACGGCACCGAATTTGCCGCGCGTCTGGTAAAATTCGATGGGCAAAAGCTCGATAAGCTGACACTGGGCGATGAAGGTTCTGCGCTGAAGGCCAAGGCTGTGGTCGAAGCGGGCACCTTCCGCGTGGAGGAGGTGGAAACCAAGCCGACCAAGCGCAATCCCTATCCCCCGTTCACCACCTCAACCCTGCAACAGGAAGCCGCGCGCAAGCTGGGCTTTTCGGCCAGCCACACGATGCGCGTGGCGCAGTCGCTCTATGAGGCGGGCGCAATCACTTACATGCGCACCGATGGCGTGCAGATGGACCCGAGCGCCATTTCCGCTGCACGCAAAGCCATTTCTGACCGCTATGATGGGCACTACCTTCCCGAAAAACCCCGTCATTACGAGACGAAAGCCAAGAATGCTCAGGAAGCACATGAAGCGATCCGGCCAACCGAATTCACCAAGGACCGCTATGGTTCGGGCGATGAAGCGCGACTTTATGACTTGATCTTCAAGCGCGCGATGGCCAGCCAGATGGCCTCTGCCAATATCGAGCGCACCAGCGTGACCTTGCGCGATGGCACCGGCAAGCATGAGTTGCGCGCCACTGGCCAAGTGGTGAAATTCCCGGGTTTTCTGGCTGTTTACGAAGAAGGCCGCGACCAGAAGTCCGACAATGACGACGAGGACGCAAACCTGCTTCCTGCGCTGGCCAAGGGTGATACCCCGGCCAAGCGCGGCGTCGATGCCACGCAGCACTTCACGCAGCCGCCCCCGCGCTATTCGGAAGCCAGTCTGGTCAAGCGGCTTGAGGAACTGGGCATCGGGCGTCCATCTACGTATGCGGCCACGCTGCAGGTGCTGAAGGACCGGAACTACGTCAGGACCGAGAAAAACCGTTTCTTTGCAGAAGAATCCGGCCGACTTCTCACATCGTTTCTCGAACGTTTCTTTGCCCGCTACGTCGCCTATGAATTTACCGCCGGGATGGAGGATGAACTCGATGACGTGTCCGGTGGACGCGCGGAGTGGAAGGTCGTGCTCGCCGCGTTCTGGCGCGATTTCAAGCCCAAGTCCGATGAGGTGATGGAGAAGAAGCCCAGCGAGGTGACGGCCGAGCTGGACGAATTCCTGTCCGATTACCTGTTCCCCCCGCGCGATGATGGCTCTGACCCGCGTCTGTGCCCGAAGTGCGAGGCAGGGCGCCTGTCGCTGCGTGGCGGGCGCTATGGGGCGTTCGTGGCGTGCTCGAACTATCCCGAGTGCAAATATACCCGAAAATTTGCCCAGCCCGGCGGCGCTGAAGGCGATGGCGGCGAAGACGGCGTCTTGGGCAAGGATCCCGTCAGCGGGCTTGATGTGGTGCGCAAGGCGGGCCGCTTCGGCCCTTATGTCCAGTTGGGCGAAGGCGGCGAAGCCAAGCGCGCCTCCATTCCCAAGGATATTGGCGAACTCGATCTCGAATGGGCGCTGAAGCTGCTGTCCCTGCCGCGCGAGGTTGGGGTCCATCCTGAAACCGCCAAGCCGATCACTGCCAGTATTGGCCGCTATGGCCCATATCTGGCGCACAACAGCAAGTACGCGCGGCTCAAATCCACCGCCGAGGTGTTCGAAACCGGCATGAATGCTGCCGTGATGCTGCTGGCCGCGGCTGCCGCTGGGGCAGGGGCGCGCGGCAATCGCGCCGCCGCCGAACCGCTCAAGGTCCTTGGCGCGCATCCGGTAACCGGCGGTGAAATCAAGCTGATGGCGGGGCGGTATGGCCCTTATGTTACCGATGGCACGACCAATGCCACGCTGCCCAAGGACAAACAGCCCGAAGCGCTAACGCCAGAAGAGGCTATCGCGCTGATCGATGAACGCGCCGCCAAAGGCCCGCCAAAGGGGAAGAAGGCCGCCAAGAAGGCCTCAGCCAAGAAGGCTCCCGCCAAAAAGGCAGCGGTCAAGCCAGCTACTGAAAAGCCAGCTACTGAAAAGAAGGCCCCTGCGAAGAAGGCGCCTGCAAAGAAGGCGGCAGCCAAGAAAGCCCCCAAGCCTGCTGAATGAACTTTACCGGCCGCGGTTAGCGCCGCGGCCGGTAAAGCCAGTATTCTTTGTTGCCCAATGGCACCCGCGCATAGCGAACGTAATCGTGGACAAGCCCAGCCTTGATCATCGCGCGCGTTTCCATGTTCGGCAGGTAAAGCGTGTGCTTGTCGCCGCGCATCACGATGACATCGGGCTTGGTTGCCAGCACGCGGCGAACTTCGGCTGCTGGATCGACACCGATGGCCGGGGCTTCGACATAAGTATTGAGATGGTTGGGAAAGGTCCAACGTGTGGGCAGGCAAGTGTTGGTGGTGCGATAGAACGCCATTTCGCCTTCGTAGATGAACAGGCAGCCGCCATGCATTTCCTGCCGGATCATCGCGTCCATGGCCGCGAACTGGCGGGTTGAGCCATGCTGCTTCCATTGGTAACCCATAACGAACAGACCCGCGATGGCGGCAAACCCCAGCAGAAGCCTGCCATACCAGCGCTCTTGCGGCTTTGATCGCGACAAGGCGGGCGCTGCCAGGATCGCCAATGGCATGAGCAGCGGCGCCACATAATGATCGTACCACGTGCCAAAGCTGAGGAACCCGATGCCCGCGGCAATGGCCCAAAGCGTGATCACGCGGTGTGCGGTACGCGTTTCCCGGCTCGTGGTGCTGAATTTGCGCGAGGCATGGAAAATCGCCAACCAGAATGGCGTAAGCGCCGCGACTTCCTTGGTCAGCCGCCAGTATGATTTCCAACCATCTGATTCCTTGTCGAAAATCGAGATGAAATTGGCATAGAGAAACGCCTCGGCCTCACCAATATGAGCAAACCATGCCAGCGCCGCAGCCGTGGGCAACAGCGCAAGGGCCATCCACAAGAGGCCGATGCCCAGCAGACGCCGAAAGCTCCACACATCGGCAAAACCGCGGGAGAGCAGGATCAGGCCAAAGGCCGCGCCTTCAAACACAACGGTATATTTGATCTGGATGGCCAGCCCCAGCAGCAGCATGATCAAGCTGCCGCGCCAGATCAACGCCTTGTCCTCGCTGCGTTTTACGCCTTCGACCACACCCCACGCGGCCATGGCCACCAGCAGGTTATAAAAGACCGGCGCTTGGCCCATGCCCGCGTTGAAGGCGGGCATGAACAGAATGTAGACGGCCCCAGCTTGCCACGCAGCGGCAGGAGGGGCGATCTCCCGGGCGATGCGGGTGATGACCATGGCGGTGCAGGTAAACGCCATGCCTGCGCCAAACTGGTACGCCAGCACGGGATCGATCGGCAACGCAACCAAGGCTTTGTAAAGCAGGAACAAGCCGATCGGCTTGCGGTCCCAGATGTCGATGTATGGGATGGCCCCGTCTTGCATGCGCTGGGCGACGAACAGATAGAACTGTTCATCGATATGGACCACCGGGTTGCCGAACAGGAAGCTGCGGGTAATTGCAAAAAGTAAAAGGAAACCAGCAGCTTCGATCAACCAGCGGGGAATACCCACTGTTTGTAGTATTGCTCCGCCACTATACCATCGAGCAGGCTGAGGGCTTACTGCGGCAGTGGCCAGAACGCCGCCCGTTTCGCTCATGCTTGCACTCCGTCCACTGTTGCACCCGGGACGTTAACGGACAAGCTGTCCGTTCCCTTCGCATGACTGCCCGCTGGGCGTATTAGAAACAGCACGTTTCGTCTGCAAGGGTCTACCGCAGTTGCGAAGAGGTTGCGGCAGGCCGTTGCTTAACGACGACGGTCTGCTTCACCGCGCGGCTTTGAACCCGAGGAACTTGGCCAGACCCATTGCTGCAGCAACATGGCCCGCGCGGTTGGGGTGGACCGGGATGCCATCTCCGGCCGGAGCCGTCAGGCCATTGCTCCATGGACTGGCTGCACAAGGACCATGCGTCTTTGACAGGGTGGAAAAACGAAACACCTCTGCGCCTTCCTTGCGAGCAACCTGTGCCGTCATGCGCGCCAGGCGTTTTGCCGCAGCCCGGTTCTGCTCCATGCGCTGCGGTGTGATGGCCATGGCGGTGCAGGTGCCCTTTGGTGGCAGCACCGTGATGTAATCAACAATGACAATTCGTGCCTCAGGCGCGCGCTTGCGCACATCGCGCACGATCTGGCCCATCCGGTCTTCGTTGGCCTGCCATTCCGCCTCGCCGATCTCCCGCCATTTCTGGCACCGGGCGTCCGGCTTTTCCATCAATTCGCAAGCCGCAGCAAAGATATTGCCGACAAAGTTCACATCATTGCCGCCAATCGTGATCGTCACCAGCCGGGTGCCGGCGGTCACGCTCTCGATCTGCGGCGGCACTTCGTTCCATGGGCCGAGCACATGCTGCGTGGTCGCTCCGCTGCACGTGGCGTCAACAAGGCCAAGCTTGAGCTGCTTTGCCAGCAGATTGGGGTAGTTCAGCGTACCCCGACCGCAGCGGTCGGGCGAACCCGGCGTGTTCGGGCCAACCCCCGGACCAGCCGCAAACGAACTGCCCATGGCCACATAGCGGGCACCTTCGGGCAAGGGTGCAGGCTTGGCCATGGCAGGCGAGGTGGCCAGTGCCAAAAGGGCCAGTGAACCCCAAAAACGCTGCATCACTTGACCCATTCCAGCCCGATTTCTTCGTAGATCTCCTTGGCGTCGGCCCACCGCTCGTCCACCTTCACATGCAGGAACAGGTGCACCTTGGTGTCGAGCAATTGCGCCAGCTCCTTACGCGCTGCTTCGCCGATGGCCTTGATTTTCGCGCCGCCCTTGCCCAGCACGATGGGCCGCTGCGTTTCGCGCGCGATCACGATCTGCTGGTGGATTTCGATCGAGCCATCCTTGCGCGTCAGATACTTCTCGGGACGGACCGTGCTGTCATAGGGCAGTTCATCGTGCAACTGGCGATACAACTGCTCGCGCGTGATCTCCGCTGCCAGCAACCGCTCACTGGCGTCTGACACCTGATCTTCGGGATAGTGCCAGGCAGCCACCGGCATCAATTCGGCCAGCCGTGTTTTGAGTTCCGGCACGCCATCACCGGTCAGTGCGGAAACAAAGAATATCTCGTCAAACTCCGCCTCTTGCGACAGCGCCTCGGCCGCGATCAGCAGCGGCTCCTTGGGCGTAGAATCGACCTTGTTGAGCACCAGAATCTTGCGCTCGGGCCGCGTTTTCAGCGTGGCCAGAATGGGATCAAGGTAATCGCGCTTCTTCTTGCGCGCATCCACCACCAGCAGGATCGCATCGGCCTCATGCGCCCCATCCCACGCCGCGCTCACCATCGCGCGGTCCAGCCGCCGCTTCGGTTCGAACAGGCCGGGTGTATCGGCCAGAATGATCTGCGCCCGATCATCTCCAAGGTCCTCCAGCGCAATCCCCATCAGCCGCGCGCGCGTGGTCTGCGCCTTGGCCGAAACGATCGCCACCTTCTGCCCCACCAGCGCGTTCACAAGGGTGGATTTGCCGGCGTTCGGTGCGCCGAGCACGGCCACGAGGCCACATTTTTCTGTCATTCGTCCAATTCTTCTGAAATTTCGCTGTGACCTTAGGCCAAATGCGCCGCGTTCGCCAGACTGGCCTCAGCCAAAGGCTTGCATGAACGCCAGCGCGGCTGCCGTTTCGGCTTCCTGCTTGCTCGATCCGGTCGCGCTGGCCTCGCCCACGCCCTTGACCTCGACCGAAACGGTGAACCGCACCGCGTGGTCCGGCCCCTCCCGCGCGACCAGCGCATAGACCGGAGGCTTGCGCCGGTTGCCCGCTGCCCATTCCTGCAGCGCTGCCTTGGGGTGCTTGCGCTGCCCGGTGCCCGAAGCCATCGGCTGATCCCACAGCTTGCGCACAAAGGCGCGCGCCGCTTCAAACCCGCGCTCGATGAACACCGCGCCAATCAGCGCTTCCATCACATCGCCCAGAATGTTGTCGCTCTGCGCTCCGCCATCGTCGCGCGCCTGCTTGCCCAGCCGGATATGAAGGGGCAGGGCGATGGTCCGTGCCACATCGGCGCACGTCTCACGGCTGACCAAGGCATTCAAACGCTGCGAAAGCTTGCCCTCGGCCGCATCGCTTTTCTCGTGCAGCCACTCGGCAATCACCAGCCCCAGCACCCGGTCACCCAAGAACTCCAGCCGCTGATAATCGCGCGGCTCACCCATCGATCCATGGGTCAGGGCTTCGGCCCACAAGTCTGCACGTGCAGGGGCGCTGCCGGTCAGCTCCGTCAGAAAGGTAAGCGTCGGTTCGGCAAGCTTGCTCAGAACGTGCCCCCGATCCGCTCCCAGCGTGCTGCGGTGAACCATGTCCACGGCAGGAACCAGTTGGCGCTGCCATCGGTGGACCACATCATGATCGCGGCCCGGCCTACCAGATTTTCCTGCGGCACCAGCCCGATGCCGCCGCCTTCCATCGCCGGAAAACGGCTGTCCATCGAGTTATCGCGGTTGTCGCCCATCATGAACAACTGGCCCTCGGGCACCACCACCGGCACCGTATCGTCCACTGAACGTGGCCCCAGATCGAGCACGTTGTAGCTTTTGCCGCCCGGCAAAGTCTCGCGGAACTGCGGGTAATGGCAGGTCTGCCGCCCATCGGCCTCGGTCACCGCGAATTCGGCGGAAAGGCAATCGGTGTTCGGGCTGACCGGGATGACGAAATCCGCAATCTTCTCCTTGCGCACCATCTGACCGTTCAGATGCAGCACGCCGCCGATCATCTGCACGGTATCGCCGGGCAGGCCGATCACCCGCTTGATATAGTCAATGTCATTGCCCGGAGGCGCCTTGAAAATGGCCACGTCGCCGCGCTCTGGCTGGCTGGCAAAAATGCGCTTGGGCAGCAGCGGCGCGCTGAAAGGCAGCGAATACTTGCTGTAACCATAGGGCCATTTTGCCGCGAGAAGGTAATCCCCATTCTCCAACCGGGGCAGCATCGATTCCGAAGGAATGTTGAACGGCGAGAAGATGAAGCTGCGGAAGATCGCCACCACCAGCACCAGCTTGATCAGGAAGACCGGAAAGCTGTCTTCCTTCGTCT
This sequence comes from Novosphingobium sp. 28-62-57, assembly GCA_002256985.1. Lineage (GTDB taxonomy): Bacteria > Pseudomonadota > Alphaproteobacteria > Sphingomonadales > Sphingomonadaceae > Novosphingobium. The sequence goes on from NCGO01000001.1 coordinate 392,597, forward strand.
CCTTCTTCGCAGGGGAAGGGGCAGGAGCCGGACCTACCGGATCGGTGGAAGTCGGCTGGCTGGCGTCGGGCGTGTCGTTCATCGTCGCGGTCATGTTGCCAGCAGGCCCCTTCGTCAAGTGTGTTGTTTGGATAATACAGCCTGTCAAATACGTTTGCGCAGCTTGCGCAGAGATGAACAGCGCACTTGGAAAGCGCGCCCTGACCGGGCATTAGGTGCCTTACGCAGTTGCGAAAAGGATGAGGAAAGACATGTCGGCAAGCCCAGCAGAGCAATTCTGGACCGCGCTCGAAGCATTGCCCCGGCCCACCTTGAAGGAGCTGTTTGCCGATTCTGCGCGCCTCTCGCGCTATTCCACCACGCTCGATCTGCCCGGCGGCCCGATCATCTTCGATTGGTCCAAGACACACCTCTCGCCCGAAATCGAAGCGCAGATGGCCAGCATTGCCGCTGCGATGGACTTCACCGGCCGCCGCAATGCGCTGATCGAAGGCGAACTGATCAACAACACCGAAGGCCGCGCGGCCGAACACACCGCCCAGCGCGGTGTGGGCAAAGAATCAAGCGTCGAGGAAGCCGCAGCCTTCCACGCCCGCATGCAGGCGCTGGTCGAGGCGATCCACGACGGCGCACTGGGCGATGTGAAAAGCCTGATCCACATCGGCATCGGCGGCTCCGCCCTGGGCCCGGCACTGGCCATCGACGCGCTGACTCGCGATGGCGCGAAAGTTGCGGTCCATGTCGTGTCGAACATCGATGGCTGTGCATTGGAAGCGGCGATGAAGGCCTGCGATCCGCAGACCACGCTGATCGCGCTGGCCTCCAAGACTTTCACCACCACCGAAACGCTGACGAACGCCAGTTCCGCGCTGGTCTGGCTGCGCGAAGGCGGCGTGTCCGATCCCTATGGCCGCGTCATCGCGCTCACCGCCGCGCCGGAAAAGGCCGTGGAATGGGGCGTCGATGAAACCCGCGTCCTGCCCTTTTCCGAAACCGTGGGCGGGCGCTATTCGCTGTGGTCGTCCATCGGCTTTCCGGTGGCCATGGCACTTGGGTGGGAAGGCTTTGCCGAATTCCTCGATGGAGCAGCCGCCATTGACCGGCACTTCATCGATGCCGATCTTGCCGAAAACGTCGTGGTCCGCGCGGCCTTTGCCGATCTGTATTATGCGCAAGTGCGCGGCTGCCAGTCGCGCGCGGTCTTTGCCTATGACGAACGCCTCGCGCTCCTGCCCGATTATCTGCAGCAGCTAGAGATGGAATCGAACGGAAAGCGCGTGCTGGCCGATGGCTCACCGCTTGCCCGCGCCAGTGCGCCGGTTACTTGGGGTGGCGTCGGCACCGATGCGCAGCACGCCGTGTTCCAACTGCTCCATCAGGGCACGCACCTGATCCCGGTCGATTTCCTTGCCGTCAAGACGCAAGGGCACGACCTTGATCCGGTCCATCACGAAATCCTGCTGTCGAACTGCTTTGCCCAAGGCGCAGCGCTGATGGCGGGCAAGGACTCTGAGGATGGCGCACGCGCCTATCCGGGCGACCGCCCCTCGGCCACGATCCTGTGCGAAGACCTGAACCCCGCCACGCTCGGCACGCTGATCGCCTTCCACGAACACCGCACCTTCGTTTCGGCCGCAATGCTCGGCATCAACCCGTTCGACCAGTTCGGCGTGGAACTGGGCAAGGCTATCGCCAAGCAGATCGAAGCCGGCGGCGGGGAGGGCTTTGACCCCTCAACCGAGGCGCTGCTGGCAGCGGCCGGGATTGGCGGCTGATTGCAAAAGAAGAGGATTTTCGCGCAGAGGCGCAGAGGGTTGGATTTCAGTATTCACGCGCAGACGCGGAGGCGCGGAGTATAATGAAAGTGCTTACGGCGACCGCGCCGCAGGCCTCACTGTCTGGTCTCATTCCCTCCGCGCCTCCGCGTCTCCGCGCGAACCAAAAGCTTCTCTGCGCCTCTGCGCCTCTGCGCGAATCTTTTAAATCTAACCGCCGTTACCTAACGCCCGCCCAAAATCCCCACTGGTCTTGCGCAGGCCCAGACGCCATATGAGCGCCAACCCAAGGAGCACTCATGGCTGACCAGCAATTCGACTACGACCTTTTCGTGATTGGCGCAGGATCTGGCGGCGTGCGCGCCAGCCGCATTGCCGCAAGCCATGGCGCGCGGGTTGCCGTGGCCGAGGAGTACCGGGTCGGCGGCACCTGCGTGATCCGCGGCTGCGTGCCCAAGAAGCTGCTGGTCTACGGTTCGCACTTCGCCGAAGAATTGCAGGACGCCGCCAACTACGGCTGGACGGTCGAAAAGATGAGCTTCGACTGGCCGACGTTACGTGACGCGGTGCTGAAGGACGTCGACCGGCTCAACACGGCCTACACGAACACGCTCGAAACCAACAAGGTTGAGCGGTTCCTCGAACGCGCCACCGTTACGGGACCGAACACGGTGCGCCTCGCCTCGGGCCGCGAGATCAGCGCGAAGTATATCCTGATCGCCACCGGTGCCTGGCCGGTCATGCCCGAATTTGCAGGCAGCGAACATTGCATCACCTCGAACGAGGTGTTCCATCTCGAAACCCTGCCAAAGCGCGTGGTGATCTCGGGCGGTGGCTATATCGCGATGGAATTTGCGGGCATTTTCAATGCCCTTGGCTGTCACGTAACGATTGTCAACCGCAGCGAGACGATCTTGCGCGGCTATGATGAATCGTTGCGCGACCGGTTGCTGCAGATCACGATGGCGCGCGGCATCGAGTACAAGTTCAATTGCCCGTTTGATCGCGTGGAAAAGCGCGAGGACGGCTCGCTCGATGTTTATGTTGGCAAACAGCCCGATCCGATCCGCGCAGATGTCGTGCTGGTCGCCACGGGCCGCCGCCCCAAGACCGACGGCCTTGGCCTCGAAACCGCCGGGATCGAACTGGGTGCGCAGGGCGAAGTGCCGGTGGACGATCACGGAAAAACCAGCTGCGACAGTATCTACGCGGTTGGTGACGTAACGGACCGCGTCCAGCTTACCCCCATCGCCATCCGCGAAGGTCACGCCTTTGCCGACCGCGTGTTTGGCGGCAAGGATACCTCGGTCAATTATGACGCCATCCCCAGCGCCGTCTTCTCGCAACCACCGCTGGCGGGCGTCGGCCTGACCGAAAGCCAAGCGCGGCAGGCCTTTGGCGGGAATGTGAAGGTCTATTCCTCGGACTTCCGCCCGATGAAGAACATCTTCGGCCACCGGCCAGAGCGCGGCCTCTACAAGATGATCGTCGAAGCCACGACCGAGAAGGTGCTGGGCATCCACATGATCGGCCCAGACAGCCCCGAAATCCTTCAGGCGGCGGCCATTGCGGTGAAAGCGGGCCTGACCAAGCAGGACTTTGACGATACCGTTGCGCTGCACCCATCGATGGCCGAAGAACTCGTGCTGATGCGCTGATCGGGTTGTAACGTCACGAAAATATCCCGTCGATGCAGTGTCTTATCTGCATCGGCGAGCGAATTTCGTGACGCTTCAGATCCCGGCGAACCACTGGTAGCCGGACCGATCCTCCCAGAATCCGCCGCCACCGCCGTGGAATCCGGCAAGGCTCTCCACCGCTTCGATGCGCATCACGAACTTGGCCTGCTTGTACCCCAGCGCGCGCTCCACGCGCAGGCGGATTGGGGCACCGTGGCCGATGGGCAGGGGCTGGCCGTTCATCGTGTGGGCAAGGATCGTCTGGGGGTGCAGGGCATCGATCATGTCGATGCTTTCGTAGTAGGGGACACCTGAGAAATCATCTGCACAATGGAAGACAATGTATTGAGAAGACGCCATAACTTGCGCCTGCCGCAGGATCAGCCCTAGCGGCACGCCGGTCCATTCTCCGATGGCGCTCCACCCCTCGACACAGTCCTGCCGGGTGATCTGGGTGCGCTGCGGCGCGGCGCGCAATTGGGCGAGGGACAGGCTGAAGGGCCGCGCTACCTTGCCGCCGATCTCCAGTTTCCAATCGGTAAAGTTACTGGCCGCATGGCGCAAGTATTCTGCCGATGTGGCAGTGCTGTTTCCATTAACCCGGAAGCGGGGGGAAAGGTCGGCGCGGGTGAACTCGGGGGCCAGCGCGTTACGGTCTGTAACGAGACGCTGAGAGGTTAACGTCGCTTTTTCGCCTAAAGTCAGTACCTTGCGAACCGTCGGTGATCGCGTAACGGCGTCGCACCCGGAAAGGGTTAACGCGCCTACACCAATCAGGGCATTGCGGCGGGAAATCATAATGAATCCTTTCTCGGCTGCGGCAGCCTATACCATCCGGTAAGGATTGATCGCAGCTCGTTGAAGGGACCTGCCAGCAACACCATCAGAAGATGGATGAAGATAAACGCGCAAAACCCTGCTGCACATAGAAAATGTATCGATCTGGCAGACTGTCTTCCGCCAAAAATATCGAGCAGCCACGGAAATGCAGCGTTCAGCGTGGGCGACATCGTCATCCCCGTCAGCACAACCAACGGAATCAAAACGAAAATCACGCCGAGATACGCAATCTTCTGCAACGGGTTGTAGGCCTTTGCCGCAGCCCCGGTGGGAAAGCGCAGGCGGGCGTGATCCTTGATGTCATGCCACAAATGCGCCAGCTTCCGCTCTTGAGGCTTTAGGGCAAGATCGCGTGAGAGGTGTTTGGAAAATATCGAATAAATAACAAAGAGTGTGAGCGAGATGACCAGCGCCCATGCAAAAAAGAAATGCCACTGCCGCCCTTCGGCCAAGCTGTAATAGTTGGGAATCGTGAACAGCGGCGGGATCGCCTTGGTGGAATAGGGGGTCAGGCCCAGATAGCCAGTCGTCTCAATCTCGAAACTGCCAAGCCGCAGAAATCCCTCCTGCGCGCGCTTGCCGATCACCAGCCACGCGTGGTCGTAATTCGCGCCATATTTGCCCCAGTAGAGCCGGGGGTGCGCGTTGAAAATTGTCGCGCCGCTCATCAACAGGGCGAAAATCGTTACGGCATTGACCCAATGCCAGATCCGCACGGGCAGGCGGGTGCGATAGACGAGGGTTTCAGCGGCCTGTTCGGACGCGGCCTGTAACGTAACGGGCGATGCGATCACGTCCACATCGAACCTCCTGTGCAGACCTGCATGGTGCCACGGATCGAAGGTATCTCAAACCGCCAAATGCGGCTGTCACAGAGGCGTTTTGCCGGGTTCGGTGCAGCCAGGTGCATCTAGGTGCATCTAGGTGCACTTCGGAACTCCATCACGATCGGACAGGGCAATCAGGCTTTGGCGGCTGAATTTGCGCGCTTTTGCAGCCTCAACGCAATGGCGCGGCACCGGACGCAGTGCAGCCCAGGCGGCACTGGCAATAAACCCCAGCTTGCGCCCGTTACTAACGAAAACGCGGTGATCCCACGCCCGCTCCCCGCGCCGCGCAACCTCGCGCGCAATCGCGCCATAGATGCCCGCCGCAGAAAGGATCGCCCACCGCTGCCGCCCCTTAAGCCGCGCCGCGCCGATCCGGGCTGAACATTCGTGCACCTGCGCCGCCTCGCACATCCGCGCCACGATCCGGGTCAGCGCGGGGCGATGTTCGGCCTCCATCTGCGCGCCGGGCGTAATGCCCGCCTGCGCCAGCCATTCGCGCGGGATGTAGCAGCGCCCGGCGGCTGAATCCTCTTCGATATCGCGCACGATGTTGGAAAGCTGGAAGGCGAGGCCAAGGTCGCAGGCGCGGTCCAGCGTATCGTCGTCATCGGGAGAGACGCCCATGACCACTGCCATCATGACGCCAACGGCGCCCGCCACGTGCCAGCAATAGCGCATCAGATCGGCTTCAGTCTGCGGCTGCCATTCCACGGCATCGAGCGCAAAGCCATCGATCACCGCTTGCGCCATGGCAAATGTCAGCCCGGTTTCGCGCGCGACGAGGCCCAAGGCGTCAAACGCAAAGTCGCCGGTATCCTTTCCCGCAAAGGCCAGCGCGGTCTTTTCACGCACCAGCGCCAGCCGCTCTGCCGCACCAGCTTGATCACCCAGCGCGCCGCCGTGGTCCTGGGCATCGACGATATCATCAGCCCGCCTGCACCACGCATAGAGCAGCCATACGCGTTCGCGCGTTACGGTATCGAACAGGTGGCTGGCGGCGGCGAAGCTTTTTGAGCCCTTAAGGATCGATGTCCGGGCGTTACTAACGAGCGCTTGGCGATCCTGCATCGGTCAGATCCGGCAACCGTTAAAGCCAGACGTCAAAGATCGTCGGCCTTCATCGCAAAGATCGGCTTGTGCGGCACATGCGCCGCCATGCGCGCCAGCAGCAGATCTAGGTCCGGTTCTGCAATCAGAATGCCAGCATGCGCCTCACGGATGAAGCCAACCTCGATCATGTGGCGGTTAAAGGCCAGCAGGTGATCGTAGAAGCCGAAAGCGTTGAGCAGGCCGACCGGCTTGGCGTGATAGCCCAGTTGTGCCCAACTGACCGCCTCCCACAATTCGTCCATCGTGCCAACGCCGCCCGGGATGGTGAGGAAGCCATCCGACAGGTCGGTGAAGGCCTTCTTGCGTTCATGCATGCCCGGAACGACATGGAGTTCGGTGCAATCAGGATTGGCGACTTCGCTGTTGACCAGCGCTTCGGGAATGACGCCAATCACCTCGCCGCCCGCATCGAGCGCGCCATAGGCAACTGCGCCCATCAGGCCGAGCTTACCGCCGCCATAGACCACGCCAATGCCGCGCCGGGCCAATTCGCCACCAATTTCGCGGGCGAGCGCAACGTAACGCTGATCGGCAGGCGAGGCCGAACCGCAGTAAACCGCCAAGCGTTTCAAGCAAGATCCTCCAGCATCAGGCGGGCCGTGGCCTTGGCCGAGCCGACCACGCCGGGCAGCCCGGCACCGGGATGGGTGCCTGCGCCGACCAGATACATGTTCGAAATCGTATCGTCACGGTTGTGTGCGCGGAACCATGCGCTTTGCGTCAGGAGCGGTTCGAGGCTGAAGGCGCTGCCGAGGTGGGCAGAAAGGTCCTCTTTGAAGTCATCCGGGGCGTAATGGAACTTCGTTACGATACGCGAATGGATGTCCGGGATCAGGCGGCGGCCGATTTCGTCCAGAATGCGCTTTTCGAGGATCGGGCCGATCTCGTCCCAATCGACCGGGAGCTTGCCCATGTTGGCGACGGGGACGAGCGCGTAGAACGTGCTCTTGCCTTCGGGTGCAACCGAGGGGTCCGACACGGTCGGGTGGTGGAGGTAGATAGAGAAGTCTTCGGGCAGGACGCCATGCTTGTAGATATCGTCCAGCAGGCCCTTGTAGCGCGGCCCGAACAGAATCATGTGGTGCGCAATGCCCGGCCAAGTGCCTTCGATGCCGAAGTGAACGACAAATAAGCCCGGCGAAAATTTCTTTTTTGCAAGCGACTTTGCGCGACGTTGTGCATGTGGATTATCAGGCATCAGATCGCGGTAGGAATGGATGATATCCCCGTTCGAGGCGACCGCATCAAACTTGGCCGACCAGCCGCTTTTGGTTTTGACGCCGGTGACCCGGGTGCCCAAGGTTTCGATGTGCGTGACCGGATCGCCGATGCGCACTTCGCCGCCGATGCGCTGGAAATGGGTGATCATGCCTGCGATCAGCTTGTTGGTGCCGCCCTTGGTCCACCAAACGCCGCCGTCCTTTTCCAGCTTGTGGATCAGAGCGTAGATCGCGCTGGTGTTCATCGGATTGCCGCCGACGAGCAGGGTGTGGAAGCTGAACGCCTGACGCAGGCGTTCGTCCTTCACATAGCTTGAGACCATCGAATAGACCGAGCGCCATGCCTGATAGCGGGCGAGCGCGGGCGCGGCCTTGAGCATGCTGGCAAAATCGAGAAACGGTACCGAGCCGAGCTTGACGTAGCCTTCTTCGTAGACTCCGGCGGAATACTTCAGAAACTCGTCATACCCGGCGACGTCTTCGGGATTGAGCTTGGCGATCTCGGCACGCAGCTGGGTTTCGTCGTTCGAGTAATCGAAGTTGGTGCCATCGGGCCAGTTGAGGCGGTAGAACGGCGTGACCGGCATCAGTTCCACATCATCCGACATGCGGTGGCCCTTGAGCGCCCACAGCTCTTCAAAGCAGGCCGGATCGGTGACGACGGTGGGACCGGCATCGAAAGTGAAGCCGTCCTTTTCCCAATAGTAGGCGCGGCCGCCCGGCTTGTCGCGGGCTTCGATCACGGTGGTCTGGATGCCGCCGGACTGGAGCCGGATAGCTAAAGCAAGGCCGCCGAAGCCGGAGCCGATTACGCAAGCGCGCTTCATTTTGTGGTTCCTGGGATCGAGAGAGATATCGGGTGATGTGAGGGTATCTGTGGTTGGTGCGTCAGCGACTTTGGCCTGCCGCCAAGCCGTGTCAGCACACCGATGGCCCGGGTAATGGGCAGCGGTGGCTTGCCTGCAAGGATACGCGCCTTGTCGAGCACGGTGGATTTGCCGGCATAGAACCGCTCAATCAGGCCATGACGCAGGCTGTAGAACCTTTCGAGCACGCGGTAGCGCTGATCAGGCTCTGCTCCTGCAAACAGCAGCGCGGTCAACTCGCGGAAATAAGCCGTATCGGCCCAGTGCTTTTTCGACCACTGTTCGCTGAACTGGGCGAGCGCCTCGCCGGACAGATCGGGTTGTCGGGCGAGGGCCAGTGCATACTTCACCGCATCGGGCAGCGAATAGCTGGTGAGTGGCTGGAACAGACCGGCGCGCACTCCGGCGCGGGCCACAGCGCCACCACTGGCGCGCCAGAAGGCATCGAAATTGCCACCGGCCACCACGGGAAGCACGCCTTGTTCCTCGTCCAGAACCTCTGCCACCTGCCAGCCGCGAGCGGCGACATAGGCATCAATGCGGGCGCGGATGGCTTCGACATCGAGCGCGGGACCGTCGGCATAATAGGTATCTTCGACGAAGATTTCATCGTCTGCGAAGGGCAGGCAATAGACGAAGCGGTAGCCATCGATCTGTTCGACGGTGGCATCTTTCACGATCGGGATTTCGAGGCCATGCGGAGCGGCAAGGCGCAAACGGCGGCCGACGAACTTTTGCCAGCCACCGGTAAGGTCGGTCACATTGCGCAGGCCGCGGGCATCAATCACGGCTTTGGCCGCGATTCGTGTACCATCAGAAAGCGTGGCGTTGGTGGCACTGCAGGCGAGGGCGCGCACCCCGGTCATGATTGCATCGCTGCCCAACCGCTCACGCACGATTGCGTCAAACCGGGCTGACGAGATCGAATAGTAGCTGGTCTTCAGGCGGCGGTCATAGCCGGGGAAGTGTACCGTGTATTCCGGCCAAGCGGCCACCACCATGCCATCAAGCAGTTCGCGTCCCGCTTTGCCCACATCGGTGCCGAAGAACGACCAAACGTGATTGCCGCCGATCACTTCGCCCTGTTCGACCAGCAGCAGCGACAGTTCAGGATGCTCCCGCTTCAGGGCCAGAGCCACGAGGCCACCAGCCAGGCCCCCGCCGAGAATTGCGATATCGTGGTGCCGCGCGGTCATGTCTTGCGCTTAGGGCCATGCGGTTGTCGGTGCAACCACAGGCTTGTGGCAGGGCGGATCACCCGTCAGAAAGGGCATGAACCGGGGGGCTGTGTGCGATGACGGAAACGGGTGTGAATCTTCGGCCGGGCCGGGTTGGCCTGCTGGCGGGTCTTGGTGTGGCGCTGGGGATCGTGATCATTCTGCTGGGAATGGAGCGGCCGCCGATATGCCCCTGCGGCACGGTGCGGCTGTGGCAGGGCGTGGTGGAATCGCCTGAGAACAGCCAGCAGATTTCGGACTGGTACAGCTTCAGCCACATGATCCACGGCTTCCTGTTCTATGGGGTGGCGCATCTGGCCTGGCGCAAAGCGGGCCTGCGCGCGGTTTCGCCACAATGGGCTCTGGCCTGTGCGGTGCTTCTGGAAGGGGCGTGGGAAATTCTGGAAAACTCGCCGATCATCATCGACCGCTATCGGGCGGTGACCGTATCGTTCGGCTATTCCGGGGACAGCGTGTTGAATTCGTTCGCTGATATGGGATTCATGGCGCTGGGCTTTGTCTTTGCCAGCAGGGCGCCAGCGCTGGCTACCGTGGCCATTGCCATTGTGTTTGAACTGTTCACGCTGTTCATGATCCGCGACAATCTGACGCTCAATGTGCTGATGCTGGTCTCGCCCGTGGAAGCGGTGCGGCAATGGCAGTCTGGGCATTAAGAGATGGCGATTATGTCCTTTGCAAACGCGCAGGTCGTAAACCCACCCCCAGCCCCTCCCTTAAGGGAGGGGAGTGAGACTTATTGAGCCGAAGGCGAGATTAGTCGCAGCGGGGAGGGTTTCCCATGCGAGCCTGTTTGCAAACGACATAAACAACTAAGAGATCGCCGAGCATTAAGAAATGGCCGGGTATTCATAGATGGAACGCAGACCGATGGGACAAGCCCACCGGTCTGCTGTGTATTCCATCGTCGATCAGAACTCGCCAGCAACGCCGACGCGAACTGCGGTGTTTGAGCCACCACCGTAAGCGACGCCTGCCGTGACAGCCATCGTGCTCGGTCCGCGCAGGCGCATGGCCATCGAAGCCGAGACGGCCTGTTCATCGCGGAAGTTGGCAACGTTCACCGAGTAGGAAACCTTGCCGGGTGCCGAAGGCATCGGTGCCTGAGTCATCGCAACGGCTGCCGCAATACCCCGACGGGCATCCTGGCGATCCTGCCGAACGGTGTTTTCCAGCGTTGTGACGCGCCCGGTGAGCGAGAACAGGCTGGTGCCGAGCGTGTTGATCTGCGTTTGCAGCTGGTTGTCAGCCGCAGCGCGGGCATTGGCTTCGGCATTGTCGGCGGCAAGACGCGTAGCTGCTTCGGCGCTGAGGCCGCTTTGCAGCGAAGCAACAGCAGCAGCACGCGTGTTAGCCTCGGCATTGACGGCGTTTTGCAGGTTCGTGTCTGCAGCAGCACGAGTCGATGCTTCGGAATTGATCGCGCCCTGCAGCGTCATGTCGGCGGCTGCACGGGTTGATGCTTCGCTATTGATTGCACCCTGCAGAGTCATGACTGCCGCCGCACGCGTTGCCGCCTCGGCATCAACGGCGTTTTGCAGTGCCAAGTCGCCTGCGGAACGGGCCAGTACCTCGGCGTCAACCGCGCTTTGCAACGCGGCGTCCCCTGCGACACGCAGACCGGCTTCGGCCGCGATGTTGGACTGCAGCATCGCCTCGGCAGCCTGACGCTGGGTGGATTCGGCATCGAACTGTGCCTTGTTCACCGCATCGGTGGCTGCCACCGCGCTTGCAACATTGACGATGCGGCGTTCTGCACCTGCCGAACCGACCGAGACGGTATTGGCCTGATCCGCCACCGAATTTGCCCCGAGCGCGACAGAGCCGACAGCCGTTGCCGACGCGTTCCGGCCAAATGCGCTTGAAGCTGTGGCCGATGCCGCAGCGCTGGTGCCGACGACGGTCGAATCAACCCCGCTGGCATTGGCGCGGTAGCCCGTTGCCGTGGCTCCGAGGGAAGTTGCCGTTGCGCCATTGCCCAGTGCTGTTGTGCCGGTGGCGCTGGCAAGCGAATTGCCGCCCAGTGCTGCGCTGCCGGAACCCGTTGCTTCAGCGTCAAAGCCGATGGCGACGTTCCCGATCTGGCTGGCGGTGCTGTAGGCGCCAATGGCAACAGCGCCCTGCGCACCTGCAGTGTTCAGAATGCCCAGAGCCACTGCGCCCTGGCCGGTTGCGGTGTTCTGTTCGCCCATCGCAATCGCGCCGCGGCCGGTTGCGGTGTTTTCTGCACCGATCGCCACCGCGCCGATGCCGGTTGCAATGTTCGGGTCACCGATGGCGACCGCGCCATTGCCATTGGCCTGCTGACCATCGCCAAGCGCCACGGCACCCACGCCGTTGGCTGACGAATTGTTGCCGCCCACCAGAGCGCCCTGACCTTGAGCATTCTGCACTGTGCCGTTGGTGGCGATGAGTTCATTGACCTGAGCGAGGTTTACCGCATCGCCATCTTCCATGGCCATGCCAAGATTGGTGATGCGGCTGCCGTTCATGTTGATCCCGTCGGTCACCGAGATGGTGGGGGTGACAAGGCCTTTTTCGTCAAGAACAGTCGTTTCCTGCGAGGTCACGTCAAACTCGACGCCAAGCGGCGAAAGGAAAACCATGGCCGGACGGCCTTGGTCATCCAGGAAGTTGGCCGCCGGGGTTACCACTGCCATGTTCGGTGCGGCAGAAATGACCGTCGCACTGCCGCCGAGCTTACCGAAGATGAGACCGCCGGTGTCCGAAGTCCCGCGATAGCTACCTGCCAGCACGGTGGAGTTGTTGACGACGGCGGTTGGATCGACGGACTTCAGATTGAGATTGAAGTCTTCGCGACCTTTGGGGCCCAAGCCATCAGCTTCACCCTGAAAGTCGACATTGATCGCCCGAACGTCGAGGTCCTGAATCGTATAGCGCTGAAACTGGCCCAGCGGAGCGCCGGGCTGCGGATTGCCGTTTGAAGATTGGCTGGAGACACTTCCGGTATAGGCCAGCGAACCTTCAACGCTGACCACATCGGTCCCGTACAGGAACTGCGGCGGCAAGGTGAAGGTGGACCCGGGACTTGTCGGCAGGGCTGCGCCACCGATGACCATCGTGCCATCGAAAGTGACATTTTCCGTGTGAGTGACCGTAAAGAAGCCCGGCCGCGTTGTGCTTGGCGTAGCTGTTACCACTGGGTCAGTGTTGGTCCGGGTGCCGGAGACGGTGCACATCGAGAGCGGATGGAAGAACATGCCACCGCTGCACTGCGTTTCTGCGATCGGAATTTGGGGCGGCGAGGCGACTTGGGCGCTAGCGGCCTGTGGTGTTGCTGCCAGGGCTGCGGCGATAGCTGTCATAGAAACGTAAAAGCCCAAGTTCTTGTTAATCATGGTATTCCCCCAAAAACGACCGCTTTCTGCGCCTTTGCGGCAGTTGCGGCTTGCAATCGCTAACCCATAATTAACCGCTTTTGGAGAAATATTTCTCCAAAACCGACCTATATCATAAATTGCTATGGCTTTGGAGGCATCAGCGCTCTTGCCTGTTGCCCTCGATGGTGCGGCGTTCTATGGCTTTTGCCACCCCGGGGAGCCTGTGTTGGCTGAGAGGGGCTGGTCACGCAGCCCGACCCGTTGAACCTGAACCCGTTAGCACGGGCGGAGGGAGGGAGGCCTGCCCGCGCAATGCGCACCAGATGCCCCGCTTCTCATCCGTCTGAAGAGGAGCGCTCATATGGCCGACATCAATTCAAAGCTGGAAATCGGCGTCACAACCGGGCCGATCCGGGGCAGCCGCAAGATCCATGTTGAAAGCCTGCGCTTTCCCGATGTGAAGGTGGCAATGCGCGAGATCGCGCTGGAGCCTTCATCGGGGGAACCGCCGGTGCGTGTCTATGATACGTCGGGTCCGTTTACTGACCCGACCGTCAGCATCGATATCGCCACGGGCCTGCCCAAGCTGCGGCGCGACTGGATCATGGCGCGCGGCGATGTGGAAGAGTATGACGGGCGCGAAATAAAGCCTGAAGATAATGGCCTGAAGGGGCCGGACCGTTCAGCAGGCGTTCCGGCATTCCCCAATGTGGTGAAGCGCCCGATCCGCGCGAAAGCCGGGCAGAACGTCAGCCAGATGCACTATGCGCGCAAGGGCATCATCACGCCCGAGATGGAATATGTCGCCATCCGCGAGAACATTGGCCGCAAGCAGGCCAAGGAAGCGCTGATCCGCGATGGGCAGGACTGGGGCGCATCGATCCCCGATTATGTCACTCCCGAATTCGTGCGCGATGAAGTGGCGCGGGGGCGGGCGATCATCCCTTCGAATATCAACCACCCTGAATCCGAACCGATGGCGATTGGCCGCAACTTCCTGGTCAAGATCAACGCCAACATCGGCAACTCCGCCGTGGCATCCGATGTGGCCAATGAGGTCGACAAGATGGTCTGGTCGATCCGCTGGGGTGCGGACACCGTGATGGACCTTTCCACCGGGCGCAATATCCACGACACGCGCGAATGGATCATCCGCAACAGCCCCGTGCCGATTGGTACCGTGCCGATCTATCAGGCGCTGGAGAAGGTCGGCGGCGTGGCCGAGGATCTGACGTGGGAAGTGTTCCGCGATACGCTGATCGAACAGGCCGAGCAAGGCGTGGACTACTTCACGATCCATGCTGGTGTGCGCCTGCCTTACATCCCGCTTGCTGCCAAGCGCATGACCGGGATCGTCAGCCGTGGCGGATCGATCATGGCCAAGTGGTGCCTTGCGCATCACAAGGAATCGTTCCTGTACGAACGCTTCGACGAAATCACCGAAATAATGAAGGCCTATGACGTGGCCTATTCGCTGGGCGATGGTCTGCGTCCCGGATCGATCTACGATGCGAACGATGAAGCGCAGTTTGCCGAGCTTTATACGCTGGGCGAACTGACCAAGCGGGCGTGGGCGCAGGACGTGCAGGTCATGATCGAAGGCCCCGGCCACGTGCCGATGCACAAGATCAAGGAGAACATGACCAAGCAGCTCGAAGCGTGCGGCGAAGCGCCGTTCTATACGCTCGGGCCCTTGGTCACCGACATTGCGCCGGGGTACGACCATATCACCAGCGGCATCGGCGCGGCGCAGATCGGCTGGTATGGCACGGCGATGCTTTGCTACGTGACGCCCAAGGAGCACCTTGGTTTGCCCGATCGTGATGACGTGAAGGTTGGCGTGATCACCTACAAGCTGGCCGCCCACGCGGCTGACCTTGCCAAGGGACACCCGGCGGCGCAGGTCCGCGACGATGCGCTGAGCAAGGCACGGTTTGAATTCCGCTGGCGCGACCAGTTCAACTTGTCGCTCGATCCCGAAACGGCTGAGCAGTACCACGACCAGACGCTGCCCGCAGAAGGTGCCAAGACCGCGCACTTCTGTTCGATGTGCGGGCCGAAGTTCTGTTCGATGAAGATCAGTCAGGAAGTGCGTGAATTTGCGGCAAAGCAGAACCAGCCGGTCGAAAGCTTTGTTGCAGCAGAGGGGGTTGCCAACGAGGCAGAGGCCGAAGCGGGCATGCTGGCGATGAGCGAGAAGTATGACGCGATGGGCCGCGAGCTCTACATCGGAGCCGGTGGCCGCGAGCACGACTGATCGGTACTGAAATTGCAGAACTTGAGGCCGGATCGCGGAGCGCGGTCCGGCTTCAGGTCATTTTGGTGTAGAGGATTGCGCCCCACAGCAGCAGGTTGAGTACGCCACCCGCCACGGTCCAGCGGACTGCGTGGTAGAGCAAGCGGGCCTGCGCATCGATGGAGCGAATGAATGTGGCGAAGAGGCGCTGGCGCAGAGCGGCGTCGCCTTCCAGCCCGTCGGCATCAAATTCCTCGCCCAGCAGCATGGCGCGCAAGGCCAGCGCGCAGGAAATGACCAGCGGCACTATTGCCGCAAGGTTTGCCAGCACAAGGAGGGGCTGGGTGGGCGCATCGAGTGAAAGCGGAGCGCCGGGACTGGCCGAAATCGGATGGGTGCCGATGGTAACCAGCAGCGCATTGAAGCCGAGCATGGCTCCCAGCCGCACCGACAGATCGAGATCGCGGTTCTCCAGAAATTCAAGATCGGCGATGAAGCCCGGATCGGGTGGATCGCAACGCATCGTCTGAAAGGCGCGCAGGCGGGAGCGGAAGGATATGAAGCCCATGATGGCCGCAATGCTATTGCGGTGGCCGTAACCGGGCAAGGCACCTTGCGCAAAAAGCGTTTTGCAGGAACGTCCGGCCTTGCCGACCATTGCGCCTATATCGAGGCGCTCATTCTGGCGTCACCTTCCAAAAAGGATATTGCGCCATGAACAAGGCCCTGATGATTGCTGCACTGGCTGCAGCAACGCTGACCACAGCCTGCACGACGAACGGTTTTTCCGATGGACCTGGCTATGCCGGGAACGATAACGGCTGGGGCTACTACGACAACAGGTACTACGAGCAGAATGGTCGCTACGACTATGACCGCCCCGATCCGCGCTATGGCAACCGCTACGAAGCTGATCGCTACTATCGCAACAATGGCCGCTATCGCGAGCGGCAGCTTTCGAACAATGACCGCGTCTATCGCGGGCGCGACAACCGCTACTATTGCCGCCGTTCGGATGGTTCGACCGGCCTGATCGTTGGCGGCCTTGGCGGTGCAGCGCTGGGGGCGATGATCGCGCCGGGCGACAGCAGGCCTTTGGGAGCAATCATCGGCGCGATTGGCGGAGCGGCGGCAGGGGCTGCGATTGACAATGGCAATCGCAACAACCGCAATAACCGGAACAGCAACATACGCTGCCGCTAAAGCACTGTGACAGAAATCTGAACCACCGCCGTTCGTGTCGAGCGAAGTCGAGACACCAAGCGCTGGGTAAGCGTGTCTCGACTTCGCTCGACACGAACGGTTGTTTGTATAGTTCTCAATTTTCGCAGCCCGCTCTGACGCTCCCCCGCCGTTAATCCGGGCCAACCCCTCCCCTGCGTGGGAGGGGCGAGGCTTGGGCGGGTCAGGCTGTGCCTCAGCTGTTTCGGATGTTGTCCAGACCGGCCAGGACGCCCGGCTTCTGCGTTGGGTTCGATGCATTGAGCTTCTTGGGTTTTTCCGCCTTGGGTTTGCGGATTTCCTTGCTCGATTTCTTCTGGCTCTTGGCCATGTTACTTCTCCGGCGGGCAGATGCCCTGCCTTGGCCTAGGCCTTTGCAGCTTCAATAGCGAATTTTAACGCGCCAGCCGTCCCAGCACTTCATCCAGCGCAGACAGGAAGCGGGACCGGTCCGCCTTTGAAAAGGGGGCAGGCCCGCCGATGATGTCGCCGCCTGCGCGCAAGTCCGCCATGATGGCGCGCGTGGCGATCTGGTTGCCGATGGACCCGTGGGTGAAGGGCTTGCCTGTGGGTGAAAGTACGCTGGCCCCTGCTTTCAGGCACCGGTCAGCCAGCAGAATATCGGCGGTGATGACCACAGCCTTGGCGTGTGCGGCTTCGGCGATCCAATCGTCAGCAGCGTCAAATCCATCGCTCACCACCACGCGCCGCACCAGCGGATGGACCGGCACGCGGAAAGGGGAATTGCTCACCACGACCACCGGCACATTGCGGCGCCATGCGACCTTGTAGATCTCGTCTTTCACCGGACAGGCATCGCCATCGACAAGGATGGTCAGAACAGGCGCGGGGGAGGGCGTGGTTTCGGTGTGCGTCATGCCGCGCCATAGCGGCTCGGCCCGTTTTGCGCCACAGTCTGCCGATTACGTTCGCCAATCCGCCCATGACCTGCTACCGCGATGTTGCTGACGTCGAATTTTGCGACGGACTTCGGCTACAACTACCGGTTTGGCGCTTCGGCACTGCCTCGGCTTTTGACGACGATTTCCTTTCAATTGACGATTTTGACGCACGGCCTGTCTGCACTTTCGCAGGCCGGCAACCATCGTTCTTGAAAGGAACTCCCATGCCAGTAGGCACCGTAAAATTCTTCAACACCGACAAGGGCTATGGCTTCATTCAGCCTGACAACGGCGGCGCAGACAGCTTCGTTCACATCTCGGCCGTTCAGGCTGCCGGCATGTCGAGCCTCGATAAGGACCAGCGTCTGAGCTATGAAGTCGAAACCGGCCGCAATGGCAAGGCTTCGGCTGTGAATCTCGCTTCGGCCTGATCCGGCTTTCTTTGGAGCGAAAGCGCGGGCCTTTTCAAAGAGCCTGCAGCCTGTGACTGCGCAGCAATGACTTTCGCTTCTGAAGCCGAACTTCAAGTCCGCCTCCGCCGCGCCGCGTTCAACCGCGCGCTGGCAGAGGCGGACTTTGTTGTTTTGGGGACGCTGCTTGCCCCCGATGTCGTGCTGGTCACCGGCACGGACAGTGCCGTGATTGCCGGGCGCAAGGCGCAATTGGCCGCGTGGAAGCGCGAATTTTCCGCCAACCCGCGCACAATCTATACGCGCACCACAACAGCGGTGATCGGATCGGAGGTTGAGCCGATTGCGATGGAGCACGGACAGTGGCAGGGCGTGGTCGCTGGCACAGAGCGCGTGGCCGCCTCGGGCACATATGCCGCCAAATGGCGACACTTGCCCCAAGGCTGGATGCTGATTGCCGAGATTTTCGTCACGTTGGGTTGATCGGCATCCGTTTTGCCGACGCAGTGACCTGAAGCAAAAGACCGTGCCGTTCGTGTTGCGAGCGCAGCGACGGATTGGTCATGTCCAAGCAGAAATTGTTTCGCGCAGAGGGCGCAGGGGAAGCAGAGGCGCAAAGACGTTGAACTTGCGGCAAAGCCGTCTCACCAAGTTGGACGTTGCGTTTTTCGTGAGAGCCTTGGAGTAGATAGACCTTCGGTCCGGCGGTCCATCTCTGCTCCCTTTGCGGACTCTGCGCGAAACGCTCTTTCCTTGATCAAGGGGAGGCTTCGAAAAGCAAATGGGCAGCTGATCCCTCAAAGTTGCAAACAATGCACCGGCCAAACGAAAAAGGGCGCTGCCATCACCGGCAGCGCCCCTTTTCGGTTACCTTGTCAGCAAATAGCTGGCGCGGTTCACGGGTTTGGCGATGCTCGCCATTTGGCGAGGCATTCCCGTGTTGCGTGGCAGTCAATCGTTAGCGGCAGCAGCCTTGCTTGCGATCGGCTTCACGTCCTTCACGTCGAAGGTGACCGGACGGCCATTGAAGCGGCCCGTGACGGTGCGCTTGGTGACGCGCAGTTCGAAAGGCACCTTGCCGGCATAGGCCGAACCCTTGAGAACCTTGACTTCGCCCTGCTGTTCGGCGGTGTAATCGTACTTCACACCCTGATAGGTAAACGAACCGGTTTCGCCTTCTGCGGCGATGGCGGGAGCCGAAACGAGGACGGCAGCGGCGAGAGCGATTGCGGTCTTGATCATGGTACTGTCTCCTGCATGGTCAGGAAAGACTGCGCCTCGCAACCTTGTCCTGTTGCATTGCAGCATACGGAATGTGTGCACTGCGGCAATTGTGTTTGCCGTTCGTTCGGTTGCAGAATATGCAACTTACAATTCAACCATGTAAAATCAGCAGGTTGCTTAACAGCTGACAAGTCTCACCTGTGCGAAGTTACGTATGCATCGCAGCAATTTTCGGCGTGCAAACCGAGTATCTGCAGCAATTTGCAATCGCCTCGACAGGTAAGACGATGCGCCCGAACCGCCAGAGTTCAGCGTTTGCGCACAAATTCGGCGCGCAGGACCAAGCCTTTGATGCCCGGATAGCGGCAATCGATTTCCTGCGCATCGCCGGTAAGGCGGATGGATTTGATCAGTGTGCCCTGTTTCAGGGTCTGGCCAGCGCCTTTCACTTCCAGATCCTTGATTAGCGTAACCTGATCGCCATCGGCCAGCAGGTTGCCCACAGCATCGCGCACTTCCACCGTATTTTCAGCGCTGCGCTTGGCCGCAAGCTCGGACGCTGCCATCCATTCGCCGCTGTCCTCGTCATAGACATAGTCTTCGTCGTTCGTCATGCTTTGCTCCAAACTGTGTCGGCGTTGGCACATGTTACAGAAGATTGCTACCATGGTTGAGCAATTGGAGCCCCTGATGGACAGGACGATCATCACGCTTGGCACCAGTCATGCCGATGCAGCAACTGCAACGCTGGCAGCGGCCTTTGCCGATGATCCGGCCATGTCGTGGATTTTCCCCGATCCTGAGGTGCGCGCGCGGCGCTTGCCCGCCCTGATGCGCTGGTCGTTTGAGGACCACCTGCGCCATGGCATGGTGCTGGGCACGCCGGGTTGCGAAGTGGTGACGCTATGGCGTCCGCCCGGGACCGTTCATG
Organism: Novosphingobium sp. 28-62-57; assembly: GCA_002256985.1. Classification (GTDB taxonomy): domain Bacteria; phylum Pseudomonadota; class Alphaproteobacteria; order Sphingomonadales; family Sphingomonadaceae; genus Novosphingobium. The sequence goes on from NCGO01000001.1 coordinate 412,417, forward strand.
CTCATGCAAAGCTGACGTTACCGATGATGTTCAAGTTTCTGGCGATGCTTGGCACAGGTGTGCAGCGCGCAGAACTGCTTGACCGGATGATCGAAAAGCATCTTCCAGCAGGCGAAGCGCAATTCTATCTGCGCATGGCGGCGGTTCGGCTGGATCGACAGGGGCAGGGGCTGGGAGGCCTGGCGATACGGGCAGGGCTGGCGCAGGCCACCTCGGCCGGTTTGCCCTCGGCGCTGGAAACGGCAAAGGAAAGCAATGTTGGCCTTTACCGCTCGCTGGGCTTTGACGTGATCAAGACCTGGCATCCGGCAAAAAGCGGGCCTCAGTTCTGGACCATGGTGTGCGCAGCGCCAGTCAACTGAGGGCCACCTGCATCAGGCGCGCGCCGAGCAGTACCATCAGCACGTAGATGATCGTGTAGAACCGCTCTGGCTTCAGCACCCGCACCAGCCGCACGGCCACCAGCGTTGCACCTATGGCCAGCGGCACCAACAGCGCTGCGGCAATCACCACATCGCGCGTGAAGGCCCCCAGCGCGATGTAACTTGGCACTTTGAGCCAGTTTATGGCGGCAAACAGGATTGCGTTGGTGCCGGCATAAGTCAGATGGGGCAACTTGCGTGGGGTGACCCACATCTGGAATGGCGGGCCCCCGGCATGAGCGACCTGGCTGGTGAAACCTGTCGCCAAGCCGAACAGACCGCCGACCCATCCGGGCGAGGTGGATGCAGCAGCGACCCTGCCGCCGCGCTCGATCCACAGGCGGTAGACCCCGAACATCAGCGTGATCGCGCCCAACACGCCCATCAGCGCCTGCTCATCGATCATGGCCGCCATCGCCCAGCCCAGCGCAATGCCGATAACCGCGCCGGGCAGCATCCATGCCACGATCCAGCGGTCCCATGCGTGGCGGAAAGACCAGACGCTGACGACATCCTGCACGATCAGGATTGGCAGCAGGATCGTCGCCGCGGTCGACGCGGGCAGGGCCAGCGCGGCAATCGGCGTGCCCAGTGCTCCAAGCCCGGAAAAGCCGCCCTTGGCCATGCCGACCATGACGACCGCGGCCACACAGGCGGCCAGCACATAGGGATCTGACAGCAGCATGGGGCTATCTTGCCACCTTGCGCCAAGGCCAATCCGTCACCCCGCCGCACCACAGGGCCAGCCACACCACCAGCGGCTGCGCAAACATGCGCGGGACGTGGTAACCGAGGCCGAGCCCGCCGTCCGCTTTGGTCATATCGATGATGAAGTGGTTGATGTTGGCCGGAAACACGCAGATGGCATAGAGCGCCAACCCGATCGCTGCGGCTTTGCGCAAGGGAAGGGAAAATCCCTGCACCAGCCCGATTGCGCCCAGAATTTCGGCAATTCCGGTAAGAAGTACAACGGCTTCGGGCGCGGGGACCCACAGTGGCATGATCGTAAGGAACGGTTTAGGCGCTATGAGGTGGATAATCCCCGCAGCGAAGTAGAACAGGACAAGGATGACGCGCAGGATACGGTGCGTCATGCGCCGGGGCTCCAGCCGGGCGGTGCCAGCGTGAAGCCTGCAAAATCGAAGCCCGGCGCGACAACGCATGAAACCAGCGCATAGCCATGCGGCCCGCTTAACGCACTGGCAGCTTGCCATTGCCCTGTCGGCACCACGCCCTGCAGCCCTTGCCCTGAGACATTATCGGGCCCAAGGACGAGTTGGCTTGGCGGGCTTGCATCATTTTCGGCAATCTCCAGCAGAACCGGATCACCGCCTTGCCATAACCAGATTTCGTCTGCGTCTACGGTATGCCAATGCGAACGATCGCCAGTGCGCAGCAGGAACAGGATCGCTGTGCTTGACGGACGACCGCCATCAGCCACCGATCCGCGCCATGTCTCCCGATAGAAGCCGCCTTCAGGATGGGGGGAAAGACCGAGTTGGTCGATAAGATCTTGTGCTGTGGGCATCAACCGATGTTGCCGGGGCTGGCCAGCGTGTCAATCACCAGACGGCAGGTTCCAGCACAAGGGGGCGCTCGGCGATAGTGGTCCAGCCAAGCGCTGCGATCACATCGTTGCTTTCGCGCGCGGTGCGTCCATCGGCAAGCGACCATGTGACGTGCCATACTTTTCCATCCGGGCGCGCCGTGGAGCTGTTCAGGGCAACCACCATGGCCTCAACACCTTTGCCATCATCCGACCGGCCAATGATCACTGCCGTTTCAACCGGTGTTGGAGCGTCTTTGCCATTAACCGCCAAAGTCACATGATCGGCAATCACGCGGGGGTAGGTTGGTGGCAGATCAGCCAGCAGGGCGGCACGGCAATCACGGGTGAGCTTCCATCCGATTGTCATGCTGCCCCGCGATTGTCCTGCGTTATTGCGGCGTGACGAGCGCGCCTGTGACCCAGATAACCGTCAGCGCCCCGATGGCGAGGAACAGGCCGACTGCCAGCACCCAGCGCATGACATTGGAGGTTTCACCCCCACGCGCGTCTTCGGTGGTGACATGTGTCTGATTGCCGTGCTTTTCCATGAAGCTTCTCCTTGCATATTCCCGGAACTTGCCGAGTCTACGCTTGGGGAAGCCCCCTGTTCCGGCCTTGTTTGCGCAAGCAAGCCAGAGCAGGGGAAAAGCCGCTTAAGATCAGTCGCGCAGCAGTTCGTTGATGCCGGTCTTGCTGCGAGTCTGCGCGTCCACAGTCTTGACGATAACCGCGCAATAAAGCGACGGGCCCGGCGTGCCATCGGGCAAGGGCTTGCCTGGCATCGCGCCGGGCACGACCACCGCATAGGGCGGCACGCGGCCGATGTGGACTTCGCCGGTGGCGCGGTCAACGATTTTGGTCGATGCGCCAAGGTAGACGCCCATCGAAAGGACCGCGCCTTCGCCCACGATCACGCCTTCGGCCACTTCCGAGCGCGCGCCAATGAAAGCGCCATCCTCGATGATCACCGGGCCAGCCTGCAACGGTTCGAGCACACCGCCAATGCCTGCGCCGCCCGAGATGTGCACGTTCTTGCCGATCTGTGCGCAAGAACCGACCGTGGCCCAGGTATCGACCATCGTGCCTTCATCGACGAAGGCACCGATGTTGACGAAGCTTGGCATCAGCACCACGCCCTTGGCAATGTGCGCGCCCTTGCGTGCCACCGCGCCGGGCACCACGCGGAAACCGGCTGCGCGGAAGCGCGCATCGTCCCAACTGGCGAACTTCGAGGGCACCTTGTCAAACGCAGGCGCGCCGCCCGAACCGTTATCGATCACCGCGTTGTCGTTCAGTCGGAACGAGAGCAGCACGGCCTTCTTGAGCCACTGGTTGACTTGCCATTCCCCGTCCACTTTCTGCGCGGCGCGGGCCTGACCGCTGTCGAGCAGTTCGAGCGCGGCTTCCACCACTTCGCGCACCGCATCGCTGGCTGGGGTAACATTCGCGCGGTCTTCCCATGCGGCGTCGATGGCGGCTTCGAGGTGTGCGGTCATGCTGTTTCTCCAGACGGGATCGGTATGGAACAAAATTGCGCGGCCACTAGCCGAGCGTGGTGCGATCGGCAAGGCTTGCCAAAGTGTGGTCCAGCCATTGCACAATGTCATCGGCCACCACATCGATGGCGGCATCATCCTTGGCCCGATCCCCCCAATCGGTGGCGAGGTCCAGCCACACCGTTTGCATGCCCAGCGCCTTGGCCGGGGCCAGATTGCGCGCCATATCCTCAACGAACACGGCAGTTTCGGGCACGATCCCGAAAGCCTCGATCATGCCGGTATAGGCCGAAGGTTCGGGCTTTGGGCGATATTCCATCGCGTGGATATCCCAGATGCCCTCGAAGCTGTTTTCCAGCCCAAGGCCCTGCAGCACCCGCATGGCATAGGCATCATCGCCATTCGTGAACAGGATCTTGCGGCCCGGCAGCGCCGCCAGCCGGGTGGCCAGACGCGGCGCTGCGGCCAGCGGTGCCATGTCGATATCGTGCACAAAGTCCAGAAATTCGCGCGGCTCGGTCGCATGATAATGCATCAGGCCCGAAAGCGTGGTGCCATGATCGTGGAAATAGAGCTTCTGCACGCGCCGTGCTTCGGTGGCGTCGCAGCTGAGCAAGTCCTGAATGAATTGCCCCATCCGCAGATCGATCTGATCGAACAGCCGCGTTGACGGGGGATAGAGAGTATTGTCGAGATCGAAGATCCAGCAATCGATGCAGGCCGGGTCAAAAGGCATATCAGGTATCAAATCCAAAGCCGTGTCATCGTTCGTTTACGCTGAAGCGAATAACAGCAAGATGCACCACTGGCCACAGGGGTATGGAACGTTGATGAAGACGGCGGCCAAGACATCGGGCAAACTCGCGCAAACAGCCCTGCTGCTTTCGCTGTCAACGCTGGCTGCCTGTGGCGGCGGCGGTGGCGGCGGCGTTTCCAGCACGCCTGTGCCCCCTGTGCCGCAATCACCTGCGCCGACGCCGACCCCATCACCAACTGCAACCCCCGCTGCGGTACCGACCAATTTCGATACGGCAGAATATCGCCGTTCCGATGGCCCATCCTTCCACGGCGCGATCACCGCATGGCAAGCCGGAGCAAGCGGCAGCGGCACAACCATTGCCATTATCGATTCCGGGATCGACACAGCCAATACCGAGTTCTCCGGGCGGGTTGCTGCATCGTCGCGCGATGTTGTCGGCTCCCGGACGCTGACCAATCCTGATGACGATCATGGCACGCAGGTTGCCCTTGTTGCGGCTGCGGCACGCAACAGTTCGGGCATTATGGGCATTGCGTGGAACGCCACCTTGCAGATGCTGCGCGCCGATACGCCCGGATCATGCAGCGCGTCTGATGGATGCTCGTTTGCCGATAGCGCGATTGCCAGCGGGATCGATGCTGCGGTCCAAGGCGGTGCCAGAGTCATCAACATGTCGCTCGGTGGCGATCCCGCCAACGCCACGCTGCGCAATGCGATCAGCCGCGCGGCTGCCAGTGGTGCGGTGATCGTGGTTTCGGCGGGCAACGATGGCAACAGCACCGATGCCGGAGTCGATCCGCTCAACCCCGATCCCTTTGCGGTGTCGGTTTTGCAGGCCGGTGGCAGCAATGTTATCGTGGTCGGATCGGTGGATGAGAATGGCGTGGCGTCCGATTTCAGCAACCGGGCAGGGGCCTCCGCCGCATCGGTGCTGATGGCTATGGGCGATGGGGTCTGCTGCGTTTATGAAGGCAGCACCATTGCCGAGACGACGAATGCACAGGGCACGTTCGTGACTGTCGTCAGCGGCACCAGTTTTGCCGCGCCGCAGGTTTCCGGGGCCGCCGCCCTTCTGGCGCAAGCCTTTCCGAACCTGACCGGGGCGCAGATCGTCGATCTGCTGCTGCGCAGTGCGCGTGATGCGGGGGCGACCGGCACCGATGGGCTTTACGGTCGCGGCATTCTGGACATTGCGCGCGCCTTTGCGCCGCAGGGGACGCTTTCGGTGGCGGGAACCAGCGTGCCGGTCGCGCTTGACGCTGCCACGCTCGCATCGAGCGGTGCGATGGGCGATGCTCTGGCCAATGCCGCGCTCGGCACGGTGATGCTCGATGGCTACAGCCGCGCCTACAAAGTCGATCTCGCGCGCGGATTCCAGCGCGCCGCGCTGCGCCAGCCCTTGCACGAGGCACTGGCGGGGGCAGGCACCCCGGTTGGTGTTTCGGCCAGCGGCGTGTCACTGGCCGTGACCGTGGACCGGCGCTTCGGTGCGGTGCCAATGCGCTTCGATCCTGTGCAGACTGCACAGGCGCGGGTTCTGGCCTCGTCGATGGTGACACGGCTTGATCGCTCGCTCGATCTGGCGCTGGGGTGGCAGGTAAGCGCTGACAGCCTGACCGCGCGGTTGCAGGACCGGAAAGAGCCGCAATTTCTGGTGGCGGGCAGGGCCGATGGTCTGTTCAAGCGGCCCGAAGCGGGCATGGCGGTGCGTTATCGTTTGGGCGGCCTTGGCCTGACCGTGTCGGCAGAGCGCAGCGCTTTGCTGCGCAGCGACCCGCAGCGTGATCGGCGTGAGGACCGGTTGGTGCAGTTCGGCATGGCGCTTGATGGTGCGCAGAGCGGTGCGTTCGATTGGCGACTGGGCCTTGGCCTGATGCGCGAGGAGCGCACGGTGCTGGGCGCGCGGTTTGCCGATGCGCTGGGCGGCGGCGGCGCGATGACGGCGACGGTTTCGCCGGGCCTTGGCTGGCGCTTCGGGAAGGGCTGGGCGCTGGGGGCGACGGGTAGCCTCGGCTTCACGCGGATCGACAGCGGGGCGGTGGCGGCCAGCGGCTCGCGACTGCTGTCGTCTTCATGGAGCGTCGATCTTTCGCGCGAGGGCGTGCTGGCGGACGGTGACCGTCTGGCCTTGCGCATCTCACAACCCTTGCGGGTGGAGCGTGGCGGGCTGAACCTGAACCTGCCGGTAGCGTGGGACTATGCGACGCAGAGCGCCACCTTCGCCCGCGTGCCGCTGTCACTGGCGCCGAAGGGGCGTGAGCTTGATGCGGAACTGGCGTGGGCAACGGCGCTGTGGGGCGGCGATGCCTCGGCCAGCGTGTTCTTTCGCAGGGAGCCGGGGCATTTTGCCGGTGCGGCGAGTGATGGCGGGTTTGCGGTGCGGTGGTCGCGGGGGTTTTGAGAGCGAGGGGGGCATTTCCAGCGGCAAGGTAGCCGCTGTTTTTGGTTAGCGATTAGCCTCTGGTTCGGAGTAAAGAGAGGCAAAGGCCTTTTGGTCCCCACCGAGGCCCGCTTCGGTTCCCGGTCCCTTTGCGTTGAAAGCAGAAAATCTATAGCCAACTTTGCTTTGGACGCAGCGTACAACGTCGAAATCTCGCGGGCCGTCCCGCGATGCTGAGGGAAATGACACAGATACGTAATGCAATTGGGAAGTATCCAGTGTGACCATTTCTGGGCCGCAACTCTGCACGGCAGACATTAAGTTTTCACCGCCTGGAAGGCATGGCAAAGCCATCGAATACCTACCAGAAGCATCTTTGCAAGACGCTGCGCCTTTTATGCCCCCGCCGGTAAGGTCAGCAATCGTGAGTACGACATAATCATAACCCTTGCCGCCATTTGCATCGGCCTGAGGCTCAGAAACACAAGAAGCTAGCCATGCAGTAGCAATAGCAAGCATAACTTTTCGTGATTTGCGTATATTGGTCAGCAACTCCATGCCGCCGTTTTATCGTCCATGCGCCCGGTATTCGCAAGAAGGCGAAACCAAAAGTTCAAAAATCGGCAATGGGCCAGTGTGGTTCGCTAAACAGCGGTGTTCCAGCTCACCCCTTCGGCGTCACATGCCTTAACTTCGCCCCCTCGCCATCCTCCAGCACATAGAGTGTCCCATCCGGGGCCTGCTCGATCTCGCGGATGCGGTTGCCGAGGTCTATGCGTTCGAGTTCGGTGGCTTTCATGCCATCAATCCCGACGCGCACGATGGCGGCGCTGGCGAGCCCGGCGATCAGCGCCTGACCTTGCCATTGGGGGAAGGCCTTGCCTGTGTAGAAGATCATGTTGCCCGGCGCGATCACCGGGTTCCAGCTGATCACGGGCTGGGCGAGGTCGGGGCGGGTGTTGTTGCGGGGGATCGGTTTGCCATCATAGTGGTCGCCATCTGACACCAGCGGCCAGCCGTAGTTTTTGCCCGGTTCCACCAGATTGATCTCGTCCCCGCCGGCAGGGCCGTGTTCGATATCCCACAGCCGTCCATCGGGCGAGAACGCGATGCCCAGCAGGTTGCGGTGGCCGAAGGACCAGATTTGCGCGGTCACGCCGCCCTTCTCAGCCATCGGGTTGCCGGGGGCAGGGGTGCCATCGGGCATCAGGCGCAGCACTTTGCCCAGGTTGCCGGTCAGATCCTGTGCCGGAGTGAACTTCTGCCGATCACCCGATGTGACATAGAGGTACTGGCCATCTGGCGAAAAGGCCATGCGGTGCGAATAGTGCCCCTTGCCGCTGACTTTGGGGAACTGCCGCCAGACTACGGTGAGGCCTTCGAGGCGCGGTGAGCCATTGGTCACCAGTTTCGCCCGGCCAACCACGGCTCCGCGCGTATCGCCCTGGCCTTCTTCAGCCCAGCTGAGGTAAACCATGCCGCTGGTCGCAAAATCGGGCGCGGCGATCACATCGCCAAACCCGCCCTGGCCGCCATAGGCCACCTTCGGCGTGCCCGCCACGGTCACCGCCTGATCCGAACCTTCGCGCCACAGCTTCAGCGTGCCCTTCTTCTCGGTCACCAGCGCGCTGTTGGTGCCGGGCAGGAAGGCCATGGCCCATGGCTCATCGAATGTGGCAACATCGGTCATGGCGATGCCCGCCTGAGCAGGGTCAGTGCCTTGAGCAGAAATGGACGTGCCGCAGCTTGCGAGGAGCAGAGTGAGCGGCGATAGCGAGCGCAGAATGGGATTCGTCATGCCGCATACAATGCCCGCAACCGCGATTGGTGCCACTACCTTTTCATCCATGCTGACAATCGGCGTGGACGAGGCTGGGCGCGGGCCTCTTGCAGGCCCGGTAGTGGCCGCCGCCGTAGTGCTGTGCAAGCCGCGCCCGTCAGGCCTCGATGATTCCAAGAAACTCTCGGCCAAACGGCGAGCGGAACTGGAAGAGGTGATCAAACGCCGCTGTCGCTGGGCGGTGGGCGTGGTTGAGCCTGACGAGATCGACCGGCTGAACATCTTCGGTGCGACGATGCTGGCGATGACGCTGGCGGTGCAGGCCTTGTGCGCGCAACTGGCCGACGATGAAGGTGTGGGTGAAGTGCTGATCGATGGCAACATGACGCCGCATGGCCGCCGCCCCGAATGGTGCTGGCCCGCGCGGGCGATTGTGGGCGGTGATGCGATCGAGCCGTGCATTTCCGCCGCCTCGATCATCGCCAAGGAACACCGCGACCGGATCATGCGCGAAGCGGCGCTGGCCCACCCGCATTACGGGTGGGAGCGCAATGCGGGGTATGGCACGCCCGAACATCTGGCCGCGCTGCGTGAGCATGGGCCAACGCCTTTGCATCGGCGCAGCTTTGCCCCGGTGGCGCAACTGCTGCTGCTCTAAAAAAGTTTGCCAGTAAGGCCGGTTGGCCACACCACCATATGTTGAGTCCGAGGCGGCATTAGGGACTCTACATATCGAAAAAGACTCGTTTCGTTCTCATCGCCGATGCCCCGCGACTCGCGAGAATCCGGCGAGTCGCGGCTTGACGGATGGCCTGATTTGACTCACACGGTGGACTTATCCACAGTGGTCAGGGACAAGATATGGTCGTCGCAGTCAAAGAACGCGCCAAGGCACTGCGCGCAGCGCCGGCAAAGGTGCTCAAGGCCGAAGTGGCCCTCCCGCGCAACCAGATCCTGCGCGGCGATTGCATTGCCGAAATGCGCAAGCTGCCCGATGCCTCGATCGACATGATCTTCGCCGATCCGCCCTATAACCTGCAATTGGGCGGTGATCTGGCGCGGCCCGATGGCAGCCATGTGGATGCGGTGACCAACGATTGGGACAAGTTTTCCAGCTTTGCCACTTATGACAAGTTCACCCGCGAATGGCTGATCGAGGCGCACCGGTTGCTCAAGCCCGATGGTTCGATCTGGGTGATCGGCAGCTATCACAACATCTTCCGCGTCGGCACGATCCTGCAGGACCTGGGCTTCTGGATCCTCAACGATATCATCTGGCGCAAGGCCAACCCGATGCCCAACTTCAAGGGCACGCGCTTTACCAACGCACACGAAACACTGATCTGGGCGTCCAAAAGCGAGAAGTCGAAGTACACCTTCAACTATCGCGCGATGAAAACGCTGAATGACGAGCTGCAGATGCGCTCGGACTGGGTGTTGCCAATCTGCTCCGGCCCCGAACGCCTGCGCCGCAATGGCACCAAGGCGCACCCGACGCAAAAGCCCGAAGCGTTGCTCTATCGCGTGATGCTGGCCACGACCAACAAGGGCGATGTCGTGCTCGATCCGTTCTTTGGCACCGGCACTACGGGCGCGGTGGCCAAGCGTCTGGGGCGTGACTGGATCGGGTGCGAGCGCGAAGATGATTACATCGAAGTCGCGCTGGAACGCATCGAACTGGCGCTGCCGCTGGACGAATCCTCGCTGGTGACGATGCAGTCCAAGCGCTCTGCACCCAAGGTAGCGTTCGGTGCGCTGGTAGAAAGCGGCTATCTGACGCCTGGCACCCGCCTTACGGCCAAGAAGGGCCGTTTCGCTGCAGTTGTTCGCGCCGATGGTTCGCTGCAGTCCAATGCAGAGATCGGCTCAATCCACAGCCTCGGCGCAAAGCTGCAAGGTGCGCCATCGTGCAATGGCTGGACCTTCTGGCATGTGGAACATGATGGCGAGGTCAAGCCGATTGATGCGCTGCGGCAGTTGTATCTGCTGGCTGTTGAGGATTGATCGCCTAAAACGTCGCACCCCCGCGCAGGCGGGGGCCTCTGGCCTTACTGGCGGAACCTCTTGCGCATCACTGCCTGAGGTCCCCGCCTTCGCGGGGACGCACTAATGTTGCACGTATGCTGAAGGTCTACATTCGCCCCATCGCCTTGGCGGAAAGCCCGCAGTCTGAAGAGGGCGCTGCGATCCGCCTTGGCGGGGGCCTTGCCTATGCCAGCCGCTTCGCGCTGATCGTGCGCGATGGCGCGAAAGTCACGGCCCGCCAAATGCTCGGCATGGCAGACATGCCCACTGCCATCGCCGCACTGCCCGATGCGTTGGCGGCTGAAGCCACCACGCAATGGGAAAACCTGCGCCGCACCCATGCCCCGCTCGCCTGCGGCCAGCGCATGCTGCGGCTCGATCAGCCGCAGATCATGGGCATCCTCAACGTCACGCCCGACAGTTTTTCGGACGGTGGCCAGTTCCTCGACAAGCCCGATGCGGCACTTGACCATGCTCATGCGATGCTCTCCGCCGGGGCAGGCCTGATCGATGTAGGCGGCGAATCCACCCGCCCCGGCGCGGCGGCGGTGTGGGAAGGGGACGAGGTCAAGCGCGTCGTCCCGGTGATCGAAAAGCTTGCCGCTGCGGGCGCTGCCATCTCCATCGACAGCCGCCGCTCCAGCGTTATCGAAGCGGCACTGGCCGCAGGCGCGCATATCGTCAACGATGTGTCGGCCATGCGCCACGATCCACGCACCGCTGAAATCGTGGCGAAGGTGGGCGCGCCGGTGGTGCTGATGCACGCGCCGGGCACCGATGGCGATCTTCACGCCGATGGGGAATATGCAGACGTCGTGCTCGACGTGTTCGACAGTTTGCGCGAACGCCGCGATGCTGCGCTTGCTGCAGGCATCGCGCGCGACAAGATCCTGCTCGATCCCGGTATCGGCTTTGGCAAATCGCTGGCGGAAAACCTTGCGCTTATCAACGCCCTGCCGCTTTTCCACGCCCTGGGCCAGCCGATCCTGTTCGGCGCGAGCCGCAAGCGCATGATCGGCGCGCTATCCAATGAGGCTGCGGCGCATCAGCGCATGGCAGGCTCAGTCATGCTGGCAATTAAGGCGATGGACGCCGGTTGCCAGATGGTGCGCGTGCACGATGTGGCCGAGACCGTGCAGGCCTTTCATGTGTGGCGCGGCCTGCGCGATGCGGCGCTGACCGATTTCAGCCAATTGCCCTGAAGTACGACTGCTTTAGAAGATACCAAGACACCGTTCGTGTCGAGCGAAGTCGAGACACATGGACGCAGTGTCTCGACTTCGCTCGACACGAACGGGATCAGTCTAACACGAACGGGATCAGTTTAAAAAGCGGTGCGATGTCATCCCGCCCTAAAGCGAAACGCCGCCATCGCTGACAAGGCACGTGCCGGTAATCGTTGCCGCAGCGTCTGACAGCAGAAAGCCGATCTGTGCGGCCACCTCGTCCGCGCTGGCAAAGCGGCCAAGCGGCGTTGCATCCTTGGCCATGGCGGCCAGCGCTTCGGCCCGCCCGCCATGGGCTTCGACCAGCGGCGCGAACCATTCGGCCTTGTCCCAAATCCCGGTATCAACGCCACCCGGCGCGATTGCGTTCACGCGCACGCCAAATTGTGCGGCCTCTGCCGCTGCAACGCGCGCCAGTTGGATCGTCGCGGCCTTTGACGCGGAATAGGCCGCTGTCCCTGCCGCCGCCTTCACGCCCGATATCGAAGACGTCATCACGATTGCGCCGCGTCCGGCCTTCTTCATCGCGCGCATTGCCGTGCGCAGCGAGAGGAACATGCCATCAAGATTGACCGCCATCGTCTTGCGCCATGAAGCAATGTCGAGGTCCACGATATCGCCGTTGCTGGCAATTCCCGCGTTCAGCACCGCATAATCGATCTGCGGCAATTCGCGCTCGAACAGCTTCCACAAGTTGGGATCGGTCACATCGCCGCCCAGCGCATGGACCTTGCAGCCAAGGTCAAGCTGGTCGAGCCCGCGCCGGTTGATATCGATCAGGTGAAGTTCGCCGATGCCCTGCGCATCAAGCCAGCGCGCCGCCGCCGCACCGATGCCCGATGCTGCGCCAGTAACGAGCGCGGTGCGCCCTGCAAATTCGGAAGTCCCAGCCATGCGCCAAAACTAGCGCCAATCAGGCGGCGTTGTCGATTCCCAGTTCGGAAAGCTTGCGATAAAGCGTGGACCGGCCAATCCCGAGCCGCCGCGCCACTTCGGTCATGCGTCCGCGATAATGGCCAATGGCAAGGCGGATCACATCGGCTTCGATTTCTTCGAGCGGTCGCAGGTTGCCATCGGCGGCGAACAGCGTGATGCCAGCGCCATCGGTGACATTCGGCACGCGGCGATTTCCCTCGCCGATCAGGCTGGAAAGGTTCGGAAAATCCTGCGGCGTCAGCGCTTCGCCATCGCAGAACACGGCGGCGCGGAAAAGCGTTGCCTGCAACTGGCGGACATTGCCCGGCCAGTCATAGGCTCCCAGCAGTGCCAGCGCGCCATCGGTAATGCCCAAGGGGCGAAGTCCCGGCTGCTCGCCAATCCGCGCAAGGAAATGGCGTGCGAGAGCTGCAATATCGGCAGGCCGTTCGCGCAAGGCGGGCAGGCTGACGTGCGTTTGAGTCAGCAGGGCATGCAGATCAGGCCGGAAATCACCGGTCTCCACCAGATCGCGAATCCCGGCATTGGCACAACTGATGATGCGCACATCTACCCGGAAGGAATGGCGCGCGCCAATGGGTTGCACATCCCCGCGCTCTAGATAGCGGACCAATCGCTCCTGCACATTGTCGGGCAGGCGGTCGATCTCATCGATCACCAGTGTGCCGCCATCAGCGTGCTGCAACAGGCCTACGTGACGTTCAAACGCGCCAGCAAAAGCGCCCTTTTCATGCCCGAACAACGCAGATTCAATCTGGTTGGCCGGAATGCCGCCCGCGTTGATCGTGCGCAGCGCGGCTTTGGCGCGCGGGCTGGCGGCATGCATGGCGCGCACCAGCATTTCCTTGCCGGTGCCGCTTTCGCCTTCGATCATCACGTTGGAGTGCGTGCGCGCGGCCTTTGCGGCCACAGCCAGCGCCGCGCGAAAAGCAGGGGCTGCCCCGATCATCGAATCAAAATCGAGCGGTGCGCCCAGCTTTTCGGTCAGGGGCTGCAACTCGATCGCATCGGTTTCGCGTGACGTCGCACTGCGCAGCGCCTGCAGCAGACGTTCGGGCGCAACCGGCTTGATCAGATAGTCGGTGGCGCCAGCGCGCATGGCTTCCACTGCAAGAAGCGGCGAGTTGCTGGTGGTCAGCATCAGGATGGGCAGGGCAGGGCGGCGCGCCTTCAGTTCTGCAATCAGCGAACAGGCATCATCGCCCGGCACCCACTGATCCAGAATGATCGCGCCAAGCTGCATCCCCTGCCGCGTGCCGAGTGTGGCAATGGCGCTTTCCGAATCCCGGGCGATGACCGTGCGCCAACCCTCACGCGAAGCCAGCGCCGAAATCAGTCGGCACTGCGCGGGTTCGTCATCAATCAACATGAGAAGGCGCTGTTCGGGCTCCTGCATGACCTGTACTTTAGACTCCCCGCATTTGCGTCAGGTGCCAAGCACTAACCGGATTGGGTAAAGAGGCGATTAAGCCTGCGGTGGCCGCGGTTAAAGTGTGAACAGCGCGCTACGCACTTGAGTGCCAGCCAAGCCGTCGCTAGAGCATATGCGTTGCGCCATGATGGGCGCGTGATTTTTGGGGAAGAACATGGCTCCTGCAAACGACATCAAAGCCGCCAAGTCTACATACGAAGGCTTCGTCAATCTGGTGAAGTGGTCCACGCCTGCGATCATCGCGCTGGTGTTCGTGGTCATCCTGGTGATCCAGTAAAAGCGCCGTGGCAGGGGCAATAAAGATCGCCGTCCTTCGGGAACGCGCGACAGGGGAGAGCAGGGTTTCGGCATCGCCGGAAACTGTGAAGAAGTTCCTTTCACTGGGTGCTGTGGTGACTGTGGAAAGCGGGGCGGGTGTTACCGCTTCGATTTCGGATGATGAATATCGTGCCGCCGGGGCTGAAGTTACCGACAGCGCAGTGGCCGGGGCCGATATCATTCTGGGCGTGCAAGGGCCCGAGGTGGAACAGCTTTCCGGCGCCAATCCCGGCGCATGGATTGTGGCGAGCCTCGATCCGTTCACCAAGCGCGAACGGGTTGATGCCTATGCGGCTGCGGGTTTTGAAGCGCTGGCCATGGAATTCATGCCGCGCATCACGCGTGCGCAAAGCATGGACATCCTGTCCTCGCAGTCCAACCTTGCCGGGTACAAGGCTGTCTTGGTTGCTGCCAGCCACTATGGCCGGGCGTTCCCGATGATGATGACCGCAGCGGGCACCGTGTCTGCGGCCAAGTGCTTCGTCATGGGCGTGGGCGTTGCAGGGCTTCAGGCCATCGCCACGGCGCGCCGTCTGGGCGCGCAGGTTTCGGCCACGGACGTTCGCTCGGCCACCAAGGAACAGATCCAGTCGCTCGGCGCGAAGCCGATCTTCGTGGAAAACGTTGCGGGCATCGAAGGCGAAGGCGCAGGCGGCTATGCGACCGAGATGTCTGAGGAATACCAGAAGGCGCAGGCCGAACTGGTATCGAGCCACATCGCCAAGCAGGATATCGTCATCACCACAGCACTGATCCCGGGCCGCGCCGCGCCCCGTCTGGTCAGCGATGCACAGATTGCCACGATGAAGCCGGGCTCGGTGATTTATGACCTCGCCGTCGCGCAAGGCGGTAATGTCGAAGGATCTGTGCCCGATCAGGTGATCGAACGGCACGGCGTCAAAATCGTCGGCTTTTCCAACACGCCTGCACAATTGCCTGCTGATGCTTCGGCCCTGTTCAGCCGCAACTTGTTCAATTTCCTCTCGGCCTTCTGGGACAAGGAACAGGGCAAACCTGTTCTGGACGAGGAAATCGGCAACGCCATCCGCCTGACGCAGGGCGGCAAGGTGGTCAACGAACGCCTGCTGGCCTGAGGGGGGACACATGGACTTCATATCGATCTTGAGCATTTTCGTGCTCGCCTGCTTTGTCGGGTATTACGTTGTCTGGTCGGTCACCCCGGCACTGCACACGCCACTGATGGCGGTAACCAACGCCATTTCCTCGGTCATCGTGGTCGGCGCACTGGTCGCGTCTGCTGCTGCCGGTAGCCCGTCTGCCAAGTGGCTGGGCCTTGGCGCGGTGGTGCTGGCTTCGGTCAACATCTTCGGCGGGTTTGCCGTCACCGCGCGCATGCTGGCGATGTACAAGAAGAAGGAGAAGAAGTGATGGAACACGTCGCTCCCTCTCCCTGGGTCGCTCTGGCCTATCTCGTCTCGGGCGTTCTGTTCATTCTGGCGCTGCGCGGGCTGTCCAGCCCCGCCACCAGCCGCGCGGGCAACCGTTATGGCATGATCGGCATGACCATTGCGGTGGTCACCACGCTGCTCACGCACTCGATCGCCAGCCTGCCGGAAATCCTCGTTGCGCTGGCCATCGGCGGCGGTATCGGGTTTGTGATCGCCAAGCGCATTGCGATGACCGACATGCCGCAGTTGGTTGCCGCCTTCCACTCATTGGTCGGCTTGGCCGCGGTGTTGGTTGGCCTTGCCGCCTATCTCAATCCCGATGCGTTCGGCATCATGCTTCCCGATGGCGAGATCAACCCGGTCAGCCGTATCGAACTGGGTCTTGGTATCGCCATTGGTGCGATCACTTTCTCCGGTTCGATCATTGCGTTCCTCAAGCTTGCGGGCAAGATGAGCGGCTCGCCCATCATGCTGCCGGGTCGCCATGCGCTGAATCTTGGCACGTTGCTGGCGATCATCGGGCTTGTGGCCTATTTCACGCAGGACCAGTCGGCCTGGGTGATCATCGCGATTACCGTGCTCAGCTTCATCATCGGGTTCCTGCTGATCATCCCGATCGGCGGCGCAGACATGCCGGTGGTCGTCTCGATGCTCAACTCGTACTCGGGCTGGGCAGCGGCAGCGATGGGCTTCACGCTGCAGAACACTGCAATGATCGTGACGGGCGCACTGGTCGGCTCCTCGGGCGCAATCCTTTCGTACATCATGTGCAAGGCAATGAACCGCAGCTTCATCTCGGTGATTGCGGGCGGCTTTGGGGCTGATGCCGCAGCCTCCGATGGCACGGTGCGCGAACAGCGCCCGTGGAAGCGCGGCTCTGCTGAAGACGCGGCCTACATGATGAAGGAAGCCGAAACCGTCATCATCATACCGGGCTACGGCATGGCCGTGTCACAAGCCCAGCACGCGCTGCGCGAAATGGGCGATGTGCTGAAAAAGGCGGGCGTCAACGTCAAGTACGCGATCCACCCGGTCGCAGGCCGCATGCCCGGGCACATGAACGTACTGCTTGCCGAAGCCAACGTGCCTTACGATGAAGTGTTTGAGCTGGAAGACATCAACAGCGAGTTCGCGCAGGCTGACGTTGCCTTCATCATCGGCGCGAACGACGTGGTGAACCCGGCGGCGAAGACCGACAAGTCCTCGCCGATCTATGGCATGCCCGTGTTCGATGTGGACAAGGCCAAGACGATCTTCTTCGTCAAACGCTCGATGGGCGGCGTGGGCTATGCCGGTGTCGACAACGACGTGTTCTACATGGACCAGACGATGATGCTTCTGGCCGATGCCAAGAAGATGGTCGAAGACATCGTCAAGAGTCTCGCCCACTGATGAAGCGTCTGGCCCCCGCCGTGCTGGCTTTCGCCATCGCAGCGGGGGCCTGCGCGCCTTCAAAACTGGCTTATGGAAAGGTCCGCTCGGCTCTGGTCGATGCGGGCCTTTCCGATGCCAACGCGGCCTGTATGGCTACCCACATGACGGACCGCCTGTCGCTCGGCCAACTTTCGCGGCTCAAGTCCCTGCAAGCGCCCAAGCGCAGCCTGTCGGACTATGTGCTGACCGTGCGCCGTCTTGGCGATGCGGAATTGCTCGGCGTCACCACCAGCGCCGCAGCGCTATGCGCCACCGGTTTCGCGCCCGAGAAGAAATCCTGAATCGAACCGTTCGTGTCGAGCGTAGTCGAGACACCTTGGTGTTATAGTGTCTCGACTACGCTCGACACGAACGGAGGTTGTTGGGGCATTCCAGCACTGGACCTACCGGACCACCTTCCGTAAAGCCCAACCCAACAGGGGTGTTCTCAGCCCGCAGGAGATATCGCTTTGCGCAAGATCGGCCTTATCGGCGGCATGAGCTGGTTTTCCACTCGGACCTATTACGAGGACATCAACCAGTTGGTGCAGGCGCGCACCTCGACGCTATCGAGCGCGCCGCTCCTGATCGAAAGCCTCGATTTCAATGGCCTCGCCCGCCTTGCCACGCCCGACCAGTGGGCGCGCGCGGCTGCGATCCTGTCGGAAAGCGCGCGCCGCCTTGAACAGGCGGGGGCCACGGCGCTGCTGATCGGTGCCAATTCGATGCACAAGGTCTATGACGATGTGGCCGGTGCGGTTTCGATCCCGGTGATCCACATCGCCGATACGGTGGCTGCGAAGATGAAAGCCGATGGCATCGAAACCGCCGCCCTACTGGGCACACGCTATGTCGTGATGGAAAGCTTCTACCGCAAACGCCTTGTCGCCCACGGCATCAGCCTGCTGCCCCCGGTGGTTGAGGAAGTCGAAGCGACCGACGCGATCATCTATGACGAACTGATGCAGGGCAAAGCCACCCGCGCTGCCGAACGCACGTTCAAGACCATGCTGACCAACATGGAACAGCGCGGCGCACAGGCCGCCGTGCTGGCCTGCACCGAGCTGGACATGGTGATCGATGTCGATGCCAATGTCCTGCCAATCTACGATTGCACCCGCATCCACGCACATGCGGCGGTGGACTGGATTCTTGGGGCATAAGGCAGGACTTTGTCGAACTTTCATCGTCACCCTGAACTTGTTTCAGGGTCCATTTCTCCTCCGGAGATGACTGTGGTTTGTCAGAAATGGATGCTGAAACAGGTTCAGCATGACGAGGGAATGTGGGGGAAGCTAGTGTGACACGCGCCCCCTACGCCAGCGACCCAGCCGCCACGCGCGGGCGGGAATTCGGCACTGACGACAAGGCCTCGCGCGGGCCGCGCAGCGCATTTCAGCGCGACCGTGACCGCATCATCCATTCCATCGCGTTCCGCCGCCTGCGCCACAAGACGCAAGTGTTCATCGCGCCCGATGGCGATCACTATCGCGTCCGCCTGACGCACAGCCTCGAAGTTGCCCAGATTGGCCGTGTCATTGCCCGCGCGCTGGGGCTGGATGAGGATCTCACAGAAGCCTTGTGCCTCGCCCACGATATCGGCCACCCGCCGTTCGGCCACGCCGGGGAAGACTCGCTTGAGGCGGCGATGGGCGATGCAGGCGGCTTCGATCACAATGCCAACACCCTGCGCGTGCTAATGCGCCTCGAAAGCCCATACTGCGGGCACGAGGGTCTGAACTTAACGTGGGAAACGCTGGAGGGCCTTGCCAAGCACAATGGCCCAATCCTCCAGCCCACCTGGGCGCTACAGGAGCTTGATTCCGCTTTCCCACTGGAACTCAACACCTTCGCCTCACTCGAAGCGCAAGTTGCCGCGATTTCCGACGACATCGCCTATGACAACCACGACATCGACGATGGCCTGCGCGCCGGGTTCCTGTGCCTCGATCAGTTGCTCGAACTGCCATCGGTGGCCGAGCAGTGGCGAGCCATCGAACGCCGTTTCCCCACAGCCCCGCAGGACCGCCTGCTGCGCGAACTGGTGCGCGGGCAGATTGGCCGCATGGTCAACGATGTGATTGCCACGGCACAAACCAACATCGCGCAATCCGGCGTCAGCAGCGCTGCCGATGTTCGCGCCGCCGCGCGCCCGCTTGTCACGTTTTCTGGCGCAATGGGTGAGGAGGAACGCGCGCTCAAGCAGTTCATGTATCAGCGGCTCTACCTGCATCAGGAGCAGCGCCAAACCGCTGATCGCGCGCGCGAGGTGATCGCGAAGCTCTTCGCCGCCTTTGCGCAAGACCCAACGCGGATGCCGGAAAGCTGGCGCGCCACCTTGCCAGAGCATGAGCCGGAACGAACCCGCCACATCGCCGATTTCATCGCCGGCATGACCGACCGCTATGCCATCGACAGCTATGCCAGACTGTTCGGCCAGACGCCTGAAGGGCTCAGCAATGTCTGAACTTACCCGCAACGTCCTGATTGGCGCGACCGGCCTGATCGGGCGCGCTGTCATGGAGCAAGCCGTAAACCACTCCGACATTCACCTCGTCGCCATCGCCCGGCGCGAAGTGCCCCTGCCCAAAGGCGCGCGGATGGAAATGCTGCTGTCCGATACGGGGCACTGGCCGGATGCCATAGCCGCTGCGCGACCAGACACTGCGGTCATCACGCTCGGCACCACGATCAAGACCGTGGGCGGAGACAAGGCCGCTTTTCGCGCGGTTGACCACGATCTAGTGCTGGAATGCGCCGCTGCGGCCAAGGCTGCGGGCGCACGCCAGCTGATCGTTGTCTCGTCGGTCGGTGCGGAATTGGGGGCGAAAAACTTCTACCTCTCGGTAAAGGGCGAGGTCGAAGACAAGCTGGCCAAGCTGCACTTTGATCGGCTCGATGTGCTGCGCCCCGGCCTCCTGAGCGGCCATCGCGAAGGCCCCGCGCGTCCGGCCGAACGCATTGGCATGATCCTCAGCCCGCTCGCCGATCTGCTGATGCAGGGCCGTTTTCGGCAGTATCGCTCGGTCAAGGACACTGATCTTGCGCGCGTGATCCTCGCACTGGCAGGAGCGAAGCAACGTGGCCGCTTCATCCATCACCACGATGAATTCCGCCGGACTTTGCGCGCTGAATAGTCTCAGACCAATCCCGCTCATGCTGAGCTTGTCGAAGCATCCGGCGCAACGCTGCGCCAAGCACGCTTCGACAGGCTCAGGGTGAGCGGACTTTTGGTTTGTAAGGTTCAGCACAACCATCGTGGATAACGGCGGGAAGCCCGTGTTGACTTCACGCTGCACTGCAGCGATGAACAGGCGTCGCTGATCGCGCGGGAGAGTTCTCTCGATTCGTTCAGAGTCGAGAGACGCCGAAGGAGCAACCGCCCCGGAATCTCTCAGGCAAAAGGACCGCGTGGGTCGACAGCGACACTCTGGAAAGAGTCATTTCCCGCAAAGGGAAGGGCCGCCGAAGGGGTAACCCCATGAAACCCGTCAGGAGAGGCGGGCGGGGGAAAGCTCTCAGGTTTCCGTGACAGAGGGGGCGCCGAATGGCGTCTGAACTGTACGGGAACGATATTTGTGAGCGACACATACGATATTTCTGAACTCGATCCCGATGTACCGACCGGTCCGTTGGCTCTGCCGCTCGACACCTGGCACCGCGCGCGGGGCGGTCGCATGGTCGATTTCGCCGGGTACTGGATGCCGGTGCAGTTTGAAGGGATCATCGCCGAACACCTCTGGACCCGCGAAAGTGCCGGGTTCTTCGATGTGTCGCACATGGGCCAGCTTTACGTTTCAGGCGAGGGCGCCGAGGCCGCGCTTGAAGCGGTCCTGCCCATCGATCTTTCCACCCTTCCCATCGGTGGCGTGCGCTATTCGCTGCTGCTGAATGATGAGGGAGGCATTCTCGATGACCTGATGGTCAGCCGCTGGGGGCAGGGGTTCTACCTCGTCGTCAATGGCGCAACCAAGTGGGACGATATCGCCACGCTGCGCGAGCGTCTGCCCGATGCCATCACGCTCAACCACCTTGAAGACAGCGCGCTGTTCGCGTTGCAAGGGCCCAAGGCGTTCGAAGCGCTCGAACCGCTGGTAACCGGGGAATACCCATTGTCTGCGCTCACCTTCATGCGCGGCGGCCAATTCAAGATGGGCGGCGTGGACGCCTGGATCAGCCGCTCGGGCTATACCGGCGAGGACGGCTTTGAAATCTCCGTGCCCGCCGAAAACGCTGCAGAGCTTGCCGATCTGATCTGCGCCCAGCCGCTAGTAAAGCCCATCGGTCTTGGCGCGCGTGACAGTTTGCGGCTTGAAGCGGGCCTGCCGCTTTATGGCCATGACATGACCGACACCGTCGATCCGGTCAGCGCTGATCTGCTGTTCGGCATCAACAAGCGCCGCCGCAGTGAAGGTGGCTTTCCCGGCGCTGATGTCATCCTTCCGCTGATCGCTAGCGGCGCAGAAACCCGCCGCGTCGGCCTCGCCATCGAAGGCCGTATGGCTGCGCGTGAAGGGGCCAAGGTTCTCTCAGGCGATGTCGAAGTCGGCACCATCACGTCGGGCGGCTTCTCGCCCAGCCTCGAACGCCCGATCGCCATGGCCTACGTGGCCGTCGCCCACGCCGCACCTGGCACCCAACTCACCATCGACGTGCGCGGCCGCAAACTGGCCGCCAGCGTCGTTCCCATGCCTTTCGTACCCCATCGCTATCACCGCAAAGGAGCCGCTTGATGACCCGCTATTTCACCAAGGACCACGAATGGATTGCGGTCGAAGGCAGCGAAGCCACCGTTGGCATCACCGACTATGCCCAAAGCCAGCTGGGTGACATCACCTTCGTCGAGGTGCCCGGCGAAGGCAGCGAAGTCTCGATGGGCGACAGCGCCTCGGTGGTCGACAGCGTCAAGGCCGCGTCCGATGTCTACGCCCCCGTTTCGGGCAAAGTCACGGTTTCCAACGCCGCGCTCGAAGATCAGCCCGAGCTCGTCAACACCGATCCCGAAGGCGATGGCTGGCTGTGGAAGATGACCCTGTCCGACCCTGCCGAACTCGATGGCCTGATGGACGAGGCCTCCTATCAGGCCTTCATCGCGGAGCTTTGATCCCATGCGCTATCTTCCCCTGACTGATACCGATCGCAGCGCCATGCTCTCGGTCATCGGCGCAGGCTCGATTGACGAGCTGTTTGCCGATGTTCCCGCCGCAGCGCGGCTGTCGGCTCCCATTGCCGGCTTGCCCAATCACGCCAGCGAGATGGCGGTCGAACGCCACATGGCGCGGCTTTCTGCCAACAATGTCACCGCAGGCTCGGTGCCGTTCTTCCTTGGCGCAGGCGCCTATCGCCACCACGTGCCCGCCACCGTCGATCACATGATCCAGCGCGGCGAATTCCTCACCGCGTACACGCCGTACCAGCCCGAAATCGCGCAGGGCACGCTGCAAGTGCTGTTCGAATTCCAGACTCAGGTCGCCCGCCTGTTCGGCACCGAAGTGGCCAACGCCTCGCTCTACGACGGCTCTACCGCCTGCTGGGAAGCTATCGCGATGGCGGGCCGCATCACCAAGCGTGGCAAGGCCGTGCTCTCGGGCGGGGTTCATTCGCACTACGTCGAAACCGCGCGCACGATGGCCAAGTTTACCGGCGACGTGCTTGATACCGTAGTGCCCGAACTCACCGCCACCCCGGATGATGCCGCGCTGATCGCGCGCATCGATGGGGAAACCTCGTGCGTCGTGGTCCAGTACCCCGATATCCTCGGCCGCATCCCCGATCTCGCCGCCATCGCCAGCGCCGCACAGGCCAAAGGCGCGCTGCTGATCGCTGTTGTTACAGAGCCCGTCGCGCTGGGCGTGCTGCAAAGCCCCGGCAGCCTTGGCGCTGACATCGTCGTGGGCGAGGGCCAATCCATCGGCGTCGGCTTGCAGTTTGGCGGACCGTACCTCGGCCTGTTCGGGTGCCGCGAAAAGTATCTGCGCCAGATCCCCGGTCGTCTGTGTGGCGAAACCGTGGATGCCGATGGCAAGCGCGGCTTCGTCCTCACGCTCTCCACGCGCGAACAGCACATTCGGCGTGAGAAGGCGACGAGCAACATCTGCACCAACTCGGGCCTCTGCGCGCTGGCGTTCTCGGTCCACATGACGCTGCTGGGCGGATCGGGCCTGTCCGATATGGCAAAGTTGAGCCACGCCGCCGCCCGCAAGACCGCCACTGCACTGGCGCAAGTCGCCGGCGTGACCGTGGTCAACACCCACTACTTCAACGAATTTGCGATCACTCTGCCCAAGGACGCGCGGCAGGTCGTGCGCGAACTGGCGGACCGGCAAGTGCTGGGCGGGGTCTCGCTCGGCCGCCTCTACCCACTGGAGGCGGCACTGGCGAACGGCATGATCGTCGCCGCCACCGAATGCACGACGGACGAAGACATTGCAGCGCTCGCCGCTGCGCTCAAGGAGGTGCTGGCATGAACGCGATCAATCCCACTGGTTGGCGGCCCTCGATGGGCGAAAATGAGCCCGAAACTGGCATCCGCACTTTCACCGGCAACCGCGCGCTGCAATTGGAAGAAGCGTTGCTGTTTGAACTTGGCGCGGCGGATCGTTCGGGCGTCGATTTCCCCGATACCGCAGACATCGATCTGAGCGCGCTTGGCCCCATGGCCCGCGCCGAACGGCCGAACCTGCCCGGCTTGTCAGAGCCGGAAACTGTGCGCCACTACACGCGCCTGTCGCGCCAGAACTATGCCATTGATCTTGGCCTGTTCCCGCTCGGCTCGTGCACGATGAAGCACAACCCGCGCCTTGATGAAAAGGTCGCGCGGATGCCCGGTTTTGCCGATGTCCACCCGCTGCAGCCGGTCCACACGGTGCAGGGCGCGCTGTCGGTGATGAACGAACTGGCGCATTGGCTGATCGAACTCACCGGCATGCATGGCGTTGCCATGACGCCAAAGGCGGGCGCCCACGGCGAGTTGTGCGGGCTGCTGTGCATCCGCGCTGCGCTGGAAGCCAAGGGCGATCCGCGCGACGTGATCCTCGTGCCCGAAAGCGCGCATGGCACCAATCCGGCCACTGCCGCCTTCGCCGGGTTCCGCGTCGAAAACATCCCCGCAACGCCCGAAGGCCGCGTCGATTCCGCCGCCTTGATTGCGCGTCTTGGCCCTGATGTGGCTGGCGTGATGATCACCAATCCCAACACTTGCGGCCTGTTCGAACGCGATCTGAAAATCATCGCCGATGCCGTCCACGCGGCGGGCGGCTATGTCTATTGCGATGGGGCAAACTTCAACGCCATCGTCGGGCGCGTGCGTCCGGGCGATCTTGGCGTCGACGCGATGCACATCAACCTGCACAAGACTTTCTCCACCCCGCACGGTGGCGGCGGCCCCGGTTCCGGCCCGGTCGTGCTGTCCGAAGCGCTTTCGCCCTTCGGCCCGCTGCCCTTCACCGCGCGGCAGGCCGATGGTTCGGTCAAGCTGATCGAGGAGGAGCAGGCGCACGAGGAACACCCGCAGGCGTTCGGTCGCATGTGTGCGTTCCATGGACAGATGGGCATGTACACCCGCGCGCTCGCCTATATCCTCAGCCACGGCGCTGATGGTCTGCGCCAGGTCTCGGGCGATGCAGTGCTCAACGCCAACTACATCTTGCGCAGCCTTGACGATGTGCTCGACGCGCCGTTCGGTGCATCGGGCCATTGCATGCACGAAGCGCTGTTCTCGGACGATGGTTTTGCCGAAGGCTTCTCGACCAACGATCTGGCCAAGGGCCTGATCGATGAGGGCTACCACCCGATGACGGTCTATTTCCCGCTTGTCGTTCACGGCGCCATGCTGGTGGAGCCGACCGAGACCGAGAGCAAGGCCGGGATCGACCAATTCGTCGGCGCCATGCGCTCACTGGCCGAACGCGCGCGGGCAGGGGACGAAATGCTCAAATCTGCCCCGCATCTGGCCCCGCGCCGCCGCCTCGATGAAACGCTGGCCGCGCGCAAGCCCAAGCTGGTGTGGAAGGAAGGCTGACGCAAAAAGGGCCGCCCCGGTATGCCGGAGCGGCCCTTTTGCACATCTGAAGACCGATCAGTCGTTGATGGCTTCTTCGGTCGATTTCGAGGCGGACTGCAAATCCTGCCCTGCGCCCTTGACCGTGTTGCAGGCGCTCGCGCTCAGAATAAGTCCACCCATCATTGTGGCAAAAACGAACTTGCGGATCATGGCATTCACCTTTTCATCAGGGGCGGGCGGAGAATGCCCGCCACAAGCCCGATCTGGTTAGTGGAACGCCCCAAGCTCAGCCCGGTTCCAGCGCGGCTGCGGCCTTGCGCCGCTTGCCCAGCACATGCTCGCGCCACACGATCAGCAGGCTTGCCCCGATGATCACCGGCGCGCCGATCCATGTGCTGACTGGCGGCATGTGGCTGAACACCAGCCAGCCCCAGAATGTCGCCCACGCGAGCTGGATGTAATCGACCACGATCACACTCGCCACGGTGCCATAACGCAACGAAGCGGTCATCGTGATCTGCGCAAACAGCCCGGTCACCCCGATCCCGGCCAGCATCAGCCACCCGGTCAGGTCATGGTCCATCCCGGTGCGGAACAGGAACAGCCCCAAAAACGGCGCGCTCATGGCCGAGAAGTAGAACACCACCGTTAGCGGCTCTTCCGTCCGCCCCAGATCGCGCACTTGCACTGTTACCAGTGCGACCATGAAGGCCGCGCCGATGCCCACCGCCACGCCAAACAGCGGCAGGTTTCCGGTGCTTGGCCCGGCAATGATCAGCACGCCAATCAGCCCCACGATCACCGCCGTCCAGCGCCATGGCCCCACATGCTCCTTCAGCATGAGCGCCGACAGGATCACCGCAAACATCGGCGTGGTAAAGCCCAGCACGGTTGCCTCAGCCAGCGGCAGGATGCGCACCACGCCCAGCGTCAGGAACATCCCCGTGCCCCCAATCAACGCCCGCCGCGCATGGACCCAGGGGCGCTTGGTCTTCAGCCGCGCCACTTCGCCGCGCGCCGCCAGCCACCCGAAGATGGCCAGCGCGGGCAGGGCCTGTCGCCAGAACAGCGTCTCGGGCAGCGCAATATCCCGCTCCCCGGTCAGCTTCACCAGCAGCAACATCACCGAAAACAGCACCGTCGCCAGAAACCGCAGCGCCAGCGCCAACATTGGCCGACTTTGGGGCCGATTTTGAGGACGATCAGACGCTGCCATGCCAGCGCCTTAGGCCAACTCCCCTTGCGATCAACCCCTTCCTTGCCCATCTGATCCGCAATGGAAGACTGGTTCCCCCACCTCTGGCAATTCCACCTCGCCGCAGGGGCTGCGGCGCTGACTATCGCGCTGGCCTCGGTCTGGGCAGAGCGTCGCCGCCTGCGCCGCGTCAATCTCGATGCGGTTGGCTTCATGCCGTGGACGGTGATCTATCTTATCACGTTCCTCGTTGCGGTCGTATTCCTCGGCCTTGGCGCACGGGAGTGGTTCGCTGCCTAAAGTGTGATAACTTAAAACAAGTTCCGTTCGTGTCGAGCGAAGTCGAGACACATTGCGCGGTGTCTCGACTTCGGGCCAGCGGCCCGAAGTTTATCCTGAGCTTGACGAAGGGCTCAACACGAACGGGGAACGAAACACTTGTAAAGTTTTCAAGCTTTAAGGCACCCGCCGGATCGCCCACCCGCGCGCCATCATCAGCCGCTGCAGACTGTCCGATCCCGCCAGATGTGCAGCGCCCACCGCCACAAACGGCTTGGCCCCACCATCCAGCATGGCATCGAGTTGATCGGCCCAGTCCCGGTTGCGGTTGGTCAGCAGCGCTACATGCAGCCCCGGATCGGCCAGAAACCCTTCGTTCGCCTCGCGCGCAATGCCCAGATCATCGCCGCGCAGCCACATCGCGATCATCGCGGCTTCCTCGTCGTCTTCGCTTGCGGCCTCAATTGTCACTTCGCGCAGCAACACCTGCTGCTCACGCGCGGGCAGCGCATCGAACACGCCAAACTGGCTGCGGATCGTCTCGAACCCCGCCACCGGCTTGCCCGCCGCAAGCCTTCGCAAAACCGTCTCCGATCCGCTCTGAGGATCAGACCCGGCCTTCTCCCCCGCAATCGCCGCGAGTTGCAGCGCCACAGCCCAGCTTTCGGTATCGGCAAAGTCCGCATCGGTCAGCCCCAGCTTGCGATAGACCTTGGCCAGATCAGCGCGCACTTTGGCCCCCACTCGCTGCGAAGGCGGGGGCAGGCCCGGCGTGCCCGCCAGCTCCGCCAAAGCCGCCCCGGCCACGCTCTGGTCGATCGGCTCGGCAATCTCCAGCACCAACCGGTCAGACGCGGCCAGCGCCTGCGTGATCGCTGGACGCAGCCATTGCGTTTTGGGCGGCAGCGCATGGACCGTGCCGAATAGATAGCCGCGCACCGTGCCGCTATTGTCGGCAATCTCCCACAGCGCCACGCGGGCTGATCCAGCCTGCGCAACCGGGTCTTGTGCAGCCTTGTCACGGCCCAGCCACGCCACACCCATGCCCAGAAGCAGCGCCGGGATCACGGCAAACAACAGGCGTTTGAACAGGCTCATCGGGCAAAACTCATTGCACGCGCACCGTCTCCACGCCCTGCCGCTTCAGCGCATCCTGCACACTGCCCGGTCCGGCCAGATGGCCAGCGCCCACGGCCACAAACACCGTCCCCGGCTGCTGCAACCGCTGGCGCACCCACACCGCCCAGTTGCGGTTGCGCTGAAAGAGCAGCCGGTCGGCAAGCTCGGGATCATCCATGTTCTCGTTCATCAGTTTGCCCAGACCATCGGGGTCGCCCGATCCCCATTCCTCGGTCATCGTGCCAATGATGCCAAAGCTCCGGTCAAAGTCTTTCACTGCGCCCTGCAGGAATTTCAGCTGCACCTCGCGCGGCAATCCATCGAACAGGGCCAGCTGATAGTCTGCCGTTTCCAGCGCGCCCAGCTTCTTGCCCTTGGCCAGAGCAGCCTTGCGCAGCACCGATTCCACCCCATCGTCCGCGCCATATCCGGCAATGGCATAGGGCATCACCGCCAGCGTAATCCCGGCCAGCCAAGGCTCCAGCGGATCAAAATTCTGTGCCGGAATCTTCAGCTTCGCCAGCAGCGCCTCATAGGATGCACGCTCGGCATCGCCCATCAGCGATCGCAGCGTTTCGCCCTCCAGCAAGCCGATGGCCATGACCTTCTGCTGCTGCTCGGCGGCAGGAAGTTCGGGAATTTCCGTCACCAATTCAGAGGACTGTTCCAGGGCCGTGGCCACTGGCCCATCCAGCCAGACCAGCCCCTTGGGCAGGGCGTGGACCGTGCCGAACAGGTAGATTGTCGTATCCTCGTCCGCCACTTTCCACAGCGCGGGCTTCATCTGCCGTGGGGCCGGAGCAGGGGTTGCAGCTTTGGCAACAGGGGCTTGCGCCCGCGCGACAGGGGACAGGCCAAGCCCGGTCAGGGCAATGGCTGCGGCAATCGTTCGGATGACATGTCTCATGGCAGGTCTTTTGCCCGCAAACACCTTGCGAGGAAATGAAGGAATTGCACCTTCGCTGCGGGCCAGCTTGCATAGCATGACAGTTGATTTGCAGCGCCCTATCGGCCAAAGCCGCCGCATCATGGCCGACACACCGAACAAGACGCCGCTGAGCCTGCAGGACATGATCCTGCGCCTCCATTCCTTCTGGAGCCAGCAGGGCTGCCTGATCCTCCAGCCTTATGACATGCGCATGGGCGCGGGCACATTCCACACCGCCACCACCCTGCGCGCCTTGGGGCCAGAGCCTTGGAACGCCGCTTTCGTGCAGCCATGCCGCCGCCCCACCGATGGCCGCTATGGCGAAAACCCTAACCGACTGCAGCACTATTACCAGTATCAGGTGATCCTGAAGCCCAGCCCGGCCGCCTTGCAGGAACTCTATCTGCAAAGCCTCGTCGAAATCGGCATCGATCCGCTGGTGCACGATATCCGCTTTGTCGAAGACGATTGGGAATCCCCCACGCTCGGCGCATGGGGCCTTGGCTGGGAAGTGTGGTGCGATGGCATGGAAGTCACCCAGTTCACCTATTTCCAGCAGATGGGCGGCTTCGATTGCAAACCCGTCGCAGGCGAGTTGACCTATGGCCTTGAACGCCTCGCCATGTACATTCAGGGCGTCGACAATGTCTATGACTTGGCCTTCAACAACCACGGCGTAACCTATGGCGACGTGTTTCTCGAAAACGAGAAGCAGATGTCCAAATGGAACTTCGAAGTGGCCGATACCGACAGCCTGTTCGAAGGCTTCCGTCGTGCTGAGGCCGAATGCGTCCGCAGCCTCGAAGCTGCCGTACCCATCGCCGCCTATGAACAGGCCATCGAAGCCAGCCACCTGTTCAACCTGCTGCAAGCGCGCGGCGTGATCAGCGTGCAGGAACGCGCCAGCTACATGGCCCGCGTCCGCGATCTCGCCCGCGGCAGTTGCGAGGCCTACATGGAAAGCAACGCTGGCCAATGGGCGGCCAAATACCCGGAGTGGAGCAAGTGAGCCGCACCACTTCACCAAACCCGCTCGTGCTGAGCCTGTCGAAGCAGACACGCCGCCCCACCACCCAAACCCCGCTCGTGCTGAGCCTGTCGAAGCACGCTCGCACCAAGCTCACGGACCGCGCCGCATGACCGCCGATTTCCTCCTCGAACTGCGCTCGGAAGAAATCCCGGCCCGCATGCAGGCAGGCGCGCGCGCCGATCTGGAAAAGCTGATCCGCAAGGAACTCGACGCCGCCGGGCTGAAAGCAGGCGACATCACCGTCTGGTCCACCCCGCGCCGCCTCGCGCTGATCGCCCGCGATCTGCCGCTGGAAACGCGAGCGGTGAGCGAAGAACTCAAAGGCCCCAAAACCTCCGCCCCCGAACAGGCGCTCGAAGGCTTCCTGCGCAAGACCGGCCTAACGAAGGACCAGTTGACCGAACGCAATGGCATCTGGTTTGCCGTCACCGAAAAACCCGGCCGCGCCACGAAGGACGTGCTGGCCGCCGCCATCCCCGCAATCATCCGCGCCTTCCCCTGGCCCAAAAGCCAGCGCTGGGGCGCAGCCTCGCTCTCCACTGAGAGCTTGCGCTGGGTCCGCCCGCTCTCCGGCATCGTCGCCATCCTCGGCGATGAGCTGGTGGAATGCGAGATCGGCGGCATCAAATCCGGCTACGCAACGCTAGGCCACCGCTTCCATCATCACGGTGAAATCACCATCGGCGGTGCAAATGACTACGCCGAAAAGCTGCGCGCCTGCCACGTGATCGTCGATCACGCGGAACGCGAATCCCTGATTCGCGAAAAAGCCAAGGCCGCCGCGCAAGCCGCTGGCCTGATGCTGGTCGAAGACGAAGGCCTCGTCATCGAAAACGCCGGCCTCACCGAATGGCCCGCCCCCCTGCTGGGCCGCTTCGACGAAACCTTCCTTGAAGTACCCCCCGAAGTCATCCAGCTGACAGCCCGCGTAAACCAGAAATACTTCGTCTGCACACAGCCCTCTCCCCTTCAGGGGAGAGGGAGGAGCGGCGAAGCCGCGGAGGGTGTGGGGGCGGCAGCCGCTGCGCTCGCGGATAACCACCACCCCCAAACCCCCTCCTCTGAAGAGGAGGGGGCTTACAGCCTTGCCAACGCCTTCATCTGCACCGCCAACATCGAAGCCACCGACGGCGGCACCGCCATCATCGACGGCAACCGCAAAGTGCTCGCCGCCCGCCTGTCCGACGCCCGCTTCTTCTGGGAACAGGACAAGAAGAAAACGCTCTCGGCCCACGCCAAAAAACTCGAACGCATTACCTTCCACGAAAAGCTGGGCACTGTCGCCGACAAGGTAGATCGCGTCGCCAAACTGGCAAGGTGGCTGGTTGAAGAGGGCATCATTAAGCCCTCTCCCCTTCAGGGGAGAGGGTTGGGAGTGGGGGCGGCAAACGCTGCGCTCGAAGTCCCCCACACCCCGGCCCTCTCCCCTGAAGGGGAGAGGGAGAATGCCGCCAAACAACCCACTGATAGCACCGGCTCCCCCGCGCAGGCGGGGGCCTCAGGCCGCAGCGCATACCCTCACCGCTCCCCCGCGCAGGCGGGGGCCTCGGGCAGCAGCGCACACCCTCACGAGGTCCCCGCCTTCGCGGGGACGCAGGCGGAATTGGCCGACCAAGCCGAACTCGCCGCCCGCCTGTGCAAAGCCGACCTCGTCACCGAAATGGTCGGAGAATTCCCCGAACTCCAGGGCCTGATGGGCGGCTACTACGCCCGCGCCGAAGGCCTGCCAGACGCCGTGGCAGACGCCATCCGCGATCACTACAAGCCGGTCGGGCAGGGCGATGACGTGCCGACCGCGCCGGTGACGGTGGCTGTGGCGCTGGCGGATAAGTTGGATACGATCTCGGCATTTTTCGCTATTGATGAGTTGCCGACGGGATCAAAGGACCCCTTCGCGCTTCGGCGTGCTGCGCTCGGTGTTTTGGCTTTGCTGCAATCCAACAGCTTGCGCCTTGGAATACTGTCGATTGTTCAGCGGTTTGCATTTGATCCGCTTCATGGTGGAACCATGATGAGGGTGATTAACGGAGCGTTCGTTCCGTTTGAACCTGCTGAAGCTGAAACTCATCGTTCAGAAGCGAAGTTGAAGGTCTCGGCATTGGTCCTCACCTTCTTCGCAGACCGCCTAAAAGTCCAGCAACGCGAAGCAGGCGTCCGGCACGACCTGATCGACGCCGTGTTCGCGCTCGGCGGTGAGGATGATCTCGTCCGTCTGCTCGCCCGCGTCCACGCATTGCAGGCTTTCGTCACCACCGAGGACGGCGCCAACCTGCTCGCAGGCTACAAGCGCGCCGCCAACATCCTGAAAAAGGAAGGCTTCACTCCTGCCCCCCTCCCCTTCAGGGGAGGGGTCGGGGGTGGGGGCTTGCCGGATGGCGCTGCTAATGGGGATAGCCCCCACCCCAACCCCTCCCCTGAAGGGGAGGGGCTTGCCACACACGCCCCAGAACCCGCCGAACAGGCGCTGATCGATGCGCTCAATGCTGCCGAACCGCAGGCCGACACCGCCATCGCCGCCGAGGACTTCACCGCAGCCATGGCAGCCCTCGCGTCCTTGCGTGGGCCCATCGATGCGTTCTTTGATGGCGTGACGGTCAACGATGCCGATCCCGCCAAACGGACAAGCCGTCTCGCGCTGCTTGACCGGTTCCGTGCTGCAGTGCACAAAGTTGCGGACTTTTCGCGCATAGAGGGCTAAAGGCCATACACCGGGGAAGGGCCGAATCCGGCCCTGAACGCCAGAAAATGACAAACGCAGGGAGCCTTGTTGTTCACATGAGCGCATACGTATTCCACTTCGGCGGCGGTGCCGTGTCGACCGACCCTCGCGCCAAGGACAAGACCATCGCGGGCGGCAAGGGATCGAACCTTGCCGAAATGGCCGGAATCGGCCTGCCGGTGCCCCCGGGCTTCACGATCAGCACCGAAGTCTGCACCGCCTACAACGCTAGCGGCAAAACCTTCGATGACGCCCTGCGCGCAGGCGTGGCCAATGGCGTGGCGCATATCGAAAAGGCCACCGGCCGCACCTTTGGCGATGCGGCCAACCCGCTGCTCGTCTCAGTCCGCTCGGGCGCGCGCGTCTCGATGCCCGGCATGATGGACACCGTGCTGAACCTCGGCCTCAACGATGAAACGATCAAGGGGCTGGCCGCCGGATCGGGTGATCCGCGCTTTGCGTGGGACAGCTACCGCCGCTTCATCCAGATGTATTCCGATGTGGTGCTCGGCCTCGATCATCACCGGTTCGAAGATGCGCTCGAAATCGTCAAGGAAGACAACGGCTTCTTCAACGATGTTGAGCTGGGTGCTGAACACTGGCAGGCGCTGGTCGGCGAATACAAGGCCATCGTCGAAGAACAGCTTGGCCGCCCATTCCCGCAGGATGTGCACGAGCAGCTGTGGGGCGCCATCGGGGCCGTGTTCGATTCATGGGAATCGGACCGCGCCAAAGTCTATCGCAAGCTGAACGATATTCCCGCCGACTGGGGCACCGCCGTCAACGTTCAGGCGATGGTCTTTGGCAACATGGGCGAAACCAGCGCCACCGGCGTTGCCTTCACTCGTGATCCCGCCACTGGTGAGCGCGCTTATTACGGCGAATGGCTGGTCAATGCGCAGGGCGAAGATGTGGTCGCCGGCATCCGCACCCCGCAGTACCTGACCAAGGCCGCGCGCGAACGGGCGAATGCCAAGCCGCTGTCGATGGAAGAGGCCATGCCCGGTGCTTACGCCGAATTGGCCGCCGTGTTCGATCTGCTGGAAAAGCACTATCGCGACATGCAGGACATTGAATTCACAGTTGAAAAAGGCAAGCTGTGGATGCTGCAAACCCGTTCGGGCAAGCGCACCGCCAAGGCCGCGCTGAAGATGGCGGTGGACATGGTGGGCGAAGGCCTGATCGATGAGGCGACCGCGATCCGCCGCATCGATCCGATGGCGCTGGACCAGTTGCTGCACCCCACGCTCGATCCCAAGGCGCAGCGCGATGTGCTCACCAAGGGCCTGCCAGCATCTCCCGGTGCGGCTTCGGGTGCGGTCGTATTTGATGCTGATACCGCGCAATTGCTGGCCGAACGCGGCGATTCGGTGATCCTTGTGCGCGTGGAAACGTCGCCCGAAGACATTCACGGCATGCACGCGGCCAAGGGCATCCTGACCGCGCGCGGCGGCATGACGTCACACGCAGCTGTGGTCGCACGCGGTATGGGCCGTCCGTGCGTTTCGGGCGCTTCGGCGCTGTCGATCGACATGGCCAGCCGCACCGCCAAGATTGGCGGGCGCGATATCAAGGAGGGCGATGTCATCACCCTCGACGGGTCGAACGGCGATGTCATGGCGGGCAAGGTCGCCACGGTGGAGCCTGAACTGGTCGGCGATTTTGGCACGCTGATGGTCTGGGCGGACAAGCACCGCCGCATGAAAGTGCGTACGAACGCCGAAACACCGCTCGATTGCCAGGTCGCGCGCCAGTTCGGGGCAGAGGGCATCGGTCTGTGCCGCACCGAACACATGTTCTTCGAAGCCAGCCGAATCAGCGCCGTGCGCCAGATGATTCTGGCCGATGACGAAGCGGGCCGCCGCAAGGCACTGGCCAAGCTGCTGCCCGAACAGCGCAGCGACTTCCAGTCGATCTTCGAGGTCATGGCGGGCTTGCCAGTCACGATCCGCCTGCTCGATCCGCCGCTGCACGAATTCCTGCCCCACGCCGATGCGGAGTTTGCTGAGTTGGCCGAAGTGACCGGGCTTGGCGTCGATCATCTCAAGCGCCGCGCCGGGGAACTGCATGAATTCAACCCGATGCTGGGCCATCGCGGCTGCCGTTTGGGCATCACCTTCCCGGAAATCTACGAAATGCAGGCTCGTGCGATCTTTGAGGCGGCCTGTGACGTTGCCGACAAGAGCGGTCTTGCGCCGATCCCCGAAGTGATGATCCCACTGGTCGCCACGCGCAAGGAGTTGGAAATCCTGCGCGCTTTGGTGGACCGGGTGGCGCTGGAAGTGTTCGCCGAAAAGGGCCGCACGCTGGAATACATGGTCGGCACGATGATCGAACTGCCGCGTGCCGCGCTGATGGCAGGGGAGATTGCCGAGGAAGCGAAGTTCTTCTCGTTCGGCACCAACGACCTGACGCAGACCACGCTAGGCGTCAGCCGCGACGATGCCGCGCGTTTCCTCAATCCTTACGTCGATCAGGGCATCTATCCGCGCGATCCGTTCGTTTCGCTGGATATCGAAGGCGTGGGCCAACTGGTGGAACTGGCGGCAGAACGTGGCCGCAAGACGCGGCCTGACCTGAAGCTGGGCATCTGCGGCGAACACGGCGGCGATCCGGCGTCCATCGCGTTCTGTGAGAAGACGGGCCTCGATTACGTTTCGGCCAGCCCCTATCGCGTGCCGATTGCGCGCTTGGCGGCGGCGCAGGCAGCGCTGGGTTAAACTACAGCTTGGCGTCCCCGCGAAGGCGGGGACCTCAGGCGGTTTACGCGAGCGTTCGTGTGCGCGGCATGAGGCCCCCGCCTGCGCGGGGGAGCAGCGCAGCTTTCGCGAGTTGGCGTCCCCGCGAAGGCGGGGACCTCAGGCATGTTACGGAACGTTCGCGTGCGCGGCCTGAGGCCCCCGCCTGCGCGGGGGAGCAGCGCAGCTTTCGCGAGTTGGCGTCCCCGCGAAGGCGGGGACCTCAGGCATGTTACGGAACGTTCGCATGCGCGGCCTGAGGCCCCCGCCTGCGCGGGGGAGCGGGCTTAACGACGCTTTCTTGAGATAACCTATCTGGTGTGTTTCCCCGGGGAAACATGCCAATAAGGGATAAGGCGGATTGCGGACATTTATCCGCATAATCCTGCCAAGTTATTGAATTACCATTAAAACTTCGGCGGTCGCAAAGCCTTCGCCCAGCCGCTGAGAGTCAGGATTTCCAGACGCTCGGCAACCTTGCCCTCGGCATCCTTGCGCGCATCAAAGGCCGCAAGAGCGCGGGCGAGAGCCGTTTTGCCGAGCGGCGCGCCGGAATGGGAGAGGCAGTTGCTCAGGCCTTGTGCGCGCAGGTCCGCCACCAGACCCTCCAGCGAGCGGAACCGCACATCCAGATGGTGGCTGTCGATCACCGGATCGGCAAAGCCGCAGCGTTGCAGCAATTTCCCGCCAGCGCGCACGTCCACTTGCGGATGGATGCGCGGGGAGGGGCGGTCGGCATCGGCTTCCAGCATGATCGCGCGCAGTGCAAGGAGTGATCCGGCGGCCATGAAGCTGGCGATCATCAGCCCGCCATCAGCCAGCGCGCGGCGCAGATGCACTAGCGCGCCAGGCAGGTCGTTCACCGTATCGAGCGTCCCGAGGCTGGCGATGAAATCGAAGCCTTCAGTAAAGGGGTAGGGCGATTCCTCGTCCAGCGGGTCATGCCCAAGGGCCGGGTCGCGGCTTTCGACCGCGCAGCCCGTCGCCGTCAGCGTAGCTGCAAGCGCGCCGGTCCAATCGCCCACGATCAGCGCGCGCTGTGGTGTGTGGCGCAGGAACGAGAGCCGGTCGAGCACGTCGTCGGCCATGTCATCGATCACATAGCGCGGGGCATCTGGTTGCTGCTGCAGGTGCGCCATGCGGCGGCGCAGGGCATTGCGCCGTTTTGGCGCGAAAATAGTGGGGGGCGAAGTGGCCATTTCCGGCCAGTGCCCGGGTTTGCGGGGATTGCCAAGGGGGGCTGATGTGCAACACTCAGGCCGTGACGCTCGCATCCGCCCTGACCCCGGTGATCGACTTCGTGTTTCCGCCGCGCTGCCCCTTGTGTGGCGATCCGGTGGCGGCCCATGGCGGCCTGTGCCTGACCTGTTGGGACAAGCTGGCGGTGCCTTCGGGCAACTGCTGCACCCTGTGCCAACGGCCGATGGGCGAGGGCCATGGCGAAGATGCCCAGATGGTCTGCGCGCCGTGCATGGCCGATCCGCCCAAACACGCCGGAATTGCGGCGGCCACGCTCTATAACGAGCCGTCGCGCGCGCTGGTGCTGGCTTTCAAGCATGGACGGCGGATTGGCCTTGCCCCGATGATGGCCCGCATGATGCTGATGCGCATTCCTCCGCTGGAGGGGCGCTGGCTGGTGGTGCCGGTGCCGTTGCACCGCTGGCGGCTATTGCAGCGCGGGTTCAACCAATCTGCGCTGCTGGCAAGGGAGATTGCCAAGGCGACCGGGCACGATCTGCTGGTCGACGGTCTGGTGCGCCCCCGGCCAACCCCGTCGCTGGGCGGGCTGGGGCGCAAGGCGCGGGCGCGGATACTTGCCGGAGCGATTGCTGCGCATCCGGGGCGAGCCGCTCGGATCAAGGGTGGTAACGTGTTGCTGGTGGATGATGTGATGACCAGCGGCGCGACCACGAACGCCTGCATCACCGCGTTGCGCAAGGCAGGGGCGCGGCAAGTGCGGATTGCGTGCTTTGCACGGGTGATGGACGAAGCGCTGGAAACGGTCAGAGAAACGGTGGAACTGCCTGGCTGAGTTACGTTTCCGGCCTGACAAACGAAACGCCCGGGACCTTGCGATCCCGGGCGTCCTCGTGACGAATTATGACGTGACGAATTTCTGATGGCGTTCGCGTTTATACGCGATTGTGACAGCCCCCTTGCTGTCTCGCCAGTACCCTCACCTTCCGGCTGTTTCCCCGCGCGGCTATCGAGAGCCTGCTGCAGGGGATACCACCCGACCCCTCATTCTGTTTCCCTGAACGTTGGCGCTTTGTCCAATTCCAGTCCGCATTACCGGCCGGTCCGTTCATTGTGCGGTTCCCTCAAACCACAGTCTCTTCATTCCCGATTAATCTGCGGGACGAAAGTCTATTGTTGGCAAGCCATGGATTTTGCGACCCTGTGTGGTTATCCTGCAACAAATCCGCCACAGTCGGATTTCAGTGCGGGCAGGCTGCCCGTTACGTCCAAGGAAAGGCCACAAACCCTTTGTCTGATACCGATGACGCCACGCTGCGCGAACAGGGCGCGGAATTCATGCCCAAATTTGATGCCAATGGCCTGCTGACCGCCGTTGTGGTGGAGCATGGCACGGGCGCGCTGCTGATGCTGGCGCACATGAACGCCGAGGCGGTGGCGAAGACACTGGAAACCGGCTTTGCGCATTTTTATTCGCGATCGCGGGGGCGGCTGTGGATGAAGGGCGAGAGTTCGGGGCACGTGCTGAAGATTATCGAGATTCGGGTCGATTGCGATCAGGATGCGCTGGAATTGCGGGTCGAGGCGGCAGGGCCTGCGTGCCACACTATGGCGCCATCGTGTTTCTATCGCCGGATTTTGCCCGATGGCAGTCTGCAGCGCATCGCCGATTGACGCTTACGTAAAGGTTAGTTAGCAAGGTGGCATGTCTCAGCAAGCCGCCATCGCGACTCACGCGCCTTCCGGTCACACCGGCCATCTTGATCAGCCCGATGCGCTGAAGCGTGATCAGTTCACCATTTCCGATCTTTCCGAAGAGTTCGGGGTCACCGCCCGTGCGCTGCGCTTTTATGAAGACGAAGGCCTGATTGCGCCTGAACGCATCGGTCTTTCGCGCATCTATTCAAAGCGTGATCGGGCGCGCCTCGCATGGATCATGCGCGCCAAGAACGTTGGGTTTAGCCTCGCGGAAATTCGCGACATGATCGATCTGTATGACATGGGCGATGGCCGGGCTGAACAGCGCCGCGTCACCATCGCCAAATGCCGTGAGCGGATCGAAAATCTGCGCCGCCAACAGGCTGATATTGCTGCGACAATCGATGAGCTGACCAGCTTTGTCGATCTCGTCATTGCCAAAGAGCGGTCCGAAGGCCGGATTCCGGAAGCTTAGGGCCAACCGTTTAAAGGGACAGGACCACATGCCGATTTACACCGCGCCCACGCGCGACACGCGTTTTGTTGTCAACGAACTGATCCGCCTTGAAAGTTATGGCAATCTGCCGGGCTTTGAGAGCGCGACGCAGGACATGACCGATGCGATCATCGAGGAAGCCGGGCGTTTCGTTTCCGAAGTCATCGCGCCGCTGAACCTTTCGGGCGACAAGGAAGGCTGCACGCGCCACGCCGATGGCAGCGTGACCACGCCCACCGGGTTCAAGGACGCTTACCGCCAGTACATCGAAGGGGGCTGGGGCACGCTTTCCGCGCCTGAGGAGTTCGGAGGGCAGGGGTTGCCGCACGTGATGGGCTTCATCATGGAGAAGTACCTCGCCACCGCCAATCAGGCGTTCGCGATGTATCCGGGCCTTGCTAATGGCGCGATTTCGGCCATCCGCTCAAAGGGTTCGCCCGAGCAGCAGGCGATGTATCTGCCCAAGATGGTCAGCGGCGAATGGCTGGGCACGATGAACCTGACCGAGCCGCATTGCGGCACCGACCTTGGCATGATCCGCACGCGCGCGGAACCGCAACTGGACGGGTCTTATGCCATCACCGGCACCAAGATCTTCATTTCGGCGGGCGACCATGATCTGACCGAGAACATCATCCATCTGGTGCTGGCCAAGACGCCCGGCGCGCCCGAATCGAGCAAGGGCATTTCGCTGTTCATCGTGCCCAAGTTCATTGTCAATGCCGACGGTTCGCTGGGCGAGAAGAACGGCGTGAGCGTGGGGTCCATCGAGGAAAAGATGGGCATTCATGGCAACGCCACTTGCGTGATGAACTATGACAGCGCGAAGGGCTGGATGGTTGGCGAGGAGAACAAGGGCCTTGCCGCGATGTTCATCATGATGAACGCCGCGCGTCTGGGCGTGGGGATGCAGGGGCTGGCGCAGGCAGAGGTCGCCTATCAGAACGGCCTGGCCTATGCGCTCGATCGCCGTCAGGGTCGCGCGCTGACTGGCCCGGCAGAGCCTGAGCAGAAGGCCGATCCGATCATTGTGCATCCCGATGTGCGGCGCATGCTGATGGATGCCAAGACCTTTATCGAAGGCATGCGCGCGCTGTGCCTGTGGGGCGCGCTGCAGGTGGACTTGTCGCACAAGGCGGCAACGGCCGAAGACCGGCAGATGGCCGATGATCTGATCAGCCTGCTGACCCCGGTGATCAAGGGCTATGGCACCGACATGGGTTACAAGATTGCCACGGATATGCAGCAGATCTGGGGCGGCCATGGCTATATCGCCGAAAACGGCATGGACCAGTTCGTGCGCGATGCGCGCATTGCGATGATCTATGAAGGCACCAACGGCGTGCAGGCCATGGACCTCGCCGGGCGCAAGCTGGCGCTGAATGGCGGGCGTGCGGTGCAGGCGCTGTTCGCGCTGATCGATGCCGAATGTGCCGAAGACAGCGCCGATGATACGGTTAAGCTGGTGGCCGAGCGTCTTGGCAAGGCAGCGGGCGAGATGAAGGCGGCGACCATGTGGTTCATGCAGAACGCCATGGCCAACCCCAACAATCTTGGGGCGGGGGCTTATGCCTATATGACGCTGACCGGGATCGTCTCGATCGGGCTGATGTGGCTGCGCATGGCCAAGGTGGCGGCGGCTGCGATTGACGGCGGCGCAGTGGACAAGGCGTTTTACGAAGCCAAGCTGACCTGTGCGCGCCACTGGGCCACGCGCGCGACCACCGAAGCAGGCGCGCTGCGCCGTGAGGTTGAAGCCGGGTGCGAGACGATCATGGCGCTTTCGGGCGAGCAACTGGCGATTGCGTAAGTGATGACGGCGGGGAGGCTGTGCGGCCTCCCCGGTTACCCCAGCGTTTCGTCGAGCAATTCCAGTAACGCGCCCCAGCTTTGCCGGTCGGCGCTGGCGTCATAGCCGATAGCGGCCATGCCGCGGGCATCGCTGCCCGGATCGGTGAAGCCGTGTTTGACGCCGCTGTAGCTGTGGAAGTGCCAGTTGGCTCCTGCGGCGTCCATTTCCTCCCAGAACGCGATGACCTGTGCGCGCGGAACCAGCGGATCGGCATCACCGTGGCAGACGAGGATGCGCGCTTTGACCGCGCCGGGTTGGGCTGGGGCTTGCGTATCGAGCAGGCCATGGAAGCTGGCTGCCAGCAAGAGGTCCGCGCCATCGCGCGCCAATTCGAGCGCGGCCTGCCCGCCCATGCAATAGCCAACGGCTACCACTGGCAGGCCTTGCGCTTCCGGCAGGGCGGCTAGCGCCGATAGCCCTGCGTGGAGACGCTGGCGGTAGCCGACGGCTGTTGTGCGCAACGGTTCCGCCAATTCACGCGCATGATCGAAGTCGCGCACTTGCACGCCATAGAAATCGGCGATCAGCGCCAGATAGCCTTCATGCGCCAGCATCTGGGCGCGGCGGACCATTGGGGCGTTGCAGTTCATGATGGTGGGAAGGATCAGCACGGCGGCGCGCGCTGGTCCCTCCGGCTTTGCCAGAAAGCCGGTGAGAGGAGACTCGCCGTCGGCATAGTCGATCTGTTCGAGCGCCATGGCCCTCACTCCGGCAGGAAATCCGGTACCGAAAGGTAGCGCTCGCCGGTGTCGTAGTTGAAGCCCAAGACGCGGGTTCCGGCAGGCAGGCTGGGCAGCTTTTGCGCGATGGCGGCCAGCGTTGCGCCCGAGGAGATGCCCACCAGCATGCCTTCCTTGGCCGCACACTGGCGGGCCATTTCCTTGGCATCGGCAGGATCGACGGTAATCGCGCCATCGATGGATTGGGTGTGCAGGTTGCCGGGGATGAAGCCCGCGCCGATGCCCTGAATGGGGTGCGGGGCAGGCTGTCCGCCGGAGATGACCGGGGAAAGCGTGGGCTCCACCGCATAGGCCTTCATCGAGGGCCAGTGCTTCTTCAGTTCCTCAGCGCAACCGGTCAGATGGCCGCCAGTGCCGACGCCGGTGATCATCACGTCAATCGGATCGCTGCCGAAATCGGCAAGGATTTCCTGCGCGGTGGTGCGCACGTGGACGGCGACGTTGGCGGGATTGTCAAACTGCTGGGGCATCCATGCGCCGGGTGTCTGCTCGACCAGTTCCTTGGCGCGCTCAATAGCGCCCTTCATGCCCTTTTCGCGCGGAGTGAGGTCGAACGTGGCACCATAGGCCAGCATCAGACGGCGGCGTTCGAGCGACATTGATTCGGGCATGACGAGCACGAGCGGATAGCCCTTGACCGCGGCCACCATCGCGAGGCCGATGCCGGTGTTGCCAGATGTGGGTTCGATGATCGTGCCGCCGGGCTGCAGGCTGCCGTCTGCTTCGGCGGCCTCAATCATGGCAAGGCCGATACGGTCCTTGATCGAGCCGCCAGGATTGCCGCGCTCGCTCTTCACCCATACCTCGTGGTCGGGGAACAGGCGGGACAGGCGAATGTGCGGGGTGTTGCCGATGGTGGCGAGGATCGAATCCGCTTTCATTGCGCGTGGCTCCTTGTGGTAAACTCTATCCGTCCCAGCCTAGGACGTTCTGTATCTCGCTGCAAAGGTTCGCGCGTTCTTCAGTTCGGGAAACAGGAAAAACCACGCGGCGGTCACGGCAATTGCTCCCACGCCGCCGAAGACGGCTGCACCCGCCGCGCCGAGCAGCGCGGCTGCCACGCCCGATTGCATTTCACCCAGTTCGTTGGAGGCCGAAATGGCGAGGCCCGAGATTGAGGAAACCCGCCCGCGCACGGCATCGGGGGTGTGCAATTGCACCAGCGTGTTGCGGATGAACACCGAAACCATATCGCCCGCGCCCACGCCCATCAGCATCAGCAGCGAGAAGTAGTAGTTCGTCGAAAGCCCGAAGCCGATGGTGAACAGGCCGAACACGGCCACGCCCAGCAGCATCTTGTTGCCCACATTGTTGGCGATTGGACGCCGGGCAAGCACGAAGGCGACCAGCGCCGCGCCCAATCCCGGCATCGCCCGCATGATGCCAAGGCCATCTGCGCCTACCGGTTGCCCATCTACCATCAGGATATCGCGCGCAAAGACTGGCAGCAGCGCGGTGGCACCGCCCATCAGCACGGCAAACAGATCGAGAGTGACGCAGCCCAGCAGGAACCGGTCATTCCACACGAACGACAGGCCTTCACGCATCTGGCGCAGCGGTTTGGCGTTGCGGTTGGCTTCGGGCGGGGGGAGGCGGCGAATGCTAAAGGTGCAGGCAGCGCTGAAGGCCAGCATCGCTGTTGATGTCCAGTAGGGTGCCGATGGGCTGCCCGCAAAGAGCAGTCCGGCAATGGCGGGCCCGGCGACAGAGCCGATCTGCCAAGCCATGGAATTGATTGCGACCGCCTTTGGCATCAAAGCCGCGGGCACCACGTTGGGCGCTATGGAAGACAGCGCAGGGCCGATGAATACGCGCGCGGTGCCGTGCAGGGCAGCAAGGCCGAACAGCAGCGGTAGTGACAGCACACCGGCTTGGGTGCACAGGGCCAAAGCCAGCGCGACCAGCAGATCAATGCACATCGCCAGCGCCGCCACATTGCGCCGGTCAAACCGGTCGGCCACCAGGCCCGCGAGCGGTGTCAGCAGAAACAGCGGCAGGAACTGCGCAAGGCCCAGCAGGCCGAGCTGGAATGCGGCCTGCGCAATCGACATGCCATATTGCCCGCGCGCCACATCATAAAGCTGGTAGCCGAGGATGACGACCATGCCCGATGTCGCCACGACCGAGAAGAATCGCGCGATCCAGAACCTGCGGTAATCGGGAATCGCCAGCGGCGAGTTTGGCAGCGGGGAGGCGGGGTCTGGTGTGATCACGCCGCGGGCCATGCCATCGGGCCCGGCAATTGCCAAGAAAGCAAAAGTTGCCCTGTTGTGATGGGTCTTAACGCGCCTTGGGATTGACCTGCAAAGCGCGGATCATCTTGGCAAATTCATCGACGCGCACAATGCGTTCAAACTGAAAGCCTGCGCGGCCGCCGTCGACCCAGACCACGAAAGCTTCGATCC
Source organism: Novosphingobium sp. 28-62-57 (assembly GCA_002256985.1). Classification (GTDB taxonomy): domain Bacteria; phylum Pseudomonadota; class Alphaproteobacteria; order Sphingomonadales; family Sphingomonadaceae; genus Novosphingobium. The sequence continues at coordinate 455,961 of NCGO01000001.1, forward strand.
GGCCAATCACTGGCAAACGCACGGTCAGCCGCTCACCCCGGCCAAGGTCTTCGACCTCCGTCGCAAGAAAGCCGGTGGTCGAGATATTGGCCAAGTGCAGCATGATGTCGCCGCGCGTACGATGCTCGCCAATCACCGGCAGGTTTACCGGGTGACGAGTCGAACGACGCAAGTCGGTGACTGAAAGCTGTGCTCCGCCGCGCATCGTTCCTCCTTCGCGTGGGTGACTCTGCCGAAGCAGTGCGAAGGGTGTAGCGCCAAATTGCCGAACAATTCGTAAAGCTAACGGCAAAACCTTGCCGGAGGCGGCAAGGCCTTGCCGTTAGCGATGCGGAAATCTTGATGAATTGCCCTGCTGGCGCGACCAGCCGAGCAGGTTCAGGCCCGGCGCAGGATGCCGTGCTTCTTTTTGCCAGAAGAAATACGAATTTCCTGATCTGACAGCATGATAGCGCGCGAATCATCGGTCACCGCCACGCCATCCACGCGTGCGCCACCCCCGGCGATGAGCCGTTTTGCCTCACCCCGGCTTGCGGCAAAGCCGAGCCCGACCAGAACATCGATGATGCCGATGCTGTCGCCCGATGCCTCCAGAGTGGGGAGGTCTTGTCCAAGGCCACCACCTGCAAACGTGGCCGCAGCCGTAGCCTCGGCAGCCTTGGCGGCGTCTTCCCCGCGCACCAGCTTGGTCACTTCGTTGGCCAGCACGATCTTGGCCGTATTGATCTCGCTGCCCTCAAGCGCTTCCAATCGGGCGATCTCGTCCAGCGGCAGGTCGGTGAACAGGCGCAGGAATTTGCCCACATCGCGATCATCGGCATTGCGCCAGTATTGCCAGAAGTCCCAGGCAGGCAGGGCGTCTTCATTAAGCCAGACCGCGCCGTTCATGGTCTTGCCCATCTTCGCGCCATCGGCGGTGGTGAGCAGCGGGGTGGTGACGCCGAACACTTCCTTGCCGTCCATGCGGCGGGTCAGTTCGATGCCGTTGACGATGTTGCCCCACTGGTCCGACCCGCCCATCTGCAACCGGCAATCATAGCGCTGTGCCAGCTCGCGGAAATCATAGGCCTGCAGGATCATGTAGTTGAATTCGAGGAACGACAGCGACTGTTCGCGATCCAACCGCTGTTTGACCGAATCAAAGCTGAGCATGCGGTTGACCGAGAAATGCTGTCCCACTTCGCGCAGGAAGGGGATGTATTCCAGACGATCAAGCCATTCGGAATTGTCGAGCATCACTGCATCGCTGGGCCCATCGCCGAAGGTCAGGAAGCGTTCGAACACGGTCTTGATCGAGGCGACGTTGGCCGCGATGACCTCGTCAGTCATCAGTTTGCGCGCTTCGTCCTTGAAGCTGGGATCACCGATCTTGCCAGTACCGCCGCCCATCAGCACGATGGGCTTGTGCCCGGCCTGTTGCATACGGCGCAGCAGCATGATCTGCACCATCGATCCCACGTGCAGCGATGGCGCGGTGGGATCGAAGCCGATATAGCCCGAAACGACCTGTTTTGCCGCCAGTGCATCAAGCGCGCCGGCATCGGTCAACTGGTGGATGTAGCCGCGCTCGTCGAGCAGGCGCAGCAGGGAAGAAGTATATTCGGTCATCTCGGCCACTCACTATCGGGATGGCGCGCCTAGCACGGAGTTGCGCAATTGGGAATGTTTGAGCTTTTGCCCCATCCGGCCAATGCACCAAGACTTGTGAAGTATGTGCAGGCGCGGATCATCGCGGTGGACGACCTTTGGATGACCTTGCGCTGGCGGGTGGAGGGTGCGCAGGCGTTGGTTGTGCCGCCGTTTGCTGGCAGGGACCGGGCTGATGGGCTTTGGCAGACAACCTGCTTTGAACTGTTCATGAAGCCAGTCGGTGGTGAGGCCTATGCCGAGTTCAATTTCTCGCCATCGCAACGCTGGGCCGCTTACGATTTCAGCGGTTACCGTGAGGGTATGGCTGAGCGGGCAATGCCGCGTGATCCGGTGTGCACGCCGCGCCGGGGGCAGTCGGTGCTGATCTTCGATGTGGCGCTTCCTGCGGCCGCGCTGCCGTCGTTGCCTGCTGCCTATGGGCTGACGGCGGTGATTGAGGAGGAGGGTGGGCACAAGTCGTTCTGGGCGATGGCGCATCGGGAAGACCGGCCAGACTTTCATCACGAGTCTTGCTTCGCCGCGTTGCTTGCGGCACCGACCGCTTTATGAAATTCGGTATCGACCGGCTGCTTGCCGACCCCGCCCTACGGTCTCCACTTGAAGGCAAGCGCGTTGCGCTGGTTGCCCATCCTGCTTCGGTGACCGAGGGACTGGTTCATTCGCTTGATGCGCTGATTGCCGCCGGGGTGAACGTCACTTCCGCGTTCGGGCCGCAGCATGGGCTGAAGGGTGACAAGCAGGACAACATGGTCGAGACGGCGGACGAACTTGATCCCGTCTACGGTATCCCGGTGTTCAGCCTCTATGGCGAGGTGCGCCGCCCGACCGGTCAGATGATGAGCACCGCCGATGTGTTCCTGTTTGATCTGCAGGATCTGGGTTGCCGTATCTATACCTTTGTCACCACGCTGCTCTATTTGCTGGAGGCCGCGAGCGGCACTGGCAAGGCGGTGTGGGTGCTCGACCGGCCCAACCCGGCGGGCCGACCGGTAGAAGGCACGACGCTGCTGCCGGGCTGGGAAAGCTTTGTGGGCGCAGGCCCGATGCCGATGCGCCACGGCATGACGCTGGGTGAGATGGGTGCGTGGTTTATCGAGCATTTCAGGCTCGACGTCGATTATCGCGTGATCACGATGGAGGGCTGGACGCCTGACGCTGGGCCGGGCTTTGGCTGGCCGGAAAGCCGCATCTGGATCAACCCATCACCCAATGCGGCAAGTCTGAACATGGCGCGGGCCTATGCGGGCACGGTGATGATCGAAGGCGCGACCGTTTCCGAAGGGCGCGGCACCACACGGCCGCTGGAAGTGCTGTTCGGCGCGCCCGACGTGGATGCCAAGGCGGTGCTGGTGCAAATGCGCAAGTTTGCGCCGCAGTGGATGGCAGGCTGCGCGATCCGCGAATGCTGGTTTGAGCCAACATTTCACAAGCACGCCAAGACGCTATGCAACGGATTGATGATCCACGCCGAAGGGGCGTTTTACGATCACCATGCGTTCCGGCCTTGGCGCTTGCAGGCTTTGGCGTTCAAGGCGATCCGCACGATCTATCCCGATTATCCGCTGTGGCGCGATTTTCCCTATGAGTACGTGTTCGACAAGCTGGCGATCGATGTGATCAACGGCGGGCCTGCCTTGCGCGAATGGGTCGATGATGCAGCGGTGGTGCCTGCTGATCTGGACGCTGTGGCCGGGCGTGACGAGGCGGCTTGGGCGGAAGAGAGCAAGCGCTTCCGCCTTTACTGAAAGCCCCCCGCGTTGAGCAGGGGGCCACTTCCTACTTCTTGACCGGTTGGGGAATGATGGGCGAGATTGCGGCAATCACGTCTGCAGCGTTGTAGGCCACGTCAGCAAAGACCTTTCCATCACCGGGCGTGCCGGTTCGGAACCGGGCGACATTGAGCGCGAGTTGGCCGGGCATCATCATGAAATGGCTGTGCCCGCGCGACTTTGCGACGAGAGCCAAGTGCAACAGCATGGCATAGGTCGCCGGAGCACCGCTGCCATCACGCATCGTGCTGATCAGCTCACCATTTTCCGGTTCAACCTTTGGCGTGATCACATAACGCGACTTGTCCGTCTTCCAAACGCTCTTGGCGAACTTCGTGAACTCGTTGGGCGCAAAAGCCGAACGATAGGTCGCGAAACGGTCATTGTTGCTTTCGCCCGGATCGTTGATCTGGGCCACCGTTCTGGCCTGTTCGGCGGCGAGAATGTCTTTGGCCGAAGTAATCGGGATGTTCGTCCGGTCAGCAGGGGTTGCTGCGGCATCAAGTTTTTGTGCAACGCCTGCAACCATTCCCGCGCTTATGCTCGGCCAACGGCTTCGCGCCGAAAACAGGGTGCGTGCCCGCGTGGTTTGCCCCGAATCTAGCGCTACGAGGATCGCGTAAAGGTCATTCGCTTCGTTGGCTGAGGTCACGACGCCATCGTTCTTGCCCAGCGCAATGTCGGCCTCGGCCTTTTCCATGGCAAGCTTGATCAGGCGATCACCTTCGGCAGGATTGCCTGCAAGGCGATAGGCAATCGCAGCGCGGGCCTGTGACGCATAGTAACGTGTCTTGGGCATGGTCGCTATGAGCGCCGTATACGTGGCGTAATCGGCGGCTGTTCCGGCGAATTGGCCTGCCGCCGCGCGCGCATCTGCCCGCGATATCAAGGCAAGGGGCCAGGCCCGCGCGGCCTGATCATAGACCGCTGCTTCGGCTTCGCCATAAGCTCGGGCGACCGACATGTAGCGTATGGCTGCAAGCTGCGCGCGCAGGTCGAAAGGGGTGCGCCTTGCCAGTTCCATCCCCAGTTTGTGGGCGGCGGCGAAATCGGCCTTGCCCGTCATGACCATGGCTTCCAGTTCGACAGCCGTGATGCCCAAGCTCTGCTGGTAGGCGGTGGTCGCGGTCAGTTCAGGCTGATCGGCGGTTACGAAACGGATATCGGCAAGGGCGCCATCCCAATCCTGCATCTCCATGCGATGGATGGCGCGGCCAAAGATCAGTTCGATGCGGCGGCCGCCATCCTTGGCCGGTTCCGGCCCCGAAAGCGCTTCGTCGCAAGCTTTGATACCATCGGCACCGGTCTGGCGCTTCTTCGGGTCAGCCGCCTCGCGCTGCGGCAGCAGCAAGCCGACGACAGCAGTGATGGCGATCAGCCGAGCCACCGTACCGAGCGAGGACGCTTTGTTCGGGAAGCCATCGCAGCGCACGAATGCCGAAGGGCCAGCAGGTGCTTTGGCATTGGCTGCAGCAGGAGCATCGGCGGCCGATGCGGCCACAGGATTGAGGATCAAAGCTGCTGCAGCGATTCCGGCAAGGCTATTCTTCAATTTCACGCGCGTCCCCTTGGCTGGCTATGACATATAGCCGCAGAGAATCATGGCAAGCGGGTACCGCAGTTTCATGACCGATCCGGTTACAGCTGCTGTTGCCGCGATGGCCTATCGCCAAACGGGCGGGCGCTTGCCGAGAAAAGCTTCGATGCCTTCGCCGGTGTTTTCGTCCATCATGTTCTGCGCCATGACTTCGCATGCCAATTCATAGGCTTGCGCCTGCAAACGTTCGCGCTGGGCATAGAACAGGGCCTTGCCGCGGCGGATGGCATCGGGGCTTTTGGCGGCAATCTTGCTGGCTAGCGCGTCTGTCACTGCGTCAAGGTCTTCCAGCGGCGTGACGGTGTTGATCAGGCCCCATTCGGCGGCGGTTCGGGCATCGATGAAATCGCCGGTTACCAGCATTTCGAAAGCGCGCTTGGCAGGCACATTGCGGCTGAGCGCCACAGCAGGCGTGGAGCAGAACAGGCCGACGTTGATGCCCGAGACGGCAAAGCGTGCGGTTTCGGCTGCAACGGCAAGATCACACGCGCCGACCAATTGGCACCCTGCCGCCGTGGCGACGCCGTGGACTTTGGCGATGACGGGGACGGGCAGGGCCGTGATCGCTTCCATGACTTCGGTGCAGGCGGTGAAGAGCTGTCGGTAGTATTCAAGACGGCGCTGGCCGTGCATTTCGCCAAGATCGTGGCCTGCGCAGAAAGCCTTGCCAGCCCCTGCCAGCACCACGACGCGGACGGCAGGATCGGCGGCGATCAGGGCCAGTTCGCTCTTCAGCGCGGCAAGGAGCGCTTCTGACAGAGCGTTGAATTTGTCCGGGCGGTTCAGTGTGAGGACGATCTTGCCCTGATTATCGTGGGTTTTGAGAATCAGGTTCGTCATGCTTGCCTCCACCGCTGGTTTTGAGGTTGCGCCCGGATCAGGGGGCAATTGCACTTTTCCGGTTCAAGGCGCGCTGTTCGGTCAGGATCTGCCAGCTGGCGATGAACAGGGCACCGGCCAGCGGGCCGACGACGATGCCGCTCAGGCCCATGATCTCGATCCCGCCGAGCGTGGTGACAAGCACGAGCCAATCGGGAATGCCCGCATCGCGCCCCACCAGCATCGGGCGCAAGATATTGTCCGACAGGCCGATCACGAAAACGCCCGAGGCGACGACGACCGAGCCTTCCCAGATCGCACCGGTGGCATAGAGATAGATGGCAACCGGCCCCCAGATAATCGCCGGGCCAATGGCGGGCAGCAGCGCGGCGATAGCCATCAGCATGCCCCAGAGCATCGCAGCGGGCAGGCCGACGATCGAGAAAGTGATGGCTCCCAATGCGCCCTGCGCCAGAGCGACCAGCCCCGAGCCTTTGAGCGTCGCGCGCACGACGGTGATGAACACGCTGGCCAGCCGGTCTGCCACCTCCTGCTCCAACGGCAGCGCCTTGACGATTTTCGCTCCCAATTCATCGCCATCACGCACCAGGAAGAAGGTGACATAGAGCCCAACGCCAAACGCGAGCATGAATGCTGCAGCATTGGCACCGATGGCCAGGGCACGCTGCGTGAGCATGCTGGCGCTGTTGCTGAGCGCTTCGGACAGGCGCATTTGCGCCCGCTCGAAAGTGCCCAGTCCTGCGCTACCCAGCAGATTTTGCACTCTGAGCGGCAGAGCATCATGGACTTGCTGGAAATAGAGCGCGAAATTGATTTGCCCGCTGCGCAGCTGGAGATAGACGCCGCTGGCCTGATCGATGACGAGGCTGGCGATCACCATGGCCGGGATGATCACTGCAACGGTGATGATCAGCAGGGTCAGCGTTGCCGCCGAATTGCGGTGACCGGGCCAACGCTGATCCAATCGCCGGAACAGGGGCTGGAACAGGACTGCCGCCAGGGCCGCCCATAGCAAGGCGCTGGCATAGGCCGAGACCACCATCGCAAGCGCGACCGTTGCCAATACGAGGAGCAGGATCAGGCCCCCGTTATCCACCCGGCGTCTGTCGATCATTGTTCCCTCGCGTGCAGGACTGAGCGTCCCGGTTATCCAGTTACGCCTTTTAGCGAGACGGGAAGCCGCGTAAATCCGCTGATCGGCAATTTGATCCCGCCTGCGAGCAGAATTATCGTTCAGTGCTTCTTGCGAGTGAGTTCGCGCATGGCTCCATCAAGCCCTTCCAGCGTCAACGGATACATCGAACCGCCCAGCAAGTCTTTGATCATCTTGGTGGATTGCGAATAGGTCCACTGCTTTTCAGGCACCGGATTGAGCCAAACGGTTGCGGGATAAGTCTGCGCCACGCGGTGCATCCACACCGCGCCTGCTTCTTCGTTGAAATGCTCCACACTGCCGCCGGGATGGCTGATCTCGTAGGGGCTCATGGACGCATCACCGACGAACACGACTTTGTAATCGTGGCCGAACTTGTGGAGGATGTCCCAGGTCTTTGTGCGGTCTGACCAGCGGCGCTTGTTGTCTTTCCACACGCCTTCATAGAGGCAGTTGTGGAAGTAGTAGAACTCCATGTTCTTGAATTCGGCGGTGGCGGCGCTGAACAGTTCCTCGACCAGCTTGATGAACGGATCCATCGATCCGCCGACATCAAGGAATAGCAAGAGTTTGACGGCATTGCGCTTTTCCGGGCGCATCTTGATGTCGAGCCACCCCTGCCGCGCGGTGCCTTCGATCGTGCCTTCAAGATCGAGTTCATCGGCTGCACCTTCGCGTGCGAAGCGGCGCAACCGGCGCAGCGCGATCTTGATGTTGCGGGTGCCCAGTTCCTTGGTGTTATCAAGATTGGCAAATTCGCGCTTTTCCCAGACCTTGATTGCGCGGCCATGCTTGCTTTCGCCGCCGATGCGCACGCCTTCCGGATTGTAGCCGGAATTGCCAAAGGGGCTGGTGCCGCCCGTGCCAATCCACTTGTTGCCGCCCTGGTGCCGCTTTTCCTGCTCTTCGAGGCGCTTTTTCAGCGTCTCCATGATCTCGTCCCAGTTGCCGAGCGCCTTGATCTTTTCCATCTCCTCATCGGACAGGAATTTTTCGGCAACGGCTTTCAACCAGTCCTCGGGGATATCGACCGGGCGCTGACCATAGTCGGTCAACAGGCCCTTAAAGACCTTGTTGAACACCTGATCGAAGCGATCAAGCAGGCCTTCATCCTTCACGAAAGTGGCGCGCGACAAGTAGTAAAAGGCCTCAGGCGTCTGTTCGATAACGTCTTTTTCCAGCGCTTCGAGCAGGACGAGATGCTCCTTGAAGCTGGCGGGGATGCCGGCGGCGCGCAGTTCATCGATAAAGTTGAAAAACACCTGTGGCCGCTCCTTTGACTTAACCGGATGATTAAGCGCTGAATGGACTATCGGCAAGACCTGACGTGCCGCCTGTCGGTGCGCATGTCGGTGCAAATCGGCGAAGAAATCGGTTGAGTGCGGCCCCTGTCCGGCTATTCCTTGCCAAACGTGGTTAAGGAAGTGTTATCGATGAAGCGGTTTGCCAGCGCAATCGGTGCCTGTGTCGTCCTGCTGCTGGGCGCAATGGCGCTGGTTTCAGGCTGGCTTCCGTTCGGCAATGGGGAACGCGCGCAAGCGCAAGTTTCGGTTCCTGCGGGGCTGATGATCCAGCCACAGGTTGCGCCCGTTACGAAGCCAGCCGGAGCTCCGCCCGTCAGCGACGTGCTGCAATCGGGCGTGCTGATCGTGGTGAGCAAGCCGACGCAGCAGATGTTTGTGTTCAAGGATGGTGCGTTGTGGGCAACATCGCCGGTCTCTACCGGCAAACGCGGGCACGGCACGCCTGCTGGTGTGTTCCCGATCCTGCAAAAGCGGGTGCACCACCGCTCTAACCTTTACAGCAATGCACCGATGCCTTTCATGCAGCGGCTGACGTGGCGGGGAATTGCCATTCATGCCGGGCGGTTGCCCGGCTACCCGGCATCGCATGGCTGCATCCGGCTGCCCTATGGTTTTGCCAAATCGTTGTTTGCGCTCACCCGTGCAGATTCGACGACGGTGGTAATTACCAACGAAGCCGTTCGATCAGAAGACACGGCGATCACGCTTGCACTGAACACGCAAGCGCCGCGCGCCATTGTGCCCGGATTGCCAACACCGCCAAAGGCTGCGCTGGCGGTCGCTCCAGTGCCGGCGCAACCAGCGATGCCGCAGGCGACGGGGCCGGGGCAGACCATCCAGCTTGCGGCCGCGTTGAGTGCGACCGAAGCAGAGGCCCATTGGCGCGACCTTGTTTCGCTCCATCCCGAGCTTGCCACATTCCGCAAGGTCGTGATCCCGGCGGTTGTCGGATCGCGGCAATACTATCGTTTGCGGGCCAGCGCGCCTGGGGCGCATGCCTATTGCACCACGCTAAGGCGCGCGGGAGAGGACTGCTTCCGGGTGAGTTGAGCGAACTTGCTGGCGCAGCAGCACTTTCCGTGATGGTGGGCGATTGGGTATTGTTAGTGTTACGAACAATTGTTTATGGTGTTCCTCTTCGGAGAGGATAACACCACCATGCTCAAACTCTACACCTTTGGTCCTGCCGCCAATTCGATGAAGCCGCTGTTGACGGTGTTTGAAAAAGGGCTGGGTGTTGAGAAGAACCGGCTCGATCCGTCGAAGTTCGAGCATCACACCGATTGGTTCAAGGCGATCAACCCGCGCGGGCAGGTTCCGGCATTGGTTGATGGCGACAAGATCGTGACCGAATCAACGGTGATCTGCGAATACCTTGAGGACGAATATCCGACCGAGGTGGTGTTGCGGCCCGCCGACAGCTTTGGCCGCGCGCAGATGCGGGTGTGGACCAAGTGGGTGGACGAGTATTTCTGCTGGTGCGTCTCGACCATTGGTTGGCACCGCTACATCGGCAACATGGTGAAAGGCTACAGCGACGCCGAGTTTGAGGAGAAGGTGAAGGCCATTCCGGTGGTGGAGCAGCAGGTGAAGTGGCGGCGCGCGCGCGAAGGCTTTCCGCAGGACATGCTCGACGAGGAAATGCGCAAGATCGCCTATTCGGTGCGCAAGCTTGATGACCATCTGGCCGACCATGAATGGCTGGTGCCGGGGCAATACACGCTGGCCGACATCTGCAACTTTGCCATCGCCAATGGCATGCAGTTCGGCTTTGCGGAACTGGTGAACAAGAATGACACGCCGCATCTGGTGCGCTGGATCGAACAGATCAACGCGCGGCCTGCGGTGAAGGCGATGTTCGCGCAGGTGGAACTGGAACAACTTGGGAGGCGGAGCTGATCCGGCGTGACAGCCCCCTCCTCTTCAGAGGAGGGGGTTGGGGGTGGTGTTTGGCGGTTTGGGTTTGAAGAAGGTTAAAGGCACCACCCCCAACCCCTCCTCTGAAGAGGAGGGGGGAAGTGATGGGGTGCCCCTCCTCTGAAGAGGAGGGGGAAGCGCTAGGCCTCAGTTCCCCGGACGGCGCGCCATGAAGGCGAGCTTTTCGAACAGCATGATGTCCTGCTCGTTCTTCAGCAGCGCACCGTGGAGCGGGGGGATGGCCTTCGTGGGGTCGCGGTTTTGGAGGACATCCAGCGGCATATCCTCGTTCAGTAGCAGTTTGAGCCAATCGAGCAGTTCGGATGTGCTGGGCTTCTTCTTGAGGCCGGGCACTTCGCGGATTTCGTAGAACACTTCCATCGCCTTGCTCACCAGTGTCTTCTGAATGCCGGGGAAGTGGACATCGATGATCGCCTGCATCGTCTGACGGTCGGGGAACTTGATGTAGTGGAAGAAGCAGCGGCGCAGGAACGCGTCGGGCAGTTCCTTTTCGTTGTTCGAGGTGATGACCACGATGGGGCGTTCGATGGCGGTGATGCGCTCTTGCGTTTCATAAACGTCGAAGCTCATGCGATCGAGTTCCTGCAACAGGTCGTTGGGGAATTCGATGTCGGCCTTGTCGATCTCGTCGATCAGCAGAACGGGGAGTTTGGGGGCGGTGAAGGCCTCCCACAGCTTGCCCTTCTTGATGTAGTTGCTGATGTCGTGGACGCGTTCATCGCCCAGCTGGCCATCGCGCAGGCGGGCGACGGCGTCGTATTCATAGAGGCCCTGTTGCGCTTTGGTGGTGGACTTGACGTTCCATTCGATCAACGGCGCGCCAACGGCCTTGGCGATTTCGTGGGCCAGCACAGTCTTGCCGGTGCCGGGTTCGCCTTTGACCAGCAACGGGCGGCGAAGCAGGACGGCGGCGTTGACCGCGACCTTCAGATCATCGGTGGCGACGTAGTTGCTGGTGCCTTCAAAGCGCATCGGGGAATCCTGTTCTTAACCGGTTGGTTAAGCGATACGGCGCGGATTTGCGCGTTGCAATAGGGTAGTTTGGTGACGAGCGCGTCAGTAATAACAGATATTGCTGATGATCGCGTCACTTAACACGATTATCACTGACGCATACGTCAGAAACGATTGGTGTCAAATTGTCGCTGGAAGCTATTGCCCTGAGGTGTGCAATTGCCGGAAGCCGTGGCGGCGTGTAGGCGGCTAGGCAATGGCTCTGTGGCGCATTGATCCGGCGATAAAAGGCTATCAGGCATCGCCGCGCGAGCGGGCGGGATCGTTCGTCTTCGCACTTGTGGCGAGCGCGCTGGTGTTTCTGATCATGTGGAAGATGGGCGCGGTCACCGGCTTTGGTGATGGCAGAAGCGAACGGCTGACCGCAATAGACCTGACCGATGCGGGGCAAGACGAGAAGCAAGCGGCGGAAAAGCAGCTGGAAAAGCAGCAGGCCAAGCAGGCGCAGGAAGCCGCAGCCACACCGGTTCAGCCAGCCACTGCGCCGCCGCCTGTGCCAATTCCCGGAAAGGTCGAATGGCCCGAAGGCTTCATCGAACTTTCGCGCAATGAATATCGTGCAGGCGATATCTCGAAGATGAAGCGGCAGGAATCCGCATCCGGTGCTTCGGCCAGCACTGGCAGCCCCGGTGATTCTGCCAGCGCCGGGCAGGGGCCGGGCGGCGTCCGGCTTTATGCGGCACAGTGGTATCGCGAGCCGACCGACGCCGAGATCGGACCATACTTGCCCGCGCGGCGGACGCAGGGCGATTGGGCGATGATCGCATGCAAGACGATTGAGAAATATCACGTCGAGGACTGTCAGGAACTGGGCGAAAGCCCGCCGGGATCAGGCCTCGCGCGGGCGATCCGGCAGGCATCGTGGCAGTTTCTGGTGCGCCCCCCGCGCGTGAACGGGAAGCCGCAGGTGGGCGAATGGGTGCGGATTCGCTTCGATTTCCGGCCCAAGAAGGCTGAGAGTAGCACGCCGGAGGAAAGCTGAGGCAATATTCGGTGCGGGAAACCGGATTGGCCGTGATGAGTTGTCGCTCTGTAATCCAACATCAAGGGGACATTTTCATGGCCAGCAGCGCAGACCGGATCAAAGACATCGGTCCCAAGCCTCAGGCATTCGACATCGAAGAGGCCACCAAGGCCAATACCAACTATCGCTCGGTCGCGTGGAGCGGGCGCTATCTGCAGGTCACGCTGATGTCGATCCCGGTCGGCGGAGACATCGGCCTTGAAGCGCATCCCGAAACCGACCAGTTCCTCCGCCTCGACGCTGGCACCGGCCGCGTACAGATGGGGCCTGCCAAGGATCAACTGACGTTCGAGCAGGAGGTTTCGGACGGGTGGAGCGTGATGGTTCCGGCCGGTGCCTGGCACAATATCACCAATACGGGTGACGAGCCGATGCAGCTTTATGCCATCTACGCGCCCGTCCATCACGCTGCGGACCGCGTGCACGAGACAAAGGACGCGGCTGACGCGGACGAGCCTAACGACAATCCGCCGGAATGGTCCGAACAGCCCGAAAAGCAGGCCGAGGACAAGCACGCCTGACTTGAGCGCCCCCGCGCGTTACGCGTCAAGTAGTTCCAGATCTATCTCGCTTGCCCGGATCTGAATGAACATGAAGCGCTGCGCGGGGCGCTGCCATCGGGCCGTCGAAGAGGTCGCTCATAGCGAAACGACATTCGCCCTACGGTGGCAGGGTGATGCGAAAGGCGCGGATTGCGTTTAATCTTCCGATTTCTCTGGACTTATAAAGGCGCGGAACTTTCGCGCAATCGATGTGCGCCAAAGTGCAATGAATGCGAGCGCCAAACAAATCCAAGGCAGACCATACGCCAATCCGAAGAGCACGATCGACAAAACACTCGTGGCGCTTGCGACAAAAGCAGCACCTGCGGCTGTAAGCGGATTGTCACTGAGCGCCATTGCCCCTGAACCGGAGTAACGCAAGGTCATCGGCGTAAGGGCGATTTGCACTTCGGACACTGTCTGGGAATTGCGGCTTTCGTCTCGCACAGCCCGCAACAATTCCAATTGATCGCGCAATTCTGTTCGTTCGCGATCACCCAAGTCCGTCCTGGCTAACTGCTTTTCAAGATCAGAAATCTGGTCAGTGGCGGATGAGCGACTGGTTTTGGCTGCAGCGATTTGGCCAGAGAGATCTTGCCCGTCTATGTTGGCTGACGTTAGCTTACCGCCAAGTTTCCCGGCGGCTGCAACACCGTCCCTCCCAAATGTCCGAGCAATATTCCGATCAAGACTTACGTTTAGCGAGCCTGTTATGTCGCCGCCTCTTACGAGATCGTAACGCATTCCGGTGATGCGGCAGCGCGTGGGGCCCAGCTTTTCACAGGCGGAGGCGTGTTGTTCCTGTAATGGGGCGACAGAGGAATTTGGAAGGGCAAAGGCATAGTCATAAGTGAATGCAACATCGGGCGCTGCTGAGGCTGAAATCTGCGGTCCTGCGTACGAGACTGCGCTTTTGCTTTCTGCTGCTTCCTCAGCGGGCTTTTCCGAACATGACGCCAGAATTAGGACGGAAGAAGCAAGAACCGCTAATCTATTAGAAAAACGATGCTTTTTTAGAGCATTGGTCACTTTGACACCCTCCCGCCAAGCTGAGAGCAGATATGTCTATCAATATGGTAGAATTTGCAATGCGAAAATTGTGACCGAATTGGCAGTGCCTGATCCAATGTAGAAACGCGACGTCCTTACTCTTGACCTGAAAGCCGAAGATTGCTGCTCTAACCCTCAGTTATCACGCATCAATCAGTTCCGGATCGATCTCGCTCGCCCGGTTCTGGATGAACATGAAGCGTTGCGCCGGGTCACGGCCCATCAGGCGGTCGACGAGATCCTTCACCGCCGCGCGGCCTTCATATTCCGGGGGAAGGGTAATGCGGATGAGGCTGCGGGTGGCAGGTGCCATCGTGGTTTCGCGCAGTTGCTGCGGGTTCATTTCGCCGAGGCCTTTGAAACGGCCGACTTCGACCTTTTTGCCCTTGAACTTGGTGGCTTCCAACTCTGCGCGGTGGGCGTCGTCCTTGGCGTAGGCCGAGGTGCTGCCGTGGGTCAGGCGGTAGAGCGGGGGCTGGGCGAGGTAGAGGTGGCCGCGCCGGACGAGGTCGGGCATTTCTTGGAAGAAGAATGTCATCAGCAGCGTGGCGATGTGCGCACCGTCAACGTCGGCGTCGGTCATGATGATCACGCGGTCATAGCGCAGCGCATCAGCGTTGCAGTCTTTGCGCATGCCGCAGCCCAGCGCGAGAGCGAGATCGGCGATTTCGGTGTTAGCGCGGATCTTGTCCGCCGTGGCGCTGGCGACATTTAGGATTTTGCCACGGATTGGCAGGATCGCTTGGCTTTTGCGATCCCGCGCCTGTTTGGCGCTGCCGCCTGCGGAATCGCCTTCGACAATGAACAGTTCGGTTTCTGCGCCACCTTCGCCGGTGCAGTCAGTGAGCTTGCCAGGCAGGCGCAGCTTGCGCGAATTTGTGGCGGTCTTGCGCTTGACCTCGCGCTCAGCCTTGCGGCGCAGGCGTTCGTCCATCCGCTCCATCACCGCGCCGAGCAGGGCCTTGCCGCGCTCCATATTGTCGGTGAGGAAGTGGTCGAAATGGTCGCGCACGGCGGCTTCGACCATGCGCGCGGCTTCGGGGCTGGTCAGGCGGTCCTTGGTCTGGCTCTGGAACTGGGGATCGCGGATGAAGACCGAGAGCATGATTTCGCTGCCGGTGATCATGTCCTCGGGCGCGATATCCTTGGCCTTTTTCTGGCCGATCAGATCGGCAAAGGCGCGGATGCCCTTGGTCAGCGCGGCGCGCAGCCCCTGTTCGTGGGTGCCGCCATCGGGGGTGGGGATGGTGTTGCAGTACCACGAGTACGAGCCATCGGACCACAGCGGCCAAGCGATGGCCCATTCGACGCGGCCGTTTTCCTCGCCGTTGGGGCCCAGCGGGAAGTCCTGTCGGCCCGCAAACGGCACCGAGGTGACACATTCGCGCCCCGAAACCTGCTCTGCCAGATGATCGGCAAGGCCGCCGGGGAACTGGAACACGGCTTCGGCAGGTACGTCTTCGCTGGTGAGGCTGGCTGCGCATTTCCAGCGGATTTCGACGCCAGCGAACAGATAGGCCTTTGAACGGACCAGCCGGAACAGGCGGGCGGGCTTGAACTTTGCGTCTGCGCCGAAAATCTCGGTGTCGGGCACGAAGGTAACCTGTGTGCCGCGCCGGTTGGGGGCGTTGCCAACTTTCAGAAGTTTGGTGGTGGGCAGCCCGCGCGAGAATTCCTGCGCATAAAGCTCCTTGTTGCGCGCCACTTCGATGCGGGTGAGCGAGGACAGCGCGTTGACAACCGAAACGCCGACGCCGTGGAGGCCGCCGCTGGTGGCATAGGCCTTGCCGGAGAACTTGCCGCCCGAATGCAGCGTGGTGAGGATTACTTCGAGGGCGGATTTGCCGGGATACTTGGGGTGTTCATCGACCGGGATGCCGCGCCCATTGTCGGTAATAGTCAGGCGGCCAGCTGCGCCAGGCTCTTCCTCAAGCGTGAATTCGATGCGGTTGGCGTGGCCTGCGACCGCTTCGTCCATCGCATTGTCGAGCACTTCGGCGGCGAGGTGGTGCAGCGCGCGCTCGTCCGTCCCGCCGATGTACATGCCGGGGCGGCGGCGGACGGGTTCAAGGCCTTCGAGAACCTCGATAGCCGAGCCGTCATAGCTTTCGGCGGCGTTGGTGGCGGGGAGCTTGTCGAAAAGATCATCGGACATGGGAACGGGTATAGAACACGCTTGATTCAGCGCGCAAGCACGGATGGCGCCTTATCCGGTGATTTCGTGGGCTTCATTGGGGCTTGCGAGCGCTGGTGAATTCGCAAGAAAGTAGGAAGTTTTTCGCGCAGAGGCGCAGAGGCGCAGAGAAATAGAAGAGGAAATGCCTGCGGCGCAGCCGCTTTAGTCTCTTCTTGCCTTTCTTCTCTGCGCCTCTGCGCCTCTGCGCGAACCCCTTAAAACTTCGTCGGAGCAGGCGACACGGTCGTAAACGTCCCAGCGCCAACCTCGCGCACTTCCATCGCACGCTCGGCCATGCCGCTAGCGGTGAAGCGGAAGACGCCGTCGAGGCCGATAAAGCCTTGCGGATCAAAGAGCTTGGCGGTGGGGAAGGTGGTGCCCGGCTTCCAGCCACGGGCGACATTGAGCGTCAACAGCACGCTGTCATAGCCCAGCGTTGCCAGCCGCGAGGGTGTGGCGCCGAAGCGGCCAGTGTAGCTCTTTTCGAACTGGCCAAAGCGCTGATCCGATACGGTGGCAAACCACGCGCCGCGCATCGCAGGCGATTTGGCAATTGTGCCATCGCCGCTCCACAATTCAGTGCCGATCAGGCGCACGCCCTTGCCTGCCAGTGGTGCGGCCTGCAGTGCGATGCGACTGCCATCGGCAATCAGCAGCGCGTCGAACCGGCCCTTGTCCTTGGCGCGGCGGACAGCGCTGGCGACAGAAGTGTTGCCACGATCGTAGGTTTCGATGCCGGTGACGCTCATGCCCTGCTGGCGCGCGGCATCGACCAGACCAGCGGTGGCGCGCTGTCCATAATCGCCGGTTGGAATGATCGCGGCCACGGATTTCACACCGCTGGCCTTGGCAAAGCCCAGCACGCGGGCAATCGACTGGCCAGGGGCCTGACCCATGACAAAGACATCGCGCGAGGCTACGGCGCTGTCGTTCGAATAGGTGATCATCGGCACTTTGGCAGTGCGGGCCACATTGGACACTTGCGTCACATCATCGGCCAGCAAAGGCCCGAGAATCAGCTTGTTGCCGTCGCTAATCGCCCGCGCAGCCGCAGCGCCTGCACCGGTGGCGGTATCATACGTGGTGATGCGCAGATTGGCGGCGTTGGTATCGAGCAGCGCCATCGTGGCGGCATTGGCCACCGATTGACCGACGGCGGCATTCGCTCCGGTCATCGGCACCAGCAGGGCCACGCGATGCCGTCCAGCATCGGTAGGCAGAACGTTGGCGTCTGGCGCTTTGTCCGTCGGCTCCGCTACGGGCACGGAGCCTTTGGGGATCACGGCGCAGCCTGCGAGCAATGATAGCGCGCCGATGACGGCGAACCGACCGACTTGGCGGCGCGATTGGCGAAAGCCTGAAAGCTGCTGTTCGCCGTTGTGCATCTCGATCATTCCCTGCGCACCCTCTTGTCGCTTATGCCCTGCCGGTCCATTGAAACTTGCATGAACATGCAGCCCCTTGAACCCGGTCTCTATATTGTTGCCACGCCAATTGGCAATCTTGGTGACGTCACCCGTCGCGCGGTAGACACGCTTGAGCGCTGCGCCGTGGTGGCCTGCGAGGATACGCGGGTGACCGGCAAGTTGCTGAATTTGCTTGGCCTGCATAAGCCTATGCGGCGCTATGACGACCATGCCAGTGATGCCGCGCGTGAGGCTTTGCTGGCCGAAATGGTCCAATCTCCAGTGGCGCTGGTATCGGATGCAGGCACGCCGCTGATCTCCGATCCCGGATACCGGCTGGTGCGCGAGGCGCGGGCGCGGGGGATAGCGGTGACGGCGATTCCAGGGGTGAGCGCGGTGATCACAGCGCTTTCGATGGCGGGGCTGCCGACCGACCGCTTCATGTTTGCAGGCTTCTTGCCGAACAAGGACAAGGCGCGCGGCGATGTTCTGGCCGAACTCGCAGGCGTTCCGGCCACGCTGGTGTTTTATGAAACGGGGCCGCGGCTGGTGGCCTCGCTTGAGGCGATTGCGCAGCGTTTGCCGGGGCGCGACGTGGTGGTCGCGCGCGAACTGACCAAGCTGCATGAGGAGTGCAGGGGCGGCCCAGCCGAAGAGCTTCTGGCGCATTACACCGCGCATCCGGCCAAAGGGGAAATTGTGCTGCTGATCGCACCGCCTGGCGCGGTGGCTGCTCCTGATGAGGGC
Organism: Novosphingobium sp. 28-62-57; assembly: GCA_002256985.1. Classification (GTDB taxonomy): domain Bacteria; phylum Pseudomonadota; class Alphaproteobacteria; order Sphingomonadales; family Sphingomonadaceae; genus Novosphingobium. Next base: position 474,171 of record NCGO01000001.1, read on the forward strand.
ACAGTGGAGGCGGAATTGCGCGCGGCTCTGGCGGAAATGTCGCCATCGCAGGCGGCAGGTAAAGTGGCCAAGGCGCATGGGCTGGATCGCAAGCCGCTTTATGCGCTGGCGATGGAGATCAAGGCCGGGGAGATCAAGGCCAAGGAGATCAAGGCTGGGGAGTCCATGGCTTGAGCAGAGCGGAAGCCGAGCGGCAGGGGCGGCGGGGGGAGACGCTCGCGCTATGGTGGCTGCGGCTGCGCGGGTGGCGCATTCTGGCGCAGCGGGTGAAAGTGAAAGTGGGCGAAGTGGATATCGTCGCGCGCAAGGGGCGGACGGTGGCCTTCGTCGAGGTCAAATGGCGGCGCGATGCGGCACTGCTGGATGAGGCTATTGACGCGCACCGATTGCGCCGGGTGGCGCGAGCGGCGGAAATGCTGGCACCGCGCTATGCCAAGGCAGGCGACGATGTGCGGATCGATGTCATTCTTGTAGCGCCACGAACATGGCCGCGCCGGATTGCCAATGCCTGGCAACCCGGCGCGTAGTTTCGGGGGGGGATGGGCCGGATTGCCGATACTTCGCGATCCGGTGCTGAAACTAGAAACCGTGCGAAACGATCAGTGCGCGGGCTTGTGCTCTTCCTTGTGCTCGCCATCCTTGTGCTCGTCGTGATGCTCGTCCTTCTTTTCACCCTTGTGCTCGTCATGCGGGGCAGAGGTGGGGTGCGGATCGGGATTGGCGATGCCTTGGGCGGACCAGCCGAGAACAGCGATACCAGCGGCGGCGACAGTGAACAGTTTGCGCATCAAAGGCTCCAATCGAATTGCGTGGCGCCGTGTTTGGCGCAGGCCGAAAATGGTCGCACAGGCGATAAATCGGCTTTAAGGCGCAGATGAGATAAACCCCTGAGGCTGAGTTCACTTATGGCACTTCGCGTCGCGGTCCAGATGGACCCGCTCCAATCGATCAATATTGCAGGGGACTCCAGCTTTGCGCTGATGCTGAGCGCGCAGGCGCGGGGGCATGAGCTTTTTCACTACGATGTCGGCTCGTTAACGCTGGACGAGGATGATCGGCTGATTGCCCACGCCGTGCCGGTTTCCGTGCAGCGGGTGGAGGGCGATCATTACAAGGCGGGTGAGAAGCAACGGATCGATCTGGGCCGCGATATCGACGTGGTGCTGATGCGGCAGGACCCCCCGTTCGACATGGGCTACATCACCGCCACGCACCTGCTGGAGCGGATTGAGAGCGAGACGCTGGTGGTCAACAACCCGCGCAGCGTGCGCAATGCGCCGGAAAAGGTCATGGTGCTCGATTACCGACGCTTCATGCCGCCGACCATCGTAACTCGCTCCGTCGATGAAGTGCGCATGTTCCAGAAGAAGCATGGTGCCATCGTGATCAAGCCGATCCACGGCAACGGCGGCAAGGCGATCTTCCGCGTGTCGGAAGAGGGCGAGAACCTTGGCGCGCTGTTCGAAGTGTTCAATCAGACCTGGCCCGAACCACATATGGTGCAAGCCTTCCTTCCCGAAGTGGCCAAGGGCGACAAGCGCATCGTGCTGGTCGATGGGCAAGTGGCGGGCGCGATCAACCGCAAGCCGGGGGAGGGGGAATTCCGCTCGAACCTGGCTGTCGGCGGTTATGCCGAAAAGACCGAACTGACGCCGCAGGAGCAGGAAATCTGCGCCGCGCTGGGGCCGGAATTGAAGCGGTTGGGGCTGATCTTTGTCGGCATCGATGTGATCGGCGGACAGTGGCTGACCGAAATCAACGTCACTTCGCCCACGGGGATCGTTGCGATCGACAAGTTCAACGGCACGGATACCGCGGGCATGATCTGGGACGCGATTGAGGGGCGGGTGTGATCTTGCTCCCCCTCCTCTTCAGAGGAGGGGGCCGGGGGGTGGTGTTTTGGGACGCCGCCAACCTTTGGAATTCCACCACCCCCAACCCCCTCCTCTGAAGAGGAGGGGGCTTTCAGGAGCCAATGGCTCATCAGGGCGTTATCTCCCCCATGAACGACTGGATCACCCACCTCATCGAAGGCGGCGGCTATTGGGGCATCGCTTTTTTGATGATCATCGAAAACGTGTTTCCGCCGATCCCTTCCGAAGTCATCATGGGGCTGGGCGGCATTGCCGTGGCGCGCGGGCGGATGGAGTTCTGGCCGCTGATGCTGGCAGCAACAGTCGGCTCAACGCTTGGCAATTATGTGTGGTATCTGATCGGACGCACGATGGGATACGAACGGCTCCGCCCATTTGTGAACCGCTTTGGCCGATGGCTGACCATGGAATGGGAAGACGTCGAGGCGGTGGTCGCATTCTTTCAGCGGCATGGCCAGTGGGTGGTGTTTGCCGTTAGGTTCGCGCCTGTCATGCGCACGATGATCTCGCTGCCCGCCGGCCTTACCCGCATGAGACACGGACGTTTTTTGCTGTTCACTTTTGCGGGGGCTGCCATCTGGAATGCCGTGCTGGCAGGCGCCGGATATTACCTGGGGCGCAATTTTGGTGAGATCGAGAAATACACCGGCCCCTTCGCCACCGGCACGCTCGCCTTGGTCGGCGTGGTCTATCTGTGGCGGGTGATCACCTGGAAGAAGCGCGGCGCGTAGCGTGCGGACTTGACTATATCTGCGGACTGGTGATTGGGGTTTGGGCCTGCTCCTTGCAGGTTTGTTACATCTATCAAACAAAAGGTATTACTTATGGCAGTGAAGGCCATGTGCATCGTTACTCGCAGCGAAGAAGGGCGCGGTGCTTATGCCGTGCGGATGGACAACGACGAAAACGTCTATTTCCCGCTGAGCGTGACCGAGGCGCTCGAACTCGAAGAGTTTGATGAAGTCGAAGCGATCCTTGTCAGGAATGACCGGCCCGAACCGGCTTGGCGCGCCATTCGGGCAAGATTGCCGCTGGGTGACGAAGAAGAACCAGAAGCCTGAGCGCGACTGCAATAAAAAAGCCCCCGGTCTCCGGGGGCTTTTTCGTGGCGGTGGTGTAGACGATCAGGCGTCTTTCTCCAGCCACTCCTCGAGCCACTTGATTGTGTAATCACCGCTCAGGAAATCGGGCTGGCTCAACAAGCGCTGATGCAGCGGGATGGTGGTTTTGGGCCCGTTGATCACCATTTCTGCCAGCGCGCGCTTCAACCGCATGATGCACCCTTCGCGGGTGCGCCCATAAACGATCAGCTTGGCAATCATTGAATCATAATACGGCGGTATTTTGTATCCGGCATAAAGCCCGGAATCGACACGCACGTGCATGCCACCGGCGGGATGGTAGTTCGTCACCAGCCCGGGCGAGGGTGCGAAAGTGAACGGGTCTTCCGCGTTGATGCGGCACTCGATCGCGTGGCCCTTGAACTCGATTTCGTCCTGTTTGACCGAGAGCGGCTTGCCATCGGCGATGCGGATCTGTTCACGCACCAGATCAACCCCGGTGATCGCTTCGGTGACAGGATGCTCCACCTGCAGGCGGGTGTTCATTTCGATGAAATAGAACTCGCCGTTTTCCCACAGGAACTCGATCGTGCCCGCGCCGCGATAACCCATATCGGCCATGGCCTTGGCGACGATGCCGCCCATCCGGTCCCGCTCTTCAGGGGTGATTACGGGGGAGGGCGCTTCTTCCAGCACTTTCTGGTGGCGGCGCTGCAACGAACAATCGCGCTCGCCCAAGTGGATGGCGTTGCCATTGCCGTCGCCAAAGATCTGGAATTCGATGTGGCGCGGGTTGCCGAGATACTTCTCGATATAGACGGTGGCATCGCCAAACGCGGCCTTGGCCTCGCTTCCGGCCTGCTGGATCAGCGTTTCCAGCTCGTCTGGCCCGTTGCACACTTTCATGCCACGGCCACCGCCGCCCGATGCGGCTTTGATGATTACCGGATAGCCAGCCTTTTCGGCGATTACCTTGGCCTCGGCCAGATCGGACACTGCGCCATCGGACCCGGGGACCAGTGGCAGGCCAAGTGCGCCAGCGGTGCGCTTGGCCTCAATCTTGTCGCCCATTGTGCGGATATGTTCGGGCTTGGGGCCGATCCACGTGATGTCGTGCGCTTCGACGATTTCGGCGAACTTGGCGTTTTCCGAAAGGAAGCCGTAGCCCGGATGGATCGCATCGGCATGCGTGATCTCGGCCGCCGAAATGATCGCCGCGACATTGAGATAGCTGTCACGCGCAGCTGGCGGGCCGATGCAGACTGCGTGGTCTGCCAGCCGCACATGCATCGCATCGGCATCGGCGGTGGAGTGCACCGCGACCGTCTCAATGCCCATTTCATGCGCAGCGCGGTGAATGCGCAGCGCGATTTCGCCACGATTGGCGATCAACAGACGCTTGATGGCCATCAGCGGGCCTTCACGCGATCACGACCAGCGGCTGGTCAAATTCGACCGGCTGCGCGTTTTCAACGAGGATGGCCTTGACCACACCTGCGGCAGGCGCGGTGATCGGGTTCATTACCTTCATGGCTTCGATGATCAGCAGCGTATCGCCTGCCTTCACCGTTTGGCCGACGCTGACGAAGTTCGGCACGCCCGGCTCTGCGGCCAGATAGCAGGTGCCAACCATTGGCGATTTTACGGCGCTGGCAGTATCTTCGGCAGGCGCAGCAGCCGGGGCCGCTGCAGCAGCGGCAGGGGCTGGCGCGGGTGCAGCCATTGGCGCAGGTGCTGCATATTGCGCAACGGGCGCAGCCGTCAGTTGACGAGCGACGCGGATCTTGCGTTCGCCGTCCTCGACTTCAATCTCTGTCAGACCGGTTTCGGCAAGCAGTTCGGCCAGTTCGCGCACCAGCTTGCTGTCGATTGCCATGTTATCGGCCTTGTCGCCGCTTTCGTGACCCATTGGCATTTCCTCGAAAGGTATGAATTCAGGCCACGTGCCATGCCCGCAAGGCAGCGGGCTGGCAAGTGCTATGGGGCCTGCAACGTGGAAAACGCCCAGCTTATAGGCGCGAAACCGCGTCCAGCGCGACAATGTAGCTGTTGGCGCCGAAACCGCAGACTGTGCCGAGCGCGGCCATACCTACGAAAGATTTATGCCGAAAGTCATCACGCTTGTGCGGGTTGGACAGGTGGACTTCGATCACCGGCACTTTGATGGATTTTATCGCATCGTGCAGCGCGACCGAAGTGTGGGTAAAGGCCCCGGCGTTGAGCAGTACCGCCTTGGCGCCCTCTGCCTGCGCTTCGTGCAGCCAATCGATCAAGTGTCCTTCATGGTTGGACTGGCGCATGTCGATCTCAAGGCCCAGTTCGCGGCCTCGGTCTTCGAGCATCCCGGCAATGTCATCAAGCGTTTGCGAGCCGTAGATTTCAGGCTCGCGCAATCCGAGCAGGTTCAGATTCGGACCGTTAAGGACGTAGACGGTCGATGCGGCGGCAGCAGGTTCGGTCATCAAAGGTCCCCAATGGCGTGATCAGGGGCGGTGATAAACGATGGTCCAGCGCGTGCAAGAGCGCGGTGGATCAACCCTATCGGATCAGCGATCCGGCCCCAGCGCGGGTGATGCAGGAATGCCGTCCTGATCTTCACCGCTGACGACTTCGGGTTCTGCTTCGATAGGCGCGTCATCAAACTGGGCCATTTCGCCTGCATCTGCCGGAGGAGCAGAGACGGGCTGCATCGCGAGACTGATGGCCTGATGCGAGCGCTTTTCAGCGGCGTCGATCTTCTTTTCCAGCGCATCAAGCCGGGCTTCAGTGGCGGAGTTTTCGGCCTTCTTGGCGCACCCGCCAAGCACGAGTGCCAGTGGGAGTATAACGGCCAATGCGTTGCGGCCAGCGCGCGGCAAGTGCCTGCGCAGACAGGCAGGTGACACCGAAAGGGGCGATGCGGACCGATTGATCATTTCGCTTCAGTAGCAAAAGGAGGTTACCAGAAAATAACCAACCGGCTCCGCAATCACGTTTTCGTCAAAGGCTTAACGATCCGTGCCCTTGGTTTTGCCCCACTGGCGCGCGGCGGTGTATCCCAGATAGCCGGTGCCAAACAGCGCATAGAGCGGTTCAGGCAAGCCATTGAGATAGGCATTGATGCCAGCGGCAATACCCATTGCTGCGGCCGGATTGAAAGCGCCGATCAGCCCCATCGGCAGCGCCCACAGGATCATGATATACATGACATAGAGGAACCCGGGCCGGGCACGGCTTGTCCACGGATCAGCCGAATTGGCCTCGGCCACAATCGCCGACATGCGCACCTGAATCTGTTCCAGCTCCTGCGTGCCTTCCAGCTTCAGCAGCTCAAGCTTGGCCCGGTCGCGAGCTTCCTTATCCGGGATGACCTTGTCGAGAATGGCCGAGACGGGGGAGATCAGTGCTTCAAGTATGCCCATGACGCGCGTCCTTCGCTCAGGAGTGAACGCGCCATCAAATAACCATATCGGTTCGTGTAGGAAAACGATTTCCAGCAAAAAGGCCCGAAACGCATAAGCACCGGGCCTTGAAAGCAGTTGCTTAATTGGTCGGGACGAGAGGATTCGAACCTCCGACCCCCACACCCCCAGTGTGATGCGCTACCAGGCTGCGCTACGTCCCGACCGGAAGCGCGCCTATAGGCACGCCTTTTGCAGATAGCAAGCGTGCGATTGCCAAAACCGGCAGCCGCATTTCCTGCAATCCGGCAAACGAGCAGGCATGCCGGCGGCGGTGCGGGGTTTGATTGCCTTGCCATTGCCAACCTGCTAACCGCCCCGATCAAATCGGCCAGCGCCTGATTTTGCGGGAAACCGCAAGGCCGCGCGCTTGCAATACCACAGTCGCGATCCCAGAAACGGACCCATGATGTTCAGCACGCTATCTGCCGCCGCCGCCAATGCCGGCCAGCCCCCCGCCTGGATGAGCTTTCTGCCGCTCGTCGCCATGGGTTTCATTTTCTGGTTCCTGATCCTGCGCCCGCAAATGCGCCAGCAGAAGGAACACAAGGCCAAGATCGCCGCGATGAAGAAGGGCGACATGGTCGTGACCGCTGGCGGACTGATCGGCAAAGTGATCAAGCTTGACGATCACTATGCGGAACTGGAGCTGGGCCCCAATGTGAAGGTCAAGGCCGTGCGCGCCACGATTGGCGATATCGTGCCGCCTGCGGGTTCTGCCCCGGCGAACGATTGACGGCAAACGACTGATCCTGATTTACTGAAAGCTGCCCGCCAATGCTCGATTTTCCGCGCTGGAAGGTGATCTGGCTCTGGTTCGTGACGCTGATCTGCGTCGTGGCCGCCATCCCCTCGCTCACTTCCACTATGGGCCTTGGCTGGCCTTCTTCCCTGCCTGAACCCAAGATCAACCTCGGGCTCGATCTGGCAGGCGGGAGCCACATCCTGCTTGAAGCCGATCCTTCGCAAGTGCGCCTGCAGCGCATCGAGGGCATGGAAGAATCGGTGCGAAACAAGTTGAAGCAGGATGGCCAGAAAGCGGGCCGCGAAATCCGCATCAGCGACATTTCCAACCGCGATGGCGCGCTGACGTTCGTTGTTGCCGATGCCACGCAAGTCGATGCCGTACGCGAAGCTGTGCTGCCGCTGACCAACGGTGCAGGGCTAACCGGGCAGCGCGATTGGGACATCAATGTCGTCGATGGCACGCGCTTCGTGCTCAAGCCGACCGAGGCAGGCATCAGCCAGGCCGTAACGCAGGCGATGGACACGGCAGTTGAAGTGGTGCGCAAGCGTATCGACGCGCTGGGCACCAAGGAGCCTACCATCATCCGCTCCGGCCCATCGCGGATTGTTGTGCAGGTGCCCGGTCTGCAAGACCCACAGGCATTGAAGAACCTGCTGGGCCAGACCGCCAAGCTGGAATTCAAGCTGGTCGATACAGCGGCCATCGCCTCTGACGTGGCGCAAGGCATCGCACCTCCGGGCAGCGAGATCGTGCCATACGTTAGCGCAACCGCTGGTGGCGGCGCTGCGGTGGAAGTCGTCAAGCGCCTTGGCGGCATCCGCGGCGATCAGTTGACCAATGCGCAGCAGACGAACGATCAGCAGACGAACGAGCCGACGGTCACGATCACGTTCAACACCGAAGGCGGCGCCAAATTTGCCAAGCTGACCCAGCAGAACACGGGCAGGCGCTTTGCCATTATCCTTGATGGCAAAGTGCTTTCCGCGCCGACCATCAATGAGCCGATCCTGGGTGGCAGCGCGATCATTTCGGGCAGCTTCACCACCGAAAGCGCCAATGCGCTGGCCATTTCGCTGCGTTCGGGGGCGTTGCCGGTTGACCTGAAGGTCGTGGAAGAGCGCACCGTCGGGCCTGACCTCGGCGCGGATTCGATCCGCAAGGGCATGATCGCAATGGGCGTGGGCACACTGGCGCTCGCGGTGTTCATCCTGATCACCTACGGCCGGTTCGGCGTTTACGCCAATCTTGCCGTGTTCATCAACGTGATCATGATTCTTGGCATCATGGGCATTATCGGCACCACGCTGACTTTGCCCGGCATTGCCGGTTTCGTCCTGACCATCGGTGCCGCGGTCGATGCCAACGTGCTGATCAACGAGCGTATTCGCGAAGAACGCCATCGCGGTCGCAAGGTCGTCCAAGCGGTGGAACTGGGCTACAAGGAAGCGAGCCGCGCGATTTTTGACGCCAATATCACCAACGTGATCGCCGCTGTGCTGATGTTCGCGTTCGGCTCCGGTCCGGTAAAGGGTTTTGCGGTTGTTCTGTTGATCGGCATCGCCACTTCAGTGTTCACCGCCGTCACGCTGACCCGCCTGTGGGTGGCGCAGTGGCTGCGCCGCGCTCGCCCCACCGAAATCGCTCTGTAAGAGGAGGCCCCAGACATGAAACTCCTCAAGCTCGTCCCCGACAATACCAACATCCACTTCCTGAAGTGGCGCGTGCCGTTTTACGTGGTCAGCATGATCCTGATCGCGGCATCGTGGGGTCTGGTGCTGACCAAGGGCCTCAACCTCGGCGTCGATTTCATCGGCGGCCAGATGATCCGCGTAACGTTTGAACGCACCGCCGAAGCGCCGGTGAGCGAATTGCGCGAACAGGTCGCCAAGCTTGGCTATGGCGAACCTGTCATCCAGCGCTTTGGCAAGCCCAACGAAATCTCGATCCGCATGAAGCTGCCCGAAGGTTCGGAAGGCGATGCGGCGCTCTCTGACAAGATGTCGCGCACGATCACCGCCGATATCAAGAGGAACCACGCCGATGCGCGGATCGACGGCGTTGATTCGGTATCCGGCAAGGTTTCGAAAGAGCTCGGCTGGGACGCGTTCAAGGCGCTGGGCTTTGCTTCGCTGGCGGTGGCGGCCTATATCTGGCTGCGCTTTGAATGGCAGTTTGGTGTCGGCGCGCTGTTCGCGCTGATCCATGACGTGTCGTTGACCCTCGGCTTGTTTGCCATCACCGGCATGGAGTTCGATCTGAACATCGTGGCCGCACTGCTCACGCTGATTGGCTATTCGCTGAACGATACGATCGTCGTCTATGACCGCATCCGCGAGAACATGAAGAAGTTCCGCAAGATGCCGATGCCCGAATTGCTGGACCTTTCGGTGAACGAAACGCTGGCGCGCACCATCGTCACCTCGCTGTCGATGCTGATCACGCTGCTGGCGCTGCTGCTACTTGGCCCCGATGTGATCTTCGGCTTCACTGCCGCGATTACGCTGGGTATCTTCGTCGGCACCTACAGCTCGGTCTATATGGCCGCGCCGATCCTGATCTGGCTGAAGGTCAATCCGAACAGCTTCGTGCCGACCGAAACCGCGATGGAAAAGCAGGAGCGGCTGGCGCGCGAGCGGGCATGACAATCAGCCAATCCTGAAACCCCGTTCGTGTCGAGCGAAGTCGAGACACTTTCAAGATCAGCCTGAGAGTGTCTCGACTTCGCTCGACACGAACGGAACTTGGGTAAGGTTTCTAGGCCTTCTCCGCCGCTTTCGTATAAATCTCCGCCAGCGCCGCCGCGTTGGCCTCCCAGCTGAAGCGTTCGGCGTTGGCCGCAACATCGGCCTGCGCAGGCGGATCAGCGAGCAGCTCCGAAACACCCCGCGCAATATCCTCAGGCGTGCGCGCCACGATCCGGCCTGCACTGGCATCGCGCACCACTTCGCGCGCGCCGCCTACATCGGGGATCACGACTGGCGTCCCGCAAGCCAGCGCCTCGATCCACGCATTGGCAAGGCCTTCGCGTTCTGACGGAAGCACCATGGCATCCGCGGCGCAGAGCAAGTGCGGCAACAGATCGTGCTCCACCGACCCAAGAAATTGCACACGCGAATCCAGCCCCAATTCGCTGACCAGAGCGCGCAGCGCTGGTTCGTCCGCGCCTGTCCCGGCAATCGCCAGCCGCACGTCATCGGGCAACAGCGCCATCGCCCGGATCGCCAGCGCCTGCCCCTTGATCGCGAGAAGCGCGCCCACGCACAGCAGCAATCGCCCTTCGGACCACACATGCATCGCAGGTATGGCCGAAATCAGCTGTCGCGCTGCCTTGCGCTCCAGCGGCTGGAACCGTTCCCGGTCCAGCCCGGTGTAGTGCACCGTTATCCGCTCCTCGGGCATACCCATTGCGGCCATGTCTCGGGCCAGCGCACGCGATACGGCAAGCAACGCTGAAGCGTCTTCGGCAGCTCTCAACATCTGCCGCCGCGCGAGCGCCTTTTCACCCCACAGGTGAATGTCCGATCCGCGCGCCTTGATCGCCAGCGGCAGGCCCAATGCCCGCGCCACGGCTGCTGCCGCCGGTCCATCGGGATAGAAGAACTGCGCATCAACCATGTCAAACGGTGCCCGCGCATGAAGCTCTCGCGCCAATGGGAGGACTGCCCGCGCAATCAGCGCTGGATTGATCGGCCCGGAAACGCCCGGCAGCAGCAGGAACCGTGGGTGATGCACGGTGACAGCGCCCTGCGTCTCCACCTCAGGAATCTGATCGAGCGCAGCATAGCGCTCCATCGGCACCGGCGGTTTGCCGATGGGGTTGATCACCGTCACCTGCCAATCGCCGCGTGCGGCCAGCGCTTCCATCTGGCGCTGCACAAACCGGCCAAACCCGGTGCGGCCGGGGGCGGGATAGAGCGTCGATATGGAAAGCAGCCGCTTCACGGTCAAAGCTTGCGCACAAGCATTTCAGCCAGGCCTAGCCATGCTGGCCGGTCAATCACCACCTGTCGCTGGCCGGGGCCGGGTGGCAGGATCGCAACGCGCCCGTCGCGCTGGTCGATCAGGCGACCAAAGGCAAAGCGACCACCGGGGCGGGGGGCCAGCACATCGCGGTTAAACGCGCGCGCAAAATCCTCCGGGTCGATCTGCCGCAGCCACACCTGATCACCTGCGCGGTATTCGCCCGCGCTGTCATCCACCGCCATGGCCATCAGCCGCGCCGATCCATCCAGCGCAACGGGGAGAATCGCATCCATCGGCTTGGCCAGCGCTTCTGCCCCGCCCACGGCCAGCCGAGCGACCAGCCGGGCCGGGCTTTCCTCGTCCGCCTTGACCAGCAGTTGCGGATCGACCCCCAGCGCCGCACCAATGCGGTTCATCCATGAAAGCGACAGGCTGCGCATGCCCGTTTCCAGCCGCCCGATGGTTTGCGCGGTGGTGGGCGGATCACAGCGGGCTGCAACATCGGCCAGCGTCATGCTCTTCTGGCGGCGGATATCGCGAATACGGTTGATCATTGATCGATCACTTCTGAGGCTTGTTTAACCGGAGCGGTGTTTTTCGCTTTCCTACAAAGGGGAAGGCAAGGCAAGTCCTTTGCTTGTTCCGCCCTTGTTCCATCAGGAGATCACCCATGGCCCGCATGCTTGCCACCCGCGAACTGACGAGCGAAGGCCCGCGCCGCAGCGCTGGTTGCGGCCCACGCAGCCGATCAGTCACGGTGAACCTGGCCGAATCACCGCTGACCTGGCTTCATGCGCGCGGGCATCTGACCGATCGCCAGTTTGATGCAGGGGAGCGCCTGCGTGCCGATTTCGAACGCGCGCAACTTTCGCCCTCGGTCACCATGCGCTGGGATGCGGTGCGGATCAGCGGCACCGGAGATCGCGGCCTGAATCAAAGCGAACGCCAGATCGCCGCCCGCCAGCGCTTTGATGCGGCAATCGCCCATGCGGGCAAGGGCCTCTCCGACATCCTGTGGCGCGTGGTCTGTGCGGGCGAGGGATTGCCCGCCGCCGAAAAAGCACTCGATTGGCCCGCACGCAGCGGCAAGCTGGTACTGCGCATCGCGCTTGACCGGGTAGCCGATCATTACCGCATGGCCTGAGGCGGAACCGACACCGACACCGGCGCTCAACACTCCGCGCCCCCGCACACTCCCGCGCCCCCGCGAAGGCGGGGGCCTCAGGGTTCTAACGAAAGACCAGCGTAAACGGCCTGAGGCCCCCGCCTTCCGGCGCTGCCGGAAGTTTATCCCGAGCTTGTCGAGGGGCGGGGGCTCACCCCTCCACCATCTCCGCCAGTTCTAGCCAGCGCTCTTCCGCCGCGTCCTTCTCAGCCCGCACTTTCTCAAGCGCAGCCATCAGGGCATCGAATTTCTTCGGATCCTTGGCATACAAGTCCGGGTCGGCCAGCTGCGCCTCCCCCCGCGCAATCTGCGCGTCCAGTTCCTCGATCCGCCCCGGCAGCAGATCATAATCGCGCTGATCCTTGTAAGACAGCTTGCCCTTCTTCGCCGGCATCGGGGGAGGGGGTGCGGCGGCCTCGGCCTTGTCACCACCCGCCTTCGCCACCGGTTTGCCCGCCAACCGGCTTTTGCGCATCTTCTCCCAGTCGGCATAGCCGCCCGCGACGATGTCCACGCGGCCAGAGCCGTCCATGCCCAGCGTGATCGTCACCGTCTTGTCCAGAAAGTCACGGTCGTGGCTGACGATCAGCACGGTGCCATCGTAATCCGAAATCACTTCCTGCAGCAGATCGAGCGTTTCCAGATCAAGGTCGTTGGTCGGCTCGTCCAGCACCAGCAGATTGGAAAACCGCGCAAATTCGCGCGCCAGCAATAGGCGTGATCGCTCCCCGCCCGAAAGCGTGCCCACGCGCGCTTCGACAAGGTTCGGATCGAACAGAAAGTCCTTCAGATAGCCGTGGATATGCTTGCGCACCCCGCGCACGTCGATCCAGTCGCTGCCATCGGCCAGCACATCGCGCACCCGCTTGTCGGGCGCCATCAGGCTGCGCTGCTGGTCGATGAACACGGCTTCCAGCGTATTGGCCAGCGTGATCGTTCCGCTGTCTGGCGCAAGTTCGCCCGTCAGCAGCTTCAGCAGCGTGGTCTTGCCCGCGCCGTTCGATCCCACCACGCCGATGCGGTCCTTGCGCGTGATGCGCAGGGTGAAGTCCTTGACGATCTCTCTGCTTCCCCCCGCTCGTCCTGAGCCTGTCGAAGGACCGTCGCTGCTATGCGGTGCTTCGACAAGCTCAGCACGAGCGGTTTCGGGGAACGATTTGCAGACCTTGTCCGCAACGATCACCGCCTTGCTCTTGGCATCGTCGCTGGATAGCGCCAGCTTGGCCGTGCCCTGCGGCGTCAGCATCGCCGCGCGCTGTTCGCGCATTTCATAGAGCTTTTCGAGCCGCCCCATGTTGCGCTTGCGCCGCGCCGTCACGCCGCGTTCCAGCCAGTGCGCCTCAATCTTCAGTTTGGCATCCAGCTTGTCGGCCGCGCGCGCTTCCTCGGCGTAGGCCTGTTCCATCCACGCTTCGTAACCGCCAAAGCCGATTTCCTTGCGCCGCAACGATCCGCGATCCAGCCACAGCGTTGCCTTGGTCAGCCGCTCCAGAAACGTGCGGTCATGGCTGATCACCACAAAGGCCCCGCGATAGCGCGTCAGCCAGTCTTCCAGCCAATCGATAGCCGCAAGGTCCAGATGGTTGGTCGGCTCGTCCAGCAGCAGCAGGTCCGGCTCGCTGGCCAGCGCGCGGGCGAGGGCGGCCCGACGCCGCTCCCCGCCGCTGGCGCTATCGGCCTTGCGCGCCAGATCGATGCCAAGCTGCCCCGCAATCGCCTCAACCTCATGGCGCGGCGGCGCATCCTTGCCCGAAAGCGCAAAGTCCATCAGCGTGTCATAACCGGTGAAGAACGGGTCCTGCTCCAGCGTCACGATCCGCGTGCCCGGCTGGATCGATCGCGTGCCCTTGTCGGCCTCCACCTGTCCGCCCAGCAGTTTGAGCAGCGTGGTTTTCCCAGCCCCATTGCGCCCGATCAGCGCGAGCCTGTCGCGCTGCTGGATATGGATGTCGAGGTCCTGAAAGAGCCAACCATTGCCCTGGATCAGGCCAAGGCCTTCCCAGCTGAGTATCGGTGCCGCCATGCCGCGCGCTTACCCGCACCGTGGCGCTTTCGCAACGCCTCTGCGCAATTGACACCGGTTGCGGCCACCCTTTGCGCATTCACCGCTTGTTCAATGGCTTCGCTGTAGGCATTCCCCCATCATGAACCGACTGACCGCCCCAATTGCTGTTACGCTTGCTGCCACGCTCGCCGTTCTGCCTGCTGCAGCCCCTGCACAGCAACAGCGCCCGGATGAGCAGAACGAAGCCCGCCGCGATCTGCGCGCGGGCAACGTCCGCTCGCTGCGCGATATCGAACGCCGCGTGCTGCCGACCAAGCCGGGAATGCAATACCTCGGCCCGGAATACGATCCCTCGGCGATGGTCTATCGGCTGAAGTTCATCCGCGATGGCCGCGTCGTCTTCGTCGATGTCGATGCGCGCACCGGGCAGATCATGGGCGAGAGCCGCTAACCCAATCAACCGGTGGTGTGTGGCCGCAGACCTGCTAGTGGTCCGCGACATGACCAGCATTCACAGGCTTTCCGGAATCGTCGACGTCGGCGGGTTTCAATACGAATGGGAACTCCGCAGTGAACCGCAGTGGAGCGAGTTCGACGGCTGGAGAGGCATGACCGTGTCGTTGCTGCGCAAGAACACCCAGCGCGGCGCCATGCTGGAATTCCCCCCGCCCAAACGCCTGCTCAAAGGCATGCAACGCGGCCGCCTTCAGGTGAGCGACGCGATTGTCATGCGCGGCATTCAGGCCGCCCTCGACGCAGGGTGGGACCCTGAATCGCGTGGCAAGCCGATGGTGTTCATGGTCGATGCTGACGGGAATTAGAGCTTGCTAACAACCCCATCTAACCCCGTTCGTGTCGAGCGAAGTCGAGACACTGCTCACCGTGTCTCGACTTCGTGCCTTTGGCACGAAGTTTATCCCGAGCATGTCGAGGGGCTCGACACGAACGGGACCTTTTTGAGAACATTTTAGATTTTACCCCAACCATTCCGCCGAAATCACACCCCGATGCCCCTCCGGCGCCAGCGCCGCGCGCAGGGCCTCAAGCAGCGGCGGCAACCCTTGCGTAAAAGCATAGGGCGGATTGACGAAAAACAGCCCCGCGCCGTTATAGATGCCGGGCTGATCGGCATCATACAGCCAATGCTCCACATTCAGCATCTTCGGAATGCCCAGGCGGCCTAGCTGCTCCTTCCACCGCACATGCGTGTGGCGGTCTTTCAGCGGATACCAGATCACCGTCACGCCATGCGACCACTTGCGGTGCGCGGCGGCAAGCGTGGTCGTGATCCGCGCGCGTTCGTCGGTCTGCTCATAGGGCGGGTCGACCACCACCACACCGCGCGGAGTCCGCGTCGGCAGCATCGCCAGCCAGAACTCATAGGCATCCCGCTCATGCACCGCAGCCGCCGTGCCCCGCATCGCCCCGCGCAGGGCATAGGCGTCCTCGGGATGCTTCTCGTTCAGGATCAGCAAGTCCTGCGGGCGCATCAATTGCGCCAGAAACCGTGGCGATCCGGGATAAAGCTGCGGCTCACCCCCCACATTCACCGCCCGCACCGCAGCGCGATAATCGTCCAGCAAGGGGTTCACATCGGCAAAAGCCCGCACCACCCCCTGCGCAGCTTCACCGGTGCGCCCGGCCTCCTCGCCATGCAGGTCGTAAAGCCCGCACCCGGCATGCGTATCGATCAGCGTCAGCGCGCTGTCCTTGATCTGCAAGGCCCGCACCAGCGCGATCAGCAGGCTGTGCTTCACCACATCGGCGCTGTTGCCCGCATGGAAGGAATGGCGATAATTCATTGCGATTCAAAGGTCCTGACGGCTTGACTTCAATGGTTTTGCTGAGCGCGATTCGATGGGTCTGGCCAAACTGCCGCCCCTATAGAACCGGGCGAAATCCTTCAAAGCACTTCTGCGCGCAGATGACCGGCATCCATTTTACGATTTTGAATAGGGCCTGCTGCCGCCCAAGCCCGCAATAGGCGCTCGGCCGCATCAGCGCATAGCTATTAAAGCTTGCTCGGGGATAATCCCTTTGCAATCGATTGCTTCAAAGGGCGCGGGCATTTACCATTGCCCAACTGGCGGGAAGTGGGAGCGAATATCGTGGCGATAACCAAGGGCGCAAATGCGTTGCGGACCGACCTCGTTCATCGCGATTGTGCTTGGTGGCAGTCGGCGGTCGGTTACCAAATCTACCCCGCCAGTTTCGCCGATAGCAATGGCGACGGCATTGGCGACATTCCCGGCATCATTGGCAAGCTCGATTATCTCGCTGATCTTGGGATCGGTTTCATCTGGCTGTCCCCGGTCTACGCCTCGCCCATGGTCGATAACGGCTACGATATTTCCGATTATCGCGCGATCAATCCGATCTTTGGCACGATGGAAGATATGGACCGCCTGATTGCCGAGGCGCGGGCGCGCAATATTGGCATCGTGATGGACTTGGTGGTGAACCACACCTCCGATCAGCATCCGTGGTTCCGTGCCGCGCAGGCCGATCGCCAATCGCCCTATCGCGATTACTACATCTGGCGCGATCAGCCCCCTGCCAAAGGCACCCCGGCTGATATCGAGGCGTCGTTTGGCGGCCCGGCATGGACTCAGGATGGCGAATGCGGCGATTGGTATTTCCACCTGTTCGCGCCGCAGCAGCCCGACCTCAACTGGACCAACCCGGCGCTACGGGCAGCAATCCATGCAATGATGAACTGGTGGCTCGAAAAGGGCGTGGCTGGTTTTCGGATGGACGTGATCGACTTGATCGGCAAGCAGCCCGAACAGGGTATCGTTGCCGATGGCCCGGAACTGCATCGCTATTTGCGCGAGATGCATGAAGCAACGCTGACCGGGCGGGATGCGGTGACAGTTGGCGAAGCATGGAGCGCCACCACGCAGAATGCACCGCTCTACAGCGCGCCTGAACGTCGCGAAGTTTCAATGGTCTTTCAATTTGGCCACGTCACCCAATTCTGGGACGAGAAACTTGGCAAATGGAAGCCCAAGCCGATTGATTGGCCCAAACTGAAAGCAACTTTTGCCACTTGGCAGGCGGCCCTTCACGGTCAGGGGTGGAATTCGCTGTTCTGGGGCAACCACGATCTACCTCGCGCCGTCTCGCGCTATGGCGACGAAGGCGAACACCGGGTCGCGTCAGCGAAAGCGCTGGCCACGATTCTGCACCTGATGGAGGGAACGCCCTACATCTATCAAGGTGAAGAGATCGGCATGACCAACGCCGGATTTACCCATATCGAGCAGTATCGCGATGTCGAAACGCTGAACTTCCACCGTATTCAGCTGGCGCAAGGGGTTGAGGAATCGGCGTTTCTTGCTGGCGCACGGGCCAATAGCCGCGACAACGCGCGAACGCCGATGCAATGGTCCGCACAGCAGCATGCTGGTTTCACGCAGGGCGAGCCGTGGATATCGGTAAACGCGAACTATTTCTCGCTCAATGTCGAACAAGACCGAGCCGATCCCAATGGCGTGTTCAACCACTATCGCAGCCTGATCGCCCTTAGGCAGGAACATGCAGTGATCCGCCTCGGCGATTTCCGCTTGCTGCTGCCGGATCACCCAGCGCTTGTGGCTTATCAACGCAGTCTTGGTGACGACACTTTGTTGGTCATCGCCAATATGTCGGGCGATGCGGTGAAACTGCCTGTGTCCGATATCCCGGTTGTGCAGCGGCCCGATATCCTGACGGGAACGCAGGTCTCCACACAGGCGGGTGTTGAACTCGATCCTTATGCGGCTTTTGCCATCTGGCTCTGACGGCGTTGGACGTTCATGCGCTGTGTCACGCATGAACAGGACACAACACCCCTATTCCTTGACCGTTCATGTTTCCCGCCCCATTTACCCAATCAACTGACCGCGCTGCATGAGGCGCGCTGCAAGGGGCAAGTGATGCGCATTCTGATCGTCGAGGACGAACCCACTCTCGGCAAGCAGCTCAAGAACACGCTCGAACAGAACGGCTATGCCGTCGATCTGTCGGTCGATGGTGAAGACGGGCACTTCATGGGCTCCACCGAGGAATATGACGCGGTAATCCTCGATCTGGGCCTGCCCGAGATTGACGGCCTGACCGTGCTGGGCATGTGGCGTAAAGAAGGCCGCAAGTTCCCCGTCCTCGTGCTCACCGCGCGCGATTCCTGGTCGGACAAGGTCGCAGGGCTTGATGCCGGGGCCGATGATTACCTCGCCAAGCCTTTCCAGACTGAAGAACTGATCGCCCGCCTGCGCGCGCTGATCCGCCGCGCATCTGGCAATTCCTCGTCCGAATTGACAGCGGGTGATGTGCGGCTGGATACCCGTTCGGGCCGCGTGACGCTGAATGGCGAGCCGGTGAAGCTGACCGCGCAGGAATACAAGCTCCTGTCCTATCTGCTCCACCACAAAGGCAAGGTCGTCAGTCGCACCGAACTGATCGAACATATCTACGATCAGGATTTTGACCGCGATTCGAACACCATCGAAGTCTTCGTCACGCGCATCCGCAAGAAGCTCGGCCCCGATGTGATCACCACGATCCGCGGGCTGGGTTACAGCCTCGATGATCCGGCTGGCCCCGGTCGCGGCTGATCGGCCGACTTTGCCCGCCAGCGCCGCACACCCACCCCCAACCCCTCCCGCTCATCCTGAGCCTGTCGAAGGGGGGAGGGGAGCGAGACTTACGAAGCCGAAGGCGAAATTAGTCGCAGCGGGGTGGGCTTCCCCACATCTCCGGCAACGGACAACCTGTGCCCACGCCAAGGCCTGAACCCGCCCCATCGCCGCAGCCAGCGCCGCACACCGGTTCGCTGGCGCGGCGCATGCTGCTTATCGCGGCGGGCTGGATCACCGTGCTGCTGCTGGGCGGAGGCCTCGCGCTCGATCAGACGCTGACCGGGCTGATCACGCGCAATTTTGACGAGCAGCTGGAATACATGCTGACCGCCATGGTCGCCTCGGCCGAGGTCGATCCTGACGGCGAAGTCTATTTCAACCGCCCCTTGGGCGACCAGCGCTTCCTTGAACCCAACAGCGGGCTCTACTGGCAGATTTCAGGGCAGGGGCACGAGGATTTCCCCTCGCGCTCGCTGTGGGACCGCACGCTGCGCGCCTCGCTCGATCAGAACCACATTGAGCCGTTCATCGATGACAGCGACCAGTTCGAAGGCGAACGGCTGCGCATCATCAAACGCTCGGTGATTCTGCCCGGCAGCAACACGCTGTGGGAATTTCAGGTCGCCGCCAGCAGAGGCGAAATCGACGCGCAGATCCGCCGTATCCGCTCAATCCTGATCTGGTCGTTCCTTGCGCTCGGCGCTGGCCTTGTCGGCATGGCGGGCCTGCAGACCTACTACGGCCTCGGCCCCTTGCGCCGCGTTCGCCGCGCCATTGCGCGCATGCGGGAAGGGGAGGCCAGCCGCGTCACCGATCCGCTGCCCTTGGAAGTGCAGCCGCTGGTGACTGAGCTCAACGGCCTGCTCGAACATTCCGAACGGCAAGCCGAAGAGGCACGCACCCACGCCGGGAACCTTGCCCACGCGCTGAAAACCCCGCTGACGGTGGTGATGAACGCCGCCACGGCCAAGGCCGATGACCTGTCCGATACGGTGATCCGCGAAGCCGCCGTCATGCGCCGCCAAGTCGATCACCACCTCGCCCGCGCCCGCGCCGTAGGCCGCCGCGCGGTCGGCCTGTCACGCGCGCAAGTGTGGGAGAGCGCCCAAGCGGTGGAGCGCGCGGTTGTGCGGCTCTATCCCAACGTGCGCTTCGATATGGACGGCAGCCAAACCGCCGAAGTCTCGATAGAACGCCAAGATCTGGACGAAATCCTCGGCAACCTGATTGAAAACGCGGCCAAATATGGTGGCGGCTCGGTGTTCATTACCATCGACGCTGTGCCTGCCGACCCCAAATTCTGCGAAATCTGGGTAGAGGACGACGGCATGGGCATCCCCGAAGAATCCCGCACCCGCATCTTCGACCGCGGCGCACGGCTGGACACCGGCAAACCCGGCACCGGCCTCGGCCTTGCCATCGTGCGCGATGTGGCGGAGATTTATGGCGGAAACGTGGAGTTGAAGGAAAGCGAGGACTTGGGCGGCTTGCTGTCGGTTCTGCGCCTGCCAAGGCCCGCCGGAACGGGGAAGTAGGATCAAGCCGCCTTCATCTTACTTCGTCACCCTGAACTTGTTTCAGGGTCCATTTCTCATCACACGCGGACAGTGGTTGGTGAGAGATGGATGCTGAAACGAGTTCAGCATGACGTGGATGATAAATCAGGAATTATCGCAACCTAGCCTCAGGCGCGCGGATGGGCGTTGCGGTAAACGTCCAGCAAAGTGGCCGCATCGACTTGCGTATAGATCTGCGTCGATGACAGGCTGGCATGCCCCAGCAGCTCCTGCAAACTGCGCAAATCCGCCCCAGCGCCCAGCAGGTGCGTGGCGAAGGAATGCCGCAGCGCATGGGGCGTGGCGGTGGCGGGCAGGCCCAGCACGGTGCGCGCCCGCGCCACCGCGCGTTGCACCATGCCTTGCGCCAACGGCCCGCCTTTTGCGCCGCGAAACAAGGGCTTGGCCTTCTCCAGCGGCCACGGGCACTGGCGCACGTAATCGTCCACGCCTTCACGCACGATAGGCAAAATCGGCACCACGCGCTGCCGCCCACCCTTGCCGGTGATGACCACGCTCTCGCCCAGCGGCAGGACCGAGGCGGGAAGGGCCAGCGCTTCTGCAATGCGCATGCCTGCGCCATAGAGCAGCAGCAGCACGGCCCGGTCGCGCGCAGCGATCCATGGCACGCTGGCATCGTCGGCCACGGTTTCTGCAAGGTTTACAGCCTCATCCGGCGTCACCGGACGCGGCAGTCCCTTCTTCACACGCGGCCCGCGCAGGCGCGGGCGGCTGGCATCGAGATCGCCCGCCTGATCCTTGGCAAAGGCAATGAACGTCTTCAGCGCCGACAATTCCCGCGCTGCCGAAACATTCCCCAGCCCCTCGGCGCGCCGCTCGGCCAGATGCATGCGCAAGGTGGCGGCGTCGATCTGCGCTACGCTATGCCAACTCAGGTCGCCGTCCATTGCGTTGAGGATTCGGGCGGCGGTGGCGGCGTAGGCGCGGGCGGTGTGGGGGGAGCGGCGGCGGGAGAGGGTGAGGTGGGCGTGCCATGCCTCAAGGATATCCGCTGCCGTCACGCGCTCACCAATTGGTGCGAAACGATGTCTGCCAGCAGGGCTTCAAGCAGCGGGGCGCCCTGCTCGGTGACGGTTAGGTGCGTCTTGGTGCACTTCAGAAACCCCATTGTTGCGAGCCGTTCGCAGGCCTTGCGGTCAATCATTTCGTCTTCGGAAAGCCCGAAACGCGCCGCAAGGGCAGGGGGTGAAATCCCCTCGGTCAGCCGCAATCCCATCAGCAAAGCCTCGGTCGCCTGCTCGCGCATCGGCAGCAAGCGCTCCTCCGCAATGCCGTGTGCTTGCTCGGTCACGGCGCGCAAGAAGTTCTCAGGCTTCTTGTGCCGCACCGTCGCCGCGCCCAGCCTGCGCCCATGTGCGCCGGGGCCGATGCCGATGTAGTCCTGATAGCGCCAGTAAATCAGATTGTGGCGGCTTTCCTCGCCGGGTCGGGCGTGATTGCTGGTTTCGTAGGCGGGCAGACAGGCGGTAGAAGTTAGCTCGCGGGTGAGGGCGAAGAGGTCTGCGCCCGCGTCATCGTCCAGCGGGGTCAGCTTGCCTTCGCGGACCAGCGTGGCGAAGCGGGTGCCGGGTTCGATGGTCAATTGGTAGAGCGAAAGGTGCCCAGTTCCAAAACCTAAAGCGCGCTTGAGCTCGGCTTCCCAAGCCTCTGGCGTCTGTTCGGGGCGGGCATAAATCAGATCGAAGCTGACACGCGCGTAAGTTTTCTGCGCAAGCTCCAGCGCGGCAAGGCTTTCGCTGACGTCATGAAGGCGGCCTAGGAATTTCAATGTCTTGTCGTCCAGCGCCTGGAGGCCAAGCGAGACGCGGTTGATCCCGGCGGTGGCCAGCGCGGTGAAATTGGCGGCTTCGACCGAGCTGGGATTGGCCTCCAGCGTGATCTCGATGCCCGGCGCAAAGCCCCAAAGCGCTTCAGCTTCACGCAGCAAGGCATCGACCAGCACAGGCGGCATCAGCGAGGGCGTGCCGCCGCCGAAGAAGATCGAAGTGAGCGGGCGGCCCGAGGTCAAGCGCGCTTCATGGCGCATGTCGGCAAGCAAGGCGGCGGTCCAGGCTGCAACATCGGTCTTTGCACGGACATGGCTGTTGAAGTCGCAATAGGGGCACTTTGCGAGGCAGAACGGCCAGTGGATATAGAGAGCGAGGGGTTGCATCGTGCGCCCCTTAGCACTGTTGTGCGCCCCCGCGAAGGCGGGGGTCTCAAGAGGGTTACGCGGAGGTTCTGTAACAGGCCTGAGGCCCCCGCCTTCGCGGGGGAGCACCTAACGGGGCGTTATGAGAATTGGTCCGCGACCAGTTTGGCAAAGGCATCGGCGCGGTGGCTGATGGCATGCTTTTCTGCAGGGTCGAGTTCCGCGAAGGTGCGAGTGTCGCCCACTGGAATGAACACCGGATCGTAGCCGAAGCCCAGCTTGCCGCGTGGGGGCCATGTCAGGGTGCCGGGCGCGCGGCCTTCGTAGACGGTGTGTTGGCCATTGGGCCATGCCAAGGCGAGAACGCAGGCGAAGTGGCAGTCGCGCGGGGTATCGGGGCCGAGTTCAGCGAGTTTGCCTTCGACTTTGCCCATCGCCATGTACCAATCGCGCCCGGGTCCGCCTTCGAACACGTCAGCTTCGGCCCAGTCGGCGGTGTAGACGCCAGGTGCGCCGCCCAGCGCTTCGACGCAGAGGCCGGAATCATCGGCCAGCGCGGGGAGTTGTGCGACCTGCGCAGCGGCCTGGGCCTTGATCAGTGCGTTTTCGATGAAGGTCGTGCCCGTCTCGGCAGGCTCAGGCAGGCCGAGCGCGCCCGCTGACAGGCATTCGACGCCATAGGGGGCGAGAAGGGCCTGAATTTCCTTGAGCTTTCCGGCGTTGTGCGTGGCGATCACGAGTTTGCCGGTGCTGAGGCGGGGCATGGTGAGTCTTTCGTCGGTCGTCATCCCAGCGAAGGCGGGGATCCAGCCATAGCAAAAAAGTGTCGCCTTGCGGCGGCTGATTTGTCGCTGGATTCCCGCCTGCGCGGGAATGACGATGTGTGGGGTAAAGGTGGTTTCGCTTGGTGGAGGGAGGCCCCCGCCTTCGCGGGGGCTCAGCCTTTCAGCCGCGAACGGCTTTTTCTTGCGCGGCGAAGATTTCGTTGCAGCCGATGCGGGCGAGGCGCAGGAGGCGCAGGAGGCCTTCTTCGTCGTAGGTAGCGCCTTCGGCGGTGGCCTGAGCTTCGGCGATCTTGCCGCCTTCGATCAGCACGAAGTTGGCGTCAGCGTCAGCCGAGGAATCCTCGATGTAATCAAGGTCCAGCACTGGCTGGCCATTGACGATACCGCAAGAGATGGCGGCGACCTTCTCGGTCAGCGGGTCTTCCTTGATCGCGCCGCTGGCCAGCAGGCCTTGCACGGCCAAGCGCAGGGCGATCCATGCGCCCGATATCGAGGCGGTGCGGGTGCCCCCGTCGGCCTGGATCACGTCGCAATCCAAAGTGATCTGGCGTTCGCCCAGCTTCTTCATGTCGGTGACCGAGCGAAGCGAGCGGCCGATCAGGCGCTGGATTTCCTGTGTGCGGCCCGATTGCTTGCCCTTGGCCGCTTCACGGCTGCCGCGCGTGTGCGTGGCGCGCGGCAGCATCGAGTATTCGGCGGTGACCCAGCCTTCGCCCTTGCCGCGCAGGAATGGCGGCACGCGCTCTTCGATAGAGGCGGTGACGAGCACCTTGGTATCGCCAAAGCCGATCAGGACTGAGCCTTCGGCGTGCTTGGTAAAGCCGGTTTCAATCGTGATGGCGCGCATTTCATCGGGCGCACGGCCAGAAGGTCTCATGGAATTTCCCTCGCAAGTTTGATTGGCCTCTGGCGCATTGGCCTTGAGCCTGCAAGAGCGATGCGTAGAATGATGATGAACGATCCATGGTAACCGGCCCAACCCTTACTGACCTGACCGACCGCGCGCGGGAAATTTTCCGCCTTGTGGTGGAGGGTTATATTGCCAGCGGGCAGCCCATGGGGTCCAAAGCGCTGGCAGGACCGGGGGGCGTGAACCTTTCGCCTGCGTCGATCCGGTCGGTGTTGCAGGAACTGCAGGACGCCGGGCTGCTGGCCGCGCCGCATACCAGCGCGGGGCGGATGCCGACTGAGGTGGGCCTGCGACTGTTCGTCGATGGCATCATGCAGGTGGCTGAGCCTTCGGCAGCGGACCGGGCACAGATCGAACGTGGGCTGGCGCAGGGCGGCACCATCGAGAACGCCTTGGCGGCGGCAAGTTCGGCCTTGTCCGAGCTTTCGGCGGGCGCTGCGGTGGTGATGGTGCCCAAGCGTGAGCCCCGGCTGGTGCAGGTCAATTTCGTGCCATTGTCGCCGGTGCGCGCGCTGGCGGTGCTGGTGAGCGAGGATGGCGGGATCGAGAACCGCATCATCGACCTGCCCGAACCGGTGGGCGCCAGTGCGCTGGAGCAGGCGGGGAACTATCTGACCAGCAGGCTCTACGGCCGCACACTGGCCGAAGCAGTGGGCGTGGTGCGGGCCGAGATTGCAGGCGGGCGTTCGGCATTGGATGCCGCCAGTGCCGATCTGGTGCAGCGCGGACTCGTGGTGTGGACGCGCGATGCGGCGGCGCGGCCGGTGCTGGTGGTGCGCGGGCAGGCCAATCTGCTGGACGATGCAGCGCTGGGCGATATCGAACGCGTGCGTCAGCTATTGGAAGAGCTGGAAAGCGCTGAAGCCATCGCCCGCGTGCTGGACGCCGCGCGTGAAGCGCAGGCGACGCGTATTTTCATCGGCAGCGAGAACCGGCTGTTCTCGCTTTCGGGCTCTTCGGTAATCGCCTCGCCATGGCGGGATGGTGAAGGTCGCGTGGTCGGCGTGGTAGGCGTAATCGGGCCGACGCGGTTGAATTATGCCCGCGTTGTCCCCATGGTTGATTTCACCGCCCAGACGCTGGGCAGATTCATCGGACAAGACGGGTTTTCGAGAAAATGAGTGATAACGACACGCGCCCCACGGATGCGGACATTGCAGCAGAACTGAAGGGTGTGCCCGAAGACATGATTGATCAACCGGCTGAAAACGATGAGCTGGCGGCCCTGCGCGAGCAGCTGGAAACGGCCAAGCAGGACGTGCTTTATGCCAAGGCCGAGACGCAGAACGTGCGCCGCCGCATGGAAAAGGACATTGCCGACGCTCGCGCCTATGCCGCAACCGGTTTTGCCCGCGATATCCTGTCGGTGGCCGACAATCTTTCGCGCGCGCTGGAGACGATTCCGGCTGACTTGCGTGAGGACGACAAGTTCAAGAACCTTGTCGCCGGACTTGAAGCCACGGGGCGCGAGATCGAGAAGGTCTTTGGCAGCCATGGCATTACCCGCATTGCCGCGGTGGGCCTGCCGCTCGATCCGCACCAGCATCAGGCGATGATCGAAATGCCTTCTGCCGATGCAGAGCCGGGGACCGTGCTTTCGGAAATGCAGGCGGGGTATATGATCAAGGATCGGTTGTTGCGGCCTGCGATGGTGGTCGTGGCGAAGAAGCCGGATTGAGTTTTGAGGAATGCTCGGCGTCCCCGCGAAGGCGGGGACCTCAGGAGGTTTACACTTCGGTTCCGTAAAGCGCCTGAGGCCCCCGCCTGCGCGGGGGCGCGGTTAAGCAAACGTTCCGTCAGACGCCTGAGGCCCCCGCCTGCGCGGGGGCGCGGTAGGGCGGTAGGGCGATAGGGCGGTAGGGCGGTAGGGTTGCTTAGGTGGTTGGGGCGAGCAGTTTTACCACCTCGTCGGTGGAATAGAGATCGGCAAAGACCATCGCCATGATGTGCAGCGTGGCGGCGTGTTCTTCATCGCTTAGCGCGGCGTTGGCGTCGTTGACCATCAGCACGCGGTAGTTGTGCTGCATCGCATCACGCGCGGTGCTTTCGCAGCAGCAGTTGGTGAGCGTGCCGGTAATCAGCACCGTATCGATATTGCGTGCCTGCAACTCCTCGTTGAGGCGGCAGGTGCCCGGGGTGAAGCCGCTGAAGCGGTGTTTGTCGATCACGCTATCGCCATCGCGCACGTCCAAAGTGGGCCAGAACTGCCACAGGTGCGCGCCGGGGGTGAAGGCTTCGCGGTGACCATCGGCCTCGCGACCCATGCGCACCATGAAATTTGACCAACTCGGCCCGCCTTCGGGCGGCGTGGTAAAGCGCAGGAAGATGTTGTGGCCCCCGCTGGCGCGCACGCTGGCGGAAATTGCGTTGATATTCTCGACGATGCTTCGCGCCAAGGGCACTTCCACCGGCGCTCCCGGTTCCATGAAACCGTTTTGCATGTCGACCACGATATGGGCCAGTCTTGCCGGATCGATATTCTTGAAGATGTTGCCATCACCGCCGCGCGCATCGGCAAAGCGGGCGAGAATCGCGTGATGATCTACCTTGTGCGGCATGGAAGCTCTCCCCGGAATATCGCATGCATTCATGCCGATAAGCTGCGTCGATGTCGCCAGTCCAATGGCGCGCTTTTCGGCAGGAGAAACGCATCGGTTCATCGCATCAGGAGGAACCCTGCGCTTGGGCGAACGTCCTGTCCGCAAAGACGGAGATCACACTATGCGCAAAATTATCATCGCATCGCTTATCATGGGTTCGGCAGTCACGCTGGGTGGCTGCGCGCGCAATTACACGGCTGAGGGCGGCGCGCTGGGTGCGGCGGTTGGTGCAGGGATTGGCGCGGCGACCGGGGGCGATATTGCTACGGGCGCAGCCATCGGTGGCGCAGTGGGTGCGGCAGGCGGCTCGCAGATCCGCAAGCGCGATGACCGCTGCTATCGCGTTGACCGCCGCGGGCGGGAATATGAAGTGCGCTGCTGATCAGGCATTTCCGAAAGGCATAAGCGCTTCAAGCACTGGCAGTGGTGGAGCGTCCGGGTGTGGGCTGCCCCGTCTTGCCATGAACAGATGGCGCACCAGTTCAGCCTGCTGTTCGATGCCGTAACGCTCGAACGGACGGCCCTTGCGATAGGTGTAGCTATAGCGGCAGAAGGGGTGGCGCATCAGGGGAAGCCACCACTTTCCGTGAAGCTGGGTCTGCCAGACGTGCACCATTTCGTGGATGAACAGGCCTTGGCCGCCAAGGCTGGCGCAGGAGAAATCATCGCACCAGTGCGGGCTGGCGGGTGCGAAGTGCAGGTGGCCCATCGGGGCCATCACCACGTTGGTCGGCTGGAAGGGAAACCAGCGGCGGCGGCGCAGGCGGACTGGGCCTGTGTCGATGCTGGTGCCGAAAACCTCGGTCACCAAGGCGCGTTCGCCGCGGGTCAGCGGGCGCTCCCCGCCCACGGGGCAGGCAGCGCCGGGTTCGCTCACATCTTGCTCATATCATGACCGGAATGGTCCATGCTGGCGTCCATGCCGCCGCCCACCGCTTCGATTTTGGCAGGCGCGCTGATCTTGTCGCCATTGTCGAGCGTGAGGGTGATTTCGGTCGTCTCGCCAGCCTTGAGCGTATCGGCCACATCGAACAGCATCACGTGCAATCCGCCCGCCTTGAACTGTACAGTCTTGCCGGCTTCGATCGGCACGGCCTTGACCGGCTGCATCTTGGAAACGCCATTTTCCATCACGGTTTCATGCATCTCGGTGCGGCCCACGCCTTCGACATAGGCGGCGGCGATGTTTTTTGGCGTGCCATCGCCTTGGGTCACGGTGAAGTAGGCCACGCCGGGCCGGCCGGGGGCAGCGGGCAGGCGGATCATCGCGTCGGTCACGCTGACGCCGGGGGCGTTTTGCGGTGCGGCATCGCTGGAGGCGGCAGCGGTGGGTGCCGCTTCATCGGCGGACTGTCCGCATGCCGACAGGGAAAGGGCGAGGGCGGACAGACCGGTGAGAACAATCTTGCGCATGAACTGCGACTCCTGATGGAACAATGTGGCACCGGGTAAGCATCTGCAGGCCTTGTGCCAAGCGGAACCGCACCTATATCGCCCTCAATCGAGCCGCACATGGCGGTCTGCCCGGCAGGGGGACCATCAATCCTCGCGGTGTCTTGAATGGAAGGAACTGGGGAACTCATGGCTAAAGTTATCGGTATCGACCTTGGCACGACCAACAGCTGCGTTGCAGTGATGGATGGGGGCACACCCAAGGTTATTGAAAATTCGGAAGGTGCGCGCACCACGCCGTCGATCGTCGCGTTTACCAAGGATGGTGAGCGTCTGATCGGCCAGCCGGCCAAGCGCCAGGCGGTGACCAACCCCGACAATACGGTTTTTGCGGTCAAGCGCCTGATCGGCCGCCGCTTTGACGATCCGCTGACTCAAAAGGACACGGAGCTCGTCCCCTACACCATCACCAAGGGCAAGAATGGTGATGCATGGGTCAAGGCCGGTGGGCAGGATTACAGCCCCTCGCAGATTTCGGCCTTCACGCTGCAGAAGATGAAGGAAACCGCCGAGGCTTATCTGGGCGAGACCGTCACGCAGGCCGTGATCACCGTTCCGGCCTACTTCAACGACGCGCAGCGCCAAGCGACCAAGGACGCCGGGCAGATTGCCGGTCTTGAAGTACTGCGCATCATCAACGAGCCGACTGCAGCAGCGCTGGCCTATGGTCTCGACAAGCAGGACGGCAAGACGATTGCGGTCTATGACCTTGGCGGCGGCACGTTCGACATTTCCGTGCTGGAAATCGGCGATGGCGTGTTCGAAGTGAAGTCCACCAACGGGGACACGTTCCTTGGCGGTGAAGACTTTGACACGGTCGTGGTCGAGTATCTGGCCGACAAGTTCAAGGCCAAGGAAAACATGGACCTGCGCGGCGACAAGCTTGCTCTGCAGCGTCTTAAGGAAGCCGCGGAAAAGGCCAAGATCGAGCTGTCTTCGGCTCAGACGACCGAGATCAACCTGCCGTTCATCACCGCCCGCATGGAAGGTGGCAGCACCACCCCGCTCCATCTGGTGGAAACGATCACGCGTGCCGATCTTGAAAAGCTGGTTGCGGGCCTGATCCAGCGCACGCTGGAGCCTTGCAAGAAGGCGCTGGCCGATGCTGGCGTTTCGGCCAAGGACATCGACGAAGTCGTGCTGGTCGGCGGTATGACCCGCATGCCGCGCGTGCGCGAAGTGGTGAAGGACTTCTTCGGCAAGGAACCGCACACCGGCGTGAACCCCGATGAAGTGGTGGCCATGGGCGCTGCAATTCAGGCAGGCGTGCTGCAGGGCGATGTCAAGGACGTGCTGCTGCTCGACGTGACCCCGCTGTCGCTGGGTATTGAGACGCTGGGCGGCATCATGACGCGCATGATCGATCGCAACACCACGATCCCGACCAAGAAGAGCCAGGTCTATTCGACTGCCGAAGACAATCAGCAGGCCGTGACGATCCGGGTCTTCCAGGGCGAGCGCGAAATGGCGCAGGACAACAAGATGCTGGGCCAGTTCGATCTGGTGGGCATTCCGCCTGCACGCCGTGGCGTTCCGCAGATCGAGGTGACGTTCGACATCGACGCCAACGGCATCGTCAACGTTTCGGCCAAGGACAAGGGCACCGGCAAGGAACAGCAGATCCGCATTCAGGCATCTGGTGGTCTTTCGGATGCCGACATCGACCAGATGGTCCGCGATGCCGAGAAGTTTGCCGAGGAAGACAAGAAGCGTCGTGCCGAGGCGGAAGCCAAGAACAACGCCGAAAGCCTCATCCACGCGACCGAGCGCCAGCTTGAAGAGAATGGTGAAAAGATCGACGCCGCGCTGAAGGCTGAGATCGAAGCCGCCATCGCCGAAGCCAAGACGGCGGTCGAAAGCGGCAATGCGGACGAGATGACCGCCAAGACGCAGGCGCTGACCGACAAGGCCATGAAGATGGGCCAGGCGATCTATGAGAAGGAGCAGGCTGCTGCTTCGTCGCCGGGTGCAGAAGCGCCGAAGGCAGATGATGACGTGGTCGACGCCGAGTTCTCGGAAGTCGACGATACCAAGTGATTCGATATTGAATCAAACATTTGCCCCTCCCTCTCCCCTTTAGGGGAGAGGGCTGGGGAGAGGGGGATGAGTAGTGGGCGCGGCATGAATACGCCCCCTCTCCCAACCCTCTCCCCTGAAGGGGAGAGGGCTTATTGATGTCGGCCGAAATCGATTTCTACGAATTGCTCGAAGTTGAGCGGACTGCGGACGAAAAAGTCCTCAAGTCTGCCTACCGCAAACTCGCCATGAAGTTTCACCCGGACAAGAATCCGGGCTGTGCGGACAGCGAGGCGAAGTTCAAGCAGATCAACGAGGCCTATGCCTGCCTGTCTGACCCGCAGAAGCGGGCCGCTTATGATCGCTTTGGCCATGCTGCATTTCAGCAGGGTGGCGGCGGCAATGCCGGGGGCGGCTTTGGCGGTGGCGACTTTGGCGATATTGGCGATATCTTCGAAACGATCTTTGGCGGTGCCTTTGGCGGCGGTCGCCAACAGGCTCGGCGCGGCGCGGACCTGCGCTATGACATGGAAATTACGCTGGAAGATGCGTTCCATGGCAAGGAGACCGAAATCGCGGTCGAGGTTTCTCAAACCTGCAGCCCATGCGGCGGATCGGGCGCTACACCCGGCACGGCAGCACGGCGCTGCAACATGTGCAAGGGCCATGGCAAGGTGCGGGCGCAGCAGGGCTTCTTCATGGTGGAGCGGGCCTGCCCAACGTGTCAGGGCCGGGGCGAAGTCATCGAAAGCCCCTGCAAACATTGCCGGGGTGAAGGCCGCGTCGATGCCGAACAGCGGTTGCAGGTCAATATTCCGGCGGGCGTCGACACCGGCACCCGCATTCGGCTGGCGGGCAAGGGTGAGGCAGGGCCGTTTGGCTCCCCTGCCGGTGACTTGTACCTGTTCCTGCATATCCAGCGGCACAGCGTTTTCGAACGCGAAGGCACGACGCTGCTGACGCGTTGCCCGATCAGTTTCACGACTGCGGCACTGGGCGGCGAAATCGAAATTCCGGGGCTGGATGGTGCGGTGCACGTGATCGAGATTCCCGCAGGCATCCAGTCGGGCAAGCAATTGCGCAAGCGTGGGGCCGGCATGCCGGTGCTGCAAGGGCGCGGGATTGGCGATCTGGTGGTGGAAATCCACGTGGAGACGCCGACCAAGCTTTCGGCCCGGCAGAAGGAACTGCTGCGCGAGTTTCAGGCTACCGAAACGGGCGATGAATCCCCGCAATCGAAGGGCTTCTTTGATCGGATCAAGGATGCCTGGACGGATTTGACGGAGTAACTCTGCGTTCCCGCATTAAACCCTGCGCTCCCCCGCGAAAGCGGGGGCCTTGGGCGCTTTACGGAACGGTTGTGTAAACCTCCTGAGGTCCCCGCCTTCGCGGGGACGCAACAGTGAGTGTGTGTGTTCAGGTAAACGTGGCCAAGACTTCAGGCAAACGCAGCCGTTACTTCAGCCCGCAGCCTGTCGATCAAGCCCGGCTCAGCGATCAACCGCCCGTGTTCCTCGTCGAGTATCGCCAGAAACGCATCGCGCTTGAACGAGGCGATGACCGCTGCATCAAGCGGTTCCTCCACGGTTGAAGCGATCAGATCAATCGTCCGCTCAGCGCCATGGAGCCTTCCCCACAGGTAATCATTCTCCCGATAGGCGCGGCTGAAGAAGGCGCCGAAGTTGAAGAATTCCACCCCGCGCAGGCAGGCGAACGTGCCGCCTTTGCGGATGGAGGTCGCGTCGTCGGGCGAGATGCGATCCACTTTTACCGGATCAAACTCACCCATGCCTTCACCTTGCAGCAGCGGCAGCGTGGCCGTGTCATAGAACGGGAAGCCCAGATAAGCGTGGAGGAAGCGGCGGCGCAGCGGCTTGTCCATGGCCTCCAGCGCGGCGACGAGCAGTGCGTCCACTTGCAGGTCCAGTGTAATCAGGTCGCGCCGCGCGGCAATGGCATTAAGCACTGCGCCGGGATCGACCGTGGCGAGCGCAGCGGCAGAGGCAAAGCCGGGGCCAAGCCCCTCGGCCGTTTCGCGCCCCTGATAAAGCGCTTGTGCGCGGTACACGGCATCGCGTGCCAATTCGCGCGAGGCGGGATCGACAACTTCCCCGTCATCCCAGTCGCGCGTCAGCCTGCGGGCGAGGAGTTTCAACCGGCGGATGCGGAAAGACAGGTCATGCGTGCGAAAGAAGGCCACAGCCTCGGGCGTCGCCCCGCCGCGCAAGGCCGAAAGCCGGTCCAGCCCATTGGCTGCCAAGTGCCGCCACAAGGCGGCTTCGACCTCGGCTTCGGTGGCAGATTGCGGCGCGGCCTGATGGATAAGGCAGGCAAGGTCGGCCACGATGCCTGAGAGTTTCGTCTGAGCATAGCCGTGGAAGGCAAACCCGGCGCGTTCGGCGGCGGCCTGTTGCGCCTTGTTGCGCCACGCGGTGAGGCGGCGCTGATTGGGCCAATCGAAAAACAGCGTGCGGCCAAACAGCGTTTCGACCGTTTCTTCGATTTCTGGCCGCAGGGCATCGACAATCACCCGAAGCCGCGCGCGCTGGCGGGATTGCCGTTCGAGCGCCTCAAGGTTGTCACGGATCGGCTGTTCGCGCGGGATCGAGGACAACGAGCCGAAGATCGCCGAAAAGAAGCCCACCGTGCGGCCACCTTTGGGGGCAATGCGCATGTGATCGGGGCTGGGATCGATATAGACGAAGCGCCGATCCACTTCGCGTCGGGCAGGGCGATCACGCAAGACATCAATCGCCTGCGCAAAGGGCCGGTTCACCAGCACCGCGCCATCGACCAGTGCGACGCTTTCGGTCGTGCCGCGCCGCGCGTGGGTGGGCATGACGCGTTCGATAAAGCGCTGGCGCGTGGGCCAGGCAGTACCGCGTTCGGCTACCAACTGATCGATCTCGTCCAGCACCAGTGGCGGAAAAGCGCCGGGAAAGCTGGCGGTAGAGCGCGCGGCGAGCACCAGTTCGGGGCAGGGGGCCAGATCGCGATCACCCAGCCGGGTCGTGGCGCGGCGAAAGCCGATGGACAGCCGGTGTTCGCTTTCCACCACCACTTCGGGGCTGTTCAGGCGCAGTTCTTCCAGATGGCCGTTGAAATCGGTGGCGGTGACCAGCAGGTCCAGCGGATGGCCTTCCGGCAGCAACGGATCTCCCATCGGCGTTTTGGCCATCGCATCCAGTGCGTCGGCGATCATCCGCGAAAAGCCGATGCCGCTGAACGGCGGGGCAAACCAGCGTGCGCGGATCAGGCGCGAGACCTTGCGCCGCACTTCTGACCGGGTTTCAGGCGCGACCGTGCTGCTGACGACATTGCCGGGCCGTTTCAGCACGAACCACACCAGCGGTTGCGCCCAGAACTTGGCAAAGCGGCTCCACGGTTTGGCATCGGGATCGAGCAGGGCGTCGAT
The DNA here is from genome assembly GCA_002256985.1 of Novosphingobium sp. 28-62-57. Classification (GTDB taxonomy): domain Bacteria; phylum Pseudomonadota; class Alphaproteobacteria; order Sphingomonadales; family Sphingomonadaceae; genus Novosphingobium. The sequence goes on from NCGO01000001.1 coordinate 507,932, forward strand.
ATCGGCCCGATCGAGCCACATTGCCGTCAGCGGTTCAAGGCTTTGCCCGGTGGATATGGCTTGAGCCAGAAATACGCCATTGATCCCCCCGGCGCTGGCACCGGAGATGATATCGGGGAGGATGCGCAGTCGCAGGGCGCGAGTGGCGGCGATGGTATCCAGCAACCGCAGGTAAACCGCCTCAACGCCTTGCAGCGCGGTGTCGTCGGGACAATGGAAAGCGCGGCTGGCGCGGGTGGCGTGCCACAGCTCCTTCGTGACGCCATGCATGTAAACCGCAAGGCTGATGCCACCATAACAGACGAGGGCAATGCGCAGTTCTTTTTGCCGCATGGGTGCACAATGGCAGGCTTGTTTGCCCCATACCAGTGCCAACTTTGACGGGCTGGTTGTAAATATAGCCGACAGAAGAATTTCCTGTCTGCCAAAAAGCATCTGAAAAATAATGGTATTTCGGCATGCAGGCCCACGTCTGGACTTGTCAGGGTAACCGACGCTTTACCCTTTGCGATGTAAGGCATCGCGTGAAGGGGCCAGTCCGTGCCCCACAGGGGTGACGAGCGCCGATCTGATGATCCGCCTGTTCAAACACTATATCCCGCATTCGGTCCTGCTTTTGGGCCTGCTGGACTTTGCGCTGCTGATTGCGGCTGGCGAGATCAGCTGGCAGGTGCGCGCCCACCAGATTGGCATGGATCCCGGTGTGGTGGCGCTGCGCTCAACGCCGCTGCTGCTGTTTGCCGGGATGGTGCAGATGGCGATGATCGCGGTGGGCGTCTATGGTTCGGATGCGCTGCGTTCGATGCGCTATGCCACGGCGCGGTTGCTGGTCGCGGTGAGCCTTGCGATCATTGCGCTGTCGGTGGTCTATTTCCTGCTGCCGGGACGCACGCTGTGGCGATCCAATCTGCTCTACGCGATGTTTTTTGGCATGGGTTTGCTGGTGATGATCCGCCTGTTGCTGGGCGGACTGCTGGGGACCGCGGCCTTCCGGCGGCGTGTGCTGGTGCTGGGCGCCGGTGCGCGGGCTGAACGGCTACGGCAATTGGGAGAGCGGCCCGAGGCGGGCTTTGCCATCGTTGGCTATATCGGCATGAGCAGCGCTGCGCCGGTGGTGGTAGAGGCGATCCACCGCGATGCGATCAACAACATGACCCGCTATGTCGAAAACCTCGGCGTAAGCGAAGTGGTGCTGGCGCTGGAAGAGCGGCGCAATGCCTTGCCATTGAAGGACCTGTTGCGGATCAAGACCACCGGCGTTCACGTCAACGATTTCTCGACATTCCTTGAGCGTGAAACGGGCAGGGTCGATCTGGATACGGTCAACCCCAGCTGGTTGATCTTTTCCGATGGGTTCTCCTCGGGACGAGCTCTGTCGAGCGCGGCCAAACGGATTTTCGATATCACCGCGAGCCTTTTGCTGCTTTCGCTGACGTTGCCGGTGATCGTGCTCTTTGCGCTGCTGGTGAAGCTCGACAGCAAGGGGCCCGCGTTTTACCGCCAGCGCCGCGTGGGGCTTTATGGCCAGACGTTCAATGTCATCAAACTGCGCTCGATGCGCACCGATGCCGAAGTTGGCGGCGCGCAGTTTGCGCAAGAGAACGATCCGCGCGTCACCCGCATTGGCCGTTTCATCCGCAAAGTGCGGATCGACGAGCTGCCGCAGACGTGGAGCGTGCTGAAGGGTGAAATGAGCTTTGTCGGCCCGCGTCCGGAGCGGCCCGAATTCGTGGCAGAGCTGGAAGAGCAACTGCCCTATTACGCCGAACGGCACATGGTAAAGCCCGGCATCACCGGCTGGGCCCAGATCAATTACCCCTATGGCGCGTCGCTCGACGATTCCCGGCAAAAGCTGGAATACGATCTCTATTATGCCAAGAATTACACGCCGTTCCTTGACCTTCTGATCCTGCTGCAAACGCTGCGCGTGGTGCTGTGGTCGGAAGGGGCACGGTAGGCGCGCGCGATGCAGAACCCTTTCACTTGGGCCGGCTTTGGGCAATGGGCATTCGCTGCATCGGCGGTGGCGTTCATGTTGCTGATGGGCTGGCGCTGGGACCGGCGGCGGCGTGAACTTGCAGATACGGGCGCTATTGCCGGATCGGGAACGGGCGCAGGCACGGGCAAGGCCGAGATCGCAGCCTATGTGGCCACCGCCGCATGGGCGCTGGTGGTGGCGGGCACGGGCCTGCTGACGCCGATCGGGCAATTGTTCGAAACGTTGCGCAGTCTGGTCTGGCTCGGGCTGGTGTTCGTGCTGTTTTCACGCGACGGCAGAGATTCAAGCGTCGCGCCGATCCGGCCTGTGCTGGCAGCGCTGGTGTTTGTGGAATTGCTGCAGCCGGTGCTCCTGCTGGTGGCGGCCAACAATCCCGGCCCTGCTGTACCGGGCATTGTCCAGCACACCACGGTGATGTTCCGCCTGCTGGTGGCAACAGGTGCGCTGGTGCTCGTCCACAATCTCTATGCCGGTGCCATGGCCCAGCAGCGCGTGGCGCTGCGCTGGACGTGCGCGGCGATGGCAATGATCTGGGGCTATGACCTCAATCTCTATACCATCGCTTATCTCGCGCGCAGTGTGCCGCAGGAATTGGCGGCTTTGCGCGGGGTGGCGCTGATCGCAGCGGCAGGTTTGCTGGTGATTGGCGCTGTACGCGGAAGATCGCCCTCTCGCTTTTCGCCATCGCGTGCGGTCGCGTTCCAGTCGCTCTCGCTGCTGGTGATCGGGGCCTACATGCTGATCATGGTAGGGGCCGCGCAATCGCTGGCGTGGCTTGGCGGCAATGCCAGCCAGTTGGCGCAATTGGGTTTTGTGTTCGTCACCAGTGTGCTGATCGTGGCGATCATGCCGTCAAGCCGGGTGCGCGGCTGGCTCAAGGTCATGCTCGCAAAGCACTTTTTCCAGCACCGCTATGATTATCGCGCAGAATGGCTGCGCTTTACCCGCACCATCGGGCGCGCAGGCGCACAAACGCCGCCGTTGCATGAGCGCGTGGTGCAGGCGCTGGCCGACATTACCGACAGTGCGGCCGGGCTCTTGCTGGTGCCGACCGAAGCGGGCGATCTGGTGCTGGCATCGCGCTGGCAGTGGCCAACAGTTGACGTTCCGGCCGTGGCGATCACGGCCGAACAAGTGCCGTTTTTCGAACAGCGCAGCTTCATCGTCGATCTGGATGAAGTGCGCTCCGGGATTGATTTTCAGGGTGAGCGGGCCGTCGTGCCCGAATGGTTGCGCGATGAACAGGCCGCCTGGGCTCTGGTTCCGCTGCTGCATTTTGATCGGCTGGTGGGGCTGGTCGTGCTCGGCCGCCCGCCCTTGGCGCGCAAGCTCGATTGGGAGGACTTTGACCTTCTGCGCGTGGTTGGCATGCAGTTGGCCAGCTATCTGGCAGAGCATGCGGGCCAGTCTGCCTTGCTCGAAGCGAGCCGCTTTGACGAATTCAACCGGCGCATGGCCTTTGTCATGCACGATATCAAGAACCTGGCGAGCCAGCTTAGCCTGCTGTCGCGCAACGCCGAAAAGCATGCGGAAAACCCCGCGTTCCGGGCCGACATGCTGATCACGCTGCGCAATTCGGCTGAGAAGCTGAACGCTCTGTTGGCGCGCCTGTCGCGCTATGGCGGGAGCAACCGCGAACAGGTTGAGGATGTGGACGCCGCCGAAGTGATCCGCGCGGTGGCTGATCGCTACAATGGTCCGGGCGTGATCCGCGTGCATGTGACGCACGAAGCGCCATGCCGGGTGCTGGCCAACCGTGAGGCGTTGGAGCAGGTGCTGCTCCATCTGGTGCAGAACGCCATAGATGCCAGCCCGGATGGCATGGCGGTGTTCATACAATGCCACGTGGAGGGCATCAGCGGCTGTATCGAGGTGATCGATACGGGCAGCGGGATGAGCGCCGAATTCATGCGTAACCGTCTGTTCAAACCCTTCGTTTCGACCAAGGCCGGAGGCTTTGGCATCGGCGCGTTCGAGGCGCGCGAACTGGTGCGAGCGATGCGCGGCAAGCTGGAAGTGGAAAGCCGCGAAGGGCTGGGCAGCCGCTTTGCCGTGCGCCTGCCACTCGCCGCAGCGCAATCCCTGATTGAAGCGATGGCCCTGATTGAAGCGATGGAACGGACGGCCACTGCGCCGTCACCGTCTGAAAATGATGCCCAAGGGAAGAAGGTGGCATGATGAGCGAGTTGAAGCCCGGACAGCGGCCAGTGCTGCTGATCGTCGAGGATGATCCCGGCCTGCAAGCCCAGTTGAAATGGGCCTACGAGGATTTCGACGTGGTGATCGCCGGCGACAGGGCAAGCGCGCTGACATTGCTGCGGTCGGAGGAACCGGCGGTCGTCACGCTTGATCTGGGTCTGCCGCCTGATCCCGATGGCACGACCGAAGGCTTTGCCGTGCTCGACGAGATCATGGCACTGCGCCCGCAGACCAAGGTCATTGTCGCCAGCGGCCATGGCGCGCGCGAATCCGCGCTGAAGGCCATCGAGAAGGGGGCCTATGACTTCTATCAGAAGCCGGTGGACATCGATGCGCTGGGCCTGATCGTGCGGCGCGCATTGTATCTTTCGCGGATCGAGAGCGAGAACCGCAACTTGGCCACCCGCGCTACGACCGACAACAAAGTGCTGGGCCGGATGATCACCGCCGCGCCTGAGATGATCAAAGTTGCCCGAACGATTGAGCGCGTGGCCAACACCAATGTCTCGGTCATGCTGCTGGGGGCCAGCGGCACCGGCAAGGAACTGCTGGCGCGTGGGCTGCACGATGCATCGGGCCGCGCAGGCGGATCGTTCATCGCCATCAATTGTGCTGCGATCCCCGAGAACTTGCTGGAAAGCGAGCTGTTCGGGCATGAAAAGGGCGCCTTTACCGGCGCGGTGAAGACCACCGAGGGCAAGATCGAACTGGCCAGCGGCGGCACGCTTTTCCTTGATGAAGTGGGCGATATCCCGCTGCAACTGCAGGTAAAACTGCTGCGTTTTCTGCAGGAGCGCACGATCGAGCGCATCGGTGGGCGCAAGTCTATCGCGGTCGACACCCGCATCGTCTGCGCCACGCACCAGAACCTTGAGGCGATGATCGGTGACGGGCGCTTCCGCGAGGATCTCTATTATCGTCTGGCCGAAATCGTCGTGCGCATTCCCAGTCTGGCCGAACGTCCGGGTGATGCGACGCTGCTCGCCAAGACATTCCTGATGCGCTTTGCCAAGGAAATGAACCCGCATGTCAAAGGCCTTGCGCCCGATGCGCTGGCGGCCATCGATGGCTGGAACTGGCCGGGCAATGTGCGCGAATTGGAAAACCGCGTGAAGCGCGCAGTGATCATGGCCGATGGCAAGCTGGTGACAGCCGCCGATCTTGATCTGCCGGGCGGTGATAGCGAGGATAGCGCGCCGCTGAACCTGAAAACCGCGCGCGAGGTGACCGACCGCAAGGTCATCCGCCATGCGCTTGCCCGCAGCGAAGGCAATATCTCCAGCACCGCCCGCCTTCTCGGCATCAGCCGCCCCACGCTCTATGACCTGCTCAAGCAGTACGATCTCCAGACTTAAGGCCTTTGCCGCGATCTGCGCATTTAGCGTGCTGGCTGCGGTGCCAGTGCGCGGCGATGCTCCGCCTGACGCGGTGGCAAAGGCGCGCGCGGCTTTGGCCAAGGGCGATGGCATTGCCGCCGAAGTGCCGTTGCGGCTGGCCTTGCGCAATGGCCTTGCGCCGGATGCGGCGCGGGCTGAACTGGGCGAGGCGCTGCTGCTGCAAGGCAATCGGCGCGAAGCACGCGAAGTGCTTTTCGGCGGCGAGTTTGCACCCGAAAGTGCAGGACGCGGCTGGCAAATGCGCGGACGGCTGGAACTGGCTGAAGGTCGGCTGGCGCAGGCCGGGCAGGCCTTTGACCAATCCTATCGGATAGACCCTGAGAAAGCCTCGCTATGGACCGATATTGGCCGCTTGCGCTTTCTTGGCGGGGAACACGCCCAAGCCATCGAAGCGGCCGAACGCGCGGTCAGGCTTGATCCCAAAGACCCGCGTGCGCTGGAATTGCGCGGGCTGCTGATCCGCGAACAATTCGGCCTCCAATCTGCGCTGCCGTGGTTTGAGGCTGGCTTGCGCGTTGCGCCAAACGATATCGGCCTGCTGGCCGAATACGCAGCCACGCTCGGCGATCTGGGCCAGTATCGCGCCATGCTGATCGTGTGCCGCAAGCTGGCCAAGGTCGATCCCGGCAATGTTCGCGCGCTCTACCTGCAAGCCGTGCTGGCAGCCCGCGCCGGGCAGACCACGCTGGCACGCACAATCCTGCAGAAGACCGGCGCGGCTTTGCGCGATATGCCTTCGGCGGTCATGCTGAATGGCATTCTGGAATACCGCGCTGGCAATGCCAATCTGGCCGTCGAACACTTTGACCGATTGGTGCGCATGCAGCCCGACAATCTGCAAGCGCGCATGATGCTGGTGCGGGCCTTGCGCACGCGCAAGCTTGACCGCCAAGCGGTGGAGGCGGCGGGCGTCTGGGCCAATCTGGACCTTGCCCCACCCTACCTGCTGCAATTGACCGGTGAGGCCTATCAGGGGCTGGGCCGCAAGGCAGAAGCCGCAGCGCTGTTGGAGCGGGCGGGCAATGAGGGCCAGCAGCCTTCGGCGTTTCTACCGACAGGACAGCCATTGGGTGTCTGGGCCATCGGCTATCAGGAAGCCCCCAATCTGGCGAGCAATGCGGTGCCCTATATCCGCGCGCTGATCGAGGCTGGAGAGGATCGACAGGCCATTGCCGTGGCGGACCGCCTGAAACTGGCCAATCCCGGCGCTGCCGAAGCATGGTTGCTGGCAGGCGATGCCCGTTTGATCGGCAATGATGCGTTGGGCGCGCTGGACCAATATGGCCGTGCGGCGCTGATCCGCTTCAATCTGCCCACGCTTCAACGGATCGATCACGCCATGCGCCTGTTGGGCCGCGATGCCGATGCCAACGGCGTAGTCGCGCGCTATCTGCGCCAGAACCCCGGCAGCCCACAGGCGCTCAAGCTCCTCGCCAATGGGCGCGCCGCTGTGGGCGATATGGCCGGAGCGCAGCGGATTGAAGCTGTGCTTTCTGCCCGCGGGCTCAGAAATCCTTGAGGGCGTAATCACTTCTGAATTCGGCTCTCGACAGCGCCGGGTTGCGCGAATACTCCCAATTCAACCGACTGACTAAACTGGGAGAATAGGATGGCAGGCGCGCTCGAAGGACTGACGGTACTTGAATTTGCCGGGATCGGCCCGGGCCCCTTTGCTGGCATGATGCTGGCTGATCATGGCGCACGCGTCATCCGCATAGACCGCCCGGCCAAGGGCGCGCGCGTCGGTGACGAAGGCCAGCGCGACATTCTGAACCGCAACCGCGAACGCATCGAACTCGATCTCAAAGACCCCGCCGCCATCGCGCAGATTCGCGAATTGGCCAAGCAGGCCGACGCGATCATCGAAGGCTATCGCCCCGGCGTGATGGAGCGGCTGGGCCTTGGGCCTGATGTGTTGCTGGCCGACAATCCAAAGCTGGTGTTCGGGCGCATGACCGGATGGGGACAGGATGGCCCGATGGCCCCGCTGGCCGGGCACGATATCAACTACATCGCCCTGGCAGGCGCGCTGCACAGCTTTGGGCAAGCAGGCGGCAAGCCGCAGTTTCCGGTGAACCTCGTTGGGGATTTTGGCGGGGGCGGGATGCTGATGGCGTTCGGCGTCATGGCGGCCGTGTTCTCCGCCCAGCGCACCGGCAAGGGGCAGGTGGTCGATTGCGCGATGGTCGATGGCGCGGCGATCCTTTCAGCCATGACTTATACGTTTCTCGGCAACGGTCGCTGGCGCGACGAGCGAGGCGTCAATCTCCTCGATGGCGGCGCGCATTTCTATGACACCTATCAGACGCTCGATGGCAAATACGTCTCCATCGGCTCCATCGAACCGCAGTTCTATGCGCTGCTGCTGGAAAAGACCGGCCTTGCCGATGATCCCGATTTTGCCCCGCAAATGGACCCGCGCGTCTGGCCAAAACTCAAGGAGCGACTGACGGCACTGTTCCGCACTAAGACCCGCGACGAATGGTGTGCGATCATGGACGGCACCGACATCTGTTTCGCCCCGGTGCTGAGCCTGCGTGAGGCGCCAAACCATCCGCACAATGCGGCGCGCGGCACTTTCGTTGAGGATCAGGGCATGGTCATGCCTGCGCCCGCGCCGCGTTTCCTGGGAACGCCCGCGCCCAAGCCTTCACTGGCCGGGCGGAACACAAACTGAGATTGAAATTTAACCCGTTCGTGTCGAGCGAAGTCGAGACAACGCGCACTGGTGTCTCGACTTCGCTCGACACGAACGGGTAAATTTGGCTTTGGGGCCTAGTTTATCGAGGTCGAGCCACTCAATCCGCCCGCAGCGCAGCTTCCATTTCGGCATCGGGATGAAGCCGCTTGTGGCGGACCGACCACCACAGCGAAATCCCGATCAGCGCCGCTCCGATCAGACCGGTGATGGTTTCAGGGATGTGGAACTTGGCCGAAAGCAGCATGATTACGCCAAGGGCAATGATCGCCCAGAATGCGCCATGTTCCAGGAAGCGGTATTCCGAAAGCGTGCCCTTCTTGACCAGCATGATCGTCATCGAACGCACGAACATCGCGCCGATGGACAGGCCCAGCGCAATGACCACCATGTTGTTCGACAGCGCAAATGCGCCGATCACGCCATCGAAACTGAACGAGGCGTCCAGCACGTTGAGGTAGAGGAAACCGCCAAGGCCCGAGCGGACGACAAGGCCCGCCGCCTTCTGCGCCTCGTCACGCATCTCAAGGATCGTGCCGAGCGCTTCCACCGCGATGAACGTCACCAGCCCCAGAACGCCCGAAACCAGGAAGGTCAGCGCGTCTGCCTCTGAGAGCATCGTCGAAATGCCATAGATCGCCAGCAGTAGCAGCGCAATTTCCGCCGCCTTGACGTTCGAAACCAGCGCCAGTTTCTCTTCCACCCACCGGATCCAGTGGACTTCCTTTTCGCCATCGAAAAAGAATGAGAGGCCGACCATGGCAAGGAAGGCCCCGCCAAAGCCCGCAATGCCGACATGCGCACTGCTGACGATTTCCTCATAGCGCTTCGGGTCATTGAGCGAGAGCGACAGCGCCTCGACCGGCCCAAGCCCTGCGGCGACCGCAACGATCGCCAGCGGGAACACGATGCGCATGCCGAAGACGGCAATGATCATGCCCCAGGTCAGGAACCGCTGCTGCCAGACCTCGTCCATTTCCTCCAGCACCGCGGCGTTGACCACCGCATTGTCGAACGACAACGAAATTTCGAGGATCGACAGGACGAACACGATCCACAGCAACGACAGCGTGCCACCGGCCGTGCCGGTCTGCATCCAGCCATAGGCCACGGCGAGCGCGAGGCACACCAGCGTGAAGAGGATCGATCCCTTGTAAAAGCGCAGCAAGTTGGAATTCCCTTGGTTCGAAGCGGCAGCGCTTACTTGGGTTGATAGGTCTGTTCAATGCCGGGAAAGCTGCGGTCACGCACTTCCTGCGCATATTGGGCCGCTGCGCCCGAAATGGTCTCGGCGATATTCTCGTAAACCTTCACAAAGCGCGGCACCCGCTCGAACATGCCGAGCATGTCCTCGGTCACCAGCACTTGCCCATCACACTGTGCCGATGCGCCAATGCCGATGGTGGGGCACGGCACGGCTTGCGTGATGGCAATGGCAATGGGTTCGACCACGCCTTCGATGACGATGGCAAATGCGCCCGCATCGGATAGCGCCTTGGCATCGCCCACGATCTTGGCCGCTTCGGCCTCGCTCCGTCCGCGCGCATTGTAGCCGCCCAGCACGTTGACCGCCTGTGGGGTCAGGCCGACATGGCCCATCACCGGAATGCCGCGCGCGGTCAGGAAGGCGACGGTTTCGGCCATCGCCTCTCCGCCTTCCAGCTTCACCGCTGCACAGCCAGTTTCCTTCAAGAGGCGGGACGCGCTTTCGAAGGCCTGCACTGGCGAGGCCTCGTAAGAGCCGAACGGCATATCGACCACGACTGCCGCATGATACGACCCGCGCACCACTGCTGCACCATGCGCTGCCATCATGTCGAGCGTTACGGGCACCGATGATGGCAGGCCATAGATCACCTGTCCCAGCGAATCTCCCACCAGCAGCAGATCGCAATGCGCATCAAGCAGCTGCGCCTGCCGTGCGGTATAGGCGGTGAGCATCACCACGGGCTGCGCGGTCACGCCATCCTTCTTGCGCTGGCGGATCGCGGGGATCGTCAACCGCTTCATCGGCGCGGGCGTGGGGTTGGCGCGGCTGGTGCCGGTATCTAGCTGGAAGGTCGTTGACATGGCGCGCATCCTTTCAGTCAGGGCACTTTGGTGGGCACTTGTTTCTGACCGCGCTTCTACTGGCTTGGCACAAACCCGCAAGGCTGGTGCGCCTTTGATGCAAGTCTGGGGAAAAATGGCTTGCGCGCAAGTCCGTTCCCGCTAGCTTCCCGGCCATTAGCTGGTTTCCGGCGCAACCGCTTCGGGTTTTGCGCCGGACCTAGGCAGGAGAAATTCATGTTCGGTCGCGTCAAGCCGCTCGACGCCATTCTTGCTACTGCAGAAAAGAAATCGCTGCACCGCTCATTGGGTGCGTTCCAGTTGACCATGCTCGGGGTGGGAGCCGTCATCGGCACCGGCATCTTCGTGCTCACCGCCGAAGCCGCGCAAAAGGCAGGGCCGGGCATGATGATCAGCTTCATCATTGCTGGCTTCGTCTGTGCCGTAGCCGCATTGTGTTACGCCGAAATGGCATCGATGGTGCCGGTTTCGGGCTCTGCCTACACCTATAGCTATGCCGTGATGGGCGAGCTGATTGCGTGGATGGTCGGCTGGGCACTGATCCTCGAATATGCCGTGGCGGCAGGCGCAGTCAGCGTTGGCTGGTCGGGCTATGTGGTCGGGCTGGTCGAGAATGCGTTCAGTATCGACATCCCCGATCTGCTGGTGCGCGGACCTTATGATGGCGGCTTGGTCAATCTGCCCGCCATGCTGATCGCAGGGCTGGTCACCTGGCTGCTGGTCATCGGCACCAAGGAAAGCGCCTCGGTCAACGCGGTGCTGGTGGCGATCAAGGTCGCGGCGCTCACGCTGTTCTGCGTGCTGGCCTTGCCGGTGATGAAGATGGAGAACTTCGAACCATTTGCCCCGCTTGGCTTTGGCGGAATCGGCGCTGCAGCCGCTTCGATCTTCTTTGCCTATGTCGGTTTCGACGCGGTTTCCACTGCAGCTGAGGAAACCAAGAACCCGCAACGGAATATGCCAATCGGCCTGATTGGCAGCCTTGCCATCTGCACCGTGTTCTATCTGCTCGTGGCAGCAGGCGTGATCGGTTCGGTAGGGGCCCAGCCCGTGCTGGATGCCGCCGGTGCCAGCATGGAGCCGGGCAGCCGCGAATTGGCCGAACAGTGCCTTGCCATGGGCGATCAGGCGGTCGTCTGTTCCAAGGAAGCGCTGGCGTGGACGCTGCGTGAAATTGGCTGGCCGCAGATCGGCAACCTGATCGGCCTTGCCGCCGGTCTTGCCTTGCCATCGGTCATCCTGATGATGATGTTCGGCCAGACCCGCATCTTCTTCGTGATGAGCCGTGACGGCCTGCTGCCCGCCGCGTTCTCGAAGATCCACCCGCGTTACAACACGCCGCACGTGATCACGATCATCACCGGGATCTTTGTGGCACTGTTCGCGGCGTTCTTCCCGGTCGGCTTGCTGGCCAACATCTCGAACTCGGGCACGCTGTTCGCCTTTGCCGCCGTGTCGGTCGCCGTGCTGGTGATCCGCCGTCGCGAACCGAACCGCCACCGCCCGTTCCGCACCCCGGCGATCTATGTCACCGCACCGCTGTCGTTCCTCGGCTGCGGTTATCTGTTCTACAAGCTTGATGAAAAGAGCCAGATGCTCTTCGTGGTGTGGGCGGTGATCGGGCTGATCGTGTACTACGCCTATAGCCGCAGCCGCAGCCATGTTGGCCGCGGGCTGGTCGAAGTGCATGAAACCGACAGCGATATCCCGCCAACATCGGTGCCGCCGGTCGATTGATCGGTTGCAGTTGGAATGAAAAAGGGCCGCCCCCCCAAAGGAGCGGCCCTTTTTTATGCCCCCTTCCGTTTACGGGAGGGGGCGCCTCTTGAACTCCCCTCCCGTTTACGGGAGGGGCTGGGGGAGGGCATGTTCCCCCACATCGCTGAATCTTAAAGCATCGTCTCGGTAAACCCACCCTTCACATCCCCGGTCACATCCATCCCCAGCGCCATCTTGGCCACGCCAATCACGCCAAGCTCGCCTGCCCAGATCGAAGCATCGCCCAGGTTCATGCGCATGAACAGCAGGTTGGGTGCATCCTTGCCGCCGGGAAACCACGCCTCGACAAAGTTGTTCCAGTGCTTTTCCAGCACTGCACGGTCGGTCTCTTCCACCAGAACCCCATGGAAGCGCGCGAACACATCGTGCCCCTTGGACGCGAACGTCGCGGTTGCGCCGCCCATCTTGGCAAAGCGATTGTCGCGGCTGGTGAAGAACCAGATCGCGCTATTGGCGTCCTTGTCGAGCTGGGCCGTCATCGGCGCGGCCGAATCCGGATCATCATCAAGCTGCAGCATGACGTAGGGCGACGAAGACATCGCCTTCCAGAATTTTTCACGCAATTCCTCGGGATTGCCCTGATCATACTTCATCGGAAAATAGCCTTTCATCTCTTGATCTTGTTTCATGAACGGGGTGGGGCAGGGCTGGTTCCCCACAGGCTTTTCCCCAAAGTCTTGCACAGACGGGCAGGCACAGACGCATTGCGCGTTCCTCAAAATAGAACATAATAAGAACAAAGGAGCGAATCGCATGATCGAACACGCCCATCTTCCAGACCCTGTGGCGCTCTTGCCCGGCCTTGCGCGCGGGCTGGGGGCAACCACCCGCACCCCTCGCTGGCATCCCGGTATCGCCACCGGTTGCCGCCATGCCGAACTGTTCGCCCCCGCCCGCGATGCATCGGGAGCCGGACTGGCGCTGGCCTTCGCGCGTGATGCTCTCGCCCGGGAGCAGGCGGCTGAAACCCCGGACCGCCGCCCCTTCCTGTGGGTGCAGGACAAGGCGGCGCTGCGCCTTTCGGGCCGCCCCTATCTGCCCGGCCTGCCAGCGGAACTGCGCCATCGCCTGATCCACGTCGCCGCCGTCACGCCCGAAGACGCATTGTTCGCGCTGGAAGAGGGCCTGCGCTGCCGCGATCTTGCTTTCGTGATCGGCGAACTGGCCGGCAACCCGCGCGCGCTCGATTTCACCGCCTCGCGCCGCCTAAGCCTTGCGGCGGAAAAGCATGGAGTGCCGTTGTGGCTGGTGCGGCTCGATGCGCGGCGTGATCTGGGGGCGGCACGGATGCGGTGGGAGGTGGGAGCAGCGCCATCGCCCCAATCGCGCTGGAACCCGCACGCCCCCGGCACCTCCACCTGGCGCGCTGACTTGTTCCGCACCCACACCTTTCACCCCGGACAATGGAATTTGCGCGATGACGGTGCCGTCCTCACCGCTGAACCAGCCCCATCCGCCACGCCGGATCATGGCGATCTGGTGCACGGATCTGGCGATCGATCGCTGGCGGCTGGCTGAGGGTCTCGCGTGTCGGGAAGGGCCAGATGCCACCCCGCTCGCCCTGATCGAGGATACCGCGCACGGTCCCCGCATCGCCGCTGTTAACGCCGCCGCGCGCGCTGCCGGGGCCATGCCCGCCATGCGCCTTGCCGATGCGCGCACGCTGTGCCCCGTGCTTGCCGTGCGCCCGGCTGATCCGGCAGGCGATCTTGCCTTTCTGGAAAGCCTTGCGCTTTGGGCGCAGCGCTGGGGCCCATGGAGCGCGCTTGATCCGCCCGATGGCCTGCTCGTCGATGTCACTGGCGTCGCCCACCTGTTCGGCGGCGAACGCGCGTTGATTGCCGATGTGCTGGCTTTGCTGGAAAAGCGCGGCCTTGCTGCTCGCGCCGCGCTCGCCCCCACTGCAGGTGCGGCATGGGCATTGGCCCATTACGCCCCGCAAGCCGCGATCCTGCCGCCAGAAGCGGACCCGCGCGCGCACCTTGCCGATCTCCCGGTGGCCGCGCTGCGCCTCGATGCCGATGTGGTCCTGCTGCTGCGCCGCCTTGGCCTCAAACGTCTGGGCGATCTCGATGGCCTCGCGCGCGAAAATCTGGCGCGGCGTTTCCGTAACACCCGTTCGGCCGCCGCCAATCCGCTGCTCCGGCTTGATCAGTTGTTCGGCCTGCGCCCCGAACCGCTGCTGCCGGTGGTGGGCGTGCCCGCGCCGCTCGTCCAGCGCCGGTTGATGGAGCCGATCCGCCATCGCCCGCTGCTCGATCAGGTCGTGGCCGATCTGGCGCAAGACATGGCGCGCCTGCTCGAAGGGCAGGCGCAGGGCGCGCGCCGTCTGGAACTGGGCATGTGGAAAGTCGATGGCGAAGTGCTCATCCGCTCCCTCGAAATGGCCGCCGCCACGCGTGATCCGGCGCATGTCTGCCGCCTGTTCGCCACGCGCCTCGATGATCTGGACGCCGGTTTCGGCATCGAACTGGTGCGCCTGCGCGCCTCATGGACCGAGCCTTTGCTGCTCGCTCAGGCCGATCTTGATGCCGCAGCTGAATCTCACGGCACCAGCCTTGCCGCCTGTATTGACCGGCTGACCGTGCGCCTCGGTGCGCAAGCGGTGCGCCGCCCGGTCCCCCATGCCAGTCACCTGCCGGAGCGCGCACAGCGCTGGCAGCCGCCACTGGCAGACCTGCCATCTTCGCAAGAGGAATTACGTTTCCACCACAGGCCCCTGAAAATTCTCGACAAACCCGAATCCGTCTCGGTGATCTATGAAACCCCCGATGGACTTCCCCGCCGCTTCCGCTGGCGCGGTGAAGTGCATGAAATCGCCCGCGCCGAAGGGCCGGAACGCATCGCGCCTGAATGGTGGCGCGAACGCTCGACCGTGCGCCTGCGCGACTATTACCGGATCGAGGATGCCCTCGGCCGCCGCTACTGGCTCTACCGCCACGGCGTGATCGGCGATGGCCGCGGCGGCGCGCCTGAATGGTTCATCCAGGGGCTTTTTGCCTGATTCCACCTGTCCACAGGTTCGGGCTGGCGCATCATTGCGAAAGAACATATAAAGAACAAATGTCTCAGTTGTCCGTTCTCGAACGTCTCGAAATCCTTGCCGATGCTGCCAAGTATGATGCTTCGTGCGCATCATCCGGCACTGCCAAGCGCAACAGCAAGGGTGGAAAAGGCATCGGATCGACCGAGGGCATGGGCATTTGCCATGCCTATGCGCCCGATGGCCGCTGCATTTCGCTGCTCAAGATCCTGTTGACCAATCACTGCGTGTTCGATTGCCATTACTGCATCAACCGCAAAAGCTCAAACACCCGCCGCGCGCGCTTCACCCCGCAGGAAGTGGTGGACCTGACGCTGTCGTTCTACCGCCGCAATTATATCGAGGGGCTGTTCCTGTCCTCAGGCATCATCAAAAGCGCCAGTCACACGATGGAACAGTTGATAGAAGTCGCCCGTATCCTGCGGGAAGAACACGATTTCCGCGGCTACATCCACCTCAAGACCATTCCCGAGGCAGATCCCGAACTGGTTGCGCAAGCCGGGCTCTATGCCGATCGCGTCTCGATCAATGTCGAACTGCCCACGGTGGCGGGCCTCACCCGCCTTGCGCCCGACAAGTCCGCGCCGCAGATCGAAGGCGCAATGGGGTCGCTGAAAGAGGCCATCGTCGAAGCCAAGGACGCCCGCAAGCGCTTCCGCAACGCGCCGAAATTCGCGCCCGCCGGGCAGTCGACGCAGATGATCGTGGGCGCAGATGCCGCCACCGATTCCGATATCGTCGGCCGCGCCAGCACGCTTTACGGCAACTTCGGCCTGCGCCGCGTCTATTACTCGGCCTTCAGCCCGATCCCCGATGCCAGCGCGGTCCTGCCTTTGAAGCGCCCGCCCTTGATGCGCGAACACCGGCTCTATCAGTCCGACTGGCTGATGCGCTTCTATGGCTATGCTCCGCACGAGGTGCAGCAGGCTGCCGGGGCCGACGGCATGTTGCCGCTGGATATAGACCCCAAGCTCGCCTGGGCGCTGCGCTTCCGCGGCGATTTTCCTGTCGATGTAAACCGCGCTCCGCGTGAGAAACTGCTGCGCGTGCCGGGGCTGGGGGTGAAGGCGGTCAACGCGATTGTCGCTGCGCGCCGCCAGCGCCGCCTGCGTCTGGCCGATGTCGGCAAACTCACCGTCTCGATCACCAAAGTGCGCCCGTTCATCATCGCCGAAGACTGGCGGCCGGTGCTGCTGACTGATCGCACGGATCTGCAAAGCCTGATCGCGCCTGCAGCACGCCCGGCGCAGATGGAATTGTTTGCATGACGCCGTTCCGCAGCATGCGCCTGCCCGAAGCGTTCCGCATAACGCTTAGCGCGCCTGATGATTTCGAAGGCTGGCGTGATGCCGCGCGCCGGATGATCCGCGCCGATGTCCCACCCGACCGGATCACGTGGGAATCGCCTGCCGACCAGAGCGCTGACCTGTTCGCGCAAGGTGACCGCCGCCTGCCAGCGCAGCCCGCTGATGCCCCGCAGCCCCGCGCCTCGCGCGACTTCCTGCAACTTGCGCAAAGCGTCATCCTTCACTCTGATAGCACACGGTTTTCGCTGCTCTACCGCATGCTCTGGCGGCTCCAGTCCCGCCCGCGCCTGATGGAGGACAAGGCCGATGCCGACGTGCGCGCGATGGAGGACCTGGCCCGGAACGTGCGGCGCGATATTCACAAGATGCGTGCCTTCGTGCGCTTTCGGGTGATCGAAAGTGAAGCGGGCGATCACTACGTCGCGTGGTTTGAGCCGGACCATCACATCCTGCGCGCCAATGCCGGGTTCTTCGTGCGCCGTTTCACCACGATGCACTGGTCGATCCTCACCCCGCGCGGCACTTTGCATTGGGATGGCGAAGTCTTGCAGGAGGGGCCCCCCGCCACCCGCGCCGATGCGCCATCGGGCGATCCGGTGGAGGCGCTGTGGCGCAAATACTATGCTTCCACCTTCAATCCGGCGCGGCTGAAGATCGGCGCTATGCTCAAGGAAATGCCCCGCCGTTACTGGAAGAACATGCCTGAAACCGCGCTGATCCCCGAACTGATCGCAGGCGCTCAGGCGCGCGAGGCGCAGATGGTGAAGGCGGGTGAGCAGGACTTTGGCGAGCAGCCACAAAGCCTTGCTGCCATTGCCGAGGCCATTCTCGCCTGCCGCCGCTGCGAGATGGGTTGCAATGGCACCCGCGCAGTCATGGGCGAGGGACCCCAAGGGGCAGCGCTGATGATCGTGGGCGAACAGCCCGGCGATACCGAGGAAGCGCAGGGGAAACCCTTTGTGGGCCCTGCCGGACAACTTCTGCGCGCACATCTGCAGAATGCCGGGATCGACATGGAGCAGGCCTATGTCACCAATGCGGTCAAGCACTTCAAGTTCGTGCCGCGTGGCAAACACCGCCTGCATCAGAACCCCACCGCCAAGGAAATCGACATCTGCCGCTGGTGGCTGGATGGCGAACGCGCGCTGGTGCGTCCGCGCCTTGTGCTGGCATTGGGAGCCAGCGCCGCGCGCAGCCTTCTGGGCAAGACGGTGAGCGTGCAGAAAGTGCGCGGAGAGCCACAGGTTCTGGCAGATGGCAGCGAATTGTGGATCACCACGCACCCCAGCTACCTCTTGCGGCTCGAAGATCAATCCCGCGCCGAGGAAGAAGCCAAGTTTGCGAATGACTTGCGCAAGGTATCTACGCGTCTTTCGGAACTTTCCGGGCGTATAAGCACCGAAGGCTGATGCCCGATCCGCCGCTTACACCGCCGCGCCGCCATGTCCTGCCGGTAGAAGGCGACCCGCCGCCGCCTGCGCCCTTCGTGGAACTGGGCCTTGCCAGTTGCTTTTCGTTCCTGCGCGGCGCGTCCGAGGCGGCGGCGCTGGTCGAGACCGCCCGCAGCCTTGGCTATGATGCGCTGGGCATTGCCGATGCCAACACCATGGCGGGCGTGGTGCGTCTGCATACCGAGTCAGAATCCGCCCGCTTGCGCCCGATCATCGGATGCAGGATCGAGACGGTCGAAGGGCTGGCTTTCCTTGCCTATCCGCAAGACCGTGCCGCCTATGGACGCCTGTGCCGCCTGATTTCGGCAGGCCGCATGTCGACGCTGGACGGGGAATGGCAAGCCAAGGGTGTGTGCGATATCGATCTGGCCCTGCTCGCCGCCCATGCCGAGGGCGTGCATCTGATCCTGATCCCGCCAACTGTTCTGGATCAAGTGCTTACAGTGGAAACTGAAAGCAATATCTACGCTTTTCCAGCGGGGGAAGGGGCACCTGCTCCACAGTCAGTCCACAGCCTGTCCCAGCCTTTTACAGAAGTTCTGCCCCGGCTTGTCCACAGGCTGCCCACCTTGCGCCACATCGCGGCGAGTTACCTTTACGTGGGCGACGATATCGCCCGGATCGAACGGCTCGATGCTTTGGCCCGCGCCAATGGCCTGTCGCTGCTGGCCACCAATGACGTGCTCTATGCCACGCCCGACCGTCGCCCACTGCAGGATGTCATGACGGCGATCCGTCACAAGACCACTGTCGCGGCGGCGGGCCATCTGCTGGAACCCAATGCTGAGCGGCACTTGAAATCGCCGGAAGAAATGGTGCGCCTGTTCCAGCGCTGGCCTCATGCCATCAAGGCGGCGCGCGATGTGGCCGATACCTGCTGCTTCAACTTGTCCGAATTGCGCTACGAATATCCGGAAGAAATCTGCCCCGATGGCCATGATCCGCAATCGTGGCTGGAGGACCGGACATGGGCTGGCGCTACAGAATTCTATGGCGGAGATGTGCCCGAAGCGGTCGCCGATACCTTGCGCCGGGAACTGGCCCTGATCGGCAAGCTGAACCTCGCAACTTACTTCCTGACCATCAAGGACATCGTTGATTTCGCGCGCAATTGTGATCCGCCGATCCTGTGTCAGGGGCGTGGCTCGGCGGCCAATTCTGCCGTGTGTTTTTGCCTTGGCATCACGTCGGTGGACCCCGCCAAACATGCCTTGTTGTTCGACCGCTTTATCTCCGAAGAGCGCAAGGAACCCCCTGATATCGACGTGGATTTCGAGCATGAGCGGCGCGAGGAGGTCATCCAGTACATCTACCGCCGCTATAGCCGCGAGCGGGCGGGGCTCTGCGCCACGGTCATCCACTACCGCCCGCGCATGGCGATCCGCGAGGTGGGCAAGGCGATGGGCCTTTCCGAAGATGTGACCAGCGCGCTCGCTCGCACCGTCTGGGGCAGCTGGGGCAGCGAAGTGGGGGAGCGGAACGTCACCGAGAGCGGCCTGGACGGCACCGACCCGCACCTGAAGCGCGTGGTAAAGCTGGCCGAACAGATGATCGGGATGCCGCGCCATCTGTCGCAGCACGTTGGCGGCTTCATCCTGACGCAAGGCCCGCTGGTGGAGACGATTCCCATCGGCAACGGCGCGATGGCCGATCGCAGTTTCATTGAGTGGGACAAGGACGATATCGACGCGCTGGGCATCCTGAAGGTCGATGTGCTGGCGCTGGGCATGCTCACCTGCATCCGCAAGTGTCTGGATTTGCTGGGTGAACACCACGGTCGCACGCTGACGCTGGCCACAGTCCCGCGTGAGGACCCGGCGGTTTACGACATGCTGTGCAAGGGCGATTCGCTGGGCGTGTTTCAGGTGGAAAGCCGCGCGCAGATGAACATGCTGCCACGCCTGCGCCCGCGCTGCTTTTATGACCTTGTGATCGAAGTGGCGATCGTGCGGCCGGGGCCGATTCAGGGCGATATGGTCCATCCTTACCTGAAGCGGCGGCGGGGAGAGGAGAAGGTGGAAATCCCTGCGCCCGGCCCGGAGCACGGCCCGCCGGACGAGCTTTCCTCGATCCTCGCCCGTACGCTGGGCGTGCCGATCTTTCAGGAGCAGGCGATGAAGATCGCGCTCGATGCGGCCAAATTCTCCAGCCTTGAAGCCAACCGGCTGCGCAAGGCCATGGCGACGTTCCGTTCACGCGGGATGGTGCACGAGCTTGAGGACATGATGGTGGGGCGCATGGTGCAGCGCGGCTATGATCCCGATTTCGCAGCGCGCTGCTTCAACCAGATCAAGGGCTTTGGCGAATACGGCTTTCCCGAAAGCCATGCCGCCAGCTTTGCGCATCTGGTCTATGTCTCGTCATGGCTGAAGTGCCATTATCCCGCGGCCTTTGCCTGCGCTCTGCTCAATTCGCAGCCGATGGGGTTCTATGCCCCGGCTCAGATCGTGCGCGATGCGGCGCAGCATGGGGTGGTGGTGCTGCCGGTGGATGTGAACCATTCGCACTGGGACTGCACTTTGGAAGACGTGGATTCGCGCAGAGGCGCAGAGGCGCGGAGGGGATTGGATTCGCGCGGAGACGCGGAGACGCGGAGAAAGGAAGAAGAAGGGGAGGAGCCTGCGGCGCAGCCACTTTCATCACCTTCCTTCTTCTCCGCGTCTCCGCGGCTCCGCGTGAACCCTGAAACGCAGCCCCTCTGCGCCTCTGCGCCTCTGCGCGAACCCCAACTGGCGCTCCGCCTCGGCCTGCGGCAGATTGACGGTTTCCCCGAACACGCAGCCGCCATGCTTGTCGCTGCCCGCAGTGAAGACGGTCCTTTTACCGATGCCGCCAGCCTCAAGGATCGCGCCGGGCTCTCACCCACACTTATCGAGCGCCTTGCCGCGGCCGATGCGCTCGGCTCGCTGGGCCTTTCGCGCAGGCAGGCGCTGTGGGATGCGCGCAGCCTGATTGCGCCCAAGGAACTGCCGCTGTTCGCCGCCATGACGGCACGGTCACAGGGCGAAGAGCGGCACCGTGCCGTGCTGCCGATGATGCCGCTGTCCGAAGAGGTCGTGGCCGATTACCAGACGCACCGGCTTTCGCTGAAAGCCCACCCCATGGCGTTTCTGCGGCCGATGCTGGGTGATCGCGGCTTTGTGCGCGCGGCAGACCTGCGCAATCACAAGTATCGCGCCACGGTGCAGGTGGCCGGTGTGGTGCTGGTGCGCCAGCGCCCCGGCAGCGCCAAGGGCGTGTGCTTCATCACGCTGGAGGACGAGACCGGGGTGGTGAACCTCGTGATCTGGCCCGATCTGTTGGAAAAGCAGCGCAAGGTCATCATGGGCGCGCGGCTGATGGAGGTGCGCGGAAGGGTGGAGTACGACGACGAAGTCATCCATGTCATCGCCACGCACCTGACCGATGCGAGCGCCAGCCTTGATGCGCTGTCCGATGCCGACCGCCTTGTCCCGCCAATCGCGCGGGCGGATGAATGCAACCGCCCAATCCCTGAACGCACTGGCTTCAGACAGGGCGGTTTTTCACAAGCCGGTCCGGGCGCACGCACGCACCCCCGCGATGTGCGGATCATCCCCAAATCGCGCGATTTCCACTGAACCGACCCATCGCCACAATTGGGCCGCAACGCACCATTATCCGCCACCGGCATGGATATCATCAGACTGGGGGCCGGCGATGCCGAGCGTTACGTCGCGCTGCGCAAGACCATACTGGAAAGTGAGGCGGCCAATTTCCGGTCGTCCAAAGAGGACAATGACAGAATAGCACTATCAGCCTGGCAAGAACGACTGGCGCATGACCACGTGTTTGTTGCAAGGCAGGTTGATGCGTGGCTTGCGGTTGGCGGGCTGACACGGATGACGGGCGGAAAGCTTGATCACAAAGGCCTTGTCTGGGGCATGTATGTCTCACCCGCCGCACGGGGTAACGGGGCAGCAGGGCAGATTCTGCACCATCTGGAACATGCCGCCCGGACGCTGGGTCTTCGTCTTCTGCAATTGACCGTGATGGCCGACAATCTGCGCGCGCGGCGCTTGTATGAACGCTACGGCTTCGAACTCTATGGAATCGAACCGGAATCGGTCAGGCGGGAAGATGGCTTTGCCGACGAAGCCCTGATGTGGAAACGTCTATAACCCACACAGCCTTACGTCCGCAGCCGCTCAATCCCTTGCGCCAGCGCGACATAGAGCTTGCCCATGTCTGACGAAAGCAGCGTCACGCCCAGCGCGTTGCCATCGCGGGTGGATAGCAATTGCCGTAGCATCGATTCGAAATCATGAATGTAGCGGTTCACATGTTCGCGGAACTCAGCTTCGCTTTCGTAATGGCTCTGCACCGCCTTTGCCTCGGCATTGTCCAGCAGGCTGACCGCGCGGCGGGTAAAGATGCCGCGATCACCCCGCAGATAGGACGCCCACGCCGTTTCCGACACATCGGACGAGAGCGCCTTGGCAATGTCGATGGCTGAGGAATTGAGCGATTCGGTGATCAGCGCAGCACGGCGCGCAAAATCGTTATCGATCTGCTCTTCGGCCTTCTCGCGCGCGCGGCTGACGCGGGCTTCCAGATTGGCGGCAAGCACATCGATCTTGGCAAGCTGATCGCGCATCTGGACTGCGGTATCGCGGCTTGCATTGGCAGCGGCATCGATTGCTTCTTCGAGCCGACCCACAAGTTCCGCAGCGCGTCCCTGCAGTACCCGGGCGATGGCAACATTGCTTTGTTCACCAAGTTGTTCGGCAATCGCGGCAATTTCACCGGATGCCGCATCGCGCAAGTCCGTGCCGGTCTTTGTGGCTGCTTCGGTAAGGTGCGCTATGGCACCCGAGAGGCGCTCCTCAACTTCATGCGACAGGGCAGCGCTCTCTGCCTTGACCTTGGCCAAAGTCGCCAAAAGCGCAGAAATGTGGGCCTGGCGCTCTCCTGCCTGACCAACCAATGCCTCCTGCGCAATCTGCAGGTCTCGCACCGTGGCATCCACTTCGCTCCGCGCGGACCCCAGAGCATCTTTCAGCGCGCGTCCGCCGTCTCCGGCTTCGCGCAGCGTATCACGCAGAGTGAATACGCGATTCTCAAGCCCTTTCAGACCGGCCTCGGTGCTGCGCAAAGCTTCGGGAATCTGGGTGCGCGCATGGTCGCTCCCGGCCTGAATCAATTCGAGTAGTCGCACAGCCGAATCGGTAACATCACCAATCTCGCTATCCGTTCCGGCCAGCGTCTGCCGCATATTCGCCAGACGGCCGTTCAGATCATCAACAGACCGGTTGATGGCCGTCGCCGCCTGCACGCCTTCCTCGCTCGTCGACGCCAACACAGTCGTGAACGCGCTGACCGTCGCCCCGATCTGTGCAAATTGCTCGGCCAGAGCATCGGCTTTTGCGGCCTGCCTTTCACGCTGTTCTGAAACGAGCGTGTCGAGCTGGCCAAGCTGGCTTGCCAGTGTTTCGGCTGCCAAGGCTGCCGCCGCCTCCATCGCTTCGCGCCGTT
Source organism: Novosphingobium sp. 28-62-57 (assembly GCA_002256985.1). GTDB lineage: Bacteria > Pseudomonadota > Alphaproteobacteria > Sphingomonadales > Sphingomonadaceae > Novosphingobium. The sequence continues at coordinate 531,368 of NCGO01000001.1, forward strand.
CCGCAATGGCCGCGTCGATCTCGCTCAAGCGCTGATCAAGGCCTTGTCGCAGAAGATTTGCTTCCGCCTCGGCAGAAACCCGCCGGGCCGCAAAGGCCTGATCCAGCGATAGCGCCTCCTCGCCAAGCGCGGCGGTCAGTGCCATTGCCTCTTGCTCGAACTGCGCCAGACGGTTTGCAGATTGCGTCAGCAGGGCCTGATGGTCAGCCGCCAACTGCTGCAGGGCATCGCGCAGCGAAGTGACATGGGCATCGCTGCGGTCTTCCCACGCGCTGATGGCGGCGTTTTCAGCCGCGGTGATCGCCTCGTGATGCTGGCTGCTGCGCATGGCGAGCGCATCGAACCGGCTTTCCGCCAGAGCGGCAAGATCCTCGGCTGCTTCGGAGAACGACGCCACCGACGCGTCTATCCGTTCGCGGACCGAGGCCACTTGACGTTCACTGGCCAGACCGAATTCATTGAGCCGCTGAAAACCTGAAACCAGCTCTTCGAGCTGCAGATGCGCCGTGCGCCCTGCATTTCCGATGTTGTTGGTCACATCCTTGGCCGTATTGGCAATGACCGGCAATTGCCCGCGCAGCTTCTCCATATTGTCGAGCGCAGCGGATGAGACATCGGCGATCCGGTCAATCTGCTTGCTGTTTTGACCGACCAGATTGTCAAGCTGTGTCGCGCTGGAAGAAAGCCGCTCCACCGCCATACGGCCCAGTGTTTCCAGATCCCGGCTTTGCGCAGCGATGAAGTCCCGCGCCAGCGCAAGTTCGGTGTTCATCGACGACAGCCGCAGTTCCAGACTTCTGGATTCCCGCGCAAGCTGCTGCGTCACGTCGGCGAATCTGTCGGCCTCCCGGCGGCTTGTCCGCATGATCAAAAGGAACACCATCAGGATCAGCGCAACCGGCACAGACCATTGCGAGACCCACCATACCCATTGGTCCGGGCTTGTCGCAGCCGTTTGAGGAACGATTACGGCCCATGCGAACACAGCCGTCCACGCAGCGATCAATACACCTGCCATGGCGGCTGCCAGCCAACTGCGATCGGGCCGTGGTTCAAGGGTTTGAAGCACATCGCTTTCATGATCTTCGCCACGCAGCAGCGGCTGTTCCACAGCTTGCGCTTCGTGAGAATCGGTTGGCGCGGTGTCTGCCTTGGCGCCGTCCAGCGGAATGATCCGGCTTGTCTCGCTCATGATGCCCTGTTCGTTCCTGACCCGTTCACGCTAGCCCTCATAGGCTTGCATATCACGAATTTCGGCAGAGCATAAACCCTGCCTTAACACTTCGCCGCTTACCGCATCCCCATGGCTTATGAAGGTGCTTCACTCGACGCCAATCTGGCCGCTGCGGCAGGGCATGATCCTGAACTCGTGCGCGAATTGCGCAAGGCCTTCATCGAAAGCGCCGAACGCCAGATTGATCTGCTTGCCCGGTCGCGGTGTGACGGCAACTGGGAAGTGGCGGCCATGCGGCTCAAGGGTCTGGCGGCAAGTTTTCACGCCGATAGCCTGATGGCGCTGGCCGAAGAGGCGCTCGATACGGTTCCGGGTGATCCCGTCATCCTGCGACGCCTGAACCAGCTACTGGCCGATCTTGCCATAGAGATATAATGCCGCGCAATCGGACAAGCTTTCCCGATGCCGACAAGTTTTCCCGATAGGGCCATGCGCGCCTTGGCATTGCTGATCGCACTCCCTACCATGCTCCGTCAGGAGGCTGGTGTTTGCGGGTCGCAGTTCTATCGCTGATCGAAGCTGGCGGGAGCGATCCGGCTGCGCTGCGAGGATACCTGCCAATTGGCGGACGCTCGGTGCTGCGCCATCAGATTGGCCTTGCCCTGTCTTTCAACGCCAAACGCATTGTCATCATGGCAGAGGCGATCAGCGGCGAACTTGTGGCTTTGCAGCATGTTGCCGAAGCGGGCGGCGCGCAATTCCATGTGGTGCCAACCGTGCGCGCACTGGTTCCGCTGATTGCCCCGGAAGACGATGTAATCGTCTTTGGGGATGGCCTGCTGGCGATGCCCGATGCGCTCCATGATCTGGTCGATGCAGGGCCGGTTGTGCTGACTTTGCCGATTGAGCCTGCCTTGCCGCTGGGGTTTGAACGAATCGATATCAATCACGCCTCGGCCGGAGTCATGCGCTTTGCGGGACGGATCGCCGCAGGCCTTGCCGATCTTCCGCCGGAATGGAATCCGCAATCTGCGCTGTTGCGTCTGGCTATTCAGGGCCGTGTGGCGCAGCGCAATGTTCCCGCCGCTATGCTGGACGATGGGCGCTGGGGCATTGTGCGCAACGAACAGGACGCACAAATCGCCGAACGGCGCTGGCTGCGCCTGCACACACGGCTTTCCGGCGATGGCGCGTTCACGCTGGGTGAGCGTCTGGCAGCTTTGATGGTGAACCGCTTTGGCCCGGCGCTGCTGCATGCAGGCACCCGGCCAGCGCTGCTGGGGCTTGCGGCAGGCGCACTTGGATTGCTTGGCGGAGGCGTGGGCTGGCTGGGTCAGCTTGCAGTTGGGTTTGTCCTGCTTGGGCTTGCCTGGCTCGTGGAACAGGTGGCCAGCCTGCTCGGGCAAGTCGAGCGGGCCTCGCTGTTGGCATCCGGATTGGCCCGGCGCAGCGTGGCGCTTTTTCATCTGTTGATCGATGCCGGATTTGTGACTTTGGCGGGATGGGGCAGCGGGCTGCCAACTCACCCATCCATGCCGCCGGGAGCGCCGTTCTTCGTACCGCTCACACTGCTGATGTGCATGCGGTTGATACCATTGGCTTTGCCCGGGCGCCGCTGGAGCCGTTGGCTGTCTGATCGCTTCATGATCGGGGCTGCCTTGGCCGCCATTCACCTGTTTTTGCCATGGGATGCAACGCTCGGCATTGGTGTAATCTTGTTGCTCGGCATTGGCGTTTTTTCGTTGCAATTCGGACACAAACGTTCTGATCCAGAAGGGCCGCCGCCCGCTTCGCCTAACCCGCGGTTAACCACTCGGCAGTAAGAGCGACAGATGGCCATGACTGTATCTGCCGAACCACCTGCCTCAGCCCCCGAGGCGGCCATTGATCCCGGCGCGATTGAGCGCCTGTTGTGTGACGACCTGTTCCATGCCGATCAGGCGATGCTCCACATGGGGCCCATTCTGCGCCATCTGCTGCAAAATGATGATCGTTCGATTTTCAGCGATGAGCTCATTGCCAGAGTTCGGGGCATGCTGGCCGATCTCGCGCGCCAGTTGGTGCAGGCGCTGGGCGAGGCCGCAGGCCATGCCGATGCTGCTGCATGGGCGCGCGATGCAGGTCCGGGTCTGGCTGAAATGCTCGCCGCCAGCCAACCCCTGCTCCATTACTTGCACATGTTGGCAGTGGAATGGCAGGTTGCGGAAAAGCTGCAGGGCACGCTGGGCCTGGACCCGGTGCTCACCCCGCTGCTGCAGGATATCATTTCCTCGCCGGGGCCTGATCTGGCAGCGCGCGGCATGAATTTGCTGGCTGCCCAAGCCCGGTTTGGTCAGGCTGTCCGGCGCATGCAAATCCCGCTGGCAGAACTGCCTGCTGATCTGCATGATGAAACGCTTGGCATCATGCAGCGCTATGTCGCGGCTGACCCGGCGGGCGAGGCGGCGGCGGCCCAGGCTGAAGCGTCTTTGCGCAAACGCCGCGCCGTGACCGCATCCAGAATTGATCTGCTCGATCACGTGATGGCCGTTCTGGGAGCGGGGCGTTCTGCTGCTCTGCAACTGGAGCATGCAGGCGTTGCCTTGTTCCTGAGCGGTCTGAGCGCGGTTGCCGGCATTTCGCGGGAGACGGCGATCATGTGCACCACCGAAAGCCAGATGCCGCGCCTCGCGCTGTCACTGGTCGCTGCCAATGTTGGCCGTGAAGGCGTGGTCGCAACCTTTGCTGCGCTTCATCCCGATATTGCCGTTCCGGCAGGAATTGAGCGGCTTGATCCTGCGCGTGCCAGTGCACTGCTGACAAACACGTCGGCAGAGGCGCGCTCCTGACATGACGGCCGCCGGGCCCATCCGCGCCCGAACCGACGGGGCTGATTGCCTTGTCGAGGCGGATGAGACATTTGCCGCTTTGCAGATGCGGTTGGGCGGAGCCTATCCCGGCACGATTGCGCTGCCGGGGCTGCTGGCATTGGTGCGCAAGGCGCGTCGCACTGGCACCGCGCTTCACGCCATGCTGTCGGTCGAAGATGGTGACCAGCCAGTCTCGTTCCAGGCCGCAGTCGTTCCATTGGAAGATGGCGCCACGATTGAGATTACCCAGTGGCGGCTTTCCGATGCGGCATGGTCTGCCGATAATGGCGGCCCAGATATGCTGGCGCTCCAGCGTCAGCTTGCGCAGGCGCATCTGGTGCTCGATGCCGAACAGCGGGTGATTGCCGGCAACGTCGATGCCGCTGATCTGACCGAACTTGCCGCCGCCTTGCAGCAGGGTTTTGGCCGATACTGGACCGACCTCGTCTCGGTTGAAGGCAGCAGCCATCGCCAACCGCTGCATTGGCGCTTGCTTGATGATGCTGCCGTTTCCGTTGAGGGTTCTGCCCGCACATGGAAAACCCGGATATTGCCACTGCGCAACGGCGGTTTTGAGCTTTTTCTGGTGGCTGAAACCGTCATGGCCAGCCCTGCCGAAGCGTGGCAGGCCGGGTCTGGCGATGAAGTCTCGCAATCGCCTGGCCCGGAATCAAATGGCGCACCACTGAACGGCCTGCTCGGTCAAACACTCGCCCCGGCGCTCAGAGTTCCGGTGAACCGCATTGTTGCCAATGCCGAAACTATCCGCACACGCCTCGCCGGGCCGATTGCCGAACCTTATGTTGGCTATGCGGGCGATATTGCCGAAGCGGGGCGGCATCTGCTTTCACTGGTTGAGGATCTGGCCGATCTTGAAACGGTCGAGGATGCCAATTTCGCGCCAGCGCCTGACCATGTCGATCTGGCAGACTGCGCCCGGCGCGCGGCAGGCATTCTGGGGGTGCGGGCGAGGGAACGGGCGATCACGCTGCAATTGCCACCGTCCGATTTGGCGGCCCCGGCCATTGGCGAGTTCAAGCGCGTGTTGCAAATCCTGCTGAATCTTGTCGGCAACGCCATCCGCTACACCCGCCCCGAAACGTCCGTCCGCGTGGAAAGCGGAGTGTCCGGCGCGTTGGCGTGGATCACTGTCGAAGATGACGGTGAAGGCATTGGACCCGAACAGGCCGAACGCGTTTTTGAAAAGTTTGAGCGTCTGGGGCGCAGCGGCGATGGCGGTAGCGGCCTTGGCCTTTACATCTCGCGCAAGCTGGCCCGTGCCATGGGCGGCAACCTTGTGGTTGAGCGCGGCACAAACGGAGGCGCGCGCTTCGTCCTGACCCTTCCGGCAGACCGCGCCGCAGCCGCCGCCGAAACTGCCAGCGCCTTCGGCTAACGCTGTTTGCCCGCCCGCCAAAGCGCAAGTGCACCCAGCACCATCAGCCCTGCGCCAATATAGGCCCAGCGAGGTTGGGCCAGCATGAAGCTTGAAGCGGGCCACATGATAAGGCCAAGGCCCTGTCCCGCCCACAAACCACCGACGAGTAGGGCGGCAATGCCAACAATCTTCAGAATTGCCGTCATCGCCGCACTCTAGTTTAGATCAGCGTTTACTCACCGGCACGTAATCACGCTGTGCAGGGCCGGTGTAGAGCTGGCGCGGCCAACCGGTTTCTCTTGAGAAACCGGCAACAGGACAAGCGGCCGCGCCTTGCATCTGATCAGCGTTCACTCACCGGCACGTAATCGCGCTGTGCTGGGCCGGTGTAGAGCTGGCGCGGCCAACCGGTTTCTCTCGAGAAACCGGCAAAAAGACAAGCGGCCGCGCCTTCCATCCGATCAGCGTTCACTCACCGGCACGTAATCGCGCTGTGCAGGCCCCGTGTAGAGCTGGCGCGGACGCCCGATCTTCTGGCCTGGATCGCTGATCATTTCGTTCCACTGCGCCACCCAGCCCACGGTGCGGGCCAGTGCGAACAGCGCGGTGAACATCGTGGTCGGGAAGCCGATCGCCGAAAGGATGATGCCCGAATAGAAGTCAACGTTCGGGAACAGCTTCTTCTCTGCAAAGTACGGATCGCTCAGCGCGATTTCTTCAAGCCGCAGCGCGGTTTCGAACAGCGGATCGGTCACCTTCAGCGCGTCGAACACTTCGCGCACGGTCTTTTGCATCACCGTCGCGCGCGGATCGTAGTTCTTGTACACGCGGTGGCCAAAGCCCATCAGGCGGAACGGATCGTTCTTGTCCTTGGCACGATCAATGTAGTGCTGAATGCGATCAGGCGTGCCGATCTCCTTCAGCATGTTGAGCGCGGCTTCGTTCGCACCGCCATGCGCCGGGCCCCACAGGCAGGCAATGCCAGCGGCAATACAGGCAAACGGGTTTGCGCCCGAAGATCCTGCCAAGCGCACCGTCGAGGTCGATGCGTTCTGTTCGTGATCGGCGTGGAGAATGAAGATGCGGTCCATCGCGCGTTCGACCGCGGGGATCACTTCATATTCCTCGGCCGGCACGGCGAAGGTCATCTTCAGGAAGTTGCCGGTGTAGGACAGCTTGTTGTCAGGATAGACGAAGGGCTGGCCGACCGAATACTTGTAGGCCATGGCCGCAATCGTCGGCATCTTGGCAATCAGGCGGTGCGAACTGATCGTGCGGTGCGTCGGGTCGGCAATATCGGTGCTGTCATGATAGAACGCCGAAAGGGCGCCCACCACGCCGCACATGATCGCCATCGGGTGCGCATCGCGGCGGAACCCGCGATAGAACGTGGCGAGCTGTTCATGCAGCATCGTGTGCCGCGTGATCGTGCGGGTGAAATCGTCCAGCTCTGTCTTGTTCGGCAAATCGCCGTTCAGCAGCAGGTAGCTGGTTTCCATGAAGCTGGAATGTTCGGCCAGCTGGCCAATCGGATAGCCACGGTGCAGCAGCACGCCTTCGTCGCCATCGATGTAGGTGATCGCGCTGTCGCAGCTTGCGGTCGAGGTAAAGCCCGGGTCGTAGGTGAACATGCCCGTCTGGGCATAGAGCTTGCGGATATCGACCACGTCCGGGCCAATCGTGCCGCTGTTGATCGGCATATCGATGGTCTTACCACCCGCCATCAAAGAAGCCTGGTTATCGCTCACGCCTTAACCCTCCTATTTATCTTTGCTTTGCAACCAATTGCGAGATTCAAGCCACTGCATCACGAATGCGCAAAAGCGACTCGTCCTTGCCAAGCAGTGCCAATACGTCGAAAATTCCCGGCGAGGTAGTCTGTCCCGTCAAGCTTGCGCGCAACGGTTGGGCAATCTTGCCCAAACCTATCCCTAGCTCCTCGGCCATTTGTTTTACCGTGGCTTCGAGGCTCTCCATTGTCCAGTCGTTTTCGGTATCAAACCGTTCAGCCACCTGGCCAAGAATGGTCCGGGACTCGTCCGTCAGCAGGGCTGCGGCCTTTTCCGTCATCGGCAAGGGGCGCTGGGCAAACAGGAACACCGCGCCAGCCGCCAACTCGTTCAAATCCGCCGCGCGCACTTTCAGCACCGGCATCGCACGGGTCAGCAAATCGGTGCCAGAGCCCGCGTCAAATCCGGGCTCTAATGCCGCCAGCTTCGGCGCCACCAGCGCGGCCAATCGCGCATCGTCAGCTTCGCGAATGTAGTGCCCGTTCAGGTTGAGCAGCTTTTTCAGGTCAAACCGCGAAGCGCCCTTGTTCACATCGCCGATATCGAACCATTCCACCGCCTGATCGCGGCTGATGATTTCCTCGTCACCATGGCCCCAGCCAAGCCGGAGCAGGTAATTGAACACGGCTTCGGGCAGCAGGCCCAGTTCATCGCGATAGGCATCAACGCCCAGCGCGCCATGCCGCTTTGAAAGCTTGGCCCCGTCCGCACCATGGATCAGCGGAATGTGGCCATAGACAGGATCGGGCCAGTTGCCCTCGATGGCCTGCATCGCGCGGATCACCACCAGCTGGCGGAACGCATTGTTGATGTGGTCGTCGCCCCGAATCACATGGGTGACGCCCATGTCATGATCGTCCACCACCACGGCCAGCATATAAGTAGGCGTGCCATCAGACCGCAGGATCACGAAGTCATCCAGCTCGCTGTTCTGAACGGTAATCGCGCCCTGAACCTTGTCCTCGATGGTCGTCTCGCCCTCGCGCGGGGATTTCATCCGCACGACATAAGGCTGGCCTTCGGGCCACTGATCGGCGGTGGCATCACGCCATTCGCTGTCGATGCGGAAGGGCCGACGTTCCGCCTGCGCCTGCTCGCGCCGCGCGGCAAGTTCTTCCTGAGTCAGATAGCAGCGATAGGCATGGCCCGCGTCCAGCATCTGCCGCGCCACTTGGGCATGGCGTTCAGACCGGGCGAACTGGAACACCGGCTCGGCATCGCCGCCAAGGCCCAGCCAGTTCAACCCGTCAAAAATTGCCTCAATCGCCGGTTCGGTCGACCGGGCGCGGTCGGTATCTTCGATCCGCAGCAGGTAGGTGCCGCCGTGATGGCGGGCGTAAAGCCAGTTGAACAGCGCGGTGCGCGCGCCGCCAATATGCAGAAAACCCGTGGGCGAGGGCGCAAATCGCGTAACCACGCGGCCTTTTTCGGGCGATCCTGCAGAAACGGTGTCAGTGGCGCTTGCCATTGGCCGCGCTTTCCTTTGCTCTGAATGTCATGGCGTCCCCGGCAGCAGATGGACCTGCGGCGGATTATCCCGCCGCCGATCCGGGTTCCGCCCCGGCCGGACAGGCGCGGCATTGGGACATCCGCGCGCGATTGTCCAGCATGCTTGCCAAGATGCCTGAACATGCCGACCGCTTCCTTGAAGCGCACCCCTTTGATCGCGGGCTGTGGCTGGTCGTAGCCTTTGCTGCGGGGATCGTGGCATGGGTATCCTTGCCTGCCCTTGCTGACTGGATTGCGCTGCTGCTGGCCAGCCTTGCCATAGCGCTCTTCGCACTGATTCTTTTGGATGAAAGCCGCTTTCCCTACGTACGTCTCGCGCTGTTCGGCTGCGCTGCCATGCTTGCCGCCGGTATGGCCACGATCTGGGCAAAGTCCGAACTCGTCGGACAGCCCGGGATTGCACGGCCTGCGGTCATGACCTTGCAGGGCAAGGTTTTGGAGCGCCGGGAAGAGCCTGCCAAGGCGCGTGTTCGGCTCCTGCTTCTCGCCCGCATTCCCGAATTCCCCGATCCGGTTCGCGTCCGCGTCAATCTGCCGATTGCCAAGGACCTTCCCACCATTACCGAAGGCGCAGAAATCCGCCTGCGTGCCCGACTGATGCCTCCGGCAGCGCCGATGTTGCCCGGGGCCTATGATTTTGCCCGCACGGCATGGTTCAACGGGCTGGCCGCCACGGGCAGCGCGCTGGGTGATCCCACCGTGATCCGCACTTCGGATCAAGGTGCCACGCTGCGCGCGGTGCAGCGGTCGCTGGCCGATCATGTCCGCTCTCAACTCGGCGGATCACCGGGCAGCATCGCGGCGGCGCTGGCCAGCGGAGACCGCGGGGCCATTGCGCCTGCAGATGACGACGCGATGCGCGATGCGGGGTTGACGCATCTGCTCTCGATCAGCGGCTTGCACGTCAGCGCGCTGGTAGGCGCAGTCTACTTTCTCGTAGCGCGTCTGCTTGCGGCAATCCCTTGGATCGCCCTGCGCATTCGTGTGCCAATCGCGGCTGCCCTGATGGGGGCGCTGGCGGGCATCGCCTACACCCTGCTGACCGGGGCTGAAGTGCCCACGATCCGCTCTTGCATCGGCGCGCTTCTGGTGCTGGTCGCCTTGGCCTTGGGGCGTGATCCGTTGTCCTTGCGCATGGTCGCGGTGGGCGCCCTGGTCGTCATGCTGTTCTGGCCTGAAGCCGTGCTTGGCCCCAGCTTCCAGATGAGCTTTTCCGCCGTCATCGCCATCATTGCCTTCCACTCTGCCGCCCCGGTGAAGGGGTTCCTCACAGCCGAGCACCATGGGCCGCTGGTGCGGATGGCGCGCAATCTGATCCTGCTGCTGGTCACTGGTGTGGTCATCGAACTGGCGCTGATGCCCATCGGCCTGTTCCACTTCCACCGCGCAGGCGTGTATGGCGCGCTCGCCAATGTGATTGCCATCCCGCTTACGACTTTCGTCACTATGCCGCTGATCGGCCTTGCCTTGCTGCTGGACAGTGCGGGGTTTGGTGCTCCGGCCTGGTGGCTTGCGGGAAAAAGCCTCGAACTGCTGCTAGCGCTCGCCCATTTCGTGGCGGCAAGGCCCGGTGCGGTGACTATGCTCCCGGCCATCGCGCCGTGGACCTTCGCGCTGTTCATTGCCGGAATGCTGTGGCTCGCGCTGTGGACGGGAAAAGTGCGGCTGTGGGGCGCGGTCCCTGCGGTTCTGGCCGTTATTGCCATGGTGCTCACACCGACCCCGGACATTCTTGTCACCGGCGATGGCCATCACGTCGGCCTGACCGGTGCGGGGGATGATCTGATCGTGCTGCGCATGGGCCGGGGAGAGTACATGCGTGACAATCTGCTCGAACTGGCCGGGATGGCAGGTACGCTGCGCCCCATAGATCGCTGGTCTGGCGCTCGCTGCAACGATGATTTCTGCGTCGCACGGTTGCAGCGTGGCGGCAGACGCTTCACCTTGCTGGTGGCGCGCAGCCGCAACTACATCGACGACATGGCGCTGGCCGCGGCCTGTGAACGTGCTGACATCGTGGTTGCGGATCGCCGCCTGCCCCATTCGTGCCGGGCAAAGATGCTCAAGGCCGACCGCGTGATGCTGGCCAAGACAGGTGGCCTCTCGATCAACCTGACAACGGGCCGCGTGCGGACGGTGGCCGAAACGCAGGGCGGGCATGGATGGTATCGCAAGCCACCGCCGCCAACTTTCAGAAAGCCCGTCAGACCCGCAGTGTCGGCCTCGGAAAGTGCATCTGAGTTTTCCCAGTCTCCGCCATAGTGTGGGAGTTTCCATTGGCCGGGCACCCGCATCGATTGTCGCGCAAGTGCCCGGCCGGATAGTTACGGCAGCACCCAGCGGATCGAGCCGCTGTAGCTCCCGCTCATTGGTGCGCCATCGCTGCCCGTTGCGGGTATGAAGCGGGCGCGGCTGCTGACTTTCGCGCAGGTCGCGGCGTCTAGGTCGGCCGATCCGCTCGAACCGGTAATCTCGCACCCTGTCACGCGGCCGTCAGTTCCGATGGTCAGGCGGAATCGCGTAAGCCCCTCGCGCTCTTCACGGATCGCGGCGCTCGGATAGTCGCGGTCGGAGACCCATGAGCCGGGCGAACCTTTGGGAGAGGCTCCTCGCACGGCGAAGCTGGCAGAAGGCGAAGGCTTCACTTCGGGCGGGACGAACGGCCCCACTTCAACCGGCACGATCGGAATGATCTCGACCGGTTTCAGTCCGATGCCCGGATCGGCGGGGCCGAGTATGATGTCAGGCTTGGGAGCGACCAGCGGGGTATCTTGCGGCTTCTGTGCCGGTTTGATGTCCGGCGGTGGGGCGATGGGAGTGATCTTGACCTCATCGTCCTTCCATTGCTGGGCGATGAAGGGGTCCTTCACGATCTTGACGATCCCGCTGGCAAAGCCAGACGTGATGGCCCAGATCGCCACGCCGTGAAGCAACGCTACGGCGATGAAGGTTTGCGTTTGTCGCTGCCGGGAATTTTCTGCTGAATAAGCCATTGGCAACACCTCTTCCGTTGCCGACGCCCCAGGTTCTGGCGGGCCGTCCCGGAAGGGGGCGCCCCGTGTGGGGCATTCGGTAACGATGGAAACTATATCAAAGCCAAACGCCACGCCAGAAAAATCTCAACCAAAAAGATTGATATTGACCATAACGTTGGTCGAGCCAAAGCAAATGCCGCCCGCCGACTGTCTCGGCCAACGGCATCTGATGTCTTGAAATCTAGGGGTAGCCGTACGTAGCGGCCACCACGCCTCTTAGTGGTATCGCCGCAACAGGCCCGCCAGCTTACCCTGCACGGCCACTTCATCAGGCCGGTAGAACTGCGGATCATAGGCAGCATTGGCCGGATCGAGGCGGATCATGCCCTTTTCGCGGTGGAGGTACTTGAGCGTGGCTTCCTCACCGCGCACCAGCGCGACCACGATTTCGCCATCGCGGGCCACATCGGTCTTGCGGACAAGGGCGTAGTCGCCATCAAAAATCCCGGCTTCGACCATCGAGTCCCCGGACACTTCGAGCGCGTAATGTTCACCAGCGCCGAGCAGGGCGGCGGGCACCGGCAGCGTTGCCGTGGTTTCGAAAGCTTCGATCGGCATACCGGCGGCGATCTTCCCGTGCAGGGGCAGTTCGATCACATCATTGGCCGGAGCGGGCGCAGCCTTGGGCGCGGTGCGCAGCGGGGTGAGGGTGGTGTTGGCGTTTGCGTTTGCGGCGGCACGCACTGGCGCTGTGCTGCCCGGCTTGGTCACCGAACTATCAGGCTGGCGCAGCACTTCGAGCGCGCGCGCGCGGTTGGGCAGGCGGCGGATGAAGCCGCGTTCTTCCAGTGCGGAGATCAGGCGGTGGACGCCAGACTTCGATTTGAGATCGAGCGCTTCCTTCATTTCCTCAAACGAAGGGGAAATGCCCGATTCCTCCAACCGGATCTGGATGAAGGTGAGCAGTTCATGCTGCTTGCGCGTCAACATTGGCGGTTCCTCCGCGGGTGAACGAATGCGGAACGGATAAGCAACCAATTACGACTCGTCAAGCAATTCCGCCATTTTCGAGCAGGTAAACCGGAACATCCGTTCCTGCCGCTTTGGCTTCAGCCCAGGCTTCGCGCACCACCAGCGCATTGGCGCGGGCAAGCGGTGATAGTGCGCCTGAATCCTGCAGCGGATCGAGCGCCACGTTCGCCCCATCCCAGACGGCGCGAAGGAATTCCATGCGGCTGCCGCCTTTGCCCAGCGGTGCGGCGAGGCGGGCCGGAATTGTCCGTGGCAGCGGGGCCGCTGCACCGGCGCTGGCGCGCAGCAGCGGCAACAGGAACAGGAAGGCGGTGACATAGGCCGAGGCGGGATTGCCCGGCAGTCCAAGGATCACCTGCTTCCCTCGGCGCGCCACGAGCAGGGGCTTGCCCGGCTTGATCCCGACGCGCCAGAAATCCAGCGTGGCACCAACGGCTTCAAGAGCAGGCCGGACAAGATCGTGATCGCCGACAGAAGCGCCGCCGCTGGTCACGATGATGTCGGCATCGTTGGCGCTTTCTAGCGCCGCTGTCAGCGCCTCCAACTGATCAGGAATCGGGCCAAGTGCCTTAATCTCAACGGGCAAGGCTGCGGCCATCGCACACAACATCGGGCCATTGCTGGCGGGCAACTGGTGCAGGCCAGCATCTTGTCCCGGCGGCACCAGTTCATCCCCGCTGTCGATCACGGCGAGCTTGAGCAGCCGCCGAACCGGCAGATGGCTATGCCCGCCCGCGATGGCCAGCGCGATCTGGGCCGGGCCGATGCGTGTGCCTGCTGGCATCAATTCACCAGCGGCAGAGAAATCCATGCCGGCCGGACGGATATGGCGCTCCAGCGGTTCGGGCAGGGTGCCGGTGAAGCGCAAGGATGCGCCATCGCGCGCCGTGTCTTCCTGAATCAGCACCATGTCCGCACCGACAGGAACAATCGCGCCGGTGCTGATCCGCACCGCTTCACCTGCGCCGACAACGCCCTCAAACGGATGGCCCGCTGCACTTTCGCCGACCACCTGCCAAGGCCCGGGCAGATCGGCGCTGCGCAGCGCATAGCCGTCCATCGCAGAGAGCGGGGCTGCAGGCTGCGTGCGGCGGGCGGCCAGCGGTTGCGCGAGGTAGTGACCGAGGCATTCGGCGACCGCGCGGTGCTCCACCGGCAAGGTCGGAGCGAGTGCGAGCAAGCGCGCTTGGGCTTCGGCAAGGGGAAGGGGAGGTGTTTTCACGCCTCGTCTGCGCGCCAGATGCCGGATTTTCCGCCGCGCTTTTCGATCAGGCGCACGCCTTCGATGACCATGCCCTTGTCCAGCGCCTTGGCCATGTCATAGACCGTCAGCAGCGCTACAGAAACAGCTGTCAGCGCCTCCATTTCCACCCCGGTGCGTCCGGTTAGTGTGGCCGTGGCGGTGCATTCGACGCCGCTTTCAACGAATGCGAAATCGACGTTCACCGCATCGAGCGCAAGCGGATGGCACAGCGGGATCAGTTCGCCGGTCTTCTTTGCCGCCATGATCCCGGCAAGCCGCGCGGTGCCCAGCACGTCGCCCTTGGGAGCATCGCCTGTGCGGATGGCCTCAAGTGTGGCGGCGGTCATGCGAATCAGGCCGCGCGCGATGGCCACGCGCTGTGTTTCAGCCTTGCCGCCAACGTCGACCATGCGGGCGGTTCCAGCCGAATCGATATGGGTCAATCCGTTCATTCAACAGGGCCTTTCCCTGAACAGGTTTACACAGTTTACACAGTCTATGGAGAAAACTGTCAGGCCTCCCTCGGTGTCTATTTGGTGCACGCAAATGGCCGGAAATGCGGCGGTTTTCAAGCAAGGGAGAGCGGGATCGGACATCGTGCCATGCTGGCACCGTCATGCGATGTAGGACAGCCCTATCTGCCGCCTTCAACCGCCTGTTTCAGCGCCTCGGCCACTTTGGCCTGCGTAGCCGCCACAATCCGGTTCACGCCTTCGGCGTTGGGGTGGACATTATCGTCCAGCATCAGTGCGCGGTTGCCCAGAACGGGTTCGAGGAAGAACGGCACCAACCCTGCCTTGTGCTTTTTGGCCATGTCGGGCCAGATCGGGTTGAAGCGTTCCGTGTAGTCAGCGCCCAGATTGGGCGCAGCGAGCATGCCGGTGAGGACCACCGGAATTTGGCGATTGTCGAACTCGGTCAGGATCGCGTCGAGATTGGCGCGGGTTTGCTCGGGCGGCAAGCCACGCAGCATATCGTTGCCCCCAAGGCCGACCAGCGCCAGCGAGGGCTTGACCGGCTGATTGTCGAGCGTGAACTTCAGCCGTTGCAGCGCGGCGGCGGAGGTATCGCCCGAAACGCCCGCGTTAATCACACGCGCCGGGGTGCCGCTGGCGTTGAGCGCGGCTTCAAGGCGCGGCGGATAGCCTTCGCCCAGTTGCAGGTTGTATCCGGCATAGAGGCTATCACCGAAGGCGAGGATGACGGGCGCGTCAGCCGGAACGGGTACCGCGGGGGCGGTTGTTTCGGCAGCAGTGCTCGATTTTGGATCGGGTGCATTTTCTGTAGAGCATGCAGCCAAGAGCAGGGTGGCGAGGAGCAGGGGTGTTCTCATGCCTGCTGTGATAACCGTTAGGTTTGCGCTTGTCGAAGGGTGCTTGAAGGCTTGTTTTGGCTGGCCTGTGCTGGCTGGTGTGCTTCGACAGGCTCAGCACGAGCGGGGTTTGGGATTGTCCATCAGAGATTCCGCTCATGCTGAGCCTGTCGAAGCATCATCCTGAGCGCGCCAAAGGTTGTTTCCTCGCAAACGCGCCAATCCGCGCATTGAAACTTTGCTGCAGCGCACCCAAGTGCCGGTTGCACGTTGCAACCAAACCATGCCAAGCGAGGCCCGTGATCAACACCCCCACCCCGGTTATCGCCGCTTCCGCCCTTACCCTGTCGCTCGGTTCAGGGGAGGCGCGGGTGGAAATTCTGCGGGGCATCGACCTGACGGTTCTGCCGGGGGAGAAAGTCGCTCTGCTGGGGCCTTCAGGATCGGGCAAATCATCGCTGCTGGCGATCCTTTCCGGGCTGGAACAGGCGAGCGGCGGCACGCTGAACGTGGCAGGGGCCGATTTTACCACGCTCGATGAAGATGGGCTGGCCGCCGCACGGCGCGGTCGGATCGGGATTGTGTTGCAGGCATTCCATCTGCTGCCCACGATGACCGCGCTGGAAAACGTGGCAACGCCGCTGGAACTGGCAGGCATGGCTGATGCGATGGCGCGGGCCGAGGCGGAACTGGTCGCGGTTGGCCTTGGCCACCGGTTGCACCACTATCCGGCGCAGCTTTCGGGTGGAGAGCAGCAGCGCGTGGCGATTGCCCGCGCGCTGGCGCCCAAGCCAGCGATCCTGTTTGCGGATGAGCCGACCGGCAATCTTGATCATGCCAATGGCGATGCGGTGGCGGACCTGCTGTTTGCCCGCGCGGGCGAGGTGGGCGCGACATTCATCATGGTGACGCATGACGAGGCGCTGGCGGCGCGTTGCGGGCGGATTGTGCGTCTGGCCGATGGGCGCATCGTGTCTGATGGCATGTCGAGCGGCCCAGCAGGCGTGGCGTCGGGCGTAGCGGCATGAACCTTTCGTGGAGCGCCGCCTGGGCACTGGCAAGGCGCGGACTGGACTGGCGGTTCAAGGGCCTGCGGCTTTTGCTGGTGTGCCTTGTGCTGGGCACGGCAGCGCTTTCAGCGATTGGCACGTTGACCGGGGCGATTGAGCGGGAACTGACATCGCGCGGGCGCGAGATGTTGGGGGCGGATCTGGAGTTTACGCTGGCCGCGCGCGCTCCGGCGGCGGACGAGCTTGCGGCAATTGCGGCATTGGGCGAGCTTTCCGAAGGCGCGCGGATGCAGGCGATGGCTGTCAAGGTTGGGGCGGTGAAGGTGGCTGGTGCCAACTCACGACCCCCAACCCCCTCCTCTGAAGAGGAGGGGGCTTCTGGCGCGGCTGCTACGCCGGTTGAGTTGAAGGCGGTGGATGCGAAGTGGCCGCTTTATGGGACTTTCAGGCTGGCTGACGGCACGATAGCGCGCGCGCCGGAGGGCATGACGGCCTGGATTGCGCCGGGGGTGGCGGACCGGCTTGGCGTTAAAACGGGCGATGCGCTGAAAGTGGGCGAGGCCACGCTGACGGTGGGTGGCGTGATTGGCGCGGAGCCGGACCGACTTGCGGAGGGGTTCTCGCTCGGGCCGACAGTGATCATCGGGCAGGAGGCGCTTGAAGCGTCGAAGCTGGTGCAGCCCGGCTCCATGGTGCGGTCAAAGCTGCGAGTGAAGTTGCAATCGGCGGCTGATCCGGTCGCGCTGGGCGAAAGCATCAAGGAGCGGTTTCCGCTTGCCGGATATGAAGTGCGCACGCGCGAGAAGGCCTCGCCCAGTCTGGACCGGTTCGTCTCACGCATGGGGCAGTTTCTGGTGCTGGTGGCGCTGGCGGCTTTGGCGATTGCCGGGATCGGGATTGGCAATGGCGTCAATTCCTATCTGGAAGCGCGGCGCAGCAGCATTGCGACGCTGAAGATTCTGGGCGCATCGAGCGGCGATATTGCGCGGATTTTCCTGCTGCAATTGGCGGCAGCATCATCGCTGGCGATCATTGCCGGGCTGGTGATCGGCGTGAGCGTGACGCCGCTGCTGGGGCAGGCTCTGCAAGGCCTGCTGCCGATCAAGGCGGGGTTCGTGATCGATTATGGCGCGCTGGCGATTGCGGCAGCTTATGGGGCGCTGATCGCGCTGACTTTTGCCGCGCCGCCACTGGTGCGGGCGCGCAGTTTTCCGGCGATGGCGCTGATGCGTGCGCGCGTTAGCCCCTTGGCGGGTGGATGGCGCGGAGCGGTGTTGCCGGTGGCCGTGGGGCTTGGCGGGATTGTGGCGCTGGCGGTGTTCACAGCGCCGCAGAAGCTGCTGGCTGCAGGGTTTCTGGGAGGAGCGGCGGCACTGTTCGTGCTGCTTTCGGCGCTGGGTTGGGGCATTCAGCGCTTGGCCGCGCGGGTGCCAAAGCCAAAGGGCGCGATTGCGCGGATGGCGCTGGCCAATCTGCACCGGCCCGGCGCGCAGACTTCGGCGCTGGTGGTGGCGCTGGGCTTCGGGCTTTCCGCATTCGTGCTGCTGGCGGCTGTGCAAACGAGCCTTGATGGGAACATTGCGTCACGCGTGCCGAACAAGGCGCCGGATTACTTCGTGCTCGATCTGCCGCTGACCAAAGTGGGCGATTTTGATGCGATTGTGAAGGCGGCGGCTCCGGGGGCCGATATCCGCAAGGTGCCCGCGTTGCGTGGCAGCATCGTGGCTTATGGCCCGGACGGGGCGATGACGCGGGTGGCCGATCTCAAGGAATTGCCTGATAACGCTTGGCCTTTGCGTGGGGATCGGGGGCTGACTTATGCCGACGAATTGCCGCAGGGCAATGTGCTGACGCAAGGCCAGTGGTGGGCGAAGGATTATGCAGGTGAGCCGCTGGTGTCGGTCGACGATGATCTGGGCAAGGCGCTGAACCTGAAGCTGGGGGACCAGATTGCCGTTTCGATTCTGGGAGTTGAACGCAGCGCAAAGATCGCCTCGTTCCGGCGGATCGATTGGGAGAATATGGGCCTGAACTATGTGCTGGTGTTCAGCCCCAACGCGATTGCTGATGCGCCGCACAATCTGGTCGCAACCGTCAGCCTGCCCGAGCAGGAAAAGACTGACGGCGTTCGCTCGGCAATCCTTGGCGGGCTGGTGAAGGCGCTGCCATCGAGTTCAGTGATCGAGATCGGACCGGTGCTGGGGCAAGCACGGGAAATCTTGGGCCAGATGGGCACGGCGATTTTGGCGGCGGCGAGTGTGGCGGTGCTTTCGGGCATGGCGGTGCTGGCCGGAGCCATCGCAGCGGCGCGCGAACGCAAGACTTATGACAATGTGATCCTGCGCGTGCTGGGGGCGAGCCGCAGGCAGCTGTTGGTGCTGCTGATGGCCGAATATGTGCTGCTAGGTGCACTTCTGTGCGCCTTGGCCTTGGCGCTGGGCAGCGGGGTGGCTTGGGCCGTGGTCGTGCTGCTGTTCGAGTTTGACTGGCTGCCCGATTGGCCGCGTATCTTGAGCGTGCTCGGCGCGGGCGTGGGGCTGGTGATGGTGCTGGCGGTGGGCGGTTCGCTCGGCCTGCTGCGCACCCGCCCGGCGCAAGTGCTGCGGGAGCTTTAGGTTTAGCCCTGCAGCAATGCCCGCGTCGCAGCCTCAACATCGGGCTGACGCATCAGCGCTTCGCCGACAAGGAATGTGCGCGCGCCGAACTTTTCGAGGTGGAGCAGGTCGGCGTGGGTGTTGATGCCGCTTTCGCTGACCAGCAGCGTGCCATCGGGCGCCAGTGCGGCGAGGCGTTCGGTGGTCGACAGGTCGGTTACGAAGCGCTTAAGATCGCGGTTGTTTACGCCGATGAGGCGCGACTTGAGGCGGGCGGCGCGTTCCATTTCGGCTTCGTCATGGACTTCGACGAGGGCGTCCATACCCTGTTCGTGCGCGGCGGCTTCCATCTCGGCCATTTGCGCGTCTGACAGGCAGGCGGCGATGATCAGGATGGCGTCTGCGCCCATCGCGCGGGCCTCAGCACACTGCCACGGATCGACCATGAAGTCCTTGCGGATGACCGGGAGCGTGCAGGCGGCACGGGCGGCGATCAGGTAATCTTCGTGGCCCTGGAAATAGGGCTCGTCAGTGAGGACCGAGAGGCAGGTGGCTCCACCGGCCTGATAGGCGCAGGCATGGTCTGCCGGGCTGAAATCGGCGCGGATTAGGCCCTTGGAGGGGCTGGCTTTCTTGATTTCGGCAATCAGTGCGTAGCCGGTGGCGGCCTTGGTGCGCAGCGCGGCTTCGAAACCGCGCGGGGCGGTTTGTTCGCTGGCGCGGGCGGCGAGGTCGGCGAGAGAGAGGCGGGCCTTGCGGGCGGCGACTTCGCTGCGCGTGGTGTCGCAGATTTCGGTGAGCATGTCGGTCATTGTGCGAGTGCCTTAGCGGGGTTGGGCGCGGTGGGGCAAGAGTGTCCTTCGATCCTTCGACAAGCTCAGGATGAGCGGGGCTGGTGAAACAGAAACATGCACAAAGACCGCTCATCCTGAGCTTGTCGAAGGATGCCGAACCGACGCTCTACTTGAGCGCTGCGATCCAGCAGTTGAGCAGGGCGTTGGCGAGGCCTTTGTCGATGGCTTCCGCTGCTTCCTCGACGCCTTCGTGCCAGTCATGCGCTTCGCCCGCGACGATCAGCGCGGCGGCGGCGTTTAGGAGGACGGCGTTGCGGTAGGGGCCTTCCTCGCCCTGCAACAGCGCGCGCAAGGCGGCGGCGTTGTAGGGTGCGTCGCCACCGCGCAGGGCTTCGACTGGGGCTGTGGGCAGGCCTGCGTCTTGGGGCGTGAGGCGTTGCATCAGCACTTCACTGCCGCGCACTTGCGCCAGTTCGTTGCCACCGGCGAGGCTCAGTTCGTCAAGGCCCTCGTCGCCCGAGATGACCATGCTGTGGTCCGTGCCGAGGCGGCTCAGGGCGTCAGCATAGATCGGCACATAGGCGGGCCGCGCGATGCCGACGAGTTGGCGACGGACGCCTGCGGGGTTTGCCAATGGCCCCATCAGGTTGAAGATGGTGCGGCGGCCCAGTGCCTTGCGGATGGGCATGATGCGGCCCATAGACGGGTGGTGCTTGGCCGCGAAAAGGAAGCAGATGCCAAGGTCAGCCAGCGTTTCCTCTGCAGTTTCAGCCGCACGATCAAGGTTGAGGCCGAGCGCTTCCAATGTGTCGGCAGCGCCAGCCTTTGAACTGGCGGCGCGGTTGCCGTGCTTGGCAACCGGCACACCGCAGGCCGCGACGACGAGGCTGACGGCGGTGGAGACGTTGAGCGTGTGGTGACCATCGCCGCCAGTGCCGCAGACGTCGATGGCGTTGGCAGGCGCTTTGACCGGGATCATCCGGGCGCGCATGGCGCGGGCCGCTCCGGCGATTTCGGACGCGGTTTCGCCCCGGTCGGACAGGGCGGTGAGGAACTGCGCGATGGCTTCATCCGGCACGGTGCCATCGAGGATGGCCGCAAAGGCCGCTTCGGCTTCAGCTTCTTCCAGCGGATGGGTTACATCGGGCAGGCTCATGCGGGCAGCGGGTTGGTCTTGATGCCGCAGAGCTTGAGGAAGTTCGCGACCATCGCGTGGCCGTGCTCGGTGGCGATGGATTCCGGGTGGAATTGCACACCGTGGATCTGCAGCGAGGTGTGGCGGAAGCCCATGACGTGCGTGTCATCGGACTGCGCGTTGACTTCGAGGCAATTGGGAATGTCGGTCACGATCAGCGAGTGATAGCGCGTGGCGATGAACGGGCTGGGCAGGCCTTCGAACACGCCGGTGCCATCGTGGGTGACGGGGCTGGTCTTGCCGTGCATCAACCCGCCACGCACGACCTTGCCGCCGAAATACTGCCCGATTGACTGGTGGCCGAGGCACACGCCGAGCAGCGGCAGCTTTGCATCGGCCGCCGCTCCGACGAGATCGAGGCTGACGCCCGCCTCGTTCGGTGTGCAGGGGCCGGGCGAGAGCAGAAACCCTTGCGCGCCGGTCTTGATGGCTTGCTCTGCCGTGAGCGCATCGTTGCGCACGACTTCAACTTCCGCGCCCATTTCCATCAGGTAATGGACGAGGTTCCAGGTGAAGCTGTCGTAGTTGTCGATGACGAGGATCATATCAGACCTTTGATAGCCCCCGTTTCACACCGGCGGTAGCGAGGCATTGCTTGAGGTCAGCCAAACTTTCTTCGCCTAGCTGTGCCTTGGGAAGGCAAAAAAAGGTTATGCTTGTCTTTTCCAGCACAAGCAGGCGCTCACTCTCCATCCAGCTTTTTACATGGGACCAAGGTAGGTTGGAGGTCTCGAACTTTCCCTCAGCGCTCATTCCTTGCGCATCGAAACTGAACACATACGGCGCGCTTGCCGATGGTTGTTCGGAATAGAGCTTCCGTGCACTGCGTGGGATGCACCACAGCAACCAAAGGCGTATTCCAACATACGCGCAAAGTCCGACCATCAATCCCATTAAGAGGCAAACAAACAACGTCTGCACGGAGAGTCCGTTATCCGCAACTTCTCCAAACGAAATGATCACCGCGTAAAGGATGGTGGTCAAAGCGATGAAGCGAGCAGAGGCAACAACAGTCCATCTGCTGCGAATTCTCAATCGGTTAGCTTCGAGGTAGTCCTCGTAGCTCATCGTGATGGTGACTTTTTGGTTCACTGCCCATACCCCGGTTCGCTCGCCACCCGCACAGCTTCACGCGCCGCCGCGAACAACGCGCCGCTTTTCAGCTCGCATTCGCGCTGTTCGTATTCGGGGTTGCTGTCGGCGACGATGCCCGCGCCGGCCTGGGCGTGGAGGACGCCGTCTTTGACAACGCCGGTGCGCAGGACGATGCAGCTGTCGACCGAGCCGTCGGGAGCGAAGTAGCCGACGCCGCCTGCGTAGGCGCCGCGCGTTTCGGGTTCGAGTTCGGCGATGATTTCGCAGGCGCGGACTTTGGGGGCGCCGCTGACGGTGCCTGCAGGGAATCCGGCGAAGAGGGCGTCGACGCTATCGGCGCGGTTGGTGTCGAGCCTGCCGACCACGTTCGAGACGATGTGCATCACGTGGCTGTAGCGTTCGACGGTGTAGCTTTCGGTGACTTTGACCGTACCCGCCTTGGCCACGCGGCCGACATCGTTACGGCCGAGGTCGAGCAGCATCAGGTGCTCGGCGCGTTCCTTGGGATCGTCGAGCAGGCTCAGTTCGTTTGCGCGGTCTTCCTCGGGCGTTTTCCCACGAGGGCGGGTTCCGGCGATGGGGCGGATCGTCACTTCGCCATCGCGAATGCGGACGAGGATTTCCGGGCTTGAGCCGGTCAGCGCGAAGCCCGGCATGTCGAGGAAATAGAGGAAGGGCGAGGGGTTGATGCGGCGCAAGGCGCGGTAGAGTGCAATGGGCGGAAGCGGGAAGGGCGCGGTGAAGCGCTGGGCGAGGACGACCTGGAAGATGTCGCCTGCCTCGATGTAGTCCTTGGCTTGGCTGACCATGTTTGCGTAATTGGCCGCTGGCATGACCGGCTGCGGGGTTACGTCGATGCTTTGCGCAAGGCGCGTATCGGCAGGGACCGGATCGGCCAGCTTGCGCAAGGCGTTGTCGATGCGTTCCGCTGCGGCTTCGAGCAGGTATTCGGGCGCGCCGCCTTCGGCCCAGACGGGTGCAATGGCGAACAATTCATCGGACAGGCGATCGAACACCAGCACCACGGTGGGGCGAGTGAACAGCATGTCGGGCAGGACGAGATCGCTTTGGGCGGCGCGCGGCAGCTTTTCGACGAGGCCGATGGTTTCATAGCCGAAGTAGCCGACGAGGCAGGCGAGTGCCGGGGGCAGGGCCGCGGGTACATCGATCCGGCAGGCGGCGACGAGCGCGCGCAGTTCGGCCAGCGAATTGCCGGGGAGCGGGGCGAAGGCGGCCTTGTCGTGCCGCCAGATGCGGTTGATTTCGGCGCTGGCGCCGGTGGCGCGGAAAACGAGGTCCGGGTCAATTCCGAGCAGGCTGTACCGCCCGCGCACTTCGCCGCCCTGCACGGATTCGAGCAGGAAATCACCGCGCCCTGATTCCATCAGCTTCAGCGCTGCGCCGACCGGGGTTTCGGTATCGACAATCAGCTTGCGCCAGACGAGCGCGGGCTTTCCGGCGGAAAGCTGCACAAGCGCGGGGCCGTGGTTTTCAAGGTTTGCGGTGACGGGTGCGGCGGTGAGCGTCGTCATGGCTTGTGCTTATCGGCTCACTGGGCGCTGGCGCCGGTCAACTGGTCACGGACGGCCTTGATCCCGGCTTCGTTGCGTTCGACACCCACTTCCTTGCGGATGGCAAGGCGCAGCTGCTGTGCATATTCGTCACCGGCATCGGCCGAGAACGAACGGGCCGCCTGCGTGAAGACCTGATCGCCACGCTTCACATCGCCCAGAACGATGTCTTTTACCGAGACCACGAACCAGCCTGCCTTGTCTGGTCCTTCAAGGCGCTTGTGCGTGCCCTTGGCCATGGCGAAGAGCAGCGCGAGCGGGGCGGGGACTTGGCCCTGCATCTGGTTAAGCGCGGCGCGCGGGAGATCAACGGCCTGCGGCGCAGGCAGGGGCGCGCCTGCGGCCTTCACGGCTTCGGCCAGGGGCATGCCCTTGTTCAGGGCGGCGAGGATCTTGTCTGCTGCCACCTTTGCTTTGGCAGCGCCTTGGTCCACCGCCCAATCGCGCGCGACAAGCGGCTTGATCTTGTCCAGCGGGGCAGGGGTGGCGGCGGTGAGTTGACCGACGTCGAAAATCGCGACCTTGAGGCCTGCGGTCAATTCGGCCAGCTGGGCTTCGCCTTCGCGCTCCATCGCAAATGCCGCCTGCACCAGCGGCGCAAGGTCTGGCGAGACCTTCTCACCCTGCGTTCCGAACACGCTGCCATCGGCGGTGAGCGGGGCGGTGGTGCTGACGGTCATGTTCAGCTTCTTGGCGATATCGGCAAGGCCGGTACCGCCGTCAATTTCCTGTTCCGCCTGTGCGGCAAGATCGGACAGTGCGGCGCGGCGCTTTTGCGCCGTGAGCGTCTTGATGATGTCAGGCCGGGCCTGATCAAGCGTTTTTCCGGTGTTGCGTGTGACGGAATCGACTTTGACCACATGCCAGCCAATGCTGGACTTGGCAGGAGCAGCGATTGCGCCCTGAGCTGCGGCAAAGGCGGCATCGGCCACGGCTTTGGCGGTCTGGTTCCCCAGTGTGTCGCGCGTCTGGTTTTCCAGTTTGCTGGGGACAAGGCCCTTGGCGCGGGCGGCAGTTTCAAGCGCGCCGCTGCTGGCAACCTCGGCGGCAAGCGCCTTGGCGGCAGCCTCGGTCGGCACGATGACTTGGGTTACCGAACGCTGTTCGGACGGGGCGTAGATCGCCGTGTTCGCTTTATAATCGGCGGCGATTTCGGCCTCGGTGGGTGCGGGCACATTCTTTAGGCTGGTCTCATCGAGCACGAGATAGCGGATCGTGCGCCGCTCGGGCTGCATGTAGCGGGCCTTGTTGGCGTTGTAGAACGCCAGGAGCGTGTTGGTATCGGGCGGCGATGCGGGAGCGAAAGCGAGCGAGGGCACCTGCAGGACCGTGCCGGTGCGCTTTTCGGTGAGCAGTGCGGCATAGCGCTGCACCGCTTCATCGGCCATTTGCGCACCGAAACCTGCGGGCAGGAGCAACTGGCGGGCAATCAGGCCCTGGCCCAGATCCTTGCGCACTTCCTTGTCGGTCAGGCCGCGCTGTTTGAGCAACTGTTCATAGGTGCTCTGGCTGAACTTGCCATCAACGCCCTGAAAGGCCTGCACTTTTACGATCTCGCTGTCGATCAGGCGGTTGCTGACGGTCATACCATGGCGTTCGCCCCATTCGGCAAGGGCGAGGCGATCAGTGAGGCCATTCAGCACGGTATCCATGCCGCCAGCAGACAGGAACTGTGCCATGGTGAGGCCGGGCTGGCGCTGCCGCTCTTGTTCAAAAGAGCCGGTCAGGGCTTTGCCAAGTTCGGCCGTGCCGAGGCGGCTTGATCCGACCTTTGCGGCGCGATCACCCCCGGCAACGCCGCCAAAGCCGCTGCCAGTGACATCGGCGCTGGCAAAAGCAAGCGCGATCAGGCCGAGGAACACCAACGCAAAGGCAACGCCAAAGCGGGATTTCAGGAACGAGCGGAAGAAGCCGAGCATTGGCGGGTTTTCGTCTCTTTTAATGTGGCGCCTTGCAGCACCCAAGGGCAAATTTGCCGCATCCTTAGGAGCCAAACGCAATTCCCGCAATGGGGCGCGCTTGCTCTGCCATGTTCCCGGAAATGTGACAACGTGCTGTCACATTTGCTGTTTTATGCGATCAGGCGTTTTGCAGAATCATCTGAGGTTTGATAGCGGCCCGGCCTGTTGAGACGAGACGCGCCCAATCTGGATGCGTTTCTGCAGGGAAAACTGCTTCGTTTGAGAAGCACAGGGGAACTGACCGATCATGCCGCATCGTCCATATATCGTTGGCAACTGGAAGATGAACGGCAGCCGCGCCATGCTGGCCGAGGCCCGCGCGATTGACCGGGCCGCCGCCCGCTATCCCGATGTGCAAGTGGCGCTTGCGCCGCCATTCACGCTGATCGGAGCCTTGCGCGAGGCAGTGACAGCGATGGGTGTTGGCGGACAGGACTGCCACACGCAGGTCAAAGGCGCGCATACCGGGGATGTATCGGCGGCCATGCTGGTGGATACCGGCGCGGACTTTGTGATCGTGGGCCACAGTGAACGGCGCAAGGACCACAGTGAAAGCGATGCGACGGTAAAGGCGAAGGCAGAGGCTGCGCTCACCGCAGGGCTCGGGATCATCGTGTGCGTGGGTGAGACGCTGGACGAGCGCGATGCTGGCAAGGCGGAGGCCGTGGTATCAGGGCAGGTGGATGGATCGATGCCTTCTGCCGATGTGGCGCAAGATCTTGTGGCGCTTGGCAAAGTTGCCGTGGCCTATGAGCCGGTCTGGGCCATTGGCACAGGGCGGGTTGCTGCGGTTTCGGATGTGGTGACGATGCATGCGGCCATTCGTGAGCGGTTGCTGGCGCTGTTTGGTGAAGCAGGGGCCAAGGTGCGCATTCTCTATGGTGGCTCGGTCAATGCTGCCAATGCGCAGGAATTGCTGGCTGCGAAAGGCGTGGGCGGGGCGCTGGTGGGCGGTGCGAGTTTGACGGCCGAGGCCTTCCTGCCGATTGTGGCGGCGGCGGGCACAGGCGAAGTGTAATCAGCCTTCCGCACAACCATCGGCTTGCACAGAGGCGTTCGCGCGCCTACATGGCCGGAAATTCCGGCGCTTTGATGCGCGAAGGGTAAGAGATTCATGTCGCTGTTCATTTTCCTCACCGTTGTCCAGGCTATTGTTGCGGCCCTGCTTGTGGTCGTGATCCTGATGCAGAAGTCCGAAGGCGGCGGGCTGGGTGTGGGTGGCAGCCCGGCAGGGTTCATGTCGGCGCGGGGCGCGGCTGATTTCATGACCCGGATGACGACCATTCTGGCCGTGGCCTTTGTGGTCTTGAGCATCACGCTGGCGACACTGGCCGTGGGCACGACGTCTAGCCGCAAGATCGACACTTCGCTTGAACGCGTTGCGCCGGTTGAAAATGCGCCCGCGGTTGATCCGCTGGCCCCGGCTCAGGGTGCTGCTCCCGCCGCAGCGCAACCTTCTGGCGCAGCTCCGGCCAGCGATCCACTGGGTGGTGCTGCCGCACAATAAGGGTTTTTGCGACGACAAGGCAGCCGACCCGGTTCTTCATGGTACCGGGGACGGCAGTCTTATTGCGTTCGCCATAAGCTGATTCAACCAAGCTTGTGGATTGCGGATCAGATTACAGCCGCAACCGCTTGCGCACATGCAACCTCTGACGTTAAGGCTCAACACCCATGGCGCGGTACATTTTCATCACCGGCGGCGTGGTCTCCTCGCTCGGCAAAGGTCTTATGGCGGCAAGTCTTGCCGCTTTGCTGCAGGCACGCGGATTTCGCGTCCGCATCCGCAAATTCGACCCCTATCTGAACGTCGATCCGGGGACGATGAGCCCCTATCAGCACGGCGAAGTGTTCGTGACCGATGATGGCGCGGAAACCGACCTCGATCTTGGGCATTATGAGCGGTTTACCGGCGTTTCGGCGCGGCAGGCGGATAACATTACCTCGGGGCGCATCTATCGCGATGTGATCGCAAAGGAGCGGCGCGGGGATTACCTTGGCGCAACCGTGCAGGTGATTCCGCACGTCACCGATGCGATCAAGGACTTTGCGCAGGCCGAGACCGACGACCTCGATTTTGTGCTGTGCGAGATTGGCGGCACGGTGGGCGACATTGAAGGCCTGCCCTTCATCGAAGCGCTGCGCCAGTTGCACAATGAACGGCGTGACGAGACGTGTTTCGTGCACGTGACGCTCGTCCCGTATATTGCGGCGGCAGGCGAGTTGAAGACCAAGCCGACGCAGCATTCGGTGCGCGAATTGACCGGGCTTGGCATTCAGCCCGACATTCTGCTGTGCCGCTGCGAAAAGCCCTTGCCCGAAGGCGAGCGCGCCAAGATTGCGCAATTCTGCAACGTGCGCAAATCATCGGTGATCCCGGCGCTGGACGCATCGAGCATCTATTCGGTGCCGCTACAGTACCATGCCGAAGGGCTGGACAACGAAGTGCTGCGCCATTTCAGCCTGACCGCGCCCGAACCTGATCTTGCGCGCTGGGATGATATCGTGGACCGGTATCACAACCCCGAAGGCGAGGTGACGATCGGCGTGGTCGGCAAGTATGTTGGCCTGCAGGACGCTTACAAGTCTTTGAACGAGGCGCTGGTGCACGGTGGCATGGCCAACCGCGTAAAGGTGCGCATTCAGTGGCTTGATGCCGAACTGTTCGAGAAGAACGACGACGAGATTGCCGCCGTGCTTGAACCGATGCACGGCATTCTTGTGCCGGGCGGGTTCGGTGAACGCGGCACGGAAGGCAAGATTGCCTCGGTCCGCTTTGCGCGCGAACGCAAGGTGCCGTTCTTCGGCATTTGCCTTGGCATGCAGATGGCCTGCATCGAAGGTGCGCGCAATACGGCGGGTATCGCTGGTGCATCGTCGACCGAATTCGGCCCCACTGACGAGCCGGTCGTGGGGATCATCACCGAATGGATGACCGCCGAAGGGCTGGAAAAGCGCTCTGAAGGCGGCGATCTGGGCGGAACGATGCGGCTTGGAGCCTATGCTGCAAAGCTGGCAGGCAACAGCCATGTCGCCAACCTCTATGGCGCTACCGAAATCAGCGAACGGCACCGCCATCGTTATGAAGTGAACGTGGCCTACAAGGAGCGGCTTGAAGACGGCGGGCTGGTGTTCTCCGGCATGTCGCCCGATGGGCTTCTGCCCGAGATTGTCGAGCGGCCCGATCATCCGTGGTTTATCGGCGTGCAATTCCACCCTGAATTGAAAAGCAGGCCATTTGAACCACATCCGCTGTTTGCCGGGTTCATTGCAGCGGCGGTGAAGCAGGCGCGTCTGGTGTGACGATGCGGCTAATGGTGCGCAAAATCACTGGTCTTTAGGCGCGTTCCCTGATTACTTGCGGCAGCAGGCAATCAGGGGATGTCGTTATGGATGCTGCACGGTTGGCCGAGGCACTGACGGCGCAAAGTCTCTTCGCAGACTGCGAAGAGGCGGAACTTTCCGATATCATTGCGCGGGGCCAGGTTCGCGCGTTCAAACCCGGACAAGTCCTGATGAGTCAGGGCGATAAGGGATCGACGCTGTTTATCGTGCTGAAGGGGCTGGCCCGCGTGAGCATGGTGGCTGCCAACGGCCGCGAGATCATTCTCGATTACGCCGAACCGGGCCACGTGCTGGGCGAAATCGCCTTCCTCGATGGGGGTGAGCGCACCGCGACTGTGGAAGTCATTGATCCGCTGGAAGCGCTGGTGCTGACGCGCGGGGCTTTTTCCGACATCATCGAAAAGCACAAAGGTTTGGCGCTGCGCTTGCTTAAGGCCATGGCGCGCCGCTTGCGCCAGAACAATGCCGTGATCGAAGCGGACCGGGCCTATACTTCCGGGCCGAGGCTGGCGCGGTTTCTGTTGCGGCTGATGATGGGCGAGGGCTTGGGCCATGACAACCAACTCAAGATCGCACTGAGCCAGGGCGAACTGGGCAATTTTGCCGGCATGTCACGCGAACAGATCAACCGCCAGCTTTCGGCTTGGGCGGAAAACGGCATGGTCGCGCTGAAGGGTGGGCGCGTGACGATTTTGGATCGCGATGCGCTTATCGATGTAGCCGAGGCCTGGTAGTCGCTTATACGCTATGCGTGCAGAGCGGACCACATGGCCCGCCCTGCTTATCTGCCGCTCCCGTCAGGCAGCGGCTGTGGCATCGCCTTCGATGACCTTGAGCGTATTCTGCGCTCCGATCAGCACCTTCTTAGGCTTCATCGCCTCGGGCACTTCGCGCACGAGGTCGATCGTCAGCAAGCCGTCGGCAAGGTCCGCCGCTTCGACGCGGACGAAATCGGCCAGTTCAAAGCGCCGTTCGAACCCGCGATTGGCAATGCCCACGTGCAGGTATTCGCGGTCGCTCGGCTCGGGCCGTTGGCCCTTTACCACCAGCAGGTTTTGCTGGGCGGTGATATCGATATCCTCGGCCTTGAATCCGGCAACGGCGAGCGTGATGCGATAGGCATCTTCGCTGCTGCGCTCAATATTGAAGGGGGGATAGTTGTCACCAGCATTGGCACGGGCCTGACGCTCGAGCAGGTCGAACAGGCGATCAAAACCCACAGTGGTGCGGCGATAGGGGGTAAAATCAAAACGGTTCATGGCAATATCCTCAATTTTGAGCAATCTGCACTTTGCCAAGGCAAGCCCGGAACCCGGCACCTGCTTTGGCGGTTTTGTGACCATGCCCGACTTGCGGCGCATGACACGCAAACCCATGTGTGTTAGCGAAAACCGCTTTTCAAGACCCTAATTTGAGGTACCCATGTCGAACACGCCCAAGGTGGAAATCTATACCAAGTGGGGCTGCCCCTATTGCTCAAGGGCCAAGCAATTGCTGGACGGCAAGGGCGTGGCTTATGAAGAGTTCGACGTGACGATGGGCGGGCCAAAGCGGGCAGAAATGCTTGAACGTGCGCCGAACCATCTGACTGTGCCTTCGATTTTCATCGACGGTGTGCACGTGGGCGGGTCCGATCAGCTCGCCGCACTGAACGCGCAGGGCAAGCTGGACATGCTGCTCGGCAAGTGAGCGCTGCGCATTCCTTGAGTGCCGTGAAGGTTGCGCTGTTCCAGATGACCAGCGGGATTGACCCGCAGGCCAATGCTGCAGCCATCGTGGACGCTGCGGCGAAGGCGAAGGCGCAAGGGGCGGCGATGCTGTTCACGCCCGAAATGTGCGGCCTGCTTGACCGGGATCGCGCGCGGGCAACGCCTCACATTGTGGCCGAGGCGGATAATCGTGTGCTGGCCGCAGCGCGCGATGCTGCGCGGGAGTTTGGCCTGTGGGTCGACCTTGGCTCGCTGGCGGTGCTGCGCGAGGATGGCAAGTGGGCCAACCGGGGTTTCGTGATCGACGCTGGTGGGCAGATTGCTGCGCGGTACGACAAGATCCACATGTTCGATGTCGATCTGTCCACGGGGGAAACTTGGCGGGAATCGGCGGCTTATACGCCCGGTGAGCAGGTGGTGACGGTGGACACGCCGGTCGGCAGACTGGGCCTTGCCATCTGCTATGATGTGCGCTTTCCGGCCCTGTTTGAAGAACTGGGGCGGCGGCGCTGTGATGCGATCCGCATTCCGGCAGCGTTCACTGTGCCCACGGGCAAGGCGCACTGGCATCTGATGCAGCGCGCCCGGGCGGTTGAGGCCAGCGCATGGGTGATATCCGCAGCGCAAGGTGGCCAGCATGCCGATGGACGCGAAACTTATGGCCATTCGCTGGTGGTCGATCCATGGGGCGAGGTCGTCTATGATGGGGGCGAAGGCACCTCCTTGGGCTTTGCCATGATCGACCCTGTCCGAACGGGCGAGGTGCGCACCCAGCTGCCCAGTCTTGCCAACAAGCGGGAAATCCCTAGATCAGACGCATGATTGTCTTCGATCTGCAATGTGAGCCCGATGGGCATCGCTTCGAGGGGTGGTTCGGCTCCTCGGCCGACTTTGAGGATCAACAGGCACGCGGGCTGGTGTCGTGCCCCGCGTGCGGATCGGCCAGTGTGGGCAAAGCTGTGATGGCACCCAATGTGGGGCGCAAAGGCAACCAGTTGTCAGTTCCGGCAACGCGGGCTGATGTGGCGACCACGCCCCTTGCTCCAAAACCCATGGCCAATGTGCCGATGCCGCCTGAGGCCATCGCCATGTTCAAGGCCGTGGCCGCGATGCAGGCCGAAGCGATCAAGTCGTCCACCTGGGTGGGCGAAAGCTTCGCCGAGGATGCGCGCGCCATGCATTATGGCGAAAAGGATGTGGCCGCCATTCACGGACGCGCCACCATCAAAGAAGCGCGTGAACTGATCGAGGAAGGTATTCCGGTCGCCCCGCTGCTCGTGCCCGTTGTGCCGCCTGAAGAAGCAAACTGAAGCGTTGCCAGCACCCCCGGCCCCGCTTAAAGACTGACGCGGGCGCCCGTAGCTCAGCAGGATAGAGCACCAGATTCCTAATCTGGGGGCCATGGGTTCGAATCCCGTCGGGCGCACCACTTTCCGCATCAGGACTGGCGGGGCTGTGGACCGCCACAAGACCCCGCGCAGATAACTTTCATTAACCCAGCGGCGGGCCGGGGGGCATGGGGAAGCGTGAGCGTGGGCCTTCGCCCCATGCGGGTGCGAGCATCTTTGGCGCGTGTTCTGCCGGGTTTTCGAGATAGCTGCTGATATCGGTTGCGGTTCTGCTGTCCCATGCGGCGACGAGTTTGTCTGTATCGCGCCGCTTGGCGAGCGATGCGGCCAGTGTGCGCAGGGTTTCGAGCACGTAGCTGCGCACTTCGGGTGCGGCTGAGGGATTGGCGCCAAGCATCATCAGCGCATCGAGGGTGACCGATTGCACAACCCCTTGCAGCGCGCGATGTCCGGGCGTTTTCTCACGCGGGGCGTTGAACGTGCGCGCCACGATCTCGTCAATCATGGCCGGGAATGTCAGCGGATCAGGCTGCCGCGCGCCCAGTGTGAGCATCCGGTTGGCGCGTGCGACATCGGTCAATTGTTCCAGCACCAGCGCACTCGCTATGCGGGCGGCCTGCAGGTGATCGAACGCCGGATCGCCCGACAGGTCTTCCTTGTTCGATCCCGGCGATGGCGCAAGTTGCGCCAGCAAAGCTTCGGGCATGGCCAGTGCCGCCGGCTGAACAGCATCGAGCAGCAGGCCCAGCACATCGCGTTGCAACGCAGCAGGCACGAATTCGGTGGGGGCAATACTGTCACCCTTCACGACGTAGTTCTGATAGAGGCCGCCGATGTACTTGGCACCGCTTTCAATGGCGTAACGGTGGTGCAGATAGACCATCCACAGCCGTGCATCACGCAATGCGCCAACCGGTTCTCCCGGTGTGAGCGCGGCCTGGCCATAGGTTTTCAGCAGAATGGCGCGCGCCGCGAGTGTTTCCTTGAGATATTCGGTCGGCGTTGCGCGATCATCGTACCAGGTCCAGCGCGGATCGGTTTCGGGCACGTAGTGCAGGCCTTTTGCCCGCATATCGGCAACAACCCGCTCAAGCCCCGCTTTTTCCTGCTCGGGCGCGAAGGGGGTATAGGCATAGCGCACCATCATCGCGTCATAATCGCCAATCTCCTTCTGGAACGATTGGGACAAATCGACGTGATCGCCGACAACCCGGACACGCGGCGTGGGATATTCCATCACCGACTGGCGATCATCGAGGCTTGATGCGAAATTGTGCTGAAAGCCGATGGCATGGCCCAGTTCGTGTGCGGTCAGCAGGGCCTGGCGCAGCAGCACCATATCGCGCTGCCCGGCGGGCATGCCGGCAAAGGCACCGGGCGTGAGCAGCTTGGGATCGGCCACGGTCACGCCGCTGCCATCTGCTGGAAGCGCGGCGCTGTAGGCGTCCCAGTAGTTGGCGATGGTGCGGACGCGGTGAGTGTCCATGCGGGTTTTCGAGCCGATGATCTCTCCGGTACGCGGATCGCGATAGGTCCCGCCGCTGGAAAATCCGCGCTCATCCCGGTTGATCCACAGGACATAGGCATAGCGAATGTCCATCGGGTCCATATCGGCCGGGGCGTCTTCTGCGCGGATGGCGTTGACAAAGCCAGCCTGCTCAAACGCCTTGTTCCACCACAACGTACCCTGCTTCATCGCCGTGCGCAGGGGGGCAGGGATGGCGGGATCGAAATAGAACGTGATCGGCTTGACCGGCTCGCTCATGGCCGCGCCGGGGTTTTTTTTCTCAAGCCGCCAGCGCGTGACCCAGCGGGTTTCGGTGGGTTCGTTCACTTCCCTGGAATAATCCCGGAACGCCAGTTCGCTAACGCCAATGCGCGGATCACCCAGACGCGGCACATAGCCGGTCGGCGCTTTCAGAAAGCTGTGATGGACGCGCATGGTCAAGCTGCGTGAATCTGGCGTGACGTTGCGGACAAGCGCGCCGGGAGAGTCGCCTGCAAAGGTGACAATCGTTTCCACTTCCGAATTTTCGGGGAAGGCCTTGGTTGCGGGCAGGTGGAACGTGCTGCGCGCAACGTCCAATTTGTAAGTGCCCTGATTGGCGCGCTTCAGGATCGCCTCAACGCCTGCAGCATCGCGCATGAACAGCGCGCTGGCATCGACCACGACTTTGTCGCCTGATGCGGATTCGACGGGCAGGCTGGCAAGGATCGACGTTGGGAAGGAATCGGCCACGCCGCTGGCGGTTTGCGCAGACCCTGTATTCGCGCGGTATCCGGTGTTGATCTTGACCACGAGCACACGCGGGCCGACGCGCTGAAAGCGGATGACCGAGGTGTCCATGATCCCGCGGTCGAGCGGCAGTTCCACCGATCCGCCACCGCTGGCTGCGGAAACGTAGTACAGAATGTCGGTATCGAATGCCGGCACTTCGATCAGCACACGGGCCTTGGCGGCATCCCATAGCAACGGCACGAAGCCTTCCATGCGCTGGGGGACGGCGGCGGCTGCCGCAGGTTTCTGCATTTGGGCATGGGCCGGTGCCGCCGCCATCGTGCACAGGGCGAGCGCCGTCATGCAGGGCAGCCAGACAAGGCGGCGGGTTTTGCGTGCGTAGGGTGTTGTCATGGCGAGTTCTGCTCCGCTGGTGTCAACGCGTGCGCCGGGATTTTCCGGCTCGGCTACGTTCAAAAATGGCTGGAATGCTCGACCGCTGGGCAACTTCCCTAAGGACGAAGCTGCTGCGGATCTTGGCGACGTGGGGGAGGTTCGACAGTTCCTTGCGATAGATATTGTCGTATTCATCAAGCGAGCTGACGTGGACGATCAGCATGAAATCCGTGTCGCCCGAGATAAAGCCGCAATAGGACATCGAAGGGCATTTGATCACTTCGCGCTCGAATTCGTTCAGGTGTTGCTCTGCCTGCGAGCGCAGTTCGATCATCACCAGCACGACGCCTGAAAAGCCCAGCGCCTCCATGGAGAGCTGTGCGCGGTAGCCGGTGATGACGCCTGCCTCCTCCATGATTCGCCGCCGACGTGCCACGGCCGTGCTGGAAAGTCCCAATTGCTCCCCAAGGGCGACATCGGTGCTGCGCCCGTCAGACACCAACAACTTCAGGATTCTGAAATCCACATCATCTGTCTCAAAGTTTGGAGAATTCATCACGAAACCCCAGCCAAAGTTAAAAAGATGATCATTTTCAGCGTAAAGTGCCCCATTTTTCTCAAAAACAAATATCAAGATACAAGATATCATTGCCCCTCAAGGTGCAAAGAGGCCTGTAATCTCGCCGTCCTGTCAACGCCTGAATCCACCTTTGTTCAAAAAGGGTTTTGCCAAGTGATCAGTTTGCAAATAGCTTTTTCGAAGCGGGGGAACGGTGCAGTTTTTTGACGTTAATGGGAGTATACCCATAGTTGAAACTGAAGAGGAAGTGCTTTTATTGTAAAACGGGGGGCAAGAATGCAGGATCTATTGCGCGAAGACAGAAGCCGTGACTTATCGTTTATGAACGTGCTCTTGAGTAGCGCTTCGCTTGCTTGCTTGGCCCTGCCATCAATTGCATTTGCGCAGGCTGCCGATGTCGCGCCGCAAGCAGCGGACGAACAGGCCGTTGATGCCGAACCTTCAGGCCAGATCACCGTGACCGGATCGCGCATTGTGCGCGATGGCTACGATGCGCCGACCCCGGTCAGCGTGATCAGCACCAAGGAACTGAAATCCGAAGCCCCGGCCAATATCTCCGACTTCGTGAACACTTTGCCCGCCGTGCGCGGGTCTACCACCGCAGCAAGCACCAACGGCTCGCTGTCGAATGGCGCTGCTGGCGTAAACAGCGTGAACCTTCGCGCGCTTGGACCGGCCCGTACGCTGGTGCTATTTGATGGGCAGCGCTCGGTCGCTTCGACAACGACTGGCGTCGTCGACGTGAACACATTCCCGCAGGCGCTGATCCAGCGGGTGGAGGTTGTGACTGGCGGCGCCTCTTCGGCCTATGGTTCGGACGCTGTTTCGGGTGTGGTCAACTTCATCCTCAACAAGGAATTCACCGGATTTGCCGCCGAATACGAATATGGCGTCACGACGTTTGGTGACGGTCCAAACCACAAGTTTTCAGCGACTGTCGGTAAGCCATTTGCCGAAGGGCGTGGTCATATCATCGCCTCGGTGGAACATTTTACCCAGGAAGGCATCCAGACAATCGACCGTGACTGGAACGATGCTGGATACTTCCTGGCCAACAATCCGGCCTATAGCGCGGCCGCCTGTCGCGATACGTTGACATCGACGCCGTGCGTCAATGAGTTCCTGATCGGAGCGGGCATCGGCACCGGCCAATTCACGCCCGGCGGCCTGATCAGCACTGGCCCGCTGCGCGGGACATACTTCGGTTCAGTCAACCCGGCGACGGGCAAGGCAACCGTCAACCAACTGACGTTTGGCACGACCAGCGGCCAGTGGATGGTGGGTGGCGATCTGGATATAACCACCGAAGGACATCGCGGCAGCGCCACTTTGCTGCCTTCGGAAAAGCGCACGTCCGCGTTCGGCCGCCTCAGCTATGAGTTTTCGCCCGCGTTCGAATTGTACGGCCAGTTCGCCTATAGCAAGTATAACGGGCAGAGCTTCTATCAACAGACACCCACCACCGGAGTTGTGATCCAGCGCGACAACGCTTTCCTGCCGGATTCCGTGCGCAATTCAATGGTTGCGAACAATCTTAACTCCATCCAGATTGGCACCAGCAACATCATCTTGCCGCCGCAAGGCAGCAACAACACGCGTGAAGTCTTCCGCTATGTTGCAGGAGCAAACGGTGAATTCGGCGCCTTTGGCAAGGACTGGAAATGGGATGCCTACTACCAGTTGGGCAAAGCCAAGACCAACGAGTTGCTGACCAACACGTGGAATATTGCCCGTCTGGCCGCGGCAACCGATGCCGTGGTGGCACAGGCAGGCAATGTTGGCGGTTATGCGCCGGGCACGGTTGTCTGCCGGATCAACGTAGACGCCAATCTGACCAACAACGATACCGCCTGCGTCCCGCTCAACCGCATCGGCACGAATGGTGCCTCCCAAGCGGCCATCGATTACGTCTTCTACAATGGTCTGCAGCCATTGCGAAATCAGGAGATCAAGCAGGAAGTCGCCGCGCTCAGCTTCTCCACCAACAACCTGTTCAACACCTGGGCGGGCCCGGTTTCGCTGGCATTTGGCGGTGAATACCGCAAGGAATCGGTCAGTGGTACCGTTGACGACCTGTACCGTCCGCGTGTGGCCAACGGCGTAACGACCGGCACATGGATTTATGGCAACTATCTGCCCACGTTCGGTGCCTTCGATGTGAAAGAAGCCTTCGTCGAGACCATCATTCCGATCATGTCGGGCATGGATTTCAACGGCGCTGCGCGCGTGACCGATTATTCGACTTCGGGTACGGTCACCACCTGGAAAGCCGGTCTGACTTGGCAAATCACGGATGATATCAAGTTCCGCGGCACCCTTTCGCGCGATATCCGCGCCCCGAACCTTTCGGAGCTTTTCGCGCCAGGTACAGGGCGTACGAACACGGTCAACGTGCCGCAGCCCGACAATACGATTGCGCCGAACCAGTTCAATGAATCAACGGTGGGCAATCCTGCACTGAAGCCAGAAATTGCCGAGACACTTGGTTTCGGGTTTGTGCTGACGCCGCAGTTCATCCCGGGCTTTGCCATGTCGGTGGACTATTACCACATCGACCTGTCTGGTTCGATCGACTCGCTGAACGCCCAAACACTGACCGACCAGTGCTACCTTCAGCAGATCGCTGCGGCGTGTACTTCGATATCAACCACAGCCGGCCGCGGGGTGACAACACTCGGACTGCCGGTGACCAGTATCGAGATCAAGCCGACCAACTTCGTCAGCCTTGAAAGCAGCGGTCTTGATATCGAGGCCAGCTATCGTCGGGAAATCGGTCCGGGCAACTTCACGCTGCGCGCACTGGCCAGCCATGCCATCGAACTCACGACGGACAACGGCGTCACCTTGAACACCAATGCTGCGGGACAGAACACCGGGGCCCTGCCAAGCTGGACCTATCGCTTTACGGCAGCCTACGAGTTCAATTCTGGCTTCACCATCCAAGGTGTGGCGCGCGGGGTCTCGGGCGGAGTTTACAACAACAACTACATCGTCTGCACCACAGATTGTCCGCTCTCCACGGCAGACAACCGCACGGTGAACCTCAACTCGATCCCGGGCGCGTTCTTCTTTGACATGAACGCCAGCTACAACTTCGAAGTTGCTGGTGTGAAAACGCAGGCCTTCCTCTCGATCCGCAACCTGACGAACAAGGACCCGGTGCTGGTGGGCAATGGCCCGACCGGCAACAACACGCCTGCCTATCCACAAACCAACCGCGCACTTTACGACGTGCTGGGCCGCGTGTTCCGCATGGGCGTGCGCATCAAGATGTAAGGCGCGCAAGATTTGAGATTGGGCCCCGAAGTGTCGTGTTCGGCGCTTCGGGGCGCGTAGCAGTTCAACAATTCCGAGGAAGCGAATCCCCATGAAGAACAAGGCGGCACTTTCCACACTGGCCCTTTTGCTTGCCAGCACTCCGCTGTCAGTTCAGGCCAAGGCCCCGACTGCTCTCAAGACTGAAGCGTCGGCTTTGATTGATGGCAATGCCAAGCTGGTGCAGGAAATGGTGGATTCGGTCTTCAGTTTCCAGGAGCCGGGTTTTCAGGAATTCCAGACCGCCGAATATCTGACCGGCATTCTTGAGAAGAATGGTTTCACCATCACCAAGGGTGTAGCAGGCATTCCCACGGCATGGACCGCAACCTGGAGCAATGGCGATGGCCCGGTCGTGGCGCTCGGTTCGGACGTCGATGGTTTGCTGGGCCTTTCGCAAGTTCCAGGTGTGCCGCAGATCAAGCCGCTGATTCCCGGTGCCCCGGGACACGGTGAAGGTCACAATTCGGGCATGCCGCTGATTGTTGCGGCCGCGCTCGCCACCAAGGAAGTGATGACCAAGCACGGCATCAAGGGCAAGCTGATGCTGTGGCCCGGCGTTGCTGAAGAACTGCTGGCGACCAAGGCCTATTATGTGCGTGCTGGCATGTTCAAGGATGTCGACGTTTCGATCTTCACGCACGTCGCGTCCAGCTTTGGCACCAGCTATGGCGATTCCGGCAATAACGGCATGGTATCGGTTGAATACACCTTCAAAGGCGTGACCAGCCACGCCGCAGGGGCACCGTGGGCCGGACGCAGTGCGCTCGACGGGGTCGAGCTTATGAACATTGCTTGGAACATGCGGCGCGAGCATCTGCCGCTGACGCAGCGTTCGCACTACGTGATCACCAACGGTGGCGGGCAGCCCAATATCGTGCCGGGTGAAGCGACCGTCTGGTACTATTTCCGCGAACAGACCTTTGATTCCATTCGCAAGCTCTATGAAACCGGCACCGGCATTGCCGAAGCTGCTGCCATGGCCACCGGCACCACGGTCAAGAAGCGGGTTCTGGGCTATGCTGCACCCAACTATGGCAACAAGCCATTGGCCGAGGCGGCCTATGAAAATATCAAGCTGGTGGGCATGCCCAAATGGTCGGCCGACGATCAGGCCTTCACCAAAGCCGTGCAAGAATCGTTGAAGTTCAAGATTGCGCCGTTGAAGACGACGATCGATCCGCTTTCCAGCCCTGAAACGCGCACGCCTTCGATGGGGGGGGGATCGGATGACATCGGCGATATCATGTGGACCGTGCCGACCATCACGATCCGGTTCCCGTCCAACATCCCCAGCATGATCGGGCATAACGTTACCTCGGCCATCGCAATGGCGACGCCCGTTGCGCACAAGGGTGCCGTTGCCGGGGCCAAGGCGGTGGCGATGACCGTTCTTGATGTGATGACCACGCCCAAACTGGTCAGCGATGCCAAGACCTATTTCCAGACCGTGCAGTTGAAGGATCAGAAGTATGATCCGGTCCTGACTCCCGAGGATCAGCCCGCCATCCACCTCAACAAGGATTTGATGGAGCGTATCCGGCCCGAGCTGAAGAAATACAACTACGATCCATCGAAGTACCCGACCTATCTGGAACAGCTCGGCGTCAAGTATCCGCAACTCACGCCGGCCCCTTAACGCGAAGGGTGTAGCGCGCGGGTTGGTGCCAGTTTGCAGATACGCCAATCCGCGCGTAGGATTCTTGCTAGACTACCCTGATAAGGAAGCCGAAGACTGCTTTCGTGCAGGCCGTGGCAGGAGCTTTGCAATGATGGTTGAACAGGGCAGGGTTTGGCGTTCAGCATTGCTGGCCGCAGGCGTTGTCTGGGCGGCCTGCGGGCTGTCGCCTTCTGTTCATGCCCAAGGCACCGCGCGGCCCAAACCATCAGAGCAGGTTTGGGTTGCCGCAGCGCCACCTCCGGGTGGCGTTTCTTGGGCGGTACTGGAATCCACGCGCGAAATTCAGCGACAGAAGGATGGCGTCACGCTTTCCCGGCCGGCCTTTTCTCCAAAGGTCAAAGCCTTGGCCGCAAAGCGCATCAAGGTCAGTGGCTATGTCATGCCGCTGCAAAACAGCGCTCGGCAGACCCATTTTGTGCTGCTGGCCTATCCACCGGATTGCCCATATCATCTCAACCCTGCACCCATGCAGTTCATCGAGGTGCGAACTGTGGCGCCTGTGGCGGTAAAATCTGGTGCGCAGTCGTTTGAAGGCCAGCTTGTGTTGGGTGGTCAGGATGAAAGTGGTATATTTTATCGCCTAACCGCTTCGCGCGAACTGTGATGCGGGAGAAGGAGTCGTTCCGATGCAGCGCAAGATGAAGACGCTCAGCCTTGGCTTCGCCGCGCTCCAGATGGTCTGGAGCGGCGTTGCGCAGGCGTGCGACGGATGCGAGGAAGACGAAGCGTTCTATGGCTTTCTTGCCTATGTCGACTTTCGCGGATTGAATGACGAACAACAGGCCGCTGCCCGACAGAGCGCGATTGATGCCTATCACCAGCGCAAGATGAGCCAAGCCAAAGCCGCGTTTATGGCAAGGTTCAAGGTCGATCCTGCGCCCCAGTCTCAGCAGCAGCCTCAGGAAACCGCCGATAGGGCAGAACAAGAGCGGAAGCTTGCATCGCAGTGATGCAGGCCATGGTCATGCCGGTACGCCCTCGTTGAACGGTGCCCGCGCCGATTTGCAAAGCCCCACTGCGGCTCTGGCCGTGAGCAACCTATCGCACGCATTTGCTGGGCAGGCAGTGTTGCAGGACATCACGTTTCGGATCGATGCTGCCTCGCACATGCTGCTGCTCGGTCCATCGGGATCTGGCAAGAGTACGCTGATCAACCTCATCACCGGCATATTGCCATGCCAAAGCGGTGCAATTCACATTGCGGGCGAGCCAATGAGCGGCGCAAACGGGCGCCAGCGTGATGATCTACGCCGCCGCCGCATAGGCGTGGTTTTTCAGTCATTGCGGCTTGTTTCAGCGTTGACGGTGCGCCGCAACCTTCACCTGGCGCAGAAGCTTGCCACTGGCAGTTCGGTACCGGAACAGGTCGATGCGCTGCTTGATCGTCTGGGCATCCGCCATCGCGCCGATGCGCCTTTGCGCAAACTGAGCCAAGGACAATTGCAACGCGCCGCGATTGGCCGCGCGCTGATCGGCGCGCCGGATCTGCTTGTGGCCGATGAGCCAACCAGCGCACTGGATGATGCGAACGCCGCCAGCACCATCGACCTCCTGCTTGAAACAGCCGCAGCACAAGGCACCAGCCTGCTGGTGGCTACCCATGACAAGCGGATCATGGACCGGATTTCCCATCAGCTGGTCCTGACCGATCATTCACGGATCGCAGCGTGATTGCCGAGCTCGTCATTGCCTATATGCGCGAACGGTTGCTTTCAACGGCGCTCAACATCGCGCTTTTGGCGCTGTCCGTTGCGGCGCTGGTGCTGTTGCTGATCGCCTCCAGCCAGATTGGCGAACGACTGGAACGCAATGCCCGCGGTGTGGACCTTGTCGTTGGCGCAAAAGGATCACCGTTGCAGCTCATCTTGTCGAGCATTTATCAGATGGACCGCCCCACGGGAAACATACCTCTTTCAGCCTTGTATCAACTGCGCCGCGATCCGGGAGTGGCGCGGGTGATACCGCTCGCTCTGGGTGATGCCTTTCGGGGATACCGGATTGTCGGGACCGAACCTGCTTACCTGTCGCTCTATGGTGCGCAGATTGCGGCCGGGCAGATGTTTGCAGGGCAGGGCGATTGCGTTGTCGGTGCAGAGGCCGCGCGGGATCTGGGCCTGACGGTGGGGCAGCGCTTCATCGGGGGGCATGGCATGGGCGAGGAGGCCGAAAGCGGTTCAGGCGCAGAACATGCGGCGCAGCCCTTCACCGTCACCGCAATCCTTAAGCCGACTGGCACCGTGGCGGACCGGCTGATCGTGACCAGCGTGGATACGATCTGGCACATGCATGGGGTTGAGGCTCCTGCCGTGGACGCAGAGCCAGACGCTTCGGCCGAAGCGGAAATCACCGCGTTGCTGGTGACTTATCGCAATGCGGCAGGGGCGGTGCGACTGCCCATGATGATCAACCGGCAGACCAACATGCAGTCGGCTGTCCCTGCGATCGAGACCAATCGTCTGCTGTCACTGCTGGGTGTTGGGATCGACGGTGCAATGCTGTTTGGCTGGTTGCTCGCGCTGATCGGTGGGCTTTCCATCTTTGTCGCGATGCTTAACGCCGCCAATGCCCGCGAAGGCGATCTGGCGCTGTTGCGGGTCATGGGGGCCACCCGTGGCCAAGTCTTTGGCACAATCCTTATGGAAGGGACGGTAACGGCCGTGTTGGGCGCATGTGTTGGCGCGCTGACCGCGCACTTAGTGCTTGCGCAAGTCTCGTCGGGCCAATCCCCGCTAGCACAGCTTGGCTTGGAGCCTTGGCGATGGAGTGGCGGCGAAGTGGTGATCGTGGCCATTGTCGTGGGCATCGGAGCCATCACGGCGCTGGTTCCTGCCATGCGCATCTTTACCGTCAATCTGGCCGAAACGCTGGGTAAAACGGGAAGATAAAGACCCTGATTCCGCACACTTGGGCCGGACCAAGGTTCAGGAATTCAACACAGCCAGATCAAACAGTTTTTGGGCGACCAGCACAGCCGCAGGCGCATTTGGTGCGGTGGCATCGGCGCCCACTTCATGGACCAGGGCGGGGTTCTTCGTGAACATCGGGCCGCCAACC
The DNA here is from genome assembly GCA_002256985.1 of Novosphingobium sp. 28-62-57. Classification (GTDB taxonomy): domain Bacteria; phylum Pseudomonadota; class Alphaproteobacteria; order Sphingomonadales; family Sphingomonadaceae; genus Novosphingobium. The sequence goes on from NCGO01000001.1 coordinate 574,497, forward strand.
ATGATGCCGATGGTGGGGTTGCAGGACTTTTCGCGGACGAGCGAGATCGTGTCTTTCAAGGTTCCCAGCATATGTTCGGACCCTGCTGTCAAGCCGGCGACCGAGAACCATTCCGTCCGGGCAAGATCGGCAATCATGGCCGCGTCGCCATCGAATTCGGACTGGACGGTCCAACCGGCTGCGAGCAGGAAGCGTTCAACCATCGTTGCGCCAAAGTAGTGCTGATCGCCAGGAGTGGTGGCCATCAACACGTTCCGGCGCTTGTCCAAGCCCGGAAGCATGTGCGAATTGTTGAAGGTTGCCAGCAGTTTCTGCAACCGCGCAACACCAAGCGTGACATCGATGAAATCGCATTCATCTTCGTCCCACAAATGGCCAAGGTAGCGTGCGGTCGGCTCAAGCAATTCCACGAAGAGCGTGTCCATCGACATACCCTTGTCGCGAAGGACAATGATGTAGGCCATGGCGGCTTCAAGATCGTTTCCGAGCACGATATCGGCAAGGCCGCTGATATCCGAACTGGTCGGCGCCAGCGTTTCGATGACAGTTTCGACCGCAGGCGCATCGGGCACGACTTCGGAATGCAAACGCAGCAGTTGCGGAATGATCTTGCTGGAAACAGCGCGCGCCAAGCGAATTTGACGCTCCGCCAGATCGTCACGCCGATAGACTTCATGCGAAATGAAGTGCGTCTCGAGCCTTTCCAACCCTTGACGGTCAACCACCGACCTTGCCACCCGTGCCGCCTGTCCCATGTCGATTCCCATCCCGGAGGGCCGATGTTTCCTCAGCATTCGCAAACCACCACATCAAAGCCGCCATGTCGAGGGCAGAGTGCCCGGATTTCACTTCTGTGCACCCCGATGATTACAGGCCCTGAAATGCCCAGGACAGCAAACTGGCTGAACAGGTTTGCTGCTTGATTGCGCTTGCACGTTCAATCGTGTCGGGAATGGGCGGCGATCACCGCTGATGCTCCGGAAAGGGTGAGGTGATGGGAATCAAAATAGGCGGGTTTTCCATCGACCAGCAGCCGTGAATTTTGCCCGTCGGCCAACGCCTTGACCGGGTCGATGATGGTAACCCCCTGCTGGAGCCAGCGGGCGTAGTGCGCCGTTATCCAGTCTGTTTCACGGCGATAATCGGCAAGCGATGCACCTTTGGCAGTGTCCAAGGCATCGCGGGCGGCGGCATGGGCAAGATGGCGCGGAACGTCAAAAGGCTGTGGAGGAACTGGGCCAATCAGCGTGACCGCCTTTCCCGCAGCCTGAAGGCGGCGGATCGTATCATCAAGCAGCGCATGCGTGCCGGGTTGGCGATAGGTTGGGCTGGCCCAGAACGCGGCAAGATAGACCGTGCGAATCTGTGGTGAGGCAATGACATGATCTAGCGTGCGCAGGTTGTGGCGTGCGCAGTCCGGGTCGTTTTGGGTTGCATATCCCACAAGTGGCGGACAGCTCGCGCGGGTGCGCTGGGCAAGGGCACGGTTTTGGGGGCCGAGGGACTGGCCCAGCGCCCAGGCGAGTTCCACGCCATGGCTATCACCCCAGAGCAGTGCAGTTGGCGCGACCGCTGCGCCAAGGTTGCATGCCTTGTTGTCAGCACCAGCCTCGGCAACAATGCACTTGCCGCGCACCGGGCTGATATCGTTCACCGCATCGGCCATGCGGGTCACGCTTTCGGGAAAGCGGGAAGGCCAGCCTCCCAGCGGCAAGAGGCCAAGCGACACTGCCCCCAAGGCACCCATGCCAGCGCCAGACAGAATAAAGATCCGGCGTTGATCGAAGCGTTCTGAGCTGCGGAAAGGGCGCTCGACAAAGCGCCAGCTGGCCCAGGCAACGAGGAAGCTTGCCAGCACCACCGCAGCCTGTCTTGGCCCGCTGAGCGGTGCATCAGACGCGTATTCGGCAAACACGATCAGCGGCCAGTGCCAAAGATACAGTGAATAGGAGATCAGGCCCACGAAGACGAGGGGCTGGGCTGAGAGCAATCTGCCCACAAGCGTTCCCGGCGCAAAACGGATCAGCAGGACGGCACCCAGCACCGGAATGAGCGCATTCGCGCCGGGAAAGACCGTCGCGCGATCAAAAGTGGCAACCGCCCACACGATCAGGGCAAGGCCTGCAAGGGATGCGGGTCCAGCGATCCGGGCAGGCTTTGCCGATGGCATGCCGGGCAGCAAGGCCAGCAGCGATCCTGCCATCAATTCCCATGCGCGGGCGGGCAGGAGGTAAAAGGCAAAGCCATCGGTATCGGCCTGTTTCCACACGGCAATTGCAAAGCTGGCACACGCAATGGCGGCAACGGCGGCAAGGCGTTTGTTTGCCGGGGCCTTTGCCAGGAGCCACAGCAGGGCTGGAAACACGACGTAGAACTGTTCCTCTACGGCCAGTGACCAGCAGTGGAGCAGGGGCATTGCCTCTGCCGGGCCGCCAAAATACCCGGTCTGCGTGAAGAACCAGACATTGGCCAGGAAGGCGAGAGTCATCAGGGCAGAGCTCGGTACTGCCGCAAAATCTGCCGGCAAATAGAGCCACGCTGCAAGGCCCAGACAGACCGACATCATCACCAGCAGGGCAGGCAGGATGCGCCGCGCGCGCCGTTCGTAAAATCGGCCAAGCGAGAAGGCATTCCCGTCAATTTCGCGCACAATGATCCCGGTGATCAAAAACCCCGAGATGACAAAGAAGATATCCACGCCAACAAAGCCGCCGGAAAATCCCGGCAACTTGGCGTGGAATGCCAGCACCGGCAGAATTGCCAGCGCACGAAGTCCGTCAATGTCGCGGCGATATTGGGTAGAACTGGTCATTGCGGCGGCAGACTAGCCGATCAAGGTTAATCGTGCGTTTTGAACCGGCGCTCACACTGGAATAAGAGACTTTGCGGCTTGATCGACATGGGTTTTTATGATTCAACGTTTTTTATGAACACGCGGCGCTCCCCCATCCTTCCCAAAGACAGCCTGACCCAATCGGTCGCGCTTATCGCACTGCTGTTGCTTGGTGCGGTGGGGATTGCCGGGCCCAGCGGGCTTTTGGCGTGGGGCGAGAATGCCCGGGTGCTTGAACAGCGCCAAGTGGAGATTGCGCAACTCACGGCAGAGCGGGACCGGGTGAAGAACCGGGTTGAATTGCTTGACCCGCGTCATGCTGATCCCGATCTGGTGGGGGAATTGCTGCACAGCAATCTGAACTTTGCCCATCCCGACGAGGTGGTCATCCCCGTCAAGCCTTGAGGCAAAGGCGAAGTCGCTGCTTGGAAATGTCCAGTTCCGGCCATGGAACAGAAGTCTGCATCATGCTTTAAGACAGTCTTGGACGCGTTCAGGCGATCTTGGCAGTCTTGGCGCTCACCCAACAAGCAGATGAGAGAGGGATCGTTCTGACCACTGACACGCCGCAACAGGCGCACGAGGCGCAGGCAGTGGTCATTCCCGAAGCGCCGGAGCAGGAACCGCACTCGCGTTCGGTCTGGCGATATGCGCGGGCAAGCAGAGCGCATGCGGTGATCGACGCTGCGGACTACTTCGAATTGATGCGCGAGGCGATGATGCGCGCCCGCCAGCGGATATTCCTGATCGGGTGGGATTTCGACACGCGGATACTGGTCGGTGGAGGCAGGCGTTGGTGGAACCTGCCGCGCAAACAGGTGTCACCAGCGCGCCTTGGCCCGTTTGTGGTATGGCTCGCCAATCGGCGCCAGCAGCTCGACATTCGCGTGCTCAAATGGAACTTCGGGGCTTTCAAGGCCGTGTTCCGCGGAGTGATGATGCTCGATCTGCTGCGCTGGTGGCGGCATCCACGCATCGTGTTCAAGCTCGATAGCGCGCATCCGCTGGGATGCAGCCACCATCAAAAGATTGCCGTGATCGATGATCGTTTCGCCGTGTGTGGCGGCATCGATATGGCCAGCGACCGCTGGGACACGCGCGAACATCTGGACGATGACCCGCGTCGCAAGCGCCCGGGCAGCAGCAAACATTTTGGCCCCTGGCACGATTGCACGATGCTGCTGGAGGGCGAGGCGGCCAGAGTGCTTGGCGAATTCGGCCGCAAGCGATGGGAGCAGGCCGGAGGCAAGCCCTTTGAGGCCTGTCGTCCGCAGCAGACATCGCCATGGCCTGCGCGGGTCGAAGCCGAATTCCGCGATGTGGAAATCGGCATTGCCAGAACCCGCTCCCATTTCCGCGAAGAGCGTGAAGTGCGCGAGATCGAAGCCCTGTTTGAAGAACAGATCGCGCGGGCGAAGCACTTCATCTATTTCGAGAACCAGTATTTCTCCTCACGCCGGGTAGCCGAGGCTATTGCCGCGCGCATGGCGGAACCTGATCCTCCGGAAGTTGTGCTGATCAACCCGCAAAGCTCGGACGGGTGGCTGGAACAAGCCGCGATGGACGGCGCGCGGATCCGGCTCGTGCAATCCATTGCCCAGGTCGATCATCGGCAGCGGTTCAGTGTGTGGCATCCCCTGACGGCCGGTGGCCGCCCGATCTATGTGCATTCGAAACTCACGATCGTGGATGATGAAATATTGCGGATCGGTTCGGCCAATCTCAACAATCGGTCGATGGGGCTGGATAGCGAATGCGATGTCTTCATTGACTGCGCGCGTCCCGGCAACGGACATTGCAAGGCGGCGATCAAACGGTTGCGCATCTCGTTGCTGGCAGAGCATTGCGGTATTCATGACGAACAGGTAGCGACGCTGCTGGAACAGCATGGCTCGATGGCGGCAATGATTGCGGCGGCTCCGCAGGACGGAAAAAGGCTCACGCCGTTCGTCCCGCATGAATTGACCGAGGCCGAGCAGGCGCTGGCCGATAATGAAGTGCTCGATCCAGAGCGGCCGGAAGAGATGTTGTCCTTCTACCGCAAGGGGTTGTTCAGAAGCCGGTTCTTGCGAAGACCGGTGCATTGAGGGATTGAAGGATGACGATTTTGCCAGGCCCTGCCGACGATGACGATCTGGCGCGCGGCAAGCTTCCGGTGCCGCAAGACGTGCAGGACGCAATTCGCACGCTGTTGCTGTGGGCCGGTGATGATCCTACGCGCGAAGGTCTGCTCGATACGCCCAAGCGGGTGGCGCGGGCGTGGAAGGAATATTGCCAGGGCTATGATGAGGACCCGGCGGTGCATCTTGCTCGGCAGTTTGAAGAAGTCGGCGGTTACGATGAAATCGTGCTGCTGAAGGATATTCCGTTCCAGAGCCATTGCGAACACCACATGGCTCCGATCATCGGAAAGGCTGCGATCGCCTATCTGCCGCGTGACAAGGTCGTCGGCATCTCAAAGTTGGCGCGCGTTCTGCACGGGTTTGCCCGGCGATTGCAGATTCAGGAACGGCTGACCGCCGAAGTGGCGCAGTGCATCTGGGACAATCTCAAACCCCATGGCGTGGCCGTGGTGATCGAAGCCAGCCATGCCTGCATGACCGCACGCGGTGTGCGCACGCCGGGTGTCGGCATGGTCACCAGCAGACTGATCGGGACATTTCTGGAAGACGAAAGCAGCCGCAAGGAAGTGCTGAGCCTGATGGGATACTGAACAGAAAAGCAGACATAAAACATTACCGTTGCGTGACTTGGATGATGTTTGAAGACGCCTATCTTGGCCATGTCACCGGAAAAAACCGGGGCATAGCAGGAGACAGGAACATGAAAACAATCGCGCTCGCAGCACTTGCAGCGGGGCTGGCATTGTCCGCCCCCGCACAGGCCATGGAGCACAAGACCGTGATCGAACATCCGGTCGGGCCGATTGCTGCAGACTACACCGGATCAACCCGGGTGGAAATGCAGCAGATCGGTTCAGTCGGCACAGCCGGTCGTCCGTCCTCGCTGCGCTGCCAGTGGAGCGTCTCGCTCTCGGTGGATCGCAATGCGCAAGTTGGAACCAGCCTGCAGGCCAAGCGTTCCATGACCCGCGATGACGTGGTCAAAGGTTCGTCGCCGGGTTGGTGTTCGGAACGCGGCAATGGCATCGACAAGGTTGTTGAAGCCCGCCGCGACACATTGCGCTCGGCGATGATGGCCATGGTGGCGCAGGATCGTGAAATGATCCTCGCCGAAGCAGACAGCGCTCATGCAAAGATGCGCGAGGGCTAAGGAGTTATGACTGCATGACCGGCATTCACTATCGCACTGGGCTGATCCTGTTTGGCGCTGCTACAATGTTAAACGCGCCGCAAGTTTTAGCCCAGTCGGTGGATGCCGGCGTGGAGGTGACCACGGATGAAGTCCTGCGTGGTCTGAGCTGGAGCGACGGGGAAATTTCGGCCTCTGCCGATGCCCGCGTTGGTTTTGGCGGATTTGATGCTGCAGTGCGTGTGGCCATGCTGCGCCAGTCCGATCGCCACGCCGATGCCGAAGTTGTTGCCGACCTTGCTTTGGGCAAGGATTGGGCAGCAGGGCCCTTCACCTTGCGGACCGAAGCCCTTGGCCATGTCTTCGGCAATGCCAGCAGCAATATGAACTATGGCGAATTGGGCCTTGGCGCACGCTATTCGATCGGGCCGCTGCAACTTGGCACCATGGCGTGGTATGCGCCAAAGCAAGCCAATATCGGCGGCGACAACCTGCACTTGCGCGCCACGGCGGATGCGGGATTGCCCGGCATCCCGGTCTCGGTCTTTGCCGCGGTGGGCTATACCACAGGCGATACGCGTGATTCGCGTTCGGCGCGCCTGCGCCCGGCCGGGGACTATGCCGACTGGAAGATCGGCGCAGAATATACCCAGTTCCCGTTTACATTCGGCGTAGATTACGTGGGCACCGATATAGATACGGCCAATACGGTCTCGGTCTCGCCCTTTGCCGACCTGAAGCATGCTGGTGACAGGGTGTTGGCGCGAGCGCGCTTGTCTTTCTGAACCCGGATAGTGAAAAGCCCCCGCAGTTGCAGGGGCTTTCCTTGTATTGTGCGCGAAAGCTGCGGAGGCGTTTGCCTCAGAGCTTTTCGACCATGTAGTCGGCTGCGCTGACCTTGAAGTCGCCCGGCGCTTCGACGAACAGGTGTTCGACCACACCATCGTTCACGACCATCGAGAAGCGCTGACCTCGCTTGCCCAGGCCAAATCCGGTGCCGTCCATGGTCAGGCCCAGCGCTTCGGCCAGATCGCCATTGCCATCGGCCAGCATCGTCACGTCCGCCGAACCCGAAGCTTCGCCCCAAGCCTTCATCACGAAGGGATCGTTGACGGCGGTGCAGGCGATTTCATCAATGCCCTTGGCCTTAAGATCGGCAGCCTTTTCGACATAGCCGGGCAGGTGCTTGGCCGAGCAGGTGGGCGTGAAGGCACCGGGCACCGAAAACAGTGCAACGCGCTTGCCCTTGAAATAGTCGGCTGACTGAACAGCTTCGGGGCCTTCGGCAGTCGCCTTGACGATCTTCACATCAGGCAGCGTATCTCCAACAGCGATGGTCATCCCCAATTTCCTTTCCTTCTGACAGAGCGGTGGTGCTCCGAAATCCTTGTGCCCTGCAAATATAGGCGGCGCGTTACGGTCTGCAACCAGCGGGTTGGTATCTGCGTCCTCGGAACGATATAAAGAAATCTTTATATTAAGTTTGCGCGCATCGGCATCGCGCGCTATGGGCACGTCAGCAGCGCGCTGTGCCGCGCATGGGATTTTATCAGGAGACTGCCTCGTGGCCAGCGTACTTGACGCCAAGAACGACTATGTGATCGCCGACATCGGCCTGGCTGACTTCGGCCGCGCCGAAATCAAGATTGCCGAAACCGAAATGCCGGGCCTTATGGCGCTGCGCGAAGAATTTGGTGCATCGCAGCCGCTCAAGGGCGCGCGCATCACCGGTTCGCTGCACATGACAATCCAGACCGCCGTGCTGATCGAAACGCTGACCGCGCTGGGCGCCGAAGTGCGCTGGGCCACGTGCAACATCTATTCGACGCAGGATCACGCCGCAGCCGCCATTGCCGCTGCTGGCATTCCGGTGTTTGCGATCAAGGGCGAAACGCTGGCCGAGTATTGGGACTATGTCGGCTCGATCTTCGATTGGGGTGACGATATCACCGCCAACATGATCCTCGACGATGGCGGCGATGCCACCATGTTCGCGCTGTGGGGCGCACGCGTGGAAGCGGGCGAAAAGCTGTTCGAACCTTCAAACGCCGAAGAAATCGAATTCGTCCGCGCGCTCAATGCGTTCCTGAAGCGCAAGCCCGGCTACCTCACGCAGTCGGTGCGCAACATCAAGGGCGTTTCGGAAGAAACCACCACCGGCGTCCACCGCCTCTATCAGATCGCCAAGGACGGCAAGCTGCCTTTCCCGGCGATCAATGTGAACGATTCGGTTACCAAGTCGAAGTTCGACAACCTCTATGGCTGCAAGGAATCGCTGGTTGACGCGATCCGCCGCGCCACCGACGTCATGCTCGCCGGCAAGGTCGCCTGCGTTGCCGGCTTCGGCGACGTTGGCAAGGGTTCGGCTGCATCGCTCCGTCAGGGCGGCGCCCGCGTGATGGTCACTGAAGTCGATCCGATCTGCGCTCTGCAGGCGGCGATGGAAGGCTATGAAGTTGTCACCATGGAAGAAGCGGTCAAGCGCTGCGACATCTTCGTGACTGCCACCGGCAACGAAGACGTGATCACCGCTGAGCACATGATGGCGATGAAGCCCATGAGCATCGTGTGCAACATCGGCCACTTTGACAGCGAAATCCAGATCTCGGCGCTCGACAACTACAGCTGGACTGAAGTGAAGCCGGGCACTGACCTTGTGCAGTTCCCCGATGGCAAGCAGATCATCATCCTCGCCAAGGGCCGCCTGGTGAACCTGGGCTGCGCCACCGGCCACCCCAGCTTCGTGATGAGCGCCAGCTTCACCAACCAGACGCTTGCGCAGATCGAGCTGTGGACCAAGAGCGAGAACTACAAGAACGACGTCTACGTTCTGCCCAAGCACCTCGATGAAAAGGTGGCCGCGCTCCACCTCGAAAAGCTGGGCGTGCAGTTGACCAAGCTCAGCAAGAAGCAGGCCGATTACATCGGCGTGCCCGAAGTTGGTCCGTTCAAGCCGGATCACTATCGCTACTAAAAGTAGCGATAGTGATCCGAGTCCCCGCGCAGGCGGGGACCTCAGGCGTTTAACGCCGACGAATCCGGAACACGCAGAAGCCCTCGCCATGATGCGGGGGCTTTTGTGCGTCTGAGGGGTTCCTTTACCCGCCTGAGGCCCCCGCCTTCGCGGGGGCGCGCTATCCAAGTAGCGTGGCAATTGACGCACAGTTGATCCGGCCAATTCAGGGCCAATTCCATTCACCGCATTGTAATTGTGCAGCGCACGCCGTAGCGATTGGGCCATGCCGTTGCTTTCCCAGACTGCGCTGGTCCTGATCGGAGTACTGCTGGCCGCGTGGACAGTGGGGGCGGGCTGGTTCGTGCTCGATGCCCGCCGCCGCGCGCGCAGGGGCGAGGCGGTGCAGCGTCAGGCGCGCAAACTGGCGCGGATGATCGATGAATCGCCAGCGCTGCCACTGCTGGTCCGCGCCGATGGCCGGATCGAGGGCCCGGCAAGGCTCGCGGGCTGGTTCGGTTTCGATGCCATGCCCGGCTTCCTCTCCGAACTCGATGCCGAAGCGCGCGGCTTTGATGAGGTGCAGCTTTCGCGGCTCAGCGATGCAGTGCGCAAGGCGCAGAAGACCGGCGCACCGTTCCGCATGGCACTGACGCCCAAAACCGGCTCGCGCAGTCTTGCGGCGCACGGCCATCTGGCTGATCCACAAGTGTCGCCGGGGGGATCGGCGCTGGTGTGGTTCTTCGACTTTTCCGAAAGTCAGGAAGAACTGGTGCGGCTGCGCGAGGAAACGCAGAGCGCGAAGGCCGATTTTGCCGGGCTGTCCGGCCTGATCGAAGCTGCACCTTTGCCGATGTGGTTCCGCAGCCCCGACCTGAAGCTGCGTCTGGTCAACAGCGCCTATGTTAAGGCCGTTGGCGCAGCCAGTGCCGAAGCCGTGATTGCGCAAGGGATCGAGCTGGTCGAGCCGATTGAGGGCCTGAGCGCCCCGCAAGTCGCGCGGCAAGCACAGTCGCGACGCGTGCCGGTGGAGCGGTCTGTGCTGGCCACAGTCAAGGGGCAACGCCGCGCGGTGCGCGTTATCGACCTGCCGCTGGGCGATGAAGGCATTGCCGGATACGCCGTCGACATCGAGGAAATGGAGGAGTTGATCCGCCAGTTCCGCCGCTTCCGCGAAGCGCAGCGCGAAATGCTCGATACGCTCTCAGCCGGAATCGCGCAGTTCGATGAAAAGCGCAATCTTGCCTTCGCCAATCAGCCGTTTCTGCGCATCTTTGGTGTGCCACAAGCGTGGGTGGTGGATACCCCGCCGTTTGACCGGGTGCTTGACCGAATGCGCGATGCCGGGCGCCTGCCCGAAGTGCGCGATTTTCCCGAATGGCGGCGCGAGCGGCAAACGTGGTTTCTGTCGCGCGTGCCGGTGGAGGAATCGTGGCACCTTTCAGGCGGCACGCATTTGCGCGTGATTGGCCAGCCCATGCCCGATGGCGGGCTGCTGATGATTTTCGAAGACCGCACTGAGCAGCTTCAGCTTTCCGCCACGCGCGACACGCTGCTGCGCACCCGCACCGCCACCTTCGATAACCTGTTCGAATCGCTCGCGGTGTTTGCACCCGATGGCAAATTGCAGCTGTGGAACCGGCGCTTTGCTGCCGATTGGGGGTTGGAGGAGGAGTTTCTCACCACGCACCCGCGCGCCGATGTCTTGCTGAACCGGCTTGCGCCGCTGCTGAAGCGGCCTGCGCAGATCGGCACAATCGCGCAAGTCATTCAGGCGGCTACGTTGGAGCGCAAGCAGCGCACCGGGCGCCTGACGCTAGCCGATGGTCGCCATCTGGCGCTGGCCGGTGTGCCCTTGCCGGATGGCAACGGCATGCTGACGGTGCTCGACATTACTGACAGCCAAAAGGCCGAAGCTGCGCTGCGCGAACGCAATGCCGCGCTGGTTGAGGCCGATGCGGTGAAGACCCGCTTTATTGCCAACATGAGCTACGAATTCCGCACCCCGCTTACCTCCATCGGCGGCTTTGCCGAACTGCTGCAAAGCGGGATTGCGGGTGAATTGACCGAGCAGCAGAATGACTATGTCGCAGCGATTCTTTCGTCGGTGGAGCGCCTTGGCGAGCAGATCGAGAACGTGCTCGACCTTTCGCAGAGCGAAGCGGGCACCTTGCCGCTTGCACGCGAACAGGTCGAACTGTTCCCGCTGCTGACCGATGTGGTGAACGAGCGGGCCGAGCGCCTGACCGCAGCCGGTTTGACGCTCGATCTGCGGGGCGACAAGTCAGCCGGAAAAGTAACCGGCGATGCGCGGCGGATGCGCCGTGCCTTTGGCCAGTTGGTGGACAATGCCATTGCGGCCACGCCAGAAGGCGGACGCATTCTGGTTGAGGCTGCGCGCAAGAAGGGCGGCGGGGTTCAGATCGTAGTTTCTGACAATGGCCGGGGCATGGAGCCTGCCATTCTGGCCCGCGCGCTGGAAGGCTTGAAGGTCAGCGCCGATGGCAAGACGGTCGAGCGCCGACAGGGCCTTGGCCTGCCGCTGGTGCGGCAACTGGTTGAGGCGCATGGTGGAACGCTGGAACTGATGTCCGAACCCGGGCTTGGCACCAGCGCCATCGTGGTCCTGCCATGATTATCAATCTGCCCGATCTTGCAGCCTCGGAAGCATTTGCCATACGCATCGCAGAGGCCTTGCGCGCAGGCGATGTGGTGGCGCTGTCCGGCGGGCTTGGCGCAGGCAAAACCACGCTGGCGCGCGGCATCATCGCCGCGCTGGGCCATGATGGCGAAGTGCCCAGTCCAAGCTTTGCGATCATCGAACTCTATGATCCGCCTGCCGTTCGTCTGCCACTGGTCCACGCCGATTTCTATCGCCTAGAAGACCCGGCCGAGGCCGATGAGATCGGCCTTGATGATTATCGGCAGGGCGCGGCACTGCTGGCGGAATGGCCCGAACACGCCGGCGGCTTTGCGCATGAAGCGGCGTGCCTGTCGATCCTGCTGGAATCCACGGAAAACGGCAGGCGGGCCATTGTAACGGCGGGGTCCGATTGGCTAGAGCGCAATCTATGGACCTGACCATTCCCACAGGCGCCGAAGCTTTCCTGACGCAGGCAGGCTGGGGCGGCGCCGCCATCGAACCCCTGCCGGGGGACGCTTCGTTTCGCCGCTATTTCCGCATCCGCCGATCGAACGGCAACGCGATGCTGATGCACGCGCCGCCGCCACGAGAAGACCCGCAGCCGTTCTTGCGTGCCGCCAAATGGCTTGATGCCAATGGCCTGCGTGCGCCGCATATTCTGGCGGAAGACGCCGACAGCGGCTTCGTGCTGCTCGAAGATTTCGGCGATGTGCGCATGCGAGAATATCTTGATGCATGGCCGCAAGATGAAGACGAAGTCTATCGCAACGCCATCGATGCGCTGGTGCAATTGCGCAAGCTGCCGCCGGGGCCGTTCACCGGCTACACGCTGAGCGAATATCAACGCGAGGCAAAGCTGTTCGTCGATTGGTACGTTCCGGCGCGCGGGCTCTATGTCGATGGGCGCAGTTGGGCCAATGCGTGGGAGGAAGTGCTCAGCCAGGTCCTGCCCCGCCAGCGCCCCGGTGTAACCGTGCTGCGCGATTACCACGCTGAGAACGTGATGCTGCTGGGCGGGCTGAACAAACAGGGCCTGCTCGATTTTCAGGACGCGCTGGTTGGGCATCCGGCCTATGATCTGGTCTCGCTGCTGCAAGATGCGCGCCGCGATGTTTCGCCCGAACTCGAAGCGCGGATGCTCGACTACTACCTGCAGCAGACGGGTGAGGGGGATGAATTTCTGGCCGACTACGCAAGGATCGGCGCGCAGCGTAACGCCAAGATCGTTGGCATTTTCGTGCGACTGTGGAAGCGCGATGGCAAACCGCGCTACCTTGATTACATTCCCCGCGTCTGGGCACTGATGGAGCGTGATCTGGCCCATCCGGCGCTGGCGCCGGTGGCGGCGTGGTTCGATGCGCATATCCCGGCAGAGCTTCGCGCTGCTGGCGGGGGCCGGTTCGAGCCATGAGCAAACTGTTGGCGAGCGATACCGCAATGGTCCTGTCTGCGGGCCTTGGCAAACGCATGCGTCCGTTGACGGCTTCGCGCCCCAAACCACTGGTGCAGGTGGCGGGCAAGCCGCTGATCGACCACGCGCTCGACAAGCTGCAGGAAGCCGGTGTTACGCGCGCCGTGGTCAATGTGCATTATCTGGCCGACGCGATGGAAGCCTATCTTGCGCAGCGCAAGGAGCCCGCCATCACCATTTCTGATGAGCGCGCGCAGCTGCTCGAAACCGGCGGCGGCATGGCGAAAGCTTTGCCACTGATTGGCAGCGATCCGTTCTTTTGCCTGAACTCCGACAACATCTGGCTCGATGGCCCGCGCAACGTGTTTGCGCATCTGTCCGACCATTGGGACTCGGAGCAGATGGACGCGCTGCTGCTGCTGGTGCCACACGCCCGCGCCTTCAACTATCGCGGCAAGGGTGATTTCCACATGGACGCACTGGGCCGCATTTCGCGCCGCCGCACCGGGCGGATTGCCCCGTTCATCTTCAGCGGCATTCAGATCGTTTCGCACCGCTTGCTGCGTGATGCCCCCGAAGGCGCGTTCGGCACGATGACATTGTGGGAGCGCGCGATTGCCGAAGGGCGGCTCTATGGCGTTTCGCACCAAGGGCTGTGGTACGAAGTGGGCGAGCCGCAAATGATCGCGCCGACCGAGGCTGCGCTCAAGCGCGATTGACATGAAAAGCGTCCCCTCCCGTCCGCGCGTATGGTCCATCGCGGCGCACCGGGGCTTTGCCGATGCGCTGGTGGCGGGCCTGATCCCGCGTTACCGCGAGGATCGCTTCGGCCTTGCGCGATTAACGCTACTGCTGCCCAGCCAGCGTGCGGTGCGCACCGTCACCGAAGCCTTCGTCCGCGCCAGCGGGGCAGGGCTGCTGCTACCGCGCATGGCGGTGGTGGGTGATCTCGATCTGGACGAAACGCTGGGGCCGCTGCTCGATCCCATCGGGGCAGGGGCAGACATTCCCGCCGCCGTTGATCCCACCTTCCGCCTGCTGCGTCTAGCTGCGCTTCTCCGGGATGAGCTGGGCGATGAAGCACCTGGCGAGGCTGCACTGATCCGGCAGGCCAAAGGAATCGCACAGGGGATCGACCGGCTGCTGGTCGAAGGCGTGCGTGTTGAGGACATGCTGAATGAAGCTGTTGTCGGCATCGCCACAGAACTTTCCGAACACTGGCAGAATGCAACGCGCCTTTTCGCAAGAGTGTTCAAGCAGTGGGAAGCAGAACTCGAAGATCTGGGCAAAGTCGATGCACCCGAACGCCGCAGCCGCTTGCTGGAACATGCGGCCCAAAGCTGGAAGGCGCGACCACCTGCGCATCCGGTCATCGCCGCTGGCGTAACCTCGGCCTCCCCTGCCGTAGCAAAGCTGCTGCGCGTAGTGGCAGACTTGCCCGATGGCGGCGTGATCCTGCCCGATCTCGATCTCGCGCTTGATCCCGAAGTCTGGGAAACGCTCGGCTCTGCCGGTGGCCCGGATGGGGCCGTGTTCGAACGCGGCGATGTCGTCACCCATCCGCAATATCACCTGAAGCTCCTGCTGAACCGCATGGGCATTGCCTGGGGCGAAGTGGAACCGTGGCACCGTTCGGGCCTCTCGCCCGCGCCGCCCGAACGCAGCCGCGCGATTTCCAACTTGTTCCTCCCGCCCGAAGCCAGCGCCGCATGGGTCTCGCTCGAAGCCAAGGACCGCCGCCTGTCTGGCGTGCGCATGATGGAAAGCGCGAACCCGGAAGAGGAAGCGCAGGCCATCGCCGTGCTGGTGCGCGAGGCTTTGGCGCAGCCCGAACGTCGCGTCGCCGTGATCACGCCCGACCGCAGCCTTGCCGCCCGCATCGTTGCCCATCTCGCGCGGTGGAACATCGTGGCCGATGATACTGCGGGCCGTCCCCTGCCGCAGACCGCTGCCGGGCGCGTGCTGCTGCAACTGGCCGAATTGGTGGCAGAGCGTGCCGCGCCTGTGCCGCTGCTCGCGCTGCTGGGCCATCCGCTGGTGCAAGCAGGTGAGGGGCGCGTGGCGTGGCTGGAGCGCGTTCGCCAGCTTGATCTCACCTTGCGCGGCCCCCGTCCCGGACCGGGGCTTCCCGCGATCCGCCAATCGGTGGAAAAAGCGGAGAAGCGCTATCCGGGCCTGACCGAGTGGTGGTCTGGCGTTGAAGACCTGCTGTTCCCAATCGTTGCGCTTGATGGAGACATCGCGCTCGACACCGCGCTCAACGCGCTGTCCGAAGCGGGCGAGGCTTTGTGCGGAACGGGCCTGTGGGCGCAGGCCGATGGCCGCTGCCTAGCCCAGTTTGTCGAACGCTGGCGCGATGCGGCCACGACCGCGCCCACGCTGCTGGCAGTTGAAGAACTGCCCGCAATGTTGCGCGATGCGATGGAGGACGTCTCTGTCCGGCCACCCTACGGAGGCCACCCGCGCCTTGCCATTTACGGCCTGCTCGAAGCGCGGATGAGCCGCGCCGATCTGGTCATCTGCGGCGGCTTGACCGAGGGCACCTGGCCCGCAAAGCCCGCACCCGATCCGCTGCTGGCCCCGCCGGTGCTGCGCGCGCTGGGCATCCCCGGCGCAGATTTCCGCATCGGCCTGTCCGCGCACGATCTGGCAGCGGCCCTTGGTGCTCCAGAAGTGGTGCTGAGCCACGCGATGCGCGATGCCAGCGGCCCGGTCATCCCCTCACGCTTCCTGCTGCGGATTCAGGCCATGTGCGGCAAGCAGTTGAGCCGCGAGACCCGCGCCGTAGCGCTGGCAAAGCGGCTCGCTGATCCCATCCCGGTCCCGCCCCATCCGCGTCCACACCCGATGCCCAGTGCAGAGCAGCGCAAGGTCGCCATTGCCGTCACCGCGCTGGATCGGCTGCGCGGTGATCCCTACCAGTTCTACGCCTCGGCCATACTTGGCCTGCGCAGTCTCGATCCGGTCGATGCCGATCCCACTCCCGCTTGGAAGGGCACGGCGGTCCACAAAATCCTGCAGCTTTGGCACGAAGCTGGTGGCGTTCCGGGGCAGCTCATCCCGATTGCTGAACAGAAGTTCGACGAGATGAGCGCGCACCCCTTCATGCGCGCGATGTGGAAACCGCGCCTGATCGACGCGCTGCACTGGATCGAAGAGGAGACTGACCGCCTTGCCGGAGAAGGCCGCGAGGTGCTGGTGGTCGAACAAAAGGGCAAGATCGAAGTCGATGGCATCACCATCCACGGCCAAGCCGACCGGATCGACAAGCTGGCCGATGGCAAGCTTGCCGTCGTGGATTACAAGACCGGCATGCCCCCATCGGGCCGTATGGTGCAGGAAGGCTACGCGCTCCAGCTTGGCCTGATCGGCATGATCGCGAGCAAGGGCGGCATGGAGGGCGTGGCGGGTGAACCTTCGCGCTTTGAATACTGGTCGCTTGCACGCAGCAAGCAGCGCACCTTCGGCTACATGGACACGCCCGTTCTGGAAGGCCGCAAGAAATCCGGCATCCCGCTCGACCAATTCCTGCCCGAAACCGAGCGCTATCTGCGTGAAGCCATTGCCCGCTGGCTGCTGGGCCATGAACCTTTCACCGCACGGCTCAATCCCGATCTGCCAAGCTACACCGATTACGACCAGCTGATGCGCCTCGATGAATGGCAGGGCCGCGAGGAGGAGGGCAAGCCATGAGCAAGGTCTATCCGCTCAAGGACAATCAGGCCCACGCCGTCCACCCGCAACGCACGGTTTGGCTTTCAGCCTCGGCGGGCACCGGCAAGACGCAAGTCCTTTCCGCCCGCGTGCTGCGCCTGCTGCTGCAAGACGGGGTAGAGCCGGAACAGATCCTGTGCCTCACCTTCACCAAGGCGGGCGCCGCCGAAATGGCCACGCGCGTCAACGAAGTGCTGGCAGGCTGGGTGCGGATGCCCGCCACCGACCTTGCGGCGCAATTGAAGGCCATCGGCGCCCCGTTCGGCCCTGAAACCGTGGCGCGTGCCCGCAGCCGCTTTGCCGCCGTGCTCGATTGCCCCGGCGGCGGCCTGCGGATCGAAACGATCCACGCCTTCTGCCAGTGGCTGCTCGCCTCCTTTCCGATTGAGGCGGGCCTGCGCCCCGGCACGCGTGCGATGGAAGACCGCGACCGCGCCCTGCTGGTGCGGCAGGTGCTGGCCGAATTGCTGGTCAATGCCCAAGCGCAGGGCGATGAAAGCCTGATCGACAACCTTGCCGCACTGTCGCGCCGCATGAGCGAGGATCAGGTCGAAACCTTCCTGCTGCGCTGCGCCAGCGCGCTCGATCTGTGGCAGGGCACTGGCGCATGGCAACCCCCGCTGCGCCCGCGCATCAACCGGGTGATCGGGCTTGGCGAAGATGAAGGCCCGGAGAGCCTTGCCGCGATGTGTGCCGACGATGCGTTCGATCATCGCGCTTTGCGTTCGTGCCTTGAGGTGCTGCTCGACTGGAATACCGCCAATGGCGCAAAGATGGCCGGGCCGATTGCCGAATGGCTTGCCGCCGAACCCGAACTGCGCGCGCGGGATATCGAGGTGCTCGGCAAGGCGCTATGCAACGACAAGGGCGAACCGAAGTGGCTGAAAAATCTGCTCAAGGTCGATGGCTCTTATGAAGAGGCTGCTGGCCGGGTCATCGCCGCCATTGAAGCGGTAAAGGCGCGCAAGGCCCAGCTTGATCTCGCCGAACTGCTTGACACCGCGCTCACCGTCGGCCGCCGCTTCGCCCTTGCATGGGATGCGGCCAAGGCGCGCGAGGGCTTCATCGATTTCGACGATCAGATCCGCACCGCCGCCGAATTGCTCACCAATCGCACCAGCGCCGAATGGATCCGGTTCAAGCTTGACCGCCGCTTCGATCACATTCTGGTCGACGAAGCGCAGGATACCAATGCCTCGCAGTGGGACATCGTGCTCGAAGGGTTGGTGTCCGACTTCTTCACTGGCGAAGGCCAGCGCGGCCCGGCGGTGCGCACGCTGTTCGTGGTGGGCGATTACAAGCAGGCGATCTTTGGTTTTCAGGGCACGAGTCCTGAAAACTTCGCCCGCGCCAGCCATCGGGTACGTGCCCAACTGGCCGCCGTGGCCGAAGTGCTGCGCGATCCTGATAGGGAGCTGCTGGAACTGGGCCTTGGCCAATCGTTCCGCACGGCACGCCCAATTCTCGATTTCGTCGATGGGGCCATCGACCACATCGGTTGGGACCGGCTCGGCCTTGAGAAAAAGCCTGAACGCCACGTCGGACTGGATATTCCGGGCACCGTGAGCATGTGGCGCGTGGTCGGCGATGATGTGCCGGAAGACGACGACACTGGTGAAGGTGCAGGCGACGAAGGCGCGGAAAGCTGGCTCTCGCGCCCGGATCGCAAGCTGGCAGATCAGATTGCCTTGCAAGTCAAAGGCTGGATCACCAGCGGCTTCCCGCTGACCAAAGGTGACGCCCGAAATGCAGGGCCCGGCGATGTGATGATCCTTGTGCGCAAGCGCAAGGAACTGGCCGGGCTGATCGTGGCGCGCCTGCACGCGCGCGGCGTGCCAGTGGCAGGGGTGGACCGGCTGCGGCTTGGCGCACCGCTGGCGGTCAAGGATCTGGTGGCGGCGCTGCGCTTTGCGGCGCAACCGTTGGATGACCTGAACCTTGCATCCTTGCTCGTATCACCGCTGATCGGGTGGTCGCAGGAAGAGCTGCTTGAACACGGCTACCGCAAAAGCGGGATGCGCCTGTGGGACAAGTTGCGCCATGATCATCATCCTGTGGCGGCTCAAACGACTGAGAAACTGCTCAGCCTGCTGAACCGCGCTGATTACGATCCGCCGCAAGTGCTGCTGCACTGGCTGCTGGTCGGCCCGTGGGATGGCCGCGCGCGCCTTGTCGCGCGGCTTGGGCGCGAGGCGAACGATCTGATTGACGAACTTTTGAACGCCGCCATGGCCTATGCCAGCGCCAACGTCCCCAGCATCGTCGGCTTCCTCCAATGGTTCGATGCGGGTGAGGGTGAACTGAAGCGTGAGGCGGGCCGGGCCGAAGGTCTGGTCCGCGTGATGACCGTGCATGGATCGAAGGGTTTGCAGGCACCCATCGTGATCCTGGCCGACGCGGCAGACGATCCTGACGCGTCGCCGCCGCGCGGTCTGGAGCTGATCGAAGACATTCTCGGCACGCGCCGCAAAGTGCCCTTGCCACCTTTGCGCAAGGAAGAAAAAGCCCCCGCCGTACTTGAGGCTGAGGCCGAAGCTGCACGGGCCGAGCGGGAAGAGCACTGGCGCTTGCTCTATGTTGCCATGACCCGCGCCGAAGAAGCCCTGTTCATCGCCGGAGCCAAGGGCAAGAAGCGCCGCAAGGAGGGTGGCGAACTGCCCAAGGACAGCTGGTATGCGCAGCTTGAGCCGCTTTTTGACGACGACTGGCGAGAGGATGCGCTGTGGGGCGGCATCCGCCAGATCGGCGGCCCTCCGGCCTTTGCAGCGGCCAAGGCTGCTGTGGCCGAAGCGCCTCGCATGGTCCTGCCCGATGTGCTGCTCACCCCCGTCGGTGCCGAACCGCGTCCGCCAAGACCGCTTGCCCCATCCTCGCTGGGCGAAGACGACGCGCCTGATCCACCCGCTTCGCCGGGACCGCTGGCGATGGTGGCGGCGCGGCGCGGCACGTTGATGCACCGCCTGATCGAACGCCTGCCTGAACTTGCCGTGGAGGAGCGCCGCGCCGCAGGTTTGGCGTGGCTGGCGCGGGCTGACGATACGTTTGATGTGTCCGAACAGGTCGCGATGGTGGAATCGGCACTGGCCGTCCTGTCGCACCCTGATTGGGCCGATGTGTTCGGCCCGGATTCGCTGGCGGAGGTGCCACTTGCCGCCGTGGTCGGCGGGCGCGTGGTCAATGGCACGGTGGACAGGCTGGTGATCGACAAGGCGCGCATCCGCATTGTCGATTTCAAGACGGCACGCCGTCCTCCCGCTTCGCTTGCCGATATTCCAGCGGCCTACATCCGCCAGATGGCAGCTTATGTTGCCGCGCTGGAAGCGATCCATCCGGGGGTGCCGGTAGAGGCTGCACTGCTCTATACCCACACTCCCGAACTGTTTGTGCTGCCGGGCGATCTGATCATGGCGCAAAAGCTGCGCCTTGCCGGGGTGCAGGAATCCTTTGCAGGCTGATCGGTTGCACCGCGCGCCCGAGTGCCTAGATTGCCCTTAACCATTCAGGAGTTCACCACCATGTCGACCAAGGCCGTAACCGACGCATCTTTTGCCACTGACGTTCTGGGCAGCAGCAAGCCCGTACTCGTCGATTTCTGGGCAGACTGGTGCGGCCCATGCAAGATGATCGCCCCTGCGCTCGAAGAAATCTCCGAAGAGCTTGCCGATCAGGTCGAGATCGTCAAGCTCGACATCATGGAAAACACCGACACCGCCAGCCAGTTTGGCGTCCAGTCAATCCCGCTGCTGATCCTGTTCAAGGATGGCCAGCCTGTGGCGCAGAAGCTGGGCGCTGCACCCAAGAGCCAGCTCAAGGGCTGGCTGGAAGGCGTTCTTTAAGCCGAGCGTCAAACAAAAAGCAGAGCGTCCCCGCGAAGGCGGGGACCTTGTGCCGTTTACGGAAGCATAGCGTAGAACGCCTGAGGCCCCCGCCTTCGCGGGGGCGCAGTGCTTTTGAAGTGCGGAGTTGAGATCAGCCCAACTTCGCCAACCGCTCAGCCATCTCGTCAAACAACTTCGGGCTAGCCGCTCCGATCAGCCCCGGCTCGAGATGCCGGTCCACGCGATAAGCCTTGCCATCAGGCCGCGCCGCCTTGCCGCCAGCCTCGTTCAGAAACAGCACGCCCGCCGCGTGATCCCACGCTAGCGTCTTTTCAAACAGCGAAACATCGTTCGTGCCCAGCGCAATGCGCGGATATTGTTCCGCGGCGCAGCGTGGTATATCGACCAGCGTGTAGTGCGGCGCGATGTGTTCCATCATGGCGGCACGCTTTGACTGGTCGACGAAAATCAGCGAAATCGCGGCAATAGGCTTGTCCTCACCGCTGCCCTGCGCCAACCACCGCTCTCCATTGATCCAAGCGCCTTGCCCGCGATGGGCAGTGCACAGGCGGCCGGACAGCGGATCATATATCCACCCGGCAACCGACTCCCCTTTTTCGGCCAATGCCAGCAGGATGCCGAACGGTGGCTTGCCAACGGCATAGTTGTTCGTGCCGTCCAGCGGATCGATGATCCAGCAGAGTTGGTCAGAGAGGCGCTCGAAAATCGCAGGGTCGGCGTGCGCCGCCTCTTCACCAACGATGGCTGCGTCGGGCAGGATCTTTGCCAGCCCCTCGGCCAGCATGATCTCACTTTCAGTGTCGGCGATGGTGACCACATCGTCAGCGGCCTTGTTTGTAACTTCGTCCGAGCCAAGCCGTTGATAATGCTTGAGCAGCGTCTTCTCTGCGGTCTCGCGCATCAACGCTGAAACGGCGGCATCGAGCGCGCGGGTCAAGACCGGTAGTCCGCGTTGATCGAGATGTAGCCGTGGGTCAGGTCGCAGGTCCAGACGGTGGCCATGCCTTGCCCCATGCCCAGATCGACCTCGATGGAAATATCTTGGCCCTTCAGATGCTTGGTAACCGGTGCTTCGTCATAATCCGGCACAGGTTGTCCGTTCAAGGCAGCCCATGTCCCGCCAAAGCCGATGGACAGCCGGTCCCGGTCGGCTGGTTCGCCTGCTTTGCCCACCGCCATTACCACGCGGCCCCAGTTGGCATCCTCGCCCGCGATGGCGGTTTTTACCAACGGAGAATTGGCGATGGAAAGGCCCACTTTGCGGGCGCTTTCGTCTGATACCGCGCCGGAAACACTGACAGCGATAAACTTCTGCGCGCCTTCGCCATCGCGCACCACCAAGTGGGCCAATTGGCGGCAGATGTCCTCCAGCGCGGCGGTAAAGGCATCGGCGCCGGGGCTGTCAAAGCCGGTCAGAACGTCGTTGCCAGCCTTGCCGGTGGCGAAGGCGAGAACGGTGTCGCTGGTAGAGGTATCGCTGTCTACCGTTATGCAAGAGAACGTGCGGCGGTTGGCGGCGGACAGACATTCTTGAAGGAATTCAGGGCTTACCGCCGCATCGGTGAAGATATAGCCGAGCATCGTGGCCATATCGGGCGCGATCATGCCGCTGCCTTTGATGATTGCACCTAAAGTACACCTAGATGCACCTAACTGCACCGAGACGCACGCACCCTTGGCAAAAGTGTCGGTCGTGCCGATGGTTTGCGCTGCCATTTGCCAGTCGCAGGGATCGGCTTTGAGAGCAGCTTCGACCCCGGCGCGTGCCTTGTCTTTAGGCAAGGGAACCCCGATCACGCCGGTCGAGGAAACGAACACTTCTTCTTTCGCGCAGCCGAGATGGTCGGCCACCTGTACCATGATCTGCTCCACCGCCTCGCGCCCGCGATAGCCAGTGAAGGCGTTGGAATTGCCCGCGTTGACCACCAGAGCCCGTGCCGAGCCTTGGGCCACGTTCTGGCGGCCCAGCTCGACCTCGGATGAACAGCACACGTTGCGCGTAAAAACCCCGGCAACAGCAGTGCCTTGCGCCAGTTCAGCATAGGTCAGATCGCAGCGGCCCCAATCCTTGTAACCAGCGCGGGCGACGCGCAGCGTTACCCCGGCGATGGCCGGGATGGCAGGGAAGGGGGTGGCGAGCGGGGAGATGGCTTCAGACATGCCAGACCGCCTAGCCTGCGCAAAGACGCGGTTCAACCGTTGCGCATAGCTTCGGGTGGCGTTTTCGTGATGGACGAATGCGGTGTTAATCCCTATTTGGCCAAGTAATGCGCATTTTCCTTGCTCTTCTGGCCATGATCACCGGCCTTTCCTTCCCGCAAGTGGCCGTGGCCATTTCGCGCGCGGAAGTGGCTGAGGCTGGCATGTCGGCACAAGCGGCAGCGATGGCGGCAAAGCCGCAGCAGCGCTGCATTTGCCGTGGAGGCGAGGTTCCGCAAAAACGCACCAATGCCCGCCGCAAGACGGTGTGGCTTCCTGCGCCGGCCCTGATCCGGCCCAGCAGCATTTATCTGAGCGACCGCGCGCGAAAATAGCGCCCGGTTTCGGCATATTTCCCTTTCTGGTGAGGCTTTTGCCTGCCGGGGCGCAATTTACGCGCCCATTCTCCCCGCACACCCAATTCGACAGGACAGACCCGCCCATGTTCGGCTCAATCGCCAAGGCCCTTTTCGGCTCATCCAACGACCGTTACGTCAAATCGCTCGACAAGATCGTGCGCCAGATCGCCGCTTTCGAGCCGCAGTTGCAAGCCATGTCGGACGAGGAACTGGCCGCACAAACGGCCAAGTTCCGGCAGATGCTCGATGATGGCGCGACGCTCGACGATCTCCTGCCCGAAGCCTTTGCGACCGTGCGTGAAGCATCGGTGCGCACGTTGGGTCTGCGGCATTTCGATGTGCAGATGATCGGCGGTATCGTGCTGCATCGCGGCGAAATTGCCGAAATGCGCACCGGTGAGGGCAAGACGCTGGTGGCGACGCTGGCGGTCTATTTGAACGCGCTTGAGCGCAAGGGCGTTCACGTGGTCACCGTCAACGATTACCTGGCCCGGCGCGACGCCGAGACGATGGGCGTGCTCTACAAGTTTCTCGGCCTGACCGTCGGCGTGATCGTGCCCAATCTGGGTGAGGAGCAGCGCCGCGAGGCCTATAACTCCGACATTACTTATGCGACCAACAACGAGTTGGGCTTCGATTATCTGCGCGATAACATGAAGCATTCGCGCGACAATATGGTGCATCGCCCGTTCAACTTCGCGATTGTCGATGAAGTGGACTCGATCCTGATCGACGAAGCGCGCACCCCGCTGATCATTTCCGGCCCGACCGACGACAAGAGCGATCTTTACGTTTCGGTCGATGCCATCGTGAAGACGATTGATCCGTCGCTCTATGACGCGGACGAGAAGACCAAGAACATTACGCTGACCGAAGACGGTGTGGAATGGGTTGAGCGTGCGCTGGAGACGGCGGGGCTGCTCGAAGGGTCTAACCTGTATGACGTTGAGAACACGATGGTCGTCCACCATCTGGATCAGGCGCTGAAGGCGAATGTCATGTTCAAGCGTGACATCGACTACATCGTCAAGGACGACAAGGTTGTCATCATCGACGAGTTTACCGGCCGCATGATGGACGGGCGGCGCTGGTCCAACGGCTTGCATCAGGCGGTGGAAGCCAAGGAAGGCGTGCAGATCGAGCCTGAAAACCAGACGATGGCATCAATCACGTTCCAGAATTACTTCCGCATGTATCCCAAGATTTCGGGCATGACCGGCACAGCCGCCACCGAAGCGCCTGAATTCTTCGACATCTACAAGATGAACGTCGTTTCGATCCCGACCAACGTGCCAGTGCTGCGCGTGGACGAGGAGGACGAGTTCTACAAGAACACGATGGACAAGTTTGCCGCCATCGCCAAGCTGATCCGCGAGAAGTACGAGAACGGGCAGCCGGTGCTGGTGGGCACGGTGTCCATCGAAAAATCGGAGCTGCTGTCAGACTTCCTGCAAAAGGAAGGGGTGAAGCACAACGTGCTGAACGCGCGTTTCCACGAGATGGAAGCGCATATTGTGGCGCAGGCGGGCCGTCTGGGCGCGGTGACCATTGCCACCAACATGGCCGGGCGCGGCACCGACATTCAGCTTGGCGGCAACGTGGAATTCCGCATGGAAGCCGAATTGCGCGATCTGCCCGAGGGGCCCGAGCGCGAGGCCGGCGTTGCCCGGATCAAGGCCGAAGTGGCCGAAGAAAAGGCCAAGGTTCTGGCCGCCGGTGGTCTCTGTGTAATCGGCACCGAACGCCATGAAAGCCGCCGCATCGACAACCAGCTGCGCGGCCGTTCGGGCCGTCAGGGCGACCCGGGCATGAGCAAGTTCTACTTGTGCCTTGAGGATGACCTGCTGCGCATCTTCGGGCCGGACACGCTGTTTTCGCGCATGATGAACAACAATCTGGCCGATGGCGAAGCGATTGGATCGAAGTGGCTTTCGAAAGCCATCGAGACCGCGCAGAAGAAGGTCGAAGCGCGCAATTACGATATTCGCAAGCAGGTTGTCGAATACGATGACGTGATGAATGACCAGCGCAAGGTCATCTACGAACAGCGCGCCGACATCATGGATGCCGAAGCGGTGGGCGATGTGGTGACCGATATGCGCCACGACACCGTTAACGGCATCGTGGGTGATGCCTGCCCGCCGGGATCCTATCCCGAACAGTGGGATGTGGCGGGCCTGAAGGCGCGCGTGGCCGACGTGCTGGGCATGGAAGTGCCACTGGACGACTGGATGCAGGAAGAGGCGATCGAGCCGGATACGATTGAAGAGCGCATTCAGACGCTGGCCGATGAAAAAATGGAAGCAAAGGTCACCGAGGTTGATGCCAATGCCTGGCGCAGCCTCGAAAAGTCGATCTTGCTTGAACGGCTTGATCACCATTGGAAAGAACATCTCGCCACGCTCGATGCGCTACGCCAGGTGGTGTTCCTGCGCGCCTATGCCCAGAAGACGCCAATCAACGAATACAAGCAGGAAGCCTTCGGCCTGTTCGAAAAGATGCTCGAAGCAATCCGCGAGGATGTGACGCGCATCCTTATGACCAGCGAAATCCGCTTGCGTCCGATGGACGATTTCGAACTGCCCGAATTGCCGGATTTCCTGACCAGCCACATCGATCCGTTTACCGGTGAAAATGATGCTGTGCCGATGGTTCCGGGCCTGTTCGGCGCTGTCACACCACAAGCCGCGGGCGCGCTGACTACAGGTGATATGGCAAGTGGAGGATATGATCCCTATGCCGGCCAAGGGATCAGCCGCAACGCTGCTTGCCCATGCGGATCAGGCAAAAAATACAAGCATTGCCATGGTGTAGCGGCTTGAACGGCAGGCCCTGACATTCAGGGCCACACCGAACTTTTGCCTGCAATCTGGAGCCGCTCCTGCGGCTCCCATGTCTGACGTTTGGCTCCGATATGCCCGACATTTTGTTGCGGCTTGTTGCTGGTCCTGATTGCAGTGCCATGGATCGATGCTAAGCAGATAGAAACTTGATAAAAAAGAAGCGAGGGGTCGCGCTGGAACTTTGCCTTGAAGGGGCGCGTGCGCGATGCAATTGGGGTACGAACGCAAGTTGATGGTGCGGCCTTTGCAGGCCTGTCCAGCGGTGCTTTTGCGCGGGCTGACGGGCCTTGCTTTGTCTGCCGCTCCGGTTGCGTCGTTTGCGCAGGCGGTTGGTCTTCCCGGCGGCGGCACCCCGACGCGTGATGATATTCGAGGGCTTACCGGACAGCCTGCGGCCGTTGCGCCACAGCTTTCGATCAAAGGCGGTATCGAACGGTCCGCCTGCGCGCTGGATGATCCCAAATACGCCGATATCAAGGTTACCATCGGCAATGTGACTTTCGGCGGCCTGAAGGAAATAGCGCCCACCGAACTCGACGATACGTGGAAGGCGCTGGTAGGCACGCCGCAGCCGATCAGCATCTTGTGCGAAATCCGCGATGCTGCAGGCACCATGCTGCGCAACAAGGGCTATCTCGCTGCCGTACAGGTGCCGACGCAAAAGATCGAAGGCGGCGAAGTGCGCATGGAGGTGATCTATGCGCGGATCACATCGGTGCGCGCACGCGGGGAAACACGCGGTGCCGAACGCAAGCTGCAGCAGTATCTTGGCGCGCTGACGGGCGATGAAGTGTTCAACCAGCGCCGGGCCGAACGCTATTTGCTGCTGGCGCGTGATCTGCCCGGCTACAACGTGCAGTTGACGCTGAAGCCTGCTGGCACCGGGGCGGGCGAACTGATTGCCGAAGTCGCCGTGCTGCGCCAACCTTATGCGCTGGACTTCACGGTGCAGAATCTGGGCGCGCAAGCTACGGGGCGGTTTGGTGGGCAAGTGCGGGCGCAGCTTTTCGGCCTGACGGGGCTGGGGGATGCGACCTCGCTAGCCTTTTACGCCACCAGCGATGTGCGGGAGCAGCAGGTCTTGCAGGCCTCGCACGAATTCCGGCCCGGCGCGGAAGGCCTGATTATCGGCGGCCAGTTCACTTATGCCTGGACGAAGCCTGATATCGCCGGACTGCCTGCCAACGTGTCGCTGGATGCGCGCACGCTCTATGCCAGCCTGTTTGCCAAATACCCGCTCCAGCGGTCGCTTTCGCGCAATGTCTGGCTCAGTGGCGGGCTGGATCTGGTCAATCAGGACGTTGATTTCATTGGCCCATTGACGCGGGACCGCATTCGCGTGGCGTGGGGCCGGGTTGATCTGGACGCCATCGATACACGCCACGTGCAGCCGCGCTGGCGGGTTTCCACTGGTTTGGAAGTGCGACAGGGGCTGTCGATCCTTGATGCGACACAAGGCTGCGCCGGTCTTGCCTGTGGTGCGATTGTGCCGACAAGCCGCTTTGATGGTTCAGCCAGTGCCACAGTGGTGCGCTGGCAGGGTGAATTTGAGCAGGCCTTTGGCAAGGTCTCGCTGTTGCTGGCACCGCGCGGGCAATATGCCTTCAAGCCCCTGTTCAGCTTTGAGGAGTTTTCCGCCGGGAACTTCACGCTCGGGCGCGGATACGATCCGGGTGATCTGATCGGCGATAATGCGATTGGCAGCGCGGCGGAACTGCGCGGACCGCGCTTTGCCGTGGACCGCAATCGCAGCTGGCGCGTGCAGCCCTTTGCTTATGTCGATGCCGCGTGGGTGTGGAACAAGGGCATAGCGGGATCGCAACGGCTGACATCGGCGGGCGGTGGTTTGCGTTCGGAAATCGGATCGCGCTTTGTGCTTGAGGCAACGCTTGCCGTGCCTCTGGAGCGGTTGAGCGGACAGGCGAGCCGTTCCAAGCCGCGCTTTCTGATGACTTTGACCACGCGGCTGCTGCCGTGGAGGAGCTTGTAATGCGCGCAACATCCTCTGCAACCATGAAGCAACTGCTTTCGGCATCGGGGCTGGCGCTGGCAACCGCACTGGTGGCATCAGGGCCATCGCTGAAGGCGCAATCGTTCAATGCGTCCAGCAATGTCGTTGGCGGGTCTGCCACGATCTTCACCACACCGACCACCACGGCGATCACCGTGTCATCGCCCAGCGCGGTGATCAATTGGACGCCCAACGATACAGCGGCCACCGGCGGTCCGATAAACTTCCAGTCGGCCGGCACGACGGCCACATTCCAGAACGATTTCAACACGCAGAACTTCGCGGTCCTGAACCGGATCATTCCTTCGGGATCGACGCGGCCGGTGCAGTTCAATGGCGAGGTAATCTCGCAGTTGCAGCAGTTCTCGGCCCCGCCAACGCGCGGCGGCACGGTGTTTTTCTATAGCCCGGGCGGCATCCTGATTGGCGGTGGAAGCGTGTTTGATGTCGGCAATCTGGTGCTGACCACGTCGGATCTGTCATTCGATGCTGAAGGAAACTTTGACAGCAACGGGTCTTATGTTTTCCGGCCGGTTGATGTGCCGGGATCGCAAATCGTGGTCAATGCGGGCGCTCAGCTGAACGCCCCTGTTGAAGGGTCTTACATCGCGCTGGTCGCGCCCTCGGTGGTCAACAACGGGACGATTGCCGTCAACGGTTCAGCTGCACTGGTGGCCGCCGATGCGGCAACGATCACGTTCTCACCCAACGGGCTGTTCGATATCGAAGTGACATCGGGCACGAGTGCGACTGGTGCCGTACTGACCAACAACGGTTCGGTCGAAGGGCCTGCATCAGGAGGGCAGAACTTCTTCAACCGGGTCTATATGGTCGCGGTGCCAAAGAATGACGCGATCACGATGGCGATCGGGGCGGGCAGCGCACTGGGCTTTGATATTGCAGGTGCTGCCAATGCCGTGGGCAACACGATCATTCTGTCGGCCGGGCACGATGTGGTCGGCGGGGAGGCAGGCATCACCCCGTCAACCGGGGGCGGAAGTGGCCTTGTCTCGATCACAGGCGGTGACAGTGTGTTCTCGTCGGCGGTTGATGCGCGCGCGACGGGCACGATCAGTCTTGAAGCGACCCAGCCAGACGGCATGACCTTTGCCGGCCAGGCGCTGCTGCGGGCCACGGGAGGCAATTCCAGCATCACGGCAGGCGCGGGTAGCTTTGTCAATTTTGACAGCTTTCTCCTGTTTTCCGCCTCCACGGCAGGCACATCGGCCAATCCCAATGCGCAGGCTGGTGGCGTGGCGCTGCGTGCGCTCGATGGCGGGGCGATTACTGCTGCAGGATCGGTCGATCTGACCGCCAGCGGTGTTGGCGCTGCATCTTCGGTTGTGGGCACCAACAGCGGCAATGGGACCGGCGGGACAATTCTGGTCGAGGCGCTGAACGGCGGCACGATTGCGTTTGAGGTTGATCTGGTCGCCATTGCCGACGGGATCGGGGGCTTCCCGGAAACCGGCTTGAATGGCGTTGGCGGCGGAAACGGCACGGGTGGTACAGTCACGTTTCGGTCCGCCGGAACAGGCCTTTCGGACATTCAGATTGCCGCAGGAATCAATATCACGGCAACGGGGATCGGCGGCACGGGCAATGGCTGCACCACGTGCCAATTCGATGGCGGGACGGCGATTGGCGGGATCATCGGATTTGAATCCAACGGCACCGGCAAGACGATTGATATCCGGGGGCTTACCGATCTTTCGGCGCTGGCAAACGGTGGCATCGCATCGGTAGGTAGCGGCGGGTCAGCCACCGGCGGGACCATCTCGGCTGTTGCCACAAACGGCGGCCGGATCACGCTGCGGGCCTTCAACGCTGCGACCAACGCGCAGGGCGGATCAACCTTTGGAACGTTCGGCGGCACAGCAACCGGCGGCGTCGTAAACTTTGCAGCCAGCGGGACCGGCATTGGCGGCATTGGCGTTACCGGCGATCTTTTCCTTGAGGCAAATGCCACAGGCGGCATTGGGCAGTCACAGACCAGCTCTGGCGGCACGGCCACAGGTGGGGCCATCACGGTCAGCGCGCGTGATGAAAAGTTCGTCAGCGTCACCGGCAACCTGTTTGCCAACAGCAACGCCAACGGTGGTCTGGGGTTTAATGCTCCGGCCGCAGGCACGGGCGGCTTGGTCACGGTTGAGGCGACCACGGCGGGGTTGATGAGTGTTACCGGCCTTGCCGGCCTTTCAGCCCAAGGCACTGGCGGCGAATCGCTCGGCGCGCAGAGCGGCGGGGTTGGCACCGGCGGCATTGCTACGCTGCGATCGGCCGGGGGGCAGGTTACCATCAGCAACGATCTGTCGGTCAATGCTGAGGGCCGTGGCGGCGCGCAGGTTACCAATGGGATCGCCGGTGCAGGACAAGGCGGCACGGCCCAGATCGTGATCGGCTCCAGCGGCCGGATCGATCTGCTTCAAGACGCAGACGTCCTTGCCGAGGGCCGCGGCGGCGCGTCAGGCAGCGGACCCGATACCATCGGTGGCAATGGGACCGGCGGTAACGCACGGCTCAATCTTGGGGGCGGTACGCTCGACATTACCGGCAAGCTTACCCTTGGTTCAGCCGGATCGGGCGGCGGAGGGGGGGCGCAAGGCGGCAATGGCCTTGGCGGCACAACGTCGATCACGCAGACCGGCAACACGCTGATCGTTGGCGCGGACAGTTCCATTGGCGCGACAGGGACCGGCGGTCCGGCCTTCTTCGGGTCGACCGGCGGGAGCGGCACCGGCGGGACCATCACCATGCAGGCCACCCAAAGCACCGCCAGCTTTTCCGCGCTTGGCGATGCCACCTTGGATGCCACCGGTTTCGGTGCGATTGGCACGGTTACCGGCGCGGGAACGGGCGGCACCATCCAGATCACGGCGACCGCATCCACCATAGGCGCAGGCAATGCCTTGCAGATCCTTGCCGAAGGGCAAGGCGGCGATGGCGGCTTCAATGGCGGCAATGGGGCTCTTGGAACAGGCGGACAGATCAGCCTCACGGCCAGTGGCAGCGTTCTGGGCGCAAGCCGGATTGAAGCACCAACTTTGAACATCAGCGCCACCGGCCGCGGCGGTGACGGCACTGGCCAGGCTAATGCCGCAGCCGGTCCGATCAGCCAGGCAGGCAGCGGCGGCAACGGTCTGGGCGGCACCATCGCGCTGGTTTCCGCGCCCGATGGCGGCACGATCGCAGCGCAACAGTTGACTGCAGCAGCAGCGGGCGCAGGCGGCCTTGGTGCCAACGGTGCATCGGCATCAGGGCCCGGCGGCGATGCCGGCTCTGGCGGATCGGCTGTGGGCGGCCAGATCACCTTTGGCTCGGTGCGCGGCAACGGCACCGCCTTGGGCGGTTTTGAGCTGGGTGCTGGCCTTGTCGATGCCGGGGCCATTGGCGCGAACGGCGGAACCGGGGGCGCGGGCTTCCCGCCAGGGCGCGGCGGCAGCGGGGGCAACGCGACCGGCGGCACCATTACCATGGAGTTTGATGCAGGCGGTAGCCGGTTAGCGGTTGCAGGTGGGCTGCAAGTGCTGGCCAACGCCACCGGTGGCAATACCGGCCCATGCTTTACCGCGTGCGTTGTTGCAGCGGGCGTGGGGACGGGCGGCACGATCAAAGTGGGGTCCGATGGCCTGACCAGCGGCAACACGATATCTGCCCAATCGCTTGAGCTTTCCGCTTTCGGGGTGGGCGGGAACAGCAGCACGGCCAGCGGCGCACAAGGCATCGGCGGCAATGTGCAACTGTTGCTGGGATCGGGCATGGCGCTGACGGTCGGCGATGTTTCGCTCAACGCGCTTGCCGAAGGTGGCGATTCCTCGACCGACGAGGTGGCCGATCTGGTGGGCGGCGCGGCGCTTGGGGGAAGTGCGCAATTTGTCGCTTCGGGTACAAGCAGTGCCAACATTTCCGGGCAAGTTGGAATCACAGCCAGAGGCTCTGGCGGTTTCAGCGCCGGTCCGGGCGGCATTGGCGGGAACGGCACCGGGGGCACGGCGCGACTGTTCAGCGCTGGCGGCGCAATCTCCATCGAAGGTGGCGTCGGTCTTGATGCCAATGGCACGGGCGGCGATGGCCAGCTTGATGGCGCAACTGGGGTCGGCGGCAGCGGACAGGGCGGCAGTGCCCTGTTGGGTGCTGGCAACCAGACCCTGTTGGGCAATGGCGGCAGCATTTCCGTCCTCGGCCTTGTCAACGCCAGCGCAGATGCTGGCGCGGGGATCGGCCAAGTTGCGGGCAGCGCAGTGGGCGGACAGACATCGCTGACCGCACGGCAGGGAACGGTTCAGCTTAGCACTGTGGTGGCATCGGCCAACGCCTTCGGTGCCAATGGCGCCAGTGGCGGAGCAGGCGGCGCAGCCACCGCCGGCACAATTTCGATCGTTGCGCACAACGCGGTTGAAGGACCGGCCCTGTTGCAAGCAACTGAGGTCATCACCCGGGCAACCGCGCGAGGGGGCAATGGGGCAGAGTTTATTGATCCCAATGCACCGTTGGCCAATGGCGGCCTTGCCCAGGGCGGGAGCATTTCCATTCTGGGCAGCGCAGGCAATGGCCGGATCGATATCGATCAGGTCGATGCCTCTGCCGACGCTACGGGCGGCACGGGCGGGATTGCCTTGTCCGGTACGGCCGGGACCGGAGGCTTGGCCACCGGCGGCACGATACAGCTGGGTCTGACCAGTGGCATTCCGACCGGGACGGTCAACACCGGTTCGGCGCAGTTTGGCGCGGTGGAGGCCACGGCGTCCGGCTTCGGCGGCAGCGGCGGCCAAGGAGAGCAAACAGGCGGCAATGGGGGCAATGCCGTTGGCGGCGGGATTACGCTGCTGGCGCAGGGCGGACCTGTGTCTATCGCTGCGGCATCAACATTTGATGCAAATGCCAACGGCGGCACAGGTGGAGCCGGGCCGGTCACAGGCAACGGTGGAAACGCCACGATCAGTCCCCTGTCCGGCGCTGCATCGCTTTCGGGCGTGAAGATTCAGGTGAGCGAGCGGATCAATCAGCCCGCGCAACGTGGCGGTTTGACAGCATCTGACCTGACGCTGCGCGCCTTGGCCACGGGCGGGGCGGGCACGACCGGCGGCACATCCACCATGGCCAATAGCGCGCTCGGGTTTGTCGTTACCAACGGTGATGTTTCCGCCAACAGTCTGGTGATGAGCGCGGCGGCAAATGCCGTTAACCCCACAGCCTTGGCCGACACGTTTACGATGTCTAACAGTTCGGCAGCTTTCGCAACTGACCTGACCATTTCCACGCCGAACGCATTTTCGCTCACGCTCGACAATGCCAATGCTACGGCGGACAGCGTGTCGATGTCGGCCAGAAACTGGCTGCTGGCAGGCCCCGCACCCGCGACCTTGGGCACACTGACCGGGCGCGCCGTGTTGCAGCTCCTGTCTACCCAAGACCTTGTCGGGCATGCCAATCTTGCGTCGGATACGCCGATCAATCTGGCATCAGTCGGGCGGATTTCGTTCGGTGCGGTCAGCGCGCCGGGCTTCATCACGGCAGATGCCGGAACATCGCTGACATTGGGCAATGTCACGTCGCAACAGGACGTTACGCTGACAGCCAATACCAACCTCGTCGTCGGCACGGTGTCGGCCCTTGGACCGGTATTGATCGATGCTGGGGGGAACGTCACGACCGGTTCGGTCACCGCAGGCACTGGACTGCCGTCGGCTGCCGGAACCAGTCCATTGACCATCAGTGCCGGGGGCAGGATCAGCACGGCCAATCTGTCCTCGTCGTCTGATGTCCTGCTCTATGCGCAAGGCGACATTGGCACGGGGCGCATTTCGGCCTTTGATGCCTTGATCCTTGGCACTGGCAACACCGCGCTGGGTGGCTTTGACCGTGCCAACCGGGTGCTGATCGCCAACCGGGCGATGGCGTTTCCCGCATCGGGCGGCACACCGACGAAAGAGCAAATCCTCAGCGCAAATCCGATTGCAACCACAGGGTCAGTCAGCTTCGAGGGTCCCTCCACCCTTGGCACCTTGCGGATTGCTGCGGGCACGACCGCGGCAACCAGCGATGTTCTGGCCAGCGGCAACATTGGCATGACCAGCGCCGGCAACGGCACTTTCGGCGCGCTGCGCAGCACCGGCGGCAACATCGAACTGCTTTCGCAAACGGGCAGTCTGGCGGCAGCGGGGATCGATGCGCGGTTTGATGTGCTGGCGCGCGCTGCAACCGGCCTGAACTTGCAGACGGTCTCAGGTCGGGACATTGCCCTGCTTTCGGCAGGCAATGTGCAAGTCGGCAGCGCAAGGGCCGGGGTTGTAATCAGTCCTGCCAGCGGAGCAATCACCGGAGCTACGGGGCGCTTGCTGATCGCGAACGCCTCGATGCTACCAGCAGGGGCACTGCCCGGTTCAATTGATTATGCTGCGCTGTTTGCTGCAGCGCCTGTCTCCACTGCGGGGTCGGTCAACCTCGGGCGCACGATTGCCGGACGTATGACGGGTGCTGCTGCGGGTATTCTGCGCGGTGACGAGTGGACCGCGTTTGAGCGGATTGATGCCACATCCGCCACGCAAGTGACCGTGGCGCAACGCTGGACAGCGCCGGTGGTGCGGATCAGCGCCGGAAACATCGCCGTGATCAACAACAGCTCAGGCGGTGGAGCCGCTGGGCAGCCATTGCTTTCGGGCATTCGCACAGCGGTTGACGGCAGCGTAGACCTTGTATCGACGTCAGGGGGCACCGTGCTGATCGGCGATGGCCTGACCGCGCAAGACGATTTTTCGCTGACCGACGAGGAAATTGGCCTGATTTCCACCGGTCGGCTGACCATCGCCGCCGCTGATTCTGCGGCCAATGCCATCGACATGCGGATTGGCAATCTGAACCTGACCGCCGGAGGAACCATCGGCGCAACCATGCTTGCCGGACCAAACGGACGGATCATCTTTGCCACAGGCAACGCCGCAACGCAGGCGTTGGGCGGCACAATCCGCGTAACCGGAGCCATCAACGGCACCGGTTTTGGATCGGGCAATGTCGTGGAATTCAGCACGGGCACGTTTGAACTCGATGCCGCAACCGGATCGATCAGCCTGACGTCCACCGGCACAACGCTGGGCGGCATTGCCGAATTCAACGCTGCCAACATTCACATCGCTTCGGCCGACATTCTGGACAGGTTAGCCGCCGATCCGCTCTACAGCGATCGCATTGCTGATCTAAATGCTCCGGCGATTGTGCAGCGACCCGAAGGTGTGCTGCGCGCGCTTGGGCTGGATTTCTATCCCACCGGCACGCTCTATATCCAGAACACCGGCACCGTGCTGAACCCTGCCGGTTTCTTCTCGGATATCGCCTTCACCGATGTCACGGCTCCGGCCAATGCGCAGCCCGGAGCGATTTCGGTCATCGTGAATGGCGCGTTCCAGACACCGTCCGGGATCGTCAGCGGCTTCGATGCGCATGAACTGGCGGTGGCGGGCGTAACCGATCCGGCCAGTTTCTCCGACGACAGCCAGATCAATGGCTGCCTCTTTTCGGTAACGCGTTGCGTCATCCTGCCAGGTGGCGATGGAGAGCCCGACGTGATCGGCGCAATCTCGGGGCAAATCACCTTCAACGCCACCGAGCCACTCGGCAGCACGCCTGAATTCGGCAGTCCCGATGGTGAAGAGGATGAAGCCGACGTGCAGCTCCCACCTGATGAATCAGGCACGGCCGGACCCATCGTTCCGCCCACCAGCATCATCAACGCTGCACCACTCGATGCGGCAAGCCCGATTGAAGAACCGGTATCAGGCGGAGGCAATCCTGCGCTGATTGGCTCTAGCTCTGGCAGCGGCGGCAATGGAAATCTGCAGGGAGACGTCCAGTGACCGCGCGCCGTTCGATCCATCGCGCTGGGCTGCGCTCTGGCGTGGCTCTGGCATTGGCAGTGCTAGCCAGCGCTTCCGGCGTTAAGGCCGCAACCGATGCACAGCCGCCGCTGTCGATCCGCAATTCGTTCCGCATCGGCACTTCTGGCGTTACCTGCACCGCACAAAACGCACCGGCGGACGCGCGCCTTGGCGGCATGTTCGATCGTGGATACCGCCTGAGCTGCCGCGATGCCGCAGGGGCTGTCGGCACGCTGATTGCCGTGCGCCGCGCCATTCCTTTGCAGGATGAGCCGACCGGCCTTTCGGGCGTGACGCTGTCTTGCGGGGCCACGGGATCGGTCATGATCGACGGGGTTGGACGCGTGAGCGCGGCCAACTGCCGCGATCAACGCGCCCAGGTGGAATACAAACGCTATGCCGTCAGCCGCAATGGCGTAAGCTACCTGGTTGAAGGGCTGGCAGGCTATGACCCAGCGCTGCGCCTCGCGCTTGCCAGTGTTTTCACAGATTCCCGCGTGCCGGGCGAGATCAAGGTCGCAACGACCGAAGTCACCGATCCAGCCGCCTTTGCGCGGGTGCAAGCCGGGCAACTCGACAGGCTGGGCGCGCGCGGTGAAGGCTATGCCCGCAACAACAGCGGCCGCTTTGCCGAATCTGCCGAGTTTTTTGAGGCGCTGGCAAGCCGGGATCGGGCCGCGGGCGGCGCAGCATTGGCCGAGGCTTTGGCCAATCAGGGTTTGCAGCAATCCAACCTCGGCAATTTCGAGGCATCGAGCGGCTTGTTTGGCCGGGCCTCTGCCGCGATTGCCCGCGCTGATGGTGTGACGCAGCGCTTGTTGCGCAATTACCGCGCGATCGACCAGTTGAACCAGCGCCAGCCTGCCGCAGCGCTTGCCGAGCTTGCCAAGCCCGTCAACGCTATCGGCGATAGCTTTGATTTCGAAAGCCTGTCTGCCGGGTTCATCACCCGCCCATTGTCGGAACAGATCAACCGCGAAAGTTCGGGGCTCAAACGTCTTGGAGCCGTCGATCCGGGACTGACCGATCTTGAGCGCGCCGAAATACTCGATGCGCAAGCCGTAGCCTTGGCCGCCACGGCAGCACGCATGCAAGGCAGGTTGGACCAAGCCCTCAGCGGGCTGCAAAGCGCCAGCGCCAGATTGGCCAACGTGCGCGAGGGCAGGGTCATCTCCATGGCCTGGCTGCGTTCGGAGATAGAGCTTGAACTGGCCACCGTGGCCGAGGCGCAGGGCCGCAAGGGCGAAGCAGTCGCTGCTTATGACCGTGCGCTCACTGTGCTGGAAAGCGCGCTGCCGCAAACGCCTGCCTTGCTGGCGGCGCGGGCGCGCAAGGCCGGGTGGCTTGGCCGGTCTGGCGATGAAGCAGGCGCCATCGCCTTGTTCGCCGACGTTATTGCAGGCACGCTGGAGGTGCCCGAGGCCGGAGCGAACTTGCGCAATCTGGTGCAACCCTACTTCGGCCTGCTGGCACAGCGGAACGAAAGCAGCGCGGCCAGTGCCGTATTTGCAGCATCGCAGGTTTTGCAGCGGCCCGGCGTCGCGCAGACACAAGCCGTGCTGGCCCGGCAGATGTCCGAAGGCAATGATGATGCCTCGGCCTTGTTCCGGCTGTCCTTGGCGCGCACGCGTGACATTGCCCGGACCGAAGCGACGATTGCACAACTGTCGTTGATCGCCGCGCCCACCGATCAGCAACAGACCGCCCTCAAATCGGCGCAAGATGATCTGGCCTATTTACAGCGCGAACAGACCGAACTGGTCAGCAAGCTCGCAGCATTTCCGCGCTACAGCGTGCTGGCCCCGAAAAACGTCGCGATGGCCGAACTGCAATCCGCGCTGAAACCGGGCGAGAGCTATTACAAGCTGATGGTCGTGGGCGACTACACCTATGGGCTTTACATCACACCGCAGACGGCCAGAGTCGTGCCAATCTCAGCCACGCCTACCCAATTGTCGGCTGAAGTGCAGGCCCTGCGCGATACGATCGTGAAGGTCGAAAATGGCCGTCAGGTAAACTATCCCTTCGATGCCGAACGTGCGCATCGCCTTTACAAAACGGTGTTCGGTTCGGTCGAGGACTTGCTGTCAGGCACCCGCCACCTGATTTTTGAACCTGATGGCGCAATGCTGCAACTGCCGCCCACGGTTCTGATCACCGATGACAAGGGCATCGCCGCCTATAACGAACGCATGGAAAGCCCCGATGGCGATGCCTTCGATTTTACCGGCATGGCATGGCTCGGGCGCGGGCGTGAGGTTTCCATCGCGGTCAGCCCGCGCGGCTTTCTGGATATCCGCAAGCTGGGCGCTTCGGTCGCTCCGCGCAATTATCTGGGCCTTGGACACAATGCCAAACCAGCTCCGCGTCCCGTCACAGCCGTTGCCGACGAATGCGATTGGCCACTGGCAACGTGGATGAACCCGATCTCGGCGGACGAATTGCTCTATGCGCAGAAAAAGCTCGATAGCGGCGGCAGCAAAGTACAGATCGACACGGCATTCAGCGACAGCGCGCTGCTGGCCGATCAGGACCTCGACAAGTACCGCGTACTGCATTTCGCCACCCACGGCCTCGTCACCGCCCCACGCGCCGGATGCCCGGCCCGGCCCGCGCTCGTCACCAGCTTCGGCAATTCAGGTTCCGACGGTCTGCTGAGTTTTCGCGAAATCTTCGACCTGAAGCTCGATGCCGATCTTGTCATTCTTTCAGCCTGCGACACGGCCGGCATGGCCTCAGTTGCAGCAAGCCGCGAAGCCGGCGTCACCAGCGGCGGCAACTATGCCCTCGACGGCCTCGTCCGCGCGTTTGTGGGGGCCGGAGCGCGTTCGGTCATCGCTAGCCACTGGCCCGTGCCCGATGATTTCGACGCGACCAAACGCCTGATCAGCGGCGTGATCGAAGCTGGCCCCGGACAGCCGCTGGGCGAGGGTCTGGAAGCTGCACAGCAAAAACTGATGGACGATCCCAACACATCGCACCCGTTCTATTGGGCCGCGTTCGTGATCGTGGGCGATGGTGCCAAGCCGCTGCTGGCCAAAGACGGAAAGGCAATGTGAGCCACCATCGCGGTGGTCCGTCACGCCACAAGAGAATTGCGCAGCACCTCAAAGGCCAGAGCAAACGCTCAGGCTGATGCTGCGATCTCTGTTGATAACAAAAGTCTTCCGAGCGTCTAATCCTGCGACGAAGGCTGGCCAACGCTGGAAAGAAATGGCTCCCTGAGTAGGATTCGAACCTACGACCAAGTGATTAACAGTCACCTACTCTACCGCTGAGCTATCAGGGAGCAGCCATGGTTTCCCGTGGCAGGACCGCGCTAATAACAGGCGTTTCGGGTTTGGCAAGCACCTGTAGGCAGAAAATTGCTCAGACCATGAACTGTTCGGCAAAGATACGGTCTTCAAGGCTTTGGCCGCGGTCGAACAGCAGGGTCAGGCGGTGTTCGGGCCAGGCTTTGACTCGCACTTCACGCACATCGCGCACTTCCTTCTGGTCGGCCACGACGAGCACCGGGCGCTTTACCGATTCCAGCGCCTTGAACACGATCTCATAGGTATCCGGCAGAATCGCGCCACGCCACCTGCGCGGGCGGAAGGGGCTGATCGGGGTGAGCGCCAGCATGTTGGACGACAGCGGCAGGATCGGGCCATTGGCCGACAGGTTATAGGCGGTCGAGCCTGCAGGCGTTGCCACCAGCACACCATCGCAGGCGAGTTCTGGCATGCGCACCTTGCCGTTTACGCTGACTTCAAGCTTTGCAGTTTGACGCGTTTCGCGCAGGATCGACACTTCGTTGATGGCGCAGACCGAATGCTCCTCCCCTGTGTTGGTGGTGGCAATCATACGCAATGGCGAAATGCCAACCGACGTGGCCTTTGCCAGACGTTCCTTGATGCTGCGGCTTGATCTGTACCGGTTCATGAGAAATCCGACTGTGCCCAGATTCAGCCCGAAGGCCGGGATCACATGATCGGTATCGAGCATCGCGTGCAGCGTTTGCAGCATGAAGCCATCCCCGCCGATGACCACCGCCGCATCTGCCTCCTCCAGCGGAACCCACGTCCGCTCTTTCTGCAAGGCTTCGCATGCTTCCTGCGCCCGCTCGGTAGGCGAGGCGAGCAGGGCCAGACGGCTGTACTCCGGCATTGTTATTGCGCCTCTCCGCGAAGGGTCATTCAAAGTTGCTGGGGCAGGGATATGGGGTGCAGGGCATTGGCGCAATGCACAAAAGCATGATCATGCGTGTCGCGGTCCCGCGGGGTTAGACAGGCAAAGGGAATTGTTTGGCAAGAGTTTAGCGCTATGGCCGGTGCTGATGGGAGACTCCGCCACCATTTATGCACGTGATCCGCTGACAGGGCTGGCCAGTTCTGCCGAGGCGCGGGAGTGGCTGCAGCGCGCGCCTGCGCCCGATTACCTGCAAGCCATGCTGGTCGGCCTGCACCGCTTCCGCTCGGTCAACATTGCCTATGGCAACGCCGGGGGCGATCTCGCACTGGCCGAAATAGCGCGGCGCATTCGCGATTTTGCAGTGGAGGAACTTGGGCCATCAGCCATCGTCGCGCGCATCAGCGGCGGCGAATTTCTGGTGGCCTGTACGGGCGCCATGCCGCGCGAACGCTGGCAATGGCTGGCCGAAGCGCTGGGGCGCACCGTCGGGCGCGCGCTGCCGGTTCACGGCGATGTTCTGCACCTGCTGCCGCGCATTGCCCTGCTGCGCCGCGCTCCGGGTGAGAGCGCGGGCCGGATGCTGGACCGGCTCGATCAGGCGCTGGGAAGCCTTGAACAGCTGCCCGGACGCCGCGTAATGTGGGCCGATGGTTCGCACCGCGCGCGCGGACGCAGCGCGGCGCGGCTTGAGGCAGACCTGATCGGCGCGATGGCGCGGGACGAGATCGGGCTGGTGTTTCAGCCGCAGTATTGCGTGAACTCAGGCGCGCTCGCTGGTGCCGAAGTGCTGGCCCGCTGGAACCACCCGCAGCTTGGCCGCATCGGTGCCGAAACGCTGTTTGCGATTGCCGAACGCGGCGATCACATCGAACAGCTCTCCAGCCACATCATCCAGCGCGCGCTAGCCTCCGATGAGCGATGGAAAGGGCATTTGCCTTTATCAATCAACATTACTGCGGAAGACCTTGCAGCCGAAGACTTTGCAGCCGGGTTTGCACAAGCGCTCGATCACAGTGGATTTCCACCTGCGCAGTTGACGCTGGAAGTGACCGAACAAAGCCTGATCGCCGACTTTGTGCGCTCTGCCAGCTCGCTCAAAACCATTGCCGCACTCGGTGTGCGCATCGCGCTGGATGATTTCGGCACCGGCTATGCCAATTTCCGCACGTTGAAGGCGCTGCCCATCGACACACTCAAACTCGATGCCTCGCTGGTCGGCGATGTCGATACAGACCCGCGCGACCGGGCGATATTGAAAGCCATCGTCGCCATGGCCAAGGCGCTAGGCCAGAAGATCGTGGTCGAAGGCATTGAGCGTGAAGGGCAATTGGCCGTACTGGCGCAAGAGGGCTGCGACGTGTTTCAGGGCTTCTTGCGCTCCGGCCCGGTATCCGGCGAGGCAATTGCGGCGATGCTTTAGGGTAGAAAGCTCGTCGCAATTTTTCAGCACTAAATCCCGTTCGTATCGAGCGAAGTCGAGACACAGTTCGCAGTGTCTCGACTTCGTGCCAAAGGCACGAAGTTTATCCCGAGCATGTCGAGGGGCTCGACACGAACGGCATGGATAGTTGAGTGAGTTTGACGTCAGGCCGCCTTCTTCGCGCGTTTGACAATCGCGGCAAGGCCCTTGGTCAGCTGCACCAGCCCGTTGAGCCGCCCTTCGGCCGTGCCCCAAGCCCGCGTAATCACCAGCTTGTTGTCCGGCCGCAATTTGGCCACTCCGTTCAACCGCTCGACATAGCTGATGAGGCCGGCCGGATCGGGGAAGCTGTCCTTGTGGAAGCTGACCAGCGCGCCCTTGGCACCCACATCGATCTTGGCGATGTTGGCCGCAATGGCCTGACGTTTCACCTCGATCAGGCGCAGCAGGTTCTGCGTCGCGGCGGGCAGGGGGCCGAACCGGTCGATCATCTCGGCCGCCAGCGCCTCCACAACATCCGGCCCTTCGGCATCGTTCATCCGGCGATAGAGCGCCATGCGCACCGCCAGATCGGGCACATAGTCCTCGGGGATCATGATCGGCGCATCGAGCGTGATCTGCGGGCTGAGAGCTTCGCGTTCGCGCGCAAGGCCGATATCGCCGGCCTTGGCAGCAAGGATCGCATCTTCCAGCATCGACTGGTAGAGTTCGAAACCGACTTCCTTGATATGGCCCGATTGTTCATCGCCTAGCAGATTGCCTGCACCGCGTAGATCAAGATCGTGGCTGGCCAATTGGAAGCCCGCGCCCAAGCTATCGAGATCGCCCAGCACCTTGAGCCGCTTTTCGGCGATTTCGGACAGCGCGGTGTTCTCCGAATGCGTCAGGTAAGCATAAGCGCGGATCTTCCCGCGACCGACGCGTCCGCGCAACTGGTACAACTGGGCAAGGCCAAAGCGGTCGGCGCGGTGGATGACGATGGTGTTGGCGCTCGGGATATCGATGCCGCTTTCCACGATGGTGGTGGAGAGCAGGACTTCGTACTTCTTCTCATAAAACGCGCCCATGCGGTCCTCGACCTCGGTCGGGCTCATCTGGCCATGCGCAGCGATATAGCGGACTTCGGGCACGTTGAGCCGCAGCCATTCCTCGATATCGGGCATATCGGCAATGCGCGGCACCACGATAAAGCTCTGCCCGCCGCGCTGGTGTTCGCGCAGCAATGCCTCGCGCATCACCATATCGTCCCATGGCATCACATAGGTCCGCGTGGCAAGCCGGTCGACCGGAGGGGTCTGGATCGTCGACAGTTCGCGCAGGCCCGACATGGCCATCTGCAGCGTGCGCGGGATCGGCGTGGCGGTGAGCGTCAGGACGTGCACGTCGGCCTTCAGCTCCTTCAACTTCTCCTTGTGCGTCACGCCAAAGCGCTGTTCCTCGTCCACAATCACAAGGCCGAGCTGTTTGAACTCCACGGTCTTGGCCAGCAAGGCATGGGTGCCGATGACAATATCGATCCGCCCATTGGCAAGCCCAGCCTTGGTTTCCGCTGCCTCCTTGGGCGGGACGAGCCGCGAAAGGCGGCCGATTTCAATCGGGAAGCCCTTGAAGCGTTCGACGAAGTTGGTGAAGTGCTGGCGCGCGAGCAGCGTGGTTGGTGCAACCACCGCCACCTGCACGCCCTGCATCGCGGCGACGAAAGCGGCGCGCAGTGCCACCTCGGTCTTGCCAAAGCCCACGTCGCCGCAGACCAGACGGTCCATCGGCTTGCCTTCGATCATGTCGGACAGGACATCGCCGATGGCGCGCTCCTGATCTTCGGTCTCGTCCCACGGGAAGCGGTCGACGAAGGGACCGTAACTGGCAGGGTCAACCGGCAGGACAAGGCCGTGACGCAGCGCGCGGTGGGCGGCGGTCGCCATAAGCTGGCCCGCCATTTCCAGAATGCGCTCGCGCATCCGGGCCTTGCGGCGCTGCCAAGCCTCGCCGCCCAGCTTGTCGAGTGGCACGCCTTCGGCATCCGAGCCATAGCGCGAGAGGACATCGAGGTTTTCGACCGGGATATAGAGCTTGTCGCCACCCGAATATTCCAGCTGGACGCAATCGTGGGGGCTGTCCCCCACCGCAATCGCTTCAAGCCCGATATAGCGCCCGATGCCGTGGTCCATATGAACCACCAGATCGCCCGGCGTAAGCGCCGAAAGCTCTGCCAGAAACGCATCGGCATTCTTGCGCTTCTTCTTGCGGCGGACAAGGCGGTCGCCCAGAATGTCCTGCTCGGTCAGCAGTTCCAGATCATCGCTGGCAAAGCCTTGTTCCAGCGGCAGCACCACGGCGACCGGCTTGCCCGTGGCGGCAAGGCCCAACGCCTCCTGCCATGTCTCGGCCATCAGCGGCGCAGCCTTGCCCGCCTCGGTCAGCAGCGAAGCGAGCCGCGCGCGTGATCCGGTGGTGTAGGCAGCGACGATGGGCTTCATGCCGCGCGTGCCCAGCGCCGCAATGTACTTCGCGGCGGATTCATAAATGTTGTTCCCGCCGCTCGTCGCCGCCGCGCGTTCGGGCGTGAAATCGTGACTGGAGGTAAAGCCGAAATCGATGACCTGCTTTGATTCCGGCTCGGCAAAAATGGTCGTGCGGTGGACGGGCCAGCCCGCCAGCGCGCGGTCCAGTTCATCCTGCTTCAGGTAAAGCGCGTCTTCGGCCAGCGGGCGATAACTGCCGGGCGCCTTTGACGAGGAATCGAGCCGCGACTGGTGGTAGTCGGTAATGTCCGCCACGCGCTGCTCAGCGGCCTTGATCGCGGTGCCATCCAGCACCACCAGATCGTCAGCGCCCAGATGATCGAACAGCGTGACGAGCCGGTCTTCGAACAGCGGCAGCCAGTGCTCCATGCCCGCCAGACGCCGACCCTCGCTGATCGCCTGATAGAGCGGATCGCCGGTGGCATTCGCGCCAAACAGCTCGCGATAGCGGCTGCGGAAGCGCTTGATGCTGTCGTCATCCAGCAACGCTTCGCTGGCGGGCAGCAGCAGGTGCGTTTCCACCGGCTGCACCGAACGCTGCGTGTTCGGATCGAACAGGCGCAGCGTCTCCAGCTCGTCTCCAAAGAAATCGAGCCTCAGGCCGTGATCAAGGCCCGATGGGAAAATGTCGAACACGGACCCGCGCACCGCGTATTCCCCGGCATCGACCACGGTATCGGTGCGCGAATAGCCCTGTCGCTGCAGCAGCGCGATCAGGCTTTCCCGCCCGATTTCCGCGCCGGGCGTCAACAGCCGGGTGGATTCGCGGATGCGGAACGGGGTGAGCACACGCTGCAGCACGGCGTTGATCGTGGT
The DNA here is from genome assembly GCA_002256985.1 of Novosphingobium sp. 28-62-57. Lineage (GTDB taxonomy): Bacteria > Pseudomonadota > Alphaproteobacteria > Sphingomonadales > Sphingomonadaceae > Novosphingobium. Next base: position 619,357 of record NCGO01000001.1, read on the forward strand.
GACCAGAAGTTGCGGGCCAGAGCGTTTGTGCTGCAGCTTCTGAAGTGCCGCAAGACGCCTTGAACTGACGCTGAGCGCGGGCGAAGCACGGTCAAACGGCAGGCAATCCCACGCCGGAAAGTCGATCACCTCAAGGTCAGGCGCAAAGAACGCGGCGCTGTCTGCCACCGCGCGCATCGCCGCTTCATCGGCTGCGATGAACACCGCGCGGCCCTTTGCTGCCCGCGCCAGATCGGCGAGCACAAGCGGCTGCGCCCCGCGCGCAACGGACGAGAGCGTAAGCGGCGTCTTGGCCGACAGGATGCGGTTCAGATCAGACATGGCGGGCTTGCTACTGCGCTGCAGATTGAATCAGCGCGGAATCTCGACGTAGTCCAGCTTGCGCATCACGTCCATCATCGCCCCTTGATACTTTTCGGGCACGATCTGTGTTCCCAGCGCCCATGCCATGATGTCAACATCATCTTCCTCGATCAGCTCTTCGAACCAAACGACCTGCTCGACATTCCATGAGGCGTGAAACCGGTCGAAGTAGCAGCCGATCATGTAGTCAGCCTCGCGCGTACCGCGATGCCATGCGCGGAATTGCAGGCGTTTCAGGCGGTCAGCGGTGATCTCGGCGGAGGGCACGGGGGTTTCGGTCATCCATTGGCCGTTAAGCCCAACCGGCGCGTGAAACAAGGCCGCACAGCCTGTTCAAGCGGGCAGGTGCCGAACAAGGCCCGGCGCGGATGACTTTGCCGCGCCGGAACAGTGTTCGCATGCTTACTTGCTGCGCAGGGCTGCGATGATCTGCGGGGGCTGGCGGTCCATGAAATCCTTGGCCAGTTCACCTATCACGGCATGTTCCACGGCTTTGCTGTAATGATGGCGCAGTTCGCCCAGAGTGCGCGGCGGCGCGATCACCACGAGCTGTTCGATCTTGTGGTCCTGCACCTGCCGGTTCAGCCATTCGGCCACGGCAGCGGCGTGGGCGTCTTCATCGCGCTGGTTGCCCGATGGGTTGGCTGAGCTGGTGCCATGACGGTTGCCCGAACCGTGATTGCTTTCAACCAGTTCCGGAGTGGCCATTTCGGTCAGTTCCGGCTCGGCTTCGGTCCCGCTGTTGCGCAGGATCTGCCAGTCTTCGCCATCGACAAGCGCGATGACGGCACCATGAGGGATCAACATCGTGGGTAAACTCCTGTGATTGTGGCTTCTGAACGAACGAAGCGCCCAGTCGGGACCAATCACCTTGCGCTACGTCAAATTGCCTTGATTTTCCGATGTGGCGAAACGCTCGCGCGCAGCCTATGTCGGCGGCATGCGTCCCGATGTGCTCAATCCCCTGTTCGCCGAAACCGGCAGCCTGAAAGGTGTGGGGCAGGGCTTGTCGCGCCCCTTGGAAAAGCTGGGGCTGGGGCGGGTGCGGGATATCGCCTACCACTTGCCCGAACGCTGGGTCTTGCGCCGCGCGGTGGGCAATCTGGACGAGGCGGGTCTTGGCGAACAGATTGTCCTGCCGCTCACCCCACGCGAATACCGCCAACCTGCTGGGCGCGGGCCATTCCGGGTCATGGCCGAGGATGCGGTCGGCAATTACGTGGCGCTCACCTATTTCGGCCGCGCGGCCTACAGCGGCAAAAAGCAGCTTCCCATCGGCGAAAAGCGCTGGGTGGCCGGGCGGCTCGATCAATATGGTCAGACCTGGCAGATGGTCCACCCCGATCACGTGAGCGAAGACAGCGCCGGGATGATCGGCCAGTTGACCGAGCCGGTCTATGCCCTGTCCGAAGGCCTGACGCAGAACCGCATTCAGGGCCTTGTACAACAGGCCCTGACGCATTTGCCCGACCTGCCCGAATGGATCGAGCCGGGCCTTGCCGCGCGCAACGACTGGCCGCGCTGGCACGATGCCCTGCGTGCCGCGCACAAGGGCGAGGACAAGGCCGCGCGCGACCGGCTCGCTTATGACGAGCTGCTGGCCAACAGCCTTGCCCTGCTGCTGGTGCGCCAAAGCAACCGCGCCAAAAAAGGCACGCCGCTCCATGGCGACGGGCGCTTGCGGGCCAAGCTGAACCTGCCGTTCGAACTTACCGGAGCGCAAAAGCGCGCCATCGCCGAGATCGAAAGCGACGTGGCACAAGGCGCGCCGATGCTGCGGTTGCTGCAAGGCGATGTTGGATCAGGCAAAACAGCGGTGGCGCTCAACGCCATGCTGATCGCGGTAGAGGCCGGAGGTCAGGCCGCCTTGCTGGCCCCCACCGAAATCCTCGCACGGCAACACGCCGAAACGCTGACGCGCATGGTCGCAGGAACCGGTGTGAACATCGCGCTACTGACTGGGCGGGACAAGGGCAGGGCGCGCGAATCGATCCTGATGGGCCTGCTTGATGGCAGCATCGACATCTGCGTTGGCACGCACGCGATCTTTCAGGACACGGTAGCCTATCGCAATCTGGCGCTGGTGGTGATCGACGAACAGCACCGCTTTGGTGTGGGTCAGAGGCTGATGTTGACGCAAAAGGCGCGGCGAACACCGCATTGTCTGGCGATGACCGCAACGCCGATCCCGCGCACGCTGACGCTGGCCCAATATGGCGAAATGGACGTCTCGCGGCTCGATGAAATGCCACCGGGTCGGCAGGCGATTGATACGCGGGTCGTGGCGCAAGAGCGGTTGGACGACGTGATCGAAGGCATCGGTCGGCACATTGCCAAAGGTGCGCAGGCTTACTGGGTCTGTCCGATGGTCCACGAACAGGAAACGTCAGACATCGCCGCCGCCGAAGCGCGCCACGCGCTGTTGCAGGAACGTTTTGGCGACACCGTGGTCATGGTCCACGGCCAGTTACGGCCCGAGGCCAAGGATGCCGCGATGGAGCGCTTTGCCCGCGGCGATGCCAAGCTGCTGGTCGCAACCACGGTGATCGAAGTGGGCGTGGACGTACCCAACGCCACGCTGATGGTCATCGAACAAGCCGAACGCTTCGGCCTTGCCCAGTTGCACCAGTTGCGCGGGCGGGTAGGGCGGGGCAGCCAGCAATCGACCTGCCTGCTGCTGCGCGGCGATGCGCTTTCCGAAACCGGGCGGGAACGCCTGGCGCTGATGCGTGAGACGCAGGACGGGTTCAGACTGGCCGAGGAAGACTTGCGGCTGCGGGGGGGCGGTGAACTGCTTGGCACCCGGCAATCGGGCGATACGCCCTTCAGGGTCGCCGATTTCGAACAGATCGCGCGGTTGCTGCCCTTGGCGCACGATGATGCGCGGCTGCTGATGGAGCGCGACGGCGGCCTGTCATCTCCACGCGGGGAGGCGGCGCGGCTGCTGCTCTATCTGTTCGAACGCGATTGGGGCGTGCAATTGCTGCGGGGTGGCTGAATGCAGCGAAGGGCGGCACCGAACATGGTGCCGCCCCTTTTGCGGTAATCTCAGTTTGCAGCCGTTGGTGCCGCGCTCTTGGTAGCATCGGCAAATTGCTGGGCGGTCATGCCCATGAACAGGCCGGTTGCACCCTTGCCCACGGCCGTGCGGGGCAACTTGACCTTGGTGGTGCCAGTATCAAGAATGAAGTCGGCCTCAGCCACTTCGCTAATCTTGCCCAGCACGGTCGTGCCGTCAGAGGCATGGACCGGCGCATCAACCACGATCGCCGCTGCCAAAGCTTCCTTGGCCGCAGCCGCAGCCTTTTCGGCGGCTTCATCGAGTTGCACCTTGGTCAGGCCAAGCACCGGGCCCTTCGGACTGGTGCCCAGCGCCGACAGCGCCAGCGTGGCGGTGTTCTTGCCGGTATCGATCACGAAATTGGGGGCCGCAATGCTCTTGATCGTGCCCACTTCGGCACCGGCAGCATCATACACCATGGCACCGACCGCTGGCGTCGTCGCGGCAGGTGCAGCGGTTGCAGGCGTGGGGGCTGCGGCCTGCTGAGCAATTGCGGGCGTGGCAAGTGGAGTTGCGGCCACAAGCAAAGAAATCGTCAGGGTACGCAGTTTCACGGATGGGGGTTTCCTGTCCAGTTAATGGGATAACCCCGCAAAGGTCAGGAAAATTCCGCATCAGCGAAAGGGTCTTTGCGCTCTTCGCGAAGGAATATGCGGTGAATTGAATGACTTGTGCATAAGCTGCGATGAATGGAGCCGGGTATCAATCGCAAATCGCAATCGGATTGTAGGCATTAACGTTCAAGCTTCAAATGCTGTGGTGTGGCGGGACGCTCCCCGGAAAAAAAGAGAGTTTTCGCGCAGAGAGCGCAAAGGACGCAGAGACACAGAGATGAAGCGTTGGACCGCAGGTCCAGCTACTCTCTTGCTTTTGCGAAAAACGCGGCGTCCGGCTTCGTGAAACGGCTTCGCCGATGCAGCAACATCTGCGCGCCCTCTGCGCCCTCTGCGCGAAACCCTTTTTCTTCTTGATGAAGCGCAGAACCCACGGCGCAAAAAAACCGCCAAACAAAAAGAGCGACCCGCAGGCCGCTCTCATTATCACCGCGAAGGGTGAAGTGGTCGGGGAAAGAGGATTCGAACCTCCGGCCCCTGCCTCCCGAAGACAGTGCTCTACCAGGCTGAGCTATTCCCCGACCGATCCGCCAGCTGGTTTCCCAGCCGCGAGGCAGGCGCGCCCTATACGAGGCGCTGCCGGGACTGGCAAGCAGGTTGGGGCAAGTTTTTTCCAACCGCAGTTTTGCGCGTTTGGGCCATGCCGGATAGAAGCAGAGCGATGTCCAGTCATGCCGATTCCGCCCGCCATCCCGAATGGCAGTACCTCGATCTGATGCGCCATATCTGGCAGCACGGGGATGAGCGCGTTGACCGGACCGGCGTTGGCACACGCTCCGTGTTCGGCGCGCAATTGCGCTTTGACCTGTCAGATGGGCGCATGCCGCTGCTGACCACCAAGCGCGTGTTCTGGAAGACCGCCACGCGCGAGTTTCTGTGGTTCCTCACCGGTGACACCAACATTCGCAACCTATGCGCGCAGGGCGTGGAGATCTGGACGGACTGGCCGCTCGCCCGCTATCGCAAGGCAACAGGCGATGATATCTCGCGCGCCGATTTCTCCGCCCGCATTGTGGCAGACGAAGCTTTCGCGCAAAGTTGGGGCGATCTTGGCCCGGTCTATGGCAAGCAGTGGGTCAATTGGCCGGTCTATGAAGCGGCGGGTGAGGGCCTTTTCCGCCAGCGCGCGCAGGGCGTCAATCAGGTGGCCGATGTCGTCCACTCGCTGCGGAACAATCCGGGCAGCCGCCGCCATATCGTCGAAGGGTGGAACGTGGCCGAGCTGGACCAGATGGCGCTGCCGCCCTGCCACAAGACCTACCAGTTCCACGTCAGCGGCAACCGGCTCAATGGCCTGCTCTATCAGCGCAGCTGCGATGTGGCACTGGGACTGCCGTTCAACTTGTGGGGCGCGGCGCTGTTCATCCGCCTGCTGGCCCAGCAATGCGATCTTGAGCCGGGTGAACTGGTGTGGATGGGTGGCGATACGCATCTCTATCTCAATCACGCGGAACTGGTCGAAGCGCAACTTTTGCGGGAACCGGAAGGCAATCCGCGCCTTGCCCTGTTGCGCCGTCCCGAGGATATCTTCGGCTATCGGATCGAGGATTTCGAAGTGTCCGGATATGCGCCTCAGGGCCAGTTGAGCGCACCGGTTGCCGTCTGAAACTGTGATTGACTCGCAAAGCTGTGTGAAATAAAATAACACACAGTTATAATTTAACACTCGCTCGGCTTTTGCATTTGCATAGGCACCTGCGGGTGGTGGAGAGTCAGATGCAGGCGTTCCCAAGATGAGCGAAACCGCGCGTGGCAACCTGCCGCAGCTGGCGCTCCATGTGCCGGAACCGAAATTCCGGCCGGGGGACAAGGTCGATTATTCGCACCTGACGATACCTCCCGCTGGTGCGCAGCCACGACCGGATGAGCAATGCTCGGCGGCCGAAACGCACCCGCTGTGTCTCGATTTGGTGCGCGTGCTGGGTGAGGATCATCACGCTGTCGGTCCGTGGGATCCAAAGCTCGATGCCGAAACACTACGCCGGATGCTACGCACGATGGCGCTCACCCGCGCCTTCGATGACCGGATGTATCGCGGGCAGCGGCAGGGCAAGACCAGCTTCTACATGAAGTGCACCGGTGAGGAGGCGACCTCGGTCGCTCCCGCCATGGCGCTGGCCAATGATGACATGGTCTTCCCCAGCTATCGCCAGCAGGGCATCCTTATCGCGCGCGGCTATCCGATGGTCGACATGATCAACCAGATCTATTCGAATCGAGCCGACAAGCTGAAGGGCCGCCAGCTGCCGATCATGTATTCGGCCCGCGAGGCTTCGTTCTTTTCGATCAGCGGCAACCTCGCCACGCAATATCCGCAAGCCGTGGGTTGGGCCATGGCGAGTGCGATCAAGGGCGACAGCCGGATCGCCGCCACCTGGATTGGTGAGGGGTCTACCGCTGAGGGCGATTTCCATTCCGCCATGACGTTCGCCGCGGTTTACAACGCGCCGGTCATCTTCAACGTCGTCAACAACCAGTGGGCGATTTCCAGCTTTTCAGGTTTTGCCGGGGCCGAGCGGACAACCTTCGCCGCGCGCGCCATCGGCTATGGCATCGCCGGCATCCGCGTTGACGGCAACGATCCGCTGGCTGTTTTTGCCGCAACGCAGTGGGCGGCCAACCGCGCAAGGTCCAACGCCGGGCCGACACTGATTGAGCACTTTACCTATCGCGCCGAAGGGCACTCCACCTCGGACGATCCGGGCCAATACCGCTCGGCGCACGAACGCGAGGAATGGCCGCTCGGCGATCCGATCAACCGCCTCAAACTGCACCTCATCGCGCTGGGTGAATGGTCCGAAGCGCAGCAGGCGGACATGGACCGCGAACTGATGGAACAGGTTAAGGCTGCGACCAAGGAGGCCGAGAAGAACGGCATTCTGGGCCACGGCCTGCACCACCCGTTCCGCACGATGTTCGAGGACGTGTTCGAGGAATTGCCCTGGCACCTGAAAGAACAGAGCGCGCAGGCCATTCATGAGCGCCGCGTCAAATGGCCCGACTGGAAGGAGGATGAGGCGTGACTTACGCCGCCAGATCCCCCCTCCTCTTCAGAGGAGGGGCAGTGAGACTTGGGACTGCGCAGCAGGCCCTAGTCGCAGCGGGGTGGTGTCTTTTCTGGCCCCAAAACTTCCGCGTGGTTCCACCACCCCCAACCCCCTCCTCTAAAGAGGAGGGGGTACAATGACCGAGTCACCGACCCGCCGCCTAAACATGATCGAGGCGATCAACGATGCGCTCGACATCATGATGGAACGCGATCCCGATGTTGTCGTGATGGGCGAGGACGTGGGCTACTTCGGCGGCGTGTTCCGCGCGACGGCGGGCCTGCAGAGGAAGCATGGCAAGACTCGCGTGTTCGACACGCCGATCAGCGAATGCGGGATCATCGGTGTTGCCGTGGGCATGGGCGCCTATGGCCTTCGGCCCGTGCCCGAAATCCAGTTTGCCGACTATATCTACCCCGGCCTTGATCAGCTCGTTTCCGAGGCGGCGCGGCTGCGCTATCGCTCAGCGGGCGAATTCATCGCCCCGATCACGGTGCGATCTCCGTTCGGCGGCGGTATCTTCGGCGGGCAGACGCACAGCCAGAGCCCCGAGGCGCTGTTCACGCACGTGTCGGGCATCAAGACGGTCATCCCCGCAACCCCATACGACGCCAAAGGCCTGCTGATCGCCGCGATTGAGGACAACGACCCGGTCATCTTCTTCGAGCCCAAACGCATCTACAACGGCCCGTTCAACGGCTATTATGACAAGCCGGTTGAGCCTTGGGCCAAACATGCCGACAGCGCTGTGCCGGAGGGCCATTACACCATCCCGCTGGGCAAGGCGCGGACCGTGCGCGAAGGGGACGCCTTCACCGTGCTCGCCTATGGCACGATGGTCCACGTTGCCGCCGCCGTCTGCGCCGAAAAGGGCGTCGATGCCGAAATCATCGACTTGCGCACACTGGTTCCGCTCGACATCGCGGCTGTGGAAAAGTCTGTGCAAAAGACCGGCAAATGTCTGATCGTCCACGAAGCCACGCGCACTTGCGGCTTTGGCGCAGAGCTATCCGCGCTGGTGCAGGAGCGCTGCTTCTACCACCTCGAAGCCCCGATCGAGCGCGTCACCGGCTTTGACACGCCTTATCCTCACAGCCTCGAATGGGCCTATTTCCCCGGCCCGGTCCGCATCGGCGAGGCCATCGACCGTCTGATGAAAGCCTGACTCATGGCAACTTACACATTCCGCTTGCCCGACATTGGTGAGGGCATCGCCGAGGCCGAAATCGTCGCCTGGCACGTGGCCATAGGCGATACCGTCGAAGAGGACGGTCGCCTTGCCGACATGATGACCGACAAGGTCACGGTCGAAATGGAAAGCCCGGTGACGGGCAGAGTCGTTTCGATTGCAGGCGAGGTGGGCGATATCGTCGCCATCGGCTCGGCGCTGGTGGTGATCGAGACGGTGGGGGAGGGGGAGGGTCCTTCGACAGGCTCAGGACGAGCGGAGGAGATGGAAATTGCCACACCTCAAGAGCCGTTCGTGTCGAGCGAAGTCGAGACACCGCGTCTCGCACCAGCGCCAAGCGCTACAACAACCCCGCCCAAACGTGTCTCGACTTCGCTCGACACGAACGGAACTGGGGGCAGGGATGCCAAAATCCTCGCCAGCCCCGCCGTCCGCCAGCGCGCGCGTGATCTGGGCGTTGATCTGGCCGAAGTCCGCCCATCCGAAGAAGGCCGCATCCGCCACGCCGATCTCGACCAGTTCCTCGCCTACAACGCCACAGGCGGCTACCGTTCGGCAAGCTCTGAGCGCGGTGACGAAGTGATCAAGGTCATCGGCCTGCGCCGCCGCATTGCCGAAAACATGGCCGCGTCAAAGCGCCACATCCCGCACTTCTCCTATGTCGAAGAATGCGATGTGACCGCGCTCGAAGCCATGCGAGAGCAGTTGAACGCCAACCGTGGTGACAAGCCCAAACTCACCCTGCTGCCGCTGCTGATCACCGCGATCTGCCGCACAGTGCCGCAATACCCGATGATCAACGCGCGCTATGACGATGAGGCGGGCGTGGTCACCCGCTATGGCGCGATCCACCTTGGCATGGCGGCACAGACGTCTGCGGGGCTCATGGTCCCGGTGATCCGCAACGCGCAAGGTTTGAACCTGTGGCAGCTCGCCCGCGAGATCGGCCGGCTTGCGGAAGCAGCCCGCAGCGGCGGCGCCAAGCCGGACGAACTGACCGGCTCAACGCTCACCATCACCTCGCTTGGACCGCTCGGTGGCGTGGCGACGACGCCTGTCATCAACCGGCCCGAAGTTGCCATCATCGGCCCCAATCGCATTGTCGAGCGTCCGATGTTCGTGCCCGACAGCATGGGCGGTGAACGGATCGAAAAGCGCAAACTGATGAATATCTCGATCAGTTGCGATCATCGCGTGGTCGATGGGCATGATGCTGCCAGCTTCGTTCAGGCGATGAAAAAACTGATCGAAACGCCGGTCTTGCTGCTGGCAGATTGAAGAGCGCGCGCCAAGGTGCGCAGAAATTTGCTGGCCTTGCAAAATGCTGCACGAACAGCGTTGACAGCCTGCAAACTCTGCCATAGAGGCGGCGCTCCCAAGGGTGAGCGGGTGTAGCTCAGTTGGTTAGAGTATCGGCCTGTCACGCCGAGGGTCGCGGGTTCAAGTCCCGTCACTCGCGCCATTGGGAAGATGATCAAGGCGCCTTCGGGCGCCTTTTTCTTTGCTGACCGCGAGCTCGTCCAATCGTCACGCATCAACAAATAAGAATTTCGCGCAGAGACCGCGGAGGACGCAGAGAAGAAAGGAGTCTGGAGTGGCGGCGAAGCCGTTTCCAGTATCTGGTCGCAGCGTTTTTTGCGAGGTCATCGGTACAAGCGGATATTAGGTCCAGCGCGTCATCTCTGCGCCTCTGCGTCCTCCGCGATCTCTGCGCGAACCCCTTTTCCTTGCCCGTAAAGCGCACCGCCACTGTGGAAAAATAGCCCACCTCAGCCCCGTTGACAGCCTTACTCACCTGCCATAGAGGCGCGGCTCCCAAGGTACACGCGGGTGTAGCTCAGTTGGTTAGAGTATCGGCCTGTCACGCCGAGGGTCGCGGGTTCAAGTCCCGTCACTCGCGCCACCTTGGGAATTTCTGACAGCAGTGGCGGGTCAAACAGCGCGGGGCATCAGCCCCAGCGCCCGGTCTCCATCCAGATCAGGAAACGCCGCAGCGGCAACAGCCACGCAATCCCCAAGATGATGTAGACCAGCGTCTGCACCAGCACATGCAGGCTGCCGATCCACGCCGATGCCGAAGCCGCTGCAAAGACATAGACGCACAGCGCCAGCACCAGCGCAATGATGCCGATCGGCTTGCGCCAGGTGGGCCGCCAATCGGGCTTTTCAGGCTGTGTCACGCTGGCTGCTCCCATGGGCCGTAGATTCGCGTCGGCGTTACCACGGCATGCAGCGGTCGGTCATGCGCCTCACAGGGCAGGTCTTCGATAAGCTGGCAATCCCACGCCAGCCCGATCGGGCGCACGTCGGGATGCGCCTCAAGCCAGCGGTCATAATGCCCGCCCCCCTGGCCAAGCCGCGCGCCATCGGCGCTAAAGCCGACCAGCGGCACAAACAGCACATCAGGCACTACCGCAGGAGCGCTGGCAGCAGGCTGGACAATGCCCTTCCACGGTCCCGGCTCAAGCAGATCATCCACCCAGGGCGACGACCATTCACGAAAGACCATTGGCGCGCTCCGACCCTCGAACCACGGCAAGGCGATCTTGTGCCCGGCTTCGTGGAAAAACTGGGCGTAGGCGGTGGCGGGAGCTTCTGCGGGGCCTGCCAGATAGACGCCGACAACCGCATCCTGCGGCACCAGCGCGACCACCGGCGAAGGCGGGCGCTTGAACATCAGGGCCATCACGCGCGGATCGATGGAGGCAACGTGGTCCTTGCGCCGCGCTCTTAATGTGGTGCGCAGCGCATTCTTGGCTTCCACGCGATGCTCCGGTCTTGGTAAAACAGGGGAGGGTGACGGGCCCACCATGGGTCGTTAGCTCGGAAAATCCTCTGACGCCTCGACGTCAGGTGGGGACCGCTTGCCCGGGACCAGGATCCCAGACAGGGGCAGCCCCCTTGGATTGCTTATAGCCTCAGGGATGTTCATGCGGCTCGTGCCGGGCAGATCCCGTCACGTCCTAGTTAAGCACTCACCGGGCCTTGCTCAAGGGCTATCGCGAGTTTTTCAAGCCGCTCGGCCAGAGCGATGACGCGATCAACGGTCTGATCATCAGCCAATGGCGCATCGCCTGTGCTTTCAACCACCGGTTCTGCGGTGGCAGCAGGCGCATTGCGGTGCGCATCGTGCAATTCGTCGGCGAGCATCAGCGCGGCGAACAGCAAGGTGCGCGTCTCGCTCTGCCCGCGTCCGACATTGCGCGCCCGCTCATCGATCATGCGGCCCAGCATTTCCACATGCGGCTCTTCACCATCGGCACACGATACCGTGAAGGGCCGCCCGCCGATGTCCAATGTCAGATTGCTCATTTGGCCAAAACGCTCACTTGGGAAGTCCTGCCAGCAACAGATCAAGCTGGCGCAGTTCCTGCGCCACGCTGTCTTTCAGCCTGCGATGACGCACTTTGAGAAGCGCAAGCTCCTCAACCGTTTCACCGCCCCTGCTTTCCTGTGCCGAAACCGCCCCTTCGACCCGCGCAAGCGCCTGCTCAAGCCGGTCCAAAGCGGCGCCAAGTCCCTCTGTCGCCATGGGAGCACAAGCTAACACAAAGCTGCCCGTGCGCAACACCGCCTGCGCATTCTGCCGGGGAAATTGGCCAACGATTCGTATGTCTTGTGCGCGTGCAGCAAAGAAGCGTGCCCACAGCCTTGACCCTTGCCCCTGCTGTGACCAAAGAGACCCCGCCCCGAATCAGAGTATATCGTGGCCCGCGTCGTTCGATCAGACAGCCGTTCGGTCGCAAAAAGGGAAGGGCTTACTTCAAGCATGACACGCGATTCATCCGTGCTGGCACCCATGGCCAACGCGATCCGTGCACTCTCCATGGACGCTGTTCAGGCCGCCAACTCCGGGCATCCCGGCATGCCGATGGGCATGGCCGATGTGGCCACCGTGTTGTGGACGCAATTCCTGAAGCACGATCCTTCGGCCCCTGACTGGTCAGACCGTGATCGCTTCATCCTGTCGGCCGGTCACGGCTCGATGCTGATCTATGCGCTGCTGCATCTGTCGGGCTACGATAGCCCGACGATGGAAGACATCCGCAACTTCCGCCAGTTAAACAGCGTTTGCGCCGGGCACCCGGAAAACTTCCTGATCCCCGGCGTTGAAAGCACCACCGGACCGCTGGGGCAGGGCCTTGCCATGGCCGTGGGCTTTGCGATGGCCGAACGCCATCTGAACGCGCATTTCGGTGATGATCTGGTCGATCACAAGACCTGGGTGATCGCCGGGGACGGCTGCCTGATGGAAGGCATCAACCACGAAGCGGTGGGCCTTGCCGGTACGCTCAAGCTTGGCCGCCTCAATGTGCTGTGGGACGATAACAAGATCACCATTGATGGTGATACTTCGCTGTCGACCACCGAAGACATCCTTGGCCGCTATACCGCCTCGGGCTGGCACGTCACCACTTGTGACGGCCACGACTTTGCCGATATCGCGCGTGCTTTGTCAGAAGCAGAAGCCGATCCGCGCCCGTCGCTGGTCGCCTGCCGCACGGTGATCGGCAAAGGCGCGCCCAACAAGCAGGGCGGCCACAACGTCCACGGGTCGCCGCTGGGCGCAGACGAAATCGCCGCCGCGCGCGAATATCTGGGCTGGACGGCCGCACCATTTGAAGTGCCCGCCGATATCCTCGCCAACTGGCGCTCTTCGGCAGAGGCAGGCAAATCTGCCCACGCTGCCTGGGCCGCACGCGCGGCTGCCAATCCCAAGGCTGCCGAATTGGCCCGCCGGATGGCCGGCGATCTGCCCGCAGGCGATGAAGGCAAGAACGAATACTTCGACAGCCTGATCGCCAAACCGCCCAAGGTCGCCACCCGCAAGTCCAGCGAAATGGCGCTCGAAGCGCTGACCGCCGTGATCCCCGAAATGGTCGGCGGTTCGGCGGACCTTACCGGGTCAAACAACACGAAGACCAAATCGACCACGCCGTTCACGCCTGCCAGCTACGATGGCCGCTATGTCTATTATGGCATCCGCGAATTCGGCATGGCCGCTGCGATGAATGGCATGGCGCTGCATGGCGGGATCATTCCCTATGGCGGCACATTCCTGATCTTCTCGGACTATTGCCGCAACGCCATCCGCCTTTCAGCCCTGCAGCATCAGCGCGTGATCTATGTGCTCACGCACGATTCCATCGGCCTTGGCGAAGATGGGCCGACGCATCAACCGGTCGAGCACGTCATGTCCTTGCGCATGATCCCGAACTTGCTTGTGTTCCGCCCCGCCGATGCCATCGAAACGGCTGAGGCATGGACGCTGGCGCTGGCCAACAAGCACCGGCCATCGGTGCTGGCACTGACGCGTCAGAACCTTGCGCCGGTGCGTTTCGACAAGGATTTCAAGAGCGCTCGCGGGGCCTACCGCCTGGTCAGCGCTACGGCCACGCGCAAAGTCGTGCTGCTGGCTACCGGTTCGGAAGTCGGCGTGGCCAACGATGTTGCCACAGCGCTCGAAGCGCAGGGCATCGGCACCGATATCGTCTCGCTCCCCTGTTGGGAACTTTTCGAGGAGCAGGACGCTGCCTATAAGGCTGATCTGCTTCCGGCAGACGTCTTGAAGGTCTCGATCGAAGCCGGCGTCACGCTGGGCTGGCAGAAGTATGTCGGCGATGGCCTGACCATCGGCATCGACACATTCGGCGCTTCGGCCCCGATTGACGCCCTCTATGACCATTTCGGTCTCACGGCGGAAAAGATTGTCCCGCAAATCCTCGCGCGGGTATCGTAATCACACAGGAGTTGAACTGACATGGCAATCAAGGTTGCGATCAACGGTTTCGGGCGCATCGGGCGCAATGTGGCGCGCGCCATCCTCGAACGGCCCGATTGCGGCCTTGAACTGGTCTCGATCAACGATCTGGCCGACGCCAAGGCCAATGCTCTGCTGTTCAAGCGTGACAGCGTCCACGGTGCCTTTGCAGGCGACGTGTCGGTCGATGGCAGCGACATGATCGTCAACGGCAAGCGCATTCAGGTTACCGCCGAAAAGGACCCTGCCAACCTGCCACACGCCGCCAACGGCATCGACATCGCGCTCGAATGCACCGGCTTCTTCGTTGATCGCGCAGGCGGCCAGAAGCACCTCGATGCAGGCGCCAAGCGCGTGCTGATCTCGGCCCCGGCCAAGGGCGTTGACCTCACCGTCGTGTTCGGCGTGAACCATGACAAGCTGTCCGCCGATCACCTGATCGTGTCGAACGCATCGTGCACCACCAACTGCCTCGCGCCGCTGGCCAAGGTCCTGCACGAAGCCATCGGCATCGAGCGTGGCCTGATGACCACGATCCACTCGTACACCAACGACCAGAAGATCCTCGACCAGATCCACAAGGACCCGCGCCGCGCCCGCGCTGCTGCGATGAACATGATCCCCACCAGCACCGGCGCTGCCGTGGCCGTGGGCGAAGTTCTGCCGGACCTGAAGGGCAAGCTCGATGGCTCGTCGATCCGCGTCCCCACGCCGAACGTCTCGGTCGTGGACCTGACCTTCACGCCCAAGCGCGACACCACGGTCGAAGAAGTCAACGGCCTGCTCAAGGCTGCCGCCGAAGGCCCGCTGAAGGGCGTGCTGGGCTACACAGAAGAGCTGCTGGTCTCGATCGACTTCAACCACGATCCGCACTCGTCGACCATCGACAGCCTTGAAACCGCTGTGCTCGAAGGCAAGCTGGTGCGCGTGCTGTCGTGGTATGACAACGAATGGGGCTTCTCCAACCGCATGCTCGACACTGCAGGCGCGATGGCGAAGTTTCTGTAAGGAACGCTGACATGAACGGGCGTCTTGGTGGCATTGCACGGCACGAAAAGTCGCGCGGGGCCATTGAGACGCTCGATCACGTTTCCGTCACCTGCGAGCGCGGGGTTGAAGGCAATGGCCGGGGGCGGATTGCGCCGGGCAAGTCTGGTCGCCGCCAGATCTCGCTGATCGAGGCGGAAAGCTGGGCGGCGGCCCTCGCGGAACTTTCGCCTGCGTCCGACCATGACCTGCCCTGGCACGTGCGCCGCGCCAATCTGCTGGTGCAGGGTGTGCGCTTGCCGCGTGAGCCGGGCAAAGTCATCGCCATCGGCAAAAGCTTGCGCATCGAAGTAACCTGCGAATGCGATCCGTGTTTTCGCATGGACGAAATCCAGCCCGGCCTGAAAAGCGCACTCCTGCCCGATTGGCGCGGTGGTGTGCTCGGTCGGGTCCTGACCGACGGTGACATTGCCGTGGGCGACGAAGTGAGGATCGAGGAATGAGCTTCAAGACACTTGATGATCTGGGCGACCTGACCGGCAAGACCGTGCTGGTGCGTGAAGACCTCAACGTACCCATGGCCGATGGCGTAGTCACCGATGACACCCGCCTGCGCGCCACGGTCGCCACACTGTGCGAACTGGCCGACAAAGGCGCCAAGGTCCTCGTCCTTGCCCACTTTGGCCGTCCCAAGGGTCAGCCCTCGGAGGAGTTTTCGCTGAACAAGCTGGCCGCACCGCTGTCCCACGTGCTGGGCCGCCCGGTTAGCTATATCGACTGGGAAGGGGACAAAGCCGCCATTGCCGCGCTCGCCCCCGGTGCCATCGCCGTCCTCGAAAACACCCGCTTCTTCGGCGGCGAGGAGAAGAACGATCCCGCCGTGGTCGCACGCTTCGCCAGCCTCGGCGACATCTACGTCAACGATGCCTTCTCCGCCGCGCACCGCGCGCACGCTTCGACCGAGGGGTTGGCCCATGCCCTTCCGTCCTACGCAGGCCGCGCGATGGAAGCCGAACTCAAGGCATTGCAAAAGGCCCTGGGCGAACCCGAACGCCCGGTTGCAGCCGTTGTCGGCGGGGCCAAGGTTTCGACCAAGCTCGACGTGCTCAAGCACCTCGTCACCAAAGTCGATCACCTGATCATCGGCGGCGGCATGGCCAATACGTTCCTCGCCGCGCGCGGCGTGAATGTCGGCAAATCGCTGTGCGAGCATGACCTGACCGGCACCGCCGAGGAAATCCTCGACAATGCCGACAAGGCTGGATGCACCGTGCACCTTCCTTACGATGTCGTCGTTTCAAAGGAATTCGCCGCCAACCCGCCCAGCCTGCGCACCTGCAATGTGCACGAAGTGGCCGCAGACGAGATGATCCTCGATGTTGGCCCGGCAGCGGTCGAAGCTTTGGCCGATGCCCTCAAGACCTGTCGCACGCTGGTGTGGAACGGCCCGATGGGCGCGTTTGAAACCGAACCTTTCGATACGGCCACCGTCGCACTTGCGAAGACCGCCGCTGCGCTGACCAAGGAAGGCTCGCTCGTATCGGTTGCGGGCGGCGGCGATACCGTCGCTGCGCTCAATCACGCAGGCGTGGCGGGCGATTTCTCCTATGTCTCCACCGCAGGCGGGGCTTTCCTTGAATGGATGGAAGGCAAAGTGCTTCCAGGCGTTGCTGCGCTCGAAGCATAAAAAATTGAAGGGCGCGTGTTGCACTGCGGCACGCGCTCCTTTAAGGGATGTATCCGCATAGGAATGCGCCTCCCCCGACGCTCGCCAAACACGCTGAGCGTCTTTTTATGGCGCATTTGCGCATAGGTATGCGGAACCGGAATTCCGGGCCTTCCGCCAGAACAGGACGGGCTGATGAACACGACCGAAATGACCGCCAAGATGGCCTCCGGCAACGGCTTCATTGCCGCCCTCGATCAGTCGGGCGGCTCCACGCCCAAGGCACTGGCAGGCTACGGCGTCACCGAAGATGCCTGGACCACCGAAGAGGAAATGTTCGGCCTGATCCACGAAATGCGCGCCCGCATCATCCGGTCCGATGTGTTCCACGGTGACAAGGTCATCGGCGCGATCCTGTTTGAACGCACGATGGATGGCACCGTCGATGGCAAGCCGGTTCCTGCCGCGCTGATCGAAAAGGGCGTCGTGCCCTTCATCAAGATCGACAAGGGCCTGGAAGACGAAGTGAACGGCGTCCAGCTGATGAAGCCGATGCCAACGCTCGATGCCCTGCTGACCCGCGCAAAGGCCATGGGCGTCTATGGCACCAAGGAGCGCTCGGTCATCAACTCGGCCAACCAGGAAGGCATCGCCGCCGTGGTTGCCCAGCAGTTCGAAGTCGGCATGCAGGTCCTCAGCCACGGCATGATGCCGATCATCGAACCCGAAGTGAACATCAAGAGCGCCACCCGCGCCGAATGCGACATCATCCTGCGCGATGAAATCCTGAAAGCACTCGATGCCCTGCCCGAAGGCACGCAGGTCATGCTCAAGCTCTCGCTCCCGGTCGCGCCTTGCACGTTCGATCCGCTGGTCAATCACCCCAAGGTGCTGCGCGTCGTCGCGCTGTCCGGCGGCTTCAAGCGCCCCGAGGCTTGTGTCGAACTGGCCAAGAACACCGGCATCATCGCCAGCTTCAGCCGCGCCCTGCTCGAAGACTTGCGCCACCAGATGACCGATGCGGAATTTGATGCTGCACTTGGCGCTGCCATCGACGAAATCTACACCGGCTCGACGCAGAAGACGCTCGTCGCCGCATAACCTGCCCGTTTGGAGAGGACGGAAAGGCCGCCCCGCCACCAGCACAGCTGGGGCGGGGCGTTTTATTTTGGCGAAGAGTTTGACCGAGGCCGAAAGAATGTTTCGCGCAGAGACCGCGAAGGACGCAGAGACGCAGAGATGGAGCGTTTGGCCGTAAGGCCATCTCTCACTCTCGTCCTTGCGAAAAACGCAGCGGCTGAATTCGTGAAGCGGCTCCGCCGCAGCCACAACCTCTCTGCGTCTCTCCTTCCTCTGCGCCCTCTGCGCGAAACTCTTTCTCTTGAATTAAGCGCCGCTTGCAACCCCCACAACCAAGGCAGGGCGTTTTGCTTGCAGCAGGCCATCCGCGCCGATAAGGCCGCGTCCATGGCCAAGCTTTCCTCCGAACTCTATCTGATCTCCCCGCTCGATGTTTCCGGCACTTTCCCCGAACGTCTCGCCCGCGCGCTCGATGCAGGTCCGGTCGCCGCTTTCCAGTTCCGGGTTAAGGGCATCGATGAACACGCCGCAGCCACGCTCGCCGAACCGCTGCAGCGCATTTGCGCCGACCGTGATGTGGCCTTCATCGTCAACGATTCGATCAGCCTTGCCAAACGCCTCGGTGCCGATGGCGTCCACCTCGGGCAGGACGATGGCGACGTTAAGGACGCGCGCGAACGGCTCGGCCGCAACGCGCAAATCGGCGTCACCTGCCACGATAGCCGCCACATGGCGATGGACGCGGGCGATCAGGGGGCAGACTATGTCGCGTTCGGCGCGTTCTTCCCGTCCAGCACCAAGGAAACCAAACACGTCGCCGGGCTCGACTTGCTCGAATGGTGGCAATCAATCTTCGAACTGCCCTGCGTCGCCATCGGCGGCATCACCCCGGCCAATTGCCCCCCGCTAATTCAAGCGGGCGCCGATTTCCTCGCGGTCAGCAACGCGGTGTGGAATGGCGATGAAGCCGCCAATGTCGCGGCCTTTTTCGAAGCCATCCGCGCCAATCCGCGAGTCACCCCTGACGATTGATCGTGGGGACATGGGCAGGGGGTAACCGTTGCGCGCTGCTCTGCTTTCCACCACCGTTCTATCGTGCCACACACGACGCCGGTCGAACATCACGGAGCAGGCATGAGCGGTATTGCATCACCCAGAGAATTGACGCTGCGCGGCGTTATCCTCGGCGCGATCCTCACGGTCGTGTTCACCGCTGCCAATGTCTATCTCGGCCTGCGCATCGGCCTGACTTTCGCCACATCGATCCCCGCCGCTGTCATCTCGATGGCGGTGCTGCGCGCGTTTTCCGGCACGACCATTCAGGAAAACAACATCGTTCAGACAATCGCCAGCTCTGCCGGCACGCTCTCGGCCATCGTCTTCGTGCTGCCGGGTCTGGTCATGGTCGGATGGTGGGCGGATTTCCCCTATTGGGAATCGGTCGCCGTCATCGCGGTCGGCGGCATTCTGGGCGTGATGTATTCTGTGCCGCTGCGCCGCGCATTGGTCACTGGGTCGGACTTGCCCTATCCCGAAGGCGTCGCCGCTGCCGAAGTGCTCAAGGTCGGCGCTGGCGTCGGCGGGGCTGAGGAGAACCGCAAGGGCCTTGCCGCCGTCACCGCCGGTGGCCTGCTCGCCGCACTCTACCCCTTGCTGGCCAAGATGAAGCTGGCGGCCGAAGAAGTGGGCGGCGCGTTCAAGGTCGGCTCGGGCGGCACGATGCTGTTCGGCGGCCTGTCGCTGGCGCTGGTGGGTGTCGGCCATCTGGTCGGCCTCGCCGTCGGCATTGCCATGCTGATCGGCATCGTCATCAGCTTTGGCGTGCTGCTGCCACAACTCACCGCAGGCGGCATCCCCGCAGACACCGAGCTTGCCGAATATGTCGGCACCGTTTTCCGCCAGAAAATCCGCTTCATCGGCGCAGGCACCATCGGCATTGCCGCGATCTGGACGCTGTTGCGCGTGATCGGCCCCATCGTGCGCGGTGTGACTGCTGCTATCGCCGCCAATGCATCGCGCAAGAGCGGCGGCAACGAAAGCCTCGACATTACCGAGCGCGACATTCCCATCGGCATCGTCGGCGGCACGATTCTGGCGTCGATGATCCCCATCGCTTTGTTGCTCGCCGATTTCGCTGTCGGCGGCCCGGTTGCAAATGCGCTCGGCCTGACGCTGCTGGCATCGGTCGTCTACGTGCTGATTGCAGGCGTCGTGATCGCATCGGTCTGCGGCTATATGGCCGGCCTGATCGGCGCATCGAACAGCCCAATTTCCGGCGTCGGAATCCTCGCCGCGCTCGGCATTTCACTGCTCCTGCTCGGCCTATTCGGACAGAGCGGCAGCGAGGAGGATACCAAGGCCCTCGTCGCCTTTGCGCTGTTCGTCACCGCCATCGTCTTTGGCGTGGCCACCATTTCCAACGACAATCTGCAAGACCTCAAGACCGGCCAGTTGGTCGGGGCAACGCCATGGCGTCAGCAAGTCGCGCTGATCCTCGGCGTGCTGTTCGGCGCGCTGGTGATCCCGCCGATCCTCGATCTGCTCAATTCCACGTTCGGCTTTCAGGGCGCGCCCGGGGCGGGGGAGAATGCGCTGTCGGCCCCACAAGCCTCGCTGATCTCGGCCATCGCACAGGGCGTGTTGGGCGGCAGCCTCGATTGGGGCCTCGTCGGCCTTGGCGCGGCCATCGGCGCGGGCGTGATCGCGGTCGATGAACTGCTCAAACGTTCGGGCAAAGGCTCGCTCCCGCCACTTGCGGTCGGCATGGGCATGTATCTGCCGACGCAGGTCACGATGATGGTCATTCTCGGCACCGTGCTCGGCCACCTGTATAACCGCTGGGCCGCGCGCCAATCCGCGCCCGAATTTGCCGAACGCATGGGCGTGCTTACCGCCACCGGCCTGATCGTGGGCGACAGCCTGTTCAACATCGCCTTTGCCGCCATCGTTGCCGGCACCGACAATCCCGAAGCGCTGGCCGTGGTCGAAGATTTCCCGGCCAGCCTTCCTTTGGGCGTGGCCGCATTTGCCGGAATTATCGCCTACGCATACTGGCGGATGCGACGCGACAGCGCGTCAGTTTAGCCCGGTGTAGCGATCCTGATCGGGCCAGCGTGAACGCAACGCAGGCCCAGCGGCTTATCGTCCGCCGCCAGTTCGCGCAGAATTTCCTCGCCATCCATGACAAAGCGCCGCCCGGCAAAAACCCCGCTGGTCAGCGTCAGCCGGTCGGCCAAGCGCAGATACGATCCGGTCGTCCCATCGGGTGCCACATAGCTCGAATCTGCAATAGCCTCGAACCCCAGCTCAGGCTTTTCGACCGCCAGCGTATTGGCGTCCCCTGGAATTTCGCAGGTCCACGGCCCTTTCTGCACAGTCATCAGCTTTCCGCCCGGCACGGCCTGGGCGGTGCTGGCAATGAACAGCATGGCGATGGCAGCAAGGGTCCTGTGTGTCATGCCTTGCGCGCTAGCATGCCTGCCCCGTTTCAGGCAATCGCGCTTGAAGCAACCGGTTTGGTCGGCTAAGGGCCGCGCTTCCCTACTCACGGTAAGGCTCTTTCCATCATGAAGATCAGCGGCGTGGACATCCGTCCGGGCAATATCCTGGAATACGAAAAGGGCATCTGGAAGGTCGCCAAGACCCAGCATACCCAGCCCGGCAAGGGCGGTGCCTTCATGCAGGTCGAGATGAAGAATCTCATCGATGGCCGCAAGACGAACGTCCGCTTCCGCAGCCAGGACACGATCGAGCGCGTCCGCCTCGACACCAAGGACTTCCAGTTCCTCTATGCGGAGGGCGATGATCTGGTGTTCATGGACGTCGAAAACTACGATCAGATCACGCTGCCCAGCGATCTTCTCGGCGATGCCGCCGCGTTTCTGCAGGATGGCATGACCGTGCTGCTCGAAATGTATGATGACCGCCCGATTTCGGTGCAGCTGCCCGATCAGGTCGAAGCCACCATCGTCGAAGCCGATGCCGTGGTGAAGGGCCAGACCGCCTCGTCGTCCTACAAGCCCGCGATCCTCGACAACGGCGTGCGCGTCATGGTGCCGCCGCATATCGGCAGCGGCACGCGCATCATCGTTGACGTTTACGAACGCACTTATGTCGGCAAGGTGGGCTGATTAGATGGCAGCCATTTCAGGCCTGATGCGCGTGATCGAACGCGCGGCGCGCAAGGCGGGCGGCCGCCTGCGCCGCGACTTTGGCGAGATCGAGCATCTTCAGGTCAGCAAGAAAGGCCCGGCAGACTTCGTCTCAAAGGCCGATCAGCATTCCGAACGTACACTGTGGGACGAACTGCGCGTGGCCCGTCCGGGCTGGGGCTTCCTGATGGAAGAAGGCGGCGAGATTCCGGGCGAAGAGGGCAAGCCCCGCTTCATCATCGATCCCTTGGATGGCACCACCAATTTCCTCCACGGCATCCCGCACTTTGCCATCTCCATCGCGGTGCAGGAACCAAAGCTTGATGGTTCGGGCTGGGGCGATGTTACCGCGGCACTGGTCTATCAGCCGATCACCGACGAGAGCTTCTGGGCCGAAAAGGCACAAGGCGCATGGTTGCAGGACCGCCGCCTGCGCGTCTCGGCGCGCCGCCACATGGACGAAGCGCTGATCGCCACCGGCATTCCCTTTGCGGGCCGCGGTGACATCAACGAATGGACACGCATCTACGCCGAACTCGGCCCCCGCATCGCCGGGATCCGCCGCTTTGGTGTCGCTTCCCTCGATCTCGCATGGGTTGCCGCCGGGCGCTTCGATGGCTTCTGGGAAAGCGGCCTCTATCCGTGGGATACGGCTGCAGGCTGCCTGCTGGTGCGTGAAGCGGGCGGGTTCGTCTCGGACTACAAGGGCCGCTCGCAGCCGATCTGCGACGAAACCGTCCTTGCCGGAAACGATGCGCTGCATTCAAAGCTTCACAAGTTGCTGGTCGGCGCGCTTCGTAACGCTTGACCGATTGCGATGGCACTGGCTAAGGGCCGTGCCATCGCATGCCCCTGTGGCGGAATGGTAGACGCGAACGACTCAAAATCGTTTGTAGCAATACGTGCCCGTTCGAGTCGGGCCAGGGGCACCATTTCCTATTCCGGCTTTTCCGAACCGGAACGCGCCGCCGATTGCGCGGCCAGCGCTTCGATCTGCGCCGATGTGGGCACGACTGGCCCTTGCGCCATGCGCTTACGCTTTTCGGCTTCTAGCATCTTCAAATAGGCCGCGCGCTGGGCCGGAGTCATGTGGGCGAGAGCAGCCTGATCGACTTCGACGATGATTGGCGATGGGCTGATCGTCATGTCTGCGGGCACAAATCCGCCTCCATCGCCGCCGCCGCTATCATCCATCGGCGCATCGAAGCGATCGTGAAAGCCGTTCGGTTTGAACTGCTTGGTCTTTTCGCTGCGCTTGTCCACCAGCTTCTTGGGGCCAAACTTCTTCTGCTCGGCCCGCTTCAACTCAGCCTCCTGCTGACTTTTGGCGATGGCCTGCTGCGTCTCGCCATCGGCAAACAGCGCAATCATGACCGAAATCGCCAGCGTCAGCGCTGCGAAGTGCCGATACATTTTTGGCTCAATGCCAAGAAGCAGGGATGATCTGCGGGCCATTGCGCCTGATCATAGTCAATGGACGTTAAGGATGCTGCCAGCCTTCATGGTTAGGAAATTGCTACCAAATCGGCGGAACCCAGCTTGCGTTCCACCTATGTTCTGGTAATCGGTGGGCATGGCCAAACCCAAACGCCGCTATGTCTGTCAGGCCTGTGGCAGCGTCTCGAACCGCTGGCAGGGCCAGTGTGCTGATTGCAGCGAATGGAATACGCTGGTCGAAGAAGCGCCCGAAACGATCTTCTCGGCCAAGCATGATCTGTCGAGCGGGGGCCGCCGCGTCGCCTTCGTCAACCTGAATGAACCTGTCACGCTGCCGCAACGCCGCACCACCGGCATTGCCGAATTTGACCGTGCGCTGGGCGGCGGCCTCGTGCCCGGTTGCGCGATCCTGATGGGCGGTGATCCCGGCATCGGCAAGTCCACGCTGCTGCTGCAGGCTTCTGCCAAAGTCGCGATGTCGGGCGGCTCGGCCGTCTACATCAGCGGAGAGGAAGCGTCTGACCAGATCCGCCTGCGCGCGGATCGTCTGGGGCTGGGCCAGGCTCCGATTCAGCTCGCTGCTGCCACGTCGGTGCGCGATATCCTGACCACGCTGGGCACGATGCCCACGCCCGATCTGCTTGTGATCGATTCGATCCAGACCATGCACTCCGATCAGATCGAAGGCGCGCCCGGCACGGTCAGCCAGGTCCGCGGCTGCGCTTTCGAACTGATCCGCTATGCCAAGGAAACCGGCGTTTCGCTGGTTCTCGTCGGCCACGTGACCAAGGACGGCTCAATCGCCGGCCCACGCGTGCTGGAACACATGGTCGATGTGGTGATGAGCTTCGAAGGCGAACGCAGCCACCAGTACCGCATCCTGCGCGCGATCAAGAACCGCTTTGGCGCGGTCGATGAAATCGGCGTCTTCGCAATGGCCGGGGCCGGATTGGAAGAGGTCGGCAATCCCTCGCTGCTGTTCCTGTCTGGCCGCGAAGATCAGGTTCCGGGCAGCGCCGTGTTCCCTGCGCTCGAAGGCACAAGGCCCGTTCTGGTCGAAATTCAGGCGCTCACCGTCCGCCTTGCCAGCGGCGCAACCCCGCGCCGCGCCGTCGTGGGTTGGGATTCGGGCCGTCTGGCCATGCTGCTGGCCGTGCTCGAAGCGCGCTGCGGGCTCAATTTCTCCACCGCCGAAGTCTATCTCAATGTTGCAGGCGGCTACCGGTTGACCGATCCTGCCGCAGACTTGGCCGTTGCCGCCGCGCTGGTTTCGGCCCTGTCGGATCGACCGCTGCCGCCTGCTTCAATCTGGTTTGGCGAAATCTCGCTGGCCGGTGAAGTCCGCCCGGTGGCCCACACCCCGGTCCGCCTGCGCGAAGCGGCCAAACTCGGCTTCAAGCTGGGCTGCGGGCCTGAGGCGGGGGCCGAAAAAGTCGAAGGCCTGCGCTATTCGCCGCTCCGCCTGCTCCCAAATCTGATTGACCGCATAATGGGCGGGTCATAGGACCTCGCAGGACATGACCGGTTTTGATTATGTAGTCCTGATCCTTGTCGGCATCGGTGCCGTCGGCGGCTTCCTGCGCGGGTTCGTCGAAGAAGTCCTGTCGCTTGCCGCTTGGTGTCTGGCCTTGCTGGCCGTGCATTACCTCCACGAAGACCTGACCGTCTGGCTCTCCGCCCATTTGCCGACCGAGACGGGCGCGGGCGTGCTGGCTTTCGTGCTGCTGTTGCTCGGGCCCTACATTGCCACCCGCATGATCGCGCGCCGCATGGGCAGTGCCAGTCGCGATTCGGTGGTTGGCCCAATCGATCGCCTGCTGGGGTTCGGCTTTGGCGCGCTGAAGGGCTTCATCATTGTCGTGCTGGGCTATTCGATCACGGTGTTCGGCTATGATCTGGCGTGGGGTGCAGATGGCCGCCCGCAATGGATCACGCAGGCCCGCACCTATCCGCTCCTCAATGCCGCCAGCGAAGAACTGCTCACGCTGATCTCCGAACGGCGCGAGCAGGCCGCAGACCAAGCGCGTGAGGCGGCCCGCACCAAGGCCCGCAAACAAGTGCTGGGCGATTGAATTGAGCGCGGGTGTCTCGAACGCGGGAAGGGGGCTCTACACGCCTGAAGTGCTGGCCGCAGCGATGGAGCTTGCCGCCTTCCCCTGGCGCGATGATCTGCCCTACACCGGCACGGCCCGCTCCCGCAGTTGCGGCAGCACGCTCGATCTGGCGCTCGAAACCGATGCAACCGGCGCAATCACTGCGCTGGGCTTGCGCCCACACGCTTGCGCCATTGGTCAGGCCGCCGCCGCCCAATTCGTGCGCGGCGCAAAAGGCCAAACCCGCGCCGCCATCGCCCAAGCGCGCGCCAGCCTTGCGCTCTGGCTTGCAGGTGATGGTGCGCAGCCTGATTGGCCGGGCCTCGCCCTGCTCGATCCGGCCCGCGCTTATCCTGCGCGCCATGGCGCAATCCTGCTGGCATGGGATGCCGCGCTTGCTGCCCTGCCTACAGACTGACGAGATAGCGTTGATACGCATAGAAACATCGCCTCGTCATTGCGAGGTGACGAAGTCGCCGAAGCAATCCAGAGTCCGCACAGGGCCGCTCTAGATTGCTTCGCTACGCTCGCAATGACGACAAGGCAGGGCACGTGTTGGCAAGCGACATAAGCCCCCGCACTCGGGCCTCGCAGAATGAACAAAGGCAGGGCTTGCCGTCAGGCCAAGCGGTTGGCTACAGCACGCAGCAACAAAGCATGGTCCGGGGGAATTTTGGCGTGACTGCAACGGTGTCGAGCGAACATAAGATCGAGCCGAGTGCATCGGACATACGGCTTGTCATTGCCGCCAGTTCCGCCGGTACCGTGTTCGAATGGTACGATTTCTTCATCTACGGCACGCTGGCCGCCATCATCGGCAAAACCTTTTTCCCGTCTGACAATGCCACCTTGCAGGTCCTGCTTGTCTGGGCCGGTTTTGCGGTCGGCTTCGGCTTTCGCCCCTTGGGCGCCATCCTGTTCGGCTATCTGGGGGACAAGCTGGGCCGCAAATACACGTTCCTCGTCACCGTCACGCTGATGGGCATCGCCACGGCCGGGGTCGGCCTGATCCCCTCGGCAGAAAGCATCGGCCTGTTCGCGCCCGCCATCGTCCTGCTGCTGCGCGTGCTCCAAGGCCTGGCGCTGGGCGGAGAATATGGCGGCGCGGCGATCTATGTGGCTGAGCACGCTCCGGGCGGCAGGCGCGGTTATTACACCAGCTATATTCAGGCCAGCGTCGTCGGCGGCTTCGTGCTCAGCCTGATCGTCGTGCTCTCTAGCAAAGGCTTGATGAGCGACGCAGTCTGGCAAAGTTGGGGCTGGCGCGTGCCCTTCCTGCTCAGCATCGTGCTGCTGGCCATTTCGCTGTGGATGCGGCTGAGGCTGTCGGAAAGCCCGGTGTTCAAGGCGATGAAGGAAAGCGGCGAGCTGGCCGGAAACCCCTTTGTCGAAAGCTTTACCTACCCCGGCAACAAGCGCCGCATCTTCATTGCGCTGTTCGGCATTGCCGCAGGGCTGACAGTGATCTGGTACACCGCCATGTTCACCAGCCTCGGCTTCCTCAAATCAGCAGCGCGGATGGACGATACCTGGGCCGAGATCATCATCGGCATCGGCGGGGCCATCGGCATGACATTCTATCTGATCGCAGGTGCTTGGTCGGACCGGGTCGGGCGCAAAAAGCCGATCGTGATCGGCTATGCGCTCACGCTGCTGCTGCTGTTCCCCACCTTCTGGCTGCTCGGGTCTGCCGCCAATCCCGAACTCGCAGCGGCCGCACAGCGCAATCCGGTGGTCGTGGCCGGGCCAGACTGCAATTACAGCCCCTTTGCTTCCGAACAATCCAGCAACTGCGCCCGGCTCCTGTCCGATCTTTCCGCCTCGGGCATCAGCTACCAGCTTGATACCGCCCCCAGCTTCACCGCCACTGTCGGCGGCGCACCGATGGCGATCGCCACCTATCCGTGGACGGAAAAAGCCGCCGTGCGGATCAAGGCGTTGCAGGCCGATCTTTCGGCCCACGGCTATGACTTTGCCAAAGTGAAGCCCTCGGCGGGCAGACTGGCGCTAGTCCTTGTCGCGCTTGCCCTGCTGATGGCCATGTCCGGCGCCACTTATGGCCCAGTCGCTGCGCTGCTGTCGGAAATGTTCCCACCGCGCATCCGCTACAGCTCGATGTCGATCCCCTACCACCTTGGCACCGGCTATTTCGGCGGCTTTCTGCCGCTGATTTCCAGCTATATCGTGGCCCGCACCGGCGATCCCTATGCAGGGCTCTGGTACACGTGGGTCGTCGTCCTGGTCGCGTTCCTCGTGGCGATCTGGGGCCTGAAGCCGGGACTGGCGACTGACTTTGCCGACGACTGAAATCAAAGCGCCGCCCGCCACCCTGCGCCTCTCGCTCGATAGCGCAGCGCTGGCGGCAAACTGGCGCGCGCTCGATGCGCTGTCGGGCACGGCTGCCGCTGGCGCTGCGGTAAAAGCCAATGCCTATGGCCTCGGCGCCGCCCGCGTCGTGCCGCTCCTTGCCGCAGCCGGGTGTCGCGATTTCTTCGTGGCGCACTGGTCGGAAGTGCCAGCGCTTCTACCGCACGTTCCGGCAGAGCGCATAGCTGTGCTGCACGGCCCCGTTAACCGTGACGAGGCCGACTTTGCCCGCAGCACCGGCACGCGGCCCGTGCTCAACAGCCTGTCCCAGATCCAGCTCTGGGCGCAATCGGGCGGCGGCCCCTGCCATCTGATGGTCGATACCGGCATGAACCGCCTCGGGCTCGAACTTTGCCATCTGGCAGACCCGGCGATTGCAGCACTCGATATCGATATCTGCATGAGCCACCTTGCCAGCGCGGACGAGGACGTTGCGCAGAACGAGGCCCAACGCCTGCGCTTTGCCGATGTGCGCGCTGCCATCGCCGCACGCCGCTACAGCTTTGCCAACAGCGCCGGCATAGCTCTGGGCGCGGCCTTTCATGCGGATCTCACCCGGCCCGGCATTGCGCTCTACGGTGGCATCGTCCGTCCCGAACTGGCAGGCGTCATTCAACCCGTGGCCCGGCCCGAGGCCATGGTCCTGCAAGTCCGCCAGCTTCAGCCCAGCGACAAGGTCGGCTACAACGCCCTGTTCACCGCAACTGCGCCGATGCGGGTGGGCGTGCTCTCGCTCGGCTATGCCGATGGCTACTTGCGCTGCTGGACGGGCAAGGGCCGCTTTTCATGGCAAGGCCGCAGCATTCCGACGCTGGGCCGCGTTTCGATGGATCTGACCATAGTGGATCTGTCCGATTGCCCCGATTGTGCGGAGGGTGATTGGCTGGCGGCGGACTATGATCTGCCCCTTGCGGCGCAGCAAACCGGGCTTTCACAATATGAATTGCTCACCCTGATGGGCCAAAGATTTTCACGTCAATCTGGTTCTTAACGGTACTTGTTAAGATATGTTGCGCCGCACATACTGCACGTGCTAATACATAGCAACGTCGCAGTAGGAAGCCATACCATGGCCAGTGAATCCAAGAATGGCGGCACGGTTATAATCAAGAAATACGCTAACCGGCGCCTCTATAACACCAGCACATCGAGCTACATCACGCTCGACCATCTCGCGCAGATGGTGAAGGAAAACGTCGACTTCAAAGTCCTCGATGCCAAGACGGGTGCCGATCTCACGCACGCGATCCTGACTCAGATCATCATGGACGAAGAAGCCGCGGGCGAGCAGATGCTGCCCACCAACTTCCTGCGTCAGTTGATCTCGATGTATGGCAATTCGATGCAGGCTTTCCTGCCCAGCTATCTCGAAGCCTCGATGGACCATTTCCGCGAAAACCAGGCCAAGATGCGCAAAGCGATCGAGGAAAGCCTCGGCGCCAACCCGCTCGCCCAGATTGCCCAGCGCAACATGGAAATGTTCAAGGCTGCCGCCGCCGCGTTTGTGCCTGCATCTCCAGCCCAGGCTCCGGCCGAACAGGCACCTGTCAGCGCCGAAGCTGATGATCTCGATGCCCTGCGCAAACAGATGGCCGAAATGCAAAAGAAGCTGGATCAGCTTTCCAGCTGATTTGAACCCCGCAATGCCCACGCCGGGCATTGCGGTCATGGCTTTTGCGCTTTAACGCGCAAACCCATGAACCAGCCAGCCATAAAGCACGCGCTCAACGTAAAGCGCGCCGAAGACTTCGCCCAGTGGTATCAAGCCGTGATCGCCGAGGCCGAACTGGCCGAGGAATCCGGCGTCCGCGGCTGCATGGTCATCCGCCCGTGGGGCTATGGCATCTGGGAACGCATCCAGAAACTGATGGACGCGCAGATCAAGGATGCTGGCGTCGAAAACTGCTACTTCCCGCTGTTCATCCCGCTGTCCTACTTCGCCAAAGAGGCTGAGCACGTCGAAGGCTTTGCCAAGGAAATGGCGGTCGTCACCCACCACCGCCTGATTTCTGACGGGAAGGGCGGGTTGACGCCCGATCCCGAAGCCAAGCTAGAAGAACCGCTGGTCGTGCGCCCCACGTCTGAAACCGTGATCGGCGCAGCCATGGCGCGCTGGGTGCAATCGTGGCGTGATTTGCCGCTGATGGTCAACCAATGGGCCAATGTCGTGCGCTGGGAAATGCGCACGCGCATGTTCCTGCGCACCAGCGAATTCCTCTGGCAGGAAGGCCACACCGCCCACGCCGATCAGGCCGATGCTATGGCCGAAACCCTGCGCGCGCTCGAAATGTACCGCGCCTTTGCCGAAGGCCCGCTCGCCATGCCGGTCATCGCCGGGCCCAAGCCCGAGAATGAGCGCTTCCCCGGCGCGGTTGAGACCTTCTCGATCGAGGCGATGATGCAGGATGGCAAGGCGCTGCAGGCCGGCACCTCGCACTACCTCGGCACCACGTTCGCACAGGCCGCCGGCATCCGCTATCAGGACAAGGAAGGCCAGCAGGCGCTCGCCCACACCACCTCATGGGGCGTCTCCACCCGCCTGATCGGCGGCGTGATCATGACGCACGGCGATGACGATGGCTTGCGCGTGCCCCCGCAGATCGCCCCGCAGCAGATCGTCATCCTCCCCATGCTGCGCGACAATGACGGCGATGATGCGCTGCTCGCCTATTGCGAAGAAATCCGCGCCGCCCTGTCCAAACAGAGTGCCTTCGGCGAACGTATCCGCGTCCTGCTCGACAAGCGCCCCGGCAAGGCCACGCAAAAGCGCTGGGCCTGGGTCAAGAAGGGCGTCCCGCTGATCCTCGAAATCGGCGGCCGCGATGCCGAAGGCGGTCAGGTTTCGGCCCTGCGCCGCGATCAGCTCTGGCGGCTTGACGCCAAGCCAAACTTCGTCGGCCAGTCGAAAGAAGCCTTCATCGCCAGCGCCGCGTCCGAACTCGAAGCCATCCAGACCGCGCTCCACGAAGCAGCCCGCGCCCGCCGCGATGCCCAGATCGAGCGTGGCGTGACCGATCTCGACGGCCTGAAAGCCTACTTCGCCGAGGGCAACAAGCATCCGGGCTGGGTCGAAATGGGCTGGTCCAAGCCCACCGGTTCCGCGCTCGATGCCGTCGTCGAACAGCTCAAGGCGCTCAAACTCACCATCCGCAACACGCCTTTGAACGCACCCATGCCCACCGGCACTTGCCCCTTCACCGGCGCGCCTGCGACCGAAACCATCCTGATCGCCCGCTCGTATTGAAGTTGTTTCGCGCGGAGACGCGGAGACGCGGAGAAGGGCAGGATAAATGATGCTGCCCTGTGGCAAGGCCGTCATTCTCTCCTGCCATTACTCCCTTTTCTCCGCGCCTCCGCGTCTCTGCGCGCATTCATCTTTTTCGCCCCAGCGCGCCCAGACCTCAGAATCCCATTGGCCGTCCACCCTTTTTGTCGGGGGGGCTTGGCGGTTGGCGCAGGCCGGTTAAGGTCCACCGCATGAGAACCATCCTCGCCCTGATCCCGCTCCTCGCCTCCACCGCCGCTTATGCCGCGCCCGAGGATGCCATTTCCGAAGCCCGCCTGCGCGCTGATGTGGAAAAGCTGGTCAGCTTCGGCACCCGCCACACGCTGTCCTCGCAAACCGATCCCAAACGCGGCATCGGCGCAGCCCGCACTTGGGCAGAAAGCGAATTCCGCAAGACCAGCGCGGCTTGCGGCAATTGCCTTGAGATCGTCCTGCCCGAAACCGTCGTCACCGGCGACCGCGTCCCTGCGCCGACCCGCCTCGTCAATGTCGTCGCCATCCAGCGCGGCACCGAACGCCCGAACGAAGTCGTGATCGTCCAAGGCCATATCGACAGCCGCGTCTCAAACATTCTCGATGCCACCAGCGACGCTCCCGGCGCAAACGACAACGCCTCGGGCACCGCGCTCGTCCTCGAAGCGGCCCGCGCCCTCAGCCGCGAGAAATTCCCCACCACCGTGGTCTATGCCGCCCTGTCGGGCGAAGAACAGGGCCTGCTCGGCGGCAAATTGCTGGCAGATTATGCGACCGCCCAAGGCTGGACCGTCAAGGCCGTTCTGAACAACGATATCGTCGGCGGCTCCACCGGCTCTGACGGCTATCGCGACAACGCCAATGTCCGCGTCCTGTCCGAAGCCCTCCGCGCCGATTCCACCGATGCCCTGCGCGCCCAGATGCGCCGCTTTGGGGGTGAGAACGACAGCCCCTCGCGCAACATCTCCCGCTGGGTGGCAAAACTTGCCGAAGCCGACACCGCCAAAGGCCTCGCCGTCCGCCAGATCTGGCGCGCTGACCGGATGGGCCGGGGCGGAGACCAGCTGCCGTTCTCTGACAAGGGCTATCCCGCCGTCCGCTTTACCGTGGCGGTCGAAGATTACGAACACCAACATCAGGACTTGCGCACCGAAGGCGGCGTCAAATTCGGCGATACGGTCGACGAAATGGACTTCCCCTACCTCGCCAAAGTCACCCGGCTCAACGTGCGCGCATTGGCCAAACTCGCCCGCACGCCCATGCCGCCCGCCCCGGTGGTGAAGGGCGCGGTCAAGCCCAGCACCGATATCGAATGGCAGCCCGTCCCCGGCGCGGTCCGCTACAGCTTGTGGCAGCGCCGCACCGATGCGCCGATGTGGCAAACCAAACTGCTCGAAACCGCCGACACCAAAGCCAGCCTTCCCGGCGTCCGCGCCGATGATTGGCTGTTCGGCGTCAACGCAGTCGCGGCAGACGGCTCGGAAAGCCCCATCGCTTCGGCCGTCCCTGGCGGCCAGTTCGCGCCGCTAATCTCGGCAATTGCCAAGCCTTGATCTCACCCACCCATTCGTCATTGCGAGCGAAGCGAAGCAATCCAGAGTCGCCCCACACAGCACTGGATTGCCTCGCTTCGCTCGCAATGACGATAACATGGCGCCCAATTGCTTGCCTTGGCGGCCTATAACGCCCACATGCCAACGATGACAAAACTCCGTTTTCCCCAAGGCCTCCCCACGCGCCAGCAGGTGCTAGATTTCATCGCCCAGTCCGATGAACCGGCCGGAAAACGCGAAATGGCCAAGGCCTTTGGCCTCAAAGGCACAGAGAAGATCGCGCTCAAGGCCTTGCTCAAGGACATGGCCGACGAAGGCCTGATCGATGGCAACCGCAGCGCCTTTCACGCCATGGGCGGCGTGCCCAAAGTCACCGTCCTGCGCATTGTCGAGATTGACGAGGGCGAACCCATCGCCGTGCCCGACAGCTGGCAGCCCGATGATGCCAGCCCGCCACCCCGCATCCGCGTGATCGAACCGCGCGGCAAAGTGCGGGATCGCACCGCTGCCCTTCGCACCGGTGACCGCGTGCTGGCCCGCACCGAAGAAGCGGGCAAAGGCTGGATCGCCCACCCGATGAAAAAGCTTCAGGGCGGCGAAGAGCAGATGATGGGCGTCGTCGAACTCGACGCCACTGGCAAAGGCTGGCTCGCCCCGGTCGACAAGCGCGTGCGCAACGCCGTGCCGATCTCCGATCTTGGCGGCGCGGAAAAGGGCCAGCTGGTCCTGGCCGAACCCAATGGCCGCTCCCCGCGCGCAGGCATGAAAGTCGTCGCCGTTCTGGGCGATCCCCTGGCCCCGCGCGCGTTCAGCCTGATCGCCATTCACAAACACGGCATCCCCTTCGTTTTCCCCGAAGGCGCGGTGACACAGGCCGAACTGGCCGCCAAATTGCCGCTCAGCGAAGACACCCGCGAAGACCTGCGCCATCTGCCCATCGTCGCCATCGATCCGGCCGATGCGCGCGACCATGACGATGCGATCTGGGCCGAACCCGACGGGGAAGGGGGCTTCAAAGCCCTCGTTGCCATTGCCGATGTCAGCTTCTACGTCCGCCCCGGCAGCGAGACTGACCGCGAAGCGCGCAAGCGCGGCAATTCGGTCTATTTCCCCGATCGCGTTGTGCCGATGCTGCCCGAAGTGCTCAGCGCCGATGTCTGCTCGCTCAAATCCGGCGCAGACCGCGCTGCCATGGCCTGCCACCTGACCATCGACAGTTCCGGCCACATCAAGAATTGGCGCTTCACCCGCGCGATTGTGCGCATCGCCGAAGTCATCGCCTATGAAGAGGCGCAGCGGCGGATTGATGAAACAGGTGGCCACCACTCCCCAACCCCCTCCTCTGAAGAGGAGGGGGAGCAGAAGATAAAAGCCCCCTCCTCTTCAGAGGAACGTGGGCATCCTTCAATAGCCCCCTCCTCTTTAGAGGAGGGGGTTGGGGGTGGTGGCGGAGCCGTAAACATCTCCGTCCTCCAAAACCTCTGGTCCGCGTGGAAACTGCTCGAAAAAGCCCGCCACGCCCGCGATCCGCTAAATCTCGACCTGCCCGAACGCCGCGTCGTGCTGAACAGCGAGGGCAAGATCGCCGAAATCGCCATCCGCGAACGGCTCGATGCGCACCGCGTGGTTGAAGACTTCATGATCGCGGCCAATGTCGCCGCCGCCAAGGCGCTCGAAGCCAAAGTCGCGCCGGTCGTCTATCGCATCCACGAACCGCCAAGCCGCGAAAAGCTGACGGCGCTGAAAGACTACCTTGCCACTTTCGACAAGAAGCTGTCGCTGGGGCAGGTCATCACCCCATCGCTGTTCAACCGCATGTTGAAAGACATCGCGGATGAAGCGGAAAAGGCGCTGATCATGGAAGCCGTCCTGCGCAGCCAGACTCAGGCCTATTACGGCCCGCGCAATGCCGGGCACTTCGGTCTCGCGCTTGGCTCCTATGCCCATTTCACCTCGCCGATCCGCCGCTATTCGGACTTGTTGGTCCACCGCGCACTCGTCGATGCCTATGGACTGGAGCAACCCCGCCCCAAGGCCGATCTGCCCGCCACCTCCGGCCTGTCAGACCGGGACCGCGCCGATCTCGCCCGCGTGTCTGAAGCGCTGAGCAATGCCGAACGCCGCGCGATGGAGGCCGAGCGCGATACCATCGACCGCTATGTGGCGGCGTGGCTTTCCGGCAAGGTAGGCGAAGTGTTCGACACACGCGTTACCGGCGTGCAGAAATTCGGCCTGTTCGCCACGATCATCGGCCTTGGCGGCGATGGCCTCGTGCCCATTTCCACATTGGGTGCAGAGCGCTTCAATTATGATGAAAAGGCCCAGCGCCTTATTGGCGAACTGTCTGGAGAAGAATTCGTCATGGGCCAGATCCTAAAACTGCGCCTCGCCGAAGCCAACCCGCTGACCGGCGCGCTCAAGTTCGAACCCGTCGACGTAGCCGAAGGCGTCCAGCGAATCGAACGCCGCGGCGGCGCAAGGACTGATCACAAGGCCCGCCGACAAGGCCAATTCACCGCCGGAAAACGCGGCCGCCCCTCCAACATTCGCCATCAGGGTCGCAAAAAGTAGCATTCTGTAACCCGTTCGTGTCGAGCGAAGTCGAGACACTGACGGTGATTTCATCCCCCCTCCCGCCTGCGGGAGGGGCCGGGGGAGGGCGTGTTGCACTACCCACTGTCGGGAAAAAACCATCTGTCTTTCCCGCGCAGGCGGGAATCCAGCACTCCAAAAACATCGTCGCATCGCGACGTCCTTTTCAAATCCACTGGATTCCCGCCTGCGCGGGAATGGCGAAGATCAGCTAAACCGGTCGATCTCTTCATCCGAGATAGCACCCGGCACAATCATCAGCGGGCAGGGCAATTGCCCGGCAATCCCGGCAAAGTGCGTGACCAGCGGGCCGGGCGAGCTCCCTCCCGCAGCGCCCAGCACCAGCGCGGAAATCTCCGGGTGCTCACCCAGATATTCGCGCACCACTTTCGGCCCATCGCCCTGCCGCACCGAAATCACAGGAGTCAGGCCCGATTCGCTTGCAAGGCTACCCGCGGCTGACATCGCCAGCACTTCGGCCCTGTCGCGGGTCTCCTGTTCCATCGTGGCCTGAACGCCGCCGAACGCCACAAACTGCTGGCGCGGGACCAGCGCGAGGATATGGACCGCCCCCCCGGTACGCACTGCACGCCGCGATGCAAAGCGCAGCGCACCCTTGGCCTCGTCGGTCTCGTCCATGATGACCATATAGATACGTTGAGGCATGGGATTGATCCTTCCGCATGCGTGATATCGGCAAATTCGTATGCGGTGCAAGCGCCAAGCCACTTGACCCGACGCGCCATGCTGGTGAAATGGGCGGGACAAAAGATGCAGGAAAGGTTTCCGCTACGGCAGCCCTTTTTTCCTGCGCCTCAGGACACGGAACCAGATACCCATGCCCATCGCGATCAAGATGCCAGCGCTTTCCCCGACGATGGAGGAAGGCACCCTGTCAAAGTGGCTTATCAAGGTGGGTGATAAAGTCTCCTCTGGTGACATCATGGCCGAGATCGAAACCGACAAGGCAA
This sequence comes from Novosphingobium sp. 28-62-57, assembly GCA_002256985.1. GTDB lineage: Bacteria > Pseudomonadota > Alphaproteobacteria > Sphingomonadales > Sphingomonadaceae > Novosphingobium. The sequence continues at coordinate 655,548 of NCGO01000001.1, forward strand.
CGATGGAATTTGAAGCGGTTGACGAAGGCACCGTCGTTTCGATTGACGTGTCCGAGGGCAGCGAAGGCGTGAAGGTCGGCACCGTGATCGCAACGATCATGGGTGAAGACGAAGATGCCAGCGCGCCTGCGCCCGCTGCCGCCCCGGCTCCTGCCGCCAAAGCCGCCGAACCTGCGCCTGCGGCAAAGGTTGAGGCTGCTCCCGCCGCCGCACCGGCTCCGGCTTCGTCTCCAGCGCCCAAGGGTGACCGCGTGATTGCCAGCCCACTGGCCAAGCGTATTGCGGCTGACAAGGGCGTGGACCTTTCTGCCGTGGCGGGCTCTGGCCCGAACGGCCGCATCGTCCGCGCCGATGTTGAAGGGGCCAAGCCTGCTGTGGCCGTGGCCGCGCCTGCCGCCGCCGCCGCGCCCGCTGCTGCACCAGTCGCCGCTCCGGCTCCGGCTGCAATCCCGGACTTCGGCATCCCGTATGAGGCGACGAAGCTGAACAACGTGCGCAAGACTATCGCGCGCCGCCTGACCGAGGCGAAGCAGACGATCCCGCACATTTACCTCACCGTGGATATCCAGCTCGATGCGCTGCTCAAGCTGCGCGGCCAGTTGAACAAGGCGCTGGAGGCTCAGGGCGTTAAGCTTTCGGTTAACGACCTGATTATCAAGGCTCTGGCCAAGGCGCTGGTGCAAGTGCCCAAGTGCAATGTCAGCTTTGCGGGCGATGAACTGCGCACCTATAGCCGCGCCGACATATCGGTCGCCGTGGCTGCGCCTTCGGGCCTGATCACGCCGATCATCGTTGATGCCGGAGCGAAATCCGTCTCGGCCATCGCCACCGAGATGAAAGCGCTGGCCGGCAAAGCGCGCGAGGGCAAGCTACAGCCGCACGAATATCAGGGCGGCACCGCCTCGCTTTCCAACCTTGGCATGTTCGGCATCAAGAGCTTCGATGCGGTGATCAACCCGCCCCAGGCGATGATCATGGCGGTCGGCGCGGGCGAGCAGCGGCCCTATGTGGTTGACGGCGCCCTGGGCATCGCCACGGTCATGTCGGCCACCGGCAGCTTTGACCACCGCGCGATTGACGGGGCAGACGGGGCCGAACTGATGCAGGTATTCAAGGCCTTGATCGAAAACCCGCTGGGTCTGGTAGCCTGATCCTAGTTGCAGGGGCATAGCGATGGCTGATCCGCTACCACAAGGCGAACCGGCCATCCGCATCACAGCTATGCCTGCTGATGCCAATCCCGCCGGTGACATCTTTGGTGGGTGGTTGATGGCGCAAATGGATATGGCCGCAGGGATCGTTGCGGCGCGCAGGGCCAAGGGCCGCGCTGCGACGATTGCGGTGGAAGGCATGTCCTTTCATCACCCGGTCCACATCGGTGACGAAGTGTCCGTTTATGCCCGGCTTGCCAAGGCCGGGCGCACTTCGATGACCATTGATGTCGAAACCTGGCGGCGTGCCCGGACTGGCGAAGACCGTCAGAAAGTGACCGAGGCCCGTTTCTTCTTTGTCGCAATTGACGACGAACGCAAACCGCGGCCATTGCCGCAGACAGACTGACAGGAGCATTTGCGTGGCTGATCAATACGACGTCATCATTCTCGGTTCTGGCCCCGGTGGCTATGTCGCAGCGATCCGCTGCGCGCAGTTGGGCCTCAAGACCGCGATTGTGGAGCGTGAGAATCTGGGCGGCATCTGCCTCAACTGGGGCTGCATCCCGACCAAGGCGCTGCTGCGCTCGGCCGAAGTGCTGAACCACATGAAGCACGCCGCTTCCTACGGTCTGGCCGCAGACAACATCCGGGCCGATCTGGATGCGGTGGTCAAACGCTCGCGCGGGGTGGCCAAGCAGCTCAATCAGGGCGTGACGCACCTGATGAAGAAGAACAAGATCACCGTGCACATGGGCAATGGCGTGCTGAAGAGCGCGACGAGCGTCGAAGTGACCGGCGGCGCAGATGGCAAAGGGGGCACCGAGACGATTTCGGCCAAGCACGTGATCGTCGCCACCGGCGCGCGTGCGCGCGAATTGCCCTTTGCCAAGGCCGATGGTGAGCGGGTGTGGACTTATCGCCACGCCATGACGCCCAAGGAACTGCCAGCTAAGCTGCTGGTCATCGGATCGGGCGCGATTGGTATCGAATTTGCCAGCTTCTACAATGACATGGGTTCGGACGTTACGGTCGTCGAAATGATGGACCGGGTCGTGCCGGTCGAGGATGCTGACGTATCGGCCTTCCTTGAAAAGGCGCTGACCAAGCAGGGCATGACCATCATGACCGGCGCGGGTGTTGAAAACCTCGCCGTTTCTGCCTCGGGCGTGAAGGCGAAGATCAAGGGTAAGGACGGCAAAGTTGCCGAGAGCGAATTCAGCCATGTGATCGTGGCGGTCGGCATCGTGCCGAACACCGAGAACATCGGCCTTGAAGCGCTGAAAGTCACCGCAGATCGCGGGTTCATCACCATCGATGGTTACGGCCGCACCAATGTGAAGGGTCTGTGGGCCATCGGCGACGTGACGCCGGGGCCATGGCTTGCGCACAAGGCCAGCCACGAAGGCGTGATCGCTGCCGAGGCCATCGCCGCGGAACTGGGCAACAAGGACGTCCACCCGCACCCGATGGACCGCATGAACATCCCCGGCTGCACCTACTGCCACCCCCAGATTGCCAGCGTCGGCCTGACCGAGGCAAAGGCGAAGGAAGCGGGTTACACCGTGAAGGCCGGAACCTTCCCGTTCATCGGCAATGGCAAAGCGATTGCTTTGGGCGAGCCCGAAGGCTTTGTGAAAACTGTGTTCGACGCCAAGACTGGAGAGTTGCTGGGCGCGCACATGATCGGCGCGGAAGTGACCGAAATGATCCAGGGCTACGTCATCGGCAGGACGCTGGAGACGACCGAGGCCGAACTGATGCACACCGTGTTCCCGCACCCGACCATCAGCGAATCCATGCACGAAAGCGTGCTGGCCGCGTTCGGACGCGCGATCCACATCTGATATCTGAAGTTTGGCCGCCAAACCTTTGGCGAACAACAACAAAGCGCGGATGGGGCAACCTGTCCGCGTTTTTGTTCATGGCTTGGCCAAGCCAAATTTGGGCGAATCATGCGTTGTCAGTGACTTGTGCAGAGTTCGTTGATGAAGTTGAATCAGCGGTTATGCACCGCGTGACGCAGTTGCATGGTGTTGAGCTTCACGATGTCAAAAAGCCTCTGACGGTTGCAGATTTGCAGCGTGTAGGAAAATGGTTTTGCGCTCTGCCCGGATCAGCGCGGACCATCTTTGCAATCGGCAGGCCGTCACCCGATTTGGGCGTTTGAAGGTTTCGAAGTGCAACCCCTGCCCCAAGAAGACCCTGCTTCCCCGTGCGGCGAACCACATTCAGGGCATCGATCCTGCCGGTAGCAACGGCTTGCCAATCCCCGGCAGTCAACGGCGCAAAGCGATGCCGAATGCACGGCGGCAAGGGAATCGGCGCACCCGAGGGCAACCGTAACGCATGGAGGTATGGCAGGCGCTCTGCCTACATATCGGCAGCAGTTCGATACATGCGAGAGCTTGCGCAGCAGGTGCGGGAAATGGATCGCTAGTTTTGATCGCGATCCCGAAATTTCTGGATTGCGATCCACCCATAGGCGGCGCTCATTGCACCGCTCCCGACGAGCCAAAGCCAGTTCACGAACGTTTGCGGCATTTCAGAAAGGCAGGCAACGAATATACCAGTGCTAACGATGAAAACGGAAATGATCATGCGCCATGGCAACATCGATCGCGCCAGCTTCTTCGATTCCGCAAGTGGGCGGGGCGGAACCACATCCGGCCTGCCCTTAACAAGTCGCCGAGGTGCGAAGCTGGCCCACATTATGCGGGCAACTACAAGCGCGACCGCACCCCAAATCGAAACGTCCTCAGTCCATTCTCCGACATCGAACAAATCTTTAGCGATCATACCTAAGGCAATTATCAGGAAAACGGCTGCGACGGTTTTCCATGTGCCCTTGCGGCCTGCAACTGATTGCCACTGAGCGACCAGCTCTTGATATTCCGGTTCGGAGACGAATTTCCCGCCAGCGGTCCGCCCCGCATAAAACAGATAACCATCCTCGTGCGGCACGAATTGCTTGGAAAACGCTGCTGTTGCGTCGAACAATGTGACCACCCCCCGCAAAGCTGGAACCAAATCTTAGATCACTGTTAGCAAATCAAATCTGAGTTTGAATGCTTGATCTTGAGTTGATGGAAATTGCTTTTTTCACAATGGCTTGCTGGTGAACCAACTCAGAAATGAACGGCAAATATGATGTCGGTCATTTTTGACTGAGAAGCTGCCAGCTCTCGAAACCCGCACAAACCAGCCATCTCCAGCCGCGATTTGTCGCGTAGGGTGTGTATCGAACTACACCCGCACGAGCCGGGCAAGTGGCCCGATCTGGCCTGCCCGATCTGCAAAACCGTTCCAGCGACATTGTGAAGCATAGCGCCTAGCGCCCAATCTATCGGGGGGCCATTATGGGAACGGAGCCCCCATATTGAAAAAGCGTCAATAAAATCAATGGAAATTGGCGGACAGGGTGGGATTCGAACCCACGGTGAGCTTGCACCCACGGCGGTTTTCAAGACCGCTGCCTTAAACCACTCGGCCACCTGTCCGCGCTTTGCCTGCCTGATGCCGCTGGGCGGCTCGGGAGAACGGTTCGCCGTTAGCGCTTTCTGTTTCGGACGCAAAGGGGATTCCCATCGGTGTTGAACCGTGCGAGACCGGAAAGATGGAAATGTTGAGAAAAAAACCGTGGTTGCGGCTCGCCGGTGTTGTGGCGATGGTCCTGTTTGCGGGCGGGCCTGCCGTGGGCCAGGTGGACACGCAAGAGCGCGGGTTTCAGGGATATTTGCAGTTGCTAGCGGCGCGGGGGCGGGCCGAAGGTGTGCGCGAGGCGACGATTTCGGCAATGACACAAGGGTTGACGCTCAATCCGCGCGTGATCCAGCTGGACCGGGCGCAGCCGGGTTCTTCGACAGGGACGATCCCGGCGTTTGAGCCGTACAAGCGCAAGCATGTGGACGCATCGCGCATTGCGCGCGGGCGGCGGCAGTTTGCGGCGGCTTCCGGGCAGATTGGCGCGATTGAGCGGCGCTATGGCGTGCCCGGCCCGATCATGCTGGCGATCTGGGGGCATGAGACGGATTACGGCGGCTATACCGGTGATTTCGATCTGGCCCGGTCGCTGGCCACGCTCGCCTATGAAGGGCGGCGGCGCGAATTGTTTGCCGACGAATTTGTGGCGGCGATGAAAATGGTGGACCGGGGTGTGCCGCGGTCAAAACTGGTGGGCAGCTGGGCCGGGGCCTTTGGCAATCCGCAGTTCCTGCCGTCGGTCTATCTGCGTGTGGCGGCTGATGGTGATGGCGATGGTTTTGCCGATATCTGGACCAATCGCACCGATACGCTGGCGTCGATCGCCAACTATTTCCGCGATGCCGGATGGCGCACTGGGCAGCCGTGGGGCGTGGCGGTGAGCGTGCCGGACGGGCTGGACCGGGGGAGCCTGGGCACAACGATGGTCAGCCCGCGCTGCCCGCGCGTGTTTGATCGGCATTCTGGCTGGAAGACGATGGCCGAGTGGCGCGCGCTGGGAATTGTGCCGAAATCGGGCGCTTGGCCTGCGGACAATGTGATGGCCAGCCTGCTGGAACCGGACGGGCGAGGCAAGACAGCCTATCTGCTAACCGGAAATTATAGGGTTATCCTCGATTACAACTGCTCGAACTTTTACGCTCTGTCCGTGGGACTTCTTGCAGATGAGATCAGCCGCTAATGTAACCGCGATGGCCGCGACCCTGCTTCTGGCAGCCTGTGGTGGCGCAGATGCCCGGGTTTCAGGGCCTTCTCCGGCCCTTACCGAGACGCAGATGCGCGGGCCCGCCGGGGACTATCCGATGGTTCTGGGCGCGCCATTCGTGGTCGATGGGGTGACTTATACCCCTGCTGACACGATGAATTATGATTCGGTGGGCTATGCGCAGATGGCCGATGGCGCAGGGGTGAGCGGGTCGCACCGGACTTTGCCTCTGCCAAGCTACGTCGAAGTGACCTCGCTGGAGAGTGGCCGAACGATTCTGGTGCGCCTGACCGAGCGTGGGCCGATGCAGGGCAGTGATCTGATTGCGCTTTCGCCCGGGGCATGGACGCAATTGGGATTGCCCGCCGGATCACGCATGCCGGTGCGGGTGCGCCGCACCAATCCGCCCGAGACCGAACGGACGCAATTGCGCGCCGGGGGCCAAGTGCCTGCGCGGATGGATACGCCGCCGGGATTGCTCACCGCGCTGAAGCGCAAGCTGGGCCTTGCGGTAACGCCGGTTGCTGCGGTGGTGCCGGCTTCTGGCCCTGCGCCAGTTGCGCCGGTGGTGAAGCCTGAGCCAGCACCGCCGGCAAAGGCCAAGGTTGCTGAGGCTCCGGTGCCCAAGCCGACGCCTGCGCCCAAACCAAAGCCAGCGCCTACTCCTTCGCCGACACCTGCTCCGACTTTGGCGCCTACTCCGGCACCAACGCCCAAGCCAACCCCCGCACCTGCCCCGAAGCCAGCACCGGCCGCGCAGGCTGCTGTGTCATCAGCAGGGCTTTATGTGCAAGCCGGGGCCTATTCCGACAAGGCGCGGGCCGAAACCGTGGCGAAGACCATCAGCGGATCAGTTTCGCAAGCGGGCCGCGTGTGGCGGGTGCGCACCGGACCGCACAAGGACCGTGGACAAGCCGACGCAGCGCTGGCGAAGGTGCGCGCGGCGGGCTATGCCGATGCCCGGGTCGTGACCGCGCCATGATGTGAGCCGCGCGGGCGGCCCGGCTTAGCCGGGGACGATGATTGCGCGCGAGAGGTTTGACAGTTCTGGCAGTGGTCGCGGCAGGCTTTGCGCCGGTCAATGCGGCAGCGCCTGTGGCGGCGGGCTCTGTAGCAGGTGTGGACATGGCCATGGCCGCCATGCCGCAGATCGATGCGCCGATTGCACTGCTGGTCGATGTGGGATCGGGCCGCGTGCTCTATGCCCGCGATGTTCACCGCCGGTTCGTGCCGGCCTCGATCACCAAGATCATGACGAGCTATGTTGCGTTTGACCTGATCACCAAGGGCAAGCTGCGGCTGGATCAACGCATGCCGATGCGGCCCGAGACTTTCAAGCAATGGCACCGGGTGGGCAGCACAATGTTTCTGCCCGCCGATTCCCAGGCCAGCGTGGCCGAACTGATCGAGGGGATCGTGACCGTATCGGCCAACGATGCCTGTGTGGTGCTGGCCGAGGGTGCGGTGGGCTCCGTCCCCGCGTTCACGAAGCTGATGAACGATGCGGCGGCAGAACTGGGCATGCGCGACAGCCATTTCAACACGCCCAACGGGTGGATGGATGAAGGGCAGACCTATGTGACCGCCGCCGATCTGGCCACGTTGAGCGGCGCATTGATGACGCGGTTTCCCGAGCTGTACCGCCAGTTCTATGGCCATGCCGGGATGACCTGGGGCGGAATTTCGCAGCCAAATCACAACCCGCTCTATGGCTATGTCGAAGGGGCCGATGGGGTGAAGACCGGGTTCACCAACGAGGCCGGGTACGGTTTTGTGGGATCAGCGCAGCGCAATGGGCGGCGGCTGGTGATGGTGCTGGGCGGGTATGACCGGCCAAATTTGCGGGCCAAGCAATCGCGTGAGTTGATCGAATGGGGCTTTGCGATGTGGGACGCGCAGCCGCTCTTTGCCAAGGGGGCGGAGGTGGGGAGCGCGGTGGTGCAAGGCGGTGCCGCGCGCGAAGTGCCGCTGCTGGCCCCGCGCGACCTGAGCGTGACGGTGCCGCGCGGGGCCAAGGCTGCCTATAGCCTGAGCGTGCGCTATAAGGGGCCGTTGAAAGCGCCGATCGCCAAAGGCGAGACGGTGGGCAGCCTGCTGGTGCGCGTGCCGGGTGAGGCGGTGCATGTGCTCCCGCTGGTGGCAGGCGCCGATGTGGCCAAAGGCGGGATGCTGGACCGGCTGCGCGATGGGGCGCTGGGGCTGGTGGGCCTATGAGTGGCAGGTTTATTGCGCTGGAAGGCGGCGAGGGCGTGGGCAAATCCACGCAAGGCCGGATGCTGGCCGAAGCCTTGCGCGCGCGCGGGATCGAGGTGGTGACCACGCGCGAACCGGGCGGGACCGCCGGGGCCGAGGCGATCCGTGCGATGCTGCTTTCCACCGAAGGCGAGGGCTGGGGGCCGCGCGCCGAGGCGCTGTTGTTCGCAGCGGCGCGGGCGGATCATGTCGAAAAGCTGATCCGGCCTGCCGTGGCACGCGGAGCGTGGGTGGTATGTGACCGTTATGTGGACAGCAGCCGTGCCTATCAGGGCGGGGGCGGCGGCCTCTCGGACGATGACGTCATGACGCTGCACCGGATTGGCAGTGAGGCGCTTTTGCCTGACGTCACTGTGCTGCTGACGGTTGCGCCCGAGGTTTCGGCGGCGCGGCTGGCCTTGCGTGATGGCGATGCTGCGGATCGGATCGGCGGGCGCGGGGCAGACTATCATGCGCGGGTGGCCGCGGCGTTTCGGCGCTTTGCAGAGGCGGAGCCGGGGCGCTTTGTGGTGATTGATGCCGAGGGCACGCCGGACGATGTGCATGCGCGGATCATGGCAGCGCTATCATGATCGGGCATGAAGAAGCATGGCAAGCCTGGCGCGCGGCGATGGCGGGCGAGCGGATGCACCATGGCTGGCTGCTGGCGGGCCGCGAGGGGCTGGGCAAGGCCAGCTTTGCGCGGGCTGCGGCGGCGGAACTTGTGGCCGAACCGGGCGTGCCGCAACCGGCGGTGGAAGCGCATCCCGATATCCTCGTCTTGTCCCCGCTCCCGTCCAGCGATGACGAGGCGAAGAAGCGCGATGAGGGCAAGCCTTATCAGCTGAAGCGGAACATTTCGGTCGATCAGGTGCGCGCCTTGCAGCGGCGGTTGAACACGCGGCCGACACTGGGCGCGCGGCGGGCGGTGATCATTGATTCGGCTGATTTGCTGGAGAAAAGCGCGGTCAATGCGCTGCTCAAGAGTTTGGAGGAGCCGCCGCAGGGGACGTTCTTCCTGCTGGTGGTCCATGCGCTGGGGCGCTTGCTGCCGACAGTGCGATCACGCTGCCTGATCGTGCGGTTTCACCCATTGAGCGATGCGGATGTGGCGCGCGCGCTCGATCTGGCCGCGCCTGAGCTTGATGCTGAAACGCGGCGCGCGGCGCTGGCGGTGGCGGGCGGATCGCCGGGGGCGGCGCTGGCCTTTGCCGAGCAGGATCTGGGGCGGGCACAGGCAGTCTATGAAAAGCTGATCGCGCAGGGAGATGCAGACCTTGCCTTGCGCGGGGCACTGGCGGGGGCGATTGGCACGCGGCCTGACCGGGAACGGCTGGGCGCGGCGATCGAGGCGGCGCGGATGACCGTGGTGCGCACGCTTGATACGGTCGATGATGCCGGGAAACTGCGATTGGTGCAGGCGCATGCCCGTTTGGTCAGGCTGGCAGGTGAAGCGCCGATCTACAATTTTGATGTGGGGATGCTGGCGATGGAAATCGGCTCCTTGCTGGCAGCCGCCGCGCCGCCTAGGGAAGGGGTGCGATAAGCGCTCTGCAGCGATTTATGGCCAGCAATATCTTGCCAGCGATTTCTTGAAAGTGAAAGGCCCTATGGGCGAACCTTATTACATCACCACCGCCATTTCCTATCCCAATGGCAAACCGCACATCGGCCACGCCTATGAAGCGATTGCCGCCGATGTGATTGCGCGGTTCCAGCGGGCAATGGGGCGCGATGTGCGGTTCCAGACCGGGACTGATGAGCACGGCTTGAAGATGGCACAGAAAGCGCGCGAGCTGGGCGTGACGCCGCGTGAGCTTTCGGATGAAATGTCATCGTATTTCATACAGATGTGCGATGAATTGAATGTATCGTATGATGTATTCATCCGCACGACTGAACCGCGCCACCATGAATCGGTGCAGGAGTTGTGGCGGCGAATGGAGGCCAATGGCGATCTCTATCTGGATCGCTACGAAGGCTGGTATTCGGTGCGCGACGAGGCTTTCTATGATGAAAGCGAACTGGTGGCAGGTGAGGGGGGCGAGAAGCTTTCGCCACAGGGCACGCCGGTGGAATGGACGGTTGAAGGCAGCTGGTTCTTCAGGCTTTCGAAGTATGCCGAACCGCTGCTGAAGCTCTATGAAGAGCATCCCGAATTCGTGCAGCCCGACAGCCGCCGCAACGAAGTGGCGCGCTTTGTCGAAGGGGGCTTGCGCGATCTTTCGGTTTCGCGGACCAGCTTTGACTGGGGGATCAAGGTTCCGGGCAGCGATGGGCACGTGATGTATGTCTGGGTCGATGCCCTGACGAATTATATCACCGGCCTTGGCTATCCTGATGAAGGCGGCGATTTTTCGAGGTATTGGCCCGCGAACCTGCACTTGATTGGCAAGGATATCGTGCGGTTCCACACGGTCTACTGGCCTGCGTTCCTGATGAGCGCGGGGCTGGCAGTGCCACGCCAAGTGTTCGGCCACGGCTTCCTGCTGAACCGGGGGCAGAAGGAATCGAAGTCGCTCGGCAATGTCACCGACCCGCTGGCACTGGCCGAGCGGTTCGGCGTGGACCCGCTGCGCTATTTCCTGATGCGCGAAGTGGCTTTCGGACAGGATGGCTCCTACTCGCCAGAGGCCATCGTGATGCGTTGTAATGCCGAACTGGCGAACAGTTACGGCAATCTGGTGCAGCGCACATTATCCATGATCTTCAAGAACATGGATGGTGAACTTGGCACGTTTTCGACCACCGAGGCCGATGATGCGCTGCTGGCGACCGTGTTCACAGCCTGCCGCGAGGAATTGCCGCGCGAGTTTGAGGCGCTGAACTTCTCAGGCGGGATCGAAGCTTGGATGCGGGCCGTGTTTGCCTGCAACGCCTATGTCGATGAACAGGCACCGTGGGCGCTGCGCAAGACCGATCCTGAGCGGATGAAATCCGTGTTGCTGACGCTGTTCATGGCGATCCGCGATCTGACCATTGCCATTGCTCCCGTGGTGCCAAGTTCGGCGTCCAAGGTGCTGGATCAATTGGGAATTGCAGCCGATGCGCGTGGCTTTGACGCTCTGACAGACGCCGATTGGTACATGGCGCGCGTGGCGACGGGTGAGCGTCTGGCGCAGCCGGTGCCGGCCTTCCCGCGCCTGGAACTGCCCGAGGAGAGCGCATCGGCATGATGCTGATCGATTCCCACTGCCACCTGAACTACAAGGGACTTGTCGAAGATCAGGCACAAGTGCTTGATCGCGCGCGTGAAAGCGGGGTGCGCGGGTTCCTCAACATCTCCACCCGGCAGAGCGAATGGGCCGCCATTGTGGCCACGGCAGAGCGCGAAAGCGATGTCTGGGCGAGCGTCGGCATTCACCCGCATGAGGCTGATGGCCATGCCGATCTGGGCGAAGCCGTGCTGCTGGAAGCTGCCGCGCATCCGCGCGTGATCGGGATTGGCGAGACAGGGCTGGATTATTTCTACGACCATTCGGACCGGCAGGTGCAGCAGGACCTGTTCCGCATGCATATCCGCGTGGCGCGCGAAACCGGATTGCCCTTGATCATCCACACCCGCGATGCCGAGGACGATACGACGCGGATCATTGCCGAGGAGATGGAGCAGGGGGCCTTTCCGGCGCTGATCCACTGCTTCACGGCATCGGCCCCGTTTGCTGCACGGATGCTGGAGCTGGGGCTTTCCATTTCGCTTTCAGGCATCGTGACATTCAAGAACGCCAAGGACTTGCAGAGTATAGCTGGCGAACTTCCTGAAGATCGTCTGCTGGTGGAGACCGATGCCCCGTTCCTCGCGCCGGTGCCGCATCGGGGCAAGACTTGCGAGCCTGCCTTTGTGGCTGATACTTGCGGATTCGTTGCGTCTTTGCGCGGGACGAGCAAGGAAGCGCTGGCCGATGCGACGGGGGCCAACTTCTTCCGCTTGTTTACCAAGGCTGCGCTGTGAAGGCCGGGCGGTGAAGCTGACAATTCTGGGGTCCGGCACATCGACCGGAGTGCCGCGCATCGGCAACGACTGGGGCGATTGCGACCCGACCGAACCGCGCAACCGGCGCACGCGCGTGTCGATCATGGTCGAGGGCGAGGATGGCAGCCGCTTGCTGGTGGATACGCCGACCGACCTGCGCCACCAGTTTCTGGCCTGCGGGATTGACCGGGTGGATGGCGTGGTGTGGACGCATGACCATGCCGACCATTGCCACGGCATCGATGACCTGCGGCCACTGCGCTATGGCCGCGCCGGGCCCATTCCTGGCTATGCCGCAGGCGAAACCGTGCGACGGCTGCGGCAGCGGTTTGGCTATGTCTTTGCGGGGCAACACGGCTATCACACCATCGTCGAACTCGACAATCTCGACCGCGTGCGGATGATTTGCGGGATCGGGATCGGGCATTGCCAGATGCCGCACGGCCCGGCGCAGTCCACCGCATTCCGGTTTGATCAGGCAGGGAAAACAATCGGTTACGCGACGGACTTCAGCGAGATTACCAGCGACATGATCGACCTGTTTTACAAGGTTGATGTGCTGGTCGTGGACTGCTTGCGCCGCACACCGCATCCGACGCATTCGCATCTGGGCATGGCGCTCGAACTGATTGAGGCAACGCGCGCAGGGCGTGGTATTTTGACGCATCTCGACAAGTCGATGGACTATCGGACGCTGTGCGGCGAAACGCCCGAGCATGTCGAACCGGCCTATGATGGCATGGAGATCATGGTGTGACCGGCAACGATGTGGCGCAGATAATCGGCATCGCCATGGCCATGGTGCTGATCATCGCCAATCTGCGCGGGAAACAGATCGGATTGAGCGAAGGGTTGCGCATGGGAGCGTTATGGGCGTTTCTGTTCGTGGCAGTGGCGCTGGTGTTTTCGGTGATCGGATGACGCTACGGCATCGCGACACCCGGCTTTAATTTACATAATACTTATTATCAATGCGAGTAGGCGGGGTGCAAGCATTGACTGCGAAGCCCCTTTCTGACTGGATGGATCACTGCGATGGCAACGGCACCTGTCCCCAATCTTTCCCGGCTATTGGCGATCATGGCGCGCTTGCGCGATCCTGAGCGTGGCTGTGAATGGGACTGTGCGCAGACCTTTGCGACGATTGCACCGTATACCATTGAAGAAGCCTATGAGGTCGACGACGCGATTACGCGCGATGATATGGGCGCACTGAAAGAAGAGCTTGGCGACCTGCTGCTGCAAGTGGTGTTCCACGCGCGCATGGCCGAGGAGCTTGGGCTGTTTTCGTTCGACGATGTGGCTGCGGCAATTTCTGACAAGATGGAAGCCCGCCATCCGCATGTCTTCGGGGATGAAGCCGACGAAGGACAATCGCGCGAGGATCGCTGGGAAAGCGCCAAGTCTGCCGAACGGGCCGCCAAGGGCGCGCAAAGTGCCATGGACGGCGTGGCATTGGCGTTGCCGGCTTTGATGCGTGCTGAAAAGCTGCAGAAGCGCGCGGCGCGTCAGGGCTTTGACTGGCCCGGTGTGGAGGGTGCTACTGATAAAGTTATCGAGGAAATTGAAGAGCTTAGAGAGGCTTCTTCAGACGCCGAACGCACTGACGAAGCGGGCGATCTGCTATTTGCCACGGTGAATGTTGTGCGCAAATATGGCGTGGCACCCGAAGACGCCCTGCGCGCAGCAAATGCGAAATTCGAGCGGCGTTTCAAAGGCATGGAAGCGCTGGCCGATGGTCGATTTGCCACGCTCCCGCTCGATGAGCAGGAAGCGCTGTGGCAAGCGGTCAAGCGGTCAGAGCGGTAAAGCGTCCCAATTCGCGCGGCGTCAGGCGCACTTTGATGCGCATGGCGGGTTCGTTTTCCGTGTCAGCCACCTGATCTTCTTCAAGAATGTCGCCGTGGGCGTGAAGCCAGGCGAGGCGCTGACCATCGGACAGTGGCACCGTGAGTTCGAGCGTTTGTGCGCCGCCGGTCAGCATCAGGCCAAGGTGGTGGAGCAGGGTGTCAACGCCCTCACCCGTCAGCGCCGAAACCGGAACGACGGGAATTTCAGCCACTTTTGCGGCGATAATGTCGTGCCGCATGTCCTGCTCTTCCGGTGTGAGCAGGTCCCACTTGTTCCATGCCTCGATAACGGGGACGACTGGCCCCCCTTCCCCGTTGACGCCAAGATCGGCGAGGATCTGTTCGACTTCGGCCTTCTGTTCAGCCGTGGCGGGGTTGGCGACATCGCGGACGTGGACGATCACATCGGCGGCGGTCACTTCTTCGAGCGTGGCGCGGAAAGCGGCGACGAGCTGTGTTGGCAGTTCCGAGATGAAACCGACGGTATCGGACAGGATCGCCTTGTCCACGCCCGGCAAGCGGATGGCGCGCATGGTGGGATCGAGCGTGGCGAAAAGCAGGTCTTCCGCCATGACGTCAGCCCCGGTCAGGCGATTGAAAAGCGTGGATTTTCCGGCATTGGTATAGCCGACCAGCGCAATCACCGGCCATGGTGCGCGCTGGCGGCGTTCGCGGTGCAGGCCGCGGGTGCGGCGCACTTGTTCGAGCTCCTTGCGCAGACGTGACATGCGCGTGCGGATCTGGCGACGGTCCGCCTCGATCTGGGTTTCACCGGGGCCGCCAAGGAAGCCGAAGCCGCCGCGTTGGCGTTCCAAGTGAGTCCATGACCGGACAAGACGCCCTGCCTGATAATCGAGATGGGCCAGTTCGACCTGCAACCGACCTTCGGCCGTGGCGGCGCGTTCCCCGAAGATTTCGAGGATGAGGCCGGTGCGGTCGATGACCTTGCGCTTGAGCTTGTCTTCCAGATTGCGCTGCTGGATGGCCGATAGCGCACCATCGATGATGACCAGTTCGGCGTCGGACTGGTTGCAGGCGACGCTGATACGCTCAACCTGCCCTTCCCCGAACAGGGTGGAGGGGCGCACCGCGCGGATCGGAAGGATAAAGGCATCGACCACTTCGATGCCGATGGCGCGGGCAAGCCCCTGCCCTTCTTCAAGCCGTGTTTCCGCGTCTGCGCCGAGGCCCCCTCCCCGCTGCTTGATATCGGGGAGGACGACGACGGCGCGCGCGCCACGGGTGACTTCACCGGCTATCTCGCCGGTATTGTTGCCAAATTCAAACGTGCTCAGGAATCCTCGCCATCCCAGTCGCCGGTGAGATCAACGTGACCGGCAGGCTGTATTGTTGAAACGGCATGCTTGTAGGCGAGCTGGACATAGCCCTCACGCTCAAGCAGCATGCAGAAAAGATCGTAGGAAGCGACGCGGCCCTGCAGCATCACGCCGTTGACCAGGAACATCGTGACCTGCACGGCGGCATCGCGCACGCTGGACAGGAACACTTCCTGCAGCAGGCGCGCCTTCTTGCCGTTTTCTTCGCCGCCCGACTGGAAGTGGGCCACCGAAAGCTGAACGCCGGGCATGATCGTGGAGATCGCGTGCTTGTAGACCAGCTGTGACTGGCCATCGCGACGAAGCAGGATCGAGAAATTATCAAACCACGTGACGATGCCCTGCAGCTTTACGCCTTTCACGAGGAACATCGTGACCGGAATCTTGTTTTTGCGCAGGTGGTTGAGGAACAGGTCCTGAAGATTCTGCCCTTTTCCGCCGCTGGGTCCGGTTGTGGGTGCTGGTGCCGGTGCTTCTTCAGCGGGGGCAGGTTCAGCTTTGGGCCGAGGGCGGGCAGTGAGCGTTTTTCCGGTCATTTCTGGTGACTCCGTTTTCTATTGGCTTGGCCCCTTTAACGGGGCTTCGCGATCTGGCCTTCGTGCGCAAACACTCTGGCCGGGTTCGTCTTGAAGTTTAGGCCCCTGTGCCTGTCCCGTAAACATGGGAATTGCCACATGGTTCCGCCTTAATGCGTATTCACAGCGCGAAATGCAAGATCAGTCCTCGTCGTCCTCATCCTTGCGATCCGCCATGCCGAGCAGCTTGAGTTTGCGGTGAAGCGCTGACCGCTCCATGCCGATGAAGCTGGCGGTTTTGGAGATATTGCCGGAGAAACGGCGGATCTGGACCTTCAGATACTCACGCTCAAAGTTTTCGCGCGCCTCTCGCAAGGGCACGCCCATCAGCGTGGAACCGCCCGATTCGCCGCCGATGGGCGTGGCGACGATTTCGGATGGCAGCATATCGGCATCGATCCGTGCCAAACGATCCCGCGGGGCGAGAATCACTGTGCGTTCGACCACGTTCCGCAACTGGCGCACATTGCCGGGCCAATCATAGCTTTGCAGCGCGGCCATGGCTTCGGGCGAGACGGCGGGCGGGGTTACGCCCTGTTCGCTGGCGTGGCGGGTGAAGAAGTGATCGACCAGCGCGGGGATATCGTCGCGCCGGTCCATCAGCGAGGGGATGGCCACGGGCACGACGTTCAGCCGGTAATAGAGGTCTTCGCGGAAGCGACGTTCGGCGATTTCCTTTTCCAGCGGGCGCGAGGAGGAGGAAACGACCCGCACGTCCACGCGCAGCTGGCGGTGGCCACCGACGCGGGCGAAGGACTGCTCGGTCAGCACGCGCAAGATGCGCGCCTGGCTCGACGGCGGCATGTCGGAGACTTCATCGAGGAACAGCGTGCCGCCATCGGCCATTTCGAGCAGGCCGGTGCGCACCAGCTTGCCGTCGACTTCTTCGCCGAACAGTTCCTGTTCGAAGCGCTCGGGCGTGATGCGGGCGGAGTTTACCGTGACGAAGGCGTTTTGCGCGCGCGGGCTCCACGAATGGAGCAGGCGGGCGGCGACTTCCTTGCCCGAGCCGGCAGGCCCGGTGATCAGCAGACGGCTGCCGGTACTGGCCACGCGCTTCAAGGTGGCGCGCACCTGGTTGATGGCAGAGCTGTTGCCGGTGAATTCCTCGGCCATGGCAAAGCCTTGGCGCAGGCGCTGATTTTCGCGGCGCAGGCGTTCGGTTTCGGTGGCGCGTTCGACCAGCAGCAGCAGGCGTTCGGCCTCGAACGGCTTTTCGAGAAAGTCCATCGCGCCGCGGCTGATCGCGGAGACGGCGGTATCGATGTTGCCGTGGCCGGAGAAGATGATCACCGGCAGTTCGGGTTCGCGCTTCTTGATTTCGTCCAGCACTTCGAGCCCGTCCATCGGGCTGCCGTGGAGCCAGACATCGAGCAGCACGAGGCTGGGGCGGCGTTCATCGATGGCGGCGAGCGCTGAGGTGCTGTCAGCCGCGAGGCGGCAGCCATAGCCTTCGTCAGACAATACGCCTGCGACCAGTTCGCGGATATCGCGTTCATCGTCCACGATGAGGATGTCGAGTGCCATGGTGGGGTCCTGTCAGTCCTGTTCGGCGTAAGCGGGGGAAGTGGAAAGGGGATCGCGGGCAAAGCGCATCGTGACGCGGGTGCCGCCGCCGGGATCAGGCATGAAGGCCATTTCGCCGCCATGCTCTTCAACGATCTTGTGCACGATGGCCAGGCCAAGGCCGGTGCCTTTCTCGCGCGTGGTCATATAGGGTTCGAGAATGCGGTCACGTTCGGCAGGCAGGCCGATGCCATTGTCGGTCACGCTGACCGTGATGGTCTGATGGTCGCCCGCCAGTGTAACGGCGATGCGCCCGCGGTAATCGACCTCTTCAGATTTCGCGCGCGCTTCAATGGCTTCGACTGCGTTCTTGAGAACATTCGTCATGACCTGGCCAAACTGGTGGCGATCACACTGGATTGGCATGGCCGGTTCATCACAGGCGAAGCTGAAATCGATCAGGGCGTGGGCGACTTCCTGCAGGAACAGCGATTGACGCACCAGATCGCTGGCGTCTTCGGCGCGGAACACCGGTTTGGGGAGGCGGGCGAAGGAGGAGAATTCGTCGACCATCTTGCGCAAGTCACCGACCTGCCGAATGATCGTGGCGGTCAATTCCTCGAACAGTTCGGGATCGTTTTCGATCTGGCGGCCATAGCGGCGGCGCAGACGTTCGGTCGCGAGTTGGATCGGGGTGAGCGGATTCTTGATTTCGTGCGCGATGCGGCGGGCGACATCGGACCATGCGGCACGGCGCTGATCGAGCAACTGGCGGGTGATGTCTTCGAAGGTGATGACGTGGCCATTGCTGTCTTCGGCGACGCGCACGGCCAGCGTGCGCAAGTCTCCATCGAAGGGATGCTGGATCACGTGGCTGGGCTGCCCCGAGGTGACCAGTTGCGCAAAGATCGGCGAAAGATCGGCCAATGGCCTGCCAATCGGGCTGAGCGCGTCTTGCGGCACCAGCACGCGCAGGGCGGACGAGTTGATCAGCTGCACCGTGCCATCGCGCCCGATCGACAGGATGCCCGCGGTAATCGATTCGAGCACGGCTTCGATGAAGGCGCGGCGCACTTCGAGCTGGGCGTTGGCGGAGACGAGGGCTTGGGTCTGGCCTTCAAGCTGCTGAGTCATGCGGTTGAAGGCGCGGGCGAGCATGCCGACTTCATCGGTGCCGCTGCTTTGCACCACGCGCATCGCAAAGTTGCCGCTGCCGATGGTGCGCGCGGCCGAGACGAGTTCGACCAGCGGGGCCACTTGCCGATCAGCAAAGCGCAGCGCTGCCCAGACGGCGACGGCGACGAGCGCGAGGCTGACACCGAATAGCAGCAGGTTGAAGCGCAGTTGGAGCGCTCTGGCCCGGGTGGTCAGCATGTCGTAGGATTTGAGGACGGTCTGCGCGCGCTCCCACTGTTCGAGGGCGAGCGCATTGGACGTGCGGGCGGCGTAGAGGTAGATGCCGCGCTGCTTGTCGACCGGGGTGATCGCCTCGATCCGTTCGGCAGAGGCGTTTACGACGACCATTTCGCCGGAATCGAGGCGCTTCAGGTCCTGATTGGTGACGCGTTGCTGGCGTTCGGACTTTTCGGGATCGACGATGGCGGCGGTGCGCAGCGAGCCATCTTGCATACGCTCCAGAATAGCGGATTCGTTCATCTTGCGGCCGAGGACCTGATAGGAATAGCCTTCGGCAAATTCGGTCGAGGTGATCGGGGCCTGATTGAGGTAATCGCGGATATCGCCGGCCATGGCGATGGTTTCATTGCCGACATCGCGCAGCTTATCCTCATAATAGCCGCGCGCCAGTTGGTTGGCGTTTTCGAGCATGCCGCGCGAATTGTCGGAGAACCAGAATTCGACGCCCGACTGGAACAGCAGTGAGGCAAAGACGACGACCAGCAGGGTCGGGATCGCGGCGATCAGCGAGAACAGCCAGACGAGGCGGACGTGGAGCCTGCCGCTGGAGCCCAGCACGCTGGAGGCGGCGCGGCGAATGGCCAGGCGGCGCCCCGCCAGCACCAGCAGGGCCATGGCCGGAACCAGTGTTCCGATCAGCAGGCTGGACGTGAGCCGGGATGGCAGGATCTGTCCCTGCGAGCTGCCGCCGGTCAGCGTTAGCCAACTGACCGAGAGCATCAGGACGAGGATGGTGGATGCGGCAATTTCAAGCAGGAAGAACACGTTGGCGCGGCGCATGCCAAGGAGCATGCGGCGATACCAGCGCGGCATTCGGCGGACAGAGGCTTTGCCGACCTGTTGCATAGTGGCTAAGTCACAACACCCCTGTTGCATAAATGCAAGAGGAAACCGACAGGTGCAGGTTCAGATTGGAGCAAACAGCCAAGGCCAAGCGGAAAACCGCGCAATCAATCGTGCCGGGGCACATCATCGAGCGTAATTGCGAGATCAGACAGGCGTTTGCGCAAGGTGTTGCGGTTAATCCCCAGAATCTGGGCTGCGCGTAGCTGATTCCCGCCAGTCTGGCCCAGAACCTTCAGAAAGAGCGGGCGTTCAAAGGCGGCCAGCGCCGCGTCATAGACTGTGCCGGGCTGCGGTGCGTGCATGGCCATCCAATGATCGACCGCGCTGGCAAAATCCGAGGACGCGGCAGATACGGGGGCTTCGGCCAAGGATGACGGCATGCCCTCAGCAGGCGCCAGCAGTGGTTCAATCGCCGATGCATCGATCATCTCTTCGCGCGCCAGCAGCGCAAGGCGATAGATGAAATTGCGCAATTCGCGCACGTTTCCGCGCCATGGCAGGCGCGACAGCAGATCGGCCCCAGCCTGAGTCAACTGCCGGCGGGGCAGCCCTTCGGCGGCGGCCTTGGCCAGAAAATGGCGCGACAGGGCGGGAACATCGTCAGCCCGTTCGCGCAAGGGCGGCAGTTCGATGGGGACGACGGCAAGCCGATAGTAGAGGTCTTCGCGGAAGGTGCCCGCGGCAATCATCGGCAGCAGATCGCGGTTAGTGGCCGCCACAATGCGGCAATCGACCTTGATTTCGTCGCGCCCGCCGACGCGGCGGATGCGGCCTGATTGCAGCGCGCGCAACAGGCGGGTCTGCGCCTGCATCGGCATATCGCCGATTTCATCGAGGAACAGTGTGCCGCCACTGGCCTGTTCGAATTTGCCGATGGAGCGCGCGACAGCGCCGGTGAAGGCCCCGCGTTCATGCCCGAACAGTTCGCTTTCGATCAGTTCAGCCGGGATTGCGGCGGTGTTTACGGCAACGAATGGCCCGGTGCGGCGGTTGCCCAACTGGTGGATCGCCTCGGCCACAAGTTCCTTGCCGGTGCCGGATTCGCCAAGGATCAAGACGGTCAGATCGTTGCGCAATACGCGCGTGATCATGCGATAGACCGCCTGCATCGCCGCACTGCGCCCGACCAGCGGCAGACCTTCGGGCACGTCCTGCGGCTGATCCGGCTCGCTGGCCTCGGCCTTGCCAATGGCCTGCGTGACCGTGCGGATCAGTTCTTCGAGATCGAAGGGCTTGGGGAAATATTCAAACGCGCCGGTTTCACTTGCGCGCACGGCGGTATCAAGCGTGTTCTGCGCCGACAGAATGATGATCGGCAGCGATGGATGCGCCGCCAGCACCGGCCCCAGCGTTTCGATGCCATCGCCATCGGTCAGCATCACATCGGTGAGCAGCAGGCGGTACCTGTTTCCAGCAAGGAAACGGTCGCGCCCGGCGATGGAATCGCAGTGGTCCACTGCAAAACCTTCGGCTTCCAGGGCGGCGGTGATGACCATGGCAATCGAGGCGTCATCCTCGACCAGAAGCACGCGCTTGGTCATGCCGGAGCGCCTTGCTGCACGGATCCTGCGACCGGCAGATGGATGCGGAAATGGGTTAGCCCTTTGGCCTCATCCCGATCATGCGTGATGCGCCCGTTCATTTCGCGCACCAGCTTTTGCACCAGCGCAAGGCCAAGGCCCTGCCCGTTCTTCTTGCCGGTAACAAAGGGTTCGAAGATGTGATCGCGCAGATTGGGATCGATGCCGGGGCCATTGTCGGTCACGCGCAGTTCGATGGGCAGGCGCAGCGGCTTTCCCCCCGGCCCTGCGTGCAACTGGATGCCGCTGGCAAAGCGCGTGCGCACGGTGATGCGTGCAGCGGTGTGGTTCTGGCACGCCTCACGCGCATTGCTCATCAGGTTGAGCAAGACCTGCACCAGCGAATCCGGGTTGGCCATGATCGGCGGGAGCGAGGGATCGAACTCCTCCTCAATCGCCACAGACGCGGGATGCGCGGCGGTCAGCACGGCTTGGGCACGGCGTACCGCTTCATGCAGATTGCACGGCTGGGCAGGTTCGGCGCTGCGGCGCGAGAGCGACTGCATCTGATCGATCAGCTTGGCAATGCGATCAACCTCGGCGGTGATCAGGCCGGTCATCGCGCGGTCGCGTTCGGACAGTTTGCGGTCAAGCAGCTGCGCCGCGCCGCGAATGCCGGCCAGCGGGTTCTTGATTTCATGGGCCAGCACTTCGGGCGCGCGCAGGGCCACGCCCTCACCGCCCCCTGCCCCGCTGCCATCGCCGGTCAGCGCTTCAACCCCGACGCCTTCGTGGAGCATCAGCAATTGCCAACCGGGGCAGTGGGTGATCGGGCTGGTCATCACATCGAACCGGCGCGGGGGCTGCCCCATGATGCGCACCCGCGCACCGCGCGCGAACAGTTGCGCTTCTCCATCAGCCAGACGCCCGAGGATCAGCGGCTCTTCAAAATCGAACAGTTCGGCCACGGATTTGCCGACGATGCGGCGATAGCTTTGCCCGATCAGCTGCTCGGCAGCGGGGTTGACCGTGGCCACCACAAGATCGGGATCAATCTGCAGCAGCGCGAGCGGCAGGCTGGCGACGACGCGCTTGGGATCAGGCTTCTGACCCGGTTCGGACCGCCGCCAATCAGGAAGCGCGATCATGCCGCGGCGCGCTGGCCAATGGCTTCTGCTGCCTCTGACTGGTGTTCGATAGCGCGGCCATAGAAATCGGCAAGGCTGGCCAGCACCGCCTTGGGATCATCGATGAAGTTGACCTTGTTGCGGAAATCGGCCGAGCCGTGCAGGCCCTTGGTATACCAGCCCAGATGCTTGCGCGCCATGTTGACGCCGGTCACCGTGCCATAGTGTTCCTGCATGGCGTGGTAATGCTCCACGATCAGCGCGTATTGTTCGGGCAAGGTCGGGTCGGCGAGGCGCTCCCCGGAATCCAGCCAATGCATGATCTGGCCGAGCAGCCAGGGGCGGCCATAGGAGCCACGCCCGATCATCACGCCATCGGCACCGCTTTGCTCCACGGCCGTGGCAACGTCTTCGATGCTGCAGATATCGCCATTGACGATGACGGGAATCGAAACCGCATCCTTGACCCGGCGGACGAAGGCCCAGTCGGCGCTGCCCTTGTAAAGCTGGTTGCGGGTGCGTCCGTGGACGGTGATCATCTTGGCGCCCAAGTCCTGCGCGATGCGGGCAAGTTCCGGAGCGTTGAGGCTATCATGGCACCAGCCCATGCGCATCTTGACCGTGACAGGCACGTTCACGGCCTTGACCGTGGCCGCGATCAGGCGGGTGGCGAGCGGGATATCGCGCATCAGTGCCGAGCCGGCATCGCCGTTCACCACTTTGCGTACCGGGCAGCCCATGTTGATATCGATGATGGCAGCGCCCTTGTCTTCCGACAGTTTGGCGGCTTCGGCCATCTGATCGGGCTCGCAACCGACCAGTTGCATCGACACGGGCTCTTCGATCGGGTGCCACGCGGCTTTCTGGATCGACTGGCGCGTTTCGCGGATAGCTGCGGGGCTGGCGATCATCTCGGTCACGTTGAGGCCAGAGCCAAAGCGGCGCACGATGGTGCGGAACGGCAGGTCGGAAACGCCGGTCATCGGCGCAAGCACGACCGGACAATCGACGGTAACGGGGCCGACCTGAATGGGCTTGAGCTGGGGCGGAACGGGAACTTCGGACATGGACGGTGATCTGCCTAAAAAACAGGCAGCGCATAGTCGATTGCGGGGGGCACGGCAAGACTGTTGCTCAGGGCGGGCAAGCGCTGGTAGAGGCGCGGGGAATGGTCGCTTCCTCACCTTCCGAAAACGAACGTCACGCTGTTCGGGCTGCTGCCATCGTGGTGGCTGCGGGCAAGGGATTGCGCACAGGTGGCGCGGTGCCCAAGCAATTCGTCGTTTGGCGGGGCAAGCCGCTGGTGCGCCATTCGGTGGAAGCTCTGCTGCGCGCGGGGCTTTTGCCGGTGGTGGTGGCGATCCCTGAGGATTGGCGCGACGTGGCCGAGCAGGCCTTGGCGGGTCTGGTCGGCGTGCGGTTGGTGGCAGGTGGCGCGACGCGGCAGGAATCGGTGCTGGCGGCTTTAGAGGCGCTGGTTGATGATGCTCCTGCCAAAGTGCTGATCCACGATGCGGCCCGGCCCGGATTACCGCGGGCCGTGATCGACCGTCTGCTGGCTGCGCTCGATGACGGCGTGGCGGCGATTCCTGCTCTGCCCGTGGTGGACAGCGTGGTGCGCGGCGAAGCGGGCACGATGCTGCATCCTGAATCGCGTGACGAATTGTATCGCGTGCAGACGCCGCAGGCCTTTGATTATGGTAAGATTCTGGCCGCGCACCGGGCATGGTCCGGGCAGCGCGATGCGGGCGACGATGCGCAGGTGGCGCGTGCGGCAGGCCATGCGGTCCTGCTGGTGGAAGGCGACGAAAGTTTGCGCAAGGTCACCTTTGCGGCCGATCTGGAGGAACAGGGCATGAGCGGTCACGTGCGCACCGGGATGGGCTTTGACGTGCACCGTCTGGCAAAGGGTGAGGAACTGTGGTTGTGCGGGGTGCTTGTTCCGCATGACAAGGGGCTGGCGGGCCATTCCGATGCCGATGTGGCCATTCACGCCTTGGTCGATGCCTTGCTGGGCGCACTGGCGGCAGGGGACATTGGCGATCACTTTCCGCCGTCTGATCCGCAGTGGAAGGGGGCCTCGTCCGACCGCTTTCTGGCCCACGCCGCAAGCCTGGTGCGGACCGCTGGATTCGACATTGGCAATGTGGACGTAACGATAATCTGTGAAGCTCCGAAGATCGGTCCGCACAAGCTGGCCATGCGCACGGCGCTCGCCCGGATTCTCGGGATTGACACCGGCGCGGTATCGGTGAAGGCGACAACGACAGAGCGTCTGGGGACAACCGGACGGGGTGAAGGAATTGCGGCGCAAGCAGTGGCCACGATCATTCCCACTGGCCACCAGCAATGACGGGTTCAGGCGATACCGTGTTCAAGAGCCCCGACGTGTTCAGGAGCATTAGGCAGATGACAGCGTTTCGATCCACTTTTGTTGCCGCCGCCGCACTGGCGCTGTGTCAGGGACAATTGGCCCAAGCTGCAACCGCGGCTGAGGCGTGCATCAGCGAAAATGAAATGACCGGGCTGGTCGGGTTCGCTCTGCCATCGGCGCTGGATGGCGCGATGCGGGGGTGCAAGCCGCATCTTGCGACCACCGGCTATTTCGCGACGCGCGGAGGCGAGTTTCTGGAGCGCTATGCCGCGCGCAAGGATGCCAACTGGCCGATGGCCAAGTCTGCCTTCCTGAAGTTTGGCGGAAGCGGCGATGCCAAGATGAAGGATACCTTCTCCAAGCTTCCTGATGAGGCGGTCAAGCCCTTCGTCGAGGCGATGGTCAGCGAGATGGTGGGAAGCGAGATCAAGCCGGGCCAGTGCAAGGCGATTGAACGCGGTGTGCGCCTGCTCGCCCCGCTGCCGCCCGAAAACACCGCCGAGCTGGTGAGCTTCATTCTGACGATGGCGCCCGGTGCCAAGGGCAGCAAGGCGTCTGCTCTGCCGATCTGCAAGGCAGCGGATTGACCCGATGGACAGTGTCCTGCCCAAAGTTATCGGCGATCTGGCGCGCCGGGTCATTGAAGAGAACGCCGCTATTGGCCGCAAAGTGGCGGTTGCGGAAAGCTGCACCGGCGGGCTGGTTGCCGCAGCATTGACCGAAGTACCCGGCAGCTCGGCCGTGCTGGACCGCGGCTTTGTAACCTATTCCAACGAAGCCAAGCAAGAGATGCTGGGCGTTTCGGAAGACCTGATCGACACGTTTGGCGCGGTGTCGATTGCGGTGGCCTGGTCGATGGCGCAGGGTGCCTTGCGCAAATCGGGCGCGGATGTGGCTGTTGCCATCACCGGCGTGGCCGGGCCTGATGGGGGCTCAGATCAGAAGCCGGTGGGAACGGTGGTCTTTGCCTGCGCCAAGCGTGGCGAGGATCCCGAAGAGACCAACGCCGAACTCAAGCTGTTTGATACGGCGACCACCCGCGCCGATGTGCGGCTTCAGGCGACGTTGACCGCACTGGAGCTGCTGCTGCCGTAAAGCTGTTCGGCGCGCCGCTCAAACGCGGCGACCATCTTGCGGAAGGCAGCGTCGATGTATTGTCCGGCCAGCCTTTCGAAAATGGCGTTGCGGAACGTGAAATCCACCGTGAAACCGATAGTGCAGCCGCCATCGGCATTGGGGGTGAAGGTCCAGTCGTTCTCAAGCCGCTTTAGCGGGCCGTCGATATATTCAACCTTGATTTCGGACGGCCTGACCTTGTGCACGCGCGAGGTGAATTTCTCGCGCAGGGCGCTGAAGCCGACCAGCATGTCGGCGATCATCTCATCCTCGGAATCCGACTTGATTCGCGTGCCGACGACCCAGGGGAGAAATTCGGCATAGCGACGCACGTCGGCGACCAGATCGAACATCTGCTCTGCCGACCACTGCAGCGTGCGGGTTTCAACGATGCGGGGCAAGATCAGCCCTGCACTTCGGCTTTCCGCGCTTCTCTTGCGAGCTGCTCGTCGCGGGCAGCGCGCATCGCGCGGAAATCGTCGCCAGCGTGATAGCTGGAGCGGGTCAGCGGGGTGGCGGCAACTTGCAGAAAGCCCTTGGCCCGGGCAATCGCGCCATAGGCTTCGAACGCTTTGGGCGTGACGAATTCCATGACTTTGGCGTGCTTGGGCGTGGGCTGCAGGTATTGGCCCATCGTCAGGAAATCGATCTGGGCCGAGCGCATATCGTCCATCACCTGATGCACTTCGAGCCGTTCTTCACCAAGGCCGAGCATCACGCCCGACTTGGTGAAGATGCGCGGGTTGTGGCGCTTGACCTGTTCGAGCAGGCGCAGCGAGGCGTAATAGCGCGCGCCGGGGCGGATTGTGGGATAGAGGCGGGGCACGGTTTCGAGGTTGTGATTGTACACATCGGGCCCGGCATCGACGATGGCTTCGACCGCCGATTCCGCCTTGTTGCGGAAATCGGGCGTCAGGATTTCGATCGTGGTGTCCGGCGTCATTTCACGCAGGGCCTGGATGACCTTCACGAAGTGGCCCGCGCCGCCATCGGGCAGGTCATCGCGGTCAACCGAGGTGATGACGATGTGTTCGAGGCCGAGCTTGGCAGCCGCGGTGGCGACGTTCAACGGCTCCATCGGATCGACCGCGCGGGGCATCCCGGTCTTCACGTTGCAGAACGCACAGGCCCGGGTGCAGACGTCGCCGAGAATCATCACGGTGGCGTGCTTCTTGGTCCAGCATTCGCCGATGTTGGGGCAAGCCGCTTCTTCGCAAACGGTGTTCAGGCCAAGCTCGCGCATCAGGGCGCGGGTTTCGCCGTAGCCTTTGCTGGTCGGCGCTTTGACGCGGATCCAGTCTGGCTTGCGTTGACGTTCCGGGCGGAGGTTTTGGGCCGTGTCGTTCATGCCGATCAGATAGGATGTTCCGTCGGCACTTGAAAGACCCTATCGTTGCGGCCATTAGCACAGGGTATGACCCAAAAAACGCCAGAACTTGAACACCTGCTTGCAGGATACCGCCGCTTTCGGGAAACCGGCTGGAACCGCAGGCTGGATCGCTGGCGGGCGCTGAACGAAGGGCAGGAGCCGCGCGTGATGGTGATCGCCTGCTCTGACAGCCGAGTCGACCCGGCGCAGATCTTCGATGTTGATCCTGGAGAGATTTTTGTGGTGCGCAATGTGGCTGCGATGGTGCCGCCCTTTGAAACCGCGCCGGGCCACCACGGTGTTTCAGCCGCACTCGAATTTGCCGTGCAAGTGCTGAAAGTGAAGGAAGTCATGGTCATGGGCCATGGCATGTGCGGCGGTTGCAAGGCCGCTTTGACTCAAAGCCTGAAGGGCACGGCGCCGGGCGACGGCGGCTTCGTGACAGACTGGATCGCACTGCTTGATGATGTGCGTGAAGAAGTGGTGCGCACCCACGGCACCAAGGGGCGCGAGGCCGAGCAGGCCATGGAACTGGCCGGCGTGCGGCAGAGCATTGCCAACTTGCGGACTTTCCCGTTCGTGCAGCGCAAGGAGCATGACGGCGAATTGCAGCTGCGAGGCGCGTTCTTCTCGATCTCAGACGGTTTGCTCCATGTCCTCGACAAGCAGACTGGTGAGTTTGCACCGGCTGTTTGAGGCCACAAGGCACTGACGAAAGATCGGTAACACGAAAAAGGGCGGCCCGATGGGACCGCCCTTTTCTGTTTAGCCGCTATTGGCAGGCGTCAGGGACGGCCCTGCGTGGTGGCAAAGGCGGACCAGAGCCGTGCGAGGGCAGCGCGAGGGCCGGTGACCTGCGCAAAGCTGGCCTTGGCTTCCTCGAACTTGTCCTGATCCACTTGTGCAATGCCCAGGCGGGTCAGCGCGCGATCCTTGTCAATCGCACCCTTTTCGAGCGCCATCTTGTACATTTCCTCGGCCTTGGCCGGTTCATCATACGAGAGATAGGCATCGGCCATGGCGAGCGCGCTCTTGCCGTCCTTGCCGGCGCGAGCTTCGCGATCGAGACCGGGCAGCGAGGCCTTGTCAGCCGCGATACGACCCTTGGCCTGTGCCAGAGCATCAGACACGAAGGCATCGTTGGTCTTGAGCACACCGGCCTTTACGCCCATGTCGGCAACCTTGATCACTTCGCCCGGAAGGCGGCGCGGGTCGGCAGCTTCGATATATTCGACATATTCCCGTTCGACATACTTGGGATCGTTCTGGAACCCGCCCGAGCGCAGCAGCAAGCGGCCAAGATCGACCGATTCCTGATTGGTGAACGTGCCGAATTCCCGCACCAGCTGGGCAGCGCCGAGCCAGTTGAGCGCGGTGGGATTGGCTTCGACCAACATGGTCGACCATTCGATTGCCTGCGGCCCAAGCCGGTTCTTGTAGGCAATGAGGTTGGCACGCTTGAACCAGGCTTCGGGCACTTCGCCACCAGCGGCCTTGCGCGCTTCGACGGCCGACTTGAGCGCGGCAAGGGCTTCGGCGTTCTGGTTTTGCTGAGAGTAGGAATCGGCCAGCAGTTCGGCTGCGGTATCATCCTTGTAGTTGGCTGCCACGACAGAGGTGAGCGCCTTGATCGCGGTCGGGTAATCCTTGTTCGAGTAGGCAAAGTTGCCGAGATAGAACTGATACTCGGTCACGTTGGCGGCAGGCACCTGTCCGCTGTCGAGCATGTTCTGGATGCCGCGCTGGCGCATGGCGACATCGTTGAGCGCGCCGCCAACACTGACGGCCCAGCCACCAGCGGCCATGCGATCGAGCGGGGTCTTGATGGCCGCTTCGGCGGCAGCCAGTTCAGCCGGGGCATTGGCCAGCAGAGCCTTCTGTGCCGCGGCATCAGCGCCCTTCTTGCGGGCTTCTTCAAAGGCCGTAACGGTCTTTTGCATCGGACCTGCCGCGGCAACGAACTCCTTGGAGTAGGCCAGCTTTTCAGCCTTGGCTTCCTTTTCCTTGGCAATCGCTGCGGTGTTACCAACCGTCAGCGCGCCCGTGGACAGAGCAATGGCCAGCGCCGTCTTGCCGATCATGCTGCGCGTAACACGCTTGCCCGTAACACGCTCGAAAGTAGCACGCATAGAATAGATCTCCTGTTCGACCGGATGCGCAGCCTTGGAGCACACCTGCTCCTACTGCCGTGCACCGCGCGTCCTCTCACCTCTGGACTGTTCCGCTAGTGGCGCGGAAAATTCCCCTTTGCAACGGTTTGTGCGCTATCCTTGTTGCGCTGAACGCCGATTGAATGACGCCTCGTCCGAATATTCATGCATCTGGTCGCAAGTGTGGAAAACCGCAGGGTTTCGGGCCCTATCCGGGCGGGATTGCTGGTCTTGGCGGGGCAATGGGTCTAGGGCCATATTTCACCTTTTGTCATGATAACGAAAAGCGGTTCCCGTGAGCGACGACACCACCATTAGCGATCCCACCAGCCCCTTCCCCGAAGGTGAGTTCCAGCGGATCGACATCGTCGATGAGATGAAGACCAGCTATCTCGATTACGCGATGAGCGTGATCGTGAGCCGCGCCCTGCCAGATGTGCGCGATGGTCTGAAGCCGGTGCACCGCCGCATCTTGTGGACCAGCCACGAAAACGGCTTCGTCTCGACCAAGGCCTATCGCAAGTCGGCCCGCATCGTCGGCGATTGCATGGGCAAATATCACCCGCATGGCGATAGCGCGATCTATGACGCCCTGGCGCGCATGACGCAGGACTGGTCGATGCGGCTGCCGCTGATCGATGGGCAAGGCAACTTCGGATCGATGGACCCCGATCCGCCGGCTTCGATGCGTTATACGGAAGCGCGTCTGGCAAAAGTGGCGGATTCGCTGCTGGCCGATATCGACAAGGATACCGTCGATTTCACGCCGAACTACGATGGTTCGGAGCATGAGCCTGCTGTTCTGCCCGCACGCTTCCCCAACCTGCTGGTCAACGGTGCAGGCGGTATTGCCGTGGGCATGGCGACGAACATTCCGCCGCACAATCTGGGCGAAGTAATCGACGGTTGCCTTGCCTATATGGACAATCCGCTGATCACGGTGGACGAACTGATCCAGATCATTCCGGGGCCAGATTTCCCGACGGCACCGCTGATCCTCGGCACCGCAGGCGCGCGCAAGGCGTACCACGAAGGGCGCGGGTCGATCATCATGCGTGCGCGGCATGAAATCGAGGAAAGC
Source organism: Novosphingobium sp. 28-62-57 (assembly GCA_002256985.1). Lineage (GTDB taxonomy): Bacteria > Pseudomonadota > Alphaproteobacteria > Sphingomonadales > Sphingomonadaceae > Novosphingobium. The sequence continues at coordinate 685,858 of NCGO01000001.1, forward strand.
CGGGGCGACCGGCGCTCGATCGTGCTGACCAGCATGCCCTATCAGGTCGGCAAGTCCGGCCTGGTCGAAAAGATTGCCGAGGCCGCCAAGGACAAGCGGATCGAAGGCATTTCGGACATCCGCGATGAATCGAACCGCGAAGGCGTGCGCGTGGTCATCGACCTCAAGCGCGATGCGACGCCCGAGGTGGTGCTCAACCAGTTGTGGCGCAATACGCCTGCACAATCGAGCTTCCCGGCGAACATGCTGGCCATTCGTGGCGGGCGGCCTGAGGTCCTGAACCTCAAGGACATTATCGAAGCCTTCGTCCGCTTCCGCGAAGAGGTGATTACCCGCCGCACCAAGTTTGAGCTGAACAAGGCGCGGGACCGGGCCCATATCCTGCTCGGGCTGGTGGTGGCCGTCACCAATCTCGACGAAGTGGTGCGGATCATTCGCGGATCGCCCAACCCGGCGGTGGCGCGCGAGGCGCTGATCACACGCGAATGGCCGATGGGCGAGATCGCGCCTTACATCAAGCTGGTGGAGGCGATTGAGGACATCGGCTCGGCCGAATCTGCCACCTATCGCCTGTCCGAAGTACAGGTCCGCGCCATACTTGATCTGCGCCTGCATCGCCTGACCGCGATGGGCCGCGACGAGATTGGCGAAGAGCTGGAAGGCTTGGCCAAGACCATAGCCGCCTTGCTGGAAATCCTGGCGGACCGGGTGAAGCTGTTTGCCGTGATGCGCGACGAATTGGTGGCGGTGCGTCAGGCTTTTGCCACGCCGCGCCGGTCTGAAATCACCGCGCCTGCCGATGGCATCGAGGACGAGGACCTGATCGAGCGCGAGGACATGGTCGTCACGATCACACTCGACGGCTATATCAAGCGCACGCCGCTCTCCACCTTCCGCGCGCAGAACCGGGGCGGCAAGGGCCGCAGCGGCATGGCGACGAAGGAAGAAGATGCCGTGGCGACGATGTTCGTCACCAGCACGCACACGCCGGTGCTGTTCTTCTCTACCGCGGGCAAGGTCTATCGCCTGAAAGTGTGGCGCCTGCCCGAAGGCGGGCCGACCACACGCGGGCGTCCGGTCGTCAACCTCCTGCCCGCGTTGGACAAGGACGAGACCATTGCCACCGTGCTGCCATTGCCCGAGGACGAGGCCGAATGGGGCAAGCTCTCGGTCGTGTTCGCCACGGCCAAGGGCAATGTGCGCCGCAATTCGATGGACGCCTTTGCGAATATCCCGACCAACGGGAAGTTCGCGATGAAGTTTGACGCGGACGACGAAGGCACACCCAGCGATGATCGCCTGATCGGCGTGGCGCTGCTGGAGCCGAGCGACGATGTGCTGCTGGCCACACGTTCGGGCAAGGCGATCCGTTTTGCCGGCGACGAAGTGCGCGAGTTCACGAGCCGCACCTCCACCGGGGTGCGCGGGATGACGCTGAAAGGCGATGACGAGGTGATCTCGCTGTCGATCCTGCACCGCGTGGGCGCATCGCCTGAAGAGCGCGAGGATTATATCCGCTTTGCCCCGTGGAAGGGCGAGAAGGAAGGCGAGCCGACCACGCCGCCAGCGCGCATGGCCGAACTGGCCGAGCGTGAGCAGTTCATCCTCACCGTCTGCGCCAATGGCTATGGCAAGCTGTCGTCGGCCTATGAATATCGGCGGACGGGCCGGGGTGGCCAGGGCATCACCAATATCGACAATATCGGCCGCAACGGGCCGGTCGTGGCCAGCTTCCCGGCGAGCCAGGCCGACCAGTTGATGCTGGTGACCGATCAGGCCAAACTGATCCGCCTGCCGCTGACGACTTTGCGCGTGATCGGGCGCGGCAGTGCCGGTGTGCGCCTGTTCAACGTTTCGGGCGGGGAACATGTGGTGAGCGCGGTGCGTCTGGCCGAGGAAGAGGCTGTGGACGAGATCGCGGCAGCACCTGTAACGGATGAAGCGGTTGCGCCAGATGAGGAAGGTTCGCCGGAATGAGCGACCTTCCGCTCACCGCCTACAAGGTGCTGACGGGCGCGGAGATGGCGCTGCTTGAGGCCGATGGCGTGTTCAAGGGTGCGCCGATTGATCTGGCGGATGGCTATATCCACCTGTCGACCGAAGCGCAGCTGACCGAGACGGTGGACAAGCACTTTGCGGGCCAAGAGGACCTGCATGTGGTGGCCGTGGACTTGGCGGTGCTGGGCGAGACGGTGAAGTGGGAGCCTTCGCGCGGGGGGCAGCTGTTTCCGCATATCTATGCTGATCTACCGCTGAACGCCGCGCTGGCCTATGGGCCGCTGGAGCGCGATGACAATGGGCAGGTCAAACTGCCGGTTGCGGGGTAGCTTGCCCTGCAGACGGTCTTGCCGCAGCGGCGCGGCAATGCCAAGGGCAGCGGCATGACGGATCAGGTACATATCATCGGCGGCGGAATGGCCGGGAGCGAAGCGGCGTGGCAATTGGCCCGGCGCGGCATTCGCGTGCGGCTTTCGGAAATGCGCGGGGGTGGCGATACCACGCCTGCCCATAACAGCGACGGGCTGGCCGAACTGGTCTGCTCCAACTCGTTCCGGTCGGACGATGACGAGAAGAACGCGGTTGGTCTGCTGCATTATGAAATGCGGCAGTGCGACAGCCTGCTGATGGCAGCGGCGGCCAAGGCGCGTGTTCCGGCGGGATCGGCGCTGGCGGTGGACCGCGATGTGTTTTCCGCAGAGGTTGAGGCCGCGCTGCGCGCGCAGCCGACGCTGGAGATTGTGCGCGAGCGGGTGGATGTGCTGCCATCGGACGGGCTGACGATCGTGGCGACGGGGCCACTAACCGCGCCATCGCTGGCCACCAGCATCGGGGCGGCGACCGGGGCGGACAGTCTGGCGTTTTTCGATGCGATTGCGCCGATTGTCTATCGCGATTCGATCAATATGGACGTGGCGTGGATGGCATCACGCTGGGACAAGGGGGCCGAAGCCTCGCTCGAAATGGGCGGGGATGGGCGCGATTACATCAATTGCCCGATGACCAAGGAGCAGTACTTCGCCTTTCACGAAGAGCTGCTGGCGGGCGAGAAGACCGAGTTCAAGGAGTGGGAAGCCAACACGCCCTACTTCGATGGCTGCATGCCGGTTGAGGTCATGGCATCACGCGGGGTGGAAACGCTGCGGTTTGGGCCGATGAAGCCGGTCGGCCTCGACAATCCGCACTGGGCGACGGCTGAACATCCGAATGGGCGCTGGCCCTATGCCGTGGTGCAATTGCGGCAGGACAACAAGCTGGGCACGCTGTGGAACATGGTGGGCTTTCAGACCAAGCTGAAGCATGCTGAGCAAGTCCGCGTGTTCCGCACGATTCCGGGGCTGGAGCAGGCGGAGTTTGCACGGCTGGGCGGGCTGCACCGCAACACGTTCCTCAATGCGCCGACGCTGCTGGACCGGCAGTTGCGGCTGAAATCCGCGCCGCATATCCGCTTTGCCGGGCAGATCACCGGGTGCGAAGGGTATGTCGAGAGCGGATCGGTGGGGATGCTGGCCGGGCTGATGGCCGCCGCGCAGATTGCCGGGCGGGACTGGACCCCTCCCCCGCGCACGACGGCGCTGGGTGCGCTTCTGGCGCATATCACCGGCGATGCCGAAGCGGAGAGCTATCAGCCAATGAACGTGAACTTCGGCCTGTTCCCGCCGCTGCACGATGTGAAGAAGAAGGCGCGCAAGGAGGCTTATACCGAGCGGGCGAAGGTGGACATGGCTGCGTGGGTTGGTGGTTTGTGAGGGGGTAACATGCCCTCCCCCAACCCCTCCCGCAGGCGGGAGGGGAATTTAAAGGGTTCCCTCCCGCAGGCGGGAGGGGAGATTGAGATGCCTCTCCCGCTTGCGGAAGGGGAGTTACTTGCAGGAACACTTCGGCTTGGGCTTGTCCTTTGGCCGGGTGGTGGCGAATTCTTCGCGGGTGAGGAACAGGTTGGCGTCGGCATCGGCGGTCTTGAACTTGTCGACCGTGGCAAAGGCCCATTCTTCGAACGTCAGGAGGTTGTTGCCGTCCTGATCAAGCTTGCGAAAGGCCTTGGCGCGTTGGCTGAGCATTTCGGTGCGGCTGATGCGGTTGTCACGGTCCTTGTCGACCAAGTTGAAGCGGCGGGTTTCGCGGCCCATCGCAGTTGCCTCGGGCGGGGCGGCACCCATCAGGCCTTCGGCATCAGCGCTGGGCAAATCCTCCGGCTCTTCCTCGGGCGCGTCGGCAACGGGGAGCACTGGCGCTTCAAACGCCGTTTCGGCCCTGCCCTGCCACCAGAACACACCCGCAGCGACGAGCATCAGCGCGGCTAGCCCACCGAGCAATCCCCGAATCATGATCTGTTGCGCTCCATAATGGAGGCAATCTAGGCCTGCCGGGTCAGCATGGCAGTGCCAGATGGCACCGCTTTGGCAGGACCTTGAGGTGCAGATCAGCGACCGAGCAGTCCGGCCCGAACGATGCGCGCCAGATCGGCAAAGGGCTTAGGCTCTCCGCCACGCGCATCGCGCCGGGCCAAGGCGCACAAGACCGCAAGCGGCCGCATGGCGCGGGGCAGAGCGTGCGCAAGAGGGGCTTGGTGCGGGTCATCCAATTGCGCAGCGGCGGCGCGAATGGCTTCGAACTTGCCTGCACAAAGCAGGTTTGCCAGCGCGACATAAGCCTCAGCGCGGGCATGGGCCAGTTCCTGCCCGCCATCATCACTCACAATCAGCGCCTCCCAGCCATTGACCAGTGCGGCCAGTGATTGGTGCTGGCCCTGCCATGTGCGCAAGTGTGCCAAGACCGGCTCACTGACTGGCCAACGCGCGGCGTCCTCGCCAAGCCGGTCCCGCCACCAGGCGAGGCGCAATTGCACCATCAGCGGCTCCCTCCCGGGCCGCGCTGCATCGGCAAGGCGCTGTTCCAGCAAGAGCAAGGCCGCCCACGGCCCGCGTGCGCGGCGCGGCGCATAGGCCAGGGCGATGCGATTGCGCGGTGTCAGCTCGTCGCCCGAGGCCATGTCTTCGATCTGCATTGCTGGCGACCTTATGAATTGCGCTGGTGCTGCGCCGTTACCGCAGGATTCAGGATCGGGAAATCGGGAAAAGACCGATGGCGCAGAGCTCGGCTCGACGCTCTTTCGGCAAACGCGGGCCGGCGTTTGTCTTTTTTGCAAGCCAATTAATTGTTTACCAAAGACCATTTGCGGAGAATTAAGTAAATACCACTATCGGGTGGCTATGCCCGAAGCGAATTCGCCAAGTTCTGCACGGTTTTCAGCCGCACGCGCCACCATCAGGATGGTGTCACGTGTGCTTGCGTCCTTGAGGCGAGATCAGAGCGGCAACGTGCTGATGATATTTGCTTTTTCCATTGTGCCTTTGCTGGCACTGGTGGGCTCAAGCATCGATATGGGGCGGGCATATCTGATCGAAGCACGCTTGCAACAGGCCTGCGATGCCGGCGTGCTTGGTGCGCGCAAGGAACTGGGCGCCATCAGCAATTTCAATGTTGATACCGACGGAGACACGGTCGCTGGCAAAGGCAACCGCTTCTTCAACGCGAACTTTGGCGATGGCATCTATAATTCCATCGATCGCGATTTTCAGTTGGAAATCGGCGAGGGCAACTCGATCAACGGCATTGCATCGGTCGTCTTGCCAACAGATATCATGCAGTTCTTCGGCAAGGATCAGATCGATATTTCGGTGACCTGCAAGGCCGAATTGACCGTGCCCAATACCGATATCGTCATGGCGCTCGACGTGACCGGATCGATGGCAGAGAGCAACCCGGACGACACCACGGCCCGGATTTCCGTGCTGAAGAGCGTGGTCAAAGACTTCTTCACAACGATGGAAGCAACCCGCCAGCCTGAAAGCCGCATACGCTATGGCTTCGTGCCCTATTCGACCAACGTGAATGTCGGTTCGGTGCTGAAGGACGAATGGGTCGTTCCGCAGTGGGACTATCCTTCGCGCACCTTGATCGGGGCGAACAATGCCGGGGGGATGTTCAGCTATTACAGTTCGGTCTCTCCGGTTTCGGGCACCTACTTCACAACCAAGAGCACGTTTGCTGCAACGGTCGGCGGTGGCGGGGGATTGACCTGCAACAAGCCTGCCAACACGATGACCGTCAACACGGCGCTGCAATCGACGACCACCGAGGCCGTGACCAATCCAGCGGGTACGCGCACGATCAGCACCTATCTGCGCACCCGCAATGGCAATACCTATTCGGTCAGCCTTTCCGGCAGTACCTGCACGCTTTCTACCACCACTTACGCCTCATACGTCGATACCTATCGCTATATCACCGAGCCTTCGGTGGGTACCGGCACTTCGTGGCAGTACCGGGATGTCAGCCGCAACACGGCAGATTGGCGGACGGCATCAAACGGGTGCATCGAAGAGCGGTCGACTTACGAGATTGACGATTTCGACAACGTCGACCTGAGCCGCGCGTTCGATCTTGATATCGATCTGGTGCCAACAGCTGGCGATCCTGACACGCAGTGGCGGCCGATGTATCCCTCGATGATCTATGAGCGTGCGCGCCGGTGGGACGGGACCGGCAATTTCGTGACCGAAACTGTTGTCACCAATGAAGAGTTTCTGGCTCCCGGGGTGGCTGGCTTTGCCGCTTGTCCGGCTGCAGCGCGCAAGCTGCAAGTCTGGAATCAAAGCGATTATGAGGCCTATATCGACAGTCTGGCCGCGGCTGGCAGCACCTATCACGATATCGGCATGATCTGGGCGGCGCGCCTGCTTTCTCCCACAGGCCTGTTTGCCGCGGAGAACGCCGATATGTCGCCCAAACGGCGCACGACGCGGCATCTGATCTTCCTGACCGACGGTCAGACGTCCTCGCTCGACATCAGCTATTCGTCCTATGGGGTAGAGCCGATTGCGCAGCGGCGGTGGAGCCCGGCATCTGCGCTGACCCTGACCGAGACGATCGAGAAGCGGTTTTCCTTCGCGTGCGAGCAGGCAAAGAAGAAGAACATCAAAGTCTGGTTCATCGCGTTTGGCACTGAATTGAACCCGGTCATGACCAACTGTGCTGGCACCGGCTATTACTTCAAGGCTGGCAATGCCGCTGAGCTGGATCAGGCGTTCAAGCAGATCGCCAAGTCCATCGGTGACCTGAGGCTGTCGCTATGAACAGGCGGGCCGCATGAACAAACGGGCGCGCTTGTCAGCGCTGTGCGGTGCGAACGAGGGTGTCGCCGCGGTCGAATTTGCGCTGGTTGCACCGACGCTGGCGCTGGTGCTGATGGGTCTGTTCGATCTGGGCTATACGGTTTACGCCAACACGATGCTGCAAGGTGCGCTGCAGCGCGCCGCTCGTGCGGCAACTGTGGAAGGCGCAGCAAACCTTTTGACCAAGATCGACAAGAAGGTTGAAACCGATGTGAGGCGGGTGGTGCCTGATGCGGCGCTGACGTTCTCGCGCAAGGCCTATGCGAATTTTTCCGATGTCGGCGTGGCCGAGGATTTTACCGACGCCAATGGCAATGGCCTGTGCGATGATGCCGAAGCGTTTGAGGACGCCAACGGCAATGGCAGCTGGGATCAGGATCGTGGTGCTGCAGGTCTGGGCGGTGCGCGCGATGCGGTGCTCTATTCGGTCACGATGACCTATAAGCGCAAGTTTCCGATGGCAGCGCTGCTGGGCATGTCCGACACGGTGACCAACCAGGCGGTTACGATCCTGCGCAACCAGCCCTATGACCTGCAAAAGAGCGTCGCCAAACTGGGCAACTGCACATGAGAGGCTTGGCAGCGAAGCTTTGGCGGGACCGGTCAGGCCTTGCCGCTGTGGAAATGGCGCTGGGTTTGCCGGTGATCCTGATGCTTGGCCTGTGGGGAGCGGAGCTTGGCAATCTTGCGATAACGCACATGCGGATCAGCCAGATCGGCACGCAATTGGCAGACAACGGTTCGCGCATCGGCGATGTCTCGCTGCTGGAGAACCTGAGCATCTATGAAAGCGATATCAACGATATCCTCAAAGGTGCCGATATTCAGTCGGGCAGCCTTGAATTGTTCAAGCATGGCCGTGTGGTGATCAGCAGCCTTGAAGTGGTGCCGGGAACAGAGGACACGCAATACATTCACTGGCAGCGCTGCAAGGGCAAGCGCGCATTCCAATCAAACTATGGCCCCGAAGGCACGGGCCTTGATGGTTCGCTGGTCGGCATGGGCCCACCGGGTGATGAGGTGACCGCGGTGGATGGCGATGCGGTGATCTTCGTCGAGATTGAATATGCCTATCAGCCGATTGTCAGCCAGCGGTTTGTGCCCAACGCCGTGGTGCGCACAATCGCCACGTTCAATGTCCGCGATGACCGCGATCTTGCGCAGATCTATCAGCGCAACCCGGCCTCCCCCGATCCCATTGCGCGCTGCACGGTTTATGATGACGCGGTCTGACAAAGCAAAGGGAGCGCCGGCATGGCCGACGCTCCCCTGCTTTCCTCACGAACCCGTGTCAAACTCAGCGATAGCAGACCTGCCGGACAGCGGCGGCGACCTTGGCTGAATTGATCAGGGCCAGCTTTTCAAGATTGGCGGCATAAGGCAGCGGCACGTCTTCGTTGCAGACGCGCAGCACAGGCGCATCGAGGTGATCGAAGCCCTCTTCCATGCAGATCGCGATGATCTCCGATGCAATCGAGCAGACCGGGAAGCCTTCTTCGGCCACGACCATGCGGTTGGTCTTGGCCAGCGAGGCCAGCACAGTCGCCTTGTCGAGCGGGCGCAAGGTGCGCAGATCGATCACTTCGGCATCGATGCCTTCGGCGGCAAGCGTTTCTGCCGCTTCGAGCGCGAAGCCTACGCCGATGGAGTAGGACACGATGGTCACGTCCTTGCCGGGGCGGACGATGCGTGCCTTGCCGATGGGCAGGACGAAATCATCAATCGCAGGCACATCGAACGTGCGGCCATAGACCAGTTCGTTTTCGAGGAAGACGACCGGATCTTCGCTGCGGATGGCTGCGCGCAGCAGGCCCTTGGCATCGGCACTGTCATAAGGCGCGATCACGACCACGCCGGGGACGCTGGCATACCATGGACCATAGTTCTGCGAATGCTGTGCGCCAACGCGGCTGGCGGCACCGTTGGGGCCGCGGAACACGATGGGGCAGCGCATCTGGCCACCGGACATGTAGTTGGTCTTGGCGGCCGAATTGATGATATGGTCAATCGCCTGCATGGCGAAATTGAACGTCATGAATTCGATCACCGGGCGCAAGCCGCCCATGGCCGCGCCTGCACCGATGCCGGCAAAGCCATATTCGGTGATAGGCGTATCGATCACGCGGCGAGGGCCAAACTCTTCGAGCAGGCCTTGCGTGACTTTGTAGGCGCCCTGATATTCGGCCACTTCTTCGCCCATCACGAAGACGCGGTCGTCGGCGCGCATTTCCTCGGCCATCGCATCGCGCAACGCTTCGCGGACCGTGGTGGGGACCATCGTGGTTCCGGCGGGAAGCTCAGGATCGGCAGCAGGCTTTGCGTCCGTCTTGGGAGCGATGGCCGCTGCAGCCTTGGCTTTGGGATCGAGCCCTGCTGGCGCGACGCTCTCGGCGGCCTTCTGTTCCACCGCGGGCGCAGCAGCAGGGGCTGCCACTGGTGCAGCGTCATCATCGCCCTTGATCGTGGCGATCACGGTGCCGACTTTCACGCCCTCGGTGCCTTCAGCCACGAGGATTTCGCCGATCACGCCTTCGTCGATGGCTTCGAATTCCATCGTTGCCTTGTCGGTTTCGATCTCGGCAATGATATCGCCGGACTTCACTTCATCGCCGGTCTTGACCAGCCACTTGGCCAGCGTGCCCTCTTCCATCGTCGGCGAGAGAGCGGGCATCTTCAGTTCGATAGCCATCTCAGTAGGTCTCCACCAGCACGTCGGTATAAAGCTCGGCCTCGTTCGGCTCGGGCGATGTTTCGGCGAAGTCTGCCGCCTCGGCGACAGTCTGGCGAATGCGCTTGTCGATTTCCTTGATCTTCTCTTCGGCCACGCCGCGCTTCAGCAGTTCGGCCTTGGCGGCTTCGATCGGATCGTGATTGTCGCGCATGTCCTGCACTTCTTCGCGGCTGCGATACTTGGCCGGGTCGGACATGGAGTGACCGCGATAGCGATAGGTCTTCAGTTCCATCAGCACCGGACCATTGCCGGCGCGGACATATTCCAGCGCCACTTCGGCAGCTTGCCGCACTTCGAGCACGTCCATGCCGTTCACATCCATGCCGGGAATGCGGAACGCGGTGCCACGGCGATAGAAGTGCGTTTCAGCCGAACCGCGCTTTACCGCCGTGCCCATCGCATAGCCGTTGTTTTCGACCACGAAGATGATCGGCAGATTCCACAGTGCGGCCATGTTGAACGTTTCATAAACCTGGCCCTGGTTTGCAGCGCCATCGCCGAAATAGGCCATGCACACGCCGCCATCGCCGCGATATTTGTGCGCGAAGGCCAGTCCTGCGCCCAATGGCACTTGCGCGCCAACAATGCCGTGGCCGCCATAGAATTTGTGTTCGGTGCTGAACATGTGCATCGAACCGCCCTTCCCGCGCGAAATCCCCGCGCCACGTCCGGTCAGTTCGGCCATGATCAGTTTGGGATCAATGCCATAGGCAAGCATGTGCCCGTGATCGCGGTAGCCCGTGATCACGCTGTCATGGCCTTCGGTCAAAGCCGACTGCAGGCCCACAGCGACCGCTTCCTGACCGATGTAGAGGTGGCAGAAGCCGCCGATCAGACCGAGGCCATAAAGCTGGCCCGCCTTTTCCTCAAAGCGGCGGATGAGCACCATCTGCTCGTAGAACTTCAGCAGTTCCTCGTCGCTGGCGTCATAGCGCTTGTTGTTGGCGTGGGCCTGCTGGAGGCTGCGCAAGGCAAACGCGGCTTCATCGGCAAGCGAAGATGCGATCGTTGGCTCCGCTTCAGGCTTTGCCGCACGCGGCGCTCTTGATTTGGGAGCGGGCTTTGCGGCGGTGCTGGCCGCGGGGGTGGCCGTTGAGGGCCTGGCGGATTTTGCCAAGTCTGGGGTTCCTTTTGTGGCAGCCTCACGTTCCGTAACGTCCGGAATGTCTTGCATGCCTATACCGCACAAGCCGCCAATCGCAACGGTGTTCGCTAGGCACGAACCGCTAACGGATACCTATGCAACTTGTTGGAACCAAAATGGTTATGGGTTCGCGATTGCAGCATTTTTTGACTGCCAGACGGAAAAGCGCCTGCACAAGAATCCCCGCGCCGGGCGGGCTGCTGGATCGGAAGGAGAGCAAATGGTGCACCCGGAGCGATTCGAACGCCCGGCCCTCAGATTCGTAGTCTGATGCTCTATCCAGCTGAGCTACGGGTGCCTGCCATTTCCATCCCGACAATTCCCGAGGAGCAGACCCCTTGGGAAATGGTGCACCCGGAGCGATTCGAACGCCCGGCCCTCAGATTCGTAGTCTGATGCTCTATCCAGCTGAGCTACGGGTGCTTGGGAGAAGCGCCTTTAGGGGGCTGATTCTGCTTTGGCAACCCCTTCAAGAAAACGAATCAGTGCCTGAGCAAGCGGGACGTCGAGCGGGGGCATGGCGAGGCCGGGCAGCTGCGCCGGGGCGAACCAGGCGATGGCCGAACCGGCTTCGCGCGGTTGGGGCTCCCCTTCCCACTTGAAGGTTGCATAAAGCAACAGCAGCAATGGCCGCTCACCCCCAATGGTACTTCCCACAGCAAATGAAACCGGTGCAAGATCAGATAGATCGATAGTAACGCCAAGCTCTTCGTCGGTTTCTCTTACAACTGCGGATTCGCAGCTTTCACCCGGTTCCACTTTGCCGCCGGGAAACTCCCAAAGCCCGCCATGCGCCTTGTCTGGCGGGCGCTTCTGCATCAGCACGCGGCCGCTTTGATCCACGATGGCCAACCCCACCACGATCAGCACTGTCGATAAATCTTCCATGGGCGCTGCAACCATCAACTCTTTCTTAGGGAACAACCCGTAATTTCGTGCACACCGCTTACTTGGGAATGACAATGAAGAAGATCCTTCAACACCTCTTCCGCAACGTGAGCGGTGCCACTGCTATTGAATATGGCCTGCTGATCTCTTTGATCGGTCTGGCAGCAACCTTTGGCATGAAGTCGTTCGGTGACGCTGTCTACAATCTGTACGTTGGCGTCAACACAAACACCTCCGACAAAATCGAGGGCAATTAACGGCTTTTTAGGCTTTGATACGTACTGATGCGAATGCTCGCTCCGGGGACAAAGTTTGGGGCGGGACGGGAAGACAAGAAGACCTTTACTCTAGGAGACCGACATGAAGCTTTTCCGCAACCTGCTCGCCGACAACGAAGGCGCGACCGCAATTGAATACGGCCTGATCGCCGCTCTGGTGGCCGTTGCTGCCATCGCCGCCATGAGCCAGCTGGGCACCTCGCTGAGCAACACCTTCACCGGCGTTGGCTCGGAAATGGATACCGCGATCACGAACGCGAACCCATAATCTCGGGCCCATAATCCTGGGCTAGTTCAATTCGCAGGAAGGGCGGGTACCTCAGGTATCCGCCCTTTCTTTATGTCCGCAAGATCGATCAGTAGCTGACCAGTTTGACCCTTTGCCCGGGCACCAGCCTGCTGTTCGACGTCAAACCATTCAAGACCAGAAACCGTTCGAGCGGACGATCGGTAAATGCCATTCTGGCGGCAAGATTTTGCAGCGTGTCGCCAGACTTTACAGTGACCACCGTAACCTTGCGCGGCCTGACCGCAGAGGCTTCTGTCGCATTGATCCGACGCAGCGATTGGAACAGGCTGTTGAACTGTCCCGCCTGCCCGGCCTGGCTGATGGTGACGAAATGGTAGGCCTGATTGGGCGCAAACTCGTAAGCAAACACTACGATATCAACCTGCCCGTTGCCCGACGTGGCCCGCGCCGTGCCATAGGCGGCACGCAAGCCATTCACCGTCGTTGTCTCGATCGATTGCGGGGCCAGTCGCTGCTGGCTGGACAGGCCGGTGAACGCGGTGCGGATATAGGCGTCAAGATTGCCGTTGTAGGCCGCCGTCGTGAACTCGCCCTTGCCGGACTGTCCAGATATGGCGACCGAGCGCGTGCCATTTACGAGATAGAACCCGTTTGGCGCCTGAAACGCGAGGCGCAAGGCGGGGTGGGTGAACTTTGACCCGTCGACAATCCCCTGCGCCGGATCATCGCCATACGTCAGGCCGGCTATGCTGGTCAGGAACGGATCGCGATTCGTGCGCCCGGTAGCAGAGGCGCCTGCACGGTTCAGCGCGGCGCGCACGCGCGATGCAGGATCGGGGTGCGTGCTCGCCCATTGCGGGACCTGATTGGACGTCCCCTTGATCGCGGCATCAAGTGCATTCTGATTCGCCAGGCTTTGCAGCACCGTCGACATGGCGCGCGGATCGTAACCGGCGCGCTGCAGGTAGGTGATGCCCAGATTATCGGATTCGGTTTCCTGCCCGCGCGAATACTTCAGCGTCAGCAACTGGCTGCCCGTCGAGAAAATTTCCTGTCCGATCTGACCGAGCGCATTGTTGCCCAGCAAAGCGCCCGACAGAATCGAACCCAGCGCCCCCAGAAGCGCATTGCGCTTGGCCGCGCTTTCCCGCTTGGCAGCATGCCGGGCAGCAACGTGCCCCACTTCATGGCCCAGCACGCCTGCCAGTTCGGCCTCGTTGTTCATCAGCGCGGCCAATTGGCGCGTGACGTAGATATACCCGCCGGGAATCGCGAAAGCGTTGTTAACAGGCGAATTCAGCAGAGTGACGGTAAAGTCGCTGCGGGCATTGCCGAGGCCGGACTGCAGCGCGATGGTCTTGCCAATGCCCTCGACATACGTGGCGTGCGGCCCGGTCATCGCGCCGCCAAATTCCTGCAGCAACTGGGGATGCGCTTCTGCGCCTTGCTTCTTGTCGGCAGCGCTGATGGATTGCACGGCCCCTTGCGCGTTCGCATGTCCGCCGCCTTTGACCATGGTTATCGGCAGAGCTGAAACGGCAATCACAGCCGCAGTTAAGATCGTGGCGCGCGAGCGGCGGGCAAATGACATCCTGTTCTCCCCAATGGATGCTTACGTAACGGGTCGTCCCGCTGCGCTTGCAGCCGGATTACTACCATTAACCAACTTCTCGCAAATCGGGTTCCCGATTTCCAGCAGATGGGTCCGATCAGGCACCAATCTTGAGAAAACGCTCTGCCCGCAAGTTGCGCAGTTCATCCGCCGACTTGCCCGAAAGCGCCGCCAGTTCTTCGGCTATCGCCTTGCCGAGCGACGCACAGGCGGTGGCAGGATCGCGGTGTGCGCCGCCAACCGGTTCACGCACGATACGGTCAATCACGCCCAAGGTCAGCAGGTCCTGCGCAGTCACCTTCATCGCTTCAGCAGCATCGGCGGCCTTCTCGGCGGTGCGCCACAGAATCGAGGCGCAGCCTTCGGGCGAGATGACCGAATAGATTGCATGTTCGAACATCAGCACACGCTCTGCACTGGCAAGCGCAACTGCTCCGCCCGATCCGCCCTCGCCCACAATCGTGGCGACCATCGGCACGCCAAGCGCAAGACAAGCCTCGGTAGACCGGGCGATGGCTTCGGCCTGCCCGCGCTCTTCGGCTTCAACGCCGGGAAATGCGCCCGACGTATCGACCAGCGTGACGACCGGAAGGCCAAAGCGACTCGCCATTTCCATCAGGCGGATGGCCTTGCGATAGCCTTCGGGTTTGCCCATGCCGAAGTTGTGGCGGATGCGGCTTTGCGTGTCGTTGCCCTTCTCATGCCCGATGAGCATGACGCGCCCGCCACCGAATTGCGGCGCAAGACGGGCAAAACCGCCGACGATGGCCTGATCTTCACCAAACCGGCGATCCCCGCCAAGTGGCAGGAAATCGGTGAAAATCTGTTCGACGTAGTCTTTGAAATGGGGGCGCGCAGGGTGCCTTGCCACTTGCGTCTTCTGCCACGGCGTCAGCGCCTTGTAGGTGCTGGCCAGCAGTTCGGCAGACTTGCCTTCCAGACGGCGTATTTCAGACGAAATGTCGATATCGCCGCCGCGCGCGGTTTCGCGCAGTTCGGCAATGCGGGCTTCGAGCGCGGCGACCGGTTTTTCGAACTCGAGATAGGAAATCATGGGCCTTCCGCTAGGCGCGAGCGGCGATTTGGTCAACCTTGGGCAAGTGGATGGCGCTGGTTGACCAGAGTGACAAGACGCGCGGCATCGACATGCGTGTAGATTTGTGTGGTGGCGATATCCGCGTGGCCCAGCAGCGTCTGCAACACGCGCAAGTCCGCCCCGCCTTCCAGCAGATGCGTGGCAAAAGCATGGCGCAGGACATGCGGGCTGACTTTTTCGGGATCGAGCCCGGCCCGCAGTGCCAGATCGCGCAACAACTGAAACAGACGCACCCGCGACAGGAAGCCGCCGCGTGGCGAGGGAAAGACATAGCGACTGGCCTTTGCGCCGGTTTTGTCCACGGCTTTTCCGGTGCTCTCCCTGACTCGCAGCCAATCGGCCAGCGCCTTGGTCGCCCGGGCCGAGACGGGGACCATGCGCTGCACCGTGCCTTTGCCGACAATGGTCAGGAACGGCGCGTCACGGGGCACGGATGATAGCGGCAAAGACACCAACTCGGTTGCGCGCAGGCCCGAGCCATAGAGCAATTCCAGCAGCGCCAGCATGCGCACGGCCTCCGGCGCGCCAAGGCCTGCTGCGGCTTCGGCTTCGGCTGTGCGAAACAGCGCGGCGACTTCATCATGAGACAGCAGCCGGGGCAGAGGGCGGCGGATGGTGGGCCTAGGCAGCGCAGGCGACGGATCATCCTCGCGCAGCGCCTCATCCACCAGAAAGCCGTAGAACTGCCGCAGCGCCGACGATTTGCGCGCCAGCGATGCAGGCGCAAGATCAGCCCAGCTTGCGCCGAGCTTTGCGATATCCTCACGCGATGCGCTGGCCAGAGGACCGATGACTTTGGCGGCTCCGGCAAGATCGCGGCGATAGGCCGATAGCGTGTTGACAGCAGCCCCGCGCTGCGCCGCCAGCATTGCCAGAAAGCTCTCAACCGCAGGTTCGGCGCTGGCCTTTACCAAAGGTCAGACCCGCGAAACGGCTTCGGCGGCGATCATCCGGGCTTCACCGTCCAGCCCAACACGGTGGAGCGCCGAGACGATGTGATAGAGATGCAGCGGCGTCATCCGGTCCCACCGGTCACCCTGCATCCCGAAAGCCGCCAGCAGCGCCACGAGCGCTGTGTTGTTTGACGCCGCCGCACTTTCAATGGCCCGAGTCCAGCGAGTCTGCCGGGCAACATCGGCATTGACCTTGCCTGCAAAATCGCGCGCGGCAGCAGGATCAACCCGCTCCAGCCCCATCAGCCCGGCAAGCAGAAACTGAGAGCGCAACGAGTCTTCGGAATCATCCTCATTGGCAAAGGCCGTCAGGCCCTCGGCACCGATTACTGTGGCGCGTCCGGGGTTGGCCAGCACGAGCAGGCCCCAAGCCTCGCTGCCGACCGGGCAGAACGGTGCCCACTTCAATGCATTGCGATCCAGCCCTGCTGTCAGCATCGATGCAATCAACGGGGCGGTGCTGGTCGAGAGGCCTTCGGCAGGGATCACTCTGGCCGCAGCCCGCGAGGTGAGCACCAGGCCGGAAAACGCCCGCTCCGGATCGCTGCCATCGCCCCACAACGATCGGATCGCATCAAGGCGCTCGTCCTGCGCCTGGCCAACATAGGCCGTGCGCAGCGTTTCGGCACGGCGCGCCCATTCATCGGGTGCAGCGTCTCCTGCATCGCGTTCGCCATAGAGTTGGCTGTAGAGATCGACCATCGCAGCGCCTGACAGGACACCGCGCGCTGCGGCAGCGTCGGCCGCGGCGGCGCGGGCCTTGACCGGCAGCATCGGCGCGCGGGAGGCCAGCAAGGCATAAGCGGCACCAGCCTTGCTGCGAAGCTCGGCAGGAGGCTCGATCCCGGTGGCGAAGGACAGGCCGATGCTCCACGGGGTAAGCGCATCGACGCCATCCCATTCCACTTTCACCGCGCGGCGGGTGTTGCTGGCGGCACCGGCAAATTTCTGGGCCAGCAGGATATCGATCTTGTTACCGTCGGCCCGGCGCAGGGCGCGGTCAAGCTGGGCCATCCCGTTTGACCCTTCGCTGGCAAAGGATGAACAGATGGCGCGGACCAGATCCCATTGCGCCCCTGCACGCCGCGATGCGGTGAGCGCGGTAATCGGGCACAGCCCCACCGGATCGGCAGTTGCCACAAAGCTGGCAAACGCTGCGTCTTCGAGCGCGGGGGTGAAATCGCCGCTGTCGACCGATTGCACCATCGCCCTTGCCGCCTCGGCCTCACCCATGCGCAGCAGCAATTGCGCGCGCATCGCGGCCCAATCCGCACCGTTCATGCCCACTGGCGTTGCCAGCCTGCTGGCCAGCACACGCCGGGCCAGAATATGCCCCCAGCGCGACACAAACCGCCCGCGCATCTTGCCGACCACGCCTTCGACGTAAGCACCGTTGAGGTAATAGGTGGAGAGTACCGGAAAGCCGCCATCGCTTTCATCGACAACGCCGACACGTGCAAGGCTGCGTTGGCCTGCGGCTGGAATGTCGGATTTGGGCGTGGCCGATTCGATAAGCTTTGCCAGCAGTTCAGGATCGATCGAATTGAGCAGCGCTTCATCGCTGATCCCTCCGCTTGGCATTGCGGCGGTCGCCTCAGGCACCGACTGGATAACCGGGACCGCGGTGACGCCCGCTACCGGGGCTGCTGCGCTCGGCGCGCCAGCGGGCGACGAAGCGGCGGGACGCGGTGTGGCTGCAGGGTTGCGCGCTGGCGCTGGCGCGGCGGTGCGCTGCGGTGCGGGTTTGGGCGGCGGATTATCAAAGCCCGGCGGCAGCAGCGATTCCTGCGCCAGCAATGCTTCGGAAACGGCAAGGCCGGACAGGGCAACGCATGCGATGGCCAGCCCGGATGCGGCCAGCCATGTGCGCTTGGCACGAATGCGGACAGCGCGCCTTTGCATCATTGCTTCATCCCCGCAGAAGCGCCCGGCTGCAGCGGTTGTTCAATCCAATGCATCGGCTGCGCACCACCCCTGATCCATGCGACTGTCAAAAATGCGGCCAGCAATACAAGGCCAACCACAGCAAGCTTCTTCATTCACGCGCATCCGGTTTGCGACCGGACTGGGCCCGGCCATTGCGACACATCAGGCGATACTTGCCAGCGGCACTAGCGCAAGTATAGGCAGCGCGGCAATGGAACATGATGCAGATCACCTCAGCTTGACGGAAATCGGCCGCATCGCGCGCCGGATTGACCGGCCGCTGGTGCTGGTTGGCATGATGGGCGTGGGCAAGACGACCGTAGGCCGCAAGCTTGCCAGCATGCTGCACTTGCCTTTCGTGGATGCCGACGAAGAGATTGAGCGCGCCGCCCATATGCCGATATCGGAGATATTCGCGACCTATGGCGAGCCCTATTTCCGCGATGGCGAACGGCGCGTGATCGCGCGGCTGGTCGGTAGCGGCAAGCATACCGATCGCAAGGTCCTGTCGACCGGCGGTGGCGCCTTTTGTGACGCGCGGACAAGAGCGCTCGTGCTGGAGATGGGCATTGCCGTGTGGCTCGACAGTGATGTCGACACGTTGCTTGAACGGGTGGGGCGCAAGAGCAACCGCCCCCTGCTGCAGACGGGCGACCCCCGGCAAACCCTCGCGCGTCTTAAGGAAGAGCGTGAGCCGTTTTATGCGCAAGCGCCAATCCATGTGATGAGCGGGGTGCAGCCGCATCATGTCACCGCCACCAAGATACTGAAAGCAATCGACCAATGGCTGTAATTCCCGTCGCGATTGCCGGTGCGCCTTATGAAGTGCGGATCGAGGCAGGCCTTCTTTCGCGGGCGGGCGAACATTGCCGCCCCTTCATTCGCAAGAACCGCGTGGCCGTGGTGACCGATGAACACGTGGCCAAGGCATGGCGCGACACGGTGTCTGCATCCTTCTCCGCAGTTGGCCTTGCCAGCGAATGGCTGGTGCTGCCTGCGGGCGAGAGCACCAAGAGCTGGGAGCAGTTGGCGCGCGTGGTCGATTGGCTGCTGGCGCAGGAAGTGGAGCGCAAGGACAATATCGTGGCGCTGGGCGGCGGGGTGATCGGTGATCTGACCGGCTTTGCCGCCTCGATGGTCAAGCGCGGTTGCGGCTTTATCCAGATCCCCACGACGCTGCTGGCGCAGGTCGATTCGAGCGTTGGCGGCAAGACCGCGATCAACACGCCGGCGGGCAAGAATCTGGTGGGCGCATTCCATCAGCCCTCGCTGGTGCTGGCCGATCCACTGGCGCTGGATACCCTGCCTTTGCGCGATACGCGGGCGGGCTATGCCGAAGTGATCAAGTATGGCCTGATCGATAATGCGCCGTTCTTCGCATGGTGCGAGGCCAATGGGGCAAAGCTGCTGGCGGGCGATGCGTCGCCGCGCGAAACCGCGATTGCCACCAGCGTTGCCGCCAAGGCGCGGATCGTGGCCGCAGACGAAAAAGAGACCGCAGGCGTGCGCGCGCTGCTCAATCTTGGGCACACATTTGGCCATGCGCTGGAGGCGGAGACAGGGTTTTCGGACCGGTTGCTGCATGGTGAAGGCGTGGCGCTCGGCATGGTGCTGGCCGCGCGGTTTTCGGCGCGGCAGGGCCTGATGGCGGGGCAGGATGCCGAGCGGGTTGCCGCGCACGTGGGCTGCATCGGCCTGCCCGCATCGCTAAAGCAGCTTGGGCTTGATTGCGATGGGCAGCGGCTGACCGAACACATGTTGCACGACAAGAAGATGGATGCAGGCACCCTGCCCTTCCTGCTGATGCGCGGGATTGGGCAGACGTTTCTGGCCAAAGATGTCGATCTGGCCGATGTTGCGGCGTTTCTCGACGAAGAACTGGCGCGCTGAGGCGAGCCGGGGCCAAAGCTGCCCCGATCCTTAGAACGTGACGACGTTGGCGTCGTACAGTTGTCCGTTCGTGTCGAGCGAAGTCGAGACACTGTAAGTGGTGTCTCGACTTCGCTCGACACGAACGGGACCTGATACGAACTGATGCAAAGCCATCACGCTCTAGGACCTGCGTTTACCTCCCTGTGAAGGCGGGCTTGCGCTTTTCCAGAAACGCTTTGCCGCCTTCGGCCGCATCGTCGCTGTCGCCAGCTTTCCACTGGCCTTCAGCCTCGGTCAAAAGCGCGCTGGCGTAATCGGCTTCAAGCGCCTTGGCGAGGTTCTGGCGCATTGTGCCAAGCGCAACGGTGGGGCCTGCGGCAAGCCGTGTGGCCAAGGCCATCGCCTCGTCCTGCAGGGCGGCATCGTCCACCGCCTTGTAGATCAGGCCCCAGTTTTCGGCCTGCTCTGCACCGATCTTTTCGCCCAGCATCATCATCTGCGTGGCGCGCGCCTTGCCGACGAGCCGCGCCAGCATCCATGACGCCCCGCCATCGGGCACGAGGCCGATGTTGACGAAGGCCTGCAGGAAATAGGCGCTGCGCCCGGCGATCACGAAGTCTGCCGCCAGTGCAATGGAGCATCCGACGCCTGCAGCTGGACCGTTGACGGCACTCACCACCGGCACAGCCACGCGCGAAAGCGTCAGCATCAGCGGGTTGTAGGCTTGCGTCAGCGCGGTGTAGGCCCCGCGCCCTCCGGCAATCGAGCGATCACCGCGCGCAGCCAGATCGGCCCCGGAACAGAATGCGCGGCCCTCGCCCGTGATCAGAACGGCGCGAGCGCCGCCAAGATCGTTAAGCGCGGTGGCCAGTTCAAGCGCCATATCCGGCGGGCAGGCATTCAGCCGCTCCGGCCTATTGAGCACAAGCTTGAGAACATCGCCTGCGCGTTCAACACGAATGGTTTCATAGTCCATCTGGGCACCCTCTCTTTTGGCCAGCTGCGCCATGCGCTTGGAGGATGCCTTACCGGCTTGGACGCACGAATCCACCAGAATTTTAACTAGTCAGTTAACGTTAACACTCAGAATCAGCCTGCGTAGGCTTGCGCAAAAGCTGCGGCTGCGCCGAACAGGCCGGGCTGTGGGTGCGTGATGAGCTTGACCGGGATCGCTGCCATCAGGCCTTCGAAGCGCCCCTTGGCCCTGAACCGATCGGCAAAGCCGGAGCGGGCGAGCGTATCCTTGATTCGGAGCCCAAGGCCGCCCGCCATGACCACGCCGGTCGCCCCATGCGCCAGCGCCAGATCGCCTGCGACGCTACCCAGCGACAGGCAGAACCGGTCAACCGCAGCCGCTGCAAGGCTATCTTCGCCCGAGGTGCCCAGCTCCCATAGTTCACGATCCGTGCGCTGCGTGAAGGGCCGGTGTTGCAGCAGTGCCAGCGCCTCGTAGATGTCGACGATGCCGGGGCCTGCAACCACCCGCTCCACCGAAACGCGGCGGTGCCGCTTGCGCAAGCCGGCAAGAATTGCGTCTTCGATGGAATCGAGCGGTGCATAATCGACATGCCCGCCTTCGGTTGGAACAACCCGGTAGCCCGCCGGATCGCGCCACAATTGCGCCACGCCAAGCCCGGTGCCCGGCCCGATCACGCTGATGACCCCGGTTTCGGGCAGAGTCAGTTCAGGGCCAGACAGGTGCAGAAAATGATCCTCGTCCGCCTGTGCCACAGCATGGGCCACGGCGGCAAAATCATTGACGACAACGTGCTGTTCCGCGCCCAGTTTCTCGGGGATCAGCGCCGGGCGGATGATCCACGGGTTGTTGGTGAACTTGATCACCTCTCCCCCGACCGGCCCTGCCACAGCAATGGCTGCAGCAGGCGGCAATGTGCCACCCTGCTGACGGCCAAATTCTTCCCAAGCGAGTTGGAACGACCCGTGCTCTGCCGTTTTCAGTGTGACCGCTTCGCCCAGCGAGACCACCCGCCCGCCCGAGACTTCGGCAATCGCAAAGCGCGCATGGGTGCCACCGATATCGACCGCAACTACTTGCATCCTGTCCCTCCCAATCGCGCCGTGTTCGGCTGCGTCAATTACAGTCCGGCGGCGGCGAGCATGGCCGAACCGCCGCGCTCTGCCGGATCGGAATAATGCCGCATCAGCGCGAAGAGTTCGCGCCCTACGCCAAGGCCTTCGGGCGGGGCAACTGCATCTTCGCGGGCGTTCCATTCGCCTGCATCAACCAGTGCCACCAGTTCGCCAGTCGTCGCGCAGACCCGAACAATATCGCCATCGCGCAGCTTGGCCAGCGCGCCACCCATTTTGGCTTCGGGGGAAACATGAATAGCTGCCGGGACTTTGCCCGAAGCGCCCGACATGCGGCCATCGGTGACCAGCGCCACCTTGAAGCCGCGGTCCTGCAGCACGCCCAGCGGCGGGGTGAGCTTGTGGAGTTCGGGCATGCCATTGGCAGCAGGGCCCTGGAACCGCACGACGACGACCACATCGCGCTCTAGTTCGCCCGCCTTGAATGCGGCCAAGACAGCGTTCTGGTTGTCAAACACCCGGCACGGAGCCTCAATCGTCCAACGCGCGGGATCAACAGCGCTGACCTTGATCGTCCCGCGCCCAAGGTTGCCTTGGAGCAGGCGGAAGCCGCCTTCGGGCTGGAACGGGGCAGAAACGGGGCGCAACAGGGTATCGTCCGCTGACACTTCCGGCGCAGGCTCCCACGCCAAGGCATCGCCCTGCATCACCGGCTCCTGCGCGCCTTCTTCGAGCGATTTGCCATAGACCGTCATGATATCGGCATGGGCCAGCCCTGCGCCGATCAGTTCGCGGATCACATAAGGCATGCCGCCCGCTGCGGCAAAGCCGTTCACATCACCTGCCCCGTTGGGATAGACGCTGGCGATCAGCGGCACCACGCGGCTCAATTCGTCCATATCGTCCCAGTCGATCTGGATACCGGCGGCGCGCGCAATGGCGGGAACGTGGATCACGTGGTTCGTCGATCCGCCCGTGGCCAGAAGGCCCGCAATTGCATTGACGATGGCCTTTTCATCGACGCAGCGGCCCAGTGGGCGATAATCATCGCCCGCCCACCCGATCTGCGCGACGCGGTGCACGGCAGCGCGCGTCAGTTCCTGCCGCAGCTTTTGCCCGGGCTGCACGAAGCTGGAGCCGGGCATGTGCAGGCCCATCATCTCCATCATCATCTGGTTGGAATTGGCCGTGCCATAGAACGTGCAGGTGCCCGGCGAATGGTAGCTGGCGCTTTCGCTTTCCAGCAGTTCCTCGCGCCCGACCTTGCCCTCGGCATAAAGCTGGCGGATGCGGACCTTTTCCTTGTTGGGAAGGCCGCTTGGCATCGGGCCTGCAGGCACGAGGATCGTTGGCAGATGGCCAAAGCGCAAGCTGCCGATCAGCAGGCCCGGCACGATCTTGTCACAAATGCCTAGCAGCAGCGCGCCTTCGAACATCGCGTGGCTGAGGCCGACGACGGTGGCCATGGCGATGTTGTCGCGGCTGAACAGCGACAGTTCCATCGAATCCTGCCCTTGCGTCACCCCATCGCACATGGCCGGAACGCCACCTGCGACTTGCGCCGTGGCGCCCACTTCGCGGGCGAAAATCTTGATCTGTTCGGGGTAGCGACCATAGGGCTGATGCGCCGAGAGCATGTCGTTATAGGCGGTGACGATGCCGATGTTCATCGCCTTGCCGCTCTTGATCAGCGCCTTGTCATCGCCCGCTGCGGCAAAGCCGTGCGCGAGATTGCCGCAGGACAGCTGCGGCCGGTTGAGGCCCTGATCGCGCGACCGCTCAATCAGATCGAGATAGGCCGCGCGGGTGGTGCGCGAACGCTCGACAATGCGTTGCGTAACGCGCTCGACGGTGGGGTTCATCGGCATCATTCGCTCCAGTAGATCGTAACGGGCGGCCCGAAGCCGCGAAGGAATTCAGTGACGGGATAGCGATCATCCCCGGCTAGCGCGCGTTCCAGCAGCGCCTTCTTGGATGCGCCGGTGACCACGAGAATGATCTCCGCCGTTGCTTTGAGAGCGGCTGCATTCAAAGTCAGTCGGTCAAACGGCGCTTCGGGCGGCAGCGGGATTGGCGTTGTGGCAATCACCGCTGGGCCAGGTCGCATATGGGCTTTCATCTCGGGAAACAGCGAGGCGACGTGGCCATCCTCACCCATGCCGAGCCAGACCAGATCGAATGGGGCAACGGACGCCCCCTCCTCGAGCCGCTCAAACTGCGCCCCCGAAGTGCCCAGCGCCGCGTGGATCTTGCCAAAATTGCTGGCCGGGTGATCATCGGGCACGCAGCGATCATCGGTCAGCGCGATGGTGACGCTGGACCAGTCCAGCGGACGATCCTTCAACAGCGCCAGCACTTTGATCGGGGTAGAGCCACCGGTGAAGGCGATGCGCTTATGCCCGGGTGCCGAAACCACACGCGCGATGTGATCGGCCACGGCTGCTGCGTCGCCGGGTTCGGCCCAGTGCACCGTTGCTGGCGATCGGTCAGTCATTCCAGCTTCTTCCGTCGCGCTCGGTCAGCGCGATGGCCGCGTTCGGCCCCCAGCTACCCGCCGCATAGGGCTTGGCTTCCATGCCGGTATCGGCCCAGACCTTGCGGATAGCATCGACCCATTTCCACTGTGCTTCCACTTCGTCACGCCGCACGAACAGTGTCTGTTCGCCTTCGATCAGGTCGAGCAGCAGGCGTTCATAGGCGATGCGGCGGCGCGCCTTGGCAAA
Organism: Novosphingobium sp. 28-62-57; assembly: GCA_002256985.1. Lineage (GTDB taxonomy): Bacteria > Pseudomonadota > Alphaproteobacteria > Sphingomonadales > Sphingomonadaceae > Novosphingobium. Next base: position 710,555 of record NCGO01000001.1, read on the forward strand.
GGCGGTGGTGAGCGACAGGTCGAGGTTCACCTCGCGCAGCACGATGCCGCCGCGATCCAGCCCCGGCTCCTTGGCCATCACCTGCAGCCGCACATATTCCTCAGGCTGCAGACGGATCACCAGACGGTTGGCGCGCAAACGCCCACCGCGCTCGGAAAAGACGTTGTGCGGCACTTGCTTGAACTCGACGACGATCTCGCTGCGCCGCTCGCTCAACCGCTTGCCGGTGCGAAGGTAAAACGGCACGCCGGTCCAGCGCCAGTTATCGACATGGGCCTTGATCGCGACGAAAGTTTCGGTGTCCGAAGCCTCGCCCAGATCTTCGGCATAACCGCTGACCGACGCGCCCTTTACCGCACCGGTGCGATACTGGCCGCGCACCATTTCTTCGGCTTTGGCGGGCCGCAGCGCGCGCAGGACTTTGACTTTTTCATCGCGGATCGATGTGGCATCGAGATTGGCAGGCGGCTCCATCGCAGTCAGCGCCAACAGTTGCAGCATGTGGTTCTGCACCATGTCGCGCAGCGCGCCGGTATCGTTGTAGAAGCCCTTGCGGCCTTCAAGGCCCACGGTTTCGCTGACCGTGATCTGCACATGGTCAATACCGCCCGCATTCCACAACGGTTCGAACATCATGTTGGCAAAACGCAGCGCCATAAGGTTCTGCACCGTCTCCTTGCCAAGGTAATGATCGATGCGGAAAATCTGTTCCTCGGCAAAGGCGGCGGCAACCGCATCATTGATGCGGGTGGACGATGCCAGATCATTGCCCAGCGGCTTTTCAAGGCCGATCCGCACATTGCCATGGGTCAACCCGGCGCGCTTCAGACCTTCAATGGTCGGCTCGAACAGGAAAGGCGCGGTCGACAGGAAGATTGACAGGCCGCACGAGGTATCGCCCAGCTTCTTCGCCAGATCGCCAAAGCCATCGACGTTCGAGGCATCAAGCGTCTGGTATTCCAGCCGTTCGAGGAAGCTTGCGAGCTTTTCCTCGTCGCGCCGATCCTCGGGCAGGAATTCGGCCAGTGCGGTGCGGGCAAATTCGCGGAACTCGACATCATCATGTTCAGACCGCGCGGTGCCGACGATGCGCAGATCGGGCCGGATCAGGCCATCCTCGTGCAAAGCGTAAAGCGATGGCAGCAACATGCGCCGCGAAAGGTCCCCGGTCGCGCCAAACAGCAGCAGGGCCGAGCAACTGGTTTCGATCATCGACGCAAATCTCCCATTGGCCCAAATCTTCTAAAAGCATCGCGGGCCGTGAAGGAACGGCTGGCAAGCGCCTTGCGGTTCCGCCCTAGACCCTAAAGTATGGCCATTCAGCACGCATAAGTATGCAGGATAGCTATGCGCACGAATGCGGTTGGCGCAGGTTGTGCATCGCACCTGCGCCAACCGCAATCCCGACTTGCCGATTTCCGATTACTTTGCCGGTTGCAACCGCACCGCCAGCCCGCCGCCAGGGGCGAGCCACGCCGGAAAGACATCGCCCTTCTTCACTTTCAGCGTGGCATAGGCGATGCGATGGCGGGCATCGGTTTCATACGTCGCCCCCTCGCCATCTTTCCACACGGTGGCGGTGTAGGTCTTGCCGGGATCGAGGAAATCGAGGCTGAGCGAGAGATCGCGCGCTGTCGCATCGTTCACGCCACCCATGTACCAGTCATCGCTGTTGCGATCCTTGCGCGCGAAAATGGCGTAATCGCCCACTTCGCCAGCAATCAGGTGGCTTTCCGACCAGTCCGCCGGGACCTGTTTGATAAACGCCAGTTCCTTGGGGTGCGCTTCAAGGTTTTCGATGAAGTCTGCTGCCATCTGGATGGGCGAATAGAGCGCAAGATACAGCCCAAGCTGCTTGGCCAGCGTCGATGCCAGCGGCACCTTGCCCGCACCTTCAAGGCTCAGCACGCCCGGCGTGTAGTCCATCGGGCCGGACAGCATCCGGGTATAGACCAGCGTCGGCTCATGATCGGGCCCGTTGGCGAACTGGCCCCAGGCGTTGTATTCCATCCCGCGCGCGCCTTCGCGGTCGATCCAGTTGGGATAAGTGCGGCGCAGGCCCGTGTCCTTGACCGGTTCGTGCGCGTTGATGGCGATGCGATACTTCGCGGCGGTCTGCACCACGTTCAGATGATGCTGCACCGAACGCTGGCCATCGTGATACTCCATCTTGTAGGTGCCCGCCGCATCACCCGGCGCAAGAATGCCGCCCGCATCGGCGACATAGCCGGTCTTCACCGCGCGCACGCCCAGCTTGTCGTAAAGCTTCATCGCATCATCAAGTTGGGCTTCGTAATTGGCAATATTGCCCCCAGTTTCGTGGTGGCCGATCAACATCACGCCCTTTTTCGCGCCATACTTGGTCACCGCCTCAAGATCGAAGTCGGGCGTGGCCTGCGTGTAGCTGAAGTCCTTGCCGCTGCCGAACCACGTGCCGTTCCAGCCCTTGTCCCAGCCTTCGACCAGTACCCCGCCAAAACCATGCTTGGCGGCAAAATCGATGTATTGCTTGGTGCGCGCGGTCGTCGCGCCATGGGTCGGGCCTTCCGCCCATGACCAGTCGCCGCGGATCATGCCCCACCAGATGCCGATGTATTTCATCGGCTTGACATAGGACACATCGCCAAGCTTGTTCGGCTCGTTGAGGTTCAGTTCCAAATCATTCTCGACAATGCCCTTCGCACTGTCAGCAATGCGCACGGTGCGCCACGGCGTGTTGAACGGCAGCGCGCGCGTTACCTTGGGACCGTTGGACGAGGGCGCAAGCGTGGCGCGGAACGATGTGCCCGTCTGCCGCTTCAGCCACATCGCCGAATAATCGACCAGTGCTGCTTCGTGGAACGAAAGATGCGTGCCATCGTCCAGCTTCACCGTGATCGGCGTGTGCGCGGTGGATACGCCGTCAATCGGTGTCTTCTGATAGACCTGCTCATAGCGGTTCCATTCGCCGCCCGGAATCCACCATGCGGTGCCGTTCTGCGCAATGTTGAACTCGGTCAGCTCATCGGCGATCTTCATCACCTGCATGGCGTTCTGCTCGGGCATCTCGTAACGGAAGCCGAAGCCATCGTTGAACAGGCGGAAGCGCACATTCATGCGGCGGCCGCCCCAGTCGGGCACTTGTTCGAATTTCACCAGCAGTTCGTTGTGAGTATCGGTCACAAAGCGCCGCTCACCCCAGGGCTGCTCCCATGTCTCTTTGCCCGAAGCGGTTTCGCTGCCCGTGATCTTTTGCCCGCGCTGCATCGTCGGGCCATCGCTGGTGATGAAGCCCAGCATCGACGATGCGAGCAGCAGCTTGCCTTTGCGTGTCAGGCTGTAGAGCGGGTGGCCATCGGTGTCGGTCGAGACCGACAGGACGATGCTGCCATCGGGCGAGGATGCCGTGACAGGCTCTGCCAAAGCAGGCGTCATCAGGGCGCACGAAAGGGTCAGCGCCAGCGGCGCTGCCAAAGCCAGATTGTACTGCATCAGATCCTCTCTTCGATCAGCAGCGCACCGAACGGCGGGATTTGTCCGCCATGTGCGTCTGTGAAGCTGGCGCCATTGACCGACGCGAGTTGCTCGCCCTCCCCGGTCAGCCCTTGCGGCCAGTCCCTTGGTTCGGGTGACAGGTTGAAATAGCCTGCAATGGATTGCTGTGCGGAAACGCGCCGGATGACAAGTATGTATTCGTCTGCATAAAGCACATCAAAAGTGCCAAGCCGCAGCGCCGGGTTATCACGCCGCAAGCGCAGCAGCGCCGTGGTCAGGTTCAGCAGCGAGTGCGGATCAGCCTCCTGCCGGTCCACCGCGCGGGCCAGATTGTCCTCACCCACCGGCAGCCACGGCACGCCCATCGTGAAGCCACCCTCGCCCGATTGCACCACCCACGGCATCGGCGTGCGCGCGCCATCGCGTGACAGCGTTAGCGGCCAGTTGGCAATAGCTTCCGGGTCCTGCAACTGCTCGAACGGGATGTCGACTTGCGTCAGGCCCAGTTCCTCGCCCTGATAGACGATGATATTGCCCCGCAGCGAGGCAAACAGCATGGCTTTCAGGCGGCCAAACGCCTCACGATGTTCGGGCGCACACCAGCGTGACAGCGCGCGCGGGGCATCGTGGTTTTCAAAGGCCCATGTCGGCCAGCCAAGGCCCGGCACATCGGGCCAGTGTGCCACGGCTTGCGCGATGAACTTGGGCGTCAGCTTGTCGGCATAGAGGAAATCAAAGCCATAGGCGCTGTTGAGGTGCTCCTCACACGCCGTATAGGCCTTCATCTCGGTCTCAGCCAGATCGCCGCCCACTTCGGCCACGGTGAACACGGCGCCATATTCATCGCACAGATTGCGAACGCGCTGGATGAACTTGACGATATCGGGGTGCGATTGGTTGAAAATCTTGAGCTGGAAATCGAAAGGCCGCGTCTTGCGGCGGCCATCATCAGGCGCGGGCGGATTGTCGCGCATTTCCACGTCGTGCATCAGGAAGTTCAGCGCATCGAGCCTGAAGCCATCGACGCCCCGGTCCAGCCAGAACCGCATCACGCCGAGCAGCGCATCCTGCACCTGCGGATTGTGGGCATTCATCTGCGGCTGGCACGACAGGAAATTGTGCAGGAAATACTGCCGCCGCCGCGCATCCCACGTCCAGGCAGGTCCGCCGAACACCGACTGCCAGTTGGTGGGGGGCGAACCATCGGGCTTGGGATCGGCCCAGACGTACCAATCCGCCTTGGGATTGGTGCGGTCCTGCCGGCTTTCGGCAAACCATGGGTGCAGATCGGAGGTATGGGCATAGACCTGATCGATCGTGACTTTCAGCCCCAGTTCGTGCGCGCGCGCCACCATCGCGTCAAAGTCTGCCAGCGTGCCAAAGATCGGATCGACGCCGCAGTAATCGGCGACGTCATAGCCGAAATCCTTCATCGGCGAGGTGAAGAATGGCGAGACCCAGATCGCATCGACACCCAACCGCGCCACATGATCAAGCCGCGAGGTAATACCGGGCAGATCGCCGATGCCATCACCATTGGAATCGCTGAAGCTGCGCGGGTAAATCTGATAAATCGCCGCCCCGCGCCACCATGGGACTACGCCAGCCTTCGGGGCTGCGGAAGAAACGGAAGCGGAAGTGTTCATCGCGCGGTGGTTTCCGGTATTCGAGTGCTACGAAAAGCGACTTTAGTTGCTCGTTTTGGGCTGTCGATCACCAGCATCGCCACAAATCGCACTATTCGTATGCGCATCGATTGCAGGCCCGCGCAGATTCTGCAACGTCAGCCGCGGGAGACAGCATGACAGGTCCGCAAGCATGAGCAGTGAAGGTTTGATCGGGGCGGTTGAGGCAGGCGGCACCAAGTTCGTGCTCGCGCTGGCCACGCAGGCGGGCGAAGTGCTGGCCCGCACGCGCATGCCCACCAATTCGCCTGTGGAAACCTGGCCCGCGATGCAGGCCTTTTTCACGCAGGCCAGTGCCGAACACGGCCCCATCGCGGCCTTCGGCGTGGCCAGTTTCGGCCCGATCGATATCGACCCGGCCTCTGCTGCCTATGGCACTTTCACCACCACGCCCAAGCCCGGCTGGTCCGGCGCGCGCTTTCATGATGCGCTTGGGGGCTTTGGCGTGCCGATCATGGTCGATACTGATGTGAATGGTGCGGCCATCGGCGAATGGATGGCAGGTGCCGGTCAAGGCTGCCGGACGTTGGCCTATACCACCATCGGCACCGGCATCGGCACCGGCGTTGTCCAGAACGGGCGTTCGCTGATGGGCATTTCGCACTTTGAAAGCGGGCACATCGTGCCCCCGCGCGATGCCGTACGTGATCCCTTCCCCGGCATCTGCCCCTATCACGGCGATTGCCTTGAAGGCCTCGCCTGCGGCCCCGCCATCGAACGGCGCTGGGGCAAGAGCCTTGACCAATTGGGCGCCGAAGAAACCAACCTGATCGCAGGTTACATTGCGCATCTGGCGGCCACGCTGGTATTGCTGCACATGCCCGACCGGCTGATCTTTGGCGGCGGGGTGATGAAGGCACCCGGCCTTGTCGAAGCGGTGCGGCGCGAGACGGCAAGCCGCCTCAACGGCTATGTCAGCCACCCGCGGCTTGATGAGGGCCTGAACAGCTATATCGTCACCCCCGGCCTTGGCGATGACGCCGGGATTACCGGTGCCATCGAACTGGGCCGTCAGGCACTGGCCACGGGATAGCGCACCGCCATCTGGCCAGTGCCGCGCAGGCTGAAGGCTTCTCCGGCAAGGCGGTGCTGCAGGGTCAGACAATTAGCCCCCTGCCCCGCGATCACCTCGATGCTCCCGCTGTCGAGCCAGATTTCTACCGGGGCGTCAGAGGCAATCGCCATCGTCGATTTCCGGTTCAACTGCGGTGTGACTGGATCAATGCGCTCCACCTGCAAGACCCCGTCGGCAAGCGCCACATGCAGCTTGCGCCCGGCATCGTCTGCGAGCGTAAACTGCCAATCGCCCCGGCCCGCCATTTCCAGCAAAGCAGCGCGCGCCAGTGGCCTGAAGCCATCCGAAAGTGCCATCGCCTCAGGCTGGCCAAACAGCGCGCGACACGCTGGTTCCACCGCCTGAACCAGCTTCAGCGCCGCGCCCTCACGCCGCAACGACAGGCGCCGTGGCAGGCTCATCGCGCCGCGCCAGCCTTGCAGCGGCAAGTGCTTCTGCACCGCATGGTTGCCCATCCATCCGATCCACGTCGGACGGCCCATACTGTCACGCGAATCGGTCCAGCCTATCGCGGCGTAGAATTCGTCGCCATAGTCGGCCACCTGCCACGCGGTTTCGGGCACAAAGCGCGCGCCATCAAAGCGGCCAATCCGATAGAGCGCGCCCGATCCCGGCGCGCCCGACAGCACATCAACCTTGAACAGCCAGCGCGTCTCGTCCGTGCCCTCAATCGGCAGTTCGACCAGAAACGGGCATTCCCACAAGTGCCCCGGCGCACCGTCGCGCGCGATTTCGGACAGTTCGCGCCAAGCCTTGAGGTCAGGCGAACCATAGACCAGCGCCCGGTTTTCATCCGAAAGCACCACCACCATGATCCACTGCCGCGTCGGTTCATGCCAGAACACGCTCGGATCACGGAAATCAGCCATTGCGCGGTCGAGCACCGGATTGCCCGCAAACTTGGTGAAAGTGCGCCCGCGATCGGTGCTTGCCGCGATGCACTGAAACTGGTGCGCCCGGTCCGTCCGCGCGCCGGTATAGACCGCGATCATCGCCGCTTTGCCAAAACCGGCGCTGCCCGCATGATCGATCACGGCAGAGCCGGAAAAGATCATCGTGCTGTCTTCCTCGGCCAGCGCCACCGGCAATTCCTGCCACTTTGCCAGATCGCGGCTGACGGCATGGCCCCACGACATGTGGCCCCACTCCTCGCCGAACGGGTTGTACTGATAAAACATGTGCCATTCCCCATCCTGCCAGACGAGGCCGCTGGGATCGCTCAACCAGTTGGCAGCGGGGGCATAGTGATAGTGCGGGCGCATCATCTCAGGCTTTCGGGTGGGGGATAACATCGAAGGCGATGGTCAGGCGTTCGCCATCGTCGAACGGCACGGTGCCGTGCCACAGGGTCGAGGGGAACAGCGCCAGCCTGCCCGGTTGCGGCGCGACCGCGCCATAGGGCTCCAGCCCCAGGCCAAGCTCTGGTGGCGGGGCGCCAAACTGCAAGTGCCCGGCAGGTGGCGCACCCAGCGCATGGGCCTCGGGCACGGACACGTAAAGCGCCGAGCTGATCCAGCCCATCGGATGCGTGTGCACCGAATGGAACCCACCCGGCCTCAGCCGGACCGACCAGCTTCCGGCAAACAGAAACGGCCCGCGCGGTGCGGACAACAGCGGGTGGGCGGGATCGGCGCTTGGCAGACCATCGATATAGTCACGCACCGCCGCTTCAATCTTGGCCTTTGCCTTGGCAATCACCGGATCGATCCGCAACAGCAACGGCCGTTCGGTCTGCGTGCCGCCGCGCACCGATTGTTCGTGATAGGGCAGTTGCATCGTGTGCAGCCCCCGCAGCGTCTCGGCCAGTTCCGCCAATTCGCCGGGCGTGAAATCGAGATCGAAGCTGCGCACATCGCGCATGCCGCCATCAAGCCAATCCGCCCGCGCATCGCCGAGCAACCGCCACGCCAGCGAAAGATAGGACCAGAAGGCCCGCATCGCAGGCGTGCCCATGTGCCGCACGCAGACATCGCGCGCGCGTTCCACCTGCCCGCCGCGCAGGAAGTGGCGCACCCTTGCAAGGTCCAGCCCGACGTCGCGCACGGCTTCTACACCATCGAACAGCGCCGGATCATCAGCGCCCTCGCCGCTTTCGCTGGCAATGAACAGCTTGCCCAGAAGCGAGGCCTGCCGCTGCCCCAGCGCGGTTTCAGCGTCCGCGATGACCTTGCGAGCGCCAGCCCAGTCCTTCGCGGTGGCCAGCACGTGGAACCACGCCATGCGCAGGCCGAAGTTTTCAGGTTCGCGCGCAACGGCTGCAGCAAAGCTGCGCGCAAAATCGGCATCACCCGCTGTGGCGCGCAAGCAGCTCATGCAGCGGTGGCCGTCGATCCATGCCGGATTGGCCGCCAGCACCTGCTCGAGCAGCGCCTCGCCATCGGCCTGCCGCCCTTCAGCCGCAAGCGCGGTGGCGCGGCTGCGCTGCAGGTCAATCCGTGCGGGTGACAGCTGTGCCGCGCGGGTATAGAGATCGGCGGCGGGCAAGCCTGCCTCGAACGACACTTGCGCCACGCCGAGCGCAACGTTGGGATCATTCGGGGCCAGCTTTGCCGCCGCCAAGATCGCCTCAAGCGCGCCTGCGGTGTCCTGCACATCCCGCAGGGCTACGGCGCGTTGCAGGAGCGCTTGCGCATCCACCGTCAGGCCGCGCAGTGGGCCGCGATGAATTGCTCATGGCTGGGCTGCTGCAAGGCAGCATGGTGCATGGCGGCGCGCAACTTGCCCAGCCATTCGCGCCCGTCGACCTTGCGGTAATCGGCCAGCGGATCGGTGCGCTGCGGCATGTTGCCCTGCCCGATATGCACCGCCAGCCATGAGGGCGGCCCGAACAAGTCGGCATCGCGCTGCACCAACCGGCCATAGCGGCGGAAATGCTCGATCTTCGAACTCAAGGTATCGGGCACGTCCATGGCCGCGCAATAGCGCCACAACTCGGAATCGTCGCGGTCGGTCAGCTTGTAATGGAGGATCAGGAAATCGCGGATACGCTCGTATTCGCTCACCGCGATGCGGTTGTATTCCTCGATCACCAGCGGATCAAACGTGCGGTCCGGGAACAGCGCCAGCAGCTTGGAAATCCCGGCCTGGATCAGATGGATCGAGGTGGATTCCAGCGGCTCCATGAACCCGCTGGAAAGCCCCACAGCCACCACGTTCTTCTCCCAGAAGGTCTTGCGCCTGCCGGTCACGAAACGCAACGGGCGCGGATCGGCCAGAGCCTTGCCATCAAGCCGTGAAACCAGCTTGTCCGCCGCGTCCTGCTCGGACAGGAACTGGCTGCAAAACACGTAACCGTTGCCGGTGCGATGCTGCAGCGGAATGCGCCACTGCCACCCGGCCTCGCGCGCGGTTGACCGGGTATAGGGCGTCAGCGGCCCGACGTTTTCGCACGGCACTGCCACCGCGCGATCACAGGGCAACCAGTGCGTCCAATCCTCGTAACCAGCCTTGAGCGCGCCTTCGATCAGCAGCCCGCGAAAGCCCGAACAATCCACAAAAAGTTCAGCCTCAATCGCACGCCCGTCTTCCAGCGTGACGCCGGTGACAAACCCGGTCTGCCCATTCTGCTGCACGCTGGCGACTTTGCCCTCGATGCGGGTGACGCCCTTGGCTTCGGAATATTCGCGCAGGAACCGGGCGTAGAGCCCGGCATCGAAATGATAGGCATATTCGAACGTGGACAGCACGTTGCGCTGATCAGGCGAAGGGCGGCTGAAGCGGTTTTCCTTCGCCATCGCCCAGGCCATCGAATGATCGTCAAGCGGTGCGTTCTCACCCGCCTCGCGCGCTTTCAGCCAATAGTGATGCAGATTGACGATATCGAACGCGCGGCCATGCGGGCCGAACGGGTGGAAATAGCGGTTGCCCAGCGTTCCCCAGTCCACAAACTCGATTCCGAGCTTGAAGCTGCCCTTGGTCTTGCGTACAAATTCGCGCTCATCGATCTGCAGGGTTTCGTTGAAAGTGCGGATCGGCGGGATCGTGGCCTCGCCCACACCGACCGTCCCGATCTCATCGGATTCCACCAGAGTGATCTGGCAATTGTGCTGCAGAGCCTGCGCCAATGCTGCGGCTGTCATCCAGCCTGCCGTGCCTCCGCCGATAACGGCAATGGAACGGATCATCAGGTCGGGATTGCTCATGCCTCAAATGCCTCTCTCTAGGGTCCTAACCCTTACGTCCCCTCCATTAGCCTTTATCGCTCTTGCGGCGATATTGGAACAGAGGGGCAAGGCGCACGCGCCTCACCCCTCCATCCAGCGACCCGAAGCGGCAGGGGGACTTCCGCAGCAGCGGCGCCCCCTGTCCTCATCAGAAGTTGTAGCGGACCGATGCCGATACCGTGCGGCCCAGCGCTGGCGTGCCCGAGATCACGGTCGGCGTGACGCCTGCATTCACCACGTTGCCGTTGCCGCGCAGATCGAAGGTATCGAACACGTTGTAAACCTGCAGGCCCAGTTCCAGGTTCTGGATCGGATAGACGCGGATCGACGGGTTGAAGATCGCCTTGCCCGGATATTCGAACTGCGCATCGTCGATCGAGCTGGTCTGCCCGGTCATCGCCAGACCCAGCGTTGCAATCTCTCCGATGTCGTAGTTGGCCGATGCGGTGTAGATCAGGTCAGGCAGGTTGGGCGAACGGGTGAACGTGGTTGCCCCTGCACCCTGACGCTTGGCCTTCGAATAGGTGGCGTTGCCGGTGAAGCTGAAGCCACCGTTGCGATAGGTTGCGAAGAATTCCGCGCCGGTCGACTTGAACTTGGCATCGATCACGCAACCACCAGCGCCACCGGGGCAGCGCGTGGCCGAAAGTTCGAAGGTGGACTGCTTGAAGTTGCCCTTCAGCAGCGTCAGTTCCATCGTGAACCGACCACCGAGCAGATCGCCACGGCTCTTCACGCCCAGCTCATGCTGGGTCACGAAGTCGACCGAAGGCGTCACACCGTCGGCGGTGCAGCCGTTGCGGCCAATGTCGCCCGAGGTGCACAGCGCGCCATCATTGCGGATCTTGCCGCCCAGCGTCTGACGGTCGCTGTTGAAGCGGCCACCGCGCGATGTGCGGGCAAAGATTGTGATGTTCGGCGTGGCCTTGAACAGCGCACCCACCGTCCACGACGTGTAGCTGCGGGTGTAATCAAGGTTTTCCCGCACACCGTTGGACGTGATCGTCGGGATGTTCACACCGTTGCTGTTCACGTTGAACGTGGCGCCACCGCCGATGGCATAGCCGCTGGCATTGACCCGCTCAAAGCGGACCGAACCATCGACGCCGAACTGATCGTGATCGAAATCGAGCGACAGGTAGGGCGCGGTGTTGGCATAGGACAGGTCGTAATCGCGCGAGCAGCATTCGCCCCAGTTGTTGTTGTATCCGGACTGGCCTGCCTGCGTCAGCTTGTTGCCCGCATTGTCGAACAGGTCGAGCTGCGAGGGATTGTCGCCGTTCAGTTCGCGCAGCGACTTGTTGACGTTCCACTCCATCGCGATCTTCTGGTTCATGTAGAACAGACCGGCGCGGGTGGTCAGCTTGCCCGAGATCACATCGAACTTGCCCGCCACTGCCAGGTCATTGGCAAAGCTGCCGATATCGCGGATCTTGGTGCGCACGTTGACGTTATCGTCAAGGTAGGTGTCGGTATAGAGCTGACCCGCCCGCGGACCGCTGGCATAACGGATTGCAGCAACGGTGCTGCCGTTGACAGTGGAGCCCAGCACGTTTGCCGTGCGCCCGACATTCAGGAACGGCGAGGTAAACGCACCGCTCATCGAGGTGTAGCGCAGGTTGTTGTCAACCGTGATGCCGCCATCGAATTCATAGTGGAACTGGTTGCCGAACGACTGCGCCTTGGTGGTGATCCCGTCGTTGCGCACGCGCTCAAGGTTGCCCTCGCGGTTGTAGATCAGGAAGTCCTGATTGTAGATCGAGTAGTTCGAGCTGTCGCGGCCATCAAAGCCGGGGAACGGGCGAACGTCGGTGATCTTCCGGCCGTTGATCGTGGCGAGTGCGGGCGAACCGGTGTAGTTCGGCTCCTGCGTATCGGCCACCTTGAACAGCATGCGGAAATAGCCGCGGCCGTCGTTGAATTCCTTGGTCAGGCTGCCCTTGACCTGGAAGGAATCGGACAGCGTGTAATCCGCCTTCAGCGGGCCACGGCCGTTCTTCACATAACCGCCAACGTGGAAATACAGAGTGTCGTTGATCGGGCCGCCATAACGGAAATCGGCGCGCGTTTCGTCATAGCCGATGCCGCGGTTGACGGCGATGAAGCCGCCTTCCTGCTTGCCGGTGTGGCTGATGTAGTTGATGACTGCGCCCGGTGCCTGCGAGGCAAAAGTGCCGGCCGAACCGCCGCGCACGCCTTCGACATTGGCAACCGATGCGTCAAAACGGGTCCAGTAGTCGTTGTTGCCGAACTGGATATCGCCAAACAGCACGGTCGGCAGGCCGTCTTCTTGGATCTGCACGAAGGGCGAGCCGCCCGTGGCCACCGGAAGACCGCGCACGGCGATGTTCGAGTTACCACCCGGCCCGGCAGTGCCTGCCACCTGAATGCCCGGAATGGCGCGGAAGATTTCGGCTTCCGATGTCGGGCGCAGGGCCGAGATCGTGTCGGCCGAAATCGAGCTGACTGATACAGCGCTGTTCAGCTGGGTCTTGTCGCGGCCCGATGCCGTCACGACGATGGCGTCAAGGCCGACCGCTTCGGGCGCAGCTTCAGCTTGGGCTGCATCTTGCGCGAACGCAGGCGTGGCCACCATTGCTGCGGAGAGCGCAACGAACGAGGCACAGCCATGGAATGAAAACCGCTTCATAAATCCTCCCACCAAAAAGCTCCTGCATCGCTTGCAGGAATCAATCCTCATCTCGCTAATACCTGATACAATCGTTTGCAACAGAAATAGCAATCGATTGCAATGACCCGTCTCACCGTGGCAATGTTGCAACATGGCAGGTGCAGCAAAAAACAAGGATAGGGCCATGGCGGTTGACACAGATGCAGAATGCGCCACATCAAACCGGACCGAAATGGCGCGCATTGGCGCAGCCGCAATCGCGCGCGGGACATTTGACAGCACATGGAAAACGGCGTGAAACCGGCCAAGATCAAGAATATCGCCGAGCTGGCGCGCCTTGCGGGCGTCTCGGCTGGCACGGTGTCGCGCGCGCTGGCAGACATGTCGCTGGTCAACAAGGAAACGCGCGAACGCATTCAGGCTCTCGCCCGCGAACATGGCTTTCGCCCAAACCAGATGGCCCGCCGCCTGCGCACGCAACGTACCGGTGTGATCGGAGTCGTCATCCCGCTGGGCCACGAACGCCGCCAACATATCTCGGACCCATTCTTCATGACGCTGTTCGGCTACCTTGCCGATGAGTTGACCGAAAGTGGCCATGATCTGATGCTGTCACGCGTGATCCCTGGCGATGACGAATGGTTGGATCGCATTGTCGATTCCGGCATGCTCGATGGCGCGCTGGTAATCGGCCAATCCGATCAGAGCGCGGTGATTGAACGTGTGGCCCAGTATTACAAGCCCCTCGTAATCTGGGGCAGCCACCGCGAAGGCCAGGTGCAGTGCACGGTTGGGGTCGACAATGCTGCAGGCGGGCGGCTTGCGGCCCAGCGCCTGCTAGACCGTGGCGCACGGCGGCTCGCCTTCTTTGGCGATACCAATGGCCCCGAAATTGCCGACCGGCTGGCGGGCGCGCAGCAGGCTGTGGCTGCAATGCCCGGTGCCACGCTTCATGACTTTCCCACGCATTTGGCCAGCGATGAAATGGCCACACAGATCAGTGCCAATCTTGACGATATCGGCGATAGCGTCGACGGCATTGTGTGCGCCTCTGACATTATCGCGATGACCACGATCCGCCTGCTCCACGAGCGCGGCATTTCCGTGCCGGATCGTGTTGCCGTCACCGGCTTTGACGATCTTCCGCTGTCCCAGCGCATGGTCCCCCAGCTTACCACTGTGCGGCAGGACATCGCCGCCGGAGCCCGCGCGATGGCCGAAGCCCTGCGCCTGCGGCTTGCCGGAAAGGACGCGCCATCCACGGTGATGACGCCCGAACTGATCATCCGCGAAAGCGCCTGACGCTCAGCGAAGGATTACCCGGTCCCCATCAAACGCCAGCGAGAATCGCGGCGCAGGCGTTCCGCCAAAATTGCTGCGCAGCAATTCGGGATGATTGGCCAAGCTGCGGCCCTGCATTCCCCAGTAGTCGACAAAGCTCCACACTTCACCTTCGCCGGTAACCCACCAGCTGTAGGACTGCTTCGGTTCGCCATCAGGGTTGGCAGCAACCAGTCCGCCTGCGTTCAAAAGCCGCCATGGCCCGTTCAGATCATCGGCTACCGCGCCATAGAGCCCGTTCGGCCCCGCCACGGCATCGGGCGCAAAGGTGTGTGTCTGGGTTGACCAGAACAGGTAATACCGCCCATCGCGCATGATCACATGGGGCCGTTCAAGCTCATTGTTGGTACCCACCGCCTCGATCAGCGGATCGCCCAGCACCCATTCGCCAGCCTCAAACGTGGCAATACCGATATTGCCGTTGAAGGCATGGTCCGACCAAGCGGCGCTCCCGGTAAACAGCAGGTGCGCCTTGCCCGTTGCGGGATCGCGCAGCCAGGCTGGATCGCGGAAACCCTTGATCAGCCCCGGCGCGCCTTGGTCCTGCCGGTCGAGCACATAGCGCACGCCATCGGCGGCAAAAATCTCGCGCGGGATATCCCACCTGCCCGGACCATCGGCAGTCAGCGATCCGGCGCTGACGAAAATGCGCTGCTCGCAGGTTTGGGCAACTTCGCCCCGCCGACCGGCAACGGTGAAGAAATGCTGCACCGTTTGGCCATCATCCATCAGCACGCAGCAGCCCGCCCATTCGCGGCTGCCGGGGGTCAAGCCATCGGCAAAGGCATTGCCATGATCGCGCCAACCATCCTCACCAACCGAGAGCAAGCGAATGCGCGCATGGCCATGGCGCTCGACCGGATCGGCAAAGACCGGCGCGGACAGGAAGAACCACCAGTTGCGCCCGGCGTGCTCCACCGTGCGGCCATCCTCGTGCGCCAGCGGCCAGCAATCCCACAGGTCCAGATCATCAAACAGGCGAACGACATCGTCCTTCCCGATCAGCGGGATGCGCGGGGGATTGCCATATCCGGTCGGCGCCCAACGGCTCGCGCCAAACGGAGCAATCGATTGAAGAGGTGAGGAAACAGAGGCCATTGCAGACTTTCCATAAACAGAAATCAAGCGCGCTTGCGCAAATGAAACAGGATCACGGTTTCGGCCTTGCCCGGCGGCAGAGGCAGACCGCTGGTGCTAAGCCAATCGGCAGCGAAGGTTTGCGGCGCTGTGGTCATTGCATCGAACAGGGGTGCCGAATGCGCTGCGTGGCCGCCTTCACCGCCAGCAATCCGCAGCATCTGCACGTCCCATGCGCCTTCCTGCCCGATGAACGGCAGCGGCAACGGTTGCGGGCGGCGGTCCTGCGGCGGCTCGGCCCGGATCACGAAGAGCAACAGTTCGTCCCCACGGCCTTGCGCCTGCCAGACCAAACCGTCTGCCCCCTCGCCCTGCCAGACCCGCCCCTGATGCAGCAGGTCGCGCCACTGCTTGTGGAAGGCGATCCAATCCGAAAGCTCGGCCCGTTCCGCGTCAGACAGCGTGCGCGGGTCCATCTCCACGCCCAGATGGCCGGGCATGGCCATGGCAGCACGAAAGCCCAGACCATGCCGCCGCCCGGTCGCGTGGGCCGGGCTTGCCGCAATGTGCGATCCCATCACCTCAGGCGGCAGGAACGACAGGAACCCGCGCTGGATGCCGATGCGGCTGACCGCGTCGATATTGTCGCTGGTCCAATAGCGGTGGCAGAAATCGGCCATCCCGGCATCGTTGCGCCCACCACCGCCCGCACAAGCCTCGACCTCGACCGCCGGATGCGCAGCCCGCACCCGCGCCAGCAGATCATAAGTGCCGCGCACTTGGGCTGCACCGCCAGCGGGAGCCAGATCACGGTTATGATCCCATTTGAGGTACGTAATCGGTAGCTCGCGCAACAGCACATCAAGGCAGCCGAACAGATAATCCCGCACATCAGCGCGCCGCATATCGAGCACAAGCTGGTTGCGCGATGGTGGCCGTTCACGCCCATCAAGCGCCAGTGCCCAATCGGGATGCGCGCGATAGAGGTCGCTGTCGGGATTGATCATTTCCGGCTCGACCCACAGGCCGAACTCCATACCCAGCGCATTCACGCGCTCTGCCAGCGGCCCAAGCCCGCGCGGGTACTTGACCGGATCGGTGGTCCAATCCCCCAGCCCCGCCGTATCGTCGTTGCGCCCACGGAACCAGCCATCATCAAGGATAAAGCGCTCCACCCCAACCGCAGCAGCAGCCTCGGCCAGAGCCACAATGCGCTCCTCGTCATGGTCGAAGTAGCAGGCCTCCCACGAATTGAGATGCACCGGACGCGGGCGCATTGCACCACCCGGCCAGCGCAAGCGCGCCCGCACCGCATCGTGGAACGCCGCCGCCGCGCCATTGCGCCCGGCTGTCGATATCGCAAGGATTGCATCGGGTGCGGCCCAGCTTTCGCCCGGAGCAAGGCGCAATTCACCCGGCTGCAGCAAGGCCCCGGCGCTTAGCGTCCAGAAGCCTTCGTCATCACGCTCCACCGCAATGCGGCTATCGCCAGACCATGCCAGTTGCAGCGCGCGCACCACGCCTGCATCGAAAGTCGCCCCTTGGTCCAGCAGATACAGACCGCCCGGCCCGCCATGGCCCGAAAGCCCACGCCGCCCTTCGCGCAGCCACTGCTGCTGCGGCATCGGCTCACGGCATTCGACCAGTTCGGCATTGTGCCGCCCGCGCCATGACACGATTTCATGCGCACTGGCCGGGATCGGCACCAAGGCGCTGGCGAGCCAATCGACATCAAAGCTTTCCGCTCCGATATTGCGCAGGCTGGCCCCGCACACAAAGGCACCGCCGACTGTGGCAAACGTCAGTTGAAGCTCTACGCCGGCCAACGCATCACGCAGCGTGAAGCGGACGGCCCCTTCGCTTTCCGCCGCCTCCGCATGGCTGAACTGCACCGCCAACGCCGACCCATCGGCCTTGCGCAGGCGCAGCATTTCAGGCCCGAACCAACCCAACCCACCAACCGGAGCAACGTCCAGCGGAACGTCTGCATCCATCGAATAGGACGCAGCCGTGCGCTGATCGGCCAAAGGCCGCAGCGCTTTGGCGGACACACGCGGACCGCAGTGCCGCCAAAGTGGCGCGGCATCGGGGCGCGGCTCCCACACCAGCGATGCATCCTTGGCATGGAGGGCAATCATTCAGCAGGCACCGCCTGCGCCACGGCATCGACCCGGCCTTCACGCACCCACAGCACCGAAAAGCCCGCCAGCATCAGGCATACGCCGCAGAACATCAGCATGTTGCGCGGATCGTTGCCCAGCAACTGCTTGTAGGCATCGAACCCAAGCGAGACGAAGCCCAGATCAAGACGGCTCATCACCACGGCAAAGATCAGCATCGGGATCACGATCATCATGTTGAAGATGCCCATGTAAACGCCCGTGCGCTGCGGCGGGATCGCGTTGCTCAGGATCGCGTAAGGGTTGCCCATTATGCTCCCCCAAGCCAGACCGATGCCGATGGCGGGGACGAACAACAGTGCCTTGTCGGTAATCCCCGGCAGCATGAACATGCCTGCACCGCCCGCAAACAGGCACAGCGCATGGAGCGGCCCCGGCCCGATCCGGCGCACGATCGGCACCATCGCAAAGGCAGTGACAAAGGCGACCGCATTGTAAAACGCCGCAACTTCGCCGTTGGTCAGCACGGCGGACCGAAACGCGCTGCTCTGCACGTCCGCCGTGCCATAGACGCTGCGGCTCATCGAATAGACGGCATAGGTCCAGTAGCCAGACATGCCCGCCCACTGGAACAGGCTCATCATGCCCAGCTTGCGCATGGCGACGGGCATCTTCACGATGGCATCGCCGATTTCCGCCAGCGTGGCCAGAACGCCCTTGGGCTGGGCAAGGATATGCTCGCGCTCTTGCACCGTCAGCGGCAATTCGGGCACGCGCAGCACCGACCACACGATGGTGGCCAATGACAGCACCGCGCCAATCATGAACACCACCCGCACGGTATAGGGGATGCCGTGATCGTCCACCCAGTCCTGGCTCATGCCAAAGCCGACCAGCAAGGACGGCGTCAGGAATGCCAGCATCTGCGCAAGGCCGGTGAACGCACTTTGCGAAAGAAAGCCTGCCTGCCGCTGATCGGGGTTCAGCCGGTCAGACACATAGGCGCGATAGGGTTCCATCGTAATGTTGTTGCCCGCGTCGAGAATCCACAGCAACGACATGGCCATCAGGATCGAACTGGACAGCGGCATGAAGAACAGGCCGAGGCAGCACAGCACCGCCCCGATCAGGAAGTAGGGCGTGCGGCGGCCCCAGCGGCTCAATGTCCGGTCGCTCATCGCGCCAATGATGGGTTGCACCAGCAGGCCAGTGATCGGCCCGGCCAGCTGCAGCATCGGCAACTGGGATTCATCGGCCCCCAGAAAGCTGTAGATCGGCCCCATGTTGCCCTGCTGCAGGCCAAAGCTGAACTGCAGGCCCAGAAAGCCGAGATTCATTTCCAGAATGCGCGAAAGCGGAAGGTGCGGGCGCAGCGCAAGGTTTGCGTGAATGCCGCTATCACCGCTATCGTGGCCGCTGCTGATGGTCACCTGCGCACTCTCCCCTCGGGTGTCGTGGCCTTGGTGGCCTGACTAACCCTGCCGCAAGCCATGCCACAGCGATTGCGGCATGACAACAATCGATTGCAGCTTAATCGAAATCGGCTGGCAGTGGCCTTACAGAACTGCCGACTATCGAGCCGCCGACCGGCCGGCGCGCCACAGGTAAAGACCTGCCCCCACAATGATCAGCGCACCGATGGCAGAAGGCAAATCGGGCCGCTCGCCAAAGACCAGCCAGCCTAAGCCCCCGGCCATCAGCAACTGCACATAAGTCATCGGCGCAATCGCCGCTGCCCCCGCGCGCGTGGTGGCCAGATAGATCAGCGCATGGGCAATGCTGGCGTTGACGGCCACGATCACGATCTTGACCAGAACGCTGGGCGGCATCGGCGGGATTTCGAACAAGGCAATGCCGCTCAGGTGCCCGGCAATAGCCGCGACCGACAGGAACACCGCCGCCACCGTGGCCACAGTGAACTGCATCGCCAGCGCGCTGCCTGATCCCGACACCTTGCGATTGGCGATGATCAGCAGCGCCATGCCCGTGGCCGCCAGCACCGGCAGCAGCGCCACCGGCCCCAGTATCGCGAAATTGGGCCGCAGGATGATCAGCACTCCGGCAAAAGCCACCATCGAGGCCAGCAATGTTTCGCGCCGCAGCTTTTCGGACAGGAGCAGCGCCGCAAGCAGCGCGGTCAGCATCGGACTGGTGAACGATATGGCGGTAAACTCGCCAATCGGCATCAAGTGCAGTGCGGTGAACCCCGCCAGCGCCGAGACGCCAACACTGCAACCGCGCAGCACCTGCCAGCGCAGATGCGGAAAGGCGAAACCGGCGCGCCCCTCACGCTGGTAAAGGATAACCCCAAGCCCAATGGCCCCGATGACATAGCGCACGGCCGCAATAGCACTGCCCGGCCACAGGCCCGCCATGCTCTTGACCACCACATCGCCCAGCGAAAGCATGGCAAAGCCGCCCAACGCAAAGAGGAGGCCGGCCCTGTTGCCGCTGGTCCTGTCATCTTGCGCCAAGTGCATCTCGTCCGTTCATGCCCGCAACCGGGCCACTGCGTTCCGGTGCAGCTTTCGCTAAACCATGCCGGTCACTTGCGGAACTGCATGCAGCAAAAAAGTAAGGGGGCAATCGCCGAAGCCATCCGCCATGGTTTACAGGTGGTTGACCGCAAAACCCCGGAAACGCGCTGTTAGTAATCCTTGAAGGTTTTGCGTTTATCAAATCCTGATTGATGGTCCCGTCTGCCCACAGCAATTGTGCGCAGCAAGGGCCTTGAAGCATTTCGGATTGGGGTCTTTTGATGAGCGCTTTCGGGCGAAAGACAGGAACGGCCGGGACTGCGGCCAGCGGCCCCCGGCCATCCTTCGGGGTGGCAAGGCCGATGCGCAATGGCGAACAGCCTGCGCCCGGCACGTCTGCCGCTCCGATGCCCATGCCGATGGGAGGCGAGCAATTTCCGCCACTTCCGGCCATGGACGACGACGATTCGGGCGTCAGCGGCATCGCGCTGAAGGCCGATGCGATGACGCGTCTGGCCGACCGGGCCAACGGCGTCAACGAAGGCAATTATCAGGCCGAAGGCTTCGAAGCCTCGGTCCACAAGATCAAGGAGCAGGTGCTCCCCCGCCTGCTCGAACGAGTCGATCCCGAAGCGGCTGCCACGCTGACCAAGGACGAATTGTCCGAAGAATTCCGCCCGATCATCATGGAAGTGCTGGCCGAGTTGAAGGTCACACTCAACCGGCGCGAACAATTCGCGCTGGAAAAGGTGCTGATCGACGAGCTGCTCGGCTTCGGCCCGCTCGAAGAGCTGCTGAACGACCCTGACATTTCGGATATCATGGTCAACGGCCCGGAACAGACCTACATCGAAAAGAAGGGCAAGCTCGTGCTCGCCCCGATCCGGTTCCGCGATGAAAGCCACCTGTTTCAGATCGCGCAGCGCATCGTCAACCAAGTCGGCCGCCGCGTCGACCAGACCACGCCGCTGGCCGACGCCCGCCTGAAGGACGGCAGCCGCGTCAACGTGATCGTCCCGCCGCTCAGCTTGCGCGGCACGGCCATCTCGATTCGTAAGTTTTCCGAAAAGCCGATCACGCTCGATATGCTGCGCGATTTCGGCTCGATGTCCGACAAGATGTGCACCGCGCTGAAAATCGCGGGCGCTTGCCGCATGAACGTGGTCATCTCGGGCGGCACCGGCTCGGGCAAGACGACCATGCTCAACGCCCTGTCGAAGATGATCGACCCGGGCGAGCGCGTGCTGACGATCGAAGACGCCGCCGAATTGCGCCTGCAGCAGCCGCACTGGCTCCCGCTCGAAACCCGCCCGCCCAACCTTGAAGGGCAAGGCGCGATCACCATTGGCGATCTGGTGAAGAACGCCCTGCGTATGCGCCCTGACCGCATCATCCTGGGCGAAATTCGTGGCGCGGAATGCTTCGACCTTCTGGCCGCGATGAACACCGGCCACGATGGCTCGATGTGCACGCTCCACGCCAACTCCCCGCGCGAATGCCTTGGCCGTATGGAAAACATGATCCTGATGGGCGACATAAAGATCCCCAAGGAAGCCATCAGCCGCCAGATCGCGGAATCGGTCGACATCATCGTGCAGGTAAAGCGCCTGCGCGATGGCTCACGCCGCACCACCAACATCACCGAAGTGATCGGCATGGAAGGCGATGTGATCGTCACGCAGGAACTGTTCAAGTTTGAATATCTGGACGAGACCGACGAGGGCAAGATCATCGGCGAATTCCGCCCCTCGGGCCTGCGCCCTTACACGCTGGAAAAGGCGCGCCAGTTCGGCTTCGATCAGGCTTATCTGGAAGCCTGCCTGTAAACCCGGCCTCATCATATGAGACTTCGTCACCCTGAACTTGTTTCAGGGTCCATTTCTCCCCACGAACAGCCGTGCGCGTTGGTAGATGGATGCTGAAACAAGTTCAGCATGACGAAGCTTGAAGTTGAAAATCCCGCCATGGTCGATCAGGCACAAGACCCCGCCCACTTCCCCTGCATTTCCCAATTCCCTTGCATTTGGCCGCAAACCCGCTAAGGGCCGCCGCTTCCCTGCTATGGTCATCCCTGGAGGCGTGGCAGCGGAATATTGGTAACAACGCATTCTCATAAAGGTACTGACACATGAGCGAGACGCTTACGCTGTCGGCCGAGACGCGCGATCGGGCAGGCAAGGGAGCCTCCCGTGCACTGCGTCGCGAAGGCCGCACACCCGCTGTCATCTATGGCGGCAACGAAGAACCGGTTGCGATCCATCTGGAAGAAAAGGCGCTGAACAAGGCGCTGGGCACCGGCCACTTCTTCAACTCGGTCGTCGAACTCACTGTCGGTGGCAAGACCTTCCGCACCCTGCCCAAGGATGTGGCCTTCCACCCCGTGTCGGACCGTCCGCAGCATGCCGATTTCATGCGCATTTCGAAGGACTCGGTCGTCCACGTCGATGTGCCCGTTGTCTTCATCAACGAAGAAAAGTCGCCCGGCCTCAAGAAGGGCGGCATCCTCAACATCGTCCGGCACGAGTTGGAAATGATCTGCTCGCCCGACGCGATCCCTGATGACATCGTCGTCGATGTCTCGGGCTACGAAGTCGGCGATTCGATCCACATCAGCGCCGTCAAGCTGCCTGCCGGCGTGAAGCCTGCTATCTCCGATCGCGATTTCACCATCGCAACGATCGTGGCCCCCTCCTCGCTGAAGAGCGAAGAAGGCGAAGCCGCGGCCGAAGGCTGATAGCCAGCATCCGCCTGCCTTAAGCAGACGCAAAAAAGCAGCCCCTTCCGCCCTGTGCGGGAGGGGTTCTTTTTTGGGTGGCGGGTATGCGTGGGATGCTTCGACAGGCTCAGCATGAGCGGGATTTGGCTTGATCTTATGTAGAGTCGTCATGTTTTAGAACCCCGCTCATCCTGAGCCTGTCGAAGGATGCTCGAACCAACGTGACATCAAAGCGCCAAGCACAAAGGAAACCTAACGCCATGCAGCTCTGGGTCGGCCTCGGAAATCCCGGTCCGCAATATGCGCTTCACCGCCACAACGTTGGCTTCATGGCGCTCGACACGCTGGCCGAAGTCCACAATTTCGGGCCCGTGCAAAAGAAGTTTCAGGGTTGGCTGCAAGAGGGGCGGATTGGCACGCAGAAAGTCCTGCTGCTCAAACCCGCCACGTTCATGAACGAAAGCGGACGTGCGGTGGGCGAAGCCATGCGCTTCTACAAGCTTGGCCTTGATGCGCTTACGGTGTTCCACGATGAACTCGATCTTGCCCCGTTCAAGGTCAAGGTAAAGCAGGGCGGCGGCACGGCCGGGCACAATGGCCTGCGCTCCATCGACCAGCACCTTGGTGCCGATTTCCGCCGCATCCGCCTTGGCATTGGCCACCCCGGGCACAAGGACCGGGTGACCGGCCACGTACTCGGCAATTTTGCCAAGGCGGAACAGGACGACCTGGTGGAAATGCTCGGTGCCATCGCCGCAGAAGCGCCTTGGCTGGCCAGTGGCGATGACGTGCGTTTCATGAATGATGTGGCGCTGCGCCAGCGCGATTGAGCCTGCTCGCCACACCTCGCTGTGATCCCGAAACAATCCAGACATCGAAAACTGTCGCTCTGGCTGACAGATGGCAGGTCTGGAAACGGTCGTTAACTATGCAAACCTCTGAAATTGCACATTTGGCACGCCCTTTGCTGTGTATTGCGTCAACCAAGTCCAAGTCGTGGAGGTTGTAATGACGAAGAAGTTTCTGGCAGCAGTCGCAGTAGTCTCGATTTCCGTAGCCACCGCTTCGGCCCCGGCCCACGCCACGTGGTGGTCGACCAGCGGTGGAAGCACCACCTGCAAGAAGGGCTCGAAGACCTGCCCCGGCACGAGCAGCAGCACGAGCACGAGCACGAGCACGAGCACGAGCACCAGTACCAGCACGGGTGGCAGCACCGGCGGTTCGACCACCACGACCGGCGGCAGCACGGGCGGTTCCACCACCACGGGCGGCAGCACCGGTGGTTCGACCACGACCGGTGGCAGCACCGGCGGTTCCACCGGCGGCACGTCGGTTCCTGAGCCGGGCATGCTGGGCATGATGGCGCTGGGCCTGCTCGGCGTTGGCTATGCCCGTTCGCGCAAGATCAAGCAGCGCGGCTAATCGCGGACAGCTCCCCTGCCCTCAGGTCGGGGAGCTACCCTCATAGCGATTAACCCGCTCGCATGCTTTTGCTTTTTATCGTCACCCTGAACTCGTTTCAGGGTCCATTTCTCCGCACAAACGGCAGTATGCGATGAGAAATGGCTGCTGAACCAAGTTCAGCATGACGGTTAGGTGAAAGTTACGTTCCCGAAAGCGCTTATCCCTAACCCTCAGAGCCTTGGCCACCCCACCGGGCCAGGCTCTTGCGGTAAACCGGATTGCGTGGGTCGGCCTGGCTGGCTTCAAGCAACAAACGTCGCGCGGTGTCAGGCTCCTTGCCTGCCACCGCGCGAACGTATCCGGACAAGTGGATCAGATCGGCATCCGCAGGCACCAGCGCTCTGGCCTTGTCGGCCATGGCGATCGCCTCATCGCCCTTGCCAGACCGGCTTAGCGCTAGCGCGAGACGGCGGTATATCTCGGCATCATCCCCTTGCGCCGCAATGGTGCGATAGGCAGCAATGCCAATATCCCATTGTTCGCGCAGCAAAGCATCCTCGGCCTTGCCGGCCAGCTCCAGCGCCTGTGCGCGTTGCGAGGAAAGACGCTTGGCCTCCCAGCGCTCTGCTTCTGACTCCAGTTCCAGCGCGCGCGCTGCGGTTTCGGCCAGTTCCAGCTCGGGCGTATCGGCAATCAGGCTGTCAGCCAACGGCATGACCGTGGCATAGGCCGCGCGCGGATCGTCCGTGGCCATCTGCGCCCCTGCCAGCAACAGGCGGACGCGCGGATTGCCCGGTGCGCGCAGGAAGGCCCGCTGCAACATCGATCGGGCCTGCTCACGCTGGCCCAGAAACAGCAGCGCTTGCGCATAGGCAATGCCGTTGTCTGAAACCGGATCAAGCTTGGCTTCCTCGCTCGCCAGCGTATCGCGAACCTTCTGCCAATCCTGCCGCGCCGTTGCCATCTGCACCTGCAAGGCGATCACGCGGGGATCTTCAGGCGCAAGCGCTGCGGCCTTGGCCACCATTTCGGCTGCCTTGTCCTTTTGCTCTGCCCGCTCGAAGGCACTGGCCCGCGCCAGCAGCGGTTCCGGCGCGCGGGGGAACCGCTCTGCGGCCTTGGCAAAAGCACTGTGCGCCGCATCAAAGCGCCCGCGCCGCGCGGCGATCTCGCCGGTCAGCATCAGGGCATCATACCCATCAGGTGCCAGTTTCTGGATTTGGGCCACCCGTTGCTCTGCCGCAGTCAGGTCTTCCGCCCCGATCAGGAACTGCGCATGGTCGCGCAGCAGCATCGCATCCTTGCCAGCCGCCTCCCCGCGCCGGAAAGCGTCGACCGCCGCTGCGGTATCATCCAGCGCCAGATGCGCGGCTGCCCTCACCCGCCATGCCTGTGGCGCGCCGTCCTTGCCCAACAGCGTCAGAGCCTCGTCTGGCCTTCCGCGCAACAGGGCCGCTTCGGCGCGGATGCGCGCCAGTTCGGGGCCACGCTCGCCCAGTTTTTCAAGCCGCGCTGCAGTTGACGCCGCGCCATCGCCATCGCCCATGCGCAATTGCACAGCCGCCAGCAATCGCAGCAATTCGGCACTGTCCCCCTGCTCGGCCAGCGCGGCAGACAGATCGACTTTCGCTGCCGCCAGTTCCATCCGAGCAATTTCCTCGCGCGCGCGCGCAACCTTGTCAGTCGCATCCGCGCCGCAGCCCGAAAGTCCCATCAGCAATGCCAGAGCGAGCGTCTTTTTCATGCGCCCGCTATCGCACATTTCCCTGAAGCAAAGGTGAAATTGCCCATCTTCCATGTGGCCGCTGATGCAAAGGTTTCCAAACCCCGCGCCGGGCGCTAAAGGCCCCGGCAACCAAGGAGTTTGAGAATGGGTTTTCGTTGCGGGATCGTCGGTCTTCCCAATGTCGGCAAGTCGACGCTGTTCAACGCGCTGACAGAAACACAGGCGGCACAGGCGGCCAACTATCCGTTCTGCACGATTGAACCCAACGTCGGCAATGTTGGCGTGCCCGATCCCCGGCTTGATAAGCTGGCCGAGATCGCAGGCAGCCAGAAGATCATCCCCACGCAGCTTGGCTTTGTCGACATCGCAGGCCTGGTGCGCGGCGCATCGAAGGGTGAAGGTCTGGGCAACCAGTTCCTCGGCAATATCCGCGAAGTGGACGCCATCGTCCACGTGCTGCGCTGCTTCGAGAATGACGATATCCAGCATGTCGACAACAAGGTCGATCCGGTTTCCGATGCCGATACGGTCGAAACCGAACTGATGCTGTCTGATCTGGAAAGCTTGGAAAAACGCGTCCCGGCGGCGATCAAGAAATCCGCGCAGGGCGACAAGGAATCGAAAATCATCGCTTCGGTGCTGGGTCAGGCGCTCGAACTGTTGCGCGAAGGCAAGCCCGCGCGACTGACCGTGCCCAAGGATGACGACGAAGCCCGCGTGTTCAGCCAGGCCCAACTGCTGACCGCCAAGCCCGTGCTCTATGTCTGCAATGTCGAGGAAGAGAGCGCGGCAAACGGCAACGCCTTCTCCGCCCGCGTGTTCGAAAAGGCAAAGGCAGAGGGCGCGAATGCGGTGATCGTGTCTGCCGCCATCGAATCCGAACTGGTCGGCATGGACCCCGAAGAGCGCACCGTTTTTCTTGAAGAAATGGGCCTGCACGAAACCGGCCTCGCCCGCGTGATCCGCTCGGGCTATGATCTGCTCCACCTGATCACGTTCTTCACCGTCGGCCCCAAGGAAGCCCGCGCGTGGACCGTGCATCAGGGTGCGAAGGCTCCTGAAGCCGCCGGTGAAATCCACTCCGACATGCAGCGCGGCTTCATCCGCGCAGAAACCATCGCCTATGATGATTTCGTGGCGCTGGGCGGTGAAAGCGCCGCGCGCGATGCGGGCAAGCTGCGGCAAGAAGGCAAGGAATACGTGATCAAGGACGGCGACGTCCTGCACTTCAAATTCAACGTCTGATTGGGGTCTGAGCGGGCGAAAAAGGGGCAATCCTGAAGTGCACCTAGATGCACCTAGCTGCACCTAGCTGCACTCAGGCGGCCCTAAGCGTCTGAAACAGCGCTCTAAATCGCCTTGCACTGCACGTTGCCGGCAGCCTCATACACGGGCCGTTCGAATGGGTCGGTGATCACCAGCTTGCCATCGAAATGTTCACTGGTCCCCACCGGCTCAACCGGCCCGGTTGCGCTGAGCGTGAGCGCATATTCCTTGCCGGTGTAGCGCGACCAACTGCCCTTGGGCAGCTTGGCCGAGCCCGTATCAGGCGCGAGGATCTGGATTTCTCCGTTGATTTTCAACACGCCGCGCGTGTCCTGCGCCAGCAGCACCGCGCCGATCCCACCGCCTTCGGCCACAAAGGCGCAGCCGGTGCCGTGGAGCTTGTTTTTTGAAATATCGGGATAAAGGATCGCCTGAGGGGCAATCGGCTCCACCGGCGGCTTCCCATCCTGCGCCTTCTCCACCGCCGCAATGGCTTCGGCGTCGGTCGGCTCCTGCTCCGCAGAACAAGCTGAAAGCGCGAGCAAAATCAGAGGGATATGCGCCAATCTTGCCATGTCACTTTCTCCCGAACAGCTTTTCGATATCCCCGTGCGCCAGCTTCACCCAAGTCGGCCGTCCGTGATTGCACTGGCCCGACCGTGGCGTCACTTCCATCTCGCGCAACAACGCATTCATCTCCGCCACCGACAGCGTGCGCCCCGCGCGGACCGAGCCGTGGCAGGCCATCGTGGCGAGGACGAGGTCGAGCTTTTCTCCCAACAGCAGCGCATCGCCGTTTGCCGCGAGATCGTCGGCGACGTCGGCGACCAGCTTTGCCGGATGGCCTTTGGCGAGGGCGGCGGGAATGGCGCGTACGAGCATCGCGTTGGGGCCGAAGCGTTCGAGCGCGAGGCCGAATTCTGCAAGTTTCCCAGCGGCTTCCTCGAGCCGGTCACAAGCCGCTTCTTCAAGTTCGACCACTTCGGGGATCAGCAGCGCTTGCGATGGGGCCGTGCCCTGCCCCGCTCCGGCAGAGCGCAGGCGTTCAAGGACGAGGCGTTCGTGCGCGGCGTGCTGGTCGACGATGACGAGGCCGTCTTCGGCTTCCGCCACGATGTAAGTGTTTGAAATCTGGCCCCTCGCTACACCCAACGGGTGCTGCGCCGCATCGGCCACCGGTTCGGCGGCGACTTCGGCGCGGGCCGAAAGCGGAGCCATGACCGATTGTTCATACCCGCGCCAAGCCAGACCCGCCTCGGACACTCGCGGTTCGGGCCGCCAGGGCTGGCCGAAAATGTTGCCCTGCGAGGCACTTGGCGGTGGCGGCGCAATCGGCTCTGCCTGCCACGCCGCCATCGCGCTGGCCGTGGGAGCCTGCGCGCTGCGCTGATCCCCGGTGGACAGGGCATGGCGCAGCCCGGAGACGACCATGCCGCGCACGTAGGCCGGATCGCGGAAGCGGACTTCGGATTTGGCGGGGTGGACGTTGACGTCAACCTCGCTGGCGGGAACCTGCAGGAACAGCGCGAGCACCGCGTGGCGATCACGCGCCAGCATATCGGCATAGGCCCCGCGCACCGCGCCGATCAGCAGGCGGTCCTTCACCGGGCGGCCGTTGACGAACAGGTACTGGTGGTCGGCAACGCCGCGATTGAAGGTGGGCAGGCCCGCGATGCCGGTCAGGTGATAGTCGCCGCGCACCAGATCGACCGTGACCGCATTGCCCGCCAGTTCGCGCGCGACCAGTTGGGCCACGCGCGCTTCCAGCGTTTCGCCGCCCTGCACCTGAATCGCGCGGCGGCCATCGTGTTCGAGCGTGAAACCGAGGTCCGGCCGGGCCATGGCAAGGCGGCGCACGACATCGGATGCAGCGGCCCATTCCGAACGCGGGCTGCGCAGGAATTTGCGGCGCGCGGGGATTTTTTCGAACAGCTGCTCCACCCGCACCCGCGTGCCGGGCGGCAGCGCGGCGGGGCCTTCGGAGACGAGCGCGCCGTTGTCGACGACACGCTTCCAGCCTTCAGCCGAACCTTGAGGTCTAGATTCGATGGTAATGCGCGCGACCGAGGCAATGGAGGGCAGCGCTTCACCGCGAAAGCCAAGAGTTTCGACCATTTCGATTGCTTCGTCGGGCAATTTGGACGTGGCGTGGCGTTCCAGCGCCAGCGCGATTTCATCCGCGTCCATGCCGCAGCCATCGTCGGACACCTCGATCATCGCCAACCCGCCTTCGGAAAGGCGCACGTGGATGTGTCCAGCGCCTGCATCAATTGCGTTTTCGACCAGTTCCTTAAGCGCGCTGGCGGGGCGTTCGACGACCTCTCCGGCAGCGATGCGGTTGATCAAAGTTTCAGGAAGGCGGCGGATGACTCGCATGGCCCGACAAGGCCTAGCGCCGAAGCCGATTTATTTCGAGACAAGCGGTGAAGTTATCCCTCCAAACCCGTATAAACCCATGTCCTTTAGGCGTAGCGCCTGCTAGGGAACCGCTTCCCCGGGCGCTCACTTTCGAGGGGTCTGGCGTGTGCCCGTGCGCCAAACCACAGATTATCACGGATTTCCTGATGGCATCGATCTTTTCCCGATTCTTCAAATTTGGTTCGCAAAACATTGCTATCGACCTCGGCACTGCGAACACGCTGGTCTATGTGCAGGATCGCGGCATCGTGCTGAACGAGCCTTCGGTGGTGGCCATCGAGACAATCAACGGCATCAAGCGCGTGAAGGCCGTGGGCGATGATGCCAAGATGATGATGGGCAAGACGCCGGACAATATCGAAGCGATCCGCCCTTTGCGTGACGGCGTGATCGCCGACATCGAAGTGGCCGAGGCCATGATCAAGCACTTCATCCAGAAAGTGAATGGTTCAAAGAGCCTGCTGCGCTACCCCGAAATTGTGATCTGCGTGCCATCGGGCTCCACATCGGTTGAACGCCGCGCCATCCGCGATGCTGCCAGCAATGCGGGTGCCAGCCAGGTGTTCCTGATCCTTGAGCCGATGGCAGCCGCCATTGGTGCAGACATGCCGGTGACAGAACCTGTCGGTTCGATGGTGGTCGATATCGGTGGCGGCACCACCGAAGTGGCGGTGCTTTCACTGCGCGGCCTTGCCTATACCACCAGCGTGCGCGTGGGCGGGGACAAGATGGACGAAGCCATCGTTTCCTATGTTCGCCGCCATCACAACCTGCTGATCGGTGAAGCCACGGCTGAGCGCATCAAGAAGGACTATGGCATCGCCACTGCCCCTGCTGATGGGATTGGCGAGACGATCCACATCAAGGGCCGCGATCTGGTGAACGGGGTGCCCAAGGAAATCACGATCACGCAGGCCAACATTGCCGAGGCGCTGTCTGAACCCATCGGTGCCATCGTCGAAGGCGTGCGCATCGCGCTGGAAAACACTGCGCCCGAACTGGCCGCCGATATCGTCGATCAGGGCATCGTCCTGACCGGCGGCGGTGCGCTGATCCGCGGGCTGGACGAGCATCTGCGCGAGGAAACCGGCCTGCCGGTGAGCGTGGCCGAAGACCCGCTTTCCTGCGTGGCGCTGGGCACGGGCCGGGCGATGGAAGATCCGATCTATCGCGGCGTGCTGATGACGGCATAAGTTCGCAACGGCGCGGAAGGGCGGGTCCAAGGGGTTAAGGCTCAGGGCCCGTTCACGTGACGGAGTGCATCGAGGTGCGCAAGGGTCGTGCCGGATTGAAAGGGTGATCGGATGGCGCGGTCGCAGGACCGGCGCCCGGGCTATTCGCGCAGGGCGCAGTACGGGGTATTCACCGGCTACGTGATCGCCATTCTGGGCGTCGTGGCCGGCGTTGTCGTGCTTGTCGTGTCGCTGATCAATCCCGATGCTTTCTCGTTTGCCCGCAGCGCCGCTGCCGAAGTGGCGCGGCCGATGGGCAAGGCCGGTGCGGCTGGCCGGGCTGGTGGTCAGGGCGTGTTTGCGGCTGTGGGCGCCTATTTCAAGGCTGGGCAACAGAACGCCGAACTGCGCCGCGAGGTTGAGGCCGCGCGCGCGCAGGCCATTTCGGCGCAAGCGCTGGCCGATGAAAATCGGCGGTTGAAGGCGCTGCTCGGGATCGTTGAACCGGCCCGCAAGCCAGTGGCCACAGCGCATCTGATCGGTTCGACCGCGGAAAGCACGAGGCGTTTTGCCGTCATCGATGCGGGCTTTGCCGATGGCGTGCGCGCGGGCCAACCGGTGCGGGCCGCATCGGGCCTGATCGGGCGGGTGATCGAGGCCGGGCCGCGCACCGCGCGCGTGTTGCTGATCACCGATCCGGACAACGTCGTGCCGGTGCGCCGGGCGAGCGATGGGCTTTCCGCTTTTGTGCAGGGCGCTTCTGATGGGCGGATCGACATTCGCCTGATCAACATGGGCGTGAACCCGATCAAGGCGGGTGATGTCTTTGTGACGTCCGGATCCGGGGGCCTCTATCCGCCCGGCATCCCGGTGGCCGTGGCCACAAGTGCGCACCGTGATGGCGCAACCGGACACCTAGCCGCTGATCCGGCCGACCACGTTTATGTCGTGGTGGAGCAAGCTTTCAGCCCGCAGGCCCGCGCCGATCTGGAACGCCTGATCGAGGATGGCGCGAAGACCGCCGTTGACGTGCCGTGATTTTCGAAGCGCTGGTCAAATCCCCGGAAGACCTTGTGCCCAAGCGGATCAACCGCGCGCCCTGGCCCGCGTTTGCCATGGGCCTGCCCTGGGCCACGATCATGCTGGCATCGATGGCAACCTTTTCGCCGGTGGTGGCATCGGCCCCGGTCGTGCCGCCGCTGGCCTATATGATGCTGCTGGCCTGGCGCATGATGCGCCCTGGCATGTTGCCAATCTGGGCGGGGCTGCCGCTGGGTTTCTGGGACGATCTTTATTCCGGCCAGCCGTTCGGATCGGGCATCGTGCTGTGGTCTGTCACCATGCTGGCGATGGAATTGATTGACGAGCGGTTTTTGTGGCGGGGCTTCGGGCAAGACTGGCTGGCGGCCTGTGGGCTGATGACGGCCTACCTTGGCCTTTGCGCCGCAATTGCCGGGCTTGCCACCGGGTATCCGCTACCGATGGTGATTGTGCCGCAAGTGCTGGTTTCGCTGGCGCTCTATCCGGTGATCACGCGCGTGGTTGCGCTGTTTGACCGCATTCGCCTGCTGCCGTTGAAAAGGCTCTGAAGCTCATGGCCAAGCTGCCGATGACTTCGGCCATCCTGACCAACCGGTTTGAACGGCGCACTTTTGTGCTGGGCGCGCTGCAAGGCGGCGTGGGTGTGTTGCTGGCGACGCGGCTGGGCTTTCTGGCGGTTGCACAGAACGAGAAGTATCAGGCCGCATCGGAAAGCAACCGCGTCAACCTGACGTTGATCCCGCCGCGGCGTGGCTGGGTGCTGGACCGGTTTGGCAAGCCACTGGCATCGAACCGCGCCGATTTCCGCGTCGATCTGATTCCCGATCGCATGGCCAATCCCGAACAGACCTTGCAGACTCTGGCCGGGCTGCTCTCGCTGCCGCCTGACAGAGTGCGCGACATTCGTGATCGGATGGACAAGGCGCGCGGGTTTCAGCCGGTGGAAGTGGCGGCAAGTCTGGACTGGGACAAGTTTGCCGCCGTTTCCGTGCGCTTGCCCGAATTGCCCGGGGTGATCCCGCAGAAGGGCTATTCGCGGTTTTATCCGTATGGCGCGGCGGTGGGCCACATGGTCGGCTATGTCGGCGCGGCATCGGCGGAGGATTACGAGAAGGAGCGCAATGCGCTGCTCGTCACGCCGGGGTTCAAGATCGGCAAGGACGGGCTGGAAAAGCACTTCGAGGCGCGGTTGCGCGGGGTGCCGGGCGCGCGGCGCGTAGAGGCGACCGCTTCAGGCCGGATCGTGCGCGATTTGGGCACGCGCGAGGATGTGCCGGGCAAGCCGATCCAGCTGACGATCAATGCCGGCCTGCAGGATTACGCCGCACGGCGCATTGGGCTGGAATCCGGGTCTGTCGTGGTGATGGACTGCGAGACCGGCGATATTCTGGCGATGGCATCGATGCCAAGCTTTGATCCGAACAGCTTTTCCGATGGTATCGGGCGCATCGAGTGGAAGATGCTGTCCGAGGATGACCACGTACCGTTGCGCAACAAGGTGCTGCGCGGGCTCTATCCGCCGGGGTCGACGGTGAAGCCGATGGTGGCGATGGCGTTCCTGGAAGCGGGGCTGGACCCTTCGGCCAGCGTCGGTTGCGGTGGCGGCTTGCGCGTGGGCAATCGCGTGTTCCACTGCTGGAACCGGCGCGGGCATGGCTCGGTCGATATGGCCAAGGGCATTTACCAGTCGTGCGATGTCTATTTCTACCACTTCGCGCAGAAGATCGGGATGGACAAGATTGCGGCCATGGCGCGGCGGCTGGGTCTCGGGCAGGAATTTCCGATGCCCTACCCCGGCCAGTCCTATGGCACGGTGCCTGATCCTGCTTGGAAGCAGAAGAAATACGGCAAGGAATGGGCGGTTTACGACACCGTCAACGCCACGATTGGCCAGGGCTACATGCTGGTCAATCCGCTGCAGCAGGCGGTAATGTCGGCCCGCATCGCTTCGGGGCGTGAAGTGATGCCGCGGCTGCTGCTGGACCGGAATGCGCCTTTGCCAAAGCCGATGGGGTTTCGGCAAGATCACCTCGATTTCATCCACGCCGCGATGAGCGAGGTGGTAAATGGGCGTGGCACCGCAGGGCGCGCGAAGCTGCCAGTCGATGTGCTGATGGCGGGCAAGACCGGGACAGCGCAGGTCGTCGGCCTGAACCTGTCCAACGGCAAGAGCGGCATCTGGAAGTACCGCGATCACGGGCACTTCATCGCCTTTGCCCCGTTCGACAAGCCGAAGTATGCCTGCGCGGTGGTGATCGAGCATGGGGGTGGATCGGGCGCTGCCTATCCCATTGCGCGCGATGTGATGACGTATATTTTCGATCAGGGCAAAGCGATGGCCGTGCTGGAAGAGTTCGAAAAGCAGTGGGGTGGCAATGTGCAACAGCGCATGGCCGCGCGCTATGACCTGTTTGCGGCCAAGTATGGCGCAACTGCGCCCAAGCCGGTGCCTGATGATGCCGAGCTGACCGAACGGGCCGATGCCGCGCGCAAGCCCGCCGGAGAGCCTGCCATCGCGCAGACCGCTGCGGCATCGCCTGCGCCAGAGCCGGAGCAGGCTGGTGCGGGCGCTACGCCCGTTGCCGGACCATCGCCAACGGCCTCGGCCACGGCAGCGGCGGGAGCGCAATAGTGCCGCGCGCCTATGTCCCTGCCGCAATTGCCCGCCAGCCTTGGGGGGTGCTGCTGCCGCTGATGGCGCTGGTGGGGTTTGGCGCTGCCGTGCTGGATTCGGCGGCGGGCGGGCGGTTCGACATCTGGGCCTTGTCGCATCTCGTGCGGTTCAGTGTGTTTCTGGTGATGGCAATGATCATCGCGCGCCTGCCGCAGCAATTGTTCCGGCAGATGGCCCTGCCCGCCTATGGCGTGCTGTGCGCGCTGCTGGTGCTGGTAGAGCTGATCGGCGGTATGGGCGGCGGCAGTCAACGCTGGCTGAACCTGGGGTTCATGACGCTGCAGCCATCGGAACTGATGAAGCCGGGCATCGTGCTGGTGCTGGCATGGTTCTATTCGGTGCTGCCGGTGGGCGAGACGCAAAGCTGGCGGGCTTTGGGACCGGCGGCGGTGCTGCTGGGCATTCCGGCAGGGCTGGTCATGCTGCAACCTGATCTTGGCACCGGGCTTGCCATCACGTTCGGTGCGGTGGTGGTGATGTTCATGGCGGGGCTGCCGCTGCGCTGGTTTCTGGGCGCGGGCGCGGCTGCGCTGATCATCGCCCCCATCGCCTTCTTCACGCTGCTGCGCGAATATCAGCGCAACCGCGTGTTGACGTTCCTCGATCCTGAAAGCGACCCACTCGGCACCGGCTATCACATCACCCAGTCCAAGATTGCTATCGGTTCGGGCGGCTTTATCGGCAAGGGATTTGGCAATGGATCGCAAAGCCACCTCAACTACCTGCCCGAATCGCACACCGACTTTGTCTATGCGACAATGGCTGAAGAGTGGGGCATGGTGGGCGGCTTGTTTGTGCTGATCGTGTTCGGCCTCATCTTTCGCTGGGGATTGAAAGTATCGCTGGCCGCGCCCGACCGCTTTTCGCGGTTGCTGGCCAGCGGCATGACGATGACGATCTTCTTTTACATGTGCATCAACCTGATGATGGTGATGGGCCTTGCGCCGGTGGTGGGAATCCCGCTGCCGTGGATGAGCCATGGCGGATCATCGATGATGACCAACATGATCTGCGTCGGCACGATCATGGCCGTGGAACGCTGGAGCCGCAGTGCACCGCGAGGCTTGTCTTGAACCGAAAGGCCAGATCCTCAGGGGCTGTCGCAAAACTTGCATTTTGGACTTGGCAGGACGGAGAAAATCGTTAAGGGGACGGCTCCCTGACGGGAATGCCTGATGGCATGGACGCATAGCTCAGTTGGTAGAGCAGCTGACTCTTAATCAGCGGGTCCTTGGTTCGAGCCCAAGTGCGTCCACCACCATCACCCCCGTTTTCCCGCAAACCATGCGGTGGCCTCACGGCATGGACGCATTGTGATTGCGAACATCGGATGGAAACTGCGCGAAGCCGATCGGTTGATGTTGGCTTTACGCCCGAGTCAGGCCGATTAGCCTCTGATCCGAAGATCGACCATTTGTTAATGGTTTCCAACGGACCGCAGCGAATGACCGGGTCTGGGGGTGGGTTCAACCGGTCGATGCAACGCTCTATCTGCGCGCCGGCGACATTGCGCTCTATGCGGTGTTCAACGATGGCCAGGCGTGCGTCGGCGCGATCGATCCGGTTCTTGCGCGGATCACCGGCATGCTCAACCCGCTGCAGGCGCGCGAACTCGCCGCCGAGTTGGCGGCGGCGAACATGCACCTCGAAAACCGGCCCGACTATCGCACGCTGATGCCGGACGCTGACGGCGCCGACCTGCAGATCGTCAGCGAGGTCGATCCCGCCGGGCCGCGCTTCGTCGACAAGGACTACGACGTGGTGGGCTTCTACAAGCACTTCCTGTTGCAACATGCGGTGCGCAACGTCGCCGACCGCACTTCGGACGAGAGCGCCGCGCTGCTGCGGCAGAACCGGCTCTCCTTCATGTTCGACGAACAGGGCGTTTTCATCGCTGAGGGCAAGCAGCACTGAACCGAAAGAGCGCTGCGATGCATCAGTCCGGTCGCCTTACGCTCCCTCTGGATCGAGCGTTTCCGGTTCAGCCTGCTCCGTGCGACGCCGACGGGCGACGCTCTCAAGATATGCCGGGACGCCGTCATAGGTAGGTATGTCGTCGGCTTGGTTCTGGATCAGCGTACCCGACCAAAGGATGTTGGTCGCATAGTGCGACCGGCAGATCTGCTCGCCGTCGAGCTCGACCCAATGCGTAGCCTCAGGAAGCAAGGCTTCGGGGACCGGGCTTCTGGCGAAGGGATTGTGAAAGACTTCCAGCTCGGCACACCAGGGCTCATAGCCCTGCGGCCACTGCCCCCGATATTCGCCACTCGTGACGTCCAGAGAAAACTTGATCCCGTCGAGCGCACCTGGCCGGCGATCGAAGAACTTCCCATAGCGCACATACCGTAGACCATGATCGGGCGCGCCGGCCGAGACCGCGAGCCGATTGAATTTGCCGAGCGTGCAGGCATTAGTGAAGATCACCGCCGACAGCTCGGCATGCGCGTCGTTGCGAAACAGGCCGGCCGGAAATCCCGACGTACCGAGCAATTCGCTGGCTTCTCCTGCAGTCGCGACGCGTTCGCCGTCGATCTCGATGACTTCCGCGCTCATCCCGTAGAGATAGCCGAGCAGGGCCTCGCGGCTCCACATCATCGACGCTGGCGCGTGGAAGTCGGCCAGCGCGATCGCGAACGGCATGCCTTTGACATGCGGCATGTCCGCATAGTCGCGCTGGAGCTTGCTGCCGAGCGTCTTGGCGAAGCGCAGCGCCGCCGCTCCGAAGAACAGCTCGGTGGGTTCCTCGGGCTGAAAGCTCGGGCGTGCATTGACTGGCTCGAAGCGCTGCTGCGGATTGGCGGTGACCGCCTCGACCCAGGCCGCGCCGCCTTTGCGGTTTTCGATCCTGAAATCCGGGGATTCGACCGGTTGCGTCACCAGCAGGCCCTGCTCGCGGAAACTCGCGAGCAACTGCGCTTCCCAGAGCCGCGTGTGGAAATTTTCGGTCTGACAATCAGCTGCCCAATTGGGGTCCGGCCGCGGCAGCGATAGATAGAGCTGGTTGAGCAGCCAGCCGACATTCTGATGGCTCGGGGCGGTGAGCAACTGGAAGATCCGGCTCGGTGTGCGGCCCTGCAGATCGTATAGCGCAGTTCGGCGCTGAACCCCGGGCGGCACCGGCAGCGGCGGCCGTCCAACCGCCAGCTCGCGTTCCGCCAGCGCCGTGGCGGCCGCGACATCGGGCTGAGGAACATTGTCGAGCGTGACCGCCCAAACGCCATCTGTGCGGCGACGCATTACGATCAGGCCGATACTGCCGTCCTCGGCATGGCGGGTGACGATCGCGCACGCCTTGCCGTCTTCGGATTGCCACGCCTCATACGGAAGACGCTCGCCGAAGCCGTGACCACGCGGCAGCGCCAGCGCATAGACGTCGAACATGCCGCGACCAAGAGTTTCCATGTTACTCGGACCTATCGCGCAGCCGCGACGTCGCCGGCGCGATGGCCATCCCAGCCTCCACCGCCGAACGATGGCGATCCGTCGGCCCACCCAGCTATCTGCCAGAGGATGTCGAACTGCTCGTGCAGTGCATCGGCTGGCCGCTTCGTGAGGTCGTCCAAAAGTGTCACCGGCAAACCGATCTGTGGTCGACCGATCTTGCGCCCGCCACCTCGCGGACGGCTGAGTATCACATCCTCGACGCCATCGAAGCTGATCTCGACCAGGGCCTGGCCGTCCAAGCCCAGCTCCGTGAGCGCCGTACCGAGTCGCTCGATTCCGGCAACGATGTCGGTTTCGAGTGCGCGGCCGTCGATCAGGATCTCGGGATCGTCGTCGATCCGGAATCCGATCGTCGCTTCATATTCGATGGCACCCGGCCGGACTAGGCGCGTGCGCCAGCGGGTCTCGCCGTTCGGCTTGCCGACATCGTGCTGCAAACCGCTGCTCCACCATTGGCGGCCGTCGCTGTCCGATTTAACCCGAACCTGCGCGTCCGGCGGAAAGCGCATCTGCGCGCGCGCAACCACTTGCGGATCGAGGCGGCGGCGCTCCATCGCCGCCAGCGGGATGGCGCGCAGCGTCATGCTCGGCCGGCTGACGATGCCGGGCAACTGTCCGGTATTTCGGTCCTGCGCCAGGTCCGCCAGCATCGTCCGTGCACGCTCCTCGCGGGGATCGACCTCGGGCGTCACCGGGCCAGCCACAGCCGCGACGCGGATGCGATCGCGCGCACTGCGTTCGAACACGTCGATCGCGGCGCTCAGCTCGCTTGCCTTTGCGTTCATCGCGGCGATCGCCGTGAGCGTAGCCGGCTGGACGCCTTGCGCGACGTCGAGATCGGTCTTTGGCCAAGCGAGCGCGAGATTCTGATCCATCGTATAGGTGTGGACGCCGATCAGGCCACCAAACTCGCGGGCAAGGCGTTGGAGCTCCGCAAAGGCGGCCTGGAGGATCGGATCGTGGAATTCGAAGCGGGCGCCAACCCAGTCTTCGTTCATCTCATGGATGGGTTCGAGGATGTCCCGGCGGAACGGCGTGCCAAAACTGTGTTGCTGGAGGAAGCGCTGGAGACCCACAGACAATTGACGCTGGACCCGCGCGAGCAACTCGATGTCGTGCGGATGCGGCTCGGCCGGCGCCGGCGGAACCCGCTCGGCGCGCAGTGCTTCGTCGTCGAGAATGGCGCGAAGCGCCGAGACGAACTGGTGGGTCAGTCCCTCGCGGGCGGCCCGGCGCACGTCCTCGTCGGCATCGTCCGGACAGTCGTAGAAGATAGGCCGTTTGAAATGCTGGAGGTCGAACGGCAACTGATGATCGTCGGGGTGCCCCCGCGCAATATTCATCACCGAGACCACGCGCCGCCAGCTGAGCCCCTTCAGCGCCCAGCCGTGCTCGAGGAGGACGTTGGGGTTGGGCATTCGGCGCCCATCCTCACGCTGCGCGACATAGGTCAGATCGGAGAGGAACGCGGCGGCGCGATCGACTTTGCCGAAGATCGTTTCGACCAGGGGTGGCGATCCGGAAACACCCACAGAATCACGGTCGACCGCCAGTTCGCGGTCAGCGGGATCGATATCGGCGTCGGCCGCAAGCGTGGCGATCGCGCGCTGCAAGGCGCGCTCGATCAGATTGCGCCCCGTGAGCGTCAGCGTGTCGCTTTGCCAAGAGAAGAAAATGTGATGAGTCATCTTAGCGGGATTATAGGCCGGCCAATCTGCCTGTCATAGCGCCGGATTGGTCTATGTTCTCTATTTTGCAATCAAACTACCTGTCGCCTCAGTGATTTACACGCATAGCATGTACGGACGGCAGGTACTGGGAACCAGCAGTGGCCAGCTTAAGGACCGGAAGGCAGGCGCTTTGCTGGCTTTCCGGTTGGCCCACTGTGATCGACCGCTTTCGGCTAGCACCGACGTTCAACGCTGCCGAAATGAGCGACCGGGTCTGGTCGGGTGCTGCCGGGAGCCAACGCCGGATTGTGGGACATACCTCCCGTTCCGGGAAGGCAATTAGAACGTCCGACGTTCCCAGAACCCGACGTTTAAGGTCGGTGCCTTCTTGCCAAACTCAAGTAGATCGCCAGGCTGATCCCGATCTTGCGGCATATCTCTGCCACGGAAAGGCCGTCAGCTCCCTGCTTCAGTATGAACGCCTTCTGGGCGTCCGAGATCCTTGATGCCCTCATCGTGGTTCGCTCCTCCTCAGCCAGGGAGATTGCGGCGTAATACTCAAACTCAAAGCGATCCAGTTTTCCGGGATCGGATCAGCGCCCATTGGCCCCCCGATTTGAATTGGCCAGATCAGTGGCCAAAGCTAACCTTCCTGCCTCTGGTCGCGCTATCAGAGGGAAACGCTTGATCTTGCTGGCTAGGTGTCGAGCTTGGCAACATTGATTGAGTTGCCCAGGCCAGGAAGCGAATCGATGCACCGAGCGCTCTTTCACCCCAAACCGTATGATCTCAACTGCGCCTAGTTTTCGTACGACGGAGGAGCAGATGGCGGCTATTCCTGTTTCGTATTATAAGCATTGAGATCGCGTGACATTGCACCGAGAGATAAACTCTCGACTAGCTGTCAAAAAAAGGTGTGTGTCGCACGACGCAAATGCCAACTGGGAGCAACAGCGGTGCAGTTGGAAGCACTAAATGGAATTGTGGACAATCTTCAAAGCCTCGCACTGCAAGCGGTCCGCTCACAGAGACCAACCCACGCAGCCCAGATCGTGGCATTTCTAGCCAAGGTCGCTCACATCGTTGACCAAGGCTGCAGCGACATCCTCACACTGCTGATCGAACTTCAATCCGTTAGAGAGGACGGGTTTTCGTTAGGCGAAATCTATGAGCTGCGTCGCCGAACAGCGCAACTACTGAACAAGAGTCATTTTGACGAAGCCGGAGAAACTTACAATCAGCTGTCGACATTGAAAAAAATCTATCTCAGCGAGATTCGCCAATACGATCCTTGTAACGGACGCGAGCTGTGCGAGCTAATAGACCAGAGCAACGGTCGGATCGTCATGATGATACGCGGAACAATGTGGACGTTGATAGAGCTATTGGGAAAAAACAAAACCAGTGCTGATTTAAGGTCCCTACAACTTTCTGCGTCGCGGGAGATACCGCCACTCAAGGACAACCTAGCCGAACTGAGGAAGTTTACCGCTCACATACTCGGGCTCAGCAGCGAACGAGGCTTGCTTGAGATGCTAAGAAGCGGTCAAGAGACCGGGCTTGCAGAGTTGGCATTAATCGGCATGATCGGCAACCGAAGTCGGCATATCCAACACGCCAGACACTAATTTTTCAAATTATAACAAGGAATTGCCATGTCCGTCTCACTGTCCAAAAACCAAAGCGTAAGCCTCTCCAAACAATCACCCAACGGGTTATCTTCGATAACGCTAGGAGTCGGCTGGGATGTGGCCAAGCCCAAGGGCTTTCTCGGCAAGGTCTTCGGTGGCGGCGGTGGGGACATCGACCTTGATGCGTCTGCCCTTCTGCTTGATGCCAGCAAAAATGAAGTGGATTCGATTTGGTTTGGCCAATTGAACAGCCACGATGGCTCGGTTCGCCATAGCGGAGACAATCTGACCGGTGAGGGGGACGGTGACGACGAATCCATTGCCATCGACCTCAATCGCCTGCCACGTCAGGTCGAGTATGTCGTACTCACTGTCACCAGCTTCCGCGGCCAAACCTTCGACAAAGTCGACAATGCCTATGGCCGTGTGGTCGACAATTCAACCAACCGCGAGCTGGCGCGCTTCCCGATCTCGGACAGTGGCCCTCATACCGGCCTTGTCCTCGCCTGCCTTAGCCGGGCGGGCGGCGAGTGGACTTTCAAGGCTGTTGGTCACCGCACAAATGGCCAGACGGTCAAGCATCTCGTAACCGACGCCGTCCGGGTGATTTAGTCAATTTAGAGACTGAGTGTTTCATGCACCAGGGTTCGTCTAAACAACAACGGGGGTATCTAGATGCAGCTTCAACGCGGCGAAAAGCGCGGGCTGTCAGATCTTGGAATCGGCAACAATTGCACGGTCAAGATTGACTTCGGACTCGATGGTATCGACATTGCTGCCTTTGGCCTCAATGCCGAGAAGAAGATTGGCGACGACCGTTACGTCGTGCTGTTCTCGAACCTTCAGTCCCCTGAAGGCGCGATCAAGCTGAGCGCCTACTCCGACACAGCGAGCTTCAATCTTGAGCTCGATCGCCTGCCAGCCGGCATCGACCGCATTGTTCTCACCGCGACTCACGACAATCAGCCGGTGGCGAACTCTCGCCCGCTGATCGTGTCCATTGATGGGGCCAAGGCAACTTTTGACGTGGCGCAGCACCTCACTAGTGAGAAGGCGGTCATGCTCATTGAGTTCTATCGCCACTCGAGCGGCTGGAAATTGGGCACGGTTGGCGCGGGCTTCAATGGCGGCCTTGCGGCTCTGATCGGCCACTTCGGCGGTGACGTTGGTGATACGACTCCTGCTCCTGCGCCCGTTGCAACGCCTCCAGCACCGCCACCGCCTCCCCCACCGGCAGCACCGGTCTCATTGAGGAAAATTTCTCTCGAAAAGTCGAACTCAACTGTAAGTCTCAAAAAACAGGGCGCGACATTTGGCGAAATCGTTCTCAACCTGAATTGGAACCAGGATACCGGAAAAAGAGGTTTCTTCAGCAGCGGCTCAAAGAAAATCGATCTCGACCTCGGCGTCCTTTTCGAGATGGGGGATGGAAACAAAGGCATCATTCAGGCTCTCGGTAACACCTTCGGTAGCTTCGAACGCGAGCCCTGGATCGAGCTG
The DNA here is from genome assembly GCA_002256985.1 of Novosphingobium sp. 28-62-57. Classification (GTDB taxonomy): domain Bacteria; phylum Pseudomonadota; class Alphaproteobacteria; order Sphingomonadales; family Sphingomonadaceae; genus Novosphingobium. The sequence goes on from NCGO01000001.1 coordinate 753,261, forward strand.
TCGGGGGATGATCGCACTGGCGCCGTGGCTGCTGGCGAAACCATTCGAATCAACGGCAGGTACTTCGACCGTTTTACCCGGATTGCCATTTTCGCCTTGATTTACGACGGCGTCCCCAACTGGACCCAGACGGATGGAATCGTGCGGATGAACATCCCGGGCCAGCCTGAGATCGAAGTTCAGATGAATGAAGGCCGCAATGATAAGCGCCTATGCGGCATTGCCGTCATCGAGAATCGCAATGGCGAACTCAAGATGGAGCGGCATATGCAGTACTATGACAGCCAACAGCCGTTCGCCGAAGCGCTCGGCTTCCATTTCCGCTGGCGCAGCGCCACAAAGGATTAACGAGGCTCAACCCTGCAACGGATTGATCCTACAGAATTGGAAATCGCCTCATGCAAGCCTTTCGCGGCTCAATTATTGTCACAATCGTCTGCCTTATCCTCGCCGGCGTTCTCGGCTACGCAGAAACCGGTCTTCTGGGCACCGCTCTGTCGATGGTCTTTATCGCTGGCGTGCTCGGCGTGATGGAAACCTCACTCAGCCTCGATAATGCCGTCGTTAACGCCTCGATTCTGAAGGACATGGATGAAAAATGGCAGCGCCGTTTTCTAACTTGGGGCATCCTCATCGCAGTGCTCGGGATGCGGATCATTTTTCCAATCCTCATCGTCTCGTTCGCTGCGATGGTCACACCGTGGGAAGCTGCGCGCATCGCAACGAGCGACCACAAGCTCTACGAAGAGATCGTGACTGGCGCTCACATTGGTATTTCCGGCTTCGGCGGCGCTTTCCTTATGCTCGTGGGCCTAAGCTTTTTCTTTGACGAAGATCGCGAACACCACTGGATCGGCTTTGTCGAACAGCCGCTTTCGCTTCTCGCCAAGCTCCCAGGCGCTCCATACATCGTATCCGCGGTGCTCATTGGTGCACTGTCATTCTGGCTTGAAAAGGCCGAACAGCGCACCTTTCTCATCGCCGGTTTCTCGGGAATTGCCGTCTTCTTCCTCGTACAGAAGTTCGGCGATTTCATGGGCGGCGAAGAAGATGCCGCTACCGGCAAAATCGTTCGCTCGGCCGCGGCCTCTTTTGTATATCTGGAGTTCCTCGACGCCTCGTTCTCGTTCGACGGCGTGATTGGAGCCTTCGCTATCACCAACGATATCCTTCTGATTGCGCTGGGCCTTGGCATCGGCGCCATGTTTGTCCGCTCAATGACGGTTGCGCTCGTAAGGGGCGGGCATCTCAGCGAATTCCGATTCCTTGAGCCAGGCGCTTTCTACGCGATCCTTTCGCTGGCAGTGATTATGCTGATCAGCATCCGGGTCCACACTCCTGAAGTTGTCACCGGCCTGGTCGGCGCGCTGATAATCGGCCTCTCACTCTACGCCTCGATCCGCCACAAGAAGCTTTTTCCGCACGAGTACGAGGAAGATGGTGACGCCGATGTCATTCTGCCTACCGGCGATGTGATCCCCGGTGGCCGTACCACATGAAATTAAAATGGCGGGGTTCAATGCCGGGCCTTATCAGCACTTGCACAGTCTATTTTGCTTGAGCTCTCATTGGGGCTTTCGCGATCACCCTCATTCACTAACGACAATCTGGAAAGGACAAAACCCATGGCAATCTCGCTTTCGAAGGGCGGCAACGTCTCGTTGTCCAAGGAGGATCCGAGTCTCGACGAGATCATGGTCGGCCTTGGCTGGGATGCGCGCGCTACTGATGGTCAGGACTTCGATCTCGATGCCTCGGCATTTCTTCTAAAGACGGACGGCAAGGTCCGCTCCGATGCGGACTTTTGCTTCTACAACAACATGAACGTTGCCGCGGGTGCCGTCATTCACCAGGGCGACAACCGCACTGGTGCCGGCGAAGGCGACGACGAGCAAGTCAAAATCACACTCTCGAAGATGCCGGCTGATATCGACAAGGTCGCGATCGTCGTCACCATCCATGAGGGCGAACTGCGGGGTCAGTCCTTTGGCCAGGTATCGAATGCCTTCATCCGTCTCGTGAACGTCAAGACTGGCGCCGAAGTCGTCCGTTTTGACCTGTCGGAAGACGCCTCGGTTGAGACTGCGATGATTCTCGGCGAGGTTTACCGTCACGGCAGCGACTTCAAGTTTCGTGCGGTGGGACAGGGTTACAGGGGTGGCCTTGGCCCGCTCGCAACGAATTTCGGCGTCAATGTTGGCTAATGCTTAAGTGGGGAGCAATCCCCTCCCCTCCCCTTCCAACCTGAAAGGATTCCCACCCTATGGCAGTCTCTCTCGTCAAAGGCGGCAACGTAAACCTAAGCAAGGAGGCGCCCGGCGTGTCCTCCGTCACCGTCGGCCTTGGCTGGGACGCTAGAAAGACCGATGGTCAAGAATTCGACCTAGACGCCTCGGCGTTCATCCTTGGCCAGGACGAAAAGGTCCTTTCGGACTCGCACTTCATTTTTTTCAATAACAAGGTCTCGCCCGACGGATCGGTATCCTACGGCGGCGACAATCGGACCGGCGCGGGTGATGGCGATGACGAGACCATCAGGGTAGATTTCGTCAAACTGCCCGAGAACGTGAAGAAGGTTGTAGTCGCTGTGACGATCTATGACGGGCAAGTGCGCAACCAGAACTTCGGCATGGTTTCAAATGCTTATGCCCGCGTCATCAATGACGCTGACGGAAAAGAACTTGCTCGGTTCGACTTGAGCGAAGATAGCAGCACAAACGCTGCCATGATCTTTGTGGAGCTTTACCGAGTAAGCGGCGAGATCAAAGTCAAGGCAATCGGCGAAGGCTGGGCCAGCGGCCTTGCGGGCCTTGCTGGTGCCATGGGCGTCAACGTTTAAGCCGCTAACTGAGACAGGATCCGGCGGCAGTCTCAACTCGTTGCCGGCCCTTGCCACTTCATAGCAGGAGCAGCCCATGCCAACCATGTCGCCCGGCTAGAAGCGCGCCTTTTCGGATCTGGGCAACACGCGCTGCAGGTATTCGGTCGCCGCGCTGAGTATGACTTCGCTTTCAAAAGCTCAGGATAATAATGCGCCTTTGGTTCAATCGTGGCTTCTCGCTCGCTCCCATCGCAAAGGCGATGATGGCTGCCGATCCTTCGCTTGAGGTGATCATCAGCGTGGCCCCAAATATGCCAGTCTATGCCGGTCCTAAAGAGACCTGGATCGAACCAAGCCTTGATGACGAGGCTTATGTCAGGTGGGTCAGAAAACAGATCATCGACAACAAGATTGATCTGTTAATACCCACGCGTCGTCGCAAGCTTCTAGCCGGTGCCGACCTGCCATGCGCGATACACCTCCCAGCAAACATCGCGACGATCGAACTTCTAGAGGACAAGTATGCCTTTGCCAACGCACTCGTGGGCGAAGGGTTTCACCTCCAGACACTCAACGTTGAAAGTGCAGCTAACCTCGAGGAAATGCTCCCGAAATTCCAAGCCACCCTCGGAGACAATCTGCCCTGCCTCAAGCCTCGGCTTGGCGTGAATGGGCACGGCTTCTGGAAGCTCACCAAGGGATCAGCACTTTCGCACATTATGAATCCTGATGCTCGCACAATGCACCAGGACCTGTTTCTCGCAGCGATGCGGGCTCAGGAGGCCAAATCGCCGATCCCGCCTTTCGTTTTAATGGAGTACCTCCCAGGGCCTGAGGTGTCTTTCGACGTATTGTGCGACCTGGGCACGATCCTGAAGTTTGTGGCTCGAACCAAAGAGGCTTCGCACCAGCGGTTGCAGACATCCCACCCCCTCGAAAGCGCAGCGAGAAGCCTCGTCGCACGCTTCTGCTTGCACGGCGTGGTGAATATCCAGTTCCGCAAAGCTAAGAATGGCAGCTGGAAAGTGCTGGAGATTAACACACGCCCAGCAGGCGGATCGATTTACGGCGAGGAATTTGGTACCAGCTTGCTCGGGGATTGGGGCGGACTGCTTTCAGGTCGTTTAACGCGTGAGACGATCCCGCTCCCCGACCTCGACTTCAAGATCAAGACGACCGCGACGATTTCGTTGTATCCGGAAAGCCAGAGCTCATGAGCGAACTTCAGCCAGGCCAGCGATTCCGCCTGCCCACCCAGCGGGGACTTACAATCCGGTTCGAAGGACGCGATCATGATCGGCTCGCGGTTGCCGCAATTACAGTGCAGGGCAGAGCCGTGGCTTTCAACCACGACGGCCCGGGTCAGTGGAGCCTCGATTCGATCGATGTCCTCGAAGGCCACGGCGACATCGTTGCGTATATGACCGATGACACTCAGGGCGGTTTCACTAACTCCGCCTACCCTGTCAGCATGCAGATCGGCGGGCAGCACTACGTTTTTCCGGTCCCGCGCGAACAGCTCGCCGCAGTCATTCTGGGTGAAATCTACACGCGCGATGGCAGCCTGCGAATGAAGGCGTCCAACGAAGGATACACCTTTGGCATCGACGCTTACGTCCGTGCACGAAACTTTACCTCGATCAGCATTCCGCACCGAATGCGCCCAAGCATGGGCCGCGACGCACCGCTCCAACCCGAACCGGAGTTCGACAATCGCAGACCTTCTGGCAGCACGCTTTGCACCGGTAGCGGTGTAGTCGTCGGGCCAGAACTGATCGTCACCAATGCCCACGTGATCGAGAACGGCAACAGCTTTCAGATCGGCCGCACACGTCAGCTTCTGAATGTGCTGGCCGTAGATGAATTCCACGACCTGGCTCTGCTCCAAGGGCCGGTCCAAGGACAGCCTCTCCCGCTGCGTCTCACCTCTCCCCTGTGGCTTGGAGAGAGCGTCATGGCGTCGGGCTATCCGCTGATGGATCTGCTTGGAGGTGACTTGAAGGTTACGACCGGGAATGTCTCCGGGTTGGCAGGGGGTATGGGCGACGTCTCTCGATTCCAGTTCACTGCCCCTATCGGGTCAGGATCGTCCGGCGGTGCGATCGTCGATGACGCTGGCAATGTCGTCGGCATCACATCAGCCTCGCTCGCCCATCGTAATGTCCGCGACCGGGGCAGCATCTCGGAGAACGTCAACTTCGGCATCAAGGCCAGCGTTGTCTATGAACTGATCGCTGCGGCCGGCAAAGCCCTGCCCGATATCAATCCGCTCGACGACGTCAATCGCCGCGAAGTCGTCAATCGTCTCCGCGATTCCGTTATCAGCATCACCGTTCTGGCGTAGGGTTCATCCATGGGCTTCAGATTCCAAAAGCGCGTCACGCTCTTCCCGGGGCTTCGTCTCAACCTTTCGAAAGGCGGTGTCTCTATGAGCGCTGGCCCAAGGGGTGCCTCTGTCACAATTGGCAAGAGCGGCGTTCACGGAAATGTTGGCATTCCGGGGTCCGGCCTGAGCTGGCGCGAGCGTCTGGACAAGCCCAAAGGCCGCACACGTTCGCGCGACGATCGCTATTCTGACCAGCAACCTCGCGGGCAGCTGCCTTCCGTCCCCCCATTGCCTGCCTCGGCGCAGGCACGCATCGTCGGCAATGGCATCGAAATTGTCGATGGTCATGGGGATCCGATCCACTCCGCGCATCTGCCGGCAGTGAAATCTCAGATGAAAGACCTCATAAAGGACCTGCTCGAGAACGACGCCAAAGCACGCAACCAAAGCCTCGACGCGCTCCGACACCTCCACCACGACATCCCTCGCTCGGTAACTCCGACCAAGCCGAGTAGTGCTGGAAAGCCGCAAGCAAATCAGTACGGCTCGCACGGGGAATACATGGACGCTTTGATGACGTGGCGCGCCGCCAAGGCGAATGCCGGCCCCGATATGAGCGCGGTCGCAGACGAAGTTCTGCAAGCTCTCGGGGCACTAGCTTGGCCAGCTGAAACAAACATCGCGCTCGACCTGGAGGACGGGCGGCTTTTGCTCGACGTTGATCTACCTGAGATCGAGGATATGCCCTCTACCCGCTGGAACGCGGTCGTCTCGCGCCTTGAGCTTGTCGAAAAGCCAATGAGCCAAAAGGACGTTGCTGGCCTTTACCTTGACCACGTTTCAGCTGTCATCACTAGGCTGATCGGACACAGTTTCGCGGCAGCAGGTACCGTCCATACAGTAGCGCTTTCGGCCTACACCCAGCGTAAGATTGCAACCGGACGCTTGTTGGACGAGTACGTCGCGACAATCACGGTGACCCGAAATTCCTGGAACAACGTGGACCTTTCGCAGATCGCTGCGATCGAGCCCTACAACCTGCTGCGGCATCTTGGGGCTCGAATCGAGGCAAACTCGCGCGGAATGCTGCTGACACAGCCACCTCTGACCTAAGGGCCGGCTAGGCAGTAAAACTGTCTGATGCAATGAGGCTGCAATGCCATGGTCGTAACATGGCACGGGAAGAAGAAATCAGTGACTGACCAGACGATCGAAACCAAGAGTCGTACTAACCATGTCGCGTTACCGACAGGCACCCTAGTGCTTATGATTGATCATGGTCCCGAGATTTCGGAGCTTTGCGACTTCGCTGCACGCGCCAATCCAAAGCGTGGCTTCTTGGTTGTGTCTAAAGTCCTCGGGCGTCATGTCCCGGCGCGGCCAGTGCACATACGCGCCACCATGGATGCCATAGCCGCCACACTCAGCGCGGACTTGCCGCAGCCGGTCGTTTTTCTCGGGATGGCCGAGACCGCCACTGCCCTGGGCCAAGGTGTCTATGCGGCGTTTCAGGCACGAAACCCTTCGGTGAGCAGCGCCTATCTGCAGACATCCCGACAACAGGTACGTGGCACCGACCCTATTACCAAGTTCGAGGAAGGGCACAGCCACGCGACCTCGCATCTCGTACAAATTGCCGACCCGGCGATTATCCGCAAGGTCAAGGATGCACGCACGCTTGTGGTGATCGACGACGAATGTAGCACCGGGAACACTTTCGTGTCGGCTGTCCGCAGCATGCTCGGCGTAATGAAAGAGCTTCGCCAGATCGAGACCTGCTGCATCACTGACTGGAGCGGCGGCGACTATTTGGCTGACATGCCGTATCCCGCGCGTCGGCACTCGATACTTTCGGGCTGGATGGAGTGGCATGCGAGCAACCCGGCCCAGCAATCCCACCAGCTTCCAGAAGGATCTAATGGCGCTGGAATCGCGCCCCCGACAGGCATGCGCAGCCGCTGCGGCCTGCTCGCGCCAGAAGCCGCCGACCGCGTCCACGTCCATTGCCAGCCAGGCGAACGTATTCTGGTCCTCGGAGACGGCGAGCATAGCTACGAAGCTTTGCGCATCGCTGAGGAAATCGAGGCGCAGGGTGGCATCGCTGCCGTTCAGAGCATAACCCGCACGCCTGCAATGGTAGGGCATGCGATGCGTTCACGTTCGACCTTCACCGACGCTTATGGCTCTGGCGCGCCAACGTTCCTCTACAACATTCTCGCTCACGATCCCGACCGCGTCATCATAGCTGCAGAGCTGGTAGGCAACCAAGCCGCCGAAGCCGCCAGCGCGATGCAGGAGTTGGGACGTAACGTCCCGGTTCAGGTAGTGCTTTGCCAATACCGTGACGAGGAGTGATGCGAAACCGGCATCAAAGGATGCACGCCGCTAAGCGGCATCTCCTGCATCACGTTTTCAGCTCCGTAGGATCAGCGCGATTCTCCAAAGGCAAAGGCCGATCGCGCTTGTTTGGGCTTTGGAGATCGTGCTCCAGGGAAGCGCTGATCGGCAGCGGATTGGCTGTTCACGATACCAGCGCTACATTATCAATGATGAACGCCGTTGGATTCAGCAATTTTATCAGATGGAGGCTTCTGCTGCAGGTCGCGCATCGACACCTTGCACCACTTCAGCGAGGGGGGGCACAGCGCCCCAGTTGTTTGGCGAAAGAAAAAGCGTTTCGAGCGAAAGCTCATGGTTCGCGGTTCAGACCAAGCAAAGGCCTGACGACTCAATGTTGATCCTTACAGACCTCGATGACACCCTTTTTCAAACTGCACGCAAGTGCCCGCCTGAGGCGACCGACCTGCTCACGATGAGTTACCTCGCCGACGGGCAGGAAAGCGGCTTTGCGACCAAGCGGCAGCAGCGCATGCTCAACTGGCTTCAGCATGGCAAGGTTGTGCCAGTCACCGCGCGAAGCCGCGACGTGTTGGGCCGCGTGAACATCGAGCAAAATCCTGCAGTATGCTCGAACGGTGGCTGCATTGTAGCGACCGGCGGCGAGGTTGATGCAGCTTGGCACGCCCACCTCCACGAAAAGCTGCGGCTTGGTGTTGCTCCGGCCGAAGTCTATGGTGCTTTCCGCCATCACATCTCGGGGGCTGAGTATCGCCATTGGCTAGTGCAGGAAGGAGACCTCGACCTCTACCTAGTGGTTAAGAGCAACGTGGACGACGGCGAGATCCTTGAAGCGGTTGAGCCGGAGCTCAAAGCTTTTCTGCCCGATGGTTGGCGCTGCCATCGCAACGGCAACAACCTCGCCTTCCTCCCGCCCTGGCTAAACAAGCGCGATGCAGCCCACTACGTGATCGAAACTGCGCGCACCGACGACCAAAACCTTTTGATAATCGGTATCGGCGATAGCCATTCCGACGTCGGCTTCATGGACCTGTGCGACTACGCCATAACCCCAACCACCTCCCAGCTTTGGGCCCAAACGAAGCTGGGAAATGTTTGGTGCTGATCACCCACGACATGCAGAACGCTCATTTCTCGGGCAGCTATAACCAAAGTGACGTCCATATCCTTCTCAAGCCTACAGATATTTCACCCGTCTCGGTCGATCAGAAGGAAGCGCTCATCCAGTCAGGCGCGCGCCATTACTCCGAGATGCTCTCTGCTGAGAAACTGCCGGACGAGCGTTATCTTCAGCTCTATCGCGAAGCGCTCGAGCGAAACGCGTCGATCTTGCGGACCGATATCGAGCAGCTGGCAAGATCAATTGCCGAACGCCCGCAAACCGCGCGTGAATGCGTAGTCATCTCGCTCGCCCGTGCTGGCACCCCGGTCGGTGTACTCCTCAAACGCGCACTGGAAAGAATGGGCATCGAGGCTCACCACTATTCGATCTCGATCATCCGTGACCGCGGCATTGACGAGAATGCCCTTCGCTTCATTGAGCGGTGTCACGGAGTCACCACCTCGATCTTCGTCGACGGGTGGACAGGCAAGGGTGCGATCACCCGGCAACTGAGAGCTTCACTCTCGACCAGTGACATTGGCTTTCAACCTTTCCTTGCAGTTGTGGCAGATCCCGCAGGCTGTGCCGATTTGGCCGCGACTACCGAAGATTATGTCATCCCGAGCGGCTTATTGAATGGGATCGTTTCGGGGCTCATTAGCCGCTCCGTCCTCAATGACGAACTCGTAGGCCCTGACGACTTCCATGCCTGCACGTTCATGGAAGAGTACCGCGCTCATGACTTGAGCGCGGCATTCATCAGTGCAATCGAGGCCGCTCCCATCGCCCACACAAGGCCGACCGGCTTGCACCAGCGCGGCGCCAAGGCAGCTCGCGAGAGCTGCCAGGTCCTCCTGGCCGCGATTGGGGCTCAAGACGATATTGATGACGTTAACAGGATCAAGCCCGGGGTGGCGGAAGCGACCCGTGCCATTCTGCGCCGTGTCCCCGAAAAGCTTTATGTCGCCGATCTCGAAGATCCCGAGGTACAGCCGATTATCTACCTTGCACGTGCTGCAGGCGTTCGCATCCTTCAACGCGATCTATCGACCTATCGCGCCGTCGCCGTTATCAAGAAGCTTGGAGGCGCATTAGAATGAGCGCAATCGCTTTGGGCGCCACCCTCTACATACCCGTGCTGCGCCCGAACTTGATCGAGATCTGCCAGGGGAACAATCCTGAGCTGCGCTCAGTTGCCGTCTGCCTAGAGGACTCAACCCGAGAGGACGAGCTTGAGATTGCGCGTACTCGGTTCTCCTCCTTTCTGGTGGACCTCTACCGAATTACCCCACGGATCGCGATTTACGTCCGCCCGCGTGACGTTGCGATGCTTAACTGGATGATTGCACAGCCCGGTATTGAAGCCGTGAACGGCTTCATCCTGCCCAAGGTGGAATCGAGCAGCATCGCCCACTGGCTCTCGGTCATGGTCGGAACGCAGCACACTTTTATGCCGACGATCGAAGGTGCCGAAGCCTTCGATCGCGCCGCGCTCGACCAGCTATGCAAGCAACTCTTGCCGTTCCGCGATCGTGTCACGGCCATTCGCATTGGCGGCAATGACATCCTCAACATCCTAGGCGTTCGACGCTCGAAGTTCCGCACCGCCTATGATGGTCCCTTGGGGGCCGTTATCCGCGACATGGCCGCAACATTCATCCCAGCCGGCTTTTCTGTCGCCGCGCCGGTATTTGAGCACTTTAACGCACCCGATGTGCTTCGCGAGGAAGTCGAGCGAGACATCGAAAATGGGCTTCTGACCAAAACCGCGATTCATCCCCGTCAAATCGGTGTAATCCAATCGTGCTACCGGCCGGCTAGTTGTGACCTTCTTGAAGCACAGGCAATTCTGAATGCCGAAGCCCGGGCGGTTTTCGGATCGCAGGGGAGCATGTGCGAACCTGCGACGCACCGTCGTTGGGCGGGCAACATCATTGCCAGGGCACAGACCTATGGCGTCGACGAAAGCGATATCATCTCGCCAATGCGGATTGCCTGAGGGGCCCAAGCTTCCTGCGGTTGACTGATTGCATGCCGCACCACGCTGCTCTAATTTTGCCTCATCCTGCCTAAGGCTCGTCATGACTCAGCTGACACTCACTGCGCCCGATCCCGTTGCCGCTATTCCAGTTGAACAGGCCGCGGGCCTTGTCCCTGTGACCAATGAAGTTCGCATAGAGCTTCAAGGCAAGGTCAATGCATTTGTCGCCGACCTGTTGAAGCACGACAGCCAGAGCCCAGAGTTCGAAAAGGTCACTGGCCAGATTTCCAGCATTGGCCAGAAGGAGATTGTTGCTCTGTCGAGCGCCTCGAACCGCTTTCTCGACAAGCCAACCAAAGTAATGGGTCAGGAAGGCGGTGTCGGCCGCGCTCTGCTCGATCTTCGTACAGTCGTCGATGGGCTCGACCCGGGCCGCGACGGCGACCTGCTTAAGCCGCGCAGGTTGCTTGGCATCATTCCTTTCGGCAACAAAATCAAGGCGTACTTCGACCGCTACGCCTCTGCCCAGACCCATTTACAGGCCATCATAACAAGTCTCGTGAGAGGCAAGGACGAGCTGATTCAGGACAACATCGCGATAGAGACCGAGCGCGGCAAGATCTGGGAATTAATGGGCAAGCTCGAGCAGATGATAGTCATCACCAGGATGCTCGATACCCACCTTGACGAAAAGACGACTGAACTCGACCGCTCCGCTCCGGCCAAGGCCAAGGCACTGCGGGAGAACGCGCTGTTCAACGTGAGGCAGCGCCAGACCGATCTCCTGACCCAGATGGCTGTCTCGGTGCAGGGCTATCTTGCGCTCGACTTGATCAAGAAGAACAACGCCGAGCTCATCAAGGGCGTAGACCGCGCGACCACCACGACAATCGCTGCGCTGCGTACGGCGGTGACTGTGGCGCAGGCGCTGAACAATCAGCGTCTGGTGCTCAGCCAGATCACAGCCCTCAATACAACCGCTGCCAACCTGATCGAATCGACGGGTAATCTTCTGCGCACGAACACCGCAGCGATCAACGAACAGGCCTCATCGGCCACGATCCAGGTAGAAGTGCTTCAGCGCGCGTTTGCAAACATTTACGCTACGATGGACGCCGTCGATAGCTTCAAACTCAAAGCTCTCGACTCGATGAAGACGACCATCGACACACTCTCAGCTGAGACGACAAAGGCGCAAGGGTATATCGCTCGCGCCGAAGGGCAGAACCAGTCCGCAGCCAGTGATCTTTTCCTTTCTGCCAGCTGAGCATGTTGTGGGTCATTGTCTCCATCATGCTGTTTCTGGCCGCCATTCGGATGGTCTGGGTTGTCTGGCTGCGGGGACCGCCCCCTGCGAATTTCATTTTAGATCAAGATCAGCTAGGGTCTGCGAGTGGCTGGAGCGATGGTTTTCGAAATGGCGGAAGGAGCGAAATGAGCAACAACGGCTTCTTCACCCGCATCGGGAAGGCCCTGAGGGGGGAAGCGCCGCCATCAATGCCGCCGGCGCCGGCTGCGCCTGCTGTGCTGCCGGTCACGCTTGACTACGAAGATGACCGGATCCCCAGTAGCGCCAAGGCTCGCATCAGACGTATTCTCGCAGGCCTGCTCGAGGTTGAAAACGCGCTCTTGCGGGAGGACATGCCAAATTTTTCCAGGGTGGATATCGACCAGATGCGCGAGCAGCATCTGCCCAAGCTGGTAAAGAGCTACATCGACATCCCAGAAGCGCATCGAGCCGAAATTTTCCGCAAAACCGGAAAATCAGCAAGCTTCATACTAGACGACAGCTTGGACCAAATGCAGACGCGCGTAGACACCATTCTTCGCAGCTTAGCACAGAAGGACATAGAGACCTTCACGAACAATACAAAATTCGTTGGTGAGCGCTACTCAAGCAATAATCCTTTTGACTAAATTAGACCATTAGGCCTCGTCATTTTAACTAATCACCAGCTTCACCATCCGATTGACTGAGATTTTTTAACCGCTTTTTTCTAATAGAGGTGCCCAAAATCGCCATATCTGGCAGCATTAGGTGACGTAACGATTTAGAGACCAGAAGCGCTAACGCTTCAACTCAAGGGGCCAGCTCGACCGAGTAGCGCCCGTCGGTCTCCGCGTGCAGGACGACATCACCGTCCCAGCCAGTCGCGTAGACCGCGCTGGTGATCTCTATCTCAGTAAATTTCTTGACCCGATCAGCAACCTTAACTTGTGCCGGTTTTACCCGGCGATCCGTGACCGAGTGCGCGAGCAGCGTGACGACGTCGCTTCGGGGATGACCGTAGGCCCAGGCTGTCCATGGCTCTTCCGTCGTAGCAGGCCCCATCGAGATGACCGCAGCTTTCGGAGTCATCTCATTCACTAGCTCAGCGGTTGTTCCATTATGCGAGCCATGATGCCCAACCTCGTAAAAATCCACATCGAGCGCGTGAGTCCCGGCATATTTTTCGACGAGTGTCTCAAGCGCAGTCTCTTCCATATCGCCAGTGAAAAGGAATGACGCCTGACCATAGTCGATGCGAATGACTAGACTTTGATTATTGCCGTTTTCGAATTCACCGTCGGGCCAGCCTGGGTTCTGAGCATAGCTCGCAGACAGCACGCGAATGCTGGGATCTACATCGGGACAAGACACTGGATCGATCACCTCATTTGAAAGTCCGCGTGTCGAAGCATCGACCATCGCGTCCGTGACCGCGAGCGTTCGAATAGGCGGGATCTGGTGCACGCGCGCGTCCATCCACTTCGCGGCGACGCGTCCCGATCCGGTAAGTATGCCGTTGTGAATGTAACCGCCTATCGAAAAACGCTCCGCGATACGGCGCAAATTGCTATTGTGGTCAACATGCGTGTGCGTGACAAACACCGCTTCAAGGCGCTTTTGAAGGTCTGGCCGCCGCGCAAAGAATTTGTCGAGATAGTTTAGCAAGTGATCGCCTGCAGCGGCGCCCCGTCCGCCGGCATCGATCAGAATGGCCGCGCACGGGAATTCGACAAGCGCCGCAGCGCCTTGATCAACATTGATATAGTGGACCGCCATCGCTCCAGCGGCAGTGCCAGCAGCGACTAAGTTTTCCGTTGACCAGTCGGGCGGATCGCCAGCTCGCCGCTCGACGAATGTAAAGTATACCCATCCAATGCGGCCATCTTTGAGCGCAACGCGGTAGTAGCCACTTTGCCTGGCTCCCTTGTCGAGCAAGCGCAAAACGGTGCCGGGCGGCGGATAGGTTACGACTTGGCTGACCCGCGATGGGGTCTCGCGCAGTGTGACGTGGCGCTTGATAATTAAGTGGTCGGCCCACGCGGGGCTCGCCGCAAAGAAGGAACACAACAACGCCAATAGACCGTGCAGCACCCAACGCAACCGCGGGACGCCACGCGACCACTGAAACCGATCTAACGTGCAGTTCAAATAAGATGGCTTCATTGTACGCCCCCTCAAACAAATCTAGCACTGAACTTATTCTGATTAAGTCACGAACGGAGTTAGCAGATGAACCTACTTTGGGACGATCCTTACGATCATACCAAACCAGCTTAACTGGCAACACCCCTCCTCCGCTATAGATTTTTTCCTTAGGGGGAATGGCGTGAACTGGGCTGCCGGCGGACTGCCCGATTTTGGCGGATGCTTGGTGGAGGCAGATGACCGATTCGATGAAATCGCGGTGAGTAAAGTAAGGCTTTATGCCGGATTATCAGGACGCGACGATTGCTGTCACATTGGGACTGGGTCAGGCACCTCATTCGACGTCCGCTAGCGCGACTTATGTACCCGCACTATCGTCCACTAGGATAAGAGGAGGATGAATGCGCAATCGTGTGATTCTGATCGTAGGTGGACTGCTCTTCATCTTCGGCATTGCCTACTTCGGCTCGCCATACCTAGCCGCCCGGAATCTCCAAGAGGCCGCCAAGTCGGTCGATGCAGACGCGCTTGAATCGTCCGTCGACTTCCCGGCCGTACGCGACAGCCTGAAGTCCCAGCTTAACGCCGTCATGGTGAAGAAGATGAGCGAGGATAGCAGCATGAAGTCCAACCCGTTCGTCGGGCTCGGGCTGATGATGGCCCCTGCCATCATCGACCGCATGGTCGATTCATTCGTCACCCCTGACGGCATTGCTGCAATTGCGCGCGGACAGAAACCTAACGAGGGTAAGTCCGACGCTAGCAGTCGAATTACGTACTTCTATAGCTGGGTGAACATCGATCGGTTTCGGGTGTGGATGCGCAATACTGAGGAAGCTAAGGACGGGCCATCCCTACTCTTCGAACGGCGCGGGCTGTTCTCTTGGAAGCTAATTCGCATCGAGATCAGCGACCTGATGAATGGAGCATCTGCTTCTCCCGCAGGTTCCACGTCGTCACTGCTATCGACCACTGCTCCAACGCCCGCTGTCCCGCCGACGCCGCAGACACTATCCACAACTTTAAATCCGATGGCTACGGACGACGATCTGAAGAATCAGTGGGGAGCGCTGAACGAGGAGTGCCGAGGCGGCCAGCATACCCCAGAGGACGAGATATGCTCCAGTCGAGATAGGATGGAGACGGTACTTCAGAGTCGGGGTTGGTGCTGGGCTTATAGCGATACCGACATCGTCCCGGCGGACTTCAATTGGCACAAATGTGATGCCACCCGCCCATAGCCGAGGATGCGCGCGGGAAGCTGCGACACGCAGGAAGGTCGGCTTTCCAGAACAAGCTCTGGACCGTTAAAGCGTCAGCAACCTAATTGCACAGCCCCACTCCTTAAATGCGTCAATGAAGGTTCTATTACCACAACCTCCTTTCCAAATTGGTCGGGCCGTACTCGAAAAATTAATGCAGATTAGCCCGCGAAATTCTTACCGGCTTTTTTTATTGTCCTAAGCAGCTCGCACTTCGAGCGATAGATCGAACCCAGTCGTCAATCTCGGCCTCGATCCATACCGCACACTTCGGGCCAAGCGATCTTGATTTGGGAAACCTGCCTTCGCTCATGCGCTGATAGATGGCCGAGCGCTTCAGTCCGACACGCGCCATTACTTCGGGCAGGCGCAGAAGCCGGGCTGGCGGAGGGAGCGCCGGTTGCGAGGGGTCAGCGGGACTATGTATCTGGTCAATGGCAGTCATTGGTCATCTCTTCTGAAACTGGGACCCCTCCGAGGCTCAGACATTACCGGGGCAAAGCCATAGAGATGTCCCGGTTGGCAATATCGTCGATGTGCTTCGCCAGCATGCGCGCAACAAGCTGCGAAGTGCCGTTCGCCCAGCGCGGCCTGAGATCCTCGATCCTGCGTCCCAGCGTGCGCTGGAGGTGAACCGGCAAACTGCTGAAGAATTCTTCGAGGAACTCACCCATCTCGCTGCGCATCCACTCGCAGGCCAGCTCCTCCTGTCCCGCCAACGCCAGGATCATGCTGGCTCGGGAATAGGCGCCGCAGACTTCGAATATGCGCGCGGCTTCATCGAGCCCGATAGGGCGTTCGCCGCGCATGATCCGAAGCAATGTCTCCCGGTGCATTCCGGCTTCGCGCGCGACCTGGTGCCGCGGCTTGTCTATGCCCTCGACCGCGTGCGTCAGGACACGCGCAAGACTGTCGTTTGCCTTGCCGAACATGGGTGAAACTTGATGCATGCGAACTCTCCTTGATTGGTGAGTCGCACGCATATCCCGAGAAGTGTTCTGTAGGAAAACAAAAAGAACAAACCACGAATTTCTCGGTTATCGGCGAATCACTCCCATAGTTCGATTCGCCGGCAATCTTCGACCGGTCAGATGGGGAATTCCGTCAAATAAACGCCTATTCTCCGCTGCTATGCGCCAACCTCGCCGACACGGGCACTTTGATCTGTCCGCATTCATCCGGCTTGCTCGTGGTTCCTCACTTCGCGCTTTCCTACAGCGTTTTCCTAGATTCATGTGGACTGCACAGCAACCGCAAGGAGGCTGTGTTCACCCCTCCAGATGGAGCTTCATATGCAGTCCCTTACCCATCCCCGGCGCCGTGGCGCCAATCGCATCGGCAAGACCCTCAGCATTGCCATTCCTGTCGCAATTGCGGCGCTCGCGGCAAGTGCGGCTTTTGCTGGCACTGACGCGACCTTCACCCCTGCCCTCACCAAGTTCACCAACTTCCTGCAGGGATCGGGCGGCAAAATCATCACCGTGCTCAGCCTGGCCAGCGGTCTGATCGGCCTCGCATCTGGTCGCTTCTCGCTCGGTCAGGTCGCTGTTCCGGTCGGCGTCGGCATCGGCGTCGGTACGGGTGTCCCGATCGTCACCTCGGTCGTGACCGCGATCATCTGACGACCGGGCACGGGAAGGCAGCGCCGTCATGGCAGACCCATACATCATCCCCCGCCGGCTCGACGACCCGGAGCTTATCGGCTTTTGGACCATCGACGAGTTCGCCGGAATGATTGTCCCCTTCACCTGGGGGATCCTCAGCCAGCATATCTTTATAGGCATCGTTGTCGCCTTCGGCGCCTGGTTCGCACTGCGAAAGGCAAAAGCAGGACGCACCAGCGCCTGGGTAGCCCATGCCGCATATTGGTATCTGCCGGCCGGATTTCTGGGCCTCAAGTCGACGCCGCCTTCCCACTGCCGCCTGCTTGCCGGTTGAGGGAAAAGACCTATGTTTTCTGATATTTCGCACGAGCGTCAGCAGTCTCTTCTGCGTCAACGCAATGTTCTGGCGCTGACCAGCACAAGCCTCGGCCTCGCACTCATCATCGCGACCAGCTTTGCCGCAACCCGCGACCGCGAGGTCGTGCTGCTCCCGACGCTGCCCAAAAAGCTGACCGTGACCAGCGCCGGCGTCGAGGCCGACTATCTCGAACTCGTCACCCGCGACACCGCGCTCGTTCTGCTCAACCGGAGCCCCGAGGGTCTGGACTACTGGATGAATCAAATCCTGAAGCTCGCCGATCCTGGCAGCTATGGGCGCCTAAAGGCCGATCTGGTTCGCATTGTTGAAGAACAGAGCGGCTCGGATGTCAGCCAGGCCTTCGTCCTCCAGTCGATGACAGTCGATCCGAAGGGACTGACGTCCGAGGTGAGCGGCACGCTCAAGACCTTCGTTGGGGAACAAGTCGTCGCAAGCGATGATCGCCGTTTCCGTTTCAACTGGACCTACAGGGGCCTTCGCCTCGCGCTCTCGGGCTTTGCCCCGCTCCCCCCAACAGACAAGTCGAAGGAGGCCAACTGATGGCTCGTCGATACCACAGGATAAACGGCCTGGTTCTCGCCTTTACGCCGCTGGCGACGTTGTTCGCCGCGCCCGCATGGGCTGATCAGTTCAAACAAGCCGCAGATGGCGCCGGCATCGATTGCTCTGTGTCTGCCCATGAGCTCACGCGTTTCGCGCTGGTCGAGGATCAGTTTGCGAGTGTCTCGAAGATCTCGACGGGCACGCCGTACAATGACTTTGCGGTCACGAACGAACCGCTGCGCGGCGACATCTATGTGTCAGTTCCCGAGACCTATGCCGCGCGGTCGATCAGCTTCTTTGCCACCACCAGGAAGGGGTTTGTCTACAAGATCGCCTGCAAGATCGAAAGCATTCCCGCAGCGCAGATTTTCATTACGAACCCCGCGATCGCGAAAAGTGATGCCGCGCACTGGGAAGGTGAAACGCCGCTCCCGACGAGCGCGGTGCGCCTCATTCAGGCCATGGCCAATGACCGGACCATCGAAGGCTTCGAAGTTCGGCAATCATCTGCCCCGCCGGCGCGGGTCGGCACTCTCGAGATCCAGCTCGTCGCCGACTACCGCGGCGCCAGCCTCGCCGGGAAAGTCATTCGCGTCACCAATCGCGGCGCGAGGAGCCTGACGCTCACCACAAGCGATCTCGCCCCGAAGGATACGCTCGCCGTTTCGATCGCCAATCCAGTGCTCGAACCCGGCACCGCCACGACGGCTTTCGTGGTCGGCGCGAATGGGGAGAGCAGCCATGACTGACCCCCAAGAACAGGCGGCTCCCCTGCAGGCCGAACCCGCGTCGCCTTCGGAAGTGACCGGGCTCAACGCCCGCACAGCCCGGCGGCAAAAGCTGCTCCTCGGCACCATCGGCGCGATCGCGCTGGTCGGCGGCAGTTGGTTCATCCTTGGCAGCGACAAGGCGAAGTCGGGTGATCCTGGCGCAGCCCAGACCATCGACACAGCGGGTCTCGTCAACCGCGATCTCTCTCAGCGCGAGTTTGTGGCCACTTATGGGAACCGTCTCGACGCCGTGACGCGCGACCAGAAGGCTCTGAAGGACGCAGCGGCCCCGCGCACCGAAGTCGAGGCGCAGCTTGCCGCGCTCAAGGCCGAAAACCAGGCCATGCGGGTCGATGGCCAGGCGGCTATCGATGCGATCTCGGCTGAGAATGCCGACCTCAAGTCCCGGCTTACCACACAGCCTGCCGCCCCTGCGCCAACCGCGCTCGCACCGGCCTATGGCCCTCAGGCAGGCGGCTACGACGCACGTGGCCGCACCGCGCCGCCTCCTCCGTCAGGCGTCGATGCAGCAGTGGGCGGCGACACGATGGCCCCTGCGCCAGGGGAAGTGAAGCTGATGAGCTTCACCTCGGACAAGGCAGGTCTCGGCGGTTTGAAGTCGGCAAGGCCGGATGCACCGCCGGTCGTGATCGA
This sequence comes from Novosphingobium sp. 28-62-57, assembly GCA_002256985.1. Classification (GTDB taxonomy): domain Bacteria; phylum Pseudomonadota; class Alphaproteobacteria; order Sphingomonadales; family Sphingomonadaceae; genus Novosphingobium. The sequence continues at coordinate 772,476 of NCGO01000001.1, forward strand.
GGACTCCCCCGACTTCTTGCCGCCCAATTCCTATGCGACGGCACGCGTCATTGTCGGCGTCGATGCATCGGCCGGCGTCGCCAGCCAGACCGATCCGCTTCCAGTGGTTCTCAGGATTACCGGGCCTGCGCACTCGGTGCTGCAGAACGGCAAAGTGCTGACGACCCGGATCCAGGGCTGCGTGGTCAACGGCGCAGCACGCGGCGATCTGTCTTCGGAGAAGGTCTACGTGAAGTTGGCCCGCATGACCTGCGATCAGCCCGGCGGCCGCGTTGCGGTCTCCGAGGTCAAGGGCTTCATCAGTTTTGCAGGCAAGTCTGGCGTGCGCGGCCGGGTTGTCAGCCGCGAGGGCAACCTCGTCAGCCAAGCACTGCTCGCCGGCATTGTTGGCGGCTTTGGCCGGGGCTTTTCGGCGAACTCCAACAGCGTCTTTTCTGGTGTCACTGCCAATGGGGGCGGCAGCCGCTCCAAACTTTCCGCCGGGGACATTGTCGGTGGCGGACTTGGCCAGGGCGCGGCCGATGCAGCCGATACGGTCAGCAAATATCTGATCGAACGCGCCGAACAATATCAGCCCGTCGTCGAGATGCCGACCGGCATCGATGTCGAAATCGTCTTTCTGGACGGCGTTTACGTGAGGAACTCCCGATGATTGCAAGCCCTGATCCAAAGCCTAGCCGCTGGCTCCGCCCCGCTGCTGGCATTGCCGCTCTTATCACCCTGTCTGCCGCCACCGGTTGGGGCGTGGCCAGTTTCGCCGGGGCAGCAAGCGGCCCCGATACCACCAAAGTGCGCGCAGCCCTCAAGCTGCGCCTGCCCAAGACGCCGATCGATGCGATCACTTGCAAGGGCCTGGGGGGCCTGTGTGAGGTCGCTTCGAAATCGACACTCTTCTACGTCGACCGGGCGGCTAAATATCTCGTGATCGGCCGGGTCTACGACATGGAGGCGCGCCAGGATCTGACGGCAGCGCGGCTGCTGGCGCTCAATCCCGATCTGCTGGCGGCAGGTGCCGCCCGGCGCGCAGGTGACGACGAAGCGCCTCCTCCGAAGCGCGCAAGTGTGCCGGCAAAGGTCTCGCTGGCAGGGCTGCCTGCGAGCGGCGCGGTCACCTGGGGACCTGCCAACGGCCCCCGAGTGGTCGTCTTTTCCGACTTCCACTGCGGCTACTGCAAGAAGCTCGAAGGCGAGCTGAAGGCGATCGGCGCGCGGGTCGAGGAACGGCCCATCTCGATCTTCGGTGCGGAGAGCCGCAAGGACGCCGAGCGGGTGATCTGTTCGCCGCGGCCGGAAGTCGCACTTCATATGGCCTATTCGGGGCTGGCGCTCGCCAACCCCAAGCCGTGCGACACCCGCGGGCTCGATGCCAATGAGGCCTTTGCCAGGGCTCACGGCTTTGGCGGCACCCCGGTCATTGTTCGACCTTCCGACGGCGCCGTCCTCGAAGGTTTCCGCCCTGCGGCTGCGCTGCGGACATTCCTAAGCGGCGCTTCCACGGCCTCGATCACAAAGGATCAACTCCATGGTTAAACCCGTGCGCCTCCTCGTCTGCGCCTGCTTCGCCGTCTTTATGAGCGGTTGCGCAACCTTCGGCACGAATGTCGAAGGAAACTTCACCTGCCGCGCGCCCAAGGGCGATTGCGCGCCCTCCCACGTGATCGATGCGCGTGCCACGGCTGTGGTCGGGGACGGCGCCGCGCCGCAGGACCTTACGCGCGTCCGCGTCGGGGTTGGCGGCGGTGACACCGCCCGCACGGCCGAGCGCACGCTGAGAATCGTGTTTCCAGCCCATATCGACGAAGCAGGCACGCTTCACGATGAGGCCGTCGCCTGGACCGTGATCGAAAACCCGCGTTGGGCCGCTGAATTGCGGCGTAAGCCTGGCGAAGACACCGCTCCGCCTTTGATGCGCCAGTTGCGACACCAGCTCAGATCTGCCCAGCAGAACGCTGAAAAGGCGGGCAAAGAGACCCCGCCAGACGCAGACGCGCCGCAGGACGATACGGCGGCGCTCGAAGGTGCCTATCCCTCGCCCCAGGCCTCGCCTTTTTCGCTGGCCGCCCCGCCAGATCCAGATTCTCCCCCAACTTCTCCGGATGCCTCGCCGCTGGCCCTCCCCTCCACGGCGCGCGAGGCCGTAGCCGGTGCCAAGGCACCGGCGGTCGGGGGGTTCGACATGCCTGCTCCGCCGCATGATCGGACCCCTCGGCCACTTGGAGCACCGGCATCCTCCAAGTTCCCGAGCATCGAGGCCATCCAGGCGGCGATCGCCAAGCGCGCCGCAGGCAAGACAACGCCCTCCGCCGCACCGAACAAGGATCAAAACTGATGGCCGAGAAACTGAAGTCGATCATCGGCCGCGTCCTTTCCGGCCTCGTTGGCGATGCTGAACATGCCGAAAAGGGGCGATCGCATCTCATGCTGGACATGCTCTCGGACTGGCTGCCCTACCGCGTCTTCGACCCGCAAAGCCGGCTCTATTTCAACGCGCGCTCCAAGGGCTTCGTCCTGTCGGTGACGCCGCTGATCGGAGCGGACGAACGGACCGGAGAAATCCTGGGACAGTTCTTTTCGGAAGGATTGCCAGCGGGCGCCTGCCTCCAGGTTCTGCACCTCGCCAGCCCTCGCATCAGCCGGATCGTTGGCCCCTGGTTTGCACCGCGCTACGTTCAGGGCGGCGTATATGAGGCGATCGCCCGGCACCGGGCCAAGCGGCTATACGACCTCGTTTGGCAGTCGGGCTGCGCGGACGCCCCCTTCCATGCCCGTCACCATCAGGTAATCGTATCGGTTGGCGTTCCAGCGTCCAAGGCAATCAGCAACGAAGAGCTGAAGCAGATCCGCGACGGCCTGATCGCCATGCTCAAATCGCTGAACCTCGGCGTTGCCGAAGTGGGCCCGCAGGAACTCATCGGCGTGATCGATGATCTGACCTCGCCAACGACAGCGCCCCAGGACGATGTCGTCCCCTACAACCCCAATGATCCGATTGCCGCGCAGGCCATCCGCCACGACATCGAACTCATCGTGCACGAAGACCGGATGCATCTGCGGACCGAGCGTTTCCGCGCCACGGGCAAAGTCAACGACGGCGTTCCCGAGATTGGCACTGTCTACCCTGACGCCTTCGATGTGCGGCATTTTTCTGTCCGCAACATGCCGCAACGCTGGGCACCGTGGGAGTGCGCGCGGCTGATCGGCGATCTCTTTACCGACAAGCTGCGCTTTCCGTGTCCCGCCGCGACCATGCTCTGCCTCGTCTATCCCGACCAGGAAACCGCTGCGGCGAAGGCCGGCTTCAAGTTCATGCGCACGACCAGCCTTGCAGGAACGCGCAGCGCCCGTTTCCTGCCGAGGATCGGCGAGCAGGCCGCCGAGTGGCAACATGTCCAGACCGAACTCCAGGAGGGCCGCCGGCTTGTCCGGGTCTTCTACGGTCTCACGACCTTCTCGCCGCTGGGGGCTGGCGACCGGCACGAACGGGCGATCAAGTCGATCTACAAGGCGGCAGGCTGGGACCTTGCCGACGAGCGCTATCTTCAGGTCCAGGGGCTCCTTGCAGCTATGCCGTTGACCTTGGCCGATGGTCTTGGCGCCGACATGGAGCGCCTCAAGCGCTTCAAGACCGTGCTGTCGATGACGGCCGCCAACATTGCCCCAATGCAAGGCGAGTATCTGGGCGGCACCCACCCGCACCTGTTGTTCGTCGGCCGTCGCGGCCAGCCCTTCTTCTGGTCGCCCTTCGAAAACGAGGCCGGCAACCACAATGTCGCGATCTGCGGCAAGTCGGGTTCAGGCAAGTCGGTGCTGCTACAGGAAATGTGCGCTGCGCTGCGCGGAGCCGGAGCCCAGGTCGTGGTCATCGACGATGGCCGCAGCTTCGAGCATTCGGTCAAGCTACAAGGCGGCCGGTTTGTCGAGTTCACGATGAAGGCAGGCTTCTGCCTCAATCCGTTCTCGATGATCGATGCACTGCGGGCGCAAGAAGACGAGGACTATCGGCTCGACTGCTTCGGCATGATCAAGGCGATCGTGGGCCAGATGGCCCGCCACAGCGCGAAGCTCACCGATACCGAGCGCGGCCTCATCGACCGGGCGGTCAACACCGTCTGGAATGAGCACGGCGCCGAGGCGAGCATCACCGCTGTGGGGGATGCCCTGGCAGCGCTCGGGACCGAGTCCGCCGGCGATCTCGCCACGGCGCTCGCACCCTACATGGCTGGGGGCACATACGGTGCCTTCTTCGAAGGACAGGCGAGCCTCGATCTCGATGCGGACTTCACGGTCTTCGAGATGTCGGACCTTGCGAGCCGCGAGGAACTGCGCGCTGTCGTGCTGTCGGCCATCATGTTCATGACCGGCCAGGCGATGACCCGGAGCCCGCGCTCGGTGCGCAAGCTGCTGCTGATCGATGAGGCCTGGTCGATGCTGAAGGGCGGCTCGATGGGAGAGTTCGTCGAAACCTACGCGCGCACCTGCCGCAAATATGGCGGTGCGCTCGCGACCGCCACGCAGTCGCTCAACGACTACTACAAGTCGGATGGCGCGACAGCCGCGCTCGAGAACAGCGACTGGATGCTGATCCTCCAGCAGAAGCCCGAGACGATCGCCGATTTCAAGGCCTCCAAGCGCCTCGACATGGATGACCGGACCGAGACCCTGATCCGCAGCCTGAAGCGCTCAGGCAACGACTATTCAGAGGTCTTCATCAAGGGCCCGGAGACCGAGGCCATCGGGCGGCTCGTGCTCGATGATTACTCGGCGACGCTGTTTTCAAGCTCACCCCAGACCTTTGCCGCGATCGATGCAGAGATTGCTCGCGGCCATCAGCTTGCCGACGCGATCGAGCGGATCGCATTCGCCGATCGCACCTGAAACCCATCAATCAAGGACACCTTTCTCATGCCTCTTCATCTCATCAGCCCCTTTGACCGGCCGTTGGATACCCGACCGGACGAGGGTTTCGAAACCCCGTCAGCCAAGAGCTGGCGCCAGCACGCCGCTGACACCTGCTATATTCTCGTCAAAGCGGGAGGCTTCCTTGGCTCGACCTATCTCATGACGCTCGGGCTGCCGCTGCTGTTCTTCCTGCTGATTTCGGGGGGCAGCGTGGATCTCTTGTTCGCGCAGATCGAAAATCTCGCTGGCCGCTTCCTGACCGCCGATCCCGTCCGGAAGGCCGGGTTTGTCGAAGAGCTCAAGTTTGCGGCCGTGGGTCTCGCAACCTTGCTCGCCGTCTGGCGCCTGCCGCGCTTCCTCAATGAGGTGGCGACAAGACTCCAGGGTGAAAAACTGTGAAGAACATTTTGGCAACATTGGCCATGTCCAAGCGGTTCGCCGGTCTCAATCTCACCGCCATTGCGCTCGGTGCCAGCATGCTGGCTTCCACGCTCTGGGGGGTCTGGGCGACGCAAAAGTTGCTCGATCTCCAGAAGCGCGAAGTCGTGACGGTGCAACTGAGCCGGATCATGGGCGAGTTCATCGAGGCAGAAGCCAGGGTCGGTCGTCCGCCTGAAGAAACCAAGCAGCGGGTACAGGCCTACCTCCAGGCCGTCCAAGCCTCTGTCCAGCGCCTCTCCCGCGATGGCCGCACGGTCCTTGTCGCAGAAGCTGTGGTGGCGGGCAGCACGCCGGACTTCACCGCTGCGGTGCGCGCCGATGTCGCGCACCGGATGGGAGCGCTTCCCGATGCGCAGCACTGACTTCCTCTGGCGATCCCACGCATGGCGGCGCCCGGCGCTGTGGGGGGGACTTGGTGCCGGAGCGCTGGCGCTGTCCTCGCTCGCTACCTTTGGCGAGAGCCATGCGCTGATGATCAACGCCAGCTCGAGCCTGCCCTACTGGGCCATCTGGCTGACACGCGGTGCCACGCCGCAGCGCGGCGATATCATCTTGTTCGATCCGCCGGCCTCGCCCTTGCTCGAGAAGCATTTCGGCAAGGAGCCGAAGCCGTTTGGCAAGCGCGTCAGCGGCGTGCCCGGCGACATCGTGACCGAACGGGGCCGTGCCTTCTTCGTCAATGGCAAGCTCGTCGCCAAGGCAAAACCCAAGAGCCGCCTCGACGAAGCGCTGGCGCTCGGTCCGACCGGCGCCGTGCCCAAGGGCTGCTACTTCGTGACAACTGGGCACAAGGATGGCTTCGATAGCCGCTACGCCGCCATTGGTTGGATCTGCCGCCAGCGCATCCTCGGGGTCGGGAGGCCGATCCTGTGAAGATGCGCACCCTCCCGCTCTGCGCGACCGCGCTGGCACTCATCGTCGTCGCCGAGGCGCGCGCGCGCGATTACGGCCAGCAGGGCACGGTCTGGCCAGTGGTCGAGCCGGACCTGCTTCAGCAAATCCATGCCCGTCTCCAGCACCTGGAAGCGAGCGGTGAGACCGCACGACTGAACGAGGAGCTCAAGCGCCGCACGATCGCGCGCGTCAATCGGCCCGAGCCCGTCGCCGGCATCACAGCTGCTTCCGAAGCACGCATCTGGCGCTTCGATCCAACGATCACGGTCGAACGCGACATTGCCGACGACAAAGGCCGGGTCATCATGGCGGCGGGCACACGGGTCAATCCACTCGACACTGTCCCGCTGCGCGCACCCCTCGTCTTTCTCGACGGCGATGACCCGGCCCAACTCGCCTGGGCAGCACAGCGCTACGGGACCACGCGCGCCAAACTCATCCTGGTTCGCGGCGCCCCGCTCGAACTCATGAAGGCCCGCCAGCGCCGCTTCTACTTCGATCAGGGTGGCAAGCTCGTGAAGCACTTCGGCATTCGCGCGGTGCCCGCGGCGGTCGAGCAGCAAGGCCGCGTCCTCGTCATCACCGAGGCGCCGATCAAGCCGCAGGAGCGGTCACCATCATGAGCCCGAAAAGTAGACTTTTTACATGGTTTTGCGGCGCATTGTTGCTCGGCAGTGCGAGCATGATGGCGAGCACGCCTGCCCAAGCTTCGGCGGGGCCTGGCCGCTGCACGGGGCATTTCGTGAACCCGATCACCGACATCTGCTGGTCGTGCCTGTTTCCGATCTCGATCGGAGGTCTGAAGATCTGGCCGTCGAGCCGACCGGACACGAGCAACCCTGCTCTCCCGGTGTGCCTTTGCGGCCTCAGGCCCGGTATCGCCATGGGCTTCTGGGAACCGGCGCGGCTCGCCGATGTCAGCATGAAGCCTTGGTGCTTCGTCAATCTTGGCGGGATGAAGCTCGATCCCGGCTTCGACATCGGCTTCAAATCGATGGCCGGCCCCTCGGCGGTGGGCGGTGCGACCCAGTACAACTCGCAGTGGCACGTCCACTGGTACGCCTATCCGCTGATCTACTGGATGGAGATTATTGCGGATTTCCTGTGCCTTGAGGCAGGTTCGATCGACATCCTCTACATCACCGAGATCGATCCGCTGTGGCAGGACAGCGAACTCACCGCCATCATCAATCCCGAGGCCGTGCTTTTTGCCAACCCGCTGGCGCTGGCAGCCTGCGCTGCTGATTGCGTCGCGGCCACTGTCAAATTGCCGACCGACGAACTGTTCTGGTGCGCGGGCTGTCAGGGGACGATGTATCCGCTGAACGGCAATGTCTCGGCCACGATCGGCCACGTTCAGGCCTCGCGCCTCGCGCTCGCGCGCTTCGCCTATAAGCTCCACCGCGAACTGATCGCCTGGGGCACAATGGGCGGCAAAGGCCTTTGCGGCAAATACCTGATGCCGGTCATGCGCAAGCAGCAATACCGCTTTCAGGCAACCAATCCCAATCCGCAGACCAAAGGCCGCTACGCCTGCGCGCCCATTGGCGCTTCCACCACATTCATGTCGGCAGGTCAGGTCTATCCCGCCATCGGCGAGGACATGGGCTATCTGGTCTGGCGCAAGCGAAACTGTTGCGCGCTATGAGAACCCTCCCCCATCTTGCTGTAATTGCTTGCCTCGCAAGCGCTGCGGCCTTCGCTGGAGCGGCGGCCCAAACCGCTGGCTCAGACCTCGATCTCGAAGCCATCCGTGCGCGCGCTGCCAGTCAGTCTGCAGAGGCGGATGCTCTTGCTGCAAGCGCGCGGGCGCGCGCAGAAAAGCTGTCAGACGATGCCAAGTTAAGCACTGCGAGCGCGGAGGTGCATGGGAAGCGCTTCGTGGTTGAAGCAGCACAAGCCAAGCGGTCGCCCGGCCCGGACAGCACCTTCGATTTCGACCAGATGCTCGCCAATGCCGGTACGATGGCGAGCGAAAACATCGGCAAGGCCCCCAGGTTTATCGCCTTTGCCAGCACCTCGATGCCCCCTGCTGCGCTGCGGACGATGATCGATAATGTGGTCCGCGCCGGCGGCGTGGTGGTCTTTCGCGGGCTACCGCAGAACAGCGCCAAAGCGCTGAGCGCCGCACTTGCGAAGGTGGCAAAGCCGGGCGAGCAGCTTGACGGCGTGGGGATCGATCCGCGCCTGTTCCGCGCCTTCGGGATCGAGGCAGTGCCTGCCTATGTCGTCACCAGCAGCGACTTTGACCTTTGCGACGGCTTCGACTGCGCGGGTCCGCTCCCGCCGCACGACCGCATGATCGGCAATGTGACCGCGGGTCACGCGCTCGAAACCTTTGCGCGCGGCGGCGGCCCCGGAGCGCTCCTCGCTGCCCAGCACCTCGCCCGCCTCGAAAGGGCGCCTCAGTGAAAAAGGGTCGGCCAATGAAACGGCTTGTTCTCGTCCTCGCCTGCCTTACGTTTGCCGGGGCACTGCACGCCCAGACGACGACCGATGCTGCAAAGGCCGACGGCAAGGCCTTCGGCCGCGACAAGGCGGCAGCAGCTCAGGGCGCGGCAACCACAAAACCCGATGCCAGCCGAATTCCGGGCTTTGGCGGTGTCCCTGGCGAGGCGAACTATTTCGCTGATCCTGACCGGATGAGCCGGGAGGCCGCCAGCCAGACTTCAACGAGCACCGGCTATCGCACCATGCGGGATTCCATGGACCGGCGCGCACGGTTTGCGCCGCAGGATCTCGATGCCACGATCGCGCGCAGCAAAGTCATTGGTGACAATCCTCTTTCCTATACCAGCGGCATGGGCATCGGCGGCACACAAGGGCGCTGTGTGCCGCTGCCGCCGGGATCCGGCACTGCTGGCCGCTACATGGCCACCTGCAACACCGGCTACACCGCGACGCAAGAAACCCGGACTTGCCCCGTCACGCTGACCGCGAAGCCCGAGCAGCGGCAAGTCTATGGCTACTTCTGTGTCCGGGCACCGGGCGCCGATCCCACAAGCATCTATAACTGCAACCGTTACCCAGCGCCCCAGTGCAAAGTCACTTCTTCTGTGGCGATTGGCTGCCTCCCTTTTGGCGGTTGTTTTCCGGATATCTACATTGATCAGGTCAGTTGCTCTCCGGCCATCGATGGAGCGGCCCCGACCAGCGTGACCGGCGAGAATGTCGTCACAACGATCCGCGACCAAAGCAAGTGCACCGGGCTTGCGGCCGACAGCTCCTGCCAGCAGGACACCGAGACCTGCACCGACAGCGATCCGGTAACCCGGATCGTCGACGGGATTGCCGTCACGCAGCCATGCTGGGCCTGGTCGCGCAGCTACACCTGCTCGAAGTTTGCGGAAGCGCAGGACTGCCAGACGCTCGAGACAACGCCCGGCTGCAACCTAGTGCGCAAGGATTGCCTGACCGACGAACCCTGCCGAACGTGGGAGTGGGTCTATGATTGCCCGGTTCCGGACAGGCAGGCGCGCACCAATCAATTTATCTGTGACGGCGATGTCTACTGCATCGACGGGTCGTGCGAGACGATTAGCCGTGAGGCCAATGACGAGTTCAAGGATGCCGTCGTCGCGCTCAACTCCATGGACCAGGCGCGGCGCGAGTTTGATCCGGGTACGCTGAGCCTGTTCAAGGGCGAGCGCGCGAGCTGCGCCTCCAAGGTCTTCGGCATCCTCAATTGCTGCAAGGGCAAGGGATTTCCGCTCATCCCGGGGATCCAGCTGCTCGTTGCGCTGGGCTGCGGGCGCGAGGAAATGCTGCTCCATCAGCGCGATGCGCAGGGGCTGTGCAGCTATGTCGGCACCTACTGCGCCTCAAGCTTCCTCGGGGTCTGCTTCACCAAGCGGAAGGTCTACTGCTGCTTTGAATCCAAGCTCTCCCGCATCCTTCAGGAGCAAGGCCGCCAGCAGCTGAGCAAGCCGTGGGGCAAGCCCAAGACCGAACAGTGCCTCGGGTTCACTGTCGACGAATTCGCCCAGCTCGACCTCTCGAAAATGGATTTCAGCGAGGTCTACGCCGAGTTCACCGATGCCGCCCGTCTGCCTGACGAACTGCAGGCAACCCAAGAAATCCAGCAGAAGATCGAGGACTACTATGCCAGTGCGCGCCAGTAAGACGGGCCAGCGGCTTCTGGCCGCCTGCCTCACCCTCACCGCCTCCAGTGCTTTCAACACCGCTCCAGCGGGAGCCGAAGAGCCGCCGCTTGTCACGACCGATGACAGACAGGACAGCTTCTATTGCGCCGAGCGCCGGCTCGGATACTGGTTCTACTGCGCCAAACCCAAGCCGCCCGAGCCCGCCAGCAAACCATCGGCCCCTGCCGTCAGCGCGACGAGCCAGCTTGATGCGGTCACGGCCGAGCTTCGTGAGCTCAAGGCCAAGGCAATCATGGAGCCCACACCCGCCAACGTCACGGCCTACATCCGTTTCCAGCGCGAGCAACTCGACCGGGCCTCGCTCTTCAGCGATGTCTGGCAGCGCGCGATCTGGCAGGATCCTGATCTCGACTACACCCTGCAGCGGCCGGTTTCGACGCTCGGCAAGCGCCAGTGGCAGGACGCACGCGGCGCGGAGCGCAATACCGTGATGGCGCACCTCTCCGAGCGCTACGGCCTGTTCTACTTCTTTGCCCAGACCTGCGGCGCCTGCGAGGTCATGTCGCCGATCGTGCAAAGCGTCGCTTCGACCTGGCACATCACCGTGCGCGCGATCTCGACCGATGGTGGGCCATCGCGGCAGTTCCCGAGCTACACCGTCGAGACCAATCAGCGTGTCCGCATGGGGCTTGAGCCCAAGGTCACACCCGCAGTTGTGCTGTGGGATGCCGCAAAAGGCCAGGCGATCCCGATCGGCTACGGCGTGATGTCCGCCGACGAGCTTCAGGACCGCATCTACCTCCTCACATCGAAGGAAGCCGGACGTGACTACTAGGATGAAACGCTCAAAGACCGCGCTGCTTGCTGCGATCCTCGCGGCAGCCCTCCCCCTCGCCAGCGTCTCCGCGAATGTCGGCAGCTCGATGGATTCGTTTCTGCGCGATGTCGGCGGGGCCGCGAATGTGAACGGCCCGACGGCGTTTCAGGGCCAGTCGGCGGGCTATTATAGCCTCGGCAACATCTGGACCCGCTTCCCGCAAAAGACGACCAACATCGCAAACTTGCAGCTGCCGCGCGCCCGCGCAGGCTGCGGGGGCATCGATATTTTTGCCGGCTCGTTCAGTTTTATCAACGCGAGCGAGATCGTCGCGATGCTGAAGGCGGTCGCCAACAACGCAGTCGGTTTTGCCTTCAGCCTCGCGATCGACACGGTCTGCCCGGAATGCTCGAAGATCATGCAGGAGTTCAGCCAAAAGGCTCAGCTCATGAACAATCTCAACATCAGCAGCTGCGAGCTTGCCCAGGGTCTGGTCGGCGGCGTTTGGCCAAAGGGCGACCTTGCCGACAAGGCGATCTGCGAGGCGATCGGCAATTCGGAAGGCATATTCACCGACTATGCCGCGGCCAAGCATGGCTGCGGCACCAGGGGACAGCGGACCAGCACCACGGCCCAGGGCGGGGGCAAATATGATGATGTGAACACAGGCGTGGCGAGAAACTATACCTGGACCATCCTCAAGAAGTCGGCGTTCTTCTCGCCGAATGGTACGTTCGACCAGGAGCTCGCCGAATACGCCATGACGCTCCTCGGCACGATCATTTACGTGCCGCCCAAGGATGATGCGCCGGGCAAGTTCGTGCCGATCGTGGGGGAAGCCTCCTCGACATTGGTGACCTCGCTGCTTGATGGAACGTCGGGCAGCAATGTCTTGATCTTCCATTGCGACGAGCCCGCCAAATGTCTCGAGCCTGGATTCAAGTCGCTGAGCCTTCCCGCCTCAAAAGCCCTCCGCCCCCGTGTGTCCGCGCTGATCGCGGGCATGGTGCAGGCGATCCACGACGACACAGCGATCACCTCGGCCCAGAAGGAACTCCTGCAGGTCTCGTCAGTGCCGCTCTACAAGATCCTGACCGTACAGGCCGCCTATGGCCGCGGCATGCCGACGGATGATCGCGAGACACTGGCCGAGATCGCGAGCGTCGACATGTTGTTTGCCGTCCTTGACCGCATTGTCGGGGAAGCCGGCCGTTCGATGTCGAGCTTCATTGGAGCGGACGAGGCCAAGATCGCCATGTGGCAGGGACAGGTGGGCGTCGTGCGCCAGGCGCTGGCTGACCGTCAGGCCAATACGCACCTCAAGGTGGGCGCGATCATGCAGATCATCGAGAAGACGGCATTCATCGAGAATGAGCTCGCGGCTTCGATGTCGCCGGGCATGGCAGCCTCGCTCGACTGGTCGCGCGGCGTTCAGAACCGCGCCCTCACCCACTGATCGCCAAACCCAAGCGGAACATGAGCCATGGTTGAAATTTTCACGGTCGGCGGCGGCGATTATCTGGTGAACGTGTTTCAGGCGGTCGCAGCCTGGACCGGCAGCGGCGGCTACAAGAGCCTGCTTCAGGTAGTCATGGTCATGGGCCTTGGTCTGTCAGCCCTTACGCTTGCGTTCAATCAGGACTGGCGCGCCTGGATCAACTGGTTCCTCGGCGCGACCCTGATCTACTCCTGCCTGATGGTGCCGCGCCTCGACGTCCACGTGACCGACCGGCTCAACCCGAGCCTTGCGCCGGCCAATGTCAGCAACGTGCCGCTCGGCCTTGCACTGATGGCAAGCTTCACCAGCCAGGTCGGCGACTATCTCACGGGCTCGGCCGAAGTCGTGTTCGGCCTGCCCGGCAATCTCAACTACTCGCGCAATGGCATGATCTACGGCGCCCGGCTTTACGACGCCACACGGTCCTTGCGCATCTCGGACCCTGAATTTGCCTCCAACCTCGATGAGCATTTCCGGCAGTGCGTCTTCTACGATGTGCTGCTCGGTCGCTATTCGATCAAGGAGCTCGCAGAAACAAACGACATCTGGGTTACCATAGCGCCGGGGAGCCAAGCCCGCGCCCAGCGCTTTCTCACCCGCGATGCGGCATCCGGCCAGGTTTCCTCGAACATCGTCACATGCCGAGAGGCCTATAACGCCTTGAATGCCCGCTGGGCGGGCCTCATCGACGATATGGGGACAGTCTTTGGCCGCCAGCTTTATCCCAACCAGACCGCAGCGCTTGCCAAGGCGAAGCTGTTTGCCGATCTGCCCGTGGCCTATCAGTATCTCAGCGGCGTGTCGGCCAATGCGACCGCAATCTTCAAGCAGACCCTCACCATCAACGCGATGAGCCAGGCAATGCATTCGATGGCTGGCGGCAGCGGGGCCGGCAACGTCGATGTCTATGCGCAGACCAGGGCCGATATCCAGACCGAGCGGACCTATAGTTCGATCGCCAGCAACGCGATGAAGTGGGTGCCGCTCCTGAACATCGTGCTCACTGTCCTGTTCTACGCCCTGTTTCCGGTGCTCTTCCCGCTATTTCTGATGCCGAAGACCGGCCCAGTCGCGTTGAAGGGTTACATCACAGGATTTTTCTACCTTGCGGCATGGGGACCGCTCTTTGTGATCCTGCACATGATGCTGATGTACAAGGGCGCGGCCGACATGACGGCAGTTGCCGGCGCCAATGGCCTGAGCCTGGCGAGCTTCACCGGGATGGCCGACGTCAACAGTGATATTGGCATTCTGGCGGGCTATCTCATTGCCTCAGTGCCGTTCCTTGCTGGAGGCGTCGCCAAGGGTGCGATGGCCATTTCAAACAACGCGACGAGCTACCTCAATCCCAGCCAGAACGCGGCCGAGGAAGCCGCGCGCGAAGCCAGCACCGGCAATGTCGCACTCGGAAACACGAGTTTCGAGAATTCCACAGTTCTCACGCGGCAGTTCGCGCAAGGCACCATCGCTCCCAGCTTCACTTACGGCGCAGGGCAGACGCGCACCTTCAGCGACACCGGGTCAATGACCACAAGCTTTCCAGAAGCCAGCTACGACCAGCTTCCGAATTCGAGCTATCCGTTCACGCCGAGCCTCGGACAGGAATTCACCTCCCGGCTTTCAACAATGGCATCACAGGCCAGATCGAACAGCGAAAGCTTTGCAAACGTCGCTACGGAATCGACGGCGAGCGCCGTCACGAAATTCCGTGAACTCAGAAACCAATTCAGCCGCGGAAGCGCCTATGAAAGTGCGACTGGCACCTCTAACTCGGATAGCATCCAAACCGCCTTCAGCGAGGTCGACCAAGCCTCAACCAATCTGCAACGGCAATTCGGGCTTTCGCGCCGGGCAGCTGACGACATCTCGACCGCCTGGTTCCTAGGCGGCGAGGCTGGCGCCAGTGCTGGCGTCTCAAACGGCGTGGCATCGGCAAAGGTCGGTCTCAAGGGTGGGGGAACTCGAACGTGGACCGATAGCGACATTGGCATCGCTTCGGAGGACCGGTCGCGCATCTTCGGCAGCCTCGGCCAGATGTCAGACAGTCGAAATTGGTCGAGCACGCGCGACGGGTTTGTTCGTTCGGTAAGCACCTCGAGCAGTTCATCGGTCTCAAGTACGGCCAGCGGCATGAATGCATCGCTTACCGAAGCGCAAAGCTACAGCCAGGAAGCGCGCCGATCCGAGGAATTGGCAAACCGCCTCGAGAGCCAAGCATCATTCTTCGAGGGCAATAGCGCCACCGGAAGCCTCAATCTTTCCCAAGCGTATCGCGAATGGAGCTTGGTCGAGATCGAGCGCAACCGAGACTTCTACGGCAACGTGCGCTTCGACGACGTGACCTTTCAGCTCAGCCCTGAAGGCCAAGCGTTGCAGGCCAAGTTCGTCCAAAGTTATGCCGAAATGCTTCGCGACGGAGTTGAAGATCGCCTCGTCCTAGCTCCCGGGCAACCTGTTTCGCGTCCATCTATCTTAGGCGTAGAGTCAGTTCGCGGGCGGGCGAAAATGGGCGGAGCGGGTTCCGGCAAGATATCAAAAGTTGATGCGGGTGATATCCATGAGGAGGTTCAAGGCGCTCAGGACGCTGGACGCCAACAAATTAGGGCATCAAAGGGACGTCTGGATGCGGTCACCAAGAGAGCTCAGGGCGCCAGTGCTGAGTCAGCGGACGACGTGAAGGAATGGTAATCTGCGGATCACCAAAATCCGAGTGATGCCCCAACCAAGTAGGAGAAACCCGCTGCGATCACGAGCAAAACGGCGATCGTCAGCTTTCGACCCCAAGGATCCGCCCACGATTTCTTGATCCGGTATTCCACCAGGCGGTTGTCACGGATTGCCTGATCGATTTCAGACAACCCTTGCCAGTCGCTGCTTCCTGGCACCGCCGCGCGTTCAATATCGATTTTCGTCATGATGGCGTTCATCCACTTCCTTTTGAGAACATAGCAGAAACGACGAACATCAAACAACAGATATCGAGAAGTTTGGGCTTTGCGCCTGCAATGGCCGCCTCTGTTTTAAGTGCAGGAAGTGCTCACGATCCTGACAGACATTTGCACTGCCGCGAAATGGGATAGCCGCCATTTCAACACCCAAGTGGTGGCTTCCAACACCGACCAACTCAAGTCGTTTCCCGAAATACGGGCGAATGGCTGCTCCTGCCGGAACCCGCCGTTCGCCTCCCACTCAGCGGTTTGACCGGAGCGAGCCCCCAAGGAACGGCCTCGGCGCTCGAGTTATCTTGACCTGACTGCCCTCCGGAATTGGACACATTGACTGACATAGATTCTCTGGTGCTCGCCCGGCGGATCAAAGAAAATCTAAGGGATCTGCCGACGGCACTTCACGCTAGGAGAGCTGCGTTAGGACCAAAGGGCGTCAAGCCGTGCAAAGTGCCTTGAGACCGTTGTAATGAACCGGCGCCAACGCCTCGATCATCTCCAGCAGGAAACCGATATTGATTTTTGTCTCTTCGACGAGGGCGGGGTCGAAGCCTTTGCCGGTCGGATGGGATTGATCGTTCACGAACTTGTAGATTGCCGTCTTCTTATGCTCGTCGAATGCCACCTCCTCCAACTTGAGGTATGGCTTCTTTGCTGACGGCGTGTAGAATTCCAGGAAAGTCTCAAGCACCTTCCGAGCAATGTTTGGAAGGTGGTAGGCGTTTGCGATCGTTCCGTCGCAGGTGTAGCTATACAGTTGCTTGAACAGATAGTGGTACTCTGTAGCGTAATTTCTCAGCATCGGGTCCAGTGGAATGATGCTGGCATTGCGCGTGGCGCCATTATCGTCGCAGCGAATCATGTAATATTGCGCAGCTTTCTTGTTATGCTGGTGCCAGTTGAGCAGCAGCCTCAAGAAATCAAAATTGTGGGTCAGGATGAAGACCTGCTTGGCGTTCTTGACTCCGGCCTTGAGGAACGAGAATGCCTGATAGATAGCCGATGCGTCTAGACTGGAGATCGGGTCATCGATCACAATGACCCCCTCCGGAACATCGAAGTCCTGATCGCCGAGCTGAACCAGGAAATATACAAAGGCGATTGCGGTCTTCTCTCCCTCGCTCAGCCGCTTGGCGGGTTTGCCGCGACGCTCGACCCGATAGCCCTGCGCGTCGGACACAAACTTGAGATCGCTGCGGCCGAGGAATGTGACGACCTGCTTGGTCAGCGTCTCGCTGGCGGTGTGCGCGCTTGATACCTTGGCGCGCTTTTCCTCGAACGACGTCTTGAGCGCCTCGAGACCGCGCGCATCGTCCAGGTCGGCCGCGCCGTCGGTGAGTTTGGCTACATCGGCACGCATTGCTGAGACCTTGTCGTTCAGCTCTTTCACAGCGCCGGCAATGCTCGACAGATAATGGACCTCTATCGCTGTTCGCGCGGCCGTCAGTGTCTCGGCGAAGGCAGCGGTCTTGGCATTGTTCTTATCAACCAGCGCCGTCACTGCGCCGATCGCGGCGACCAGCCCCGGTGTGTCAATTTCGATCGTCGCCTCGTAAGCGGTCGTGCGACGTTCCTGTTTATCCGACAGGATCTCGAGCAGTCGCTCGACGCCCGTGCGGACCGTCGTCATGGCGTCGCTGAACAGCTGCACGGCCTGTTCGATAGGCTCCCGCATTTCGGAATAGAAGGCCGAGCGCGGCGGAGGGGCCATACCCTGCATTGCGCTCAAAATGTCCACGGCAAGTTTTGCCGTAGCTGCGACATCCGCCTTGAGCCGCTGGTCCTCGACGCCGAAATGAGCCGCAAGCTGGTCCATCCGCTCGGCCAACAAGGGTTGCGCGCAGAATTCGCAGGAAGTTGAGGCATGGTCTCGGTGAATGGCCAGACCATCTTCAACCCACTTGGCGATAGCGGGCTGCTCGCTCAGCCGCGCCAGCGCGCTCCCTTGCGCCGAACGCTGCGTGAGCGTCTGCGCGCGGTCGACCGCGATCGCGATCCATTCGGCGAGGCTGCGCTCTACGCCATCCGCTTGCAGGGCGACCTGCGGCTGCACGAACTTTGCGATCGCATCCTGCTGCTCCTGATGGACGCTGACACGGTGCAGCTCCAGCTCCGTATCGGGCAGGATTTGCGGATCGGTGATCTTGGAGAAAGCCAGTTCGGCATTTTGCTTGCGATAGGTTCGCAGGGCTGTGCCACTTGTGGCCTCGCTGATCGTCTTCGCGATCTCCGAGAACCGCTTGCCCCGGTCCGTCTCGACCTTGGCGATTGCATCGCTGAGGTCGCGGATCCGCGTCAGCCGGGCATCATAGATTGCCTGCTCGGCCTTCGCCTCCTCCGCGAGCGCCTTATTCTCCTCACCGACGATTAGGATGTGTCGAAGCGGGCCTTTGAACTGACCGATATTGGCCTCGATGAAATCTGCGTTGAAGACACGCACTTTGCGCCCATAGGGTGTGCCGTGACCGACCTTCCCTGAGGCGGACGTGATCTCGTAAGTCAGGTCGGGATAATCCTGGTGCTGGCCATCGCCCAGCGCAGCGAACAATCGCGTCAGGGTTGTCTTACCCGACCCATTATGGCCATAGATGCAGTTGTAGCGCGCGAATTCAGGCAGATCGTTCGCTGCGACGAAGTTGTCGAAGACGCCGAGCTTCGCGATCTTCTTGACGGTTTGCAGCATGGCGCGTCACCAGCCCTTCAGCACGAACGGTTGGCCATGATCGACCGGCACCCGCACGCTGGTTTCGCCATATTCGCCTGGCAGCGCGAGCGCGATGATGAAGCGGGAGCGCATCTCACTCGGCTCATCCTCGGGCGGAAGCGTGTGGCGCTCCGGCAGCTTCCGGAACAGGTGCGTATGATAGATCCAGATATCGTTGCCGCGCAGGAGGACCATGAGCTGTCGGATGCGGCGGCGAAGCGCGATCTCCTCGACCGAGGTCGGACGATCTAGGCTGCTCCGTTCGCTCCACGTCAGGGACGTGAGGATCGCGATCAGCTCCTCGGCATATTCGCCGGTCTCTTCGTTCAGAGGCACCATGATCTCGCAGACGAAGTCGTGAACGTGGCTGGCTTCCTTGAACAGGACGCCCTCATCCATCGTTACGCTGGCGAGATCATAGTCGAAGCGCGGGACGAGCCGATCCTTGCGGAGATCAGAAAGGATCGTATCAAACACGGTTTCGCCATCTGCGGCGACAAGCTGTAAGGTAGATTGCCGAACCGTAATCTGTTCACGGTGCACGCCTAAATTCTTTGCCAAGAGTTCCATAGTCGCGACGGAAATGGGAGCACTCTCGTTCTCAATCTGACGCAATTTGCGTTCGCTGATGCGCGCGGCGTAAGCGAGTTCCTTTTGGGTCGCGTTTCTCTCCAGCCCAAGTCGCAGCGCTTTGATGCGCGGGCCATCGGGTATGATCTGCTTCATGTGTGACTCCTCAACCTTTGCTGAGAAGCCCAGTATCGCATCGTCGACGTGTCCGGTCGGCACCTCACCGGCAAAGACCGGCACACGGTCGGCATCACGCAAATGTCCGAAGCAAACAACATATCACCCCAGATTTGTTTTGCCGCATCACGCTCGATGCTTCATGAAGGCTCTCTAGTTACAGCTTGGCGCTCGAAGAGAGCAAGACAACAATACGCGCATAGCGCCGAAGTGGCATCTACGAGCGAGTGCTGAACGTCGGGTTCTGAGAAGACCTACCGCTTTGCACCTAGCTCGCGAACGACAGGAACGTCCCACGATGCGGCGTTCGCTTCCGGCGGCAGCCGACCAAAGTAGGTCGTTCAAGCGAGCCAGCTTAAACGTCTGCTCCTGACCGAAGCCGACTATCGGGCGCGCTGCACCAGTCCGATAGCAAAGCGTCTCGGACTATCGTCACTCAAGCTGGCCATCGCCTTTAGCTGCGAGCGATTGTCCGGCAATATGCAACTGCAATGTTGACTGCATCGGCCAAGTGAGGCGCCCGCCAGCGCGTTCCATCACCGCCGCAGCGATGGCAAGCCCAAGGCCTGAGCCCGGCGAGTGCTCTCCTTTGGCGAAGCGGCTGAGCATGTGGATGCGCTCGACTTCCGGGACTCCGGTCCCTTCATCCTGCACCGTGATGACTAGCTCCTCGCCGGCCGCGAACACCGACAGGGAAATGGTTCCCTGTCCATGGTGCAGCGCATTGCTGACAAGGTTGCGCAAGGCTTCATCGAGGTCCGGCACATTCACCGGAGCCGCGAACTCGGCATCGACGGTGATTGTGCGTCCCATCTTGTCAGCTAGCGGCAAAAACTCGGCGGCAATCTGCCGGGCCAGACGGGACGCATCGACAAGGGGCCTGCAATCATCGGGCTGGCTGGGTGCATCGAGCCTGGCCATGGCGAGGACCTGAGCGATGGACCGTTGCATCCGGTCCAGATCGGCAGCCAGACCCACCGCATCGATACTGGCACCATCTTGCCACTGGTCCATCCGCAATTTTGCAAGTGCCAGCGGCGTGCGAAGCGCATGGGCTGCGTCGGCCGCGAGACGCCGCTCGTTCAGATAGGCACCGGCGAGGCGATCAAGCGCCTGATTTGTGGCAGCTACGAAGGGCTGGATTTCCTTCGGCAGTCCTTCCTCGCAGAGTCTCATGTCTGGTTGGTCGGGCCCGATCTCTTGCAATGCGGAAACGGCAGCGGAGAGCGGCTTGAGGCTCCAGCCGGCCACCAGTACGCCCACCAGCGGTGCAATCACCGCGAACGGCAGGAGGACGAGCAGCAGTTCGGCATATTCGACATGGGCAGGATCGAGATTCCCGCCCTGTTCAAGTTCCCTCAGCTCAAGCGCGACGAAGCCGATTGTGACCATGGCGGCGACGAAGATGGTGGCACCGATGGAGAGACCGATGCGGGTCCGCAGGGACGTCATCATGGTACCTCACCTTGCACCAGCCGCCAGCCGATACCGCGCCGGTTTTCGATTTCGCAGCCCGCAGGTGCGAGCCGCCGCCGCAGACGCGAGACGATGGCCTCCAGCGCGTTGGGACTGACCGCTTCATCGAGCGTATAGAGCCGATCCTGCACGGTATCGCGCACGACGACGTTTGGAGCAGCTTCCATGAGGAGCTGGAGCAACGCGAACTCGCGCCGTCCCAGATCGAGCGGCGTATCGCTGAGCCAAGCCTGTTGTGCTGCCGGATCGAGCCGCAATCTGCCTTGCATCAGCACGGGGGCCATGCGCTGCCCCGGGCGGCGCAGCAGCGCTCGCAGCCGTGCGGCCACTTCGTCGAGATCATAGGGCTTCACGATGTAATCGTCCGCCCCGGCATTGAGACCGGCGATGCGATCCTCGATATCGCCATAGGCTGTGGCGACCAGCGATGGCACACCATGCCGCGCCAGTTCCGGGAGCAGGGAAAGGCCCTCGCCGTCAGATAGGCGGCGATCGACGATGGCTGCATCGAGGCGCACCACGCCAAGGCAATCGCGCGCAGCGGCGAGCGAACCGACCGCATCGACGACGAAGCCGCGCCGCCGCAAGCCTTCTACGGCCATCACGCGCAAATCCGTTTCATCTTCGATCAGCAGGATGTGCATGGCTGCCGCGATACCAGTTGACGGGCACCGCGCCCAGCATGTCAGTGTCGTGTCAGCCTTGTCTGCTACGATATGCGGATGCTGGTTCGTTCTCATTCTTCGCTGTTTGCCTTGCTCTTTGTCTGCGGTTTGGCGGCCTGCGGGCCCGTGCCTGCGGAAAAGCCCAAGCCGCCCGCCAAAGTGGAAGCGATCGGCCATGAAACCGAACTCATGCGCGTGACCCTGACGGCAGACGCTGTGCAGCGGCTTGGTTTAGCAACCGAAGCCATCGGCACCGGCCAGCAGGCCACTCTCTCTCGCTCCGTGCCCGGCGAGATCGTTGCCGCGCCGCGCGGCGGCGGTCTGCCTGTGGCAGCCGGAACCGATCTGGCAGCGCTAACGGGATTGCAGGCGCGCGCCGATGCCGATGCGCAGCGCGCAATGGCCGATCTGAAGCTGGCCGAGGCCAATCTGCGGCGCGCCAGCGGCCTTGTGGAAGCAGAAGCAGGCAGCATCCGCGCACGCGATGAGGCGACCCAGCAGGTCGCCGCTGCCAAGGCTGCGCTGGCTGGCGCAACCGGGCAGAGGCGGGCGTTGGGGCCAGCTGTTGCAGTCATGGCCGATGGCGGGGCACTATGGGTGCGCGCGCAAGTGCCGGCTGCTGATTTGGCGCGGCTTGATCGCGGGGCCTCCGTTTCCGTCAGGCCGGTGGGCGGCACTGGCGGCATCATGGCAAGGCCCGTGCGCGGGCCGGCGACGGCGACGCCGGGGGCGGCCAGCATTGATGTTTACTACGCCCCGGCCATGCGGGCAGGCCTCAGGATGGGCGAGCGCGTGCTCGTCGATCTGCCCGAGCAGAGTGGTTTAGGCTCAGCGGCGCTTGAAGTTCCCGCCTCGGCGATCCTGACTGACATCAACGGCGGCGAATGGGTCTATGTGGAAACCGCGCCGCGCCAGTTTGAACGGCGTCGGGTGGAAGTTGCCCGCATTGTCGGCGGGCGGGCTACGCTGGCGCGGGGCCTTGCTTCTGGCGTTCGGGTCGTCACGGCCGGGGCGGCGGAACTGTTCGGCACCGAGTTCGGCACCAAGTGATGCTGGCGGCGCTGATCGGATCGTCGCTGCGCCAGCGCGCGCTTGTGCTGGCATTGGCGGCGGTGCTGACGGTGCTGGGCGTGCGCGCTGCTATGAGCGCCAAGTTCGATGTCTTCCCCGAGTTCGCGCCGCCCATTGTCGAGGTGCAGACCGAAGCACCGGGGCTGGCGACCGAGGACGTCGAGGCGCTGGTCACGGTGCCCATCGAAACGGCTGTGAACGGGGTGCCGGGCCTGGCCACGCTGCGCTCCAAGTCGGTGCTGGGCCTCTCGTCGGTGGTGCTGGTGATGGACCGCGCTGCCGATCCAGTCCGCACGCGCCAGATGGTGCAGGAACGGCTGGCAACGGTCATCCCGCGTTTGCCCGCAGCGGTGCGCCCGCCGGTCATGCTCGCGCCGCTTTCGGCCACCAGCCGGGCGATGAAGATCGGCATCTGGTCCGACAAACTCGACCAGATGACGATGACCGAAATGGCGCGCTGGACGATCCGCCCGCGCCTCATGGCGGTGCCCGGTGTCGCCAATGTCGCGATGTGGGGCGCGCGTGACCGGCAGTTGCAAGTTCTGGTCGATCCGGTGCGGCTTTCCGCAGCCGGGGTGACCGTGGCCGATGTCCAGCGCGCAGCGGGCGATGCGGTGGTGATCGCTGGCGGCGGCTTTGTCGATAGCCCCAACCAGCGGCTGGCGGTGCGGCAGGTGGTCGGCGTCAAGACCGGCAGCGATCTGGCGAGCGCCGTCATCCGCACGGTTGGCGGTGCGCCCGTGCGCATCGGGGATGTGGCCAAGGTGACCGAAGGCTTTGCCCAGCCTATCGGCGATGCGATCATCAATGGCCGCCCCGGCCTGCTGCTGATCGTGGAGAAGCAACTCGGTGCCAACACGCTGGAAGTGGCGCGCGGGATCGACAAGGCGCTGGCCGAACTACGGCCCGGCCTCAAGGGCATGAATGTCGACGGCACCATCTTCCGCCCTGCGACCTTCATCGAACGCGCGCTCGCGAATCTGGGTGAGGCAATGGGCATCGGCATCGTACTTGTGGCGGCGGTGCTGATCCTGTTCACCCGCAATTGGCGGACCGCGCTCATCAGCATGACCGCGATTCCCCTCTCGCTGGTGGGGGCCGTGCTGGCGCTCACGGCGTTCGGGGTTGGCATGAACACCATGGTGATCGCCGGGCTGGTGATCGCGCTGGGCGAGATCGTCGACGATGCAATCATTGACGTCGAGAACATCGGGCGGCGGCTGCGGCTCGAAGCAGTGCGAGAACAGCCGCGCTCGCCATTCGCTGTGGTGCTGGCGGCCAGCCTGGAAGTGCGCAGCGCGGTCGTGTTTGCCAGTGCCATTGTCATGCTGGTCTTCCTGCCGGTGTTCTTCCTCGGCGGCGTCTCGGGCAGCTTCTTTCGGCCGCTCGCCATGGCCTATATCGCGGCCATCGCGGCCTCGCTGCTCGTCGCTTTGACGGTCACCCCGGCGATGTGCCTCATGCTGCTGCCGGGTGCGGCGGAACGGGCCGAACCGCGCTGGGTCATCGGCTTGCGCGCGCGCTATGGCCGTTTGCTGGAAGGGCTGGCCCCCCGGAGCGGTATGGCGGTCGCCGTTGTCGCGGGCGGCATCCTGCTCTCGGTTGGCGGGATGGGCCTGCTGCGCCAGCAATTCCTGCCCGATTTCCGCGAAACCGATTTCCTCATGCACTTTGTGGAGAAGCCCGGAACTTCGCTCGAAGCCATGGACCGGATCACCATCCGCGCGTCGAAGGAGCTCACCGCGATCCCCGGCGTGCGCAATTTCGGCTCGCATATCGGCCGGGCCGAGCAGGGCGATGAAGTCTACGGCCCCAACTTCACCGAACTTTGGATCAGCCTCGATGAAAAGGCCGATCACGATGCAGCGGTAAAGCGCATCGAAACCGCCATCGCTGGCTATCCCGGCCTTCAGCGCGACGTACTGACGTACTTGCGCGAACGCATCAAGGAAGTGCTGACCGGGGCCGGTGCAACCGTGGTGGTGCGGCTCTATGGCCCCGACCTGGCCGAGCTGCGCAGCCTTGCCGAAAAGGTGCGCGGCGCGCTCGATGGGACCGAGGGCGTCAAGGATCTGAAAGTGGAGCAGCAGAGCCTGATCCCGCAGATCCAGATAGCCCCAAGGCCAGATGTGCTGGCGCTGGCCGGTGTGACCGCAGGCGATGTGCGCCGCACGGCGGCCACGCTGATCGGCGGCACGCGGGTCGGTGAGATCTACCGCGACCAGAAGAGCTTCGATGTCGCGGTCTGGGCCGTGCCGGAGGCCCGCAGCGATCTTGGCGCGCTGCGGCGATTGATGGTGCCCGGACCTTCGTCCGCAAATGGTCAGGCCGGATCGGCGCTGCGTCTGGGCGATCTTGCGCGCGTCGGCGTGGCCCCGGCAGCCGGCGAGATCAAGCGCGAGGCAGGCTCCCGCCGGATCGATGTGACGCTCAACCTGAAGGACGGCGCCGATCTCGCCAGCGTGGCGCAGGCAGTGGAGCGCAAGGTGAAAGCCATGACCATGCCCGCCGGGTACTACCCCCAGTTCCTCGGCGAGTGGAAAACGCTGCAGGAGTCGAAGGCGCAGCTGGGCTGGCTATCGCTGGTGTGCCTCGTCGGCATCCTGTTCCTCGTCTGGCTGGAGTTCCGTTCGGGGCGGATCGTTGCGCTCGTCGCGCTCAGCCTTCCGTTTGCGCTGGTCGGCGGGGTCGCAGCAGCGGCTCTGGGCGGCGGGGTGCTCTCGATGGGCGCGCTGGTCGGTTTCGTCACCGTGCTGGGCATCTCTGCACGCAACGGCATCATGCTGCTCAGCCATTTCCGCCATCTGGAGCGCGAGGAGGATCAGCCCTTCGGCCTTGCGTTGGTGCAGCGGGGCGCCGCCGAACGTCTGGTGCCGATCCTGATGACTGCAGGCACGGCGGCGCTGGCGTTGCTCCCGCTAGTGGCGCACGGCAACGTGCCCGGCCACGAGATCGAATACCCCATGGCGCTGGTGATCCTGGGCGGGCTGGTGAGTTCGACCGTGCTTAACCTCGTCTGGATGCCCGCACTCTATCTGCGCTTCGGCAAGGGGCGGGCAGCATGAAGCGTGCACTGCTCATCGCGCTGTTGCTGGCAGGTTGCGTGGCGAAATCACCGCCGAACGCGGCACCCCCACCGCCGCTTGCTGCGACCGGGCCGTTTGTGGGTGCGACAGACGCTGCGCCGCTGCCCGGCGAATGGTGGCGGCTCTACGGTGATGCGGCGCTGAACGAGCACGTTGCCCGTGCGCTCGTGGCCAATCGGGACATACGCGTTGCTGTCGCGAACCTCGATGCCGCGCGCGCCAATGCCCGGCTTGCAGGCGCGGCCCGCACGCCCGACATTGTGCTGGAAAGCGGAGCCAGCCCGACGACGCGCGGAGCCAACCAACCGAGCACGACCGGCGTGCCCAAATCGAGCTACGAACTCGGCGCGGAAGCAGTTTGGGAGGCTGATCTCTTCGGCCGGCTCCGCAATCAATCGTCGGCGGCCAGCGCCGATGCCGAGGCGGCAGCGGCAGCTCGCGACGGCGTGCGTCTGGCCGTGGCGGCCGATGTGGTCGGGGCATGGCTCGATCTCTGCTGGGCCGGGGAACTCGCCCGCGTGGCGACGCGCCAGATTGCGACGCAGCGCGCGCTGGCGGCGACCGTATCCCGCCAGGTGAAGGTAGGTGAGGTGTCCCCGCTGGAACTCGCTCAGGCCCGCCAATTGCTGGGCAGGCTGGAAGCTGGCCTTCCCGCCTTCGAGGCTGACGCCCAGCGCGCCCGCTATCTCCTCGCCAATCTAGAAGCCCTGCCGCCTGCCGATGCCGTTCGGTTCCAGTGTCCGCGCCCGCCATCATTCGCGGCAGCGTTGCCGGTCGGCGATGGCGCAGGCCTGCTCGCCCGCCGACCCGACATCCGCGAGGCAGAGCGGCGGCTTGCAGCCACCGGTGCGCGGGTGAAAGTTGCGAAGGCCGAGATGTATCCCCGCGTGACGCTCGGCGCATCGGGCGGCCTCATCCGCGGCTCGCTGGATGCTTTCATCACGCCGCTGATCAGCTGGTCGTTCCTCAATCCTGCCCGCATCAAGGCCCGCATCGCACTGGCCGAGGCCAACCAGGAGGGCGCGCTCGCCCAATATGACGCCGCATGGCTCAGGGCCCTGCGCGAAGTGGAAACGGCGCTGGCAGATACCGATGCCGAACATCGCGCCAACCAGTCGTTTGCGGCCGCTTTAGCTGACGCGCAGACCGCCGCCCGCCGGGCCGAAGCGCGCGTCCGCCTAGGCGATGCAAATCCGCTCATCGCGCTCGATGCCCGCCGCACGGCCTACGAAACCGAACTCCTCGGCACACTCGCTGGCCGCCGCCTTGCCCAACGGCAAGTCTTCCTGTTTCGCAGTCTCGGCGGTGGTTGGGACGACGCAGCAGCCCCTCGTTGAGCGGGCGGATTTGAAGGTTTGAAACTGCAGAATAGCCGAAGGGCATTTGGAGACCGGTCACTGCCGGGAACCGATGCCGTTCGAATGCTATTTGGCTGTCGGCTATTGGCAAGTGAAGACAGTCGAGGTGGCGTTTCGGAAGGACCGCTTTGTCCCAAGAGGCGACCGAAGCCAGTTAACCTTGGCCGTTCGCCAAATCCGCTACCAGCGGCTGCTTATGCTGTTTATGGCTTGACGGTGAAGCGCGGATCGCAGGACCTGCGCTCAGTCCAGTTCATTACTGCGCCAATTGAGCCGCCAGCCCACCTGCTCCGCCAAGTGGCGCTGCGTGGTAAAAAAATCGCCCATCCGGGTGACCGCGACGGTGCCTGCGGTGAAGTCAATCGATGCAAGCGCCAAAACGGCGTTGCCGTCGCCGCCTGATGGTATGTCGACCGAAACCCTCTCGTTGACCGCAAAGAAAAACTCAACTTCCCGAGCACGCCAATTAGCCGCACCGTTGGCAATGTACGCGAAGAGCACGCAGTGGGATAGGGCATGCCACTGATCTAAGTTGATGCGCAGGGAAAGGTCACGGTGCCCACTTTTTGCTTCGCTGGGCAGGACCTGGATCCAAGGAGCACGGTCAAGCGCACCGGGAAAATCGCAAAGCTGGACCAAGCCATCGCGGCCATCGCGCAGACGGTAGAACGCCCCCAGCGCAAGATCGAGGGGGCGGGCGCGCCACTGCGCCCCCCCCACGTCTTCTGACCAAGAGAGCTTGCAGTTTAGTAGGCTGAGCGCTGGCAGCTCAATCCTGGGGTTTCCAACACCAAGCCGACGCTGAGCCTGCGGCGGTGGTGGAGCGGGCGGCGAAGGTGAAGGAGGCGGCGGTGAACCAGGCGGAACTATTTGTCGCACCGGCACCAAGGGTTCAGTAACCGGTTGCGGCGTCTGGGCAACGGTAGGCGAGTCCGGCGTTTGCCCCGAAGAATCGTCGCTTTCTGCCACATCTATGCCGAAATACCGGGCAAGCGCGCCCAGTCCGGCATCAAAGCCTTGGCCAACCGCGCGCAGTTTCCACGTCCCGTTGCGCCGATATACTTCCACCAACTGCATCGCAACTACGGTTGCACCTGCTAACTCAGGATAGAAGCCGAGCGAGGCCTCGCCGTTGGTCAAGACGCGCGCATTGACGCCCTCAAATGCGGCCATCGTCTTGCCTGGGTCTTCCACGGTGGTGCAGATGACGATCCGCTCAATATCTTCGGGAACCATCGGTAGATCGAAGGTGAAGCAGGTGGTGCCAGCATCAATTTCAGTAATACGCAGGCAGCCGGATACGTCTACTCTCTGATTGTAGAAGATCATATCGGCGTCGCCGCGCACGCGGCCATCAGCACCAAGCATGTAGGCGGAGGCATCCAGCACGCCGCAGCGCGCCGGCCAGTCCACCACCACGTCGAATCGCGCTGCATTCAGCGGGACATTCCCGCCCATCGGCAATCGTTGCATGCTAAACCCGTAACCCCTTTTCCCGATAATAGCATCTCCGACATAGATAATCACCACACGCTAACGAGATCCAGCAATTCGCGCGTTGCCAGGACGCCGGTTGAGCTGGTTTTTCAGCCTTTAGCATTGTTATAAAACAAAAATTGTCCGCGCGTTGCGTCCGGCGGGAAAAACGGATGGACATCAGCCTACTGTTAGTCGAAACCTTTTTAGGAATGTGGGGGCAATGATGGCAGGAAGTAGATTGGTGGCGGTCCTTTCGGGTCTGCTTCTGCTTGGGGGATGCGGTGGCGGCACCGCGACAGTGGCAACCCTTGACGGCGCATCGTGTTACCCTCCCGATGCCGGGCAATGGGTTTCAGAATCCCTTTCCGCTGATAGCGCTGTCGCACCCGATCCGGGCGGCCCATTGGCGATTTACCTTGATGGTTCGGCTAGCATGTCAGGCTACATTCGTGGTGGGTCCGCCGAAGCGCGCCCACTAGCCGACCTTGTGGGCATGTTGCCTTCATTGGGCGGGATTGATCATAGCAAGGCCGAAGTAATCCGGTTCGATCGCAAGATTACCCCGATCGAATCGAAGGATATCAAAGCGATGCAGTCCGAGGCTGGCTATCTGTGCCCGCCTTCAAATTCGAACTGCGATGCGCAAGAGAGTCACATCGACCAGGCTCTGGACAAGATCGCCCATGCCGATGCCTCGGGACTCTCAGTCGTGGTCAGCGATCTTTGGCTGGCAAATAGCGCCGTCCTAACAACCGATAGTGTCGCGCTTTCGGGGCCGCTGGACTTGATCTTCAACAGCGGGCGCAGCATTGCCGTCTATGGGTTCGAGAGCGCTTATGCTGGCAAGGTGAGTGACCTGCCAAGCGGCAAGGCAGGGGTCGTGGCCTCCCGCCGCTATCTGTTCGTCGTCGCAGTCGGACCGCTCAAACGACTGCAGGCGTTCAATGCGGCTATGCAAATGGCGCCGTCGAGCTCAATTTCGAGCGATCTGAAGTCGGGCAAAGCGCATTATTCGCTATTCACACTTGAGCCAGCCGTGGCTGCCGATGCAGCGAAATCGGCCTTTTTCGTCCCGACAAAGTCTGCACTCATGAAGGCCAATTTCCTTCCAGTTCGCAGCGGAGTGAAGGTACAGCAGTTCAAGCTCGACAAGAGCGCGGCGCTTCGCAGTCCGGTCGGTAGCGGAGCCAGCTGGGCGGGCAGTCAGGCCGTGAGCGTGATCCCGGGCGCTGTATGGGAAGGTGCAAGCAGGGGCGAGACTCAGTTGTACAAGCTGGTCGACGAGGAATGTCGTCCCAAGGGCGGCGGCTGGCGTAAAGAAGGTGAGCTGCGAGGCGGCTGGCAAGGTGAGACGGGCGATTACACGCTCGATCCAGCCGGCTTGGCCGCACTGCCATCGGGCAAATACCTTCTGATCGGCGGCTTACGCCGGGTTTCTCTGCTGTCGCCCAATCCAGCGACGCAATGGATGCGGGACTGGAGCTTCAATGCCGCGACTGAAGCCGAAGCGCTCAGGCGCCCAGTGATGCCGACCCTGAACCTGTCCGAAATGGCGCGCCTTTTCGAGGTTGCGCTGCTGCGGTCGGCGCAGCAGAAACCAATGAACATAGGCGGCTTCGCCGTCGCAGTTGAAATCAATTGAGGGGCCAAAAAAATGAACAGCAAATTGGTGCCGCGACTGGCTGGAGTGCTAGCTGTCAATGGGATCATTGCCGGGATTTTCTGGGCGATTGTCAAGTTCGGCCTCGCCAAGGAAAGCGGGCTTTCGCAACAGGTGCTCGGGCTGACTGAAGGCGATCCGGTGCGCATCCAGTCTTATCTTGAAGAGATGACGGGCGGCCTGTTAGTGCCGGGCGTGATAGGTATCGTGCTTGGCGCCGCGCTTGCGGTGATCTGGCTCATTATCGTTGATCGCAATCCACCCTATGGTGACCAGTCGGCGAAGGCCAAGCGCGGCTCGTGGGCGGGCTTGCTTCTGTTCGGCGCCGCAGTCACATTTGGCCTTTTCTGGTGGCGAGTGATCGCTGCTCCACTGGCAGAGTTGGCCGCCCCGTCCATTCCGGTTACTGTGACCGGTCTCGGGGAAATTCTCATGGCCCTCGGTTTTTGGCTCAGTACGGCAATTTTCGTTCCTTCTAGCACCAAGATCGCCGTTCCTGGCGCTGGCTTGCTGGGCGGCTGAGGAGCAGGCATGGCCATCGTTAATGTCTTGCTGGGCGTAGGCGGCACCGGCGCTAAAATCATTGAATCGACTCTGGTACTTATGTCGACTGGCCTAGGTCCGCAGGACAAGGTCTACATTGGGCTAATCGATCAGGACAACAGCAACGGCAACGTTGTTCGTGCTGATCGTCTGCTGAACTTGCTTTGCAAACTTCGGCGCGGGTTCGGAACCAGCACCAATGCGATCGACTGGACCAGCGCCGATGCCAATGGCGGGACTCCGCTTCTGTCCGTCCCACTCGAACCACTTTTCGGCGATGGCGGAAAGGCCCACTGGCGTCCTGCTCCAGATAATACGCCCACGCTGCGCGACATCATGCGCCACCAAGACATGCTGGCTGATGAGCAGGCTCTTTTCGATCTGCTGTTCCGAGGTGATGCGGCCAACCCTCAGGATGAAGAGCAGACGATGGACCTCGCCGAAGGCTATCGCGGGCGCGCCCATGTCGGCGCGGCGGCGCTTGTCTCTGCCGTCAATCACGATCAGCCCGAATTCCGCAGGCGTCTAGTCGAGCTAATGAAAACGAGCAACGGCGGCGATGAAGTGCGCATCTTCATGGCTGGCTCGCTGTTTGGCGGTACAGGCGCGGCAGGCTTCCCAACCATCGCTCGTATGCTCCACAAGCTTCGTGACCCTGACAATCAGCAGGAGCAGATTCAGGCAGACAAAGTGAAGTTGGGCGGTGCTCTCATGCTACCCTATTTCCGGTTCTCCGATCCCAATGATGCGACAGCCAACGTCATAACCGCCGCCCAGCTCCTTCCCCAGGCCCGTGTCGCGCTCGAATTCTACCAGAGCTTGCTTCAACAAGAAGGCGTGTTCGACCGGCTTTACGTTTCGGGCTGGGACGAGATGTTCGAGCTAGGCTATCACGAACCCGGCCGCGCAGAGCAGAAGAATCCTCCGCTGCTTCCGGAGCTTGTCGCGGCTCTGGCGGCTATCGACTTTCTCGACCCCGCCCAGACGATCAAGGCTGCGAGCGTGCCGCTGGTCGCCGCGCGGCGCAATGGCGAAGGGTTCGGTTGGGCTGATCTGCCTGGAACGAACGAGACCAAGGAGCGGCTTTATACGCGCCTCGGCGGTGCGCTGCGCTTCGCTGTGTGGTGGCTCTATCGCGTGGAGCCAACGATTGACAAGCGAGGCCTTTTCGGCAGCCGCGGCTGGCCAAAGTGGCTTGCAAAGCTCAGTGACGGGGTCGACTGGCAGAACAGCACGCCCGAAATGCGTCAGGACATGAAGGATTATTCCCAAGTCCTGCTCGACTGGGCATCGTCGATGCAGCTTTTCTCCGAACCCCGGATCCGAAGCCTTTCGCTTTGGGACACTGCTAGGATCCGCAGCCGTTCCGACATCACAAAGCCGACAGACCCGCTGGATCTTCATCTTAGCCGCGAGGAAAGCGAGACGCTCGACGACCTCCAAGCCGTTCTCCAACCCAGCGATCCTAATGCCCCGCCAGTCGATGCCCGTGTCGTCTACAGCGATCTTTCCACGCCCCTCGCCGTCGGCAAGAGCCGTGGCCTGGGCAAGCTGGTCGCCGGAGTTCACCGGGCCACGCGGCCGTTCAGGACGGGAGCATAGGCCATGTCTGAAGCAACTTGGCTCCTCACGCCGCTCAAACAGGGCGGGCACAATTTCAAAGAAGCTGCTGAATTTGGGCGCTGGGTACCAATCGGGGGGACGCTTGGCGAACTGGGCAGGGCTCTTGAGGTCGACGAAAAAGCCAAAGTCGATGTCGTCCGCTCGACGCCCGACCCTTGGTCGCAAGCGCGCAGCTTTGCCGATGCAGTTCTGAGTCCGTCAACGCTCCTTCATCAAAAGCTTGAGCAGTGGCGTGGCCTGATCGCGCTTTTCGCGCTTAGCGCCAACTACGAAAACGCTTATCGCCTTGAACTGATACCGGTCCCGCTCGGCCAGCGTTCTTCGCGCTTTGCCGAAGTGATGAAGCACCTATTGCCACAGTCCTCGGTGCCGGCTCCTGCCGATAGTGTCAGCCATGGGTGGGACAGACCTGTCATCATCCGACTTTTTGAAATCGATTCACAACGACGCAAGGTCGGCAAAGGCCATGACCTCGGCCTGCTTAATCCAGCCTCCCTTGTTGCACTTGGTCGTGACGCTGACCGCTTGGCACTTCCCGCCGTTCCTTGGATGAAGCGTGGAATTACCGATCCACTGTCGTTGACAGGTCTCGAGGCACTCCCAGCAGCGCCACTTCACATACTGGCGACCTATCTGGATGCGCTTGATCAGAAGCTTGACCTTCTTTGCGGCGGCGGACGCGGGACTAAGGATGACCAGGCATTGCTTGGCAACTTGCGTAAGCAATGCCAGCTATATTCCGCTGATTGCCGCGCTGCACTTTCAACGCTCGGAGCGGATGTCAATCTGCCCGAACTCGAAAGTGGCGACCTATCGGCGGAGGGTCTGCCTGAACTCTACAAGCTGCTTGCGACACCGATCAAGGCAAAGCCGCCAGCCCCCGGTTCCTCACAATGTATCATCCGCCTACGCGACGACACTGGCGAACGGCCGCCATTCAAGGGGTTCGTCCTCCTCGACGCGGCCCTTGCTTCACACCAGCGGCCTGCAAATTCGATCCGCTTCTGGGGTCTGCGCATGTTGCAAGAGGCGCTCGATTCTACTCCCGCCGAGCTCGCAGCTCTGCGAAGCGAGATTGCAGCAGCCGGGTTTTTGTTGGTCAGGCCAGAAGACATATTCACTGATGTACTGGTCCAGCTCGACGAGTCAGAACACAGGGGAAGGATCGCAGCGCACAAGAACGGCTTAGCGGAATTCTTGATACCATTATCTCCGCTCGCTCTGCTTATCCGTAAGCCAGACGAGCTGAGTGATGTCGTCGCCATCAGCAATGAAGGCCGGGTAACCCTGAAGGTCATGCTCGATGGCCAGCCCTACCAGTTGGCTCGCCGGTATAGCGATGCGCCGAAGGCAGGCGAAGGTAAGCTCATGCGCGAAGCGGACTGGGGCCTTGGCGATTTCGCCATTTGGCCGGATTTCCGCAGCGATGTCTGGAAGCACTATCTTGCCCGGATCGATTATGCGAGCGCCACCACCAATCGCCTGCGTGGCCGTTTTGCAATGTCAGGGCGTTTGTTGGCAGACCTGCTGCGCGAGGTCCAGTCGAACGAGGATCGTGCTCGGCTGTCTCAAATATGGTCGGATTCGTCGCCAATCGATAACCAAGGTACCAACTCTGTTCTTGACCGCATCCCGGAATACTCCGGCCGCTCCTGCAACAAACAGGGCCTTGCTCGCCTGCGTGGGAGTAATTCCGGTGGGCGTGTGTCGGAAGTGCAGACCTCATCGCATGCCTTTGAGGCTGCCTTTTTCACGATTGCCCTGGGGGGCGACCAACACCCCGTGCCTGCCGGACTCAGCCTTCTGATCTTACCTGAACGCAACAATCCCAACGACCAGATCGGCCAGGTTGCGATCGATTTCGGCACGACCAATACGGTCGCCTGCCTCAACGATACCAATCCGATCCGGTTTAAGTCGCGTTTGGTACACCCGATAAATGGTGCGCAGGAACTGGCTGGAGCGCGGGCATTCGAACTGACCCAGAAATTCCGTGATTTCATGCCGTGCGATCAGCGGGAATTGCCTAGCCCCAGCGTGGTGATCAGCCGCCAGCTGGATACGCTTGGCCGGGAACTGCTGGAATCGGATCGTGACTTGAATGACGTGCTGATGATGCGGCACCTCGTTTATTTCCAGCCTGATTTCGCTGAAGACGGCACGATCTCGGCCGTGCCGATCCAAGAATGGTCGTCGCTGCTCAACAGCATCAAGTACAATCTGAAGTGGTCGCGTTCTCCCGAAATGCGCGACATCAGCCGGCGGTATCTGAGACAACTGATGCTGATGATCGCCTGCGAATGGGTGGACCAGAATGGACACCCATCAAACTTGCGCTGGAACTTCTCGCGTCCAAAGGACATGGGCGACAACAGTGATTTTATGGCGGAACTGGAGGGGGCACTGCGCGGCACCGTGTCCAATGCAGATCCGAAGTGGATCCAGCCGATTGTCTTCGAAGGAGATGCTGCGGCGGCATACATCCTCGACGAGAAGATCAAGGGCGCTGGCACTCGTGGTGCAGTAAACATCATCCTAGATATCGGCGGCGGCACAACCGACATCGCGGTTTGGGACAACAGCAGCGAACCGAAGCAGCTGCTCTCCACGTCGATGCGCCTCGCAGGTGGTGATTTTTTCACCAGCCACATCATGGCAAATCCCGAGATCCTCGACGATTTCGGATTGCGTGCCTGGGCGGGGGTAATTTCGCAACTCAACCAGCAGCCCAATGGCGATCTGCGCGATA
Organism: Novosphingobium sp. 28-62-57; assembly: GCA_002256985.1. Lineage (GTDB taxonomy): Bacteria > Pseudomonadota > Alphaproteobacteria > Sphingomonadales > Sphingomonadaceae > Novosphingobium. The sequence continues at coordinate 807,234 of NCGO01000001.1, forward strand.
ACTTGCGTTACATCGGCGAGCTTTTGTTCAGCGGGAAGACACTGGACAATGCCATTGAACGCGAATGGAGCCGGGTTTCCGGAACTGACAATGTCCGCGTGCTGAAGGAAACCGCCTTCGTGTTCCTGGGCGGTCTTGCCTGGTTTGTCGGCCGCCATTTGCGCAACCTCATCAACGATGGCAAGATCAAGCAGGATACGCTCGGCGATATTGCCGCAGCATTCTGCGGTCGTGGTTCGGGCCTGTTCGCTCGTCTCCATGGCAAGGATCCCCGCGCACAGACGGCGATCAGCAAAATCATGTTGCTGATCGCGGTTGCCGCTGGCGATACCCGTCCTAAGTTCCCTCAGGTCCAAGTGTCTCCCGTACCAAAGATTGAAGTGGCGGCCGGCATGATTATTGCCAATGGCCGCCGCACGAGCGCTGAACCCACTAGCCCGATGGCAAACGAAAGTGGGATAGACTTCGGCGATCTCGGTGTAGGCGGGTCGACGGATCTTGGTCCCGATCGACCGGCACATGCCGAATTCACCTCGGTTAAGCTCGATGTCGGGATCGAGGATCTCGACAGTTTTCTGTCTGCCTTCGCCAAGGTCGCTGGCTTCTCCGTTGCACTTGACGAGGCTCAGAGGGCAAAGTTGCTGAACGGTATTGCCGACATAGATCGAGCCGACATCCGCGATGGACGGGTCCAGCAATCAGAATTTTCAGCGATGCTTAAGGTGCTGGTCGGCTTCATGCGGCTGCGGCCTGGCGACCCGCTGCGCCCAAAGACGGTCTGGAATGGCTAGTTGGATTCCCATGACCGCTTCGGGCACAATGGCCAAAGATGAGTTAACTTAAAAACGATCTTAAAAACGATAGCGAAAGGCGAAACTGCAATGTCAGGCTCTGTCACTGAAATCCTTGCGATTGCGACAGTGCTTTTGCAGTTGGTGCTGATTGGGATCGTTGTGCTGCAGCGGAGCGCGATGAAAGGCATTGTCGAAAGTATCGAGACGCTTTCGCGTCGCAAGCCTGCCGATGGTAGCATGGGCGACGATAAGGCCCTTCTACCGGAAATCGGCAAGTCCCTGCTAAAGACCAATTCCGATATTGCGAGATTTGAAATTGTCCTTTCGGGGATATTGAACCAACTGGAGACCATCAAGAACGGTTTGCAAGACCTGCGCGAGGTCCGTTCCGGGACCTCTGAAGGACCTTTCCCGGCAGTACCTGTTGCACCTGCGGCCCAGGAGCAGCCAAATTGGGCACCGACTTTGCCAGAGCTCGAGCCTCAGGTTAATCCCGAACCGCGAGCGGCAGTTGGCGTTTCCGTGCTTGATAACTATCGCAAACTTATTGCTGAGCCGCGCAAGGCTGAAATCAACCGCTGGGCAGATGAGTGTGGCGGCATCAGTTGCGCCGTCAACGAGGACGGCTCCATATCGGCTTTGCCGCGCGAAGCCGGCGGTGTACTGGTGATTGTGAGTGACGCCGACGGCGCGTTACTGTTGCTGCCAGGCGGGCGGATGGTGGTCGAATTTGCCACTAGCTTCGCAAGCATGATGTCGATGCGCAGCGTGACGCGAGATTGTTATGAACTAAGCGGAGACGGCAGCGGCTTGCTGCGCCTTCTTGAGCCGGCAAGGGTTTCCGGCGGGAGCGGGTTTTGGAGCTTGATTTCGCCTGGAAAGCTGTCTGGCTTTACTGGGTGAGCGAGGCTCAGAAACATCAAGTCGCGCAACTGAAGCACCGAAACTTTGTCTCCTATTTTGTCCATTCTTCTAGGTGCATTTGTGGATTGGACAGGCGGTATCCGAACCGCAGATGCTGGTTGGCGAACTCGAGAATACAGATGTGGGCTTTAGATGCGGCCAATCAGCAACCTATGTTGCGATGCATCAACCAATGCAGCAAGACGCCTCACAAGTCCGTAGTTGGTTCATCTCGTGAACCTTTCATACGTGAAACACCCCCTGCCACTCGGTGCAAAGTGTTGTCCGTTTTTGCACCTGTCATTGCGCATGGCTCCGAATTACAACTCGTCGGACAATACGCCCTTCGACAGCGAGTTCCACCGTTAGGAAGCACCTACAATCGGACGAATTGCCCGGCTCCGACCGTGGGTAACGCTAGCAAAGAAACCTGCGCATTCCCGCTTCGCCTCGCAGCCCTCACATTCAGGCAAGTAAGTCTGCTTCCAGTCGCTAATCGATCTACGCGCGTACGGCCGGATGTCGGCCGGAACGACGCAGAGCTGGCTGTTGTAGATCGAGGTCCTTATCCCGGCACCGGACAGTGTTTTAACGGCAGCACTAAGCTGGTGAGCATAATCAACTGGATCGCACCAAATGCTTTCCATGTTTGCGCGAGCGAACCCTGTCGGCTCAAGGCCCATCAAAGCGACATGATCGACAAAAAGGAGGTTCCGCGCAATGAACTGTGCAAGGTGAGGCAAACGACCAACCGTTTGGGCTTGCAGTACAACTCGGATCTCCACCCGGACACCGCTGGCCTTTAGCGCAAGAATGCCGCGGATTGTCTCGTCATAAGCACCATCTGCCTGGACGACATGGTCGTGAAGATGCGCAAGATCGGAGTATACCGGAATGCCCATCATCAGATCGTGATGGCCGATAGCACCAAGTTTGGCCGCAAATTCGCCGTCAGAAAATCGTCGTCCATTCGATAATATGTGGAGCGCCGTTCCAGGAAGGTGGGATGCTGCTGCCTGCACTAGTTCAAAGAAGCGCTCGCCAAGCAGCGTCGGCTCACCACCTGTGAAACCAATTTCCACGGCATCGCGCCTAACTAGCTGGATTGCGCGCAGCACCTCGTCGACGATCCAATTGTCGTCGACATCCCGCGGCGGCTGCGAGCACATCAGGCAATAATTGTTGCATCGCTCAGTGAGCAGAAAATGGTTGTAAGGCGAATTGCCCCGATAGAGCACCCGGATCGCCTTGCGCAGCGGATCGACAGCAATGACGTCCCCTTGGCCCAGAAACATGGTCTGAGCCGGCGCAATCACCGCACGCGCGTCGATGGGGAGGCGTTGAAAGTCGTCAACCGATCCAAGAAGATACCAAGCGAAGCCTTCAGGGACCGGACCCGTTCCAACGACAAACCCTTCCTGGGCCTTGATGATGGCAGGTCGGTCCGCCGACAGCGAAACCCGGATGACCTCCGCAGAAGCGGGTGATGCACCTCGAAATTCAAGCGCTCGGGCACGAAGCGGGATCATGCTCGATTAGCCCATTTTTCGAACAAGGCCCGGACATCGTCATCGGCCTCCATTCGGGTGATCAGTCCGCGAAAAAGGGCCATACTGCGGGTACAGAACGCCGAGAGCGGCTTCTTGCCCACAGGGTCACCCTGGGTGGCGTGGTGAAACACGGGATCCGCTCCGCACCATGGCTCGAAAGCACAAGAAGAGCATCCAGGTACGGAGCCCGCGAATGACTGCGTCAGCGGCTCAAGCAGCGCATCACCGAGCATGATGTCCTCGAAGGAATCACGATGGACGTTGCCAAGCGCAAATGTCTGATCGCCCATCTCAGCGAGCATGCGACTTTCATCCGAGGCGTAGACTGTACCATCGTAATTGTAGACGATGGCGGCGATGCCAATGCCCGCAGGGCTCATTAGGTCGACATAGCTTGTCTGCAGCGGGGTCAGCATCTTCTTGAGGACCATGGCAGCATAGTGCTCAATAAAATCGAAGCCCTGCCGATTCAGCGAAATGATATAGTCGAGACCCTCAAAGTAGAATTCCAACCAGCGCTCGCGGCTGTAAGCGGCATAGGACTTGGTCTTGATGGCGAACCCGTAGGGGGACAACGGGCGAAGAAAGATGCCGCCAAAGTCCAACCGAAGGTACTCGTCGATGATAGCCTTGACCTGGTTCAGGCTGGCTGAGGTCGTCGTCATTAGTGCACCGACATTGTAATGCCCAAGGACGCCTCGAGCCCGATGTATACCATCGACGGCGCGCTCATGAGAATCTCGGCCAGGCCGCGGCCGGTTCGCATTGTGAAGTTCTGCTGGCCCATCAAGCGATGTGGAAACCAGGATGTTTTCAGCTTTACAGAAGGCGAGCGCTTCATCGTCCAGGACAGCAAGATTGGTTGCCACGACGAAGGCGAGCTCGCGCCGGGCTGTCTCGTTGCGGCGTTTGGCTTCTTCAACGATCAGCTTGATCAGGGGAAGATTGAGCAAGGACTCCCCGCCCTGGAATTCGATCTTGAGCGCCGGTGACGGTGAACGGAAAACGAGGTCTAGGGATTTAAGTGCGGTCTCGCGCGACATGTCGAACTCGCCGCGATCATTGTTTGCGCGGGAGACCTGACAATACGGGCAGCTGTGCTCGCAGCGCAGGGTAACGACGAAGATGTGAAGCGCGGTAAAGTTTGCGAGTGGTGCCAGCTTGGTCCTGACCTTGAGTGCAAGCAGATCAACCGCCACATTTGTGTCGTCGTCGATGAGAAAATGGCGAGCCTTCAACTCGTCGTAGGCGGGGTCTGCCGGAGCCAACTCCTGTCGCGCAAACTTTCCGATAGTCTCGCGGTCAAGGACCAGATGTTCGCCGACGAGGTTGGTCGCAACATAGCGATCATTCCCATCCAACGCTGTGAATCGCCAAGGCAGCATCGTGTAAGCTGCGTTGGCTGAGCTATCAAACGCTTCAGCCTCACGAAACTTAGCCACCCTGCAGACCGGTCTTTGAAAAGGCGAGGCCAAGGATAAGATCACGATACCCGCTCGTGCGCTCCTCGATCGCCATGCGTAACTGGTGATCGGTGACTTCTCGGCGGAACTTTAGGTCGGCGTCAGCCGCCTTCGTACCCTTATCCAGTGCGCGCAACTCGCACAAAATCTCCGGCTCAGTGGCCAGAATACGCACATCGACAGTGGCCATCAGGGCGTACGCAGCTCGATGAACTGCTTCGATCGAATATGCTGAAGCGCAAAGCGACACGTGTTGCGTGGCCTGTTCAACAGGCGTTGCGACCTTGTCCGATTGCACAACTCAGTAGGAGCTAGAGGAGTGTGAGCTATGGCTTGAATGGCTTGAATGGCTTGCATGACTGGCATGCTGGGCATCAGCTGTCATCACGTCGGTCGAAGCAGCAAGTGTCAATTCTGCCATGTCGGTTGCCGCAGTAGCACGCGCGACCTGCTCAACAGCGCTCGCAAACTGCGGATCAGACGCCGCCTGGACCTGCGTGGATGCGAGCAGGGTACTAACGGTAAGCGCAAATGGCTTGAGGAAATTCTTGCTCGACATAAAGGCCCCTAAATGCAGATAGCGGTGTAATATCCCCCGTCAGCGGATGCGGGTCAAGTGTTCATAGGATCGATGTATTACAAAACGTTGCTTTAAGGAGCCTGCGCATCATGCGTGGCGATTGCGTCGTCGATCACCTACTCACCCTGCTCGTGCGCGATCACTCTTTTCAATTGCGCGGAAATTGTCCTAGGCCAGCAGATGGGATCTCGGCAGCGACTTGGTTCAAATAGCTACGTAATCGGGCTTCTGTCTGCTGTCGCAATCGCCGTCCGGACTTGAGATCGGCAACGAGCCGTGGATCGCCTGCGGCCAGTCTGCCGAACCTGCTCGGCGGCACGTGGCTTTGCACCAGATAGGCCTCGATCTGCTCCAGTAGGTCCATCGCGTTCGACTCGCTTTGCGCTTGCGTTCTTGTTATGTTCTTACTAGGATCTCAACCTAGAGTCTAGGATGACTTTTCCTAGGATTCGTGACAGGACAGCGTGATGGACGAAGCACGACAGGCTCTCGACGAGCTCATCTCATCCCGAAAGGGCTGCACCTACTCCGGGATATCGCGGCTGCTCGGCCGCAACGTTTCCTATATCCAGCAGTACATCCGCAAAGGCAGCCCGCGCTATCTGGACGAGGGCGATCGCAACATTCTCGCGCGGTTCTTTGGCGTGGAAGAGCGCGTACTGGGCGGCCCCCCTCACCGCAGCGCGCCGGTCGTCGAACTGGTGCAGATCCCCGTTCTCGATGTCGAAGCCTCCGCCGGGCACGGCGCGTTCGCAGAAATGGAACGCAAGAGCGGTCAATTCGGCTTCAACGAAACCTGGCTTCGCAAGCTGACCCCGAGCAAGGCTTCAAGCCTGTCGATCATCCATGTTAATGGCGATTCGATGGAACCCACGCTCAACGACGGTGACGAAGTCATGGTCGACCTTGGCGATGGCCAGTCGCGGCTTCGCGATGGCATCTATGTGCTGCGGATGGACGATGCACTCAATGTTAAACGCGTTGCCATCGAGCCTCAGGGACGGAAGATTTCGGTACTGAGCGACAACCCGGCCTATCCCAGCTGGCGCGGCCTTGAGAGACGAGCGATCAATATCGTCGGCCGAGTCCTTTGGTTCGGCCGCAAGCTTCAGTAGGATTGGCACCCACATGTTCTTAGTTCTCGCAGCTGCGGTCGTCTCGGCGGGTCAGACTTTCACCTGCACCCCCACCCATGTCTATGATGGCGATGGGCCGGTCTGGTGCGCCGAAGGGCCGCACCTGCGCATTGGCGGCATTGCGGCCCGCGAGATGGACGGCACTTGCCGCTCCAACCAGCCTTGCCCCCGTGCATCGGCGATTGAAGCGCGTGATGCCCTTGTTCGCCTGTTCGGCGGACCTCGCGGAACTATCTCCACCGGTCACGTCATTGTCGCGGGCCCCCGGCTCACCTGTCAGTCGGAAGGATCAGCTGGGGGCAGCAGGACGGCGGCATGGTGCCGTTTCCCCTCAGGCGCAGATCTGTCCTGTGCCATGATCAAGACTGGCACGGCTCTGCGCTGGGACCGCTATTGGAAAGGTCCTGCCTGCCGGTGAGCAGCGATGAACACCTTACAGGCACGCTCGAGCAGAACCGCAACGGATTGGTCCTGCGAACCGATGGCGGCGGAACGTGGGAGCTCGAAAGCACCCGCGCAGCGCGCGAACTCATCGGCTCCCGCGTAGAGATCATCGGGCAACGCTCGGGGTTCAACGGGCTGGTGTGCGATCAGATCTGGCCTGCCGGGCAGCCTCGCCCGCAAGCCGTCAAACTGCGCCTCGAATTCCTGCTCACCGCAGCCCTGGTCGCCTACGGCCTCTATGCGACCATAGGCGCCGCAATCAGCACACTGCGCTAATGCTGAGCGACTGGGAACTCTGGGCCTGCGCCAACCAGGTCATCAAGGCGCAAGGCGACAAGGCTGCGCACTATGTCGCCGAACAGATCGGCGCGCTCGCGCTGGCCGGAGACGCGGAAGGCATCAAAATCTGGCAGGCCATTGCACACCGGATCACTGAACTCTCGGACCAAGTTGGGCCAACGACGCGGCAATGACGGCTCTCGCGGCTACTCGAAGTCTGAGGCAACACAGCCAAATATCGGCCCTTCAACCGATGGGCGAATGGTCGCCGGGGAACAGGCAAGACTGATGGCCACCTGACCGGTAGACCTCTCCTGAAATCTCCAAACCACGCATCCGCTCGACCAGATGCTGCGCGAGATCCACGCGTGCGGTGCGCTGTGCGCGTGGATCAGCTGCATTCAGGCCGGCCAGAGTCACCTCCGGCGCCATAGCCAGCGCCACTTCCAGATGGGTCAGCAGAATATCATCAGCGATTCGGCTCATGGCAACTTGAGAACAAATATAGAACATATTGTCAATTGAGGAGCTGCCAGTCTGCCCGGACCTGCGGTGGGCATCAGCGTCGGCATCGGCGTCAGAGCCCGATCTCGAACGGCTTGATAAGCGAGCGATCGAGCTCGGGCGGTTCTCGCACAGGCATGGCTTCCTTGCTCGCGCTCCGCCCTTTCTCCTGCCCCGTGGCGGCCGCTTCCCTTAGCAGACCGACGGCTTCGAGTGCCGAGCGTTTCATGCCAGGATTGCGTTCGACCGCAGCCTCCAGCTTGGCGGCATTGTCGACATAGAGGGTCAGCCCATCGCGCAGCCGCGTGATCGTGACGAGGAAGGTCTGCTGGTTCGAAAGGTTGCGCTCACGGCTGTCCATGACCGCGATGCCGCGGTCGGAAGTTAGCCCCTGCGCCATATGGGCGTTGAGTGCATAGGCCAGATCGAGGCGCTGAAGCATCGGGTCACCAGGTTGCAATTGATGCTCGGCTCCGAGCGACGTCTTCACGGTCACCTGCTTTGCATCGATCGCCACGATCCTGGCCTGGTCGGCATTGAGCAGTCCGCGCTTGTGATCGGTCTCGGTCCAGCGAATGCGGTCGCCCGCATAGAGTTCGAGCGGCTTCACATCGAACAAGCGCAGAGGATCCATCTCTCCTTGCGGACGCAATTGCCCTGGCCGGAATTCGAAGCGGCGGCCCCGCTCGTTTTCAAGGGTCACGCGCCCCCGCGCCAGGTCGGTTTCCGCGACGCGATATTGCCCTGCAAGCAGCCCCTGTCCGCGCTGGCGTCGCTCAACGCTGACAATCATGCCAGGCTTGTAGGTGCGCGCGTAGCGCAGTTCCTCGCGTGTGACGTTCACGCGGGACAGCGGGTTCACGCGTAACGACGCAGGGCCGAGTTCGCCGTTGGCCTTGAGACCCGTTTGCACCGCCTCGTTGACCTGGCTGCGCAGCGCCCGACCCGACGCATAGATCGAAGTGTTCTCGCGCTCGGCAGGCGAACGAGCAAGCCAATCGGCAGCCGCCGCGATCGCAGCGCCGTTGGCAACTTCGATCACTTGCGGACCAAGATGCCGCAAGGCTGCCTCGATATGGCCGCTTTGGGCCGCAAATTGTGCATCGCGCAGGGCCTTGTCTCGCGCCCGTATATTCACGTTCATGATGGCGGTTTCGGCGCCGGCCTGCTGCATGACATCGAAGGGTTTGCCCGCGTCGACGGCGCCGAGCTGCTTCTTGTCACCGATGCTCGCAAAACGTCCCAATTCAAGGACATTGGCAAGCCGGACCAGCTTTTCCTTGTCGGCATTGCCGACCATCGAGGCCTCGTCGAGCAGCACGACCGTGCCGCGCAACGCCATCCGTGCCTCGGCAAGTTTGGCCTTGTTTGCGCCTTCCAGCAGCTCGCTGTGCTGGCGCAGGAAGCGCGACACGGTCATCGAGGGAATGCCGGTATCGCGCTCCAGCATCTGGACGAGCGTGTTCTGGACCGCGAGACCAAGCACGGCCCTGCCCTGCTCCGCGAGGATGTCGGCGACCGGCTTCAGAACGGTGCTCTTGCCTGCGCCGGCAACGCCCTGGATGGCGACGATCCGGTTGTTGGAGGCGAGCAGCAGCTGGCCCGCAGCTTCCTGCCCAGGGTTCAGGGTCATGCCGTATTTGAGCTGCGAGAGCGCCTGGAGCCGGTCTCCGGCAACCTCAGCAGGCAAGATCGCTGGTGCGGCCCCGCGCCCGTTTTCCACCGCTGCAATGATGCGCTGTTCGAGACTGATGGCATCGCGGGTGGTCACCAGGTCGCGATCAGCGCCCTTGCCCTTCACCAGGTGTCCCTGTCGCAGCAATTGATCGACCCGCTGTTCGATCGCGGCCATCGCGGTCGGCAAGCCAAACCCGAGTGCCGTGCGATAAATCTCGGGGCGCGAAAAGGCGGCTTCGCGCTCACCCAAATGCCGGATAGCCGAAGCCGCGGCATGAATTGCGGCCACTTGCTCGGCGCTGCGATTGCCCATCGTGCGCGGGACAAGCGGATCACCCTGGCGGAGGCCAAGACGTTCGGCGAAGGCAGAGGCAAGCGCGCGTCCCTGATCGACCAGACCGCGCACCGTGCCGACAAATCCCGGCACATTGCCAAGGTCGTTTGCCGCGCGCCCGTTGGCTCTGGCGATGACGGCCTTTGGGTCGAACCCAAGCCGTGAGGCAGTTTCTTGCCATTGCTGGGTCAGAGCGCTGCGATCTTCGATTTTGGCTTTATCGGCCCGCGTCATGAGCGTTGCCATGTCGGTGACGCGCGGCCCGCGATGATCCATCTGTGCGACCGCCTCGAGGATCTCGGCGCGCCGGGTGCTGAAGGCCTCGCGTATGAATTTCGGGACACCAACCACCTCGAAATTGCCGTGCTTGCCGACTTCGCCGACCTCGTAGCCGAGCTTCTCGACGGACAGACGAAACTGCGCCATCGTGATCGCATTGAGAAGCGTGTTGTGCTCCCAGAGCTTGTCATTGCGCAGCGCGCGCCATTTGCCATCGGGCCCCTGGGTGACATTGGCGACGACAGCGTGGAAGTGGGCATTGGGTTCCTGGTTGCGGTTCGTATCGTGCTGAAAAAGCCCGATGACGAGGTTCCCTGTGGCCAGGATGCGCTCCTTGCCTTTCACCTCCATGCGGGTTTCGGCGAGGTTCTTCTCGGCCCAGACCAGGGTCTCCTTGACCGCAGCGGCATAGGCATCAAGGATACGCTTGTCGCCGCCCACGAGCGCGAGGATCGACCAGCTCTTAGGCATCGAGAAAGTAAGATCGGTGCCGGCACGGTGCGCGCGGTTGTCGCTTCCGACCCTGCTGCCATCGGGGAGCAAACCCTTGAGCACCGCTTCGAACTGCTTGGCATCGACCCTGCCGACGAGCCCCAGCTTTTCGGCCCCCTTGCCCAGCCATTCGCCCGATCGTTCGGCATCGGCGCGGGTGTAGTAATTGTCTGCGGCAAAGTAGTTGGCGGCGCCGCCCGCGGTGCGGACATTGGCTACCGAAAGCATGGTCCACCTCGCAAGGCATAGGCGCCGCCAACCATCGTCACATCTCCAGATCGCCATAGCCCGGCCCATCGTGAGAAGGCGTGTCCTGCTCGGGCACGCCATCCTCGATCATGAGCTTGCGAGCCTCCGGGGCGCTTTGCGGGGCGGCAGCTTTGCCGGGCTTCTGCACCTGGTTCATCTGATCCTTGGCGGCAGGTACATCGGCCCGGCGCGCTTCGTCTTTGCCCTTTGCGGGATCATCCTCAGAAGGCTTATCGCCGCCGCGCAGGACAGCGTCTTTGGGGAGAGAGACGGATCCACGTCCCCGACCCGGCGATGCTTTCGCGGCTTTCGCTTGCTTGCCCGCTGTTCCTGTTGCGGAGGGCTTGTCCGCTTCCTCGGGAAGGCTCTTGCCTGCAACGGGCTCTTGGCGTTCCGGCACGGCGGATTTGTCATCAGGCCCGCGCTGCGTGAGCGAAAGTTCTCCCTGCTTGGGCACGACCGGTTTGCCCGCTCCGTCATCATTGGACGCAGGATGCGCGGAGGGATCATTGGCGGTCGAAGCTGCTGCTGCGCGTTCGGCATCTGCTTTGACCGGCGGCCGACGCAATGGTGGATCCTTGGCGCGGCCGATGAAGGTTTCCGCGACTTTTGGACGGGTGACCGGCTTCAGCTTGATCGGAGCCGCCGGGAAACCATCCGGGAATTTGAGGTAGCCTGACAGGCGCGACAGGTTCATCAACTGGTCTGGCAAGAGCAGTGGTTCGATGTGCTTGCGCGGTGTCAGGCTGACCGCATCGCGGGCATTGTTGTACCCGTAAGTGTAGCCTTCATCCATGTCGCGGACCTGGCGATGGCCGATGAAGTCCGAGCACCAGGTCGCGGTCTCGCGGTCTGCCGTGCCGAGGATCAGCTTGGTCCGGGCGAGCGATGACAGGGTCATCGCCATGTTGTCGCCGTAGACCTCTTTGAGCTTGGCATAGGCATGGATCCCGGTGACGATTGCGCCGCCAAAATTGCGGGCGGTCTGGAGCCCCTTTTCAAGCGCTGGCAGCCGGTGCAGCGCGCCGAGTTCGTCGATGAAGAACCAGAACCGCAGGTCGCGAGTTCGCGGCCTCGTCATGAGCGTGTTCATCGCTGTATCGAGCCACAGCGTGAGCAGCTGCGCGCAAACGCTCATGTCGACATAGCGCGCCGATATGAACACGGCAGAGCCTTTGCCTTGGCTCCCATCGTCGTCGTCTTCGATCCATTGGCGGACCGAAAACGGCTTGCCAGACGCTGGCAACAGCTTGAGCGCTTTGGCGTTGACGTTGAACACGGCGCGGATCGATTCCGCCATGCGTGCGGCTTCCGGCGCGGTGAGCGGATCGGCGATCGTGCCGCGCATCATGGCATGGACCTCCGACAGGTCGGCGGTCATCAGCTTCTTGGCCAGCGCTTCGTTGGTTCCGTTGCCATCGGCGATCAGCTTGAGGCAGAATTCCACGAACAGCGCGCGCGCTGCGATGACCCAGAACTGCGCCTCGCCGCCCCCGTCGTGGGGGACGAGCGCTTCAGCAGCCGCCCAGAATTCGCCTTCGCTCCGGCATTCGTCGAACAGGCTCCACCTTGGACAGCGCGCATCGAGCGGGTTGAGGATGACGTCGCGGCTGCTGTCGTAGAAATGCTCGATGAAGGCGCCGGTAAGATCGAAGATAACGATGCGCTGCCGCCGCGCACGCGCCTCGGCAATCATGTCCGACATGGCGACTGTCTTGCCCATACCGGTCGTACCGATCAGCATCGCGTGGCTTTGCTCGAGCCGCCAAGGGTAGGAGACCGTGGCCAGATGCGAGGGTTTGTACGGAAACGCGCTGGCCAGCTCGCCGGGGGTGCAAAGCCGCCATTTCCAACCCAGGACAGCCGACAGTTCGCGGGACCGTTCCACCCGGTTGTGGGCATGGAGTTCATCGACCAGTTCGGGAAGCGTGACGAGCATCGCGCCGCGCTCATGCTTGCGCTCCTTGGAGCGGCGACCGAAGCGCGCCGCAAACCAGTAGAAGACCACGAAGGCAGGTACGAGCAACAGAGCCGAGCGCAGGAGAGCATTGCCGAGCAGGCCAAGCATATGGTCCCACGCCCGGACCACGGGCGGAAAGGTTTCAAGCAACCTGATGGGGAACTGGACTGTGCCGCCGAAGGCCGTTTTGAGCTCGACCTCCGTGGCTGGATCGAATTCCATAAAGGCATAGATCTGCCCATAGACACGCATCCAGACCAGATAGACTTCATGGTCGCTGAGCCCGGCCGACAGCGTCCACCAGTTTGTCCACGAAATCACCAGCAGTGCGACAATGAGCGGTCCCTTGAGACCGGCGGCAAACATGAAGCTGAAATGGCCAAGGAGCTGGCTGCCGCGGGTGAAATTGACGAGGTTACGCTTCATTGGAGCCTCCCTCGTCGGTGGCTGCAACCAGACCCAGTTCCTTGCACTTGCGGCCGTAGGCCTGATGGGCGCGTTCGCGCAGACGGTTGTCCGGATGCCCTGCCAGGAGGGCATCGACGCCGACCATGATAAAGACCGACTGGCGTGCCATTCGTTCGACTTTGGTGTCGACGCGCGAGACGAGATCATCGTCGTCGCAGGCGCGCATCAGCAGCGATCTGATCCATTCGCTGAGGCTGAGATCGCGGCGCAAGGCAGCTGCGCGCACACGCGCAGCAAGGTCATCAGAAACGTGAACCTGTAGGGATTTTGGCCGTGTCATTTCCACGGACTCCTTGATTGCGGAGCCTGGATTCACACTGCGAAAGGCGTGTATGGGCTAACCCAGATTTGAGAACATGTCAAGAACATCATAAAGCCGCAGAACTGTGAGGTTCCAGGAGGTGCGCATGCAAATCCGATTGGCTGTTTAGCGCCTATTCATTTTCAAATGGAAAGCTGCCATTTGCGCAATTTTGCCATATCCAATTGATATTGAAACAATATGTCCTGATTTCTCGTGCGAGTTCTCGCGTAGGGTGTGCCCCTTTGTTCCTAACTTTGGAGGATGAGTCCAGGCCTTGAACCTGCATCGGATAGAAGGAATTGAACCCACCACCGGCTTGATAAACGGACGGCGATCCGGCGCCCGGAACCGGGAGATATTGGGATGGCAGAAACTGTGCCAGCATTTATATTCGCGCAGCACCTGCGGGACCGCGAGAGGACCAGACTATGTCCAGCGTCACATTGAGCGCAACGCCAAAAGGGAACGGGTTTCAGGCGACCGTGACCTTCGCAAACGGTGTCTCGATCAGTTCTGCCGAGGCGTTTCCAACGAAGTCCGAGGCCATTTCCGCAGCGGCGTTGAAGTTGCTCGGCATGCCAGAACGCCTTGAGGGTATGGACGCTCCGGACGAGACGGAATGACAGCCTGGCCGTCCATGACTGCCGAGCAATTCAGCGACCGCTGCTAAGGGAGCCGAGCAAAAAGAAAGGAGGAAGCCCGGTGCGGACTTCCTCCTCTTTCACATGATCAGAATTCGTCGTTCAGCTTGCCGGGCACCGTTTCGATGACCCGGTCAAGCAGCCCCGCCGGCAGCGCGCCATAATCCCCCTCGTCGACCGTTATGTAACCGGCCTTGTCATCGATCAGAACGTACTGGGTGAAGTAGCTGTGAAAGGACCGGGCATGAGCTTGATCCAGTGCGGCGACAAAGGCTGCCTGATCGGCCTGGAAACCGCCCTGCGCGATGTTCAATGAAGCGTACATATCTAACCTCCTGAGTTTCGATGCTTCGCATCAGGAGATCGAAGGATGTGGGCGACGGGCCGGGTCAGGGACCGCGCTCCGCGCGGCCGCGAAGCGGCGATGGGGGCAACGATTTTTTCCGGGCTTGCCCGGCAAAAATGGTGGGGCCCCGTCGTCCTTGACGCGGCCCCAAAGCCCGCATCAGACTTGAAGTCTCTGCGAGAGAGACCTCTCCAACGCCTGCGAACGCGGTCAACAGCCTGCCCCACAAACGGTTTTCCTACACGCCGTCCCAGTGGCAGAAACGTCTGCGGAGGGGACCAATGGCCAACGAAAGGAACCATCATGGCCAGGTCCAAAGCAAGCGCACGCGATGCGCTCATGAAAGTGCAACGTCAGCGCGAGGAACTCGCTGCCGAAGAAGCCAGATTGCGTGAAAGCGCAGCAGCCGAGCTTGGCAAGGTCATGCTCGACTGCGGCGCTGAAACCATTGAACCGGCACAGCTCCGACGCCTCATGCTGTCTGTCCAGAAGCTTGGGCTCGACGAGACCCTGAAGCGGATTTCGCGCGCATAAAGATCGTTCCTGCGGCGGCGCGGGGCTCGATGCCCCCGCGCCGCCGATTGCGGCCCAAGCACAAAGAAGGCCCCGGCAGATCGCTCTGCCGGGGCCTTTTTCGACCGAGATGAGCTCTTCAATCCTCGTCGATATCGGGCGCGCTTTCGCCGGAGGTGCCACGGCCCTTGGTGAGAAAATCGACCTTGTCAGCGATGATCTCGCAGCCGTAGCGTTTGGTGCCGTCCTGGTCTTCCCACTGCGTGTAGTGGATGCGGCCCTCGACGGTGACCAGCTGGCCCTTGCTGCAGAACTTGGCGACGTTCTGGCCCAGACCATTGAAGCAGGTGATCCGGTGGAACTCGCTGTCCTTGGCGGTGTAGCCGTTCTCGTCTTTGTAGGTCTTGCCGTCCTTGCGGGCGGGGCGGTCGGTCACGACCGAGAGGCTGGTGATGCTGGTTCCACCGGTGGTGGTGCGGGTTTCGGGATCGCGGGCGATGCGGCCGACGAGGATAACGAGATTGGTCATGTGTTTTCTCCTGAACGCGCAGGTCCGGGGCCATCCCGGCTGCGAACTGACCGTCAGAAGGGGGCGGCAGACGCTCGCACCGGAGGGGAACCTCGATCAGGACGGGTGGTGCGGGCAGCCCGGCAAAGCCGGGCAACACGGCCGGCCGGATCGGGGTTGCGAGGGGCTGACGGCACCTTCAGGGAGGGGTTCGCGAAGAGCCGGATGGCTCCGGACCTAAGCCGAACGGGTGTCCCGCCAACTCGTGGCAACTCGCGGCTGTGGTTTGCGCTGAACCTGCCCCCGTCGGACTTAGCGTCCTGCCTCGGCGATGCACCCGGCGCCCGCTCCGGTCATCGGACCGAAGACAGAACGTGTTCACTGCCTCGAGGGGCCGCCGTTCATCTCAATGGCCGTTCCGGTAGTTGCGATTTCAGCATTCGGACAACCAACTATCGGCCGGGCGGCCCTAACCTTCGGGAATTTCAGGGCAGCGCAAAGTGGTCGGACTGAACAGCAAACCTGAGAGGAGGTTGGGCGGCCTGGGCATCAATCATCCGAGCGATCAGCTGCTTCGTGAACTATCGCCGCATGCATATCCTCGACCGACAACGCGTGCCCAGCATGGCGCAATGAGCCGAACAGGGTATCGACAGCGGAAGGGGCAAATGCTGGCGCTTCTTTGAGAAGAAGGCCCCCGCGCGCATATCCGATCGCGAGGCGCGTTCCAGGTACCCACCCCAACGTGTCGCAGATCGCATTGGGCAGTATGATATGCCCTTCCTTCGATACGATGGCGGTCGATTTGATGGGATCGCCTACAGCGCGAACTCCGACTGGAACTGTGGCCGACGATCGGCCTTTGGACGCCCGTCGGCAAGCGCAGATTGCCAGCGCCCGATAGGACGCTGGCAAGATCGAGGGTCTTTCAGCCCGGCGCTCCATTGGCTGGCGCTTTGGGGCACGTACCCAGCGGCCCTCGCCGGTCGACCACGGTAACCCGGCGGCCCTTGGCGTCGATCACGAGGCGTTCGAGCACGCCATTACCGGGGAACGCGACAACGTAGCGCGGATCGAGGCTGAGCATGCGCTCGTTGCGATGGAACCCGGCGCGGCTGCCGAGCCGCAGATCGAGCGCGAAGACCACTTGCGGGATCTTGTGCCGTTCGGCCCATGACGATGCGAGGCGGTCGACGCCTTTGGTGTCGCCGCCGTGGACGAGGACCATGTCGGGAACCCGGTCCCGAACCTTGTCGAGCGTGGCCCAGATGTTGTTCGCAAACGTAAGCCCTTCGGCTTCAGTGCCGGGCTTCATGCGCCCGCCAGCGAACACGACAGGCGTGCCCTCGGGCATCGCCGCGCGGCGCTTGGCCTCGGCCCGGGCGCGCAGGAAGTCGCGGCCCTGAACTAGCGCAGAGGTAAAGCTCGCACCGTGATTGAAGCGCGAGCTGGAGACAGGTTTCCAGGACGAGCCAAACTCATTGAGATAGAGTGCTGCGGCGATCTCGCGCATACCTTCGAAAGCCAGCATGGCCTGCTCGGCGCACTGTGCGCGTTCGACCTGGTTTTCAAGATCATGGGTGTGAACCTCGGAGCCATCGCCGCTCGCCACGAGCGCGCGAACTTCGTCGGTTGCCCGGTCGAGAGCGCCGGACTTGCGCTCGGCAGCGCGGTGGAAAATGTTGACGAACGCCCAGCCCAAATCCTCGGCATCGGCCTCGAGCGCGGTGCCGGTCACCATTGCAAAGAGGTCGGACCAGACCGCCTCGATCGTTTGCGAAGCCGCTTCGTTCGACGGAAAATCGGTCGTGGAAAGCGGCGCAGGGCCAATCGAGAAGCCGGATAAATCGAGGCCGGAAAGTTGGTCGGCAAAAGATGTATGCATGGGTTCCTCCTGACGGTGTGAGACCGGCGGGGAGCATCATGCTCCTTGCGCCGGCGAGAGCCCGTCAGGGCCGGTCGATCCCGCGCCCCGCACGCCTGCAGGGCGGAAACCCGCTTGGTCAGGCTGGTGCGGGCAGGCGGGCCGCAGGCACGCCAACACGGGCCTGTCCAAGCCGGGTTGCGGGGCGTGGGTGACCGGCCCAGGGCCTCTCTCGCCGCGGCGCCAAGGGGCTGAAGCGATGACGCACGAACCTCTGCTGGAGGGCCATCTGGGAATGCTGCCGATAGGCTGCAGCCTCATCGTCCGTATCGGTTAGCCCGGCTATTGCACACCAAGTGGTGCCTGCACGAGGAGGCCACCTGACGCTGCGGACAAAGCCGATCAAGCAGCACGCTTGCGGTAGACACCCTCCCCGTTCGACATGTGGCCAAGGCATTCGTATTGACCAAACAGCGCGTCGAAACGCGGGGTGATCTGCGACAACCAGCGCCGCGCCCGCGCAGTGCGGGGATGGCGCCAGTCACTCTCCCAATAAGGTCCATCCTCGCGCTCGGCCATCCACACGGCGACGAGACTGCCGTACATCGACATCCCGAAATCCGCATAGGCGTTGCGCAGCAGAATGCGGTCTTCACGGCCGCGCCATCCTTGCTGGGGTTCCAGCGACGGAAACGCTGCCCTTGCGCGCTCGACAAGGTCATCGCGCAGCCATTCGAGTTCGAAATCCCAGTCGCCGTCATCGTCGATGTCGAGCACCTGAAATGCGACGACCGCACCGGCGGGATAGCTGACAGAACGTCCCATCAATCCTCTCCCCTCAGGCGGCCAGCGCGTCGGCGGCGTCATCGCCGAGCGCATCGCTGATGTCGTCGCCGTCGTCAGCGAGGGTGGTTCGGCCGCCAAGCTTCAGCAGCAGACTGGCCGCCTCCTCTGCACGCGCCGCTGCGGTCAGGATCGCGCGGTCGTCGTCCTTCAGGAGTTTGAGCCAGTGTTCGATGTAGCTGGCATGACTGTCGAGATGCGCCACCGGAAGGCCGAGTTCGGCTCCGAGCATCGCGCTCGACAGCTCGGCGATCAGCTCCTCGGCGGCATAGGCCGCGCTGCCGAAGCGGTTCTTGAGATCGCGGCCCAGACGGCTGTGGTGCCCGGTCCAGTGCGACATCTCGTGTGCGAGCGTCGCGTAGTAGTGGTCGAAGCCCGTGAACAGGCTTGCCGGCGGCATCGTGATCCGGTCGATGCCGGGCTCGTAGTAGGCCTCTGAGCCAGCGTTGCGGAGGTTTGCCGGGATTGCCGCGAAGAACCGGTCGAGGTCGTCCTCGCGGCCCTCCGGCTCAACGAGCTCGAGCGATGCGACGGGACGAAAGTAGGTCGGCAGGCCTTCCACCTGATCGGCATTGAAGACCGGGTAAGATTTGAGCACGCGGCGGGCTTCCTCACTGCGCTCGCCGGTATCCGGTGCCTCGACCTCCTTGGTGTAGCTCTTGTAGAAAATCGCGATCGTCGACTTCTCGCCCTTGCGGACTTGTCCGCCGAGTTCCTGCGCCTGGCGATAGGTCATCCAGAACGGAGAGGCGTAACCGCACATGTCGGCGACCATCCAGAGCCAGAAGCAATTCATGCCACGATAGGGAATCCCGCAGGCCCGCAAGGGCCGCGAGACCGGCACACCGCGCCATGGCTGGACCCAGGGCTTGGTGCCGGCTTCGAGCCGGGCGATGATTTCCTGGGTGATACGAGCGGCGGGCGAGATGGCACTGCGCTCGCGAGAACGGAACTTGGACATGGGGCTTCTCCTGATCGGTATCCCCGTGGGCGCTCCTGCCCACGGCTTCCGCCCTCAGGGGCGCCTCCTCTCCTCTGGCCAAAAAAGAGAAGCCGCCCCTCGGGATGTGCCCGAGGGACGGCTTCGAGGTTCGCGACCATCAGCCTGTCAGGAGGAGGTCAGGCTGCCAGATCGCGGGGGGACTCATCGGCTTGTTGGAGTTCGGGTTCGGCGTCCGGACTAACGCTGAGCGGTTCACCGGACAGCAGTTCGGACGAAGCGACCTGTTCGTCGCCGGCAGCAAGGCTGGGGAACCGCATGACATCGGGCACCCAGGCCAGCGCGCGTTCCCGTTCCGCGACTTCGGCAATCGTCGCTCCGGCAAAGATGCGCTCGGCGCTTGCTGCAAGATCCGCCTTTTTGACCGAGACATAGCGCGCCGCGAGCTCCGCGCCGCCGACTTCGCCCAGCGCCTCGAGAATGACCTGCTTCGGCACGCGGTCGAAGAAGTTTGCCGCCGTCGGCCGCCACCACTGCGCGATGTCGATGCCGATCAACGCGCCGAGATGATCCTGGAACGGAATCCGGCGTTCGCCGCTCATGTTGAGGCTGGCTTCCAGTGATCGGGCGACAACGTGCCCAAGCCAAGCCGCACGGGCCTGGTCACCGAGCGCCCGGAACCGGTCGAAGCGCTCAAGCTGATCGGACCCGGCACGCCAGCTTTCATCCAAGGCCGACCGGAGTTCTGCAAGTGCGCCGGTCGCAGCCGCGTCGGCAGGCTCGAACCCGACCAGCGGACCACTGGGGACACCGCCACGGATGGTCGACGCGCTGCGCGCCTGCCAGTCGTGGAAGTCGGCATCGGCGAGCGTGAAGACCATCACGTCGAGTGCAAGCGCCGGGTCCGATGCCAGGTGCAGCGCAAGCACGTCGCGGCGCTGCATGGCAAGTTCGTCCACGAGACGCCGCGAGAGCGTCGCGCGGCGCGGTCCCGCCTCACCCTCGGAGCTGACCACTTCGATGCCATCGCCATCGCCTTGTGCCGATTGCTCCCGCTCGCCGTAGAAGACCGGCTGCAGCACGGGCGTGCCGTCGCGCGACAGCGTGAGGATCATGCCTGCCGAACCCTTCTGCTCCTCAGGCAGGACCGGCTTGCGACTGCGGATGTCCTGCGTCTCGCGTTCGATCGCCGCGATGGCCGCTTCCGCGGCTTCGACCGCTTCGGGCGCGCTCTGCTCATCCTCGAGGATCGCGGCGTGTTCGTCCCACGAAGCATCGAGCTCTTCCAACCGGGTCACTTCAGCTTCGCTGAGCGGCGCAGGCTCCGCTGGCAGCCGCACCAGACCCTCGACAAGATCATGGCTGGCGTAGGGATCGAGCGTCGGCTTGACCCAGGCCACGCCGTGCTCAGCGGCGAGCGCGCGGGCTTCCTCTTCCATCTTCGCCGCAGCCAGTGTCTCCAACAGGGTGACATCGACCCATGTCTCGGTGTCGGCATCGTCGAAGAGTTCGCGCTCGATCCGGCCGCCCGCCGCAAGGTAGGCGTCGCGTCCGACAAGCTTCGCCCGCGGATCACTGCCGCGCACTGTGCCGGTAAGCACCATGCGCCGGATGCTGTCGGCGTTCGACGCGTAGTAGGCACCTGACACCTCCGAGAAGACGCGTGCCTGGATCTGCTGGTCCGATGTGGCGCCGTAGGCTTTGGCCATGTCGAGCGTGATCTCACCGGCGGCGAGCGCCTCGAACACTACCGGTGCCAGCGTCGCAAGCCGCAGGCGGCCCTCAACGAAGCGCACAGTGAGGCCAAAACGGCGGGCGACCTGTTCGGTCGACGCCCCGCCCTCGACGAGCGCGGCGAAGGCCTGCGCTTCGTCGGCGGGGTTCATGGCGAGACGGTGGAAGTTCTCCGCCAGGCTCGCTTCGGGTGCGGTTTCGTTGTCGGCGCTGAGCACGAGGCACGTGACCTGATGGTCGCGGGGGAGGACCTTGTCATCGACCAGCGCGAGCATTGCGCGGCGGCGGCGCTCACCGGCTTCGACTTCGAATCTGCCCTTGGGCGCGGCTCGAACCACGAGGTTCTGCAGCAAGCCGTGCGCCGCAATGCTGGCCTTGAGTTCGGCATCTGCGGCCGGATCGCTATGACGGCGGACATTGCGGGGGGAGGCAACTAGCTTGCCGAGAGGAATTGTCTGGAACATCGGTTTCACTCCTGAAAACGAGCCGCTCGCGTGCGCCGACTATCGACGCCTGACAGGCTCAATCAGGGCAAAGCCCCCTCCCCTCTTCGATCAAAGCAGAGCGGTCTCAGATTTCAGTTTTGGCCAATGACTATATTGGCGGCCGATCAGGACCGGCGGCTTCGAAAACGCTGCTACCGGGGAAGCCGACATTCGGATGGATCAGGGCGCGCTCCTGGATCCGACCGAGGCTGGGTACAGATGCACCTAGGCGATAGCGGCAAATTCTGGTGGAATGGGTGGATGGGGCCCATTTTGCCGAAGGCTTAGGCCGCGATCAGGTGCGGATCGCTGCAATGAGTGGCCGAATGGCCATGAACTTGATCATCCCCTTCATGTTGTAGGCCACTTCTCTCATAGGTGGCCTGGCCAATCTGCACAGGGTGATAAGTGGATATTCTGCCTGACGGTGGCCACTGTGGCCGCATCGCATCGAAGTGTTCAAACTTGAAAACTCAACTCTCGCCAAATCTGCGGCGACCGTCCTTGACTTGACGGTGCTTGGCGGGCAGCCGCACACATCGATAACGACAGAAACCTCGGGGGCAAATTTATGAAGTTTTTGACGAGCGGACCCGTCGCGTTTTTGTTGCTCACGACTGGTGCGCAAGCCCAGGTCTCGCCAGCGCCTGCGCAAGCCATGACCGTCGCGCCGGTTGCCGACAATGTCCTTCGAACCGGAACAGAAGTTCAGCTGAAGCTGAGCGAGCCGCTTTCGACAAAAGGGAAGAAACTGCGCGTCGGACAGCATTTTCAGTTGTCGGTCATGGAAGCCGTGTCTGTTGGCGGCAATGTCGTGATCCCGGTGGGATCGCCAGCCGTTGGGGAAATCACCGAGGTCCGAAACAAGGGAATGTGGGGCAAGTCCGGCCACCTGACCGCAAGTCTCCTCCACGTAAGCGTGAATGGCCGCCAAATTCGGCTCAACGGTACGTTTGACGATAAGGGCGTTACAGGGACTGCTGGCGTCGTTGCGGCTGTAGCTTTCGTGCCAGTCGTTGGCTTCTTCACCACCGGCACCAGCGCCCAAATCGATGCTGGAACGCAGATCAAGGGTTTCGTCGGCGAGGACGTGCCGTTGGTTTTTGCTGCTGCCCAATCTCCCAAACCGCTTGAAGTGCCGGTTGCAGTTCCGGCCGTTCAAGTGGCTGCCCCGTCAGCCGCTACGCCGACTAGCGGCTCTGCCCCAAACCAAAACTAGGGCCAGCGCGAGCACGAAAACCCCACGAAACGACAGGAACCTAAGCAAATGCGTCTAGCCCTTTTCGTAGCAATGAGCCTCACCGCCACTTTCCCCGCTTACGCTGAGACAGCTCCAGCCGGACCGGCAGCTGCTGCTGCAACGGGCGAGTTCGGGGTGCCCGTCTATCCATATGATATCACTGACCGCGCTTACATCGTCGTCGGCGAGGTC
Source organism: Novosphingobium sp. 28-62-57 (assembly GCA_002256985.1). GTDB lineage: Bacteria > Pseudomonadota > Alphaproteobacteria > Sphingomonadales > Sphingomonadaceae > Novosphingobium. The sequence goes on from NCGO01000001.1 coordinate 829,956, forward strand.
CAGGCGGGCGTGCGCAAGGCCACGGTGTTCTCAAAATCGCCGTCACAAGAAAAAATCTATCGGGAATTGTGGGAGCGCGCCAAGAAGCTCGGGGCAGACGCTGTCATCAAGGCCCAATACGGTGATGCTCATGTCTCTGCCATGAGTTGGGGTAAAACCAATGCAACTGGTGTTGCGATCAAGTTTACTTCTGCAGGCACAACCAGCGCATCACCCCAATCTGCTCCGGCGAATTGATACAAGCCGATGCGCACGACGACCTATCTGGTTGCCATGCTGGCGCTTTGCATAGCCGCGTCTACAAAAGCTCAGACTAGTAGTTCTTCTCCGGCACCGGTCGAGATTACTGTTTCCAACGCCGCGCCACGCTGGATCAGAGGCACAGCGATCGAGCTGATGGTACTCAAGGAGGTCAACAGCCGGACTGCGAAGGCTGGAGACAGCGTAATCCTTCGCGTGAACGCGCCGGTTAAGATTGGTGGGGTGATTGTCATCCCGGTCGGCGCGGCAGCTCGCGCTGAGGTCATTGCTGTATCTGGAACCAGCGCAGCTGGCGGCAAAGGACAGCTTAGCCTTCGATTGAGCAGCGTCGAGACCCAATGGGGCTCAGTCAGGTTAGCTGGAACCAAAGGAACCCAAGGTGCAAGCAACTCGGGCGGAGTCGTTCTGGGTGTGCTTGGCTTTGGCTTGGCTGGCCTCCTGACTAAGGGCGGTAACGCCACCTTCAAAGGCGGCGAAATCATCACAGGATTCATTGACGAAGGTGTAGATCCTATCGGCGAGCCGCTTCAGGTTCCGACGTCGAACCCACCGCCGCTATCAAACTGAATGGCATAGTCTGTTGATGGCCGCGGACCTCAACGGTCGCCTCGTCCCACTACTGCCGATTCAAAGCAAACAGCAGTATGCGACCACAGTCGGTCGCAGAGCGCAGCCACCGTGGTCGTCCGCTTCAGACAATAGCTGCCCAAGGCGCGTCCCGAACCAGTCCGCCAAACTATGCCGTTTAGCTGTAAGGCCAGCTACTCAAAAAGCCGCCATCAGTGAAATTATCAATGGACGAGACTTGCGCGGCCCAGGATGGGCGCTTGGTTGCCATTCTTCGGCAGCGAACTCGAAAAGATGGGCTACTTGTCCGACCTTCAGGTGAGCTCCCTCTGTTTTGGCGCCGACGCATTGCTAAAGCTGCCAGTCGACAGTCACGAGCACCTTGTCGGTGTTGGCTGAAAACGAGCGGCTTACATAATGGGCGAGGCGCGCGGCCACCGTGTAGCCCTTGATCCGGGCCGAGGCGATCAAATCAAGCTCATCACCATAACGGCGGGCCAGCCGGTCGCTGGTCAGGCGGTGATAGGTTGCGCCGAGGCCATAGTTGCTGATCCATCCATCGTGCTTCCAGTTGGCGGCCAGCGTTGCATAGGCGTCCCGCACGCCGTCAGGAGGGGTAATTGTGAACTTGCTGGCCCAGCCCTGGAAGCGGAAGAAGGATGCAAGCGGCGTCTGAACACTGGTCAGCGGCGTGCCGCTGCCTGCGCCCAGCACCTCAAAACCGGCCGTGCCCGTAACCGCCTTGTGGCTCAGGTTCGCCTCCGCAAGCCCGTATGTCGCGGCATAGCGGTTCGGATTGCGCGCATAGGCGCTCTGCCGTGCGAGGCTCGCGGTGTAGCCGAGCTTCCAGCCACCGCCGAGCGGCTGCGTGCCGCTGAGACGCGCCCCATAGGTCTGGCTGGATAGACGGAAGCCGGAGAGCGCGGCCGAATCCTGATCCACCAGATAGGCAAAGCCCGAAAGCGTGCCGACCGGCGCGGCGTAGCTGACAATCACGAAAATATTGTCGCCATTGATCGACTGCGGGCGCGCAGGCGTACCCTTGTTGCCGTTCACAGTCCGAACCGACCAGGCATACGTCGCATCCACGGTCAGCCGCTTCAAACCGGTCCATTGCAAGCGCGCCGCATCGAACGTCTGCTCGTTCTGGCGCCAGGCCGCTGGTCCGACAAAGCGCTGGTCGGCAAGTTCAAGTCGCTGGCGCCCGACGGTGAAGGCAAGCCCATGGTCGGTGTAGCGCAGCTGCGCGCGGTTGAGCTCGGCATTTCCCGGATCGGCCACCACCGGTCTCGCCAGTCCGTTGAAGCCGTCATTGTAGCGGTCGATCACCACCGCGGTCGCCTCCCCCTCGACGAGTAGCGAGAACGGGCCATGCCCGAGTTCCGCGCCGGCCCGCGTGCGGATCGTCAGCGCATCGGCGGGCATGGCAATCCCGTCCTGATCGATATGCTCGAAGTGAAGCCGCGCATCGATGATCGGCTTTACCGTCAACTCTTGCGCGTGGGCGGCGGGTAACGGCCACGCAGCGGCAAGTACCGCAAGCGCCGGGACTGACATTCGGCCCATCCGGCTATGCCTCAGGCCACTGCGGCGGCTTGCGGGCGCGGCGATTTGTCCAGAGCGCCAAGCTCACCGTCTGCGCGCGCGCGGCGGCCATAGACCAGCTCGAACAGCGGGCCGGCCATCATCGTGGTTACGATCGCCATCAGCACCAGCATCGAGAACAGGGTCGGCCCGATGATCCCCTTCTGAAGGCCGATGTTGATGATGATCAGTTCCATCAGCCCGCGCGAGTTCATCAGCGCACCGATGCCGAGCGCGGTCCGGTTGTCTTCGCCCGAAAGGCGCGCCGCCGCCCAGCAAGCACCGAACTTCGCCAGAATCGAAATGGCCAGAATGGCGAGTGCGATAGCCAGCAAGGCGGGCGAGTTGACCATGTCGAGCCGGGTGTTGAGGCCCGAATAAGTGAAGAACATCGGCAGCAGAAGCACGACCGCCAGGGGTTCCGCCTTGCGCTGGATCTCGGTGACGAACAGCCCGCGTGGCATGCACACGCCAAGCAGGAAGCCGCCGAAAATCGCATGGATACCGACCGCGTCCATCACGAAGGCGGAGATACAGAACAGCGTGAGCGTGATGGCGAGCACGGTCGAGCTCATCTCGCCCTCGGCTTCCACCATACGGCCGAGCGGCGCGAGCAGACGGCGGCCAATCGTGAGCATGAACGCAGCATACAGCAGCGCCCCGCCGATCGCGAGGACCGCCACGCCGGGCCCGCCGCCGAAGGTGGCAAGCACCAGCGCGAGCACGCACCACGATGCCGCATCGTCGAACGCGCCGGCGGTCAGCGAAAGTGTGCCGAGCGATGAATTGGCCAGACCGCGCTCGTTGATGATCCGCGCAAGCATCGGAAAGGCGGTGAGCGCGACGCAGGCACCGAAAAACAGCGTGGCATCCACCCGGCTGATCGCCGGTGCGAACAGCCCGTCGACCTGAAGCAGCCACGGCGTCGCGATGAAGGCGAGCAGGAACGGCACGATGATACCCGCCGCGGACACGGCGGCGGCATTTTTCGCTTTGGAACGGAAGTGATCGAGCCGCAGCGTCAACCCGACGATGAACATGTAAAGACCCACGCCAAGCTGCGCGCCAGCATAAAGCACATTGCGAGTTTCCTTGGGAAACAGCGCAAGCTGGAAATCAGGGAAGAGCAGCCCGAGGAGCGACGGGCCGAGCACGACACCGGCGATCATCTCGCCCACCACCTGCGGTTGGCCGAGCAGCTTTTGCCCCAGCCAGCCAATCACGCGGCAAGCGACGAGGATGATCGCCAGCTGCAGAAAGAAATGTACACTGAAATCGCCAGGCGTGTAGCTGTTGGCGGTCTGCACCGCCGGCCCGTGCGGCGACAGGATGCCGGCCAGCGTTGTGATTACGCTGTCAATGATCGTCTGGTTCGGCATGTTTTCCCCCTCCAACCGCACTTGGCACGGCGCTTTGGAAAACCCGATCACGCGGCAGATCGACGCTGCAAACCCCAAAAGCACATCCGCAGCGGCGTTGGCTCACGATTTCGGGCGGCCAGGCCAAATTTGTTGCGCGCAAACCACGATGTAGTAACGTGCCTACAAACGTGTTGCCGATGGGAGGCGTGATGAAGGCCGTCTCGAGCCGCGAGTTCAACCAGAACGTCAGCGAGGCAAAGCGCCTGGCACGACTCGACCCGGTGTTCGTCACCGATCGCGGCAAACCGACACATGTCTTGCTTGGGATCGAAGCCTATCGCCGTCTTTCGGGCGAGACCGACAGCATTGTGGAACTGCTCGCCATGTCAGACCTTGACCTGCCCGAACCCGCACCGTCAGCTCAACCAGCTGTACGCACGCGCAAGTGGCGGGTGCGGTGAACCTGATCGATGCCCCAGTGGTGTTCGCGCTGCGCACCGCGCGAGCTGGGTTGGCCGAAGGCGGGCTGACTCGATGGGCACAGGCCGCAGCGCGCGAGAGCTTGTTTCTGTCCGCACTCAGCCTGCACGAGCTTGAGCAGCAGGCCGCCCGCGCTGAGCAGCAAGATAGCGGAGCGGGCAGGCGCTGGCGGCAATGGCTCGACGAGCACGTGCTGCGTGCTTTCAACGGACGAGTCCTACCCGTCGATGCAGCAGTCGCCCGCCGCGCCGCCGCGCTCGACTATGCCGACCCGCGCGACGCGCTGATCGCCGCGACAGCGCTCGAGCATGCGATGACTTTAGTGACCTTCCGGGCAGCCGCGTTCCGTGCTGGCAGGGTGAAGACCTTTGATCCCACCGGTTACGAGCCCAGCGCTACCACCGAGGACTGGCGGGAGGCAGCGCGCGCAACGCCGGTGTGGATCAAGAGCCTGTTCGTGCGCAGTTGATCAGGGCATGAGAGCGGCATGACAGAATTGCGCAGCATCCTGATCATTGGCGGTGGCACTGCAGGGTGGCTGACCGCCTGCTATCTTGCGCGCTACCTCGATATCGCGCGGCGGCGCGATGTGACGATTACCCTTGTCGAATCTCCCGCGATTGGCACCATCGGCGTGGGCGAAGGCGGTTTTCCGACGATGCGCACCACGCTGCAATTCCTCGGTATCGACGAGCATACCTTCATCCGCAAAACTGCTGCGACCTTCAAGCAGGGCATCCGCTTCGATCATTGGCTGAGCGCGCCGCGTGAGGGGCGGACGAGTAACTTCTTCCATCCGTTCGAAGCACCTCTCTATGCGCAGGACGAGAGCCTTGTCGCGCGCTGGCTGGCGCAGGACCCGGCAAAACGTCCGCCCTTTGCCGAGGCCGTGACGATCCAGCAGCGGGTTGCTGCCGGCGCGCGCGGGCCGAAAGCGCCGGGCGATGGCGATTACGATGCCCCGCTCAGCTATGCCTATCATTTCGATGCAGAGCGACTGGCGGCGGTGCTCGCCGCGCGCGGAATCGAGCTTGGTGTCGAGCGCATCGACGACCGGCTGCTTGCGGCCGAAGCCGGTCCAGAGGGAATCGCGCACTTGCGGTTCGAGCGCACCGGCACACGCGAAGCAGATCTCTACATCGACTGCACCGGGCTCCATGCCGAACTGATCGGCGGCGCGCTGGCCGAGCCGTTCGTGTCGGTGCGGCGCTATCTGTTCACCGACCGGGCGCTGGCGTGCCGTGTGCCCTATGACCAGCCATCAGCCGAGCTGCCGAGCCATACCGTTGCCGCCGCGCACGAAGCGGGCTGGCTGTGGGATATCGCGCTCCGCGACCGGCGCGGGGTTGGATGTGTCTATTCCAGCGATCACCTTGATGACGCGCGCGCGCATGCGATTCTGGCTGCGCATCCCGGCGTAGGCGCAGCGGGCGCTGATGATGCGCGATTGATCTGCTACGATCCGGGCTATCGCGCGCGGCACTGGGTTGGCAACTGCGTTGCCGTCGGGCTGGCAGCGGGCTTTGTCGAGCCGCTGGAGGCGACTGGCATCGTGATGATCGAGGCGGCGGCTGCGATGATCGCCGAATTCTGGACGCCGAACGGACCCAGCGATGCATCGGCCGCGCGTTTCAACGCGTTGATGATCGCGCGCTACGAGAATCTCCTCAATTTCCTGAAGCTGCATTACTGCCTGAGTCGGCGGGATGAGCCATTCTGGCGCACCAACACCGACCTTCAGTCAATCCCGCCCGCGCTTCAGGAGCTGCTCGAACGTTGGCGCTGGCGGGCACCAAGCCGGTTCGACTTCGCGCTCGATTCCGAGACCTTTGCCTTCTTTAGCTACCAATACATTCTTTACGGCATGGGCTTCAAGACAAGGCTACCAGGTCCCCAAGCCGCCAAGATGACTGATCCCTTCGCCAAAGTCCGAGCTTATGGCGAGCAAGCTCTGCGCGATTTACCGCTTCATCGGGATCTTATAGATCGGATCAATGCGACGTAGCTGCGATTTTGACCGTTCAAAGAGCCGTCATAAATTTTCTACGCCTCGCTCTTCAGGGCTCAAAATGTACTCGATGTCGAACCCAAATTTTTACGCACCAGGTCGCCGTCAGCCCCGCTTTCGATAGGTGGATTGCCAGAACCCGATATTCAGCCTCGGGCCCGACCTCAGTCAGTCGACGATCGTGTCCGTGTCTGCCTTGAGAGTCCGCTCCTGACAGTAACTGCCGCCCGTAGTGTTGATCGGGAACGACGGCTTCGTCCCAAACCCGGTCGATCAATGGCGCTCAATGCTCGCCACAACCTCAGCAGCACCCTCCAGCGGAACGAACAGACGCGTCTGGAACCGGATAATGTCCGTGAAGCAGCCCTGTGCCTTGTACCAGTCGAGGCGGCTTGCCGACCAACCGGTCAGTTCAAGCCGCTGCGCGCCGTTGACGAGGCTTCGCTTGAGCATTAGCGCCTCCCTAGCCCTTATCGGCATGGCACGGCCGCTTGCCAGAACCGCCGCAATGAGGCTCTCAGGTGCAATCTCGGGCGCGGCCTCAAGACCCAAAGCGTTGCTGATCTGGCCGATAGCATGCAGCGGAACCTCACGCCCGAGGAGCGAGCGACCGTCCCTAGCGGAGATCCGGCTCACACGAACATAGTCGGTTGGCAGCTTATCCCAGACGGGTAGCAACAAGCCCGTGGCGAGATGCAAGCGTTCACGCTTGAGCGAGGACAGAGCTTCGTCGACTTCGCTTTGCCATGCATCGCGGAAAGCGGGCTCATCGACCGGCTCCCAGCTGCTCTCTGCCAGCTGATCGTCGGACAGGTATCCACGCTTCAACGGGCGCACCAGTTCGTGGCGCGTGATGCGGCTCCCGTCATCGGCAAGCAGGCTGCGCGCTGGCACCAGCAACGCCGCCCTGCCCGAGCGGGAATTACACATCAGCCGCCGACGGCTGCCGGACGTACCTTCGAGTTGACCAACCCGATCGAGCGTCAGAGGCTTGAGCGCACGCGCAATCTCCAGTTCCAGCAGGTGGGTTGTGGCACCAGACACGCTGTCGGTTCGCAGCCATGTGTCGGACAGGATCTCGAAGCTCTCGACAGCAATGGTCTCGAGTCCGAGATCGAGCGTCCCTGATGCGCGTGCCGCATCGATGCGCGCTTCGACCAGACCCAGGAACTCATCGAAGATCGCGTTCTGAAGGCCGATCGGCAAGGCGAGGATGCGGTTGAGCCAGCGCTGGATCGTGGGGAGGTCGTCGACCATTCCGCCATCGGCGCTCTCGATCCTGAGCCCGGTCAGGTCCTGAAATCGGGCCAGTCCGACCGCTTCGAGCTTGCCCATAAACAGCAGCCCGAACCAGCGGTTCAGCGCTTCCTTGGCATAGATGCTCTCCAGATTGTCGGCAGGATCAAACAGGTTCTGCCCGCCGGTCTGGCGCTGTCCTCGGGTCAAGGCCCCCAGGCTATCGAGCCGCCGGGCAATTGTCGAGATGAAGCGGCGCTCGCCGCGCACGTCGGTTGTGACCGGCCGGAACAACGGTGCAGATGCCTGATTTGTGCGGTTGGTGCGGCCAAGGCCCTGGATCGCAGCATCGGCTCGCCAGCCTGGCTCGAGCAGGAAGTGTACACGCCGGGCCTGGTTTCTGGTTGCAAGATCAGCATGGTAGCTGCGCCCGGTGCCGCCGGCATCCGAAAACACGAGGATACGCTTGTCTCCGTCCATGAACGCCTGAGTCTCGGCAAGGTTGGCGCGTTGAGTGCGCGACTGCAGCTTCTGGCGCCCGTCAGATCCGACGACGAGCCGCTTAGTGCGGCCGGTGACTTCAGCGACCTTGTCGGTGCCAAAGCGTTCGATGATCGCATCGAGCGCGGTGGCGATCGGCGGCAGCGCGCAGAGCTGCTCGACCATGCGCTCGCGCGCGGCGAGCGCTGACTGGCACAGCACGGGTGCGCCGTATTCATCACTCATCGGCTCGGAGCGAGGATTGCCGTTCTCGTCGGTGAAGACGGCCATCAGCCGCACGGGGAAGCTCTTCATGAGGTAGTCGACCACGTATTCACGGGGCGACAGGTCGATCTCCAGTGCTTCGCGTTCCTCATCGGACAGATCGGCGAGGCGGCGATCGAGCATAGCCTCGGCCGTGGAGACCAGTTGCACGACGACTGCGTGGCCTTCCTGCAGCGCCGCATCGATTGCCGGGAGCAAGCTCGGCAGCTTCATCGACAGCAGCAGTTGAGCGAAGAATCGTTGCTTGGTGCCTTCGAAGATCGAGAGCGCAGCCGATTTTGCTCCGCTGTTGAGCGTGCCGCCTGTTTCACAATCGACGATGCGCGTGGCCTCGAGCGCCTCGCGCAGATTGGCGTGGATGATCGCCCATGCATCGGCATAGGCATCATAGACCGCGATCTGATCTGCGCTGAGGTGATGCTCGAGGATCTCGTATTCGACGCCGGCGAACGAAAGTGCCCGCGCAGTGTAGAGCCCGAGTGCCTTCAGATCGCGGGCAACGAGTTCCATTGCAGCAATGCCGCCTGCGCGGATATCGGTCACGAACTCCTCGCGGTTGGCAAAGGCCGTTTCCGGTCCCCAGAGGCCGAGCCGTGTGGCGTAGGCGAGATTGTTGACGTCCGATGCACCGGTCGCCGAGGCGTAAAGCACGCGGGCCCGCGGAAGCAGGTTCTGGAGGCGCACGCCGGCGACGCCTTGTTCCGAGCCCTTCGTCTTGCCGCGCGAACCTTCGCCGCCCGCGGCATTGGCCATGGCGTGTGCTTCATCGAAGACGATCACCCCGTCAAAGTCCTCGCCGGCCCAGGCGAGGATCTGATCCAGCCGGGTGGCATCAGCGCGTCCCGAGCGCAGCGTCGGGTAGGTCACGAACAGGATGCCCTCCTGCATGGTCACCTGGCTTCCGAGCTTCCATGTCGCGAGCGGCTGGATATCAATCGGCAAGCCGCCAAGCGCGGACCAGTCGCGGCGTGCGTCTTCGAGCAGGGCCTCGTTCTTGGATATCCAGATGTGGCGGCGCCCGCCCTGCACCCAGCGATCAAGAATGACGCTCGCGACTTGGCGTCCTTTGCCGGCGCCAGTGCCATCGCCCAGGAAATAACCCATGCGGTAGGCCTTGCCTTCGACGCTGGCCTTGAGCGTGCAGCCCTTGTCCTCGGGCGCAAACAGGCCGGGCAAGTCGCGCGCATGGGCACTGACAGCGTAGACGAGGGTCTCGATCTGCGCGGCGGAGAGGAGCCCGCGCGCTACGACCCCGCCGGGCAGCTTTGGCACTATGTTGGGCACTGGCGCGGTGATCGAGCCCATCGCAACCGATTCCACCAGCGGTGTGGGGTGATCAGCAGCGCCTGCGATCTCAATGCGGCTCGGCCGGTAGGGCAAATAGTGACCGACTTGCTCCGGCGACAGGGCTGGCACGTCGAGCGCTTCGTAGACAACCGATGCGGCCGATTCACGTGCGGCAGTTGGCCTTGCCACCACTGGTGACGGACGAAGCGCAGGTCGAAGCAGCGGAAGAGCCTTGAGGGAACGGAGCGGCGTTAGCACTGCAGTTGGAGCAGTGGTCCGAGCAGGCACCGTGTCGACCAGCGCACAGACATCTGCAAAGTCCGCGGTCCGGGCGATGACCGGTTCGCTGGTCGCGTCGACTTTGTCGAGCACCAGCAACCGCGTGGTGATCGAGGTGCCCTGGGCCAAGAACCAGCGCTCGATAGCGACGTCGAGGCGCAGCGCCGCTGGGCTGGTCATGCGGCGCAAAGACCGGCTCATGTCGAACCACTCCGGCATGATTGCGGTGAGCCGCCCGCCGGGAGCGAGGCGGTTCCATGCCGAACGCAAATGCCGCGCGGCTGTACGGCCATCGTGACCGCGCTCGGCGCCCCACGAATAAGGCGGGTTCATCAGGACAACGGCGGGCCGAGGCGCTGCGCGCAAAAGGTCGTCGATCAGCTCTGCATCGTGGCCCGTAATGCTGGCCACTGGGAATAAGTGACCGAGGCAATCACGGCGCAGCGCGGAGATCTCGTTGATAGCAAGCCTTGCGCCCGCCTTGTCCGCCCATACCGCCAGCATGCCGGTTCCGGCGGAAGGCTCAAGCACGAGATCGCCGCGTGCGATGCAACAGGCCCGTGCCGCTAGCCAGGCAAGTCGCGGCGGGGTCGCGAACTGCTGGAGCTCGATCTGCTCTTCGCTGCGCGTGGTCTGACGCGGCACCAATGATTCTAGGTGGCCGAAGAATTCTGCGGCAGTAAGCGGGCTGGCGTCCAACCCGATTGCCGGCTGATCCTGCAACCAGATGACTTGCGCAATTTCGAGCGCGGCGTGGGCATCGCGCACAGACCAACGGCCAGTAGCATCGCTGCCACCGAACTGCGCGGATAGCTCAGCATTGAGGACCGGACGCGTAATGGCCTCGGATCGGCTAAACCGGGCTGCAACGGCATGCGCGACTGACATGACAAGGGGTTGCTCACCAAACGGCAAGGCGAGAACGGGGAAAGTGGACATGCGAAACCTCCTGACGAGACCCGCGCCATGCAGGGCTCAAAAGGCACCAAGCCACCTCTCCTCTCCGCGACGCTCAAATCGCCGCGCGCAATCGCTGCATAAGCACGTCGTTCCAGTCCTCGTCGGCACGCTCAGGGCGCTGGGTCACGATCCGCCGATCCTTACGGGCATAGGCTTCGCGAGCGCGTTCTTCTGCGAGCAGACCGCCAGCATCGTTGTCGACGAACAGAATGAGTTCGCGCACCGATTCCGGTATCGTGACCAGTCCGAAACGCTCGTTGCCAAGAGTCGCCCAGCAGGGAGTTCCGAAGAGTTGCATTGCTGAAAGCGCGCTTTCGGTGCCTTCAGCGAGGCCGAGGCGCCCCGTTCGCGGGAACGCCAGGCGCACCGCGCCAGAACCGAGACTGCCCAGCGCGCGCTTGGGCTGTTCGAACGTCGCGAGACCGTTGCCATCGGGATTGAGGAAGGTGCGGTGCAGCGCCAGGATTCCGACATCATTGCGCACCGCCGCCACCATCGCCGGAAGGAACTGCACGGAGCCCTTGGGGCCAAGCGGCATACGCGGATGAAAGCGCAGCTCGGTCGATGCGACCGTGACACCTCTTGCCAAGAGGTATCGAGCGGCCGAGCTGCCTGCGAGGGGTGAGGCCTCGAGCCATAGCCTGAGTGCGTTGCGGTCGGCGATTTCGTGACGCGGCTTGGTTGCGATCGGGCCCCCTACCCCGTCGAACAGGTCCGAGATCCGCACCCCAAGCTTGGCCATGCCTCGTAAGACGGCCTCATTGGTGCAGCCGGCAAAGCAATGAACCAAGATCGCGCGCTTACCGAGTGTGATGCTGAGCGAGGGGGTACGATCAGCGTGGGCAGGGCAGCAACACATACCGCGCGAGCGGGACCATTTCCCGCTCAGTGCCTCGACGATCATGCGAGCGCGGGCTTCGAGCGTTTTGCGACTGTGAACTTGGGACATGGGACATCTCCATTCTGGCATGCCCCCACCCGCGCAGCCTCCGCTCTGCGCTGCCATCAATGCGTTTTCCTACACACCTTGTTCTTTATATGTTCCACACCGATTCGGCTATAGAAGGAATCGAGCCATGAGATTGAGATGGGCAACGATTGCTGCGGCGGTCACTGGACTAGCGGTTATCGCCCCCGCTCAAGCGCGGGAGGAAGCGATCACAGGAGTTGCCACTGCACCTGGTATTGGACCTCAGGGCTTCCGTGTGGCCGAGGCGTCAAACGGTTTCCAATTGGTCGAGCATGGTATCTGGAAACGTCCCAAAGATACTACCTTGCCCGCCGCCGCTATCGTCGAAGCTGGCCGGATCCACCTTCCCTATCGCTATGCGAAATCTGAAAGCAGGAGGCCGTCAGGTTTTCGCAGGGCAAGCTACCTCCCCCATGTCTACGCTGCGGAGACGCAATATGCGTTACCGGCGGGCCTTCTCGACGCGTTGGTATGGACAGAGTCCCGGTATAATCCATTGGCGATTAGCAAGGCTGGTGCTGCTGGGTTGGGACAGCTAATGCCCGGAACCGCTCGCGATCTTGGCATTTCAAACCGCTTCGATCCAATGCCCAACATCTTCGGCGCAGCGCGGTATCTGCGCCAAATGCTCGACAAGTTCGGGGTAGTGCATCTGGCTATCGCTGCCTACAATGCTGGTCCTGGCGCGGTGGAACGAGCTGGTGGTATCCCGCACAATGGCGAGACGCCGGCCTATGTGCGCAGTGTGCTGCGCCATTGGCGTTTCTGAAAAGGGGGTTGGTTGTGAGTTCCAGTCGAATACGCGTGTCTGGAATGTTAAGCCGCGGCAGGCGCGGGATGATCTTGACCACAAAAGCCGACGAAGTCTGGATCGTCGAGAGCCAGGAAGTTGCCGACGATCTCATTGGCTCAAGGGTGATCATTGAAGGTGTCGTTGCAGGGATGGATCGGTTACGTGCTGACTGGATTGGCGCGGACAGTCATTCTTCCTGATTTTTCTGCGGCGGATATCTCGCGACGAGGTGAAGAACCTCCCTGCCCCATAGCGCGAGCGCCTCGCGCTTCTCATTGGTGTACTGATGCCGATGATAAACCCCGGCGACACCAGCCATTGCTGACCCCGACTGATGATTGAGGACAGCTTCCGAGACGACCAATGGTATTCCGAGCCTTTGCAGGCCGGTTGCCACCGTCCGGCGAATATCATGCATGGTGAAATGCCCAGCTTCATAGCCGAGCTTCTCGTCCACGCTTGCCCGTATCCGCTTCCAAGCCTTGGACAGGCCACTGACACTGTTCGTGTTGGTTACCTTGGATGCCAATAGAATTTGGGATTGTTTGTGAGCGTCGTCCGGAGTGATCCCCGAGGCCGCAAAAATCTCGGTGACGACCGCAAGGGTCTGCGCTGACAGCGGCACCACATTCGCCTTTCCGTTTTTCGCTCTGTCCCCCGGCACCGTCCAAACCTTCGCTTTGAAGTCGAACTCATCGCAAGTGGCGTCGAGCACCTCTCCCCTGCGTTGGGCTGTAAGAACAAGCATTTGCACAAGATGACCAAACGGAAAGCCGTCTTCGGCAGCAGCCTGCCACAATGCCGCGAGTTCACGATCGCTAAGTACGCGGTCGCGAGGCTCGCTCCGCTTCGGGCGCCAAGCATCCCTACACGGGTTTGCAGGCAAATGCTCGAGCCTGGTGAGCGCCCATGTGTAGAACGTAGAGAGATGGCGAAATACGATGCGCGCCATGGTCAGGGTCTCTTTGCCGCCCTCGAAGGCCACCTTCTCGACGAAGCGGCTCACGTCGCTTCGAGTGATAGCATCGGCGAGGCGGTCGCCCAACTCAGGCTCAATGTACTTCCGGAAGACTCGGTCAAACTCTCGGGCGCTGCGCTTCTTCCCTTCGATCTGCTGGATGAGGTAGATTTCATAGAGCTCAGCAACAGTTCCAACCCCCTTGGTCCCCTTCCGCTTCGCCCCTTCTTTCCTTGCGATACTCTTGCCTTGCTCCACGTCGACAAGGAGATCGCGCGCCTTCCTTCGAGCATTGGCCAAAGTGAAACTCGGGCCATGGCGTCCAATCGTGATATTCAACCATTTCCCCTGCACCCGCTTGCGCAAAATGTATGTCTTGATACCACTCGCGCCGATGCGCAGGCGAAGGCCGTTGACGATGCCGTCCACGAGCTCAATCTGTCCTGTCGCTGGGGCCTTCAGCCCTGCGATCCGCGCATCCGTCAATCCCACTTTGTTCGCCATATGTGCCTGCTACCTTAGGTAGCTTTTTGTACTGGATACTCGCGAACATTTCAAGAACAATTCGGACTATGAATCCCAGATTTCCGCCATTTTTGGACCCGTGCGGACACGCTAGGACCCTCTGATTTCAGCTCTTAATCAGCGGGTCCTTGGTTCGAGCCCAAGTGCGTCCACCACCATCACCCCCGTTTTCCCGCAAACCATGCGGTGGCCTCACGGCATGGACGCATGAAGGCTCCGGCGCTCAGTTGTTCGCGTCTGGTTGACGTCGAAGCTGGACTAGAACTTGAACCCGGCGGCCACACCATAGCGGCGCGGTTCGAGGGTGAAGATGTTGGTGAACAACCCGGAAGACTGGTCGGTCACATAAAGACCGGTCGTCGCGTTGTTGTTCCCAAGGTTCTGGATGTAACCCCTCAGGAACCAGCGATCATCGCGCCCGTTCAGCTGAATCTGCGCGTTCATCACCTCGTAACCCTTGATCCGGTTGATGTTGCCGTTGAAGATCGTGCCGTAGCTTTCCCCGGTGTAGTTGATGTCAAAACGCGGGACGAGTGACATGTCGCCCAGTTCGAGCGTGTACTGGATGCCGGCAGACCATTTGAATTCTGGTGCCTGTGGCAACTCGTTGCCTCTGACATTCTTCTCGATACCAGAACTGACGCGGATGCCTCCGAACTGGTTGCCAATGGCTGCCGCCTGGCCCGCCAAAGCGCCGCAGATCGAGAAGGCACCTGTGGTGTTCGTTCCCGGGATCGGAGTAGCAGGCTGCAGGCCGATGCCGCCGTTGATGGTGTTGACAAAGGCGTTGGCCGCCGTCGCGTTTGGACCTGTGACCGCGCAGATCGAGCCCAGCGTGATGTCCTTGATCAGAACGGTATCCGAACGGCCCGCCGAAGGATCACGCGTATCCACGAACAACTGGTCACCCACCACCTTGGTCTTCAGGTAGCTGGCAGACATGTTGATCAACAGATTGCGGGTCGGCGCCACAATCGCTTCGGCCTCAACCCCGTAGATGTCGGCATTGATGTTGTCGTTAACCGAAGTGCGTGCCGTGATGCGGCTGAGTTGCAGGTCCTTGTAGCGATAGTAGAAGCCCGAAAGGTTCAACTGCAGGGAACCGAAGCGGTTCTTTGAGCCGATTTCGAAGGAATCGACGCTTTCAGGCCTGAATGCGTCGTTCACCGATCCCACCGACAGCGGCGGGTTGATACCGCCAGACTTGTACCCGCGCGAATAGGACAGGTAGATCAGGTTGTCGGGCGTAAGCTGGACATCGAGCACGGCGCGGCCGGTAAAGCGACCGAAGCTGACCGAGCGCTCCTGGAACGGCTGAACACCCGGAGTACCCTTGTCGAAATCGGCCGTGGCGAAGTTCAGCGCATTTTCGAGTGACGCTGCACCGACGAGGGCATAGATCGCATTGCCGCCTGCAAACTCGCTCGACAAACCGTCGCTCAACAGCGTGGTCCGGGCACGTGTGAACTTCTTGTCGTGGTTATAGCGCAGGCCCAGCGTGAGCTTCACCTTGTCGTTGAACTTGAAGTAGGTTTCACCAAAAATGCCGTAGCTGTCGAGAGTGCCCCGATCGGTGTTGCTGCGGAAGAACGGCGATGGGCGGAAGACCGCTTGCGGCCCGAATGCGCCCGAAGCAGCAGCAGCGGCCCCGAGGATGCCTGCCGCATAGTCCAGACCGAACGAGTTGACATAGTAGCTGTTGTTCGTGGTGACGCCGCGCAGGTAATTGGCGCCAATCAGGAAATTGAACATGCCATCAAAGTCGGAATCGATGTGCGCTTCGGCAGCATATTGCTTGTACTCCTGGCTCGATTCATCGAAATCGAGCGAGGTGTTGGCGCAAATCCGCTTGTTTTCAGCACCATAAACGCCAACGTTGTTGGGATCGATATCCGACTGGCAGACCTGACCAGTGGGACCATTGGGGATCAACCGCTGAGCAATTGGCGCAAAAGCAAAGCCAAGAGCCGGGTTCTGGGCAAAAGCAGCAAGCGCGAAGAGCCCCGGATTGCCAACAAGGCTGCGTTGACGCGCAAGGTTGTAGTCTGAGCGGCTGCGAACAGTATTGCGCGTGAATCCGGCTGTCACATTCAGCGTCAGGCTGTTGCCGAGCGCCTGCTGCAGCTTGCCCTGATAGACCTCTTCCTGCGCGAAGTAGGTTGGCAGGTAGTCGATGTCGACGGTGCGGACATCGGCAGGATTGACCACGCCGGAGTTTCCATCGCCGTCTGTTCCGTAGATGCTGCCAAGGCCCAGCGCTGCAAATGATGGGGAAACCGCGATCCCGAAGAATTCGCGCGAGGAGAGCAGCGAAGCGAGGGTTGAATCCGCGTTCGTGGTCTCGTTCGCCAGCTTGTCGGGCAAGCAGCCAAGGATGCCGGTAGGATCGCGATGGCAAAGCTGCTTCTGGATGCGGCTGCGATTGTCGTTCTCGCGGAAATAGTACGCAGAAAGATCGACGGTCGTGTCTGAGCTTGGCTCCCACCGCAGCGAGCCGCGGAAGGCGTACATGTCGCGCCCGTCGATACGGCTGTTGGTCGCAAGGTTGCGGGTGAAGCCATCGCGCTTGTTGTACATGCCCGCAAGGCGAATGCCGAGCGTTTCGCCAAGCGGCACGTTGACCATGCCGCGAGCGCGGACGGAGTTGTACTTGCCGTAATCAATATCGCCCGAAGCACCGAAGCCCGACAGGTCAGGCTTGGCGGTGATCACGTTGACGACGCCGGACGTGGCATTGCGACCGAACAGCGTGCCTTGCGGACCGCGCAGCACTTCAATCCGTTCAAGATCGAAAAATTCGGTTTCGAACAGACGGCTCTGCACCATCGGCATGTCGTTCAGGTGGATGCCGGTGGCCGCATCGCACGACACACCGACGCAAAGATCGCCGATACCGCGGATCGTGAAGCTGGAAGACGTGAAGTTGGTTTTGGTGAACGTCACGTTGGGAAGGGATAGCTGCAGGTCTGAGGGGTTCTGGATCTGCTGCTTTTCGAGGTTCTCGGCAGAAAATGCCGAAACCGCAATCGGAACAGCCTGCAGCGATTGCGCCTGGCGCTGTGCTGTAACGATGATTTCTTGAAGACCGAAATTGTCATCGGCAGTTTGTGGCGCTTCTTGGGAAAACGCGGGTACGGAAACGGCTGCGGCGCAAACGCCAACAAGCAGGGAAAGCTTGCCCCTCATAACTCAGACCTCTCTCTCCAGCGGCGCCCGTCGTTGTCAGCGGACTGCCTGCGCACAGGACATATCGGGGGGGAATCTTTGTCAACCGTATAATTAAAAATACGGGTTTCCGTAGGGGAATGCCGTTACAGTTGCGACCAATTCGGAGGGAAACAAACCGGAAATCATGATGTTCCTGTGTGATTTTACACATCCTCAAAAACATTTTAATGTGAAATGGGGGAATCGGCTGTAATCTGCGCCCCGCATCAATGCCGCGTGCGACTCAATATCGTGGTCAAGCGCACCCCCTCACGGTAGGGCGGCCGCAACGCCTGACCCACACTTTTGCAAGGACCGATTCCCATGGCCAAGTTCCTGATCGTCGAAGCCCGTTTCTACGACCATCTCAACGACATGCTGATCGAGGGTGCAAAGGCAGCGATCAAGGCGGCTGGACACAAGGCCGAAGTGATCACCGTGCCCGGCGCGCTCGAAATCCCCGGTGCCATCGCGCTGGCCGATGAGTCCGGCGATTATGATGGCTTTGTCGCCATTGGCGTGGTCATCCGGGGTGAGACCTATCACTTTGAAATCGTGGCCGGTGAAAGCGCGCGCGGCATCATGGCGCTGACCATGGACGGCGTGGCTATCGGCAACGGCATCCTGACCGTGGAGAACGAGGCACAGGCGCTGGTGCGGGCCGATCCGGCGCAGAAGGACAAGGGCGGCGAAGCAGCCAAGGCCGCCATGGCGCTGCTGGCCTTGCGCGAACGCTGGAGCTGATCAGCCGCCTGAGGCTGACCGCTTACCCCGCATCGCGGTATTCGGTCAGCCCCCATGGCGCGTAGGGGCCGATCACAAGCTGTTCGAAACCACCGATCCCGATTTCGCCATCACTGGTGCTCACGCGCGAGATGATCTGCACATGCAGATTGTCGAGCGTGGGCGCCATGGGATCGAGATCTGCCAGCACCAGATCCTCGCGCTCTATCGCCAAGGACCCATGATAAACACCATGGCCCCACTTGGGGCTGGTGTAACCCAAACCGCGCATCTGAAAACGCTGGAGCGGCTCGAAGGTCAGCGTCAGCGGGCCTTCTGGTCGCTGGACCGTCAGCGTTCCTCCCGCCGGCCAGCGCGTGCCGGGCTGCATTGGTGATTGCAGGGTGGCAGATGGGGTTTCAAGGAAGCCTTCAATTCCATCCTGCGATTGTCCCGCGCCGTCGGGCACAATAACCGCGCGGGTGTTCCACGGCGCGCCGTGGCGGTCTGCGTTGATATGGAAGAACAGGCTGCGGTCAGGAAGGTTGACCGGGGTCCATTGCCAGAAGAATGCCGGAACCACGCCGTGGCCATGGGGCTGGGCATCGGACGCTCCCACCGGCCGCACGCCCCAGCTGCGGTCGCGCGTTCCCACTGTGCCCTCGGCCAGATCGGTGCGCGCGCCATCGACCTCGATCCAGCCACTGTAGTGACCGTTTTGCGTCATGCGCGTGTAGTCCATGAAGGTGCGCGGGCCGATGCGATGGGTAAAGCGCGGCTCTTCAATAGGAAACGCGCGGCCGGTAAAGGTCAGCTCAGCGGCCAGCCCTTCCCCGTTCACGCGCACGCGCAAGCATTTCAGCGGTTCGATCACTTCGATCGAGATCGGGCCAACGACGAGATCCATACGCTCCATGCAAAGTTCACGTGATGCATGGAGATTGTATTGTATGCCATTGCGGATGCAGGAAAAATGTGCATCTGCCACATTGAGATGCGGATAGATTCCCAACGCAACTGCAAAGAACCCCGAGCCATCGGGAGCATAACCGTTGAAGAAATAGCGATCATAGAAATTGCGGTCTGTCCCGGCATAGGCCACCGGTTCGGGGGTCTGGTGCAGCGGAAAATCATCGCCCTTGGTCAACATCAGACGTTCTCCATCCGGCGCTTCAATGCGCCGATGCTGTCATGCTCGAGCGCGAGTTCGCAAGCCCCGCGTGCCATCGACAGGAAGTTGGCATCGCCTCGCTCGGTACGAACGACAAAAGCTGCACTGAATACCGCGGTTGATACGCCGTGCAGCGCGCCGATGCAGTAATCGTCCCAGATGCAGGCGCGCGTCAGCGGCACGCCCCGATCGGTCATTTCGGCGCAATAGAGGTCAAGCAGCGCCGCTTCATTGGGTCGGCGCAAGTCCGATCCTATTCCGCAGCCCAGAAGGTATCCGATGTCGGTCAGGCCGCAGCCGACAGAGCAGGTCTGCCAGTCGACCACGGCAATCGGCTCTGCGCCTGCGCGAATATCGAAAAGCAGGTTGTCGAGCCTGAAATCGCCGTGCAGCAGACTGCGGCGGCTATGCTTGCGATCAAGCCACAGGCCGAAATTCGCGTTCAATGCATCGCACACGGCCATCAGTTCGGGCGCGAGTTCGCCAGCGTAACGCTCCTTGAACGTCGCTTGGGCGCCGGGATAGAGCGAACGCAACATCGCGCTGGCTTGCGGATCGGGCTGCAGCCACGCCGCATCCAGCACGGGATGATCCAGCGTCGGCGCATGGAGCGCAGCTGCCTGCCGGATCGCGGCTTCGGCTTGCGCCAACGTGCAACCACTCAACTGGTTGCCTGCAATGCAGGGGCCGAGATCTTCGAACAGGAGCACAAAATCAGCGCCTGTGGCATCAATCATGGCCGCGTAGACTTGTGGCACGCGCATCGTCGTCAGCTGTGCAGCCTGCTGATAAAACAGCACTTCCTTGCGATAGAGCGAGAGCGCAGCGGCTGTCTGCCGACTTGTGGCATCGCCAGAGGGAAACTTGGCCGCAACCGTGCGCGGCGCATGGGGCGCGTCATCGACATAGCGCAACGTAAACCGCGCGGTATCGCCAACCTGCCCCGTACCGATGGATTGCCATTCAAGTGATGCAATGCGCGCGCCACCCAACACGCCTGCCTGCGCCAGTTGCGCCTCTATCCACGAAGGCGAAACCATGTCCGGTCGGGTCGGAAAATCTGCCATCCCATGCTCTCCTCGAAACAGGCTGACAGAGACCTGCCTGAATGGGAAGTGCAGTTCAATTGACCGGTTAAACTATTTCGCTCGGAACGGGTCGGTGCAAATCGGGTTTTTGTGACACGGTTTGGCAAGCATGGGCACAAGTCCCGTCAGGAGCGATGCAACACATGGATGGTATACTCGAATGGTTTGCAGCCCTTGGCACGATCGCTGCGGCGACGCTTGTGGCCATGGATCTGGGACGCCGCATAACCGGTTGGGGATTTGTCCTGTTCGTGCTCGTCTCGGTTTCGTGGATCATTTCGGGTATCGCCAATGATACGGGCGCCATCGTCTTGCAGAACGCCGCACTGGTGCTGATCAACATTTGGGGCGTCTGGCGCTATCTGTTAAATCCGGAACGGAGCCAACTTGATGGAAAGGCGGGGTAATAACCACCGTTATGGTTATAGCAATCCGCAAAAGTTGGTCAAAAATTAATATAATGCACTGATTTTACTGAATTTAATTTGATTAATTGAGGGCAAGATAGGTCTCTCTACTTAGGTTTCTCCCGAATGGTTCAGGCGGTGCGGTTGATTGATGCCGTTGTTCCGGGCTGAAAACACGCCAGCCCACGATACCGCAACAGGGGGTTGCTAAGGGATGGGCAAGGATCAACTTCGCACGAAAGCGCGGCGACTTATTGCTGCGGCCAATGAATTGCTGGCCATCGCGCATGAACTCGAAGCCACAGAGGGCGGCGTGCGGATCGATGATTTTGCCGCCAGCCACAGTGCCAAGGACAGCCCGATCTGGGCCGAGATCGCCCGCAACACCTACCGCGACCGCAGGCGACGTGCCGATATCTTCGCCGACCCGGCACTGTTCGGGGAGCCCGCGTGGGACATCCTGCTCGACCTGTTCATCGCCGCCAAGGAGCGCAAACGCCTGCCGGTAACCAGCGCCTGCATCGGTGCCGCTGTACCGGCGACCACCGCTTTGCGCTGGCTGACCGTGCTGGAGGAAAAAGGGCTGATCATGCGCGAGAATGATTCGAACGACGCGCGCCGGGTTTTCGTCCGCCTCTCTGCCGAAGGGTACGAAAAGATGGTGGCCTATTTCTCGGATGTGGCAGGCGATATGCGTAACGACGAGGGGATTGACACCCCTGCCCTGCGCATGGCGCAGTAGGCTGAACTTATGCAGCTACAAAAAAGGGGCCGCACCTAGAAGGCGCGGCCCCTTTTTTAACGGTGCAGCCGTCGCTTAGTTGCCGAGCCGTCCGAAAGCCGAGGCACCGGCATAGCGTGCTGACATGCCCAGCTCTTCCTCGATGCGGATCAGCTGGTTGTACTTGGCAAGCCGGTCAGAGCGGGCGAGCGAGCCGGTCTTGATCTGGCCGCAGTTGGTGGCGACCGCAAGATCAGCGATGGTGGCATCTTCGGTCTCGCCCGAACGGTGCGACATGACCGCGGTATAGCCGTTACGCTGCGCAATGCTGACAGCTTCCAGCGTTTCGGTGAGCGTGCCGATCTGGTTGACCTTGACCAGCAGCGAGTTCGCGAGGCCCTTGCCAATGCCCATTTCCAGACGGCGCGGATTGGTGACGAACAGATCGTCGCCCACCAGCTGCACGCGCTTGCCAACCTTGGACGTCAGCGCGGCCCAGCCTTCGAAATCATCCTCGCTCATGCCGTCTTCGATCGAGATGATCGGATAGGCATCGCACAGTGCCGCCAGATAATCGGCCATGGCTTCAGGCGAGAGCGAGAGGCCTTCGCCGCTGATTTCGTACTTGCCGCCCTTGAAGAACTCGGTGGCCGCGCAATCGAGCGCGAGCTGAATGTCGGTGCCCGGCTTGAAGCCTGCTTTTTCGACCGAGGCCATGATGAAATCGAGCGCATCGCGCGTGCTGGCAAGGTTGGGCGCAAAGCCGCCTTCATCGCCCACAGCCGTGGCGAGGCCTTTTTCGTGGAGGCCCTTTTTCAGGGTGTGGAAAATCTCTGCGCCCCAACGAACGGCTTCGGCCAGTGATGGCGCGCCGACCGGCATGACCATGAATTCCTGGAAATCGATCGGATTGTCAGCATGTTCGCCGCCATTGATAATGTTCATCATCGGCACCGGCAGGACATGGGCTGAAACGCCGCCAATGTAGCTGTAGAGCGGAAGACCACGCGCATCGGCTGCGGCCTTGGCCACGGCGAGGCTGACGCCGAGAATGGCGTTTGCGCCAAGGCGGCTCTTGTTTTCGGTGCCATCCAGTTCGATCATGGCAAGATCGATGTCGCGCTGGTCTTCGGCATCGAGGCCGAGGATGCATTCGGCGATGTCGGAATTTACCGCCGTAACCGCCTTGGTCACGCCCTTGCCCAGATAGCGCGCCTTGTCGCCATCGCGCAGTTCCACCGCCTCGTGCGCGCCGGTCGATGCGCCCGATGGCACAGCCGCACGGCCAAAGCTGCCGTCCTCCAGCAGAACATCGACTTCGACCGTGGGATTGCCACGGCTGTCGAGGATTTCACGCGCATGGATATCGATGATTGCAGTCATGGTCTGCTCCCTGCAAAGCGGCGGCAAATGGTGCGCCGGGATATGGGCCCAAAATTCGGGCTACGCTTTGGCGGGGCTCCTATCGGGTGGAACCATGGCAGGCAAGCCGCGTTTGCAGTGCAACATACCTATCCGGGCCGATCTATCGGCGCTTGCCTCTTGCAAACCGTCACACAGGTCTAGCAAGATGCGCTGTAAAGCCCATATCTGGATAACAACAGAACACACGCGCGAACTGCCGAAGGGAAACGAGACATGGCCGACACTCCGATGACCCCCGCCGACGCTCCAATCGATGCGCCCAAGAAGCGCGCCGCCAAGAAAAAGATCGAAGAAGCCGTAGCCTCGATTGGCCCGGCGGTTGATGAAGCCAGCGAATCTGCCAAGGGCCGCTTCAACAAGGCCATCGAAGAAGCCAAGGCCGGAGCCGAGGCCCTGAAAGGCGAGGCCTTGGAAAAGGGCGCGGCCTATAAGGCCAAAGTCGCCGGCACCACGTCTGATTGGGTGGGCGAAGCCAAAGTCTATGCAGGGCAAGCCAAGGAAAAGGGCGCAGAGCTTGCCGTGGAAGGCAAGGCCCGCGCAAGCGATGCGCTGGCAACGCTGGGCAAGACGATCTCTGACACCGCACCCACCATCGATGAAAAGCTGGGCGCGCAGTATGGCGATTATGCGCGTACCGCCGCCCGGACGATTCAGGAAACCGCCGCCAAGCTGGAAGCCAAGGATCTGGCCGAACTGGGCGATGATGTGAAGGAATTCGTGCGCAAAAGCCCGGGCGTGGCCATCGGTGTTGCAGCCGTTGCCGGCTTTGCCATCGCCAAGCTGCTTTCGGGCCGTTCGGACGATTGAGGCCTCTCCTCTTGCAGGAGCGGCAGCAGCCTGATGACCGACACTGAAAACACCAAGACGGCAGACCATTCGCCTGCGGATGAAGGCATCGGCAATGCCATCAAAGCCCTGATCGAAGACGGTCAGACCCTGCTGGAAGCGGAAGTCGCCTATCGCAAAGCCCAGGCCGCTTATGGCCTGGGCGAAGCGAAGGTAATTGGCCTGCTACTCCTACTGGGTCTGGCTTTTGCCTTCTTCACGCTGCTGGCGCTGGTTGTCGGCCTGCTTCTGGCCGTGGCGACATTGGTGGGGGTATGGGGCGCCTTGGCGATTGTGGGCGGCGCACTGGCGCTGCTCTCGATCGTGTGCCTGTGGTTGGCGGCCAGCCGCATCGGGCGCGCCAAATCCGAGCTCGGCAAAAGCAGCACCGGGAGCAGGTCATGAGCGAGACTGATGGCCTTTCCAGTGCCCGCGCGCTGCGGGATGAGGCTCTGGCCGTGTTCAAGGGCGATCTCGAAATCGTCAAAACGGAGATTTCTCCAGCCCGGATGAAGGAACGCGCGCTCGATGAAGCCGTTGAGATGATCGATAGCGCCCGCGATATCGCGGGCGAAAACAAGGCCGTGATCGGCGCGGTATTGGCAGCGTTGTTCGCATGGCTTTTTCGCAAGCCATTGCAGCGCCTTGGCAATAGCGCCCTGAACATGGTTCGACGCGGAGATTGACATGGAAGACGAACTGAACCCCACCGAACCGGCAACCCTTCGGGAAAAGGTCGATGCGGCCAAGAACCGGCTGGTTGAACGGACGTCTGCGGCAAAGCCGGTGCAGACGGTAAAAGGCCTGATCGAAGAGCATCCGGTGGCCTCTGTCGCAGCAGGCATTCTGCTCGGTGCCTTGATTGCCAAGGCCCTTCCCTCCATCAGCCGCACATCTTCGGGCAAAGCCGACGTTTCAACCGGCAATCTGCGCAAGAGCGCCGCTGGTCTGGCCTCGGTGGCCGGCAAACTCGCGCTGGATTATGCCACGCGGGCGCGTGAAGCCGGGCGCGAAGGTTTGCACAAGGCCGAAGAAGTGGGCAGCACGGTCAGCGAAAAGCTTGCCGATGGCAGCGACGAAGCGCGGCGCAAGGCCATCGACTTTGCCGAGATTGCCCGCACCGCCATACTCGAAGCCAGCGAGGCCGCATTGCAAAAGGTTTCGGAAATCGCATCCCGCAAAAAGGGCTGATTTCCGGCGCGCGAAACCCTCGAATACGACTTTGGCCGACTTGCGCAGACCCCCACTTTTTGCAAGGGGCGACGGACCATCCTCCCCAATGGAAAGTCGCCAATGCAAAAGCTGCACCTCGTAATGGGCGGTCGGGTCAAAGATCCGCAGGGCCTCGAATTCGTCGACCTCAACGCCATCGATCTGGTTGGCGTTTTCCCGGATTACGCCAGCGCCGAAGACGCATGGCGCAGCGCAGCCCAGCGCACGGTTGACGATGCCGAAATGCGCTATGTGATCGTGCACATGCACCGGCTGCTTGAGCCGGAACTGCCCAAGGCCTGATCGAGCAAAAAAGGCCCCGGAGCGATCCGGGGCCTTTTTTGGTGTGCCTGCATGTGTTTCGACAGGCTGGAAGCCCACCCCGCCGCGACTAATTTCGCTATCGCTCAATAAGTCTCGCTCCCCTCCCGCAAGCGGGAGGGGCTGGGGTGGGCCTGCGATGGCTGTATTTGCACTTAAAACACCCTCCAACCCCGCTCATCCTGAGCCTGTCGAAGGATGCTGGCACCCAACCGCGTCAGATGAATTCGATCTTCTTGACCAGATAGAACTTGTCGCCCGAAGGCACGGTCACTTCGATTTCCTCGTCAACCTTGCGGCCGATCAGCGCTTTGCCCAGAGGCGAGTTGTAGCTGATCATGCCTTTCTTGGCGTCCGCTTCATACGGCCCGACGATCTGGTATTTCACCGGCTTCTCGTCTTCGTCGAGCAGCGAAACGGTTGCACCAAAGATGATCTTGTCACCCGAAAGCGTGGTCGGATCGACGATCTGCGCTCGGCTGATCCGGTCTTCAAGATCGGCAATCGTCGCTTCGACCTGGCCCTGACGCTCCTTCGCCGCATGATATTCGGCGTTTTCAGACAGATCGCCATGGGCGCGCGCTTCCTCGATCGCATCCACGATCAGCGGACGCTCATCGCGCAGCGCCTTCAGCTCTGCGGTCAGGCGTTCATAGCCTGCTGCAAGCATCGGCAGCTTTTCCACACTCGCCATCCGTTACTCTCTTTCCTGTCATGCCCCGGTTGCCGTTACGGCCACCAAAGGAAAACCTGCCCCTACCGACCGACGCCGTGTGCGCCGAGCCGGACCATCATGGTAACGATGCCGGGAATTAAAAGGTTCAGCTATAATAGTCCTGCAATGAACGCACTTCAAGTTCGGCAGTTCGCAAGGCTTCGATTGCCTCTACCGCGGCGACGGATGCGGCCGCTGTGGTGAAGTATGGCACACGCGATGCCAAGGCGGACGCGCGGATCGAGGCGGAGTCCTTGTGGCTCTGCCAGCCTTCGGTGGTGTTGAAGATCAGCGCGATCTCGCCATCGATAATGCGATCCACAATGTGCGGACGCCCTTCGGCCACCTTGTTCACGCGTTCCACATTCACGCCGGCATCAGCCAGGTAACGCGCGGTGCCGCCCGTGGCGATGATCCTGAAGCCCAGTCCGTCCAGCTTGGTGACAGCAGGCAAGATCATCGCCTTGTCGCTGTCCTTCACCGACACGAACACCGTGCCGCCCTGTGGCAGCTTGGTCCCTGCCCCAAGTTGCGACTTGGCGAAGGCCACCGCAAAAGTGCTGTCGATGCCCATGACTTCGCCGGTGGACTTCATTTCGGGCGAGAGCACCGGATCGACGCCGGGGAAGCGCGCGAACGGGAACACCGCTTCCTTGACTGCCATGTAATCGATCTCGCGCTTGATCGGCGGCAGATCGGCCAGCTTCTCGCCCGCCATCACGCGCGCGGCGAACTTGGCGATGGGCGTGCCCACGGCCTTGGCCACGAAGGGCACAGTGCGGCTGGCGCGGGGGTTCACCTCGATCAGGTAGACTTCATTGTTTTTGATCGCGAACTGGATGTTCATCAGCCCGCGCACGTTCAGGCCGCGCGCCAACAGCACGGCCTGCCGCTCCATTTCGGCGATGATTTCGGGCGAGAGGCTGTAGGGCGGCAGCGTGCAGGCGCTGTCGCCCGAATGGATGCCTGCTTCCTCGATGTGCTGCATCACGCCTGCAACGGTCACATCAGTGCCATCGGCAAGTGCATCGACATCACATTCGATGGCATCGCGCAGATACTGGTCGATCAGCACGGGGCTGTCGCCAGAAACCTGCACGGCGGTGGTGATGTAATCATCAAGCTGCGCCTGGCTGTCGACGATCTCCATCGCGCGGCCACCCAGCACGTAGCTGGGGCGCATCAGCACCGGATAGCCGATGCGGTTGGCCACAGCGACCGCCTCGTCACGGCTGCGCGCAATGCCGTTCATCGGCTGCTTCAGGCCCAGCTTGGCCACCAGCGCGGCAAAGCGCTCGCGGTCTTCGGCAAGGTCGATGGAGTCTGGCGTGGTGCCAAGGATCGGAATGCCCGCATCCTGCAGCGCCTGCGCCAGCTTCAGCGGGGTCTGCCCGCCAAACTGCACGATCACGCCGACCAGTTCGCCGTTCGACTGTTCCAGCTCAAGAATTTCGAGCACGTCCTCGGCGGTCAGCGGTTCAAAATAGAGCCTGTCAGACGTGTCGTAGTCGGTCGAGACGGTTTCCGGGTTGCAGTTGACCATGATCGTCTCAAACCCGGCATCACCCAAAGCGTAGCAGGCGTGGCAGCAGCAGTAATCGAACTCGATCCCCTGCCCGATGCGGTTCGGCCCGCCGCCGAGGATGACGATCTTTTTCCGGTCGGTCGGCGCGGATTCGTTCTCCGGTTCACCAAACAGGCCGCTTTCATAGGTCGAGTACATGTAGGGCGTCACCGCCTCGAACTCGGCCGCGCAGCTATCGATACGCTTGAATACCGGACGCACGCCCAGCTTGTGGCGTAGCGCGCGGACTTCGGCCTCGCTGGTGGCCCCGGCCATCGCGCTGAGCACATCATGCAGGAGGCCCGAGCGCTTGGCCTGCGTTTCGCCCATCCCGCCTGCAACGCCGATGCCGCGCACGGCCAGCGTGGCAAGGCGCTTGTCGGAAAAGCCCATGGCCTTCAACCGGCGCAAGCCAGCAGCATCGTTGGGCAAGCCGTCCTTCTGGATGGTCTGCTCTTCGGTGATGATCTCGGCGATCTGGCGCAGGAACCACGGTTCGTATTTGGTGATCGCGTTGACTTCATCCACCGTGAAGCCTTCGCGGAAGGCCTGCGCGATGGCGAGGATGCGGTCGGGCGTCGCCTTGCTCAGCGCGGCAGTGATCTGGTCGCGGCTTGCGCCTTCCAGTTCGACCACGCGGTTGAAGCCGTCGAGGCCTGTTTCCAGCCCGCGCAAGGCCTTTTGCATCGATTCCTTGAAGTTGCGGCCAATCGCCATGACTTCGCCGACCGATTTCATCGCGGTGCCAAGGTTGTTTTCCGCGCCCTTGAACTTTTCAAAGGCAAAGCGCGGGATCTTGGTCACGACGTAATCGAGCGTCGGTTCAAACGCGGCAGGCGTCGCCCCGGTGATGTCGTTCATGATCTCGTCGAGCGTGTAGCCCACGGCCAGCTTGGCCGCGACTTTGGCAATCGGGAAGCCGGTCGCCTTCGATGCCAGCGCGGAGGAGCGCGACACGCGCGGGTTCATCTCGATCACGATCATGCGGCCATCGGCGGGGTTCACCGCGAACTGCACGTTCGAACCGCCAGTCTCCACGCCGATCTCGCGCAGCACAGCAATGCTGGCGTTGCGCATGATCTGGTATTCCTTGTCGGTCAGCGTCAGCGCTGGCGCAACAGTGATGGAATCCCCGGTGTGGACGCCCATCGGATCGACGTTTTCGATGGAGCAGATGATGATGCAGTTGTCGTTTTTATCGCGGACAACCTCCATCTCGTACTCTTTCCACCCGAGCAGCGATTCATCGATCAGCACTTCGGTGGTCGGGCTGGCTTCAAGCCCGCCCTTCACGATCTTGACGAATTCGTCCTTGTTATAGGCAATGCCGCCGCCGGTGCCGCCCATCGTAAAGCTGGGGCGGATGATGGCCGGAAGGCCGGTGCGCTCCAGCACGGCCAGCGCTTCCTCGACCGTATGGGCAATGCCCGAGCGTGCCGATTCCAGCCCGATCTTGTCCATCGCCTCGCGGAACCGCTGGCGGTCTTCGGCCTTGTCGATCGCATCGGCATTCGCGCCGATCATCTGCACGCCGTACTTTTCCAGCGTGCCATCATTGAACAGCGCCAGCGCGGTGTTCAGCGCGGTCTGCCCGCCCATCGTGGGCAGCAGCGCATCGGGCCGCTCCTTCTCGATGATCTTGGCGACGATTTCCGGCGTGATCGGCTCGACATAGGTCGCGTGCGCCATGTCCGGATCGGTCATAATCGTCGCGGGATTCGAGTTGACCAGAATGATGCGATAGCCCTCTTCCTTGAGCGCTTTCACCGCCTGCGTGCCCGAATAATCGAACTCGCAAGCCTGGCCGATGATGATCGGCCCGGCGCCGATGATCAGGATCGAGGAGATGTCAGTACGTTTGGGCATGCTTAAGTTCGTCCGTGACTTGAGCCGTTTGTGATGTGCTGCCTGCAATGTTTGCGCCCACGCCTTGCTTTGCCAGTTCAGCTGCAAGGCACGCTTCCAATTGGGCAACTCGTTCCGAAATTCTTTCAGCGTCGGCCTCTGACTGGCCGGTTATGTCCAGCGAAAATGCGATGCCTTTATTACCTCCATAGGCAGGCTCGCCATCCAAGGTGTAAATACCCGAAGTCCATTCCCAGGCAGGCAATTTACATGCTCGTGCTGCCAGCGCAGCTTGCTGTTCATTGGCTTCGGGAAGCTTGCTGACTTGACCGCAAGCACCGACGAATGCCGTAAGGAGGAAGGCAGCCAATCGTGCAGATTGGTGCGGCAAAATCCTCACCCCAACATCCCCACAAACTTCTCGAACAGGTAGAAGCTGTCCTGCGGTCCCGGCGAAGCCTCGGGATGATACTGCACCCCGAACGCCCGCTTGCCCTTCACCGCAATCCCGCAGTTCGAGCCATCGAACAGCGAAACGTGCGTTTCGATCACGTTGTCGCCCAGCGCGCCCGGTGCGTTGTCCACCGCGAAGCCGTGGTTCATCGAGGTGATCTCGACCACACCATCTTCCATCCGCTTGACCGGATGGTTCGCGCCGCGGTGGCCCTGGTGCATCTTTGTGGTGCGGGCACCAGCAGCGAGGCCCAGCATCTGGTGGCCGAGGCAGATGCCGAAGACCGGCATATCCATCTCCAGCAGCTTCTGGATCACCGGCACGGCATAGGCCCCCGTCGCCGCCGGATCGCCCGGACCGTTCGACAGGAACACGCCATCGGGCTTGAGTTCGAGGATGGTTTCCAGCGAAGTCTGCGCCGGAACCACCGTCACGCTCGCGCCCGCTTTCACCAGATTGCGGAAGATATTGTCCTTCGCGCCGTAATCGATGGCCACCACGTGCGGGCGCTTATCCCCACCCCCGTTCGTGTCGAGCGAAGTCGAGACACCAGCTTGCGGCTTCTCGACTTCGCTCGAAGCGAACGGGACTTTTTCAAATCCTTCACCCAGTTTCCAGACCGAGCCTTCCCACGCCTCCTGCCCCTCACGCGATACCACGCGGGCCAGGTCCATGCCTTCCAGCCCCGGCCACTCGCGCGCGCGGGCGACCAGCGCCGGAATATCGAACTCACCCTTGGGATCATGCGCGATCACCGCGTTGGGCGCGCCGCTCATGCGGATGCGGCGAGTCAGCGCGCGGGTATCGAGGCCTGCGATGCCGATCTTGCCGTGCTTTTCCATCCACTGCTGGAATGCCCCGGCGGAGCGGAAGTTGGCAGGCGCGGTCACATCCTCACGCACCACGCAGCCCACAGCTCCGGGCACGTCATGGCTTTCCATGTCTTCATCGTTGGTGCCGACATTGCCGATATGCGGGAACGTGAATGTCACCACTTGGCCTGCATAGGACGGGTCGGTCATCACTTCCTGATAGCCGGTCATCGCGGTGTTGAAGCACACTTCGCCCACCGCCGCGCCCGTTGCGCCGAAACCACGTCCCCACGCCACGGAACCATCCGCAAGAACAAGAACTCCCGTAGCGCCGTCTGGCTTGGGCGCGTGCGAAAGTGCGGGGTCGGCCATGATATGGGGCGCTCCGTAGGCAGGGGTTATGACGATGTCGCTAAGGGGCGGCGGTTAGACCTGCATCGCCGCAGCGTCAACCTAGCGATTCCCGAAAGTTTCGCTTACATGAAGTGTTTCCCGCCTTTACCGGCGGACAACTTCACAGGAAATACGAACCCATGATCCGCGACACCATCAAGGCCGCGCAGATTTCTGCCATGAAATCGGGCGACAAACCCCGCCTTTCCGCCGTCCGCCTGATCCTTGCCAAGCTGAAGGACAAGGACATCGAACTGCGCACTGCCTCTGCCGTGCCCGAGGACGACTTGCTGGTCACCGACGTGCTGCAGAAAATGGCGAAGCAGCGCCGCGAATCGATCACCATGTTCGAACAGGGCGGACGTCAGGAACTGGCCGATGTGGAAAAGGCCGAACTGGCCGTGATCGAGGAATTCTTGCCGCAGCAGATGGCGGAGGATGACGTGAAGGCCGCTATCGTGGCGCTGATTGCCGAGACGGGTGCTGCTGGCATGAAGGATATGGGCAAGGTTGTGGCGGCGCTGAAGGCCAAGCATGGCACGCAGCTGGATATGAGCAAGGCGAGTGGGTTGGTGAAAGCGGCGCTGGCGGGGTAATTGGCGGCGCGGGTGTGTCTCGACTTCGCTCGACACGAACGGACTTTTGGATAGACTGAGTCTACCTTCACCGTTCGTGTCGAGCGAAGTCGAGACACCCCACGCTGAGATCAACCATGGCCTTCTGGACCTACATCCTGCGCTGCGCTGACGGGAAATATTACACCGGCCATACAGATGATCTTGAGCGTCGGATGGCAGAGCATACGCACGGCGGATTCTGCAGCTTTACCTCTAAGCGCAGGCCGGTCTCGTTGGTATGGTGCGAGACTTTTCAGACACGGTATGAAGCGCTGACTTGCGAAATGCAGGTTGGAAAATGGTCTCGCGCAAAGAAGGAAGCCTTGATCGCGCGCGATTGGGAGCGCGTTTCATTTTACGCCCGCCCCCCGCGCGAGCGTGTCGAAGGGCTCGATATGAACGGACATGAGAGTCCTGGGCATTCAACAAACGCCGCACCTCCGTTCGCTTCGAGCGAAGTCGAGAAGCTTGGCCTGAATGTCTCGACTTCGCTCGACACGAACGGGGTTGGGTGCAATGGGAACCCCTCATGTCCCTGACCCCCCAATGGCTCGACGAACTGCGCACCCGCATCTCCCTTTCCGGGCTGATCGGGCGGTCGGTTCGCGTGACCAAGGCGGGGCGGGAGTTCAAGGCGTGTTGCCCGTTCCATAACGAGAAGACCCCCAGCTTCACGATCAACGACGAGAAGGGCTTCTACCACTGCTTCGGCTGCGGAGCCCATGGCGATGCGATCCGGTGGATGACCGATCATCAGGGCCTGCCGTTCATGGACGCGGTGAAGGAATTGGCGGTGCAGGCCGGGATGGAGGTCCCCGCCCCCGATCCGCGTGCCGCCAAGAAGGCCGAGCAGCAAAAGTCCCTGCATGACGTCATGGCAGCAGCGCAGGACTTTTTTGTGCGCTCGCTGGCCGAAGAGAAAGGCGAACAGGCGCGCCGCTATCTTGCCTCGCGCGGGTTTCCGGCGCAGACCGTGCGCGATTTCGGCTTCGGCTATGCGCCAGACAGCCGCATCGCCCTGAAGGAAGCGCTGTCCGCGTTTCCGGACGAGATGCTGATCGAAGCGGGCCTGCGCATCGTGGTCGAAGGTAAAGAGCCCTACGACCGCTTCCGTGGCCGCCTGATGCTCCCCATCCTCGATCCACGCGGGCGGGTGATCGCGTTCGGCGGTCGCATCTTGAGCACTGAAAAGACCGATGCGCCAAAATACCTGAACTCGCCCGACACCCCGCTGTTCGACAAGGGCCGCACCGTTTACAACCTGCACCGCGCCGGGCCTGCCTCGCGACAGAGCGGCCGCGTGGTGGTGGTCGAAGGCTACATGGATGTGGTGGCTCTTGCTGCAGCAGGGATTGGTGAGGCCGTTGCCCCGCTCGGCACCGCGCTGACCGAACATCAGATCGAACGGCTCTGGCGGCTGGTGGAAACGCCAACGCTCTGCTTCGATGGCGATGCGGCGGGCCAGCGCGCGGCCATGCGCGCCATTACCCGCGCCCTGCCCCTGCTCCGCCCTGGCCATTCGTTGCGCATCGCTACCCTGCCCGCCGGCATGGACCCCGATGATGTGGTGAAAGCACAAGGCCCCGCCGCGATGGAAGCCCTGCTCGATCAGGCGCGCAGCCTGGTGGACGTGCTGTGGCAGGTCGAGCGCGATGCCGCGCCGCTCGCCACGCCCGAAGACAAGGCAGGCCTGAAGGCGCGATTGCTGCAGCACTGCGACACAATCCAGCACCCCGATATCAAGTCGCTCTACCGCCGCGAATTGACCGAGCGGTTTGGCGAACTTGCCTTTGCGCGCAAGGAACGCGCGCCGTTTCAGCCCCGGCAGGGCGGCACAGGCCCTCGCGGCAAGGGCCAACCATGGAAGCCCGCTCCGCTGCCGCTGGCCGAGGAAGACAGGGCCAGAATGCTGCGCATCGGCATTGGACCAAGCACGAACCTGCTCGCCGCCGTGCTCTCAGGCCTGATCCTCTATCCGCAGCATATCGTCCGCCACGCCAATGCTCTGGCGCGTCTGCATCCTGAAGACGCCGGGATGTCGGCACTGGTTGATGCCCTGCTGGTCGAGTCCGACAGCGTGCAAGCGCTTGAAAGCGAGGCTTTGCGCACCATATTGCTGGAACGTGGGCTTCGGCTCCCGACGGCGCAGGATTACGCCGGGATGCGATTCGGCTTTCTGGCCGGGAGTGGTGATTCGGCAGGCGATGAACTTGCCGAGGCAGTTGCCCTTCTGGTCGAGTTGCCGGCCGTGGAAGAGGCGCTGGAACACGCAACGAAGCGCCACGAAACGGAGTTTTCCGACGAAACTTTCGCTGAACAGCAACGTTTGCGCAAACGAAGGGTGGATTTGTTTGCTCGTTTGGAGCAAATGAACCGCGCTCGTGCTGCGTTATAATTATACGATCAAGCGCAACCCGGGTCGCCCAAGGCCCGGCTCTCATATGGTGGTACCGGGGTTAAATGGCTTCGAACGACAAGACCGACAGCGGCGACGCTCCTCTGATCGACCTCAACGATGCATCGGTGAAGAAACTGATCGCCCGCGCCAAACGGCGCGGCATCATCACTTATGACGAACTGAACGAGGCCCTGCCGCAGGACCAGATGTCTTCCGAACAGATCGAAGACATCATGGCCGCGATCTCGGAAATGGGCGTCAACATCGTCGAAAGCGATGAAGACGCGGTTGATCCTGAGGAAAAGGCCCAGGACGACGAGTTGGACGAGGCCGAAACGGTTGAAGACCGCCCGGATGTCATCAAGCGCAAGGAAACCATTGAACGCACCGATGATCCGGTGCGCATGTACTTGCGCGAAATGGGCGCAGTCGAACTGCTCAGCCGCGAGGGCGAAATCGCCATCGCCAAGCGCATCGAAGCCGGGCGCGACACGATGATCATGGGGCTGTGCGAAAGCCCGATCACCTTCCACGCGATCATCCAGTGGTCCGATGCGCTGAACGCCGGTGAAATGCAGCTGCGCGAGATTCTCGATCTCGATGCGATGCTTTCCAAGGAACCGCAGCCGGAAAACCTTTCCGAAGACGGCGACGATGCCGAGCCGGAAATCAGCGAAGCCACCGCCGGCCCGACCTTCAAGGAAGAAGAAGACGTCGAGGAAGAAGCGCCTGCTGACGACGAGGACGACGAGCTGCGCGAACGCCGCGCCCGTCCGGCCGAGGAAGAGGAAGAGGACAACACCCTCAGCCTCGCGCAGATGGAAGCGCAGTTGAAGCCTGCCGCGCTTGAGCGTTTCGCAGAAATCACCTCGCTGTTCCGGCAGTTTGAAAAGATTCAGGCCGAGCGCCTGAATGCCCTTGGCGTGGGCAACGATTTTTCGGTGGCCAAGGAAACGCAGTACCAGAAGCTGCGCGAAGACCTGACGGCGCAAGTGGAATCGGTGCAGTTCCACGCCTCGAAGATCGAATATCTGGTCGACAATCTCTATGCCTTCAACCGCCGCCTGACCACGCTGGGCGGGCAGATGCTGCGCTTGGCAGAGCGTCACAAGGTGCCGCGCAAGGACTTCCTCGACATGTATGTCGGGCACGAGCTTGACGATGGCTGGCTGCAGAGCCTCGCCTCGCGTGACAAGAAGTGGGCAGCTTTTGCCGCCAACGAACTGGTCCCGGTTGAACGCATCCGTGCCGAAATCTCGGACATTGCTTCGGCCACCGGCATGTCGCTGGGCGAATTCCGCCGCATCGTGAACATGGTGCAAAAGGGTGAGCGCGAGGCGCGCATTGCCAAGAAGGAAATGGTCGAGGCCAACCTGCGCCTCGTGATCTCCATCGCCAAGAAGTACACGAACCGTGGCCTGCAATTCCTGGATCTCATTCAGGAAGGCAACATCGGCCTGATGAAGGCGGTCGACAAGTTCGAATACCGCCGCGGCTACAAGTTCAGCACCTATGCCACATGGTGGATCCGGCAGGCGATCACGCGCTCGATCGCGGATCAGGCCCGCACGATCCGCATCCCGGTCCACATGATCGAAACGATCAACAAGCTGGTCCGCACAAGCCGCCAGTTCCTGCACGAACAGGGCCGCGAACCGACGCCGGAAGAAATGGCCGAGCGCCTTTCAATGCCGCTCGAAAAGGTTCGCAAGGTGATGAAGATCGCCAAGGAGCCGATCTCTCTCGAAACGCCGATTGGCGACGAGGAAGATTCGCACCTGGGCGATTTCATCGAAGACAAGAACGCGATCATCCCGGTCGACGCAGCGATTCAGGCAAACCTCAAGGAAACGGTCACCCGCGTACTTGCCAGCCTGACCCCGCGCGAAGAACGCGTGCTGCGCATGCGCTTTGGCATCGGCATGAACACCGATCATACGCTCGAAGAAGTCGGCCAGCAGTTCTCGGTCACCCGCGAACGCATCCGCCAGATCGAAGCCAAGGCACTGCGCAAGCTCAAGCACCCATCGCGGTCGCGGAAAATGCGCTCGTTCCTCGATCAGTGAGCAAGGCTC
Source organism: Novosphingobium sp. 28-62-57 (assembly GCA_002256985.1). Lineage (GTDB taxonomy): Bacteria > Pseudomonadota > Alphaproteobacteria > Sphingomonadales > Sphingomonadaceae > Novosphingobium. The sequence continues at coordinate 865,963 of NCGO01000001.1, forward strand.
TAAGAAACTGGCAAGCCGTCGGCGCTGTGGCGCTGGCGGCTTTGCTGCATGCACCTGCCGCACATGCGCAAGCCACCGCGAATGCCCAGGGCCAAAGCGCGGTTGCCAGCGTCGATCCGGTAAGGCTGGTGATCGCGCGCGAAATCGTCGGCATCGCCTTCCCCACAGACAAGCGGGAAGCCATCTTCGGCGGTGCGATGGACGCGATGCTTGAACAGATGCGCGCCACGATGTTCAGTTCGATGAAGAACGATCCCGGCGCAGAAAAGATCGTCAACGGCAAGGTTGATGGGTTCGTGGCGGGAAGCAAGGTCATCCTGCGCCGCCACATCCCGTCCATGCTTGATGCCGTGGCCGAGGCCTATACCCGCGAGTTCAGCGAAGCCGAATTGATCGAACTGCGCGCTTTCGCCCAAACCAACACCGGCACGCACTTTCTGCAACGCAGTTCAGCGGTGATGAGCGATCCCAGCTTCCGGGCCAGCAATGAGGCCTATATGCGCGATCTCATGCCTTCGATTGAAAAGATGCGCACCGAACTGCTCGAAGACCTGACTCGCTATTTCATGGAACATCCGCCCAAAGCCAGCACAGACAGCTGACCCTTAGCGCGGCTTAATCCACCCGCCAGACGCTCAACCGCACTGTACTGCCCACCTTACCACCGGTTGCAAGGAACAGGGCGCGGTTCACCCAGTCATAGGAGGGGTGCCCGGTTTCAAGCCGGATCGATGTGCGCATGTAGTATTCGGCCGGGTCGACCTCCTCCCCACCCGCAATCCGCGCGTTGATCTCAAGCGAGGCATGGCGGATGCCTTGGCTGATCACTTCGATCACCGCGCCATCTTCGGTCTGGATCGCATAGCGCGCGTCAAGATCGGCAATTCCCCCCGCAAGCACGGTCTGCCAGTCCGCGCCAATGGGCAGGATCCGGCCCGAAAGCAGTGGCCCCGTCGCGCTGCCACCCACGATCGGGATGATCCTGCGCTTGCCGGCCGGGCTCTTCCCCATTTCGTGCGGGCGCGACAGTTCGACCACCAGATCGGTCGCGTGGGTCAGCACAATCGTCATGCCGGAACTTTCGCCACGCGCGCGCCGGCCGGGATCGTGGGCGGCGCTATGTTCAGCTGCTCTTTGGCAAAGCCCGCCGCCTTCTGATAGGCCAGCATGAAGGCCGCGCGTTCCTGCGCCGGGATTACATCGTCGATATCATCGAACGTGCCGCCGCAGCGTTCGTCCACCATGTTGAGCAGGCCGAACGGCCCTGCCCCCCGGTTGCGCATCGCCACCTGCCCGATGGGCCCGCAGAACGCTGCGTCAAATTCGGCCAGTGCCGCCGGGCTTACCCCCCGGTCCAGCATGATCCGCCCAATCTGCCGCGCATCCATGATCGCCTGCGAAGCGCCGTTCGATCCGGTCGGATACATCGGATGCGCCGCATCCCCGATCAGCGCCACCGGTCCGTCCACCCATGTGGGCAGGGGATCGCGGTCGATCATCGGGTTTTCATAGGCCAAATCGGATTTCGCCAGCAATTCCGGCAGGTTCAGCCAGTCATAGACGAACCCGTCAAACTCATGCGCGAATTCGGCCAGTTCCACCGGACGGAACCAGCCCGACTTGGTCCAGTCGTGATCGGTGTCATAGGTCTGCTCGGCGATCCAGTTGATATCGGCCAAGCCATCGGCATCGGGCTGCGAGATCGGATAGATCACCACGCGGTGGCGGCTCGTGCCCAGCCCCACGAACGATGATCCGCTGCGGATTGGCACGCCGCGCGCCGTGCCGCGCCACATGATTGTGCCGCCCCAGTGGATCGGCGGCTGATCGGGATGCATCTGTGCACGGATCGCCGAATGGATGCCATCGGCCCCGAACAACAGCGTCCCCGCCACTTCTTCCACAGCGCCCTGACGGTCCTCGACCAGCGCGGTCACCGTGTCATCGGCTTCCTTGCGATAGCCGGTCACCTTGCTGCCCAGGCGCACCGCATCCGGACCCATCCGCTCCAGCACCTTGCGATAGAGCATCATGTGGAATTCGCCGCGATGCACCGCATATTGGTGCCAGTTATAGCCCGCCAGCTTACCGCGCGGTTCGGAATAGATCTCGCGCCCGTTCAACCCCACCAGCGCCCATTCGCGCGCGGCAAGGCCCACGCGGTCCATCTCATCCTCGCCAATGCCAAGGTCTTCGAGTTCGCGCACCGCATTGGGCTGAAGGTTGATCCCCACACCCAAAGGCTTCAGTTCGCGCACCGATTCAAACACCGTGCACGTCACGCCAATCTGGTGCAGCGTCAAGGCCAGAGCGAGTCCGCCAATGCCGCCGCCCGCTATCAGCACGTGTTCCTGCGGCATGCCTTATCCCATCCCTCGCGTTTCAAACCGCGCGCGTCTACGCGGTGCAAGCGTTTACCGCAACCTTGGCAATCATCACACCTGTTATGATGAGCCCCATCGGGCAGGATTCGCCCACCGATTTGCGGTGGCTTGTTGCCGCGCAAGGGCTTAAAGGGCCGCGAACGAGTCATTCAGAACGAGTTCGAGAACACACCCTCATGCGCATTGCCATCGCCTCTGATCATGCCGCCATCGACCTCAAGGCCGCGTTGCGCGAATACCTGATCGAGCTTGGCCATGAAGTGGCAGACCTCGGCCCCGAAACCGCAGACCGCGTTGATTATCCCGATTATGGCTACAAGCTGGCCAGCGTCGTGGCCGAAGGCATTGCCGAACGCGGCGTGGCGCTGTGCGGGTCTGGCATCGGCATTTCCATTGCCGTCAATCGCCACCCGGCCTGCCGTTGCGCGCTGGTATCCGAACCGCTTTCCGCCGCCCTTGCCCGCGAACACAACGATGCCAATGTCATCGCCATGGGCGCACGCCTGACCGGTGAGGACATGGCCAAGGCCTGCCTCGATGCTTTCCTTTCCACCGATTTCGGCGAAGGCCGCCACACTGGCCGCGTCGAAAAGCTGTCCAATCCCGCCTGCTGAAGGAGCCCAGAAAGATGACCACCGCCACGCTAGCGCCGGAAATCCGTAAAGCCGGCTTCTTTACCGAGCATCTGGAAACCGCCGACGCCGAAGTCTTCGCCGCGATCAAGGGCGAGTTGCACCGCCAGCAGACCAAGATCGAACTGATCGCCAGCGAGAACATCACGAGCCGCGCCGTGCTCGAAGCCACCGGCTCGGTCTTCACCAACAAGTATGCCGAAGGCTATCCGGGCAAGCGCTACTACGGCGGCTGCGAATATGCCGATATCGTCGAAAATCTGGCCATCGAACGCGCCAAGCAGCTGTTCGGCTGCAATTTCGCCAACGTGCAGCCCAATTCGGGCAGCCAGATGAATCAGGCCGTGTTCCTCGCGCTGCTGCAGCCCGGTGACAGCTTCATGGGGCTGGACCTGAACTCGGGCGGCCACCTCACGCACGGCTCGCCCGTCAACATGAGCGGCAAGTGGTTCAACGTGATCCCCTATGGCGTGCGCCCGGACGATCACATGATCGACATGGACGAGGTTGCACGCCTTGCCCGCGAGCATAAGCCCAAGCTGATCATCGCCGGCGGCACCGCCTATTCGCGCACCTGGGATTGGGCGGCTTTCCGCGCCATTGCTGATGAAATCGGCGCATGGCTGCTGGTCGATATGTCGCACATCTCAGGTCTGGTCGCAGGCGGCGCACACCCCTCGCCCTTCCCCCATGCCCATGTCGTCACCAGCACCACGCACAAGTCTTTGCGCGGTCCGCGTTCGGGCATCATCCTGACGAATGACGAAGATCTGGCCAAGAAGTTCAACATGGCGGTGTTCCCCGGCATGCAGGGCGGGCCGCTCGTCCACGTGATCGCGGGCAAGGCCGTCGCCTTTGGTGAGGCGCTGCGCCCTGAATTCAAAGCCTATGCCCACCAGATCGTCAGCAATGCCAAGGCTCTGGCCGAAAGCGTCAAGGATGCAGGCCTGGGCATCGTTTCGGGCGGCACCGACAACCACCTGATGCTCGTCGATCTGACTGCCAAGGACGTGACCGGCAAGGCCGCGGAAAAGGGCCTCGATCGCGCATGGCTCACCTGCAACAAGAATGGCGTGCCGTTTGACAAGCGCTCGCCCTTCGTCACCTCGGGCATCCGCCTTGGCACGCCTGCAGGCACCACGCGCGGCTTCCGCGAGGACGAATTCCGCCTGATCGGCAAGCTGATCGTCGAAGTCGTCGATGGCCTTGCGCGCAATGGCGATGAGGGCGACGGGCAAGTTGAACAGCGCGTACGCGATCAGGTTGCCGAACTGTGCGCACGCTTCCCGATCTACCCGGAGCTGTAAGGTTTGCGCTGCCCCTTCTGTGCCCACGATAACAGCCAAGTAAAAGACAGCCGGCCGAGCGAGGACAACACCTCGATCCGCCGGCGTCGGCAGTGCGAAGGCTGCGGGGCACGCTTCACTACGTTCGAACGCGTGCAACTGCGCGAAGTTCTGGTGATCAAAAGCGGCGGCCAGAACAACGAAGAGCGGCGCGAGCCGTTCGACCGTCTGAAGATCGAGCAATCCGTAGCTCTCGCCTGCCGCAAGCGCCCGGTCTCGCAGGAGCGGCTGGATCAGCTCGTATCGGGCATTCAACGCCAGATCGAAACGATGGGCGATGCCGAAGTGCCGTCCAAGGTCATCGGTGAAATGGTGATGGAAGGCCTGCGCCAGTTGGACAGCGTGGCCTATATCCGCTTCGCCAGCGTCTACCGCGACTTCACCGAAGCGCGCGATTTTGAGGAATTTGCCAGCAGCGTGCGCGAGATTGGCGCACTGTGAGCATCCCTGAAAACCCGCCAACGCAGCCGATCATCGTGCTGGTGCGCCCGCAGCTGGGCGAAAACATCGGCAAGGCGGCGCGTGCCATGCTCAATTTCGGGCTGACCGACCTGCGGCTGGTTGCCCCGCGCGATGGCTGGCCCAATCCTTCCGCTGGCCCTGCCGCTGCGGGTGCCGATGAAGTGCTGGCCAAGGCGCAAGTGTTTGATACGCTGGCAGAGGCGGTCAGCGAATGCAGCCATGTCTATGCCACCACGGTGCGCAAGCGCGGCGTGACCAAGCCTGTGCTGACGCCCGAACAGGCTGCGCTCGACATCGTGCGTGCACAGGGCCGCAGCGCGATCATTTTCGGGCCGGAACGCTCAGGGCTGGAAACCGATGACGTGGCGCTGGCCCGCGCGATCATCACCGTGCCGATCAACCCGCAGTTCGGCTCGCTGAACCTCGCGCAGGCGGTCATCCTGTGCGCCTATGAATGGTCAAAGCACGCCGATCTGGTGCAACCCACGGTCGAAGACATCCTGCCCCCTGCGCCGCAGGAGGAGTTTGAAGGCATGTTCGAACAGCTGTGCGACATGCTGGAGCCGCGCGGCTATTTCGAACCCGCAGCCCGCGCCGATTCCACCCGCCGCACTTTGCGCACGATGATGACGAAGCCGGGCTGGAACCACCTGGAACTGCGCACCTTCCGCGGCGTGCTGAGCGCCCTGCGCCGCAGACGCGGGTCCAAGCCCGGCGATCCGCTGGATTGACATAGCAGGACTTTACAGCAACCCGATGCCTCCTCCGTTCGTGTCGAGCGAAGTCGAGACACAGTGCGCAGTGTCTCGACTTCGCTCGACACGAACGGAGGAGGGGGAATTGATCGTTTGTAATCGCGCCCTAGCGCGCAACCCTTGACAACCGCCCCCATCTCTGTTCTTGGCCGCGCTTCGCAATTGGCCTCGCACTCCCGGTGAAGCGGTGGCCGCATTCAGCAACGGGCTGGATGGTGCGGTTCCGGGACTAGAAGCATCGGCACTCGGCCGGTGCATTGCAAATTGAAAGGCAGCGCATGTCCAAGCGCAAGGCATCCAAGTATAAAATTGACCGCCGTCTGGGTGAGAACATCTGGGGCCGTCCCAAGTCTTCGGTTAACCGCCGCTCCTATGGCCCCGGCCAGCACGGCCAGCGCCGCAAGAGCAAGGTTTCGGACTTCGGCATTCAGCTGCGCGCCAAGCAGAAGCTCAAGGGCTACTACGGCGACGTGACCGAAAAGCAGTTCAAGCGCACCTATCAGGAAGCGGCGAAGATGAAGGGCGATACCGGTCAGAACCTGATCGGCCTGCTCGAACAGCGCCTCGACATGATCGTGTACCGCGCCAAGTTCGCGCCGACCGTGTTCTCGGCCCGCCAGATCGTTTCGCACGGCCACATCTATGTGAACGGCGTGAAGTGCAACATCGCCTCGCGTCGCGTGCGCCCCGGTGACGTGATCAGCCTCGGCAAGAAGGCCAAGGAAATGGCCCTGATCGCCGAAGCGCAGACTCTGCCCGAGCGTGAAGTTCCCGATTACGTCGCCCCCGATGGCGACAAGGTCACCTTCACCCGCGTGCCGACACTCGATGAAGTGCCTTATCCTGTGAAGATGGAACCGAACCTGGTCGTCGAATTCTATTCGCGCTGATCGGTTTCGAAAGCTCGGAACAAGCAAAGAGGCGGGGCGCAAGCTCCGCCTTTTTCACATTGTGAAACAACGTGTTAGTTTTGTTTTTTGCACCCCATTTTGCCCCGGATTTGCGATGTGTCGTGGAACTGACACGCATTCCGGCCATTGGGGCTGCATGACGCTCTACCGCTTCGTGACTCCGCACCGCACCGGCAAATGGTATGCCGATTTGCTTACCGCACAGCAGCAGGCCTTTGCCATCGGCGCGGGCTTCTATGACCGTCGCAGCGGGCTATTTTACCCCTACAAGGACACGCAGCTCGAAACGCATGATCCCGTCATGCCATTCGACGCTGAAAACATTGCGGCTTGATCCGACCAATTTCCCGCTCTCGGGCCTCTCACCCTGAACCCGTTCGTGTCGAGCGTAGTCGAGACACCGCGGCGCCCAAATGTCTCGACTACGCTCGACACGAACGGCCATTGGAAGCTCACTGCACAAACGCTACCGCGCGAAATAGTCCCGCCGGAAATCCGCTGCAAACGCAGCAAAGCGCCCTTCGGCAATCGCCGCGCGCATTCCAGCCATCAGTTGCTGATAGAACCACAGGTTATGCTCGGTCAGCAGCATGGCCCCCAGCATCTCACCCGATTTGTGCAGGTGATGCAGATAGGCGCGGCTGTATCTCGTGCAGACCGGGCACGGGCAACGCTCGTCCAGCGGCCCGGTATCCTCGGCATGGCGGGCGTTGCGCATGTTCAGCGGGCCATTCCATGTGAAGGCCTGCCCATTGCGCCCTGATCGCGTCGGCAGCACGCAATCGAACATGTCCACCCCGCGCTCCACCGCGCCCACCAGATCATCCGGCTTGCCCACGCCCATCAGATAGCGCGGACGGTCTGCAGGCAACTGGCCCGGCGCGAAGTCGAGCGTCGCGAACATCGCCTCCTGCCCCTCGCCCACAGCCAGCCCGCCGATGGCATAGCCATCAAAGCCCACATCAATCAGCGCATCGGCGCTGGCCTTGCGCAGGCCTTCGTCCAGCGCGCCTTGCTGAATGCCGAACAATGCCGAACGCTCTGCATGTTCACCACCCGCATCAAACGCATCGCGGCTGCGCTTGGCCCAGCGCATCGACATTTCCATCGATTTGGCGATCACATCGCGCGGCTGATCGGCGCGGGGGCATTCGTCAAAGCACATCACGATATCAGACCCCAGCAACCGCTGGATTTCCATCGAGCGCTCCGGGCTCAACATATGGCGCGATCCGTCCAGATGGCTGGCAAAGGTCACGCCCTCCTCGGTAATCTTGCGCAAGTCTGAAAGGCTCATCACCTGATAGCCACCGCTGTCGCTCAGGATCGGCCGGTCCCACCCGCCGAACTTGTGCAATCCGCCCAGCCGAGCCACGCGCTCGGCCCCCGGGCGCAACATCAGATGGTAGGTGTTGCCCAGAATGATGTCGGCCCCTGCGGCCCGCACATCCTCCATCTTCATCGCCTTGACCGTTGCCGCGGTGCCTACCGGCATGAAGGCAGGCGTGCGGATATCCCCGCGCATCATGCGGATCGTGCCGGTGCGGGCCTTGCCATCAGTAGCGTGGATATCAAACGCAAAGCGGGTCATTGGAAGCCATCTCAGACGAAAAGAATGTTGCGGCCCTTAGGCGCAATCGCCAAGAGGCGCAAATGCCCGACTTTCTGCTATTTGACCCGGTAACTTTGGACCTGTGGTACTATCCCGCGCTGACGCTCGTCGCAGTGCTTTCGGGCTTTATCGATGCTGTGGCGGGCGGTGGCGGGCTGGTGATGATGCCGGTGCTCCTGTCCACACCCCTGCCCCCGCACGTGGTCCTGGGCACAAACAAGATCCAGTCGGCGTGCGGCACCTCGATGGCGACATGGCGCTATCACAAGGCCGGCCTGTTCAGCTTCCGCCAGAGCGCGCCGATGGCGGCCGTGGTGTTTGCTGGCGCAATGGCAGGATCACTGGCGATTCAGCGGCTTAGCGCCGACATCCTGAAGCTCGTCGTCCCCGCCCTGCTGATCACCGTCGCGCTCTATACGGTGCTGTCCCCCGGCATGACCGACGATGATCGCCACGCCCGCCTGTCAGAGCGGGGATATATGCCGGTTGGCGGGGGAATTGCGTTCTACGACGGGTTCTTCGGGCCCGGCGCCGGGCAGTTCTTTGCAACCACGCTGGTGGCCTTGCGCGGGCTTGGGCTGACGCGGGCGACGGGGCTGACGAAGTATCTGAACGCTACCAGCAACTTTGCCAGCGTGATCGTGTTCACTGTTGGCGGTCAGGCGATGATCGTGCTGGGATTGTGCATGGGATTAGGCGCGATGACCGGTGCCTGGATCGGTTCGCACTATGCGACCAAGTTCGGTGCAAAAGTTATCCGCCCGCTGCTCGTGATCGTCAGCATTGGCCTGACGCTCAGGCTCATTTGGGGATGGTTTGCAGCCACTTAGGTGCGGTTAGGTGCAGCTAGGTGCATCTAGGTGCACTTCAGGAATCGTAGGGGCACTCGGCTGGCGGCTCATCCGCTTTGGCGCGCGCCTTGCGCACCAGCAGGCGTTCGGGACGCCGCTCCTGCGCCACTTTGAACAGTTGCGAGGTCTGATTGACGTAATTCGCCACCGAGCTTGCACCCTGAATATGCTCCACCAGTTCGGGCGTCCGCTCGGCCTCGAACAGGCGCAGCGGGCGGGTGGGATCGTGCGCCTCGAACCGGACATAGAACCACGGCTCCCCGCGCTTGAGCACCAGTTCCTTTTTCGTGTCATACCATTCGAACGCCCACATCATCGGCCGCTGCCAGATGTGAATGGGCAGGCGGCCGCCGATCACCGAACCGGGCCAAGGGTCTGGCTGATGGTGCAGGAACGGCGGCATCTGGGTCATGAACACCGGCTCGTCGCTGAGGAAGATATAGGGCGTGATGATCTGGATGACCGGGCGTTCGGGGTGCCGCCATTCCTTTTCCGAAACCATCGCCAGCATCGCGTTGAGGTGCTTGGTGCGAACGGTGGATTTGTCACCATCGGCATTGATCAGCACTGCGCCGCCCTTTTCATTGCGGCCAAAACGCAGGCGCAAATCGATGGGGCAAGTCACTTCAAACAGGCGCGCTTCGTGATCGATCACGCCGGGGCAATAGTTGACCGACTTGGCATGGCGTGGCGCAGGATCACTGCGCCGCACCCGCCGCGGTTCCGCCCAGATGAACCGCGCCTTGTCGGTATCGAGCAGCCAGCCCACATCGACCGCGCGGGACGCGGGGGCGGCAGGTTCCGCTCCCTTCGCACCCTCGCCGCCGGACAGCCAGCGCCTCATTCTCTCAATCACATCATCCCCCCCGGGCCGGAACTGCTTGCCGACCCTTACAGGATAATCTGCCAAGAAAGGAAGGACGTCAGGTTATCGACCTGGAACTGGAAGTCGGCACTGCCATCGCCATCCACATCACCATAGACCATCGAATCCGCGCCGATCACGTCATAGCGCAACTCTCCGGCTGAGCCGCTGAACGCATTTGTGCCGATCATGGTGAAGGCCTGATTGCCCGCGACCCCGCTGTTGGCATCGATCGCATCGAGACGGATGCGATCGAAGTCCGATGCGGAAAGGTCGGTAATGCGATCAAGCGGCCCTGCGCCAAATTCCGCCAGACTGGAGAAGACGAACTGATCGGTCCCGGCCCCGCCGGTCATCACATCACCGCCAATCCCCCCGACGATGCGATCATTTCCGCCGCCCCCTGCAAGCGTATCGTTGCCGCTGCCGCTGATGATATTGTTCGCATCATCATTGCCAGTGCCTACGAAATCACCGCTGCCGGTGAAAAGCATGTCCTCAACATGTTCGGCCAGCGTGTAGGAGCTCAGGGTTACTCGGACGACATCCTTGCCTTCGCCTGCAATTTCCAGCGTCTGATCGCCTGCATTATCGACAAAATAGCTGTCGTCTCCTGCGCCGCCGGTCATCACATCGGCATCCTCGCCACCGTCCAGCGCATCGTTGCCGTCTCCGCCGTCAAGCGTATCCGCACCGATGCCCGCGATCAGATTGTCAGCGCCGATCCCCCCGGTGAGCACATCGGCACCGCTGCCGCCAACGAGGCGGTCGTTGCCATCGTCGCCAAACAGGCTGTCATCTCCAATGCCGCCTTCGATCACATCGTTGTCTGCGCCGCCGTGCAGTTCATCAGCGCCATCATGGCCCAGAATGCGGTCCGCCCCGCCTTCGCCAAACACGATGTCGGCCCCGGCGCTGCCGGTGATGGTATTGGCAAGGGCATTGCCCGTCCCGGTCAGGCCACCTGCCATCAGCGTCAGATTTTCCAACCCGGCCGCCAGACCATAACTGATCGACGTCTGCACCGTATCGATGCCGCTGCCACCGGTTTCATCAATGACATCAGCCAGATCGCTGACCACATAAGTGTCATTGCCATGGCCGCCGCGCATCGTATCTGCGCCGCCGCCGCCTTCGAGCCGGTTTGCACCGTTGTTGCCGATCAGCACGTTGTCGAGTTCATTTCCGGTCAGATTGATCGCCGTGCCGCCGGTTTGCGCCTGAAGGGTTTCGATCGAAGCCCCTGCTGCGAGTGTCCAGCTGGCCAGGGCGATCACCTTGTCATCGCCTTCGCCAGCCACCTCGGTCACGCTATCGCCAGCCTGATCGACGTAATAGATATCGTCGCCAGCCAGCCCCGCCATCGTATCGACACCACCAAGGCCATTGATGGTATCATTTCCGGCACCACCAGTGATCGTGTTGGCTTGCCCGTTGCCACTGCCCATGAAATCGCCAGCGCCGATAAACTCGAGGTTTTCGATGGAGGAGTGCAGCAGATAGGTATTCAGGCTTGTCTGAACCAGATCGGTGCCACCGGAGTCACTGACCTGATCGGCTGTGTTGTCAACGATGTAGGTATCATTGCCCAGCCCACCGAACAGCCGGTCGGCACCAAGGCCGCCATCCATCACATTGTCCGCATCGTTGCCGATGATCCAGTTGTCCAGCGCGTTGCCGGTGCCGGAAATGGCCCCTGCATCGGGCTGCAGGTACAGCCTCTCGGTGTTCTCGGCCAGGGTAAGGCTGATCGTGGTATAGACCAGGTCCAGCCCTTCATCGGCCTGTTCAACCACCATATCGCCGGCATTGTCGACATAGTAGCGGTCATCGCCGCGCAGACCCGTCAGCGTATCGGCCCCAAGGCCGCCGTTCAGGATATCGATCTGATTGCCGCCGGTAATCCGGTTGTCGAGCGCATTGCCTGTACCCACGAAATTGCTGAAATCGCGGGTAAAGACGAGGTTTTCAACATCGGGTGTGGCCGCCAGCGAATAGGTGAACAGGCTGGTTTCGATCGTATCTGTTCCGCCATCGGCCAGTTCGATCACGACATCGGTAGCCGAGTTTACCCGGAAGGTGTCATCCCCCGCGCCGCCGTCCATCGTATCGTTGCCATCACCGCCATCGAGCAGATCGTTCCCTGCACCGCCGAACAGCTGATCGTTTCCGGCATCGCCATAGAGTTGATCGTCGCCGTCATTGCCGCTGAGCGTATCGTTGCCGCCAAAGCCGCGGGCCACATCCGGCCCGCTGGTGCCGATGTAGGTATCGGGATTGTTGCCACCATCGAAGAATTCGCCGCTGGTGCCCGGCGTAAGCACAAAGAGCTGATCGGAGAACTGGATGGCTTCAACGCCGACGAGGTAATCCTCACCGAAATCGCCATTCTCAGGGAAATTATCGACCACGATATAGCCGCCGACCCCATCGTAGGTCACCGTGAACTGCGAGCGCAGGCCATTGATGTGGAACACATCATTGCCATCACCACCGGTGACCGTCTGGTTTCCATCGCTGCTGATGATCGCGTCATCACCCGATCCGGCATCGACGGTATCGGCCCCGCTGCCGGTGCGGATCAGATCATTGCCGCCACCGCCATAGATCGTGTCAGCGCCATTGCTGCCGTTGATCTCGTCATCATCATCGCCGCCATCGAGCGTGCCCGCACCGTTGATAAGATCCTCGCCAGCGCCGCCATAGAGCATGCCGCTGCCCGAGATATTGTCGTCACCAGCCTCACCATAGAGGTTGCCCGTGCCCGACAGGGTATCGTTGCCGATGCCGCCCAGCAGCGTGTTGGTGCCTTCGCTATCGACGATCACATCATCGCCATCGCCGCCGGTCAGCGAGTCATTGCCCTGTTCACCGCGCAGATCATCGTTGCCTGCGCCGCCAAACAGCACGTCATCGTTGTTGCCACCGCGAATGGTGTCGGCATCATCGCCGCCCGACAGAGTATCAGTGCCAAAGCCACCGAATATCTCGTCAAGACCTGCGCCGCCTTCGATGGTGTCATCGCCGTCTTCGCCGAACAGCTGATCATCGCCCGCGCCGCCGTCGACGATATCGTTGCCGGTGCCCGCCATGACCACGTCGTGGCCTTCGCCCGACTGCACGTTGTCATTGCCTTCGAAGCTGTCGATGCGATCGTTGCCTGCGCCGGTATCGATGGTGTCGTTGCCGGTGCCAGTGTCGAGGATATCGTCGCCCGATGTGACGCGGGTTTCGAACGGTGTTGCCACCTGCACGGTTTCGTCCACCAGCGAAGCGGACAAGTCTGTCACGCGGCCTGTGCCAAGCGTGGCGAAGACAAGCACATCGCCGCCAATGGCATATTCCTCGACCCCTTGAACGAGGTCGCTTCCGCCGTTGGCACGATTATCGACAATGCGGATGCCTTCGGCATCCTGCGCCACGGTCAACGTGGAGCGCGCCGCACCATAAGTAACGCGGTCGACATCGGCAGGATCGCCGCTATCGAGGATCACATCATCGCCATCACCGGTGACATAGCTGTCGCTGCCAAGACCGCCGTAGAGGTTCTGGCTGCCGGCGACGCCGGTCAGGCTATCATCGCCAAGGCCGCCGTACAGATCGCCGGTGCCAGTGATCGTATCGTTGCCATCGGCCCCCTCAAGGATGTTGGCGCCGGAAGTGTCGGTCAAGACATCGTCGCCCAGACCGCCATCGAGCGTATCATCGCCGCTGCCGCCGCCAAGCGTGTCGTTGCCAGCCATACCAAGCAGCACGTCATCATTTGCGCCGCCATCGAGCAGATCGTTGCCATCAGCGCCGAGCAGCAGGTCATCCTCACTGCCGCCGTAGAGGGCATCATCTTCTGTGCCGCCATAGAGCGCGTCTTCGCCCTGGCCGCCGTAGAGCGTATCTGCCCCGGCACCACCGGTGACTTCATCGTCGCCATCGTTGCCGCTCAGGACGTCGGCTCCGGCATCACCGTAGATGGAGTCCGCCTCGGTCCCACCGCTGACCGTATCGTTGCCTTCACCGCCATAAAGCGTGTCGCTGCCAGCAAGGCCTTCGATCAGGTCATTGCCGCCGTTGCCGCGAACGAAGTCATCGCCCGAGCCCAGGTTGATCAGCGGCGGATTGGGGGCGCTGTGATCGTTGATCACATCGTCACCCTCGGTGCCGTTTACCTCCACGCCATAGTTGGGCGCGGTTACATAGTCGGCATCGAGGAAGCGGACGTCATAGATTCCGTAGAGCGTATCGACGCCGTCGGGTGAACCCGGACGGTTGTCGGTGATGATCGTCTTCCCATCGATCGTGACGATCGTGTAGTCATTGCGGTTGCCGTAGTAGTAGACGACGTCGGGGTTTTCCTCGGTCTGGCCACCGCCGTAGATCTTGTCATCGCCGCCGCCGCCATAGAAGGAATCGCCGCCAAGCCCGCCGCTGAGGCGGTCATGGCCTTGCCCGCCATAGAGCGCATCGTTGCCATCATCGCCGCTCAGATTGTCCGAGCCCTGACCGCCGTAGAGCGTGTCGTCTCCGGCGTTTCCGCTGAAGGTGCCATCGCCATCATTGTAGGCAAAAGCAGAGATCACATCGTCGCCATCGCCGCCTTCGGCCATGCTTGAACCGTGGGCGACGATGCTGTCATTGCCTGCGCCGCCATAGATTTCGAAGCCGCCCTGCAGCTGGTCGTTGCCATCATCGCCGAAGATGCGGCCAAAGCCGTAGATCGCATCGGCATCGGCACCGCCATAGAGGTCTCCGCTGCCGTTGATGGCATCGCTCCCGGCCCCGCCATAGAGCGTGCCATTGCCGTTGAGGGTGTCATTGCCCTCATCGCCATTCAGAACGTTGACGCCCTCGTGATCGAGCAGGACATCGTTGCCAGCGCCGCCTGCGAGCAGATCGTCGCCTGCGCCGCCTGTGATGAAGTCGTTGTCATCGCCGCCAAACAGGCTGTCGGTGCCTGTGCCGCCGATGATCTGGTCTAGCCCGGCTCCGCCCTCGATGGTGTCGTCGCCAGCCTCGCCCAAGAGGACATCGTTGCCCGCTTCACCCGCGACAATATCGTTGCCGATGCCGCCATAGACGTGGTCATTGCCGCTGCCGGCGTTCAGCGTGTCGTGGCCATCAAGCCCTGCGATCACGTCGTCCTGCGCGGTGCCTGCCAGGGTATTGTCATCGGCGGTGCCTGAAAGCGTTTGCCCGGCATCGCCTGCACTGGTGGTGGCGTCGGTAAAGGCGATCTGTTCCACGCCGGTCAGCGTATCGGTGCCTTCGGAGGTGAAATTCGCAATGACCGTCAGGACATTTTCGGCATTGCGCACAACGGTATAGCGATCGCGCCGTTCGGCATAGGCGGCGGTATCGGTATCGTCTCCGCCATCGATCGTATCATCACCTCCGTGCGCGAAGGGATCGCTGCCATTGCCGACTGTCGCGCCCACGCCGATGACCACGTGGTCGCCGCGAATGGTATCAATGCCGCTGCCGCCATAGAACGTCTGGCTGCCATCGACCGAGCTTTCATAAAGCGTCGATCCGCGCAGGAAATCATTCCCGGCATCGCCATGGCCGGTTGCTCCGGCATAGACCATGATCGTGTCATCACCATCATCGCCGTGCAGCACGCCGCTACCCTTGACGCTGTCGTTGCCTTCATCGCCCTGGGTCAGCGCGGTGGCGGACAGGATGGAATCATTGCCGGTGCCACCGGAAACAAGCGCACCTGCGGCGTAGATGATGTCATCATCAGCGCCGCCATAGATCGTGCCCTCGGCGAAGTTGTAGAAGTGGCCGATCCGGTCCGCCCCGGCATCGCCATAGATCTCCCCATCGGCGTAGATCGTGTCGTTGCCATCGTTGCCGTGAACGATGTTGAGGCCGTTCTCGTCAAAGATCTGGTCATCACCGCCATCGCCGGAAATCTGGTCTGCGCCCTGACCGCCATAGATGATATCGGCATCAGCCCCGCCCGCGACGATATCGGAACCGCCGCCTGCATTGATGTGGTCAATGCCTTCATCGCCGCGCAGATCGTCGTTGCCCGATCCGCCATCAAGCACATCGTTGCCGAGGCCTGCGGTGATCAGATCGTTGCCATCATCGCCAAACAGACGGTCATTTCCGCCAAAGCCGGTGATCGTATCATCGCCCGAATCCCCGATCAGGATATCGTCGAACGGCGAGCCCGAAAGCGTCAGGCCGAAGTTGGGATCGGTGGGATAGGGGTTGAGCAGTTCGTCATCGTTGAAGACAAACAGTTCAACGCCATAGAGCGTATCGGTGCCCAGCGGTGAGCCGCTGCGCAGGTCGACCACGGTGACGGTGCCATCGCCATTGCCGGTGATGCGGAACGTGGCGCTGAGATATTCGAACTGGCCCGCGCCGCTATCGGTAAAGGTGTAGGCTCCGATATTGGCGGCGAAGTAAGCCTTGTCATAGCCCGATCCGCCATAGACCTGATCGTCATGCTCTGCGCCGGTCAAATCATCGTCGCCAGCGCCGCCAACGATGATATCCGCCCCGAAGCCGCCGTTGATCGCATCTTCACCGCTGCCGCCATAGAGCGTCTCGCTGCCCGAGCTGTAGTAATAGCCGGTCCAGCCCCGGATCGTATCATTGCCATCACCGCCGAAGGCGACCGAGTAGTTGGTGGCGATGGTATCGTTGCCATCACCGCCATCAAGCTCACCCGTGCCGGTCAGCGTATCATCGCCCGCATCGCCGAAGAGCTGGCCATCGCCGATGATCGTATCGTTATCGTCACCGCCACGGACCACACCATAGCCGGTGATCACATCGGCCCCGGCACCGCCTTCGATGATATTGGTCCCTTGCGTATCGAGGATGCGGTCAGCGCCTTCGCCGCCATAGATCGCATCGTCGCCCGCGTTGCCGAACAGTTGATCATCGCCGTTGCCACCGTCGATTGTGTCATTGCCATCGTCGCCGTGGACCACGTCATAGCCGCCGCCGCTGGAGATCACGTCATCCCCGCCGCCGCCATAGACGATATCGTTGCCGATGCCGCGGAAGTCGGCAATCAGGCCGGGGACTTCGTTGCCATCGGATTCAATCCGGTCCGCGCCTTCGCCGCCAAAGATGCGGTCGTTGCCCGAACCGGTCTCGATCTGGTCATCCCCGCCCTGGCTCTCGACGATATCGTCAAACTGGGTGCCGCTGATCAGGTTGCTATCGCCATCCCCGTTCAGCGTGAGGCCGGTATTGCCATCGTTGACCTGAAAATCGACATCGGTGAAGCGCAAAGTCTCGACATCGGTAACATCGTCCTGACCTTCGCTGCCGTGGTTATCGACCACGGTGTAGCCACCTGCGCCGTTCTGCGTGACGGTGAAGTCGCCGCGAATGCGCGCATAGACGGCAACGTCATCATTGGCCCCACCATCGATGGTATCGTTGCCCGTCCCCCCGGTGATCAGATCCTCACCCGCACCGCCGCTGAGGGCATTGTCGCCAGACACAGTGCTGGCACTGATAATGTCATTACCTTCATCACCAAAGGCGGTGTCGCTGCCGTAGATGATCGAGATGCTGTCATTGCCAGCGCCGCCATAATAGGTGGCGTCACCTTCGACCAAGGGGGCTTGCGCAAAGCTGTCATTGCCATCGCCGCCAAAGGCTGTGGACGCGCCATATGGCGTCAGCACATCGTTGCCAGCATCGCCATAGACCACGCCTGTGCCGCTGACGGAATCGTCGCCATCGCCGCCGCGCATTTCGCCGGTGCCGGTGACCGTGTCGTTGCCGCCATCGCCAAAGCCCGTGCCGACCACGTTGACGCTGTCATTGCCAAGGCCGCCATAGATCGTCCCGGACCCGGCCAGCACGTCAGCGCCGGCATCGCCGTGGATCAGGTTGGTGCCTTCGAAGTCGGAGATGTTGTCGTTGTTGTTGCCGCCGTAGAGCGCATCATTGTGCAGGCCGCCACGGATGACGTCGTCTTCCTCGCCGCCATAGATGGTGTCGAGGCCCGATCCGCCGTAAAGATCGTCATCGCCTTCCTCGCCGTGCAGCGTATCGTTGCCGGTGTTGCCATAGAGCACATCGGGGCCGCCCTGACCGAACAGGGCATCGTTCCCGCCGCCGCCACTGACCTGATCAAATCCGGGGCCGGTGATGATCGTATCATCGCCCATCAGATCATAATCGGTGACGGGGTTGGAGATATCGAAGCCCGGTTCACCGCCCGGGATGATCGCGCCGGGCTGCACATAAAGCGGCGTGCCGGGAATGCTATCATCGGCGCTCGATCCGTACCAAGTATAGCCGGTAAAGCTTGCCAGCGGCAGTTCCTGATCATCGAAGACCAGCACTTCAACGCCCTGCAGCGTGTCGGTGCCCGCGGGCGATCCGGGGCGATTGTCGGTTACGGTAAAGGTGCCGTCGCCATTGTCGGTTACGGTAAAGTCAGCGCGGTTGCCCAGATAGCGGGCGGAATCATAGCCCGCGCCGCCCTGCAGCGTGTCGTCACCGGCCTCGCCGTTCAGTTCATCATCGCCTGCATCGCCCGAAAGCAGATCGTTGCCGGTGCCACCGCGCAAGGCGTCCACACCATCGCCACCATAGAGCGACTGCGCGCCATTGCCGCCGCGCAGATCATCATTCCCGGCATCGCCATAGCCAGTGCCGCCATCGGCATTGACCGTCACGATATCGGCGTCATCGCCGCCATAGAGCGTGCCAAGGCCCGAAAGCGTATCACGACCGGCATCGCCATAGTAATTGCCCGAACCATTGGCCTGAATCGTATCGTCGCCTTCACCGCCATGCACTTCCCCGCCTGCGATGGCGATATAGTCATCGCCTTCGCCGCCTTCGGCGATGGTGGTTCCCAGCGTATCGACGATGGAGTCATTTCCGTCCCCCCCAAACAGGCTGTCATCGCCCTGTCCGCCTTGCAGGTTATCGGGGCCAGTGCCGCCAGAAACGGTGTCATCACCGGAACCGGCATAGATCACATCCGCGCCGCCAAGGCCCGAAATCGTATCGTTCGAGGCCGTGCCATAGAGCACTTCGCCTGCCGATGTGCCTTCGAGCGTGATGCCTTCGCCACCCGGCGAATAGCTGGGGTCAAAACTGTCGAGCGTGAAATCGCCGACCGAGACATTCAGCATCCGCACCAGCGCCACAGCACCACCAGTGCCCGCACCATCGCGGTCATACATCAGCAGAACGTCTGCCCCATCCTGCACCAGTGCCAGATGGCCGGTGATGAAGGGGTTCTCGCCCGCGCTATAGCCAATCGCCTGACTGAGGATCGTGGCCAGATAGAGCCTGTCACCACCCGGCCCGGTCACGAAATCGGTGATGACATCGGCCGCTGCGCCATCGCGGAAATAGAGCTGGTAGGTATCCGAACCTGCGCCACCGGTCAGCTGCGAGCCAGTATCACCATAGCCGACCTGCACAAAGGTATCGTCACCATCGCCACCGTCGATCACGTTGGCGCCGCTGAAATCGACCAGCGCATCATTGCCGGCGCCGCCATAGAGATGGTCATCACCGCTCTCGCCCGAAAGGCTGTCAGCGCCGCTGCCACCGAACAGCTGATCGTTTCCGCGATCGCCGATCAGGGAATCATTGCCGTCGTTGCCGATCAGAGTGTCGTTGCTGGGCGTGCCGAACAGCGTGGTGTTGCCCGCACCATCCTCAATCGTTGCGCCGGTGCCATCCGGCCCGAACTGCGGATTGAAGTTCGCATAAGTCAGCGTTGCCGCATCGACGTTCTGCAGGCGGACGACGGATTCCCAGACCGCGCCGGAACCATCGGCGCTATATTGCAGCACCGTGTCGAGGCCATCTTGCAGCAGGCGCAAGTATCCTGTGACGAACGGATTATCGCCAGCGCCAAAGTAGACCGAATTGACGGTGTTGATGTCGATCCGGTCACCGCCGATGCCAGCGGCAAAATCGGTGATGACATCGGACGGACGGCCCGAGACCCAGCCAATTGCATAAGTATCGCTGCCGGTCCCCCCGGTCATCGTATCGACAAAGGTGTTGCTGCCAACAAACCGGAACTGATCGTCGCCCGCGCCGCCATCCATGATGTTGGCACCTGCGGCATCGACAAAGGTATCGTTGCCATCGCCTCCAAACAGCGTGTCGTCGCCAGTGCCGCCGTCCAGTGTATCGTTGCCACCCTCGCCCAGCAGCGTGTCGAGACCAGCGCCGCCATAGACATAGTCTGCCCCATCGCGCCCTTCGATCGTGTCATTGCTGACCGTGCCGTAGAGGAATTCGCCTGAAGCCGTGCCGATGATCGTGGCACCCGTGCCATCGGGGCCGAACTGCGGCCCGAAGTTGTCATACGTGAAGCTGGTGGCCACCGTTCCTGCCAAGCGCAGCACGCTCTGCCAATCATCGCCAATACCATCGGCGTTGTATTGCAGCAGCGTGTCTGCGCCGTCCTGTTCCAGCCGCAGGAAACCGCGCAGGAAAGGATTGTCTGTGCTCGAGAAGCCACTGGCAAGGTAATTGATGTCGAGAACGTCGCCACCCGCTCCGGTGGCAAAGTCGGTGACCGTGTCTACCGCATCTCCGGGTGTCCAATTCAGATTATACTGATCGCGCCCGGTCCCTCCGGTGAAGGTATCAACGCCGCTACCCTGGCCGACAAACCCAAATTGATCATCGCCGCTGCCACCATCAAAGGTATTGTTGCCTAGAGCGTCTGCGAAGTAATCGCCCCCGCCATCGCCAGAAAGTGCATCGTCGCCCGAACCGCCGTAAAGGTTGTCATTGCCTTCGCCGCCACTCAGATCATCGTTGCCAACGTCGCCGTAAACCTGATCGTCGCCATCATCGCCGAAAACAAAATCGTCGCCGCGCCCACCGAAAAGGTGGTCAGTTTCCGTTCCGCCATCGAGCAGGTCGTTGCCGGAATTGCCATAGAGGTAATCGGCCCCGCCGCCGCCATAAAGCGAATCATCACCCGATGTGCCGTTCAGCGAAGTGGCCGCCGGGCCATCGATGATTTCGATGCCAGCACCATCAGGGGCATGTTCGGGCGAGAAGTTTTCGCGGGTCAGCGCATTGGGTTGGAGGCCTTGGAGAACCAGCACGGTTTGCCAGCTGTCACCACCGCCATTGGTATCAACCTGCAGCAGCGTCGCGCTCAGATCCTCGCTCAGGACAAGCTGCATGTAGCCCGAGGTGAAAGGGTTATCGCCCCCAGTAAGGCCGCTGAACGAGGCCAGCACCAGCGAGATATCGAGCAGATCACCGCCTGCCCCTGCGGCAAAATCGGTGACAATGTCAGCCGTGCGGGCCGGACTGACATAATCGATGCGATAGCTGTCACGGCCTGCGCCACCGGTCAGCGTGTCGGCCGCGCCGCCATCATGGCTGACCTGCAGGAAACTGTCATCGCCGCCATCGCCAAGGAACGTAGCCCCGGCCCCGCTGATAACCAGCGTATCGTTGTCATCGCCGCCTTCAACGTGTGACCCGGCCTCGCCGACCAGATAATCTTCCCCAGCCCCGCCATAGATCTCATCATTCGGGCCCGTGCCGCTGAAGATCGTGTCATTGCCCGCGCCGCCGGTCAGGATATCCGATCCAGCGCCGCCAACGATGGTATCGGCATCATCGCCACCAGTGACCGTATCATCGCCATCACCGCCATAGAGCGTATCGGTGCCGGTGCCGCCATCGATGGTATCGTTGCCGCTGTTGCCTTCGATGGAATCGCTTCCGGCGTTGCCCTCGATCACATCATCGCCAAGGCCGCCATCGACAAAATCATTGCCTTCGCCGCCGAACACCGTGTCATTGCCCGCCAGCGCGTTGATCGAGTCATCCCCGCCATTGCCGCTGATGGTATCGTCGTCAGCCGTGCCGGACAGGCTGCTTCCGGTCTCCCCGTCATTGATCGTGACGCCATCAATGCCGGTGGGCGAAAAGGCCTGGACGATATTGTCGCGCACCAGCGCTGCGGGCGCGATGTTTTCAAGGCGGAGTACCGTGCTCCAGCTGTCTTCTCCGCCGTTCGGATCGATCTGCAGCAGCGTATCGGTGCCGTCCGCCACAAAGCGCAGATGGCCGCTGCCAAAGGGATTGGTGCCACTGGTATAGTTGGTCAACGATGCCAGCAGATAGGCGATATCGAGCCGGTCTCCACCAAGGCCGCCGGTGAAATCAGTGATTACATCGGCGGTATAGCTTGCCGAATGGTAATAGGGCCGGAACGTGTCACGCCCTGTGCCGCCGGTAAACCGGTCAGCCACGCCGCCATAGAGCGTCACCCACGTGAAAGTATCGTCGCCCGCTCCGCCATCGGCTGCGCTGCCGCCATTGCCGGACAGGTAGAGCTCGTCCGCCCCGTCGCCGCCATAGAGCGCGCCTTGGGCGTTTTCGAGGTAATCGTTGCCCCCTTCGCCGTACAGCACATCGCCAGCCTGACCGCCGCCATAGACGGAGTCCGCCCCTTCACCGGCGTAGACAGTATCATCGCCGGTCTCGGCAAAGATCGTATCGCCGCCGTCCTTGGCCGTGATCGTGTCATTGCCCGATCCGCCATAGATATCGTCACCGGCAAGGCTTCCGGTCAGGATGTCATCGCCGGTTCCGCCACTCAGCAGGCCGCCACTGGCATCTTCGCCAAGGTCGATCGTATCGTTGCCGCCATCGCCATAAAGGCTGTCAGAGCCGGGGCCGCCAGCGATCTGATCGTCGTCGTCACCGCCATAGACCGTGTCATTTCCGCTTCCGGCATCGATCACATCATTGGCCGCTTCGCCATAGATCGTATCGTTGCCGCCATTGCCGGTGATCGTATCGGGGTCTGGCGTGCCGTTCAGCGTGTTGGCGTTTTCATCGCCGATCAGGATGATGCCCGAACCATCGGGGGAATAGCCCTGCACGAAGTTATCGCGAGTCAGCGCTTCGGGCGCAACGCCCTGCAGGCGCAGGATCGTGTCAAAGTTCGTGTAAGTCCCGGTCTCGCCATCCCGGTCATACTGGACCAGCGTATCGGCCCCATCGGCGATCAGCCGGATGTGCCCGGTTACAAACGGGTTGCGGTTCGACGGCAGATTCGTGAACGAAACTGCGGAGAAATCCAGCAGGTCGCCGTCAGGACCGGTCGCAAAATCGGTGACGGTATCGACTGCATAGCTGTTCGACAGATAAGTGAAGACATAGGTATCGCGGCCTTCGCCGCCGGTGACCGTGGTAAAGCCTGCGCCTGCGCTGATATCGCGGATCTGGTCATCGCCTGCGCCCGCATCGACTATATCGGTGCCAAAGTCTGCGCCGCCATAGCTCAGATAGATGACATCATCGCCGCCGCCGCCAAAGACTTCGTCATCCCCGCCGCCGCCGTAATAGGTCTCCAGCGTATCGGCCCCGTCGCCGCCGCGGACAATATCATTGCCCTCGCCACCGCGGATATCATCACCTGCCGCGCCGCCATCGATGGTATCGTTGCCGGCATCGCCATAGAGGTAGCCGGTATCAGCGCCGCCGGTGATCGTATCGCCACCCGATCCACCATAGATCGTGTCGACCCCTGCGCCACCATCAAGCTGGTCCGCGCCACCGCCGCCATAGATCGCATCGTTGCCGCCGTTGCCCGAGATCGTATCGCCATCGTTGGTGCCATCGAGCGAATTGCCGTTCTCGTCATCGTTGATGACGATGCCAATGCCATTGGGCGACCAGTTCTGGACGAGGTTGTCACGAGTGAGAGTCGTGGCGTCAACGCCCACGAGCCGTATGAGAGCGACCCAGTTTCCAGATGAGCCTGCGCCATCGGCGTCATATTCGAACAGCGTGTCCGCACCGTCCTGCACGAACCGCAAGTAGCCGCCAGTGAAGGGGCTTTCATCGCCGGGCAGGCCATTGAACGACAGTTCGGCAAAGTCGATCCGGTCGCCACCGGCACCTGCCACGAAGTCGGTCACGATATCGGCGCTCGAACCGCTGCCGGGCAGGCCAACCTGATAGGTATCGCTGCCGATGCCGCCTGTCAGCGTGGCAACGCCCGGGCCCACGCCCACTTGCCTGAAGGCATCGGCCCCCGCCCCGCCATCGACCTGATCGGTGCCGCTGCTGTTGGATGAATCGGAGTAGAAGGCGCGCAGGACGATGGTATCATCGCCGTCGCCAGCTTCCACCAGATCGCTGCCGGTATCGCCGCCGCCGTAGAAGGCGTTTTCAAGGTAGATGGTGTCGTTGCCGCCACCGCCAAAGAGCGCATCGCCGCCATCTTCAGAACTGGACGAATTGGTATTGCCGTAGATGGCATCATCGCCATCGCCGCCATAAATGGTATCGCTGCCTGCGCCACCTTCAACGTAGTCGCCCGAAGCCCCGGCATCGATCAGGTCATCGCCGCCTTCACCGAACACCTCATCATAGTCCGCGCTGCCGGTGATCGTGTCAGCGCCTTCACCGCCAGAAACTTGCGCGCCATCGGCTCCGGTCTGCACCGTATCGGTGCCGCTTCCTGCTGTGATGTAGTCAAAGCCTGCGCCGCCATCGATCTGGTCAGCACCGTTGCCGCCATAGATCGAGTCATCGCCGCCAAGGCCGCTGATCGTGTCATCAGCCGAGCCGCCAAACAGCTCGTCATTGCCTTCGGTGCCAACCACGGTGAGCGGCTGGTCGGCGGCCGGATCAAAGCCGCCGAAGTTTTCGGCAATGAAATCCCCGATCAGCCGATTTTCGAAGCGGACCACTATGGCAAAGTCATATTCGCCACCATCAGCGCCGTCATAATCGCCAAGCAGGACAACGTCATCGCCCTGCTGCTCAAGCTTCAAATGCCCGGTGGCAAAAGGATTGGAGCCATACTGATAATTCGGCGGGTATCCAAAATTTTCGAGATTGAAGACATCACCACCGGCTCCTGCGGCAAAATCGGTGACAACCACAAGCCCCGGTGTGCTTGAAAACGCAAACCCGTTGTAGCGATAGGTATCAACGCCGCTTCCACCGGTATAGGTGCGCGATCCATTGGAATAGCCGACGTCTTCGAAGATATCAGCGCCATCGCCGCCATCAACAACGCCGGTGCTGAAGCTGTTGCTGGCGCGGATCGTATCGTTGCCTGCTCCGCCGTAAACGTTGACCGACCCGCCATAGACCTGCAGATTGTCGTCGCCAGCCCCGCCGATTACGGTTCCGGTGTCATCAGGGCCGTACACAGGCGCAGAGTCACCGCTAACATAGGGCGCGTAATAGGTTACGGTATCGGTGCCATCGCCTGCATCGATCGTCGAAATGCCGTTTTGCGACTGGATATTGTCGTTGCCGTCCCCGCCATTGATCGTGTTGCGGCCGCCGTCATAATCGTAAAGGCTGTCACCGCCTTCGCCG
The DNA here is from genome assembly GCA_002256985.1 of Novosphingobium sp. 28-62-57. Lineage (GTDB taxonomy): Bacteria > Pseudomonadota > Alphaproteobacteria > Sphingomonadales > Sphingomonadaceae > Novosphingobium. The sequence goes on from NCGO01000001.1 coordinate 891,108, forward strand.
CCATAGAGCGCGTCGTCGCCCAAACCACCATAGAGCGTGTCGTTCCCGGTGCCGCCATAGAGGGTATCGTTTCCGGTGTTGCCATCGAGGTAATCGTTGCCATCACCGCTGGTGGGCAGGCCGATAACCACGCCATCGCGGACCTGAAATGCCCAGACGCCGGGCTGGCCGATGTTCCCCTCGGTCGTATCCAGCGCTTGGTCGACCGGCAAAGAGTAGGTCGTATTGCCAAGGTTGACGAACGGCCTGCCAAGGTAAAAACCTGCCGCTTCATAACGCAGCACGATGTCGAAATCATCGTTCCCCAGCGCCGTGATCTGCATCTGCGCAGCAGCCGGTATCGTGCCGAGCGAATAGCGGCCAACATCGTCCCACGTCACCGTGATCGTGTTGCTGGCACTGTCAAAATCGTACCAGACCAGATTGCTGCCGGTGCTGTTGCCGCCGGGGCTCGGCTGCATCGTGGTCGCACGGGTATCAAGATCTGCCGTTGAAACCCCAACCACAAGCCCGGAAAAGTAGATATAACCGTTGTTGTTTACCGTGAACGCGGTTGAACCGCTGGCAATGCTGGCCCATTCCGTTGCGTCGAATTCAGCGGGAAACTGGATGCTGAACGAGCTGTCATCGTTGCGCCCGATCGTCTCTTCACCAAACCCGGACGTCCCGCCCAGCCCATTGACCAGCGCGTTGCTCAGCGTGCCAAAATAGCCTGTCAGGTCAACTGGCAGGGGTGACACGTAAACGCCCTCTTCGCCACCATGCAGCGTGTCATTGCCGCGGCCACCATAGAGGCTGTCATCACCCAAACCGCCTTCGATGACATCATTGGCCAAGCCACCATCTGCATAATCAATGCCGCCAAGTCCTTGAATCGTATCCGGGCCAAATCCACCATAAAGGCTGTCGCTGTCCTCGGTTCCGACGAGTGTTTGAGGCTCACCCACCAGCGGCAGACCCAGATCGATATTCGCCGCGGTCAGCGTGCTCGCGTCGAGATTCTGCAGCCGGATAAGGTTGATGTAACCGTAGAGTTGAATGACGGTATCGGCCCCGTCCTGCACAGCCTCGATGTTGCCATTCTCGAACGGATTGCTGCCTTCAGAAATGTAGCCCTGCTCCATCAGACGGGCAAAGCCGATCACATCCTGGGTGACGTCAAAATCGGTGACGATGTCGACGGTTTCATTATTCCCGTTGTATTCCAGATAGTAGATATCGGCTCCACCGCCGCCGGTCATCACATCAATCTGGCCATCGTTAAAATCGCCACGATCACTTTGCGCGCGATAATTGGCCGCACTGTCATTGCCAACGGCACTGACCGGCCGATTTACGCGCAAGTCGAGGTAGGCTGATGGGCTATCGCCGAAAACATCATTGCCATCACCGCCAAACAGCGTGTCAGCGCCTTCGCCGCCATCGATCAGATCGTCACCGGCCTCACCGCTCAGGGTATCGTTGCCCCAATCACCGATCAGGCGATCCGCACCACCGCCGCCATCAATCGTGTCAGTCTCGCCCGTGCCGAACAGATAGTCATCGCCTTCGCCGCCGCTGGACGAGGTCGAAAAACCTGAGCCATTGCGCGCGAGGGCCGGGATCAGATTGTCGAATTGCCACGTTGTCAGATCAACATTGGTGAGCCGCAAAATGCTTTGCCATTCCGTCCCAGTCCCGGCTGGATTGATCTGCAGCAGCACATCGGCGCCGTCCTGCACCAGTTGCATATGGCCCGATGCGAAGGGGTTGGTGCCGTAGACGTAACCGTTGAGATACCCCGACGCCAGGAAGCTGCGGATATCAATCGCATCACTGCCATTGCCGGTATCGCTGGTCTGAAAATCGGTGAAGACATCGACAACACCGTCATAGCCATAATTGAGCACATAGCGATCACGTCCGGCACCGCCCGTCACGGTATCGACAGCGCCGTTGCTGCTCATGCTCTGGAAGGTATCGTCGCCCTCCCCACCAAACCAATCGATCGCAACCGAACCTGCGCTGACCAGCACATCATTGCCGCCATCGCCGTAAACTTGCGATCCGGTGGAGTTGGCTTCGATCCGGTCGTTGCCCTCCCCGCCATAGATCGCGTCCGGGCCCTGATCGAGGTAATCGTAGGCATAAACAATGTCGTTCCCGGCACCGCCAAAGACCGTATCGGTTCCAACGCCGGTGTTGATCTTGTCATCACCGCCTTCGCCGGAAATCGTATCATCACCATCATCGCCATAAATGGTATCATGACCCCCGCCCGCGGCGATAACGTCATCACCGGTACCGCCATAGATCTCGTCGCCCTGACCGGCTTGCAGATTGTAATCAAAGTCATAATACGGTTCAACCGACCCATCCGAACCAGTGATATGATCGTTGCCCGTACCGCCGTAGATGTCGTCAATCCCGCCGCCACCGAAAAGGGTGTCGTTGCCATCGCTGCCAAAGATCGCTTCAGATATGACATCCACAATTCCGATTGGGCCATAGGTTAGGAATTCTGTTGCCGATCCGGTAATCGTGTCATCGCCCGAGCCGCCATCGAGATAACCTATGCTCGTTGCTGCCGCTGCCGAAAGCGTATCGTTGCCCGCCTCGCCGGTGACGCTGTAATAGGCGGTTGCCGCAACGGTAATCTGGTTGTCGAGCGCGTTGCCGCTGGCATAAATCTCTGAAAGGCCGCTGATGTCCAGGTTTTCAACGTGGTCTGGCAAAGTGAAACTGAACGCGCCAGTGGCCGCGGTGTCGATCACCACCGTGTCGATACCTTCATCGGCGTTTTCGATGACCTGATCGACCTGATCTTGGACGGAATAAGTGTCATTCCCGGCACCACCGGTCATGATATCGCCGCCAAGGCCGCCATCCAGCTGGTCATCACCGCCAAGCCCGTTGAGCTGGTCGTCACCCTCAAGACCTTGAATCAGCTCGGCATCTTCGGTGCCGTTGAGGATGTCATTACCGTTGGTGCCCAGAACGTCCATTGCCAGTTCTCCATGCCTTCAGATGGCGGAGAACCAGCGTGGCTGCCGGTTGATCGACGGGATGCCGGCGCAAGCCGACGCAGCCTGAAGCCTGGGCCTGAAGCCTAGGGCAGAACGCGAAGATCAACTGGCAACCCTACTGGCTCATTCTAGACAGCATTAACCATGCCTGCCCCGCCTTGGCCTGACTGGTCTATTGATCCATTTTCGATCTGGCAACGCGTGTGCACTGCAACATCGACACCTCACATCACTTGTCATAAATATAACAATACAGGTCGATAGCCGCCCGCGTAATTGTAGTGATAAGCCAAGGCTGGAGTTCTTATGGAACGCGATCAATCCATTTTCGAATAATCACGTGAAATCCGGCTCTTCGCCCTGTCACTTTGGGAAACAGGGGCGTGGCGCCAAGTCTGCCTCAAGGACAGGACGGCAAAATGGGAGTGCACAGCGGCTTTGTCCTGAAAAGGCACGGCCTGTTGCAGCGATGGCCACATGCGTCATTTCCGCCTAGCAACAATTACGCAAAGCACACGAATCGCGCAGGCCATGGCCTGTCGTGTCCATCGCGTGAAACGGGGGGATCTGCGTGTTTCTGAGCCAATCCATGCGGTCGGGCGCATTGTGGGAAGCCGCCACCGCCTACCGCCGGGTTTTCTTCGCCGTTATTGCGGCAAGCGCCGTGCTCAACGTATTGTTACTTGGCGGCTCGTTCTACATGATGCTGGTATACGATTCCGTCTTGCCAAGCCGCTCGCTGCCCACGCTCTTCGGCCTGCTGGTTTTGCTATCGGGCGTTTACCTTTTTCAGGGCTATTTTGAAACCTTGCGCGCGGGCATGCTGGCCGATGTGGCCAATGGCATGGAACGGCGGCTTGGCGCGCGCGTGCAGCAGGCGATGTCCCAGCTTCGGCTTCAAGGGGGCCAAGCGTCGGGCGATGGCATGACTCCGATGCGCGATCTCGAACAGGTCCGCGCCTTCCTTGCAGGCGGCATCGCCACGCTGATCGATCTGCCCTGGATCCTGTTCTTCGTCGCCGTGCTGTTTGCCCTGCACTTCTGGCTGGGCGTGACCACGCTGATCGGCGCAGCGGTGATCCTTTCGCTGACGATCCTGACCAACCGCACGATGCAAAAGCCTTCCTCGCAGGTCGCCCAATTGGCGGCCGAGCGGAACGGTGCCGCCGAAGAGCATTTGCGCCATGCCGACCTGCTGGCGGCCCTTGGCATGCGAGAGCGGATGCAGGAGCGGTTTGAGACGGTCAACCGGCGCTATACCGCCACCCAGAACGCGCTGAACCGCACGGCCACCGCCTTTACCGGGCTCAGCAAGGTCCTGCGCCTCGCCCTGCAGTCGCTGATCCTGACCGTCGGCGCGCTGCTGGTGATCGATGATCGGGCGAGCGGCGGAGTCATCTTTGCCGCCTCGATCCTGTCGGGCCGTGCGCTGGCGCCGGTGGATCAGGCCATCGGCAACTGGAAGAACATGATTGCCGCGCGCAATGGCTGGCTGCGGTTGACCGAACTGCTGGACAGAGTGCCATTGCCCGCAAACATCGCGACCGCACTTGCGCCCCCTGCCAAAAGCCTTGCTGTGGAAACGCTGTTCGTTGCCGCGCCGGGAACGCCGGGGTCGATCATCAATGGCGTCCAGTTTTCGTTGCAAGCGGGCGATGCTTGCGGCGTGATCGGGCCAAGTGGCGCAGGCAAATCCACGCTGGGCCGCGCGCTTGTGGGCATCTGGAAGCCGGCGCGCGGCCATGTACGGCTTGATGGCGGCGCGCTTGACCAATGGACCGAGGCTGAGCGCGGAAAGTTCATCGGCTATCTGCCGCAAAGCGTCGAATTGCTCGAAGGCACCGTTGCGCAAAACATCGCGCGCTTCGATCACCGGCAGGAGACAGACCCACAGGCCACGTCAGCTGCGATCATTGCTGCGGCGCGTGCTGCAGGCGTTCATGAACTGATCACCCGTCTGCCGCAGGGCTATGACACGCCGGTGGGCCGTGGCGGGGAAACCCTCCCGGGCGGTCAGCGCCAGCGCATCGGCCTGGCCCGCGCGCTCTATGGTGATCCCTTCCTCGTGGTGCTGGACGAGCCGAACTCGAACCTTGATGCCGATGGCGATGCTGCACTCGAACAGGCCGTCATGGCCATTCGCGCGCGCGGCGGGATTGCGCTGATCATCTCGCACCGGCCCGGCATTGTCGAGCGGACCAGCCACGCCCTGATCCTGCGCGAAGGTCAGGTCGCAGCCTTTGGCCCAACGCCCGAGGTGCTGGCGCGCCTGAAGCCGGGCGGGGCCGCTGGCGGTGGTAACAGGTCAACCGGCGTTGGCGCACCCGCACCCGTACAGGCAGGGGCATGACCATGCAGACCAACATCGCGATGTCGGATAGCTCTCCCGACACAGACCAAGGCTATGATCCCGAAGCCGATGTCGCGCGCAAAGTGCGGGCGGTGTCCGTCGCGCTGATCGCCTTGTTCGCGCTGTTCATCGTCGCCGGGCTGCTGGTGCCGATTGGCGGCGCGGTGATTGCAGGAGGGCAAGTTGGCGTGGAATCCCATGTAAAGCGCATCGCCCATCCCAACGGCGGCGTCATTGCCGAAATTCTCGTCCGCAATGGCCAGCATGTGCGCAAGGGTGATGTGCTGATGCGTTTTGATGACCGGGTGACCGGCGCAGACGCGCAATATTCCAGCCTCAGCGTCAGCCAGATGCTGGCCCAGCGCGCCCGGTTGGAGGCAGAGCGGCTTGGCGCACCGGCCATCCGCTTCCCGGCAGACTTGCGCCGCACCGATCCTGAAGCCGCCAAGGCCATGGCCGACGAGGAGAACCTGTTCCGCATCCGGCAGGCCGAACAGGGCGGGCTGACCGCGCAATTGCGGGCGCGGATTGCACAATATGATCAGCAGATCATAGCCCACCGCTCGCAAATCCGCAGCCTCGAAAAGCAGGCGGTCCTAATCGAGCCGGAGCGCAAGGGCGTGCGCGAATTGTGGGAGCAGGATCTTGTCACGATCAGCCGCCTGAACCAGCTGGAACGCACCGCCGCCGATATCGAAGGCAACATCGGCGCAATGCAGGCCGAAATCGCCCAAGCTCAGGCGCGCATCACCGAGGCGCGCCAGCAGATTATCCAACTCGCCGAAACCCGCCGGTCAGAGGCCGGAACCCAGCTGGCCCAGCTCAATGCCGTGCTTAACCAGCAGCAAGTGCGCAGCGCTTCGGCGGGCGATGCACAGGACCGCAGCCTCGTGCGCGCGCCCTATGATGGCGTGGTCGACAAGCTGGCTTTCAACACCATCGGCGGCGTTGTGCGCGCGGCCGAAGTGATCATGGAGATCGTGCCCGATAGCGACACGATGCTGGTCGAAGCGGCCGTTGCCCCCAACGACATCGATCGTGTGCGCGATGGCCAGACCGCGCGCATCCGCTTCACTGCTTTCAGCAACACCGCCACGCCCGAAATCTCGGGCAAAGTCCTGTTCGTGGCGGCGGACCGCACCACCGACCCTGAAGGCAACGCCAGCTTCTATCCGGCGCGCATCGCCATCGATCAGGCCGATCTGAAGCGCTACCCCGAACTGGCGCTGAAACCGGGAATGCCCGCCGAAGTGTTCATCGAAACCGGCGACCGCATGATGATTTCCTACATCACCAAGCCGCTGCGCGATCAGTTTGCCCGGGCGTTCCGCGATGATTGATTTGCGTGCGGCGTTGCTGGCCGGGGCATGGGCACTTTTTGCGGCGCCGATTGCGCAGGCGCAGGAGGCGTCTGCCGATAGCCCGCCACCCGTCACCCGGCTCGAACAGGCGCTGGCGCTGGCCTATGATGCCAATCCCAATCTGCTGGCCCAGCGCGGCGTTCTGCGGTCCACCGATGCGCTCTATCCGGGCGCGCGGTCGGCTTATGGGCCGCAAGTCAGCGTTGAGGGGCGGCACACGTTTTCGTGGGATCGCACCCAGCTGCAATCCGGGAACTATGCCGCGATTGATGGCTTTGCCTCCACCGCCACGCTGATCTTCACGCAGCCGCTGTTCAGCTTTGGCCGGCGCTTTGCGTCAGAGCAATCGGCGCTGGCGCAGATCGAACTGGGCCGCAACCAGCTACGCCTCACCGAAGCGCAGACCATGCTGTCGGTCATCCGCGATTATGTGTTCCTGCAGCGTGATCGCGCCGTGGCCGAGATCAGCGAGGAAAACCTCGAACTGCTCAGCCGCCAGCTTTCGGCCAGCAGTGCGCGCTTCAAAGTCCGCGAAGTGACCTCGACCGATCTGCAGCAGGTGGAGACCCGCGTCTCGCTTGGCCGCGCCCAATTGCTGAACGCGCAAGGCAATGTCGGCGCGAGCCAATCGCGCTTTGTGCAGAGCATCGGCGCACTGCCCGGCACGCTCTCAGCCCCGCCCCCGCTTGATCCGGGCGTGGCCACGCTCGATGAAGCCTATGTCATCGCCGAGGCGGAGAGCCCGCTTATTCAGGCGGCACAGGCGCGCGAAAAAGTCTCGCGCGCCGAACTTGCCGCCGCCCGCGCCGAACAATATCCCAGCGTCTCGATGCAAAGCACCGGTGGCTACGGCACGGTTACGCCCTATGCCAACACCCGCCGCACCACCGAACTGCGCTCTGCCATCGTCGTTGGCATTCCGCTCATCGATGGCGGCAGCCGCCGCGCCCGGATCGAAGGCGCTGAACAGGCCAACGACGCCGATTGGCGCCTGCTCGATGCGGCGCTGCGCGATACGCGCCAAGCCGTGGCCGAAGCGTGGAACTCGTGGCGCGCGGCTGGCCAATCGGTCGAACATTTCCGCATGGCCGCCAACGCCGCACGCAAGGCCTATGACGGCGCAGCAATTCAGGAAAAGGCCGGCGCGCGCACCACATTGGATGTGCTTGATCTGGCGCGTGATCTGCTGAACGTGCGCACCAGCTATGCCGGGGCCATGGCCAATGAGTATGTCGCGCGCGCAGCCTTGCTGGCGGCAATGGGCCGCCTCGAAGCGCCGCTGCTGCTGCCAGACCTTCGCCGCTATGATCCCGAAGTCAATTTCCGCAACCAGCGCTGGCGCGGCGATGTGCCGCTGATCACGCCGATCCTGTCAGGCATCGATTCGCTCCCGGTGCGCGATCTGGAAACCGACCGCGCCTTTCGCGATGCATCCGTGAATGTGCGCAGCGGCAGCACCGTGCCTGCCGCTCAGCCCTAGGCCTCCCACATCAGCGGAAGCGCGGTGCAGGCCCCAACATTGCCACCCTTCATCGTCACCGGCTTATCCGGGGCGAGCCGGAATTCTGGCATTCCGCCCAGCCATTCGCGCAGGAACATGATCACTTCCATCCGTGCCAGCCCCGCCCCGACACAGCGATGCACCCCCACGCCCATGGTCGTGTGGCGGATCGGCGTCAGACCGCGGTCAAAGCGGACCTCTTCGGGCGCATCGAAGCTTGCCGGGTCAAGATTGTGCAACACGCTTGGCAAATAGACGAGATCGCCTGCCCGGATCACCACATCATCAATCGCCACGTCCGCCACCGCATTCCGGCTTACCGCAACTGTCGGGTAGCGCCGCATCAGTTCATCGGCGGCATCGGGAATCAGCTCGGGCCGCTCCCGCAACAACCGCTGATCTTCGGGATGGCGCGCCAGATGGAGCGCGACCATGCCGATCATCGCGGCAACCGTATCCAGCCCTCCAAACAGCAGGTTGCGGCACATCCGCCGCGCCTCGTCCACGGTCCAGGCTCTGCCATCGACGGGTTCTGAAAGGATGCGGCTGAACAGGTCCTCGCCCGGCTCGGCCATGCGCTTTTGAATGAACGGCCAGAGATAGTCATCGGCTGCCTGGCGCAATTCATCAACCGTCATCGAGCCATCAGGCCGCGTCAATTGTACGCCCAGCTTGCGCAATGCCGGTCGATCTTCCAGCGGCACATCAATCAGCGTCAGAAAGATGTTGAGCGGCAGAATCTCGGCAAAATCGGCAACGAATTCGCACGCCCCCTGTGGCCGCAAACCTTCCATCAGTTCGCGCGCCACGCCTTGGACTTTGGGCTCTAGCGCCACAACAAAGCGCGAGGCCAGCCCTTTCATCACCGGCGTTCTGAAAGCCTTGTGCTCGGCCCCGTCCTGCTGGAGCGGAATGAACCGCATGACCTCGCCCAGCCCCGGCGTCACCGCAAGACATTCGCTGGAAAGCCGCTCGGCATCGGCCCAAAGCGTGCGCACCACATCACCGCGAGCGGCAATCCAGTGCCCGCCGTTGGCGGTGGTCCACACCAGTCCCGGCCCATCCAGCAGGCGCTTCCATGCGGCAAAATAGTCGTGCTCAACCCCGGGCGGGTTGAACAGGTCAAAATCGACCACGCGATCTGCCGGTACATGCGCTGGAATTTCGACCATGCCTGTCACCACTGCCTGCTCCCTCTTGTTTGGCGGGCAGGCTACGCGCGTGGGAACGCCGGGAAACTGTGCATTATGGCAGGAGCAGGCTCGAATCCCCGTAGGAATAGAAGCGATAGCCCTGCGCAATCGCATGGGCATAGGCCTCGTGCATCCGCTCCAGCCCCATCAGCGCCGAAACCAGCATGAACAGCGTCGATTTGGGCAAGTGGAAATTGGTCATCAGCCCGTCGATGGCACGGAAGGTATAGCCGGGCGTGATGAAGATCGCGGTATCGCCCTCGAACGGCCGGATCACCCGATCTTCGCCCGCTGCGCTTTCCAGCAGGCGCAGCGATGTGGTGCCAACCGCAATCACGCGGTTTCCGGCGGCGCGCGCGGCGTTCAGCCGATCTGCCGTGGCCGCATCGATCGTGCCCCATTCGGCATGCATCTGATGGTCTGCGGTATCTTCGGCCTTTACCGGCAGAAACGTGCCCGCGCCCACATGCAGCGTGAGCGTTTCAGTGCGGATGCCACGGGCAGCGATGGCTTCGATCAGGCGCGGCGTAAAGTGCAGCGCGGCAGTGGGCGCGGCCACCGCCCCGTCCTTGGCTGCAAACATCGTCTGATAATCCTCGCGGTCCTGCGCATCGGTCGGTCGCTTGCCCGCGATATACGGCGGCAGCGGCATCTGCCCTGCCCGCTCCAGCAAGACTTCCACCGGTTCGTCACCCGGAAAAAACAGCGTCCAGCTGCCATCGGCAAAGCGGCTTTCGGCATGGGCAGTAACGCCTGAACCAAACAGGATCTCATCGCCCTCGCGCAGCCGCTTGCCATTGCGGACAAAGGCCTGCCAGCGCCGCAGATCGATCCGTTTGTGCAAGGTCGCGCCGATCCGCGCCTCGCCACGCTGGCCTTCCAGTTGCGCCGGGATCACGCGGGTGTCGTTGAACACCAACACATCGCCGGGATTCAGCAGCGACGGCAAATCAAGCACCGTCAAATCTCCCAGCGAGCCAGCGCCGGGCACAGACAAGAGCCGCGCAGCATCGCGGGGCCGCGCCGGGCGCAGGGCGATGTTTTCAGTCGGCAGTTCGAAATCAAAAAGGTCAACGCGCATGACCGCGCCCTAGACGCAAATGCCCGCGCTTGCGACTCCCGTCAGTTTGAAACTTGTCAGTTAGACTGGGAATTGCTGAGCATATCGGCAGAAAACGCCTTAGTTTCCTTCGGCGCCTGAATCACTGGCGCTGGCTTGTTGTCCGCCGCAATCGAGGCTTGCACGATCTTGGTCGGGTTCGCGGGCGGCTCACCGCGCGCAATCGCATCGGCATATTCCATGCCAGCAATTACCCGGCCAAAGTTCGTGTATTTGTTGTCCAGCGCAAAGCGCGGATAAAACACGATAAAGAACTGGCTGTTGGCGGTGTTCGGCTCGTTCGTGCGCGCCATCGAAACCGATCCGCGCATGTGCGGAACGGTGTTGAACTCTGCGTTCAGATCGGGAAGCGTCGATCCACCCTGCCCCGTGCCCGTTGGGTCCCCGGTCTGGGCCATGAAGCCATCGATCACGCGATGGAAAATGATCCCATCATAAAAACCCTGGCGCACCAGCGTCTTGATCCGCTCAATATGTGAAGGAGCCCATTCCGGCATCAGCCTGATCGCCACGCGGCCACCGTTCGACAGATCGAGATAGAGCAGGTTTTCGCGGTCCACGCTCTGATCGGTGTTGACCACATAATTGATCGCCTTGGGCGCAGCTTCGGCCTTCTTGTCTTCGGCCAAAGCCGGAGAAGCGGTCAGGGCAGCGCCGAGCGCGAGAGCGGTGAAGAAGCGCAAAACCATGAAATCATCGAACTCCGAAAGCGTCTAGCGCCGATAGTCTGCCCGCGCTGTCGCTGCAATGAACGATTTCCGTTTGTTTCCGCCGTTCATCTGTGAAAGCCTGACGTCAGTAGTCGCCAAGACGGCCCATCTTGTGCACCCGCGCCACCACTTCATCGCGCACCGCCGGGGTCACGAAATCGGCAATCTCGCCGCCGAACAGCGCGATTTCCTTGACCAGCTTGGAAGCAATTGGCTGCAGGCTGACATCGGCCATCAGGAACACGGTCTCAATCCGCGCATCCAGCTTCTGGTTCATGCCAGCCATCTGATATTCATACTCAAAATCGGCAACAGCGCGCAGGCCGCGCACGATCACGCTGGCACCTTGTGCGCGTGCAAACTTCATCAGCAGCGCGTTGAAGCCCACCACTTCGACATTGTCGATCCCCTGATCGGCCACTTCGCGCACGACCATCGCCATCCGCTCGTCCGGGGTGAACATCGGGTTCTTCGACATGTTCGTGGTCACGCCGATGATCAGCTTGTCCACCAGCTTTGCCCCGCGCCGGATAATATCCAGATGGCCCAGCGTAATCGGATCGAATGTGCCGGGGTAGACGCCAATGCGCTGCGCCATCAGTGATTCCTCTCCACGATGAAGCGCGCCAGTTCGCGCAACAGATCGGCCTCGGGGCCATAGCTGGACAGGAATTCAATCGACTGATCGACCAGCATCCGCGCCTGTTCGCGCGCACGCTCTGGCCCCAGCAAGGACAGGAAGGTTTCCTTGCCCTGCCGCTCGTCCTTGCGCAGCGCCTTGCCGGCCGCCGCTTCATCGCCTTCAGCATCCAGCAGATCGTCGGCAATCTGGAAGGCAAGGCCAATGTCGCGAGCATAGCCGCGCAGATGCGTCCGGCCTTCAGGCGGGACTTTGCCGAGAATCGCGCCCATCTCGACCGAGGCCGAGAGCAGCGCGCCGGTCTTCAACTGCTGCAACCGCGTCACGGTGGGCAGGTCAAACGTGGATGTTTCGGCCACGATGTCCATCATCTGCCCGCCGCACATGCCGTTCATCCCGCTGGCCGTGGCCAGCGTGCGGATCAGCTCGATGCGCGTGAAAGGATCGCCGCTGGTGGCAGGATCGGACAGTACCTCGAACGCAAAATCGTGCAGCGCATCGCCTGCCAGCACCGCTGCAGCATCATCGAACGCCAGATGCACGGTCGGCTTGCCGTGGCGCAGCGCGTCGTTGTCCATGCAGGGCAGATCATCATGAATCAGCGAATAGACGTGGATCGCCTCAATCGCCGTGCCCACCCGCACCGCCGCTTCGCGCGACACACCAAACAGCGCCGCCGTGGCACAGACCAGCAGCGGGCGAACCCGCTTGCCCCCGCCCATCGTGGCATAGCGCATCGCCTCGATCAGGCGGTCACGCGGATCACCGGGCACCGGCAACAGCAGATCAAAACTCTTGTCGATATCCGCCGCAATCGCCTTGAGCGCGGGCTTCAGAAGTCCGGTTTGCGCCGTCATCGCTGCCTCGTTCAACCTTGCGCTTCGTCAAAGGGGCGCAAGCCCTGCGGCTTGCCATCACGGTCGGCCACAATCGCCTCGATTCGCGCCTGCGCAGCATCGAGCCGCGCCTGACAATGCGCCCGCAGGGCATCCCCGCGCGCATAAAGATCGATCGATTCATCCAGCGGTGCATCGCCGCTTTCCAGCCGCCGCACGGTGGATTCGAGTTCCTTCAGCGCCTCTTCAAAGCTGAGGCCGATGATGTCAGATGCGATTTCAGGTCCGGTTCCCATGAAGGCAGCATTGACGGCGCGCGGGGGCGTGGTCAAGCTTCGATCCAAGGCAAAATGCTGCGCTCGCGCTTCAGGAGACTATCCGCCCATGCAATATGTTATCGCCTATATCGGTGCCGCCGTGGTGTTCGGTGCGCTCGATGCCGTGTGGCTCGGCTGGGCAGGATCAAAGCTCTATCGCCCCGCGCTGGGCAATCTGCTGGCCGACCAGTTCCGCCTTGCCCCCGCGCTCGTGTTCTACGTTCTCTACCTTGCCGGAATCATCTGGTTTGCAGTGCGCCCCGGCCTGTCGCAGGGCCTTGGCGCAGCGGCGCTGAACGGCGCAATGCTGGGCGCGATGTGCTACATGACCTATGACCTGACCAGCCAGGCCGTGCTGGCGCGCTGGCCGGTGCATGTGACGATCATCGACGTGTGCTGGGGGGCTTTCGCCACCATGACCGCCACCGTAGCAGCCACCTGGGCCGCACGCACTTTCGCCGGATAGCGCGCATGTTCATCGGTCACTACGCCCCGGCTTTCATCGCGGCCGCCTCGCGCAAGGCTCCTTCGCTCGCAGTGCTCATCGTCGCCGTGCAAGTGCTTGATTACGCGTTCTTCAGCTTCGCACTCCTCGGCATCGAGCACTACCGCTTGACGCCGAATTTCACAGCGAGCAACTGGCTCGATCTTTATGACATGCGCTACAGCCACAGCCTGCTCGGTGCCGCCGTCTTTGGTGCACTGTTCGGCGGCCTTGTGCTGGCCTTTACGCGCAGCCGCGCTGCTGCCGGAATCGCCTTCGCCTGCGTCCTGTCGCACTGGCTGGCCGATTGGATCGTCCATGCGCCCGATCTCACGCTCGCTGGCTCCCCGCCCAAACTCGGCCTCGGCCTGTGGAACCACCCTCTCGCTGAGCACACGCTCGAAGTTCTGCTCGCGTTTGGAAGTCTGGCCTACTACGCCGCATGCACCCGCGCTGCAGGGCCGCGCGCGGGTCTGATGCTAGGTCTCTTCGCTGGCGTTCTCGCTCTGTTTCAGGTACTTGACTGGTTCAGCCCGCGCACCACACAAGTTAGCGCCGCGCAGCCGCTGCTCGCGTTATTTGCCTTCACGGTTCTCTCCGCGCTCGCAATGCTGGTGCAGGCCACGCGCTCCAAGGTTTCCGAGCCAAGGCGCGTCGCTTGAGACGCGTCCTCTTATCCGGAATAGCCCTTCGTTTCAGACTCGCCTTGCCCGCTCGGCCTCGCTAAGGGCGCTTGCATGGCCGAGATCACCGCAGAAGTCGTCGCCGCCCATGGGCTGTCCGAGGAAGAGTACCAGCGCGTTCTGAACGCGCTCGGGCGTGAACCGAACCTTGTCGAACTCGGCATTTTCTCGGTCATGTGGTCCGAACATTGCTCCTACAAATCGAGCCGCATTCACCTCAAGAAGCTGCCCACCAGCGCGCCTTGGGTGATTTGCGGCCCCGGTGAAAACGCGGGCGTAATCGATATCGGCATGGGGCCGGACGGGGTGGGCCAGGCCGCCATCTTCAAGATGGAAAGCCACAACCACCCCTCCTACATCGAACCCTATCAGGGCGCTGCCACCGGCGTCGGCGGCATCCTGCGCGATGTTTTCACCATGGGCGCGCGCCCTGTGGCAAACATGAACGCGCTGCGTTTCGGCCGTCCCGATCACCCCAAGATGAAGCACCTGGTGCAAGGCGTGGTCGCCGGCATCGGCGGCTATGGCAATTGCGTTGGCGTGCCGACGGTGGGTGGCGAGACCAATTTCCACCCGGCCTATGACGGCAACATCCTCGTCAACGCGATGACCGTGGGCGTCGCCGATCAGGACAAGATCTTCTATTCCGCCGCCACCGGCATCGGCAATCCCATCGTCTACGTCGGCTCTAAAACAGGGCGCGACGGCATCCACGGGGCAACCATGGCCAGCGCCGATTTCGGCGAGGATTCCGAAGCCAAGCGCCCCACCGTGCAAGTCGGCGATCCCTTCACCGAAAAGCTGCTGATCGAAGCCTGCCTCGAACTGATGGCGACCGATGCTATCGTCGCGATTCAGGACATGGGCGCGGCTGGCCTCACCTCCTCCTCGGTAGAAATGGCGACCAACGGCAAGGCCGGCATTATTCTCGACATGGACAAGGTGCCCTGCCGGGAAGAGGGCATGACGCCTTATGAAATGATGCTGTCAGAAAGCCAGGAGCGCATGCTCATGGTGCTCAAGCCCGGCAAGGAAGCCATGGCTGAGGCGATCTTCCGCAAGTGGGAGCTGGATTTCGCGGTCATCGGCGAAGTGACCGATACCGGCCACATGGTGCTGAAATTCAAGGGCGAGACCGTCTGCAACATTCCGCTCGGGCCGCTCGCCGAAGACGCCCCGCTCTATGATCGCCCGGCGCTCAGCCTTGAAGACTACAAGGCCTGGGCCAAGGTGCCGCCGCTTGGCGAAGTGCCCACCAGCACCGACATTGGCACAGACTTGCTCAAACTGATGGCCTGCCCTGATCTCGCCAGCCGCCGCTGGATTTACGAACAATACGATTCGCAGGTCGGCGCAGACACGCTGCAAAAGTCGGGCGGCGATGCTGCCGTCGTGCGCATCCACGGTACGAAAAAAGCGCTGGCGATGAGCACGGATTGCACCCCGCGCTACTGCTATGCCGACCCCTACGAGGGCGGCAAGCAGGCGGTGGCCGAAACCTACCGCAACATCTCGGCTGTCGGCGCGCGGCCTTTGGCCATCACCAACTGCCTGAACTTCGCCAACCCCCAGCGCCCCGAAATCATGGCGCAAATCGTCCATGCGCTTGAAGGCATGGGCGATGCTTGCCGCGCGCTCGACTATCCCATCGTTTCGGGCAACGTCTCGCTCTACAACGAATCGAAGGCGACCGGCGGCGGCTCGGCCATTCTGCCCACGCCTGCCATTGGCGGTGTTGGTCTGATGGAGGACCATGAAGTCATGGCCACCGTCGCTTTCAAGGCTGAAGGCGAAGCGATATTCGTAATCGGCCAGAACAATGGCCACCTCGGCCAGTCGCTGTGGCTGCGCGAAATCCACGGCCGCGAAGCTGGCGATGCCCCCACCGTCGATCTGGCTACCGAACGCCGCCACGGCGAATTCGTCCGCGAACTGATTGCACAGGGCAAAGTCAGCGCAGTGCACGACGTTTCCGACGGCGGCCTTCTCGTCGCGCTAGCCGAGATGGCGATGGCCAGCGGCATCGGCTGCAAGCTTGAGGAAATAGGCGACCATTTCACCGCATTCGGCGAAGATCAGAGCCGCTACATCGTGACCAGCACGGTGGCCGAAACAATCCAGGCCGCCGGTATCCCGATGAGCCGCATTGGCACCACAGGCGGGGATGCCGTATCTGGCCCCGGCTTCTCGGTCCCCGTCGCCACCCTGCGCGAAGCCAACGAAGCCTTCTTCCGCGATTGGATGGAAGGGTAAGGCCAAGCCAAAAATACCATGCGCCCCCGCGCAGGCGGGGGCCTCAGGCGTTTTACATTAGCGTTCCGTAACAACCCTGAGGCCCCCGCCTTCGCGGGGGCGCGGCACTTGTAGTTCTCAGGCCGCCAGCTTCACCGTGGCGCTCTTCCCCAGCAAATCATAAGGATCAACGCCCAGCCCGCGCCAGATCGCATGCGCCTGCTGATAATGCACCGCAGGCGTGATGTTCAGCCGCCGCCGCACGTCCTCAAGCGGCATCGGCAACAATTCGGTCAACGCTTGTTCGCACAGCCGCGGGCAGGCCTTGCCCAGTTTCTGCCCTTCCCGCACGGCCTTCAGAACCGGCGCGCTGCGGCGAGTCTGCTTGTTGATGTTCAGCCCCGCCATGTACCCGATGAACAAGTGCGCCGGTGAAGGCTGCTGGCTGTACGTGAACGCCAGCACGCAGGCCTCACCCAGAGCATCGCGGCCATAGCCGGTCAAAACATGAAGCATATCATGCACATCGCGCATGCGGTTGAGATACCACTTGAACTGATCGTCGAACTGTTCGAACCCGCTTGAGCGCGTAAAGCGGTCAAACTCTTCCACCAGTCCCTGCGCGCTCAGCCCCTCGCGCTCCATGAAATCGCAATAGGCATGGGCCAGCGATCCCTTGGGCGTCAGGCGCAGCGCCGCGTGATCATCGAGGATCGCCGGAAGATAGGGCTCCTTGGCACGCAAAGCCTGCCCGCGCTCACTGCGCAGGAAGTTTTCGGCCGAACCCCGCAAGTTGCGCCACGGCAGCGACTGAAAGATGTGGAACACCTCTTCGGTGTTTTCCTTGTCTTTCAGCAGGTTCTGGAAATGCCGCCACGCCTTGAACGGCCTGAGCTTCATCTCGGGCCGGCGCTCGTCATAGATCGGCAGGTCGGCACGGATCGCACCGGTCATGGCATTCACGGCGATTCTCCCATTATTCTTTCAGCGGAATACTAACAGGAGTGTAAATACACCGTCAATCCAGCACCCAGTGCTCGCGCGCTATGCCCAGAAGGGAAAGGATCGCGGTCAGATCGCCCCGGTCGATCCAGCCATTGGCCGCCGCGCGCGCCTTGGGCTTGGCGCGATAGGCGATGCCGAAACTGGCGGCCTCGATCATCGGAATGTCATTCGCGCCATCGCCAGTGGCAAGGCTGAACGCCCCCTCGCCCATGCGCGCGGCCTCTTCCAGCAGCACCTGCTTCTTGACCGCGCTGTCCACGATCCCGCCCACCAACTCGCCGGTCAGCTTGCCATCGTGCAGCCCAAGCCGGTTGCCCACCACCCGGTCAAAGCCCAGCAACTGCGCCACCGGATCGGCAAAGGAATGAAAACCGCCCGTCACCAGCACCGTATGGCACCCGCGCGCCTTAAGCGTGGAAACCAGCGTGCGCGCGCCCTCCATCGGGCGGATGCGTTCATCCAGACACTGCGCAATCGCGCTCTCGGGTAGGTCCTTCAGCAGCCCAACCCGCTCCCGCAGCGCGGATTCGAAATCGAGTTCGCCCTGCATCGCGCGCTCGGTGATCGCGGCGATGCGGTCTTTCAGTCCGGCAAAATCGGCCAGCTCATCGATGCACTCCTGCCCGATCATCGTCGAATCCATGTCCGACACGAACAGGTGCGGGATGTCGATCAGGCCCTCTGCCACCAGCAAATCACTTTCGGGGAAGCACTGGTCGAGGATCTGGCGGATGCCCACCGGATTGCCCTCCACCACTTCCAGTTCCAGCACCTCGTCGCAGGTGTCGAGCATGCCCGCGCCCGCCACTTCCCAATCGCGCGCCTCGATCATTTCCATCGCAAGCGAGAGATTGTCACCAAGCGTCTCAGGGTCTGCTATCAGGCGCGCGATGATCAACGGGGAATCCTTTTCTGCAAGCGCGTGGCATGTCGGGGCTGACAGGCCGCGCGTCGCGCTAATCGCAGGGCCGACCGCCAGCGGCAAGAGCGATCTGGCCGTCCAGCTTGCCTTGCATGCAAAAGCGCAAGGGCGAGAGGCTGTGATTATCAACGCCGATAGCGCGCAAGTCTACGCCGACCTTGCCGTGGTCAGCGCCCGCCCCTCAGAAGCGGAAATGCAAGGCGTCCCGCATTTGCTGTTCGGCGCTTGGGACGGCGCACAAGCTTGTTCCGCCGCCGATTGGTCTGCTGCTGCAAAGCGTGAAATTGCAGCCGCCCATGCCGCGGGAGCCTTGCCCATCCTCGTCGGCGGCACCGGCCTCTATATCAACACGCTGCTGCACGGCATCGCCCCGGTCCCGGAAATCGACCCCGAAGTGCGCGAAGCGGTGCGCGCCATGCCTGTGGCGGCGGCCTACGCCGCGCTCCAGGCCGAAGACCCTGATCGCGCCGCCCTGCTCGCCCCGGCCGATGCCCAGCGCATCACTCGCGCGCTGGAGGTCGTCCGCTCCACCGGCGCTCCCCTCGCCCACTGGCAGCAACAGCGCACCGGCGGCATTGCCGACAGGATCGAACTTGCCCCGGTCATCCTGATGCCGGATCGCCAATGGCTCTACTGCCGCTGCGACCTGCGCTTTGAACGCATGTGGCAGGCAGGCGCAGTGGACGAAGTGCAGGCGCTGCTCGCCCGCAATCTGCCCGATTCGCAGCCTGTGATGCGCGCCATTGGTGTGCCCGAGATTGCCGCTTTCCTGCACGGCGAATTGTCACAGGTCGAAGCCATCGCGGCTGGCCAGCAGGCCACGCGCAACTATGCCAAGCGGCAATATACGTGGCTCAAAAACCAGAATCCGGGCGATTGGCCGCGCATCGCGTACGAAAATTCCATTGACACAGCCCATATCGTAAGTTTATTGCGCATATAGCCGGTTGACACGACCTTTTGTGTCAAGTAGCAGGCCGTCAATTGCTTGGTCCACCTCATGTGCGGATCAGGTGCCCGAGTAGGGAGAGACGGCCCGGCGCAGCTAGCCTGCAGCCGGGCCGCAGTTTTTTGTTTTTCAGGCGCGGTATCGGGGCTAACGGCCCTCCCACGCGAAGATAAGGTGAAGCAACGTGACAACCGAGCGCAGCGGCGCCGAAATTCTGGTCGAAAGCCTTGTCGCCAAGGGGGTCGAATTCGTGTTCGGCTATCCGGGCGGTGCCGTGCTGCCGATCTATGACGCGCTGTTTGGCGATGAACGCATCCGCCACATCCTCGTCCGCCATGAAGCAGGCGCTGCCCACGCCGCAGAAGGCTATGCCCGCGCAACTGGCAAGCCCGGCGTCGTGCTCGTCACGTCCGGCCCCGGCGCTACCAACGCTGTCACCGGTATTGCCGATGCCTTCATGGATTCGATCCCGATGGTGGTCATCACCGGGCAGGTTCCCACCGGCCTGATCGGGTCCGACGCGTTTCAGGAAGCCGATACTGTCGGCATCACGCGCCACTGCACCAAGCACAACTATCTGGTCAAAGACCCGGCACAGCTTGCCGCCATCATTGACGAAGCGTTCCGCATCGCCACCGAAGGCCGCCCCGGCCCGGTCGTGATCGATATCCCCAAGGACGTGCAGATCGCCTCGGCTCTGTGGAACGGCACGGCCCCACAGCAGCGCAACCGCTACAACCCGCAGACCGAAGCAGGCGCAGTCGAAATCGCGCAGGCCATCGACATGATCGCCAAGGCCAAGGCCCCGGTGTTCTATACCGGCGGCGGCGTGATCAATTCCGGCCCGCTGGCCGCGCAATTGCTGCAGGAACTGCAGGCGCTCACCGGCGCGCCGGTCACCTCCACATTGATGGGCCTTGGTGCGTTTCCCGCTGACCACCCCGCGTGGCTGGGCATGTTGGGCATGCACGGCACTTATGAAGCCAATCTTACGATGAATCAGGCGGATCTGATGGTCTGCATCGGCGCGCGCTTTGATGATCGCGTAACCGGCCGTCTCGATGCCTTCTCGCCTGACAGCAAGAAGATCCACATCGATATCGATCGCGCCTCGATCAACAAGACCGTGGCGGTCGATCTGCCCGTCATCGGCGATTGCGGCAAAGTCCTCGCCCAGTTGATCGACGCCTGGCACCAGCGCGGTTACAAGGCGCAGGACCTGTCCGCATGGAACGCCCGCATCGAAGGCTGGCGTGGCCGCAAGAGCCTTGCCTACCCGCGCAAGTCCAAGGCGATCATGCCGCAATATGCGGTTGAACGCCTTTATGAGCTGACCAAGCACCGCGAACCGATCATCTCCACCGAGGTCGGCCAGCACCAGATGTGGGCGGCGCAGTACTTCCACTTCATGAAGCCCAACAAGTGGCTCACCTCCGGCGGCCTCGGCACGATGGGCTATGGCCTGCCCGCTGCCATCGGCGCGCAGGCGGGCTTCCCCGATGCGCTGGTGATCGACATTGCCGGTGACGCTTCGATCCAGATGAACATTCAGGAACTGGGCACCGCCACGCAATATCGCCTGCCGGTCAAGGTTTTCGTGCTCAACAACGAATGGATGGGCATGGTCCGCCAGTGGCAGGAACTGACCTACGAAAGCCGCTATTCGAACTCGTACTCCGACAGTCTGCCCGATTTCGTGAAGCTGGCCGAAGCCTATGGCTGGAAAGGCATCCGCATCACCGATGAAAGCGAGCTGGACGCCGGCATTCAGGCGATGATGGACCATGATGGCCCGGTCTTCGTCGATTGCCTCGTGGCGAAGGAGGCCAACTGCTTCCCGATGATCCCATCGGGCGCAGCCCATACCGACATGATCCTCTACGGCGATGAAGTGGCCGGCACGATGGACGACGAAGCCAAGGCGCTGGTGTGATGGAAATTTTCATAGTTTCCGCAGTCGCATTGATTTGCGCAGCATTTGCAGTTCGTGATTTTCGTCGAAAAGATTACATCTGGGCCGCGCTGGCTTCAGCTGCCTTTATCGCTTTGATTTCGATGCCTTTCCCAACTCATTCGGTCTCAATAGACCTCCCGAGCGCAAAATGATCCACATGCCGACCGAGGCGCGCGAGCGCCACGTCCTGACCATCACCGTTGATAACGAAGCGGGCATTCTGGCCAAGATCGCCGGGCTGTTCACCGCGCGTGGCTACAATATCGACAGCCTGACCGTGGCTGACATTACCGACGGTCATGACGTCAGCCGCATCACCATCGTCACGCACGGCCCGCCGCCGATCATCGACCAGATCCGCGCCCAGCTGGAACGGCTGGTTCCGGTGCACAAGGTCACCGACCTCACCGAAATCGGCCCCTTCGTTGAACGCGAACTGGCCTTGATCAAGGTGTCTGGCAAAGGCGAGAACCGCGTCGAGGCCCTGCGCCTTGCCGATGTGTTCCGCGCCAAAGTGGTCGATACCACCACCTCCAGCTTCATCTTCGAACTCACCGGAGCGCCCGACAAGATCAACAGCTTCGTCGCCCTGATGAAGGAGCTTGGCCTTGTCGAAGTCGGCCGCACCGGCATCGTCGGCATGATCCGCGGCGCGACCGCTGCGTAAACTTCACGGAAACCACCCGAACCATCCACCGCGTTACACATCACTCCTTCGTCACCCTGAACTTGTTTAGCTTCGCTAGACTTCGTCCAAGGTCCATCATGCCGCAATCACCGCCTTTTCCGGCGAAAACAGAACACACGGCACGATGGATGCTGAACCAAGTTCAGCATGACGATCACGAACAGAAGGAAAGAACAATGAAGGTCTATTACGACGCAGACTGCGATCTGAACCTCATCACGGACAAGAAGATCGCCATCCTCGGCTATGGTTCGCAGGGCCACGCCCACGCGCAGAACCTGCGCGACAGCGGCGTCAAGGAAGTGGCCATCGCGCTGCGTCCCGGCTCGGCCAGCGCCAAGAAGGCCGAAGCTGCAGGCTTCAAGGTCCTTCCCAACGCCGAAGCCGCCGCATGGGCCGACGTGCTGATGATCCTCGCCCCTGACGAGCATCAGGCCGCGATCTACGCCGATGACCTTCACGCCAACATGAAGCCCGGCGCGGCGATGGCTTTCGCCCACGGCCTCAACATCCACTTCGGCCTGATCGAAGCGCGCGCCGATATCGACGTGATCATGATCGCACCCAAGGGCCCCGGCCACACCGTGCGCAGCGAATACCAGCGTGGCGGCGGCGTGCCCTGCCTGATCGCCGTCCACCAGAACGTGACCGGCAACGCCCATGACGTGGCGCTGGCCTATGCGTCGGGCGTTGGCGGTGGCCGCAGCGGCATCATCGAAACCAACTTCCGCGAAGAGTGCGAAACCGATCTGTTCGGTGAACAGGCCGTGCTCTGCGGCGGCGCAACCGCGCTGGTGCAGGCCGGGTTCGAAACGCTGGTCGAAGCAGGTTACGCTCCGGAAATGGCCTACTTCGAATGTCTGCACGAGCTGAAGCTGATCGTCGATCTGATGTACGAAGGCGGCATCGCCAACATGCGCTATTCGATCTCGAACACCGCCGAATACGGCGATATCAAGACCGGCCCGCGCATCATCACCGAAGAGACCAAGAAGGAAATGAAGCGCGTTCTGGCCGACATCCAGTCAGGCCGCTTCGTCAAGGACTTCGTGCTCGATAACCGCGCTGGTCAGCCCGAACTGAAGGCCGCTCGCGGCCTTGCCCGCCGTCACCCGATCGAAGAAACCGGCGCAAAGCTGCGCGCGATGATGCCGTGGATCGGCGCAAACAAGCTGGTCGACCAGACCAAGAACTGATCCGACAAACACACGCAAAAAAAGGCGGACCCCTGTGGTTCGCCTCTTTTTTGTGCCCGTCAGCCTCTGCGGCTGGCCACCCGCGTATCGAACCATGCCAGATAGGCATCGGCGCAGGCATCAGGCGCAAGATGCCCCACCAGCGCATGCAATTGTGCCGCCTCTGGCCGCGGTGCCGCCAACACTTGCATCAGCGCATCGGCCAGCGCCTCTGCACTGCGATGATCCACAATCCGCCCCGCTTCCGGAATGGTCATGACTTCGCGCAACAGTGCCGAACATGGTGTGCTGACCACCGGCACACCCTGCGCCAGCGCCTCCAGCGCCACAGCCGGGCCACCCTCATAGACCGATGAAACCAGCAAGGCATCGGCGCTGCGCAAATAGGCATCGATCGCAGGCACGTGCCCCAGAAACCGGACCTTGCCGTCCAGCCCCAGACGCTGCGCCATCGCCTCCATCGCGGGTCTTAACCGGCCATCGCCGAGCAGCGTCAGCCGCACCGGCATCAGATCCGCCAGCGCAGCCACCGTCTGCAAAGCCAGCGGCACATCCTTCTGCGGTTCAAACCGCCCGGCCCACACGATCTCCTTGGTCGCCGATGCTGCCTTCCGGGTTTGCGGGGCATCGGCAAGATAGACCGGATCATAGAGCATGGCGACGGGCACCTCCGGGGTGACGGCGAGCATCTCCTGCTGCAACCCGCGATTCATCGCGGCAAAGCCATCGATGTGCGGCGAAATCCGCGCCAGATACCACCGCACTGCAAAGGCAAAGACACCCGACGGCACCGCCGGGTTGGACAGCTTGGCCACCAAAGCCGCCCGCGCCCGCACTTTGCCCAGCGCTGGAATCAACGGGAAATGAAAATTGCCCGGCAGAAAAATCAGGTCAGGGCCGATCTGCGCCAGCTTGCGCGCCATGGCCTGCGCCAGGCGAATCCGGCTGAACGCTCCGCGCGCAATGGGCGGCGAAAGCACCACAACCTCAACGCCAGAATCGAGGCCGTCCTCCAGCCCGCCCTGGCGGGAGCCGCACAGGATCGTCACCTTGCGGCCGCGCGCAAGCCAGTGCCGCGCCATGCCCAGCGCCACGCGCTCCGTACCGCCGCGATAGAAATCGTGAAGACAAATCACGATGTGTCGTGCGGCGTTATCCATAGCCTGCTTCAAACACCAAAACGGCGCGCTTTTCCACCAGTCCTGCACGAATGATCGACAAATGCGGTGGAAGACACAATCTTTCGGCTGGCTGTCCACCGATGCGCATTGGAGCACCATCCAGCTCTGTTCACCACATCAGCCTTGTGCCGCACGGCTGGCAATGGCATCCCAAGACCATCTTGTCCTCAGGAGATCCCCCCATGCCAAACCTCTCGCGCGCTCTTCGCCTTGCGCTTCCGCTCGCCCTTGTCGCCGCTGCTGCCCCGATGGTTGCGCAAATGCCCGAAGTTCCGGGCAAGGCTGACAAGGCGCGCGTCACCGCAGGCACCTATACCGCCGATGCCGGCCACTCGCTCGTCGCATGGAAGGTCAACCACTTCGGCTTCAACGATTATTTCGGCCTGTTCGGCGATGTCAGTGGCTCGCTCACGCTCGATCCGGCCAATCCCGCTGCCGCCAAAGTTACGGTCACAATCCCCGTTTCCAAGGTCGTCACGGCCAGCGCTGGCCTCACCAGCCACCTGCTCAAGCCCGCCGCCGAAGGCAAGAGCGCCGACTTCTTCGGTGCCACGCCTGCCGATGCCACGTTCGTCTCCACCAGCGTTGCCCCCGGCGCCGATGGCATGAGCGCCAAGATCACCGGCGATCTCACGCTGAACGGCGTGACCAAGCCGGTCACCATCGACGCGACATTCGCAGGCGCCGGCACCAATCCGTTCAGCAAGGCCGCAACGGTCGGCTTCCACGGCAAGGCCGTGATCAAGCGCTCAGACTTCAACGTGAAGTACGGCCTGCCCTTCGTCTCGGACGAAGTGGCACTCGACATCACCGCCGCCTTCGAAAAGAAGTAAGCCCCTAACCCATCAGGGAAAACGCCGCCCGAAGCTCTTTCACAAAGGCTTCGGGCTGCTCCCACGCGGCAAAGTGCCCGCCTTTCTCCAGCTCGCCCCAATAGACCAGCTGCTTGCACGTCCGCTCAAACCACTTGCGCGGGGCCGGGATGATCTCCTTGGGAAACGCACTCGCCGCCACCGGAATGTCGATCTGCACCCCGGTGATCGCGCCAAAGCTTTCCCAATAGAGCCGCGCCGATGAAGCGCCCGACGCGGTCAGCCAATAGAGCATGATGTTGTCGAGCATGTCGTCCCGGCTCAGCGCATCTTCTGGCGCGCCGTGATGATCGGTCCAGGCCCACATCTTCTCATAGATCCATCCGGCCAGGCCGACCGGCGAATCGACAAGGCCATACCCCACGGTTTGCGGCCGCGTGGATTGCTCCTTGGAATATCCCGAATCCCAATCCTGATAATGCTTCAGCGCGGCCAGCGCCTTCAGATCAGCGGGTTCGGGCGCAGCCATATCTTCAGCAGAAGGCGCGGCCATCGGCATATTCAGATGAATGCCCTTGCACCCGGGCACTGGCATCGCGCCGATCATCGTGGTGACAATCGAACCCCAATCCCCGCCTTGCGCGAACCAGCTGTCATAGCCAAGCCGCGCCATCAACTCGCCCCAGGCTTGCGCAATCTTCTGGACGCCCCAGCCCGTCACTGCAGGCTTGCCCGAAAAACCATAGCCCGGCAGACACGGAATCACGAGATGGAAGGCATCCGCCGCTGTCCCGCCATGCTTTTCGGGCCGAGTCAGCGGCGCAATGCAGCGGCGAAATTCAAGGATTGATCCCGGCCAGCCATGCGTCATCACCAGCGGTCGCGCGCCCTCGCGCGGGGACCGCACATGCAGGAACCGGATCATCACCCCGTCGATCTCGGTTTCGAACATGCCCCAATCGTTCAGCATCTGCTGGCAGGCATACCAGTCATAGCCATCGCGCCAGTGCACGACCAGTTCCTGCAAGGCCATGAGCGGCGTCCCTTGCGACCAGTCGTCCACCGGCTCCTTCTCCGGCCAGCGCGCCATATCCAGGCGGCTATGCAGGTCCGCAATCGCGGCTGGCGGAATATCTATGGCGAACGGTACGACGGACATTTGCAACTCTCCCGATCTTCTTGTTGCAAACATTCTGGACAAGCGCGCACGGAATCACCATAGGCTTGTCGCATGAACACTCGGCTGGACCTTACCCTGCGACTTATCCGCCCTTGGGCGTGAGCTGACGCGCGGGGTCGCCCGGCGCGCACGGCGCCCAGGGGATCATGCAACGCAACCGGCAAAATCCAGATCATCCGAGTTCAAAACCATGACCATGCTCAAAAACCCTTCGGCCAAGTATCGCCCGTTCCCGCAGATTGATCTGCCGAACCGCCAATGGCCCAGCAAAACCATCACCAAAGCCCCGCGCTGGCTTTCAACCGACATGCGCGATGGCAACCAGTCGCTGATCGATCCGATGGATGCGGACAAGAAGAGCCGCTTTTTCGACCTGCTGCTGCGCGTCGGGCTCAAGGAAATCGAGGTCGGCTTCCCATCGGCTGGTGCGACCGAGTATGATTTCATTCGCGGTCTGGTCGATGCCGGACGCATCCCCGATGACGTGTTCGTACAGGTCCTCACCCAATCGCGCGAAGACCTGATCAAGACCAGCTTCGAAAGCCTCGCCGGGGCCAAGCAGGCCATTGTCCACGTCTACAACGCCGTGTCCCCGCTGTGGCGGCAGGTCGTGTTCGGCATGGACAAGGCCGATGTGCGCAAGATCGCGCAAGATGGCGCAAAGTTCCTGCGTGATCAGGCCGCGCGCTTCCCGCAGACCGACTGGCACTTTGAATATAGCCCGGAAACCTTTTCCACCGCCGAACTCGATTTCAGCATCGAATGCTGCGAGGCGGTGATGGAAATCCTGCAGCCCACGGTTGAAAAGCCGATCATCCTGAACCTGCCCGCCACGGTTGAGGCGGCAACGGCCAACATCTACGCCGACCAGATCGAATACTTCTGCCGCAATCTGCCAAACCGGGACCGCGCGGTGATCTCGCTGCACACCCACAACGATCGCGGCACCGGCGTCGCTGCGGCTGAGCTCGGCCTGATGGCGGGCGCAGACCGCGTCGAGGGCTGTCTGTTCGGCAATGGGGAGCGGACGGGCAACTGCTGCCTCGTCACAGTCGGTCTGAACTTGTACACACAAGGTGTTGATCCAGAACTGGATTTCTCGGATATCGATGAAGTGATCCAGACGGTCGAATACTGCAATCAGCTACCCGTCCACCCGCGCCATCCTTATGGCGGCGAACTGGTGTTCACCGCCTTTTCCGGCAGCCATCAGGACGCGATCAAAAAGGGCTTTGCCGCTGCGGAACAGCGCAATGACGAACTCTGGGCCATCCCCTACCTGCCGATTGACCCGGCGGACCTGGGCCGCAGCTATGAAGCCGTCATCCGCGTCAATTCGCAGTCGGGCAAGGGTGGCTTTGCCTGGGTACTCGAACAGGATCAGGGCCTGAAACTGCCCAAGAAGATGCAGGCCCACTTCTCCCGCCATGTGCAGGAACTGGCTGACGAACTGGGGCGCGAACTGCAGGCGGCTGATATCTGGGGCGTTTTCCGCAAGGCCTATCGCCTCGATGCGCCGCAGCACCTGCAGCTGGTCGAGTATGATGAAGCGCGCGGGTCCGATGGCACGCGCATCTTTGCCGGCAAGATCGAGGTGGATGGCAAAGTCCAGTCCGTATCGGGCCGCGGCAATGGGTTGATCTCATCGGTCGTCGCCACGCTCAAGGATGGCTTCGGCGTGGACATCGACGTGACCGACTACAGCGAACACGCGATGGGCGCAGGCAGCAACGCCCGCGCTGCCGCCTATGTGGAATGCAAGACCGCCGATGGCCGCACCATCTGGGGTGTCGGCATCGACGAAGACGTCGCCACGGCATCCGTCCGCGCGGTTCTGAGTGCGGCGAACGCGGTGGGCTAAGAATAGAAGGAAGACTGTTTCGCGCAGAGGCGCAGAGATCCGCAGAGACTGTCGCTCTGCGCCGCAGGCCCTGATCCTGCAGCCCGCGTTGAAAAGTTTAGTCGGCTTCGCCGAATTGAACTTCTTCTCTGCGATCTCTGCTCCCTCTGCGCCTCTGCACGAAACCCCTTCAAACTTAAAATCTAACCAAACGCTTAAATCGCACTTGCCGCCACCGAACCAAGCGCCATAGTCCCAAAGCGCCCGCAAGAGGCGCGAACAAGGGACAGGACGCCATGGGACAGGATAAGGCCGAAGAAGCGATTCTCGAACCCGATCTGCCGATCATCGATCCGCACCACCACCTGTGGGATTTGCGGCCCCTGATCTCGGCGTTCCCCGCGCCGCGGCATTTCTTCATCGAAACGCTAAGCCATTCTGCCTATTACACATTCGACCAATTGCTGGCCGACGCGCGCGGCGGGCACAATGTCATCGCCACCGTGTACATGGAATGCGGCGCCTTCTACCGCGCCGGCGTCGATCCCGCGATGAAGCCGGTGGGCGAAGTGGAATTTGCAGGCGGCGTTGCCGCACAAGGCGCAAGCGGCCTCTACGGCAACTTCCGCCCTTGCTCCGCCATCGTCGGCCACGCCGACCTCACGCTGGGAGACGGCGCAAGGCCCGTGCTCGAAGCGCTGGCGGCGGCAGGAAACGGACGCTTTCGCGGTATCCGCCACCAAGGCGCATGGAACGCCGACCCGGACGTTCTCGGCCCGCCCTTCCACGCGCCACCGCAGCTCTACCTGTCGGACAAATTCCGCCAAGGCTTCCGCCATCTGGGCGAGATGGGTCTGACATTCGATGCATGGGTGCTCGAACCGCAACTTGGCGATGTGCTCGATCTGGCGCGTGCCTTTCCCGATCAGCCTATCTGCCTCGACCATTGCGGCACGCCGCTCGGCATGGGAATCTATCTTAACAAGCTGCACGAACGTTTTGATATCTGGCGTGAAAATATTCATGCGCTGGCTGCTTGCCCCAATGTCAGTGTCAAGCTTGGCGGCCTTGCCATGGCCTTCTGCGGCTTGCCCGATCACGGCCCGATGGCGGGCCTGTCGTCCGAGACGCTGGCGGCCATGTGGCGGCCCTATATCGAAACCTGCATCGAAGCGTTCGGTCCGGACCGTGCGATGTTTGAAAGCAACTATCCGGTCGACAAGTGGGGCGCGAGTTACAACACGCTGTGGAACGCCTTCAAACGCCTGGCCCACGGCGCGTCCGCGTCAGAAAAGCGCGCGCTCTTCGCAGGCACGGCGGCGAAATTCTACGGCATCGAGGACACGTTGCCCTGATCCCCTTTGACAACCGCCACGGCATGACTTAGCCGTTTAACCATACGATTAAATCCAGTCGACAAGGACCGCACCGACATGTCCCTGCCCCCGTTGTTTGCCAACCTGCGCCTGCCCGTCATCGCCTCCCCGCTGTTCATCATCTCGTGCCCGGAACTGGTGATCGCGCAGTGCAAGGCCGGGATTGTCGGCTCTTTCCCGTCGCTTAATGCGCGCCCCATCAGCCAACTCGATGAATGGCTGCACCAGATCACCGAAGAACTGGCCACCCACAACCGCGCCCACCCGGACCGCCCCGCAGCTCCCTTCGCGGTCAACCAGATCGTCCACAAGACCAACAACCGCCTCGATGAAGACATGGCCCTGTGCGAGAAATGGCAAGTGCCAATGCTCATCACCTCATTGGGCGCGCGGGAGGATGTCTATCAGGCGGCGCACCGCTGGGGCGGGATTGTCCTGCACGATGTGATCAACGATCGCTTCGCCCGCAAGGCCATCGAAAAGGGCGCCGATGGCCTCGTGCCTGTTGCGGCTGGTGCCGGGGGCCATGCCGGAGCGCAATCGCCTTTCGCACTGATGCAGGAAATCCGCGAATGGTTCAGCGGCCTCGTCGCGCTCTCGGGCGCAATCGCCCATGGCCGATCTATCCTTGCTGCTCAATCGCTTGGAGCAGACTTTGCATACATCGGCTCAGCTTGGATCGCGACCGAGGAAGCCAATGCCAATGCCGAGTACAAGCAGTCCATCGTCGACAGCAAGGCTGACGATATCATCTATTCCAACCTCTTCACGGGCATCCACGGCAACTACTTGCGCTCCTCCATCGTCAACGCCGGGCTTGATCCGGATAACCTGCCGGAGAGCGATCCGAGCAAGATGAATTTTGGCTCGGGCGGCAACACCGGCGTCAAGGCGTGGAAGGACATCTGGGGATCGGGACAGGGCATCGGTGCGGTTTCAGCAGTCGAACCGGTCGCCGCGCGCGTGGATCGGCTGGAAGCTCAATACCGCGAAGCCGCTGCGGCCCTCTCAGCGAACTCCGCCCCCTTCCTGAAGTAGCCTTGGTGCAGCTAGGTGCATCTAGGTGCATCTAGGTGCACTTCAGGCTGCGTGCTGTTCGCCACCCGTATCGGACCAGAAAAGATCAGCCATTTCATCAAGATGGCTGAAATCCAGCGCGGGATCGCGGGTGTTGAGCGGCACCCGCGACCAATTGCGCGGATCAAGGAAGCGCCGCCGCAACGCGCGCTGCAGCAAATCGAACCGCATCAGCGCCACGTAGTCGGCCTCAGCGCCCTTGTGCCGATTGCGCGACCAGTGCGCCTCGATCTGGCCGACGCGTTCGAGCACAAGTTCATTGTAGGCGCGATGCGGGCCGCGATGCAGGGGCATGCCGACACGGCGCGCGACATCTTCGGAAGCTGGCAGCATTTGGCCATTGCGCCGAAAATCATGAATGCCCAGACGCTCAACCCCCAGTTGCGACACGAACGGGGAAAGCGCGGCAATCTGGAGAACCTGCCGGGGGACCAGATGATGCCGCTGCAGATCGGGGGAATAGCCGGGTTTTCCGGGGACGTTAACGCTCCCGAACGGCAGCTGGCGCCGCTTATGCCACGAAGGTTCCCGGCTTAATTGCACCGCGCAAGAATACGTCCTCTTTCCGGCACCTCAAGAAAGACTGCTCCCGTTCCGGCAAGAACTGCATCAGTAGAACTACTTATAGGCCCATGCGCAACCAGCCAGTCGATCAGCCGGATCGCCACGCGCGACAGCGCAGAAGCGCCATCGGTCGATCCGGACACAAGCGAAAACTCCTGTTCTATAAAGAAGTTAAGCCCTTCACTGCGCAGCCCGCCCGCGCCATCGGGATGAATCGCGACAAAGGCTGGCGCGGGAAACGGTCCGCCCTGCAGCCACGGGCGCACCGCCTTTTCAAACAGGTCCGCTCTGACCATCAGCTTGGCCGGAAGCCAGACAATCGCGGTTGCCGGCCCGATTCGCGCCAGATCCGCCAAGAGATCGGCCGCGACTCGAATCACCGGAAGCAATCGCTGTGCGCCTGCCAGATGCGGCCCGGGCGCCAGAGTCAGCACCCCAAGATCGGCCGATGCGGCACGATCCAGACCCACCGCCGCCCGGATTTCCGGCAAGGGTTGCACCGGACCGCCCGCCAGACCGTGCAGATCAAATGTCAGACCATCGCGCAGCAGCTCAACCCAGCCGTCATCGGCCGCCGGTTTATGCGATACCGCAAATGTGGCACCGCGTTCGGCTTCGGCAAGGACGTGTTGCAGCGTTGGGAGCAAGGCTGCGTCATAAAGAAGCGCTGCAATCGGGGCGCAACCGTCAGACTGGAAACTGGCGTCCACGTACGTCCCTTCTCACAACGGCCCTCATGCCTGGCAATTTGCCCAGCCAGCCCCGATTCTGACCAACAAAGCTAGGTTCGCTGCGGATCATATAAGCGCAAAAATTCAGAAAACTCCTAAATCCAACCCCGCCGAAACGGCCTGTCCCAGATCGCGACACTTTTGCACGTCTTCGGGCAAAAGGTGCTTGTCCGCCAGAATATCGTGCGGAGCCTGAGCCTTGGTGCAGATCACCAATGGCTCGGCAATCCGGCGAAGCCGCCAACCGGTAACAATTCGGTCAATCTGCCGTCCAGCCCCCGAACCATCCGATCCCGCTGCAATCATGGTTGCGTAGGGCCGTCCTTCGATCCTTGCGAGCAGCGGATAATAAGTGCGGTCAAAGAACTCCTTCATCATGCCGGTCATGCTGCCAAGATTTTCGGGGCAGCAGAACAGATAGCCCTGCGCCGCCAGCAGATCATCGCTGACCGCCTCATCCGCGCCTATCATGCGGCAGGGGCCAGAGGTGCAGGCAGCCTCAAACGCCGCCTGCGCCATGGCTTGCGCGGCACCGGTGCGACTGTGCCAGATGATCAGCAGCCCCGATGCCATGCCCGATCAGCACCCATCATCGCTGCCATTGGGCACCCCGAGCGCGCCTGCCATTGCACCACCCAGAAGGCCGCCAAATCCCTTCTTTTTCTTTGGCTTGCATTCGGCTTTTGCCTGCTCACCTGAAGTTGCAGGCCCTGCCCCGAACCCTTCCATGCCCACCAGAAATCCGGTGGTGGAACGATGGCGGATTCGCGCGGTCCATTCGGGCACCCATCTGATCTTCGGATCGGCTGGCCGCGGCGGATAGGCGAAGGATTCCTCGGGCCCATAGGCGTGCAGAGTGCCGTACATGAAGTCTGGCGCGGCAGCCTTGACCTCGGCAGGGACTGTGCAACTGGTGGTTTGCGGCGAAAGCACGGTCTTGTCCGTCACCAGTCTGGCCACGGTGGCAGGGGCCATCCAATCAGCCAGACCGCCGCCGAACTGGCGGCTGGCGCTGGACGACCACCAGACCATGTCAGCCATTTCGTCGCCCTTCCCGGACTGCTTTCCGCCAATGATCATCGCGTAATAGCCGGTCGCATCGGGAACCGCGCCCCAGCGCAGCAGTGTGGAACCGCTGGCCTGCTGCGTATTCGAGGCATTGAGCGGTCCCATGAAATCCTTGGCCAGCGAAAATGCCATCTCCGGCGAATAGTTGCCCGCCACGCGATGGGCACCGACCAGCACCGAATCCGGCTTGGCCGATTTGCCATCTGCACCCGGCCAATAGCCATAGGTCTTTGATGCAGATGGAGAAACCATGCGGTCCAGCGGTACGGACGAGGTAAACAGCCCCGGCGGCACCTGGCCCGCAGCCAGTTTGCTGAAATCAATCACCACCGGCTGCCCCTTTGGCGCGCGTTCACCACAGCCCCAGAAGATCAGCATGCGGCCCTTGGGGCGTTGAAAGTCTTTCTCGCCCGGCTCAGGCGGTGCGCTCTTGCCCGGTTCAGGCGTGCGCAACAGCACCGATTTGCCCAGCTTTGCCCCTGCGGGCATGAAATGTTCGGCCTTGGGCTTGCCATCGGCGGCTGACCGGCTGGAGCCGAGATCGAGCCAGAGCATATGTTGCGCCTTGGGCGTGCCGCCAAAGGCCATCGCCATGGCCGCGCCCATCCCGCCGCCAGCTCCCATACCGCCGATACCGGAGACTGTTTCCGCACGCATTTCATAGCGCGCGATCGGGGCGCTGGCCTGTTGTGCGCCAACCGCAACGCCAAACCCTGCCAGAACGAGACCACTCACCGCCAATTGACCTGAGAATTTGCGCATATTGCCATCCTCCTCAACCGCACAGGAATCGCCATGGCCTGTGCAGAATGATGAAACCTTATGACCCGGTGACAAGTCCGCACCCGTGCGCAATCGCACTGCGGCCTGCCCTTTTCGTGCGCCCTGCTATGCTATAGCGCAAGGCGATGATTCCAGTAACGGCGATTACGCATTCCCTCTCCGGTCAGGCTTGGCGCTGGCGCGGTGGCAACATGGATCTTGGCCCCAATAGCGTCGGTGGCAGCGGCAATCTGCGCGGCGAAAATCCGGGCGACGATATCGTAACCCAGTTGCTCCTGTCGCGCGGAGTCAGCCCCGATGATCTGGAGCGGCACCGCCGCCCGACCTTGCGTGATTTCCTGCCCGATCCTTCGATTTTTCAGGACATGGAAACCGCCGCAAAGCGGCTTTGCGATGCCATCGAACGGGCCGAGCGCATCACGATTTATGGCGATTATGATGTCGATGGTGCCACCAGTGCCGCGCTGCTGGTGCGGTTGCTGCGCGAGCTGGGCGTGGACGCCGGGCATTACATCCCCGACCGCCTGCTCGAAGGCTATGGCCCATCGGGCGAGGCTCTGGTGCGGCTGGCACGCGATGGATCGCAGCTGATCGTCACGGTGGATTGCGGCGCGATGGCGCATGAGGCGCTGGCCATGGCCGCAGCCGAGGGTGTCGACGTGATCGTGGTGGACCACCACAAGTGCGCCGCAGAGCTTCCGCAGACCGCAGCACTGGTCAACCCCAACCGGCTGGACGAATGCGACGAGGCCGCCGCCCACGGCCATCTGGCGGCCGTGGGCGTTGCCTTCCTGCTGGCCGTGGCAATCGTGCGCGAATTGCGCGGCCGCGGCTGGTTCGAGCGTAACCGGTGCAAGGCGCCCGATCTGATGGCGCTGCTCGATCTGGTGGCGCTGGGCACGGTCGCGGATGTGGCGCAACTCAAAGGGCTGAACCGCGCGCTGGTGAGTCAGGGGCTGAAAATCATGGCGCGGCGCGAGAATGTGGGGCTTGCCGCCTTGATCGATGCCAGCCGCCTGAACCGGGCACCAACCTGCAGCGATCTGGGATTTGCCTTGGGGCCGCGCATCAATGCTGGTGGCCGCGTGGGCGAAGCTACGCTGGGCGTGCGCCTGTTGACCACGCAAGACCCTGATGAAGCACGCGAAATTGCCGCGCAACTCTCACGCCTCAATGAGGAACGCCGCGCCATTGAGCAGGAAGTGCAGGAGGCGGCAGAAGCCCAGATCGCCGCCCAGCACAACCGCGCCGTGGTGGTCGTTGCCGGGCGTGGTTGGCATCCGGGTGTGATCGGCATCGTGGCCGGACGGATCAAGGAAAAGACCGGCAAACCCACGCTGGTGATTGCGCTCGATGCCGATGAAGATGACACTGGCGATGGTGGAAAAGGCGTTAGCAAGGGCAAGGGTTCCGGCCGCTCGATCTCGGGCGTTGATCTTGGCGCGGCGATCATTGCGGCGCGCGCGGCTGGCCTGCTGGTGGCAGGCGGCGGGCACGCCATGGCCTGCGGCCTGACGATCGAGCCGGGGCAGGTAAACGCGCTGGCAGATTGGCTGGACGAGCGTCTGGCGCGCGATGTGGTGAGCGCGCGGGCATCGCAGGCGCTGCTGCTGGACCTGTCGCTCAGCCCCGGCGGGCTGACCCCTGCACTGATCGAGACATTGGAGGCAGCCGGCCCCTTTGGCGTGGGCTGGCCGGGGCCGCGCGTGGCGGTGGGGCCGGTGCGGCTGGTCAAGTGCGATATCGTGGGCAACGATCACGTGCGCATGGTCGCCGCGGGCGCAGACGGGCGCTCGTTCAAGGCGATTGCCTTTCGCGCCGCCCAAAGCGAACTGGGGCAGACGCTGCTGCACGGCACGCGCGGACGG
The DNA here is from genome assembly GCA_002256985.1 of Novosphingobium sp. 28-62-57. GTDB lineage: Bacteria > Pseudomonadota > Alphaproteobacteria > Sphingomonadales > Sphingomonadaceae > Novosphingobium. The sequence continues at coordinate 926,734 of NCGO01000001.1, forward strand.
CACCTGTGGCTGGCGGGGCGCGCAAAGGTTGATGACTGGGGCAGCCGTCCCGCCGCCGAACTGCACGTGGAAGACGCCGCCTTTGCCGATTGAGAACTTTCTGCAATTCGATGCTTGACGCCCCGCGATAGTCCCCTTAGAGGCGCGGACCTGCCCAGCGGCGCAAGCCCAGTGGCCCCTTCGTCTAGCGGTTAGGACGCGGCCCTTTCACGGCTGAAACACGGGTTCGATTCCCGTAGGGGTCACCATTCATCGCCTTCTTCCAAGGCTTGATGACGAGGTGCGCAAAAGACGCCCTCTCGGGCCCCAACCACAGTTTACGTCAAGTGTTGTGAGGCCTTCGGGCTGCTGGCTTCTTTCCGCAGCACCATTCCCTTGTCTGACTTCGGAACACTGGCCGGTCAGGCAAGGCCATGGTCGGCTTCGCCAATCACACTCTGTTCGGCCAACCGGGTATTCGTTGGCCGGTGCATCCAACGGAAACTTTGCATTACGGACTATTAAATATCCATTTCGGATATTTGCTCCTCAAATGGCAGTTAACATGCCAATTCAATGAGTTGCTCGAATCCTTCCAGACAAGAGTCTGATGCTGATAATCACCTATCAAGTTACGGTAATTGGTAGATATTACGGGATGACTATTTCTTTAGATATATTAACTTTAGTTAGTCATTCTAAGGCGCAGATACTAAGGAGATTCACTTAGACCTTTACTCTTCGGTAACCACAGCAGGCCTAAACGCCTCGCATGACAAACGCCCGCAAACATATCGCCCTGGTATCCCTCGCAGCCTCCACGGCATTCGGAGCGCATCACGCCCATGCCGCCGGGGTGACCGCCGGCACGCTGATTGAGAACACGGCTTCGGCCAGCTATGGCACCGGCGGCGCCACCACCACGGTCAATTCGAACACCGTGTCGATCCGCGTGGACGAACTGCTGGATGTGGCGGTCAGCTCGCTCGATGCAGGGTCTGTCCCGCTCGCCGATAGCGCTGTCCTGACCTACCGGCTCGACAACACTGGCAACGGTGCCGAGGCGTTTTCGATCAACGTCACGCCCACGGTCAGCGGCAATGGCTTTGACGCGGTGGTTCAGACCATCGCGATCGACAGCAACGACAATGGCACGTACGAGCCCGGCGTCGATACCGTCATCACCAACGGCGCGGCCACGCCCGAACTCGCGGCCGATGGCAGCACGCGCATTTTCGTGGTCGTAACCCAACCTTCGGGCACCACCGATGGCCTTGCGGGCCAAGTCCGCGTCACCGCGCAGGCGCTGACGGGCGCGGGCACGCCGGGCACCAGCTTTGCCGGGCTTGGTCAGGGCGGCGGTGATGCCGTGGTCGGTGCGACGACCGCCAATGCCAATGCGCTCGGTGCGCTGATCGCCAGCTCGGCGAGCGTCGCGCTGGTCAAGTCCTTCACGATTGTCGATCCGTTTGGCGGGGCCAAGCCCGTGCCCGGTGCAGTCGTCACCTTCACCATCGCCGCCACGGCCAGCGGCAGCGGCGCGGTCAACGATCTGCATGTGATCGACGCCATTCCTGCCGGAACGACCTACGTCGCCAATTCGGTTGCGCTTGGCGGCACCGCGCTGACCGATGCGGCAGATGGCGATGCGGGCGTTGCCTCGGCTTCGGGCATCGATGTCACCATCGGCACGCTGGCAGGCGGAGCGAGCAGCACGGTTACTTTCCAGACCACGATCAACTGATCTGTCGTCAGACGCTTTTGAAACGGAACTAGGCTATGATCAGGCTTATCTCGACAATCCTCGCCATCACGCTGGCCACCGCGCCCGCCATGGCGCAGCTGCAGCCCAGCGTCGTCCTTGAAGGCGGCGTAAAGCTGGAAAAGACCGTGGAGGCCAACGGTCGCACCCAGATCGTGCTGGAAGACCCCAAAGTGGTCGTTCCCGGCGACAAGCTGCTGTTCTCCACCAAGTATGCCAACAAGGGCAGCCAGCAGGTCGACAACTTCGTCGTGACCAACCCGGTGCCTCAGGCCGTGCGCGTGGCCGATGACAGTGCCGCCACGCTGCAAGTCTCGGTCGATGGCGGCGCGGCTTATGGCCTGCTGTCGGCGCTGACCGTCAAGCAAGCGGACGGTGCGGCCCGCCCCGCCCGCGCAGAAGACATCACCCACATTCGCTGGATCGTTCCTGCCATCGCTCCGGGTGGCAGCGGCACGGTCGAGTATCACGCCATCGTTCGCTGAATAGGCTGCGACACACCGCCTGGCCTGCTGGCGGCACGCAAAGCAGGTAGCTTAAGACAGGGATCGTCATCATGAAATCGACCAGCAGAATGCTGGGCGCTACCAGTGCGCTTGCACTGTTTGCGTTCGGCGCGACATCGGCGCACGCGGCGGGGACAACCGCAGGCGACACCATCACCAACGAGGCCACCGTCAGCTTTCAGGTTGGCGGTATCTCTCAGAATACCCAAACCGCCAGCGACACGCTGGTTGTTGACCGCAAGATCAACCTGACGGTTGCCGAAGACGGCACGGCCACCACGGTCGTCACGCCGGGTTCGGTCTCGCAGGTGACCACCTTCACCGTGACCAACACGTCAAACGCCCCGCTCGACTTTGCGCTGGAAGGCCTGCAGCAGACCGGCGGAACGGCGGCGCATGGCGGCACCGACAGCTTCCAGGCCACCAACGTGCGCCTGTTCGTCGACAGCGATGACAACGGCATTTTCGATGCTGGCGCCGATACGCTGGTGACCTTCCTCGATGAAGTCGCTGCCGATGCCACGCGCCGCGTGTTCGTGGTCACCGACATTCCGCTCGGCCTTGCCAACGGCGCAGTTGCAGGCGTGGGCTTGCGCGCCACGGCGCGCGAAGCAGGCACAGCCAACACGCAAGGCGCTACGCTGACTCAGACCACCGGAGCCAACACCGCAAACATGGACACCGTGTTTGCCGATACGGTTGCAGGTCCTGACGATAGCGAGCGCGATGCGGCACAATCGGCACGCGATGACTATACCGTCGCCACCGCCATGCTGACGGTCGTCAAGACCAGCCGCATCGTTTCGGATCCGGTGAACCTTACCGTTAATCCGAAGATGATCCCCGGCGCAGTTATCGAATACTGCATCGCGGTAACGAACGCACCCGGCGCATCGGCGGCTGCATCGATTGGCATCAATGACCCTCTGCCTACGACTGTCACCTATGAACCTTCGTTCGGGGTGAAGGTGGATGGCACTGTGTCCGGCGGCGTCTGCCTCGCAGACGGAGCCACTGCAGGGGCTGAAAGCGCGGGCACAGTAACCGGTACGATCGCCAGCCTTACGGGTGGTGAGACCAAGACCGTCCTGTTCCACGCGACGATCGACTAAAGAGCACGCCGGCCTTGCTGTGATGGCAAGGCCGGCACGCCCATCGCGAATGACCACCTTTTCAGCATCCTTCATCAAGCACTGGCTCTCAGGCCTGATCGCTGCGATGCTGCTGATGGTTCCTGCCGCAGCCCATGCGCAGGGAACCATCACCAACACCGCCACCGCAAAGTGGACTGATCACGGCGAGACCGTGACCGCCACCTCCAACACGGTTTCGTTCCGGGTTGAGACACCGACTGTGGCACTGCAAACGCTGCGCTATCTTCCTGACGGCGCACAGGCCTTTTCGCTGGCCATGCCCACCTGCGGCCAGCGCAGCATGACCGCGGCAGGATCGCAAACGGCGCTGGCACTCAACGGCTCGCTGCTGCCTGCCAACAGCTTCCGCATTGGCGAGATGCTCTATGTGCGCATCTCGGCACCGCTGGCCAATCGCGCGGCGGATGCAATCGATCAGCTTCAGATCAAGACGACCACATCTTCGGGCGACGAGGAACTGGTCACCGTTGCCGAAACCGGCGTTAACACCGGCGAATTCATCGCCGTGATTGCCACCACCGCCATCCCGCCAAGCCCGACCCAGCGCGACTGCCAGTTGAGCGTCCATGCTGGCGATTCGATCACCATCGCCATCGCCGACAGCCGCCTGCAGCTTGATGCCCTGCCCGTGGGCAATGTGCAGGTTCTGGCAGACCCGTTCGGTCTGGTGTTTGACAGCCGCGATGGCACCCCGATCGATGGCGTGACGATCACGCTGATCGACGTGGCGACGGGCCAGCCCGCGCAAGTCTTTGGCGATGATGGCATCACCCGCTGGCCTTCCACCGTGGTGACGGGCCAGGCCGTGACCGATGGGGCGGGCACAATCCATCCGATGCCGCCGGGCGATTACCGCTTCCCGCTCGCCGCGCTGGGCAGCTATCGCCTGCGCGTTGAACCGCCAGCCGGATACACCGTGCCTTCCACGGTGCCGCTGGACGCGCTGCGCACCATCCGCCGCCCAGAAGGCAATCTGGTGGAACTCAGCGATGCCTCGTTTGGCGGCATTGTTACGCTGACGTCACCCACGCCCGTGCGTGTCGACATTCCCGCAGACTCGCCCAACATCGCCGCCAACCTGACCAAGGCCGCCTCGCGTGAGAGCCTCAATCCCGGCGATGCGGTGATCTTTACCGTGCTGGCCAGCAACCCAGATCCCCGCCGCGCGCTGTTCAATGTGACGCTGCGCGATACGCCATCGCAGTGGCTGCGCTTTGTGGCCAAGTCAGTGCGCATCAACGGCCAGAGCGCAGGCACCGCTGCCAGCTTCACCCCGGACGGACGCCAATTGGCGATCACGCTTGATCGGATTGCCCCCGGCCAGACGGTCAAGGTCACTTATGCAATGACCGCCCGCCCGGATGCCCCGGCGGGCGATGTGCTCAATCTGGTGCAATTGACCGACAACCGTGGGCAAGTGTCCACGGCGCAGGCGCGGGTGCGGATCGAGGACGAGATCCTTGTCAGCCGGATGACCCTGATTGGCCGGGTGACCGCAGGCGATTGCAGCGTGCGCGGCGAGCGCATCGGTATCCCCGGCGTGCGCGTCATGCTCGAAGATGGCAGCTTTGCCATGACCGACGCCGATGGCCGCTATCACTTTGAAGGTCTGGTGCCCGGAACCCACGTGGTTCAGGTGGCCGAACAGACCCTGCCCAAAGGCGGCCGCTTCATCGATTGCGTCAATTCCACCCGCAGTGCCGGCAGCGCCACATCGCGCTTCATCACCGGCCAGGGCGGAACGCTGGCCGTGGCAGATTTCAGTGCTGTTCTTCCACAAGATATGAAGAGTGCGCTGCAACCCATTGCAGAAAAGCCCATTTCCTCTGAAACGAGCAATGCAGAACAGCCTGCAAAGCCAGCCGCCATATCGGAAGCCGATCTGGAAGATCGCAAGGCTGCCGGAGCCGAAACCAATTGGCTGGCCATGGGCGATGGCCCCACCGATTTCCTGTTTCCGCAAGTGGACCACAACCCCCGCTCCCCCACGATCCGCGTCGTCATTCGCCACCGCAAAGGCGAGAAGGTCAACCTTGCCATCAATGGCAAGCCGGTTGATCCGATTGCCTTTGATGGCGAAAGCGTCTCGCCCAAGGGCTATGCGGTCAGCGTATGGCGCGGCCTTCCGCTGGCGGGTGAAAAGTCGGTGCTCACCGCATCGGTGCGCACCGCCGATGGCCGCGAAACAGCGCAGCTGAAGCGCGATGTCCACTTTGTGCAGGTTCCCGCGCGCGTCACCCTCGTGAAGGAAAAGTCGCGGCTGATTGCTGATGGCACGACCCGCCCGATGTTGGCGCTGCGCGTGACCGATCGTCATGGCCGCCCGGTTCATGCCGGGATCACCGGCGAATTCACGCTGAACCAGCCCTATGAAAGCGCGCTGGCGATTGACGCCATGCAGTCGCGCACATTGTCCGGGCTGGATCGCGCCGCGCCAACCTTCGTGGTCAAGGGCGATGATGGCATTGCCTATGTCGAACTGGCCCCGACCATGGTCAGCGGCCCGTTGCGCGCCGAATTCCTGTTCAAGGATGAGGCGATGACGCGCCGCCAGCAGCTTGAAAGCTGGATCGCGCCGGGGGATCAACTGTGGACTCTGGTCGGCCTTGCCGAAGCGGCAGGCGGCAAGAGCTCCATCGCCAAGCAGATGCAGCGCGATGGCCGGTTCGACAGCGACCTTGGCGATAATGCGCGCGTTGCGTTCTATGCCAAGGGCCGCGTGCTGGGCAAATTCCTGCTGACGGCCAGCTATGACAGCGCCAAACAGCGCGATCAGCAGCGCCTGCTCGGCGCGATTGACCCCAATGCCTATTACACCGTGTTCGCCGATGGATCGAGCCGCCGCTTCGATGCCGCCAGCCGCGAAAAGCTCTATGTCCGGCTTGAGGCGCGCGCGTTCTATGCAATCTACGGCGATTTCGTAACCGCCTTCGATCAGACCGTGCTGGCCCGCTATCAGCGCACAGTCACTGGCGCTGCGGCCGAAGGGGCATTTGGCGCGCTGCACGTGCAGGGCTTTGCCGCCCGCATCGGTGATACGCACCGCCGCGACGAAATTCAGGGCGGCGGCATCTCTGGCCCCTATCGCCTGTCCAGCCGCCGCATCATTCCCAACAGCGAAATCGTGACGCTGCAGGTGCGGGACCGGTTCCGGTCCGAACTGATCCTTGAAACCAAGACGCTGCAGCGCTTCATCGATTACGATATCGATCTGCTGACCGGCACGATCACCTTCCGTGCGCCGGTGTTGAGCCGGGACGAAAACCTCAACCCGCGCTTCATCATCGTCGATTACGAGGTTGAGCAAGCCACCGGCGGCGAGATCAACGCAGGCCTGCGCGCCGATGTGACCACGCTGGGTGGCGCACTGCGCGTTGGCGCGACTGCGATCACCGATACCGGTGCGAACAATGGCGCGCGTTCCGATCTGGTCGCCGTGGATGTGCGCGCTGCCATCGGCGCAGGCACCGAACTGCGCGCCGAAGCCGCTGTCAGCCGCCTTGGCGGTAACTATGACAATGCGTGGATTGCCGAAATCGAGCACCATGATGGCGCGATTGATGCGTTGGCCTATGTCCGTTCGGCCCAAAGCGGCTTTGGCCTTGGCCAGTTGAACAATGCCGAACGGGGCCGCCGCAAAGTGGGCATCGATGGCCGTTACCGGCTGGACGAGGCCTTTGCGATCACCGCCAGCGCCTGGTTTGATGACAGCCTGACCGATGCCGCACAGCGCAAGGCCGCCGAAGTCAACGGCGTGTGGCGCACACAGGGTACCGATGCCCGCTTCGGGCTTGCGCTGTTTGATGATCGGCTGGCCGATGGCAGCACGGCGCGCACCACCGCGCTGCAGGCCGGAGCGACACGGCGCTTTTTCGATAACAAGCTGGAAATCAACGGCGCGGCCAGCGTGGCCTTGGGAGCGGCGGAAAGCATCGATCTGCCTTCGCGCTATCGCATTGGTGCCGCTTATGCCTTCACGCCTTCGATCAAGCTGCTCGGCACCTATGAACGCGCCAGTGGCAAGGCCGTGTCTGCCGATACGGTGCAGGCGGGCTTTGACATCGGCCCATGGGATGGCGCGCGCGCTTTGACCACGCTGGGCCAGCAATCGCTCAGCGAATATGGCAAGCGCAGCTTTGCCGCCTTTGGCCTCACGCAGTCCCTGCCTCTCACCCCGTCGCTGACGATTGACGCGACCGTTGACCATTCGACCACACTGGCGGGGATTGACGCTGCCAAGCTGATCAACGTCGATCAGCCTGCATCGAGCGGCGGCAATCTGGGCGATAGCGGCACCATCGCCGAAGACTTTACCGCCGTGACATTTGGCGCAACCTGGCGGCGTGACCGCTGGAGCGTGACCGGGCGCGGAGAGTTGCGCAATGGCCAGTTGGGTGATCGCCGGGGCGTTGTGTTTGGCGCAATCCGCCAGTTCGGCGAAGGCAGCATGGTGGGCGCAGGCTTCACGATGACCCGCGCGCATGACCAGAACGGCCAGCGCAGCCGCATCTTCGACGCTGCCATATCGATGGCGCACCGCCCTGCCGACAGCGCTTTTGCCATGCTGTCCAAGCTGGAGTTGCGCAGCGACGAGATTGAGGGCGGCACCGCAACGGCCAGCGGATCGCGCACCGCGCTGCTGGGTGGCACCGATGCGAAGTCCACTCGGATGATGGCCAGCACCTCGCTCAACTGGTCCCCCCGCTCGGAAACCGCGCAGCGCAGCGAGCTGGGAATCTTTGCAGCGGTGCGGCACACTTTTGATGCTTACGAAGGCTTTGATCTTGCTGGCACTTCGCTGATTGGCGGAGTGGACGCACGGGTGGGAATCGGCAAGTCGGTCGAGATTGGTGCAATCGTTACGGTGCGCCATAACCTGTCCGACAGTACCACGCGCTTCGCCTTCGGCCCGCAGATCGGGGTCAGCCTCGTCAAGGACACCATGATTACCATCGGTTACAACATCACCGGCTATCGCGATCCCGATTTCGTCGCAGCACGCCAGACCACCAAGGGCGTGTTCGTGGCCATGCGCATGAAGTTTGACAGCAACAGCCTTGCATTCCTGGGCCTGCGCCAATGATGGGCCGTCTCAAAGTCCTGCTTGGCCTGCTCGGCGTCGCTCTGACGGCGGATCCGGCCTATGCCCAATTCCGCTCGCTGCAAAACCCATCGTTCGAACTGAACGATCCGGCCGGGCCGGGCGCGCCAAACTTCGAAATTCTGCCCAGCACTTCGGTAACAGGGTGGGAAACCACCACCAACGAGATCGAACTGTGGGACAGCAACTTTAACGGTGTCCCGGCACAGGATGGCAATGTCTTTGCCGAGATGAACGCCAATGTGAACGGCACGTTCTACCAGAACATCTGTCTTGTGGCGGGCGAGCCGGTCGGCTGGACATTCGCCCACCGCGCCCGTCCCGGCGGATCCAATACCCAGACCGTCCGCTTTCAGGTGGCCACCAGCACGGGCTCGGTGATCCAGACACTGGCGACGCAAGCCTCCACCACCAGCAATGAGCGGTGGAATGTCAACAGCGGCACCGCCACTTACAACGGCACCACCGGGCTGCGGCGTGTGCAATTCACCACCAGCGATCCCGGCTCGTTCGGCAATTTCCTTGACGCGATCCAGCTGACCTTGCGTCCGTTCATCCAGCTTTCGATCGGCAGCAGTTCGGGCAGCGAAGACATCCCCTCGGCCAACCTTGCCACTTTGCTGGTCACTGGCCGCGCGCCAAACGCCATCACCGTCAACATGACCATCACCGGCGGCACCGCCACGCGCGGGACGGACTATACCACCCCCGGCGGCGGCGCGAGCTTCAGCGTCACGATCCCGGCGGGCACCTATAACAACACGCCCATTCCGCTGGGCATCACGATTGTGAATGACACCACAATCGAGTCCAGCGAAACGATCACGTATTCGCTGTCGACCGGCACCGGCTATACCCTCGGCAATACCACCACGTGTGGCGGCGCGCTCCAGTCCACCGGGACCTACACCATCATCGACAACGACGCGCGGGTAACCCTGCGCAAACAGTGGGCCAATGCCATCGTCGGCGATAGCGCCAGTATCACGCTCTCGCGCGGGGCCACGGTGATCGATACTTTCGTATCATCCGCAAGTTCGGCCAACGACGGCGATACCGATGGCAGCCCCACACCGGTCGTATTCGGCGAAACCGTGGTGCTGAACGAGATTCTGGCGGGCACCAATGCCGGGCGATATAATCAGGCGGTTGCCTGCACTGGCGCGGCGGATACGAATCTGGCTGATGGCCTGACCATCGCCATCGGCGAGACCAGCATCACCTGTACTTATACCAACACGCGCATCCCGCCGCTGCTGGTCAGCAAGACATCGGTGATCGTCTCGGACGGGATCAGCGCCACCGGGCCAAAGGCGCTGCCGGGCGCGATCTTGCGCTATTGCATCCTCGTCACCAACCCCGGGACGCTGGCGGCGGGCGATGTTACCATCACCGACGCCCTGCCCCCCACCCTGACCTATCAGCCCGGCACGGCGCGATCAGGCACCACGTGTGCCAATGCCACCACGGTTGAGGACGACAACGCGACCGGCGCGGATGAGACCGACCCGTTCGGCACCTCGTTCTCCGCCACCACGCTGACCGGCTATGCGGCCAGCCTTGCCGCCGGGGCCAGCTTCGCGATCAATTTCAACGCACTCTTGAACTAGGCCGTAAACTCATAAACCACACCGTCGAGGTTTGAGGCAAAACGGCCAGGTGCAAGGAAGGAGGGCGCAGGAATATGTCGATATTTCAAGCCCG
>NCGO01000010.1 GCA_002256985.1 Novosphingobium sp. 28-62-57
CAGGCTGGCATAGCGCGGCTCGTTCAGGCGCAAGTCGGTGGTGACCACCGCGGGCAGGGCGAGGCGCACGGTCTGAAGGCCGCCATCGATCTCGCGCTTTACCACAACCGCATCGCCTTCGACGCTGACTTCGTTGGCGAAGGTGCCTTGCGGGCGGCCCAGCAGCGCGGCGACCATCTGGCCGACCTGATTGGCGTCATCGTCAATCGCCTGCTTGCCGGTGATGATCAGCGCTGGCTGTTCCTCGCCTGCAATCCCGACGATGATCTTGGCCACGGCCAGCGGCTCAACCTCGTCTTCGCACAGCACCAGTACAGCCCGGTCCGCACCCATGGCGAGCGCCGTGCGCAGCGTTTCCTGCGCCTTCTGCGGACCCACCGACACCGCCACAATCTCGGTCACCACGCCCTTTTCCTTCAGGCGAATGGCTTCCTCAACCGCGATCTCGTCAAACGGGTTCATGCTCATCTTCACGTTCGCAAGATCAACACCGCTCCCATCCGCCTTCACTCGCGGCTTCACGTTATAGTCAATCACGCGCTTCACGCAGACCAGGGCTTTCATCGCCAAGCGTCCTTTCCCTTGAAACCAATGCAAACGGCATAATTCGCGCTTACGTAAACGTCAACTGCGAACTGGCCGACTGTTCATGCAGGCAGAATGCAAAAAGGGGCGCCGGTTGCCCAGCGCCCCTTTCGTTCATGATCACTATGCGGACGTTCAGGCGACCGCGCGCACTTCGGCCACGATCTTCTTCGCGGCATCGCCCAGATCGTTGGCGGCGACGATCGGCAGGCCGGAGTTTGCCAGAATGTCCTTGCCCTGCTGCACGTTGGTGCCTTCGAGACGGACGACCAGCGGAACCGAAAGATTCACTTCCTTGGCCGCGGCAACGATGCCTTCGGCGATGATGTCGCACTTCATGATCCCGCCGAAGATGTTGACGAGAATGCCCTTCACCGCCGGGTCCTTGAGGATGATCTTGAAGGCTGCCGTCACCTTCTCCTTGTTGGCACCACCACCAACGTCAAGGAAGTTGGCGGGGAATTCGCCGTTCAGCTTGATGATGTCCATCGTCGCCATGGCAAGGCCCGCGCCATTGACCATGCAGCCGATGTTGCCATCCAATTTGATGTAGGCAAGGTCATACTTGCTGGCTTCGATTTCCGCCGGGTCTTCCTCGGTTTCATCGCGCAGCGCGAAGACATCGGGGTGGCGATAGAGCGCGTTCGAATCGAAGCTCATCTTGGTGTCGAGGACGAGCAGGTTGCCGTCTTTGGTTTCCACCAGCGGGTTGATTTCGAGCATGTCGCAATCGAGCGCGACAAAGGCGTTGTAAAGCTGGCCCGCGATCTTGGCGGCCTGCTTGTGCAGCTCGCCCGACAGGCCCAGCGCGAAGCCGACGGCGCGGCCGTGGTGCGGCATGAAGCCTTCGGCCGGATCGATGGTGATCGTGTGGATCTTTTCCGGCGTGGAGTGGGCGACTTCTTCGATGTCCATGCCGCCTTCGGTCGACACGATCATGGCAACGCGGCTGGAAGCGCGGTCCACGACCATCGACAGGTAATATTCCTTGGCGATATCAACGCCATCGGTCACGTAAAGACGGTTGACCTGCTTGCCTGCTTCACCGGTCTGGATGGTGACGAGCGTGTTGCCGAGCATTTCCTTGGCGAAAGCTTCGACTTCCTCGATGCTCTTGGCCAGACGCACGCCGCCCTTGGCATCGGCGGGGAGCTCCTTGAACTTGCCCTTGCCGCGGCCGCCTGCGTGGATCTGCGCCTTGACGACATAGAGCGGCCCGGGAAGCTGCTTGGCCGCAGCCACGGCTTCTTCAACGGTCAGCGCGGCAATGCCGGCCGGGATGCCGACGCCAAACTTTGCCAGCAGTTCCTTGCCCTGATATTCATGGACGTTCATGCGTGATCCCCGACTTGATTGACCCTTTCAGGCCAGCAGGCGCGCCGTGTTTGGCGCAACGGTATGCACCAAGACTGGTGCGTTGAGTCGCTATGCCTTAAGCACAGCACGCAAGGCTTGAAAAGGGGCGTAAATGCGAGGTTGCCACCTATCTTTGATAACAACTCGCAATTGCAGCAGTATCTATGGTGCCGCTACGGTCAAGGTCGTGCGATGATCGATTATGAATGCTTTCACACCATCGTGCGCACGGCCGGAGACATGGCGCTCGCGCTGTGGCCCGGACACGGTCATGCGCCTGCGGTGTGGGAAAAGACGCCCGGCAGCCCGGTATGCGATGCCGATATTGCGGTGGACGCCTTTCTGAAGCGCGAACTGGGGGCACTGCTGCCATCGGCGGGCTGGCTTTCCGAAGAGACGGTCGATCATCCCGACCGGCTGGAGCGCGGTTTGTGCTGGCTGGTCGATCCGGTGGACGGCACCCGCGATTTCGTGCGTGGACGTCCGGGCTGGGCCGTTTCGGTGGCGCTCGTGAGTGAGGGTCGCCCGCTGATTGGCGCGCTGAGCGCGCCTGCGCGCGGCGAATACTGGGCAGCGATTGCCGGGCAAGGGGCAACGCGCAATGGCCTGCCATTGCAGGCGAGCACGCGCACGGTGCTGGCCGGATCACGCGTTCCGGCGGACGCTTTGCCTGCGCCCGATGCCGACCTTGTGATCGTGGACAAGCCCAATTCCATTGCGCTGCGCATCGCGATGGTGGGCGCAGACGAGGCGGATTTGCTGGCCACGCTGCGCTGGGGCTTTGAATGGGACATTGCCGCCGCCACGCTGATCGCGCGGGAAGCAGGGGCGGCGACATCCGATGCCTTTGGCAAGCCGCTGGCCTATAACAAGCGCGATCCCCGCGATTTTGGCCTGCTGGTAAGCGCGCCTGCGATCCATGCCGCAGCGGTGGAGCGGTTGGCGGAGCGGGCGGCGAAGCTGGCGTAAATGAAGCCGAGTTTCCTCTCGGTCAAAAAAGCTAGCCCGTTCGTGTCGAGCGAAGTCGAGACACATGGTTTGGTGTCTCGACTTCGCTCGACACGAACGGAAGGTTGCTTGATGTTCGAGAGCCTTAAAAATCCTCGGTGTCGATCGTCGGCAGGATTGCGCCGCCATAGCGGTGGCCCGCGACGGTCTGCTGGTTGATCAGCGCATCGATTTCCGCAGCGGTGACGGCGGGGATTTCCCAGTCCCAGCGGGCGATATTCTCTTCCAGATGGGCGATCTTGCCGGTGCCAGGGATGGTGACCACGTGGTCACCGCGCGAATGCACCCAGGCGAGGCTGAGCTGTGCCGGGGTGACGCCTTCGCGCGCGGCGATGGCGTTGAACTGCTGCACCAGCGCAAAGTTCTTGGGCCAGTTTTCGGCATTCATGCGCGGCATGGCCTTGCGGATATCGCCATCGGGCAGGGCCGCCGGGTCTTGCAGGCCATTGGCGAGCACGCCGCGCCCGACTGGAGAGAAGGCGACAAAAGCGGTGCCAAGATCACGGCAGGCATCAAGCACGGCGATTTCCGCCTGCCGGGTCCATGGCGAATATTCTGTCTGCATTGCGGTGATGGGGTGGACCGCAGCAGCGCGGCGGAGCGTTTCGGCCGACATTTCGGACAGGCCGATGCCACCGATCTTGCCCTCTTTCACAAGGTCCGCCATCGCGCCGACCGATTCCTCGATCGGCACGTTCCGGTCCAGCCGGTGCATGTAATAGAGGTCGATATGGTCGGTCTGCAGCAGGCGCAGTGATACTTCGAGCTCAGAGCGGATCGTATCGGGATGGCAATCGACGCCGCGTTTTTCACCGCTGGCAAAGATGCCCATTTTCGATGCGAGATAGACCCTGTCACGCCGCCCCTTCAGCGCGATGCCGACTTGTGTTTCGTTGTGGCCAAGGCCGTAGAGCCGCGCGGTATCGAAGTGGTCGTAACCGATATCGACCGCGTGCTGGAGCAGGCGAATGCCATCTTCATCGCTGGGACGGCCGGAATAAGCCCAGCTCAGCGACATGCAGCCAAGGCCTACGGGGTTGACCTGTCGTCCGTTGATGCGGCGGCGCTGAATCGGCATGAGCTGATCTCCTTCAGCAGCGCCGATGCCAGCAGCGCGCAATGAGGGTCAACCGCGAAACGCATGGGATATAACAAAAACGGCGCCACCCGCGAGGGGCAGCGCCGTTTCCGAATTGATATAGTGGCTTACTGGCCAGTGCGCGCGGCGTTCACATCATCCTGACTGACCGGCACGATCTTGATTTCGACACGGCGGTTGGCCGAGCGGCCTTCTTCGGTGTCGTTCGAAGCGATGGGCTGCGATTCCCCGAAGCCCTGGCTGCGGATGCGGGCATAGCCGACGCCGCGCGAGGTCAGGTAATCGGCAACGGCGCGGGCGCGACGTTCGGACAGGGCCTGATTATAGGCGTCAGACCCGGTCGAATCGGTGTGACCATAAACGTCGATCAGCGAGTTCGGATATTGCACCAGCGACTGTGCGACGCGATCAAGCGTTGCGCCGAAAGCGGGCCTTACGGCAGAGCTATCGACATCGAACGTGACGCCGTTTGGCAGGTTCACGAGAATGGCGTTGCCGCCGTCCGTTTCGGTCACATCAATGCCGGTGCCAGCAGTCTGTTCGCGCAGTTCGCGAATCTGCTTGTCTTTTTGGTAGCCGATGACGCCACCGGCCACGCCGCCAATGCCAGCGCCGACGATGCGCCCGGTCTTGCCGCCAATCAGGCCGCCCAGCAATGCGCCGCCCAGAACACCGCCCAGACCGCCGATGGCCGTGCGGGAAACTTTGCGTTCTCCGGTGTTTGGATCGGTGACGCAAGCCGACAGGCTGATGAGCGATACGGCACACAGGCTCGACATCATGATTTGGCGTATTTTCATTCTTGGTCCCCTTTGCACGGCATCCTGATCAAACTTAGCGTCAGGATGACGCAATGACACGATGAAATAAGCCCAAACTGACTGAACGGTTCCCGAACGAAATCCATTAGTGCCCAAAACACTGCAGATAACCTGCATAACCCCCCTGACTATTCGCCTTTGCAGAAAATTCTGTTAGAGGCCGCGCATGACTCCTTATCCTTGGTCCGACGTCGTGTTCATCTTGGGCCTCGTCGTGCTCAACGGCCTGTTTTCCATGTCGGAACTGGCGATTGTCTCGGCTCGCACATCTCGGCTGAGGGTTGCCGCCGAAGAGGGCAGTAAGGGCGCCAAGGTGGCGCTGGAGCTTGCTGCCGATCCAGGCAAATTCCTGTCGACGGTGCAGATCGGGATAACGCTCGTCGGCATTATCGCCGGTGCCTATTCCGGGGCGAGCCTTGGCGGACCCACCGCAGAGCGACTTGCGGCATGGGGGTTGCCTGCGCGCTATGCCGATGAGACGGGCTTTGCGCTGGTCATCGCCATCACCACCTACCTCAATCTGGTGGCCGGTGAACTGGTGCCCAAGCAACTGGCCCTGCGCGCTGCCGATTCGATTGCCAAGATCGCCGCGCCGCCCATGGCCATGATGGCACGCGTTACGGCTCCGCTAGTGTGGCTGCTGGACAATTCAACCAACCTGGTGCTGCGCCTGCTGGGCCTGAAAAAGGGCAACGATCAGGAGGTGACGGCCGAAGAACTGCACATGATCTTTGCCGAGGCCACGCGATCCGGCGTGATCGAGGAGGAAGAGCGCGCGCTGATGAGCGGGATCATGCGGCTGGCCGACCGGCCCGTGCGTGAGATGATGACGCCGCGCACCGAACTGCACTGGATCGAGCGCCGCGCGCCCGAAGCCGAGCTGCGCGCCGCCATCGAAGACAGCCCGCATTCGCTGCTGCTGGTGGCCGATGGATCGGTCGACAAGATCGTGGGCGTGGTCAAAGTGCGCGATGTGCTCTCCACGCTGCTGCGCGGGCGCAGGGTGCAACTGGGCCGGTTGATGAAGAAGCCCGCGATCGTGCCTGACCAGCTCGACACGATGGATGCGCTGAGCATGATCCAGCAGGCCGAAGTGGCGCTGGCGCTGGTGCATGACGAATATGGCCATCTTGAGGGGATTGTCACTCCGGCTGACTTGCTGGCGGCCATCGCCGGAAACTTCATCGCGCATGGCGATGCGGGCGATGGTCCGATGGTGATCGAGCGTGAGGATGGATCGCTGCTGATATCAGGCGCGCTGCCCGCCGATGCCATGGCCGAGCGGCTGGGCATCGACCTTTCCGACGACCGGGAATTTGCCACGACCGCCGGATATTGCCTGTCGGTGCTGAAGCGCCTGCCCAACGAGGGCGACCATTTCCACGATCAGGGCTGGCGTTTCGAAGTGGTCGACATGGACGGCCGCAAGATCGACAAGCTGCTGGTGAGCCGGAAGAAGGCTGTGGTGGCAGCAGCGGTTGAGGGCGACGGGTAACCCGACTGCTTCGTTACCTTTGATCCGCTCATCCTGAGCCTGTCGAAGGATGCTTGGTCACGCGCTGGCGTAGCGGGCATGCTTCGACAAGCTCGGCATGAGCGGGGTCGGGGGCTTGCGCGGGATTCGGGATTAGACCGGGATGACATTGCATTGATCCAACACATGTCCCGTTCGTGTCGAGCGAAGTCGAGACACCGCGCAAAGTGTCTCGACTTCGGGCGTTGCCCGAAGTTTACCCCGAGCATGTGCGCCCCGGTGGGACGCCCTTTTTGATTCAGTGTCGGCGCATGATCAGCGCGGCAGTTCGCTCACGCCCATCAGCGCTTCGTCCACCGCGCGGGCGCATTGGCGGCCTTCGCGGATGGCCCAGACGACAAGGCTTTGGCCGCGGCGCATGTCGCCACAGGCAAAGACGTTTTCGACGCTGGTCTTGTAGTCGACGACATTGCCCTTCACGTTGCCGCGCGGGTCAAATTCCACGCCGGCTTGTTCGAGCAGGCCCTGCTTGCGCGGGCCGACAAAGCCCATGGCGAGCAGGATCAGGTCCGCCTTCAGCGTGAATTCGCTGCCGGGCACTTCCTGCATCTGGCCATTCACCCACTCAACGTGGACGCATTCGAGGCCAGCGACATCGTTCTCGCCCACGACGCGCTTGGTCAGCACGGCGAATTCGCGCTCGCACCCTTCTTCGTGGCTGGACGAGGTGCGCAGTTTGAGCGGCCAGTTGGGCCAGGACAGCGCCTTGTCTTCCTTTTCGGGCGGTTTGGGCATGATCTCAAGCTGGGTGACCGATGCGGCGCCCTGACGGTTGGACGTGCCGACGCAGTCCGAGCCGGTATCACCGCCGCCGATCACCACGACATGCTTGCCGGTGGCGGTGAGCGAACCGCGCGGTGCGGCGCGCAGTTCATCGTCGCCTGCATTGCGCTTGTTCTGCTGGGTCAGGAATTCCATCGCCATGCGCACGCTGGGAAGCTCTGCGCCGGGGATGTTCAACCCGCGCGGATCTTCTGCGCCGCCTGCCAGCACCACCGCATCGAAGTTTTCCTTTAGCGACGCGAACGAGACGGTCACGCCCACTTCCACCCCGACGCGGAACTGGACGCCTTCGGCCTCCATCTGCATCGCACGGCGATTGATGTGGGTCTTCTCCATCTTGAAGTCGGGGATGCCATAGCGCATCAGCCCGCCGATCCGGTCAGACTTTTCGAACACGGTGACCGAGTGGCCCGCGCGCGCAAGCTGTTGCGCGGCGGCCATGCCAGCGGGGCCAGAGCCCACCACGGCGACCGACTTGCCGGTCTTCTTGGCCGGAACCTGTGGCTCGATCCAGCCTTCCTTCCACCCGCGATCGACGATGGCGCATTCGATCGACTTGATGGTGACCGGCTGGTCCACGATGTTCAGCGTGCAGGCCGCCTCGCACGGGGCGGGGCAGATGCGGCCGGTGAATTCGGGGAAGTTGTTGGTCGAATGGAGATTGGTCAGCGCCTCGCGCCAATCGTTCTCATAGACCAGATGGTTCCAGTCGGGGATCTGGTTGTTCACCGGGCAGCCGTTGTGGCAGTACGGAATGCCGCAGTTCATGCAGCGTGCCGCCTGCCCTTTCAGGCCTGCATCGTCATGCGGGATGACGAATTCGCGGTAGTGCTTCAGTCGCTCAGCGGGCGCATCGTACTTGCGGTCCTGCCGATCGATTTCGAGAAAGCCGGTTGCCTTACCCATTGTAATCTGACCCTTACTCAGCCGCGACCGACGCGGCTTCGAGGCGCTCGGCCTCCATCTGGCGGAGCGCACGCGCATAGTCACGCGGCATCACTTTGACAAATCTGGGCAGAGCATCGGCCCAGTTGTCAAGGATTTCGCGCGCGCGCTTGCTGCCGGTGTAGAGGTGATGACGCTCAATCAACACACGCAGGCGTTCCGCGTCGTGATAGAGCATATCGCCCATGCCATAATCATAGACATCAACGCCGCGCTGCTGCGGACGGCCTGAACCGTCTTCTTCATCACGCTGCGCCGAAACTGGCAGCAGATCGACCATCGCCTTGTTCGCAAGATCGGCAAAGTTGCCGTCCACGTCATAGACGTAAGCCACGCCGCCCGACATGCCTGCGGCAAAGTTGCGGCCGGTTTTGCCCAGCACGGCAACCACGCCGCCGGTCATGTATTCGCAGCCATGATCGCCGGTGCCTTCGACCACGGCGACCGCGCCCGAATTGCGCACGGCGAAGCGTTCTCCGGCCACGCCGTTGAAGTAGGCTTCCCCGGCAATCGCGCCATAGAGCACGGTGTTGCCGACGATGATGTTCTCTGACGGGTCACGCTCAACATGCGCCGGAGGACGCACGATCACGCGGCCACCCGACAGGCCCTTGCCGACATAGTCGTTGGCATCGCCGACCAGATCGAGCGTTACGCCATGGGCAAGGAACGCGCCGAACGATTGCCCGGCCACACCCTTGAACGCGATGTGGATGGTGTTGTCGGGCAAGCCCTTATGGCCATACTTGCGGGCGACTTCGCCCGAAAGCATTGCGCCGACCGTGCGGTTGACGTTGATGACCTTGCGTTCAAGGCGCACCGCCTGTCCGCTTTCCAAGGCCGGGGCGCTGGACTTGATCAGATCCTGATCGAGCGCGGCTTCAAGGCCATGATCCTGCGTGCCGCTCCAGTTCAGGGTCGTGCCTTCAACAGGCTGAACCTGATGCAGCAGCTTGGACAGGTCGATGCCTTCCAGCTTCCAGTGATGGATCGCCTTGTTGGCTTCGAGCCGGTCAACCCGGCCAACCATTTCGGCCACGGTGCGGAAGCCCATTTCGGCCATGATCGCGCGCAGTTCTTCGGCAACGAAGAAGAAGTAGTTGATCACATGCTCAGGCTGACCGGTAAAGCGCGCGCGCAGGACCGGGTCTTGCGTGGCGACGCCCACCGGGCAGGTGTTCAGATGGCACTTGCGCATCATGATGCAGCCAGCAGCAATCAACGGCGCGGTGGCAAAGCCGAACTCGTCAGCGCCGAGCAGTGCGGCCACGGCCACATCGCGCCCGGTGCGCAAGCCGCCATCGGCCTGCACGCAGATGCGCGAGCGCAGGTTGTTGAGCAGCAGCGTCTGCTGGGTTTCGGCAAGGCCGATTTCCCACGGGGACCCGGCATGCGTCAGCGAGGTCAGCGGCGATGCGCCCGTCCCGCCTTCATAGCCCGAAATCGTCACGTGATCGGCGCGTGCCTTGGAAACGCCCGCCGCCACGGTGCCGACGCCCACTTCGGACACCAGCTTGACCGAGATACGCGCGGTCGTGTTCACGTTCTTGAGATCGTGAATGAGTTGCGCGAGGTCTTCGATCGAGTAGATATCGTGGTGCGGCGGCGGCGAGATCAGGCCGACGCCGGGGGTGGAGTGGCGCGTCTTGCCGATGGTCTTGTCGACCTTGTCACCGGGAAGCTGGCCACCTTCGCCGGGCTTTGCGCCCTGCGCCATCTTGATCTGCACGTCATCAGCATTGACGAGGTATTCGGTGGTCACACCAAAGCGGCCCGAGGCGACCTGCTTGATGGCAGAACGCATCGAATCGCCGTTCGGCATCGGCTTGAACCGCGCCGGGTCTTCGCCGCCTTCGCCGGTGTTCGATTTGCCGCCGATGCGGTTCATCGCCACGGCCAGCGTGGTGTGCGCTTCCCAGCTGATCGAGCCATAGCTCATCGCGCCGGTGGCGAAGCGCTTGACGATTTCGCTGGCAGGTTCGACCTCTTCGAGCGGAATCGGCTGGTCGGCCTTCTTCAGCTCCATCAGCCCCCGAATGGTCAGCTGGCGCTCGGCCTGATCGTTGATCGACTGGGCGAATTCGCGATACTTTTCAGGCGTGTTGCCGCGCACGGCATGCTGCAGGCTGGCGATGTTGCTGGCCGTCCACGCATGCTCTTCACCGCGCAGGCGCAGCTGGTACATGCCGCCCACGTCGAGCATCTTCTTGTAGATCGGGTTGTCGCCATAGGCCGTGGCATGACGGCGCACGGTTTCCTCGGCGATTTCCTTGAGGCCCACGCCTTCGATCGTGGTCGCCGTGCCGGTGAAATAAGCATCGACGAACGCGCTCGACAGGCCGACCGCGTCAAAGATCTGCGCGCCGCAATAGGACTGATAGGTGGAGATGCCCATCTTGGACATGACCTTCAGGATGCCCTTGCCGATGGCCTTGATGTAGTTCTTCTTTACATCCTTAGGCTCAAGCGGAAGCTCCTTGGCCACGCGGATCTGTTCCAGCGTTTCAAACGCCAGATAGGGGTTGATCGCTTCGGCGCCATAGCCTGCCAGCACGCAGAAGTGGTGCACTTCACGCGCTTCACCGGTTTCAACGACAAGCCCGGTCTGCATGCGCAGGCCCTGCCGGACGAGGTGCTGGTGCACCGCCGCCGTTGCCAGCGCTGCCGGCATCGGGATGCGGGTTTCGCACTGCGCACGGTCGGACAGGATCAGGATGTTCTTGTCGGCCAGCACCGCTTCAGTCGCGGCCCAGCACATTTCCTTGATCGCCATTTCAAGGCCATCGGCCCCGGTGGCAGCATCCCAGGTGGTGTCAATCGTGGCGGTGCGGAACGCGCCATCGAGCGCGGCTTCGACCGAGCGGATTTTGGCCACTTCCTCGTTCGTCAGGATCGGCTGATCGACTTCGAGCCGCTTGTGGCTGCCCGCATCGTGGCCCAGCAGATTGGGGCGCGGGCCGATCATGCTGACCAGCGACATCACCAGCTCTTCGCGGATCGGATCGATCGGCGGGTTGGTAACCTGTGCGAAGTTTTGCTTGAAGTAATCGTAGAGCAGGCGCGAACGCTTGGACAGCACCGCAATCGGCGTGTCGGTGCCCATCGAACCCAGCGGATCATCGCCTGCAATGGCCATCGGTTCGAGGAACTTGCTGATATCTTCCTGCGTGTAGCCGAAAGCCTGCTGGCGATCGAGCAGCGACGTGGTTTCCACCGGCAGCGCGGCCAGCTCAGGCTCGATCACGTCGAGCTTCTTGAGGTTATACTGCGCCTGATCGAGCCATTCTTCATATGGCTCAGCCGCGGCCAGTTCGGCCTTGATTTCCTCGTCCTCGATGATCTTGCCCTGCTCCATATCGATCAGGAGCATCTTGCCGGGCTGCAACCGCCACTTGCGGACGATATCTTCTTCGCGGAACGGCAGCACGCCGCTTTCCGAAGCCATGACGATGATATCATCGCGCGTGATCGAGAAACGCGCGGGGCGAAGGCCATTGCGGTCAAGCGTGGCGCCGATCTGGCGGCCATCGGTGAACGCGACCGCAGCCGGGCCATCCCATGGCTCCATCAAGGCAGCGTGGTATTCATAGAACGCACGGCGCGCAGGGCTCATCAGCGGGTTGCCCGCCCATGCTTCGGGGATCAGCATCATCACCGCGTGGGCGAGGCTATATCCGCCTGCCAGCAGCAGTTCGAGCGCGTTGTCGAGGCTGGCCGTGTCCGACTGGCCGTGCGGGATCAGCGGCCACATCTTGTCGAGGTCCGAACCGAGCAGTTCGGATTCCATCGTGCGGCGGCGCGCGTTCATCCAGTTCACATTGCCGCGAACGGTGTTGATTTCGCCGTTGTGGGCGATGAAGCGGAACGGATGCGCCAGCTTCCAGCTGGGGAAGGTGTTGGTGCTGAAACGCTGATGCACGAGGCCAAGCGCCGAAATGCAATCGGGATCGCGCAGATCATCGTAGAACGAGCCGACCTGGTTGGCGAGCAGCAGGCCCTTGTACACGATGGTGCGGGTGGAGAAGCTGGGCATATAGAGCTGGGTAACACCCGGCAGCCCGTGCTTTTCGGCCATGGCGGCCAGCGGGTTCTGCGTCTGCTTGCGGATGGCGAGCAGCTTGCGTTCGAACGCGTTCTGATCGGGCGTGTTCGGCCCGCGCTTGATGAAGCACTGGCGGATGACCGGCATCTGTTCGATCACGGTCTTGCCAAGGCCATCCAATGTGACCGGCACATCGCGCCAGCCGATCAGTTCCTGCCCTTCCTTGGCGATGAACTTTTCGAAGAACTCGGTCACGAACAGGCGCGATGCTTCATCCTGCGGGAGGAAGCACATGGCCACGGCATAATCGCCCGGCTGCGGCAGTTCGCGCCCTTCGGATGCGGCCCACTTGCGGAACATCTGGTCCGGAATCTGGATCAGCAGACCTGCGCCATCGCCCAGCAACGGATCGGCGCCCACCGCACCGCGGTGATCGAGATTGCGCAGAATCTCCAGCGCCTGATCCACGATGGCATGACTTTTCTGGCCTTTGATGTGGGCAATGAAACCCACGCCACAAGCGTCATGTTCGTTACGCGGATCGTAGAGGCCCTGAACCTGCGGAAATCCCATTTCGATGATCGTCCTACTTTCGAAGAGTCATGGCAAAAAAAGACAAAGGCACGCGAATCAAAACGCCGGGAAGCGATTAAAATTGCGCGAAGTGCCCCCATGACTGCAGGAAAGTTATTTTGCAACCGCGCAGGCCAATCAGCCGCGCGGTTAAAGCCGGAAATGTAGTGGCTACATGGCAGAAAGTGCCGTTTTCTGCGGCTTTTGCGGTGCAATTCATGGCCCAAAGGCCACGTGACCGTTGGGGCAGGACCCTCAGGGCAGGGGCCGATCTTGGGAGGATCAGCCCTGTGCGGTCATCCGTTGCAGCGTGGCCAGCGCGGCGCGCAAGGCACGATCAGCCTCTTCGGCATCGATAGCCGGAGCGGGTTGGGCATCGAAAGATACGGCTTGCGCATCAAACGAACTGCCGAGCGCATCAATCGGGCTGGATGGCGCGGCCCTGCCCGGAGCGGCAAGCGGTGAGCCGGGCACGGGGATGATCAGATCTTGCGCCCCGCCCGCAGCGCCCGGACGTTCGAACAGCCGTGGCGTGGTTTCGACAGGAGACGTCAGCTGTGCTTCGTGACCGGGGAATACCACGGCTGGCTCGAAGCCATCTTCCTCATCGCCTTCGCTGTCATCGCTGGCATCCGTGGTTAGCGGCAAGGTGGCGTGCTGCGCGCGGTGGCGCAGGGAACCGGCTCCCATATCGAGCAGGGACGGATAGCGCTCCTCGGCCACATCGTCTTCTGCGCCAGTAGCAGGCCAGCTGCCATCTTCCTCGTCCTCTTCCGATTCTTCGTCGAAATCGTCGGCTGAGAAGGTGGGAGTGAGGCTTTGCGGGCTCGGCTCAGGATTGCGAACACGCAAGAAGCGTTCGAATTCTGGCGCTTCTTCATCAACCGCTTCAAGATCAGGCGTGAAAGGGCGGAGCGCAGTGGGGCGAAGCTGCACGACCGTTTCGTTGGGCCGCTCATCTTGAGCTTTGGGTTCGGCCGGTACTTTTTCCGGCGCTTGCGGTGCGGCAGTTGGTGCGGCAGCTGGCGCCGAAGTTTCTGGCATCCCGAACCGCGCAATGGCCGCGGCGGGTTGCGGCTGAACCACGGCAAAGCTGCCGACATTGGGGGCATCGTCAAATCCGCTGGGGCGATCAGTCGAAGCTGGAGTCTGTTCCGGCTCAGGTGCCGCCTCTGCCGGCGCAAAAGCGTGCGGTGCGCTTGGCTGGCGGGTGTCCGCGCGGGAGTGGCGGCGGCCGATGGCAAGCGCCAGTCGCTCAACCAACTGGACGAGACCGAGATCTTCAAGCGGGGTGCGGGCCAGCGGTGTTGGAGCCAGCGAAGGTGCCTGAAACAGCGGTGTCTTGATCAGCGGAACGCTGCCGGGCGTGGGCTGCGCGGCGATTGGCCCAGTTTTGGTCGGTGCGGTTTCGGTCCGCTCAGTTTCGGTCGGCGCTGCTTCGTTCTTCAAATCCGCGCTGTCAGCCAAAGGAGCGCTGGTCTGGAATAGTGGCGCGCTGCTGACGGGCGCTTCACGGGCGGGCTCGTTGGCTTTGCTGATCACTTCAGCGTTGGCAAGAAGCAGATCGAGTGCCAACGGATCGTCAAGTTCGGCCTGACGCTGCGCTTCAGTTCGGGGCTGCGGCATCAGACGCGTGGGTTCAGCGCCATCCTGCTCACTTGTCTGCTCAGGGGCCTGCTCCCAGGGCAAGCGGGTTTTTTCCGCTGCATCAGCAGTGAAGTCGAGGCCTTCCAGCGCTTGGGGATCGACGGGGGCATAAGTCTCGCCAGAGAACGGCATGCCCATCGGTTGCCCGAGATCTTCGATCGGGTTGAGCGGACGGCGATGGGGTGACCGCTTTGCCGAGGTCGCCTCGCCCTGAGGCGAGGGTTCTGGCCTATGGGGTGCAGTTTTTGCTGCGGCCTGTCCGAATGACCGGGTGCGAACCGGCGAAGCCGCCTTGCCGCCTGCCAGCGCCTTGCCCAGGAAAAAGCCGGCCAGACCGCCCACACCAAGCATGACCATGGCCAGCAAGGCCCGGACCGTAAAGCCCAGCGGGGGCTGCGCGGCTGGCAGGATTTCAGGGATGCCGAGTGCGACCACCGGCCCTTCAAGCAACTGCGGTGCCACCGCAAAGCTGCCAAGGCTGAGGAAAGCTGCAAACCACAGCGAGGTCACAATCGGAAACAACGGGTGCGCGGTGATTGGCTTGGCTTTGCGCTTGGTCACAGTCACTGGCGGTCGTCCTGTCTTCTACCCTGTCCGAACCCGCACCTCAGCCGCTACGCAGCCAATGCGGGCAATTTGAAACGGGGTAACAGGACTTGGTAAACAGGATGATAACGTGTCACGTTGATTGCCCAGTCGTGTTGTTCACCAACAAATCGCCGTGCCACGGCGCGCCGCTCGTCCCACGTGCTGCGGTCTGACAAAAGGTCCGCCATCGCAGCGGCAAGGCCTGCGGGATCATCGGCCGGAAACAGCGTTCCGGTGATGCCGTGCTGGATCAATTCGCGGTGTCCGCCCACGTCGGATGCTGCCACCAGCTTGCCCTGCGCCATCGCTTCCAACGGCTTGAGCGGGGTGACCAGTTCAGTCAGTCGCATGCCCTTGCGCGGATAGCACACGACATCGACGAGCGAGTAATAGCGGTCAACTTCGTGATGCGGCACGCGCCCGACAAAGCGGATCGCATCGGCTGCGGCTGAGGCAGAAGCTTGCGCGCGCAACGCCGCTTCGGCAGGGCCACCGCCGACCAACAGCAGCCGCACGCCAGGCACGCGCGCCACGATGGCAGGCATGGCCGCGATCAGATCATCCAGTCCCTCATAGGGATAGAAGCTGCCGAGAAAGCCGATCACCGGGCCATCGCCGAGCGCCAATTCCTGCGCCAACTGGCCATCCCTTGGCAGTGGATCGCCGAACATGGCGAGATCAACGCCATTGGGCATGATCGAAATCTTTTCAGGGCTGAAGCCGCGCGCGATCAGGTCTTGCCGCAGCCCATCGCAGATCGTGACCACGCGGTCTGCACCGCTGACCACATCGTTTTCCAGAACGCGCGTCAGCCAATACTTCGCCGAACCTTCACGCCCGGTGCCATTGCCGACGGCTGCGTCCTCCCAGAACGCGCGAATCTCGTAGACCACGGGAATGCCGAGCCTGCGTCCGGCCTTGATCGCGGCAAGGCCGCATAGCGCGGGCGAATGGGCATGGAGCACATCGGGCCGCCATTCCTGCGCCAGCGCCACGATGCGATCGGCCAGTGCCGTGACTTCGGCCCATTCGCGCACCAGCGGAAGGCCATTGGCGAGGCCAGCGCCACCGCCCGGTGTGCGGTAGAACAACAGGCCGTCCACTTCTTCGGGATCGACGGAAACTGCTGCGCTGTGCCGCTGTCCGGTCACTCCGCGCACCTCCAGCCCCATCGCCTGTTGCGCCTTCAGGATCGCGCGGGTGCGGAAGGTGTAGCCGCTGTGCAGCGGCAGCGAATGGTCGAGGACGTGGAGCACGCGGGTCATGGCCAGCTTCCTGCCAGACAAGCCTTAACGCCGCGTCAACCCCGATGGTCTAGGCCTGCTCCTGCCATGATCGACAAGTTCACGCTTTTCCTGCCGCATCTGCTGATGGCGATTGCCATCTGGCGGCTGCTGAAGCGTGACGATCTGGATGATGATCCCTCATTGCCTAGCCGCCGCGTTCCGTTCCGCAAGGCGAGGACGCCGGCAAATGCGCATCATCCGGAAGCGCCGGGCGATGCTTGACCTGTTCCTGCTCAGCTTTGTGCTGGCCTTTCTTGGAGCAGGCTTTAAACGCCCGTTCATCTTCGTGCTGGCCTATGTCTATATCGATGTGGTTTCCCCGCAGAAGGTGAGCTGGGGAATCCTGACGCAGATTCCGATCTCGCTGATCGCGTTCCTGCTGGCGTTCGGCGCGTGGTTTGTGGCCGAAGACAAGAACGGCACGCGTTTTTCGCTGCGCCAGTTCCTGATGCTGATGCTGCTGATCTATTGCGGCATGACCACGCAGCAGGCCGATTTCCCGCTGGAAGCGGGGGAAAAGTGGTCATGGGTCTGGAAAGCGCTCGTCTTTGCGATGTTCCTGCCGCTGACTTTGCGCACACGCCTTCGGATCGAGGCGCTGACGCTGATCATGGTGCTGTCGGTCGGCGTGATCGTGATCGGCGGCGGGATCAAGACACTGACCGGCGGCGGTGGTTATGGCGAACTGCGCCTGCTGGTGGACAACAATACCGGGCTTTACGAAAGTTCGATCATATCGGCCGTGGCCATCGCGGTGATCCCGCTGGCGCTGTGGCTATCGCGCTTTGGCACGATCTTTCCGCCCGAATGGCGGGTGAAGGTCTTCGCCTGGGCGCTGTGCTTTTCCTGCGCGCTGATGCCGATTGGTACAGGCGCGCGCACCGGGCTGGTCTGCGTGGTGGTGCTGGCTGCGCTGATCCTGCGCACGGCCAAGCGCCGGGTGATGATCCTGTCCTTGATGGCAGCAGGCGCGTTGGTCACCGTGCCGCTGCTCCCGGCAGAATTCGTGGCGCGAATGAGCACGATCAGCAATCACCAGTCCGATGAATCCGCCTCCACCCGCGTGGCGGTGTGGATGTGGACGCTCGATTTTGTGAAGACCCGCCCGTTTGGTGGCGGCTTTGATGCCTATCGCCAGAACAAGCTGGAATACAACGCCGTCACCGCCAAGCAGGCGGGGGACAACAATACTGCGCTGGAATATCGCCCGGTGATGGATCAGGCCCGCGCCTATCATTCCAGCTACTTCGAAATGCTGGGCGAACAGGGCTATCCCGGCCTTGCCATGTGGCTTGCGCTGCACTTGCTGGGCCTGTGGCAGATGGAAGTGCTCAGGCGGCGGTTCCGCAAGGACGATAGCGAGGCGTTCCGGTGGGTTTCGCCGCTGGCCGAAGCCTTGCAGCAAGCGCAAGTGATCTACCTTGTCGGCTCCACCTTTGTCGGCATCGCGTTCCAGCCGTTCTGCTACATGCTGGTTGGGCTGCAGTGCGGGTTGTGGGCCTATATCCAGCGGGTGAAAGCGGCACAGCCTGTGCCTTTCCGAAAGCCACGAGAGCTGCGGCAGGCACCTGCAACCGCTTAACCGCTTGCTTAAACCGGCTTGCGCATCGCTCGGCTTGCCGTCATTCTCTGGGCGGAATTTCGCAGGAGAGTGCACAGCCATGCCCAAATTCATTCCGGCCGAGCAGATCAAGGCCATGGTCGGCCAAGTCGTCGGGACATCAGGCTGGGTTGAAATCACGCAAGAGCGGGTCAACACGTTCGCCGAGGCTACGGGCGATTTCCAGTTCATCCACGTCGACCCCGAAAAGGCCGCGCTCACCCCGTTTGGCGGCACGATTGCGCACGGCTTTCTGACGCTATCGCTGATCCCGCTGCTGACCATGGAAAGCGATTGCCCGCGTGCGCAAGGCATCAAGATGGGCGTCAATTACGGCGGCAACCGCACGCGCTTTCTGGCCCCGGTGCGCGTGGGCAAGCGTGTGCGCGGTGTGTTCAAGCTGCTGGACATGGAAGAAAAGCGGCCCGGCCAATGGCAGCAGACGATGGAAATCACGGTTGAAATCGAAGGCGAGGATAAGCCTGCGCTGATCTGCGAATGGGTTACCCAGTTTTTCGTGTAAGCGCGGCTTTCTGAGTGACCACCCGGCGCAAATGATGCGCCAGATGGCGCAGGATCGTGCGGGCTCTTCCGCGCGCCAGTCCCGGCGATAGCAGCAGTCCGCGCGCCAGCATATCGAGGCGGGGATCGATCCGGCTGGCCAGACCATGTTCGACCAGCGCCCGGGCGCGAAGCTTGCGGTCCTGCACCAGCGCCAATTCGCGGCGCAGGATCTGTGCGCCCAGCCGATGGATGGTCAAGGCCTTGCGGTCGGTCAGGCTCGCCTCGTGCCGCCTGTAAAGGTAGAGGTCCTCGTTCAAGGTGACAAAACGGAAGGTGCGCGCTGCGCGCAGCCAGAAATCGTAATCCTCCACGCCAAACAGGCTTTCATCATAGCCTTGGAGTGTCCGCGTCACTTCCGCGCGATAGAGGAAGGCTGCCCCGATGCGGTTTCCCAGCAACAGCTCCGAAACGGGCCCCACTTTCTGATAGCCAGTCACTTGGCCCGTGGCATCGATCACGCTGTAATCGGCATGGGCAATCGCGGCATCGGGATGCGCATCGAGCGCAGATACGAGGCGTTCGAGCATCTGCGGGCGGGCAATATTGTCGTCCGAAGTCCAGCAGTGCAGCGCACCGCGCGCGGCAGCAAAGCCGGTGTTCAATGCGCCAGGGAGGCCCTTGTTCGGGCGGTTGGTGATGATCTGCACCCGGTTATCGGCCAAGGCATGCCGCGCCAGAATGGCGGGTGTCGCATCGCTTGACCCATCATCGACGCAGATCAGTTCGAAATCGCCAAAGGTTTGGTTCAGGATCGAATCGATCGCCTGATCAAGATAGGCCTCGCCATTATGCACCGGCAGGACCACGCTGACGCGCGGGGCCTCATGCCCGGAGTGCACGGCGGCCTCTCCCCAATCCGATGCTTGCGCGCCCCACGCTTCGGCCCCCTGAAACATCATGTCCATGACAGAACGCATGCCATGTTGACGCATCGCGCGGTTTTCCCGAACGTTGCGCAGTGTTTCAGAACTCGCAAAAACGGTTAGATCAGCGGCTAACTGTCAGATCCGTGCCTTTTCGGTACAGCCCATGGAGGCAGGCGCACCGGATTGGTGCGCCTGCCTCCATGGGATTGTCTGATGGTATTTCAGGCCACCACGCTGAGCTTGCGGCCCTTTGCCTTCTTTTCAAACGTAGCGATCCACTGGTCCACGACTGGTGCAATGTTCGTGCGCCAACGTGAGCCGTTGAAGATGCCATAGTGGCCGACTTCGGGGGCAAGGAAATACTGCTTCATGTCCTCGGGCAGGTTTGGCGTGACCTTTAGCGCGGCCTTGGTCTGGCCGATGCCGGAAATGTCATCGCGTTCCCCCTCGATGCACAGGATTGCGGTGTCGGTGATCGCGCCAAGGTCTACTACCTGCCCGCGATGCACCAGTTCGCCCTTGGGCAGGGCGTGGCGCTGGAACACCACGTCCACCGTCTGCAGATAGAATTCGGCCGGAAGATCGCAGACCGAGCGGTATTCATCATAGAATGTGCGCGTGGCATCGGCGCTTTCATCGGCGCCTGCATTCATGTGCTGGAACAGCTTGTAATGGCTCATCATATGGCTGGCCATGTTCATCGACATGAAGCTGGCGAGCTGCACGAAGCCCGGATAGACGCGGCGCCCCACGCCCGGATAGTTGGCAGGCACGGTGGTGATCACGTTATGCTTGAACCACACGTGCGGCTTGGTGATCGCATGGTCGTTCACTGCGGTCGGGCTTTCGCGGGTGTCGATCGGGCCGCCCATCATCGTCAGCGTTACCGGACGGCAGGGGTGCTCGTTCACCGCCATGATCGCGGTGGCGGCCAGCGCCGGGACCGAAGGCTGGCATACGGCCATCATGTGCGCGCCTTCACCGATATGCTCAAGAAAACCGGTCAGATAATCGATGTAATCGTCAAGGTCGAACACGCCTTCGGCCAAGGGAACATACTTCGCATCGGCCCAATCGGTGATGTAGACCACGCAGCGTTCCAGCATCCGCTCCACCGTGCCGCGCAGCAGCGTGGCAAAGTGCCCGCTCATCGGCGCAACGATCAGCAGGCGCGGCGCATTCTTGGGCAGGCCATCGTGCGTGAACATCTTCAGATCGCCGAATGGGCGGGTGATGACGGTGGTTTCTTTCACCGCATGGGCCGTGCCATCGACATGGATCACGCGGATGCCAAACGCGGGCTTCCCGCGCGGCGCTGCAGCATGGGCGAAGACATCAAGCGCATTGGCAATGGTCTGCGACTGCCCCATGCCCGCCCAAGGATTGCGCGGATCGGTCAACGCGTCGGCCATCATCGAGGCCCAGGCACTGCTCGCATTCATCAGCGAGCGCTGGATTTCGTAAGCTTTGTAGAGCACTGCGAACACCTTTTTGGTTGTTGCCCGCCACCGGCGGAAAGGACCGGCGGCAAGAGTCGTTGGCAACAGATTGCCCCGAATCGCCAACTTGTGCAACGCAACAAAGGTCCAGTCAGGTTGACACCACACCAATGCCCCCTTTCGGCAAGGCGTGGCTTGGGCTAGGCGAGGCGCATGGACGAGCAGACCCCGCAGCAAGACGCGCAGATCGAAACGCCAGTGCAAACGGCCCCCAAGGCAAAAAGCCTGGGCCCGCTGCGCATGATCTGGGACGAGGCCGCGCGCTATCCGGGCCGCGTCGCCGCCGCCACAGGCGCGCTCGTCGTTACGTCGGCGGCCACTCTGGCCATTCCGTCCGGGTTCAAGCTGATCATTGACAAGG
Source organism: Novosphingobium sp. 28-62-57 (assembly GCA_002256985.1). Classification (GTDB taxonomy): domain Bacteria; phylum Pseudomonadota; class Alphaproteobacteria; order Sphingomonadales; family Sphingomonadaceae; genus Novosphingobium. The sequence continues at coordinate 21,158 of NCGO01000010.1, forward strand.
GCTTTGCCGCCGGAGCCGACGTTGATCAACTGGGCCGCTGGTTCCAGTATCTGCTGCTGATCGTGCTGGTTCTGGCCATCGGCACGGCCTGCCGGTTCTACTTCGTGTCGTGGCTGGGCGAGCGCGTGGTTGCCGATGTGCGGCTGAAAGTGCAGGCGAATCTGCTGCGCCTGCCTCCTTCGTTCTTCGAAACGAACAGCCCCAAGGAGATTGCCTCGCGCATGACCTCGGACACGGCGGTGATCGAACAGGTTGTGGGCACCACCGTGTCGGTCGCGCTGCGCAATACCATCACGGCCATCGGCGGCATCGGCTATCTGCTCTATCTTGCCCCTAGGCTGACCGTGATCCTGCTCGTGGCGATCCTGTTCATCGTCGTGCCTATCGTGTTCATCGGCCGGCGTTTGCGCAATGTCTCGCGATCGAGCCAAGATCGTGTGGCAGGCATCGGCGTGATCGTGTCCGAAGTGCTGGGTGCAATGAAGATCGTGCAGGCGTTTGGGCAGGAAAAGCGCGAGCTTGAGCGGTTTGGCGAAAAGGTTGAGGCGACGTTCCAGACGGCGCTGCGCCGCATTTCGATCCGCGCGGGGATGACCTCGATCGTCATCCTGCTGATCTTTGGCGGCATTACCATGCTTGTCTGGGAAGGCGCGATTGGCGTGGCCAAGGGCACGATCAGCGGCGGCACGATTTTTGCTATCGTGATCACCGCGGGCCTCGTGGCAGGGGCCCTTGGCGCGCTGTCCGAGGTTTATGGCGATCTGCTGCGCGGGGCAGGCGCTGCCGGACGCCTGAACGAACTGCTGCGCGAAGAGCCGGATATTGCGCCTCCCGCCCGCCCGACCGCGCTGCCGGTGCCTGCACGCGGCCAGCTGGCGTTCCAGAACGTCGCCTTCCGCTATCCCTCGCGCCCTGAAGTGCTGGCGCTTGATGATTTCTCGCTGACGGTTGAGCCGGGCGAAACGGTGGCTATCGTCGGCCCATCAGGCGCGGGCAAATCCACCTTGTTCCTGCTGGCCCAGCGGTTCTACGATCCGCATGGCGGCACCGTGCGCATCGATGGCGTTCCGCTGACGAGCGCAGACCCTGCCGAAATTCGCGCCCGCACCGCGCTCGTACCGCAGGACGCCACACTGTTTGCCGCCTCCGCGCGCGACAACTTGCGCTATGGCAACTGGAACGCCACCGACGAGGCGATCTGGGAGGCGGCCCGCGCCGCCAATGCCGAACAGTTCCTGCGCGATCTGCCGCAGGGTCTCGACACGTTCCTCGGCGAAGACGGCGCGCGCCTTTCGGGCGGCCAGCGTCAGCGCATCGCCATTGCCCGTGCGGTGCTGCGCAATTCGCCGATCCTGCTGCTCGATGAAGCCACCAGCGCGCTGGACGCCGAAAGCGAACGGCTGGTGCAGGATGCGCTCGACCGGCTGATGAAGGACCGGACCACGCTGGTCATCGCGCACCGCCTTGCCACGATTCGTGCCGCTGACCGCATTGTGGTGATGGATGGAGGCCGGATCGTGGAGCAGGGCACCCACGCCAGCCTGAGCGCCGCAGACGGTCTCTACGCGCGTCTCGCCCGCTTGCAATTCGATGGAATGGCCGCTTAACCCTTGACTTGATGCTGCGCTGCGGCAAACCCCCGGAGCATCATGGATTCGATTGTCACCGCCATCCTGCTCGGCATTGTCGAGGGCCTTACCGAGTTTCTCCCGGTATCCTCCACCGGCCACCTGATCCTCGCGACAGAACTGTTCGGCTTTGATCCGCACCAGTGGGCCATGTTCAATGTGGTGATTCAGCTGGGCGCGATTCTGGCCGTGGTCGTGCAGTATTGGCGCACGTTCTGGGCGGTGGGCATGGGCCTGATGCGGCTTGAACCGATCAGCTTGCGCTTCTTGCGCAACCTGCTGGCCGCGTTCATTCCGTCTGCTATCTTGGGCCTTGCGCTGAAGGACTATATCGATGTCCTGCTTGGCAGCCCATCCGTGGTCGGCTGGGCGCTGGTGATTGGCGGCATCGCCATTCTGGTGATCGAGAAATATGCCAAGCCCGGCGAATTGACCGGCATCGGCCAGCTTCCGCTCAGCCAGGCGCTGGGCGTGGGCTTCGTGCAGTGTCTGGCGATGGTGCCGGGCGTCAGCCGTTCGGGCGCAACGATCATGGGTGCGCTGGCGATGGGGATCGAACGCCGTACGGCTGCGGAATTCAGCTTCTTCCTGGCCATTCCCACGATGCTGGGGGCTACCGCGCTCGAACTGCTCGACAATCGCGAGGCCATCATGTCCGGCACGCTGGGGGCAGGCGGCGTGGGCTGGGCCGAGATTGCGGTTGGCTTTGTTGTTTCGTTCATTGTGGCGCTGGCGGTGATCCGGTTTTTCGTCGCCTATGTCAGCCGCGCCGGGTTCAAACCCTTTGCTTGGTATCGCATCGTAGCCGGGACCGTTGCGATCATCTGGCTGGCGATGCGCTGATTTTTGGCCATTTCTTCGATACTTGGCGCGTTATCCTGTCGTGTCAGTGGAACCAATTGCTTCCCCCTGAATTGACTCCCCAGAACGCCAATACTGGCAAGCCAGCCGTAAAGGGCTGCAATTCTAGGGGTAAACCATGGGTCTCATCATTCTTCTCGTCGTCGGCGGGATTCTCGGCTGGCTGGCCAGCATTGTCATGCGCACAGATGGCCAGCAGGGCATTTTCCTCAATATCGTGGTCGGCATTGTCGGCGCGTTTCTGGGCGGTTTCCTGCTGGCCCCATTGATCGGTGGCGGCAGCATTACGCAGGGTATCTCTGCTGGCACGCTGATCGTATCGTTCCTTGGCGCGCTGATCCTGCTTGCCATCGTCAACCTGATCCGCCGCGGTTCGGTTCGGTAATTCAAACCACAGCGCGGATTGGAAAGGCGGCTCTTGCGGGCCGCCTTTCCTGCGTCAATGGGTAGTGAAGTGCTCACCGAAACCGCCCCGATTGGGGTGATTGGCGATCCGGTTAATCGTGCCTTTGCCGACTGGTCGCTTGACTTTCCCGCGATTCTATCCCAACGGCCCCACCCTGTGACGGCGGCGTGGAAACGCGCCGCTACATTCGTTTTCAGATTCGCGCGCGAAATTTCAGGATAGAGAAATGGCAAAGCCCACCACCGTCAAGATCCGTCTGGTCTCGACCGCTGACACCGGCTTCTTCTATGTCACCAAGAAGAATCCCCGCAACACGACCGAGAAGATGGTCTTCCGCAAGTACGATCCCGTCGTGCGCAAGCATGTCGAGTTCAAGGAAGCGAAGATCAAGTAATAGCGCCTTTCGCGCTTTCCCCGTGAGCCCCGTCCCGCCATTGTTGGAACCGGGACGGTTCACGGTGAGTTCAACGCCAAGACCTCAAGGAACGGCGATGAACATGATCAACACAACTTTTCGCAAGCTTGGCCGCCCCGTGGCGGCCCTTTCGCTTGTCTTCGCCACAGCCACACCGGCCATGCTCGCTGCCCCCAGCGTGGCGCAGGCGCAAGCATCAGACATTGACCGCGCCGTAGCTGCCCTGCGTGGCATCACCACACTGCGCGCCAACTTCGTGCAGACCGATCGGTCCGGCCAGACCATCTCGGGCGTGCTGACGATGAAGCGCCCGGGCAAGATCCGCTTCCAGTATCAAAAGGGCGTGCCTCTGCTGATCGTGGGCGATGGCAAAGCGCTGACCATGATCGATTATGAAGTGCGGCAAGTGCAGCGCTGGCCCATCGGCAACAGCCCGCTGGGCGCGCTGCTCGATCCGAACAAGGACGTCGCCCGCTTTGCCAAGCAGCTGCCCACCGGCGATGCGGGCGTCATCAGCCTGCAGGTGCGCGATCCCAAGCATCCTGAATATGGCACGATCACGATGATCTTCGTGCGCAATGCAGGGGCGCCCGGCGGCTTCCAGCTCGATTCGTGGGTTGCGCTCGATTCGCAGAACAAGCGCACCACCGTCCGCCTGACCGGCCAGCAATATGGCATTGCGGTGGACGACAAGACTTTCCGCTGGACCGACCCACGCACCACAACGCGGCGGTGAGCGGCTGACCCTAGCTTGCCAGCCGCAAGCCCGCATTTGCAGCCTGCGCACCGGGCTGATCGGGCCAGATGCCGCGCGTGTCGTAGACGACCTTGCCGCTACGTTCAGCCAATGGGATGACCTTGAACACGTCGTGATCGACCAGCACGATCAGCACGTCGCATTCCTCTAGGGCGGTATCGACATCGATCTGGACTGCGCCGGTGCCTTCGAATTCCTTGGGCAGCGTGCCCGCGTAGGGTTCAACCACATGGATACGGCTGCCGAACTGGCGGGCGAGGCTGGCGGCGACGTAGCGCGCGGGGCTTTCGCGGAAATCGTCGATGTTGGCTTTGAAGGCAAGGCCAAGGCAGGCGACTTTGGCGTGGGGGTTGGCTTCGACGAGGTCGGCGGCCTGCTTCACCACGTGATGCATCTTGCCATCGTTGACGTTTCGCGCGGTGCGGATCAGTGGGGTTTGATCGGGGGCGCTCGATACGATGAACCACGGGTCCACCGCGATGCAGTGGCCGCCGACGCCGGGGCCGGGCTGCAGGATGTTGACGCGCGGGTGGCGGTTGGCGAGGCGGATGACTTCCCAGACGTCGAGGCCCATCTTGTCGGCCACCATCGACAGTTCGTTGGCAAAGGCGATGTTGACGTCGCGATAGGCGTTTTCGACCAGCTTGGTCATTTCGGCGCTGCGAGCATCGGTGGTGACGCAAGTGCCGCGCACGAAGCGCTTGTAGAAGGCCAGCGCCTTGCGCGCGCAGCGGGGGGTGATGCCGCCGATGGAGCGGTCGTTGTTGGTCAGTTCTTCAAGGATGCGGCCCGGAAGCACGCGCTCCGGGCAATAGGCGATGGAGACGTCTGGCGTTTCCTTCGTCTTGCCGGGAAACTTTAGGTCGGGCCTGAGGCCGACCATCAGGTCGCGCATCTGCTCGGTAGTGCCGACGGGCGAGGTCGATTCGAGAATGACCGTGTCGCCCGCTTTCAGCACGGCGGCGACTTGCGTGGCGGCGGACAGGACATAGGAGATGTCGGGCGTGTGGTGGCCGTCCTTGGCGAAGGGGGTGGGCACCGCGATCACGAAGACGTCTGCCGGTTCGATCTGGGTGGAGGCGCGCAGCAGGCCGCGCTGGACGACGCCGTGGACGAGGCCATCGAGATCGACTTCCTCGATATGGATTTCGCCGCGGTTGATCGTGTCGACCACGTGTTGCGACACATCGAGGCCGAGCACCTTGCAACCCGCGCGCGCTATGATGGCAGCGGTTGGAAGTCCGATATAGCCGAGGCCGACAACACAGACGTCCGGCTTCATATCACCCATCATTCGCCAGCAACTCCATGATTCGGCGCGATGTTTGCCCATCCCCGAACGGGTTGTGGGCGCGCGCCATTGCCGCATAGGCAGCCTTATCGTCGAGCAGGGTGAAGATTTCGGAAACGATGGTGTCCACATCGGTGCCGACGAGTTTTGCGGTGCCTGCGGTGACGCCTTCGGGCCGCTCGGTCGTCTCGCGCATGACCAGCACGGGCTTGCCCAGCGCGGGCGCTTCCTCCTGCACGCCGCCCGAATCGGTGAGCATGATGTCGGCGATGGAGAGCAGGCGCGCGAAGTGCGGGTAATCGAGCGGTTCGATCATCGCCACGTTGGGCAGATCGCTGAGCGCTGCGTCCATCACCTTGCGCACGTTGGGGTTGGGGTGGACCGGGAAGATCAGCGCCACATCATCGCGCGCGGCGATGCGGCGGATGGCTTCGGCGATGTTTTCGAGGCCCCCGCCGAAGTTCTCGCGGCGGTGGCTGGTGACGCCGATGATGCGCTTGCCGGCAAAGCGCGCTTCGATATCGGCAAGGCCTGAGGCCAGCGCCGGTTCGGCTTCGATCTTGGCAGTGACCCAGTGCAGCGCGTCGATCACGGTGTTGCCGGTCACGTGGACGGTGGCCGGATCGACGTTTTCGGCCAGCAGGGCGGCGGCGGAAACGTCTGTGGGCGCGAAGTGCAGCTTGGCGATGGTGCCGATGATCTTGCGGTTCACCTCTTCGGGCCAGGGATGATAGATGTTGTGGCTGCGCAGGCCGGCCTCAACATGGGCCACGGGCAGTTTGCGGTAATAGGCGGCGAGCGCGCCGGACATGGCGGTGGCGGTATCGCCTTGCACCACGACCCAGTCGGGCTGCACTTCGTCCATCACTTTGCCAAGGCCGGTGAGCAGGGCGGCGGTGAGGCCATCGAGCGTCTGATCGGGGCGCATGAGGTCTAGATCGTGATCGGGCACGATGCCGGATATTTCCAGCACCTGATCGAGAATGCCACGATGCTGCGCCGAAACGCAGGTGACGACGCGAAAGCGCGGGTCTTCACGCAGGGCGTGGACCACAGGGAACATCTTGATCGCTTCGGGGCGGGTGCCGAACACCACGAGAATTGTCTTTGCCATACCGGGTTCAATAATCCGCGAGTGTTAACTGTGAAATAAGAGGCTGGATTTAAGCATGGCTGCAAATGGCGCGGATGAGCGTCAACCATGAAAGGCCGTTTGCCCTGTGACCGTACAGTTTCCGCCGCTTGCCCCTGCCTCTGCCCTTGGGCTTGATCCGCTGGTTTCAGCGAACACCCGCGTGGTCGTGCTGGGGCTGGGATACGTCGGGCTGCCGCTGGCGGTGGCGCTGGCCAAGCAGTTCTTCGTGACCGGGTTCGACATCGACACGCAGCGAATCGGGGAACTGTCCGAAGGGCATGACCGCACGCGCGAAATTGATGCAGAGCGGCTGGCGCAATCGAGCCTCGGGTTGATCAGCGACGCCAATGTCTGCCCGCCCAGCGATTTCTATATCGTGACCGTGCCCACGCCGATTGATGCGGCCAACCGCCCCGATCTGCGGCTGGTGGAAGCGGCTTCGCGCACGGTGGGCAAGATGCTGCCTGCAGCCGTGGCCGAGGGGCGCTGTCCGGTGGTGGTCTATGAAAGCACGGTCTATCCGGGCGTGACCGAGGACATCTGCGGGCCGATACTGGAGCAGGTTTCGGGCCTGAAGTGCGGGGTGGACTTCTTCCTTGGCTACAGCCCTGAACGCATCAATCCGGGTGACCGCGAACATACCATCGACAAGATCACCAAGGTCGTTTCAGGTCAGAACCCCGAGGTGCTGGAGCGCGTGGCTGACCTTTATGGCGCGATCACCAGCGGCGGCGTGTTCCGGGCAGCGTCGATCAAGGCAGCCGAAGCGGCCAAAGTGATCGAGAACGCGCAGCGCGATATCAACATCGCTTTCATGAACGAGATCACGCAGATCTTTTCCAAGATGGACCTGTCTGTCTGGGACGTGCTGGCCGCCGCAGGGACGAAGTGGAACTTTCTGCCGTTTACGCCGGGGCTGGTCGGTGGGCACTGCATCGGGGTGGACCCATACTACCTTTCGGCGCGGGCCGAGGCGCTGGGGCATGACCCGCAAGTGATCCTGGCCGGGCGCGGCGTGAACGATGGCATGGCCAAGTGGCTGGCAGGCGAGTTGCACGCGCAGCGCGGCGGCAAGCCCGGCTCGGTGCTGGTGCTGGGGCTGACGTTCAAGGAGAACGTGCCCGATCTACGCAACTCCAAGGTGGCCGATGTGATCGCGGAATTGCAGGCGCTGGGGCATCAGGTGGCGGTGCATGATCCGCATGCCGATGGGGCCGAGGCGCTGCTGGAATATGGGCTGCACTTGGCGGGCGATGCTTTTGAGCAGAGCTATGATCTGGTGTTTCTGGCGGTGCCGCATAAGTATTACCTTGCTGCCGGGGCTGAGCGCATTGCGGCGCTGGTGGCGCCGGGGGGGACGCTGGCGGACCTCAAGGGTGTGCTGGGCGCGCGGGCTGACTGGCGGCTTTGAGCCTTTCCGAAATGCCCTGCGCCCCGCGAAGGCGGGGGCCTCAGGCGTGTTACGGAACGGTAGCTGAAAACGCCGGGTGTTACGCGAGGGTCGCGTAAACGGCCTGAGGCCCCCGCCTTCGCGGGGGAGCGGTTTTGTTCGGTTAGGGTGGTGTTATGCGCTTATCATTGGAAGCCCACCCCCAACCCCTCCCGCATGCGGGAGGGGGGTAAAAAGAGCGGCCCCTCCCGCATGCGGGAGGGGAGCGAGACTTATCGAACCGTAGGTGAGATTAGTCGCAGCGGGGTGGGCAATCGGCGCTACGATGCTTTTGATTCAATTCCTTGAAGGTAAGTTGCCAGCATGAAAGTCCTCGTTACCGGAGCCGCGGGCTTCATCGGTTATTCGCTGATCACCCGGCTGCTGGCGCGCGGTGACGAGGTTGTCGGCGTCGACATCGTCAACGATTACTATGATCCAGCGCTGAAGGAAGCGCGGCTGGCGCGGCTGGTGGAGCAGGGGGGCAGCCGCTTCACGTTCTGCCGCACCGATTTTGCCGATTACCCAGGGCTGACTGCTGCGCTAGCGGACAAGAGCTTTGAACGCATCGTGCATCTCGGCGCGCAGGCGGGGGTGCGGTACTCGATCGAGAACCCCCATGCTTATGTGCAGGCGAACCTTGTTGGCCATCTGAACCTGCTGGAAGTGGCGCGGCATCGCGGGGCCGAGCATATGGTCTATGCCTCGTCCTCGTCGGTCTATGGCGGGAACACCAAGATGCCGTTCTCGGTGGAGGACCGGGTGGATCACCCGATGTCGCTCTATGCCGCCACCAAGAAGGCGGACGAACTGATGAGCGAGACCTATGCGCACCTCTATCGCCTGCCGCTGACGGGGCTGCGGTTCTTCACCGTCTATGGCCCGTGGGGGCGGCCGGACATGATGATGTGGCTGTTTACCAAGGCGATTCTGGCGGGCGAGCCGATCAAGGTGTTCAACCACGGCGACATGTACCGCGATTTCACTTATGTGGACGATATCGTTTCGGGCGTGGTGGCCTGCCTCGACAATCCGCCGCCCGATGACGGCGCGGTGAAGGCGGGCGGCAGCGAAAAGCCGCACCGGCTCTACAACATCGGCAACCACAAATCCGAACACCTGATGAAAGTGATCGGCATTCTGGAGAGCGAACTGGGCCGCAAGGCGGAGATGGAAATGCTGCCGATGCAGCCGGGCGACGTGCGCCAGTCGTTTGCTGACATTGATGCGATTTCAGTCGATCTGGGGTATCGGCCGACGACCAGCATCGATGTGGGCGTGCCGAACTTTGTGCGGTGGTATAAGGACTTTCATGGGGGTTGAGGGGGTGAGTGCGGACAAGGACACTCCGTCAGCCGGGGAGTGCTGCTGCAAAGCGCTTGCGGATAACCCCGTGATCCCGATGGGCGGCATCGGACTAGATGAATTGGTGTTTGCGTCGTTCCGGCAAACGGTCCGTCATGGCTGTGACCAGTGGTGGCTTTACGTTTCGACCTGTCTTGCGTGCCGCCAGAACTGGATGATCGCGCAAGATGACCGGATTTACGATAACTATTACCTGCGCCGTATTTCCCCTGCACAACTGCAGGAGATCGAGGATTTTGGCCTTTGGCCGGATGAGTTCCTGACTTACGAGCAAGTGTTGAAGTTGGGCAAAGCAACCGGAGACGTATGGGCATTTCTTGAACCGCGATCGCCTGCGCTTGTTACCACGGCGGAAGATTTGCGAAGGGAGCGACCGGATATCTTGGTCGAAGAAATTGCGGCGTTGCTTTCGATTACGGTGCAGCAGGCGGTGGGCTTGCTTGGTTGAGGCAATGGCGCTTCATTTCGTAAATCAGGTACCGTTCCACACTTGCGCAGTGCGATGTTAGGCCAACCGATGGGCAAGCGATCTGGTGTTCCTCACCGCCAAGAAGAATTGGGCAAGCTTAGCAGCGAAGAGTTGTTGATCGAGCTGCAACGTTCTCGCACCCGGCTGAGTATTGCGACGTCTACAAAAACGGCCAAGCAGTGGGAAAAGCGCATCCACTGGTTGGAAGTGGCGCTCGCTTCTCGGGAGTGAAAGTCCGGCAGCACCCCATTTTGGGCGATGCTCTCTAAGCACCTGCGTTTCGAAGTCTGCCGTCACCCTGAACTTGTTTAGCTGCGCTGGCCTGCGGCTCAGGGTCCATTTCTCCTAACAGGGCTCCGCTTCGTCGGCACGATGGATGCTGAAACAAGTTCAGCATGACGAATGGGGGCGGACGTTCAGGGTGGTGCGGTTTGGCGTGTTGGTTCAGCGTGGCCGGTCGCCCTACCCCTCATCCGCAAAGGCCGACAAAAACCCGTAGCCCGTGGCCACCAGTCGCACGGGGCAGTCGAGGTCGGCCAGCATGGCGCGGGTGGTTTCGCGGTTGGTTATGATGGACCAGTTGGGGCGATGGGCGGTTTTGGTTTGTTCGGAGATGGCCAGCGCGGCAAGGAGCGTGGTGGGGGAGGGCTCGCATGTGGCGAGGCCTTCTCCGGCCAGTGCCGCTTCGGCAAAGCCTAGCGTGGCGGCGAGGCGGGCTTTGAAGGGGACATCGTCGATCATCGCCTGACGGTGCTGGCTGAGGATGTCGGCGGTTTGCAGCTCTGCCGGTTCGCCATCGCGTTCGAGGACGGGGAGGTCCCGGCCCCAGGCTTCGGGCGGGCAGAGGCGCTTTTCGGGGGTCATGGCTTCGAAGGGGCGGGCCTCCAGCGGGTAGATGCGGCAGATGCGGGGGCGGGCTTCGTAGTTGCCGCAGCGCATGTCTTGCTGAAGGTGAGGGCAGGGGCCTTCGTGCCGGGCGACTAGGCGCAAGCTGATGCGGAAGGGCACCTCGCCGACTATGGCGGGGAAGGTCGTGGCCTTGCGCCATGCGATGGCGGGATCGGTTTCATCTTCAGTGCCGGTCCATGCCCAGCCTTCGGCGAGCAGATCGACCTGATGGCCATTGCTGGCCCAGATACGCGCTTCTTCGACCGACAAGGTAAGCCGCAAGTCATGGCAGCAGCGGCCGCATTGCGTACAGTCGAAGGTCAGTTGCATTCGCGCTGTAAAGCGGAATGTTTCGCTTCAGGACAGCGAAGTCCTAGCCGATGTGGACTTATTCAGTCTTCAGTTCGTGGGAAACACGTGTCTCGACTTCGCTCGACACGAACGGGTGTTGTTTGGATGGGCGATGAAACAGGCTTTATGTCATTTGCAGATATGACAGGTTGGATGCCCACCCCGCTGCGACTAATTTCGCTTAACGCTCAATAAGTCTCGCTCCCCTCCCGCATGCGGGAGGGGTTGGGGGTGGGCTTGCCAGTGATCAGAAGCGCACGCCCAGTGTGACGTTCCAGGTGCGCGGATCGCCGTAATAGACGGTCTGGATGTTGCCGACCGAGCTGAATTCCTGCCCGTCGGTCTTGTAGAGCGTGTTGCCCACATTGCGCAGCGTGCCGCGCAAGTAGAACTTGTCGAAGTCCACCTGGGCGAAGAGATTGCCCAGCCAGTAGCCGTCTTCGGTAAGCCCGGCGCGGTTGTCGACCGAGAGGAAGTGCTTGTCGACGAAGCGGGCATCGCCGCCCAGTGTGAGCGAAGCCTCTCCCAGCGGGATGCGGTATTCACCGCCGAGGCGCAGGGTGAGCGGGGGGGCGAAGGCCGGGCGGCAGGTGATGGCAGCGCCGGTGGGGTTGCAGCTGAAGGCCGCGCCGCCTGCGGGAGGAAGGCGGCGGGGATCGTTGAATTCCTTGTAATCGGCATCGAGGTAGCCGACCGAGGCGAACAGCGTGACCGGCTTGGCCGGGCGCACCGTCATGTCAAATTCGAAGCCCTGAATGCGCAGTTTGCCCGCGTTGAGCACGGGGAAGGCTCCGCCAAGGCCGACATTGGTGCCATTGCCGACGCGCGCCTGGAAGTTGTTGTAATCCGAATAGAAGGCAGCGGCAGACAGATTGACCTTGCCATCAAGGAAGCTGCCCTTGGCACCGGCTTCATAGGTCCACACGGTTTCGGGATCGAAGCTGGGCGTGACGGTGGTGACGCCGTTCACCGTGACCGAAATATCGCCGTTGGAATTGACGCGACCGTTGAAGCCGCCTGCCTTGAAGCCGCGGCTGGCCGAGGCATAGAGCAGGGTGCCTTCGGTCGGCTTGTACGACAGGCTGACCATCGGGGTCCAAGCGCCGTACGTTACGTCATCATCGCCGGTGAAGGGGGCGGGCAGGTTGTCCGGGAAGCAATAGCGCAACCCGTTCAGTGCGCCCAATGTGGAGGCGGTGGTGGTGCAGCGGTTGTAGGTCTTGGTCTCACGCGTGTAGCGCAGGCCTGCGGTGATCGAGAACTGTTCGGTGAAATCGTAGGTCAGCTGGCCGAAGGCGGCGTAGCTTTTGGTGACCTGCTTGTCGTCAATCGTGCGCAGGAAAGTGATCGGGCCGCCGAAGAAGCCGAACAGATCATCGGCATAAGCCTCCTGATGCGAGCTGACGTTTTCGTTCAGGTAATAGACGCCGAACACACCCTTGAGCTTGTCGTAGTCGTACTTCAGCTGCAGTTCCTGGCTGAACTGGTTCTGCCGCGTGCCGACGAAGACATCGCCAATTTCGAACTGCGTGGCATCGATATCGATGAAGAAGTCGGTCTTCAGCTTGCGATAGGCGGTGATCGAGGTCAGCTGGACATTGTCGGTCAAATCGACGTTGATCGTGCCCGAAACGCCCCAGTGATCGAGCTTCTGGCCCTGATCAGGGGTGAGGCTGGTGGAGGCCCGGAAATCGTAGGGGCCATAGGGGTTGGCAGGGGCAAGCGTGACTGCGCCAAGGCCGAAATCGGTGCGGACCAGCGGGGCGGTGAGATAGCCCAGCGTGGCAGCGTTGCGCTGGCGGGTGTAATCGCCCGAAATCAGCACTTCGACCGTGTCCGAAGCCTGCGCACGCAGCGTGGCGCGGCCAGCGAGGTTGTTGCGATCATTGAAGCGGCGGCCAGTGCGCGGATCGGTGACGATACCTTCGCGGTCGTCATAGACGCCTGCGACCGACAGCGCGACTTTGTCTGTCACCAGCGGGGCCGAGATATAGCCCTTGGCGGTCACTTCCTCGAACTTGCCATAGCCGATCGATGCTTCGCCGCGCAGGGTGTTCAGGTCAGGCTTCTTGGATACGACATTGACCGCGCCGCCGATGGTGTTCTTGCCATAGAGCGTGCCCTGCGGGCCGCGCAGCACTTCGACGCGCTGAACATCGAACAGGTTCAGCAGCGCGCCCTGAATGCGGCTGAGGTATACGCCATCGACATAGACGCCGACGGCGGGATCGAAGGTTTGCAGCGCATCGGGCTGGCCAATGCCGCGGATGTAGAAGTTGGCGCTGCTGGCAGAGCCGCGGCCCTGCACGATGTTCACGTTGGGGATCGCACCCTGAACCGAGGAGAGATCGCGGCCGCCCAGCTTTTCGAGCGATTCGGTGCTGACGACCGAGATGGCGATGGGCACGTCGAGCAGACGTTCTTCGCGGCGGCGGGCGATGACGAGGATTTCGCCACTGGCGACGTCCGATGCGTCTTCAACCGCGGCGGGGGTTTCCTGCGCGAAGGCGGGGACGGCGGGCAGCGCAAACAGCGCTGCAGTTGCGGCCAAGGCGGCGCGCGTGGAAATTCGGGTCATGGTTCAGGCTCCCTCTCGCGGACTGCTTCGACCGCATGAGACCTTCATTATTGAAAGTTGAACCACCTTTCAACTTCTCGTTGTGGTGATCGGCTTTCGCAGCTAACAATCGTGGCGAAATGGCAACAGGCTGGGTAGGAGCAGGGGTTGCCGGGGGAGAGTTTGATGGCGGAAACCAGCGCTGCCAGTCCGGGCAAAGTGCCACGCACCGCGCGCGGGCGCGAAACGCTGCGCCGCTTGCTGGATGCGGCGGCGGCGGAATTTGGCGAGCGCGGCTTTCACGAAGCCTCGGTCAGCGGGATCACCCGGCGGGCAGGCACGGCGCTGGGCAGTTTTTACACCTACTTCGATTCGAAGGACGCGATCTTCACCGCGCTCGTGCGCGATATGTCAGCCCGGGTGGCGACTACGGCAGCGGCGGCGGTGAGCGAGGGGGCGACGGGCCTGCAACGTGAGCGTGAGGCGCTGGCGGGGTTCCTGCATTTTGCGCGCGAGCACAAGGAAATCTACCGCATCATCGACGAGGCCGAATTCGCCGACCCGGCCAGCTACCGCGCGCACTACGAAGGCACCGCCACGCGCATCGCCGCGCGTCTGGCCGAAGGGGTTCAGGCAGGCGTGATGCGCGATGGGCAGCAGGACGTGCGCGCCTGGGCGATCATGGGCATGAACGTGTTCCTCGGCCTGCGCTTCGGCGTGTGGGACGATGCGCGGCCGGTGGAGGAGATTGCCGAAGTGGCAGCGGATTTGCTGGGCGAGGGGTTGCGGGTGCGGTAAGCGTTTGGGGGTGTCTTTTGCTGCTCTTGTTTGGCAGCAATGCCGTCTGGCACCTTACCTCTCTTTCGCCGTCATGCTGAACTTGTTTCAGCATCCATTTCTGAACACAAGCTGCCGCGCGTGCGGAGAGATGGACCCTGAAACAAGTTCAGGGTGACGATAACAAGGAGGAACATTTGCGCGTGGGATAGCTGTAATTTTGATTTGGTGAAGCCTTTCGCTGAGGATTTGATCCTTTTGCGTGCTACCCTTTTCCTAAGAAGGAATTCGCAAAGTAAGGCCTGAATTAGGGCCTGGCGGCAGTCCTAAGGCAGGTTCTACGCCTTGTGTAACTCTCAAGTCTGCTAGAATAAGTGACGGATCAACCAGCAAACCTATTTTTGCTTGAGAAGCCGGCCGTGGATTTTCTACCCCCTTTGCGCGGTACACCTCCAGTGATGAAACCCCGTTGGCTATCGCAAAACGGCATAGTCCCCTTGTATAATAACGATTAAACTCTCCCTCTCCCATTGTTTCATGAGCCGTATGGGGCACTGCGGCTGTGGTAAAGCCTCCACTGGGTTTACGCCGCTGCGTATGCGACTTCAGGTAACCGTTCTGACGAATAGCAGTCGCTAGAGAGTCATCATTGCCATTGGTTGCCGCCTCCCTGAGAAGGTCTGGCCAAGCAATGCTACCGCGTTCATTCAGGTAGTTGCTGATATAGATAGAGCCATTGGCAAAATCCAAATCAATCTCTTCAAGCATAAAGCCCCGAACTTCAGGTGGAATAACCCCATACGCCAAGCCCATTTTCCGCCTCCGAATCACTTCCGATCCGGAGATTATCGTTCACGAAGCGTTCTTCAGCGAGTCTGCAGCCTGGCTTTTTCCACTGCGTTTGCCATCTATACAATCGCCAATTTGTTAAGGACTAAAGTGCTTTAGCCAACCTCACCCCGCCGCTCCTGCCACCGCGCCCGGATCGCATCCGAGCCTTCCCGCGAACCATCATGGCTCCAGCCCGGAGGCCGCAGCAGGTAGGACAGTTTGTGTCGCCACGGCGCGTGCCATGCATCGCCCAGCATCCCGCGCCATTCGTGGAAGACGGCGTGGAGAAGGTTGAAACTGCCGAGTTGCTTGATGATGCCGTAGCGGATGGGCAGGTCACAGCGTTCGCGCTGGAAGGTGCCGAACAGGCGGTCCCACACGATTAGCGCGCCGGCATAGTTGCGGTCGAGGTAGAGCGGGTTCGTCGCGTGGTGGACGCGGTGGTGGGAGGGGGTGTTGAACACGGCCTCGAACCAGCGCGGCATGCGGCCTACCGCCTCGGTGTGAATCCAGAACTGGTAAACAAGGTTTGCGCCGCCCACGGTGATCAGCATGGCCGGGTGGAAGCCGATGAAGGCGGGCCAGATGCGGAAGATGAAGGACAGGGCGAAGAAGCCGGTCCATGTCTGCCGCAATGCTGTCGACAGGTTG
Source organism: Novosphingobium sp. 28-62-57 (assembly GCA_002256985.1). Classification (GTDB taxonomy): domain Bacteria; phylum Pseudomonadota; class Alphaproteobacteria; order Sphingomonadales; family Sphingomonadaceae; genus Novosphingobium. The sequence goes on from NCGO01000010.1 coordinate 36,969, forward strand.
TAGTGCTGGCTGGTGTGGTGGTTCACATGGCTCGCCCAGAACCAGCGGACGCGGTGGCCGGTGCGGTGTGCCCAATAGTAGTTGAAATCATCGAGCAAGAAGCAGGCGATCCACGCCCACCAGACGTTGGGCACGGTCAACACGCGGTGATCGTAAAGCCACATCGCGGCGGCCAGCACGACGCCTGCGGTCAGTGCGCCTGCCACGGTGCTGCCTAGGCCAAGCGCCAGGCTGGTGAAGGTATCGCGCGGCTCATACTTTTCCGGCGCGCGGCGAGCGGCCCAGATCATCTCGGCGATGACCAGCAGCACGAAGACCGGCACGGCATAGGCGACCACATCGAAGGGCTTCATTGCGCCGATGCTCCCAGGCGCCGGAGGCTCGCGGCCCAGACGGCGGCCTGATCGCCCAGATCGAGCGTGATCGTGCCGAAGCGGCGGTCGTCAGTCGCCAGCGTGAGGAAGCGTTCGTCCAGCCGCACATGGGCGTGGCTGGTCAGCAAGCGGGCGGCAAAGTGGCTGCCGTGCTGGCGGATGATCATGACGCGGCCCAGCGCATCGCGGACCAGCGCGCCGATGCCGGCGCGGTCAACCGCCACGGATTGTGCATTGAAGCCGCAGATGGCCTCTTCGGCCAGTTGGCAGGCCTGCTGTTCGGACAGGATGCGCGGATCGCCGCCCAGCCGGAGCCGCCGGGTGAGCCAGACTACCAAGAGGATTGCCGCCAGCGAGGTTAGCGCTTGCAGGGCCATGGTTGCGCCGGGCAGGACCATGAGGGTTTGCAATGAGGGCAGGACCATGACGCTGCGGATCAATTCGCCTGTGCTGCCAGCATGTCCACCGTCGCGCGGATCGGGCTGATGTCGTATCCAGCGTCCGCTGCTTTGCTCGCGATTTCATCCGGGTTCATGCCTGACCGGGCCTGCGCCAGTGCCCAGAGCAATGTGGAGCGCGTGCCCGAGCGGCAATAGGCGAGGACTGGCGTATCGCCTGCCTGTGCCAGCGCCTGTTGCATTGCCTCAACCTGCGGCATCGAAAAACCCGCGTGGCTGACCGGGATGGCGACGTATGCAATGCTGGCGGCTTGCGCGGCGGCTTCGATTTCGGCGCCCGGCGTCTGGTCGTCGGATTCATCTTCCGGGCGGTTGTTGATGATCATGCCGATGCCCAGCGCCTTGGCATAGGCCACTTCCGCGATGCCGATCTGGGGGCTGGCATAAGTCTTGTCATCGATCTTGCGGAACATCGCGCGCATCCTTGGTTCTGGTCCGACGGTTCTGGTTTGATAGTTCTGGTTCGATTCTGGGGCGGACCGCTTTGCGCTGTTAGTGCCCAAAGCGCCAGCGCGGGGCAAGACTGCCGCACAAGGTTGTGCCTGACAGATCGTTGCAGCGACGAAATTGGCACAAAAGCCACAGTTTTTGGGACGAAATGCGCGGGTTTTGACGATTCCGTTAGCGGTCCTGCATTTTTGCTTTATAGTCTTCGATGCTGAGGAAGGGTGTTTGCCGGTAAGGCTTCCCATTGATTCCCTCGTCGCACCGTCGGCTCCCGCGTCCGGCCTGCGGTGCCGTGAAGGTTGGGGCGGATTGAAGGTCTATTGATTTCTATGGGTTTTGACAGAGGGCGGCGCGGTCGCGGCAGAGACAAGCGCGACGGTTTTGGCGACGAGGGCGGCTTTGATCCCTACGGCGGCGGTGGTGGCGGCTTTGGCGGCGGCGGTTTTGGTGACCGTGGCGGCTTTGGCGGTGGCGACCGCGGCGGCTTTGGTGGCGGCAATCGCGGCGGCGGTTACGGCGGCGGTGGCGGCGGCTTTGGCGGTGGTGACCGTGGTGGCTTCGGCGGCGGCGGTGGCGGCGGCTTCAGCGGCGGACGCTCTGGCGGCGGTGGCGGCTTCGGCGGTCCTCGTGGCGGCGGCGGCGGTGGCGGCGGTATGCCTGCCCAGGTCGTTGGCACCGGCAAGGGTGTTGTCAAATTCTTCAACGGTCAGAAGGGCTTCGGCTTCATCTCGCGCGAAGACGGTGGTGAGGATGTGTTCGTTCACATCAGCGCCGTCGAACGCGCCGGGCTGGAAGGCCTTGCTGAAGGCCAGACGCTGGAATTCAACCTCGTTGATCGCGGCGGCAAGATTTCGGCCGCTGACCTTCAGGTTGTCGGCGATGTAATCCCGGTTGCGGCAAAGCCTGCCGCACCGCAGCGCGAGTTGACGGGTGAACGCGCCACGGGCACGGTCAAGTTCTTCAACGCGATGAAGGGCTTCGGCTTTATCACGCGCGATGATGGCCAGCCGGATGCCTTCGTGCACATCAGCGCTGTTGAACGTTCGGGCCTGCGGGAACTGAACGAAGGCGACAAGCTTGAATTCGACCTTGAAGTCGATCGACGAGGCAAGCACTCGGCGGTCAACCTGGTGCCGATTCAGGGTTGATCCCGATTGCACCTGCAAACACATACGCGCACAGATGGCGGTCCTTTTGGGGCCGCCATTTGTCGTTTGCGTTTCCCATTTTTCCCACCCGGACTTATTCCCAGACGGACAACACCCTATTTTTCCGTCATGCGGACTTTTCGTGACTGAACAGGAGAGCACTATGTCGATCACCCCGCTGATGCCCGTATACCCCCGGTGCGGCGTGCGTCCGGTGCGAGGCGAGAACTGCCACCTGATTTCCGAGGATGGCACGCGCTATCTGGACTTTGCCAGCGGCATTGCCGTGAACCTGCTGGGCCATTCGAACGAGCATCTTATCTCTGCGCTGCAGAAGCAGGCGGCGACGCTGATGCATGTGTCGAACCTCTATGGCAGCCCACAGGGCGAGCATCTGGCGCAGCGTCTGGTCGATCTGACTTTTGCCGACACGGTGTTCTTCACCAATTCGGGGGCCGAGGCGGTGGAGTGCGCGATCAAGACCGCGCGCGCCTATCATTCAGCGGTGGGCAATGACCACAAGTACGAACTGATCACCTTCAAGAACGCCTTCCACGGCCGCACCATGGCCACGATCAGCGCCTCCAATCAGGAAAAGATGCACAAGGGCTTCCTGCCGCTGCTCGAAGGCTTCAAGTACGTCGACTTCGACGATCTGGAAGGGGCCAAGGCCGCGATGGGGCCGAATACCGGGGGCTTTCTGGTGGAGCCGATCCAGGGCGAAGGCGGCATCCGCGATGCTTCGGACGAATTCATCAAGGGCCTGCGCGCGCTGTGCGACGAGCATGATCTGATGCTGATCTTCGACGAAGTGCAGTGCGGCGTGGCGCGCACCGGCACGCTCTATGCCTATGAACAATATGGCGTGGAGCCGGATATCATGGCGACGGCCAAGGGCATCGGCGGCGGCTTCCCGATGGGGGCATGCCTTGCCACGGAAAAGGCGGCGCGCGGCATGATCGCGGGCACACACGGCAGCACGTATGGCGGCAATCCCTTTGCAATGGCTGCGGGCGAGGCCGTGCTCGACGTGGTGGCGAACGAGGCCTTTCTGGCTGACGTGCGCGCCAAGGGTGAGCGGCTGCGTGGGCGGATCGAACAGTTCATCGGCAACTATCCCGATCTGTTCAAAGGCGTGCGCGGGCGCGGCTTGATGCTGGGCTTGATGATGAAAGTGGAGCCGCGGCCTTTCGTGGCGCACATGCGCGATAATCATCACCTGCTGACAGTGAGTGCGGGGGACAACACGATCCGCGTGATCCCGCCGCTGGTGATTGATGACAGCCACATCGACGAGTTCGTGGAGCGCCTGTCGGCAGCAGCGGCCAGCTATCAGCTTGAGGCGGTTTCGGCATGACCCGGCATTTTCTGAACCTTGCCGATGCTGGGGGCGATGCCATCGCCGCGATGCTGGGCGATGCGATTGACCGCAAAGCGGCGCGCGCGGGTGTTCCCAAGGGCAAGGCCGATGCCGATGCGCCGCTGGCGGGGCATGTGCTGGCCATGGTGTTCGAGAAGAATTCGACCCGTACGCGCGTTTCGTTCGATGTGGCGATGCGCCAGTTGGGCGGATCGGCGCTGACGCTCGATGCCGGGACGACGCAGCTTGGCCGGGGTGAGACGATTGCTGATACCGCGCGTGTGCTGAGCCGCATGGCTGATGCCATCATGCTGCGGACCAACGATCACGCGAAGGTTGAGGAACTGGCGCATTATGCGACGGTGCCGGTGATCAATGGCCTGACCGACCTGTCGCATCCCTGCCAGATCATGGCCGATCTGCTGACCGTGATCGAACATGGCAAGGCGCTGCCGGGCCTTGAAGTGGCATGGCTGGGCGATGGCAACAATGTGCTCAATTCCATCGTTGAGGCCGCCGGCCTGATGAAGTTCAATGTGCGGATCGGTGTGCCAGAGGGCTATGAAAGCGACGCCGCGTTCATCGCCACTGCACAAGCGGGCGGAGCGAACGTGCGTGTGGTGCGCGATCCGGCCGCGGCGGTGCGCGGGGCCGATGTCGTGGTGACTGACACGTGGATCTCCATGGGTCAAACCCATGCCGAGGCCAAACTGGCCGCGATGATGCCCTATCAGGTCAACGATGCACTGATGGCACAGGCAAAGGCCGATGCGCTGTTCCTGCATTGCCTGCCCGCCCACCGTGGCGAAGAGGTGACGGATGCCGTGATTGACGGCCTCCGCTCCGTGGTGTGGGACGAGGCCGAAAACCGCATCCATGCGCAGAAATCTGTTCTGCGCTGGGTGTTTGGGCAGCTTTGAAGGACAGAATGGATTGTGACCGAGCAGGCGCAAAACTCGACGGGCTATGACCGTGTCCTGCACTTCACGTTGCCGGATCGCAATGCCCGTGGCCGCGCCGTGCGGCTTGGGCCGGTGCTGGACACTGTGCTTTCAGCCCATGCCTATCCCGCGCCGATCCGCCAGCTTCTGGCCGAGGCACTGGCGGTTACCGCGTTGCTGGGTGCGCTGCTGAAGGATCAGGAAGGTCAGCTCACCATTCAGGCGCAGACGCAGGACGGGGTGATCGACTTGCTCGTCTGCGACTATCGCAATGGCGAACTGCGCGGGCATGTGCGGCATGATCGTGCCCGGCTCGATGAACTCGGGCCAACGCCGTCGCTGTTCGCCCTGTTTGGTGAGGGCTATCTGGCGATTACCTTTGATCTTGCAGCCACGGGGCAGCGCTATCAAGGCGTGGTGCCGCTGGAGGGCACATCACTGGCAGAGGCCTGTCAGAGCTATTTCTTCCAGTCCGAACAGGTGCCGACGCTGATCCGCGTCGCCGTTCACAACACGGCGTCCGGGTGCATTGCCGGGGGGCTGCTGCTGCAACACTTGCCTGAAGGCGAGGAGGGACGCGAGCGGCTTCATGTCCAGCTCGATCACCCCGAATGGGAGCATGTTGCCATCCTCGGGGGCTCAGTTAAGGCAGATGAGCTGGTTGATCCCGCGCTTGATCTTGAAAGCGTGGTCTGGCGGCTGTTTCACGAAGAGCGTGAAATTCGGGTCGAAACCGGGCAATCCTTGAGCCGGGGCTGCCGCTGTACCGCAGAATACTATCGTGAGGTGCTGTCTCGCTTCGGTGCGGCCGAGCTGGCCGAAATGAAAGATGAAAGCGGCTTGATTCAAGTGGACTGTGCGTTCTGTTCGCGCACTTTTCCGATCGACCTGCCGTAAATTTGGGCAATTCGGAGCAAGAGTAACAGCAAATTTCACACTTTGGCCCACACTTGTAGCGTTCAAACTCCGTTACGGTGGTGATACTGTGCAGCCACAATGACCGTTCGCACAGGTGTGCAGCGTTCAGGGGTATAAATCTGGACCATGCAAAGCCACAGCCGCCTTCATTATCCCTTCCGCCAAGGGATAGTCTGCCTGATCGCAGGGATTTTGGGATTCATCGCGAGTGCGGGCCTAGCGCAAGGACCTGCGCTTGCCATGCTTGACCGCCTTGAGCCCGGCCTGTGGGAAGTGCGCGCGCGAGACAGTGCAGACACGGTCCAGATCTGTATCGACAACGGGCGCAAGCTGATCCAGATCCGCCATCGGCGCGAAGCGTGTCGGCGCTTGGTCGTCGATGACACGTCGGCCATGGTCACCGTTCACTACACGTGCCCTGCCAACGGCTATGGCCACACCAGCGTCCGCTTTGAAAACCCGCGGCTTGCGCAACTGGAAACGCAGGGGATCGACAAAGGTCTGCCTTTCAATTTCGTGGCTGAGGCGCGCCGGATCGGTTCCTGTTCACGCTGAGTGGGCACTTTCCTAACGCGATCGCCCAAAGTGTTGATTCCGTTGCAGACAAACCTGATCGTGGTTGTGCACGGTCTCATGATCTCGTGATCGAAAGTTGCATAAGAGACCATTGCATCGGCGCGGTGGCGCGGCTAGCCCATTGCTGATGGTCGACAATACTTCTGCCGAAAATGCGCCGCTTGCCGTCGTTCTGCTGTCCGGTGGGCTCGATTCCATGGTCTGTGCGGCACTGGCGCAAGAGCAAGGATTTCGTGTCCTTGCCCTGACGATCGATTACAACCAGCGCCATCGGGTCGAACTGGAAGCAGCGCGTACCATTGCAGCCAGCCTGCACGTTGAACGCCACGTCATCCTCCCGCTCGACCTGCGCCAGTTTGGCGGATCTGCGCTGACCGATGATATGGCTGTTCCGAAAGATGGTTTGGGCGACGATATCCCGGTTACTTATGTTCCGGCGCGAAATCTCGTTTTCCTCTCTCTTGCGCTTGCCTGGGCAGAAGCCGCCGGATCAAAAGACCTGTTCATCGGGGTCAATGCCCTCGACTATTCGGGCTATCCCGATTGTCGGCCCGAATTCGTCGAAGGCTTCCAAAGTCTGGCCCGCGTGGCAACGCGTTTTGGCAGCGAAGGCGGCACGGTTACGATTCATGCGCCTTTGCAGCATTTGAGAAAATCACAGATCGCGCAAGAAGCAGCGCGACTTGGGCTGGAAGCAGGACAAAGCTGGTCCTGCTACGACCCCGATCCAGATGGGAGAGCCTGCGGCCTGTGCGACAGTTGTCGCCTGCGGCGCGCAGGGTTTGAAGAGGCAGGCTTGCATGACGGAACGCGATACAGCGCAAACTAGTGGCGAACCCGTCGCGCAGATGCAGAACGAAGCTACGGCCTATAGCTGGTACGTGCTGTTCATTCTGGTGCTGGTCTACATCCTGAATTTTGTCGACCGGCAAATCCTTTCGATTCTTGCCAATGATATCAAGCGCGACCTGTCACTCACCGACGCAGATCTGGGCTTCCTTTACGGAACGGCATTCGCGGTGTTTTATTCGCTGTTTGGTATCCCGTTGGGGCGCCTTGCCGACAATTGGCATCGCGTGAGGCTGATGGGTATCGGTCTTGCGATGTGGTCAGTCATGACTGCGGTGTCCGGTTTTTCCCGGTCGGGCATGCAGTTGACGGGGGCCCGCATTGGCGTTGGCATTGGTGAGGCCACGGCGAGCCCGGCGGCCTATTCCCTTATCTCCGATTACTTTCCGCAGCGCCTGCGCGCCACGGCATTGGCGATCTATTCGTCCGGTCTTTTCCTCGGAGGCGGCCTCTCGCTGTTCATCGGAGGGCTGATTCTGGAGACCTGGAACGGGGCATATCCGCACGGTGGCCCGCTGGGCCTTGTTGGCTGGCAGGCTGCATTCATGGCTGTGGGGTTGCCGGGAATGCTGCTGGCTTTGTGGGTGTTCACCATTCGCGAACCTGTGCGCGGCGGTATTGACGGTCTCGCAACGCATGGATCGGATCAGCCATTCAAAAGCTTTGCCGCCGAACTGCTGAACGTGATCCCGCCGCTGACACTGATCGGAGCGGCCAGCCGCGGTGGCCGGGCGCTGGCCGCAAATCTGCTTTTTGCCGGATGCGTTGCGGTGGGGGTTCTGGTCTTGTCCGAACTTCTGGGACGCTCAACACTCCAGCAATGGGTGTTTGTCGGCGTCGGCGGCTATGCCGTGTTCAGCTGGGCAACCGCGCTCAAGTCGCGCGATCTGCCGACGTTTCGCCTGATCTGGGGGACCCCGGCCTTCCTGTGTACCACACTGGGTTACGGTATGGTGGCCTTCATGGCCTATGCCTCGTCCTATTGGGGCGCACCTTATGCCGAGCGTGTGTTCGGCATCGCCAAATCCGACCTTGGCCTTACCATCGGTGCAACTGGGGCACTGGGTGGTTTTCTGGGTGTCATCCTTGGAGGCCGCGTAGCCGACAAACTCTTTGAGCGCGGACCGGCCGGTAGGCTTTACGTGACATTGTTCGGGCTTCTGGCCCCCATTGCCCCGATGATCGGGGCATATACGACTGACTCCTTTACGGCCTTCATCATCTATTCGTTCCTGGCCCAGATTATGTCGAGCAGCGCTTTGGGTGGCGCAGCGGCTACCAGCCAGTTGCTGGTCTTGCCAAGGATGCGCGGCACAGCCACCGCCACCTTTTTCCTCGCCACAACGCTGGTCGGGCTCGCGCTTGGTCCGTTCATGGCCGGCTATGTTTCGGCGATGAACAACGACAACTTGTCGATGGGTGTCTTGTCGACGCTGGTGGCCGTGCCCATTGGACTGGCTCTGCTGCTGACGGCTATCAAAACCACTCCGATCGCTCAGGCCAGCCTTGAAAGCCGTGCGCGTGCGGCGGGTGAGGCCCTGTGATCTTTCAATTCGTTGTCATTGAAAGAACGCCACAGGCGATCCGTCCGCCACTATTCCCACTTGGATCAGTCTTGTAGTCATCAGGCCCCGCGTGGACGACCACAGCGGTGCCATCGGCATCGTTTATCGCGGCGAGGACTTCTGGCGATGGGCCGGGGATGCTGGCACTGATCGTGCCATTACCATCTGCGCCGACATCAATGTTGGGAAGATCGCCAAGGTGCGGACCGGCGGCATTCATCATGCCGTGCTGGCGCGCGGCAGGGTTCAAGTGCCCGCCCGCTGAGCTGAACCCCGGAGCCTCGCATTTGCCGATGAGATGAAGATGAATGCCGTGCTGCCCCGGCGTAAGGCCAGAGACTTGCGCATTGAGCATGAGGCCGGTGTTTGACTGGCGAATTTGTGCCGAGCCTATGGCTTTGCCACCGGCATCGGTCAGCACGCTTTGCGCAATCACAGCAGAACTGGTGTCCGGTGCTGTCGTGCACGCAGCAAGAGCCAGAAGGCCTGCCAGCGCTAGAAGTCTTGATTGCGGTGCCATTACCAGATCTCCGAGAATATCGTCTTCGAAGACGTTAACGCAAAAGGGGCCGGATTTCTCCGGCCCCCCTGCATTTTTCCGAATTTTCGGAGATTACATGCCCGAACCCGGACCGTAGGTGATTTCCACACGACGGTTCTGAAGTTCACGCACGCCGTCAGCGGTCGGCACGCGCGGGTTGTTTTCACCGAACGCCTGGCTGGTGATCGAACCATCAGGAATGCCGTGCGACGTCAGGTACGAACGGACCGACACGTTGCGGCGCTCCGAAAGAGCCTGGTTGTACTTCGGCGTACCCGAACGGTCGGCATAACCGGCGAGCATGATCGGAACGCTGGCGCAGTTGCCATAAGCCGTGACAGCATTGTCAAGGATCGTGGCCGCTTCCGGCGTGATGTCCGACTTATCCCAATCGAAGAACACGATGTAGGGACCCTTGTTGCAGACCACTGCCGGCGGAGGCGGCGGCGGCGGCGGGGGCGGCGGCGGGGGAGGAGGCGGAGGCGGGGGAGGTGCAACCTCTTCCACCGGCTCAACACCACCGAAGTTGAACGTCAGCGTGCCCAGCAGCGAGTGCGAGCGGAAACGCGTGCGAGCGTTGGTGCCTGCAGCGTTGATGATGTCAACGTTGTTCTGGTTGAAGAAGCGATACTTGAGGCCAACATCGACGCTGTTGCTGAGCGGCGCGCGAACGCCAGCCAGAGCCTGCCAGGCAAAGCCCGTGTCAGAGTCATTGATGTTGGTCAGCGCCACAGGCGTGGCCACTTCGATCTTCGTGCGGCTTACGCCGACACCACCGCCGACAAAGCCCTGAAGACCATCATCCGGTCCGAAATCGAGCAGGCCGTTGACCATGAAGCTCAGTGCGCTTGCACCGCCGTCAATTGCGCGATCGAAGGTGTTCGGACCGTTGTTGAAAGATTCGGCCTTCGCACGGCGATAGCCAACTTCGCTTTCAAGACGGAAACCGCCAAAGTCGTATCCAACGATACCGCCGAAGTCATATCCGGTACGCGTATCGAGAATACCGGTCTGTCCAGCACCACGCAGATTTTCGAGATCTTCGACGATCATCGCGCCGGCGTCAGCTTCGACATACCAGGCTTTATCTTTTGCAAATGCTGGCGTTGCCAAGGCACTTGAGGCCAAGGCTACGCCAAGGATCATTTTCCGCATCATCGTTTCCCCTATAAGCGACATCATGCCACGTCGTGCAGGTTGTCTACCGGTTCCAAAGTGGTCATGCAAGCGGACAAACACGCCAAGTGTTGCACGAAAACAACGGATTTGCTCCATTGTGCAGTGCCGCACCAGCGCTATTGTGCCCTCATGTCGTTGTGGAATGCCGAGGGGCGGTTTTTGTTCCTAAAGACTGCTAGAAAATATTCCGGCTGATCTCAACGCCAGAATCAGCGTGTTGATAGAAGCGCGTGCTTCCAGATCGATTACAGCTCCGCCAGAAGGCGCGGTAGGTTCAACAGCTGCTTGCCAACCGTTTGAGAACATAAGGTTTTGCTCTGCCTCAAGATCATAGGCGCGCCACCCCGTCCGTGGCGTGATAAAGCGCCAGCCTCCTTCGGTCCAGCCTGCAAGAGCATCGATATGCCCGGTGAACGCACCATTTGGCAAGCTGCCAACGATCCAAACGTCGCCATAGACCGGGTTCGCCGGAGGGTCATTGCGAACACCATGGACACCGGCCCCCAACACAATGTCAAGCAACAGCAACGCCTCGTTGACTGTGGCTTCTTTTTGCGATTGACCAGAAAAAAGCATCGGAAAGCCGACGCGAGGTGTCACCGCAGAATAATTCAATGGTTCGCTCATGGCGTAGCTCCTCTGATTCGATGTGTCAGGCAGTGCCTCAGGCCGTCAGGGCGATGACCAGTGGATCGGACTTTGATCGCAGGCCAATTTGCCTGACTGCAAAGTTCGCGCCCGGCAGGGCCGAAAGCGATTGAGCCAGCGCGGCTGGCAACAGCAGTTGCGATTCCGTGGTCTGCCACACCTGCGTCGGGTTGCTGGCCGGCCCAAATGCCACTTCCCACAACTCGGATGGCTCTCCCAAAGGTACTTCCAACCCATCGAGCCAGCCCCATGATCCGCGGGCCCGTCTGATCCAGCGCAGCAGGGCAGAGCCATCGGCTTGCCAAAGCACCGACCCATGAACAGGTGCGAGCGGTCTTGTTGTCAGGCCCATGTTGATGATCGCGCTGCTGGCGGGCGCGCTGTCGCCAAGGCCGATGCCGACAATCGTGCTGCCAGTTGCAAGATCCGCTTGCGATCCCGTCGGGCTGACCAGTCGGTCATCGATCAATGCAAACGGTTCACCAACAGTGTGATCGGAAACGGCATTTTCTGTGCCGCCGCGCCCACGCAGAAGTCCTGAAAGCTGCCACTGCCTCCCCGCAATGCGCTCGGCACGGCTGAACTGGATGATCTCGCTCCCCAGCAGCGCGCGGTTCGCCCCCTGCATCAGTTGCGCCCAGGTTGCGTTCCCCAACGTCAAGTCGTCGGCGGCAAGTTCAAGTTCGACCCGTGATTGCGGATCGAACACAAGCGGCGAAGTGCCTGCGATCGCGGAAAGGGCTTGCCCCACAACGGCGCGTCTGCGGCCGGTTGATCCGACCGGGGTCAACGTACCATCATCGCTCTGCACATAGAGCGCAGCGCCGGTCCAGCCAGCCGTTTCTGCAGAGGCCGCAATCTTCACATCGGCGACATCACCGTTCCCCGTGCCATCCCAGGGCAATTCGAAGGCGACGATGCGGGTCGGAACGGCAACCAGATCAATTGACGGATTCGCACGCCCCGGGTCTGCTGTCACAGATAGTGGCGCAACTGCAGCGACAGGGACAAGGTCCAGCATCACGCCATCGGCTTGCCACTCCCATTGCTCGATCCGCCAATTCCCCTCGGCCACCGGCGTTCGCACAATCGCACCAGGCGAACATTCGGCACTGATCTCGGTAATGCGATAACGCAGCGTGTCGCGGGCTTCCGTGCGCCGCCGCGCCGCTTTGTCGGCCACTGTCGCAGCCTCGGTGGCGTTCATGGCAACCGGCAGTTCGATTAACGCCACATCTCCCGGCTCGCTGCGGCCCAGGCTGCGCTGAAGGCCGGGCTGGTAGTCGCGCGCGATGTCATAATATCGCACCACACACTGCTGTGACGCTGGCAAGGCATCGCGCCGCCTTGCCCAACCATCTTGGCGCGCGTCCTCTGCACTATCCCCGCCAGCACACGGAGGCGGCAAGGTAAAAGGCTCGGTTTCACCAAGAGAGTCGGCAAGACCAAGCGTTAGCCGCTCATTTTGCACATTGCAGAAAATCGGTGCAATTTCGCCAAGAACCGGCACAATATCGGCAGTCGATCCCTGATCGAAGGTAAAGCCGGAAAGGGTGACCTGATCCAGATTGCTCGTGTCCAGGGCATGGTCGGCTGCGTGCAAGATATCGGCGAGCGAAACAGCGCCGTCGTCGGCAATCACTTCGAGTGTCAGCGAAGGCAGCCTGTTGCCATAGTCTGCAAGCGCCAGATCCTCGAACACGACATAGGCAATGTTGCGATAGGCCGGGTTCAAGCCTTCGCCCTCTGCTTGCACTAGCAAAGGGTCAGGCCCCTGATCGCCATGCCCTGTGTGGACGCGCAAAGTCCCGCCAACCTTCAGGTCACCGGCATGGCCACGCAGCAGGTTTCCATCAGCCCAGATGCGGCCGATGCCGACAATCGGACGACTGGCAACGGCGACGGCAAAGGATGCCGTGTAGCTATATGTGGTGACCGATGGCCGTCCCTTGCCGCCCGAACGCTCTTGTTGCTCGGCAAGCTCCGTTGCCCAGATGACGCTCCCAGACGCGCGGATCGTGCCGAAGTGCATCGGTATGGGGGAACCGTAACTGGATGTCTGGACAGACAGTTCCTTGAGCCTTGCCCCTTCAACGCGGCGCTTTCCGATCACTGCGGAATCGAACTGCTGCCCGATCAATGCTCCCAGCGCACCGCCGAGCGGCCCGCCAATCGCCGTGCCGACGGCCGAAAGGATCAATGTTGCCATCAGAAATTCCCATCTCGCTTGGTCATGTGTTCAGGAACATCCAGCTTCCACTGCATGCTGATGGGCCAGGGTAACGGATCGGGCATGAAGGTTACGCGGCGCAGCGAAGCATGCGCATGCACAAAGCCGCCAGACACGCGCACCAGCAGGTGAGGCTGGATGGGATTGACCATGCACAGCACAATGTCCCCGTCATGTTCGGCGCGAATGAGCGCGTTGTCTGCGGCAAAGCGCAAAAAGCGCGAAATGCAGACATTTCGCAAAGCGTACCCCTCGGGCGCCGATGGCTGCATCCCCACTGCACGCAGCACTTCAGCCACCACCCCTACGCAATCCAGCCCCGATTGCGCATCACGGCCATGCAGCCTGAAAGGAACGCCAATCAGGCTCCGTGCTGCACTTTCGAGCGCAGGCTGTATCATTGCGCTGCCGGATACCGCGTGAGCAGATCGTTGCCCGGCATGAACGGCTCACCCTGAAAGTTGACCGCATTGTCAAAGCGTTGCGCACAGGTGGAAAGCGTATGATCGCAGCCTTCTTTCAGAATGACGCGCATGCCGCTTTCCGCCCCTGTGGAAAGCGGGCGGTCGAGTATCAGCCAGTCTGCTTGCGTTGCTCTGATGCGAAATGCCGTTCCGGCATCCGGGCCATCCACAGGCCGCAGCCAGCCAAAGCAGAAATCTGCCGGATCTGCGCTGGCCACCTTGATCCACAGGCGTCCATTGCCCAGCTCGGAAAGCGCAGCCTCGTGCGTATACTTCGCGACCGATAGCGTGCAGCCATCGCCACAAAACTCCGCCCGGCATGTCGGCGATGTGCGCGGCACCAGCTCGCGGAACAGTTGCTGTTTCAGCGATGCCAGTTCAGCCGAAAACTGCGCGCCCTCGCGCCCGACCGCGCCGATGGTTCCGGCAAACAGGCTCTCGGCTTCAAGCGTTTCCCAGTCCACCAGCCCCATCGTGATGCTGGCACCGTCAAAACGTCCGGCCACCAGATCATCCTCACTGATCGCATCATGGCTCAGCGCGCCGGAAATCTCTGCGGTATCCAGTTCGAGCGAGGCCGATCTGCGCATCGCCGATGGGACCATCCCCGGAGCCGTGCGGTGGCGCAGCCCGCCAAAGATGATGTCCCGGTCATGGCTGGTAAAACCCAAGGCTACGCCATCCCGCCGCTCAATTCGCCACCATGTTGCTACTGTTTCCAGCGATTGGCTGAACCAGGTCCGGCTCATGCGTCTTCTCGCAATTCGACAAGCGGTACGCTCGGCGCTTCGCCTGCGGCAAATTCTGCACCTGAGATATCGATGCTGTCCTGCGCAAACCGCACCGGCACATCAAACAGGAAGCCTGCCGTGATGATGCTACCAGCAGGTGGAGCGACGGTGAACGCGATCACCCCGCGCGGCTCAATCGTGAAGTCACCGGTTTCGGCGCCGTTCACGCTCACCCGCAGGGTTTCGGATCTTGGCCGGGTTATCCGGCGGCGCTGGGCATCGGCGTTTTCGCCATAGTGCTTCACCAGTGCAAAATGCGATGTTGCGCCGTCGCCTGTGCCAATCACCTGATCGGCAGGGGTCGGATTGCCGGTCATTCCGTTGGAGCTGAAGTCCGAAGGATCGCGCAGCCGGAACCCGCGTGCCTGACCGCGCCGCGCCCGGAAAAAGCTGATAAGCTCTCCCAGTTCCGCATCGGATCGCACCCCCGGTCCCACATCAAAACGCATGCGTGCATCCGACCACAAGCTGTTGCGCCGTTCGAAGCCCGATGCCGTGATCGTCACATTGGTCGAGAATTCCGGCGCCACCGAAGCATCCCGTCCCAGCGCCAGCGGGAACAGGACATCGTCAAAGGATTGCATCGTGTCTTCTCCACTGGCTCCGGGAAGGCGGGTGTATCCATCGCGCGATACTTGCGGCAGCGCCCAGACAAATGTCTCGGCCACCCCCAGCGCCACCGCTTCATTGGCCGCATCATCGATCCGCGCCCATTCGGTCGCGGCATTTTCTGCCAACAGCACAAAGCCCGAAAGGTAATGCTGGCGCTCGCGCGGATAGTTCAGCCGCGCTTCGGCGATCACCCGCGCCAGCGCCCGCATCGCATCTTTGCCCGCCGTAACCCAGTCATAATCCTCCAGTTGCAGCGTATCGAATGCGGGCGATGCCCAACCCACTGGCAGGTTCGCGCGCAGGGCTTCGGGCGTAACAGGATCAAGCACGGTCGGCAGGAATGCCAGCAGCAGCGTCTCAGCCCCTGCCGCGCCTGCGGCCTCTTTCACAGCTGCGCAAAGTTCGGCGGTCGATTGGGCCAGCATGGCCCCGGCCTGATCCAGCAGCGCTGTTTGTGCCGCGTTCAGGTTTGCCCCCATGTCGGGGATGCTCACCGGATTGCCGCCGAACGCCGCCTTGGCCGCATCGTCATAGATGCAGATGCGCCGGTCCAGCGTCATCCACCACCACGGCTCACCCACTTGGTACCTGATCGGCAGTCCGGCATCCTGCATCAGCGCAACCAACGCCAACGCAACCTTGCGCAACCATGCCACCGCCTGCGGATTGGCGGGCGAGAGCAGCGCCGATGGCGGAACCCAGCCGGTCCGCGCAGGATCGCCGTTTTCGGCGCGCTGCTGCCATTCAGACGGACAGTTCTGCGCCAGCAATTCGTAGGATTGTGAGGCGATTACGGTATGCCCCATTGCCGCCGCACCGGCCATGAACGCCTCGTGCCAGCGCTGCGCTGCCGGGTTCATCGCAGGCAAAGTCGGGTCCACCACAAACCCTCCGGCACCATCCGGCACCATCGCATAGAAGTGGCTCATCCCGATGTAGTGGTTGATGCTGCCCCGGTATCCCAAGCCCCTGATCTCGCGCAGCACGCGGGCAGGCGTCAGGTTATAGGCATCGTCATAGCCAGTGCACATCGAAAGCCCGTGCGGCGGCACCATCACATCGCCGATCGTCAGCATCGGCTTGTGCCCTTGGCACGACATGCCTGTCAGTTCGACCCAGCCTTCAACTGACGGACCAAACGGTGCCGCATTGCCCGCGCCATATCCGGGCGCGACCAGCGATATGAACAGCCGGTCGATGTCTGCCGGATAGACCGGATCCGCCTCCGACGGCAGCAGGAACCCACCGCTCAGGTCGGAAAACCGCAGCGTCACTTGCGCATCGGTCGGCGTCCCTTCCGCATAATTCCACAGCCGCACATACCAGGCCCGCGCATTGCCTGCCGCATCGCGCCCTTCAATCGTCAGCGTCGGCCCATTCACCGCATCCAGCGGCAGTACACCGGCTGAACGCCAGCGGAACGACAGCGTCAGCCGCGAATAATCGCGCTGCGTGTCATAGGCCAAAAGCGGGTGATCCCACTTGTCTTCCGATTCCCAGATCAGCCCGATCAGATCGTCGGCCTTGCGGAACACCGCATCCACCCGCAGCGCATCGGGTGCGGTTGTCACTACCGATGCCATCGCCGGGCGCGGAAAGTTCACCGTCCAGAAACGCGGGTCAAAGCGCTGAATCGTTTCGGTCTGCTGCACCGTTCGGCGCTTGGCCAGCCAGTATGTCATGCCATGTCCTCAGCTGTCAGAAGTCGCTCAGCGCCCGGCGCACGGCCTGCGCCACCTGCTTGCCCGAACGGCGCAGGCTTTCAGGCTGGCTGCTGCCTTGCGGGCTGACGATGCGGATAGAGACATTCACGTCCCGCCCCTTGCCGCTCAGCGAAGGCTCGACCCGCCCGGCCGATGTCGGCACAAACAGCTCCGGCCCACGCTCGCCCACCAGATAGCCGCGCCCCGGAGCCACCGGCCCGCCGGTTGCCCGCCCCGGCAGGCCAAAGATTGATCCGACCAGCCCCGAAAGCAGCCCGCCAATCCCGCCAGACTGCCCCGCGCCCGCACCGCCCAGCGATCCGATCCCGGCGCTCACGGCCTGCGCCGCAATATCGCCCATCACGTTCAGGGCCACACGCCGCAGGTCTTCAAAGCCCAACGACCCGCGCCGGATCGCGCCCAGAAGCCCGCGCTCCAGCGTGTCCCCAGCGCGCCCGAACCCGTCCACCAGGATCGAATCAAAACTGCCCCGCATCTGCGCCACATCGGCGGTGAAGCCCGAGGTATTTGCGCGCACGTCGATCATCAGCGTGTCGAGTTCATCCACCACGGTCTGCCTCCATCAGTCTATCGATTGTGCGGCGATCCACCGCTTCGCCCTCGGGTGCGCGCAACGAGGTGAGTATCGTGGCCAGCTCCTCGGGCGTCGCGCTCCAGAACGTGTCCGGCGACCAGCCCAGCAGCAGCGCGGCATGGCCCGAAAGCTTCGCCGCCGCCGCCCCGAACCGCGCGCTCATCCGCTGCCCTTCAGCACCTGCACGATCAGCGCGCGCAGCACGGGGGTGCAGGCGGCAAGCCCCTCACGCGCCACCGCCTCGGCAAAGTCTGCCCGCTCCAGCCCCTCACGCTCGCGCAGGCAGTGCCAGAACAGCGCCACCATTTCGCCCAGCCGCAATTGGCCTGCGCTCGCCCGCTCCACCAGCGCAAACAGCGGCCCCAACTCTTCCTCGGCCGCCACCAGCGCGCCAAATGTCGGGCGCAGCACCAGCGGTTGCCCGCCCAGCATCAGCACCGCTTCCCCGCGATGGGGATTTGCTGCGTCCACCATCAGACTTGCGCCACCACGCCGGAGCTTTCGAGCGTCATCGTGTAATTGCGCTCACCATTGAAATCGCCTGAATAATCCAGCCGCTGAACCAGGAACTTGCCCCGCATCCGCTCACCGCCCTCAAACGAAAGCTCATAGTCGGCGATGGTGCCCGCCAGCGCATTGCCGCGCACTTGACCCTCGGCTGCGCTGCCCAGGAAAATCCCCGCCGCGCTCACCGTCACCGATCGCGTGCCCGCACCGGTCAGCAATTCGCGCCAACCGCCCGAATCCTTGCTGGTGATCACCACCGCCTCGCCATTGATCGACATCTGCGTGGTGCGCAGGCCGGCCACGGTGTTGTAGGTCGGCGCTTCTGCGCCATCGCTGATCTTCAGCAGAAAAGCGCTTCCCTTCTGGGCTGCCATGTCAGTTCTCCTTTGAAAGAATGGGTGTTCAGGCCGCCATCACGCGCGCCCGGTATTCCAGCACCACCACGCGCAAAGCCTCACCACGCTGCTCGGCCCGCGCCCGCAACAGGTTCAGGCTCGCCACACGAAATCCGGCGGCCGCCTGATCCGAAGGCAGGCTTTCCACGCGCGCTTCGATGGCCGAAACCAGCGCCGCGCCGCCCAGCGGATCATCGCTGCGGAAATTCAGCTCCAGCGCCACGCGGATTTCGCGCCCCGCCAGCGTCTTGGTGCCCCAGTTGGTGCTCGCGCTGGTGGTCAGCGCCAGCCAGGGCAGGGCGGTGCGCAACGGCGCTTCTTCGACCACGGCGTTCAGCCCGGCAGTCAGCGCTGCATCACTCGCCAGCCAACCAATCAGCACTGCGCGAAAGGGGATTTCCATGCGTCTAATCCTCTCCAAACAGCGGCCACAACAGGCGCGCTTTGCGCAAAGTGCGCGCATCGCGCCGCCGTGCCATCAGCACCGCGCGCGCCTTGGCCAGCGCTTCGGCCTTTTCGACCAGTCGCTGCACCAGCGGTCCGATCTGCGTTGCTTCTGCCCTGATCATGCCAGCCGCATCCGCCGCCACGGCCGCCACAGCGCGGCGATGGCCGCAGGCGGCAGGGCTTCCGACTTCTTCTCGTCATCGCGCGCGCGGTGCTGGTGCGCGGCCAGCCGGATCACGCCATGGCGGATCGCTTCGGGCAGGCCCGCCCAGTCATCAGCAAGGCCCGCAGCATAAGTCACCACCACCCGGCCCTGCGCAATCGGCCGCACCAGCCGCACCAGCCCGCGCCCATCAGCGTCGATGTCGAATTCATAATCGCCCGCCGCCAGCGCTGTCCGCGCCCCGGCCGTGTCCAGCGCGGCCAGCGCGGTAATCGCGCGCACGGGCTGGGCTGAAAGCGCCTGCCAAGCACCACGCGCCGCCAGTATTTCTTCGCAGCCCGTTTGCAGCGGCATCGTGCCGGTAAAGCCCTCGCACAGATCCAGCGCAGTGCGCAGCAGGGCCAGAAGTTCGGCATCGTCGGTCGACCGGCTGATTCCCAGCCAGGCCTTGAGTTCGCTCAGCGCGGCCGAAGCCAGGGCTGGCGGCGCAACAATTGCCCGCATCATGGCAATCTCCGGTCATCGTTAAGGGAAAAGGGGGGCCTGCGATGGAAGGGGGCACCACCGCAGGCCAGCCGGACGCACGATCGTGCGCGTCCAGCAATCACCATCAGGCTGGCACCATCAGGCCGCGATACGCAGCAGCTTGATCGCATCGCTGTCCATCACCTGCCCGCCCACGCGGCGGGTGGCATAGAACTGCACATAAGGCTTGTTGGTATAGGGATCGCGCAGGATCGTGGTCTGCTGACGCTCGGCAATCAGATAGCCTGCCCGGAAATTGCCAAAGGCAATGGGGAAGGCATCAGCGGCCACGTCGGGCATGTCCTCGGCCTCGATCACCGGATAGCCCAGCAGGCGGTCCGGCTGACCCTCGATCAGGCCCGGCTGCCACAGGAATGCGCCATCCGATGTCTTCAGCTTGCGGATCACCGCCAGCGTGGCCGAATTCATCACCCACGCCGCACCCTGCCGCAGCGGTGCCTTCAGCTGGAACACCAGATCGATCAGCTTGGCTTCCGGTGCCGCATCAAACCCGGTGGCATTGCCCGATCCGATGAACTGCAGCGAACCGAAGGCACGCGCTGCATCGCCTGCCGTGCTGGTCGGCGCAGCCAGGAACCCGCGCGGCTGGTTCACGCCCGT
The DNA here is from genome assembly GCA_002256985.1 of Novosphingobium sp. 28-62-57. Taxonomy (GTDB): domain Bacteria; phylum Pseudomonadota; class Alphaproteobacteria; order Sphingomonadales; family Sphingomonadaceae; genus Novosphingobium. The sequence continues at coordinate 57,026 of NCGO01000010.1, forward strand.
GCCATTGACGAATGCTGCCCCTTCGGCGCGGGCAAACTCGGTGGCGATTTCATTCGCCAGCCAGCCTTCCACGTCGAACGCTGCATCATCCAGCATGGCCTGCGTCGCCGAAGGGTTGGCATAAAGCTCACCCGATGGCGGCGCGATCTCGGCCAGCGTTGGGCTCGCCGTTTCCGGACGCGCGCCGGTTTCGCTGACCCAGCCCGAAGCCGCACCGCCGGTTGAAACCAGACGGCGGAACCCCGAAGTGCCCGTGCGCACCACACTGGCCACGCTGCGGATCGGGCTGATTTCCACCAGACGGCGCGCAATCATCGCATCGATCTGCTGCGGAATGGCAAAGCCGCCATCCGCACCCACCGTGCCCGAAAGCGCCTTGAGCTCGGTCTCACGGCCATGGCGAACATACCCGTCGATGAACCCCGTCAGGTCGCGCGCTGCATCGGCAGCACCGCCCAGCATCGGACGCACTGCCGCACGGCCTGCTTTTTCGATGCGGCCCTTCACTTCTTCCACTTCGCTGCGCAGTGCAGCAATGGCGGCGTCATGGGCTTCCTGCCGTTCAACAATGTCGAACGATCCGGTCAGCGCATCGGCCTTGGTCTCGATGTCCAGATTATCCATGTGTCTCAACGTCCTTTCTGCATGATTCAGGTCGCCGAACAGGACGGCCTGAGGGGGACTTCGCTTGTGTTGAAAAAAGGGGAAAAGGGTCGCAGATCAGGCCTCAGCCTGTTCAGCTCCTTCCACATAATGCACGCGCGCCAATGGCTGCATCGGCCGCGTCACCAGGCTAACCTCGATGATTTCCAGATCGTTCAGCTCACGCCCGCCCGGCAATGCACGCCCTTGCAACACGCGGTATCCGAACGACAAACCGTCCACCGCACCTTGCGTCAGCGCCCGCGCAGCCGCAGAATCGGTCGCATCCACGCGCGCCACCACGCGCAGGCCGCGCTCGTCCTCGCCAGCGCTTTCGATCCAGCCGATCTGCTGGTCGGGCCGGTGCTGCCATAACAGCGGCAGGCGCAGCCCCTCGGCCAGCCGCCGTTCAAGGCTGCCCTTGAACGCGCCGGGCATGATCGTGTCGCCGCCGCTGTCGCGCCTGCGAAAGATCGCGGCATAGCCCGCAAACTTGATCGGCGCCTTCACCGCACCAGCTCCGCCGAACCCAGCCGCACCGCGATGGCAAACAGCAGCAGCGCCAGCACCGCCCGCACCACCCAGCCAATCGCCGCTTTCCAGGCGCTCGCCTTGGCATCGCGCCACGCACCCAGCAACTGGCGCAGCTCGGCCACATCACCATGCGCATCGTCATCGCCCAGCCCCATGCGGTGCAGTGCCCGCACCGCGCCCATGTCTGATGCTTCTTCAACAATGGCCCGCAAAGTCACCAGATCGGTGCCCTCGTCGCCCGCTTGCGCAATCAGCCGCGCCAGCATGTCCTCGCGGGTCATGCTTGCACCTGATCAAGCCCGAGCAGTGCGCGCTTCTCGTCCGCAGACAGGAAGTCCGCCCCCGCCACTTGCGCCCACAGCCGCTCGCGGTCTTCGGCCAGCGCGGGCACGCCATCCAGATCGACAGCCAGCTTCGCCTTAGCAAACCAAGGCTCCAGCCCCTCGGCCAGCGCGCTCAGGATCTTCCCCGCCACCGGCAGCAGCGTCAGCCGCCACAGCGCGCGGTTGGCCTCGCGGTAATTGGCATAAGTATTGTCGCCGGGAATCCCCAGCAGCATCGGCGGCACGCCAAACGCCAGCGCAATGTCGCGCGCTGCCGCCGCTTTCAGGGTGGCAAAGTCCATGTCTGCAGGCGTCAGCGCCAGCGCTTGCCAGCGCAGCCCGCCCTCCAACAGCATCGGCCGTCCCGCATTGCCCATGCCCGAATAGGCTGCGGTCAACTCGCCCTTGATCCGCTCGAACTGGTCCGCCGTCAGCGCTGCCCCCGGCTCACCCGGATCATAGACCAGCGCCCCCGATGGCCGCGCTGCGTTTTCCAGCAAGGACCGGTTCCACCGCGCCGCTGCATTATGGATCGCCACGGCCTCTTCCGCCGCTTCCAGGCAGCCCGCGCCATAATGGTCATCCACCGGATGAAAGTGCTTCACATGGATCAGATTGGGCCGCCCGAAATCGTCCAGCGCCTCGATCCGCATGGCCTTTTCGCCCACTTTGTAGGCAAAGGCGGCAGGCCATCCGCCCGCATCGGGGATCACCGTTACGCGTTCAGGCCGCAGGGCAAACAGCTCCACCGGCACGCCATCGGCATCGCGCAGCACCTGCACATAACCATTGCCGTGCAGCATCAGATGCGCCGCCAGCGTCTCCAGCAGCGGTTGCCCCGCGCTCGTCTCGCTGACCAGCGCCAGCAGCGCCGGGTCCGAAGCCTTGACCGGCGCCCCGCCGATTCCCTCGGCCACCAGCCGCACCGCCCGCTGCGCCACCGGATTGCGCAAGTACGCCTCCCGGATCGCCACCGGATAGTTGATCGGCCCTCTTGCGGTATCCCCGCGCCAGTCCGAAGCGGCCACCCACGGCGAGATAAAACTGCGCCCCAGCGGCGCACGCGGCGTCACCGCCTCACCCTTGAAGGCAGCGGCAAGCGATTGAAAGAACGACATGATGTCCCTTTCGTAAAAGAAAAAGAGCGAGCCTGCGCGTAGCAAGGGCATCCGCTATCCCCCCTCCCGCTTGCGGGAGGGGTAGGGGGAGGGCATGTTGAGCCACACCTGCTCCGCCCACCCAGTTCAGCCTATTCAAACCAGATGCGCGGCTCCGCCTGCTGCCCCAGCATCAGCTCGGTCAGCGCCCAGACACAGGCGTCGGCCCGGTCAGGAGACCGCCCCGGCCCCAGATACTCACCGCCGGGCATCAATCCGCACAGCTCGTCCTCCAGTTTGGGGAACAGGCCCGCATGGCGCACACGCCCTGCTTCATAAAGCGCCGCCACCGGCTCGGCCCGCGCCGTCTTGCCCCGGCTCGCATGGACAAGGCGCAAGGGCAGCGTCGCTTCGGCAGCGCGCAACACTGCGCCCACCATCTCGCCCCCCTGGTTCGCCTCGGCCACAACCCGGTCGGCTGACCAGGCACCGGCGGCATTTGCAACGGCGCGGGCCCATCGCTCGGGGCTGGCCTGTTCTACCGAACAGTCCGCCAGCACCCGCGCAATCCGGTCGTCCCCAATCCCGCAGACCACGATCCCGCAAGCATCGCCATGGGCGCTGGCAGGCGGATCAACTCCCACCACCACACGCGTGCATGGCGGTGCTGCTTCCTCGCGCGCATTCTCGATCAGGCTGCGGCTCCACAGGGCGCCCGCCAGATCCTCGATCATCTCGCCCAGCAGTTCCTGCCGCCCCAGCGTGGTCCCGCCAAAGCTGCGCTCCATCGCCTGCACAAACCGCGCGGGCAGATTGCTGGCATTGTCAAACGTGCTGCCGCGCGTCACCACCACATCATCGCCATCGCCAATGATCCGTGTCACCAGCGGCACCGGGCGCGGTGTTGTCGTCGCCACCAGCCGGGGATCTTCACCCAGCCGCAGCCCCATCAGCAGGTTGTCCCACACCGCCATCGCGCGGTTTGAACTGTTGTCCCACTTGGCAATCTCGTCGCACCAGGCGTGGCTATGCTGCGGGCCGCGCAAACTTTCGGGCTCCCCTGCGGAATAGAGGAACGCCTGCGCCCCGTTCGGCCACACCACCCGGCGCACCGAACTTTCCAACACCGGCCGCTGCCACGGCGCCCCGATGGAAAGCAGCCCGCTTTCCCCTTCCACCATCACACTGCGCGCCTCGTGCAGCGATGCCCCCACCAGCGCGATGCGCGCATCGGGGTGGGCCTCGGCCACTTTGCGCACCCATTCGGCACCCAGCCGCGTCTTGCCAAACCCGCGCCCCGCCATGACCAGCCACACACGCCAGTCCCCTGCCGGAGCCTGCTGGCTCGTCCGCCCCCAGACCTTCCAGTCATAGGGCCATTGTTCGATCTCCTGTTCGGGAATGCGCTTCATCAGCGCGGCGATCTGCTCGTGGCTGGCCTCGGCCAGCCACGTTAGAAATCCCTCAGTCACCTGATTGGCCTTCGCTCAAAACGGCCCTGCGGCTCGCCAGCACCTCGTCGCGCATGTCCAGCAACCGCTTGTGCAGCGATGCGCGTACCTCTTCCACATCGGCATTGTCGCGGATCGCCCGCTCCTTGGCTACCGTCTCGCGGTGCTGCGAAAGCAGCCGCAGCGCGGTCGCATTATCAAATTTGGCATCCCCGTCCTTGGGTTCGCCAAAGCGCAACCGGTGCAGCACTTCCATTTCCAGCAGGTCGTATCCCTCGCACAGCGCACCGCGCCATTGCGTCGCGAATTCGTGCTCGGTTCGCTTCAGCTTGTAGGCGTGGCTGGGGTCGATCTTGGCGACCCGGGCGGCGGCGGTCACATTTGATGTCTCGGCCAGCGCAGCCAGAAAATGCGTCCGCCAATGGCGGTTGTTCGGTTTATCCGATGTCCTGTGCGCAGCAGAAATCCGCGTCCGGCTTGCGCCAGACTTGGACGGAGTCGATCCGGCCATGCGTGCCCATCCTTGATTTTGGGTGAACTGGTCAAAAGGCACTTCGCAGCCCGTCCTCCGTATCCCCGGAGCGACTCGGTCTTTCGCGATGTTCCTGTTATGTACCGAATGAGCGTGACGATGTCAACCAGAAAGTGCCAAATAGGTTCGCGGCAATTCCGCTGGCAGAAGTCGCGCCACTCCCCTAAATGCCACGCCATACCGCAGTGCAACAACGAACGGGTGCCCGATGCTCCGCCGCCTCTACGAATGGACCATGGCCAAGGCCGCGCACCCCCACGCCGAATGGTGGCTGGCGCTGTTCGCGTTCCTGGAAGCGAGCTTCTTCCCGATCCCGCCGCACCCGCTGCTCGGCCTGATGTGCCTGGCCGAACCCAAAAAGGCTGTCCGTTTCGCCGCCATCGCCACGATCGCCTCGGTCATGGGCGGCATGCTCGGCTATGCTATCGGCTATGGCCTCTACGATACCGTCGGCACGCAATTGCTCGCCGCATTGGGCCTTGCCGAAAGCTTCCCCAAGGCCGCGTGCTACTTGCGCGAATACGGGGCAGAGATCATCATGCTCAAGGGCGCCACGCCCATCCCGTTCAAACTGCTGACGATCACCGCAGGCTTCATCCAGATGCCGCTGGTCCCTTTCATTCTGGCCAGCGTGGTCAGCCGCTCGATCAGCTTCATGATCGTAGGCGTGCTGTTCCGTCTGTTCGGGGCCCCGATCAAGCGCTTCATCGACAAATACCTGGGCCTTGTCACCATCGGCTTCGTGCTGCTCGTGGTCGGCGGCTTCCTCGCCGTCACCATGCTCGGCGGCGGCGAATCGGCGGAAACCAAGGCCAAGTGTGAATTGGCCGCGCCGCTTAACCCAGCTTAAAGCCCGAAGCGGAAGCCGTATCCCAGTCCAACCGTAAACTGCGTGCGTTGCCCGCGCTCGCGGATCAGCGATGATCCGGCGGGCTCCCCGCCCAGCCGGTCCACGCCCGCAAACAGCGTCACCACGCGCCGCCGGTCGAGCGGGCGAATCACGTTGCCGCCAATGCCATAGGACACGAGCCCGCCATCAGGCCGCGAAACGGCAAGGCCAGTCCGCACAGCCTGTCCTGCGTCCACCCCGAAATAGGTCTGCATATAATCCGCTGTGGCAAACGTCGCGCGCGGTCCCACCGAATAGAGCACTTTGCCCGTGCGCCCGGAATACGTGGCCTGAACATCACCAACCACGCCGTCGTGCGCACCAAAGCCTTGCCGCACCTCGGCCCGCGCGCGCCACTGCTGCTTGGTGCCATAGCGCTTTTCCACAAAGCCGCCCGCTTCGCCCGCCACGCCAATATCGCCCATGCCGATCAAAGCATCACTGCCGCCTGCCAGCTGAAAGGGCGATCCGCCGTTGCTCTCATTGCGGCCAAAGCGCAGCTTCACCAGCGGCCCGGCCTTCCAGCCATCGGCATTCACTGCGTTCCAGCCCAGCCCGTCGGGCACGGAGAGGAACAGCGTGTCTTTGTAATTGATGCGCAAATCGGGAAAAATCGAAAGCGCGGTGTCTTTTGATCCCTGCCACGCCATCCCGAACACTGGGGCCACGCCCACCGTCATCGTCCAACCCTGCGGCTGCATCGGCGGCCCTGCTGGTCGCGCGCCCGCCGCTGCAGGAGCGCCTGCAGGCAAGGCAGGGGCGGTCTGTGCCAGAACCGGTTGCGTCATGGCCAATGCCAGCAGTGGCGCAATTGCTGCCTGAACCAAACGCATGCCTTATTCTCCCTGATGTCAGTAAGACCCGAGCCCGCGCTATGCACCGGGCAACCTGAACGAGACTTGTCGTCTCTGTATCGAAACATGGCTAGGGCCTCCAGCAAGCCCCGCCCGCTGTAAAGCCTCTTCCGGCGCGATTGCCGCACCACATCTGGCCGCCTATGCAGCGCCATGGCCCTTATCGCATTCAACAAACCCTTCGGCGTCCTGTGCCAGTTCACCGATGAACGCACCGGCCCGCCGCGCCCCACGCTGGCAGATTTCATAGACTACCCCGGCGTATACCCCGCAGGCCGTCTCGATCACGACAGCGAAGGCCTGCTCCTCCTGACCGACGATGGCCGCCTCCAGGCCCGCATCGCAGACCCGCGCTTCAAACTGCCCAAAACCTACCTCGCCCAAGTCGAAGGCGCGCCCGATGACGCTGCCCTGAACGCCCTGCGCAAAGGCGTCCGCCTCAAAGACGGCCTCACGCTTCCCGCCGAGGCCGACCTGATCGAAGACCCCGCCCTGTGGCCGCGCGATCCGCCGATCCGCGTGCGCAAATCCATTCCGGACACGTGGGTGCGCCTCACCATCCGCGAAGGCCGCAACCGCCAGGTCCGCCGCATGACCGCCGCCGTGGGCCACCCCACCTTGCGCCTCGTCCGCTGGCAAATCGGCGATTGGTCGCTCGAAGGCCTTGCGCCGGGCGAATGGCGCGAAATCAGCCTCTGAACGCAAAATCGTCTTTCATTTTCCGAAGGACAATCGGGGAGGGGGACCGCCCGCGTAGCGGGTGGTGGAGGGGCAACGTTTAGCGCTTCACCGACGCCTTCTCCGCCTCGGCAATTGCTGCGCGTGCAATCGGCTCCATCACGGTATAGCCCTTCGCGTTCGGGTGAATGCCATCAGGCGCAACATCCGGATTCATCCCACCCTCGGCATTGACCAGTGCTGCGTGATAATCAGCAAACACCGCGCCGCGCAGCTTGGCAAAGTCCTTTAGCCAGGCGTTCAGCATCACCACTTGCTTTGCCGGGGCCAGTTGCGGCTTCCATGGAAACTTGGCGGCTGGCAGAATGCTGCCGATCACCACGGCAATGCCATTGGCCCGCGCGATATCGACCATCGCAGCGATATGGTTGGTATACATTTCGGCGCTGCTGGGGCCGCTATTGCCTGCGATATCGTTGGTGCCGATCATGATGTGCACCACCTTGGGTCGCAGCCGCACCACGTCCTGATAGAAGCGCACCAGAATCTGCGGGCTGGTCTGCCCGCTGATCCCGCGCCCCACCGCGCCGCTGACGAACAGCGATGGCGCAAGGCCCACCCAGCGTTCGGTAATCGAATCGCCGATGAACACCACGCGTGGCGCTTGCGCCAATTGCTTGTCGGCTTCGGCAAAGCGGCACTGCCACGCCCAGTCATACTGCCGCACATACGGATGGGCAAAGTTCAGCCCGCGCTGGTCGGCGAGGCAGGGCTTGTCCATCATGCCTTCGTCAGGCGGCGTCACCACCGCAGGCGGGCCATTCTGCGCCATCGCCGGGCTCGCCAGCAGCGCCAGAACAGCCGCCAATACCTGCCGCATCAGATGATCCCCACGGCCTTTCCGGCGCGCTCGAACATGCCGATGATCGTCTGCACCTGATCGGCGGTGTGCTCTGCGCACAGCGAACAGCGCAGCAGCGTCATCCCCGCAGGCGTTGCCGGTGGGCGGGCCAGATTCACGTAAAGGCCTTCGTGCAGGAGCGCTTCCCACATCGCTGCGCCGCGCTCCAGATCGGGCATGATCACCGCAATGATCGCGCTCTGCGCTTCGGGCGTGCCCAGCGAAAAGCCCTTGTCGCGCAAGCCCTGATGCAGGGTGCGCGAATTTTCCCACAAATGCGCGCGCTTGGCCTCGCCGTGCATCAGCTTGCGGATGCTGGTGGTGGCGGTGTGCATCACGCTGGGCGGCAGGGAAGCTGTGAACACATAAGGGCGGCATACCAGCCGCAGGATTTCAAACTTCGGGTGGTTCGAAACACAAAAGCCGCCCACCGTGCCGACCGACTTCGAGAACGTGCCGATCACGAAGTCCACCTGATCAAGGCAGCCCTGATCTTCAGCCACGCCGCGCCCGTTGGGGCCGATGAAGCCCATCGAATGCGCCTCGTCCACCAGCACCATCGCGCCATGTTCCTTGGCCACGCGGATCATCTCCTTCAGCGGGGCAATATCGCCCAGCATCGAATAGACGCCTTCCAGGATCACCAGCTTGCCCGCGCCTTCGGGCACGCGCTTAAGGCGCTTTTCCATCGCCACGATGTCGTTGTGCTTGAACGGCACCACCTCGGCATCGCCCATCTTGCAGCCGTCCCAGATGGAGGCGTGGCTGTCGATGTCGAGGATGATGTAATCGCCCTTGCCTGCCATCGTGCTGATGATGCCAAGATTGGCCTGATAGCCGGTGGAAAAGACCATCGCATGGTCCATCCCATAGAACTCCTTGAGCGCCTGTTCGCAGGCGCGGTGCCCGGCATAAGTGCCGTTCAGCACGCGGCTGCCGGTCGTGCCCGATCCGTAATCGTCAAGCGCCTGCTTGCCCGCCGCGATCACGTCCGGATCAAAGGTCATGCCCATGTAGTTGTAGGTGCCCAGCAGGATCGTCTCGCGCCCGTTGCACACTGCCACCGTGGGGCTCAGCACCCGCTCCATCACCAGATTGAACGGGTCTTCCACCCCGCCCGCCAGCAATGCACGGCGCTGTTCAATCAGCGGGTCGAACTTTGAAAAAAGGTCGGTCATCTTCGATCTCTTGTCCTGAAATCTACCCCGATCCGCTCATCCTGAGCCTGTCGAAGGGCGCTCGTCCTGAGCCTGTCGAAGGACGCTTGGGCAGCGCCGGATGTTTCGACAGGCTCAGGACCAGCGGGTTTGGGCGGCCGTAACTGTCTTATCCCTGAAGCTTTGTCACCGCATCGACCAGCTGACCGTAATTCTCGATCTCGGCCTGCTGGTTCATGCTTATGATAATGTCGAATTCGTCTTCGATTGCCGCCACAAAGTCCATCACGGTCAGGCTGTCCCATTCAAGGTCGCCTGCAAAAGTGATCGCATCGGTCACCTCGATGCCCTTCTTGTTGAAGGGGCCGATCAGTTCGGCGATCTTTTCGGCGGTTGCGGCGCGATCCATTACGTGTTCTCCATCGGGCGATCAAAAGCGCCCCTGCCAGACGATTAAGGCCGAAAAGCGGCCAATGGGCTTGCTTGTCAAGCGTTCGCCCCTTGTGCCATGCGGTTTATCCGCCAAAGATGCTACGAAGCGCGTGTGGGGGAATCATGCCAGTCAATGAAACGCAGGCCGAACGTCAGGTCGTCCAGTTGCCTGACCCGGCACCTGAGAAGCCCGTGGTCCGCCCCGTGGCAACACCATCGGTGCCTTCGCCCTCAGGCTTTTCCAACCACGCCATCCAGCTGATCCGCACCACGCAGCAGGCCAATCTGTCGCTCAGCCGCATGGCGGATTCAAAAGCATCGATCCTGATGGGTGCCACGTTCGTGGTGTTCACGATTGCGGTGGGGCAGTCCAAGAACGGGGCGATGCCGTGGTCGCTGGCGGTTCTGGCATTTTTCGCCTTCATCTCGGCAATTTGTGCAATGCTCACCGTGCTGCCCTCGATCGGCGGCACCCGCACCGCCAAGGTCAATCAGGTCAGGCCGAACAAGCTGTTCTTCGGCTTCTTCGCGCAGATGGATGAAGACGATTGGACGGATTCGATCCTGACCGACCTGCGCAGCGACGAGGCCATCTTCCGCACGATGCTCCACGATATCTACCAGAACGGCCAAGTCCTGCAGAGCAAGAAATATCGCTATCTTTCGATGGCCTATCGCATCTTCATGCTGGGTCTGTGCCTGACCGCCATTTCGTTCATCATCGAATATGTGGTGCGTTACACTTGAGCTTGGTGGCGTTCTCTCATGGCAACGTGTCATGGCCGCGCAAGCCATTGTTCCAAACGTCATCCTGAACTTGGTTCAGGATCCATTTCTCACATCACGCGGCAGTCTGATCCGCAAGATGGATCCTGAAACAAGTTCAGGATGACGAATGAGCTTCGTGACCAGCGCCGATCATGAACCAACCTACAGAAAATCCATCACACCAGCGCATTCACCGCCACCATGAACGGCGCAATCGACACTGGCTTGGCCAGATATCCCTCGGCCCCCGCATCGCGGATCGCCTCTTCGTCGCCCTTTCCGGCATAGGCGGTGACGGCGAGGATCGGGATGGCTTTCAGCTCCTCGTCCGCCTTCAACTGTTCGATCAGATCCATGCCCGAAATGTCGGGCAGCTGGATATCCATGATGACAAGGTGTGGCATGAACAGGCGCGTGCGTTCGATCGCTACGCGTCCATCGGCCACCGGCTCCACCTCGAATCCCTTGGCGCGCAGCAGGTCGCAGAACAGCTTGCGGTTGAGGTCGTTGTCCTCGACAACCAGAATTCTTTTTGCCACTGACACGCCTGTTTCCCGAACTGCACCTAGAAGCACCTGACAGCACCTAAACGCCCCTTATGCCCCGCGAAAGGCCCTGACAATCATCCGCGAGCCTTCCTCCACGCCAGATGCCGCCGCCATCGCGCTGCAAGCGCTCGGCTGGGTCCTGTCCGATGGCCCCCGCGCCGAACGCTTTCTGGGATTGACCGGCCTTAGCCCGGACGAATTGCGCGCCGGGCTGGGTGATCCCGCCATTTTGGGTGCAGTTCTCGAATTTCTCGCCAATCACGAAGCAGACCTTGTCAACGCGGCCTTCGCGCTCGACATCTCGCCCGAGGCGATCATCGCCGCCCGAAAGGAATTGTCATGAGCCGCCCCCTGATCGTCAGCGATTGTGACGAGGTGCTGCTGCACATGGTCGCCCCCTTCCGCGATTGGCTGGGGGAGAAGGAGGGCATCACCTTCAAGATGGATAGCGCCGATTTTTCCAAGGCGATGCGCTTTGCCAAGGACGGCTCTCTGGTGCCGACCGAACAGATATGGAGCCTGCTCAACAAGTTCTTCGATACCGAAATGTATCGCCAGCAGGCCATCGCAGGCGCAGTGGCGGGGATCAACACAGTGGCGGAAGGTGCCGATGTGGTGATCCTGACCAACCTCAACGATCACCGCCGCGAAACCCGCGCCAAGCAACTGGCCGATGTCGGCATCAATGCCCGCGTCTTCACCAATCAGGGGCCGAAAGGCCCGGCGCTCAAGGCGATCCTCGATGAGTACAACCCTAGCCGCGCGCTGTTCATCGACGATCTGCCGCAGCACCACGATTCGGTTTCACAACTGACGCCGGACGTGATCCGCCTACACTTGTGCGGCGAACCGCTGCTTGCCCCGCACATCGATTGCGCGCATCAGGCGGGCCATGCCCATGCGCGGATTGACGATTGGGAAGCGGCACTGCCCTGGATTATTGAACAGATTCATGGAGAAGATGCGTGAGCGATAGCGTTGAGGCCCGGCTGGCTGACCTTGGCCATACTTTGCCTGCGGCTGCCGCGCCGGTGGCCGCCTATGTGCCCACTGTGCTGGCAGGCGGATTGCTGCACGTGTCGGGCCAGTTGCCGTTCATTGATGGCCAGCTGGCGACGGGCCGTTTGGGTGAGGACGTGAGCCTTGAACAGGGCACCGCCGCCGCTCAGGCCTGCGCGCTGATGATCCTCGCGCAGGTCAAAGCGGCATTGGGCTCGCTCGACCGGGTGGAGCGCGTGGTAAAGCTGGGCGCGTTCATCTCTTCAACCGGCACCTTCACCGATCAGCCCAAGGTCGCCAACGGCGCGTCCGAACTGATGGTGGCCGCTTTTGGCGATGCCGGAAAACATGCGCGCAGCGCGGTGGGCGTGCCGGTGCTGCCGCTTGGCGCTGCGGTGGAAGTCGATGCTATCCTTGCCATTCGCCCTGCTTGACCGCTTCCTCGTCCCCGCGCCAAAGGACGCGCGGGTCGGCTGGTTGAAGGGGCGCAGCTATGCCCATCGCGGGCTGCATGGGTCCGGCGTGCCGGAGAATTCGCCCAAGGCTTTCGCGCTTGCCATCGAACGCGGCCTTGGCATCGAATGCGATGTGCAGCGCACGGTCGATGGGCAGGCGGTGGTCTTCCACGATTGGGAGCTTGACCGCCTGACCGGTGAGACCGGCGCAGTGATAGACCGCCGCGCCGATGATCTGGCCAAGATCCCGCTGACCGGCAGCACCGATTGCATCCCCACCTTGCGCGCGTTCCTCGATCAGGTGGCGGGTCAGGTTCCGGTCCTGATCGAGCTGAAATCAAAGGCGGAAATCCGCGTCGCACCCCTATGCCTCGCCGTGCGCCGCGCGCTGGAGGGCTATCAGGGCCAGGTGGCGGTGATGAGCTTCGACCCGCGCGTCAGCCGCTGGTTCGCGCGCCATTCGCCGCATATCGTCCACGGGCTTGTGGTGACGGAGAACGGCAGCCGCACGCTGCCTGCCACGCTCAAACTGCACATGGCCTTCTGGCAGGCCCGCCCGCTGTTCCTCGCATGGGACGTGCGCGATCTGCCCAGCAAGTTCGTTGCCACGCAGCGCTGGCGCGGGTTCCCGGTGCTGACATGGACCGTCCGCTCGCCCGATCACGCCGCGCGCGCTGCAGACTGTGCCGATGGACCTATTGCCGAAGGCCCGGGCATCGGGGCATGACCCCTGCGTGACTTACACCGCGCGCATCCACAAATCGGTCTCGGAGATCGCTCCTGAAGATTGGGACCGGCTGGCCGGTGATGGCAACCCTTTCGTTTCCCACGCTTTCCTGAAGCTGCTGGAAGACTCCGGCTCAGTCGGTGGCCGCTCCGGCTGGTCACCGCTGCCCATCGTGATCGAAGGCGAAGATGGGCGTCCTGCCGCCGCGCTTCCCGCCTATCTGAAAAGCCACAGCCAGGGCGAATACGTGTTCGACCATTCCTGGGCGGACGCATGGCACCGCGCGGGCGGGGACTATTACCCCAAGCTGCAAATCGCCGCGCCCTTCACCCCCGCCACCGGCCCGCGCCTGCTGCTGGGAGGCCGTCCTGACCTTGCGACGCCCTTGCTGCGCGCGGCAGAGCAACTGTGCGATACCAATGGCTTATCGTCCGCCCACGCGACTTTCATCACGCCCGAACAGATGCCGCTGTTCGAAGCCGCTGGCTGGCTCCCGCGCAGCGATATCCAGTTCCACTGGACCAATCGCGGCTACGCCAGCTTCGCCGATTTCCTTGGGCAGTTGTCCTCCGACAAGCGCAAGAACCTGCGCAAGGAGCGCGCCAAGGCGCAGGACGGCGTGGAAATCCGCCAGTTGACCGGCGATCAAATCCGCCCCGAACACTGGGACGCCTTCTGGCTGTTCTATCAGGACACCGGCCTGCGCAAATGGGGCCGCCCCTACCTGACGCGCGCCGCGTTTGACCTGATCGGTGAACGCATGGCCGACAAGGTGCTGCTGGTGCTGGCGTTTCTCGATGATCAACCGGTGGCAGGCGCGATCAACTTCATCGGCAAAGACGCGCTCTATGGCCGCTACTGGGGCGCACTGGTGGAGAAGCCCTTCCTCCACTTCGAACTGTGCTATTATCAGGCAATAGACGCCGCCATCGCACTGGGCCTCGCGCGCGTTGAGGCAGGCGCGCAGGGCGGCCACAAACTGGCGCGCGGCTACGAACCCGTCCAGACCCTTTCGGCCCACTACATCGCCGACCCGAACTTCCGTCGCGCCGTGGCCGATTTTCTGGAACGCGAACGGGCAGGGGTGGCTCAGGACCAACTGGTGCTGGGCACGCGGACGCCGTTCAAGAAGGGGTGAGGGGGTGAATTTTCGCTACCACCCCACTATCCTCGTCACCCCGGGCTTGACCCGGGGTCCCGCTTTTTCATGCACCACCCGATCAAACCGCACCGTCGCGCAAAAGGCAGCGGGACCCCGGGTCAAGCCCGGGGTGACGGCAGGTTTTGGGAGAGGGTGGGGCGAACTGGGACGGCGGAAAGTGGGTGGGAAGGCGAATAGCGGCTTTCCCCCCCATCTTCCGGATCAGGGAGCGCCAATGATACAAGATGACTTGGCGATTTCTCTGCGCTAGAGGCGCGTCCGCAATGTCCAGCCTTCGCGCCCTTAGCCATAGATATGCCCGGCTCACGCTAGTGCTCGTGGTGCTTGCCCTGGCGGTAAAGGCGCTGGTGCCAGCAGGCTACATGATCTCGTCCAATGGCGAGCGCTTTCTGACGGTGACGATCTGCGCCGATGCCAGCGGCACGCCGAAGCAGATGCGGATTGCTATTCCGGACAAGAATGAAAAGGGCGGCGACCATTCCGAGGCGGCAGACAAGTCTCAGCCTTGCGCCTTTTCCGGGCTTGGCCATGCGGCGCTCGGCGGGGCCGATCAACTTTTGCTGGCCGCTGCACTGGCGTTCATCCTGCTGGTCGGGCTTGCGCCGCTCCGGGGGCCGCCTGCTCGTGACCTTGCCTTCCTCCGCCCGCCACTGCGTGGGCCGCCCTCCCTTTCCGTCTGATCGTCAGGCTTTGCGCAGGGGTGTCTGACCCCGGCGCGTAAAGCCGCTTCGCTCACTGACCCGCCAAGGCAGGGTCGATGGCGCTCCGCCGCATCACAGGCGCGCGCCGACGGAAATTGGGATACATCATGCAAATCAACACTGTGAAGCGCGCTCTCATGGGCGCAACCATGCTTGCCGCAACGACTGGCGCTTTCAACGCCCCGCTTCAGGCCCAGGGCATCGGCCAGCGGCAGGACGAGATCATCGTCACCGCCAGCCTTCAGGGCAACCCCACGGCGCCTACGCCTGAAGCCGCCCGCAAGGAGCTGGAACGCGTCCCCGGGGCAACCGGCCTGGTGGAGGACGAAGGCTTTGCCGACATCTTCGCCCAGTCGATCGGCGATGTGCTGGAACTGACCCCCGGCGTCTTCGCCGATACCAGCGCCCAGCGCGAAAGCCGCATCTCGATCCGAGGCTCGGGCCTCAATTCGAGCTTCGAGCGCCGCGGCCTCACCGTGCTGCGCGACGGGGTGCCGATCAGCCGCGCATCGGGGGCGACCGAGTTTCAGGAGGTAGACCCGCTCACCATCCGCTACATGGAGGTGTTCAAGGGCGCCAACGGCTTGCGCTACGGGGCGGCATCGCTCGGCGGGGCGGTCAATATCGTAAGCCCGACCGGCCGCACTGCTCGCGCGCCCATCGCCCTGCGCGCCGAGGGTGGCAGCTTCTCCACCTTCCGCGGCAATGCCTCGCTGTCGGGCAAGAGCGGGGATATTGACTATTGGGGCGGAATTACTGGCCTCACCAGCGACGGCTATCGCGAACACAGCGAGGTGCGCAGCCTTTATGGCCACGGCAACCTCGGCTGGCGGGTGTCGGACAATATCGAGACGCGGTTCTATGTCACCGCGCTGTCGGACAATTTCGAGCTGGCAGGCAGCTTGCGCCTTGCCGACGCGCTCGCCAATCCGCGCGCGGCAGGGCGGCCTGTGACGGTCGGACCGTTCTTCCCCGGCGGGCCGGTTACCGTGCTCGACCCCGGCCCCGTCGCCGACGACTGGGATCGCAATCTTGACGTCTACCGCGTGTCGAATCTGACCGTGCTCGACTTGGGCAGCACTGATCTTGAATTCGGCGCATGGTATGCGCGCCGCAATCTCGACCACGCGATCACCCGCTTTGCCGGGATCATCGTGCAGGGCGAGGACGAGGTCGGCGTATCGACCCGCCTGTCCGGCAGCCTCCCCTTCCTCACCGATCAGAGCCGCTGGCAGGTTGGGGCGATCTATGCCTTCTCCAGCAATGACGCCAAGACCTTCGCGAATGAGTCGGGCGTGCGCGGGGCGCTCAGAACTCAGTCGGATCAGGACTCGGACACGCTCACCGTCTATGGCCAGGCCGATCTCGGGCTGACCGACGCCGTCACGCTGATCGCAGGCGGGCAATATGCCCGCGCCACCCGCGATGTCACCGCGATCCTCAATGCGGTGACGGGCCGAGGCGAATATGACCAGTTCAATCCGCGCCTCGGCCTGCTGGTGGATGCGGCCGAGGACATCCAGTTCTTTGGCAATATCAGCCGCAGCTTCGAGGCGCCCAGCCTTGCCGATCTCACCAGCGGCGGGGCCTTCCCCTTCGCGCCATTGGATCCCCAGCGCGCGACCGTGTTCGAGGTGGGCACGCGCGGGCAGGCGGGGATCGTTTCGTGGGACATCGCGCTTTACCGGGCGGAACTCGAGAACGAGTTTCTCGACCTCGCCGTACCGGGCGCGCGCGGACTCATTACGGTGACCACCAACGGGGACCGTACGATCCATCAGGGCCTCGAATTCGGGCTCGATGTGCGACCCTTCAAGGCGGCACTGGAGAAGAACGGACAAGCCTTGCGGCTGAGCGCGGCCTACACGTTCAACGATTTCACCTTCGATGATGACGCAGTTTATGGCGACAACCAGCTCGCCGGCGTCCCGCGCCATGTGCTGATTGCCGAGGCACGGTTCGATCAGCTCGACAAGTTCTACCTCTCCACCACCCTGCGCTGGATTCCGGACGGTCCGTGGGCGGATTATGCCAACACCGAAAGGGCTCCCGGTTACGAGACCGTCCAGATCACCGCCGGGGTCACGCTGACCGAAGGCATCGAGCTGTTCGGTTCGGTCGAGAACCTGTTCGACACGGTGTTCATCTCCAACGTCACCACCAACGCCAACCAGCGCCTCACCAACGAGGCGATCTACACCCCCGGCCAAGGGCGCGCCGTCTTCGGCGGCCTGCGCGCGCGGTTCTGAGGGAGGCTGCAATGAGCGTTAAGACCAAGACCGCGCGCTGGTCATACTCCAAGCACCAGTGGCTGGGGTTGATCGGCGGGATCAGTCTGTTGGTGTGGGGCCTTAGCGGCCTCACCCATATCGCCATGGTGCTGTTCGGCCCGCAGCAGGCGCAGTTCATGCCGCCTGCTGCGTCGGTCGCGCTCGAAGGGGCGCGGCCGATTGCCGAAACCCTTGCGAAAGAAGGCATTGCCGAAGCGGCGGCGGTGAAGACCGTCCCCGCCCCCGGCGGCGGGGTGCTGTGGCAGGTCACCCCGGCAGCAGACGGCGCGCGCCGTTACTTCCGCCCGGCCGACGGCAGCGAAGTGACCGGCGGCGACCGGGCGCAGGCCGAATTCCTCGCCCGCCACTACCTCGCGACCGATCGGGCGATCAGCTCGGCTAAGCTCCAAACGGAGTTCGATGCCGACTATCCCTGGGTCAACCGCCTGCTGCCGGTATGGAAGCTGGAATTCGCAGGCGAGGATGGCCTCACCGCCTATGTCCACACCGAAACCTCGAGCCTTGCGGCGGTGAACAACACCACCAAGACCCGCCTGCAATCGGTGTTCCGTGCGCTGCACACCTGGGAATGGGTGCCGCCGGGGATGGACTGGCTGCGTGTCGTGGTGATCGCCCTGATGGTCGGGAGCCTGCTGGCGCTCGGCCTGACCGGCGCGGCGATGCTCGTGACGGTGCGGCGCAAGAAGCGGCTGCCGGGAGCGCGGGGGTGGCATCGGATGGCGGGCTATGCGCTGGCGCTGCCGCTGGTCATGTTCTCGGCCTCGGGGATCTATCACCTGATCCAGTCGGCGCTGGTGCCGCCGGTGAGCCAGCTCAAGATGGGCCGCCCCGTCAATGTCGCGAGCGGCAAGTGGCCGGTCGAGGCCGACTGGGCGCTGATCGCCAAAGGGCGCGATATTGCCTCGGTCGCGCTGGTCGAGGGGGGCGAGGGGCAGCCGCTCTACCGCATCGGCCTTGCACCGAAAGCCCCGATGGGCGGAGGGGAGCATGATCACGGCCCCGCCAAGGCAGCGGCGGATCATGGCATGGCGGGCCACGATCACGCCGCAATGATGGCGGCGCAGGCGAAGACCCCTTCGACCGACGCCGAAATCCGCGAGGCACGCTTCGCCGGTATCAAGCCTGATGGCCCGGCAATCTACCTCGATGCCGCGACAGGTGCGGTGGAGGCGTCAGGGGACAAAGACCTCGCCCGCGCGATCGCCCGCCGCTTCACCGGTGCGCCCGACAGCGCGGTGACGGGAGTGGAACTGGTCACCCGCTTCAGCCACGAATACGACTTCCGCAACAAGCGTCTTCCGGTCTGGCGGGTGGACTATGCCGAACCGGTGAAGGCCAGCCTGTTTGTCGATACCGGCACGGGCGTGCTGGTTGACCGTGTGGCCGACCACGAAAAGCCCGAAAGGCTGGTGTTTAGCTTCATTCACAAGTGGAACTTCCTGTTCCCGGTTGGAAGGCTTGCGCAGAACGTGCTGGTCGGGGCATTTGCCATTGCCCTGATCGGCTTCATGGCCGTGCTGGGGCTACGGATGGACCTTGTCCGCCGCCTTCGCGCAAGCCGGAATGGGCTGAAGCGGGAGGAACAATCAGCCACTGCATTCACCCACGAATGAGACGCCGCACACGGTATGCCGCCATTCGCAAGGGTCTTTTGCGAATGGCGGCATTGGGGTCGTGTCCTGAACGGCAGCTTTCGGCGCCCAAGGTGTCATTACAGCCGAAGAAATACGCATCAATTCCACACAAGCTATCGGTGGCCAGTGAACATCACGCGACGCGCCCCCTCAATTCAGCCCCAAAGCCGAATCATGATCCTGCCCCGGCCCGATAATCCGGTGAATGAAAACCCTATCCGGCTCTACCGAATAGAGAATCCCATACCCCTTCCATGATCGCCGCCGGATGCCATGCTGTTCGTAGCGGGGGACCAGCGGAAAGGCGCGGGGCATATCGGCGAGGCGCTTGGCGATGTTGCGCAGTTCTTCGATGAACGAGATCGCGCGGGCCGGGTTGTCTTTTTCGATGAAGGTTCGGATCGCTTCAAGATTACGCAATGCCCGCGAGGACAGCGCAATTTTCACGCGCGCGCTGCACCGGTGGCTTGTGCGATGTCGGCAATCAACGCGTTACAGGCATCGCCTAAATCATGACCGCCACCCGCCTTCATCTCCTGAAGGCTTTCGTCAATCGATGCGTCGAGTTCCTTCAGCCAGCGTTCTTCATCGATGATCGCGCTTTGATCGCGGCGGATCAGGTCGCGCACATAGTCGCTGACGCTGGCGTATTGGCCGCTGTCGATGCGCTGCTGAACATAGTCCCGCATCGGATCGGGCAGCGAAACATTCATCGTGGCCATCGGCTGGATCCTCCAGCCGCTTATATGGCAAAAATTGCCATAAACTTCAAGCAGCCGCCCGGCCACTGCGCAGCCATTCACGCGCCCGGCGCTGGGCTTCGGCAATCTCGCGTGCGGTCATTTCATCGGCCACATCGGCGCGGCAGTGTGCGGCTTCCTCGTGCCCGCCCACGGCGGCAAGGTTGAACCACTTGTGCGCTTCGATCATGTCGCACTCCACGCCGTGGCTGCCGGTGGAATAAGCAACGCCCAGATCGAACAGTGCGTTGGCATCGCCGTTGGCGGCGGCGGCAAGGCACGTGGCGACCAGCAGGTCGGCTGCTTCATGTGATTCGGCAATAACGGCTGGCGCGCACTCGTCGGCCACCAGCTTGATCCATGCTTGCGTCATAACCCCAAACCCCCTTCAGGAAGCCATTCCCCAAGCCCTTTGCGGGGGAGCCTCCGACAGGGGTGAAAGTCACAATTCTTGGTCAATAAATGGTTAACGGCAAAGCAGATGTGTTTCCTGCCAAGACAGGTGCTCGATAACGCAGATGACCGTGCACGCTTCACCCCGCCTTAATGCGCGATATGCGCCTAATCGCTTGTGCGGTTCACGGGCCAATCCTATAGGCGCGCCAGCACAAGAGTCTGCGCGCTGACCGGCGGAATCCGGTGGGATGAATGCAGGCCGGGAGGGGCGGATAGCTTGTTTTGCGGAGGGCCGTATGGCTGGGGTTTTGAGTGACGAGATTGACGTTCTTGCCAAGGCACGACGCGCTCTTCCGGGCGACTATGTGCCAAGCGATGACGAACCCTATATGAATGAAGCGCAGCAGGATTATTTTCGCCGCCTGCTGCTCGAATGGAAGCGGTCGATCCTGTCCGCCGCTGCCGGAACGCTTTCGGCGCTCCAGGATGGCCCGATTCGCGAACCCGATCTTAACGATCGCGCATCCAGCGAAACCGATTGGGGCATCGAACTGCGCACCCGTGATCGCCAGCGCAAACTGATCGCCAAGATTGATTCTGCAATGCGCCGAATCGATGAAGGCGAATATGGTTACTGTGAAGTGACCGGAGAGCCGATCGGCCTTGGCCGCCTGATCGCGCGGCCCATCGCCACGATGACCGTCGAAGCGCAGGAAGCCCATGAACGCAGAGAGAAAATTTCTCGCGACATGTGATTTGTGCAGTGCCGAAAAGCCGGTTCAGGCGCGCCTGAAAGGCGGTTAACAGGTGCCGGGGGTAACGCCAGATTAACCCTGCCCGTTTACGCAACGGGGAGGAATTGGTGCGATAACCCGTCGTAGGGGCAGGTTTTGCCTTGCGGGTAGTGCATTCATGGGATTGGCGGAACCTCTGGTGACTGAGATCGACCATCGGCATATCGGGCGTGACAGCCTGTTCCTCATGGCAGAGGTGCGCATGCCCGGTTCTGATGCGGAACACCGGGTGAAAGTGCGCAACCTGTCTGCTGGCGGGATGATGGCCGAAGGCACGGTCAAAGTGCTGCGCGGTACGCAGATCGAAATCAACTTGCGCAATATCGGCTGGATTGAAGGCGTGGTGGCCTGGATTCAGGACAACCGTTTCGGCATCGCCTTTCACAAGGAAATCGATCCGAAGCTGGCACGTGCGCCGGTTGGCGTGGGCGAATCCACCCCCCGCTTTGTCAAGCCGGCGGTCCGCTCTGTTCCGGTCGGGCCTCTCCGCAAGATCTGAGGCGCAAGATCTGAGGCGCAAGATCTGAGCCGCAAGATCTGACTTTTCCTGCCAAATCCGCCTCAGGCACCGCTCACTTCTAGACGCCTGCGTTCCGCTGCCCTAGGCTTGGTCTGATGGCTGGCTGGCGTGCCTCAATCCCCTTGTTCGCATTGCTGCTGTCCTCCTGCGGGAAGGGCGGCGACGGGACGCTGGGTGTGGCCGTGATCGGCGATGCCGCCGCGCTGAAGGAGCGTGGGTTCCGTCTGTCGGCCCCGGCCCAATTGACCCGCGCGGCCACGCACGAAGGGCTGGTCGGCTTTGATGAAGCCGGGCGCGTCGTCCCGGCGCTGGCCGACCGCTGGATCGTGACCGACAATGGTCAAAGCTATATCTTCCGCCTGCGCGATGGAACCTGGCCCGATGGCAAGCGAATCGGCGCAGATGCCGCTGCGGCCCTGCTGCGCAAAGCTATCGCCGGGCTGAAAGGCACCGCGCTTGGCCTTGATCTGGCGGCCATCGATGAAGTGCGCGTGATGGCAGACCGGGTGATAGAGATCGATCTTGTTGCCCCGGTGCCCGAACTGTTGATCCTGCTCGCCCAGCCCGAACTGGCGCTGCCATGGCAATCGGCCAAAGGCAAACAGGCAGGAACCGGACCGATGAAGATTGCTCCGGCCGAAGATGGTGCCCGCATTTTCAGCCTGATTCCCCCGGCGCAGCGCGGCTTGCCTGAACAAGCCGATTTTGCCCGGCGCGCGCGTCCGCTGTCCGTCAACTTTGCCACGCCCGCCAAGGCCGTGGAGATGTTCGATGCCGGTGATGTCGATGTGCTGCTGGGCGGAAAGATCGATACGGTGCCCTTGGCCGGGCGCATCGGGTTGACGCGCGGCAATGTGCAGCTGGATCCGGTTACCGGGCTGTTCGGGCTGCTGATTACCCGCACCGAGGGCTTCCTTGGCGATGCCGCCAATCGCGAGGCGCTGGCCATGGCGATTGATCGCGATGCCTTGCTGGGCAGCTTCAACATTGGTGGCTGGCAGCCGACCACGCGGATCGTCTCGCCCGATGCCGAAGATGATCTGGGTACGATCGGTGAACGCTGGCAGGGGATGAGCCTCGAAGACCGGCAGGCGCAGGCCGCCTCGCGCGTGGTAGCTTGGAAGGGCGCTGGGCGGACCTTGCCCACGCTGAACGTATCCATGCCCGATGGCGTGGGATCATCGCTGGTTTTCGATGCCTTGCGCCGGGATTTTGCGCGGATCGGCATTGCCGTGCGCCGCGTGCCGGAACAGGACCGGGGTGATCTGCGGCTTATCGACGTGGCCGCGCGCTATGGCCGCGCCACGTGGTTCCTCAACCAGCTTTCGTGCACGGTGCAAAAGGCCGTGTGCAGCCCGGTGGGCGATGAGCGCGTGGCCGAAGCGCGCCGCGCGCTTGATCCTGCCGTCCGCGCGGCCTTGCTGGCCGAGGCTGAGGCCGAGATTACCGCTGCCAATGGCTTTATTCCCATCGCCCGCCCGCTGCGCTGGTCGATGCTGCGCTCTGGCACCACCGGCTTTGCGCAGAACCCGTGGGGCTGGCATCCCTTGCCGCCGCTGGCATGGCTCCCCAGATAAGAGCGATGAACGACCCCCAGCCGCGCCTTGCCCGCCCTCAACCTCTCAGGGCCGAAATCCCCGGCCTTGGCACCGATGCTGCATCAGTGCGCCAGCGGATCGAGATGATGGAGCGTCTGCTCGAACGCAGCTTTACGATCCCGATCCTGCGCCGCGATGTCGGGCTTGATGCGATTGCGGGGCTGGTGCCGGTGCTGGGCGATGTGCTGACCGCGGCCATGGGCGCCTATGTGGTGTGGGAAGCGCGCAACCTTGGCCTGCCCAAGTGGAAGCTGTGGCGCATGGGCGCAAACGTCGCGTTCGATACGGCCATCGGCGCGGTCCCGCTGGTCGGCGATGCCTTCGACCTGTTCTTCCGCTCGAACACACGCAACCTGAAGATCCTGCGCAAGCATCTCGACAAGCATCACCCGCAGGCGCGCGTGATCGAGGGCTAAGGTTTCAAAGTTCCTCAGTTTCAAAGTTCGTCATTCCCGCGAAGGCGGGAATCCAGCCCCATAACAGGCGTTTTCTCCGCTGGATTCCCGCCTTCGCGGGAATGACGAGCCAGAGCCGGAATAGGTCCTAAAAGTCTATCGCGATCCCGTTCTTCTCCCAATCGCCAAACCGGGTGGGATCGATGCCGTCGGGATCGTCGCCGCGCTCAATGGCCTTGGGTGCAGGTGCCGGGTCGTTGGTCCAGTGCTCGGGCCGGGCGAAGGTCTCTGGTCGCTTGGTCGCGCGGGGTGTGGGCTTGTCCATGGATAAGCAAATGGGCGCTGCGTCGCGCGGTTGCAATTGCATATTGGGGCACAAGCGCCGATAGGCCGCTGCCATGGCTCGATCTTCTGCTCCCGACGATGAAATCCCCGGCGTACCCGCCCGCCGCGCTGCGTTGCGTCTGCTCGATGCGGTGCTCCGCCGGGGCGACCCGCTCGATCAGGCCGCGCCCCCCATCCTGCGAGGGATCGAACGCGGCGATGACCGCGCATTGGCCCTTGCCATCGCGCACGAAGCGCTGCGCTGGATGGCCGATCTTGATGCGCTGATCGATGCCGCAACCGCGCAGCCCTTGCCCGAAGACGCCAAGGCCCGCGCCGTGCTGCGCATCATGCTGGCCCAGGCCCTGCGGCTGAACCTGCCCGGCCACGCCGTCGTCGCCACCGGCCTGCCGCTGCTGACCGGAGGCCCGCGCCGATTGGCCCACGGCGTGTTCTCGGCGGTGACCAAGGGCGCGGCCAAGCTGCCCGCGGCCCCCACGCTGCCCCCCGCTGCCGCCATCCGCTGGCAAGCCTCGTGGTCCGACCGGGTCGAAGCGATCAGCGCAGGCCTTGCCGTCCCGCCCCCGCTCGATCTCACCTTGCGCGATGCGTCGCAAACCGCGCTGTGGGCAGAGCGGCTGGGTGGCCACTCGTTGGCCCACGGCCACATCCGCCTTGCCCGCGCTGGCGCTATCGAGGCGCTTGATGGCTTTGCCGAGGGCGCATGGTGGGTGCAGGACCTTGCCGCCAGCGTGCCTGCGCGCTTGCTGGGTGAAGGAAAGGGCCGTCGCGCCCTTGATCTGTGCGCCGCGCCGGGAGGCAAGACGCTGCAACTCGCCGCCGCCGGGTGGACCGTCACCGCGCTCGACAAATCCGCCCGCCGCAATGAACGGCTGGCCGAAAATCTTGAGCGCAGCGGCCTGTCCGCCGATGTCGTAGTGGCCGATGTGCTGACGTGGACGCCAGACGCGCCGTTCGATGCGATCCTGCTCGATGCCCCCTGCAGCGCCACCGGCACCTGCCGCCGCCATCCTGATGTGCTGCACCGCCACGCCGCGATGGCCGATCTCACCGCGCTTCAGTCCGCGATGCTCGAACGTGCCGCCACATGGCTCGCGCCCGGTGGAACTCTAGTCTACGCGGTGTGCTCGCTGGAGCGGGAAGAGGGCGAGGCGCAGGCCGCAGCTTTCACCGGCCTCACGCCTTCACCCATCAGCGATGCCGAACTGCCCGAAGGCCTGACCGCCAGCGAAGGCCATTTCCGCTCGGACCCCGGCATGCTGGCCGGCCACGGCGGCATCGACGGCTTCTTCGCCGGCCGCTGGACCAAGAGCTAGCGCGGCCGCTTCAGGATGATGTAAACCGCGCCCGCGCCGCCATGGCGAGGTTGCGCCGGGCGCACGGCGGCGATGCGGCTGGCATGCGGGCTATGCGCCAGCCAATCGAGCAGCCGCGCCCGGATCACCCCACGCTGGTTTCCCCGGGCGTCTGTCGCATCATGCGGGCGCGGCTTGCCCGCGATCAGCAGCATCACCCGCGCGCCCATCGCCAGTGCTTGGGCAATGCTGGCGTTGAGCCGGGCATGCGCGGCGTCCAGCCCCATGCCGTGCAGATCAATCGTCACATCCGGCGCAATCGCCCCGCGCGCCAGCTTGCGCTCCCAGCTTGAATCCAGCCCATGCGCTTCCAGTGGGCGCTTGGCCGCAGTCGGGGAGGGTGCAGGTGCGGGCAGTGGCGGCGGAACGCGGCCCTTGATGCGCTTTGGCGGGGGTGAAGGCACTGGCGGAGCCAAGGCGATCACGTCGGTGGCTTTCGCCTTGGGCCGCACCGGATGGATCGGCGTGATAGTGGCCGCCACTTTCTGCCACAGTTCCGCCTCTGCCGCAGACAAGCCCCTCGGCGCACGCATCAGCGCTGCTCCAGCCGCGCCAGCACACCCTTTGGCAGCAGGATCAGCGCCCGCCCGCGCGCGCTCATGCCGCCTGCAATGCGCCGCGCCTCGGCCCCGGCGCCCCAGAACGTGTCAAACCGGTTGGCCCCCTTGATCGCCCCGCCGGTGTCCTGGGCCACCCACAGCCCGTTGGCTTCCTTGCGGTCCACCTGCAGCCACACCGGCGCGCCCAGCGGCACAAAGGCCGGGTCCACCGCCACGGTCGATTGCCCGGTCACCGGCACATTCAGCGCCCCCACAGGCCCCGGCCCGCTCAATTCGCGAAAGAACACGAAGCTGCGGTTCTGCTGCATCAAGCGGCGGCCTTCGGCAGGCTTTTCCCGCAAATAGCGCTGAATGCCCTGCAGCGACCCGTCATATTGCCCCGGCCCACCGCCAATCAGCCCGCGTTCGCGCATCAGCGTGCCGATACCGGTATAGGGATAGCCGTTCTGCCCGGCAAAGCCGATGCGGATCACGCTGCCATCGGGCGCGCGCAACCGGCCAGACCCCTGAATTTGCAGGAAGAACATCTCCACCGGATCAGCCGCCCAGCCGATTTCCAGCCCCTTGCCCGCCAGCGCGCCCGCCTCAATCTGTGCGCGGTCCCAGTATGCGGTGAACACGCCTGCTTCGTCATAGCGGCCCAAAGGCATGCGGCCATCGGGCAGGACTTGCGCATCGCCGGGCCGTGCCCGCACCAGATCGGGCGGCAGGGCATAGACCGGCACGTCATATCCGGGACGCCGCGCGCGCACGCCAGCGATTTCCGGTTCGAAGTATCCGGTGGCAAAGGCCTCACCACCCGCCACTTCGGCGCTTTCGAAATAGGTGGCAAAGAACCGCGCCGCCTCGCTCACCGGCCACCCGCTGGCAGCCGCGCAGGCCGGTGCCCAATCAGACGGCTGCGTCAAACCCGAGGTATCGCTGCGCTTGGTCAGCCGCGGACACGACACCACAAAACTGCGCAAGGCCGCGGCGGCATTTTCGCCCTTGAAGCCAAGCCCTGAAACCACAGGCCCGCGCGAAACTCCGGCCAGCGCAGCTGTTGGCGCAGTCGTGCCGGGGCGGGGCGGCACCACCGGGCGCGGCCCTTGCGCTTCGGGCACCAGCCGCAAGCACCCGCCAAGCAGAAAGAGCGCCGCGATAACCGCAGCGCTCTTGCTTGTGTAACCCTGTGAAAAAATGCCCGCCACGATCTGCGTCGAGGCTCAGGCCTCGTCGGTTTCGTCGAGCAGCCAGTCAGGATCGCGGGCGGTGATATCGCGGCGGAACGTCCACAGATCACGCGTTTCCACTGCGTCATCCAGCGAGCCTGCAATCACATGACCTTCGGCATCGCGGGTGACTGATGCGATGTCGGCAAGGAAGCGCACGGTGATGCGCGCGGTCTTGGCTTCGATCGAAGCGGCAACGATGCGCGCTTCTTCGATGCGAATCACGCGCGCGGTAATCGCTTCGCCGGCTGCTACGCGGGCATCGATGGCCGCTTCGAACCCGGCGTAAACATCGTCATCGCAAAGCTGGCGCAGCTCTTCCTTGTCACCGCGCCAGAACGCTTCGAGCACCATCGCATAAGCCGCCTTCGATCCGGCAAGGAACTGCGCTAGATCAAACCGGCGGTCGGCTGCGATGATCGCGCGCACGCCCGCTTCTGCGCTGTTGTCAAAGGTATTGGGTTCGGGCTGCGCCAGATCACGCGGACGCGGGGCCAGTTGGCCTCCTTCGGCACCACGCGAAACTGGCGGTTGCCGATTTTGCGAAGAAGGATCGGGCTGCTCGATCCGGCGACGCATCGGTTCCTCGTCATGCTCGGGCCTGCGGCCGAGGACGGAGTAGAGTCGCAAGCCCAAAAAGGCCGCAATCATCGCCAGGATCACAATCTGAACAATCACGTGCAAGTTCCCGATACTGCCCGCTCGCCCGCTTTGGACGATGAGCGTCATGCCAACCTGCCTCAAATAAGTACGGATTACAAATGAACAACGTGTGCATGGCCCTTTGGGCGGATCACGTGGGCAAATTTCTGGCCGAGTTGTTGCCTTTACGCTGCAAACAAGGGTGGCGGGCACGCCGTCAGGGGCATGAACCCACATGGCAATGGCGGATTGCGACGGAAACGCCACGGTGCTAGGCGCGCCGCTTAAGCAAAACCCGATCAGAAAGCGCTCTCACATGGCCGACGAAGGCAACATCATCTCGAATCTCAACCTTGATGGTCCCGTTCCCAACGGCGAAGATACCTCGCCTGCGATCGGCCTGATCTCGCAATATGTGAAGGACCTCTCGGTCGAAAACCCGAATGCGCCGGAATCCTATCAGTGGACCGATGTCCCTGAAATGGCGGTGGATTTCAACATTTCGGCACGTGCGATCCAGCCCGAAATTCACGAAATCGAACTGAAGATCAACATCACCTCGAAGGGCCCGCAGGGCACCGCTTTCATCGTGGAACTGGCCTATTGCGGCCTCATCGGCATGCGCAATGTGCCCGAAGAGCAGGCCCACCCGTTCCTGTTCGCCGAAGGCCCGCGCATCCTGTTCCCGTTTGCCCGCCGCGTCATCGCCGATGCCGTGCGCGATCTGGGCTATCCGCCGCTGCTGCTCGAACCGATCGATTTCAACGGCTTGTACATTCAGCAACTGGCGCAGGCACAGGCCACGGCTGAAGCCACTCCGGCAGGTCAGGCCTGATTCCGTCCCGAACCCGCTCATGCTGAGCTTGTCGAAGCACCCGCTGCGCCTTGTGACAGGCGCAGCGCCAGCGCCCTTCGACAGGCTCAGGGCGAGCGGGCTTGGTAATAGGGCGCAAGGTGCGCTTAGCCTGAGCCCCATAAAGGCTTCCACCCCCGGTCCGCTCATCCTGAGCCTGTCGAAGGATGCAAGCCAAGCGCCATGAACCTCGTCAAGGCCATCGGCTCCATCGGCAGCCTTACGCTCGCCAGCCGCATCCTCGGCCTGGTGCGCGACAGTCTGTTTGCGCGCTATGTTGGCGCTGGCTTTGCGTCCGACGCGTTTCTCGTCGCGTTCCGCCTGCCCAACATGTTCCGCGCGCTCTTTGCCGAAGGCGCGTTTTCCTCAGCCTTCATCCCGATGTTCAACAAGCGCGTGGCCGATCCTGAG
Source organism: Novosphingobium sp. 28-62-57 (assembly GCA_002256985.1). Taxonomy (GTDB): domain Bacteria; phylum Pseudomonadota; class Alphaproteobacteria; order Sphingomonadales; family Sphingomonadaceae; genus Novosphingobium. The sequence continues at coordinate 85,621 of NCGO01000010.1, forward strand.
GGGAAGGGCCTGCGCGATGGGCTGGACTTTGCCGAAGCGGCGCTGGCCGTGTTGCTGCCGGTGCTGCTGGTGATGACCGTCCTGCTTGAGGTCTTCGCCTGGCCGGTTACGCTCGTGCTGTCGGGCCGGTTCAACGGGGTGAGCGAGGCGCAATTTGCCTATGCGGTGGAACTTTCGCGCTGGACGATCCCCTATCTGATGCTGATCAGCCTGGTGTCGTTGCTGGGCGGCATTTTGAATTCGCTGCAGAAATTCTGGGTCAATGCCGCCGCGCCGATTCTGCTGAATGTCACGCTGATCGTGGCGCTGCTGGGCTTCCATTCAGACGATCCGCTGGTCACCGCGCGCAATCAGGCAATTGGCGTTTCGGTTTCGGGCGCATTGCAACTGGCATGGCTCATGTGGGCCTGCCGCCGCAATGGCGTGAGCCTGAAGCTGCGGTTCCCACGCCTCTCGCCCGAAGTGCGCGCCTTGCTCAAACTGATCCTGCCCGCTGCGGCAGGGGCAGGCGCGGTGCAGATCAACCTCGTTGTCTCCACGGCCCTTGCCGCATCGCTGCTCGATGCAGGCTCGGTCACCTATATCTATATGGCGGACCGGCTGAACCAGTTGCCCTTGGGCCTGATCGGCATCGGCCTTGGCACCGTGCTCCTGCCCACAATCTCGCGCCAGTTGGGCGGCGGCGAGGATGCTGCGGCGATGGATACGCAAAACCGCGGCATGGAACTCGCCCTGCTGCTCACGCTGCCGGCCACCGTGGCACTGGTGCTGTGCGGTGTGCCGATCACGGCGGCGCTGTTCGGCTATGGCAAGTTTGACGCGACCGACACATTCTATACCGCGCAGGCGCTGGCAGCCTTCTCCATTGGCCTGCCCAGCTACATTCTGGTCAAAGTCCTGACGCCGGGTTTCTATGCGCGGCAGGATACGAAAACGCCGTTGCGCTTTGCGATGATTTCGATGGCGGTGAACCTTGTCGGCAACCTGTTGCTGATCGTGCCGCTGCGCCACATGGGCCCACCGCTGGCCACGGCGCTGGCTTCCACGGTCAATGTCGCGCTGCTCTATATCACGCTGGCAAAGCGCGGGCATTTCGTGGCTGATGCGCGGTTGAAGCGCCGGGTCTGGCGGCTGGCGTTGGCCGCTGTGGCGATGGGCGCGGTGCTGTGGGCAGGGCAGGGACTGGTCATGCCCTATGTTCAGGGCACGTGGGTCATCCGCCTTGCCGCCATGGCCGCACTGGTCAGCAGCGGGGGCGTCGTCTATGGCCTCGCCGCTGTCGTCACCGGGGCTTTCCGGGTGAGCGACCTCAAGCTCCTCCTGCGGCGTCGCCGCGCAAACTGAAGGCACTGCAATGCGTATCGTCTCCGGCATTCAGCCCACCGGCAATCTGCACCTTGGCAATTACCTTGGCGCGATTCGCAATTGGGTGCGCATGCAGGACGAATGGTCGGCCAAGGGTGCGCAGTGCCTCTATTTTCTGGCGGATCTCCACGCCATTTCGATGCCCCATAATCCGGCCGAGCTGGCAGCGAACACGCGCGAAATGGTCGCCGCGCTGGTCAGTTGCGGGATCGATCCCGACAAGTCGATCCTGTTCAATCAGGCGCAGGTTCCCGCCCATGTCGAACTGCAATGGCTGCTCAATGGCACCGCGCGCATGGGCTGGCTGAACCGGATGACGCAGTGGAAGGACAAGGCCGGCAAGAACCGCGAAGGCGCGTCCGTCGCGCTGTTCACCTACCCGGTGCTGCAGGCGGCTGACGTGCTGCTCTATCAGGCCACCCACGTTCCGGTGGGTGAGGATCAGAAGCAGCATCTGGAGCTGGCGCGCGATATTGCCCAGAAATTCAACAACGATTTCTGTGCAGAAGGCGCAGCCCTGTTCACCCTGCCCGATCCGATCATCCCACCCGAAGCTGCGCGGATCATGAGCCTGCGCGATGGCAGCGCCAAGATGAGCAAGTCCGATCCTTCGGACATGAGCCGTATCAACCTGACCGATGATGCCGATGCGATCATGCAAAAGGTGAAGAAGGCCAAGACCGATCCCGAACCTTTGCCCGCCACGGTCGAGGGGCTGGCAGGCCGCCCGGAAGCCAACAACCTCGTCGGGATTTATGCGGCGATGGCAGGGACTTCCCCGGCGCAAGTGCTGGCGCAGTTCGAAGGCAAGGGCTTCGGCCAGTTCAAGCCAGCGCTTGGCGAACTGCTGGTCGAAACCCTGTCCCCGATGGCGGCGCGCTATCGCGAATTGCGCGAGGATGGTGAGGCGCTGGATGCGATTCTGGCCAAGGGTGCGCTGAAGGCGCGCGATCTGGCCGCGCCCACTCTGGCCCGCACATATCAGGCGCTCGGCCTTGTAAGGGGCTGATTTGCGGAGAATTTGTTGCAAAACATTACGGACGCGCAACATTTGGTGCAGGCACCATTCAACGTGCATTCAGCACTTCCTGTCCAGAAAGACGGCATGCTAAGCACAGTTGCGTCCGGCATGTTCGTTGGCAGACCAAGGGGTCCGCAGCGAACCATGGGGCGGCGGACCGCACGATAGGAGTCGCAGGATGGAATCCGTAATGCAAAACAATCCACGTTCGCCCGCCCGCCGTTCTCTGGCAGGGCGCAGATTGCTCGGGCTATCGGCAGTCTCGCTCATGATGGTCACGCTGGCCGGCTGCACCACGCCGTTCAAGGCCGATGTGAAGCGCTTTCAGGCGCAGCTTCCCGCGCCCACCGGCCAAACCTTTGCGGTTGTGGCCGATGATCCGCGCGATGCGGGCGGGCTCGAATTCGCGCAATATGCCTCGGTTGTGGGCAAGCAGATGGAAAAGCTGGGTTATCGCCCAGCCAATGCCGATGTCGCCGATCTGATCGTCAAGTTCGATTACGGCATCGATGGCGGACGTGACCGCGTTCGCAACACCGGCTTCAACGACCCGTTCTGGGGCGGTTGGGGTGCTTGGGGTGGCTGGGGTCCCGGTTGGGGACGCGGTGGCTGGGGCCGTCGCGGCTTTGGCGGCTGGGGCTGGGGTTGGAACGATCCGTTCTTCTTCGGCGGTGGCGGCTGGGGCGGCGGTGTTGATGTCGTCACCGTCTACACCTCTGGCATCGACCTGAAGATCGATCGCCGCGCCGATGGACAGCGCCTGTTCGAAGGCAAGGCTGAAGCCGCATCGCAGTCCAACCGCCTGTCCTATGTGGTGCCCAACCTTGTCGAAGCGATGTTCACCGATTTCCCCGGGAACAACGGGGAAACCGTAAGGATTTCAATCGCTCCCGAAAAGAAGACGGTGAAGAAGATCGACTGATCCTGAAGTGCACCTAGATGCACCTAGCAGCACCTAAGCGCACAGAGAGTGGGCTTGCAGCGATGCAGGGCCCCTTTTGCTTGAAGCGAGACGTCGCAGGCCCACCCCGCTGCGACTAACGCTTGCTGCGCAAGCGCAAGTCTCGCTCCCCTCCCGCAAGCGGGAGGGGTTGGGGGTGGGTTTACCCTTTCAACGCGGCGAGTCCGCCGGTCGATCCGAACCCGCCTTCACCGCGCGCGGTGGCGTCGAGTTCTTCGACTTCCAGCCAAGTCCCGCGCGTGACCGGTGCGAGGACAAGCTGGGCCACGCGGTCTCCCCGGCGGATCGAGAAGCTCTCGTGGCCGAGGTTGATCATGATGACTTTCAATTCGCCGCGATAATCGCTGTCGATGGTGCCCGGCGTGTTGGGAACGGTGACGCCGTGCTTGAGCGCGAGCCCTGAACGGGGCCGCACCTGAATTTCGTAACCCGCTGGAATCGCGATGGAAAGCCCCGTGGCCACGGCATGGCGCGCGCCCGGAGCTAGGTCCAGATCCTCCGCCGCAACCACGTCCATCCCGGCAGCGCCATCGGTAGCGTAGGCGGGCAGGGGCAGGCCCTCCCCGTGGGGCAGGCGCTTTACGAGGACGGGGACTTCAGGCGAGTGCATGGGCGATTCTTTCGATCAGGGCAGCAGCCGCTGCGGCCTTGGGCAGTTCGGGCAGGCTTTCGACGCCGCTGGCGCTGACGATGTGCAAGCCGTTGATTTCCCCGCCCATTGCATGGGTTGCAACATCGTTGGCGACGATCCAGTCCGCCCCCTTGCGGGCCAGCTTGGCGCGGGCGTGGTCCAACACGTCGTTGGTCTCCGCCGCGAAGCCGACAACCAGCGCGGGGCGGCGGTCAGACTTGCAGAGCGTGGCCAGAATATCCGGGTTTTCAACCAGTTGCAGCGGCGGGACTTGCCCGCTTCCATCCTTCTTGATCTTTTGCGCGGCCTCTCCCGCGCTGCGCCAGTCCGCCACGGCGGCGACCATGATGGCCACATCGGCGGGGAGCGCGGCGTCCACCGCTGTCGCCATCTGCCGTGCGGTTTCCACGTCTACGCGGGTAACCCCTTGTGGAGTATCAAGATTTACCGGGCCTGCGATGAGTGTGACCTGCGCGCCAGCCTTCGCGGCCGCAGCGGCTATGGCGAAGCCTTGCTTCCCGCTCGATCGGTTGGCGATGTAGCGCACCGGGTCGATGGGTTCGTGGGTGGGGCCTGCGGTGATCAGGATATGCTTGCCGGAGAGGCATCCTTCGACAAGCTCAGGATGAGCGGGTTTTTTAACGGCGCTTACCCCAACGGCCGCTCGTGCTGAGCTTGTCGAAGCACCATGCGCCAACATTCGCGCAATTTCATCAACGATCACAGCAGGTTCCGGCAACCGTCCCGGCCCAAACTCACCGCACGCCATCGCGCCTTCATCCGGCTCCATCACCGCAACGCCATCCCCCCGCAGCGTGGCGACATTGCGCACGGTGGCAGGGTGCTGCCACATGCGCACGTTCATGGCGGGCACGGCCAGCACCGGCTTGTCGGTGGCGAGCAGCAGCGTGGTGGCAAGGTCATTGGCACTGCCGCCTGCCATGCGCGCCATCAGGTCTGCCGTGGCGGGGCAGACGACGACCAGATCGGCCTGCCGCGAAAGCTGGATGTGGCCCATTTCGACCTCGTTCTTGAGGTCCCACAGCGTTGTATGGACGGGATTTTCGCTGAGCGCCGCCAGCGTCATCGCGGTGACGAAGTGCGCGCCGCCTTCGGTCAGCACGCAAGTCACATCGCCCCCCTGCTTGCGGATCAGCCGCACCAGTTCGCACGACTTGTAGGCCGCGATGCCGCCGCCGATGATGAGCAGGAAGCGCTTGCCATTGAAGGTGCCGTTCATGGATGGGGCTTGTGCAATGACGGGGGCTTTGGCGCAATCCTTTTGCGCAAGGGCGGCGGTTGAGGCACAGTCTGGCAACACATCAAAAAGCGAGGACCTGCACATGCGACTGATCCTGACGGCGCTCGTATTCGTGGCGGGCATGTTCGACCTGTTCCTGGCGATCAGTTTCCTGACTGGGCCGGAGGATGCCGCAACCGGCTTCGGCATTGCGGCAACCGGAGTAGGCGGAATTTCGACGATCCGGGCAGATTTCACCTCCTTCTTCGGCGTGGCCGCGTTCTGCATGATGTGGGGCGCGTGGCGACGCAACGCCGACCTGCTGCTGGTGCCCGCGCTGCTGTTCGGCACCTCGTTTGTCGGGCGCGCGATCAATATTGCGCTGGAGGGAGCCTATCCCGGCTGGCCCATGCCGATGGTGGTGGAGGCGGGGCACGTGATGCTGATGCTGGCGGCTTGGCGAATGCTGCCGCATCACAAGCTGGGCGAGATTGCGGGTTAGGCGCGGCGCGCTTTCCACCTCGTCCACAGCGTCAGCACGGCGCGCTGGGCGGGGCGTTCGAATTTGGCGTGGCTGATGAAGCCTGCGGCAATGGCGAGGGTTACGTAGAAGATCAGGAACCACGGTTCGCGCGCGATGTTGCGGCTGTTGCCGGTGGAATCGATCAGCAGGACCAGCGCAAGCTGGATCGGAATGTGCCAGAGATAGATGCCATAGGAGGCATCGCCCAGCTTTTGCCCGAATTTCAGGCGGCCTTTTTCGTCCGACAGATCGAGCGTGAGCGTGAGGAACAGGACGGCGAAAGTGCCCGCGATGGTGGCGGCATCGCCTGCGCGGTAGGTCGCCTTGAACCAGAATGCGCCGACCAGCAGCGCCGCGCCCAATGTCAGGAGCGTGGCCGGGCGCAGCCAGCCTTTGAGCAGGGCGCCATAGGCCGCGCAGCCGAGGAAGAAATAGCCGAGGCAGGACAGGACGTCCTTGTTGGGGCCTTCGATCAGCATCACCCAGAGGAACAATGTGCCCAGCACAGTGGCCAGCACCAGCGGCGCGCGGCGCAGGGTGGGGAGCATCACGAAGAACGCGAGGTAGGCAAGAATTTCCGTCGAGAGCGACCATGAGGGGCCGTTGAACGACTGGTTTTCCTGCCAGCCCCAGTAATGCATCAGCGGGATCGAGAGCAGGAAGTGCTTCAAATCGTTGGTGTGGTAGATGAATTCGGTGCCGCTGCGGGCGAAGTAGAGGCTTTGCAGGATGGCCATGAGGCCGAGCGTCAGCAGATGCAGCGGCCACAGTCGGGCAATGCGCGCAGGCCAGAAGCGGGCCTTGTAGTGGGCGTCCGCCAGATAGACGTGGGCGAACACAAAGCCCGAGACGGCCCAGAAATACTGCACGGCGGTGTGGCCGTGGTTGTAGAACCACGAGAGCGTTTCGTACCACGGCTGGATCGCGCGGTTGACGTTCACATGGTAGGGGACGGGGGGCACGAAGATGTGCTGATAATGCCAGAACAGCACCATGATCGCGGCGAGCAGGCGCGACAGATCGAGCGCGTGGAAGTGGCGCTTTGGCGCGCGCAGGTGGGTGAGGTCGGCTGGCAACTAGGCTTCAACTCAGAATAAGTCCCGTTCGTGTCGAGCGAAGTCGAGACACGCTGGACCGGTGCTTATGTGTCTCGACTTCGCTCGACACGAACGGAGGTGGGGTTTGGGTGGGCTTTGGGGCAAGCGGGTGTCAGCCCCACCAGCCGAGCGCGTGGGTGCCGATGACGAGCGCGCTGCCTGCGAGGAAGGTGACGAGCTGGCCCAGCAGGCCCGGACCGCGCTTGCGGCGTTTGCGTTCCCACATCAACTCGACTTTGGGCAGGGGTGCGGCTTCGGGCGCGCCGCCTTTGGCCGGGAAGCGGTCTTCGATGCGGCGGATCAGGTCGGGGATGCGCAGCAGGGTTTGCGTGTCTTCGCGGATGCGGTCAGAAATTGCGGCTTCGGGCCCGAGTTCATCGCGCACCCAGCTGCGCACGAAGGGCGCTGCGGTTTCCCACATGTTGATCGCGGGATCGAGCTGCGTGGCGATGCCTTCGACCATGACCATGGTCTTCTGCAGCAGCAGCAAATGCGGCTGGGTCTGCATGTCAAAATCGCGGGTGATGGCAAACAGCCCATCGAGCATCTGGCCAACCGACAGTTCGGACACCGGCTTGCCGCGCATCGGTTCACCCACCGCGCGCAGGGCCGTGGCGAATTCACCGACAGAGTGGTAACTGGGCACATACTGCGCTTCGAAATGGATTTCGGCGACGCGGCGATAGTTGCCGGTGGTCAGGCCATAGAGAATCTCGGCAAGCCACTGGCGCGCGCGCCGATCAATCCGGCCCATGATGCCGAAATCGATGGCGACGATGGTGCCTTCCTTGTCGACGAACAGGTTGCCCTGATGCATGTCGGCATGGAAATAGCCGCCGTTGATGGCCTGGGTGAGGAAGGCGAGAACGAGGCGCTGGGCCAGATCGGCGCGATCAAAGCCCGCTGCGTCTAGCGCGGCGGTATCGCTGATCTTGATGCCATCGATCCAATCGAGCGTCATCACGCGGCCATTGGTGCGGTCCCAATCAATCGCCGGGATGCGGTATCCGGCGTGGGCGCGCATCGTGTCGGCCAGTTCGGATGCCGAGGCGGCCTCGCGGCGCAGATCGAGTTCGCGCACGGTCCAGCGTTTGAAATTGGCGATGACCATGCGCGGGCGCAGACGGCTGACTTCGGCACCGCCTAGGGCTTCCAAGTGGGCGGCGGCCCATTCGTAAGTCTCGATATCGCGGGTGAACTTTTCACGCACGCCGGGGCGCAGGATCTTGACCGCGACCTTGCGGCCATCGGTGGTGACGGCGCTGTGGACTTGCGCGACGGAGGCCGCACCGATGGGATCGGGATCGAACGAGGCGAACAGCGATTCGAGCGGCTTGCCGAAGGTGCTTTCTATCTCGCGCCGGATCAGCGCGAAATCAACAGGCGGCAGTTTGTCCTGCAGGGCGAGCAGATTGTGCGCGGCTTCCTCACCCACCAGATCGGGACGGGTGGCCAGCGTTTGGCCGAGCTTGATGGCGGCGGGGCCGATGGCGCGGAAGGCTCCGGCGTAGTCGGGCGTCTTGGGCTGGATCGTGCCGAAGCGCGCAACCTTGCACAGCGTGCGCACGGGGGCAGGCGTGTTGGGATCATTCTCGATCCCGCGCAGTGCGCCGTGGCGGGCAAGCGTTCGGCCCCACCCGAGCAGGCGGCGAATATGCGTGGCGGGGAGAGTCATGCGATGGCGGCGAGCTTAAGCCCCATCCTCTTCAGAGGAGGGGGTTTGGGGGTGGTGCGGGGTGTGGCGATTTGCTTGGCGATGTTCTGGGCGATGTGCGTGGACGCCACCACCCCCCGGCCCCCTCCTCTAAAGAGGAGGGGGAAAAACCGGGCAAGGGCGCCCCCTCCTCTAAAGAGGAGGGGGAGATACTGCGCGGAAGGCATGTTCACACTTTCCACCCCGAATGGATGGCGACGAGGCCGCCGAGAATCGGTTCGACCTTCGTGCGCTTGAACCCGGCATCGCGGATCATGGCTTCGAATTCGGGCATCGTGGGGAAGCGGCGGATCGATTCGATCAGGTAGCGGTAGGAATCTTCGTCGCCCGCAATCATCTGGCCCAGTTTGGGCACCAGCTTGTGCGAATAGGCGTCGTAGATTTCGGAAAAGCCGGGCCACTGTGTGGTTGAAAATTCGAGGCAGAAGAAGCGGCCGCCGAACTTCAGCACGCGGTGGGCTTCGGCCAGAGCACGGTCGATGTGCGTGACGTTGCGGATGCCGAAAGCGATGGTGTAGGCATCGAACACGCGATCGGGGAAGCTCAGTTCCTCGGCGTTCTGGCGCGACCATTCGAGGCCCTCAGGACCATTGGCGATCCCACGCTTGGCCGCACGTTCGATGCCGACGTCGAGCATGTCCTGATTGATGTCCGACACGGTGATGGCCGCGCCCGATGGGGCCATGCGGAAGGCAATGTCGCCGGTGCCGCCGGCCATGTCGAGAATCGTCTCACCGCTTTGCGGGCGCACGCGGCGGACGAACTTGTCTTTCCACAGCCGGTGCATGCCGACCGACATGGCATCGTTCATCACGTCATACTTGCGCGCAACGCCCGAGAAGATTGCGCCGACGCGCTCTTCCTTCTCTTCTGCCGGGATGTCTTCATAGCCGAATGATGCTGTTTCAGATGTCGTCATACATTGGCCCTTTAGTGGGGAATTGCCCGAACGGCAAAGCCTGTTAGGGGTTATCGGGATATGCCCGAATTGCCCGAAGTAGAGACGACCGTCCGTGGCCTTGCAACCGTGCTTGACGGGCAGGTTATTAGCCGTGTGCAAATGAACCGGGCCGATCTGCGGCGGCCGTTCCCGGTTGATCTGGCGCAGGCGCTGACCGGGGCGCGGGTGACAGGGATGGGGCGGCGGGCGAAGTATGGGCTGATCCATACCGATCGGGCGCGGACGATGGTGTTCCATCTGGGCATGTCCGGGCGCTGGCGAATCGATCCTGAAGAGATCGGCAAGCATGATCATCTGGTGCTGGAGACGGCTGGCGGTCGCGTGCTGGCGCTGAACGATGCGCGGCGGTTTGGCTCAGTCGATCTGGTGGATAGCGATGCGCTGGACGCGTGGGGGCCGTTTGCGGCGCTGGGGCCTGAGCCTTTGGGCGAGGGGTTGAGCGCGAAGCATCTGGCCACCGCGTTTGCAGGCCGGATTGCGGCGGTGAAGCTGTTGTTGCTGGACCAGCGGATCGTGGCGGGGCTGGGCAATATCTATGTGTGCGAGGCGCTGAACCGGGCGGGGATTCATCCTGAGCGTGAGGGCGGCAAGGTGAGCCGCAAGGCGCTTGACCGGCTGGTGCCATTCATCCGCGAGGTGCTGAACGAGGCGATTGCGGCGGGCGGATCAACCTTGCGCGATTATGTCCAGCCCGATGGCGAGCTGGGCTATTTTGCCAAGGACTGGCGCGTTTATGGGCGCGAGGGTGAGGCTTGCGTCTGTGGGGGCACGGTGGCGCGGATTGCGCAGGGTGGGCGGTCAAGCTTCTTTTGCGCGAAGTGCCAGAAGTAAGTTTCAGCGCTCCACGATATCCCGATCCATGGGGGCAAGCTTCGCCAGCAGGCGGTTTTGCGCGGGGAAGGGCACTTTGGCTTCACGCATGGCCTGTTGCAGGTTTTCGACCAGCGCGTTGAGATCGGCGCGGGTGACGCCGAGGTCCTTGTGCGAGGACTTCATGTCGCGCCCAGTGTAGGTGCAGCCAGCATCGAGCAGGTAGCAGAACTGTTCCGACAGGGTGCGGCGCAGGCGGACGGTGTCTTGATTCTTGAAGATGTCTGAGATGCGCGGGTCGGTTTCGCTGAGGTCAACAAGGCGGCCCACGATCTTGCGGATGCCGTCTTGCCCGCCGAATGCCTTGGCCATGCTTTCCCCGTTGAACGGGGTTGCGCCCGCGTTGGCGGGGCTTTGGGTGTAGGGATCGACGGGGAGTTCGCCGGTCACGGGATCGCGCACCTTCTTTTCGACGCCGAACTCCTTTTCCCAATCGATGGTGGAGGGGTCTTCCTGCGGGGCGGCGTCAGCGACAGGCTGGGCGGCGAGCAGGGCGAAGGCGAGGGCGAAGGGCATGTGTGAGCCTCCTTCAGAATGCAAACTGGAGCGAGACGAGGCCGCCGCGCTGGCCATCGAACGTGGCGACCGAGCCGACATCGGCATAGGCGGCCGTCAGCGTGGCGTTGCGGGTGAAGGCCCAGGCCACGAACAGGTCATGCGCATCGTCCTCGCGCGCGATGGCAAGGTTGCTGGGGCGCGTGCGGTATTCGCCGCCGATCACAAGGCGCGGGGTGAGCATGTAGGCGACCGAGCCTTCGAACTGCAGCGTGCGGCCTGCTTGGTTCGGGCCGCCAAAGCCCAGCAGGCCGAACTGGTTGGCATTGGTCAGCCGCGCGGTGGCGTTTACCAGCACGCTTTTGGACAGGACCAGCTTGGTGGCGCTGGCGGTGAAATCGGTGCCTTCGGATGAGGCCGCGCCCACGGCCCGCACGATGGCACCATCAAGGCTACGCTTGTGCTGCACGCCCACGCTGATCTGCGGCAACAAGGGAGAGCCATAGACGGTATCGCCCACCAGCCGCACTTTGGCGCCGAAGATGTCCTGATTGAAGCGGTAGCCTTCGCCAAGGCCCAATGCTGCGCCCACTTTGCGCGTATCGAAATTCTGGCGGGCATAGGACAGCTCGATCCGGTCCTTGATGCCGACGGACACGCCGTGGCTTTGCCAGCCGTAATCGGCCAGTTCGATGCCGGTGAGATGGGCGGACACGCCAACGCCGCGGTCGGTTTCCATACCTGCGATCGTTGCCCAACTGGCAAGGCCGCCGCCGCTGGCACCTTCGAGGGTGCTGATGCCGTTGGTCAGCACCAGCTTGCCGCCATCGAGCAGCGGATCGGCATGGGCGGTTGTGGCCAGGGCCAGACCAGCCACCGCCATCGACAGTGCGCCACATCTGGCAAAGCGCCGTGTTGAGCAAAGCGCCGCACCTGAGTTTACGGTGTTGAGCGCGGGTTGAGGGGGCATAGAGAGTTGCACCGAAAATGACAGTCTTTGGTTGGGGTTAACCTTGATTCGTTAGAATTTCCTAAACATCCCAAGTGGTTGATTTTGATTTTCTTAGGAAATGTCAGGCAAGCCGGAACCATGCCATTTGCCTTTCCTTGTCGAGTCGCGATCCCAGCGCTACCTTCTGGCCTGCTGGTTGCTGCACCGCTGCTGCTATCGGCAGCGCCTCCTGTGGTTCTGTCGGTGCAAGTGGTTGATCAGGCAGGCATGCCGGTGCGCGATGCGGTGGTTGAGATTGTGGCTCCGGCAGGCGATACGCGCCGCCTGGCCTTCCCGTGGCGCAATGCGATGGCGCAGAAAAACCAGACATTTGTGCCCGGCACGCTGATCGTGCCCAAAGGTGCTGTGGTGGCCTTTCCCAATTTCGACAGCGTGCGCCATTCAATCTACAGCTTTTCCAAGCCGGGTCCGTTCAAGATCGACCTTTATGGACAGGATCAGACCCGAACGCAGCAGTTCAAGCTGGCAGGCACCATCGCGCTGGGCTGCAATATCCACGACAAGATGCAGGGCTACATCCGCGTGACCGATACCCCTTATGCCGCGCGCACCGATCTGAATGGTCTGGCCGATGTCGAAGGGCTGGGCCGGGGTGGCTATGACGTGGTGGTCTGGCACCCGCGCATCCGCGGCGCAGGCGGCGAATGGCGCGGGAAGCTGGTAATGCAGCCCGGAACCCGTCTGAAAGTGGTGGTGCCTGTGCGCCCGGGAGCGGGCAAGTGAACGCGGTAAGCCACAACGGGGCACAGCAGTTGCTGAAGCGGGCCCGCGTTTTCGTGGGCAAGCGCTCGCGCACGCTCGGCAGCAGGATTGCGCTGCTTTACGTGGCGCTGCTGACGCTGGTCATGGGCACGACGATTGTCGTGGCAAGTTCGGGCATCAGTCTGTTTGCACGCGAAACGGCTGAGCGTGATCTGGCCGCCAATGCTCGCGTGTTCGACAAGATCATCGACACCCGCCAGAACCAGATGGACGATGCCGGCGAAGTGCTGGCGCGCGATTTTGGTTTCCGCGAAGCCTTTGCCATTGGTGATGCCCCCACGCTGGCTTCGGCCCTGCAAAGCTTGCGTGATCGTGCGCGGGTGAGCGAGGTGGCCATCGTGCAGCTTGATGGCAGCGTGATCACGTCGGGAACGGGCAGCAAGATCGACGGCGTAGCCATGCTTTCACGCCTTGAAGATGGGCAGGATCGTGGCGTCGTGGCGCTGGATGGGGCCGAGGCGCTGGCGGCCGCCGTGCCGATCAAGATGCCGGACCTTGCGGGCTGGCTCGTGCTGGTCAACCGGCTTGGCCCGGATGATATGGCGCAATTGGCCCGGCTTTCGGCTGTGCCGGTGGAAGCGCGGGTGGTTGACCGGTCGGGCCTGAGCGCAAAGCTGGCCAGTGTGGCGCTGGGCAAGATTACCGAAGTGGATGGCAGCAACGGCGAAAAGCTGGTGCGGGTTTCTGCCGTGGCCAGTTTGCAGGACGGGCGCGAGCCGCGGCTGGTGCTGGCCCATTCGCTGAGCGCGGCATTGGCGCGCTATTCTGGATTGCGTATCGCTCTGCTGCTGATCAGCGCCATCGGGGTGCTGGCCGGAGCCTGGGCCGCGGTCCGCCTTTCGCGCGGCATCGCGCGCCCGCTGCAATCGCTGGCCGAGGCAGCGCGTGCTTACGGCGGTGGTGCGGTCTCGAAGGTCAAGGTCGAAGGCGCAATCGAAGTGCGTTCGCTGGCCGTCAGTTTCAACGCGATGGTCGATGCGGTGGAAGAGCGCGAACGGCAGATCATGCATGCCTCGCTGCATGATGCGCTGACCGGTCTGCCCAACCGCCGATTCTTCATCGAAAAACTGGATCGGGCCGTGGTGCGGCAGAATGAGAGCAATCGCACGATGGTGGCCTTCATCGATGTCGATGATTTCAAGGCGATCAACGATGCGATGGGGCACCCCTTTGGTGATGAACTGCTGCGCAGCGTGGCGCAAGGGCTGCAGGATCATTTCCCCGAAGCCATGGTGGCGCGGTTTGGCGGTGATGAATTCGGTCTGCTGCTCGACGGGCTCGATCCGGCGACCGACTTTACCGCGCTGGCGCGCTTGCTGGAAACCACGCTGAACCGCGAAATGACCATCGATGGACGCAGCATTCTGGTTTCGGCCAGTGTGGGCATTGCCATTGGCCCCAATGATGCCGACACAGCCGATGCCCTGCTGAAAAGCGCCGATCTTGCGCTCTATCGGGCCAAGAGCGATGGCAAGGGTGCCTATCACTTCTTCGAACCCGAACTTGATGCCGAAGCCAGCCGCCGTCGCCGGATGGAAATTGATCTGCGCCGCGCGATCCGCGACGGCGATTTTGAACTCTATTTTCAGCCGCTGTTCTCGATCTCGCAAAACCGGGTGAAGGGCTTCGAGGCGCTGATGCGCTGGCCGCACAAGGAACACGGGATGATCAGCCCGGTCAACTTCATCCCGATTGCCGAGGAATCGGGGATGATCGTGCAACTGGGCGAATGGGCCGTGCGCGAGGCGTGCCGTCAGGCGGCGCAATGGCCCGATGACATATCGGTAGCGGTCAATATCTCGCCCCGGCAGCTTGTGGCCGATGGTCTGGCCACGTGCGTGGCGCAGGCACTGGCGAATAGCGGGCTTCCGGCGTCACGGCTGGAACTGGAAATCACCGAAAGCGTGTTCATCGGCAACGTGGAGCGGACGCTGAAAATCCTGCACTCGTTGCAGTCGCTCGGCGTGCGGGTGGCGCTCGATGATTTCGGCACGGGCTATTCCTCGCTCAGCTACCTGCGGTCCTTCCCGTTCGACAAGATCAAGATCGACCAGAGCTTCGTCCGCGCGCTGGAAGAGGGCGGCAGCGCCCATGCCATCATCCGCGCCATCACCACGCTGGCCGAGGCGCTGGGCATGGAAACGCTGGCCGAAGGCGTGGAAACGCAGGAACTGTCAGACGCGCTGAAGGCCGAAGGCTGCGACATGATTCAGGGTTATCTGATCAGCCGCCCGATTCCCGGTGGCGATGTGCAGCGCCTGCTGGGCACGCTTCAGCCGCAGACTGCGGCTGTCATCGCAGCGTAGCGCGCTATTTTCGCCAAACGCGAAGGCGAGACCGTTTAATCCCTGATCTTGCACCGCGATCTGACGACCTGGTCGAGCTTGGGGATCGCGGCCGCGGGGGCTGCTTGGGTTGCGGGTATCGCCGCGAAAGCCACCAGCGAAAAACCGTCGCATTTCGCTGAACGGCCTCACCTGCCGCAGGGTCTGCCGGGGTAGCCGCAGCCATGAATTTGGCAAATGGTTCTGTATCAAAAATACTTGTTTTGTTAATTGGACGGCATCTTCTAATTCTCCAACCCGCATGAGGTGCCGTTTTGCTTCAAAAGGCATTTCGCAAGGATAGGATGCGTTGATAAAACAATGAAAAGTCTTGATATTCTTGTGGTGGGTGCCGGTATCGGCGGCCTGTCTGCGGCCATTGCCTTGTCTCGCAAGGGGTTTGCGGTCACCGCGATTGAGCGGGATGCTTCGTGGTCGGTCTATGGCGTGGGCATCATCCAGCAATCCAATGTGATCCGCGCGATGGAGCAGTTGGGCGTGCTCGACAGCTTCCTTGATGCGGCCTGCGGCTTTGATGCTGTGGAGATTTTCACGCCCGATGGCACCAAGGTGGCGCGCGTGCCCACGCCGCGTCTGGTGGAGGGTCGTCCGTCCAATGTCGGCATTGGCCGCCGCGCCTTGCAAAAGGTGCTGGGCGATAGCGCCAAGGCGCTGGGCACGCAGCTGCGGCTGGGCGTGACGGCGCAGACTTTTGATGACGATGGCACCAAGGTCCAAGTAACCTTCTCTGACGGCACGACCGGCAGCTATGATGCGGTGATCGGGGCAGACGGCGTCTATTCGCAAACCCGCGCGGCGATCCTGCCCGATGCCGAAAAGCCCGAATTCACCGGCCAGGCGGTGTGGCGCTACAACTTCCCGCGCACTGATGGGCTGGATGCGTTGCAGGTCTATAACGGGCCAACCGGCGTGGGCCTTGTGCCGATGAGCGCCGAGGTGATGTACATGTATGTCACCACGCCCGAACCGGACAATCCGCGCTATCCCAAGCAAGGCATTGCTGCCGCGATGCGCGCCAAGGTGGCTGCCTGTTCGCCGCAGATCCGCGAACTGGGCGAACAGATCACTGATGACGAAGGCGTCGTCTATCGTCCGCTTGAGGCGATGATGCTGCATGGAGACTGGAGCCGTGGCCGCATCGGCCTGATGGGCGATGCCGTTCACGCCACCACGCCGCATCTGGGGCAGGGCGCAGGCATGGCGATCGAAGATGCCATCGTGCTGGCCGAAGAGCTTGAACGCGCAGACAATGTTGAGGACGCGTTCAAGACCTATCGCGCCCGCCGGTACGAACGGTGCCGCTACATCGTCGAGAGCAGCCTTGCCATCTGCCACGGCCAATTGGGCAAGGGCCCGATGGTCGACAATCACAAGGCCACGGCAGAAATGTTCGCCGTGGTCGCGCAACCCATCTGAAATCGTATCCAAGGACGACACATATGAGCCGCGTTACCGAAATCCGCTATGTCGGGTATGGCGTCAAGGAATTCGACGCCGAAAAGACGTTCTATGCCGATGTCTGGGGTCTGGAGCCTGTGGGCGAGGACGCGAGCCAGGCATGGTTCAAGGCCCAAGGGCATGACGAGCACCATGTGGTGCAACTGCGCCGGGCCGACGAAAACCGCGTGGACGTGATTGCGCTGGCCGCCGACAGCCGCGCCGATGTCGATGGCTTGCGCGCCAAAGTGGAAGCCGCCGGTTGCCGCATCGCCAGCGAGCCGGCTGAGCTGACCTCACCGGGCGGGGGCTATGGCTTCCGCTTCTTCTCGCCCGACGGGCTGCTGTTCGAAATTTCGAGCGACGTGGCGCGCGGCAGCAAGCGCGACATCGCGCATTGGGACGGCGTGCCGGTAAAGATCAGCCACATCGTGCTGCATTCGCCAAACCATCAGGACGCGGTGAAGTTTTTCACCGATGTGCTGGGCATGAAAGTTTCGGACTGGCTGGGCGATTTCATGTGCTTCCTGCGCTGCAACTCGGCGCACCACCGCATCGCCATCCTGCCAGGGCCCCCGTGCCTGAACCACGTGGCCTATGACATGCTGGGCGTGGATGACATGATGCGCGGCATTCACCGGTTGAAGGTGAAGGGCATGGACATCGGCTGGGGACCGGGGCGGCACACCGCTGGCAACAACACCTTCAGCTATTTCGTGACGCCAGGCGGCTTCACTGTGGAATATACCTCGGAGCTGGAAGAGGTCGATTTCGAAACGCACGAGCACAAGGTCCACGTGCCAGCGCCGATGGTCATGGACCAGTGGGGCATTGGCACCGGTGGCCCGCAAACGCTGCCGCATCCCCATGCCAATCCCGGCCTGTTCCAGACAGTTGAGGCCTGATCCATGGCGCTTTACGAACCTTTTCCGAACTACATCTGGAACCTGTCGGTCTCGATCGCGA
Source organism: Novosphingobium sp. 28-62-57 (assembly GCA_002256985.1). GTDB lineage: Bacteria > Pseudomonadota > Alphaproteobacteria > Sphingomonadales > Sphingomonadaceae > Novosphingobium. The sequence continues at coordinate 103,021 of NCGO01000010.1, forward strand.
TGGAAAGCGGCGGGCGGATTGGCGAAATCGTCGACATGTGCCAGCCGATTATCGAGGCGGCGGCCAATGGCGGCGATGCGGGCACTCCGCAGTTCATGAAGCAGTGGGCCGCCTATGGCGACAAGCTGATTGAACTGGCCGCAGAGGACGAGGCCAAAGGCCGCGCGTTCTCCGCATCGGACAAGCTGGAGCGCGCATCGCTCTATCTGCTGGTTGCCGAACGCATGCAGGGCCACGGCGCACCGGGGCGCGAGGCGACGTATGCTAAGGCGCTCGATGCCTTTGGCAAGTCCACCGCGCTGGGCAAGATCAACCGTGAGCGCGTGGAAATTCCGTTGGCCACCGGCACAATGCCCGCGCTCTATACCCGCGCGGCGGGTGAGGGTCCGCACCCGGTGGTGGTCTATTGCAACGGCCTCGATAGCTGCAAGGAACTGCTCTACTGGAGCCGCCTGCCCGAAGCGCTGGCACGGCGCGGCATTTCGACGCTGTGTGTGGATCAGCCGGGTTCGGGCGAAACGCTGCGGTTGCAGAACCTGCCCGCCGATCCGCACAGCGAAAACTGGGCGAGCAAGGCAGTGGACTGGCTGGAAACGCAACCTGATGTTGACCCTGCGCGCATTGGCATGACCGGCATTTCACTTGGCGGACACTTTGCCCCGCGCGCCGTCGCTTATGAACCGCGCTTTGCCAGCGGCGCGGTATGGGGGGCCAACCACAACTGGCGCGAGGTTCAGGACAAGCGCATGAAGCGCGAGGGTGAAAACCCCGTGCCGCATTACTGGGCGCACGTGATGTGGGCATTCGGCGCAAAGGACATGGACGAGTTTCTGGCCAAGAGCACCGACATGAACCTCAACGGCCACATGGACCGCATCAAGGTGCCGTTCCTGGTGACGCATGGTGCCAACGACCGGCAGATCAGCGTGTCCTATGCCGATGATCTCTATGACCAATTGATCAACTCGCCACGCCGCGAAAAGGTGATCTTCACCGCGCGCGAAGGCGGGGTTGAGCACGTGGGTGCAGACAACATGAGCTTTGGCTGCGACTGCATTGCCGACTGGTTTGCCGAAACGCTTGGTGGCAAGACGGCCTGAATGGACGCAAAGGCCTACATCCGCCGGGAAACCGCCGTCAGCACCGCGATCAACGTGGTGTTGAGCGGCGCGTTCTTTCTGGTGGTGTTTGGCCTGCGCGGCCCAGTGCCCGTGTGGAGCGCTGGGGGCTATGTCTTCGATTTCGGGCCGCAAGGTTTCATGATCGGACTGATGGCCACGCTGGTGCCGGGCCTGCTGGCGCGCAAGGCGCGGGCGAGCGGCAAGGTCAGGCAGATGGACGGGACTTCGGCCTTGCCAGCAGCGATTGCGGTCCGTGCGATTCTGTGCGGCACAGTGGGGGCGACGGCGGGAATGGGCGGTTCTGCCGTGTTGCTTTGGGCCAGCGGAGCGGCACAACTTGACTGGCTGACCGCCTTGTTGATCAAGCTGCTGTTCGGGGCTGTGCTGGCCATCATCGTTACGCCTGCAGGCCTGCGCGCCGAACTGATAAAGCGCTGATCGAGCGCCAAGAACGCCTAGGGGAGAACATGCCATGGCACGCCGTTTCGTTGATCTTTCGATCTATCTTGAAAACGATGTGATCACCGATCCGCCGTTTTTGCGGCCGAAGATCGAATACCAGAAGCACGGTGAGACGATGAACGAACTGGGCTTCTTTTTCCCCGGCGTGACGCCGGAGGACACGCCCGATGGCGCGGGCTTTGCCGCAGTGGAGAACGTCACGCTGACCACGCACAATGGCACGCATCTCGATGCGCCGTGGCATTTTCACCCCACGATGAACGGTGGCGAGCCGTCGATGACGATCGACGAAGTGCCGCTGGAATGGTGCTTCCAGCCCGGCGTAAAGCTTGATTTCACGCACTTTCCCGATGGCTACGTGGTTACCGCGCAAGACGTGGAAGACGAATTGAAGCGCATCGGGCACGAATTGCAGCCGCTGGAAATCGTGCTGGTGAATACCGCCGCGGGCAAGGCCGTGGGCAATCCCAACTATGTCAGCATCGGTTGCGGCATGGGATATGAAGCCACGATGTACCTCACCTCACGCGGGGTTCGCGTGACTGGCACCGATGCCTGGAGCTGGGATGCGCCGTTTGTCCACACCGCTGAAAAGGTGAAGGAAACCGGCGATACCTCGCTGATCTGGGAAGGCCACAAGGCCGGGCGCGACATCGGCTATTGCCACCTGGAAAAGCTGCACAATCTCGAAGTGCTGCCGCCCCATGGCTTCACCGTCAGCTGCTTTCCGCACAAGATCCGCGGTGCATCGGCCGGCTGGACGCGCGCGGTGGCGATTTTCGAGGATTGATAGCCTTCGACATTTGATCCCGTATCTTCCCGTTCGTGTCGAGCGAAGTCGAGACACTCAGAGCGCGACGCCAAAGTGTCTCGACTTCGCTCGACACGAACGGTTCTTGGGCGGTTAGAGTTTGAAATCTGCCGCACTGAACCCCCGCGCAAAGGCGATGGCCAAACTTTGCTGGTCCAGCCTTTGCAACATCGGCAGGCGGCCAAGGCGTTTCACCCCGCCCATTGCGCAGATCGTGGCTTCGCTGTCTTCATTGGCATCGCCAACAAAGGCTACGCCACGGATCGTCACGCCGCGCGACCGCAACGCTTCGAACGTCAGCAGCGAGTGGTTGATCGTGCCGAGCGCAGTGCGCGCGACGACGATGACCGGCAGGTTCCACCACGCAAAGACATCGGCATAAGTCGTGCTGCGCGTAACCGGCACGAGCGCGCCGCCTGCCCCTTCGATCACGAGCGGGCGCTGCGGCGGCAGGGCTAGGTTGGCCAGATCAATGGCCACGCCATCAAGCTCTGCAGCGCGGTGCGGCGAGCAGGGTGTGTTCAGGCGATAGGCTTCGGGCAGAATATGATCGGCGGGCATACCGGACAGGTCAGCGACATGATCGCGGTCCGCGCCATCGTCCAGCCCGGCCTGCACCGGCTTCCAGTAATGCGCGCCCAGTGCACCGGTCAGCGCGGCGGCGAACACGGTCTTGCCGATGCCGGTGTCGGTGCCGGTGACGACGAAGGCGGTCATTGCAACGCCTGCTTCAGTGCCGCACCCAGCGCGTCCACATCATCGCGCGTGGCGTTGAGCGTGAGCGAGATGCGCAAGCGGCTGGTGCCCTGCGGCACGGTGGGCGGGCGGATGCCGCGCACGTCAAAACCCTGGGCCTGAAGCGCGGCGGCAACGGCCATCGTGCGCGCGTCCTCGTGCAGGACCAGCGGCAGGATCTGCGATCCGCTGATATCAGCGCCTAATGGGGCGAGCACCCGTTCGGCGTGAGCCACCAGATCGTGCAGCGCCTCGCGCCGCTGCGGTTCATCGGCCAGAATGCGCAGCGCCTCGCGCACGGCGGCGCAGACCAGCGGCGAAGGGGCCGTGGAGAAGATGAACGGGCGGCCCCGGTTGACGAGGAAATCGCGCACCACGCGGGGGGCGAGCACAAGCGCGCCCTCGCAGCCCAGCGCCTTGCCACACGTGCGCAGGACGATAGTGTCCGGGCGGCCATCGAGTTCAGCGGCAAGGCCTCGCCCATCTGGGCCGAAAACGCCGGTGGCGTGGGCTTCATCGATCAGCATCACCGCCTCGTGGCGCTGCGCCACGCGCGCCATGTCGGCCACCGGGGCCATATCGCCATCCATCGAATAGAGCGTTTCAAAGGCCAGCCACACGCGGCCCATGTTGCCTTTGGTGCGCCATTCGCGCGCGGCATCATCAAAGCTTTGCGGATCATTGTGTGCCGCGCTGACCGCAGTGGCGCGGGTCAGGCGCAGGCCTTCGTGCATCGAGGCGTGGACCAGTTCGTCATAAACGATCAGGTCCCCGCGCTGGGGCAGCGTGGAGAGCAGCGCAACGTTGGCAGCATAGCCGGCCGAGAAGAACAGCGCGGATTCGCTGCCGAAAAAGCGCGCCGCTTCCTCTTCCAGCAGCTCATGTTCGGGATCGTTGCCGCGCAGCAGGCGCGATCCGCCCGAACCAAGCGGCACGCCGCGCGCGATGGCGTGCTGCACAGCGGCGGCAAGGCGCGGACTGGAGGACATGGCGAGATAGTCGTTCGAGGCGAAGTCTACCCCGCGCCGGGGAGCCAGCGCGCGCAGCCGCGCCTTTTCGCCCAGTGCTGCAAGGTCAGCCGTGTGGGCGGACCACAAGTTGCCGGTGCGGGTGGTCGCCTCGGCCATTACGCCGCGCAGCCGCCCGAACAGCCCCCTACCGCCTTCAGGTCATCTGCTTTTTGGGCACGCAGCGGCTCTTCGCCTTCCATCGGCTTCAGGCCCAGCCGCTTGAACATCGCGGCATCGGCATCATCGCCCGCATTGGCAGCGGTGAGCAGCTTGTCGCCGGTGAAGATCGAATTGGCCCCGGCCATGAAGCACAGCGCCTGCGTGGCTTCGGACATCGATTCGCGCCCGGCGGAAAGCCGCACCATCGACAGCGGCATGGTGATCCGTGCAACCGCCACGGTGCGGACGAATTCGATATCATCGATCTTGGCCAGCGGCGTATCGGCCAGCATATCGCCCAGCACGGTGCCCTTGACCGGCACCAGCGCGTTGACCGGCACGCTTTCAGGGTGCTGTTCCAGTGTGGCCAGCGCGTGGACGAAGCCGACGCGATCCGCGCGCGTTTCGCCCATGCCCACGATCCCGCCCGAACAGACGTTGATCCCGGCCTGCCGCACGTTGTCCAGCGTCTGCAACCGGTCCGCAAAGGTGCGGGTGGTGATCACTTCCTCATAGCGTTCGGGCGAGGTGTCGATGTTGTGGTTGTAGTAATCGAGCCCCGCCTCGGCCAGTTGCGCGGCTTGGCCCGGCGTCAGCATCCCCAGAGTCATGCAGGTTTCCATGCCCATTTCGCGCACGCCCTTCACCATGGCGATGATCGCGGGCATGTCGCGGTCCTTGGGGTTGCGCCAGGCCGCACCCATGCAGAACCGCTTCGAGCCATTGTCTTTGGCCTGCGCGGCGGATTGCAGCACGCTTTGCACTTCCATCAGCTTGGTCGCTTCGATCCCGCTGTCGGCCTTCACCGATTGCGAGCAATAGCCACAATCTTCGGGGCAGCCGCCGGTCTTGATCGAAAGCAATGTGCAAAGCTGCACTTCGCCTGCGCGATGGTGGGCCCGGTGGACTTCAGCGGCGCGGAACAGCAGTTCGGTGAAGGGCAGATCAAACAGCGCCGCGATTTCCTCCCGCGTCCAGTCTGTACGAACGCCTGCTTGGGCAGTCTCTTCGCGCTGGCGGAGCAGGGTGTCTTGCACGGCGTTCGTCCTTCGAAATCGGTGTGGCAAAATCGGTGTTTCTGGCGGCCCTTAACCCAAATCAGGGATAGATGCTCAAGTGAATTCGCAAAGCTGCAAAGCGGGACTTTGCATTTCACGCCGTGCAACGGATCATTCGGGTCCGTAGCGGCCCGCGGTTGACAGGCGCGGTCAGGCGGCGTTGATAGACAGGCCCTATCACCTGAGCAATCTTGACGATGCATTTGCGACAGCTGCGCTATTTCGTGACCATCGCCCGGCTGCGGCACTTTGCCAATGCGGCGGCGGAATGCGGGGTATCGCAGCCGACGCTTTCGGCAGGCCTGTCCGCGCTGGAGCAGGACGTGGGGCACAGGCTGGTCGAACGCGACCGGCGCTTTGTCGGGCTAACCGCGCAGGGCGAGGCGATGCTGCCCTGGGCGGAGCAGATTCTGGGCGCGGTGGCGAGCATGACCAGTTCGGTGGCGGCGCGCTCAGCGCAGATCACTGGCGAGTTCTCGCTCGCCGCGATCCCGGCGGCGCTGCCTTTGGCGGGTCTGTTTGGCGAGGCTTTGCTGGCGGCCCATCCGGGGCTGACACTGGCAGTGCGGTCCGCCACCTCGCGTGAGATCGAGCGGGCGCTCAACGCCTTCGAGTGCGATGCCGGGCTGACCTATCTGGACCACGAGCCGCCCGGAAACGTGCTCTCGGTGGCGCTCCACGCAGAGCGCTATCTGTTTGTGGCGCGAGCGGATAGTGCCTTGGGCACGCTGGCGGAAATCGGCTGGGAACAGGTGGCGCGGCAGCCGCTGTGCCTGCTGCATCAGGGCATGCAGTTCCGCCGGATACTCGATACCCGGATGCGCGCGCAGGGGCTGGCCATAACGCCGCGCGTGGTGGCCGACAGTTACGTGACGCTGTTCGATCTGGTGCGTTCTGGCGGGTTCTGCACAATCGTGCCGGACACTTATGCAAGCCTGCTGTCGGGGTTGGACTGGGCGCAGTTCGTGCCTCTGGCCGATAGCGAGCCGCCGCGCCGCATCGGGCTGGTTGTGGTCAACCGCGTGCCTCTCAGCCCGATGGCCGGAGCGGCGCTGGCAGTGGCAAGGGGACTTGCACCCGACTGATAGATAAGTCCTATCAGGCTTCGGCTTTTTCAATTTGACCTATGCAGGCTTTCAGGGAAGGCAGGACAGCCATGGAACGATTGCAAGACATCATCGCCGCACACGCTGGACGTGAAGGTCCGCTCCTGCCCATCCTGCACGATGTGCAGGCCGAATACGGGCACGTTTCCGAGGATTCTGTGCGCGCGATTGCGCAGGCGCTGAACCTCAGCCGCGCCGAAGTGCATGGGGTGGTCAGCTTCTATCATGATTTCCATTCCGAACCCGATGCGAGGCCGGTGCTGAAACTGTGTCGCGCCGAGGCGTGTCAGGCGCGCGGGGTTGAGGCGCTGGCAGCGGGGCTGGCGGAACATTCGCGCGTAAAGGTGGAGGCGGTCTATTGCCTCGGCCTGTGCGCGGTCGGGCCCAATGCGATGGTCGGCAGCAAGGTCCACGCGCGGCTCGATGCGGCCAAGCTGGTCGCACTGGTGGAGGCGCTGGCATGACGCTCAACGTTTCAAGAGTCGTGCGGATCAGTGATGACGCGCTGGCGCTGGCGTGCGAGGCGGATGAAGTAGCAGCGGCCTTTGCGGCGGCAGGCTGCACAGTGGAGCGGGTGTCCTCGTGGGGCATGCAGTGGCTGGAACCGCTGGCCGAGATTGACGGACAGGGTTTCGGCCCGCTCGATCCCGAAGACGTTGCCGATGTGCTGGCCGGGACCAGCGCCAAGGCGATTGGCCGCATCGAAGATCACCCCTTCATCGCCAAGCAACAGCGCTTCACCTTTGCGCGGGCTGGCAAGACACGGCCCCTGAGCCTTGAGGACTACGCCGCCAACGGTGGCTGGCAAGGGATGGAAAAGGCGCGCGAAATCGGGCCCGAAGCCACCATCGCGCAAGTGACCGAATCCGGCTTGCGCGGGCGCGGCGGGGCGGGCTTCCCGGCGGGGATCAAGTGGACCACTGTCGCCAAGGCCGCAGGGTCCCAGAAATACATCGTCTGCAACGCCGACGAGGGCGACAGCGCCACTTTTGCCGACCGCATGGTGATGGAGGGCGATCCCTTCATGCTGGTCGAAGGCATGGCGATTGCTGCACTCGCGGTGGGGGCGCACCGGGGCTATGTCTATATCCGCAGCGAATATCCGCATGCGATTGCCAAGATGGAAGCGGCGATCCGGGCCAGCGCGCATCTGGTCGCGCCGTTCGAATTGGAAGTGCGGGTTGGCGCGGGGGCCTATGTGTGCGGCGAGGAAACCTCGCTGCTGAACAGCCTTGAAGGCAAGCGCGGCGAAGTGCGGGCCAAGCCGCCCCTGCCCGCGCTCGAAGGCCTGTTCGGCAAGCCGACCGTGGTCAACAACGTGCTGACGCTGGCCGCTGTGCCATGGATCCTGGCCAATGGCGCGGAAGCCTATGCGCAGGTCGGCTATGGCCGGTCCAAGGGCACGATGCCGATCCAGATTGCCGGCAATGTGAAGCACGGTGGGCTTTACGAAGTCGGCTTTGGCGTCACGCTGGGCGAGTTGGTGATGACCGTGGGCGGTGGCACGGCATCGGGCCGCCCGGTGCGCGCGGTGCAAGTGGGCGGGCCGCTGGGGGCCTATCACACGCCCGCCGAATTCCACCTGCCGTTCGATTACGAAACCTTTGCCGCCAACGATGGCCTGATCGGCCACGCCGGGATCACGGTGTTCGATGATACCGTGGACATGAGCCGCCAGGCGCGCTTTGCGATGGAATTCTGCGCGGTGGAATCGTGCGGCAAATGCACGCCCTGCCGCATTGGCTCGACCCGCGGCGTGGAACTGATCGACCGCATCCGCGCCCGCTCCGCGCGCCAGCCCGACCGGGTCGAGGCGCTTCCGCAGATGCACAATGCGCGCAAGGTGGAGCGTTCGCTGGCCGATGAAATCACGCTGCTTGAAGACTTGTGCGAGACGATGAAGTTCGGCTCACTCTGCGCGCTGGGCGGGTTTACGCCCTATCCGGTGCTGTCGGCGCTGCGCAATTTCCCTGAGGATTTCGGGGTCGATGCAGCCAAAGAGGCTGCGGAGTGATGTCGCTTTTTCCTCTTCCCCCCTCCACTTTAGGGGAGGGGCCGGGGGTGGGGGGCTTCCGGCACAGACAGTGTTTGCCGATAGCCCCCACCCCAACCCCTCCCCTGAAGAGGAGGGGCTTTGCATGATCCTCGGCGCGGTCCTTGCAGGGGGCCGGTCCACCCGCTTCGGCAGCGACAAAGCGCTGGCCGAACTCGGCGGGCGCACGTTGCTGGCCCGCGCAGTGGAGGCCTTGGCGGCGCATTGCGAGGCCGTGGTGGTCATAGGGCGCGAAACGGCCCCGGCCCCGACCATCCCCGATTGGCCCCGCGCCGATATGGGCCCACTAGGCGGGATCGCCGCCGCGCTCCATCACGCGCGCGATGCAGGCTATGCGCAAGTGCTGACCTGTTCAGTCGATAGCGTGGGCCTTGCAGGCGACCTGCTAACCCAATTGCAACCGGCCCCCGCCTATTGTGAAAGCCAGCCGGTGATTGGCCTCTGGCCCGCCAGCGCTTCGGCCACACTGGACGCGATGCTGACCAGCGAAGGCCGTCATTCGATGCTGGCCTTTGCGACAAGCATCGGCGCGCGGGCGGTGCGCTTTGAGACGATTCCTGATAACATCAATACACCGGCGGATTTGTTGGCCGCCGAGGAGCGATCGCATGGGCTATGAACGTCAGGCAGATTTCGGCACTCCGGAAGTCCGCAGCGAAACAGCTGTAACCTGCTCCATCGACGGGCGCGAAGTCACCGTGCCCGCAGGCACCACCGTGATGCGCGCCGCTGCGCTGACCGGCGGGTCGATCCCCAAGCTGTGTGCGACCGACAACCTCAAACAGTTCGGATCGTGCCGCCTGTGCCTTGTTGAGATTGACGGGATGCGCGGCACGCCTGCCAGCTGCACCACGCCGGTGGCCGATGGCATGAAGGTCCACACCCAAACGCCCAAGCTGCAGAAGCTGCGCAAGGGCGTGATGGAACTCTACATCTCCGATCACCCATTGGATTGCCTCACCTGCAGCGCTAACAACGATTGCGAGTTGCAGGACCAGGCCGCCGCCGTGGGCCTGCGCGATGTGCGCTACGGCTATGAGGGCGAGAACCATCTTGGCGCAGCGCCAGACGTTTCCAACCCCTATTTCGATTTCGACCCAAGCAAATGCATCGCCTGTTCGCGCTGCGTGCGCGCCTGTGATGAAGTGCAAGGGACGCTGGCCCTGACCATCGAAGGGCGCGGGTTTGAGAGCAAGGTTTCAGCAGGACTTGCCTCGGACAGCTTCCTGTCGTCCGAATGCGTATCCTGCGGCGCCTGTGTCTCGGCCTGCCCGACGGCGACCTTGCAGGAAAAGGCAGTCAAGGAAATCGGCAAGCCCGAACGCTCGGTCATCACCACGTGCGCCTATTGCGGCGTGGGCTGCACTTTCCGCGCGGAAATGCGCGGCGAGCAGGTTGTGCGCATGGTGCCGTGGAAGGACGGCAAGGCCAATCGCGGACACTCCTGCGTCAAGGGCCGCTTCGCCTGGGGCTATGCCCAGCATCAGGAGCGGGTGCTTTCGCCGATGATCCGCGAGAGCATCGACCAGCCTTGGCGCGAGGTTTCGTGGGAAGAGGCGCTGTCCTACACCGCACGCGAGATTAACCGCATCCGCGATACTTATGGCCGCAACGCGCTCGGCGGGATTGTGTCGAGCCGCTGCACCAATGAGGAGGGCTTCCTCGTCCAAAAGCTGATCCGCGCGGGCTTTGGCACCAACAATGTCGATACCTGCGCGCGGGTGTGCCATTCGCCCACCGGCTATGGATTGAAGACCACGTTCGGCACCTCGGCGGGCACGCAGGACTTTGACAGCGTTGAAGACAGCGATGTGATGCTGGTGATCGGCGCGAACCCGACTGACGGGCACCCTGTGTTTGCCAGCCGCATGAAGCGCCGCCTGCGCAAAGGCGCAAAGCTGATCGTGATCGATCCGCGCCGCACCGATCTGGTGCGCAGCCCCCATATCGAGGCGGACTTCCACCTGCCGCTGCGCCCCGGCACCAATGTTGCGATCCTGACCGCGCTGGCCCATGTGATCGTCACCGAAGGGCTGGCCGACGAAGCTTTCATCCGCGAACGCTGCGATTGGGACGAATATCAGCATTGGGCCGAATTTGTTTCGGCAGAGCGGAATAGCCCGGAATTCCTCAGCCCTGTAATCGGCGTGGATGCCGAGGCGATTCGTGGTGCTGCGCGGCTGTTCGCCACGGGCGGCAACGGTGCCATCTACTACGGTCTTGGCGTGACCGAGCATTCGCAGGGTTCATCGACCGTCATGGCAATCGCCAATCTGGCGATGGTCACCGGCAATATCGGGCGGCGCGGTGTGGGGGTGAACCCCTTGCGCGGGCAGAACAATGTTCAGGGTGCCTGCGACATGGGCAGCTTCCCGCACGAGCTTTCCGGCTATCGCCACGTGTCCGATGCAGCCACGCGCGCGCTGTTCGAGGCCGAGTGGGGTGTGCCCATTGATCCCGAACCGGGCCTGCGCATTCCCAACATGCTCGATGCTGCCACCGATGGCGAATTCAAGGCGATCTACATTCAGGGCGAAGACATTCTGCAGTCTGACCCTGATACCAAGCATGTCATGGCAGGCCTTGCCGCGATGGAATGCGTGATCGTCCACGACCTGTTCCTGAACGAGACCGCCAACTACGCGCACGTGTTCCTGCCGGGATCGACCTTCCTTGAAAAGAACGGCACTTTCACCAACGCTGAACGCCGCATTCAGCCGGTGCGCAAAGTGATGGAGCCGCTGAACGGGTACGAGGACTGGCAGGTCACGCAGGAACTGGCCCGCGCCGTCGGGCTGGACTGGAACTACACGCACCCGTCTGAAATCATGGACGAAATCGCGCGGCTGACGCCTACTTTTGCGGGCGTGAACTATGCGCGGCTCGATGCCGAAGGGTCGCTGCAATGGCCGGTCAATGCGGCTGCACCCGATGGCTCGCCCATCATGCACGTTGATGGTTTCGTGCGCGGGAAAGGCAAGTTTGTGGTGACCGACTATGTGCCGACGGACGAGCGCACCGGCCCACGCTTCCCGCTGCTGCTGACGACGGGCCGCATCCTCAGCCAGTACAATGTCGGCGCGCAAACGCGGCGCACGGCCAATGTGATCTGGCACGAGGAAGACCTGCTGGAAATCCACCCGACCGATGCGGAAAACCGGGGCCTGAAATCGGGCGACTGGGTAAAGCTCGCCAGCCGTTCGGGCGAGACGACTTTGCGCGCGACGGTGACCGACCGCGTTGCGCCCGGCGTGGTCTATACCACGTTCCACCATCCGGCCACGCAGGCCAACGTGGTCACCACCGACTATTCGGATTGGGCCACCAATTGCCCCGAATACAAGGTGACGGCGGTGCAGATCACGCCCAGCAACGGGCCGACCGAATGGCAGGAAGACTATGACGCGCAGGCCTTGCGCTCGCGGCGGATTGCGGGCCACGAAGGCGCGATGGAGCCTGCTGAATGAGCGGGCAAATGGCCGAAAAGCTGGCCTATATGGTCAATCAGATCGCGCGCAATCTGGTGCACGATGCAGCGCCGGTGGCTTCGGTCGCCGATCATATCGTGGCTTTCTGGACACCGCGCATGATCGATACGTTGCTGGCCGAAGGCACCTCGGCGCTCGATCCTGTGGCGGCAGAAGCGATGGAGCGGGTGAAGGCGGCGCGGGCAGCTCATGCCGGTTGAGGGCGCGCAGCCCTTCCCGTTCCGTGAACACTTTGCCGATGGCCGCCCCGCGCAGGGCATAACCCGCGCCTTGGCCGAAGAAGCGCCGATTGCCATCGAGATCAATGGCGTGGGCTATGCCGTGATGATGGCAACGCCGATGGACTTGCACGACTATGCGTTGGGCTTTTGCCTTTCCGAACAGCTGATTGCCTCAGCGGCTGAGTTCCTGTCCGCCGACGCCGCACCGGTTGAAGCAGGCGGCTGGATGCTGCGTGTGCAGCTTGCCGCATCGGGCGCGGGGCCGCTGCTCGAACGCGCGCGGCTCCGGCTGGCCGAGGGCAGTTGCGGGCTGTGCGGGATTGAGAGTCTGGAGCAGGTGATGCGGCCTTTGGCGCCCGTCACCGCCAAGCTTGAGGTTGAAAGCAGAGCACTTTTCCGCGCGGTTGAAGCGTTGGGCGATCATCAGGTGCTAGGGCGCGAAACGCGCGCGGCGCATGCGGCGGCACTGTGTGCACCCGATGGCACCATCCTGCTGGTCCGCGAAGATGTTGGCCGCCACAATGCCTTTGACAAGCTGCTGGGCGCAGCGGCGCGGGCCGGGCTTGATCCGGCGGCGCACTTCGTGCTGCTGACCGCGCGGTGCAGCTTTGAACTGGTGCAAAAGGCGGTGATTGCAGGCGTCCCACTGCTGGCCACGATCTCGGCCGCATCGACGCTGGCGGTGGAGCAGGCAGCAGTGCATGGGTTGCGGCTGGTCAGTCTGGCGCGGCGGGACAGCTTGCTCGAATCCTGAGCTAGGTCCGCGTCAGATCATTCGCTTGAAGCCGCTGCCCGCAAACTTGCGCTATGGGCAGCCGGTGGAAGAGGAACAACACGATTCGCAGCGTTATACCGACCAGGCCGGGACCGGGCACAATCGCCTGACCGCCACCGGGTTGGCGGTGGTGCTGCACTTGCTGGTGCTGTGGGGCGTGGTCCACGGTTTTGGCGGCGTGCCTGTTCTGCCCATGCTGGCAGAAGATCGGGCCACAATTCAAACCTTTGATGTGCCTCTGGAAAAACCCACGCCCACAGCCACCCCAACCACACCCGAACCCGCTGGCGCATCCGGCGAGGAGGGTAAGAAGGCGGTGGCCAAGCCGGTTGTCGCCAAGGCCCGCGTTCCGGCCAAGCCCAAGCCTGCGCCACCGGTTGCTTCCACCGGAAACGCCGATCAATCAGGCGCTGCCGCGCAAGGGCAGGGGACCGGAGGCGGCGGCGAAGGCATGGGCACAGGCAGCGGCGCCAACGGCAGCGGATCGGGCGGCGGATTGGCGCGCAAGGCGGAGAAGATTGCAGGCGATATCCGCTCTACCCGCGATTATCCTGCCGCCAGCCGCGATGCGCGTATCGGCAAGCGCGTGGTTATTCTCCTTACAGTTCAAGCCGATGGGCGCGTGTCGGAATGCAAGGTGTGGCGGGCAAGCGGCGTGCCCGAGGCCGATGCGATCACCTGCAAGCTGGCGCGTGAGCGATTCCGCTTTCGCCCCGCCACCGATGCTGCTGGCAATCCGGTGACTTCCAGCTATGGCTGGGAACAGCGCTGGTTCGCACCGTGATAGATGCCTGAATTTACAGGATTTCAACACAGATTTGCGGTGGATCGTACAGAATAATCGACTGTTTGTTGCAAAGTGTTGCAACCGGGCAGGGCCAGCAGCGTTTGGTCAGTGACGGTCAAGGGCATTGCCAGTGCGGCAGAGCCTGCCTTTTGGAAGACCACTGTCCATGATTGCCAGCAATGATGCTTCGGGATTCGCCAATGCGGTTGCCGGTGATGTCCTGTCCTTCAGCCGCCATCCCCACGCCAGGGGTGGACGCCGCCTTGCGCTGATCGGTGGCTTTCGGCCGCGCAAATGTGGCATCGCGACTTTCACAACCGACGTCTATGTGCAGCTAGGTGCATCTAGGTGCACTTCGGAAATCGACATGCACGTGATCGACGGTGGGCGGTCCGGGCTGGTCTATGAGGCCGTGCGCAGCGTCATCCGGGCCGATGTTGCCGAGGATTTCATCGCGGCCGCGCGCACCATCAATGCCGATGGCGTGGACGCGGTGTGGCTGCAGCACGAATATGGCATCTTCGGCGGTGAAGCCGGGGCCATGGTGCTGGAACTGGTGGACCGCGTGGCCGCGCCGCTGATCGTCACACTGCACACCGTGCTGGCCGAGCCTTCGCCCGCCCAGCGCCGGGTGCTGGAACACATCTTGCGCCGCGCATCGCGGATCATGGTCATGTCCCGGCATGCGGCATGGTTGCTGAAGGATGTGCATCAGGTTGACCCGAACCGGATTGTGGTGATCCCGCATGGCGCGCCGGACCGCCCATTTGGCCGCAGCGATGAATTCAAGGCGCGGGCCGGGCTGACCGGGCGCAAGGTGATGATGACCTTTGGCCTGCTGAGCCACGGCAAGGGGTTGGAGACGGTGATCGAAGCGCTGCCCGCCATCGTGGCACGCCATCCCGATGCGCTCTATCGCATTGTGGGCGCAACCCATCCGAACCTGCTCGATAGTGAAGGCGAAGCCTATCGGGAGAGCCTGATAGCGCTTGCCGCCAAGCTGGGCGTGGCCGATCATGTGGAGTGGGACAACCGGTTTGTGGGCAACGATGAACTGCTCGACCAGCTGGAAGCCTGCGATGTCTATCTGACGCCTTATCCCAACCTCCAGCAATCGACATCGGGCACGTTGAGCTATGCCGTCGCGCTGGGCAAGGCCGTGGTTTCAACGCCCTATGTTCATGCGCGCGAACTGTTGGACGATGGTGTGGGCATATTGGTGGAACCGCATTGCGGCGTGCAAATTGCCCATGCGGTGAACGGGCTGTTTGATGATCCCGGCAGATTGCACACGATGCAGCGGCGGGCGTGGGAAAAGGGGCGCGAGACGATCTGGCCACGCTTTGCCGCAGCGACACAGGCCTTGGTGGAAAGCGTGGTGGCCCGGCCAGTCCGGCCGATGCCGTTGCTGGCAACGCCGGGCTTTGCGGGCGTTACCGCGATGTCGGATGCCACCGGCATGCTGCAACATGCGATCGGCACGATCCCTGACCGGCGGCACGGCTATTGTCTGGATGACAATGTGCGCGCGCTGATGCTGATGGGTGTGGCCGATGCCGTGCCGCTGGCGGAAAGGCAGCGCTGGGCCACGGTCTATGCCGCGTTCATCCAATATGCGTGGAACCCCGATGTGGGCTTGTTCCGCAACTTCATGAATTATGAGCGCACGTGGTGCGAAAGCATCGGGTCTGAAGACAGCAATGGCCGCGCCATATGGGCGCTGGGCGGTGCAATGAACACCGCGCCTGATGACGGGATGCGGGCGTGGGCAGCGCAATGGTTCGATATCACTCTGCCATCGGTGGCAGCGCTGAAATCCCCGCGCACAATTGCGTTTACGATGCTGGGCTGCGTAGAAGCGCTCAAGGCAAATCCTGCACACGAGGATGCGCGCACGGCGCTGATGCTGGGCGGGGCCGAACTGTGCCGATTGCACGAGGCATCGCGCAGCACGGGCTGGGATTGGTTCGAGGCGGGGCTGGGATATGACAATGCCCGGATGGCACAGGCGCTGATCGCCGGTGCGGGTACAGTGAACAACGATGAATGGCTTGAACGCGGACTGGCCAGCCTTGCCTTTCTGGCTGGACAGCAGAAATCGGCGCAAGGCCATTTCCGCCCGGTGGGGTCAGACACGTTTGGCAAGAGTCACGAGGCCATGCCCTTTGACCAGCAACCGGTGGAGGCATGGGCCGCGGTTGAGGCAGGCGCAACAGCATGGGCGGCGACGGGCGATGAGGCTTGGCTGAATCATGCCGAGATGGCCTATCGCTGGTTTCTGGGCAGCAATGACCGGGGTGTGGTGCTGGCCGATTTTGCCAGCGGGCGGTGCCGCGACGGGGTGACGCCGCAGGGTGTGAACCTCAATTGCGGGGCGGAATCGATCCTGGCCTTCCAACTGGCCCACTATGCGCTGTGCGGTTTGCGCAAACAGACCGGATCGCAGAATGTTTTGGGCCAGAATGTTTTGGGCCAAGGTGTTATGGGCCAGAGTGTTATGGGGCAAAGCGCGCTCGGGCAGAACACAGGGGAACCAGCCCCGGCCAAAATGCGTAGTGGTGAACAGGCAGACGCGATGACCAAGAAAGGTGCGCACAACCTTGCAGGTGCTTGATCTGAGGCTTCATGCCGATCCATCGCGGGTTGTGCTTCGTCCGTTTCATCTTGGTTGGCAGGGCATGGGCGGCGACCGTGCCCGCGCGGCCAAGCTGGTTGAGGATGTGATTGCCCTGTCTGATGAGCAGGCGGCGGGCGAATATGCTGAGGTCTTGCGCGATTTTGCCGAACGGCACTGGCAGACCGAAAAGCTGTTCGAGGATCGCTATGCCGAAATCGAAATCATGCTTGATCTGCAGGAACAGCCGATTTCGCTGTCACGCAAGCGGTTGATCGGCGCCTATTTCTGCCACGAATATACTTATGCCGCAGCCGCGCTGATGAACCCCAGCATCGTGCCGCATCCTGACCAATCCGGCATGAACGATGGCGCGGTGCGCTTTGTCATGAGCCTGCGCGCGGTGGGCGAAGGGCACATCAGTTCCATCGCCTTTCGCGAAGGCATTGCGACGGCTGACGGCAAATTCGATCTTTGGCCGCAAAGCCACTTTGCCACATCGATGTTGCCCGATGACAGCGGCATTGCCTGCAAAGGCGGGGAATGCGCGGTGACGGTGCATCGTGATCCGGACAGCACGCTTTCGAACAGCGTGATTTTCCCGATTACCGAAAAACAGGCAGGCGGGCTGGAAGACTTGCGCCTTGTCCGGTTTGATCATGGCGGCGGGGACTATGAATGGATTGGCACTTATACTGCCTATTCCGGATCGGCCATCCGTTCGGAATTGCTGCGCACCCGCGATTTCCGCAGCATCGCGCTGGAGCCGATCGAGGGCCGGGCCGGGCGCAACAAAGGCATGGCGCTGTTCCCGCAGAAGATTGACGGGCAATATTGCATGGTCGGGCGGCAGGACGGAAAGAACCTCTTTCTGCTGCGATCAGACAGTCTTGAACGATGGGACGACGAGGGCGTGCTGCTGATGGAGCCGGAGTTTCCGTGGGAATTCGTGCAGATCGGCAATTGTGGCAGCCCCATCCTGATCGATGAGGGCTGGTTGCTGCTGACACATGGGGTGGGTGCGATGCGCCGTTATGCCGTTGGCTGCGCCTTGCTTGACCGGGACGATCCATCAAAAGTGATCGCCCGCGCCAACAAACCGTTGCTCACCGCCACCGATGCAGATCGCTTCGGCTATGTGCCGAACGTGGTTTATACTTGCGGGGCCTTGTTGGTTGGGGAGCAAATACTTGTGCCCTATGGAATTTCTGACAGCGCAGTGGGTTTTGCCACGCAAACGGTGGCAGAATTGCTGGATTCGATGCGTTAGGGCTCCGACCCTAGTTCACCTAGCGTCCATCTTCGGCTTGTAAAAAAGCAGGACTAACCGCACAGCCAGAAAGTCACAACTTTGTCCGGGTCGCAAATGATCGAGATCGTTCCTGTTGTTCTGTGCGGTGGCAGTGGCACGCGCCTCTGGCCCCGGTCGCGCAAGCCCAAGCCCAAGCCGTTCCTGCAACTGGTGGGCGACAACACGCTGTTTACGGCCACAGTGCTGCGCTGCCCGCCGGAACAGGGATTTTCGCCCCCGATCATCGTCACAGGCGCAGCGCATCTCGATCATGTCGAGCAGCAGCTTCCCGACCGTGAAAATACCCGGATCATCGTGGAGCCCCAGGGCCGCAACACGGCGGCGGCCATTGCTCTGGCTGCGCTGTGCCTGCCTGAAGATGCGGTGATGCTGGTATGCCCAAGCGATCATCATATCGGTGATAGCGAAGCGTTTCGCACCGCGGCAAAGGAGGCGGCGCGGCTGGCCGCAGATGGTTGGCTGGTGTCGTTCGGGATTGTGCCAACTGCGCCCGAAACCGGCTTTGGCTATCTCAAGCAGGGTGAGCCGATTGCTGGATCGGACGCATTCAAAGTGGAGCGTTTTGTTGAAAAGCCGGATCTGGCCCATGCGTTGGAGTTTTTGCAAAGCGGTCAATATGCTTGGAATGGCGGTATCTTCGGGTTCCGTGCGGGCACGTTTCTTGAAGAACTGGGGCGGCACCGCCCCTTGATCCTCGAAGCCGTGCGGGCAGCCGTGGCCGCCGGGCAAAGCGAAGGACAGCGCTTCCTTCCCGATGCCGCAGCTTTTGCCACCGTGCCAAGCGAATCGGTGGACTATGCGGTGATGGAAAACACCGACCGCGCAGCAATGGTTCCGGCGGTGATGGCGTGGTCTGATATCGGCAATTGGCAGGCCCTGCACGAAGCGCTGGAGAGCGATGACGCAGGCAATGCGACCTCCGGCACGGCTGAACTGCGCGATTGCCGCAATGTGATGGTGATGAGCGATGGGCCGCGCGTTTCGGTGGTGGGCGCTTCGGATCTGATCGTGGTGGTGGATGGCAACGAAGTGCTGGTCTGCACCCCTGCTGGCGCACAGCATGTGGGCAAGCTTTCAGGGGCGGCCAACCAATGACGGCACTGGTCACGAAGATCGTGGAAAAGCCGTGGGGCAAGGATGCGCTGCCGCCGCAGTTTGAAGTGCCGCAGGGCAAGCGCATCGGCGAAGTGTGGTTTGAACCGCCGCCTGCACTGCCCGATATTCTGGTGAAATACATCTTCACCAGCGAGAAGCTTTCGGTGCAGGTGCATCCCAGCGACGCGCAGGCCAAGGCCTTGGGAGAAAGCGACCGGGGCAAGGAAGAGTGCTGGCTGGTGATCGATGCCGAGCCGGACGCCGTACTGGGCATCGGGTTCACGCAGCCGCTGGATACCGAGGCGATGCGCGATTCTGCGCTGGACGGCAGCATCGAGGGTCTGATGCAATGGCATCCGGTGTCTGCAGGGGACTTTTTCTACATTCCGGCGGGCACCGTTCATGCCATCGGTGCGGGCGTGAGCCTGATCGAAATCCAGCAGGCCAGCGACATTACCTATCGCCTGTACGATTACGGCCGCCCACGTGAATTGCATCTGGAACGTGGGCTGCAAGTGGCCAAGGGCGAGACGTATGGCGGGGGCACAAAGCTTTCGTGGCCCGAGCATGGCGCGGCGGCCATTGTGCGGGGGCCCTATTTCTCCGCCGATCTGGTGAGCGGACCGACCGCCGATGGGCCTGCGCCTGTGGACCATGCGCCGTGCATCGTGATCCCCGTGGTGGGTGAGGCCATTGTCGATGGTCAGACCGTGCAGGCAGGCGAAGCGGCTTATGCCAGCGATGCAGCAGCGGTTGTGTTTGGCGCCGGAAGCCAGTGCATTGTGGTGCGCCGGCCTGGCTAGTCGACGATCTTGCCTCTGCCTTCGTCGCCCCACTGGGCGCCTTTCCGAGTAGCCATTGCCACCGCCAAATCGGATGAGCGCCAAATCGGATGAGCGCCAAATCAGATTAGCGCCAAATCGGATTAGCGCTTTGACCGGAAGCGTTGATTCGCATTGCTGCCAAGCCTTTCGGATCAGGCTCTCACGACGGTCCAAGCCCGAAAGCGGACCGTTCGATGTCGATATAGACCTTGCAGATCTTGGCCATGGTGATGATGTACATCGCCGATGGTGGCAGGCTTATATAGTCGTTGTTCTTGTACATGAAGGTGATGTTCTCGCCCAGGGTATCGGCCCCGGTCTTGAGATCGAGCATGCACTTGGTTCGTCCGCGTTTGACCATGGCTTCGGCCAGCGTATCGTCGGCAAAGATAAAGTTCTGGCTGTCGCTCATCCCCTGGGCATAAGCGGCGCGGGCCTCGGGCTTCATTGAGAGCCACTGCTGGCGATTGTTGACATAGCCTGCCGCGTTGGCGGCGGATGCTCCCAGCAGTGCGGCCGTTGCGCACAGCACGCGCATCTTGATCATCAATGTCACAATGGGTTCCTCCCGCTTCTGTCGTGAATGCAGGCAGGGCGGCTGCGGGGCCGCCTGCATCCGCCCTTTAGGCCGCATGAGGCTGATTGCGCCATGCCTGGCGGCACAGCCGGGTGTGAGAAACTGATCCAGTTTCGAGGTTCTTCTCCCGACCGCCAAGCCGGATTTGCCGAAAGTTAGGGCGGTTGATGCCGGAATTCCGGGATCCTGCAGCCCGACATTTCCGATCAAAATCCGAAACCGATGAAGTTGCCGCGTTAATGACAGCACCTATCGTTGACTTGTAGGCCTAGTGGAGCAAGTTGACTTGACTCAAATGCAAGGGGACATCCAAATTCGACCAAGATCAATCCAATGTGAATTGGTGATCTAAGGGCATCAGTGACCTTCATCAATTTGAAAAGAAAAATCGATTTTTAGCTCGTGATGCGTTTTCCAATTTAATAATTGGAGAACTCGCGTGGCTATTTCCGTCCTTGAACTATTCGCATTCTGCGAAGAGTTCTTTGCGCCCAAATGCCGGGAGGTTAGTTATGGTAAGTTTGAAGATGAAGTTGTTGCGCAGCACGACGTTGCCCATTGCCGTGGTTCTGGCAGGACCAGCGATGGCGCAGGTGGCAACCACATCCGGAGGTAGCGATTTCACGACCGTGGGTGGTGATGTGGTCACCAGTGGCGGCGATGTTCAAACCGGCGGTGGCAATGTCAACACCGGTACTGGCAGTATCAGTACTGGCGGTGGCAATATCAATCTTGGCGGTGGCACTCTTACCGGCAATGTAACTGGCAATGTGACGGGCAATGTTACCGGTAATGTTACCGGCAATGTTACGGGCAATGTTACGGGCAATGTTACCGGCGACGTGACGGGCAACCTGACCGGCAATGTTTCGGGCGCGACCGGCACGTTCACGGGCGATGTTAGCGCAGACAACGTCATTGCCACTGGCGACGTTTCGGGCGCGACTGGTACGTTTACGGGCGATGTTTCGGGTGCGACCGGCACGTTCACGGGCGATGTTAGCGCAGACAACGTCGTTGCCACTGGCGACATTTCGGGTGCGACTGGTACGTTTACGGGCGATGTTTCGGGTGCCAGCGCTGTCTTTACCGGCGATCTTGGCGGTGCAACGCTCACCACAACGGGCAACGCCACGGTGGGCGGCACGCTCGGTGTCACGGGTGCGACGACCACTGCTGGCGTCACCAACACGGGCAACGTCGGCACCGACACGCTGTCGACCACCGGTCTTGCAACGCTG
>NCGO01000011.1 GCA_002256985.1 Novosphingobium sp. 28-62-57
GCAGCGCAAGGGAGCGCATCACATCAACCGTGCGCGATCCTTACAGGGGGTCCCTTTTGCGCGCCGATAAGGGGTCCCGTTTGGACGCCGATTGACACACCCAGATTGGCAATCTTCGCTTCGTTCGTTGCAGTGATCGTGTTCATGTTCGCTCCCACCTGCTGCACTGTTCATGCAACAGGCCCCTTTTGCAAAGGATGGCGGCGCCCCCGCGCCGGTCACCCCGGTTCATGGAAGGAGATGGCGAGTTCACCACGGGCGGTTAAACGCCGCGGATCAATTCGCAATCGAACGGGTCAGCGATCAAGCAGGGATGATAGTTGCGCAAACATGCTCAACCCTCCCAGCACGATCAGGATCATGAACACCGTCAGGCCACCGATAAAACCCAGCCGCCATAACGTGCCATTGGGCCCGTCAAACATCTCCGGAAGGACGCGGTAATAGGCGATATCATCCGGTGCGGGCGCTTTGGCAAAACCGGGCATCGAAACCCGGGTAGCTGCCGGTGCGAACGCTGCTTCGTGTGTGCCTGTTGCGCTGGGCTGTGTTCCGGGCTGTCTTCCCCCGGACATGTCCAGTGCAGCAGGTGCAAACGCTGCGGTGGATGGCGTCTCGTCCGTTTCCTCCTGCAACGTTGGTGCACCGGGAAGGGGCGGAAAGCCTACATGGGAAAACTCGTATACGGGTTGTTCGTATAGCTCGATCAGCCTGCGATAGGCTTGGGCAACCTCGCCGCGGGTGGCCACGCCCAGCTTGGCACGGGCCAGCATGATCCGCTGGTCCACGGTGTGGTGCGATATCCCCAGAAGGCGCGAAATCTCCTTGGACGTCTTGTGCTGGATCAGCAGGTCAAGGACCTCACGCTGCTTGGGCGTCAACTCGGCCAACGGATTTTCGAACAGCTCACCCACTACCGTCATGGTTTCTTTCCGCGCCTCAGGCGTTCTTCCACCCAGCCGTTAGGGTAAACGAACGGTTGTCCAATAATGCCCGATAAGCCCGGCCAATCCAATTGCTCTTTCGTTAATCTGTCTCATATCGGGCCTATCCTTTGGCAGGGTTTGGTCTGCGCAAAAAGGCCTGCGCCACCCCCGCCACGCTTGGTGGCTCTCCAGCAACAGTTTGGCATTGTTTTGTCAGCTTTTGCCTGATCGGTGGGGCGTCACGGCCCTGTTCATCCGGGCCGGAATGCGGCACAACCGTGTCCAGAGTTCGGCCCGTGGGTCGAATCGGGGGATTTGCGTTTGCAGTTCGGAAAAACGCAGCGGCGGAACGCGGGGCGGGTCGTGGCCACAGGGCGCGCTGTGCTTGCGCTTGCCTTTCTTGTGGTCCTGCTGGTTGATCCCACCGCGCCGGTTCGCAGCAACGTCCATGGCCTCGGGTTTCCGCTGATCAGCCTCTATCTGACCTGGGCTGCCGCGCTGATGGTCATCGCCTGGCAAAGCTGGTGGTTTGATTATCGCTTGGCCCCTCTGGCGCTGGGCATCGATATCGCGGTGTTTCTGGGCGCGGTCTATCTGACGGAAAGCCGGTCGAGCGAGTTTCAAAGCCCGTTTCTGGCTTTTGCGGCTTTCGTGCTGATCGCAGCGATGGTGCGCTGGAACTGGCGGGCCACAGCGCTGACGGCAATCGTGCTGCTGATTGCCAATGTCCTGCTTGGGCTCATGCTTTACAGCTTCGGCTTCGAAGTTGATCCGTTTCGGTTCTTCCGCCGCATCTTTTACATCATCCTGCTGTCATCGATGCTGCTCTGGCTCAGCATGTCGCGCGGGGGTGAACGGGTGCAGGCCATGCCTGAGCCGCCGGGCGTGCCCGGCGAACGCCGGGATCTGGTGTTTGATTCCGCGCTGACCTTCGTGTCCTCCTTGCTCGATGCCAAACGGGCGGCCTTTGCCTTTGCCGGCAGTGAGGAGCCTTGGATCGATCTGCGCATGCTTGGCCCCGAAGGCTTCACCTCGCGCCAGCTCGATCCCGAACTCTTTGCCGAAGAACTGCTGGCCCTGCACCGCACCGCCCTGTTCAGCACAGCCAGGCAGCGCGAACTGGTGCAATCTGATGATGGCACGCTCCTGATCGCCAGGGCAGGGGCCAAAAGCGGCGCGGTCTGTCCGCAGCTTGCGGTCCATCTGGGCATTGATGAAGGGCTGGTCGTCCCGGTCCATTGTGCCACAGGCAGCGGGCAGATCATCATCTGGGAGGCTGAGACGCTCAGCTTCGATGATATCCGCCTGTTCGCGGCCTTTGGCGAAGAGATCGGCCGTGCGCTTGATCGCGAGGAAATGTCGCGTCTGGCCCGGGTCGAAGTCGAAACCGGCGTCCGGCAGGCCGTCGCGCGCGATCTGCACGATAGCGTGGCCCAGTTTCTGGCCGGCACACTGTTCCGGCTCGAAGCGTTGCGCCGCTGGATCCGCGAAGGCCACGATCCTGATGGCGAGATTGACTCGATCAAGAACGCGCTGCGGCGCGAACAGTCGCAATTGCGCCTGCTGATCGAACGGTTGCGGCGCGGGCAGGAAAGCGATCGGCGCACCGAGATTGCCGATGAACTCAAGGCGCTGCTGGCCGAAGCGGGCACGCACTGGTCCATCACCACCGAACTGCTCTCGCCCGATGCCCCGCTGCCGGTATCGGTTCAGCTCTCCCACGAAATCCGCCAGTTGGTGCGCGAAGCCATTGCCAATGCCGCGCGCCACGGCCAGTGCAAGAAAGTCATCGTGCGGATTGGCCATGCCGATGGGCAATTGCGGCTCAGCATCAGCGATGATGGTATCGGCTTTTCCGAAATCGCCGCCGCGCGCCGCCCCCGTTCGATCAGCGAACGGGTCGAAGCGCTGGGCGGAAAATTCGAACTGCACAGCACCAGCCGGGGGGCCCGTCTGGAAATCCTTTTGAAATCCGGAGAAATGGCATGATTCCCGTACTAGTTGCCGATGACCATGGCTTTATCCGGGCCGGGGTAGAGGCCGTGTTGCGTGGCACCCGTTTCTCCATCGTCGCGGCCACCGCCAGTGGTGAAGAAACGCTCGATGCGATCAAGACGCACGATCCGGCCATCGTGCTGCTCGATATCAACATGCCCGGCATGAACGGCGTGCAGACGCTCGAAGCGCTGCGCGCGCGCGGCGATATGCGCGCGGTCGTGCTGCTTACCGCCGAAATCAATGACCGCCAATTGCTCTCGGTCATGCGCGCCGGGGTCGAAGGCATCGTGTCCAAGGACGGCGGCGAAGATGCGCTGATCGATGTGCTCGAAAAAGTCCACGCCGGGCAAAAAGCCATCGAACCTGCGTTCCTGCAGCGCGCGGTCGATCTGTCGCTGCGGCCGAACGTGCAAGGGCCACTGTCCAAACTCAACCCGCGCGAACGCAAGATCACCGCGCTGGTCGCACGCGGCATGCGCAACCGCGATATCGGCACCGAACTCGGCATTGGTGAGGGCACCGTGAAGGTCTACCTCCACACCATCTACCAGAAGCTCGGCATCGACAACCGCACCGAACTCGCGCTGCTGGCGGTTAACGAACAGGATGGGTGAGAGGGGATCAATTTTCTAGGGTCAGGCGTTAAGCCTCGTATGATTGCCCGAAGCTGCGCTGCCGTCCTGCTCCTGCTTGCCGCGACCCCTGCCCACGCCGAATGGATGAGCGGCGAACAGCTGCACGAAACCTGCTCAGCCACAGTGCCGGTAGACCGCGCGATGTGCCTGTCCTACGTGATCGGCGTACTCGATGGCTTCCGCGCGCTGGACCGTCCACCCAAAACCCCGCTCGATGCCACTGCGGGTGAAGTGCGCGATGTCGTCACCCGCTACCTCGCAGACCACCCCGAACAGCGCACCCTGCAAGGCCGCGACGTCATCCGCGCCGCCATCGTGGCGCAATGGCCCAAGCTTCAGCCGCCAAAACCCAAGCCCAAGCCCAAGCCCAAACCCCGCAAAAAGCGCCGCTAGTCAGGCCGGCTCCAGCAACAGGCTCGCCGCGGCCGTATTGCTGATCGGGATGTGGTAATTGCGGCTCACCTCGCACATTGCCGCATCACCCATCGCCCCGCGCGCGGCGATCCAGTTGAGGATCTCCACCCCTTGCGTGCCTGCCAGCTCGGCCACCTGCTCGGCCGAATGCCCGGTCAGCGCATCGGGATGAGCGGCCAGATTGTCGAGGCAGAACAGATCATACTCCGGGTTCATGAACCCCGCGCGCGGCCCGTCGAGCTGGTGCGATAGCCCGCCCGTCCCGCACACCAGCACCCGCTCGTCACCGCCCCAGCTCGTCAGCGCCCGATGCACCGCGCGCCCCAGCGCCAGGCACCGCTTCGGGCTCGGCAGCGGGTACTGCACCGTGTTGATCGAGATCGGCACCAGCTTGATCGGCCAACTTTCCGCTCCCGGATAGATCAGCTCGAACGGGATCGACACCGCATGGTCGACCAGCATCTTCTGGCACGTCGTGATGTCAAACTCGTCGCGTACCAGCGCATCGATCACATGCCATGACAGCGCCGGATGCCCCGCAAAGCTCTTGTAGACCGGCAGCCCCCAGCCTTCGTCCGCATTGTCATACTGCGCCGCGGCCCCCACCGCGAAAGTCGGCATCGTGTCGAGGAAGAAGTTCAGCCCATGGTCGTTGGAAAACACCACCGCCACATCGGGCTTCGCCTCCGCCAGCCACTCGCGGATCGGCGGAAAGCCTGCGAAGAACGGCTTCCAATAAGGCGTCTCCTGATCGCCCCGCACAATCGCCCCACCGATGCCGGGCACGTGGCTGGTGAAATAGCCTCCGATGATCTTGGCCATCACACCGCCTCCCCAAAGTTTGCACACAAAGCCACGCGCGCATCTGCGGGAACCTTGTCCGCCCAGCGCGCCAGCATCGCCTTGAATTCGTCGACCGACATCCCGGTCTGCAAAGCGCCCAGATCCTGCACGCCAAGGCCGAAGATCCCCGCCAGCTTGGCCAAGTAATAGACGTTCCCGCCCGCCTCCAGCATCGCCAGCACGTCGCGCCGCGCCACCGCATCGCGCTGCTCGGGCGTCAGGCCAAACTTCGCGCAATAGGCCTCCTCGTCGGCCACAAAAGCCTCCCGGTTCGCCCTGTCATTGAACGAAAAGCACATCGCATTGAGCGCAAAGCCCCGCCGCGCCAGCCCGCCATCAAACAGCGGTATCGCCCGCCGCCGCTGCATATCGTCGCTCACCAGATCAACTGACATCGAATCGCCCTCCCAATGGCTCGGGACAATTCATATGCAACACATACAATCCCGCCTTGACCCAGATCAAACACACCGCTCGCTGCGCCCCTCCATCCGTCAGAGGCTTGCGGCACCGGCCCGCTCCCCCGCCCGGCCACCCACGCAAGTATCCTGAATGGGTGGCCGGGCGGGGGAGCGGGCCGGTGCCGCCTTCCGAAACCGAAAAGGTTTCGGCATATATAAGTAACGTAACGGAATTTCCCCGCCCCAGCCAAAGCGCTACCCCACGCGCCATGCCGCTCACCAACGCCGATCGCCAGCGCCGCTATCGCCAGCGCCTCAAAGCCAAGGCCAGCGGTGCCAATGTGGTCGAGCAAGTCCAATCCGCGGTTGAGCGCGCCATCCACGCGCTCTGGGCCTATCACCAGCGGCCCGGCCCCGGCGGCGTATCGTGGGCAAATATCGATGGCTGCCACACGCTCGATCAGTACCGGTCAGAGCTTGAACGCTCGCCCGCCAACCTCATCCAGGCCTGCCGCGCCTTCCTCCCCGGCTTCGAAGGCCTCACCCCCACTGAGGCCCGCACCGTGGCCGATGTGATCCAGATCGCCGACGCCCTGCGCCTCGCCACCCCCACACCCATTCACATCCCCAGCACCTGAACCCCGTTCGCGCCACGCCCCTGCTTCGACAAGCTCAGCATGAGCGGAACGTGTGCAAGGTCCAACCAACCCCGCTCATCCTGAGCCTGTCGAAGGATCATCCGCGCGCGTCGAAGCTTCATCCCCAGCACCTGAACCCAGCGCCCGCGCCGCCAAAACCTCATCCCGCCCCCGCAGGACTTCATCCCTCATCGCCAGCAACCGCGCATGCAGCGAGGCGCGCACCTCCTCGGTCCGCGCAAAGTCCTCCACCTGCCGCTCCGCCGCCCACTTGGCCTTCAGCGCCTCATACACCGGATGCCCCTCGCGCAGATCGGCCAGCTTCACCGCCCCATACTTCTCCGGCCGCCGCGCGCGCAGCAGGAACATCAGCAGCCCGGTATTGTGATGCGTCCACGTGGCCACCACTTTTCCGCGAGAGACCACCGGCCGCACTTCCCCCGCAATCGCCCGCTCCAGCGCACAATCCTCCAGCCGAGAATACCCCCGCTCCACCGCCGCATCCCAAGCCGCGGCAAAGCCCTCCGCGCCTGCCCGATGCCGCAACTTGTAAAGCGCCTCCATCGAAGCCCCGATAGCCCGCGCCGCCTGACTCACGATGCCGGTCGCGGCCAACGTGGCAATAAACCGCTGCTGCTTGTCCGGCGTGATAGAATTGCGCCGCGGCGCCACATGCACATAAGGCGCAAAGTCCAACACGGCGTCATCCACCAAATCCACCCGAGCCACCCTAGAAGTCCGCCGCGTAAATTCCTCCTCAGCCTGTCCCCGCGAAGGCGGGGAGGGAGGGGGACCACCCCGGACTTGATCCGGGGTGGTGGAGGGGCACCCACACAAATGCGCCTCTTCCAGAACCTCCCCAGCCTGTCCCCGCGAAGGCGGGGAGGGAGGGGGACCGCCCGCGCAGCGGGTGGTGGAGGGGTCAATACCGCCCAACACACCAAATTCCTCCCCGGACCGGGGAGGGGGACCATCGCAGATGGTGGAGGGGCACCCACGAAGAAACGCGGCCTCAAATTCCTCCCCCACCGCCGGAAAAGAACCACCACAAACGCCACAAGCGCACCCGCCCTCAAGCGATTCACCCCGCCCATCCTGAGCCTGTCGAAGGACCATACCACCTCCGCTCCCGCCTCACCCCCCGCTCACCCTGAGCCTGTCGAAGGGGCATCCTGAGCCTGCCGAAGGGAAACTAACCCATACGGTTAAATGTAGGAAAGCAAAAAAGACAAAACGTTTTCGCGCAGAGGCCGCAAAGGAAGCAGAGACGCGAAGAGCTTGATTCTGCGGCCAAGCTGTCTCACAAATCCGGACGGCCCGTAACTCGCAGGGGCATCGGGTTAGAAGGCCCTTTGGCCCGGCGCTCCCCCGCGAAGGCGGGGGCCTCAGTCGTTTTAAGCCAAGACCCGGCAACAAAGCCCCCCGCCCGGGGGGCACCACCAAGTTCCTCTCCGGACCGGGGAGGGGGACCACCCCGGACTTGATCCGGGGTGGTGAAGGGGCACCCACCAAAATGCACTTCCCTCAAGAACCCCCCAGCCTGTCCCCGCGAAGGCGGGGAGGCCAAGCTCCCACTCAAAACCTCCCCGGAACGGGGAGAGGGACCACCCCAGACCTGATCCGCGGTAGCGGAGAGGCACCCACCCCCCAAACCCCGCTCCCCCGCGAAGGCGGGGGCCTCAGGCGTTTAAAGCCAAGCTCCGGCAACAAAGCCAACGCCCCTCCCGCAAGCAGGAGAGGCCTCACCCCATCTTCCGCCCCTCCCGCAGGCGGGAGGGGCCGGGGGTGGGTCTCCAACCCCCGCGCCAGCAAACACCATGAAAGGCAAAGAGAAGCAGGAAATGAGTGGGCCGCCGCGATCGAGATTCCGGAAGCTGGGTGCCGATTCGAATTAGCGTCTGGTTGGAGGTATTGTTCGTGAGGCAACTGCAGTTATCAAGATGAATTCACGCTCTAAAGTGTTCTAACTCAGACGTTCTTGACGATGAGGTAGGCTAGATATCTGGAGCTAGGAGGCATTGTTACAGTGTGCAGTCGCAGCAAGTCACGGAAATCACGCGATTCGCATGATCTAAAAGCAATCACTGAGTAAGAATGCTTAAAATACAATATATTAATGCAGTCATGCGGCTTGGCGGGAGTCAAGGGCATTTATTTCAGTTTTTTTGCGCCCTCCCCGCTTGCAAGATACGCAAAAAGCCCCGTAAACCGGGACATCTCAGGGCAAAGATCCAACTTTGAATTGAGAGGAACGGTGAGTGACACTGGCTCGCTACCCGCTTGCCCCTTCCACCGGGCAAGTGCAGCACTCACCGTTCCAGCGATATTTGGCCTACAGGAGCAGCGTAGGCAACTTCAACGTTTGCTTGACTTGAAAAATCTAACGGATGCGATTCGCTTGAGTGTTTTTTGCAATGGGTTCAGAGCGCACGTTTGCTGCTGTTGAGTTCCGTGGAAGAAGCTACAGGAATGGAGGTGTCATCTGTCGTCTAAAAGTGTAATTGTTAATAATATAATCGCTCAACAATAATTTGGATGGTGATAAATTGACTATATACTTACACGCTGTTGCGGTTAAAAACTTCCGTGGTGTAGAGGATGACTGGGCAGAGGTTAAATCTCTGCAGAAATTTAACTTTTTCATCGGGGCAAACAATTCAGGAAAGTCAACATTCCTAGATTTAGTTCATCGCTATCTACCCATGAAAAAGGGATTTGGGAAGATCGAGGCGTTCGACCGCCATCGCGGTCCGTTGGCTGGCAACTTTGCTGTCCGCACCGGGTTGCCGGTTGAGCATGCTTTGGAAAGGGCTCTGGGCGGCGGAAGTGACCAAAATCAAAATCTGCAAGCGGCGATGAGGGCCGCCTTAGACTGGATGGCGAGCGACGGTTTCATCTGGCTAGAAAACTCTCCGCCTTACGATGCTAAAAGCAGCTTGCCATCCTACCGGGATAAGGTTGACTTTGTGAGGCATGTAGGTGTGCGCAGCGTCGAACTACTCTGGCAGAAATTGACTGCACATAGTGGTGGAGGCGGTCCGGAACTGTGGGCTAATGGCAGTCTTGCTGCATTAAGCAAGGTTTGTGAGGTTACAATTCCAGAAGTCCTTTTAATTCCTGCCTTTCGTCGAATTATTCTTGGAGAATATGATGGTAGTCTAACTGGTTCTGGTTTGATTGACCAGTTAGCGAAGTTGCAAAATCCACCTGTCGACAAGCGTTCAGATACGGATACATTCGAGAAAATAAACGCATTTGTTCAGGTGGTAACTGGGAGGCCAGAGGCGAAGATTGAGATACCTTATGACCGGGATCATATACTTGTCCACATGGACGGTAGAATTTTGCCATTAGAAAGTCTTGGAACAGGTATTCATCAAGTTATAATGATGGCTGCATTCTGTACAGTATATGGCGAGAGAATAATTTGCTTGGAGGAGCCAGAGTTGCACCTTCATCCGCTATTGCAGAGACAGCTTATCTCATTTTTGCGGGATAATACAAATAATCAATATTTGATTGCTACCCACTCGGCGGCTTTCTTGGATATGAAGGATGCTGCAATTTTCCGTGTTTGGCAGGAAAATGGAGCAACTCGGATAAGGCGAGCGGTTTCCCGTAACGAGCGCTTTTCCATATGTAACGATCTTGGGCATCGTTCGTCAGATTTGCTTCAATCTAACGCCGTAATCTGGGTTGAAGGTCCGTCAGACCGGATCTATTTGAGGCATTGGTTGCGCCAATACGCTCCCGAGTTGGTGGAGGGACTCCATTACTCCATAATGTTTTATGGTGGAAGACTTCTTAGTCATCTGTCCGTCGATGATGATGAGGTGGAAGAATTCATCAATTTAAGGCAGTTAAATAGAAATTTAGGAATAATAATTGATAGCGATAAGGCTTCGCCAAATTCAAAAATAAACGATACAAAGCTGCGAATAGTCAAAGAATTTTCCAAAGACCATGGTTTTGCGTGGGTAACTTCTGGCCGAGAGATTGAAAACTACATATCCCCTGAGGTCATACACGATGCTCTAAAATCCTATTATCATCGCTATAGAAGGCCAAGTGCGATGGGAAGATACGATCATGTACTTCATTTTTACGGCGCGACACAGAGGGGTAGGGCAGAAGAACTGGTGACAAACGTCGATAAGGTCAAGGTTGCGAAGTTTGTGAGCGGGATAGCGGCTGATTTTAACATTCTCGATTTGCAAAAGCGAATTGAGAGTGTGGCTGGGTTCATTCGAGACGCGAATGGCTTTGCGCATAGGCTGTCGCCACCCTGAGTCCGTTGTAGAATTAATGCTGTGCACCCATCGACGCGCAGCATTTTCATTAAGGGGAGTACACCGCACTGTAAGATTGGCTTGATGTTGTCTAGGACGGCCCCACCTCTTGACCCCACCCCCAAACCCAACTAAGGGCGCTCACTTCCACAGGTGGGCCAACCCCTGCCAGTGGCTTGAGCTGAACATTGCCGGTGCGTCTCCGTTCACCCTGAGCTTGTCGAAGGGCCGAAGATAATCCGTCAAAGTAACCCGGCGACGAATGTTGCGGGTGGAGCGTTTCGGTTCGTGATCGCTTGAGGGCGGGGCGCTTGTGGCCTCGCGCACATGCTTTTGCGGCATCCGCGATCCTTCACCTTTGGCACCAGCGCCAGATAAAAACAGGTGAAGTTTTCACATGCCCACAATCAATCAGCTGGTCCGCAAGGGCCGCGAACCGCAGAAGGCCAAGTCCAAGGTCCCTGCGATGGAGCAGAACCCGCAGAAGCGCGGCGTTTGCACCCGCGTTTATACCACCACCCCGAAGAAGCCGAACTCGGCACTTCGCAAGGTCGCCAAGATCCGCCTGACCAACAGCCGCGAAGTCATTTCGTACATTCCGGGTGAAGGCCACAACCTGCAGGAGCACTCGGTCGTGCTCATCCGCGGCGGCCGCGTGCGCGATCTTCCCGGCGTTCGGTACCACGTCCTGCGCGGCGTGCTCGATACGCAGGGTGTGAAGAACCGCAAGAAGTCCCGCTCGAAGTACGGCGCCAAGCGTCCGAAGTGACGGCCCCATCAGGCCGGCATCCCCGCGAAGGCGGGGATCTCGTTCGGCCATGATGAACGCTGGTTAGGTTCTCTGCTGCACGAGGCCCCCGCCTACGCGGGGGAGCAGCGGGAAATTGGAAGGAATTCAAGATGTCACGTCGTCGTCGTCCGGAAAAGCGGGTCATCCTGCCCGATCCCAAGTTCGGTGATCAGACCCTGTCGAAGTTCATGAACAATCTCATGCTCGATGGTAAGAAGTCGGTTGCAGAAAGCATCGTTTACGGTGCGCTCGAAACCATGCAGACGCGTGCGAAGGCGGACCCGGTCCAGCTGTTCCACGATGCGCTGAACAATGTCCGTCCGCAGATCGAAGTGCGCAGCCGCCGCGTTGGTGGTGCGACCTATCAGGTTCCGGTCGAGGTTCGCCCCGAACGTGCCCAGGCGCTCGCCATCCGCTGGCTGATCACGGCTGCACGCAACCGCAGCGAAACCACGATGGCCGCGCGCCTCTCGGCAGAACTGCTCGATGCCGCCAACAACCGTGGCAACGCTGTGAAGAAGCGCGAAGACACCCACCGCATGGCCGACGCCAACCGCGCGTTCAGCCACTACCGCTGGTAATTGTCTTTGGAGCCGTTCAACCCGCGTTCCGCTCATCCTGAGCTTGTCGAAGGATCGAAGGACCAACGGACGAACGTCTTCAAACGGTCACACTGGTAACCATATGGGCGGGGCCTACCCGGTCCCCCCATACTCCCAAGGAAACGCACCATGGCACGCAGCCATCCGCTCGAGCGCTACCGCAATTTCGGCATCATGGCGCACATCGACGCCGGCAAGACGACGACGACCGAGCGCATCCTCTATTACACCGGCAAGTCCTACAAGATCGGCGAAGTCCATGACGGCGCTGCGACCATGGACTGGATGGAGCAAGAGCAGGAGCGCGGCATCACGATCACCTCGGCCGCCACGACCTGCTTCTGGAACGATCACCGCCTGAACATCATCGACACCCCCGGACACGTTGATTTCACTATCGAAGTTGAACGTTCGCTGCGCGTGTTGGATGGTGCCGTGGCCGCCTTTGACGGCGTGGCCGGGGTCGAACCCCAGTCCGAAACCGTCTGGCGCCAGGCCGACAAATACAACGTCCCGCGCATGTGCTTCATCAACAAGCTCGACCGCACCGGCGCGAACTTCAAGTACTGCGTCCAGACGATCATCGACCGCTTGGGCGCCAAGCCTGCGGTGCTCTATCTGCCGATCGGCGCGGAAAGCGATTTCAAGGGGCTGGTCGACCTCGTCGAACAGCGCGCGATCATCTGGAAGGATGAAAGCCTTGGCGCGGAATTCTTCTATGAAGAAATCCCGGCGGATATGGCTGATGAAGCGGCTGAATATCGCAACACCCTGATCGAGCTTGCCGTGGAGCAGGACGATGAGGCGATGGAAGCCTATCTGGAAGGCAATGAGCCCGATGTGGCGACGCTCAAGGCGTTGATCCGCAAGGGTACGCTGGGCCAGTCGTTCGTGCCGGTGCTGTGCGGTTCGGCGTTCAAGAACAAGGGCGTTCAGACGCTGCTCGATGCGGTGGTGGACTATCTGCCTTCGCCGCTCGACATCGAAGACGTGCAGGGCATCAACCCCGATACGGACGAACCCGACAGCCGCGCCACGGCTGACGATGCACCGTTCTCGGCGCTGGCGTTCAAGATCATGAACGATCCGTTCGTCGGCTCGCTCACGTTCACGCGCATCTATTCGGGCACGCTGACCAAGGGCACGTACCTGAACTCGGTGAAGGACAAGAAGGAAAAGATCGGCCGCATGCTGCTGATGCATTCCAACAACCGCGAAGACATCGATGCGGCCTATGCCGGTGACATCGTTGCTCTGGCAGGTCTGAAGGAAACGACCACGGGTGATACCCTGTGTTCGGAAAAGCAGCCGATCATCCTTGAGCGCATGGAATTCCCCGAGCCGGTGATCGAACTGTCGGTGGAACCGAAGACCAAGGCCGACCAGGAGAAGATGGGCATCGCGCTCAACCGTCTCTCGGCCGAAGATCCTTCGTTCCGCGTTTCGACCGATCATGAATCGGGCCAGACCATCATCAAGGGCATGGGCGAACTTCACCTCGAAATCTTGGTCGACCGCATGAAGCGCGAGTTCAAGGTTGAGGCGAACGTCGGTGCGCCGCAGGTGGCCTATCGCGAATACCTCGCCAAGCCGATCGATCTTGATCACACCCACAAGAAGCAGTCGGGCGGCACAGGCCAGTTCGGCCGCGTGAAGGTGAAGGTCACGCCGGGCGAGCGCGGTTCGGGCTTCGTGTTCAAGGACGAAATCAAGGGCGGTAACATTCCGAAGGAATATATCCCCGCGATCGAAAAAGGCTTCCGTGAAACGGCAACAACCGGATCGCTGATCGGCTTCCCGATCATCGACTTCGAAGTGCTGCTCTATGACGGCGCCTACCACGACGTCGACTCGTCGGCTCTGGCCTTCGAAATCTGCGCCCGTGGTGCGATGCGTGAAGCTGCGCAAAAGGCCGGTATCAAGCTGCTTGAGCCGATCATGAAGGTGGAAGTGGTAACGCCGGACGAGTACCTCGGCGACGTTATCGGCGATATCAACTCGCGTCGTGGCCAGATTCAGGGCACCGATTCGCGTGGTAACGCACAGGCTGTCACCGCCATGGTGCCGCTTGCCAACATGTTCGGTTACGTGAACCAGCTCCGCTCGTTCACGCAAGGCCGCGCAAACTACTCCATGTTCTTCGACCACTATGACGAAGTCCCGGCCAACGTCGCGACCGAACTCAAGGCGAAGCTTGCATAAGCGCACGGATAGCATTAGGGGCGGCGCTCGATTCAGCGGGTGCCGTCCATTTCCCGCAGTATCTGCACACATTGAAAAAGAAGGTTTGAACAATGGCCAAGGCTAAGTTTGAGCGGACAAAGCCGCACTGCAATATCGGCACCATCGGTCACGTTGACCACGGCAAGACCACGCTGACCGCCGCAATCACGAAGGTTCTCGCCGAAACTGGCGGCGCAACTTTCACCGACTATGCCAACATCGACAAGGCTCCTGAAGAGCGCGAGCGCGGCATCACGATCTCGACCGCACACGTCGAGTACGAAACCGCCAACCGCCACTATGCGCACGTCGACTGCCCGGGCCACGCTGACTATGTGAAGAACATGATCACCGGTGCTGCCCAGATGGACGGCGCGATCCTGGTGGTGAACGCTGCTGACGGTCCGATGCCGCAGACCCGCGAGCACATCCTGCTCGCCCGTCAGGTCGGCGTGCCCGCTCTGGTCGTGTACATGAACAAGGTTGACCAGGTTGACGACGAGGAAATCCTCGAGCTCGTCGAACTGGAAGTGCGCGAACTGCTTTCGTCGTACGACTTCCCGGGTGATGACATTCCTATCGTCAAGGGTTCGGCTCTGGCCGCTCTTGAAGGTCGTGATGACGCCATCGGCAAGAACTCGATCAACGAGCTGATGGCTGCTGTTGACAGCTACATCCCGCAGCCCCCGCGTCCGACCGACAAGCCGTTCCTGATGCCTGTGGAAGACGTGTTCTCGATCTCGGGTCGCGGCACCGTGGTGACCGGCCGTATCGAAACCGGCATCGTCAAGGTTGGCGAAGAAGTCGAAATCGTGGGCCTGAAGGACACGCAGAAGACCGTCGTGACCGGCGTCGAAATGTTCCGCAAGCTGCTCGATCAGGGTGAAGCTGGCGACAACGTTGGTGCGCTGATCCGTGGTATCAAGCGTGAAGAAGTTGAGCGTGGTCAGGTTCTCTGCAAGCCCGGTTCGGTCAAGCCGCACACCGAGTTTTCGGCAGAAGTCTACGTGCTGTCGAAGGATGAAGGTGGCCGTCACACGCCGTTCTTCGCCAACTACCGCCCGCAGTTCTACTTCCGCACCACCGACGTGACCGGCGAAGTGATCCTTCCCGAAGGCACCGAAATGGTGATGCCTGGCGACAACCTGACCCTGTCGGTCAAGCTGATCGCACCGATCGCGATGGATCCGGGTCTGCGCTTCGCAATTCGCGAAGGTGGCCGTACCGTCGGTTCGGGGGTTGTCAGCACGATCTCGAAGTAATATAGGCCGCGCACCGGCGGGGAGATTCGCTCTTCCCGCCGGTCGGTTTTTTTACGAACTGATCGCCTTTTCAGCCAGTTGGCCCGCTCTCCCCGAGCTTCAGAAAATGGGGTGGGGTAGAGGGCAGGTCGACTGACTTTTTTGTTTTGCTCTTTCGCATCGGTAAACGGACATGGACGCCCAGAATATCCGCATTCGCCTGAAGGCCTTTGATCATCG
Organism: Novosphingobium sp. 28-62-57; assembly: GCA_002256985.1. Taxonomy (GTDB): domain Bacteria; phylum Pseudomonadota; class Alphaproteobacteria; order Sphingomonadales; family Sphingomonadaceae; genus Novosphingobium. The sequence goes on from NCGO01000011.1 coordinate 15,241, forward strand.
TGTGCTCGACCAGGCCACTGGAGAAATTGCAGATACCGCTCGCCGCACCGGCGCGCTGATTCGCGGTCCTATTCCGCTTCCCACGCGCATCGAAAAGTTCACTGTGAACCGCGGCCCGCACATCGACAAGAAGTCGCGTGAGCAGTTCGAAGTCCGCACCTACAAGCGCCTGCTCGACATCGTGCAGCCCAATGCGGCCACTGTCGATGCGCTGATGAAGCTGGACCTCGCCGCCGGCGTGAACGTTGAAATCAAGCTCGCGTAAGCGGGCCAGCCCCCGCTTTGGCGGGGGCCGTTATCGGTTGGGCTGTCCGTTATCAGTTCCGAGTTTTTGAGGGTTGGTGCAAACCGGCCTGAGGTCCCCGCCTTCGCGGGGACGCAAATTGGGGAAGGCTTCGGTCTTCCCGAGACCTTCACGAAAGTGGAGGGCCAGAGTTTCCGGGGTAACAAAAGCCTCGTTGACAATGGGATACCTCCGGCGCCGCTCTTTCAGGGCACAGCCGGGCAAGCGTCCCCCGATTGCTTCTGCACCCGCGGAAGTATTCAGCCCGGTCGGGGGCGCGCTTCACATACGGGCTGAACACGCATGTCGGGATGGGCCTGGCATGCCTCTGTTATGGAGTATGGATCATGCGCACCGGCGTGATCGCGAAGAAGGTGGGGATGACTCGCCTTTTCCAGGAAGATGGTCGGCACGTGCCGGTTACTGTCCTGTCGCTAGAAAATTGCCAGGTGGTTTCGGTTCGCACAGAAGAGCGTGACGGTTATGTCGCGGTTCAGCTCGGTGCGGGTCAAGCCAAGCAAAAGAATGTTGCCAAGCCGCAGCGCGAGCATTTTGCCAAGGCAGAAGTTCCGCTGAAGATGGAAGTCGCCGAGTTCCGCGTTGCAGAAGACGCGCTGCTCGAAGTCGGCTCAACCATCGCTGCTTCGCACTTCGCCAATGGCCAATATGTCGACATCACCGGCAACACGCAGGGCAAGGGCTTTGCGGGCGCCATGAAGCGCTGGGGCTTCGGGGGCATGCGTGCAACGCACGGCGTCTCGATCTCTCACCGTGCGCATGGTTCGACCGGTAACCGCCAGGATCCGGGCCGCGTCTTCAAGAACAAGAAGATGGCCGGCCACATGGGTGATCGCCAGCGCACCCAGCAGAACCTCGAAGTCGTCCGTACGGATGACGAGCGTGGCCTGATCTTCGTGAAGGGCTCTGTCCCCGGTTCGAAGAATGCATGGCTGCTGGTTCGCGATGCCGTGAAGGTTTCGCGCCACGCTGAAGCGCCCTATCCCGCAGGCCTCAAGCAGGCCGCCAACAGCAATGACTCGGCAGCTGCCGACACGCCCGCAGAAGTTGCGGCTGTCGAAGCCACCGAAGGTCAGGAGGGCTAAGTCGTGAAGGTTCAGATCCTCAATCTCGACGGCTCAGCCGGCAAGGGTGAAGTCGAACTGTCGGAAGACGTGTTCGGCGTTGAACCCCGCGCAGACATCCTGCACCGCGTGGTAACCTGGCAGCTCGAAAAGCGCCGTGGCACCGCCCGCAAGGCGCGTGAGCGTTCCGACGTTGCGCGCACCGGCAAGAAGCTGGGCAACCAGAAGGGCGGCGGTACCGCACGTCACGGCGACCGTGCAGCCCCGATCTTCATCGGCGGCGGCAAGGCTCACGGGCCTCGCGTTCGTGACTTCAACCCATCGCTGAACAAGAAGGTTCGTGCGCTCGGTCTGAAGATGGCGCTTTCGAGCAAGGCCAAGTCCGGTCTGGTGGTTGTCGACAACCTCGACATCGAAGCCAAGACCAAGGCGCTTGTTGCCGAACTCGGCAAGGCCAACTGGGGCCGCAAGGTGCTGGTGATCGATGGCGACGCGGTGAACGACAACTTCGCCAAGGCTGCCCGCAACATCATCGGCGTGAACGTACTGCCCGCAATCGGTGCGAACGTTTACGACATCCTGAAGCATGACACGCTGGTGCTGACGCGCTCTGCTGTCGAAAAGCTGGAGGCGCGCTTCAATGGCTAAGGAAGCGATCGACACGCGGCACTATGACGTGATTGTGGCTCCCCACATCACCGAAAAGGCAACGCTGCTGAGCGAAAACAACGCCGTGGTCTTCAAGGTTGCCGAAAAGGCCACCAAGCCGGAGATCAAGGCAGCGGTTGAAGCCCTGTTCAACGTCAAGGTCACCAAGGTGAACACCCTGACGCAGAAGGGCAAGACCAAGCGCTGGAAGGGCAAGCCCTACAAGCGTTCCGATGTCAAAAAGGCAGTCGTGACCCTGGCCGCAGGCCAGTCGATCGACGTCACCAGCGGGATCTGAGGCTAGACCATGGCACTCAAGAGCTATAATCCGACCAGCCCCGCCCGGCGCGGCCTGATCCTCGTCGACAAGTCGTCGCTGTGGAAGGGCAAGCCGGTCAAGGCGCTGACCGAAGGCAAGTCGAAGACCGGCGGCCGCAACAACAAGGGCCATGTGACATCGCGCGGGATCGCCGGTGGCCACAAGCAGAAGTACCGCTTCATCGACTTCAAGCGTCGCAAGTGGGACATGCCAGCCACGGTTGAGCGTCTGGAATACGACCCCAACCGCACGGCGTTCATCGCGCTCGTCAAGTACGAAGACGGTGAGCAGACCTACATTCTCGCACCGCAGCGTCTGGCTGTTGGCGATGTGGTGGTTGCTGGCGAAAAGACCGACGTGAAGCCTGGCAATGCCATGCTGCTGAGCCAGATGCCGGTTGGCACGATCATCCACAACGTGGAGATGAAGCCGGGCAAGGGTGGCCAGATCGCACGGTCTGCAGGCACCTATGTCCAGCTCGTCGGTCGTGACCGCGGGATGGTGATCGTTCGTCTGAACTCGGGCGAGCAGCGTTATCTGCGCGGCGACTGCATGGGCACCGTTGGTGCCGTGTCGAACCCCGACAATGCCAACCAGAACCTTGCCAAGGCCGGTCGTAACCGCTGGCTGGGCAAGCGTCCGCTGACACGTGGCGTTGCCAAGAACCCGGTCGATCACCCCCATGGTGGTGGTGAAGGCCGTACGTCTGGTGGCCGTCATCCTGTGACGCCGTGGGGCAAGCCGACCAAGGGCGCCCGCACCCGTCACAACAAGTCTACGGACAAGATGATCATCCGTTCGCGCCACGCGAAGAAGAAGAGGTAACAACCATGGCACGTTCCGTCTGGAAGGGCCCCTTCGTCGACCTGCATCTGCTGAAGAAGGCGGAAGCCTCTCACGATGCTGGTTCGCGCGCGGCCCCCATCAAGACATGGTCGCGTCGTTCGACCATTATTCCGCAGTTCGTTGGGCTGACCTTCAGCGTTTACAACGGGCACAAGTTCATCCCGGTTTCCGTCTCGGAAGAGATGGTCGGCCACAAGCTTGGCGAATTTGCGCCCACGCGCACGTTCCCCGGCCACGCCGCTGACAAGAAGGGCAAGCGCTGATGAGCAAGCCTAAGGCACCCCGTCGCGTTGGCGACAAGGAAGCGCTGTCGGTTGGCACGCAGATCCGTGGTTCGGCGCAGAAGCTGAACCTGGTGGCAGCGCTGATCCGCGGTCAGAAGGCCGAAGACGCGATGAACATCCTGTCCTTCTCGAAGAAGGGCATGGCGGTTGATGCCCGCAAGGTTCTCGCTTCGGCGATTGCCAATGCGGAAAACAATCACAACCTCGATGTTGACGCTCTGGTCGTGGCAGAAGCCTCGGTCGGCAAGTCGATCACGATGAAGCGCTTCCACACCCGTGGCCGCGGCAAATCGACCCGCATCCTGAAGCCGTTCAGCCGGCTGCGGATCGTGGTTCGCGAAGTTGAGGAGGCCTGATCATGGGTCATAAATCGAACCCCATCGGTCTGCGCCTGCAGATCAACCGCACCTGGGACAGCCGCTGGTACGCCGAAGGGCGCAACTATGCGCAGATGCTCAAGGAAGACCTTGCGATCCGCAAGTTCATCGTCGAAGCGCTGCCGCAGGCTGCGATCTCGAAGGTGGTGATCGAACGCCCGGCCAAGCTGTGCCGCGTGTCGATCTATGCGGCCCGTCCCGGCGTGATCATCGGCAAGAAGGGTGCAGACATCGAAAAGCTGCGCTCGAAGCTGGCCGCGATGACCAACAGCGACGTGAAGCTGAACATCGTCGAAATCCGCAAGCCGGAAATCGACAGCAAGCTGGTTGCTCAGGGCATTGCCGATCAGCTGATCCGCCGCGTGGCGTTCCGCCGCGCGATGAAGCGGGCGATGCAGTCGGCCATGCGGCTTGGTGCTGAAGGCATCAAGATCACCTGTGGCGGCCGTCTTGGCGGCGCGGAAATCGCGCGCGTCGAATCGTACCGCGAAGGCCGCGTTCCGGCGCACACGCTGCGTGCGAACATCGACTACGCCGAAGCCGAAGCCCTCACCGCCTATGGCATCATCGGTATCAAGACCTGGATCTTCAAAGGCGAGATCCTGGGGCATGATCCGATGGCGCAGGACCGACTGATGATGGAAGCTCAGACTTCCGGCGTCCGTCCGGCTCGTTGATCCTCGAGGTTAGAGAAGCACCATGCTGCAACCGAAGAAGACCAAGTTCCGCAAGACCTTCAAGGGCCGTATCCACGGTCTGGCCAAAGGTGGCACGGACCTGAACTTCGGCTCCTACGGCCTCAAGGCCCTGGAACCGGAACGCGTTACCGCCCGCCAGATCGAAGCGGCCCGCCGTGCGATCACGCGCCACATTCGCCGTCAAGGGCGCCTGTGGATCCGCGTGTTCCCCGATGTGCCGGTATCGAAGAAGCCTGCCGAAGTCCGTCAGGGCAAGGGCAAGGGTTCGATCGAATATTGGGCAGCCCGCGTAAAGCCGGGTCGCATCCTGTTTGAACTCGATGGCGTTCCCGGTCCGCTGGCGGCCGAGGCTTTCAGCCGCGCCGCAATGAAGCTGCCGATCAAGACGAAGGTCGTCGCCCGCCTGGGTGATACTTCGCACCTTGGTGGCGAGTGATTGGGAACCGAATGATGGCCAAGATCGAAGACTTTCGCGCCAAGAGCGATGACCAGCTTTCCGCTGACCTCGCCGAATTGAAGCGCGAGCAGTTCAACCTGCGTTTCCAAGGCGCGACGAACCAGCTTGAGCGCCCCGCGCGCATCAAGGAAGTCCGTCGCGACATCGCGCGCATCAAGACGCTGCAGACTGAGCGTTCTCAGTCGGCCCAGGCGTAAGGACGAAAGTATGCCCAAGCGTATTCTGATCGGCACCGTGGTGTCGGACAAGACCGACAAGACCGTGGTCGTGAAGGTCGAGCGTAAGGTGAAGCACCCGTTGTACGGGAAAATCATCCGCCGCTCGAAGAAGTATCACGCCCATGACGAGGCGAATGCCTTCAAGGCTGGCGAAACCGTGCGCATCGAAGAGACTGCGCCGATTTCGAAGCTGAAGACGTGGAAGGTCATCGACCGCGTCACAGCCAGCAAGGGCACCGCTGTCGAAGCGGACGTCTGAGCAGTTTGGGGTTGCTTTGCGGCGCAAGTCGTATAGCGGACCCCGACTTGATTTTTGGAACTGCCGGACTGGTTCCGGCAAGCCAGTGAGAAGGAACCGGATCAATGATCCAGATGCAATCCAATCTCGACGTGGCGGACAACAGCGGCGCAAAGCGCGTCCAGTGCATCAAGGTGCTGGGTGGGTCTAAGCGTCGGTTCGCAAGCGTCGGCGACATCATCGTGGTGTCGGTGAAGGAAGCGCAGCCGCGTGCCCGCGTCAAAAAGGGCGACGTGCACCGCGCTGTGATCGTCCGTACCCGCAAGGACGTCCGCCGTTCTGACGGTTCGGTCATCCGCTTTGACGGCAATGCGGCCGTGCTCGTCGGCAAGAACGAAGAGCCCATCGGCACGCGTATCTTCGGACCTGTGGTGCGTGAACTGCGCGCCAAGGGCTTCATGAAGATCATCAGCCTTGCGCCGGAGGTGCTGTAATGGCCGCTGCGAAGATCAAGAAGGGCGACACTGTCGTCGTTCGTTCGGGCAAGGACAAGGGCCGCACCGGCACTGTCCTGCAGGTCCTTCCCAAGGATGAAAAGGTCGTCGTGCAGGGCGTGAACATCGCCGCGCGTCACCGCAAGCCGAGCCAGACCAACCCCCAGGGTGGCATCGATCGCTTTGAAGCGCCGATGCATATCTCGAAGGTTTCGGTAGCCGACAAGGATGGCAAGCCCACCCGCGTCCGCTTCGAAGAGCGCGATGGCAAGAAGGTCCGCGTGGCCGTCAAGTCCGGGGAGGCTATCGATGTCTGACAAGTACACACCGCGTATGCGGTCGAAGTATGATGCCGAAATCGTTGCCGCGATGCAGGCCAAGTTCGGCTACAAGAACGTGATGGAAATCCCGCGCATCGAAAAGATCACGCTGAACATGGGCGTGGGCGAAGCGAGCCAGGACAAGAAGAAGGTCACGACTGCAGCTGCCGAAATGGAGCTGATCGCCGGCCAGAAGCCTGTCATCACCAAGGCGAAGAAGTCCATCGCGCAGTTCAAGCTGCGTGAAGGCATGCCGATCGGTTGCAAGGTCACCCTGCGCCGCGAACGCATGTATGAATTCCTCGACCGTCTGATCACCGTTGCAATGCCCCGCATCCGCGACTTCCGTGGTCTGAACCCGAAGTCGTTCGATGGCCGTGGCAACTATGCGATGGGTCTCAAAGAGCAGATCATCTTCCCAGAGATCAGCTACGACCAGATCGACAAGGTGCGTGGCATGGACATCATCGTCACCACCACCGCCAAGACCGACGACGAAGCGCGCGAGCTGCTGCGTCTGTTCGGTTTCCCGTTCCCGCAGGAAGCTGCTGAAGAGCAGCAGGCTGCTTGAACGTTGTTGGCTCACCAGAATTGAAGAAGAGAGCTTAAGTCCATGGCGAAACTGAGTTCCATCAACAAGAACGAGAAGCGCAAGAAGCTCGTTGTGAAGTACGCGGCAAAGTATGCCGCGCTCAAGGCTACGGCTGACGACCAGTCGCTCGATGAAACCGAGCGTCTGATTGCCCGCCTGAAGATGGCCGAGCTTCCGCGCAATGCGAACCCGACCCGGGTGCGCAATCGTTGTGCAACCACCGGTCGCCCGCGCGGCTATTATCGCAAGTTCGGCCTTTGCCGGATCGAGCTGCGGGACAAGGGCAACAAGGGCCTTATCCCCGGCCTGACCAAGTCGAGCTGGTAAGGATCATCCGATGGCAATGACCGACCCCCTGGGTGATATGCTCACCCGCATCCGCAACGGCCAGCAGGCGAAGAAGGACACCGTCCTTTCGCCCGCTTCGAAGCTGCGTGCGCACGTGCTCGAAGTTCTGCAGCGTGAAGGCTACATCCGTGGCTTTTCGGAGGACGCCACCGGCGCCCACCCGCAGCTGCGCATCGAGCTGAAGTATTTCGAAGGACAGCCTGCGATCAAGCATGTTGCCCGTGTCTCCAAGCCTGGCCGCCGCGTCTATTCGGGTTCCAAGGAACTTCCGGTGATCCGCAACGGTCTTGGCATCACCATCGTCTCGACGCCCAAGGGCGTGCTTTCGGATGCCGAAGCGCGCGCTGCCAACGTCGGTGGCGAAGTGCTGGCGGAGGTGTTCTGATGAGCCGCATCGGCAAGAAGCCCGTAGCGATCCCCGGTGGCGTTACGGCGAACATTGCGGACGGCGTGTTGACCGTGAAGGGCCCCAAGGGCACCCTGACACTCACGCTCCGCGAAGAAATCAGCTACATCGTCGAAGGAGACACCATTTCGGTGAAGCCGGCCAACGATACCAAAGCGGCGCGGGCCTTCTGGGGCATGCAGCGCACGCTGGTCGACAACCTGATGACGGGCGTCACGCAGGGCTACACCAAGGTTCTGGAAATCACCGGCGTTGGCTATCGTGCCAATTCGCAGGGCAAGAACCTGAAGCTGCAGCTTGGCTACAGCCACGATGTCGATTTCGCCGTGCCGGAAGGCATCGAGATCAAGACCCCGGATAACACCACGGTCGAAATCTCTGGCATCGACAAGCAGAAGGTTGGCCAAGTGGCCGCCGAGATCCGTCGCTGGCGCAAGCCCGAGCCTTACAAGGGCAAGGGTATCAAGTACCGCGGCGAGTTTATCTTCCGCAAGGAAGGGAAGAAGAAGTAATGGCAAAGCTGTCTCTCTTCGCACGCCGCCGCCGTCGCGTCCGTACGGCGCTGAAGGCGCGTTCGGGCGGGCGTCCCCGTCTGTCGGTGCATCGCTCCGGCCGTCACATCTACGTTCAGATCATCGACGATGCTGCAGGCAAGACGCTTGCTGCAGCCTCGACGCTGGTCAAGGGCGAGAAGTCGATCGGCGCGAATATCGATGCCGCCACCAAGGTGGGCACCGAAATCGCCGAGAAGGCCAAGGCCGCGGGCATTTCCTCCGTCGTGTTCGACCGCGGTGGGTTCCTTTTCCATGGCCGCGTGAAGGCGCTGGCTGATGCTGCCCGTGCTGGCGGGCTGGAGTTCTGACAATGGCTGACGAAACCAACCTGGATGGCGTCGCTCCGGTCGAGGCGACCGGCGGTGAGCCGCAGCAGCGTGAAGGTCGTGGCCGTGGTCGCGGCCGTGGCGGGAATGACCGTGGCGGCAACAACGATCGCGGTGGCAACCGTGGTGGCCGTCGCGATGATCGTCGTGGCGGTGGCCGTGGCGGTGACGATGACGGTGGTGAAGAGCTGATCGAAAAGCTCGTGCACATCAACCGCGTGTCCAAGACCGTCAAGGGCGGCAAGCGCTTTGGCTTTGCAGCACTGGTCGTCGTGGGCGACGGCAAGGGCCGTGCAGGCTTTGGCAAGGGCAAGGCCCGCGAAGTGCCTGAAGCGATCACCAAGGCCACTGCCGCTGCAAAGCGCGCCATGGTCCGCGTGCCGCTGAAGGAAGGCCGCACGCTGCACCACGACGGCAAGGGCCGTTTCGGTGCAGGCAAGGTCAACGTTCGCACCGCGCCTGCCGGGACCGGCATCATCGCCGGTGGTCCGATGCGCGCCGTGTTCGAAAGCCTTGGTGTTGCCGACGTGGTGACCAAGTCGGTCGGCACTTCGAACCCCTACAACATGATCCGCGCAACTTTCGACGCGCTTGTCAGCCAGACTTCGCCGAAGTCGGTTGCCCAGCGTCGTGGCAAGAAGGTTGCCGATCTGCTCGGCCGTGGTGGCGCTTCGGTGGTTGAAGCCGAAGCCGCTGCTGACGCCATTACGGAGTAATCGGTCATGGCTACGATCAAGATCAAGCAGATCGGCTCGCCGATCCGTCGCCCCGAACACCAGAAGAAGATTCTGGTCGGTCTGGGCTTGGGCAAGATGAACCGCGTGGTTGAGCTGGAAGATACAGCTGAAGTGCGCGGCGCGATTGCCAAGCTTCCCCACATGGTGGCCGTGGTCGACTGACCTGCGGTTCCCATAAGGGATCAAGGGACGCCCCGGCCATGTGCCGGGGTTTTCCGTTTGAAGCGATTCACCAACAGGGGTGACATGCTGCGGCCTTTGGCCTAAGGGCGCCCCTTCCATTCAGCGCGACAAAAGCGAAAGCGAGTGCACTACATGAAACTGAACGAAATCTCCGACAACAATGGCGCCCGCAAGGGTCGCATGCGCGTTGGCCGTGGCATCGGCTCGGGCAAGGGCAAGACTGCCGGCCGCGGTCAAAAGGGTGCCAAGGCGCGTTCGGGCGTCAGCATCAACGGTTTCGAAGGCGGCCAGATGCCGCTCCACATGCGCATCCCGAAGCGCGGCTTCAACAACATCTTCGCCAAGGATTTTGCCGAAGTGAACCTGGGCATGATCCAGAAGTTCATCGATGCCGGCAAGATCGATGTGTCGGCTCCGGTCGATCACGCGGCGCTCAAGGCTGCTGGCCTTGCCCGTGGCGGCAAGGACGGCGTGCGCCTGCTTGGCAAGGGCGAGTTCACCGCCAAGGTCACCTTCAAGGTTGATGGCGTGAGCAAGGGCGCGCTGGAAGCGGTGCAGAAGGCTGGCGGTTCGGTCGAACTGCCCGAGGCTGTGCCCAGCGAGCACGAAAAGAAGACCGCTCGTCGCGAAGTCAACAAGGCCAACAAGGCCAAGTAAGCACCTTTCCGATCCCCGCCCGCCAGTCGGGCGGGGATTTCGGCATTGCAGGGGTTCGACTTTTGTCACCCCGCACTATATGGGCTAGGACAAGACGTCCGAGACCCGGAGCCTTTGGCCCGGTTTCGCAGCAAGGCTTAGAACCCCGAAATGGCATCACGCGCCGATAACATCGCCAGCAATCTGAATCTGGCCAACTTCTCCAAGGCCACCGAGCTGAAGAACCGCATCTGGTTCACAGTCGGCGCGCTGATCGTGTTCCGCTTCCTCAGCTTCGTGCCGTTGCCCGGTGTGAACCCGCTGATCATGGAGACGCTCTACGATCAGACGCGCGGTGGCGTGCTGGATATTTTCAATGCGTTTTCCGGTGGTTCGCTGGAACGCATGAGCCTGATCGCGCTGGGCGTGATGCCCTATATCACTGCATCGATCGTGGTGCAGCTGGCCGCCTCGCTCCATCCGACCCTTGCGGCGATGAAGAAGGAAGGCGAAAGCGGGCGCAAGAAGCTCAACCAGTATACGCGCTATGGCGCGGTGTTCCTGACCGCCATTCAGGGCTGGGTGCTCGCCTCCGGGCTTGAAGCCTACGGCGCGTCGAGCGGGTTGCAGGCGGTGGTGAACCCCGGCATGCTGTTCCGCGTGGGCGCGGTGATCTCGCTGATCGGCGGCACGATGTTCCTGCTGTGGCTGGGTGAACAGATCACCTCGCGCGGGATCGGCAATGGCGTTTCGCTGATCATCATGGCCGGGATCGTGGCGCAATTGCCCAAGTTCTTTGGCAACCTGTTCGAAGGTGGCCGCACCGGTTCGATCTCGCCGTTCCTGATCGTGGGTATCGTGATCATGCTGGTGGTGCTGGTCCTGGCGATCTGCTTCTTTGAACGCGCATCGCGCCGGTTGCTGATCCAGTATCCCAAGCGCGCCACGCAGCGCGGCATGATGCAGGCCGACAGCAGCCACTTGCCGCTGAAGCTGAACACGGCGGGCGTCATTCCGCCGATCTTCGCCAGCTCGCTGCTGTTGCTGCCGCTGACGATCACGCAGTTTGCGGGCAATTCGATCTCGCCCGATACCACGATGGGGCAGGTGATCGTGACGTTGAACCAGTATCTGGGCCACGGCAAGCCGCTCTACATGGTGCTTTATGCGCTGGGCATCATCTTCTTTGCGTTCTTCTATACCGCGGTGGTGTTCAACCCGGAGGAGACGGCCGAGAACCTCAAAAAGAACGGTGGTTTCATTCCGGGCATTCGTCCGGGAAAAAACACCATGAACTACCTCGACTATGTGCTGACTCGCATTACCGTGCTGGGCGCTGCATATATCACCGTGGTTTGTGTGGTTCCGGAATATATCATGGCCGAAACGGGCATGGGCGCGGTGTTCTTTGGGGGCACCAGCCTGCTGATCGTGGTCAATGTGACAGTCGATACAATCACCCAGATCCAGTCGCACCTGCTGGCGCACCAGTATGGCGACCTGATCAAGAAGGCGAAGCTTAAGGGACGACTGCGCTGAGGGGCAGCAGTCGCTAGAGGGGATAAAAGGCGTGAACATCATCCTGTTGGGCCCTCCGGGCGCGGGCAAGGGCACCCAGGCACAGCGTCTGGTCGAGCGGCATGGCATGAAGCAGCTGTCGACCGGCGACATGCTGCGCGCCGCCGTGAAGGCGGGAACGCCGGTGGGCCTGAAGGCCAAAGCGGTGATGGAAGCGGGCGAGCTGGTTTCGGACGAGATCGTCTCGGCACTGATCGGTGATGAGCTGGATGCTCTGCCCGAGGGGCAGGGCGCAATCTTCGATGGCTATCCGCGCACCGCTCCGCAGGCGGAGTCGCTCGATGCGATCCTTGCGGAACGTGGCAAGCGGTTGGACCATGTGGTCGAGCTTGATGTGAACGAGGACGCGCTGGTGGAGCGGATCACCGGCCGCTATACTTGCGCCAGTTGCGGCAAGGGCTATCACGACGTGTTCGAAAAGCCCGCAGTCGAAGGCACGTGCGACAAGTGCGGTGGCCACGAATTCAAGCGCCGCCCCGATGACAACGAAGACACCGTGCGCACGCGCATGGCCGAATATCGCGCCAAGACCGCGCCGATCCTGCCGATCTATGACGCACGCGGGATTGTCGCGCGGGTGGACGGCATGGCCGAGATGGACGCGGTGACAGCAGCCATTGAGGCGATCGTCGGCAAGCGCTAACAGGGCTGGATGATGCCGCTTTTTCAGAGCGGCAGGAGGCCGTTGGCAATGCGCATGATAGCACACGTAGTGACCGCCGGGGGACTGACGGTGGCACTGGCAGGCTTTGCCGCTCCGGCATGTGCGGAAGTGGCGCTGAAGACCGAAGCCGGTTTCGTGCTGCGCGTTTCGGCAGAAGTGGCTGCCAGCCCTGCCGATGCGTGGAAGGCCTTTACCACGCCATCGCTGTGGTGGTCGGCACAGCACACCTTTTCGGGTGAGGCGGTGAACCTGACGCTTGATCCCGTGGCTAATGGCTGTTTTTGCGAAAAGCTGCCGGTGCCCAAGGATGCCCTGGCCGCGCAAAAGCCCGGTTCTGTCATGCACATGCGCGTGGTCTATGCCGAGCCTTATCGCGCGCTGCGGTTGGTCGGTGGCTTGGGGCCGCTGCAATCAGAGGCCGTCAACGGCACGATGACCGTCACCTTCAAGCCAGTGGACGGGAGCGGCGGCAAGGCGACGCGGGTGCTCTGGGAATACGTCGTCGGCGGCTTCATGCGCTACAAGACCGAGATCATTTCAGGCGCGGTGGACAAAGTGCTCGAAGGACAATTGGCCGGATTGGTCGAAGTGCTGGGCCCGGTGAAAGCCGCTGCAGCGGTGCCGGAACCGTTGCTGGACGAGCCTAAAGCGGCTGAACCGCTGGTGGCAGAGCCTGTTGGTGAGGATGCTGCGCCGGCCAGTGAGGAGCCAAGCTTCACGCCGGACCCGGCTAAGGATGAGGTCGAGGCCGGCGAGTCCGTCAAGACGGCGCTGGACAAGCTGTTTCCCAGCACCGCGAAGCCGCTCCCCGAGGGTCGGTAAGCTGGTTGTAGCGAATCGGCTCTGCCGGATTTGCCAGTTCCTTCATTTCCGAAGCATCTTTTGCATGACCGCAGGGGCGGGCCCTCGGCTTTCCCACAGGGTTCGTGCGCCGCTGCGTGACGGAAATTGCTTTCCCCGATAGACGTTTGCCAAGAGTTGCCGCCATTGCGGAGAATTATTTTCGTTCCCTACTTGTTCCACAAGAACACAAAGGGTACATAAGCCTTGTTGACGGTTCATGTGAGCCAACTCTAGCAAGGGAAACGAAGCCATGGCGGCTCAGCTCAAGCTCATCGAGGAAGGTAAAATCAAGGACATGGATCGTCAGAAGGCGCTCGACGCGGCCCTTGCACAGATTGACCGTGCGTTTGGCAAAGGCTCGGCCATGAAGCTGGGCTCGAAAGAAACCATGCAGGTGGAAGCGATTTCCACCGGGTCGCTGGGTCTTGATATCGCGCTTGGCGTGGGCGGTTTGCCGCGTGGGCGCGTGATCGAAGTCTATGGCCCGGAAAGCTCTGGCAAGACGACGCTGGCGCTGCATGTGATTGCCGAGGCCCAGAAGGGCGGCGGCACGGCAGCATTCATCGATGCCGAACACGCGCTTGACCCGGTCTATGCCCGCAAGCTTGGCGTGAACATTGATGAGCTGATCGTCTCGCAGCCCGATACGGGCGAGCAGGCGCTCGAAATCGTCGATACGCTGGTGCGCTCGAACGCGATTGACGTGCTGGTGGTGGACTCGGTTGCTGCACTGGTGCCCCGCGCCGAAATCGAAGGCGAGATGGGTGACAGCCACGTGGGCCTGCAAGCCCGCCTGATGAGCCAGTCCTTGCGCAAGCTGACCGGTTCGATCAGCCGTTCGCGCTGCATGGTGATCTTCATCAACCAGCTCCGCATGAAAATCGGCGTGATGTATGGCAACCCCGAGACGACGACCGGCGGCAATGCGCTGAAGTTCTACGCCTCGGTCCGCCTCGACATCCGCCGCACCGGACAGATCAAGGATCGCGACGAGATCGTCGGCAACGCCACGCGCGTCAAGGTGGTCAAGAACAAGGTTGCCCCGCCGTTCAAACAGGTCGAATTCGACATCATGTATGGCGAAGGCATTTCCAAGATCGGTGAAATTCTGGATCTTGGCGTGAAGGCCGGCGTGGTCGAAAAGTCTGGCGCATGGTTCAGCTATGACTCGATCCGCATCGGTCAAGGCCGCGAAAATTCGAAGAATTTCCTGCGTGAGAATCCCGAAATCTGCAACCGCATCGAAGCCGCAATTCGTGGCCGCACCGATCAGGTTGCCGAAGGACTGATGACTGGCCCGGACGCGGACGACGACATCTGATCCTTCAAGGCGTCAGGCCGGCTGCACCGCCCGGACCCCTGACCGCCAGACCAAAGAGCCCGCGCGATCCCCGGCAGGATCGTGCGGGCTTTTTTGTTGGTGCTTATCGTGGTGGCGGGCTGTGGGTTATGCGCGTGTAGCGATGTCGTGGTGAGGTGCGCTTGTGGATCACGCGTTGGGGAAGGGGTTTCGCGCGGAGGCGCAGAGGCGCGGAGAGGGAGCGCTGTGTTGCAGCGCTGTGTTTTCCGTCTTTGGGGCGAGAAACGCCGCGTCTGGATTCATGAGACGGCTTCGCCGCGCTTCACACTTCTCTTTTGCTCGGTGTCCTCTGCGTTCTCTGCGCGAAATCTTCTTTTTAGGCGAATGTATCAGTTGTGAGCAGGTTCATCCCGCGAGCGCGGTGCTGTTGCAGTCAGGTTAAGGCCAAAGGGGTTTCGCGCGGAGAGGGAGCGCTGGGTTGCAGCGCTGTGTGTTCCGTCGTTGGGGCGAAGAACGCTGCGTCTGGATTCATGAGACGGCTTTGACGCGCTTCACACTTCTCTTTTGCTCTGCGCCCTCTGCGTTCTCTGCGCGAAATCTTCTTTTTAAGCGAATGTATCAGTTGTGAGCAGGTTCATCCGGCGAGCGCGGTGCTGTTGCGGTCAGGTTAAGGCCAAAGGGGTTTAGCGCGGAGGCGCAGAGGCGCGGAGAGGGAGCGCTGGGTTGCAGCGCTGTGTGTTCCGTCGACGGTGCGAAGAACGCTGCGTCTGGATTCATGAGACGGCTTCGCCGCGCTTCACACTTCTCTTTTGCTCTGCGCCCTCTGCGCGAAATCCTAGTTATGGCGTTTGCAAGCGCGCGTGTCGTAAACCGACCCCTAGCCCCTCCCTTGAGGGAGGGGAGTGAGATTGGATCTATCTGTGCGGGTTACCCATAACGTTGGGCATGCAAACGCCAAAACGGCCTTGCCCGCCTGCTTCAGAACCGTGCGATCAGGCTGAGGCGGGCGATGCCTCGGGTGAAGCCGGTGGATGAAGCGGCGCGGGATGAGGTGTAGTCGTAGGCGGCTTCCAGATCGATGGCGGCGGATAGCTGACGGCGCACGTAGAATGCGCCGCTCAGGATAAAGCGGTCAGCTCCGCCCAGGTCCCGTTCGCCGCCTGCGGTGGCGCGCAGCCCGTAGTAGGTGCGCTGGCCCGCTTGCCCATCAAGGCGAAAGGTGGCTTCAGCTGAGTGGTATTCGCCGGGACTGAAATAGCCGGGCTGGTTGACCTTTCGGAACTTGGTTCCGGTGTAGCGCGCACCGACATGAATGCGCGGGTTGAGCGAGATGCGCTGTTCTGCTTCGGCCTGCCACCAATGCTGGCGGTTGCCATCGGAATAATCGGCATAGGCGGCCCGTGCTGAAATGCGGGCACGTTCGTTCGGCAGGAAATCGGCCGATGCTTTGACCTGATCCATCACCAAGCGGTTGCGCAGCGTCGGTTCGCTATCGAACAGAAAGCGTTGCACGCCCAGATCAAAGCGCCAACGATCGCTGGGGAACAGGGTGACATAGGCATCGTATGTGAGGAACTGCTGCGCACCGCCCTGCCCGGGTGGGTCGATGCGATCGAGACTGACAGTGGCATTGAGGTCAATGCTGTTGCTGGCGCGCCAGCCACCGCTGGCCCCGATGCGCGTGACGGTGAAGACATCGCCCGGCCCCTTGAATGGATCAAAGGCGGCATAGGCAAGCCGTGGCCCGATTCGGCCGCGGCCATCGGCAAAGCGATAATCGGCGCTGAGATTTACCTGTTCGACGTCCAGCCCATCGGACTGATCGAAGCGGCGGGCATCGAAGCGCGCTTCATGGCGGTTATTGCGCTCAAGCCGTGCCAGCAGGCCGGCAGCGCGGCCATTGCCCGGATCAGTGGCAAGACGGCTGCGCAAGGTTGCCGCGGCGCGATCCGGGCGGCCCATCCATTGCTGGGCCTCGGCCGTGATGGTCAGGGCTTCATCCGGGTCGGCCGGATTGGCGGGCAGGCGCGCGAGCGTGGCAAGGGCCGCACGTTGCCGCCCGCGCCAGCTTTGCACGCGCGCCAGGCCAAGCAGTGCGCGCTGGTCTGACGGATCGCTTTTGAGCAGCGCGCGATAGGCGGCTTCGGCCTTGGCCTGCTGATTGTTCCATGACAGGGTTTGCGCGCGCAAGCTGGCCGCCTCACGGTCAGTCGGGTCCAGCACCAGCGCGGCATCGAAGGCGGCAATCGCCGGAGCATAAGCGCCGCTGCGAGCCAGCGCGCGGCCAAGCCCGGTCTGGGCCTTCTTCAACAGATCGGGGCGTCCGCTCGCAATGACCTGCCGATATTCGGTGACGGCCGCACCCGGATCGCCCGCCCAGGTCAACTGGTCGGCCAGTTCGAGCCGCCAATCAGGGCGCTCTTCACCGGTCTGACGCAAGGCTTCACGATAAGGCGCGATGGCTTCGGCGTTGCGGCCGGCATCGGCGGCACTGCGAGCGGTGGCAAGGGCGATTTCGGCGCTTTGTTGCTGCGCCCACAGCGGCGCGGCAGGCAAGGCAGCGGCGAGCATGCCGCCCAGCAGCAGGCGGGTTATCAGATTAGCGGGCATTGGCAGAATCCTTGGCAAGAAAGGCTGCGTGAAGTGCGGGTGCGGCGCGCAACCCAGCTACACAGGCAAGTATCCACAGGGACCAGAAGGCGGCGAAAGACTGATTGACGTGAATGAAGTAGGCAGCCCAGGCGATCAGGGTGACGCTGAAGAACAGTTCGAACCACAGATAGCTAGCGTCCTTGACCTTGGCTTTGGGACGCGGGGTTTTGGGTGTGCCGGGGGCGCTGGTGATCCCGGTCGACGCGGTCTTGGGGGTGCGCACGAATTCGGCGTGGAGCGGGCCCAGCATGCCTTCGAGAAAGGCGCAGAAGTGGTGGGGCATCATGCCGGTATTGAGGATCATGTAAGGCACCACCCGCGCCATACGCAAAAGCCGTGAGCCGAGCCCGTTGCGGGACTGCAGGGCATATGTCGGCCGGGCTTCGTTGGCGGCAATCATGCCGGCAAAGAGGGCGAAAAACAGCGGCGGAAAGACATAGGCGGCCACGGCATATTCCATCCCCAGCGCGCCAAGCCACAGGCCGCTGGCGATCAGGAAGGGCAGGATCAGGATCCACATCGTCCACAAGAACCACTGCCATGAAATCCCGGCGAAATAGAGCAGGTAGGCACGCCGCGCGAGCGATGTGGGATAGCGCAACAGCAGCGTCTTCATGTGCAGCCGCTGCAATTGCGCCCAGCCTTGCGTCCAGCGCTTTTGCTGCGAGCGATAGGCGGCGATGGTGTTGGGCAATTCGGCCGGGGCGACGATGCTGCCGACAAACCGTGTGCGATAGCCGGCAAACAGCGCGCGAATGCTGAGTTCGCAATCTTCGACAAGGCTTGCTGCGCGCCAGCCCCCGGCCGCCGCGATGGCCTCGCGCCGCCATACGCCCGCGGTTCCGGTAAAGTTGACGAAGCCGATCACGCCGCTGCGCCAGGTTTTCTGCAGGGTGTGGTGATCGTCCACCCACAGCGCCTGCGCGCAAGTGAGGAAGCTCTCGGTATCGTTGAGATGGCCCCATTGCGCCTGCACCACCGCCAGATCGGGGATGCTGCGCCCGGTGATATCGTAGAAATGCGGGATGGTGCGGGCGAGAAAATCGGGCGGCGGAATGAAATCGGCATCGAAGATCGCAAAGTAGCGGGCGTCTGTCATGATGCGGGCGGCCTCGAGCGCGCCAGCCTTGTAGCCCTGCCGGTCCGTGCGGTGAATCCAGCGGCAATCGACACCGGTTTCGGCGGCAATCTGTTCGCAGAACGCGCGGACGCGCACCCGGGTCGCCTCGTCGGTGGAATCGTCGAGCACTTGCACTTCCAGCGCTTCGCGTGGCCATTGCAGGGCGCAGGCGGCGGTAATGATCCGCTCGGCCACGGCGTCTTCGTTGAACATCGGCAATTGCACGCAGACTTTGGGCACGCGCGCGGGCAGGTTTCCGGGGCGCGGTGGGCGGGCGGCTATGCGGAAATAATCGAACCGTTCAATCAATCCGAACGCCAGGAAGGAGAGGATCGCGAGGAACGGCGCGTGCAACACGATGGCCAGCGCCACGGTTTGCCATCCGTCGGGCTTGGGGCCGATGGCGGCATATTGCGTGATAAAGCCAAAGGCGGCGGACCACAGGATCGTGGCGGCGGCAATGCCGATCTGGGCGCGCTTCATGGCCGGCCACCTGTGGCGAGGTTTGGCGACCCGAGTAGGGAGTAAAGTGGGGGGCGCTGGTGAGGCGTGCGCAGGGGATATAGGGCCGACATACACGGGCGTCTCCTGATCGGGGCAAAAGGGGAGCGTCCCGTCGTCCACCATCGACGGGGGTTGCGGTGCCGCCGGACTGGTGGGTCAGGCTGGCATCAGGGGAACGGGACAGCGCGGCGGCTTATTCCCGGCTGCGCGCAAAAAAGTTTTGCAGGGGACATGGGCGAGAAAAGGAGAGCCGGGGCTGCGAGGGGCCAGCGCGCTTTGTGCCAAGTGTGCCTTTTGCCAAGTGTGCGTTTTCCCAAGTGTCCCTTTTCATTGCGTTCTGGTGGGGGCGGCTTAACCTTGCGGTTAAATCATCAGGAGAATCGCTGTGGGTATTGTCGTGCATCACCTCAACAACAGCCGGTCGCAGCGGGTGCTGTGGCTGCTGGAGGAACTGGGGATCGACTATGAGATCCGGCACTATCAGCGCGATGCTGTGACCAATCTTGCGCCGCCCGAACTGAAGGCGGTGCACCCGCTGGGCAAATCGCCGCTGCTGGAGATCGATGGGCGCGTGATCGAGGAATCAGGGGCGATCGTGCAAGTGTTGTGCGAGCGGTATGGCAACGGGGCGTGGTTGCCTGAGGCCGGTTCGGACGAGGCGGTGCGTCATCTGGAACTGATGCACTTTGCCGAAGGATCGGCGATGACGCCGGTGCTGATGCAGATCTATACGTCGCGCCTGGGGGAAGCGGCAGCGCCGCTCAAGCCGCGTATTGATGAGCAACTGGCGTCGCACTTTGGCTATATGGAGCAGATCCTGCGGCCATCGGGGCACTTTATCGGCGATGATTGGACCGGGGCCGATGTGATGCTGAGCTTTCCGGCGGAGATTGCGGTGATGCAGGGCGCAGGGGTGCATTTCCCCAAGCTTGCTGCGTTTGTGGCTGCCGTGCATGCGCGTCCGGCCTGGCAGCGGGCGCGGGAAAAGGGCGGCGATTACTTCGGGATGTGATACCAACCTGCAGTGATCCCGACCTATGAGGATTGCCTGTTCCCGTTTGCTGGCTAGAAGCAGCCGCAGCGGCGATGTGGTTCATCGTCGCAAGGCTGCGACGACGACCAGCGAGCGGGAACAGGCAACCCTGCGGGCGGTTTCTGGCGGCCCTCGGGCAGCGGCGCGTCCTCGGCATGATGAACCACATCACCCCTTCGGACGCTTCTTGCCGAAAACCGCCAGAAACCGTCCTCATAGGTCGGGATCACTGCAGGTTGGTATAAGGGCACCGGTTGATGACGAGCGCGACGGATTGGCAAGGCACGGTAGGCCGCAGTTGGGCGCAGGAATGGCAGCGCACCGACATCAGCTTTGGCGAGCTGACGCCGCATCTGCTGGCAGCGATTGCGGCAGAGCCGGGACGGCAGATCGTGGATCTGGGCTGCGGGGCGGGGGAGCTTTCCATCGCGGTGGCGGCTGCGCGCGCCGACGCTGTGGTAACCGGCGTCGATATCTCGGCGGACCTTGTGGCCACGGCGAGTGCAAGAACTGCGGCCGGCAATGTGCGGTTTGTGATGGCGGATGCCACGCACTGGCAGCCCGAGGGCGGGCGGCCTGATCTCTATGTATCGCGCCATGGGGTGATGTTCTTTCCCGATCCGCCGCAGGCCTTTGCGCATTTGGCCGCCGTTGCGGAGCCGGGCGCGCGGATGGTGTTTTCGTGCTTTCGCAAGGCTGCGGAGAATGGCTGGGCGCGGGAAATCGCTGGCTTGCTGCCGCCGAGCGAGCCGCCTGCGCCGCAACGCTTTGCGCCGGGGCCGTTCGCCTTTGCCGATCCCGATCATGTGCGGCTGTGCATGGCGGGGTGGACCGATCATGTGTTTGCGCCGGTGGACTTTGCCTATGTGGCAGGTGCCGGGGCCGATCCGGTGGGCGAGGCGATGGCGCTGTTCCGGCGAATCGGCCCGGCGGCATCGGCGCTGCGCACCCTGCCAGAGCCGCAGCGGAGCGAGGTGGAACAGCGGCTGCTGGCGCTGGTTGAAGCCCATCTGGAAGGCGACCGCGTGACATTTCCTGCCGCAGCGTGGGTGGTAAGCGCTTCGTCCGATCACCGTAATGGATGAAACGTGCTTGTAGCGCGCCGACCGGTCGCCTAATCGGCAGATTATGACTTCTACGAACGAAATCCGCCGGTCCTTCCTCGACTACTTTGGCTCCACCGGGCACGATGTGGTGCAATCTGCGCCGCTGGTGCCGTATAACGATCCGACCCTGATGTTCGTGAACGCCGGGATGGTGCCGTTCAAGAACGTGTTTACCGGGCTGGAAACGCGGGGCACACCGCGCGCGACATCATCGCAAAAGTGCGTGCGTGCAGGCGGCAAGCATAACGATCTGGACAATGTGGGCTATACCGCGCGGCACCACACGTTCTTCGAAATGCTCGGCAATTTCTCGTTCGGGGACTATTTCAAGGATCAGGCGATCACCCATGCGTGGACGCTGCTGACCAAGGAATGGGGGCTGCCCAAGGACAAGCTGATCGCGACCGTCTATCACACCGATGATGAGGCGTTCGGGCTGTGGCAGAAGATTGCGGGCCTGCCTGAGGACCGCATCATCCGCATTGCCACCAAGGACAATTTCTGGGCCATGGGCGATGATGGCCCGTGCGGGCCGTGTTCGGAGATTTTCTTCGATCATGGCGACCACATCTGGGGCGGGCCTCCGGGATCGCCGGAAGAGGATGGGGACCGGTTCATCGAGATCTGGAACCTGGTGTTCATGCAGTTTGAGCAGACCGCAGGGGAAATCACCGGCAATCTGCCCAAGCCCAGCATCGATACCGGCATGGGGCTGGAGCGCATTGCCGCGGTGCTGCAGGGCCAGCACGACAACTATGACACCGACACGTTCAAGGCGCTGATTGCGGCATCGGAAAGCCTGACCTCGGTCAAGGCGGAGGGCGACAATACCGCCAGCCACCGCGTGATTGCCGACCATCTGCGCTCGACCAGCTTCCTGCTGGCCGATGGCGTGCTGCCTTCGAACGAAGGGCGCGGCTATGTGTTGCGCCGGATCATGCGCCGCGCAATGCGCCATGCGCATCTGCTGGGCGCGCGCGATCCGCTGATGCACCGTCTGGTGCCGGCCCTTATTGCCGAAATGGGCGCTGCCTATCCCGAGCTTGGCCGCGCACAGCCGCTGATCGAGGAAACGCTGCTGCGCGAGGAAGTGCAGTTCCGCCGCACGCTTTCGAACGGGCTGCGGTTGCTTGACGAGACGACCGGGTCGCTGGGCGAGGGGGACAAGTTGCCGGGCGAGACCGCGTTCAAGCTCTATGATACTTATGGCTTCCCCTATGACCTGACCGAGGACGCCCTGCGCGCGCGCGGGATCAGCGTGGACCGCGAAGGCTTTGACGCGGCGATGGCGCAGCAGAAGGCAGCGGCGCGCGCGGCGTGGAAGGGTTCGGGCCAAGCGGCGGATGGCGAAGTGTGGTTCGACATTGCCGAGCGCGTGGGCGCGACCGAATTCACCGGGTACACGGCCACCACCGGCGAGGCGCAAGTTGTTGCGCTGGTGAAGGATGGCAAGGAAGTGGACAGCGCGGCGGCAGGCGATGCGGTGACCGTGATCGTCAACCAGACGCCGTTCTATGGCGAATCTGGTGGGCAGACCGGCGATGCGGGCACGATTACCGGGGCTGGCGGGCTGATGCTGGCGGTGGGCGATACGTCCAAGCCGCTGGGCCGATTGCATGCGCACAATGCCACGGTCACTGCTGGGTCGGTGAAAGTGGGCGATGTGGTGAAGCTGGCCATTGATGTGGAGCGCCGCGATGCGATCCGCGCGAACCATTCGGCCACGCACCTGTTGCATGCGGCGCTGCGCAACCGGTTGGGGGGGCACGTGACGCAGAAGGGTTCGCTGGTGGCGGCGGACCGGCTGCGCTTTGACTTCTCGCAGCCGACCGCGCTGACGGCAGAGGACATTGCCGCGATTGAGGCCGAAGTGAACGCCGAAATCCGCGCGAATGAGCCGGTGACGACGCGGCTGATGAGCCCCGAGGATGCTATTGAGGCAGGGGCCATGGCGCTGTTTGGCGAGAAGTATGGCGACGAAGTGCGCGTGCTTTCTATGGGCCGTGCGGTGGACAAGCATTTCTCGGTCGAACTGTGCGGCGGCACGCATGTGCGCGCGCTGGGCGATATCGGGGTGTTCCGCATCGTGAGCGAAAGCGCGGTGTCATCGGGCGTGCGGCGCATTGAGGCCCTAACCGGCGAAGGCGCGCGGCAGTGGTTTGTGGCGCGCGAGGATGCGCTGAAGAGCACGGCGGCTATTCTGCGCACGACGCCTGAGGACGTGGAAGCGCGCGTGGCGGCGCTGATGGACGAACGCAAGAAGCTGGAGCGCGAGTTGGCCGAGGCCAAGAAGGCATTGGCGCTAGGTGGCGGCGGCGGGAAAGCTGAAAGCGCCGACGAGGACGTGGGCGGGGTGAAGTTTTCTGGCCAGGTGCTCGAAGGATTGGACCCCAAGGACCTGCGCGGGCTCCTCGATCAGGCCAAGCAGCGCATGGGATCGGGCGTGGCGGTAATCGTGGCGGTGAACGAGGGCAAGGCCTCTATCGCCGCAGCCGTGACCGAGGATCTGATGGGCAAGGTCAGCGCGGTCGATCTGGTGCGCGCGGGCGTGGAAGCGCTGGGCGGCAAGGGCGGCGGTGGCCGCCCGGACATGGCGCAAGGCGGCGGGCCGGATGGCGCAAAGGCAGCGGAAGCTGTGGCTGCGGCGAGGGCCGTCGTAGGTCAGAACAAATGACAGCAAAGGTTTGTGCATATTGTAAGGAGGAGGTGCGGCTAACTCGAGAACACATATGGCCGAATGGTTTTTTAAAACGAGGTGACTTTGATCTAAAGTTTTCAGAACGAGCCGGAAAAACATTTCGTGCCGATCTAGTAATTGCTGATGTGTGCGAGCCTTGTAATAATGGC
The DNA here is from genome assembly GCA_002256985.1 of Novosphingobium sp. 28-62-57. Lineage (GTDB taxonomy): Bacteria > Pseudomonadota > Alphaproteobacteria > Sphingomonadales > Sphingomonadaceae > Novosphingobium. The sequence continues at coordinate 38,934 of NCGO01000011.1, forward strand.
GTCCTGTCCAATTTAGACGATCATGCTTGTCAGTTATACGACCGACGCTTCTCTAAATATGTCGAGCCATTGGCTTCTGTAAAGTTTTCTTACGATTATTCCAAATTTTGTAGATGGCTACTCAAGGTATCATTCAATTCAGCTCGGTCAGTCGAGCGAGACTTGGAAGTATTTGAGAGGCACATTTCGTATATTTTAGACGGAGTCCGTCCAAGAGCGTTTGCAGTCTCAACTTATTCTATTGCGCCGAGCTCATTCAAACGGCAACCTGATGGTGTAATTGAAAAGCTTTACCCTCAAATGGCCCGCTGCGGACCAGTCATTCCGGTTTCCGTAAATCCCCGAAAATTCTATCAATCGTATGTTACCCGAATAATTCAGATAAATTCATTCGCGTTCATCTTGTGTTTGCCGAGACATTCAGAAACGTCAGTAAGACAATGCCAAAATGCCTTGCGCGCCTTCCCAGGACAACTCCTGCATCCGTCAGGAGAAATGAGGATTGGACCTCCGGCTATGGCCACCCTTGAGGCCGCAGATGGGATCGATAACTGGCCGGAACCTCGTGGCTAAGCTCGCGCTCGACGTTGCTTCTTGCAAGTTATGTGACACCTCAGGCGCTCCGTTCGCGCAAGCTGGCGGATTTCAGCCGGGGCAGAGAGTTCAACTCGCCCTCTTCCTTGATCTTCTGGCGGAATTCGTCGCGTTTTTCGTGGATTGAGGCGATCACCGGCCCCATCGGGAAGCCGAGGTCAACCAGCACCGCTTCGGACAGTTGCAGCGAGCTTTCCAGCGTTTCGGGAACCGCGTGGCTGGCCCCGGCGCGGTAGAGTTCGGCGGCGTGGGCGGCATCGCGCGCGCGCACGATGATCGGGAGCTCCGGGTGAGCGTGGCGCAAGCGCTTGACCATGCGCAGGATCAGGACGGGCTCGTCCATCGTCAGGATCATTGCGCGGGCATTGTCGAGCCCGAGGCGCTGGACCGCGGTTTCGCTATCGACATTGCCGAAAACCACCGGAAGGCCTTCCTTGCGCGCGGCTTTGACGATGGCGGGGTTGCTGTCGATGCCAAGCCAGCTGGCACCGTGGACCGAGAGCATATCGGCGATCAGGTGTCCGACGCGGCCAAAGCCCATGACGACCACGCGTTCGCCTTCGGGTTCGGGCAGGGGGGAGGCTGGTTCTGTATCGGCGGCGTCATTGTCGAGCCGGTTGGCCAGTGTTTCGCCCAACTTGGCCAGCATCGGCGTGATGGTGAGGCCGATGGCGGTGACGATCTGCCAGAATTGCGCGGTTTCACGGTCAATCAGCGAGGCCTCTGCGGCGGCGGTCAGCACGATCAGCGTGGTTTCCGATGGGCTTGCCATCAAGATGCCGGTCTGCAGCGCGGTGGCGCGCGCTTTGCCCATCGCGCGCAGGGCAAAGCCGGTGACCACGGATTTGAGAATGACCACGCCCAGCACGGCGACGGTCAGCAATCCGATCTGCGCCCAGACCGCGCGCAGATCTATGCCCATGCCGATGGTGATCAGGAACACGCCCAAGGCGAGGCCCTTGAACGGTTTGGTGATGGCTTCGACTTCGGTGTGATATTCGGTTTCGGCGATCAGCAGCCCGGCCAGCAAGGCCCCCATGATGGGCGAGAGGCCGACCATCGATGTGGCCAGCGCCGAGGCGATGACCACCAGCATCGTGGCGGCAAGGAACAGTTCGGGGCTTTTGGTGACGGCAGCCTGCGCGAAGAGGCGCGGGAGCAGCAGGCGTCCGCCCACCAGCAGCACGGCTACGACGATCCCGCCATAGACCAGCGTTTCGCCAATGCTGGGTCCGGCATCGGCGATGGAATAGGGGGCAAAGGCGCCGAGCAGAAAGATGATCGGGACCAGCGCGATATCTTCGAACAACAGCATCGCCAGCGCTGCGCGGCCAACCGGGCCTTGTGTGCCCGAAATCGGCAGCACAAGCGCGGTGGAGGACAGCGCCAGCGCAAGGCCAAGGCCGAACGCGCCGCTGATCGGCAGGCCCGACAGCATCAGCACTCCGGCCAGCAGGAAGGCTGACACGCCCAGTTCCATCGCGCCAAGGCCGAAGACGAGGCGGCGCATGTCCCACAGGCGGTTGAACGAGAGTTCGAGGCCTATTTCGAACAGCAGCAGGATTATCCCGAATTCGGCAAAGGGCGTGATCGCTGCCGGATCGGTGATCGTGACATGATAGAGCCACGGATACTGGCTGACGAGCGAGCCAAGGCCGAACGGGCCGACCGCCAGGCCGACAAGGATGAACCCGATGATCGGGGTGATGCGCAGCCGCGCGAAGGCCGGAATGACGATTCCAGCTGCGCCCAGCACAACAAGAACGTCGGAAAGTGCGGTCGTCGGTTCGAGATTGCCAGCCATGCGCCATGGTTAGGGCAGGGGCGGGGCGAAGTCACCCGCTAGCTCTGCCGATGTGCTTGAATTCTGGTGCTCTGGCGAAAAAAAGGCCCCGGCGTGAACCGGGGCCTTTCGCAGTTTCGCAATGCTTATCTGGCGGTTACGCCCCCAAAAATCAGGCCCAGGTCTTCATTTCGGCTTCGAGGTTTTCGACGATGGCTTCGAAGAACTTCTCGGTGGTCATCCATGCCTGATCGGGGCCGATGAGCAGCGCGAGGTCCTTGGTCATCTTGCCGCTTTCGACGGTTTCGATGCAGATGCGCTCAATCGTTTCGGCAAAGCGCACGACATCGGGGGTATCGTCGAACTTGCCGCGATACATCAACCCGCGCGTCCATGCGAAGATCGAGGCGATCGGGTTGGTCGAGGTCTGCTTGCCCTGCTGGTGCTGGCGGTAGTGGCGGGTCACCGTGCCGTGGGCCGCTTCGGCTTCAACCGTCTTGCCATCGGGCGTCATCAGCACCGAGGTCATCAGGCCGAGCGAGCCGAAGCCCTGTGCCACGGTGTCGGACTGCACATCGCCGTCATAGTTCTTGCACGCCCAGACGAACTTGCCCGACCATTTGAGCGCCGAAGCGACCATATCGTCGATCAGGCGGTGTTCGTAGCTGATGCCGGCTTCGGCGAACTTTTCCTTGAAGCCTTCGGTGTCGAACACTTCCTGGAACAGGTCCTTGAAGCGGCCATCATAGGCCTTGAGGATCGTGTTCTTGGTGGAAAGGTAGACCGGCCAACGCAGGTTCAGGCCGTAGTTGAACGAAGCGCGGGCGAAATCGCGGATCGAATCATCAAGGTTGTACATCGCCATTGCGACGCCCGCGGAGGGGTAGTTGAAGACTTCGCGATCGATCGTTTCGCCATTGTCGCCTTCCCAGACGAGGCGCAGCTTGCCGGGGCCGGGGACGAGGAAATCGGTGGCGCGATATTGGTCACCAAAGGCGTGACGGCCCACGACAATGGGATCGGTCCAGCCCGGAACGAGGCGGGGCACGTTCTGGATGACGATGGGTTCGCGGAACACGACGCCGCCCAGGATGTTGCGGATCGTGCCGTTGGGCGACTTCCACATCGACTTGAGGTTGAATTCTTCAACGCGCTGCTCGTCAGGCGTGATCGTGGCGCACTTTACGCCGACGCCGTACTGCTTGATCGCATTGGCGGAATCGATGGTGATCTGGTCGTTGGTTTCGTCACGCTTCTCGACCGAGAGATCGTAGTACTTCAGATCGATATCGAGATAGGGAAGGATCAGACGCTCACGGATCCATTCCCAGATAATCCGGGTCATTTCATCACCGTCGAGTTCGACGACCGGGTTCTTCACCTTGATCTTCGCCATATCCATCCTGTCTTTCACACTGGGGAGATTTTGCGCTTCCCTTAGCAGAGGCTTTGCAAGGCGCAAGGCAGCGGACCTGTTTGCGCAATAATTAGGGTGTCGGCACTGGACATGGCGGGCCTGCGGGGGCAATGTTTTAAGTGACCGGTTAAAGCCGGGCCCAATTCTATGCGGAGAGATGCAATGAGCGAGGCTGAAGTCCTTACCGAAGTTGATGGCAATGTGCTGATCGTCACGATCAACCGGCCCGACGCCAAGAATGCGATGAACAAGGCCGCAGCCGAAGGCATTTCAGCGGCGATGGACCGGCTGGATGCCGAAGCCGACCTGCGTTGCGCGATCCTGACGGGTGCGGGCGGGACGTTCTGTTCGGGCATGGACCTGAAGGGCTTTCTGCGCGGCGAATCGCCCTCGGTGCCGGGGCGCGGCTTTGGCGGGCTTTCAGAGTGGACGCCGAAGAAGCCGGTGATCGCGGCGGTCGATGGCTATGCGCTGGCCGGCGGCATGGAACTGGCGCTTTCGTGCGATCTGATCGTGGCCAGCGCTTCATCGAAGTTCGGCATTCCCGAAGCCAAGCGTGGGCTGGCGGCTGCGGCTGGTGGGCTGATCAAGCTGCCGCGCCAGATCCCGCCGCGCATCGCGATGGAACTGGCGCTGACCGGCGATTTCATCACCGCGCAGCGCGCTTATGAGCTGGGCTTCATCAATCAGGTGGTTGAAGGACCGTCAATCGAAGCAGCCAAGGCACTGGCAGCGCGGATTGCCGAGAATGGGCCGCTGGCGCTGATCGCGTCCAAGGGCATTATCCGCGATTCGCACGAATGGACCGAGGCGGAGATGTGGACCAAGCAGCAGGCCTATATCGCGCCGGTATTCACATCGAGCGATGCGCGCGAAGGCGCGGCGGCTTTTGCCGAAAAGCGCAAGCCCAACTGGCAGGGCAAATGAGCGCTGGGCAAGTAAGCGCAGGATAGACAGTCCGGTTCCCATGCGGCACATCCGGTGCGCATGGGGCAGAACGAGACTTCGGGCGGGATATGGGCCGCAGCGCGCTCCGGGGCTTGGCTCAATCCGCAGCGCGTGCGGGTCTACTTGTGGCTGCTCGCGCTGGCCAATGGTCTTTCGCTGGCGTGGTTGCTGATCACGGCGCGCGGCGGGCTTGATCCGCAAGGGCGGCTGCTGGGCACCGATTTCGTCAGCTTCTGGGCAGCGGGACAAGTGATTCAGGCCGGGGGCAATCCCTATGACCCGGCGGTCCATGCGGCGGCGCAAGGCGTGGTCTGGCCCAATCAGACCGGATATACCGCGTTCTATTACCCACCGCTGTTCCTGCTGTGGTGCTGGCTGCTCGGCCTGACCGGCTATTTCACCGCGCTGACAGGGTGGCTGCTGGCTACGGGCAGCGCGTTTCTGCTGGTCGTGCGCGAATGGGCGTGGCGGATCAACTGGCTGGCGCTGGCCGCTTTTCCGCCTCTGTTGATATCGCTGACGCATGGGCAGACTTCGCTGCTGCTGGCGGCATTGCTGGGCGGCGGGTTCCTTTGTGCGGTGCGTGGGCAGGTGGCCATGGCGGGGCTCCTGTTTGGCCTTGCTGCGTTCAAGCCGCAGTTTGGGCTGCTGGTGCCGGTGGTGCTGATCGCGGCGCGGCAGTGGCGGGTGATCGGTTGGGCCGGTGTGACGGTGGTGGCGAGCATGGCGCTTTCATCGCTGGCCTTCGGGCCAGGCATCTGGTCGCAATGGCTGGATTCGGCGAGTCCCGCACAAGCGGCGATGGCAGGTGGGGCTATCGGCTTTGGCAAGATGCAGAGCCTGTTTGCCGGGCTGCGGCTGATCGGGGTTCCGGTGGGCGCGGCCTATGCGGCGCAAGGCTTTCTGGGCTTCAGCGTGGCCGCGCTGCTGGCGCGGGTGGCGTGGCAGCGGGGCCTGACACGTGATGTTGCAGCAGCGGCTTTGACAGGCGCGCTTTTGGCGACGCCGTTTGTGCTCGACTATGATTTCGTGCTGCTGGCCTTTCCGCTGATCGTGCTGGTGCAGGGCGCGGCGATGCCGTGGGAGCGGACGATTGCGGCGCTGGCCTTTGCGGTCCCGGCCTTTGCGCGGCCGCTGGGCGTGCTGATCGGTGTGCCAATTGCGCCGGTGATCGTGCTGGCACTGTTCGTGGTGCTGCTGCGCCGCGCAGGTCATCAAACCGGACCCGCACGCTGAAACAGAAAAGGCGGCACCGAAGGGCCGCCTTTCTATCCGATGGTGGGCGTAGCAAGGATTGAACTTGCGACCCCTACGATGTCAACATAGTGCTCTACCACTGAGCTATACGCCCGCACCATCGTGCTTTCCCGGACATTGCGACAAGCGCTGTATCAGCGGGAAGCGGCCCATTAGCCTTGGCGCAAATCCAAGGCAAGCGGGAATTTTGGGTTAGGGCTGGCGCGTTCCGGCGAAGGGGGCATCTTCGAACACGCGTTCCACTTCCATAACCAGATCCTTCAGATGGAACGGCTTGGACAGGACGCGCGCCTGCGGTGCTTCGCGATTCGCTTTCAGGGTTACGGCGGCAAAGCCGGTAATGAACATGACCTTCGTGGCGGGGCTGATTTCGGCGCAGCGCTGCGCGAGTTCGATGCCGTCCATTTCGGGCATGACAATGTCGGACAGCAGCAGATCGAACTGCTCGGCTTCGAGCAAGGGGATGGCCGCCGTGCCGCGATCCACCGCAACCACGGAAAATCCGGCATTTTCTAATGCACGGGTCAGATAGGTGCGCATCGCCTCTTCATCTTCGGCGAGCAGGATTCGGATCATGGCCAACCTGTTTTCTTCAAGAGCTTCGTTCTGGGGCGGGGACGCATGGGATGCGCTGGTTAGACCATACGTTTGGCAGGTTAACAATCTTGCCTCCAACGCCTGTTGGATTGATCGCAGGGCGCTTGGAAAGTTTTGTTGCAGATACCCCGCCTCAAGACAGGATTTTGACTTGTGGGCGAATCGGTTGCACGGTCTGACCATGATACAATCCGGTGAGCATGATGCTGATTCGGGCGCGATCCATGGCGGGTCGGTCCCCGGCAACCCTGAGGTACCGGCATTCACGCTGAAACTGCCGGACCCTTCGCCGATCCCGGTAGTGATCGCGGTTCCGCATGCTGGGCGAGCCTATACCAAATCGCTGCTCGACCTGATGCGGCATCCAGACTTTGCCACCCCGCGTTTGGAAGACCGCTATGCCGATCTGCTGGGCAAAGCGGTGGCCAAGGTGACCGGCGCGGCCCTGCTGGTTGCCCATGCGCCGCGTGCCATGCTCGATCTCAACCGGTCGAGCGATGATGTGGATTGGGACATGCTGGGCGGGCCGCCGGCCGATGCCTCAGCGGCGCCAAGCGGCTTTGGCCGACGCGCGCGCAGTGGCCTTGGCCTTGTGCCACGGCGCTTGCCCGGCCTTGGCGAGCTGTGGAAGCGGCGGCTGGACCATGGCGAGCTGAACGAGCGGATTGCGGCAATCCACCAGCCCTATCATCATGCGCTGGCCACCACGCTGGAGACGATTCGCGATCGCTGGGGGGCTGCGCTGCTGATCGATCTCCATTCGATGCCCCCACTGGCCGCGCGTGCGCCGGGGGAGCGAGCGCCAGAGTTCGTGATTGGTGACCGGTTTGGTGCTTCATGCGACAGCGGGATCATTGCCTCGGCGTTCAATGTGCTGGCGCAATCAGCCTGCAGGACATCCCACAACCGGCCTTATGCGGGTGGCTACGTGCTGGAGCGCCATGCGCGGCGGCATGAAGGCCTGCACTGCCTTCAGCTTGAGATTGACCGGACGTGTTACCTTGATCCGCGCATGATCGATCCGGGGCCGGGGTTTGATGCCACGGTGGAATTGCTGATCGGTCTGGTCCGGCGGCTGGCGGTGGATGTGGCCGACCTTGGCCGCACATCTGACCGCGGACGCTGGCGCGCGGCGGCGGAATAGCGCGCAACGCGCAGAGTAGCGCATAACCCTTCCGCACAAGAAAAAACCACCTGGAGCAAGCTCCAGGTGGCCAAGGTTCAGGGAGGAGGTACACCGAAGTGTACCAAATCACGGTGGGCCATGAGGGGAGCCACACCGCAACATCTTCAAGATAGGTGACCCACCGAGGGCCTGCAAGGCTTTTCGAGTGATTTTTGCAACACTCCAAGCAAAAACGCGACGAACCGTGAGGTCCGCCGCGTTTTCTTTGCTGAGTGTTGCGCGTTTGCGAAGTGGCGTGTCAGGCGGCCGGAATCGTGATCGCCGGGATCGGGCCTTTGCCCAGTTGCACTTGCGCGCCGAAGATCTGGCTGATCAGTTCAAGCGAGAACAGATGGGCATAGAGCAGCGGCAAAAGCCCGCTCTGCGCCCAGCCACGCAGCACATCGCCACGGATTTCGCGCAGCTTTTCCTGATTGATCATCTGGAAACCGCGATAGATGAAGGGCTGCTCGTTGCCTTCCTGCTGGATGGCAACTTCGCCTTCCATCAGCAGATCATGCTTCTTGAGTTCATCAATAAAGGCCTGCGTGCGCTGCCCGGCCTGTTCGAACTGTTCGCAGAAGCTGAGCGCGGCCTTGGTGGCATCCGAAGGCTGGCCATCGGTGAACAGCGCCTGCCCTTCGTCCGATTCGCCCAGCAGCCCTGAAGAGGGATCGAAGCACAGCGAAAGCTCTTCGCTGCTGGGATTGAGCTTGGCCAGCAGGAACGGATAGCGGCGCACATAGGCCGGAATGTAGATCGGCTGGGTGACCTTGCCGCCTTCATCCACGAAGACATTCACGCCTTCATTCAGGCCCATCAGTGCCAATGGCACCGGGTTTTCGCCCGAGGCAAAGATGATCGGGTAATGGCGGGCGGCCTGCGGAAATTCTTCTGCCGTCAAAGGGATAGCGTGCTGGCCGACAAGCCAAGGCGCGGCATCCGCATTCTTGGCCTTCCACGTCGCGTGATCGCGACTGTTGAGCGGCATCAGATCGTTGTAGAACATCGGCAGGTTGGCTTGCGGCGCGCTGGCCATTTTGCATCTCTCCAATAAGCAACAAACAACGCGCGACAACAAACGGCGCTGGCCGCAACACGCGGGAAGGGCGGTTCTTAGGGACTGGCAGAATAGCGCACAAGCTGTGTCAGACAAGCTTTCCCGGGTTCAGCAATCCTTGTGGGTCCAGCGCCTGCTTTACCGCACGCATCACAGCGATTCGGGCAGGGTCTTCCAGACGCGCCAGTTCGTCGCGCTTCAACCGGCCGATGCCGTGTTCGGCAGAGATCGAGCCACCCCATGCGACAACCAGATCATGCACTTGCGCGCTGATGGCCTTGCCATCGCCCGCTTCCCATGCGCTGCGTTCTTTTCCCGGCGGGGCGATCACGTGGAAATGGACGTTGCCATCGCCCAGATGCCCGAAGCAGACAGCGCGGGTGCCGGGCCAGTCTGCTTCAAGCCGCGGGACGACAGCTTCGACAAAGGCCGGCATGCGTTCCACGGGCACCGAGATATCGTGCTGCATGGCAGGACCAATGGCGCGTTCGGCAGGCGAGATCGATTCGCGAATCAGCCACAGGCGGTTCGCCTGATCCTCGCTCGCCGCGATGGTCGCATCGGCAATCAGCCCACGATGCAGCGCGGTGCCCAGCAGGGATTCGGCCATTTCGGGAAGGCGTGCAGCGGTTTGGGAATCGGTGGCGACAAGTTCGATCAGCGCATGCCATTCATGCGCATCGGCCAGCGGCGCGCGCGCATCGGGCAGATAATCGAGCACCGCATCAAGGCTGTGCTGCGGCAGAACCTCGAAGCCTTCGAGCTGATCAGCGGCCATGTCTTGCGCCAATAGCAGCAGGCTGCGCGCTTCGTGCAGGGATGATGTTCCCGCCCACATCACCACGCGCCCGGCGATGGTGGGAACCAATGCCAGCGTGGCCGCGCTGATGATCCCAAGGGTGCCTTCAGAACCGATCAGAAGCTGTTTGAGATCGAACCCGCGATTGTCCTTTTTCAAAGGCGTGAGCAGATCGAGCACCGAGCCATCGGCCATGACAGCCTCAACCCCCAGCACCAGCGCGCGCATCGATCCGTGCCGCAAGACCTGCGTGCCGCCAGCGTTGGTAGCGATCAACCCGCCGATAGTGGCCGATCCCTTGCCGCCCAACGAAAGCGGGAAGCGCAGATGGTGCGCTTCGGCCGCTTCGTGCAGCACTTGCAGGATGACACCAGCATCGCAGGTGGCGGTCCGGCTGGCGCTGTCTATGCCGCGAATCTGGTTCATCCGTCGCAGCGAAAGCAGCAGTTCTCGGCCACTGTCAAAGGGCGTGGCACCGCCCGACATGCCGCTATTCCCGCCTTGCGGCACAATCGGCACGCCATGCTGGTGGCACAGGCGGACAAGCGCTGAAAGCTCGTGCGTGCTGGCCGGAGACGCCATGGCCAAGGCCTGTCCGGTGTAGCGGCCGCGCCAGTCGGTCAGCCAGGGTGCAAGGTCGGAGGGCTCGGTTGTCAGCCCCTTTGGCCCGAGCAGCCGGGCCGCTTCCTTCAGGAACAGATCGCTCATGCCGCTTCGGCTATTGCGACAGCCACCCAAGGGCAATTCATTTTTGATTGCTGGCAGGTTAAGCAAAGGTTCAAGCGTTCAGGTTAGGGGTGATTGCAGGCCAGTGGTGGCGCAATGCCATGCCGGGCTTGCAGGGGGTTCACGGAAGTTCCTATTTTATAAATGTCCAGTCTTCTCAGTCTTTTGGCCCCGATCGGGATGCTGCTGTCGTTTGGGGCGGCTGAGCCATCGGTGGTCCCTGACCGGCCGGACGAATGGGCAGGCGCCACAGTGCCTGTCGGATCGCCGATTTTTGAAGAGATTCCCGCCCCTGCCGATCTCGCCGCGTTCCTTGCCCAGGGGTTGAGCGACCAGACATGGAATCAGGTGCGCATCGAACAGCGGATGATCATCCGCATTGCCCCGCGTATGCCAGGATCAATGCTCGCCCCTGCGCCCGATCCCCGCTTTTCAGTGCCGCAACAGCCTCCGCGCCTGTTTGAGCGCAAAACAGACAAGTGCCTGCCGATTGCCAGCATTGCCGGGGTGCAGATCGAATCGCAGGACCGCCTCGTGCTGATCACGCGCAACCGCAAGATGATCGGCGCGAGCCTCGACAAGACCTGCCATGCGCGCGATTTCTATTCGGGTTTCTATGTCGACCGGAATGATGATGGGCGGCTTTGTGCCGGGCGCGACACGATCCATTCGCGCGCCGGGGCGAACTGCACGATCACCCGGATGCGCGAACTGGTGCGCGATGATGACTGAAGCGTTCGGGACCATTCGCATTTCTTGACTTTTCGGCCCGTTCCGGCATAGCGCGCGGGCTACGCTGGCGTCTTTGCACAAAGCAGGCAGTCCAGCAGGCGCCAATATTGCGCCGTCTCTTGTTTTCGGAAAATTGCCTGCATGAAGTTTGCCGACCTCGGCCTCTCGGATGAATTGCTCCAGTCGGTGCTTGATGCCGGCTATGATGAGCCAACCCCGATTCAGGCGCAGGCTATCCCCGCCGTCCTGATGATGAAGGACATCATCGGCATCGCCCAGACCGGCACCGGCAAGACCGCCGGGTTCGTGCTGCCGATGATCGACATTCTGGCCCATGGCCGCCGCCGCGCGCTGATGCCGCGCTCCCTGATTCTCGAACCCACGCGCGAATTGGCGGCGCAGGTTGCCGAAAACTTTGAAAAGTACGGCAAGAATCACGATCTCAAGATGGCGCTGCTGATTGGTGGCGTGCAGATGGGCGATCAGGTGAAAGCGCTGCAGGACGGCGTTGACGTGCTGATCGCAACGCCCGGCCGGTTGATGGACCTGTTCGAACGCGGCAAGATTCTGCTCACGGGCTGTGACCTGCTGGTGATCGACGAGGCGGACCGTATGCTCGACATGGGCTTCATCCCCGATATCGAGAACATCTGCACCAAGCTTCCGGCCCAGCGCCAGACGCTGCTGTTTTCGGCCACGATGCCGCCGCCGATCAAGAAGCTGGCCGATAAGTTCCTGTCGAACCCAAAAATGATCGAAGTGGCGCGGCCTGCCAGCACGAACACCAGCATCGTCCAGCACAAGGTCCGCTGCTCATCGCGTCAGAAGCGCGAAGTGCTGCGCCACCTGCTGAAGACCGACAACGTGACGACCGCCATCGTCTTTGCCAACCGCAAGACGACCGTGCGCGAACTCGCCAAGTCGTTGCAGAGCCACGGCTTTGCTGCCGGTGAAATCCACGGCGACATGGATCAGGCATCGCGCAACGCCGAGCTGCAGAAGTTCAAGGATGGCCACATCACGATCCTGTGCGCGTCCGATGTGGCCGCGCGCGGGCTTGACGTGAAGGGCGTGAGCCACGTCTTCAACTTCGACACGCCCTGGCACCCGGACGACTACGTCCACCGCATCGGCCGCACCGGCAGAGGCGGGGCCACGGGCCGCGCGTTCACGCTGGTTTCGGACGAAGACCTCGAATCGATCGAGAACGTCGAGAAGTTGCAGGGCACCAAGATCCCCGAGTTCAAGATCGAGGTTGCCGAAAAGCCCGAACGCAAGCCGCGCGAAGCCAAGCCTGAAAAGAGCGAAGAGCGCCGCGAGGAAGAGCCAAAGCGCGAAAGCCGCCGCGAACGTCCCGCGCGCGAAGAACGCAAGCCGCGCGCTGAACGCGCCCCGCGCACCGAAGCCATGCCAGAGCCCAAGGCAGAACCCCGTACCGAACGCGCTCCACGCAGCGAACCGCAGCGCTACCGCGACCAGTCTGAAGCGCCGTCAAAGCCCGGCGAATGGAATGGGCCGATTCCGGAGTTTCTGGCGGTTTCGGCGCTTTGAGGTCCACCCGGCTCCGTTCGTGTCGAGCGAAGTCGAGACACCTGCGCTGAAACCGGTGTCTCGACTTCGCTCGACACGAACGGATGTTGGTGTTTGGGTTGGGATGCCGTCCGATGAAATCGTCGGCCCGGACTTGATCCGGGCCTCGGCTTTTCTCTTCTAGCACTGCGCCGGAAGAACAGCCCAGCCCCGTGTCAAGCACGGGGTGACGACAGGAAAATCAAGGCAAGATTCCGCAATTGCCGCGAATGGTTGGGAGGCGGACCCTCCTTGTTCGAATAGCGTCAGGTGTCGAGATTAATTGAATACCATGGCTCGAATCCGATCAGCCAGTCAAAAGCTCGCCTACGTTCAGCCGGGACAAAATCTTCGAATGGTAATGCGGCTGGCAAGCCCCGTAGCTTCCTATCTACTGTGATCCAATGTAAGCAGTAGGCAAGGTCAAGTGCGGTCGCGATCTCGTCATCATGCCGCAAGCGAGCACTTGATTTCAAATGATGAGTATGTTCGCTCCGCCTCAGGTCAGGGAGGCGTGTGACAAATTTGTCGTCAATTGGGCTGAACCAGTCGATCTGCTCCTCATAGCCGAGCGCCCAATAAAGAGCAGCCATGCCTTCGATCTGTAGTCGGAAAAGCGTGCCAGTCTCCTCCCCCTTGAGAAAGCTTAGCTCTTCCTCTTCAAAAAATTTGCCGATGCCTTCTTGCTCGGCCCATGCAAGCGCCTTTATTTTTGGAAAACCGTAAGAGGCGGCTGCGCACGCGTGCAAGCAGAGCAGTCGTTCTACCGTAGCCCCAGGACCTCGCAGCGTCGTTATGTTAATGAGTGGCAGGTGATCTGGAACTTTCAGCCCTTCGGCTTGTAGCGTTTGAACTGAAAACTCGCGCTGTGCCTTAGAATCCATAGATTGAGCATGCCGGTCGGAGGCAATGTCTGCAAGTGACACATTCGATCGCCCCGCAACAGCGAGCGACATAGCCAACCGCCTCAGGCCACCTTAACAAAGCTATCAATCACCCGCTTCCGCCCGGCGCTTTCGAAGTCGATCTCCAGCTTGTTGCCTTCCTGCTCGGCCACGGTGCCGTAACCGAACTTTTCGTGGAACACGCGTGCGCCCACGGCGATGTCGCCGCGGGATTTGGCGGCGAAGCTGGCGGCGCTGCGGGTGGGCTCGGCGATGCGGCGGGGGGCCGGGTTGAAGGTCTGCGCCGCGGCGCGTTGCCAACCCGGGCCGCGTGAGGCAGCGCGGTTCGCGTTGGCCTCAGCCACATGGGCGAAGGGATCGTCCCGCTCGCTCCAGTTGGCGCGCCACATTGATGCGCCGCCGGTGAGGGTGGTTTCTTCCTCGATATGTTCAGCAGGCAATTCAGCAATGAAGCGCGAAGGGATCGAACTGGTCCACTGGCCGTAGATCTGGCGATTGGCGGCATGGAGGATCGTGCAGCGGCGCCGCGCGCGAGTGATCGCGACATAGGCGAGGCGGCGTTCTTCTTCCAGTGAAGCAAGCCCGCCTTCGTCCAATGAACGTTGCGAGGGGAACACGCCTTCTTCCCAGCCCGGCAGGAACAGGTTTTCGAATTCCAGCCCCTTGGCGGCGTGGATGGTCATGATCGTGACCTTGTCCTCGTCGGCAGTGTTCTCGTTGTCCATCACGAGGCTGACGTGTTCGAGGAAATCGCCCAGCGTCTCGTATTCCTCCATCGCGCGGGCGAGTTCGGTGAGGTTTTCGAGGCGTCCGGCGGCTTCGGCGGTTCTTTCGGCCTGCAGGGCGGCGGTATAGCCGCTTTCATCAAGCATCGTACGGGCCAGTTCGGCGGGGACCAGCGTCTTGGCCGCATCGCGCCATCGCGCGAAATCGCGCATCAGCACGCCGAGGGTGTTGCGCGCGCGGGCAGGCAGTTCATCGGTATCGAGAATTTCGACCGCCGCCAGCGAGAGGGGGACCCCGCGCGCGCGGGCATGGCGGTGAAGTTTTTCCAGCGTCTTGTCGCCAAGGCCGCGCTTGGGGGTGTTGTAGATGCGCTCGAACGCCAAGTCGTCCTGCGGGCTGGCGATCTGGCGCAGATAGGCCAGAGCATCGCGCACTTCGGCGCGCTCGTAAAAGCGGAAGCCACCGACGATGCGATAGCCCATGCCGATCTGGATGAAGCGGTCTTCGATCGCGCGCGTCTGAAACTGCGCGCGCACCAAGATGGCCACGCGGTCAAGCGCTGCGCCCTCGCGCTCAAGCCGCTCGATCTCTTCGCCGATGCGCCGCGCCTCTTCGGGCGCGTCCCACACGCCGATCACGCGGACCTTGTCGCCGCCGTCGACCTCGGTCCACAGCGTCTTGCCAAGCCGTTCGGAGTTCTCCGCAATCAGGCCCGATGCTGCGCCCAGAATGTGCGGGGTGGAGCGGTAGTTCTGCTCCAGCTTGATCACCTTCGCGCCAGGAAAATCCTTTTCGAACCGCAGGATATTGGCAACTTCTGCGCCGCGCCAGGAATAGATCGATTGGTCATCGTCCCCCACCACGCAGATGTTCTTGCGGTTCTGGGCGAGCAGGCGCAGCCACAGGTACTGGACGGCGTTGGTATCCTGATATTCGTCCACCATCACGTATTTGAAGCGCTGCTGCCACGATTCCAGAATGTCGCGCTCACGCCGGAAGATGTTCAGCATGTGCAGCGTCAAGTCACCGAAATCGCAGGCGTTGAGGTCCTTCAAGCGGTTCTGGTAGAGCACATAGAAGCGCTGGCCCTTGCCATTGGCATAGGCCTCATTCTCCAGCGCGTCGAGATCGGCGGGGTTGAGGCCGCGGTTCTTCCACTTGTCGATCAGCCCGGCCAGCTGCTTGGCGGGCCAGCGCTTGTCGTCCACGCCCTCGGCCACGATCAGCTGCTTCAAAAGGCGCAATTGGTCGTCGGTGTCGATGATCGTGAAGTTGCTTTGCAGGCCGACCAGTTCGGCGTGGCGGCGCAGCATCTTGGCGGCGATGGAGTGGAACGTGCCGAGCCACGGCATCCCTTCGACCGCAGGGCCAATCAGCGCGCCAACCCGTTCGCGCATTTCGCGCGCGGCCTTGTTGGTGAAGGTGACGCACAGGATTTCGCTGGGCCATGCAAGGCGCTGGCGCAGCAAGTTGGCAAGCCGCGCAGTGAGGGCTGCGGTCTTTCCGGTGCCTGCGCCTGCCAGCATCAGCACCGGGCCCTCGGTGGTCACCACCGCCTCACGCTGCGGCGGGTTCAGGCCATCGAGCCAGCTCTGTTCTTGATTCGCAATCTGGGACACGCAGGAACGGTTAGAGAACATTCCCCGAAGCTACAAGGGCGTCCACAGCGTTGCTCACTGTCGATTTAGTCCTCGTAGTTCTCGTCATAGTCAGCTTTGTAATCGGAATGCTCGTGATAGGCGGCGGCCTTGTTGGCGCGCTCATTATGCCACTTCAGCTCTTCCTTTTCGTACCATTTGCCGACTTTTTTCGACGTGCTGTTGACTGCCACAGCGGTTCCCGCGCCGACCATCGCACATGAGCCGAGCCACAGGAGGCCAAGACAGCCCACCCCCATCAGCATGTTCCGCAACAGATCTGCCACCGTAACCCCCGTCGTTCATTCCGTAAGGGCATTTAACGCGATGCTGGTTAACGTTGTCTTTGCATCGCCGCTGGGTCCAGCATTTTTGCGTCCTGTTCACCCGGCATTTTCGCCCGGTCGTGTGCGGTGCCACAGCTCACCGCAAAGCAGGAACTTCGGATCATTGAACGCACTGTGCAGGGCATAGTCATACATTCGAAGGAGGTTCGAACATGCGCAGTATATTTCCCGTCAGCGTTCTGGCGCTGACCCTGTCGTGTGCACCGATGGCACTGTCTGCACAATCGACGACCAGTGCAATGCCCGGCCAGACAACCCCCGGGGCGGCTCCGACAACGCCGGATACGACATCCCCCACGGCGCAACAGGATCCCAACACAGCGGCACAGAGCCCCGCTGCGCCCTATGCGCCGCGCCCGGAAGAGCAGAGCCAGATGGATGCATGGCCCGCCGACCAGAAGAGCAAGTATGCGGCGTGGCCTTCTGCCCAGCAGGAATATTTCTGGACGCTGGATGAAAGCCAGCAGAAGGGCTGGTGGGCGCTGACCGACGAGCAGCGCGGCCAGGTTTATGCGATGACGCCAGACCAGCGCGCCAAAGTGTGGCCTTCGATCACGGCGCAAGTCAACGGGCAGTCCGCATCGGCGGCTGGCGCAGCCGCTGCTATGCCAATGCAGGGCGCTCAGCCAATGCAGGGCCAGCCCGGATCGACCGGCATGACGGCCAATGCCGGTGCCGCGCAATCAGCCATGATCGACGCTGAACCTGGCAGCACGCCGACTGCCGGTGCATCGGCTGGAGCGTCAACCGGCGCGGAAATGGCGAGCAGCGCGGGCACGGCATCGCCGAAAGACTATCCGCTGTGCAGCAAGACCATCAAGGACAGCTGCCGCAACCGTGGCGGTGTGTAAAAGCTTCACGTGAAGTGACGATAGAGGGCGCGGGACAGAGGTTCCGCGCCCTTTTTCGCAAGTTGCGGCCTTTTCGCTAACCGGCTTGCCGTAACGGAAGGCGCACCGTAATCCCCCCATGCCGGTGATGACGCTGGCGGGAGGAAACGTCACCTTGCACCCTTTGAAAACCCATGCGCGGGTGTTGAGCGCAAGTCTGGTCGGCACGGCGGTCGAATTCTACGACTTCTATATCTACGCCACAGCCGCCGCGCTGGTGATCGGGCCGCTGTTCTTCCCCAGCGAATCGCAGACCGCGCAAACGCTGCTGGCTTTCATGACCTTTGGCTTGGCATTCTTTGCGCGGCCGGTGGGGGCCATCGTGTTTGGCCATTTCGGGGACCGGATCGGGCGCAAGTCCACGCTGGTCGCCTCGCTGCTGCTGATGGGCATTTCGACGCTGCTGATCGCGTTCCTGCCGACGTATGCGATGGCGGGCTGGATTGCGCCTGCGCTGCTGTGTTGCTTGCGCTTCGGGCAGGGCTTCGGCCTTGGCGGGGAGTGGGGCGGGGCGGCGCTGCTGGCGGTGGAGAATGCTCCGAAGGGCTGGGAAGCGCGCTTTGGCAGCGCTCCGCAATTGGGCGCGCCGGTCGGGTTCTTCTTTGCCAACGGGTTGTTCCTGCTGCTGGGGCTTGGCCTTTCGGACGCGGATTTTGCAAGCTGGGGCTGGCGCGTGCCGTTTCTGGCAAGCGCGCTGCTGGTCGGCGTGGGCCTGTGGGTGCGGCTGAAGATCAGCGAGACGCCATCGTTCAAGGCCGAACTGGAAAAGGCCCCGCCGCCCAACGTGCCGATCACCCGCCTGCTGCGCGATCATACGCCTGCGGTTCTGGCAGGCATCGCGGGCGTGGTGGCATGTTTCGCCGTGTTCTATCTGGCGACAACCTTTGCGCTGTCGTTTGCCACCACGCAGTTGGGTTATGCCAAGCAGGAGTTCTTGGGCATCCAGCTGGGTGCCAACCTGTTCTTTGCGCTCGGGATTTTGGTAGCGGGATATTGGGCTGACAAGTCATCGGTTCAGCGCGTGCTGGGCACGGGCGCTGCGCTGACGGCGGTGATTGGGCTGTTCTTTGGCACGGGGCTGGGATCAGGCTCACTGCCGGTGGTGTTCTGCACGCTGGCCGGATCGCTGTTCGTCATGGGGCTTGCCTATGGACCACTAGGCGCATGGTTGCCGACGCTGTTCCCGGTGGCGGTGCGTTACACCGGCATCTCGCTGGCGTTCAATATCGGCGGGATTATCGGTGGAGCGCTTGCTCCCTTTGCGGCGGCATGGGCAGCAGCGGTGGGCGGCACGGCCTATGTCGGGCTGTTCCTGACGCTGGCGGGTGCGACGACCGTGGCGGGCGTATGGTTCGCGCCAAAGCTGCGGGATCAATAGCCCTCTCCCCTTCAGGGGAGAGGGTTGGGAGAGGGGATGGCCGCAGCTTCCCCCCCCCCCAACTCCGGCCCCCTCTCAACTCCGGCTAGGCAGCAAGCTGCCAAGCCTTCGTATCTCTCCCCTGAAGGGGAGAGAGCAGCGCGCAGGAGCTATGCCTTCAACCGCATCAGCGTGATCAGCGCTTTCCCGACCTTGCGCTCAGCATCGACTTCGCAAATGCGCACGTCGGGGTTCTCTTTGAGGCCGGTCTCAAGGCTGATCCACGTGCCTTCGCCGATCCAGCCAAGCCGCGCCAGCTTTTCGATCGCCACTGCGCCCGCGCCCGTGCCATAGGGCGGATCGAGCAGCACCAGATCGAGCGGCTGCGTCGCCTTGCCCAGCGTCAGCACGGACGAGGCGCGCACATCGCACTGCGGGGCGCAGCGCAGCGCGGCAATGTTGGCGCGGATCGCGCGCACTGCGGCAGCGTCGTTTTCCACAAATAGCGCGGTGGCCGCCCCGCGCGACAGCGCTTCAAGGCCGAGCGCGCCAGACCCTGCAAACAGATCAGCCACGGCCAGCCCTTCAAAGCTGCCAAGGCGGCTGGCGAGCATCGAGAACAGCGTCTCGCGCGTGCGATCGGCAGTGGGGCGGGTGGTATCACCCTCGGGCGCGCGCAGCGGGCGGCCGCGCCATTCTCCGGCAATTATTCTCATTTGGCTTTCAACGTCTTGCGGAAGCGTTCAACCTGAACCTGTGGAATTTCTTCCACCGATCCGCGTTGCAGATCAGCCAGTTCGAACGGGCCATAGCTGGTGCGCAACAGGCGCGAGACTTCAAGGCCGAGGTGTTCGAGCACGCGGCGAATCTCGCGGTTTTTGCCCTCGGTCAGCGTCATTTCGATCCACTTGTTGCGGTTGGCGCTGCGTTCCAGATTGGCGTTGATCGGGCCATAACGCACGCCATCGATCTCGATGCCCTCCATCAACTCTTCAAGCCGCGCCTGGCTGATTTCGCCAAACGTGCGCGCGCGGTAGGTGCGCGGGATGCCGGTGGACGGCAGCTCCAGCGCGCGCTTCAATTCGCCGTCGTTGGTCATCAAAAGCAGCCCCTCGGTGTTCACGTCGAGGCGCCCGACGGGCATGACGCGCGGGGCGTTGGGCGGCATCGAATTGCGCAGCGCGGTGTAGATCGTCGGGCGGCCCGTTGGGTCACGCTCGGCGGTTATCAGGCCTGCGGGCTTGTGAAAGCGGAACAGGCGCGGGGCGGCGATGGGGCCCACCGGCTTGTCGTCCACCGAAACGCCCTTGAGGCTCGTCAGCAAGGTGGCGGGTGTGGTCACCACTTCGCCGTGGAGTTTGACGCGGCCATCCTCGATCATCCGCTCAACCTCGCGGCGGCTGGCGATTCCGGCGCGGGCGAGCAGTTTGGCGATGCGGTCGCCCTCGCGCTCACTGCCATCTTCGGCCAGCGCGCGCTTGGCGGGGACGACAGGCTGCGAGGTGCGTGGCGCGCCGCTGCGCATGGAGAACGGCTTCTTTTCGGGCGTCGTCTGCCGCGGGCTGAACCGCTTTGGGCGCTCGCCACCGTTTCTTGGGGGTAAAGTCATGTGCCGCCCTTACGCGCAAACGCGCAATCCGTCACCCCTGCGTCATCAAGGTCTGGTGCGAGGCGAAATGTCCGCTAGTCTGACGGCAGCAACGAGGGAGCAACAGCGTCGATGAGCACTGAGGCCAGTGACCGGAATCTGTGGGACTCGGTGCGCCCCTATCTCGAAAAGGAATCGCTGGCCGCGTTCTTCGTCGGCATGTCGTCGGGCTTTCCCTATGCGATGATCG
Organism: Novosphingobium sp. 28-62-57; assembly: GCA_002256985.1. Lineage (GTDB taxonomy): Bacteria > Pseudomonadota > Alphaproteobacteria > Sphingomonadales > Sphingomonadaceae > Novosphingobium. Next base: position 59,281 of record NCGO01000011.1, read on the forward strand.
GCGCGACGCTGACCACGCGGCTGGCGCAGGACGGGATCGACAAGAAGACGGTGACCGCGTTCACGCTGGCGTTCCTGGTCTACAATCTGAAAGTGTTCTGGGCGTGGGTGGTCGATGGCGTACGCCTGCCGCTGATCGGACGGATGGGCCAGCGGGTATCGTGGATGCTGCTGGCAGGCGCGCTGGTGATGGCGGCAGTGGCCAATCTGGCGCTGGTCGATCCTTCTGCTGATCTTGGCGCAACGGTTCTGGCCGCTGTACTGGTGGGCGTGGCAGGGGCAACGTTCGACATCGTGATCGATGCCTACCGGATCGAGACGTTGAAGCCCTATCAACTCGGCACCGGATCGGGGATGAGCCAATATGGCTGGCGCATCGGATCGGCAGGCGCTGGAGCCTTGGCACTGGTGGTTTCGGCCCGATATGGCTGGAGCGCTGCCTATCTGATCTGCGCGCTGTTCGCGCTGCCTGCGATGTTGACGGCGTTGGTACTGGGCGAACCTTCGCGGCACCGTGAGCCGGTGGGCAAGAAGGGTTTGGGCGAAGTCTTCACCGCCATCATTGGCCCGTTCGGGGAGTTTTTCCGGCGCAGCGGTGCGTGGCTGGTGCTGGTGTTCATCCTTGTCCACAAAGTCGGTGATACGCTGGCCAACCTCACTTTCCGCCTGCTGTTCAATGATCTGGGCTTTACCAACGATGAAATTGCGATCTGGGACATTGGCGTGGGATTCTGGGCCTATCTGATCGGCATATTCATCGGCGGCATTGCCTACACCCGCATGGGACTGAAAAATTCGGTCTTGCTGGCATTGGTCCTGATGGCGGTATCGAACCTGTCGTTCGCGGCGCTGGCGGCGGCGGGGCATTCCAACCTCGGCATGGCGGGCGCAATCGGGTTTGAGAACCTTGCCTCAGGCTATGGCGGGGTGGTGGTCGTCGCCTATTTCTCGGCACTGTGCGATCTGCGATACACCGCCGCGCAATATGCGCTGATCTCGGCCAGTGCGAGCGTGGTGGGTCGGTTCGCCACCGGCACCACTGCGGGCGGGCTGATCGAAGCGATGGGCTACGTGAACTTCTACGTGCTCACCACGCTGCTGGCGCTGCCGGGCGTTGCGCTGTTCTGGTGGATGGGGCGCAGCGGTCTGGTCGATGCGGCTATGGGCACGGCGGGAGCTGAGAAATCGGACGCCGATCCGTTTGCCTGAAACCCACCGTCCGTTCGTGTCGAGCGAAGTCGAGACACATAGCGCGGTGTCTCGACTTCGCTCGACACGAACGGGGTCAGTCGGGTATCTCGTTGTTCAATCGCAGCACTTCGCCCGCAAGGTAGAGTGAACCGACGATCAGCACGTCGCCCTCGGGCGGCAGCGCGGCCAGCGCTTCGGGCACGGTGGCATAGCTGCGTACCGGAAGGCTGGTGAAGGGCGCGAAGTCGTCCGGCTTGTGCGCGTCATGCCCCGGCGCGGGGACGACTGACAGCGACAGTGCCCGGTCCGCCAATGGCTTCAGAATCGCAGATGGGTCCTTGTTCGCCAGCATGCCCATGATCAGATGCACCGGTGGCTGCGATGCGAGATGGCGCGCGATGGCGCGGCCTGCGTCGGGGTTGTGGCCGCCGTCGAGCCAGACTGTCCGTTCCCCAGCCAATGCCGTCAGCGGCCCCACGCCAAGGCGCTGAAGCCGCGCGGGCCAGCGCGCGTCGACAATGCCTTTGCCCATGGCGGCCAGCGAAACTGAAACCGCAGTCTGATGCCGGATCATCGCCACAGCCAGCGCGGCATTCTCGGCCTGATGTTCACCGGGCAGCGCTGGCAGAGGCAGAGTGAGGTCGCCCTGTTCGTCGCGGTAGTGAATGGTGCTGTCGATCAGCGCATCCCAACCACGCCCCCGCATGATCAAGGGCGCGCCGATGCACACGGCGGTTTCAGCCACCGAATCAGCGGCCACTTGCGGATAGGCCATTGTCACCAGCGGCACGCCGGGTTTGGCGATGCTGGCCTTTTCGAACGCGATCCGCGCCAATGGCTCAGTCGGCACGCCCTCTTCGGGGGCCAGCAGGAAGGCTTCGTGATCGAAGCCCAATGTCGCAATCCCGCAGACGGCAGCCGTCGGCATCACGTTGGTGGCATCAAGCCTGCCGCCAAGCCCGGTCTCGATCACGCAAGCATCGGCAGGATGCCGCGCATAGGCGAGGAAGGTGGCGACCGTCGTCACCTCGAAGAAACTGGGGTCCAAACCTGCGCCTGCATCCAGCACTTCCTTCAGCAGCGCGGCGAGCAGATCGTCTTCGATCAGCTTTCCGGCGATGCGGATGCGTTCGTTATAGCGCACGAGGTGCGGCTTGGTGGCGGAGTGGACGGTCAGCCCCTCAGCCTCCAGCATGTACCGCAAGTAGCTGCAGGTGGAGCCTTTGCCATTGGTCCCGGCCACATGGAATACGGGTGGCAAGGCGTTCTGGGGATCGCCGAGCCGCGCGCACAATTCGCGCACCGTATCGAGGCCTAGGCGGCCCGAGGGCAGCGACAGCGCGCCCAGGCGGTCAAGCTGGGCTTGAACCGCCGGGTTCTCGGAGATCGCGAAGTCTTTCAAGCAACCCCTCCCTCATTGGCTTTGCCAATGCCACCGCCCCATTTGCACTCTGTGAAAATGGGGAGGAATTTTGCTGATCCTCCCTGTTTTGGCGAAGCCCAAACGGGGAGGGGGACCGCCGCCGCCAGGCGGTGGTGGAGGGGCTTTACGCCGCCGCCTTGCCCGCCATCAGATAGTCAATCAGCTGCGCCAGCGTGACCTTCAGATCACGCCGATGCGTGACCATATCGACCATGCCATGCGCGTGGAGATATTCGGCGCGCTGGAAGCCTTCGGGCAGCTTTTCGCGGATCGTATCCTGAATCACCCGCTGTCCAGCAAAGCCAATCAACGCACCGGGTTCGGCAATCTGAATGTCGCCCAGCATGGCGTAGCTGGCCGTCACACCGCCGGTGGTGGGATCGGTAAGCACTACGATATAGGGCAGGCCTGCGGCGCGCAGGCGCGAGATCGCCACGGTCGAACGCGGCATCTGCATCAGGCTGAGAATGCCCTCCTGCATGCGCGCGCCACCAGCAGCGGTAATGGCGATGTAGGGGCACTTCTCGCGCACCGCACGCTCGCACCCGGCAACGAAAGCATTGCCCACGGCCATGCCCATCGATCCGCCCATGAACGCAAACTCCTGCACACCGACGACCGCCTTCTGGCCCTCGATCTTGCCGAAAGCGTTGGTCAGCGCGTCGGCGTGGGGGTTGGCGGCGCGGGCGGCGCGCAGGCGATCAACGTACTTCTTGCTGTCGCGGAACTTGAGCGGGTCTTCCTTGACCTTCGGCGCTGGCAGCAGTTCGTAGCCTGCATCGAGCAACTGGTCGAGCCGCGCGTCTGCGCCGATGCGGCCATGGTGGTCGCAATGCGGGCAGACCGAAAGGTTGTCCTCATAGTCCTTGGTGAACAGCATTTCGCTGCACGAAGGGCACTTGATCCAAAGGTTGTCCGGCGTGTCCCGCTTCGGCGTGAAGGGGAGGGCGTTGCGGACTTTGTTGAGCCAACTCATGACTGGACCTTTATCCTCATTCCTTCGTCATTGCGAGTGGCGAAGCCGCGAAGCAATCCAGTGGCGGTTCTAATCTGCTCTGGATTGCTTCATGCGGCGCTGCCGCACTCGCAATGACGATACTATTGTGTGCGGGCAGAGTGGACGGCAGCGGCCAATGCGGCAGTGAGTTCCTTCACCGGGCCTGCGGCGTCTGCACCATGTTTCGCGACGAGATCGACCAGCGCCGAGCCGACGACGACGCCATCGGCGACACGGGCGATGGCTGCAGCCTGTTCAGGCGTGCGAACGCCGAAGCCGACAGCGACCGGGATCGTGGCCGAGGCCTTGATGCGGGCTACTGCTTCGTCAATGCTAGTTTGCGCGGCCTGCTGCATGCCGGTGATGCCCGCCACCGAGACGTAATAGAGAAAGCCCGAAGAGCCATCGAGCACCGCCGGAAGCCGCGCATGGTCGGTCGTCGGCGTGGCGAGGCGGATCAGTGAGACGCCAGCATCGCGCAGGGCAGGCCCGAGTTCCGGGTCTTCCTCAGGCGGAATGTCCACGCAGATCACGCCATCGACGCCTGCCTTCATACATTCGGCAGCGAACCAATCGGCCCCGCGAATGGTCATCGGATTGGCATAGCCCATCAGCACGAGCGGCACTTCGGGGTGGCGCGCGCGGAACTCGGTGGCGATGCGCAGAATGTCGGCAGTCTTCGTGCCAGCGCCAAGGCTGCGGATATTCGCCTCCTGAATCGCCGGGCCATCGGCCATCGGATCAGTGAACGGCATGCCCAGCTCGATCACATCCGCGCCGCCCTCGACGAGTGCGTCGAGGATAGATGCGGTAGCGTCAGGCGTCGGGTCGCCGCCCGTGACGAAAGTGACGAGGGCGGGGCGGCCCTTGGCGAAGGCGGAGGAAAGGCGGGTCACTTAGCCCTCTCTCCTTCAGGGGAGAGGGTTGGGAGAGGGGGCTGCATTTCCCCAATCACGCTCGCCAGATGGATCAAAACGCCCTCCAAATTCTGCATAACGTCAACATTCGTGTATCGCACAACCCGATAGCCTTCCGATTCCAGAAAGCGAGTCCGGATTGCATCGCGGGCATCATCAGCGTCATGCGTGTGACCATCGATTTCCACCACAATCTTGGGTTCGTTGGCAGCGAAATCGGCGATGTAGCTCCCGATGACCTTTTGCCTTCGGAACTTCACACCTTGAAACCGCTCGGCCCGCAATTGCAGCCAGATCCGCGTTTCCGGCTCTGACATGGCCTTGCGGTTTTCGCGGGCGAATTCTGTGAGGCGGACGTCGCGCATTGCCCCTCTCCCAACCCTCTCCCCTGAAGGGGAGAGGGCTAGATTACAACGAAACCCCAAGGTGCTCCGCGACCGAGAAGATGTCCTTGTCGCCCCGTCCGCACAAGTTGGCGAGGATGATCTGGTCCTTGCCCATCGTCGGCGCGAGCTTCTGGACCGCCGCAATCGCATGGGCGGGTTCCAGCGCGGGGATGATGCCTTCGGTGCGGCAGAGCAGTTGGAATGCGCTCAGCGCTTCCTTGTCGGTCACCGAGGTATAGTCCACGCGGCCGATTTCCTTGAGCCATGAATGCTCAGGCCCGATGCCGGGATAATCGAGGCCAGCGCTGATCGAGTGGCCCTCGGTGATCTGGCCGTCCTCGTCCTGCAGTAGGTATGTCTTGTTGCCGTGGAGAATGCCGGGGCGTCCGCCTGCGAGCGATGCGGCATGTTCCTTGTCCAGCCCATGTCCGGCCGCTTCGACGCCCAACATCTTGACGCTCGGATCATCGAGGAACGGGTGGAACAGGCCGATGGCGTTGCTGCCGCCACCGATGGCGGCCACCAGCACATCGGGCAGGCGGCCAGTGCGGTCCATCATCTGGACGCGCGCTTCCTTGCCGATCACGCTCTGGAAATCGCGGACCATTTCAGGATAGGGGTGCGGCCCGGCAGCGGTGCCGATGATGTAGAACGTGTTGTGCACGTTCGCCACCCAATCGCGCAGCGCCTCGTTCATCGCATCCTTCAGCGTGCCCGCGCCGGCCGTGACCGGCACCACTTCTGCACCCAGCAGCTTCATGCGGAACACGTTGGGGGCCTGCCGCGCAACGTCGGTCGCGCCCATGAAGATCACGCAAGGCAGGCCAAAGCGCGCGCAGACGGTTGCGGTGGCAACGCCGTGCTGGCCCGCGCCCGTTTCGGCGATGATCCGCGTCTTGCCCATGCGCATGGCGAGCAGGATCTGCCCGATGCAGTTGTTGATCTTGTGCGCACCGGTGTGGTTCAGCTCATCGCGCTTGAACCAGATCTGTGCGCCGCCAAGCTCCTCGGTCAACCGCGGTGCGAAGTAGAGCGGGCTGGGGCGGCCAACGTAGTGCTCCAGCAGATCGTCAAACTCAGCCTGAAATGCCGGGTCGGCCTGGGCCTTGCGGTATTCTCTTTCCAGATCGAGGATCAGCGGCATCAGCGTTTCGGCAACATAGCGCCCACCGAACTGGCCGAAGTGGCCACGATCATCAGGCAGGGTGCGGAAGCTGTTGGGTGTTGGGGCGTTCATGCCCTGTCGCTTGGCAGAGCCGCGCGGGAAAGTCCAGATTTGCAGCGGCCCTTTGCGTGGCCAATCCCTTTGGGGCAGGGCTGCGCGAAAGCCCATCTGCAGCATGACGAAAGCCTGCATGTGACGTTCATCTTGCGGCAAGATGGTTCAGTCTAGAGGGCGATTGCCACATCGTGAAGGCGGCTCTGCAAAGAGTCGCCTTCTTTTGCGTTAGTAATGGGCCAGTAAAATTCAAGTGCAGAATTTTTGCTATCAATCATAATGTTGCAGTCTTGTCACATTTTGTGGGTGTTCTTTCCAAAAGATATTTTTCCTTATTGGCAAAGATTTGGACGAAACCTATCTGACCCCCGTCACCTTCATAACGAAGGGGCCAAAAAGTCAGGAGTACACTATATGCGTCTGGTTCTTATCTCTCTTGCCGCCTCGCTTGTTGCGGCCACTCCCGCTCTTGCCAACGAAGCTCGCGTCGAAGCACGCGGCGGCGTGGCATGGAGCGCTGGTGAAAGCGAAGCCATTGCTGGCATCGCTGCTGGCTACGATTACGACCTCGGTGAAACCGCGTTTGTCGGTGCCGAAGTCTCGGCCGACAAGCTGCTGACCGACAACACCAAGGTTTCGTTCGGCTTCAACGGCCGCCTTGGCGCGAAGATTGCCGAAGCGGGCAAGCTCTATGCCGTTGGTGGTTACAACACCGAATTCTGTGACTTCTGCGACGGCACGTGGACGGCCGGTGCTGGGTACCAGCACTCCTTTGGCAAGTTCTACGGCAAGGTCGAATATCGCCACTTCTTCGTTCAGGACAGCACCGACGATGTCGATGCCGTGGCTGTCGGCGTTGGCGTGAAGTTCTGATAGCGCACCTTCATCCGCGCTTGGAATGGACGGCGGGCGGTCTCTTTTGAGGCCGCCCGTTTTCTTTGGGGATCAGGCGTTGCGCGCGTTGAAGCAGAAGGTGCGGATGCGCGTCTCGTCCTTCACGCCCGGAGCGCTTTCTACGCCCGAAGATACATCGACCATCGCAGTGCCGGTTCCGCGCACGGCATCGGCCACGTTGGCGGGGGCAAGTCCGCCGGCAAGGCCCCACGGCAGCGGGCCTTTGTAAGCCTTGAGCAAGTCCCAGTCGAAGGCCAGTCCCAGCCCTCCCGGCAGCGCCGCGCCCTTGGGCGTCTTGGCATCGAACAAGATGAAATCGGCAACGTCGGTATAGGCCGCTGCCTTGGCTACGTCGCCGGGCCCAGCCACCGAGATGACCTTCCAGACGGGTTTGCCAAACCGCGCACGCAAGGCCGCTGCACGGGCCGGGTCTTCCTTGCCGTGCAACTGGATCGCATCAAGGCTGGCCGCAGCCACCGCATCGGCGATGAAGCCGTCATCGGCATCCACAAACACGCCCACGCGCAGAATGCGTCCGGCGGCTTGTGCAGCCAGCGCAGGCGCATCGGCAAATTTCAGAAAGCGCGGGGATGGCGGAAAGAAATTGAACCCGACATGGCTTGCCTGTGCACGGATCGTGGCGTCGAGCGCTTCGCGGGTGGTGACCCCGCAAATCTTGATATCGGGTCCAGACATGAGCGGCGCGTTAGGAGACACGCGCCGCCCCTGTCAATTCGGCCTTATTGTGCCAGTTCGTAGCTGACGTTTACCGTCACCGTCATTTCCAGCTCGCCTGCGGCCACCGGAGAAGATTTTGGTGCCGATGCCATGTCGGCCCTTGCGAACATGACCTGCGGCTGCGGCGGAGCCCAACCGGCATTTTCGGTGATCGACAGCACCCGCACCACGCGAAGGCCCGCCGCCTTGGCATAGAGGTCCGCCCGCGCACGCGCTGTCTTCATCGCGGCGAGGCGCGCTTCGTCCATCGCGCCATCGGGCGTGTCGATCTGAAAGCTTGGGCCGTTCACCTGATTCGCCCCTGCTGCCACCAGTGTGTCGATCACCTTGCCATACTGGTCCAGCTTGCGCTGGCGCACCGTCACCTGATTGCTGGCCTGATAGCCCACGATCACCGGCTCACGCTCTTCCATCGATCCATCGGGCAGGCGCTTGGGCTGGCCGTAGACCGGATTGACCGAAAGGTTGCTGGTCTGGATGTCGCGCTCGGCAATGCCGTTCTTGCGCAGCGAGGCGATCACGGCGGTCATGCGCTGGGCGTTCTCGGTCAGCGCTTCACCGGCGGTCTTGCCCTGCGTGGTGACGCCTGCGGTAAACACCGCAAGATCGGGCGTGCGCACGGATTTGCCCTCAGCCGCAATGTTCAGCAGCGTATTGCCTGCGCTTACAACCGGACCTGAAGACATGACCTGCGCCTGTGCTGCAAAGGGAGTGAGGGCCGTAAGGGCGACGGCGAAAAGGAACTTGCGCTTCATCTGGGATCGTCTCCGGTAAATGTCAGTGCTGCCCGAGTGGGCGCAGCGACGTTACGCAGCGATGAACCGTTCAGCGCAGGCTTCGTTCCAGCACCACCATGCGGAACCGGTTGCCATCTCCGTAAGGGAAGGGCCGCGTTTCGGCGCTGCGGACATAGCCGCGCCGTTCGTACCAGGCGATCAATTCGGGGCGCGCATCGATCACGGTCATCTCCATGATTTCGGCCCCGAATGCCTCTGCTGCCATATCCTCGGCATCGGCCAGCAGCGCGCGGCCAAGGCCTTCGGTCTGCAACTCTGGGTCAACGCAAAGCATTCCGAGATAGGCGCGGGCATTGCCAGAATCCGGGCCAAGATCGCGAATCGTCACCGTACCGGCCAGCTTGCCCTCAACCTCAGCCAGCAGCACGCGCGCGGCTTTATCGGCGATTGTTTCGGCCAGTTCAGCCTCGCTGGTGCGTTCATCGTCCAGCAGGTCCGCCTCGTGCGTCCAGCCCTGCTTGGCACTTTCGCCGCGATAGGCCTTTTCCACCAGCGCCCGCAGGCGCGGCACATCATTGGCTTTGGCAAGAGTGAAGCGAATCATGGGATTAGAGCGTGCCTTCAATTGCGCGGGCGGCTGCTACCGGATCATCGGCGCGGCTGATCGGGCGGCCGATCACCAACACACTGGCCCCGGCATCGCGCGCGGCACGCGGGGTAACAGCGCGCTTCTGATCGCCCAGTTTGCCATCAGCAGGGCGCAGGCCCGGCACCACGAAAAAGCCGTTCTTCCAGCGCTTGTGAATTTCGCCCACCTCGTGCCCCGAACACACGATGCCATCCAGCCCGGCCTCCTGCGCCAGATCGGCAAGGCGCAGCGCCTGATCGTGGGCCGTTCCCGCCACGCCGATCGTGGGCATGTCGGCATCGTCAAGGCTGGTCAGCACGGTCACGGCCACAACCTTGCAATGCTCGCCCGCCGCTGCCTTGGCATCTTCCATCATCGCGCGACCGCCACTGGCGTGGACGGTGACGATGGCAGGTTCCAGCACGTGGATGGACTGCATCGCGCCCGCCACGGTGTTAGGAATATCGTGGAGTTTCAGGTCGAGAAAGATCGGCAGGCCCACTTTGGCCACTTCGTGCACGCCATGGTGGCCATGCGCACAAAAGAACTCCAACCCCAGTTTCAACCCTCCGACATGGCCCTTGACCTTTTCGGCAAGGGCAAGTGCGGCGTCGAGCCGGGGCAGGTCGAGGGCAAGATAGCTTCTCGTGTTTTCGGTGGATGCCGCATCCAGGCTGGTCGATGTCAGCGATGGCGCGGCTTTGACGTTCAACTGGGTTTCCAGCGTGGTGATACGACGTTGCAGCCGCCAGCGGGTGGCGCGATAGAGCAGCCAGGTGGGCACCAACCCCAGCAGAAACGCCGCAATCACCAGCGCGGGCAGCCGGGTTTCCAGCAGCAGGCCATCCCAGATGCGCACTTCGACCGGTTGCCAGTTCGCTGCGGTAAACGCGGCCAGCACGGCCACGACGAGAACCCAGAATATCGTGCGCAGCATTGCCATGCCCTTCGCTCCGTGAGCAGCCCGTCCTGATTTGTGCTTAAGGCAGGTTGAGCCGATTGGCCAGACCCCCGGCCCTTTACTCTGCCCTCCGCGCCCCCGCGAAGGCGGGGGCCTCAGGCGTTTTACGGAACGCTCGCGTAAACGGCCTGAGGTCCCCGCCTGCGCGGGGACGCCGACCATTGAGATGGCGTGAATGACAAGCCCCCCGCCAACTGTACTGTGCTCCCCCGCGAAGGCGGGGGCCTCAGGCGTTTTACGGAACGCTCGCGTAACCGGCCCGAGGTCCCCGCCTGCGCGGGGACACATAATGGCTGCAGTTCATAACGGCGGAGGTTCAAGCCTCGCCGAACACTCGCGCAAAGATCGTGTCGATGGCCTTGAAGTGGTAATCGAGGTTGAACTTGTCCTCGATCTGCTCGGCCGTCAGCACCGCCGCCACTTCCGGATCAGCCTTCAGCAGCTCCATCAGCGAAAGCTGCCCATCCGATTCCCACACCTTCATCGCGTTGCGCTGCACCAGACGGTACGAGGCATCGCGCTCCAGCCCGGCCTGTGTCAGCGCCAGCAGCACCCGCTGCGAGTGGACAAGGCCGCCCATCTTGTCGAGGTTCTTCTGCATCCGCTCAGGATAGACCAGCAGCTTGTCGATCACCGAAGTCAGCCGTGCGAGGGCAAAGTCCAGCGTGATCGTGGCATCCGGGCCGATGAAGCGTTCAACCGACGAGTGCGAAATGTCGCGCTCATGCCAAAGCGCCACATTCTCCAGCGCGGGCGTCACCGCTGAGCGCACCATGCGCGCCAACCCGGTCAGGTTCTCGGTCAGCACCGGATTGCGCTTGTGCGGCATGGCCGACGAGCCCTTCTGGCCGGGCGAGAAGTATTCCTCGGCCTCCAGCACTTCGGTGCGCTGCAGATGGCGCACTTCTGTGGCAAGCCGCTCGATGGAACTGGCGATCACGCCCAGTGTGGCAAAATACATCGCGTGCCGGTCACGAGGGATCACCTGCGTGGACACCGGCTCCACCGCAAGGCCCAGCTTCTCGGCAACATATTCCTCCACCGAAGGATCGATGTTGGCAAAGGTGCCCACGGCGCCCGAAATCGCGCAAGTGGCCACTTCTGCTCGGGCCGCCACAAGCCGCGCGCGGCAGCGGCTGAACTCGGCATAGGCTTCGGCCAGCTTCTTGCCGAACGTGGTCGGCTCGGCGTGGATGCCGTGGCTGCGGCCGATGGTGGCGGTGTATTTGTGCTCAAACGCGCGGCGCTTGATCGCTTCCAGAAGCGCGTCAATATCGGCCAGCAGCAGATCCGATGCGCGTGCCAATTGCACGCTCAGCGTCGTGTCGAGCACGTCAGAGCTGGTCATGCCCTGATGCATGAAGCGCGCTTCGGGCCCTACCTGCTGCGCAACCCAATCGAGGAACGCGATGACATCGTGCTTGGTCACAGCCTCGATGGCATCAATCGCGGCCACATCGATCACCGGGTTGGTCGCCCACCAGTCCCACAGTGCCTTGGCCCCGCTTGGCGGCACCACGCCCAGTTCGCCCAGCTTTTCGGTCGCGTGCGCTTCGATCTCGAACCAGATGCGATAGCGCGCTTCGGGCTCCCAGATCGCGGTCATGGCAGGGCGGGCGTAACGGGGGACCATGTTCGACTCCAGTCAATACGGGCGCAAAGTTCGTGCCCGCGCCGCTAGGGAAGGGGGGGCGTGATGGCAAGGGGCAAGGCGCTCAGCTTGGTTCGCGAGGCTCTGCGATTTGCGGTACAAGCTGGTCCACCACCACGGCGTCTGCACCAAATTCCGTCAGATGCGTCCAGTCGGCGTAAATGGCCTTGCCCTGCCGCACCAGCGCACACCCCTGGGCATCACACAGGACCTGCGTTGGATCGACATAGTGCGTAGCGGGAAGCTGTTGCGCTAGTCTTTCCAGCATCGGGTTGATGCGATGCCCCTCTGCCTGCGCACGCGGGAAGGATTGGGCGCAGGTGGCGTTGATATAGGACAGGCAGCGCAAGTAGCCGTCCTGCTCTACGCCGCCTGCAGCACTTGCGGTGGGGACATTGCCCGTGATGACCAGACGGGTTGTGGCAGGCAGCGCAGCACGCAGCTGCATGATCCCGTCCCGCAACGCGGGCCAGCCTGCGCCTGACGTCGGGCCAAGTGGGCTTAGCCCGCGCTTGGTGTACAACTCGCGGTTCCAACGCTGCGCCCAGATGACCGTGCCGATCTGTCGTTGCCTCACCAGCTTGACCAGAACATCGGCCTGCGCGGCACAATCGTCTGCCATGTCCGATTGTTCGATGCGGTTTGTTGCTTGCGGCAAAGACATGCACCCCGGCACAGTCAGCAGCGCACCAGACCCAAGCCGTTGCTGCAGGCCCGGAAAGTATTGCCGCGCATGGCTGTCGCCAAACACCACGAAATCGATCTTCTGCCCCGGCGGAGGAATTCGGACGCCCACATGCTCTTGTGGTGGAGGACGGTTGCCAAGGGCCTCGCTGATCGCCCAACTGCGTGGCACGAAGGTGCGCAGATGGCCGCCGATGCCCACGACCAGCGCCACCAACAGGCCCGTCCCGCACACCAGCATCAGGCCCCGCCGCGAAGGCAACACGGCTCCTGCCCGCACTGGCCGTTCGATCAGCGCCAGCGAGGCAAAGCCCAGCAGAAACGACAGCGCAATAACTCCGCCCGTCAGCCAGACCGGCGGACGATCAACCCAGACATAGTCGAGCGTGGCCAGAAGCGGATTGTGCCACAGATAGATGCCATAAGATGCCGCGCCTATCGCGGGCAGGGGGGCGAGCGCCAGCAGCGGAAACGCGATGTAGAACTGTTCCTCTGCCGAAAGGCTCCACAAATGGAGCAACGGCACATACCCCTCATCGTCGTCAAAATAGCCGGTCCGGCGGGCAAACAGCATATTTGCGCCAAATACGGCACTGGCCGCCAGTGCTTGCGCAAGGCGGCGGAAATCGGTCGGGATCATCACCAACCAGGCCAGCGCAAAGCTCACGCCGAGTACCGGAAACAGCGCAGGCAAAAGCCGCCGCGCGCGCCGTTCGTAAAACTGCGCGAGGGAAAAGGTGCCTGCCGCCTTGGCTTCTGCAATGGCCAGCGTGATCAGGTATCCGCTTATCACAAAGAACACGTCGACCCCGACAAAGCCGCCGCCAAAGCCCGGCACATCGGCATGGAACAGCACCACGGGCAGCACCGCTACGGCCCGCAGTCCCTCGATCTCACGCCTGTGCTGCAACGAGCCCCCCCCTCCCGGAATGGGGCGTGATGGCGGATCGTCAGGGTTGGCGCAACTGGCCAGAGCAATTACGGCCTGAACTATTGGCAGCCTGCCCGATTGGCCTCGATTGCCAGCATCCTGTCGTCGCGATATGCATGCGGCCCTAAGGTTTCAGGAGCAGTCGGATGGTTCGCAAGGTTCTGGTTATCGCCGCGCTCGGGCTTTCGGTGGCGCTGGCCGGTTGCAACACGGTGAAGGGGCTGGGCCGCGATATCGAATCGGTGGGCAAGGCGGGCGAAAAGGCGATCTGACAGCAAACGCGCCGCTCAGATCAGCCCTTTGGCCTTGAGCGAGGTATGCCCTTCGCGCCCGATGATGATGTGATCGTGCACCGTCATCCCCATCAGCCGCGCTGCTTCGGTAATCTTGTGCGTGATCTGAATATCTGCGCGGCTCGGTTGCGGTGACCCTGATGGATGGTTGTGGACAAGGATCATCGCCGCCGCCCCCACCTCCAGCCCCTTTTTCACCACTTCGCGCGTGTAGATCGGGCTTTCGTCCAGCGTGCCATCGCCCACCAGATGATCGAGGATCAGCATGTTCTGCGTGTTGAGATAGAGCACGCGCACCCGCTCCACGTTCAAGTGCGCCATATCGATATGCAGATAATCCAGCAGCGCCTGCCAGTTTGACAGTACCGGCTGTTCGCGCACCGTCGTTTTTGCCAGACGGCGCGCAGCTACCCCCACGATATGAAGCGCCGCCGCGCTGGTCTCGCCCATGTTGGGATGCAGCGCCAGTGCTTGGGGATCGGCATTCAGCACCCCGGCAAGGTTGCCGAAACGCTGGATAAGCGACCGGGCAATCGGCTTGGTATCAATCCGCGGGCGGCCCGCCGCCAGCAGGTATTCGATCACTTCATGATCGGCCAGCGCATCATCGCCGCCTTCCAGCAACCGCTTGCGCAGCCGCGCGCGATGGCCGCTGGGGTCGGTCCCGTCGAATGAGGCTTTCTTGCCCTTTGCGGGCTCCCGTTCAGGAAAGAGTTGGGTGTGGTCGGCCATGCATCCCCCCGCGGGCACCGAAAAGGTGCTGGCGCGTTCCACGCCGTGCATTGCCCAAGCCGCGGGAGTGCGCAAGAAGGGGGCAGATGGCAGATCGTTTCGAAATGGCGGAATCCGACGCCGAACAGGGCGTCAAGCCTGCCCCTGCGCGGTCGCGAAAGTGGCGGCGCGCGGGGTTTTCGGCGCTTGCCTTGGTGGCATTGGCAGGCGGCGGTCTGTGGCTGTCGAAAGAGCGGCTGGCCGACCGAATCATCGTGGGCCAACTCGCCGCTTACGGCCTGCCCGCCACTTATGAGATCGAAAGCATCGGCCCCGGCCAGCAGATCCTGAAAAACCTCGTCGTCGGTGATCCCAAACGCCCGGACCTGACCGTTGACAGGGTGCTCGTCTCCATCCGCTATCGCTGGGGCGCGCCCTACTTGGGCGGCATAACCCTCATCCGGCCAAAGCTTAACGGGCAGTACCTGGGCGGAAAGCTGAGCTTTGGCGCGCTCGACAAAGTGCTGTTCGCGCCCAAGACCGATGATGCCCCGTTCGCCTTGCCAAAGCTTGATCTGACCATTCAGGACGGACGCGGCCTGATGCTGACCGATTACGGCAAGATCGGCCTTGCGGTTGAAGGGCGCGGCGCACTGCAAGACGGGTTCACCGGAACCCTCGCCGCCACCGCGCCCAGCCTAGCTCTGGCGGGGTGCACGGCAAGCGCCGCACAATTGTTCGGCAAAATCACCGTCCGGCAAGAGCGCCCCTCGTTCACCGGGCCGCTGCGGCTGGCAAACCTTGCCTGCGATGGCGGAGTGCGCAGCGGGCCGCTCACTGCCGAACTTGATGCGCTGGCCGACAAGGATTTTGCAGGCGTCACTGGCAATGCCGCCGTGCGCGGGCAGCAACTGGCCTTCCCCGGCGTCACCGCCGAATCCCTTGCGCTCGACACCCGCCTTGCCTTGCGTGATGGCGCGTTGAGCGGGCGGATTGAGGCCAACGCCGGCAGCGTGGCCAGCAATGGCGTCCGCTTCGGCCTGCTCGGTATCGACGGCGCAATCCGCGCCCGCGATGGCATGAATCGGGCAGAGTTTCGCGGCACCTTGCAGGGTGAGGGCTTGCGGCAGGGCACCGCAATGCTTGGCGCGCTCGATGCCGCCCAGCGCAGCGCCAGCGGCACCTTGCTCGCCCCGATGCTCGCGCAGATGCGCGCCAGCCTTACCGCTGAAGAGCGCGGCAGCCGCCTGACCGGCGAAGTCACACTGCGCCGCAATGGCGATGCGCTGTCGGTGGTGGTGCCACAGGCGCAATTGACGGGCGGCAGCGGGCAGGCCTTGCTCAACCTGTCGCGCTTCCAGCTTGCCAGCGCCAGCGTGGATGGCCCGCCGCTGCTGGCGGGCAACATCACGACAGGCGGGGCAGGCCTTCCCCGCATCACCGGACGGATGGAGCGCGGCCGCGCCGGGCAAGCGCTGTTCCGCCTCGCGCTCGCGCCTTGGCGGGCAGAAGGCGGCTCGCTTGCCATCCCCGAAATGATGATCGCGCAAGTGCCGGACGGCTCGCTCGGCTTTTCGGGCACTGCGCAGGTTTCCGGGGCGATTCCCGGCGGTTCGGTGCAGAACCTCATATTGCCTGTGAACGGCAGCTATGGCGCGCGCGGTGATCTGGCCCTGTGGAAGCGTTGCGTTCAGGCGCGGTTTGACCGGCTCGTGCTTGGCAGCATCGCGCTTGATGGCAATACGCTGGCGCTCTGTCCGCCGGGCGGGTCTGCCATCGTGCGCAATGGCCCATCAGGCCTGCGCCTTGCGGCAGGGACCCCTGCGCTCGAACTGACCGGCAGCCTTGGCGACACGCCGGTGACCGTCAAGACCGGCGCGGTCGGTTTCGCATGGCCCGGCTCGCTGAACGCCAAGGCGGTCGATGTCACGCTTGGCCCACCCGATAACGCCGCGCGCCTCCGTCTGGCGGATCTCGAGGCACAACTGGGCAAGGATTTCACCGGCCGCTTTGCCGGGGTGGAAGCGAGCCTTGCTGCCGTGCCGCTCAATCTTGCCAACGCCTCGGGCCAGTGGCGCTTTGCCGATGGCAGGCTCATGCTCACCGGCGCAGGCTTTGACCTGACCGACCGGCTCGATCCTTCCCGTTTCGAAATGCTGCGCAGCGATGGCGCCACGCTCACACTGGCCGATAATCGTATCACCGCCAATGCCTTGCTGCGCGAAGCGAAGACCTTGCGTGAAGTCGGCTCAGCTGCGATCAGCCACGATCTGAACACCAGCACCGGCCATGCCGACCTCTCGGTGCCAAATCTCGTGTTCAACGCAGGCTTCCAGCCTGCGCAACTCACCCGCCTCGCGCTTGGCGTCGTCGCCAATGTCGAAGGCAAGGTCACCGGCACCGGACGCATCGACTGGAACCCGCGCGCCGTTACCAGCACCGGCAATTTTGGCACCGAAACCATGGACCTTGCCGCCGCCTTCGGCCCGGCCAAGGGCCTCAAAGGCCGCATCGAATTCACCGACTTGCTCGGCATGGTCAGCGCGCCGCACCAGAAGCTGACCGTCGCCTCGATCAACCCCGGCATCGAAGTGAACGAAGGTGTGATCGACCTGACGCTCCTGCCCGATCAGGTCCTGCGCCTGCACGATGCGCGCTGGCCGTTCCTTGATGGCACGCTGGTGCTCGAACCCACCGACTTGCGCCTCGGCATTGCCGAAGCCCGCCGCTACACGATGAGCGTGATCGGCATCGATGCCGCCAGATTTGTTGAAAAGATGGAGCTGGGCAACCTTTCAGCCACAGGCAAGTTCGATGGCCAGTTCCCGCTGGTGTTCGATGCCAACGGCGGGCGGATCGAGGAGGGCACGCTGCTGTCGCGTGCGCCGGGTGGCAACGTGTCCTATATCGGCGCGCTCACCTATGAAAACATGGGCGCGATGGCCAACTTCGCTTTCGATGCGCTCAAGTCCCTCGATTACAAGACGATGGCCATCGCCATGCGCGGGGATCTTGAAGGCGATATCGTGACGAACGTGAAGTTTGACGGGGTGAAGCAAGGCGCTGGCACAAAGCGCAATTTCATCACCAAGCAGGTCGCCAACCTGCCAATCGAATTCCACGTCAACATCCGCGCGCCGTTCTACCAGATCATGACCTCGTTCAAGGCGATGTATGACCCGGCCTTCGTCAAGGACCCGCGCACACTCGGCCTTGTCGATGCAAAGGGGCGCGCGCTCCAGCGCTTTGGAAACGGCGTACGCCCCGGCGGCACCCCCGTCATCGTCCTTCCCGGCTCACAGCCCATTATTCAGCCTGCAGAAAGCGGAACACTGCCATGAGGAACCCGGAATTGACCCGATCCGCGAACCCTGCAACGAACTGGTGCATGGCATACGGATCACATTTCAGGCATCGCGCCCTGCTCGCGCTGCCGCTGATGGGGGCTTTGGCCATGGCTGGCTGCATCTCGGTTAACGCACCGGACAAGCCGATCGTGATCGAGCTCAACATCAACATCAAGCAGGAGGTCGTGTACCGGCTCGCACAGGATGCGAACGCCACGATCGAGACGCATCCGGACATCTTCTGATGAAACCGGCAGGTTTGAGGATATTGACGATGGCCACACTTTCGATGCGCAAGAGTTTCGCGGCCCTGGCCGCAACCGGCCTTCTGCTGAGCGCAATCGCCGTGCCCGCCACCGCGCAGAATCGCGATCCGGCCTATGCCGCCGCGCGTGCTGCCGGGCAGGTGGGTGAAAAGATGGACGGTTACCTTGGCTATGTCACGCCTGCGGCTCCCGCCCTGCGCGCCGTGGTTGAAGACATCAATATCAAGCGCAAGGCGCTCTATGCCGAAAAGGCGCAGGCCAACAAGGCTACGGTCGAGGAGTATGCGCTGACTTCGGGGTGCCTGCTGATCGCCCAGACGAAACCGGGTGAGAAGTATCAGGCGCCTGATGGGTCGTGGCAAACCCGTGGAAACGGCCCGCCGTTGCGTGATTCGCGCTGCCCCTGAGCCGGTTTTCCGCATACGAATCGCCAGCCGTAAACACTGGCTTTTGCGCCCTTCCTCGCAGTTGCGGGGGAGGGCGTTCGCATTTGCACTCGTCCCATGGTCCAGACACGGTTTGTGACGGTTGACTCGCATCTACCCCCCGCCTAAGGGGGCGGCGCCCTCGGCGGTGATACGTCGTTTATGCTGCACTTTGGTCGGGCAACTGACAGGAGAGAAGCATGGATGAAGAACCGTCCGGGATTGAGCCTATCGGCGAGGATGCGCGGATCGACGCGCTCGACAAGCGGCTGAAAGCCCTTCGAGAGCGGGAAGAGGAGCGCAACCGGCCAAAGGCAGGCGGGGAAACCGATGCGAATTACCGCATGGGCAACCGCGTGCTGGCGGAGCTGATCGGGGGTCTTGCAGGCGGCGCGTTCATCGGCTGGGTCATTGACCAGTTCGCCGGAACCAGCCCCTGGGGGTTATTGGTGATGCTGTTCATGGGGGTCGTCGTGGCCTTCCGCAACATCATCCGAATTTCGAGCCGGCGCCCCGAATAGGGCGCTGTTGTTGTATTCGACTGATACGGGGTTTTGCGCGTGGCCGAAGGCAAGGTCGATCCGGTTCACCAGTTCACGATTGAGACCCTTTTCGGGACCGAGAGCTGGGCCATCGGGGGTTACAACATCGCGTTCACCAACTCGGCGCTGTGGATGGCAATCACCACCGCTGCGATCGTGGTGTTTGTGGCAGGCGGTGCCAAGCAGCAGCTTGTGCCCGGCCGCTGGCAGATGGCCGTCGAAGGGCTGACCGGCTTTGTCGACAACCTGCTGATGGCCAACATCGGCAAGGCAGGCCGCAAGTACTTGCCTTACGTGTTTTCGCTCTTCGCCTTCATCCTGTTTGCCAACTTGCTGGGCCTGATGCCGCTGGCGCTGGTCGGGGTTCACCCGTTCACGGCCACGAGCCACTTCACGGTCACCGGTGTGCTTGCGGTGATGAGCTTTGCCATCGTGCTCGGCGTCGGTTTTGCCAAGCATGGCCTGCACTTCTTCTCGCTGTTCGTGCCGCACGGCACGCCTGTCCTGATGATCCCGATCATTTTCCCGATCGAGTTGATCTCGTTCATGGTGCGCCCGTTCAGCCTCGGTCTGCGTCTCTTCGTGGCGATGATGGCCGGGCACGTGCTGCTCGAAGTGCTCTCGGGCTTCGTCATCTCCGGCACCAATGCTGGCGTTGGCATCTTCTTCCTCGCGGCCCTTCCCAGCTTTGTGCTGATGATCGGCATCTGCGCGCTCGAACTTCTGGTGGCTGGCATTCAGGCCTATGTCTTTGCCCTGCTCACCTGCGTCTATCTGAACGACGCCGAGAACCTTCACTAATAACCCGCAACACTTATCCAGACGGATTGAAAAGGAGTTTTTTGACATGGACGCAGAAAGCGCAAAGCTGCTCGGTGCTGGTCTCGCTGCTGTTGGTGCAGGCCTTGCCTCGCTCGGCGTGGGCAACGTGTTTGCCAAGTTCCTCGAAGGCGCGCTGCGCAACCCCGGCGCCGCTGACGGCCAGCAGGGCCGCCTGTTCATCGGCTTCGCCGCCGCCGAACTTCTGGGCCTGCTCTCGTTCGTCGTCGCGATGATCCTGATCTTCGTCGCCTAAGACTGACAAATGACTGACCGGACGATTGCGCCACCCGGCGCAGTTGTCCGGCACGCAAACGGGCAACATCATGTCTCTTCTCGTGCAGCTTGCCTCAGCCGCAGCAAACCTTCCTTCTCCTGAAAAGAAGGGCGGCATGCCGCAGATCACCCAGTTGGCAGACACTTATGCGGGCCAGATTTTCTGGCTGCTGGTGTTTTTCGGCATCGTCTTCTTCGTGATCGGCCGGGGCATGCTGCCCAAGGTCGTCTCCACGATGGACGGCCGCGACAAGCAGATCGCCGACGACCTTGCCGCTGCCGAAGCAGCAAGGGCCGCTGCCGATGCGCAGGAAGAGGCATGGCGCGTTCAGGCCAACCAGCAGCGCGCTGCCGCTCAGGCGGTGATCGCTGCTGCCAAGGCTGATGCTGCCAAGACTACCGAAGCCAGCCTCGCTGCGGCTGCGGCGCGCATTGACGCGACCGTGACCGCTGCTGAAGCCAGCATTGCCGCTGCTCGCGCTGCGGCGCTGGGCGAAGTGGAAGGCGTCGCTGCCGAAGCCGCGCAGGATATCGCAAGCCGCATCGCCGGCCTGTCGATCCCTGCCGACGAAGCCCGCGCCGCCGTGAAGGGAGTTCTCACGCATGGCTAATCCGGTCGAAACAACCGCCGTGGTCGAACACGGTGCCGCCGCCGAACACCACGTCGAACCTTCCGCGCTGGGCCTTGGGCCAAGCGCATGGGTCGCGCTGTCGATGGCCATCTTCCTCGCGATCCTCGTCTCCAAGAAGGTGCCTGGCGCGATTGTCGGTGGTCTCGACAAGCAGATCGGCGCTATTCGCAAGCAACTCGATGAAGCCAAAGTGCTCCGTGCCGAAGCTGAAAAGCTGCGCGCTGAATACGCCGCCAAGATCGCCAACGCTGAAAAAGACGCAGCCTCGATGGTCGAACACGCCAAGACCGAAGCCGCAGCGATCATTGCGAAGGCCGAAGCTGACGCAGCCATGACCATCACCCGCCGTGAAAAAATGGCGTCCGACAAGATCGCCGCCGCCGAACGCGCCGCCGTGGACGACCTGCGCGCCAAGGCCGCTGAAGCCGCCACGGCTGCAGCCCGCCAGTTGATCGCCAGGAACCACTCCGCCGGAGCCGACAAGGCGCTGGTCGATGGAGCCATCGCCGGTCTGGTCAACTGAACCGTTAACCGCGCATCAGGGCTGAAAGAACACGAGACCCCTTCCGGTTAGCGCCGGGAGGGGTTTTGTTTGCGATCAGAGGTGGCGCTCGACGTCCTGTTTGCCATGCAGGATGCGGATGATCTCAACCTCATCTTCCGTCATGCGGTAGTAGATCAAGTGTGAACCACAGCGGATTTTGAATAGGCCGACTCTGACACTAACCCTCCCGGTTCTGATGCCGCGCGCGATACTTTCGCAGGCGTCCTGCAAGTTGTCCGTATAGCTCTCAGCCTGATCCACAGACCACTGGTCAGCCGTGTAATCCCAGATCTTATCAATGTCCGCATAAGCTGCTGGCGAAAATCGCAGCGCTTTCATCGTTCCTCGAATTCCCGACGTTTGCGCGCCTTAAACTCATCGAAATCGAACGGCTGCGGCTCACCTGATTCTTCGCCTTCGATCAGAGCCAGCTCAAGCGCACGCACCTTGGCCTCATGGTCCTCAAGCAGCCGAAGACCCGCCCGCACCACATCGCTAGCCGAACCATAACGTCCGGTCTTGACCTGTGAGGCGATGAAATCGGTAAAGTGTTCACCAATGGTGACGGACGTGTTGCGAGGCACAATCTACCCTTTCAGCGAGAAGAGTACCAAAAAGTAATACAAACGCCGTCGATCTTCAAGCGGCCTCACGCCCGCGTAGACCCCCGGATCACCAACCGCACCGGCACGCGCCGCCCGGACCCTTCCGTTCCGTTGATCTTCGCCAGCAACTGCTCGACCAGCAGCGCGCCGGCCATCTGGAAGTCCGGTTCGATGGAGGTGAGGGGAGGGGTGGACCATGCGCCTGCGCGGATGCCGTCAAACCCGATGATCCCCACCTGATCCGGGATGGCAAAGCCCCGCGCGGTCAGTTCCTTCAGCGCGCCCAGCGCCATTTCATCGCACACCGCAAAGATGGCGTCGAACTGCTCGCCGCTCTCCGCCAGCGCAATCGCCGCAAGCCGTCCCTGTTCCTCACGCGCCAGTCCGCTATCCACCTGTTGCAGGCGCGGCTCCAGCCCGGCAGAGCGCATCGCTTCGGCATAGCCCTCGTACCGCTCCTGAAACTGCCTCTGCGGCGATGTGGCAGAGCCGATGCACACGATCTGCTTGTACCCGCGCACCAGCAGGTGCCGCGTGGCCAGCGTTGCGCCTGAAAGGTTGTCGCTGCGCACCCATGGCATGTCGTTGTCGGGCGATCCCCAGCAGGTCCAGTGCGTGCCCTGCGGCATGTCGCGGAAATAATCCCACGCCTTGGTGTTGGTGGTCGTGCCGATCACGATCATGCCATCGGCCTTGCGCCGTTCCTGAAAGTGCCCCCAGAAGTTCTCCGGCGCATCCTGAAACGCCACCAGCGTCTCGTAACCCCGCGCCGATGCTGCCGCGCAAGTGCTGCCCAGCAGCGAGAAGTAGAACGGGTTGATGTCCTTGCGGTCCTGCGCCTCGCGGCAGATCATCACCACCGCCAGCGTTCCGGTGCGCCCGCGCCGCAGCCGCGCCGCGTTCTCGTCCACCTGATAGTTCAGCCGCCGCGCCGCCTCGATCACGCGCTGGCGCGTTGGCTCACTGATTGAGGTATCCCCTGCCAGCGCACGGCTCACGGTGGACTGGCTCACGCCCGCCGCCTCGGCCACGTCGAACGACGTTACGCGGATAATCTTCCTGTCGCTCGGCAATCTGTTTCCCCCGGGTCAGCGTGTCCCTTAGCAGGATCGGCGTTAGCGGAAAGTATCCTTGGCAAGGCGCAGCGCGGCAAATGTCTCCACCGGGGAAGCGCCGCCCCAACGATCTGCCATGTCCGCATCATCGGCCCGCAGGAATGGATTGGCCGCAAGTTCTGCCCCCAGCGTGGTCGGCACAGTCCACGCCCCACGCGCGCGCTTGTCCTCCACCCCATCGACATAGGCATGCAGCGCCGCATTGTCGGGATCGGCAAACACCGCAAACCGTGCGTTCGCCTGCGTATATTCATGCGCGCTGTAGAGCGTCGTCTCAACGGGCAGCGCCTTCAGCCGCGAAAGGCTCGCCCAGAACTGCTCGGGCGTCCCTTCAAACATGCGCCCGCAGCCAAGCGGAAACAGTGCATCCCCCACAAACGCCACCGCCACCTCTGGCACATGATAGGCGATGTGCCCCAGCGTATGCCCGCCTACATCGATCACGTGTGCGCTGAACATCCCCAGCGCCACCACATCACCATCCGCCACCGCCCGGTCAATGCCCGCAATCTTGGCCGCATCCCCCGCCGGAGCGATCACCACGCACCCCGTCGCCGCCTTGATCGCCGCATTCCCGCCCGCATGATCAGGATGCCAGTGCGTGTTCCAGATCTGCGTTATCCGCCAGCCCTTCACCTCGGCCTCGCGCAAGTAAGCATCGGCATCGGGCGTATCGATGCACGCCGTCTCCCCGCTCACCGGGTCATGGACAAGGAAGCCGTAATTGTCGGACAGGCACGGAAATTGGTGGATTTGTAGTGTCATGCTTCGCACTCTAGCGCCGCCCCCGCCACAAAGCAAAGCACACGACAAAGCAAAAGCCCGCCCGGATTGCTCCGGACGGGCTTTGCAATTTCTCACCAACCGTTCCCCCGCGAAAGCGGGGGCCTCAGTCGGTGTGGTGCTTGGCTGCCTGAGGTCCCCGCCTTCGCGGGGACGCACAAGCTCAACACGCTTAGTTGCGAGCCTTCAGCGCCGCACCAAGGATGTCGCCCAGCGATGCGCCGGCATCCGACGAACCGTACTGTTCCACGGCTTCCTTCTCTTCATGGAGCTGACGCGCCTTGACCGAGAAGTTGGGCTTCTTCGAACGGTCGAAGCCGGTGACCATCGCGTCGAGCTTCTGGCCAACCTGGAAGCGGTCGGGACGCTGTTCGTCACGATCACGGCCAAGGTCCGAACGCTTGATGAAGCCGGTTGCGCCGTCTTCGCCAGCCTGCACTTCAAGCCCGCCATCGCGCACTTCAAGCACGGTCACGGTGATCACTTCACCGCGGCGCAGCGATCCGGTCGCGCTTGCAGCAGCGCCACCGGCTGCCGGAGCACCCTTTTCAAGCTGCTTCATGCCAAGGCTGATGCGTTCCTTTTCCACATCCACGTCGAGCACGACGGCCGAAACCTGCTCGCCCTTGCGGTGCAGCGCCAGCGCGTCTTCGCCCGAGATGCCCCATGCGATGTCCGACATGTGGACCATGCCGTCCACGTCGCCGTCCAGACCGATGAACAGGCCGAACTCGGTGGCGTTCTTGACTTCGCCTTCCACGGTCGAACCGACCGGGTGCTTGTCGGCAAAGGCTTCCCACGGGTTCTGCTGGGCCTGCTTGAGGCCAAGCGAGATGCGGCGCTTGTCGCTGTCGACTTCGAGCACCAGCACGTCGACTTCCTGCGAAGTCGAAACGATCTTGCCGGGGTGGACGTTCTTCTTGGTCCACGACATTTCCGAAACGTGGACCAGGCCTTCGATGCCCGCTTCCAGTTCCACGAACGCGCCATATTCGGTGATGTTTGTGACAACGCCCGAAAGCTTTGCACCCACCGGATACTTCGCAGCCACGCCATCCCACGGATCGCTTTCCAGCTGCTTCATGCCCAGGCTGATGCGCTGCGTGTCCTGGTTGATGCGCACGATCTGCACCTTCACCGTGTCGCCGATGGCGATCACTTCCGAAGGATGGTTCACGCGCTTGTAGCTCATGTCCGTCACATGGAGCAGGCCATCGATGCCGCCAAGATCAACGAACGCGCCGTAATCGGTGATGTTCTTGACCACGCCGTCGATGATCTGGCCTTCCTTGAGGTTCATGATCAGGCCAGAACGCTGTTCTGCGCGGGTTTCTTCGAGGACTGCGCGGCGCGAAACCACGATGTTGCCACGGCGGCGATCCATCTTCAGGATCTGGAACGGCTGAGGCATGTCCATCAGCGGGGTCACATCGCGCACCGGGCGGATATCAACCTGCGAACCGGGCAGGAACGCCACGGCGCCATCGAGGTCGACCGTAAAGCCGCCCTTCACGCGGCCAAAGATCACGCCTTCAACGCGCTTGCCTTCGCCGAATTCGTTTTCAAGCTTGTCCCATGCGGCTTCGCGGCGTGCGCGGTCGCGGCTGAGCATTGCTTCGCCGTCCGAGTTTTCGACCCGGTCGACATAGACTTCCACTTCATCGCCGACCGAAAGGCCATGCGGCTGGCCGGGCGAGGCGAATTCGCGCAGAGCCACGCGGCCCTCGCTCTTCAAGCCCACGTCGATGACGGCCTTGTCGTTTTCAATTGCGGTAATGGTGCCTTTGACGACGCGGCCTTCAAAGCCCCCGTTGGCGGCTCCGCCAAGCGATTCGTCAAGCATCGCGGCGAAATCGTCGCGCGACGGATTGGTAGCCATAATTAAAGCTTCCTGTAACAAGTATCCCGGCCAGGCGGTTGTTTCCGCCGGTCTTTCCTCCACGATCCGCCCCATGCGAACCGCAGGCCAAAAAGGGCCGAACCGCCCCCGAAGCCGAACGCTGGCGGAGGCACCCGTGCGAGCGTGAGCCTGCACAGATGGGCGGCGCTTAGGCGCAAAGGGTGGGAAAGGCAAGGAAAATGGGGGTGCGCAGGACAAGTGCAACCGCCAGTCATTCAGGACCGGAAGTGAGCAATAAACCAGGCTTAAAAAATTTTTTCCCCAGGGATAAAATCTATCAGATGCATATTGACGGATAAATATCCCTGGGGCATTAATCCTTCACGCCTGGAGTGGCCCACCTCTAAGTGTCCCACCTCTAAGTGTCCCACTCGGCAGGTGAGCTTTGAAAGAGAATTTTTATGTACGCCAAGGTTGACGGTCTGCCTACCCCCATTCGTTCGATGCAAACGCTTGATGCTCTTGATGCGCTTTCGGACTCCGGCGACATCAATGAGACGCCGTTTAATGTTTTTATCGGACATAATCTCGGCCATCGCGTCTTCACGATGTCTGTCCCATTCCGCAAGTTTTTTGATATTTCGGACGTTGCAAACAACCGAGAAGCTGGACCTGTCGCCCAACGGACATTGGACGAGAACCATGCAAAGAAGCTGGCGATTTACATGGCTAAAGGGCTGGTTTCTGCAGCGAAAATGCGCCGTATCGCAGCTGATAAGCCGGTGCCTGCCGCGTTTGATGTCATCCTGCGTCAGCTTGGTGAGCAGCCTTATTTTTCGTTGCAGCCGCTGGTTTGTAACATTCGCAACATCCCGCCTGGCGGAAATGGGACGGGCGGCATTCGCGGATTTCGGTTGGAAACGAATACTGGCGAAACCGCTGCCTTTAAGGTCTTTCTATCTGAGCGTCACATTTTGTGGGTAGTTGACGGTCAGCACCGCCGATATGCGGCAGACATGGCGATGACCTTTCTGGATCAGGTGCGCCAGTCTGGAAAATATCCCGGTAAGGGAGCTGTTCTTTTTGCGGAGAAGGGGCGCGCTGTTACTGAAGAAGAAATGCTTGTTTGGAACGAGACGTATGAAGCAGCTCGTGCTTATGCAACTTTGACAGTCGAAGTTCATTTGGGCTTGGATATTTCTCAGGAAAAGCAGCTTTTTCATGACTTAAATCGGCTCGGTAAGAAAGTCGATGCTTCGTTGGCGTTTCAGTTCGATGGTTCCAATCCGATCACACACTTCATCAAGCGGAACCTGGCTGGTGACCTTGGCATTGCAATCACCGAGTCCGAAGCAAAAGATTGGGCTGAGGACACCGGAGCCTTGGTTTTGAAAGATTTGGTTGGTGTCAATGCGATCGCTTTCCTCAACAAAGGAAACATTGCAGGCGCAACTCCGGCCGTAATTGAGCCGCGCGAGTCAGCGGTGATGGAGCTTTGGAGCCGTGTCGTTGAGATTCCTAACTTTGCGTCAAATCGCGCTAAAGAGAAAACCGTTGCGGCCCAACCGGTAGTTTTGAAAGCACTTGCTAAGCTCACTTATGATTTGAACTTTAGCAATCGTAGGCCGGAAAACGCCGATGAGTTGTTTCAACAATTTTTGAGTGGCCTAACGGAGGTTGATTTCTCACACAGCAATCCGATGTGGAACTATTACGGTCTGAGCGAAGGCGAACGGCTGGATGCCGGCCTTTCCGGTTTGGCGGCATATTTGCCCGATGATTTAAGTGGAAACCGCGACGTCGGTTCTATGCAGGGAAGCTACATGCGCTTCGGTTCAAAGCACAATGATATCTTTCCGATCTTGGCTGATATGATCCGCTGGGCTTTGAAATTGCCAAGCCGCCGCGACAACTCTGTTCTACTTTGAGAGCGAGGTTGCATTGTGCTCGTCCGATGTAAAGTTTCGGACGAGCGTTTTGCCAATGCGAGCACCGTCACCCTGAACTTGTTTCAGGGTCCATTTTTCGTCCCGCGCGGACAGTGGGTGAGGAGGAATGGATGCTGAAACGAGTTCAGCATGACGGGTTTTTGGGGGGTGGTTTGCTGTAGTTGTTTTGCGGAAGCTTGTATGGTTGCGCTGTCCTGCGGTTCAGGGGGCATTTCCCGGAACTGGCTGGGCCAACGGGTCAAACCCCAACCCCACGGCCAAATCCCGCCAATCGGGATTTATCTCGTTGATCAGATTGATCTTCCACTGACGCCGCCAGTTCTTGAGCTGCTTTTCGCGGCTGATCGCCCGCTCCATGTCGCCGAACAGTTCGAAGTGGACGAGGCGTTTTACGCCGTGATCTGCGGTGAATCCGGGAAGTGTGCCTTCGCGGTGTTGCCACAGGCGCTTCATAAGGTCTGACGTCACGCCGATGTAAAGGGTGCCGTAATGCCCGCTTGCGAGGATATAGACGCAGGGTTGCTTTTCGTCCGGCATGATCCCTGCGTGCCGAGGGATGGACCCTGAGACAAGCTCAGGGTGACGCCGTTTTGGTGGGAATTGCTTTTCCCCTTCCCACCTCCTTCGTCATCCTGAACTTGTTTCAGGATCCATCGTGCCGATCAGGCTGCGGGTTGCGGGGAGAGATGGACCCTGAAACAAGTTCAGGGTGACGGTTGGGTTTGGGGGTGAGGGATGGTTTGAGGGTGAGGGATGGTTTGAGGGTGAGGGCGGCAGTGCATTGTGATTTGCGCAGCCTTCCCACCACTTTCGTCATCCTGAACTCGTTTCAGGATCCATTTTGCCGATCAGGCTGCGGGTTGCGGGGAGAGATGGACCCTGAAACAAGTTCAGGGTGACGGTTGGGTTCGGGGGGAAGGATGGTTTGCGGGCGAGGGGCGTTTTGTTGGCGACGGTGGCCGGGCATCGTGATGCGCCCAGCCTTCCCACCTCTTTCGTCATCCTGAACTTGTTTCAGGATCCATCGTGCCGATCAGGCTGCCGGTTGCGGGGAGGGATGGACCCTGAAACAAGTTCAGGGTGACGGTTGGGTTTGAGAGGTAAGGTTTGGTTCCAGGGTGACGGGTTGGTTTGAGTGTGGTTGGGAATTGCAGTGTGCGCAGCCAACAACCCGTGCACCCAATCACCCCCGCGCCACCTGCTTCTCCACCAGCGCAATCGCCGTCGCCACCGCCATCTCCCGCGTCAAATTCGACGTGTCCAGCAACGCCGCGCCCTCGGCCTGCCGCAACGGAGCCTCCGCCCGGTTCCGGTCACGCTCATCGCGCTCCGCCAGATCCGCCTCGATCGCCTCGCGCGCCACGTCCTTGCCCAGTCCGCGCATTTCCACCCAGCGCCGCATTGCGCGCGCGCTGACGCTGGCGGTGACGAACAGCTTGGCGTCGGCATGGGGGGCGATCACGGTGGCGATGTCGCGGCCGTCCAGCACGGCGCCGCCTGCTTGGTTCGCAAAGGCCTGCTGCCGCGCCAGCAGCGCCGCGCGCACCGCCGGATGCACCGAAACGCGGCTGGCATAGCCGCCGGTTTCTTCGCTGCGCAGTTCGGGATCGTCCAGCAGGCTTTCCGCAAAATCGCAGGCCGCCAGCGCTGCGTGGGCATCATCGGGGTTGCCGCCGCTCAGGAAAACCTGCCGCCCCACCGCGCGATAGAGCAACCCGGTGTCCAGATGCGGCAGGCCGAAATGCGCAGCCAGCGCCTTTGCGATGGTGCCTTTGCCCGAAGCAGTCGGGCCGTCCACGGCGATGATCATGCAGCACGCGCCCCGTCGAGCAGGCTTTCGAACACCGGAAAGCTGGTGGCGATGGGCCGTGTGTCGTCCACTTCCACGCCGCGCTTGCTGGCGATACCGGCAATCGCCATCGCCATCGCAATGCGGTGGTCAAGGTGCGTCACGACGCTCAGCCCCTCTGCCGTGCCGGGCAGCGGATCGCCGCCGGTGCCATCGATGATCAGCCCGTCCTCGGTCTCGGTCACGGTTGCGCCCGCCAGTTCCAGCGCGGCGCGCATTGCGCTGATCCGGTCAGATTCCTTCACGCGCAGTTCTTCAAGGCCGGTGGTCACCGTGCGGCCATGGGCCAGTGCGGCGGCCACGAACAGCACCGGGAATTCGTCCACCATGCTCGGCACCACGGCGGGATCCACAGCGATGCCGGTCAGCAGCGAATGGCGCACGCGCAAGTCGGCCACCGGTTCACCGCCCACATCGCGCCGGTCCAGTTCCTCGATGCTCCCGCCCATCAGCCGCAGCACATCGAACAGCGCGGCGCGCGTGGGGTTCAGCCCCACGTTTTCCACCACAAGATCAGAGCCTTCGACCAGCAGCGCCGCCACCACAAAGAAAGCGGCAGACGATGGATCGCCCGGCACCACGATGTCCTGCGGCTGCAATTCCGCCTCACCGCGCACGCGGATCACCCGCGCACCATCATCGGCCAGATCGACCGTCAGTTCCGCGCCAAACCCGCGCAGCATCCGCTCCGAATGGTCGCGCGTCGGCACCGGTTCGATCACCGTCGTGATCCCCGGCGTGTTCAGCCCGGCCAGCAGAATGGCGCTCTTCACTTGCGCCGAAGCCACCGGCAGCCGGTATTCGATTGGTACCGCAGGCGAAATTCCGCGAAGGGTAAGGGGAAGTCGTCCGCCGGGGCTGGCGGTAAATTCCGCGCCCATTGTGGACAGCGGATCGATCACGCGACCCATCGGGCGCTTCGACAGCGAACCATCGCCCACGAACGTCGCGGTAATCGGATGCGTGGCGACCAGCCCCATCAGCAGGCGGGTGGATGTGCCCGAATTGCCCATATCGAGCGCGCTTTGCGGTTGCAAAAGCCCGCCGACGCCCACGCCGTGCACATGCCACATGCCGTCTGCATCGCGCTCAATCGTCGCGCCCATCGCGCGCATGGCGGCGGCGGTGGAGAGTACGTCCTCGCCCTCCAGCAAGCCCGTCACCCGCGTCTCGCCCACCGCCAGCGCGCCCAGCATGATCGAGCGGTGGCTGATCGACTTGTCGCCTGGAACGCGGATGCGGCCCTTCAGCGGGCCATTGGCGGAGAAGCGGCGAGGGCGCATTTCAGCGGGATCGTGTGAGGACACGGTGGGACTTTCCGAACGGGTAAGGGCCAATAAAGCGCGCGGCTTTTGACAGCAGCGCGCCGCTATGGCAAGGCGCGCCCTCTCTTGATTCCGCGAAGCTGCGGACCCATCAAGCGTGCAGTTTCTCCGCCCGCGCGAAATCTTGTCGTGCAGGGCCAGTCTTGAGGAAGTTTCATGGTCAAGCCGGAATGGGGCGCCAAGCACGGTTGTCCGAAGTGTGGCACCCGCTTCTATGATCTGGGCAACACTGACCCGATCACCTGCGTTGAATGCAAGTACACCTGGACCGCAGAGCCGGTGCTGAAGTCGAAGCAGCCGATCCCCTATGAGGAGATCCAGAAGGAGAAGGTTGACGCCGTGCCCGACGTCGATCTGGCCGACGAAGATCTCGACATCGACGAAGACGGCGATTCGCCCGACAATGACGTTGATCTTGGCGGCGACGATGATCTGGGCGTTCCCGGCCAGAGCGGGGACGACGACGAAGTTTGATCTCTGGGTGTGACGCATTTCGGAGCTGGCCAAGCAGGCTGGCTCCGAAAAATCATCCGGCGTCAAAAAATGGTCTTGTCAGCCGGGAAGCCTTACCTTAGAGGCGCGGCTCCCGGCAGGGCCTACCCCGCCGGAACAGTCTGCTTCCCACGGCAGCCTGTTGGAAATATGGGGCCTTAGCTCAGCTGGGAGAGCGCCTGCATGGCATGCAGGAGGTCAGCGGTTCGATCCCGCTAGGCTCCACCATTTCATTTGGCATTTCTCCAGAAAAGCCGCCCTAGGGCGGCTTTTTGCGTAATGGAGCCATGGTTCGGGCGTCGATTCCTGAAGTGCACCTAGATGCACCTAGGAGCACTGAACCGCACCCAAGCCGTACAGAACCATCACCAAAACGAACGCTCCCCCGCGTAGGCGGGGGCCTCAGGAAGTGTAGCGCTGTGCGGCCTGAGGCCCCCGCCTGCGCGGGGGAGCGTTGCTCCTTTTTGTGAAAATGTCCTTGCCGGTTATTTCTTCAACCCAATCTCGCGCAGACGCTCCTGCAGGTAATCGTCCGCGGTGATCGACACCGGGTAGCGGTCTGGATTTTCCTCGCTGATGCACTCCGGCAGTGTTTCGAACCGGAAATCGCTGCGCAGGTGCAGGAAGAACGGCATTGAATAGCGGCTGTGCTGCGCCCGCTCGCCCTCAGGGTTGCGCACGCGGTGCGTGGTGGAGGGCAGGACGTGGTTGGTCAGGCGTTGCAGCATATCGCCGATGTTGACTGCCAGCGCGCCTTGTGGGGGCGAGACGCTGATCCAATCGCCTGATTTTGTGCGCAATTCGAGGCCTGCTTCCTCTGCGCCCAGCAGCAGCGTGATCAGGTTGATGTCCTCATGCGCCCCTGCCCGAATCGCGCCGGGCTGTGCATCGGCGGGCAGCGGCGGGTAGTGGAGCAGGCGCATTACCGAATTGCCGTCTTCGATGGCCGGGTCGAACCAATGCTCGTCCAGCCCCAGCCACACCGCGATCCGCGCCAGAATGCGCGCGCCGACTTTGTCGAACTGCGCGTAGAGTTCCTCGAACGTTTCGCGGAAACCTTCGGGGCGGTTGGGCCAGATGTTGGGGAACATCGACATCGCGGCCAGCGGATGATCGGCCGGAAGATCGCGGCCAACGTGCCAGAACTCCTTGAGATCATGGACTTTTGCGCCCTTGGCAATTTCGGTGCCGAAGGGCGTGTAGCCGCGCGCGCCGCCAAGACCGGCAATGGCATAGCTGCGTTTTTCGTCCTCGGGCAGGGCAAAGAACTGCGCGGTCAACTCCCATGCGCGGGCGATGAGGTCCGGATCGATGCCGTGGTCTTTCACCATGGCAAAGCCAAAGGTCTGAAAACTCTCACCCAATTCACGCGAAAGGGTATCGGCTTCGCTGTTCAGCGAGATAACCGGCAATGTATCAAGGGGCATGGTGTTCCAGTTCGCACAATTGTCGCTATGACCCTGCCTGTAACGGGAATCGCGCAGGCTTTCATGACCAAAATCAACATCACCGACACGACTGGCCGCAACCTGTGGCTGATGAAGTCCGAACCCGACGTCTATGGCTGGGATGATCTGGTGGCCGAGGGCGAAGGCACTTGGGACGGGGTGCGCAATCATCTGGCCGCGCGCAACCTGCGGACAATGCAGGAAGGGGACCTTGCGTTCTTCTACCATTCGAACATCGGCATCGAAATTGTGGGCGTGATCGTGATCAGCCAGGGCGGCTTGACCGATCCGACGGACCCCGAAGGCAAATGGGCGGCGGTGAAGGTTAAGCCTGTGACAAAGCTTCCGAAGACGGTGACGCTCAAGCAGGTGAAGGCAACGCCGGAGCTTCAGGACATGGACCTGATCCGCCTGTCGCGCCTGTCGGTGGGGGCAGTGCGGCCTGAGGAGTGGGCGCTGGTGCTGAAGATGGCTGGGGCACTGTAACGGGAACCGGATGGCCCGTTCGCGCGTAGTATTCTCCGAGAGGGCGGACGATTTCTGCCATAACAATCAAGGAGATCCCCGATGGGTGAAATGACCGACAAGGCCAAGGGCCTCGCCAACGAAGCTGCCGGCAACATCAAGCAGGCGACGGGCAAAGCCACCGACAATGCCAGCCTTCAGGCCGAAGGCATTGCGCAAGAGCGCAAGGGCGAAGCCCAGCAGCTCAAGGGCAAGGTCAAAGGTGCCTTGGGCGACAGCATCTGACCCCAAGATCCTGATCGGCGCGGATAATCATCGCGTCAAAACCATCTGGGCCGTCCCGCAAGGGGCGGCCTTTTGCATTTGCCGACTGGGCAACTTCTGTCCCGCGTTGGAACGGTCCCGAAATGGCGGAAATCTGCCATTTCTAAAGGTAAAGAATGCGTTAAGCTGATGGCATGAACAGGTCATTCGCAACCGCAGCTGGTGCCGCCTATGGCACCGCCCGCCACCCCT
Organism: Novosphingobium sp. 28-62-57; assembly: GCA_002256985.1. Taxonomy (GTDB): domain Bacteria; phylum Pseudomonadota; class Alphaproteobacteria; order Sphingomonadales; family Sphingomonadaceae; genus Novosphingobium. The sequence continues at coordinate 92,879 of NCGO01000011.1, forward strand.
TTCGCGCGTCCTTGCCACGGCATGCGTTGCGCGAATTGCCCAAGCTGGAGCCCGAAGTGATGGCCGCAATGCGCAAAGCCGAAGAGCGTTTGCGCGATATGGATGTGCGGTCTGATCCCGTCGATCTCAAGCGCATCACCATGCAGGACGTGCGCGATTTCATGATCGCTTATTGCGCCTGCTTTCTGGCGGTGATGGCGTTTATTGCGTGACTTTTCAGGCGGCCTGCGCGGCCTTTTCGGCCTTGTAGAGCAGCCAGCCCAGCCACGCCGAAACCACGCACATCGCGGCACCGAGCAGCAATTGATCGACCAGCGCCACGCCCGCGCTGCTCAGCGCTCCGGCGATCAGGGCGCCTGCGACCATGGCGCCGGAATTGACGATGTTGTTGGCGGCAATCGTGCGGGCGGTTTCGGACTTGTCGACCACCGTCGTCAGGAAGGCGTATAGTGGTACCACGAACATGCCGCCTGCCACCGCGATGCCCAGCAGGCTCAGCAGCAGCGGGATGGCAAGTGGCTGGACGATGAAGGTGGACACGTCCATCAGAGCCTGTCCCGGCATGTCTGGCCACATCCGGCACACCGCGTAAAAGGCGATGACAAACAGCCCCATCACGATCACCGAAGCCGGAGAATAGCGCGCCGATACAGTGCCTTTAAGCAGGGCGTTGATCGACATGGAGCCGATGGCGATGCCGACCGAGAACATCACAAGGAACAGGCTGGCCACTTCCTTGCTGGCATAGAGCACGTTCTTGGCCAGCGGCGGGAACTGGATGAACAGCACGGTGCCCACGGTCCAGAAAAAGCTGATAGCGACGATGGCCATGAACACCTGGCTATGGCGCGTGGTGTTGCGGATCAGGCGCCATGATGCGGTAAAGACGTTGAAATCGATCTTCTGCGCTTCTTGCAGCGGCGGGGCCGGGGGCACTTGCCGTCCCGAAATATAGCCGATCAGCGCGGTTAGCACGACGCCGCCTGCGGCAACCTCTACTGGAATCCAGCCTGCCAGAATCGTGCCGGCAAGGATGGCGATATAGGTGCCTGCTTCGACCAGACCGGTCCCGGCCAGAACCTCGTTATCGTGCAGGTGCTGCGGCAGAATCGCGTATTTGATCGGGCCGAAGAACGTGGAGTGGACGCCCATCGCCAGGAGCGCGGCCAACATCAGCGGAATGGCGATGGCTTCCACTTCCATCCCCAGCCACGCCATGACAAGGCCCGCGCCGCCCACCAGCATGATGGCGATTTCGCAGGCTTTGACCACGCGGATAATCTGCGCCTTGTCGCGCATGTCGGCCAATTGGCCCGCCAGTGCCGAAAGCAGGAAGAACGGCAGAATGAACAGGGCCGAGGCGATCGCCGAAAAGCGCGCCTCTTCGGCTTCGGAGCTATAGACGTTGTACACGACGTACAGGACCATCGCGTTCTTGTAGAGATTGTCGTTGAAGGCCCCCAGAAGCTGGGTGACGAACAAGGGCAGGAAGCGGCGCGTGCGCACCAGATGCGTCGATGTTGTCATTTAATCCGTTGCCAGCATCTCTACTCAGGTCACCCTTAGCCGTGAGCGGGCCTTGGGCAAGCAGTTTTGAACCTGAATGCGGTAGGCTGCGAATGTTGCGATTCCGTTTGTCGCATTTGCGCGCTATGCCCGGTTGCGATGCTGACCTTGCCAAACCTGCTCACACTGTCGCGGATTGTGACTGTCCCTGTCCTTGCGGCGCTGCTGTGGTGGCCGGAATGGCGACTGGGCTATGGCCTTGCTTTCGGCGTTTACTGCCTGATGGGCATCACCGATTATTTCGACGGCTATCTGGCGCGCGCGCAAGGGGCGGTGAGCAAGCTGGGCATCTTCCTTGATCCGATTGCCGACAAGATCATGGTGGCCGCGGTGATTCTGGTGCTGACCGCACAAGGCATTCTGCGCGGGCCCTATGTGGGGGACATGCATGTGATTGCGGGCCTGATCATCCTGCTGCGCGAAATCGCGGTTTCGGGCCTGCGCGAGTTTCTGGGCGGCATTCAGGTTTCGGTGCCGGTCAGCCGCCTGGCCAAATGGAAGACCACGTTTCAGATGGTGTGCCTTGGCGCGCTAATCCTTGGGCAGGCGCTGCCGGGCTGGCTGATGCCGATTGGCGGCATCGAAGTGAACGTGCCGCACACTGTGGGCCTGACCACACTGTGGGGCGCGGCGGTGCTTACGGTGATTACGGGCTGGGATTACCTACGCGTAGGGCTGAAGCACATGGATTGAGGGGTTAGAAACCCACGATCAGCATGTCCAGTGCAAGCGAAATGCGATCTTCTTCTGTGATCAGCGAGCTGACTTTTTCGCCAAGATCACGCACCGAAATGCTGGCCGCAAACTGCGTGGCCATGACATGGCGCTGATCCTGAACAACGAAAACAGGATTGAGCCGGGTCAACGGCTTTGGTGAATCGTCTTCCGCCAAAAGTGGGACGACAAATCGGGTTGTCAGGTGTTCGAGGAGGTCCGCCTGACAGTCCAGCAGCAAAGTGCCTTCGCGTGTTCTGAAAACGTCAAACTTTGCCACGCTAAGGGTGTGTCAGAACTGACGGTAGCGGGCGAGGGGCAGGCCATTACGCTCTACCCATGCGTTTGAGCTGGCGATCGCCTCGGCATTGTCCGCCTGCCATTGCAGAGCATGTGCCTTGGCAATTTCCGCCGACAGACCCGTTTCGCAAGCGCGGGAAACGTTGATTCCAAGGCGCTTTGCCTCTTCAACCATTCCGGCCTGAAGGGAGACATTGGTTGCTTTGCGCTGCGTATCGGCGAAATCGTGGTTATGGCGAGTCATATGCGCATGTTTCTGCGCATGGAGACAAAATGTCAACCCGCCCGCAATTCGTGCGCCAGCATGCGGAATTCCTCGGCGCGCGGGCTGTTTTTGCGCCAGACCAAGGCGATGTCGCGCCATGCGTGGTCGGAGGTGAGGGGGCGGACGACGATCTGGGTATCGTGCAGAATGCCCGCATCGATGGCCATTTGCGGCAGCATCGTGAGGCCAAGGCCATTGTCGACCATTTGCACCAGCGTGTGCAGCGATGTGCCGATCATCGTGGCGCTGGCGCGCATTTCGGGGCGGTTGCAGGCGGCCAGCGCGTGCTCTTTCAGGCAGTGGCCATCTTCGAGCAGCAAGAGTCGTGTCTCGTCGATCAGGCCCGGCGTGATCGTGGCGGGCGGATCGCGCGGATCGTCCTTGGGGAAGGCGACGAAGAGTTCGTCCTTGAACAGAATCTCGGCCTCCACTTCGCCTGTAGCAAAAGGCAGCGCCAGCAGCACGCAATCGGCGCGGCCATGGTGCAGCGATTCGATGGCGGCGGCGCTGGGTTCTTCGCGCAGGAACAGCTTCAACTGCGGCCGTTCCTTGCGCAGCCGGGGCAGCATGCGCGGCAGCAGAAACGGAGCGATGGTGGGGATCACGCTCATGCGCAATTCGCCCGCCAACGGGGCGCCATGGCTTTGCACCAGTTCGGAAAGCTCTTCTGCCTCACGCAGCAGGCGATGCGCCTTGGCCACCACCTGATTCCCGAGCGGGGTGAAGCGCACGACGCGGCGGGTGCGTTCAACCAGCACCACGCCCAGCAGCGATTCCAGTTCGCGCAGGCCCGCCGAGAGCGTGGACTGCGAGACAAAGCTGGCATCGGCAGCGCGGCCGAAATGCCCGTGTTCGTGCAGCGCGACGAGGTATTGCAACTGCTTGAGAGTGGGCAGGTAGGTGCTCATCGGGCCTCAATAAAGCTTCGTCATTGCGAGCGTAGCGAAGCAATCCAGTGATAGCGCCAGAGATAGCGAGTGCCGCACTGGATTGCTTCGCTGCGCTCGCAATGACGAGATGAATGTTGGCCTTATGATCATTCTTCTACCGCAACTTCGGGTTCGGCAACTTCAAGCTTCTCAACCACATCATCGATGTGCGTCATCTTGAGCTTGCCGTTCACGACGGCAAAAGCCAGCTTGCCCTCGACCAGATCGAGCGCATCGCGGCCGAACTGTTCGTAGCGCCAGCCTTCGAGGATCGACAGGTTCTTGCGCTGGCCGGCGGCGAGCAGTTCCAGATCGTCGGTGCGGGCAAGCAGGCGGGCGGCGATGTCGATCTCGCGGCTGCGGATTTTCAGCAGCAGTTTGAGCAGGTCGGCGACCAGTGCGCCTTCCTTGCCCAGCGGGGCACCGCGCGGGGCCTTGGGCGGCATTTCTGCGTCGGTCAGGGGCTTGGCATCGGCGAGCGTCTGCATCAGGCGGCGGCCGATGTCGTTATCCTTCCATCCGGCAGAAAGCCCGCGCACTTTGGCAAGGTCTGCCTGATCGCGCGGGGGGTGGCTGGCGATATCAGCCAGCGTTTCATCGCGCATGATGCGGCCGCGCGGGATGTTCTTGTCGATGGCTTCGCGTTCACGCCACGCGGCAAGGGCCTTGAGGCGGCCCAGCACGGCGGTGTTGCGGCTGGGCGCGCGGATGCGCTGCCACACGGTGTCCATGTCGACGCGGTAGTTCTCCGGGTCGGCCAGTTTTTCCATCTCGATATCCAGCCACGCTCCGCGCCCGGTCTTGATCAGGCGCTTCAAAAGCTTGGGGAAAATCTTGGACAGGTGGGTAACATCGCCAATGGCATATTCGATCTGGCGTTCGGTCAGCGGGCGGCGTGACCAGTCGGTAAAGCGGGCGCCCTTGTCGATGGTGAGGCCGAGCCAGGATTCCACGAGGTTGGAATAGCCGATCTGCTCGGACTGGCTGACCGCCATCATCGCGATCTGCGTGTCAAAGATCGGGTGCGGGGTCTTGCCGGTGAGGTTGTAGATGATTTCCACATCCTGCCCGCCGGCGTGGAAGACTTTCAGCACGTCCTCATTGTCGCACATCAGATCGAGCAGCGGCTTCAGATCGATGCCGGGAGCCAGCGGATCGATCGCGGCGGCTTCCTTGTCATCGGCGATCTGGACGAGGCACAGTTCCGGCCAGAACGTGTTCTCGCGCATGAATTCGGTGTCGACCGTGATGAAATCGGCCTTGGACAGACGCTCGCACAGTTCGGTCAGCGCTTCTGTCGTGGTGATGAGGGGATGTATCTTCATCGGTCTTTTCTGTATGGCGCGCCTGTGAAAGCGGCCCGGTGGTGCCCCCTGCCGGGGACGTCGCCTTGGCCAATAGAAGGGCCTTGGCTTGACAAATACGCGGCCATCGCCTGTTAGCCGCGTGAGTTTCCCCTGCCCGATTGCAGACCGATTGGAAAGAGTTTCGATGCACCTTTATCGTTCCCATACCTGCGGCGCGCTGACGCGCAGCGATGTCGGGCAGACCGTCCGCCTTTCGGGCTGGGTGCACCGCAAGCGCGATCACGGCGGCGTGCTGTTCGTTGATCTGCGCGATCACTACGGCATGACGCAGATCGTGGCCGATGTGGATAGCCCGGCGCTGGCGATCCTTGAGGGATTGCGCGTGGAATCGGTGGTGACCATCGATGGTGAGGTGAAGGCACGGTCTGATAGCACGGTGAACCCGAACCTGCCGACCGGCGCGATCGAGGTTTATGCGCGCGGGGCCACGGTGCTCTCGGCGGCGGAAGAACTGCCGATGCCGGTGGCCGGAGAGCAGGAATATCCCGAAGATATCCGCCTGCGTTATCGCTTCCTCGATCTGCGGCGTGAAACGCTCCACGCCAACATCGTCACGCGCACCAAGGTCATTTCCGACATGCGCCGCCGCATGGAAGGCGCTGGGTTTACCGAATACTCGACGCCGATCCTGACGGCCTCATCGCCAGAAGGCGCGCGCGATTTCCTCGTGCCGAGCCGCATTCATGCGGGCAAGTTCTATGCGCTGCCGCAGGCACCGCAGCAGTACAAGCAGCTGTTGATGGTGGCGGGTTTCGACCGCTACTTCCAGATCGCGCCCTGTTTCCGCGACGAAGACCCGCGCGCGGATCGTCTGCCGGGCGAGTTCTACCAGCTCGATCTGGAAATGAGCTTCGTCACGCAGGAAGAAGTGTGGGAGACGATGGAGCCGGTGATCGGCGGCGTGTTTGAAGCCTTTGCCGCCAAGGACGGCAAAGTCCGCAAGGTTACGCCCACGGGCAGCTTCCCGCGCATTCCCTATGCGGAAGCGATGCTGAAGTACGGGTCGGACAAGCCTGACTTGCGCAACCCGATCATCATTTCCGACGTTTCGGACGAGTTCACGCAGTCTGGCTTTGGCCTGTTTGAAAAGATCGTCGGCACCGGTGGCGTCGTGCGGCTGATCCCGGCACCGGGCACAGCGGAGAAGAGCCGCAAGTTCTTTGACGAAATGAACGATTGGGCGCGCGCCGAGGGCCATGCTGGCCTAGGCTATGTCACGCGCAAGGGCGGTGAATTCGGCGGGCCGATTGCCAAGAACCACGGGGCCGACAAGATGGCCGCGCTGTTTGACAAGCTGGGCCTTGGGCCGGATGACGGCTGCTTCTTTGCTGCTGGCAAGGCCGAGCAGGCCGCCAAGCTGGCAGGCGCTGCCCGCACCCGCGTGGCCGACCAGCTGGGCCTGATCGACAAGGACAGCTTCGAGCTGTGCTGGATTGTCGATTTCCCGTTCTATGAATGGGACGAGGAAAACAAGAAGGTCGAATTCAGCCACAACCCGTTCTCTATGCCGCAGGGCGGAATGGACGCGCTGTGCAATCAGGACCCGTTGACGATCAACGCGTTCCAGTATGACCTTGTCTGCAACGGCTTTGAAATCGCATCGGGTTCGATCCGCAACCAGTCGCCCGAAACGATGGTCAAGGCGTTCGAGATTGTCGGCCTTTCGAAACAGGATGTGGAAGAGCGCTTTGGCGGCCTGTACCGCGCATTCCAGTATGGCGCACCGCCGCATGGCGGGATGGCCGCGGGTGTGGACCGCATTGTCATGCTGATCTGCGGCGCGCAGAACTTGCGCGAGATCACGCTGTTCCCGATGAACCAGCGCGCCGAAGACCTGCTGATGGGGGCACCGTCTCCGGCGGCACTCAAGCAGTTGCGCGAACTCAACATCCGTGTGGTGGAGCAGACCAAGGGATGAGTTGTAACTGGCCGGGTGTGGCGTGATCCACAGTCCACCCCTTGCCAGTCTGCAATCCGTTCATTAGGGCGAAATCCGAAACCAGAATTCCAACGCTTTCCTTCGAAGGGGCATTTCATGAGCGATACCGCCGACCGCGTTAAGAAGATCGTTGTCGAGCACCTCGGCGTAGAGGCAGACAAGGTCACCGAAGAAGCAAGCTTCATCGACGATCTGGGCGCTGACTCGCTTGACATCGTCGAACTGGTGATGGCGTTCGAAGAAGAATTCGGCGTCGAAATCCCTGACGATGCAGCCGAGAAGATCTCGACCGTGCAGGACGCGATCAAGTACATCGACGAAAACAAGGGCTGATCGCCCCTTTCCCCGTTTTGCCCTGAGCTTGTCGATGGGCTGCCCAAGGTGTGAAGCGCCGGGCAGGGGAGGACTTCGGCAGGCTCAGCCCTATTGCAGGGGCTGGGCCTGTTTGCTTATTTTCCGGAGATTTCAATGCGTCGTGTCGTCGTAACCGGACTTGGCCTCGTCACCCCGCTGGGGGCGGACGTGGAAACCGTGTGGAAGAACCTGCTCGCTGGAAAAAGCGGTGCGGGGCCGATCACCAAGTTTGATGTGAGCGACCAGAAGTGCAAGATCGCCTGCGAGGTGAAGCCTGCCGACCATGAATATGGCTTCGATGCGGGCAAGCGCGTGGATCACAAGATTCAGCGGCAGGTCGACCCGTTCATCGTCTTCGGCATCGATGCGGCAGGCCAGGCACTGGAAGACGCAGGCCTTGTCGACATGGACGATGCGCTGAAGATGCGCACCGGCTGCTCGATCGGATCGGGCATTGGCGGCTTGCCGGGCATCGAAAGCGAATCGATTGTGCTGAAGGAAAAGGGCCCCGCCCGGGTTTCCCCGCACTTTGTCCACGGCCGCCTGATCAACCTGATCTCGGGCCAGGTGTCGATCAAGTACGGCTTGATGGGCCCGAACCACGCAGTCGTCACCGCATGCTCCACCGGCGCACATTCCATCGGCGATGCCGCGCGCATGATCCGCGATGACGATGCCGACATCATGCTGGCAGGCGGCGCGGAAAGCACGATCAACCCGCTGGGCGTGGCTGGCTTTGCGCAAGCCCGCGCGCTCAACTGCAGCTATAACGACCGCCCGACCGAAGCGAGCCGCCCCTATGACAAGGACCGCGATGGCTTTGTGATGGGCGAAGGCGCAGGCGTGGTGGTGCTCGAAGAGTATGAACACGCCAAGGCGCGTGGTGCCAAGATCTATGCCGAAGTCGTCGGCTATGGCCTGTCGGGCGATGCCTATCACGTCACCGCGCCGCACCCCGAAGGCAAGGGCGCGGAACTGGCCATGCGCATGGCGCTGAAAAAGGCCGGGATGACGGCGGGCGATATCGACTATGTCAACGCCCACGGCACATCGACGATGGCCGATACGATTGAACTGGCCGCAGTGAAGCGCGTGCTGGGCGATGATCTGTCGGGCGCATCGATGAGCAGCACCAAGTCTGCCATTGGCCACTTGCTGGGCGGCGCAGGCGCGGTGGAAGCGATCTTTTGCATCCTGGCCATTCGGGACCAGATCGTGCCGCCAACGCTGAACCTGCACAATCCTGATGAAGGGACCGAGGGCGTTGACCTCGTGCCGCACGTCGCCAAGCGCCGCAAAGTGCGCGCGGCGCTGAACAATTCGTTCGGCTTCGGGGGCACCAACGCCAGCGTGATCGTCAAGGCGGTGGAAGACTAAGCGGCGCAGAAGGCCGGAGACGCACCCGATGGCCCGCCGTCGTCGCTCTAAGTTGCCACTGCTGGCCGTGCTGCTTGCCATCGTGGGCGCTGCGGGATGGCTGCTGGGCGGCTGGATCGCGGCAGGCCCGCTGGAACAGCAGATCGAATTCGATGTGCGGCAGGGGGCGGGGCTGAGCGCGCTGGCCGATGATCTGGCCGAGCAGGGGGCCATCCGTTCGGCCGCGCTGTTCAAACTGCGCGCGCGGCTGCTGGGGGGCGGGACCGAGGTGCGCAAGGGCGCGTTCCTGATCCCCAAAGGCGCCAGCGAATCCACGATCCTTGAAATCCTCAAGGGCGACAAGGTCATCCGCCGCCTGATCACGATTCCTGAAGGCATGCCCTCGATCATGGTGGCCGAACGGCTGTTGGCCAACAAGGACCTGACCGGCCCGGTGCCTGTGCCCAGCGAAGGATCGGTCCTGCCCGACAGCTATGATTGGCAGAAGGGCCAATCCCGCGCTGCCGTGCTTGAGCGCATGCAGGCAGCGATGGACAAGACGCTGGCCGAACTGTGGGCCAAACGTTCGCCCCGCACGGTGGCCAAGACGCCGCAGGAAGCGCTGATCCTTGCATCCATTGTGGAAAAGGAAACCGGCAAGCCCGAAGAGCGCCGGATGGTGGCGGGCCTCTATTCGAACCGCGTGCGCAAGGGCATGCTGCTCCAGGCTGATCCCACGATCATTTATCCGATCACCAAGGGCAAACCGCTGGGCCGTCGCATTCGCCAGTCAGAGATTCAGGCGGTGAACGGTTACAACACGTATACAATGGTGGGGCTTCCTGCCGGGCCGATCACCAATCCCGGGCGCGAATCCATTGCCGCCGTGCTTGATCCGGCCGAAACAGCGGCACTGTTCATGGTGGCCGATGGCACGGGCGGACACGTTTTTGCCGATACGCTGCAACAGCATAATGCCAACGTGGCCAAGTGGTTTGCCCTGCGCAAGGCGCGCGGCGAACTGTAGAATTCCTGCTGCCGGGAACGTGTGCCGGGTGCGGTTCGGGAATCTTGTCCGAAGTGGTTTACAGATTCTTCCAATCTTAAGATTTGTATCCTAAGCACAACTACGGAGGCACCGGGACAAAGCTTGCTTTGCCCAGAATCCGGGGAACATTCCGGCTGTACCGAGCCGCCCGTTACCACGGGTATTTGCGGTTTTGCCGAATGTTCCCACCACCTCCCGCTTTGCCCCAGACAACCCCACAGATTTGTGCAAAGCAAGGCCCATGCTGCCTGACCGCGCGCCCCTGATCATCACCGCCACGCTGCCGCCCGAGGTCCAATCATGGGCCGATCGCCTGCGCCGGACGCACTATCCGCCCGACCGCAATCAACTGGCCGCGCATGTCACCCTGTTTCACGCGCTACCACCCAGCCTGCTGGGTGAAGCGCGCACGCTGCTGGCTGCGTTGGCTGGCGAAGTGGCCCCCATTGCAGCATGGATCGATGGCGTGATGGATCTGACCACCGGCACCGCTTTTGCCATTCACAGCCCCGCCATGCTCGATCTGCGCGCGCAGATGGCCGAGATGTTTCACGGCATGTTGAGCGCGCAGGACCAAGGCGTGCCGCGCCTCCACGTGACCGTTCAGAACAAGGTGCTGCGCGCCCAGTCGAGAGCGTTGCAGCAGGAGCTGGAGGCGCAGTTTGTGCCCCGCAGCTTCGCCTTTGCGGGCCTTGAACTGCACCACTATCGCGGCGGACCATGGGAGGCTGCGGGGCGTTGGACGTTTCGCGGCAAACGCAGGGCTTGATCGCGCGCGCGAAGCACGACAGGGCAGGGGGATGAGCGAACACCCCGATTGGTACAGGACTGGACGCGGCCATGTATGGCTGCCCTATACCCAGATGCAGACCGCGCGCGCGCCGCTCCCCGTCGTCAGCGCACAGGGTGTGCGGCTGACACTGGCCGATGGGCGGGAACTGGTTGATGGCATTTCCAGCTGGTGGGCCTGCGTTCACGGCTATCGCCACCCGCATATCGAGACCGCCGTGCGCCAGCAGCTGGAGACGCTGCCGCATGTGATGCTGGGCGGCCTTGCACATGAACAGGCCTATGTTCTGGCGCGGCGGTTGGCTGCACTGCTCCCCGGTGATTTGAACCACGTGTTCTTCAGCGATTCCGGTTCGGTCGCGGTTGAAGTGGCGATGAAGATGGCCGCGCAATTCTGGCTCAACCGCGGCCAGCGCCGGGTGAAATTCCTGTGCTTTCGCGGCGGTTATCACGGCGATACCTTCGCCACGATGAGCGTGTGCGACCCGGATGAGGGCATGCACAGCCTGTTCAAGGGCGCGCTGCTGGAGCAGGTCGTGGTCGATCTGCCCCGCGATGCGGCGGGTGAAGCGGCGCTGGGCGAAGTGCTGGCCCAACATCGCGGAGAGCTGGCCGGGATCGTCGTGGAGCCGCTGGTGCAGGGCGCTGGCGGCATGGTGTTCCACGAAGCCTTCACGCTGCAGGCACTGCGCAGATTGGCCGATGAGCACGATCTGCTGCTGATTTTTGACGAGATTTTCGTTGGTCTCGGGCGGCTGGGCGATGCGATGTTCGCCTGCCAGATTGCCGGTGTGCAGCCCGACATCGTCACCCTGTCCAAGGCGCTGACCGGAGGCACGCTGCCGCTGGCCGCCACCATTGCCAGCACGCGTATCCATGATGGCTTTTTGTCAGATGATCCGCTGCACGCGCTGATGCACGGCCCGACGTATATGGGGAACGCCCTGGGCTGCGCCGCCGCCAACGCCTCGCTTGATCTGTTTGAAAGCGAGCCAAGACTGGCGCAAGCCCGCGCCATCGGGGCAAGGCTGGAACACTTGCTCAGCCCTTTGCGCGGGCTTCCCGGCGTGAAGGATGTGCGCATGCGCGGCGCGATCGGGGTGGTCCAGCTTGATCGCCCTGCGCCTGCAGACCAGCTTTCGGCTGCCTGCATCGCACGCGGCGTCTGGCTGCGCCCCTTCCGCGACATCCTCTACACCACCCCGCCGCTGACCATCAGCGAGGAGGACCTGGCCCAAGTCGGCACCGCAATGGTTGCCGCCATCAGCAGGTGGAGCCAAAACCTTTCACGCAGCTAGCGGAAAACCTCTTGCCTAGCCCCCCACCGCTGGCTAAACGCCGCCCTTGCCCAAGGGCAGGCCGCTTTAGCTCAGTCGGTAGAGCACATCATTCGTAATGATGGGGTCAGGTGTTCGAATCACCTAAGCGGCACCATTTCTCTGACAGTTCAGCCCTTCAGGGCTTCTTCTCGCTCAGCAGGCCGGTCATCGGCCAGAAGGTCAGCGTGTGTACGTCGTGGGCGCTCGTCCATACGCCTTTGGGGGTGTAGCGCAGGGCGCCGCTGCCTTCTGCTTTGCCGTAGCGGCCTGATACCGTCATTGTCTTGGGGTCGATTTCGGCCATGGTCTGATCAAAGGTGGTGCGCAGCCACACTTTGCCGCCGCCTACATCGATATCGCCGTATTTCAGGTTATCGCCCACTTTGATGCGGCCTGTGACATGCCCGGTGGCGGGATCGGCGCGGACGAGGGTGCCTTCGCCCTGCTCCTGCACCCACACGCCGCCTTCGCCTGCGGCCAGGAAGCCGGGCATTTTGCCCAGCGCGGCGCGGGCGACGACGGTGTTGGTCTTGGGGTCGATCTTCTGCAGCGTTTGCTGCGTGGCACTGACGGCCCAGACGGCGTCATAGCCGTAGGTAACGTACCAGGTGTCAGCATCGACGGGGATGCTGGCGACGATGGTATTGGTTGCAGGATCAACGCGGGCGACGGCGCCTTCGGGCTTGCTGGCGATCCAGACAGAGCCTGCGCCGGTGGCCACGATCAACTCGCCCTGCTTCTGGTTGGCGATGCCGGTGGGGATGGTGGCGACGATCTTGGCGGTTTCCAGATCGATCCGCACCAGCGTGCGCGCGGCACAATCGGCCACCCACAGCGAGCCGAATTCCACGGTCATCGCACCGCACGGCTTGGCGATGGCGACTTCGGCCACTTTGCCGGTGCGCGACCACTTTTCCACGCGCCCGCGATTGGTGGCCCACACCGAATCGCCATCCACGGCAAGGAAATCGGCGAAACCGGGCACGGTCTGCACTTGCTCCACCACTTGTGCATGGGCAGCACAGGATGCGAGCGCGGCAGCAAGGACAAGCGATTTGCGGAGCATGGGAGAGGCCTTTCGCGGCAAGAGATGCGGGAAGATCAGGCTTTGCTGGCGATATAGGCGCGCCATCCGCCAAGGTCCGTGATGTCTTCGGCGCCGGTCAGCGCGCGCGGTTCGGACACGAAGCCTTTCACGCTGCTGCCGTCAGCCAGCGTGACCGTGCCGATCGCCAGCGGCGGGGGCACATCCACGACGAAGCTGCCGAATTCGGCCACGCCCAGTTCGTAAACCTCAAGCTTGATCGCCGCGCCGCCCTCTTCGCTGAAGACCAGTGCGGGCTTGGGCGGGACGCTGTCGGCGATGGCATAAAGCTTGTAGGTGGGCGCGGTTTCGAACGCGCCGATGAAGGTGGCGTTGCGCGATGTCAGCTGCCAGTGCAGCGGCATGCCTTCAAGGTGTGCGCCAACGACGGCCAGTTTCACGGTCTGCATTCTGCCCTCCAGATCGAGCGGGGGTGGGGGTGGTAGTTGAGCGGCGGACAGCCACGCATCGGCGGCCGTTATCAGGGCGCGATCGCTATCGGCCGGGCCGATCAGTGTGATGCCAAAGCCGGTGCCATTGGCGCGCTGGCCCGCGGGCACAGCTATTGCGGCCATATCGAGCAGGTTCACGAAGTTGGTATAGGCACCCAGATTGCTGTTGAGCGCTACGGGGGCGGCCAGCAATTCGTCGACGCGATAGGTGGTGCCGGTGGTGGGGAAGACCAGCATGTCCACTTGTTGCAGCAACTGGTCGGCATGGCGCTTCAGTTCGGCCATGCGGTAAATGCCGTTCCACAGCTCGACCGCGCTCTTGTCCCACCCGGCCTGCACCACGGTGCGCACAGTGGGATCGACCGCATCAGGGCTTTCGGTCAGCAGCTTGGCGATGGCCGCGGTGCGTTCTGCGACCCACGGTCCGTTGTAGAGGAGCAGCGCTGCTTCCTGCAGTGGGGCCATGTCGATTTCGACGACTGTTGCCAGTTCCGCCAACTTGGCCAGCGCCTGATCATAAAGGTATTCGGATTCCAGATCACCGAACCACAGCCGCTGTTCGCGCCGGGGGACGCCGATAACTTTGGCGGCAAGATTGTGATCGGCCAAAGGCTTTGACCATGGATCGGCAGGATCGAACCCGGCGATTACATCATCGACCAGACGCGCGCCTGCGGTGTCATCGGTGAACACGGTAATGCAATCGATGCTGCGGCAGGCGGGGACCAGACCGTGGGTAGACCAGCGGCCCTTGGTGGGCTTCAACCCGATCAGATGGTTGAAAGCGGCCGGCACACGGCCTGACCCGGCGGTATCGGTGCCCAGCGCAAAGGGCACGAGCCCTGCCGCCACGGCCACGGCAGAGCCGGAACTCGATCCGCCGCTGACGTAGGCCAGATTCGAAGCATTGCGTGGAATGCCATAGGGGCTGCGCGTGCCGACAAGGCCGGTGGCGAACTGATCAAGGTTGGTTTTGCCGACGCAGATTGCACCCGCAGCGGTCAGGCGTTCGATCACGGTTGCGTTGGCTTGCGGCGCATAGGCAAAGGCCGGGCAGGCTGCTGTCGTTTGCATGCCCGCCACATCGATGTTGTCCTTGGCGGCAAAGGGCACGCCTGCCAGTGGCAGATGCTCGCCTGCTGCCACGCGCGCGTCAACGGCGTGGGCCTGCGCCAGCAACGCATCGGCAGAGGCGCGGCTGATCCACACTTGCGGTTGAATGGCATCATAGGCGGCAATGCGTTCGAGCGTGGCTTCCATCACCGCCGCCGCGCTGGTCGCACCCGAACCTACGGCCTTAGCAATTGCCGTTGTGCTCTGCCGGAAAGACGCGCTCATGCGGCTTTCTCCAGCGCAAACATCGGCGCACCGGGCTGCAGCGATTGCTTTTCAGCGCAGTACATCGCTACGACCTTGCCCGAATTGGGGCTGAGGACCGGGCATTCCATCTTCATCGATTCCAGCACGGCGATGGTATCGCCAGCCTGCACCTGATCGCCGGTGGCCACCAGCAGCTTCCATACGCTGCCGCCGAAGGGGGCTTCGACCACATCTGCGCCATCGGGCACGGTGATCGCAGCTTCTGCCGGGATGTCCGAATCGCTGAGCGCAGAGACGCGATCAAACTCGCCCATGGCCTGCCAGTCTGCGCGCTCGGCATCGAAGGCGGCTTTGCGCTGTGCTTCGAAGGCGCTGATCGCTTCGGCATTGTCGGCCAGATACTTGCGGTAATCCGAAAGGCGGAATTCGGACGGTTCGATGGTGATGGAGCGTCGCCCGCTGGGGAAATCACGCCGCCATTCGGCCAATTCCTCGGCGCTGACCGGATAGAAGCGAATCTGGTCGAAGAAGCGCAGCAGCCACGGCTTGCCTTCGATAAAGTCGGCGGTCTGGCGGTGCGTATTCCACACTTGCACGGTGCGGCCAAACAGCTGGTAACCGCCGGGCCCTTCCATGCCATAGATGCACATATAGGCCCCGCCGATGCCGACCACATTGGGCGGCGTCCAGGTGCGCGCGGGGTTGTACTTGGTGGTGACCAGGCGGTGCCGGGGATCGACCGGGGTGGCCACCGGCGCGCCGAGGTAAACATCGCCAAGGCCCATCACCAGATAGCTGGCCTCGAAGATCAGGTTCTCCACCGCCGCCACATCGGGCAGGCCATTGATGCGGCGGATGAATTCGATGTTGTCCGGGCACCATGGCGCATCGTCGCGCACTGCGCCCATGTACTTTTCGATGGTTTCGATGGTGGCAGGGTCGCGCCAGCTCAGCGGCAAGTGGACGATGCGTGATGGGATCGCGAAGTCCTCCAGATCGCCCAAGCGCTCCTCTGCCGCAATCAGCGCGGCCAGTGCAGCGGCCTGATCAAGTGCTTCGCCATCGAAGTGCAGTTGCAGCGAGCGGATGCCGGGGACGATGTCGATCACGCCGGGCAGGGCCATGCGCTCCAGCTCGGTCATCAACGCGTGGACACGGATGCGCAGTTCGATGTCGAGCACGATCGGGCCATATTCGACGAGAATGTTGCGATCACCCTGCTGGCGATAGACGGTGCGCGGGCGGCCGGGGCCTTCGGGCAGGTCTGCCAGCACCGGAGTCTGCGTTGCCACCGCGCAGGTGCGGCTTGGGGGCGTCTTGGTGCCGTTCAGAAGCAGCGCTTTTTGTGCTGATGATGCGGCGGTTGCTTCGGCCATTGTCACTGGCACGAAGCGCACTTTGTCTCCGGCTGAAAGCTGGCCGACTTTCCACAAGTCTGCCGCGATCACCACGAAGGGGCACACGAATCCGCCCAGCGAGGGGCCATCCGGGCCAAGGATGATCGGCATGTCGCCGGTAAAGTCCACCGCGCCGATGGCATAAGGGTTATCGTGGATGTTGGATGGGTGGAGACCCGCCTCACCGCCATCGCGCCGTGCCCATTCGGGCTTGGGGCCAACCAGGCGCACGCCAGTGCGGTTGGAATTGTAATGCACTTGCCAGTCCGCCGCGACGATCATGTCGATATCGTCATCGGTAAAGAAATCGGGCGAACCATGCGGGCCATAGAGCACGCGCAACGACCAGTCGGTTGGCAGCGCGGGCAGGGGGATTGCGGGCGTGGCTTCGCTGGAGGGCGCGCCTGCCAGATGCAGAACATCGCCTGCCACCAGACGCCGTGCAGCATGGCCACCGAACTGGCCCAGTTCGAAGGTGCTGCAACTGCCAAGATAAGGGGCGATGTCCAGCCCGCCTGCGATCAGCAGATAGCCGCGCATGCCACCGCCATGCGCGCGGCCAAGGCTCAACGTCTGCCCCGCCGCGATGTCGAACGGGGTGCCCAGCGGCACGGGCTGGCCATCCAGCGTCGCGCCAAAGTCCGCGCCGGTCAGGCACACGCGCGCAGCGGCGGAGAATGCCAGCGTCGGGCCGGTGACGGTCAATTCCAGACCGGCCATGCCTTCGGGATTGCCGAGCAGGCGGTTGCCGATGCGGAACGACTGGTCGTCCATCGGGCCTGAAGGTGGCACGCCCACGGCCCACAGCTTTTGCCGCCCCGGCCAGTCCTGCACGGTTGTGGCGGTGCCGCCGCTGATGACGCGGAAGCTTTGCGGGGTGTAGGTCACGCTTTCCAGCGCGCGGGTGGAAACCTCGCCACTGGTAAAAGCGGGGCAAGCCACCACATCGCGCAGCCAGCGCAGGTTGGTTTCGATTCCGTCGATGCGGCTGGCAGCCAGCGCCTGCTGCATCGCGGCCACGGCGGCTTCACGGGTGTCGGCATGGACGATCAGCTTGGCCAGCATCGGATCGTAAAACGCGCTGACTTCGCTGCCCGCCATGATCCACGTTTCGGCGCGCACGCCTTCCGGGAACTGCACGGAGGTAAGCGTGCCCGAAGTGGGCCGGTAATCCAGCGCCGGGTCTTCGGCATAGAGCCGCACTTGTACCGAATGGCCCTTTGGCGTGGTCGGCGCGGTGTCGAGGAAGCTGTAATCGCCCGCAGCGCCGCGGATCATCCATTCGACCAGATCCACGCCGAAGACCATTTCGGTCACGCCGTGTTCCACCTGCAGGCGGGTGTTCATTTCGAGGAAGAAGAACTCCTCGCGGTCGGCGTCGTAAAGGAACTCCACGGTGCCTGCGCTGCGATATTGCGCCGCCTCACCAAGGCGGATCGCGGCGGCGAACAGCGCTTGCCGCACCGCTTCAGGCAGGAGCGGGGCGGGGGCTTCTTCCACGACCTTTTGGTTGCGCCGCTGCAGCGAGCAATCCCGCTCGCCCAGCGCCACCACGCGCCCCGCGCCATCGCCGAAGATCTGCACTTCTACGTGCCGCGCGCGGCGCACGAAGCGTTCGAGGAACACGCCCGCATCGCCAAAATTGCTCTGCCCGAGCCGCGCCACGGCGGCGAAGCCTTCGCGCACATCGGCCTCGCTCTCACACACGCGCATGCCGATGCCGCCGCCACCTGCGGTGGCCTTGAGCATCACCGGAAAGCCGATGGCCTGCACTGCCGCAATCGCCGCCGCCTCATCGGTCAGGAGGTCGCTCCCCGGCGCCAGCGGGAGTCCGTGTGCGGCGGCCAGTTCGCGCGCGCTGTGCTTCAGGCCGAAGGTGCGGATATTGTCCGCCGTCGGCCCGATGAATTCGATCCCTGCATCGGCACAAGCTGCCGCAAAATCAGTGTTTTCCGAAAGGAACCCATAGCCCGGATGGATCGCGCCTGCGCCGGTGCGCTTTGCCGCCGCGATGATCTTGGCGATATCCAGATAGCTCTCGCTCGGCCGCGCGCCGCCGATGCAGACCGCCTCGTCAGCCTCTGCCACATGCAGCGAGCCTTCATCCGCATCGGAATAGACCGCGACGGAGCGCAGGCCCATGGCGCGCAACGTGCGGATGATCCGGGTGGCAATCGTCCCCCGGTTGGCAATCAGGACGGTATCGAAGGTCATGGGTTTAACAGTCATGCTGCCACGATCATGCGGACGGGGGTGGGGTTGAAGGCGTTGCACGGGTTGTTGATCTGCGGGCAGTTTGAAACGACCACGGTCACGTCCATCTCGGCATAGAGGTCCACGGTCAGCCCCGGCGCGGAGATGCCATCGACGATGCCGAGCGTCCCGTCGGCCTCGACCGGCACGTTCATGAAGAAGTTGATGTTCGGCACGATATCGCGCTTACCGCGCCCTTCGAGCAGGTTGGCCTCAAGGAAATTCTCGACACAGGCATGTTGAGACTTGGTGTGATGACCGTAGCGCAAGGTATTGGATTCGCACGAGCATGCCCCGCCGATTGTATCGTGATATTCCACGGCAGAGGCGGCGATGGTCATCATCGGGCGGCCTTCGTTTGACATCAGCTTCGTGCCGGTGCGCAGGAACAGGTTGCCTTGCGCGGCCACGGTATCTTGCGCGCTGTAGCGCTCGGCGTCGTCAGCCGTGCTGTAGAGCAGGAAATCGACTGCCTGATTGCCTTCAAGGTCGACAATGCGCAGCGTCTGGCCCTTGGCCACGTGATAGAGCCACGGCGCGCGCGAGGGCACGATCTCGTCATGCACGATGGTGGCAGACAGGCCAGAGAGATAATGGC
Organism: Novosphingobium sp. 28-62-57; assembly: GCA_002256985.1. Classification (GTDB taxonomy): domain Bacteria; phylum Pseudomonadota; class Alphaproteobacteria; order Sphingomonadales; family Sphingomonadaceae; genus Novosphingobium. Next base: position 111,929 of record NCGO01000011.1, read on the forward strand.
CGGAGAGGTGGGGATCGCTCATCAGATGGTTCCTCGCTTCAGCGACGGTAGTAGTCTTCGACGTTCAGGAAGGCGCGAAGACCCTCCGGCGTCGCATTGCGGATGCTATCGTCAGCAGCGGTGACGGCCCCGCGCCAAGCGGTGGCGCGCAGCGGGGTGACCGCGTATTCGGCGCGCGGATCAAGCACATGCGGGCAATTGGCGATCACCACGATCACTTCCATTTCTGCGCGCAGCACCACTTCGCGTGCGGGCGCAAATGGGCCGACCACAGGCGTGATCGTGCCATCCAACTCGATCTTCGTGCCCTTGAACAGGTTGACGCAAGGATGCACATCGCGCCGCCCCAGCCCATGCTTGGCTGCGCCGAGCAGGAAGCGGTCCCGCCCGTTGGGATAGGCCCCGCTGTTCCGGCCTTCGCCATACTTCGCCAGATTGGTGGCGGCATTCGACGTGCCGCTGAAGCAATCGTGTGTTTGCGCATCGTCCGCCTCGATGCTCATCAACACGCGGCCCATGTCGGACAGCAGCAGCTTGCCTGCCTCAAGATAGGCGTTCCACTGCACCTTGACCGTATCGGCCACGTTCAGGCGCTCGGTCGGCATTTCCGCGTTGAACACTTGCAGCCCGGCGCAGGCATCGCCCTTCACATCGATCAGCCGCAACCGGCTGCCGCGTGCCAGACGCCGCGTGGCATAGCCGCCCGCTGCAATCGTCTCTTCCCACACCACATCATCGGCGGAGATGCCATCGGGCAGATCGCTGGCGACTGGGGGCAGCACCGGCATGGCTTCCACCACGGTGCCCCCCATGCTGCGCGCATGATCGCGCGCGGCCATCGGGTTAGCGAGAGTTTCGGTCATGTCACCGCTCCATCGGTTTCGCCTTCGCTTCCGTCCTGCTCATAGAGCGGCGGGAGAAGGGCGGTTGTCGTTACGAGTTCAAGCTGCTGCACCCCGCGCACACGGCGCAGCGCATCGGAAAGCTCTTTCAGCCGCTCGGCCGCGCCTTGGACCAGCAGCACTTCGAGCGATTGATCGTCCTGCAAAAAGACATGCTGCGACGAGATCACCTCCTTGAGGTAATCGGCCTGAGTCTGCGCCAACTGGTGCCGCACCCGGCCCCGGTCGCCGCGATAGACCACGGTCACCGTGCCGGCGAGCGTCTCCTCGGGCCGGGTATAGGCCTCATGCGCAGCCAGTGCGTGGCGGATCAGTTCGGAGATCAGCTGGGACCGCGATGGCAGGCGGCGTTCCTCCACCATCATGTCCAGCTTGCGGAACAGGCTGGCGGGCAGGCTCATGCTCAGCCGCGCAAGGGGTTCGGGCGCAGGCGTCATGCCGCAGCCCCTTGTGCAACAGGTGCCTCCGGCTCGACCGGCGCAGGCTTCGTGAGCGGCAGGTCATAGACCGCCGTTGCGCCATAACGGTGCGGCGCGTGCGGATCATGGCGGCGTTTGTCGAGCGCCAGCACGCGGGTGCCCAGCGAAAACGCTTCGCGGATGTCGTGCGTCACCATGATCACGGTCAGCTCATACTGCCGCCACAGCCGGGTGATCAGCGTGTGCATATCGGCGCGAATGCCTGGATCGAGCGCGCCGAAAGGTTCGTCAAGCAGCAGGATGCGCGGGCGCTTGATCAGGGCCTGCGCGATGGCAAGGCGCTGCTGCATCCCGCCCGACATTTGCGCCGGGTAAAGGTGCATGCTGTCTTTCAGGCCCACAGCTTCCAGCATTTCTGACGCTTCTGCCTCGGCCGCCTTGCGCCGTGCGCCAAACAGGCGGGCCAGCAGCGGTGCTTGCGTGCATTCCAGCCCGAACACCACATTGCCCAGCACGGTCAGGTGCGGAAAGACCGAGTATTTCTGGAACACCACGCCCCGGTCCGGCCCGCATTCGGGCGGCAGCGGCGCACCGTCGAGCGTGATCGTTCCGCGCGTCGCCTGTTCCTGCCCCAGGATCACGCGGAGGAAGGTGCTCTTGCCTGCACCCGAGGGGCCGACGACCGAGACGAACGAGCCTGCGGCCACATCGAGATTGACCTTTTCGAGCACGATGCGGTCGCCATATTCGACCCACACGTCCTTCAATGTCAGCAGCGCGCTCAATGTGCTGCTCCATGGGCCCAGGGGAAGGCTCTCGTGCTGAGCTTTGACAGCGCCACGTCCATCACGATGGCCAGCAGAGCGATCCACGCGACATATGGGATGATCACATCCATCGCGAGGTAACGGCGGACGAGGAAGATGCGGTAGCCAAGCCCCACGTCAGACGCGATGGCCTCGGCCGAGATCAGGAATACCCATGCCGGGCCAAGCGCCAGTTTAAGCGCCACCAGCAGCCGGGGCAGGGCTTGCGGCAGCGCCACGCGCAGCATGATCTGCCAGCTTCCCGCGCCCAGCGTCTGCGCTTTGACAATCTGTTCGCGCGGCAGGGCGCCCACATGCCCTGCCACATCGCGTACCATCACCGGGGCAATGCCGATCACGATCAGCGCCACTTTGGCGGTTTCACCAAGGCCCAGCGCGATGAACAGGATCGGCAGAAGCGCGATTGGTGGGATCACGGCGATGCCGGTGACCAGTGGGCCAAACATGGCCCGGACCGGTGGCAGCACGCCCAGCAGCAAGCCCACCAGCAAGGCCATCAGCGTGGCAATACCAAGGCCAAGCCCCAAGCGCTGCAGGCTTGCCAGCGTATCGGCCCAGAACACCAGATTGCTGCTGAGCACATCGGGCTGCTGCATCATCTTCCAGATCGCCGTCCCCATGGCAGAGGGGAGCGGCAGGATCTTGTCAGCCGGGTTTGCAGCGTGGCGCTGGGCCGATGCCACCAGATAGCCGATGGTCAGCAAGCCAATCGGAATGGCACCCAGCCCGAAGGCCTGTCTGCGCCCGATGTGTCGGTTTACCCAGCGCATGCATGCGCCTCCTTGAAAACGTGATGGCCGGGCCGGAGAGCCTGCGTCTTGGTGATCACAGCTTGTTGTCGGCGGCCAGCTTCATGAAGCTTTCATCGAAGCGCAGCGTCACTCGCGCCGGATCACCCAGTGTTACGCCGCCGGGAAAGCCCATGCCCACCGCATCGGCAGAGGTCGCCCCCTGAAACAGGCCCTTGGAGAAGCTAAAATCGCGCACTTTGGTCATTGTCGAGATCAGTTCGGGCGACGTGGTTGCGGCCACGGCTTCCTTGGCATCGATGTAAAGGCGCGTCGTCTTCAGCTGCGCGTCGAACACATCGGGCGTGGTGCCAGCCAGCTTGGCCATGGCCGCGCGGGCTTCCTTGCCCTGCGCATCGTCACGCATCATCAGGCTGACAGTTTCATACCAGATCCCCGCCAGCGCCTTGCCCAGATCGGGGTTGGCTTTCAGGGTTGCAGTGTCGACCACCAGCAGATCAAGGATTTCCCCGGGGATGTCGGCGGAGCTGAATACCTGATTCGCGCCCGCCTGACCGCGCATCACCGAAAGCTGAGGGTTCCACGCGACAGCGGCCTTGGCATCGGGGCTGCTGAAAGCGCCAACGATATCGGCGTCGCCGGTGTTGATCGTCTTCACATCGGTCAGCGACATGCCATTGCTGTTGAGCGCACGCGCCAGCAGGTAGTGCGAGACCGACAGTTCGACGAGATAGATCGACTGGCCCTTGAGTGCGGCCACCGTGTTGCCACCCTTGAGCAGCACGCCGTCGTTTCCGTTGGAATAATCGCCCACGATGATCGCGCTGGTGTCCTTGCCACCTGCGGCCGGGATGGTCAGCGCGTCCATGTTGGCCACGGTTACGCCGTCAAACTTGCCCGCGGTGTACTGGTTCACCGATTCGACATAGTCGTTGACCTGCACGATGTTGATTTTCAGGCCATATTTGTCGGCCCACTTCTTCACGATGCCAGCCTGCTGTGCATAGGGCCAGGGCATCCATCCGGCATAGATCGACCAGCCGATGCTGAATTCGCTGCGCTTTGGCGCAGGCGCATCTGCCGATGGAGAGCACGATGCCGCCAGCAACGTGGCGGCGATCAGGAGTGCTTTCCCGGACTTGCCGATCAGCCTGAACATGCGTGATTTCCTTTTTTCTTGCCGGAACGCCATTACACATGGGGGAAAGTGACCGGTCTGCGTATTACGCTTTTTGCGTATGGTAATAATTTTACCGAGCCGCGATACCGTGTGGTCACAACGGTTTGGCCCGCGCATGGACGGGCGTCAACGCGCTGAATCTGCGCTGTATTACGTCATTCGACGTATGCTATGCTTTGACAAACGCTGCATACCAGCCTCGCACAGATGTGCCCGGATTTTGGAGAGGTGTTCGCGCATGTCCGCTTCAAGCATGACCAATGCCAGTGGCACCACCGAGGGCAGTAGCACCACCGGGCGCATCGCGCAGCGCCTCGTCAATCTTTTGCCGCCGATCATGGTGGCGATTGCCGTATCCTTCTGGGCTTTTGCACCCGATGCGTGGGTGCAGAACACTTGGGTCGTCATCGCGGTGAGTTCGGCGATCACGCTGAGCGTGCTGTTGCTGGAAATCCCGCTGGAGCGCCACGAAGGCTGGCGGATGAACCGGCGCGAATTCTTTACCGACCTTTTTTATGTCGTGCTCAGCGCCACGGTCATTTCGAAAGCCACCAATTTTCTGGCGGAAAAGCCGTTGGAATCGGTGAAGCAATCGTTCGGCATTGCCACGCCCTGGGCGGAGCAGATGCCGTGGCTGCTGCAGGTGGCCTTCGTGGTCTTTCTCGTCGAATTCGGGCAGTACTGGATGCACCGCCTGATGCACAATTCGACGCCGTTCTGGCTGACACATGCTCCGCATCACCACATTACCCAGCTGAATGCGATGAAAGGTGCGGTCGGCAACCCGATCGAACTGTGGTTGATCAGCCTCAGCGTGGTGATTCTGTTTGATCTGCAGCAGTCGGCCGTGTTGGCCGGATATAGCGTGATGGGCGTCGTTTCGACATTTGCCCATGCCAATGTGCGGTCAAATCCGCCGCTGTTCTATTCCTTCATCTTTACCACGATCCGCCATCACAGCCTGCACCATTCAGTCCCTTATGAAGATACCCGCTGCAATTATGGCAACTCCCTGATTTTGCTGGATCGGATTTTCGGCACTTACAAGGAAGGGGAGGCGGCCTTGGTCGGTCAGGATGATCGGCGGCGGCTATCGATCAAGGAGCAATGGCTGTTTCCGTTCGTGCCGCTGATCCAGAAGTTCAGAGCGAAGCCGACAGCCGGTTCGGCACCGCTCAACTGATCCGATTTCAACAAACCTGCGCGCGGCATGCAGCGTGGACTTCGCATGTCATGATGGTTTCATGCGCGATGAAGTTTATGGAAGGTAACGATATTTCCCGTTAGGTGACCTGAAGATTCTGGTCCATGGCAGGTTTCATTATGGGCAGAGCCCAAAATACCATGTTGCGCGGCCAGTGCACTCATGGTTATTTACGTGCGCCGTTTATCTTTAAACGCGCATCATCTCGCACTATGGGTGGATGCAAATGAGGCAATCTTTTCAGTACATTGCACTAATGTCGGCAACGCTTCTCCTCGCATCTTGCGGTGGCGGTGGTGCGGACAAGGCTGCCGAAGGTTCGGCTGCCAAGACCGAAGAAACAACCACGGCGGCGGCTCCCGCTGCTGCGCCTGCAGCGGCAACCAGCGCTGCGGCACCAACGGCTGATTCCACCGACACGCTCGATGGTACCACGCTCGCTTCGCTGACGCCGGATGCAGCACATGGCAAGACGATCTTTGCCCAGTGCAAGGCTTGCCACGCAGTTGAAGAAGGCAAGAACATGGTCGGCCCGTCGCTCGCCGGCATCGTCGGCCGCGCCGCAGGGTCGGTGGCTGGCTACAGCTACTCGAACGCCAACAAGAACAGCGGCATCACCTGGACGCCTGAAAAGATGTTCCAGTACCTTGAAAAGCCGGCACGCGTCGTTCCGGGCACCAAGATGGCCTTCGCAGGCCTTTCGAAGGCGCAGGACCGTGCAGACGTGATCGCCTATCTCAAGGCCCCGAACTGAGCCATTAGGCCCAATCGGGTTTGCCCAAAGACAAAGGGCGCGGAACCAATGGTTCCGCGCCCTTTTTCATGTCCCTGGCTCTAGCTCAGGCGGCGGCGGAGCGCCGCGCCAGTTCGCACTGCGACCAGATGTCGCTGAGTGCATTGATCAGCTTTTCCACATCGGCATCGCTGTGAACGGGCGATGGCGTGATGCGCAGGCGTTCGGTGCCGCGCGGCACCGTGGGATAGTTGATCGGCTGCACATAGATGCCGTGGTTGTCCATCAACCAGTCGCTGATGCGCTTGCACTTGTGCGGATCGCCGACCATGACCGGGATGATGTGGCTGGGATTGGGCAGGTGGGGAATGCCCATCGCGTCAAGCTTGCGGCGCACCGTGGCCACGCGCTCCTTGTGCCGCGCGCGTTCGATCTCGCTGCCCTTCAGGTGGCGGATGCTGGCCGCAGCGCCTGCAGCCAGAGCTGGCGGAAGGGCCGTGGTGAAAATGAAGCCGCTGGCAAATGTGCGGACAAAATCGCACAGCGCGGCCGAAGCGGCGATGTAGCCGCCCATGACGCCAAACGCCTTGCCCAGCGTGCCTTCGATTACCGTGATCCGGTCCATCAGGCCTTCACGTTCGGCCACACCGCCACCGCGCGGGCCATAAAGGCCAACGCCGTGAACTTCGTCGATATAGCTCATTGCGCCATGCTTTTCGCAGACGTCCAGGATGTCGGCGAGGGGGCCGATATCGCCGTCCATCGAATAGACGCTTTCGAAGGCCACCAGCTTGGGCACATCAGGTCCGTATTCGGACAGCAGCTGGTCCAGATGCTCCACATCGTTGTGCCGCCATACGCGGCACGTAGCGCGCGAGTGGCGAATGCCTTCGATCATCGAGGCGTGGTTCAGCGCATCGGAGAACACGACGCAGCCCGGCAGCTTGGCACACAGCGTGCCAAGGCCCGCCCAGTTTGAAACATAGCCGCTGGTGAACAGCAGCGCGGCTTCCTTGCCGTGCAGGTCGGCCAGCTCGTTTTCGAGCAGCACGTGGTGGTGGTTCGTGCCCGAGATGTTGCGCGTGCCACCGGCACCGGCGCCGCATTCATCCAGCGTCTTGTGCATGGCATCGAGCACGGCCGGATGCTGGCCCATGCCGAGGTAATCGTTCGAGCACCACACGGTGACCTGTTCGGTCCGGTCTTCGACATAGCGGGTGGCATGCGGATAGTTGCCGCAGCGGCGCTCGATCTCGGTAAAGATCCGATAGCGTCCTTCGTTCCGGACCGCGTCCAGTTCCCCCTGGAAGTAGGCTTCGTAATCCATGTCGTCGGTCCTCTTCGTGTGTTCTCGTTCGAGTACGTAATTGCGAATTCAGTTAGCCAAACTCAGTTAGCTGGCCGTCGTGTCGGCAAGGCCCAGCCCCACAGCGCGCCATCGCGCACCGGCAGGGCCAAAAACAGGTGTTCGAGCGCCCCCAGCGCGGCGAGCGCGAATAGCAGGCTTGCCCCTGCTGCACTGGCACTGCCCTCGGGCGCATTGAGCGCGATCAAACCAAGCCAGATTGCGAGGCCTGATGTGCCAGCAATCGCCAGCACCAGTTCGATTCCCAGACGGCGCGGGCCGAAATAGGTTTTCAGATAGGCAAGGTGCGGCGGGAAGATCTCGGTGCTCATGTTCGGCACGCCGAAGAAGATCACCATCTTGGTCGACAGGCGCATGACGAGCAGCAACGTGAAGGTCATCGCACCAAGCTGGTTCGGCGCATCCCAGCTGAGCGAAATCAGGCCAAGTGCGCTGAGCGCGAGCGCGATCTCATGCCAGGCAATGGCCCCCACGGCGTGCGCGAACCTGGCAAACCCGCGCGCGTCGGCCGGGCAAGGCTCGCGCCGCGGGCCGGTGATGGCGCCGGTCAGGAAAGTGATCTCGTGCCATGACCAGATCAGGATAGCCCCGGCGAACGCGGCATAGACGCCCCACAGCGAGGCAGATTTCATCGTCTGAGCGACCATGACCAGCCCGCCCACGCCCGCAGCCCCTGCCAGCAGCAGGCTGAGCGGGAAGGTGCGGCGTTCACGGTTATCGGCCCACGCGATCAGGCCTGTTGCCAGGAACCAGACCGCGATCGTGGCAACGACCGGCAGGACATGGCCGGTCCAGCTTACCATGCGGGCTGCATCCGCACCGTGGCGGGCAGTTCGTTGGTGCGCGGACGCAACAGATACATGCGGGCAAAGTTCAGTCCGGCACCGATAGTGCCCGAAGCGCGCAAGAGCGCGCCGGAAAGGCCACCCTGCTTCTTCCCCGCTTCGATCTTCTGGCTGGCCACCAGCAACCGGTCCATCGCGCGGCGGAAGCGCGGATCTTCAGTATCCAGCTCTACCGGGAAGACCTGACGGCTGATCGCGGTGCAGATGGAAAAGACGTTGTAATCATAGGTCTTGGGATCAAGGCCGAGCGCCTTGTGGAAGACCGGGCGCGCATGATCGCGCACGTACATGGTGGAATAGACGGCCAGCAGGAAGAACCGCACCCACAGCTTGTTCATGCCTGTCAGCAGTTTGGGATCGGCGCGCAGCAGCAGGGCGAAAGCCTCACCGTGACGAAACTCGTCATTGCACCACGATTCGAACCAGTTGAAGATCGGATGGAAGCGAAGTTCAGGATGCTTGGCGAGCTGGCGATAGATCGCGATATAGCGGGCATAGCCAATCTTTTCAGACAGGTAGACCGAGTAGAAAATGAACTTCGGCTTGAAGTAGTGATACTTCTTGGCCTTGGTCAGAAAGCCCAGATCGATGCCGATACCGGCATCTTTCAGCGCTTCGTTGATGAAGCCAGCGTGGCGGCTTTCATCGCGGGCGAGCAGTTTGAACAGCTGCTTCATGTCCGGGTTCTTGGTCCGTCGTGCCATTTCGGCATAGAGGATGCAGCCCGAAAACTCCGACGTCAGCGAGCTGACGAGGAAGTCGATGAATTCGGCGCGCAGTTCAGGCTCAAGCCCTTCGATGATCCCGGCAAAGCTGCCTTCGCGCTTGAAGTGCAGCTTGTTGGGATCGCTGACCATTTCGTCCATCAGCGCGTCCCATTCCTTGCGCACCAGCGAGACGTCGATCGAATCGAGCGCGGCGAAATCGGTGGTGTAAAAGCGCGGGCTAAGCACGGTTTCGTGCTGCACCATCGCGTGAACATCAGGCTTTTCCGGGAGAGCTGCGGCGCTTTCATAGGGCCGGGCGATGACAGTGTGGGCGTTCATTTCATGCTCCCAGGATTGAAGCTGACTTCATAAAGTTCGGTAAGGCCAAGATAGGCCACAAGCCGCGTCCAACTGCGCAGGACAAGCCCGGCGCGTTCCACCGTCGCCATCCGATCGATCACCATGCTCTGGCCGAAGGGGATGCGGATGGGGTCGCCATGGACGCGCACTTTGTCACCGGGCTGGACGGCAATATTCCCGGCCAGTTCGACATGCGCGTGGAAGTGCGCCTCGCTTTGCTCCACCGCGATCCGGCAGGGCACATCAAAGGCGCGCGGGCCAATCATGTGGCGTTCGCCACGGCCTGCGTTTTCGAAGCGCTTTGGCTCTTCAGGAACCTGATGAATGCGGCGCGATTGTCAGGACCGAACGAGCCGAGTTCAACCGAACGACCCGTGGCCGGATCGAGCAGCGAGAGCGAGCCATTGCCCCAGAGAGAGAGTTCGAACGGCGTGGCCTGCCCGATCCCGCTCATCTTGCGTTCGCGGGCCATGCCGCGCATCACGCCGCGCACGAAACCGCCGCCATCCCCTTCACCCTTGAGCACGGCGAGGGTTTCGTCGCTGTCGGCATCCTTGACCACGACCGCACCATCGGCGCGATCGTCAAACGTCAACTTGCGCGTATCAACGGCGACAACGCCCGCGCTGGCCCGCGCAACCGAAGGGACGGCTTCGCGGTTCATCACGCCTGTTTGCACCAGCGCGGTGAGGGCCAGCGTGGTGGCGATCAGCCCGCCGGCCAGCAGCAACGCCGGACGCGGAACGGTGTTCTGGTGATCGTGGACGAGGCTCATGCCATGGCTCCCTGCATGCCGTGATCACGGACAGGCGCTGTTGCCGGTGCAACATTGCTGCGTTGCGCGGCCGGTGCTGCGTTTGGCACGACTGCAGCGCAAGCCTGCGCCAGCACTTTGGCAACAGCCTGAGCATCGGGCAGGGCGCGCAGCATCGGCTGAGGCTTTGACAGATGCCACGGACGGGCATGCGGCCAGATCGTGGCAAGGCCAAGGCGGTGGCTGCCGGTCAGGACCAGAGCGATTTCACCATGGCCTGCGCCAAGTTCGCGCATGTTGGCTGCACCGATCAGCGCCAGCGGCAGATTGATGCACTTGTTCAGCGCAATGCCCACACGCAGGACCACCCGGCGGTTGGTGATGGTATAGACCGTGGTCCGTGCCACCAACACCGCGAACAGCGCAAGCAATCCCAAGGTGATGGCGCCACCGATGACCGCTGCTGCTGCACCGATCAGCTTGCCGCTGGCCAGGCCCAGCACGGCAAGGGCTGCGAAATAGGCGCTGACCCAGCGAGTGTGCAGCGCGCTGCGAGCGAAGGTCCGCCATTCGGGCGACCCCTGCCAGATGATGTGTTCACCGGCAGGAAGTTCGCCCGGAAGGCCACGGACAGGTTCATGATCGTATTCGGTCACACCAGTGGCTCCAGACGATCGGCGTTGGCATAGAGATAGCCAGTGCCGTAGTAGGCGACGGTCCGCTCTTCTTCATAGCGGGTGATTTCCTGCGGGTTGGCCGGGAACGGCGCACCTGCGAAATCGGCGGCATTGATGGCATCGATGATCACCGCATTCTTGCGGACGACTGCCATCGGCATAGGGGCCAGCACGGTATTGGTGCCCGTATCGACCGCAAGGTAGCGCACCATGTGTTCTGCGCGATCAACCCACAGATCGGTCACAACACCGGCCTTGAGGCCATCAGCGCCATAAACCGGCAGGCCGCGCGGATCGGTGCTGGCCGTGGCGACAGTAATTTCCGGCATGACGCCCATGGGCACGATGCGCGGATTGCCATGGGCATCGATATCGGCCCACTTGGCGCGATCGGCATAAGAGCCAGGGCCAATGCCCGCAGCAAACACATCACCCACGGGAGTGAAGGGCGCACCGCCAAAGTTTTCACGGCGCTTGCCGTTGATCTCGAACGGATCGCGGCTGCCATTGGGGAACGAGATCGTGCCCTTGCCGAATGGCAGGATGAAAGTTTTGGGTGCAGCCGTGGAGAGCGGCCCGCCTTCGGGATCGAGACGGCCGGTCAGCGCGTCTTCAAGGGGATAGCCTTCGCGGCGGTCTTCGCGGCGCAGCCAGAAGACCAGCGCGATGAAAAAGCCGATGAATGTTATCATTGCGATCTGTGCGGCATCTATTGTGCCAACGATATTGCCCGTGTTCATGTCAGTGTCCTTCCGGTTCTCAGCTGGCCCGCTCTCATATGCCCCGGCCTCATGTGGGAAACTCCGTCAATCCGAAGCGATTGCCGCTGGAGTTGATGCCGGTTGTCCGGGCGGCAGCCGGGGTCTGGCCTACCAGCGGGCCAAGCACGACAAGCGTGGCGAGCAAGAGGCAGATTTCGATGATGTAGATGGTGGCATAGCCAGTGCTGCGGTGCGCCAGCGTGTGGCCCAGGCCATCGGCCACGGCGAGACTGGACACCACATCGCGCAGCACACCGCCCAAGGCGATGGCAATACCTGCAAAAGTTGTTTGCACAGCGCCCCATGCGCCCAGCGCGAGGCCGGCTGTCTTGGTATCGGACAGCGCCATCGCGGTGGTCAGCGTGCCAACCAGAAACAGGCCGGCGCCTGCACCGATCAGCATGGAGCCAAGGCCGAGCGCGACCGGGCTGGCCATCGGTGCAGCAAAGATCACCAGCATGAAGGCGGCAATGCCGACGACGACGCCATAGCCTGCGATCCGCAAGCTGTCGGTGCCGCGGCCGAGCCAGCGGGCCGACAGCGTGAAAGCAACCAGCGCACCCAGCGCCCATGCGCCGGTCAGCGCGGTGGTGGCCCCGACTGAGAGCCCGAGGATTTCACCGCCATATGGTTCGAGCAACGCATCCTGCATGGCAAAGGCCGTGGCGCCGAGAGCCACGGCGGTGAGCAGACGCATTGTTACGGGTTGTGCGGTAAAGGCTTGCCATACTTCGGAAAAAGCGGGGCGATAGGTATCAAGTGCAGCCGTTGCGGCACTGCGGGCTTCCTGCTTCCACAGCGCGACAAGGTTGAGCACAAAGGTGAGCACGGCGGCACCCTGAATGACTTGCACCAGACGGGTGGGGCTGAACTCGACCAGCAGACCGCCGATAACCAGCGATGACAGCATCATGCCGGCCAGCAAGGACAGATAGAGCAGCGAGACGGCGCGCGGGCGGTGCTCCTCATCGGTCAAGTCGCCAACGAGTGCGAGCCCGGCTGTTTGTGTGGTGTGCATGCCGAACCCTGCCAGCAGGAAGGCAAGCGCACTGGTGGCAACGCCCACGCCGAACAGCGCCGGGTCGCTCATCAGCAGCAGCGCGAAGGGCATGATGGCGAGGCCGCCGAACTGCATAAGCGTGCCAAACCAGATGAACGGTACGCGCTTCCACCCCAGCACCGAGCGATGCACATCCGACCGGTGGCCGATCAGGGCGCGGAACGGTGCGGCCAGCAGCGGAATGGCGATCAACAGCGCCACCAGCCATGCCGGAATGCCCAATTCGACGATCATCACGCGGTTGAGCGTGCCATTGAGCAGCACCATGGCCATGCCGACGCTGACCTGAAACAGCGACAAGCGCAGCAGGCGCGAAAGTGGAACCTGAGCCGTGGCAGCATCGGCAAAGGGCAGCCAGGTGACTGCCACCCGGCTCCAGTTTGCGTAGAAGGCCTGCCTTTGCTGCATCAGCGCTTTACCAGTTCCATACCGTGGGATTTGTAGAAACCGCTGGAGATGCGGCCGCTGCGGCGGACTTCCCAGCCATCGAAACCGGCAAGCTCTGCGCGCAGGGCGTCTTCGGCGATGGGGACGATGGCGGGTGAACGGTCCGAGCGGGGGAAGAACTTGCCGACATTGTTCATCGCGCCCAGCAGCGGAGTGTAGGGCGCGAACGTGAACACGATCGAGCCGGTGCAACGCTGCGTCAGCGCTGCCAATGCCCAGACCATATCGGGCAGGGTGTAGTGGATCAGCGAATCCATCGCGACCACATGATCGAACGTGCCCAGCGCCGGATCGAGCATATCGCCCGTGCGCCAATCGATCCGGCCATGACCAAGGAACGATGGGGCACGCTCGCGGGCGATATCGACCAGGCCCTGCGCCACGTCGATGGCGGTGACCACTGCGCCGCGGCGCGCCGCTTCAACGCTGAGGCTGCCGGTGCCGCAACCGGCATCGAGCAGGTTGTTGCGGCGCAAGTCTTCGGGCAGCCAGCCCAGCAGCTGTTCGCGCATCGCATCGCGCCCGGCGCGAACCGTGGCGCGAATGCCGCTGACTTTGGCATCGGACGTCAGATCGATCCACGCCTTGCGCGCGGTGCTGTCGAAATACTCGGTCAGCTTCTCGCGCTGGTCGTTGTAACGACGTGGTGCTGCCTGATCTGAAGAGTATTGCGTGGCCATCATTCGAACCCCAGAAAGTCGAAGATATCGCGGTCCTTCATGGGCTTGGCTTCGACCGGGTCGACGCCATCCCACAGCAGTTGCGCAAGGCGGATGTATTCCATCTGTGCGGCCAGCACTTCCGGCGTGGTTTCCATTTCGAACAGCGTGCACTTCTTCAGGCGGCTGCGGCGGATCGCATCAAGATCTTGGAAGTGGGCGAGGCGCTTCATGCCGATGGCGGCGCTGAAGCGGTCGATCTCGTCAGTGGCCTTGGAACGGTTGGCGATGACGCCAGCGAGGCGCACGTTGTAGTTCTTGGCCTTGGCACCGATGGCGGCAACGATGCGGTTCATTGCAAAGATCGAGTCAAAATCATTTGCAGCAACGACCACGGCGCGTTCGGCGTGCTGCAGCGGGGCGGCAAAACCGCCGCACACCACATCGCCCAGCACGTCGAAGATCACGACGTCGGTATCTTCAAGCAGGTGGTGCTGCTTGAGCAGCTTGACCGTTTGCCCCACGACATAACCACCGCAACCGGTGCCTGCGGGCGGGCCGCCGGCCTCGACGCACATCACGCCGTTGTAGCCTTCGAACATGTAGTCTTCGGGCCGTAGTTCCTCGGCGTGGAATTCGACGCCTTCGAGGACGTCGATCACCGTGGGGATAAGCTTCTTGGTGAGCGTAAACGTAGAGTCATGCTTTGGGTCGCAGCCGATTTGCAGCACGCGGTGGCCAAGCTTGGAGAACGCGGCGGACAGGTTTGACGAAGTCGTGGACTTGCCAATGCCGCCCTTGCCATAGACGGCAAAGACCTTGGCGCCCTTGATTTCGTCACGCGGGTCGAGTCCGACCTGCACGGAGCCTTCGCCGTCGGGCTGGCTGAATGTGGCTCTGGGATCGAGCAGGTTCATGGGTATTCTCCTATTCCGCCGGGATCGCGGCGGGTAAATTGGTTTGGCTGGCGCCCACGAACACGCCTTCAAGGCGGTCTTCGAGTTCGTCATTGGCCATGCGCAGGGCGGCTAGTGTTTCGTCGTCCGGTTCCCACAGGCGGCGCTCGCACGCTTCGAGCAGGCGGCCGGCAACGCGGGCCGAGCTGGTGGGGTTCAGTTTCGACAGGCGCTCGCGCATGGCGGGATCGAGCACGAAAGTTTCGCTGATCTGCTGGTAAACCCACGGTGCGACCTGGCCGGTGGTGGCAGACCAGCCCACGGTGTTGGTCACGTGCTGTTCGATGTTGCGCACACCTTCGAAGCCGTGCTTGAGCATGCCTTCGAACCATTTGGGGTTCAGCGTGCGGGTGCGGGTTTCGAGGTTGATCTGCTCTTCCAGCGTGCGAACTTTGGCGGCGCCTTGCGTGGCGTCAACGATGTAGACCGGTGCTTCGGCACCCTTTGCGCGGGCGATGGAGCGGCTGATGCCTCCAAGGCTATCCACGTATTGATCAAGGTCGGTGATGCCGGTCTCAACGCTTTCGAGGTTCTGGTAAACCAGATCCACGCTGCGCAGCGCGCTGCGCAGCAAATCGCGCTGGGCCACAGGCACGCCGCGCACGCCATAGGCATAGCCCTTGCGCGTTTCGAAGGCGTTGGCCAGTTCATCGGTATCGGCCCAGACGCCGCCGTCGATCAGCTGATTGACGTTTGCACCATAGGCCCCTTCGGCGTTGGAGAACACGCGCAGGGCGGCGGTTTCCATGTCGCACTGGTGTTCGGCCTGATGAGCCAGACTGTGCTTGCGCACAAAGTTCATGTCGAGCGGTTCGTCTGCCGTAGCGGCGAGCAGCGCGGCTTCAGCCAGCATGCGCGTTTGCAGCGGCAGCAGATCGCGGAAGATGCCCGAGAGCGTGATCACCACATCGATGCGCGGGCGGCCCAATTCGGCAAGCGGGATCAGTTCAGCCCCGGCCAGACGGCCATAGCTGTCCATGCGAGGGCGCGCGCCGAGCAGGGTGAGGACTTGCGCAATCTGCGAGCCCTCGCTCTTCATATTGTCTGTGCCCCACAGCACCATGGCAAGGCTTTCAGGGCAGGGCTGGCCGGTTTCGGCATGCCGGGCCAGCAGGCTTTCGGCCTGATCGCGGCCCTGTTCGCACGCGAAGCGGCTGGGCAGGCGGAACGGATCGAAGCCATGGATATTGCGGCCCGTGGGCAGGACCTGCGGATTGGCAATCACGTCACCACCCGGGGCAGGGCGGATGTACTGGCCATCCAGCGCGCGGATCACAGCGCCCAGTTCATCGCAGGAATCAAGCGCTGCTTCGAGCGTGGCCGTCGCCGCTTGTGGATCGGCGATGGCCAGAGCCTCGATCATATCGGTGCGCTCCGCCCCTTCGAGCCTTGCGCCAAGCACGTGGAGGCCGTGCGGAATCAGGGTGCGTTCCAGTTCGTAAAGGTCTGCACCCAGCGTGGTGATGTCCTTCACTTCGATATCGAGCTTTGCACAATCTTCGCGGATGATCGCTTCAAGCTGGGCTTGTTCACCCTCATCGGTTGAAGAGCGCCAGCGTTCCACGCTCGTCTTCAGATCGGCAAAGCCGCGATAGAGACCAGCTTTCGACAAAGGCGGCGTGAGGTAGCTGAGCATCGTGGCGCCCGAGCGCCGCTTGGCCAGAATGCCTTCCGAAGGGTTGTTCGATGCGAAGAGATAGAAGTTGGGCAGGTCGCCCAGCAGGCGTTCTGGCCAGCACTTGCCGGTCAGGCCAACCTGCTTGCCCGGCATATATTCCAGCGCGCCGTGCGTGCCGAAATGCAGCACGGCGTGCGCGCCAAAATCTTCGCGGATCCAGCGGTAGTAGGCCGAGAATGCATGAGTCGGGGCAAAATCGCCGTCGAACAGCAAGCGCATCGGATCACCTTCGTAGCCGAAAGTGGGCTGAACGCCGATGAATACGTTGCCAAATTCTGCGCCGAGCACGTGGATGGTCGAGCCATCGGACTGAATCTTGCCGGGAGCAGGGCCCCACTGGGCTTCGATTTCGGCAAGGTACGGTTCGCGCCGCACATGTTCGTCGCACGAAACGCGGGCGGCGACATTGGCATCGGTACCAAAGCGTTCTGCATTGCCCTTGAGGATCGTTTCGCGCAGCGCATCGACGCTTTCGGGCACGGTCACGCTGTAACCCTCAGCGGCGAGCCGGGTGAGCGTGGCATGCAGCGACTCGAACACCGCCAGGAATGCGGCGGAGCCGGTGGCGCCGGCATTGGGTGGGAAGTTGAAGATGGTGATGGCCAGCTTGCGGTTGGCGCGTTTCGAACGGGCCATCGCGATCAGTGCGGCGACCTTTGCAGCAAGTGCGTCAGCGCGTTCCGGGCACGCGCGCATCGCGTTGACCGGGCCTTCGCAGCCGAACACGCAGGCGCGGTTGCAGCCGGTGCAGGCAATACCAAGGCCATCAGAGCGTCCGCCAAACACCGTTGGCAGGATCGAACCGTCAAGTTCCGGGATCGAGACCATGATGGTCGATTCGATCGGCATCAGACCCTGACGTCCGGCGCCCCACTGTTCCATCGTCTGGAATTCGAGCGGATGGGCGGCAATATAGGGCACGTTGAGGCCAGCCAGTACCTCTTCAGCGGCCTGTGCGTCATTGTAGGCAGGGCCGCCAACCAGCGAGAAGCCGGTGAGCGAGATCACGGCATCGACCGTGGGCAAGCCGTCCTTGACGAAGAACTTTTCGATCACCGGGCGTGAATCCAGCCCGTTGGCAAAGCCGGGGATCACACGCAGACCGGCCGCTTCAAGCGCTGCGATCATGCCATCGTAATGGCCCGCATCCTTGCTGATCAGGTACGAGCGCAGCAGCAGCAGGCCGACCGTGCCCTTGGCACCGGGCGTGTTGGGCAGGAGGCGGATGCTTTCCGACAGCTTCTGTTCGGTGCGCGGATGATACACGCCAAGTTCGGGATATTCACGGGGAGGCGCAGCTGCAGTCATTCCGCGGCGTGTCTGGCGCTCGCCCGCAGCATAACGATCAATCAGCGAGCGGACCATCGAGACGACATTGTCGTCCGAGCCGGAAAGCCAGTATTGCAGCGTCAGGAAATAGGCGCGCACATCTTGTGCGGTGCCGGGGATGAAGCGCAGAATCTTGGGCAGGCGGCGCAGCATGCGCATCTGGCCGGCGCCAGTGCTGGCACCGGGCTTGCCCGATCCGCGCAGCTTCTTGAGCATGGCCAGCGGGCCTTTGGCCGGCGCATCCATGCGGTAGCCGCCCATGCGGGTCAACTTGACCACTTCGCCTGCCGACATCATGCAGACCATGGCGTCGCAGCTTTCACGCCGCGCTTCGAGTGTGGGCAGCATGGCGCGGATGTGATCATCGAGGAACAGCATCGTAACGATCACGATGTCTGCCTTGGCGATGGCCGATTTCGTCCGCTCCAGTGCATCCCCGGCACGATCCCAATCGGTGGCCGCATGCAGCGTCAGCGCGATGTTATCCTGCGCGAGTTGCGCATTCGCACGCTCAACCGCACCTTTGAGGTGATTGTCGAGCGTGATGATGGCCACACGCACCTGAGGGTGATGACTAGCGGGCATAATGCGCCTTTGCATCGTAGAGAGTGACGAGATCGATCACAGTGCGGCCCTGGGCGGTCGCAAAGGCTTCGGTATTGCGCCGGGCCTTGCCGCGGACGAAAAACGGAATCTTGCGCAGTTCCTTCTCGGCTTCAGCGGACCAGCTGAGCGCAACATCAGAAAGGGGTTCGGCCAGTGCGAGATCGCCTACGTGCAGGTCGGATTGCAGATCGGCGTGATGCTCTGGCTTGGCGGCGGCTTCAGGTGCCGTCGCATGCGCCTTGGAATGGAGGTGTGATGGGCCAGCGGCGTCTGAGAATTCGAAGTCATCGCGGAACATCGTCAGCAGATGCTCTTCCAGGCCCATCACCAGCGGATGAATCCAGGTATCGAAGATCACGTTGGCGCCTTCGAAACCCATCTGCGGGCTGTGCCGGGCCGGGAAATCCTGCACGTGAACCGGCGAGGAAATTACCGCGCAAGGGATGCCAAAGCGCTTTGCGATGTGGCGTTCCATCTGCGTGCCCAGCACCAGTTCGGGCGCGGCGCTGAGGATTGCATCTTCGACCAGCAGATGATCGTCGGTAATCAGCGGTTCGATGTTGTACATCTTGGCCGCTGTGCGCATTTCGCGGGCAAATTCACGGTTGTAGCAACCAAGGCCGCAGATTTCGAAGCCGAGTTCCTCGTGCGCTATGCGGGCTGCCGCAATGGCATGCGTGGCATCGCCAAAGATGAAGACGCGCTTGCCGGTGAGGTAGGTCGAATCGACCGAGCGGCTCCACCAAGGCAGACGCGAATTGGCGTCGGCAAGGGCTGAGGAGGGATCAACGCCCGCCAGTGCCGAAACTTCCTCGATAAATTCCTGCGTGGCGGCAACGCCGATCGGCACGGTGCGGATCGAGGCTTGCCCGAGCACCTGCTCCAGCCACCGGGCGGCTTCCGTGCCGATTTCTGGATAGAGCACGATGTTGAAATCGGCACGGCCAAGCGTGCGGATATCATCGGGTGCGGCATCCAGCGGGGCAACGCAATTGACATCGATACCGAGTGAATCGAGCAGCTTGCGCACTTCGGCCACATCATCGCGGTGGCGGAAGCCAAGCGCGCAGGGGCCGAGCAGGTTGACCGACGGACGACGACCTTCACGCGCGGCGGGCTTGATGTCCTTGTCCACCAACTGGCGCACGATGCGATAGAAGGTCTCCGATGCGCCCCAGTTTTCCTTGCGCTGGTAGCTGGGGAGTTCGAGCGGAACCACCGGACAGGGCAGGTTCAGCGCTTCGGCAAGCCCTGCCGGATCATCCTGAATGAGTTCGGCGGTGCACGATGCGCCAACCAGCAGCGCTTTGGGCTGGAACCGTTCATAGGCATCGCGCACGGCATTCTGGAAAATGCTGGCCGTATCGGTGCCCAGATCGCGGGCCTGAAACGTGGTGTAGGTGACCGGCGGACGCTTGCCGCGCCGTTCGATCATGGTGAACAGCAGGTCGGCATAAGTATCGCCCTGCGGTGCATGGAGCACGTAGTGAACCCCGTTCATCGCCGTTGCGACGCGCATTGCGCCGACATGGGGGGGACCTTCGTATGTCCAGACCGCCAGCTGCATCGTCTTAAACCCTCAACACATCGCGCCGACGCAGTGGCCGGGCAAAAAGTTCGGCGAGATCACCCGCCTGTTCGAAACCATGGATGGGTGAAAACACCAGTTCGATGGCCCATTTGGTGGAAAGCCCTTCGGCTTCGAGCGGGTTGGCAAGGCCAAGGCCGCAAACGGTCAGATCCGGGCGGTCAAGCCGCACACGATCAAGCTGAAGATCCACATCCTGACCTTCGCTCAGGCGCGTGCCTGCAGGCAGAAGGGCCAGTTCGCGCGCATTGAGCTCACGATTGAGGTAGGGCGTGCCCACTTCAACTGGGACCATGCCAAGTTCGGTGGCAAGAAACCGCGCGAGCGGCAGTTCAAGCTGCGAATCGGGCAGGAAGGTGATGGTCTTGCCTTCTAGACGTTCGCGGCAGTGCGTGATGGCGCGCTTGGCGCGTTCACGGCCCGGGGCGACAACGCGGTTGAAGTGCGCCGGATCAACGCCAAATGCATCGGCCGCAGCGCGCAACCAGTCGGTCGTGCCCTCAGCGCCGAACGGGAACAGGGCGTCGAGTCGCGTGGCTCCACGCCGTTGCAGCGCGCCTGCGGTTTCCGTCAGGAAAGGCTGGGCCAGCAGGAAGCGGGTGTTGGGGCCCACCGGGGGCAGATCGGCCATGCGGCGGGCGGGCAGATAGCTGACATTGGCAATGCCAAGTTCGGCAAAGAGGCGGCCAAACTGATCCTCGACGATATCCGGCAGTGCGCCAACGACGAGCAGGTTTGCAGCATCGGTGGCCGCGGCTGTGGGCATTTCGGGGACGATGGCGGTAAGGCAGGCGTCCTCGCCTTCGGTAAAGGTCGTCTCGATCCCGCTGCCCGAATAGTTGAGGATGCGGGTTGAGGGGGAGAACTTCACGTCAAGGCGTTGCGCTGCCTTGGAAAGATCGAGCTTGATCACTTCTGACGGGCAGGAGCCCACCAGAAACAGCGTGCGGATTTCCGGGCGGCGTGTAAGCAGGCGGTCAACGATGCGGTCCAGCTCGTCCTGGCAATCGGCCATGCCGGCAAGATCGCGCTCTTCGATGATCGCGGTGGCAAAGCGGGGCTCTGCAAAGATCATCACGCCCGCCGCCGATTGCAGCAGATGGGCGCACGTGCGTGAGCCGACCACGAGGAAGAAGGCGTCCTGCATCTTGCGGTGCAGCCAGATGATGCCGGTGAGGCCGCAGAACACTTCGCGCTGGCCGCGCTCTCTGATGACTCCGGCCCGCAGAACTTCCGGCTGACGGGCGGGGGCGCAGCCGGTTTCCGGCGCGATCAAGGTGGTGTCGCCGATCATGCGGCAAGCCTTTCATGTTCAGCTTGGAGACGGGCGGCGCGCAGTTTCAGCAGGAACTGCGCCGCATTGATGACGTAGGCGGCGTAGCCTGCCAGCGCGACGGACATGCGCTGTTCAAAGCTGCCGTAATCGCCGAACAGCATGACAAGGTAGGCGGTATGCAGGGCCAGCACGAGCATCGACACCACATCTTCCCAGAAGAATGCGGGGGCAAAGAGCCACTTTCCGAAGACGACCTTTTCCCAGATCGAACCGGTGACCATGATGGTGTAGAGTGTTAGCGTCTTTACCAGCACCGAAACGTCGGCTGCGAACATGCCCTCGCCAGTGGCAAGGCTGCGCAGAACAAGGCCAATGCTGACAAGGAAAACAACGAACTGGAAGGGAGCGAGAAGGCCCTGGACCAGAGTCCAACGAGTCGAGTCGCGACGGACCCGCTCCTCGGGAGTGTAAAGCGCACTGGACGCTTTTTGCTTGCTGATCATCCGATCAGGAGCATCAAACTGGAGTGCGTTACCTCTCATACTCGGCCACTGTCCTTGCCGTTGAAGTTTGGAGAATACGCCTCACCGCAGACAAGTGTCAATCTATCTTGACGACAAATAACTATGACACTTTTGGTTTGTCAGGTGAATCTTTTCAGGGTAGGCTTTTGGTCCCGAACAGAGTCGATTTGTCGATGCGGCAGTCCGGGGGGATGTATTCTGCATCCACACCAGGCCGGAGGGGTCTGCTATGGCTACTGTCTACGGTGCGGGATCTACCAATCGAACCCAGCGGGGTGGCAGGGCTACCCGTGGCCACATCATGCGGGCCAATGCGCCCGCAAGAGAAGCCGTCTGGGATGGCGCGCGGGACGGTGGCCGGGATGGGGGCCGGGATGCCGGCTGGGACAGCGGCCGATTATCGCCGACATCGGTGAACAGCCTGATTCAGGAGCAGATCATTCCGCGCCTGCTCCAAGCGCATACTTATCATATGCCGCGCGTCATTGCGCACGGTATACTGTCGGTTGAGCCTGCTGAAGCGGCCAAGTTCGTCTCGCTACCGCTTACTCTCGAAGCCGACGAGCTGCTCGATCTGGTCGAGGCTTATATTGCCAATGGCGTGTCGGTTGAATCGATCTTCGTCGATCTGCTGGCAGCGTCCGCGCGCCGGCTCGGCCAGCACTGGGAAGAGGACGAGTGCGATTTTCTTGACGTGACGATGGGGCTGTGGCGGTTGCAGGAAGTCATGCGGCAAGTTGCCCTGCGGCATCCGCCCGAAGCACCGCTTGATCCGCGTGGACGCTCGGCGCTCCTGTCTCCCTTGCCCGGTGACGAGCATTCGCTCGGCACTTTGATGGTCGAGGAAGTGTTTGCCCGTGCCGGATGGCAGACCGAAGTGCTCATCAATCCCAAGCGTCGAGAATTGCTGCAAATTATCGCTGAGAGGCAGTTTGATTTGGTTGGCTTGACCATAGCATGTGATTGCACTACGAGCCTTGTAGCTGACCTAATTTCAGCTATCCGCAGCATCTCTCGTGCACCGAAAGTCCAGATTTTGATCGGTGGTCATATGGTGAACGCCAACCCTGGCATGGTCGCAGAAGTGGGTGCCGATGGTACCGCGGTAGACGCCAACTCCTTTCTCGCGCTGGCTGACAAGCTGGTGAAAAGATCGGCACGCCTCTGTCTGCCGATCGCATAGCCGAATACGAGATGTCAGCCCGCAAACACAGCTTACAGGGGAAAATCCCCTTCGGAAGTCCCGAACGCCATTTTGATGCGCTTGGTTCGGGTGCGGCCGCAAAATTGGCCATGATCGCCGGGGACATTGCGCTTGTCATCGACGAAAGCGGGAAGATCATTGATCTTGCAGCTGATCCCGATGAGTTTCCCGATGCCAGTCAGTGGCTGGGCCGCGACTGGCTGGATACGGTCACCATCGAAAGCAAGCCCAAGGTCATGGAAATGCTGGCCAATGCCCGCAAGGGCGTGACTCAGCATTGGCGGCAGGTCAACCAGATCACGGCCGACAGCGAAGTGCCGGTACGGTTCGTGGTCGTCAATATTGGCCCCGGTGCCTGCAGCATTGCATTCGGGCGTGACATGCGCGATGCGGCGGCCTTGCAACAGCGCGTCTTGCAAGCGCAGCAGTCGCTCGAACGCGATTATCTGAGGCTGCGTCAACTCGAAGCGCGCTACCGCATGCTGTTTGAACAGACCGAGCAGCCGGTCTTTATCGTCGATGCCGACACGTTCAGAATCCGCGAGGCCAATCATGCCGCGCACGTACTGTTCCGCGCCCGCTTTGGCACGCTGCAGGGCGGAAAGCTGACAGCGATGTTTGCCAAGCCGGCGCGAGAGAGCCTGATTGCCTATCTGGGATCTGCGTTGGTCAGCAACTCCTTGCAGCCGCTGCCGGTTGAGCCTTCTGATGGTGGTTCATCGGTCATGCTTTCGGCCAGCGGCTTTCGCGAAAGAGGCGGCCAGTATCTGTTGATCCGCCTGCTCGCCGCCACCGGCGCGCCCGAACAATCATCGAATGCCACCTTGCAAGTCATCGAATCCATGCCCGATGCTTTCGTGCTGACCGATGACCGGATGCAGATCATCGCAGCCAATGCAGCGTTTGTGGAACTGGTTTCGGCCGCCAGCGTCGAGCAGCTTCGCGACCGGCCGCTGGGCGATTTTCTGGGAAGGCCCGGTGTCGATCTTGACCTGATCGACGGGCAACTGACCAAGCATGATCTTGCCCGCAACGTGGCAACCGTGGTTGGCGCGCGCGATGGTTATGAAGGTGAGCCGGTCGAACTGTCAGCGGTGAAGACGTCGGGTGAACATCCCCATTATGGCTTCGTGATTCGTCCGATCGGGCGGCGGCTGCGTGACCTTCCGGTGTCGAGCGATGCGCCACGATCGGTAGAGCAGCTTACCGAACTGGTTGGCCGTATGTCGTTGCGCGATATCGTGCGCGAATCGACCGACCTGATCGAGCGTTTGTGCATCGAAGCGGCGCTGGAATACACGTCCAACAACCGCGCATCGGCTGCCGAAATTCTGGGGCTCAGCCGCCAGAGCCTCTATTCCAAGCTGCATCGCTATGGTTTGGGCAATTTGGTCGACAGTGTTGACACTTGAACTGTCAATTTGATTTGACACTATTTGGCCCGAGGCATAGGGTTGCGGCATGGCGCGATCCGCAATCTCAACCGGGATAACGCCGCCTCCGGCGGCACGTGATGTCCTCGAACTGCTCAAGCCAATCACTTGGTTTCCGCCAATGTGGGCGCTGCTTTGCGGCATCGTTTCATCGGGCGTTGCACCCGCATCGCGCTGGACTTTCATCCTTGCAGGCATAGCGTTGACCGGGCCTTTGGTCTGCGGAACGAGCCAGGCGGTGAACGACTGGTTTGATCGCCATGTCGATGCCATCAACGAGCCGAACCGGCCGATCCCTTCGGGGCGCATCGGTGGGCGCTGGGGCCTTGCCATTGCCATCATCTGGACACTCCTGTCGCTTGGCATTGCTGCGCTGACCGGAAAATGGGTGCTGATTGCGACCGTTTTCGGGCTGATCTGCGCATGGGGTTACAGCGCACCGCCCTTCCGGTTCAAAACGAGCGGCTGGATCGGACCTGCGGTAGTTGCACTGACCTATGAAGGGTTGAGCTGGTTCACCGGCGCCGCTGTCATGGCAGGTGCGCTGCCATCGCCCCATATCCTGATTGTGCTGCTGCTCTACAGCCTTGGTGCCCATGGCATCATGACTCTTAACGATTTCAAAGCCGTAGAGGGCGACCGCGCCACCGGATTGCGGTCGTTGCCAGTCGTTCTGGGGGAGCGCCCGGCTGCCTTGTTGGCCAGCGCTGTCATGGCCATACCGCAAGCCGTGGTAATCGCGCTGATGGTGGCTTGGGGCCACACGATTTCTGCCATTGCTGTTTCCGTGATGCTGGCTGTGCAGCTGTGCCTGATGCCCAAGCTGGTTTCAGCCCCGGCCAAAAATGCCCCCTGGTACAATGCGACCGGTGTCTCGCTCTATGTCTTCGGCATGATGGCAGCGGCGCTCGGTCTTGGAGGTTACGTGTAATGCAAAGCAGTTTCGGATGGTGGTCGATCGTCCGGCTCGGTGCCGTGCAGGCCTCGATCGGGGCGATGGTGATGATTGCCACGTCGCTGCTGAACCGTCTGATGGTGCTGGAATATGGCCTTGCAGCGGGCGTTCCGGCGGGCCTTGTCGCCTGGCATTACGTAGTTCAACTCTCGCGCCCGGTCTGGGGCCACGGCTCTGACATGGGGCGGCGGCGCACGCCGTGGGTGCTGGGCGGCATGGCCATGCTCGGCCTTGGTGCGCTGATGGCGGTGCATGCCACCACCATGCTTGATACATCGCGCAGCACCGGCATTGCGCTGGCCGTGCTGGCGTTCACTTTCATTGGCGCTGGCGTTGGCGCGGCGGGCACATCGATGCTGGCCATTCTGGCGTCCGGCGTAGCACCCGAACGGCGCGCAGCCGCTGCGGCGACGACATGGATCATGATGGTCATGGGCATCGTCATATCTGCAGGAACTGCTGGCGCATTGCTTGATCCCTATACCGAGGCTCGTCTGGTCAATGTTGCGACCGGCGTCGTCGGGGTGGCCGTGCTGGTCACCTGCGTTGCGATGCTGGGGCTGGAAAACAAGTTGGGCGTCGCCCGCCGAGGCGAAACTGCAGAGCCACCGGCAAGCTTCGCCGATGCGCTGCGGGAGATCTTTCAGGAGCCCGAGGCGCGCCGGTTCACGCTGTTCATCTTCGTCTCGATGCTGGCCTACAGCATGCAAGACCTGATCCTTGAACCGTTTGCCGGCATGGTCTTTGGCATGACGCCGGGCCAATCCACCAGCCTTTCGGGGTTGCAGCATGGCGGCGTTCTGATTGGCATGATCGTGACCGGGATCGGCGGCAGCGCCTTTGCCGGACGCATGCCGGTGGAACTGCGCGTCTGGACGATGCTGGGCTGTCTGGGCTCTGCGCTGGCGCTGGCCGGTCTGGCGATGGCTGCAGGATATGGGCCGGGTTGGCCGGTTGCCGCCAACGTTGCGGCGCTTGGTTTCTTCAACGGAGCTTTTGCAGTTTCGGCGATCGGTTCGATGATGGGCCTTGCAGGAGCGGGAAAGCGCACCCGTGAAGGTGTGCGTATGGGCGTGTGGGGCACGGCGCAGGCCATTGCTTTTGGCCTTGGCGGTTTGTCTGGCGCGCTTGGCGTCGATGCCGTGCGCAATTTGACCGGTGAGGCCGGGACGGCATTTCAATTGATTTTCGCGCTCGAGGCAGGGCTGTTCCTGTTCTCGGCCATGCTGGCGATGCGTGTGGCATCGCACAAACGGCCAGGCGCCTTTTTGGGGACGGCAGGGATATGAGCATGATCAGCGAGTTCGATGTTGTGGTGGTTGGCGGCGGGCCTGCAGGGGCCATTGCTGCCTGGGATCTGGCGCGTGCCGGACACAGCGTGATGCTGCTTGACCGGGCTGGCCGGATCAAGCCCTGCGGCGGCGCTGTGCCGCCCCGCCTGATGGAAGAGTTCGAGGTGCCGCAATCGCTGCTGGTCGCGCGCGCGCGCTCGGCCCGCATGGTTGCGCCTTCAAACCGCGCGGTTGACATGCCGGTTGGCGAAATCGGCTATGTCGGCATGGTCGATCGCGAGCACTTTGACGAATGGCTGCGTGCCCGGGCCGAGACAGCCGGCGCAGTGCGGCGCACGGGCACTTACGAGAGCATCGAACGCGACGGCGGCGAGGGTGCTATCGTTTGCTACACCGAAAGCCGTGGCGGCGCGATCAGCAAGGTCCATGCGCGTTTGGTTATTGGCGCTGACGGTGCCCGCTCTGGCGTCGCGCGTGAGAATATTCCCGGCGCTGAACGCAATCCCTGCGTTTTTGCCTATCACGAAATCGTGCGCTCACCCGCCTCGACGGCCGAAGGTTTTGACGGATCGCGCTGCGACGTGATGTATCAGGGCCGCCTGTCACCCGATTTCTATGCCTGGGTTTTCCCGCATGGGGAAACTGCGAGCATTGGCGTGGGCAGTGCCAACAAGGGCTTTTCGCTGCGGGGCTCAGTCAAGACGCTCCGCGAGGATCTGGGCCTCGATGGCTGCGAGACGATCCGCCGCGAAGGTGCTCCGATCCCGCTCAAGCCACTGCGGCGTTGGGACAATGGGCGCGATGTTCTGGTAACGGGCGATGCCGCAGGTGTGGTTGCCCCCGCTTCGGGCGAGGGCATCTATTACGCCATGGCCTGTGGCCGGATCGCGGCGGATACTGCGCAGGCCTTTTTGGCCACGGGCAACCCGGCGGTGCTCAAGCGCGCGCGCAAGGCCTTCCTGAAAGAGCACGGTCGCGTGTTCTGGATCCTGGGTATCATGCAATACTTCTGGTATTCCAGCGACAAGCGGCGCGAACGCTTTGTCGATATGTGTGCCGACACCGATGTGCAGCGGCTCACCTGGCAGGCCTACATGAACAAGAAGCTGGTGAAGGCAGACCCGATGGCCCACGTGCGCATCTTCCTGAAGGACTGTGCGCATCTGCTTGGCCTCAAGCCGGCGGTGCGATGACCCGCGCAGGCTTTGTCCCGATCGGTATTGCCTCGCTGGCCGCGCTTGGCGTGGCCATGCTGGGCGGGACGATCACGGATCTTGGGCCGTGGTATGAATCGTTGGCCAAGCCGTCGTTCAATCCACCGCGCCCGGTCTTTCCGATTGCCTGGACCACCATCTTCGCGCTGACTGCCGTTGCTGGCGTCACGGCTTGGCGCGCGGCGAAAGATGCTCGCACCTCCGACACGGTGATCGGCCTGTTTGCCCTCAATGGGTTTTTGAACCTGTTGTGGAGCCTGCTGTTCTTCCGTGTGCAGCGGCCTGATTTGGCCTTTTACGAACTGATCGTGCTGTGGCTATCGATAGCCCTGCTGATCGTCTATTGCTCCCGGCTGTCCCGGCTCGCAGCGGTGATGCTGCTGCCCTATATCGTTTGGGTAACGGCAGCCGGGGTGCTGAACTGGGAAATCGTCCGCCTGAATGCGCCGTTCGGCTGAACGGGAGCCTGCGATGGAAGCGCTTTTCTCCAGTGGGCATGCCGCTGACATCGTGCTTGCGGCCTTGCTGGCAGAGGCTGTTTGGTTGGCTTACAGGGGCTGGCCGTTGCGCACATTGATGACCATGCTGCTACCTGCGGCGCTGATTGTGCTGGGTTTGCGTGCGGCGCTTGTCGGCGCGGCCTGGCCATGGATTTCGCTGCCGATCGCCCTGTCCTTTCCCGTCCATCTCGCCGATGTCCTCGCCCGCTCACGAAAGCGTTGAGGCGTAGCTTTCGCAGGGCAACGCGTGGCGACGAGGGAGCGCCGGGATATTGGCAATCAGTTTGCACAGACCGATAGCGAACGGGCGTTCTCTAATTGCCAATGACACGCAGCGCGAAAGCGGTTTCGCTGGGCTGCAATCATGTTCGGTCCGCAAGCGCGGCAATGTAGCTGTGAGGTTCGATTTCGCCCCCAAGCCGATGAGGATCTCGCGCAGCGACCGCACAGATGCCGAGTGAAGCGCCGGTATTCCAATTGGCCCGCGAACAACACATCGTCCAGAAATCTCGAGGCGGCTTTGCCGACAGTCCAACCTCCTCTGCGACTCCGCGCCTCTGCGCGATCCCTGTCTCCTAACTTCTTTCCTGAAGTCAGGGTTGTGCTGCCGGGCCAACGACTGCCGTGTGTGCAAGCCATGCATCAGCCAAAAAAAGGGTCCGCCGGGACAAGCCCTGGCGAACCCTTGAAGGACCCACATGTCTGCGGGGGATCAGTGCGTGGCGGTGCTCACTGCGGCAGCAACCGGAGCTGCTGGTTCAGCAGGTGCGATTGCTGGCACTGCCGCCGGGGTGGAGGTCGGCGGGCCCCACAACGCGGGGTAATCCTTGGCCATCTTGTAACCGCCCATCGGCTTTGCCTTGCCCTGGTGGCAGGTGGCGCAGCTGACTTTGAACGGATCGCCCATCGGGCCCTTGCGGTGCGCAGGGAAGGTATCCTTGAGCGGGGTGATGTATTCCGCGTTGGTATTGCGGACCATGCGCAAGCCATACCACGCCGTGGCGCGTTGTGGCGTGCTGATGTTCCATGGCTTGAAGGCCTGGGCGTTGTGGCAGTAGGTGCAATTCACACCAAGCGACTGGGACAAGTGCATCATCAGCGCATACTGCGATTCGGTTTCCATCGTCGTCAGCTTGTTGGCTGAAGTCGGATGCATTCCTTCCGACACGACGCGAATGCTCTTGTCGGTCTTGGGATCGCCGGTCAGATACATCGCCAGCGAAGCGTTCGGCAGCGATGCATA
The DNA here is from genome assembly GCA_002256985.1 of Novosphingobium sp. 28-62-57. Taxonomy (GTDB): domain Bacteria; phylum Pseudomonadota; class Alphaproteobacteria; order Sphingomonadales; family Sphingomonadaceae; genus Novosphingobium. Next base: position 141,377 of record NCGO01000011.1, read on the forward strand.
AGCTGTCGCCGGGATCGGCTCGTTCTGGCCGTGGAGATTGCCGATGATGCCCTTCTTGCCGGGCTCTGGCAAAGCCCAGTAGTTGACAGGGATGGCATTGCCACGATGGCAGGTCCAGCAAGTGACACCGGTGGTGCCAACATGCTTGTTCCAGTTCTGGTTGATGTTGCGCGTCATCTGCAACATCTTACGCGCCACAACCTTGGTATAGACTTCGTCGGAAGCCATGTTTTCAGGGTTATGGCAGTAGTTGCAGCCCTGTTCTGGCGCGATCCATGCGGTGATCGCAGCCATGGTATAGGTGAACTGCTCTTCCGAAACATCACCCAGTACCTGAACGTTCTTGTAGGCTGCGCCAGCGCGCGGACCTTCGGTTGAAGGCGGATCGTAGGGCGGGGCGGGCACGTCGTCCTTGGCCAGGGCGACCTTTTTTAGGACGATCTGGTCCATGCCGGTGCCGCGATATCCGTTCTGCGTCGATTGCTTGGGCCCCAGATCGCACCCGGTCAGGGCGAGAGCCGCGGTCGCCAGTGCGGCGATTGTTATGGTCCTTTTCATTGGCCCGTACTCCCCATCCCCGTGTTGTCCAGCGTTGCGGGATCGATCACTCCGGTATCGGGATAGAGCGAAGCATAGCCGTGCTCTTGTGCCCAAAGATACCAGTTATCGACTACAGTACCCGTCAGCAGGATGCCGATACCACCGGTAATCGTGGTGAGCACTGCGAACCACCATGCCCAGCGATGGATCGATTCCATCGTGGCATTGAAGCCCATTGTCCAGCGCCAGAACAGTGCTGCGCGTTCAGAGGCTGTGCCGCGGTCGGTGATCTGTTCGATTTCGCGCTCACCGCCATAACGGCCCACCGCCAGAATGGTCGCACCGTGCATCGCAAAGAGCAGGGTCGAGCCATAGAGGAAGACGATCGAGAAGGCGTGGAACGGATTGTAGAACAGGTTGCCGTACCGGATCGAGAAAGCAGCTGTCCAATCAAGGTGCGGGAAGATGCCGAACGGTACGGCCTCGGCCCATGAACCCATGAACATCGGACGGATGAAGCCAAGCACGAGGTAGAGCCAGATTGCGGCAGCAAAGGCCCATGGCACGTGCGTTCCCATACCAAGAGCACGAGCGCGGGAGTAGCTGCGCACCCACCACAACAGGATCGATGCGGTCAGCAAGAACCCAGCCAGGATCCACCAGCCACCTTCGGCCAGCGGCACAAAGGGTGAGAAGCCATATTTTGGCGCCGGCGGCTCAAGCGAGAGCCAGGGCAGCATGCGCACGAACTGGATCGGATCCCAATTGACCGAGGCGAGCATGTTCAGCCCGATGATCTCGAATGCCAGGAACCCGCAGATCAGCGCGATTACGCCAGTCCAGCCGAGGTATACCGGGCCAATCTGCGCATGGCCGATAATACCCATGAGGTGGTTGAAAGTACCCTTGCCAATCCGCGGCTCGCTGCCGGGGGGAAGGGCGATCCCTGCTTCGGGTTCGCCCCGAAGCTGGACCTGTGTGAATATGTTTTGATAGGTCGCCATCGCTCAATGCTCCTTCACGACCAGATCGGCAGGTTAAGCCACCAGGTCCACCATTCGGGCCAGCCTTTGGTCCACAACGGCCCGCTGATCACGATGCACACCGCGCTCCAGAACCCGGCATTCAGGGCCAGCAGCAAGCCTACACGGTGAATACCGAGCGTGCCGACCGAATAACCGATGAAATCGCGGAAGAAGGTGTCTTCGTATTCCGGTGACTTCACTTCGCCGCCAACCGGTGGGTTCACCGCCGACAGGACCAGTGCGCCGTGCAGGGCAAGCGCAAGAGCTGTTGTGAAGAAGAAGGAAACTGCAAGCATGTGAGCCGGATTGTAGTGGAAATGCAGGTACTGGTATCCCGTATTGGAAACCCAATCGAGGTGACTGAATATCCCGTATGGGAAGCCAAAGTGCCACCCGCCCAGAAGGACGGGGCGGATCACCACCAGCGTGAAATAGGCAAAGATCGCCATGCCAAAGGCTGCAGGTACGTGGTACCCCATGCCCAGCTTGCGGCAAATCTCTACTTCACGCAGCGCCCAGCCCGTAAAGGACACGAGCGCGCAGACCGTGATCACCTGCCAGAACCCGCCTTGGGCCAATGGTGCAAGACCAAGCCCATACTTCAGGTCTGGCGGTTCGATCGAAATCAGCCAGGGATTCCACGTCGGCCCTTGCGAGGCTGCGTAGAAGATGAGGGCGGTGCCAAGTGACGCGAAAATCGCTGTCACAACACCAAAGAAACCGACGTAGAACGGACCCACCCAGAAATCGAACAGGTCGCCGCCGATCAACGTGCCACCGCGAACGCGGTATTTTCGTTCGAAACTAAGGAGTGCCATGATTCTACCCCTCCCCATCGCGGCGCGACGGGATAAAAAAGTTTAGTAAGCCAAGAAAACCGGAGGCGGCGACGGGAAAGCCGCCGCCTCTCGCACAAGCAAGGTTCAGGGTGCCGCTGGCGCCGCTGCTGCTGCCTGTGCCATGCCCTGGGCCGAATTCGGACCGTCGAGCCAGTTGAAGGTGTCGGTGCTGAGAAGGATGAAGTGAATCACCAGCGCGAGCACGAACAGGAAACCGAAAAGTGCGACCAGCGCGCGGCGCGGATCGAAAATAAGCCAAACTCTCCACATGGGACAGCTCCTTGTCTAATTGGAAGTAAACCCGCCTGAAGCAACATTGCCGACGGGGTGGATTGTCAGAGCCAGGGCTTCCACATCCAAACCAGAACGTGAGCGACCACTGCGACGGCGGTAAAGCCGACGAAGCTGCTGACGAACAGTTTGTGGAATTCCTTAGCTTCCTCGGGAGTGAGGTAAGTACTCAGCCCGAAGCGACCATCTTGATCACTCATAGCCATTCTCCAATCGTAGTTGGTGTGCGAGAGGCGGATATACCTCTTTCGGTATCCACACAGGTTGCCCTGCTAGGATGGGTGTGGCGCGGCACTGCAAAAGCGGCTGCCGGGCGATCTGTTGAAGCGCAGGAGTTGTCTGCGCCGGAAAGGAAGAGGAGGCGGGTCATCCGACTTGGGCCTCCAGAAGGGCATCGGCCAACCGGTCGGCCGAAACACGGGTTTCACCAGCGCGGCGGGCGGCACGCTCGGCCGCATCGCGCAGCCGCTTGGCAGCGGAAATCCGCACCAGAACGGGCTGGGCTTCGACCACTGCATCGAGCTTGGCCTTGGCGTCGGTGTCCCATACCAGCTCGCGATGATCACGCGTTGGCGTCGCTTCCACGGCATCAAGCTGCGTGGAGAGCGGGATGATGTTGAACAGCGCATCGAACAGCGCGTTGCACACTTCCTGCACCAGATACGTGGCACCGGAGTAGCCCATGAAAGGCGTGCCGATATGCCGCCGGATCGCAGCGCCCGGGAAGCTTGCCGGGATATAGATCGACCGACCACCCCGTTCGGCGCTGTACATCCGCTCGTTGTAACTGCCGAACAGCACCAGCGGCGGGTTGGCATGAATGGCCGCGCGCACATCCTCGTTCTTTGGCTTGATCCCGGCACTGCGCGAAAATGCAAAGGCGCAGGGCAGGCCCATATCGTCTTCAAGGAAGTGGCGAATGCCGCGCGCGTAAGTTTCGTTCGCCACGATGCCAAAGCTGGCCGTGGCGAAGAAATCCTGCGTCACCGAACGCCACAGATCCCACAGCGGCTTGATCGTTGTGTGCTTTTCGCGCGCGATGAATGGTTCGGGGTCAAGGCCCAGTTCCGCACCCAGCGCACGCAGGAACCGCGTGGTGCTGTCCAGCCCGATGGGGGCCTGGAAGAAGGGGCGCTCCATCAGTTCGCACAGATTGCGGCCAAATTCGCGATACATGCACACGTTGGCTTGTGCATCGGCGAGCTTGCGCACATCGGCCAGATGGCTGCCCAGCGGGAATGCCATGTTCACTTCGGCGCCAATGCCTTCGATCAGGCGGCGGATTTCGTGAACGTCGCTCGCCATGTTGAACATGCCGTAGGCGGGGCCAAGGATATTGACCTTGGGCTTTTGGCCTTCTTTCACTGGTTTGACTGGCGGAACGGCTTTCGGGCCGAATTCCGACCAGAGCCAGCTCATCGCGCGATCCGCCGATTGCCACTGATCTTCATCGATCGTGCGCGGCAGGAAGCGTTTGATGTTGGTGCCCATCGGCGTCACGCCGCCGCCGATCATCTCGGAAATTGAACCGGTAACGACCACGGCGGGAAGTTCGGGGTCGAGCGTCTTCCACGCCCGCTTCATCGCCGCTTCGGTGCCGATCTTGCCCAGTTCTTCCTCACCGAGCCCGGTGACGACAATCGGCAATTCGTGCGGCGGAAGGCCGTCGGTGTAGTGTAGGACCGAAGTTACCGGCAGGTTTTCGCAACCGACCGGGCCATCAATGATGACTTGCAGGCCCTTGATAGCCGTGAACACATAGACTGCGCCCCAGTAGCCACCAGCCCTGTCGTGATCGAGAACCAAGGTCATGCCTTGCCTCCTGCACAATGGGCGATCACGACAAACTGTCGAGCGCCATGGTCGAGGACAAGCGTCATGATCCCACCGCCTCGGCGGCCTTGCGGGCTGCCTCGTTAAGCGCTGCGTACTTCTTCTTGAACTGCGGGCGATCCTGCGGGGTGTCGGTCCAGATGCCGGCGTTCGGCCCAGTGCCCACGTCCTCGAAGAATGCGGACATCTTGTCGAAGCGGGCCTTGTTGGCCATTGCCGCATTGACGACTTGCGCCAGACTGCCCGCACCTGCCACGCCCATCAGCGGACGGGCAGAGATCAGGTTGGTGAAGTAGAGCGCCGGAATGGCCTTCTGCTTGGCATGCTGCACGACCGGGGTTGTGCCGATGGCCAGATCAGGCTGGAATTCCTCAACCGCAGCAATGTCTTGCTCAAGACTGGCGCGGAAATTAACGCGCACGCCGCGTGCTTCCAACCATTCCCGATCAGGATCAGACCAGACGGTGCGCGGGCAGGCAGAACCGACATAAGGCACATCTGCGCCGCTTTCGATCAACAGCCGTGCGACCAGCAGTTCGGACCCTTCATAGCCCGAAACCGTGATGCGGCCCTTGATCGGATTGGCGGCAAGTGCAGCCTTGATCGCAGGCAGGAACTTGTCCTTGGCCGCATCAATCTTTGCCGGATCGACATTGCAGGCCGCGCCAATGGCATCAAGCCAGGCCGCTGTGCCATCGATACCGACCGGAGCCGAACCGACAACCTTGCGCCCGGCATGTTCGAATTCGCGCACACTTGCCGTGTAGAAGGGGTGAATCGCTGCGACGACCGCGCAATCGAGTGCAGCATAAAGCTCACGCCATTCGCGTGTCGGCACAACCGGGCCAGCGGCCAGGCCAAGCGGCTCCAGCATCATGCCGATGCCCACTGGGTCCGCCGGGAACATTTCGCCCAACAGCGTCACGGTCGGTTTGTCAGGCCTGACAGCAGGCGCTGCAACCGGGCCTTGCGCCACTTCTTCGCGGGCATAGGCGAGCATTGCGCCTGCCAGAACGTCCTTGGCTTCGGCATGGGTCGGAATGCCAAAGCCCGGCACATCGATGCCGATGATGCGCACGCCGTTGATCTGCTTTTTCAGCAGTCGCAGCGGCACACCGCTGGCGGTCGGCACGCACAAGTTGGTAACCACGATGGCGTCATAGTTTGCCGGATCGGCAAGGTCTTCGACGGCCTCCTTGATGTCCTCGAACAGTTTGCCGGTAACCAATGTTTCCGAACTGAACGGCACGTAGCCCACCGTGCGGCGCGCGCCATAGAAGTGCGACGTGAAGGTCAGGCCATAAACGCAGCAGGCCGAGCCCGAGAGCACCGTGGCCGTGCGCCGCATGCGCAGGCCAACCCGGAGCGAGCCGAAAGCAGGGCACATGCTCTGCGGCTGATCGTGCGGGCCAACCGGATAGTCGGCGGCATAACGATCGAGCAGCTCGGAGCCTTGCGCCTTGTTCGTCGCTTCGCGCAGAACATCGGCACCAGCATGGCAGCCGCCGCCTTCGACCGGCGGATCTAGGGCGATCCTGTCGGGCTCACGCGCAAATTCAACGATGTCCGGGGCAAGATCGCTCATGCGGCGTGCCTCCTGATGTCAGACTTCGTCATAAACAACCTCCAGCGAAGGCCGTGTTTCAAAAGATCCGCCGCGCATGTCAGCCTGTGTCGCCGGGATGAGTTTTACGTCACCTCCGGTGTCTTCGGGGGAGAAGAGGCCAAGCAGTCCATCCTGGTCGAGGGGCTTGGGCTGCCGCGGCGGGGCCGAGGCGACATTGGAGGCCAGCTCTTCGAAAAGGCTGCTCCACTGTCCACCGGGCTTTCCGATAATCTGGTAATTGGCCGACTTGCGGCGAATATCATCGTCCGCAGGGATCGCGCAAAGCACAGGGATGTCGACCGCGTTGGCAAAGGCTTGCGCCTCGCCAGAGCCATCATCCTTGTTGATGATCATGCCGGCCACGCCGACATTGCCACCCATCTTGCGGAAGTATTCCACCGCCTTGCAGACGTTGTTGGCCACATAGAGCGATTGCAGGTCGTTCGATCCGACAACGATCACCTTCTGGCACATGTCGCGCGCAATCGGCAGGCCGAAGCCGCCGCACACCACATCGCCCAGGAAATCGAGCAGGACGTAATCGAAGCCCCAATCATGGAAGCCCAGTTTTTCGAGCAGTTCGAAACCGTGGATGATCCCGCGCCCGCCGCAACCACGGCCCACTTCAGGTCCGCCCAGTTCCATGGCGAACACGCCATCGCGCTGGAAGCACACGTCTTCGATCCGCACTTCTTCACCCGCCAGCTTCTTGGCCGATGAGGTTTCGATGATCGTCGGGGTGGCCTTGCCGGAAAACAGCAGGCTGGTGGTGTCAGACTTGGGATCACAGCCGATCAGCAGCACCCGCTTGCCCTGCTGGGCCATCATGTAGCTGAGATTGGCCAGCGCAAAGCTCTTGCCCGAACCGCCCTTGCCGTAGATCGCGATGATCTGCGTTTCCTTGGCGACCTCACCGGTGTGCGGCGCATCGGGTTCGATCGAGGCTTCATCACGAAGAGCCTGATCCAATTGCGCAAGTTCGTGTTCCAGCATGGTCATGCGCATTCGCTCCAGTCGAGGACCATCTTCAGACAGTCAGCATCGAGAAAGGCTTCGGGGTAGGCCTCGGGCGCATCGGCGGCAGAGCGCTGATGCGTGACAAGGCCGGAAAGATCGAGCGCGCCGCTTTCGGTCAGCGCGCGGGTTGTGGCCAGATCATCGGGCCCCCATTCTGCCGCCACGCGAAAGCGCGCTTCTGCGCGGAATGCGGGGGCAAAGGCAAAGCTGGGCCGGTTGGCATAAAAGCCTGCCAGCACGATTTCACCGCGGTGGCGCAGGCGTGGCACCAGCATGTCGAGGCAATCGGCATCGCCGCTGGCGTCATAAATGTTGCCGTAATCGCGGCGGTCATCGTCCTTGGGGGCGATAACATCGTACCCTTGCGCGCCGGTGCGGCGGGCGGGCTTCATTTCCCACACGACTGGTGGCGGTGCGCCAGCGGCAATCGTCATGCGGGCCAGCAGGCGGCCCAGCGTGCCATGGCCCACGATCAGATCGGGCGGATCGCCGCCGTTCATCGCGTGGAGCGCGGTTGCGGCAAGCGCAAAGAGCACGCTGTCCCGGCCCAGCGATTCGTTGACTGTATGGGCCCGCGCCGATGGCACGATCACGCGCTGAGCGGTTCCGCCAAACAGGCCACGGGCATCGCGGTAGCAGGTGGCGCCGGGAACAAAGACCCAGTCTCCGATGCGCTCTTCAGCATCGGTCCCGGCATCAACCACGCGGCCCACGGATTCGTAGCCGGGTACCAATGGGTAACCCATGCCCGGGAAGTTGGGCATCTCGCCGCTCCACAGGAGCTTTTCGGTGCCGGCGCTTACGCCGCTCCATTGGATGTCGACCAGCACGTCAGAGGGGCCAAGCAAGCCTGCCTCGGCAGTCGGCGCGGCGCTACCGGTCAGGACCAGCCTGCGCAGTGCGATCCGCCTCGGTGCCTCCAGTATGACCGCCAGCGACTCCATGCCGGTCTTCCCCTCTTAATGGCCGTCTGGCCCTGTCGCAGGATCCGGATGGGACCTGTTCGACGATGTTCACCATACCCTTGTCTGCGAAAGTGTCAAACAGATTGGACGCTTTTTACCGTCAATAAGAACAGACAGTCAGACTCGTGATCACCGGCATGGCCGTGGGCCTGCGCGAAAACGTCGTGAAACCCGCCTTTGCTGCCATCGCTTGATACTCTTGGGGCGTGCGCGGGCGTCCGGCGTTCATCGCCCAGAGATAAAAGCCAAAATAGGCATCGCCCATGGCCTCTGCGCCGCGGACTCCAGCCATGGGTTCGGCGATAACCAGCTTGCCGCCTGGTGGCAGCGCGGCTCGTGCCGCCCTGAGAATGGCGAGCGCCCGATCGTCGTCATGATCGTGCAAAATGCGCACCAGGGTGATGCAGTCATAGCCTTCGGGCAGGCGAGTCGCGAAGAAATCGCCGGGATGGCGCGCGATTGACGGCGAGAGATTCGCAGCGCCCGCCAGAACGGGCGGAAGATCGAACACGCCAAGCTCAAGATCAGGGCATGCCTGTGCTACAGCGCTGACAAACGCACCGTGTCCTCCGCCCATGTCGAGCAGGCGGCGGTGGCGGGAAAAGGGGTAGGTGGCCAAGGCTTCGCGCGCGACCATGGCTTGCGATGCGGCCATGAGCTGCGAATATTCCGACGCCGTTTTATCATCAGAATCAGTACTATAGTGCCAGAACTGCGACAGCGCAGTGGGCTGTTTGCGGTCCTTGCGGAGCAGCGCCAGCGGATCGGCCAGATCGGCATAAAGCAGCGGATGGTGGCGCACCATGGCTAGCGCGCCGGGGTTTGAGAGCAGTGCTGCGCCTTGTTGGCCCAGCATCCAGCAGCCCGGCGCGACCTCCTCGGCAAGGTCCAGCGCGGCCGCAGCCCGCACGAGTCGCGTGGCAGCATCGAGGCTCAGATCCGCGATCCGGGCCAGCTCATCGGCCCGCATCGGCCCTTTTTCCAACCGTTCGAGCAACCCGCTCTGAACAGCACCGAGCAGCACCTGAGAGTAACAGAACCCGGCTACCAGATCGAATGCACGGCTCGCACGGCTGCGTGAAACACTTGCAAAAACAGGCAGTCGCGCGGCCCAGTACTGAAACTTCAAGCTGCCCAAAATACGGTTGCGCAGCATGATCCAACGCCTCCGCCATGCAGGAGGAGTGGGCGCGGATCGCGCATCGCTTGGGGGGGAAATATCCGGCATATGTCCAAAAGATTGGACATTTGAACTGTAAACGTCAATTGTATTCCCTTGGAGGCATCCCCTCCGGGAGAAGAGCCTTGGCATCGCGCGTGGCGATCATCGGCGCAGGAATTGGCGGACTGGCATCAGCGGCGCTGCTGGCAGCGCGCGGTTGTGATGTGACCGTCATTGAAAAAGCCCCACAACCCGGCGGCAAAGCGCGGCAACTCATTGTCGATGGCGCATCGGTGGATGCCGGGCCGACCGTCTTCACCTTGCGCGATGTGTTCGAATCGATCTTTGCCGAATGCGGCGCAGATTTGTCGGAATACGTGACCGTGCGCCGCGCCAGTGTCATTGCCCGGCACGCCTGGGATGCCGACCGCCAGCTTGATCTTCACGCCGATCCTGCGCGCAGCGAAGAGGCTATTGGGGATTTTGCCGGGGCTGAGGCAGCGGCGGGTTTCCGCAAGTTTCGCGCAGAGGCTGCGCGCATCCACGGCATTCTGGACCAACCCATGATGCGCGGGTCCAAAGTATCGTGGCCACTGCCGCTGATGTGGCGCATCGGCCTGTGGCGCATGGGCGATCTGCTGGCGATCCGCCCATATGAATCGATGTGGAAAGTGCTGGGGGAGCACTTCGCCGATCAGCGCCTGCGCCAGTTGTTTGCCCGCTATTCCACTTACTGCGGATCATCGCCGTTCGAAACGCCCGCCACGCTGATGCTGGTTGCGCATGTTGAAGCGCAGGGCGTGTGGCTGATCGACGGCGGCATGAGCGCGCTGGCTGGCGCCTTGATGCGGCTCGCGCAGATGCACGGGGCCAAGTTCCGGTTCGGCACTGGCGCGGCTTTGATCGAGGCTGCGCAAGGCCGGGCTTCGGGCGTGATCTTGAGTACGGGGGAGCGGATTGGGGCCGACGCCGTCATCGCCAATGCCGATCCCGAGGCTTTGGCGGCAGGCCGTTTCGGCCCGCTGGCGGCGATGGCCGTAAGCAGCCATGGGCCGCGCAAACGGTCGTTATCGGCGATGGTCTGGCTGGCTCACACGCGCACCACCGGTTTTCCGTTACAGCGTCACAACGTGCTGTTCTCGGGCGATTATCCGCGTGAATTTGCCAATATTGCTGGCGGTGCGCCGCCCGCCGATCCCAGCGTCTACGTCTGCGCGCAGGATCGCGAAGGCGGTGCCGATGTCCTGCCCGGACAGCGCGAGCGGCTGCAGATCATCGTCAATGCGCCAGCCAATGGCGACATTCATAGCTATTCTGATGAGGAGAAGGCGCAATGCACTCTGGCCATGAGGCGCAGCCTGCAACGCTGTGGACTGGAACTGGAACAGGACTTCCCGCACACACTGTTGACGCCGAACGCCTTCGAGAGCTTTTTGCCAGCGACGGGCGGGGCGATCTATGGTCGGGCCTCGCACGGTTGGGCGGCGTCCTTCCTCCGGCAGGGAACCCGGACACGGATCCCTGGGCTTTATTGCGCGGGTGGAAGTACCCATCCGGGGGCCGGGGTCCCGATGGCCGCCTTGTCTGGGCGGCTGGCGACGCAGGCAGTGCTGCAAGACCTCGTTTCGATGCGCAAATCCCACCCGGTGGCTACGGCTGGTGGTATGTCGATGCGATCAGCGACTGCGGACGCCACGGCCTGACGATCATTGCCTTCATCGGCAGCGTTTTCTCACCGTTCTACAAGAAGAGCGGCCGCCCCGATCCGCAAAACCACTGCGCGCTCAACGTGGCGCTATATGGCCCCGGCGCGCGCTGGACCATGACCGAGCGCGGGCGTGGCCATGTGGCGCGCGATGCCGATACGCTGCAGATCGGGCCAAGTGCGGTGCGCTGGACCGGAGATGCGCTGGAAATCGATATCGAGGAAAAGGACAAGCGCGTGGGCGTGCCGTGGCAGCGCCGTGTAGCGGGCAAAGTGCGGGTCTACCCCGAAGCTTTGAACGACCGGGCCTTTTCGCTCGATCCCGAAGGCAAGCACCGCTGGCATTGCATTGCGCCGCGCGCGCGGATCGAAGTGGTGATGGAAAAGCCCGGCCTTAACTGGAAGGGCAGTGCCTATCTCGATTCGAACTTCGGATCGGAGTCGCTCGAAGAAGGATTCCGCGTCTGGCACTGGTCCCGTGCCCATGCAAAGCGCGATTCGGTGGTCTGTTATGAAGGCATTCGCCGCAATGGGCAGGCCTTTGCCAGCGCGCTGCGCTTTGGCCCCGATGGCGTCCCGCACGAGGAAGAGGCGCTGCCCCCGGTGGCTCCGCTGCCCAACACGCTGTGGCAAATGGAGCGCAAGACCCGCGCCGACAAAGGCCTCGCGAGCGTGATTCGCACCTGGGAAGACGCGCCATTCTATGCCCGATCGACGCTGGCCACGCGGTTGTTCGGTGAGCCGGTGGTGGCGGTGCAGGAAAGCTTGGACCTTGACCGCTTTGCCTCGCCCATCGTGCAACTGATGCTACCGTATCGCATGCCGCGGGTGGCGTAGTTAGGCCGTAAACTCATAAACCACACCGTCGAGGCGTCGAAATGACGAACATATCGGGCCAAGGCGCCCGCGGGGAGGGCTGGTTGCCCTTCCAAGGGCGACTTGGTTCGAGATGGAAGTCATTTCGACGTCCTTCGGATTTGACCAAAACGGCCATCTGCGGCGTCAGTCGGGCTTGAAATATCGACATATTCCTGCGC
>NCGO01000012.1 GCA_002256985.1 Novosphingobium sp. 28-62-57
GTTGCTTGGACGGGCAACCAGCCCGCCCTGCACAACGCTCCTTGCCGAGATGCTTCCTGACGCAATCCCGGTGGTGCAACCTAACGTCATCTGGCTCTAACGCGTGTCGCGCTGATATGGAGTCCAGCGCTCAGCTTGTAGGTGGCCGGGTATGATCCGGCGTCTTTCAACATCGCCTCGGTTGGGCTGGCTCGTTAGAACCTTACCGAAATCCCGGCATAGATCTGCACATCAGGTGTTGCCTGATTGAGGCCGAGATTGGCGCCGATATCAAGCTGCAGATCGTCGTCGAGCAGATAGCTCACCGCTGCGTCCGCCGAGTACTGGCGCACGGTTCCGGCCGGATCCCAGTTCTGCGAGGTCCACAGCTCGACTGCCATCGTCGTGCGGGGGCTGACGGGGAAGGCAAGGTTGACCACGCCCTGAAACTCGACGTGGCGATCGTCGGGCGCAAGCGCATTGGCCAGCAGGTTAAGCTGGGGCACCAGCGACAGCGTGGCCTTGCCGACCGGCGCTTGCACCGGGACGATCAGGCCACCTTCCCATTGGCCGTTGCCAATCCCAGCCTCGGCCGTTGGGGCCTTGAGGAAAGGGATCACGGCGATTTGCGCCGCGGCATCGGGGCCAGAGAGGCGCTGTTTGAAACGCACGGTCAGGTCGCCCACGCCGGTCTGGCTCAGGGTCTGCCCGCCTGCCCGGGTGCGGACATTGACCAGAGGGGCCAAGTTGATCTGGATGTCGCTATTGCGGCCAAGACCGTATTTCACGGTCGGGTTGGCATAGGCGAACGCATCGGTCCGGGCAGGGCCACTGCTGATCCGGCTCCAGCTGAACAGGTCGGCTTCAACCTGCACACGGCCTTCGGGAACAGTGCAGGCAGCGTTACTCTTAGTGGGACGGTCTGTGCAGATCGGGCCGGGATCAGGCGTGGTCTGGGCATTGCTGCTCTGGTTTGCGATCTCCTGCGCTTGCGCCGGGGCGGCCATCAGCACGAGGCTCCATCCGGCTGCCAAGACCGCCAACTGCCTTGGTAATGCAATCATCTTGCCGTCCTTTGGGTTGATGCGGTGTCCACCGGCAAAAGTGGTGAAGAGCCCACATGGTTGACCGGCATCCGTTTGAAATTCCGAAGATTTGGGCGCGCAGTGCTGATGCCCTATGGTTCTGCAACACGATTGGTCAGAACAGTGCATCGGCAAACAGCGCGTCGTCGTCATCGTCACTCGGCCCCTTGCCGCTTCCCTGCGTTGCTTCAGCCAGATTGCACAAGGGCGTTGCCCCTGCGAGCAGGAACTGGTCGTGGACCACGCGTTCGCTGACCATGGTGTAGCTGCGCCCCATGCGTTCCATGATCAGCCTGATGGGGTGTTCCGGCCGATCGGACAGAGGCGTATCCGGCCCCATTTCGGCGCGCAGCAGCGCGGCGATCTGATCGAGTTCCGCCCCGAGATCGAGGCTCAATTCCAGCTCATCCGTGGTCAATCGCAAGGCGCTGAGCACGCCGCCTGCCATGTCTTGCGTCAAGCCAATCGCATGCTCGGTGCTTTGTGCCGCACTGCGGATCGCGCTGAGCGAATCGCCCAGCCCGCTCAGACTTTGGGTATCGCCATCATCGACATGGCCGCGGATTTCATCCGACAAATTCTGCAGCCGCACAGCCGCTTTGTTGATCGCCAGAATCGTCACGTCGAGCGTGCCTGATTTGGTGCGAATTTCATCGGCAATCACTGCCACGGGGCGGCCGATCCGTTCGGCACGGCGGCAGCGCACACCGATGTTGAGCGCCATCAACTGCACTTCGAGCCGCAGATCGCTGAGCGCCGTCACCCGATCCGACAGCCCATCAAGTGTGCTCACGATAATGCCAAGCGTTTCGGCCACCTGGCTATCGGCCCGGCGGATTTGCGCGATCATGGTGTCGGCTTCGGCAATCCCGCCTTCAAGACTGCGCAGGAACCCTTGACCCTCGTCGCCCTGGCTTCCTTTGCTGATGCTGACGAGACCGTCCGCCTCGCTGCCCAGACCGCGCAATGCGCCGATCAGGGCGCGGGTGTCGCAGCTGAACTGTTCACTGACTGCCGCCAGATGGGCCAGTAATAGCGCGATAATGTGATTGCGGGTGCTGATGCGATCATCCTCGCTCAACGCGGGGTCGCTGGTTCTGGCCTGAAGGTCCTCATAGCCGGCCTGCACATGTTCCAGCCATTGCCGGGCGATATCGCCCACCTGAATCGCCGCCAGCGCACCGGCGATGCCGCTCTGGATCGACCGCGCGATGGCCGCGGTTTGCTGCGCCACATCGCCCAGCCGCGCCTGATGCTGGCGCAGCGCTTCGGCATCGCGTTCGAGCGCTTGCGGGACGTGGGGGACGATCCTGCGGCTTTCGTCATAGAGCAGCCGGTCATTCTGGATGACACTCCCAAGGCTGATCGTCAGCCGTTCGAGCCGCGCCTTGAGGTCGGTGACATCGCCTTCGCTGCGCGCAATCTGGTGAGACATGGTGTCGGCGAAATCGACAAAGGTTTCCTGCCCGCCCGCCGCAATCTTGACGTTGAAGCCATAGATATGCAGCTCCTTCATGGCTTTTTGCACATCATCAAGATGCGTCGCCAACTGCCGCAGCGTGCCGTTAATGGCAGCAACGGCTTGCGCGCGCTGATCGACATCGTCGCTGATCCGCATCAGGCGTTCAGCAGCGTGCGTAAGATTGGCAACCGCCTTGGCCCCGTTGCCGGTTTCGAAACTGCCAGCCGCATTCTGCAGGGCCTCGGCAATCGCGGTGGTCGATTCCACTGCCAGCGTCAGCGTGTTGCCCGCAGCAATGAAGCGCGATTCCATGCTCTGCGTAATGGTGGCGAGCCGCGTGGAGATAGCACCGGATGCGGTCTCATCCAGCGTGGTAGCCAGCGCTGCGGCCGTTTGCGCAATCGGCAGGGCCGCGCTCACCGGGCGGTCGCTTTCAGCAATTCGTGGGCGATCAGGTGCAGTGGCACAACCTTGTCAGCCGCGCCGCGCGCAATTGCTTCCTTGGGCATGCCGAACACCACGCTGCTGGCCTCGTCCTGAGCAAAAGTGCGCGCGCCGGCTTCTTTCATTTCGAGCAGGCCGCGCGCGCCATCATCGCCCATGCCGGTCATGATGATCCCCACGGCATTGGCCCCGGCGCACTGCGAGGCCGACCGGAACAGCACATCGACCGAGGGGCGGTGGCGCGACACCAGCGGCCCATCGCGCACCGAGACCAGATAGCGCGCGCCTTCGCGTTCAAGCATCGTGTGCTTGCCGCCCGGCGCAATCAGCACGTGGCCGCGGATCACGCTGTCGCCGTTCTGGGCTTCCTTGACGGTGACCTCGCACAGGCCATCGAGGCGTTTGGCAAAGGAGCGGGTGAAATGTTCGGGCATATGCTGGACGATCACTATGCCCGGCGCATTGGCGGGCAGGCCCATCAGCACTTCGCGCAAGGCTTCTGTGCCGCCAGTTGAAGCGCCGATGCACACCACCATCTCGGTGGTCCGGCTCATCGCGCGGATGGCGGGCAGCGCCGACACGGCGGGGCGGGAAGCGGCGATGGTCGCCGGGCTGCGCCGCGCGCCCCCAACCCGCGCTTTGGCTGCGCCCTTGACCGTTTCGCGGATCATCATGCGGATTTCGGAAAGATGCTCGGCCACGCCTGCGCGCGGTTTGCAAATGATATCCACTGCGCCGGCCTCCAGTGCCTGCATCAGCGTTTCTGAACCTTCCTCGGTCAGCGACGAGCACATCACCACCGGCACCGGGCATTGCTGCATGATCTTGCGCAGGAAGGTGATGCCGTCCATCCGCGGCATCTCCACATCCAGTGTGATGACGTCGGGCACCTGATCCTTGATATGGCGCGCCGCAGCGAAGGGGTCCGATGCGGTGGCGACCACTTCGATCTCGGGGTCTTCCTCAAGAATCGTCTTGAGCGTCTGACGCACGCTGGCGCTGTCATCGATGATCATGACGCGGGTCTTGCCGTGGCTCATGGTTTCAGGCCTTCTTCATGAAAACGTTGCTGGCGACCTGTTCAAGCGCCCCGTCAAAATCGCCGAGCGATTCCGAGTGGCCCAGGATCAGGAAGCCGCCGGGGCGCAGCCGGTCAAACATCCGTCCGATCACCGCGCGCTGGATGTCGCGTTCGAAATAGATCAGCACGTTGCGGCACAGGATGATGTCGAGCGGCGCGCCGAGCGGGTAGTTGCGGTCCATCAGGTTCAGCTGGCCAAAGCCCACCTTGCGCCGCAGCGTGCCACAGATGCGCACCTCACCACGTCCCGCTTGCTTGGGTTCCAGCACATAGCGTCGGCGCAGTTCAGGCGGCACCGGAGCGACCTGTTCGGTGGGGTAGATCGCCCTGATCCCGGTGGCGAGCACGTTGGTGTCGATATCGGTGGCGATGATCTCGTAATCGGGCGCGCGATGGCGCTGGTAGAAATCGTCGCACACCATTGCCAGAGTGTAAGCCTCCGCCCCGGTCGAGGCGGCTGCGCTCCAGCAGCGAATGCGGGTGCGGCCATCGTCGCGGAAGCCCGGCAGGATGGTGCTGGCCAGATAATCGAAGTGCGCAGGCTCGCGGAAGAAGTCGGTCTTGTTGGTGGTAACCGCGTTGATGAGATTGCCCAGTTCCTCAGCACCTGCCGCACCGCTCAACAGATCGGCGCAGTAGTCGTCGATGCTGGCATGGCCGGTCACCATGATCCGGCGGCGCAACCGGCCTTCGAGCATGGTCTGCTTGGAGGCGGGCAGCTTGATCCCGACTTTGGTCGTGATCAGCGCTGCCAACGCCTTGAAATTGCGCGGGCTGATGCGGTCGAGATTGTCCGCCATGCGGCGGGCCTGAGCGCCTGTCATATCACGCCGCCGCCGCGATATCGCCCAGCAAGGCACTGGCCTCGCTGGTCGAAAAGATCCGCGCAATATCGACGATCACCACAAAGCCGCGCTCATCGCGGACCACGCCGGTGATATAGTCCGAATTCCAGCGCACGCCGATATCGGGCGCGGCTTCGATCCGGGCGCTGGCGATGCTCGTCACGCTGAGCACCCGGTCGATCACCACGCCCAGTGTCAGCGCCCGGTCAGCCAGTGTCAGATCGAGGATCAGGATGCGCGTGGTCAGCGTCGGTGCCGCGTGGGGCAGGCCGAGGCGGAGCCGGAGGTCCACCGTCGGCACGCCGTTCCCACGCATATCGGTCAGGCCGAGGAAATAAGCCGGGCCACCGGGCACGTGGAAGGGTTCCTTGTAATCCAGGATTTCCCGCACCAGCGTGACCGGCACCGCAAAGATTTCCTCGCCCAGACCGAACTGCACGACCTGGATTTCGTCCGCGCCGCTCATGCAGCGCGTCCGAAATCGGCATCGTCCTCATCCATGCCGCCCATGGTCAGGTCGAGCGCAAAGCCGCGTGCACGGTCCTGCTGATCGGCGACCGAACCCGGCTTGGCCACAGGCTTGCGGGCGGGCTTGGCTACCGGCTTCGAGCGGACCGGGGCAGCCGCCTTGGCCTTGGGCTTGCCTGCCGCAGACTTGCACGCGCCATCGCTGCTGACCACGAAGAACGCCATCGCCTGCTGCAGTTCCTCGGCCTGCGATGCCAGTTCTTCCGAAGTCGCGCTGATCTGTTCAGACGCGCTGGCGTTCTGCTGCGTGACCTTGTCGAGCTGCTGGATCGCTTCGTTGATCTGCGCCACGCCGATGTCCTGTTCGCGGCAGGCAGCGCTGATTTCGGCGACCAGTTCGGCGGTGCGGCGGATATCGGGCACCAGCTTGCCGAGCATTTCGCCCGCTTCGGCCGCTGCCGTCACAGTCTCGCCTGAGACGGCGACGATTTCCGCTGCTGCTGCTTCGCTGCGTTCCGCCAGCTTGCGCACTTCGGAGGCGACGACAGCAAAGCCCTTGCCATGTTCGCCGGCGCGGGCCGCTTCGACTGCCGCGTTGAGCGCGAGCAGATCGGTCTGGCGAGCGATTTCCTGCACGATCCCGATCTTGGCAGCGATGGTGCGCATTGCGCCCACGGCCTTGTCCACCGCCACGCCCGACAGTTCGGCATCGCGCGAGGATTGCTTGGCGATCTTTTCGGTCTGGGCCGCGTTGTCGGCGTTCTGCTTGATGTTGGCGGCGATCTCTTCCATCGAGGCAGAGGCCTCTTCGGCAGCGGCGGCCTGTTCGCTTGCCCCGCCTGAGACCTGTTCGGCGCTGGCGGCCAGTTCCTCGCTGCCTGCCGACACGCTCTGCGCCGCGGCTGAGGCATCACCCACGACAGTGCGCAGCCGCTCGACCATGGTGATCAGTGACAGGCCCAGCTTGTCCTTGTCCGACAGGGCGGTGTGGTCCACCGTCAGATCACCCGCGGCGATCCGGTCAGCGAGGTCCGCCGACTTGCGCAGATTGACGGTCATGGCGTTGACCACGGTGACCAGATCCTTGATCTCGTCATTGCTGGTCACTTCAACCGTGTTGTCGAGATCGCCGACGGACACGGCTTCGAGCGCCACGCTGACCTTCTTCAGCCCGCGCGAGACGGTGAGCGAAATCCAGACCGCTGCGACCAGACCGGCAATGATCGCGATGATGGTGAGGCCAATGAACAGAGTGCTGGCATCGCTGTACGTCTGATCAGCCGCTGCGCTGGCCGTATTGCCGCCATCGACATTGATCTTGACCAGGCCCAGCAGGTCGGCGGAGAAATCGTCATAGAGCGGCTTGCTCGCTTCGAGCACCTTGATCGCCTCGGCGGTCTGGTTTTCGCGCGACAGCTTGATGAAGACCTCGCTCTCAGCGAGGTACTTTTCGAACTTGCCGCTGAAGGTGTCGTACAGCTTCTGCTCCTCGTCCGAGGAAATTAGCTTCACGTAACGCGCGCGGTTGGTCTCGATGTCTGTCAAGATTCCATCGATCACGCCTTCGGTCTTGCGCATCACTTCGGGATCAGTGCTGACCACGTGAACATACTGCGCAATCCGCAAGTCGGACGTCGCGGTGTTGATCCGGTGGATGCTGTCAATGCTCGGCATCCAGTTGGTCGAAAGCTCGGTCGTCTTTCCGTTGATTGACGACATCTGCATAATGCCGAACACTCCGAGTATAGAGGTGATCAGCAGGATCAGGGCAAAGGCCCCGGCAAGTTTGGCCTTGATGGTCGCACGCATGGCGGTGTCCTTTTCTGCAAGCGGGAGGCACGGGCTTGCCTGCTAGCGATGGCTCGCCGCAGGCTTGGCCCGTCGCAGGTTCAATGGGTTGAGGGGGAGGTGGTGTTGGAAACGGAGGTTGAATTGCTGACAAAACTGCTGAAAATGGCGTCCAGATCGGGGAGGATCGTCACCCCGTCCTGCTGGCGCACGAATTCGCGGACATAGTCGCGCCGCCAGCGCACGCCGACGGCGGGCGGTTCGGAACTGTCGCCCTGATCGAGCGTGGCCACTTCGTGGACTTTGTCGGTGTAGAGCCCGATGGTGGTAAGCTCGCCATCAATCGCGGTTTCGATGACCACGATCCGGCTGTCGAGCGTGGCCTCCTCCACCGGCATGCCAAAGGCGATGCGCAGATCGGCGATCGGGATGATCTTGCCGCGGAAATTGACCACGCTGTCCACCAGCGGGGCCGCACCGGGCACCCGCGTCTGGGGGAGCATGTCGAGAATTTCGCGGATCATCATCGCTTCCACGGCAAGCCGTTCCTCGCCGATGCTGAAGCTCAGCACTTCCAATTGCCCGGCATCATCCCAGGCGGTGTGTGTGGGGTTGGTCATGGTCATTATCCGGCGGCGCGCAGCCGCTCCTCCTGATGCTGGCCGAGCGCGACCAGTTGCGCGACATCAAGGATCAGCGCGACCCCGCCATCGCCCAGGATCGTCGCGCCCGAAAAGCTGGTAATCCCGCGATGCACGCCCGACATCGATTTGATCACGGTCTGGTGGCTGCCGATGATCTGATCGACCACCAGCCCGACGCGTTCTCCGCCCGTGGCGATCACCACGATCTTCTGGAACTGATCGGGACGCGTGCCGGTAGCAAACAGCTCGCGCAGCCGCAGATAGGGCACCAACTGGTCGCGCAGCGTGATCATGCTGCGCCCGCGTGAGCGGAGATCATCTTCCAGCGACAGCTCGATGCATTCCTCGACCGCGGCCAGCGGGATCACGTAACGCGCATCTCCCACCCGCACCAGCAGGCCTTCGATGATCGCCAGCGTCAGCGGAATGCGCAGCGTGATGGTCGATCCCCGGCCTTCGTCGCTGATAATGTCAATCGCACCGCGCAGGCCTTCGATGGTGCGCTTGACCACGTCCATGCCCACCCCGCGACCCGACAGGTTGGTGACTTGCGCCGCAGTGGAAAAGCCGGGGGCGAAGATCAGGTGCAGCAATTCGCTGTCGGTCAGCGGCTGGCCGGGCTGGATCAGGCCATTGGCCTCGGCCTTGGCGCGCACCCGGGCGCGGTTGATGCCGCGGCCATCGTCGCGAATGGTGATCAGCACCTCGCCGCCCGATTGTTCGGCCACCAGCTCGACCCGCCCCGTGGCAGGCTTGCCCGCCGCCGCGCGGTCTTCAGGCGTTTCCAGCCCATGGTCGCAGGCGTTGCGGATCAGATGGACGATGGGGTCGGCCAACCGTTCGGACACGGTCTTGTCCAGCTCGGTGCTCTCGCCTTCGGTGATCAGTTCGATAGTCTTGCCGGTCTCGCGCGCCAGATCATGAACCAGACGCCGAAAGCGCCCGAACAGCGACGAAATCGGCACCATGCGCAGCACCATGATGGTGTCGCGCAATTCGCTGGCCAGCCGCTCGATTTCCTCGGCGACCGAGCGCAGCGCCAGTTCGCCCGCCGTATCGTGAACACCGCCATGGGCCAGCTGGGCGAGGCGGCTCTGCACGATCACCAGCTCACCCACGCGGTCCATCAGCACATCCAGCCGTTCTGCGGGCACGCGCACGCTTTCAGCCGCAGGCGTGGCAGCAGCACGGTTGCGGGCAGGTTCGCTCGTCGCGGCTGCTGCTGCCGCTGCTGCTGGTTCGGTGGCCGCAACAGAGCCAGTCACCGCTTCGGGCGCAGCCGATGCAGCGGCGGGTTCCGGTGTCAGCGGCGCAATGGTCAGTTCCATGTCGTCCATCACGAAGATGAACACATCCTCGATCTCGGCGCGGGACACATCGCCATGCAGTTCAACCTGCCAGCCGATGTGGCACTGCCCCGGTTCGAGAGTGCCGAGCGGCGGTATCCGGTCCGTCAGCGCTGTCACCTGCGCCGCGCCAAGCGCGCGCAATTCATCCAGCAGCAACAGCGGGTTGGTGCCGTTGACCAGTGTGTCAGGCGGCAGATAGAATGTGATGCGCCACCCCTCTGCGGCCTCCGCATCGCCATTGCGCAAAACGGCATCGTCTTGCGCCAGGTCCTGCGTTGCGTTTGCTGCAGCCTGTGCCTGCTCCCCCAGCGCCGCCTGAAGCCGCGCCAGGATTGCATCACCGGCTGCAGTAAGGGCGGGCGTATCGCAATCGTCGCCCAACAGGGCCTGCATGTGATCGAGCGCTGCCAGCACCACCGAGACCAGCTCCTGCGTCGCAGGCACCGAGCCCTTGCGCACCCGGTCAAATGCGGTCTCGCAGTGGTGGGTAAAGCCCGCCAGCGCATCAAAGCCGAACATCGCGCCCGAACCCTTCAGCGTGTGCAGCCCGCGAAACACCGTGTCGATCAGCTCGCGGCTGCCCAGATCATGGGTGAGATCAAGCAGCGCCTGTTCCGTGACAGCCAGCAAATCGGCCGCCTCCAGCCGGAAGGCGGCAATCGGATCACCAACGCTCATCGGCCCAGCACCTTGGCGGCGATGCGCAGCAGCTGATCGGGTACGAAGGGCTTGACCAGCCACCCGGTCGCCCCGGCGGCGCGGGCCTCCTGCTTCATGCTTTCGTCTGATTCCGTGGTCAGGAACACGATTGGCGTGCCCAGCTGCACGGGCAGCTTGCGGATCTCGCGGATCATCTCCAGCCCGTTCATGTTGGGCATGTTGAGATCGGCGATGATCATGTCGAACTTGGCGGCACGGGCCTTGTTCAGCCCGTCGAGCCCGTCCACGGCCTCGGTCACGGCGTAACCCGCTCCGGACAACGCAATCTTGATGGCCATCCGCAAACTGGCGGAATCATCAACGGTAAGGATGGAAGCCGTCACTGGGGGAGCACTCCTTGGAACCAGAAATCATCGTCAGATGGCGAAGCGCCCGGAGCAAAGCCGGCGCGCGTCAGAATGGCGGACAGGTGCGGATTGGCTGGCGCTGACAAGGCAACCTGCTTGCCCTGCGCCGCGGCATCGGTGCGCAGCGCATGGACCAGTTGCAGAAATGTCAGATCGATCGCCTCAAGCGCTGACGCATCAAGCGTCACCACATCGTTTGCTCCAAGCATCTCCATCATTTGCTGATGAAGATCGGAGCAATTCTGAATGTTCGCCGATGGGCCGAGGGCAAGAACTTGGGGCAACTTTGATCTCCTGTGGCGCGTTGGAGATTTAAGCTGGCCCGCTGATGTTTTAGATAATCCGGCTATATGGTTTATTGGTAGTTACCGGCTTTACCTTGGGTTAAGGTTCGCCGACGGTTGCCACCGTGGCAATGGCAAGGCTCAGCCAGAAGAGCAGGCGGGCGTGCTGGACAAGCCATTGCGCCACGCGCGCCTCGATACTGGCCATGGTGCCGGGGCATCATCGTGCCAACAGGCGCGATTTCTGAACAGCACCTAGATGCACCTAGCTGCACCTAACTGCACCAAACGACCGTTTTTGCAGCTTAAATCGGTGCCAAAGCGGTTATGCCGTGACTGCAGATTGCAGCTTCATCCACCAGCGGGCAGGGGCCTGCCGATGGGGGCGGGGCGAGCGGCGTGGCGGCGCTTTTTCGGGTCCTCCCATTCGATCCGATAGAGGTCGAACCGCCGATCCGCCAGATTGCGCACCGATCCTTCAGCGCGCGCCCACGCGAGGTCAGCAAGGTTGACATCGCACACCGTGAGCGTCTCCACGTTCTCGCTGGCTTCGGCGGCGATGCCATCGCGGGCGAAGGGGAAATCACACGGGGTGAGGATGCAGCTTTGGGCGTATTGGATGTCCATATTGTGCACGTTGGGCAGATTGCCCACGTTGCCGCTCATCACCACAAAGCACTGGTTTTCAATGGCCCGCGCCTGGCAGCAATAGCGCACACGCAAGTAGCCCTGACGGCTGTCGGTGCAGAACGGGGTGAAGATGATGCGCGCGCCTTCATCGACCAGACGACGCGCCAGTTCGGGAAATTCGCTGTCATAACAGATGAGTACGCCGATGGGGCCGCAGTCGGTCGGGATCACGTCGATGCGGTCTCCGCCTTTGACGTTCCACCAATAGCGCTCGTCCGGGGTGGGGTGGATTTTCTCCTGTTCGTGGATCGAACCATCGCGCAGGCACACCATCGCCACGTTGTGAATGTCCCCATCGTCCATCCGCGTCGGGTGCGATCCGCCGATGATGTTGATGTTGAAACGCATCGCAAGGTCTGACAGCGCCTGCCGGATCTTGGGCGTATAGCGGCTGAGCGCTTCGATAGCCTCGGCCGGGGACAGCTGGCGCGCTTCGAAGGACAGCAACTGGAGCGTGAACATCTCGGGAAAGACTATGAAGTCTGCCTCGTAACTCGATGCAACATCGACGAAATATTCAATATTCTGCATGAACTCATCATAGCTTTTCACCGCCCGCGCCTGAAGCTGGCAGGTGGCAAGGCGCACGCTTTCCACCCCACGCGGCACGCGCAGCTTTACCGGCTGGTCGCGGTCAACATAGGGGTTGCGCCAGACCATGTGCACCGCATAGCCCAGCGATGCAGCATCCTCGGGCAGATAGTGCGGGAGCAGGCCGATGGGCTGGAAGCCATTGGCCAGCTGGAAGCGGATCACCGGATCGTGGCGCTTGCTGGCCACCACTTCATCAAGATAGGCCTGCACATCAGGCGCCTTGCGCCGCAGCCGTGAAAGCCCCGGCATGCGGCCTCCGAAAGTGATCCCCGTCAGGTCCCGCTCTTCGGCAAGGGCGCGGCGTTCTTCATAGAGGCGGCGGCCGATGCGCGCCCCGCGCACCGAAGGATCGACAACCATTTCATACCCATAGAGCCAATCGCCGGTCGGATCATGGCGCGCGCCAAAGCCGTTGCCGGTGATCTCGTCCCAGGTGTGGGGTGACAGGGCCACTTCGCCTGCGATCTGCAAGGTGGCGCAATAGCCGACGATCTGGCCATCGAGCACGGCCACGAAGCAGCCTGCCGTGAAGTTGTTGATCTGGCCAGAGATTTGCCCGGAGGTATAAGTCTGTCCATCGCCATAGGCCCGGCGCACCAGCGAACTGATGCCGCGCACATCGGCAATGCGCGCATTGCGCACTTCAAGGCGGGCCTTGCTTTCTGCCTTGCGCGGGGTTGCGGCGCGGCGGGGTTTCCTCGCTGTTGCAGGAGGCGTGGTATCTGCCATCGCGATAGTGCTCCGTGATTGCCGACGGCATGCCGGTTGCAGCCTGACTCTGGCTGGAAATGGTTGCTGTAGCAAGGCATTGCGGCTGGCAAAACAATGGCCGCAAAGACTCTGGCCTAAGCTTGCAAAACGTTTCAGGTATGGGGCTTCCGGGGGTGTGGATCAGACGGGGGCAAGGGGATATGTCGAAGATCATCTGGGCAGCGGCGGTTTTGGCACTTATGCCAAACGCCTGTCTTGCCGCCGAACCGGAAAAGCCGGTGGCAGGCGTTCCCAGTTTGGCAGATGAGGTCAAGGCGCTGAAATCGGCTGATACGGCGGGCAAACCGGCCGAGGCGCTGGCGATGATCGACGCGGTGCTGGCGCGGGCGCGCAAGGCGAAGGGCATCGATAGGCTCGACGTGATCTATGCCGAGGCGAGCCGGGCCAATGCGCTGTTCTGGCTGGACCGATACGATGAAGCGCTGGGCATCTATCATGGCCTTGAAGCCGAACTGGAGCGGGGCCAGTATCCGATGACGCCGGACCGGGCCGAACTGGTCAACAACATCGGCTCGCTCTATTCCTCGCTTGGCAAGCTGGACGAGGCAACGCGCTATAAGCTGCGCGCGCTGACGCTGACGGAGCAGACGGCGGGCAAGGAAAGCATTGAATATGCCTCGGCGCTCTATGGTCTTGCGCTGATTGAATTCCGGCGCGGAGAGCCGCTGCAAGCGATGCCGCGGGTGCGCGAGGCGCTGCGGCTGGCGCGGGCGCATGCCACGCAATCGGGCAACGATCTGGAACAACCTGCCATCTTCGGGCTGAGCCTTGCGGCGCTGCTGATTCAGGCAGGCGATCCGGCCTCGTCTATCGGCCCGGCGCGCGAGGCGGCGGTGTGGGCGGAAACGAAGCTGGGCGAAGACCACCGTGTGACCATGGCGGCGCTGAGCCAGCTGGGCGCTTCGCTCAACGATTCAGGGCTTTATGGCCAAGCTATTCCGGTGATCCGGCGGACGCTAGATCTGCGGGCAAAGGCCTATCCGGAGGGACACCCGGACATCGCCTTTTCGCTCAGCGCGCTTGGCTTTGCGCTCGACAATTCGGGGCACAAGGAGGAGGCACTGCCGTTTTATGAACGGGCGGCGGAGATCTTTGAGAAGAGCACCATCCGCAACAACCCCACGATTGCCGCCACCGCGATTGGCCAGTTGGCAAGGCTGGCGGCGTGGCGCGGCGACAAGGCGGGATCGCTGGTCCTGCGCGAGAAAGCGCTGCGTATCGGCCGGGAGCGTGCGACTTCGCCCGAGCATCCTGACGTGATCTTTGCCGAAGTGAACCTTGCGCGCGAATACATCGGTGACAGGCGGTTTGACGAGGCTTTGCCACTGCTTTCCCATGCCAATGCGGCCTTCAAGGACCGCGCGCTCGATTCAAACGCCCGGCGGCTTGGCGGGTTGATCTTTGCCGAAGTTGTCGCGTCGGAAAAGGGCGATCATGCCGGCGCGATGGCGCGTTCGCGCGCGATTCTGGCCCCAGCGCGGGCACGGCTGCTGGATCGCGCCACGCCGCGTGCCGAAGTATCGCGGCTGGCAGAGCAGTATCATGGACTGTTTGTGCAGCATGCTCGCCTCGCCATGGCGGCAGGCGATGCGGCGCAGGCGTTTGAGGCGTTGCAGCTTGCCAATCTGGGCGATTTGCAAAGCGCGATGTCGAGCCTGGGTCTGCTGCGCACGGCGGACAGCCCCGAGGCGACCGAGGCGATCCGCCGCTATCAGGCGCTGGCCACCGATGGCGCGCGGTTGCGGCGCACGCTCAATGCGCAAGTGGCCGCGGGCAAGGGCGATGGCGCGGACGAGATCAATCGCCAGCTTGCCGACATTGATGCCAAGTTGCGAGAGGAAGACGCGCGGCTTGCGGTGCTGATCCCCGGTTATTCGGTGCAGACAGCGGTGGAACCGGCAAGTCTTGCGGCCGCGCAAGCGGGCCTGGCCAAGGCGCAGGCGCTGATCCTTTATGGTCAGGACGAAGAGGGACTGGTGGTGCTGGCGGTGACGCCGGACACGGCGGTAGCGGCGACCACGGCCATTGCCCCACGACCG
The DNA here is from genome assembly GCA_002256985.1 of Novosphingobium sp. 28-62-57. Lineage (GTDB taxonomy): Bacteria > Pseudomonadota > Alphaproteobacteria > Sphingomonadales > Sphingomonadaceae > Novosphingobium. The sequence goes on from NCGO01000012.1 coordinate 14,591, forward strand.
CTGCTCAATCTGCAAAAGCGCCTGCGTGGATCGATTGAAAGCGGGCTTCAAACCAATGGCAAAGCGGCCTTTGATCGTTCGGCGGCGTATGAATTGTATCTGGCGCTGTTTCCGCAGCCAATCCGCGAGGCGGTGAATACAGCGTCTGATCTGCGCATTCTGGCAACCGGGAGCCTTGCCGCGCTGCCTTTTTCGGCGCTGATCACGCAGGCACCGCAGGGGGATGATGATGCCGCAGACGCGCTGCGGCGCACGCGCTGGCTGGCCATGACACATGCAGTGTCGGTCCCGCTTGCAGCGGTGCCGCTGACTGAGGGGCCACGTGGCAAAAAGGCGCGCAGTTTTGCTGGCATCGGCGCGCCTGTGCTGGGCGAACCGGTGCGACTGGCCACGCGCAATGCCAGCTTGCTTCGCTCGGGCGATACCAGCACCCGGGCCTTGCGCGAGCTGGCCAGCCTGCCCGGCGCGGCGGATGAATTGCGCAGCATGGCCAGCGCCTTTCCCGGGCAATCGGCGCTGCTGATTGGCACGGATGCCACGGAGACGGCGGTGAAGGCCGCGCCGCTGCAGCAGGCCAGCGTGATTGCCTTTGCGACCCATGGGCTGGTGGGCGGGGCATTCCGCGATCTGGTGGAGCCTGCGCTGGTGCTGACCCCGCCCGATCAGGCGAGCGAGGGTGATGATGGGCTGCTGACGGCTTCGGAAATTGCCAAGCTGCGGCTTGATGCCGATTGGGTGATCCTTTCGGCCTGCGATACCAGTGCCGGAGACGGGGAAAGCGCGCCGACGTTTTCAGGGCTGGCCCGGTCGTTCATCGCGGCGGGCGCACGGTCGTTGCTGCTGTCACACTGGCCGGTGCGCGATGATGTGGCCAGCCGTCTGACACTCGATACGCTGAACGGGGCAGGGCGCGGATTGTCTCAGGCCGAGGCGCTGCGGCGGGCCCAGCTTGCCATTATTCGTGACCGCAAGCTCGCCGGGGCGGCGCATCCTGCCACCTGGGCACCGTTCGTGCTGGTGGGAAACTGAAGGGGCAAATCGCCGCTTCAGAGTTCGCCAAGCTGCATGAAGAAGTTCCAGCGTTCGTTGCGCAACTCGTCAGCGCCGAGAGGGACCAGATCGTCCAGTTCGCTGCGCAGCGCCGTGCCGAGGCGGCGGATCGTTTCGGCGTGGTTGCGGTGTGCGCCGCCGACCGGTTCGTAAACAATGCGGTGGATGACGCCGAGTTGGAGCAGGTCGGAGGCGGTCATCTTCATCGCTTCGGCGGCATCGGGCGCACGTTCTGAACCGCGCCACAGGATCGAAGCGCAGCCTTCGGGTGAGATGACCGAATAGACTGCGTGTTCGAGCATTAGCACGCGGTTGGCCGCCGCCAGCGCCACTGCGCCGCCAGAACCGCCTTCGCCCACGATCACCGCAATCAGCGGCACGCCCAGCGACAGGCACTTTTCGGTGCTGCGCGCGATGGCTTCGGCCTGCCCGCGCGCTTCGGCATCGACGCCGGGGAAGGCGCCCGGCGTATCGACCAATGTGATCACCGGCAGGCCGAAGCGGTCTGCCAGATCCATCAGCCGCATCGCCTTGCGATAGCCTTCGGGCCGGGCCATGCCGAAATTGTGGCGAAGGCGCGATGCGGTATCCTCGCCCTTGGCATGGCCGATGACGACGACCCGGCGTCCGCCCATTTGCGCAAAGCCGCCGATGATCGCCTGATCGTTGCCAAAGGTGCGGTCTCCACCCAAGGGCATGAAGTGATCGAACAGGCCTTCGACATAGTGCGCAAAGTGCGGGCGCGCCGGGTGCCGCGCCACCTGCGTGCGCTGCCACGGGGTGAGACGGGCGTAGATATCGCCAAGCTGGCGATGCGCCCGCTCATCCAGCATGGCCGCCTCGGCTTCGCTCCCGCCGGATTCACGCAGGGTGGCCGCGCTGCGGGTCAGCGCCTCTATCGGCTTTTCGAACGAGAGGTATTCCATCAGGTGCCCATCTCTACACTGTCATCGACATGCCGCGATAGATGCGCGCGCGATAGCGGGAATCTTCGGCATCAGGCAGCGGCGTGCCGACCAGCAGGACCGCGCGGGCAAAGCGCTTCACCTCTTCCAGATGCTCGTCCAGGTCGCGCGGTTCTTCGGACCGGACGCGGCGGGTGAGGTTGATCTGGTTGACCGGGGCACCGTGGACCAGCCGCTCGTTCTCTACCGCCAAGGTGGCGGTGAAGGCGTGGAGCGTGGTCTTGATGAAGTTGGCCAGCGCAAAGGCCGGGCTCTTGTCGCCCATCGGCACATCGGGGGTGACCAGCACCAGCTGGCAATCGTCATAGAGCGAGGCCTTGCGCGATACGCGGAAGTGCGTGGTGAGATTATCGGCGACCAGTTGGCGGAACTCTTCAGGGCTCAGCAGGGCATCGGTGGCAAAGAGCTTGGTCGGCAGCGCCTGCAGCGGGGTGGAGACGATGGTCGTGGGGTGGCCCCATTGCACCAGCGCGCTGTCCATTGCGGCTTCGACACCGCCATCGAGCAGCGCCATTTCCAGTGGTGCACCTTCAATGTCGGATAGCGCTTCCTTCAGCGCGGCAAACCCGGCCTCGGTGCTGGTCATGAAGACGACGCGCGCCACGTGGCATTCGCTGATGAATTCGCGCGCGGTTTCGGCAAGGTAATCGGTCAAGTGTTCGCCGATGATCCACACGGTGCGCCCGCGCATCTGATCGAGCCGCTCCTGCTTGGGGCTGCCGAACAGTTCGCGCTCGGTGGTGGAGCGTTCAACGCTGAGGCCGCCTGAGGGCATGAAGGTTTCGCCGCTGACCGCGCGGTCGGCAAGGAAGAACACGGTGGCCTGCGCCACGTCGGTCTCGGTCGGCATCTTGCCCAGCAACAGTTGCGAGAGCACGCCGGTGCCCACTTTCGCAGCCTCGTTGGCAATCTTTTCGGCGGGGAGGAACGGCGCGTCTTCGGGCGGGGTCTTGAGCAGCCAGTTGCCGTTGTCTTCGGGCGTATTGGGCCGCGCTGCCCATTCGGGGGAATCGAGGAAATAGCCCGCGTTGCGCAAGCGGCAGACCAGCTTTGCCGCGATATCGGGCGTCATCAGATAGCGGTCCCAGGTGCACAGGCCATCACCCTCACGCGCGCAGGCCAAGGCCAATTCACGCAATTCGCGCGGGTTGTTGGTATCGTGCGACATGCGCACGGTATCGTTGCGCGACAGGCGGCTGAGTAGCGCCTCGACCCGTACGCCGCGCCGCAGCGATTTGACGGCGGCGGCGTGGACCGCGTTGAGGCGCTTGTTGGCCAGGATGAGTTTGCCGCGCCGTTCGAACAGGCCGGGCTTGCCGCCTGTGCCTGCCAGACGGTCGCCATCGACGGGGCCGGGAGCGATAGCGTTGAATTGCACTTCGGGGCCCAGATAGCGGGACATCGATTCCACCATCGCGCGCTGGCCGGATTTGGACACGGCATAATCGGCGCGGTTGGGATAGGCGACGGCGAGGTTCTTTTGCCCGCCGAAATAGGACGAGACGTTGAGCACATAGCCCGATCCTTGGGCCTTCATCAGCGGCACGACGTGGTGCATCAGCACGAAGTTGGAGATCAGGTTGGCATCGAGCGTGTAGTTCCACGCATCCACGCTCATGTCGACGACCATCTCTTCAGCGCCCGCCACGCCTGCGTTGTTGATCAGGTAGTCGATCCGGCCGAAGGCCTTCATCGTGGCGTCAACGGCAGCCTTGAGGCTGTCGAGGTTGCTCACGTCCATGCCGGACATGGTCTGCACGCGGCGTTCGACCCCGGCAAAGCCGATGTCCTCCAGTTCGCTGACGATGCGCGCGCGCGCCACGGCCAGTTCGCTTTCGCGCCGGGCGACCATCATCACTTTGGCCCCGGCAAGGGCCAGCAGCCGCGCGACCTGGCCGCCGATGCCTGCCGAACCGCCGGTGATCAGCGCGACTTTGCCCAGATGCAGGCCGGTGATGTTCTCGCTGAACCCCGCCATCGCCTTGCGTGCACCGGTCGCCTCGCCAATGTTGCGCGGCACATAGAGGGTGACTTCGCCGATCTTGCTTTCCTTGATCAGCACACGTGCAGCATGGCCTGCAGCAAAGCGGGTGTTTTCAGCTTCGGCATTGGTGAAGCGGACGATCTGGTTGCCCCATTCCACCTGTCCGCGCCGCCCGTGCGCCACATCAATCTCGGATTCATCGCGCCACACGCGCACCAGTTGTTCAATCGCGGCGCGCAGCACGTTGGCATAGACGTTGTCCTTGCCGTCGCTGGCGTTGGACATGAAGATGAAGCGCGGGGCCTGCAGCAGCGCGCCGTGCCGCTTCCAGTAGCGGCTGAGCGTGCGGGCCAATGCCATCGCGCCGACCAGTTCGACATCCATGAATGCTTCGATGTCTTCGTCGGTGGCATCGACCAGTTTTCCGGTGAATTCGCCCGGACCGTTGACCGGCAAGAAGATCGCACCGGTGATGGGCGCGTTGCTCTCGGTATAAGTCGCCAGCGCAGCTTCGATGGTGGCAGGTTCGCTGCGGTTGAAACGCACGATAGTGAGCGCATCGCCGATGGCTTCGGCCTTGGCTCGGGCTTGGGCGATGGCAACATCGGCTTGACGCGGCAGGCCGAGCAGCACCGATGCCCCGCAGGCGATCTGGATCTTGGCGATTTCCAGCGCCTCTTCCCAGCCATCGCCCGCCGCGATCAGCACGGCAAGGCCCGCGCCGTCCATCGACCGCATGGTGGGGCGGGCGAGGTAGGTTGCACGCTCTTCCTTGCGCACGGTCATGCCGTGGGTCACTTCGAAATCGTGGCCGTTGTAGGCGGCGGATTCATCGCTGCCGAGGAACACGCAGGTCTTGGCGATGTCATCGGGTACGGGGAAGGTCTTGGCCTTAGGCGCACCGCTGGTGCTGCGTTCGAGCGACATCATGTCGAAGAAGGTATTGGCGGTGGTGCCCGCTTCATCACCGCGCATCTTGTCCATTGTGGCAAATACGGTGCGGATACGCTCGCTCTCAATCGGGCCGGGGAAGACGAGATTGACGCGGATGCCCTTGGGGCCAAGTTCGAGCGACAATTCGCGCGACCACGCATTCATCGCCGCCTTGGGCACGACATAGGCTGCGCGGGCGAAATAGGGGGTGCGCGAGAAGATCGTCGAGACGTTGATGATCGATCCGCCTTCGCCCATCACGCCAGCCGCGGTGCGGGCAAGGTTCCATGCCACGCCGAAGATGTTGCGCATGGCATCGGCGACGGTTTCGGTATCGGTCGAGCCCTTTTTCTGCAGCGCGGCGAGTTCATCGGCGCTGAAGGGAAGCTGCTCAATCGGCTGCTTGGGACCGGCAGAGCCAGCGTTGTTGACGAGGATATCGATCTTGCCGAAACGCTTTGCCACATCGGCAATACCATCGCGCACCGATTGCGGATCGCCGCCATCGAGCACCACGGTGGCAAGGCGGCTGGCATCGACGCCGCTGGCTTCGCGCATGGCGGCAGCGGCAGCTTCGAGCCGTTCGGAGGTGCGCCCGGTCATCACCACGGTTGCGCCTTCGGCCAGATAGTGGCGCACGATATAGCCGCCGAGATTGCCTGCCGCACCGGTTACGAGCGCGATTTTGCCTGCCAGCCTGCCGGTGGCGGTGCTGATGGCCGAATCACCGGGCTTGGAATCGACAGTTGTGCTGGTCTTTGCCTTGGCCATGTCACTCTCCCACACATGCGCTGCAAGCGATGTTGCGCGCTTTTTCAATATTATGCCTGGGGAGGACAGCTTTGTAGCAAAGTGAACAGACGCCCGATGTTTGAGCCGGGTCGATCAATTCTTTGATGTTCGCCGTTTCCGGGCCATTTTGTCAAGCATGCACTTACGTGTCGGATTCCTGTGTCACCGCCCACGCTTCCAGCAGCGCATCGCGGCTGCGCAGGCCCATGGCGGGCAGGGCGTGGTTGACGACATAGGTCGAGCCGGAATGGCGGTTGTCCCACATCGCTTGATGCGCCTCTGGCAGGCCTTCCCACGGCACAACCTCAGGCTCGGTCACTTCGAGCAGGCCCGCTGCGATCATGTCGTTCATGCGCGAAACTTCATAGGCATTGCACAAGTGCGTGCCTAGGATCGAGGCGGTCGGCATGAGGATCTTGCGCTGGCGGGTCCAGACTTGCGGCGCATAGAACGTAAAGCGCCCGCCGGTCAGGTCTTCGGAGAAGACGACGCGGCCGGTGAACGGCTTCACCAGCGAGGTCGAGACGCCGAGCGTGTCCTGCCCCATGCGTTCGAACACGAGATCGGGGCTGCCGCGCGGATTGTCGGGCGAGCGCAGGATTTTGCCGACGGCTGCGCCGAACGGCTTCATCACGCGGTCTTGATAGTCGCGCACCGCCGCCTTGAAGACTTCGATATCGGCCTTGGCATCGGGAAGGCGCGGCATGGTATCGGGCCAGAGGAAGTTATCGCCCTCGCGCCGCCGGATCGCTTCAAGGCTGACGATGCCCTCGATGGCGTCTTCGAGGCCCAGCGATTGTAGGAATTCGCGCTGGCCGTCGGTGGTGGTGGCGACCACGCTGCGCGCGTTGAAGCGGCGGGCGGCTTCGATGATTTCTAGGCCCATGTCGTCGAGCAGGTCGGTGGAGCCGGGGCCGTAGTAGATCAGCACCGCCTCGCCGCCGCGCAGCGCGGCGCGGCGCAGCATCTTTTCGGGGCTGGCCGCGCCGGACTTGCCCATGAAGCTGAAGTGATAGCCTGATGACGCGCCATAGAACGCCAAGGTGCCGTTTTCGGCGAGGAGCTGGAAGCTGCGCGGGAAGGCGGTCTCGCCCGCGTGGCTGACGACATAGTCGGCCAGCTTGCCGCCGTTGAGCGTCTTGTATTCTTCGATCAGCGGAGCGCCGGCGGCTTCCCAAGCGCGGGCCTCGGCGGCGTCTTCGGGAACCGTGGTGTAGAGATCGGCGAAGCGCGGGTCCTTGCGGTTGATCGCGCCGACGGCGCCTTGCTGGCCGGTGATGAACGCGGCGCGGTCCGGGCTGGAGACGAGGCCGGTGACTTGCAGGCCGGTGCGCACCGAGGAGCGCAGTGCGTCTAGCCCGGTGCCAGTGGCCGCGCCTTCGACGAACAGCGTGCGGCCCGGGGCAATCTGCAGCGTTGTGAACAGGCAGCGCGAGATCGTGCCGAGATTGAGCACGTAGCTGCCCGCCTGTTCCAGCGTCAGGTTCGGCGGCACCGCGTGCATCTGCGGGGCCTGCACGGTGAGGAACTGCGCGTGGCTGCCCGTCTCCGTCTCGTAGCCCTGGATCGAGAAGCCCGCGTACATCGGATCGTTGCCGACTTGCGGGGACAGCAGATCGTTGGTGCCCGAATAGACCGTGACGAGATCGCCGACCTTTACGCGGCCATTGGCGCGGGTCTCGCTGCCGAGCGCGGCGACGAGCGCGATGCCGCCCGAACCGGTGATCTGGACGTCCTCTTCATGGGCATCGAACGGCGAGACCGGAATGCCCGTCAGCCCCCAGATATCGTTGAAGTTGACCTCGCTGGTGAGCATGTAGAGCAGCGCTTCGTTGGGCGCAGGCTCGGGCACTTTGACGATCAACTCGCGTTCGTGCGTGGCGGGCTGGCCAAACCGGGGCGCACCCGTATCGGGATCGCGCGCGATGCCGAAGGCGTACTGCCATTCCGGAATCGCGGTGACGCCGGGATAGAACGGCGCGCCGACCGGGAGCAGATCGCCGCTGGCCTCAAGGGCCGCTCCGCGCGTCTCATGCTCGCTGTCGATCCACAGACCGTCGCGCCGCACCGGAAGCGGCGGGCTGACTTTGTCCAAGAACTGGCGGATGCCGGTCTTGCCGCCTTCGGGATCGATGATCGCCTCGGCAAACAGCGCTGCCTCGCGCGCGAGGCCTGCAGCCATGCCCTGCGTCAGGCCCGTGCGCACCGCATCGAGCGCGCGTTCACCGGCCTTGCCGCGACCGGCCCAATCTAGCTGGCGGAGAATGCGCTGGAGGAAATCGTCCTGCATCACGCTGTCGAGATCGACCGTGGCGGGCTGTTCCCAGCTCTGCGTGGCGGCCTCGCGCGCGGCGAAGGCTTTGCCCAGTGTACTGGCCTCGCCATGCTTCACCCACTCGCGCACCAGCGCGTGGGCCTCGGCGAGCGCATCGTGGCTGCCATCGGCAAGCGCATCGACGAGGCCGATATCGGCGGCAGCGGCGGCATCGATGCTGCGTCCGCCAAGGATCAGGTCGAGTGCATCGCGCAAGCCAGTTTCGCCGTGCCGGTCTGCCAGAAGGCGCGGCAGGCGCTGCGTGCCGCCGTAGCCGGGCAGCAGGCGCAGGCGGATTTCGGGCTGGCCGAAGCGCGCGGTGGGCTCCGCCACGCGGTAGTGGCAGGCGAGGGCGAATTCCATGCCGCCGCCGAGTGCCACGCCTTGCACCGCCGCGATGCATGGCTTGCCCATCGTTTCGATCTTGCGGAACGCGAGCTGCGCGTTGTTGGGCAGGACGAGCGCTTCTTCGTGGGAATGGATTTCCTCCAGCATCTGCCGGATATCCGCGCCCGCGACGAAGGATGACGTGCCTTGCCCGGTGAACACCACCGCGACGACATCGTCCTTGCGCGCCAGATGCTCGACCACGATCACCAGTTCGTCGATCGCGCGTTCGTTCAGCGCGTTGACCGGGGCGTTGGTGACGGTGACGGTTGCGACGCGCTTGCCGGGGGCTCCAATGGAATCCAGCGCATTGTATTGAATGAGGAAATAGCGGTAGCGCTCGAACAGCGATTGCTCTTCGGAGAGGCGCTGCTGGCGCTGCCACGCGTCAATCGCGGTCTTTAGTTCGACAAGGCTTTCGGGGTTGCGCAAGGTAGTAACGTCACCCAGCTCGCCGCCCTCAACCAGCGCGCGGACCATGCGGCGCATGTATTTGCCCGAGCGGGTTTCGGGGAACTGGCTGACCTCGATAAAGTCTGCCGGAACCGCGACTGCGCCCTTTTCGGTGCGGACGAGATTGAACAGCCGCTGGCGGTCCTCCTCGGTGAGCTTGCGGCCAGCGACGGGCACCACGAAGGCGAGGGGGGTGAGCCCTTTTTCGCGGTGCGGCGCGCCGACGACGAGCACATTGCCGACCGGTGAATCCGGATCGAGCGTCTTGTCGCGCAGCACTGCGCCTTCGATTTCCTCGGTGCCCATGCGGTGGCCCGAGACGTTGATCACATCATCGCTGCGGCCATGGAACGAGAACGAGCCATCGTCATGCGCAATGGCGAAATCGCCCTGCGTATAGGCCCATGCGCCCTGCCAGCGGCCCCAATAGCCGCTTTCCCAGCGCCCGGCATCGCCCGTCCAGCCGCCAACCACGCTGCCGTTTTCGACGCGGAAATTCTCGACATCGCCCCAGATCGTGCGCGCGAGATAGGGGTAGGGGGCGGCGATGACGACTTCGCCCTTTTCGCCCGGCTCGGCGCGGCGCCAGGTGACGCCTTCGCTGCCGGTGCGGGCAAACTGCGCGGTGCCGGGGGTGGCATCCTCGTCTTCCACCCAGACCTCGCCGACAATCCACGGCAGCGGGAAGGCGTGGGCATCGGCCTTCAAGGGGAAATCGGCGTTGCCGTAGAAATGGGTCCAGGCAATGCCGCCGTGCTCGGTCGCCCAGTAGCTGTTGATGTATTGCGGGGTCACGTGCTCCATGCCGAAGGCCTGCACGCTGGGGCTGGTCGGCTCGGCGCAGAATGTGGCGACGCGCAGGCTGCTCATGTCGTAGCGCTGAACATCCGCGAGGTTCGAGGGATCGGACATGATCGATTTCAGGAAGGTCACGCCTGCCTTGAAGATCGTGATCTTGTGCCGCTCGATCATCGAAGCGAAGCGGCCCGCGTGGGGGAATACGGGGGAGCCTTCGAACACGACCGTGGTGACGCGCGAGAGCAGTGCTGCGGAGATCTGATAGCTCTGCCCGGTGATCCAGCCCGGATCGGCCACGACAAAGATCGTGTCGCCCGGCCGCGCATCGAACGCGACCTGCATCGATTGCGCGATGCCTGCGGTATAGCCGCCGTGGACGTGAACAATGCCCTTCGGCTTGCCGGTGGAGCCGGAGGTGTAGATGAAGAACAGCGGATAATCGGAATCGACCGGCAGCGGCTTTGATGAAGCCCAGATGGCGCGCACGAAATCGGCGTCCGGCAGCGCCAGCAGAGCTGCTTCGCTGGCCACATCGGCCTTGGCGAGGATCGTTTCCAGCGCCGCATCGGTGAGCTCGTGGCTCCAGCGGTCGCGCTCTTCGCGCCACACGATATCGGGCTGCGCGGTGTGGCGCACCACGATTACGGTATCGACGCGCGGCGGAAGGGTGACGAGGCTGGAGGCGATGGCAAGGCGCACCCGCGCGGCATCACTGGATGCGATACGGCCCGCTTCGCCCAGTTTGATCAGCGCACGGCCCACGCCGCGCATCACATCGGAGCGTTCGACGGTGACTTCACCCGCCAGCGTTTCGGCCACGGTTTCGTTGATTACGGCAGCATCGGCGGGATCAAGCCCCAAGTCGATTCCGGCCAATACGGTTAGCGCGGTGGAGACCGGCACATAGTTGTCGAGCGCGGGATCGGTGTAGGCGGTCTTGAACGCGGCGACTTGCGCGCTGCGGTAGCTACCATCTGACGTGACGATCACGCGCGCGCCAGCGTCGGCAATGCGGTCTGACAGCGTCTTGTCGCTGAAGCCCCCGAACACCGCCGTGTAGACAATGCCAAGGCGCTTGGCCGCTTCGGACCAGAAAATCTGCGGCACGATGCTTGGCATGTTCAGCGCGATGCGATCACCTGCCTTGAGGCCAAGGCCTTCGAGCGCGACGGCGCACTTGGCGACTTCGAGCAGCATCCGCTTGCGCGAGACGGAGAAGGTATCGACCGGCGCGCCGCGCCCGCCGTCTGCCGCCATGTCCCAGCGGTCGCCCTCGAAGATCAGCGCGGCTTCATCGCCGTGGCCGGCCAGCACGTGGCGGTCGATCTCGTTGAATGCGGCATTGGTGCGTCCGCCGGTGAACCAGCGCCAGTGCGGCGGGTTGGAGGCGTCAAACGCAGTGGTCCACGGTGCGAAGTCTGCCGGGACATCGGCGGTAACGGGCGCGCCGGTTATGGCATCCCAGCCGGACCATGTGCCAGCACTATCGCGGGTCAGCCATGCGCCTGCCGTGCCTTGGTCGGCGACGAACCAGTGTATGCGCTCTGCCGCGATGTTCGCGTGGAACGCTCCGGGGTTTTCAAGCACGGCGGCCCGCATCGCTGCCCAATCGGCGCGCGTGCGAACGGGGTTTACGCTGGCGACAGGTGTTGCGCCACGTGCTGCTGTGGACAGGCCAGCTGCTGCCATCGAATCGCCCTCCCTGTGTTTTTATTTCGGGGAGTGAGCCTGAACAATTCGGTCTTGGCAATACGCCCGTGGGACAAGCTTTCTGGCAATTCATGTTAGGAAGGCGCGGCTGTTGGGCCGGTTTTCCTTGTTTTCCTTTGTCTGCAACGTCTAGGACAGGCTTTGACGGGGACAGCCACGCAAACTCCATAATTTAAAGCGCAGGAGCATCAGGGCCAGACAATGGCACTCCAACTGACCCTTTATCTGCTTGTGTTGCTCCCTTTCTTTGCCGCTTTGCTGATCGCAATGGTCAGTGCAAAGGGTTTGGCTTGGCATAGCGGTCTGGCTGCTGCGGGCAGTGCAGTCGGGCTTGTTATCGTGCTGGTCTTGGCCGGGCGCGTGCTTGATGGCGAGGTGTTGGCGGTATCGGCACCTTGGGTGCCTGCGCTAGGGCTTGATTTTGCGCTGATGCTCGATCCGCTGGGGCTGCTGTTTGCCCTGATGATCCTTGGCATCGGTTTGCTGGTGGTAATCTTCGGGCACTTTTACCTTGCCCCGACCGAGGCGACGGGGCGGTTCTTTGCCAGCCTGATGCTGTTTCAGGGGGCGATGCTGGGCATTGTCATTTCCGGCAACATCCTGCTTCTGCTGGTGTTCTGGGAACTGACCAGTCTGTCATCGTTCCTGCTGATCGGCTTTTGGAAGCACAAGGCCGAGGCGCGGCAGGGCGCGCGCATGGCGCTGGCGGTGACGGGCGGCGGCGGGCTGGTGCTGATTGCGGGCATGGTGCTGCTGGGCACGCTGGCCGGATCGTTTGATCTGATGACCATTTTGCAGCGCGGTGATCTTGTGCAGGCGTCAGCGCTTTATCCGGTGATGCTGATCCTGATTCTGATTGGCTGCTTCACCAAGTCGGCGCAGTTTCCGTTCCATTTCTGGTTGCCGCACGCGATGGCTGCGCCAACGCCGGTGAGTGCTTATCTGCATTCGGCCACGATGGTGAAGGCGGGCGTGTTCCTGCTGGCGCGGCTGTGGCCGGTGCTTTCGGGGACCGAGCTATATACCATCATCGTCAGCGGGACTGGGCTTATCACCATGTTGTTCGGCGCTTGGGTGGCATTGTTCCGGCATGATCTGAAGAGCATTCTGGCCTATTCCACGATCAGCCAGCTGGGCCTGCTGGTGATGCTGCTGGGCTTTTCGATCAAGCTGGCGGCTGTCGGCGCGGTGCTGCACATCATCAATCACGCCGCGTTCAAGGCGGCGCTGTTCATGTCGGCGGGGATTGTCGATCACGAAACGGGCACGCGCGATATCCGCAAGTTGGGCGGGCTTGTCAAAGCCATGCCGATCACGGCGCTGGTTGCCACCTTGGCCGCAGCGTCGATGGCAGGACTTCCGCCCTTTGGGGGCTTCATTTCGAAAGAGATGATGCTGGACGAAACGCTGCATATCGCCCTGTTCGGGCTGCCATGGCTGGTGCCGTTGGTAGCAACGGTGGCGGCCACCTTGTCGGTCGCCTATTCGCTGCGGTTTGCGATTCACCTGTTCTTCGGCGAGCCGCGCGATGTGCAGGTTCATGCCAAAGCGCATGATCCGGGGGCGGGCATGTGGGCATCGCCAGCGTTTCTGGTGGTGCTGGCGGTGCTGCTGGGCCTGATCCCGATGGCGCTGGCAGGGCCGCTCGTTTCCGCTGCGGCAGGTGCGGTGCTGGGCGAGGTGGCACCGCCGCTGGGGCTGGCGTTGTGGCATGGGATCAACCCGGCGCTGGGAATGAGCGTGGCTGCTGTAGTGGCCGGCACACTGCTGCTGTGGCAACACGCACCGCTGCTGCGCGCTTATCAGAGCGTGCGCCACCTTGATGCCAAGGTCCTGTTCGAACGCGTGATGGCGTTTGCCGACAAGCGTGTGCGCAAGTTGATCGTGGCGCTGCACAGGCCATCGCTGCAACGCATGTTGCTTGCCGCCTTCGCGGTGGTTGTTGCGCTGTTTATCGAAGGAGCAATGGACGGTGGCGGAAGCCTGACCGGTCCGCGCGTCGGCCAACCCGCTTCGGTGGTGGCAGTGATCGCTTGGGGGCTGCTGATCGCGGCCACGATTGCGGTGGTGCTGGCCCAGCGCCAGCGGTTTCTGGTGCTGGTCTATGTCAGCGTGATCGGCTTGGTCATCGCTTTGGCGTTCGTCCACCTTTCGGCCCCCGATCTGGCTTTGACGCAGATTTCGGTCGAGGTGGTCACGATCCTGCTGCTGTTGCTGGCGCTGAACCTCCTGCCCAAGACGCCGCCGCAATTGTCGAGCAAGGGCAGGCGTTTGCGCGATGGCATGCTGGCGTTGGCAGGTGGATTGGGCGTGGGCGGCGCGGCCTGGGCGATGCTGACGCGCAATGCCAATGATCCGATATCGGCCTATCACATCGCCAACAGCTACACCGGCGGAGGCGGGACCAATATCGTCAACGTCACGCTGGTCGATTTCCGCGGCTTTGACACGCTTGGCGAGATTATCGTGCTGGGGATTGCGGGCCTTGCCATCTATGCCCTGCTCGATACGGCAACGCGGGGTGCAGCCGGGGCGCGGCTGGGAACGTGGCAGGAGGACATGCCGCATTCGCCCGAACGCCACCCGGTGATGTTCGTAATGGCCACGCGCATCCTGCTGCCGCTGGTGCTGGCGGTGGGGATCTACATCTTCCTGCGCGGCCATAACGAGCCTGGCGGCGGCTTCATCGCGGCACTGGTGATCGCGATTGCGTTCCTGCTGCAATATCTGGCCTCAGGCTTTGACTGGACCGATGCGCGCCGCAAGGTGGGGGAGCATTTGCTGATCGGGTCCGGGGTTCTGGTGGCGCTGGCAACGGGGCTGGGATCACTGGTGTTCGGTGCCAATTTCCTGACCAGTGCGTTCGGCTATTTCGATATTCCGCTTGTGGGCGAGGTGGAACTGGCAACTGCCATGCTGTTTGACATCGGCGTGCTGGCGGTGGTGTTTGGTGCGGTCATGATGGCGCTGGCGCAGCTTAGCCAGATTGCCCAACGGGCTGCGCGCGCCCATGCTGCCAGCCTTGCCGCGCAGCAGGAGGAGGGCCAATGACCCTCGAATTTCTGGTCGCCAGCGCCATTGGCGTTTTGGTGGCGGGCGGCATCTATCTTTCGCTGCGGGCGCGGACGTTTCAGGTTGTACTGGGGCTTACGCTGTTTTCCTATGCGGTGAACCTGTTCCTCTTTGCGTCCGGGCGCTTGACGATTGATCGTCCGCCAATCCTGCAAAAGGGTGTTACCGACTATGCCGATCCTTTGCCGCAGGCGCTTGTCCTGACGGCCATCGTGATCACTTTCGGGATGACGGCGCTGGCAGTGGTGCTCTCTCTGCGCAGCTTTCTGGAAACCGGCAGCGATCAGGTTGATGGCAACGAATGTGCTGGCGATCAGGATGATTGCTCAGACGTGACCGCAGAGCCGCACGGATGAGTGCTGCATCGCACCTGGCCATCGCGCCCATCGTGATCCCCGCACTAGCGGCACCGATTGCGCTGCTGGTCATGCGCCGAAGGCGGTGGCTGGGCGTCGGCATCGGTTTTGCGTCCTGTCTGGCAATGCTGGCTGCGGCGTTAATTCTGCTCGTTGCTGCCGGGGACGGCACGATCCGCACATATGAATTGGGTGAATGGCCTGCGCCGTTCGGCATTGTGCTGGTGGTTGACCGGCTTTCGGCCATCATGCTGACTTTGGCGGCCAGTCTGTCGCTGATTGCCCTAACCCACGCAGTTATCACGCGGGCCGACCGCAAGGGCTGGCACTTTCACTCGCTGTTCCAGTTTCAGATGATGGGCCTGAACGGCGCATTCCTGACCGGCGACTTGTTCAACCTCTTCGTGTTTTTCGAAGTGCTGCTGATCGCCTCTTATGGTCTGATGCTGCACGGGCAGGGGCCTGCGCGGCTGAAGGCGGGTGTGCAGTATGTGATCGTCAATATCGTCGGCTCTTCGCTGTTCCTGATTGCGCTCGGCCTGCTCTATGCGTTGACGGGCACGCTCAACATGGCGGACATGGGCCTGCGGGTGGCAGCGATTGCGCCCGATGATCAGAGTCTGTTGCGCGTTGCGGCGCTGCTGCTGTCCAGTGTCTTTGCGCTGAAAGCGGCGATTGTGCCGCTGCACCTTTGGTTGCCGCGCACGTATGCGGTTTCCTCGCCAGCGGTTGCGGCGCTGTTTGCGATCATGACCAAAGTGGGCGTCTATGCTATGATCCGCGTGATCCCGCAAGTCTTTGGCGATGACGCAGGCGCTGCGGCGTGGGTGCCTGCGCCCTATCTGCTGCCTGCCGCGATAGTGACCGCCATTGTGGGCTTTGCCGGGGTGTTCGTGGCCCGCGAACTGTCGGAACAGGCGGCATATGCCGTGATCGGGTCCACCGGCACCCTGATGATCGCCGTGGCCGGATGGCAGCAGGACACGCTGGGCGCTGCAATTTATTACCTCGTCCATTCGACCTTTGCCGGGGCGGCGCTGTTTCTGGTGGCCGATATCGTGGCCCGCCGCCGCGCGAGCTATGCGGACCGGGCCGTGCCCGGGCCCATGTTCCAGCAAAGGCAATTGCTTGCCCTGCTGTTCATGGGTGCGGCCATCGCGGCGACGGGCTTGCCGCCGCTGTCGGGCTTTATTGGCAAGCTGTTGATCCTGCGCTCTGTCACCGATGTGGCGGGCTGGGGTTGGGCATGGGGTGCGATTTTGGGCACGACCCTGATCGGTGTGATCGGCTTTGCCCGCACGGGTAGCGCGATTTTCTGGAAGGAAGCAGAGGCTTCTGCCGGTTACCAGCCGCCGCCTGTTTCGAGCGCCGATCTGACCGCGCCGATCATGGCGTTGGCGCTGCTTGCTGGCCTGTCTGCCGGAGCGGGGCCGGTTACCGATTATGGCACGGCAGCAGCAGAGCAGGTGCTTGATCGTGCCGCCACCGCCCGCGCCGTTCTGGGAGGACGCTGACATGCGCCGCCTGATCCCGCATCCCGGCCTGTCGGTCCTGCTGGTCATCGTCTGGCTGCTGATGGCCAATGCGATTACCGCAGGCGGATTGCTGATGGGCATCGTGATCGGCATTCTGCTGCCGCTGTTTACCGCGCCGTTTTGGCCGGGTCGGCCCTCGGTCAATTATAGCGCTGGGCTTGCCTTCATCGCGCTGGTCCTGTGGGACATTATCGTGGCCAACTTCGAAGTGGCCGCGATTATCCTGTTCCGCCGCAATCGCGATCTGCGGCCTGCGTGGCTGACCATCCCGCTGGAGCTGGATACGCCCGAGGCCATCACCGTGCTGGCCGGGACCATCAGCCTGACGCCGGGCACAGTATCGGCAGACGTCTCATCGTGCGGCAATTTCCTGCTGGTCCACGCCCTTCACGCGCCCGATCCCGCAAGCGAGATTGCGCGGATCAAGTCGCGATATGAAGCCCGCCTGAAAGGGGTCTTCAAATGATCGAATATGCTGTTGGCTATGCCTTCGTCTGTCTGGCGCTGGCCTTGTGCTGCAACGTGTGGCGATTGCTGAAGGGGCCGACCATTGGCGACCGGATCGTGGCGCTCGACACGATGGTCATCAACGTGATCGCCGTGATCGTCCTGATCGGCATCGCCACCGCACGCGGCACTTATTACGAGGCGGCGCTGATCCTGGCCATGGTGGGCTTCATCAGCACGGTCGCTTACTGCAAGTTCCTGCTGCGCGGGGACATTGTGGAATGAGTGTGCTCAATTCCCTTGCCGATTTGGCCATCAGCGCAATGATCGTGATCGGGGCCACTTTCGCGCTGATCGGCAGTTGGGGCATGGTCAGATTGCCCACGCTGATGGAGCGCCTGCACGGGCCGACCAAGGCAACGACGCTGGGTCTTGGCGGGATGCTGGTGGGGTCGATCCTGTTCTTTCATCTGGCCGAAGGCACGTGGGCGCTGCATGAACTGCTGATATCGCTGTTCCTGTTCATCACCGCGCCGATCTCGGCCAACATGATCGCCAAAGTGCATCTGCACCAGTTGCGGGTGAAGCCGGAGAATGGCGTGCTTGATCCCGTCGGTCCTGCTGGTCAGCCGCCCGTTCCATCGGCGGGCAGCAATTGGGCGACATATGAAGCGCCACACGCGGCGTCAGCCGCAGCCACTTCGGAATAGCCAACCCCGGGATTGTCACCCCGGGGCTGGAGCATTCAGATTACGTCTCAGGCAAGGTCGAACCGGTCTGCGTTCATGACCTTGGTCCATGCGGCGATGAAATCGGACACGAATTTCGCCTCATTGCCGATTTCGGCGTAGACTTCCGAGACTGCGCGCAGTTGCGAGTTTGAGCCGAACACGAGGTCGGTCCGGGTCGCACGCCAGCGGGGGGTGCCCGAAGCACGGTCCGTGCCGACGAATTCCTCGTCGCCACTGGTGTCCACGGTCTTCCACTTCGTGCCCATGTCGAGCAGGTTGACGAAGAAGTCGTTGGTCAGCAGCCCCGGCCTGTCGGTCAGCACGCCAAGATCGGTGTTGCCAGCGGTTGCGCCCAGCACGCGCAAGCCGCCCACAAGCACGGCCATCTGCGGGATCGACAGGCCCAGCAGGTGCGCCCGATCCAGCATCAGTTCTTCGGTCTTCACCGTCTGCCGCGTGGCGAGGTAATTGCGGAAGGCATCGGCGCGCGGTTCCAGCACGGCAAAGCTGTCCGCATCGGTCTGCGCATCCGTAGCATCGCCGCGTCCGCCGGTGAAGGGCACGGTCACATCAAAGCCTGCATCGCGCGCGGCCTTCTCAATCGCAGCGGTGCCCGCCAGCACGATGGCATCGGCCATCGACAGATCGCCGCGAAGCCCTTCGATCACGGATAACAAGCGCGCCAGTTCTTCGGGATCGTTGACCGCCCAGTCCTTTTGCGGAGCAAGCCGGATGCGTGCGCCGTTGGCTCCGCCGCGATGGTCGGTGCGGCGATAGGTTGAGGCAGAGGCCCATGCGGCTTTGACCAGTTCGGCCACGGACAAGCCGCTGTTCAGGATCGCAGCCTTGAAGGCTTCGACGGCTGCGTCCGAAGGCATTGTACCGGCCGGAACCGGGTCCTGCCAGATCAGGTCTTCGGCCGGAACTTCCGGGCCAAGGTAGCGCGCCTTTGGTCCCATGTCGCGGTGGCACAGCTTGAACCACGCGCGCGCAAAGGCATCGTCGAGCGCAGCCTGATCATCGCGGAAGCGTTCAGATATCCTGCGATAATCGGGGTCCATCTTCAGTGCCATGTCGGCGGTGGTCATCATCGTCGGCACGCGCTTGGACGGATCGCGGGCATCGGGTGCCATGTCTGCTGGATCGGGATTGATCGGCTGCCACTGGTGGGCACCCGCCGGGCTGCGGACCAGCTCGAAGTCATACTGGAACAGCAGCCGGAAGTAATCGCCGCCCCATTGCGTGGGGTTGGGCGTCCATGCGCCTTCGATGCCCGAAGTGGTGATGTGGCCTTTTTCGATCTGTTCGGCATCAGTGGCCCAGCCAAAGCCCATCAGTTCCATCGCTTCGGATTCCGGCGCGCCGCTCAACTGATCGGCAGGCACGGCGCCATGCGCCTTGCCGAAAGCGTGTCCGCCAGCGGTCAGCGCCACGGTTTCCTCGTCATTCATGCCCATGCGTTCGAACGTCACGCGCATGTCGCGCGCTGATTGCAGCGGATCGGGCACGCCGCCGGGGCCTTCGGGGTTCACGTAAATCAGGCCCATCTGGATCGCCGCCAGCGGGTTCTCAAGCTCCAAGCCCTTGTCGGGCTGGATACGCGTTTCCGCGCCGGTATCGACCCATGCGGCTTCGGTGCCCCAATAGACATCGCGCTCAGGCTCGAACGTATCGGCACGCCCGCCGCCAAAGCCGAACACCGGGCCGCCCATGCTTTCGATGGCGACATTGCCGGTCAGGATGAACAGGTCTGCCCAGCTGATGTACTTGCCGTACTTGCGCTTGATCGGCCAGAGCAGGCGGCGCGCCTTGTCCAGATTGCCGTTGTCTGGCCAGGAGTTGAGCGGTGCAAAGCGCTGCTGCCCGCTGCTCGATCCACCGCGACCATCGGCCGTGCGATAGGTTCCGGCAGAGTGCCAGGCCATGCGGATGAAGAACGGACCATAGTGACCGTAATCGGCGGGCCACCAGCTTTGCGAATCCGTCATCAATGCGCGCAGATCGGCTTTGAGCGCGTTGTAATCCAGCGTGTTGAACGCTTCAGCATAGTTGAAGTCTGCGCCCATCGGATCGGGCGAGGTGCCGTTCTGTGTCAGAATGTCGAGCTGCAGTGCGTCGGGCCACCAATCGCGGTTGGTGCGGCCCAGCAGCGCACGCACGCCACCATCGGCGGCGTGGAACGGGCAGTTGCCCTGCATTTCACCGGTCTTCATGTCCATTTTGGCTCTCCAGTTTGCCTATGCCCATGGTGTAGCGCGCGTTTAATAATCGACCTAGTGGATAATAACGGTTATAAAAATCGCTTCTCACGATAACAACGAACAGTGGCGCGGGAAACCAAAGCGCAGGTCCTGTTTTGAGGGCGGTCTTTTTCCAGGTTGCGAGCAGGATACACCGCTGATCATCGCGCCTTTGCCCAAGGGCTTTTGTGGCTGATCCGGGTCCAACGGCACAAACTTGCCGGTGTCATATCCATTTCACAATAATCGTTCGTCCACGCTTGCCCTTTCAACGCAAGATTCGCTTTTCGAAGCATAGGCTCAACCCATAACAAAAAAGACGCAGGACGGCTCAGACGCTGGTTTCGCTTGATGGCGATGTGATAATGTTACATGGCGCAGGCGGGATCGATGAAACGCATCACGAACAGGGGTAAAGTGGCGATGATCAAAATGTCCGCAATGAAAGCCGCGCTGGCAATCGGCGTAGCGATGGGAACGATGCCGATGGCAGCCTTGGCGCAAAGCGCTGCGGCTGATGGTGATGAAGCGCAGACGGCAGAAGAAATGGTCGTCGTCGGTCAGCGCCAGCAGTATCGCGGCGATGTGCCGCTTTCGGCGATCCCGCAGAGCGTGTCGGTCATCGATGCCAAGACGCTGCAGAACCTCAACATCACCCGGCTCGATACCGCGCTTGATCTTTCCAGCGGCGTCGCCCGTCAGAACAATTTCGGCGGTCTGTTTGATGGCTTTGCCATTCGCGGCTTTGCCGGGGACGAAAACTTTGCCGGCGGCGTGCTGGTCAATGGTTTCAATGCCGGTCGCGGCTATGGCGGCCCGCGCGATGCATCCAACATCGAAAAGATCGAAATCCTCAAAGGCCCGAACGGCGCAGTCTTTGGCCGGGGTGAGCCGGGCGGCACGATCAGCATCATCACGAAGAAGGCCAAGGTCGGTGAGACTTTCGGCAGCTTTGCGGTGCAGGGCGGCAGCTGGAACACCTTCCGCGTAGAAGCCGACTATAACCTTTCCCTCAGCGATACCGTGGCGATCCGTGTGAACGGGGCAGCGCAAGATGGCGACAGCTTCCGCGATGTGGTGCGGCAGACGCTGTACACCGCCAATCCTTCCATCGTGTTCACGCCGAGCAAGGACACCAGCATCTCCTACGAGCTGGAGTTCATGAACAATCGCGTGCCCTTTGACCGTGGCACGATTGCGGTGAACGGCCAACTTGGCGTGGTTGACCGGTCGACTTTCTTTGGCGAGCCGGGTGACGGGCGCATGGAAGTGAATGTGCTGGGCCATCAGGTGCAGTTCCAGCAAAAGCTGGGCGGAAACTGGTACTTCCTGGCGGGCCTCAGCTATCGCGAGACCGAGTTCAAAGGCTTTTCGAGCGAACCCGAACTTGATCCGATCGGCACCAACCGCCGCCAGACGCTGGGCAAGCCGGGTAACTTCCTTGCCCGCCAGCGCCGCTCACGCGATTACAGCACCGACAATCTGGTCGTGCGCGGCGAAATTTCGGGGAACCTCTATACTGGTGGGATCAAGCACCACGTGCTGGTTGGGGCAGACTGGGACCGGTTCCGGATCGACCTGCTGCAGCTTCGTGGCCGTCCGGTAAACTACACGACTGGCGCACCGATAACGGCAGCAAACTATGCCGTCGATATCTTCAACCCGGTTTATGGCCAGACCCTCGCTTTGGGCGCTGCCCCGTTGACCAACACCTTTGAAACGCAAAAGGCTTGGGGCATCTATTTCCAGGATCAGATTGACCTTACCGACCGGCTGAAGCTGCGTGTTGGCGGGCGCTATGACAACTTCAACCAGACGGTGCTGAACCGCGCCAACAACCGCACCACCATTGTCAAACAGAAGCAGTTCAGCCCAACGGGCGGCGTGCTGTTTGAAATCAACGATGATCTTTCGATCTTCGGCGGTTACGGCGAGGGGTATCGCCCCAACAGCGGCGTGGATGCTGCCAGCAATCCCTTCCCGGCTGAATTGAGCAAGTCCTACGAAGTG
The DNA here is from genome assembly GCA_002256985.1 of Novosphingobium sp. 28-62-57. Lineage (GTDB taxonomy): Bacteria > Pseudomonadota > Alphaproteobacteria > Sphingomonadales > Sphingomonadaceae > Novosphingobium. The sequence continues at coordinate 36,368 of NCGO01000012.1, forward strand.
GGCCTGCGTCTGGGTGAGCCGGGCGGCCCGATCAGCGGGTCTATCGCAGCCTTCACGATGACCAAGAACAACATTCTGACCGCCGATCCCAATCCGGCCAACGCCGGGTTCTCGATTGCCGGTGGGGCTGCGCGGTCTCGCGGGATTGAACTGGATTTCAACGCCAATCTGCCCGGCGACATCATGGTCATCGCCACTTACGCCTATCTTGATGCCAACTGGACCACGCAGGCAGGCGACAAGGATTTCGGTCTGACGATCAATCCCGGTGACCGACTGATCAACATTCCGGCGCACGCGGCGAACCTCATTGCCAGCAAAGGCTTCATGATCGGCGAGCGGCGTTTCACGCTGGGCGGCGGGATCAACTATGTGGGCAAGCGGCTGGGTGAGACCGGTTCGACCTTTGAACTGCCGGGCTATGTCGTGGCCCGTCTGATGGCCAGCTTTGAACCGTCCGATGGGGTCAAGTTGACGGCGGACGTCACCAACCTGTTCGACAAGCAGTTCTACACCGCCTCCTATGCGCGTCTGTGGGTTGCGCCGGGGGCACCGCGTGCCTTCAACGTGCGGGCGACTTTCTCGTTCTGATCAATTGACCTGATGCGGGGCAGGCAGGGGAACCTGTCTGCCCCTTTGTTTGAGCGCGATTGACAGGTTCGGGCAGGATAGGGACGCTGGGCAGATGACATTTCTTTACCACGGGATGGAAGCGCGCGGGGCGGTCTGGGCCGAAATCTTTGCAACGCGTGTGCCGCAACTGCCGTTTCGGCGCTGGGGCATCGATGCGGTTGACCCGGCCACGGTGAAATACCTTGCCGCATGGATTGCACCTGCCGATTTCATCGCGCAGTTCCCCAATCTTGAGGTGCTGTTCAGCGTCGGCGCCGGGATTGATCAGTTGCCGCTGGCCGCCCTGCCACCGCAAGTGCGGGTCGTGCGCATGGTGGAACAAGGCATCATTACCGGCATGGCCGAATATGTCGCCATGGCCTGCCTTGCGCTGCACCGCGATCTGCCGTTTTTCATCACCGAACAGCGTGCAGGACGCTGGTCCTACCGCCACACCCGGCTGGCTGCGGAAACGCGCATCGGCATCATGGGGCTTGGTGAACTGGGCAAGGCGGCGCTGGAAATGCTAAAGCCGCTGGGCTTTGCGCTATCGGGCTGGAGCCGCAGTGCGCACGAGATCCCCGGCGTCGAATGCTTTGCCGGGGCGGCTGGCTTTGACGCCTTTCTGGCACAGGCAAACATCTTCGTATGCCTTTTGCCGTTGACCGAGCAGACACGCGGCATTCTATGCCGTGATACCTTTGCCAAGATGCCATCGGGCAGTGCCGTGATCAATGCCGGGCGCGGCGGGCATCTGGTGGCCGACGATCTGATCGCCATGCTCGATTCCGGCCATTTGCGCGCGGCCATGCTTGATGTGACAGAGCCTGAACCGCTGCCGGATGGGCATCCATTCTACTGCCATCCCGCCATATTTCTGACCCCGCACGTTGCTGCGGAAACCCGCCACACCACGGCGGGCGGAGTGCTGGCAGACAATGTCTTGCGGCTGCTCGCAGGTGATCCGTTGCTGGGCGAGGTGGACCGGACTCGCGGCTATTGAACTGCGGCACTTTGTGCTGTGACATGCGCGAAAAGAAGTGGATGGAGGCTCTGCAAGAACGTGAACGGATGCAATTTCTGCTTCGCAAGTGGTGATCTTCAAGCGTTGCCAATTGCTGTCCGGCCAGGTCGGAAGCTTCAGATAGGGATGGATTGAACGCCATGAGCACCGCTGTTTTCACCCCCAAGTTCATCAGTTTCGATTGCTATGGCACGCTAACGCGCTTCCGCATGACCGAGATGGCAACCGCGTTCTACGCTGATCGTCTTCCTGCCGAAGCATTGCCAGAATTCTGCAAGGACTGGAGTGCCTACCGCCTTGATGAAGTGCTCGGCGCGTGGAAGCCTTATCGCGATGTCATCGCCAATTCGCTTGAGCGTTGTTCAAAGAAGTGGGGTGTGGAGTTCCGCGAGGCGGAGGCTGATGCAGTATATGAAGCCGTTCCCACTTGGGGTCCGCATGAGGATGTACCCGGCGGCCTTTCCAAAATCTGCGACAAGATCCCGCTGGTGATCCTGTCCAATGCGATGAACAGCCAGATCATGGACAACGTGGGCATGCTCGGCGCGACTTTCCACCGGGTCTATACCGCGCAAAGCGCGCAGGCTTACAAGCCGCGTATGCAGGCCTTTGAATATATGTTCGATCAGCTGGGCATGGGGCCTGAAGTCGGCATGCATGTCTCGTCCAGCTTCCGCTATGATCAGAACACGGCGACCGATCTGGGCTTTGGCTGCCGGGTATTCATCGGGCGCGGGCATGAGCCTTCGAACGCGAACTATCGCGATGTCGAAATCCCGCACATCGGCGCGCTGCCAGCCGTGGTGGGCCTCTGATGCTGTCACGCCGCGGCCTGCTTGGCGGATTGGCAGCAGGAGCCGTATTGGCTCCGGCTGACCAGCTGATTGGCAAGCCGCGGGTTGGCGGACGCATTCGCGTTGCGGGGATCGTGGCGTCCACCGCGGATACGATTGATCCGGCCAAGGGCGGCAACTCCAGCGACTACATGCGGCTGTTCCTGCTGTACAGCGGGCTGACGCAATACGACGGTGCCCTGCGCGCGCAGCCCGGGCTGGCCGAAGCGATCGAGACGGATGACAACATTGTCTGGACCATCCGTCTGCGGCGCGGCGTGCAGTTCCACAATGGCAAGACGCTTAGCGCTGATGATGTTGTCTATTCGCTTTTGCGACATAAAGATCCGGCAGTAGGCTCAAAGGTCAAGGCGGTTGCCGAGCAATTTGCGAGCGCGCGCCGGGTTGGGCCGCTGGAGGTCGAACTGCGCCTTACCGGGCCCAATCCCGACATTCCAATCATCCTGGCGCAAGCGCAGTTTGTCATCGTCGAAAATGGGCGTCGCGATTTCAGTGTGGCTAACGGCACCGGCCCATTCGTTCTCAAATCCTTTGCGCCGGGCATCCGCACGGTGGTGCGGCGCAATCCCAATTACTGGAAGCCGGGCAAACCCTATCTGGATGAGATCGAGCTGATCGCTATTCCTGATGAGCTTTCCCGGGTGAATGCGCTGCTATCGGGCGATGTGCAGATGGTGATCTCGGTCAGTCCGGGATCGGTCAAGCGCGTGAAGGCCTCGTCCTCGCACCTGATCATGGAAACCAAGTCCGGCCTCTACACCGATCTGGTGATGCGACAGGATCACCCGCTCACCGGCAATCCTGATTTCGTGCTGGGGATGAAGCATCTGCTTGATCGTGATCTGATCAAGCGCGCGCTGTTCCGTGGCTATGCGACGATTGCCAACGACCAACCGATTTCGCCGCTGGACCCCTATTACAATCCCGGAATTCCGCAGCGGGCCTTTGATCCTGAAAAGGCCAAGTTCTATCTGAAGCGCTCAGGATTGCTGGGCACGCGGCTGCCGGTCTATGTCTCGCCTGCGGCAACCCAGTCGGTGGACATGGGCTCGATCCTGCAAGAGCATGCCGCGCAGATCGGGTTGAAGTTGGCAGTGAACCGCGTGCCCAGTGATGGGTACTGGTCCACGCATTGGATGCGCCATCCGCTGACGTTTGGAAACATCAACCAGCGGCCGACGACCGACCTGATGTTCAGCCTGTTCTTCCAGTCCAAAGCGACCGAGAACGAAGCCGCGTGGAAGAACAGCAAGTTTGACCGGATGCTGATCGAAGCCCGCCAGACGCGCGATGAAAGCGTGCGCAAGGCCATTTATGGCGAGATGCAGTGGATGATCCACCGGACCGGCGGCATCGGCATCCCGGTCTTCATAAGCCTGCTTGATGGCTATGATCGCCGCGTTCGCGGGCTTCAGCCGGTCCCGCTGGGTGGCTTGATGGGCTATACTTTTGGCGAACACGTGTGGTTAGACGCATGAGCGGCGCAGCTTCCGCCTCGGCGTGGCGCGGACCGGCCAAGCTTGTGCTCAAGCGCACCGGGTTGGCGCTCGTCACGCTTGTGCTCGTTTCGGCTGTCATCTTCACGATCAGCGGCCTGCTGCCCGGCGATGCTGCGCAGGAATTGCTGGGGCAGGGGGCAACGCCTGAACAGATTGCAGCGCTGCGTCAGGAAATGGGCCTCGATCGGCCAGCAGTCGTCCGCTATTTCGAATGGTTGCGCGGCATTGCGCTGGGCGATCCGGGACAGTCACTGGTGGCAAACAAGCCAGTGGCCGAGATCATATCGGAACGGCTGCCCAATACGTTGACGCTGGCCGGGCTGACCACGCTGTTTTCGGTGCCTATCGCCTTTCTCATCGGCATTGCATCTGCAGTGTCCAGAGGGAAAGGCACAGACCGGGCGCTCAACATCGCGACACTGGCCATGGTTGCCCTGCCCGAATTTCTGGTGGCGACGATCGCGGTGCTGGTGTTTTCGGTAAAGCTGCTGTGGCTGCCATCGATCACGATCGTTCCGCAAGACCCGACGCTGTGGGAATTCCTGCGCGCTTATGCCATGCCGGTGATGGTGCTGGGCGTGGGCGTGATCGCGCAACTGGGCCGGATGATCCGGGCCGCAATCATTGCCGAGCTTGACCGTCCCTATGTGGAAATGGCGCGGCTCAAGGGCGTGTCGCAACGCCGCCTGATCTTCCGCCACGTATTGCCAAATGCGGTCGGCCCCATCGTCAATGCCATGGCGCTCAGCCTGTCCTACTTGTTTGGAGGCGCAATCATCGTGGAGACTATTTTCAGCTATCCCGGCCTTGCCAGCCTGATGGTGAATGCTGTCACCTCGCGCGATATGCCGTTGTTGCAGGCCTGTGCCATGCTGTTTTGCGCAACCTATCTGCTGCTGGTGCTGATTGCCGATACGGTGGCAATCCTCGCCAATCCAAGGCTGCGACAGGGATGACGGTTTCTGGCATCCTTCGTGCGACACGGGCTTTGCCGCTGTCTGGAAAGATCGGCCTGGCGCTGGTGCTGTTCTGGATCGTGATTGCGATTGTCGGGCCTTTCATTGCGCCCTATCCGCCCGGCTCCTTCGCCAATGAGGAAGTCTTTGCCGGGGCGAGCAGTCAGTTCTGGCTGGGCAGCGATTTTCTGGGGCGCGATGTGCTCAGCCGCCTGCTTTCGGGCGCACGCTTTACCGTGGGCCTGTCTGCCCTTGCCGTCGCGATTGCAGCCAGCATCGGGACGGGAATTGCACTGACCGCAGCAGTAGGTCCGCGCTGGGTGGACGAATTGCTCTCGCGTTCGATGGACACGCTGATTTCCATTCCCAGCAAGATCTTTGCGCTGGTGCTGGTCGCAGCGTTCGGCTCTTCGCTGGTGCTGCTGACGCTGATTATCGCCATCACCTATGTGCCCGGCAATTTCCGCATCGCGCGTTCGCTGGCGGTCGGCCTGGCCCAACTTGATTTCGTGGAAGTGGCGCGTGCCCGGGGCGAGGGGCGGCTCTATCTGGCCTTGAGCGAAGTCCTGCCCAACATGATCCGCCCGCTCTTTGCCGATATCGGTTTGCGCTTCGTGTTCATTGTGCTGCTGCTGTCGGGCCTCAGCTTTCTGGGGCTGGGCCTGCAGCCACCTGACGCCGATCTCGGCTCATTGGTCCGGGAAAACACCTCGGGCCTTGCCGAAGGCGCGCTGGCGATCATGGCTCCGGCCGCAGCGATTGCGAGCCTTACGGTCGGCGTCAACCTGCTGATCGATGCTGCCACCCAAGGCAAAGTGCAGTGATGCCGGCCCCGCACGTCGTCGTCCGCAATCTGGCTGTCACGGTCCGCAGTTCCGATGGCGCACCCTTGCGCATTGTCGATGATGTCTCGTTCAATATTCAGCGCGGTGATGTGCTTGCGCTGATCGGGGAATCCGGTTCGGGCAAGACGACGATTGCTCTGGCGCTGATGGGCTATGCCCGCAGCGGCGCGCAGATCAGCGGGCAGATTGAGGTCGGCAGTGCTGCGTTTGATGGCAAAGCGGGTGCAGACCTTGCGGCGCAACGCGGGCATCGCATTACCTATGTTGCGCAAAGCGCCGCTGCAGCATTCAACCCATCGCGCCGGTTGATCGAACAGGTGATTGAACCGGCCCTGATCCACGGCACAGCGACCAGCGCCGAGGCGCGCGCGCATGCTGTGGAACTGTTCGCAGCGCTTGCCCTTCCCAATCCGGAAACCATCGGCAACCGCTATCCGCACGAGCTTTCCGGCGGACAGTTGCAGCGCCTGATGGCGGCGATGGCGCTGATTACCCGGCCCGAACTGGTGATCTTTGATGAGCCGACCACGGCGCTCGACGTGACCACGCAAGTCGAAGTGCTGCAAGCCTTTCGCAAGGTGGTGCGCGAACAAGGTGCAACCGGGGTCTATGTCTCGCACGATCTTGCCGTGGTGGCGCAGATGGCGGACCAGATCCTCGTGCTCAACCGCGGCAAAGTGCGCGAACAGAACGCTGTGCGGGTGGTGCTCGAAACGCCGGAAGACGATTACACCAAAACCCTGCTCGCAGCCGCGCGACCTGTGGTCAAAGCCGCCCTGCCTGTTGCCGCAGTGAGCAAGCCGCTGCTGTCCATCGATGGCATCTGTGCTGGCTATGGGCCGGTGGATCGGCAGGGCCGCGCCGCGCATCCTGTGCTGACAGATGTTACCTTACAAATCGGGCGCGGGGCTGCAGTCGGTGTGATCGGGGAGTCCGGTTCGGGCAAATCCACCGTGGCGCGGGTTGTCGCTGGCCTGCTGGCTCCCACGGCGGGGACGGTGTCGCTGGATGGTCAGCCCCTTGGGGCATCAGTAAAGGACCGTTCGCGTGAGGAACTGCGGCGGATCCAGATCGTGTTCCAGAATGCGGACATTGCGCTCAATCCTGCGCACAGTGTGGGTGATATCCTTGGGAGGGTGCTCCGCTTTTATCACGGCATGCAAGGCCATCAGGCACAGGCGCGTGTGGCGGAATTGCTCGACCTGATCCGTTTGCCCGCAGGCATTGCCGATCGCCGCTGCAGCGAGCTGTCAGGCGGCCAGAAACAGCGCGTAAACCTTGCGCGCGCACTTGCGGCTGAGCCCGATCTGATCCTGTGCGATGAGGTGACCTCGGCGCTCGATACTGTGGTGCGCGAGGCTATTCTGGAGCTGCTAGCCGAACTGCGGCGCGATCTTGGCGTGGCCTATCTGTTCATCAGCCACGATATCGCCACTGTTCAGGCACTCTGCGATGAGATCGTGGTGCTGTATAAAGGCACCCGCGTGGAAAGCGGCGCGCGCGATGCCTATGCCGCGCCGCCATTCCACCCCTACACCGATCTGCTGATTTCGTCGGTGCCGGAACTGCGGACCGATTGGCTTTCAGAAGTGGCTGCAAAGCACGGCGCACCCTTTGCGCATCGTCCGGAAAGTGCCGACTTGTGCCGCTTTCTGCCGCGTTGCCCGGTCGCAGTGGCAGGACAATGTGACGTTACGCTGCCGCCGCTGCGCATGATGGCAGCGGGCAATGCGGTGCTCTGCCACCGCACCGAAGCGGAACTTGCAAGGGATCACATGTGAAGTTCATTTCCGAAGAAGAATCCGCAGCGCTCATCTCGCATGAAATGGCGTTCGAGGCGGCTCGCGAAGCGCTTGTCGCCGTGGTGCAGGATGCTGTGCTGTTTCCCGCTGTGCTGGCTCACGGCTCTTCGCCAGCGAACCGGTTTTCGATCAAGTCTGCTTCCACCGGCACCTTTGCCGGGCTGAAGGTCGGGTCATTCTGGCCGGGCAATCCCGATCTTGGCCTGCCACGACACAATTCGGTGATCCTGCTGTTTGATCAAAGCATTGGCCGGGTTGAGTGGGTAATTGAGGCGGGCAAGGTCAATGCCTATCGTACGGCTGCTGCCGATGCCGTGGCGACAGATGCTCTGGCGCGCCAGGATGCCTCCATGCTGGCCATTTTCGGCGCGGGCAATCAGGCGTTGTTTGAATGCATCGCCATCGCTCGCACGCGGCCGATCACACAGGTGCTCGTTGTTGCGCGCGAAAAGGCCAAGGGCGATGCCTTTGTCGCCGCGCTGCGCAACGAAGGTCTGAACGCCCAGCAATCCGCCGCGCAAGAAGCATGTGAGCAGGCAGACATCGTAGTGACCGCCACCCCGGCGCGTGCACCGTTGTTTTCCGCCGACTGGATACGTCCCGGCACGCACGTGGCCAGCATGGGTTCCGATGCCGCCGGAAAGCAGGAATTGCCACCCGAACTGTTCGATAGTGCCGCCCTGTTCTGCGATTATCCGGCACAGGCCGTGGTCATGGGCGACCTTCAGCACTTCACCGGCGACCGTACGCGGATCGTGGCGCTTGGCGATGTGCTGCTGGGCCGGGCCGAAGGGCGCGTATCGTCTGACCAGATTACCGTGTTCGACAGCTCCGGCATTGCGCTGCAGGACCTGACGATTGCACGCAAACTGATTTCAGCCTTTGAAGGGACGACCAAGCCATGACCACACTACGCGAACACACGGTTGCCGCTGTGGTTGATATTCGGGCCTATGCGGCAGGGACGGCACCAGCCACAGACTGGTTTGCAGGCCGCGCGGCACCGGCATTTGCGGATGACAAGGCGGTCATCTGCGCCTTCGCGCTGCGCGGGGAAGGGCAGGTTGCAGCCTTGCCGACCGATGAGTTCGTGCTGGTTCTTGCAGGAACGCTTGAGATTGAAAGCGCTGGCACAACCATCGTGCTGGGCCCTGATGAATCGGCGGCCATTCCTTTCGGCGCGGATTTCGTCTGGCGCGCGTCAGATGACATGCTTGCCGTGGTCTACGCTGCGCCCACCGATCAGCCGGGCAACACTGCGGCCCCCATCAAGATTGACACCATGGCCCCGCTCAATCCGTCAAATCCTCCAGCGTTGGAAAATCTGCTGGGCGAAGTGCCCACCTGCCGCGGCTTTTCTGATTACGTGTCTGCCAATGCGGAATTCTGTGCCGGGACGTGGGATTCCACGCCCTATCATCGGCGGCAGATTCCCTACCGTCAGGTCGAATTGATGCTGTTGCTGGCAGGCAAGGTGACTTTCACTGACGCGCACGCCAGCGTGACCTTTGCGGCGGGGGACGTCTGCATGTTCGTGCGCGGCGATGGCTGCGCCTGGCTCAGCGAGGAATATGTGAAGAAGGTCTTCGCCACCCAGCGCCCGTTGGCGTGAAGATCGAAGCTTTTACAGCAGATGATGCCGCACGCCCGCCCATCGGAACATGCAGCCCGGCAGAATATAGCGCCGCAATTCATCAGTGCCGCATGACCGATACGCCGCCTTTGCACTTTCGGAAGAACTTGCCACCCGAAAACCGCGTATTCTTTTACGTGCACATCGTTGGCCCGCAGCCACTTGATCCAGGGAGTCTTTGCTGAATGTTGGGGTCCACTGCCAAAGATGCCGGTGATGACGTGATTGCGCTCAGGCCGGATCATCTCGAACAGGCGCATGGGCTTTCGCAGGCATTGGTCTGGCCCTATCGTCTCGAAGATTGGGCCTTCGCACTCAATCTGGGACATGGGTTTGCGGTTGAAGCGGCTGGGCGACTGGTCGGCACGGCCTTGTGGTGGCCCTATGGCGATAGTTTTGCGACCATCGGGATGATCATCGTCTCGCCCGATGCGCAGCGGCAAGGGATCGGCAGACGGTTGATGGCAGCCCTGCTGGCCGATGCAGCGGGGCGGCGGATGACGCTGATCTCTACGAAAGACGGCGAACCACTTTACACGCAACTCGGCTTCAAGCCCTTCGGCATTGTGACCCAGCATCAGGCCATTCTGGCCAAAGTGCCGCCGATTAACTCTGCTGTGCCAGTGCGGGCAGCGCGGCCTGAGGATCACGCCGCGATTGCCGCAGTCGATGAACGCGCCAGCGGCATGGACCGGACAAGGCTGCTCAATGCGCTGTTCGCCATTGCTGATGTGGTCGTGGTTGAGCGCGAGGGCGAGGTCCTTGGCTATGGTTGTGTGCGCCGCTGGGGACGCGGTGTGGTGATCGGACCGGTCATTGCCCGCGACCAGACCGACGCCCGTGCCATCATCGCCACGCTTGCCTCCGGGCATGAAGGCGGGTTCGTGCGGATCGATGTTACCGAGGCCTGTGGCCTTGCCCCCTGGCTCGTAGAGATCGGCCTGCCGCAGGTTGACCGGGTGTCGGCAATGGCACTGGGGGAGCCTCCGCAGGCCCAGCCGGGCGCTGTCCTCTTCGCTTTGTCAAACCAGTCACTCGGTTGAATTCCAAGATGATTTTTCCAGCAGGTAGACCATGATGCAATCCGCCGCACTTGCCGCCGAAACCCTTTCTGCAGCCTCACTGGAGACTGTGGAGACACCGGCGCTCGCTCTTGATCTGGCAAAAGTCGATCGGAACATCACGCGTTTGCGCAGCCGTCTGGCCCAGCTTGGCGTGGCCTTTCGTCCGCATGTGAAGACGTCCAAATCACTCGACGTTGCGCGGCGTCTGTTCCCGGAAGGCACAGGTCCGATCACGGTGTCGACCTTGGCCGAGGCGGAATACTTCGCCGATGGTGGTTTCTCCGACATCACTTACGCTGTGGGGTTGAGCCTCGACAAAATTGACCGCGCGCGTCAACTCGCCGCGCAGGGCCTGCGCTTGTCCGTGCTGATCGATACGGTTGAACAGGCCCACGCGCTGGCCGAAGCGGCGCGTGATGGTGGGGCCATGCCTGCGGTGCTGATCGAGATCGATTGCGATGGGCACCGTGGCGGCGTGCTGCCTGATGATCCGGCGCTGTTGGTCATCGCCGATATGCTGGCGCAGGGTGGGGTGAACCTTGAAGGCGTGCTCACGCATGCCGGGGAATCCTACAATGCGCGCGGCGGTGATGGCCTGCCCGAAGCGGCAGAAGGAGAGCGCGCGGCTGCAGTTGCGGCTGCGCAAATGCTCCGCGCCGCAGGCCATGCCGCGCCGGTTGTCAGCGTGGGATCAACGCCGACGGCCCATTTCGCGCGCGACCTTACCGGCGTTACCGAAGTGCGCGCAGGCGTTTTCACGTTTTTCGATCTGGTCATGCACGGCATCGGCGTGTGTGAGGTAGACGACATCGCCGTGTCGGTTGTGGCCACGGTGATCGGCCACCGCCCGGAAAAGGGCTGGATCCTCACTGATGGCGGATGGATGGCCATGTCACGCGACCGGGGCACGCAGCGGCATCCGGTCGATCAGGGATATGGCCTTGTCTGCGACATTGACGGCAATCCCTTTGGCGATGTGATCGTTGAAGATGCAAGCCAGGAACATGGGATCATCAAGGTCCGGCCCGGCAGTGATGGCACCTTGCCCGAGCTGCCGATTGGCGCGCGCGTGCGCATCCTGCCCAATCATGCCTGTGCCACATGTGCGCAGCACGAGGTTTACAATGTCGTGGACGGGAGCGCCACCGGGCAGGGCCGCGTCATCACGGCGCAATGGCCACGCATGCGCGGGTGGTGAGCAGGCTCGACAATTCACGGCCCCCGGCGCGGGCGGAGAAACCGACATGAAGATGATGTCCTACTGGCTTGATACCGCACCGCCGTTTGCCTCTGCGTCGCCCGACGGCCCGGAAGGTGCGGTCGATGTTGCCGTGGTCGGCGCAGGCTTCACCGGCCTTTGCGCAGCGCTCGCCTTGGCCAAGAAGGGGGCCAAAGTCGTCGTGCTTGAAGCAGACCGTGTGGCTGGCGCGGCTTCGGGCCGCAACGGCGGCATGTGCAACAATGGCTTTGCGCAGGACTATGGCGGCATGGTCGAACGGTTCGGGATGGAACGCGCGAACTTGTTCTACAAGGCGTTCGATGCAGGGGTAGACAAGGTTGAAGCGATTGTTGCCGAAGAGGGCATCGATTGCCACTTCGCGCGCGTGGGCAAACTGAAAGTAGCGGCAAAGCCCGAGCACTTTGACAAGATCATGCGCTCGCAGGATTTGCTGGCCCGCAACATCGATCCCGAAACGCGGCTGGTGCAGCCCGCTGACCTGCCGTCTGAAATCGGGTCTGACCGGTTTTATGGCGGGATGATCTATGGAAAAAGCGCCAACATGCACATGGGCATGTATGGCCATGGTCTGGCCGAGGCGGTGGTGCGCCATGGCGGCAAAGTCTATCAGAACAATCCGGTCACGGCCATGCGCCGGGTCGCTGGCGGGCATGAATTGCAAACTCCGCATGGCACAGTGAAGGCCAATCAGGTGCTGCTGGCCACCGGCACGTCGGCCTATGGTCCGCTGGGCTGGTTCCGCCGCCGGATCGTGCCGGTAGGCGCTTATCTGATTGCCACCGAACCGCTTCCACTCGAAGTGCTGGACCGGTTGACCCCGCGCCGCCGCAACACGGTCGATACCCGAAACTTCGTCAGCTATTTCCGCACCACGCCGGATAACCGCATCCTTTTTGGCGGACGCGCGCGCTTTTCCAGCCGCAGCGATCCGGCCGCCGATGCCAAGAGCGGGGCCATCCTGCAAAAGTCGATGGCCTATTTCTTCCCCGAACTGGCCGATGTGCGGATCGATTATTGCTGGGGCGGTATGGTGGACATGACTAGCGATCGTCTGCCGCGCGCTGGCGAAAAGGACGGTGTGTTCTACTCGATGGGCTACAGCGGCCACGGAACGCACATGGCTACATACATGGGCGGGGTCATGGCCGAAGTGCTTGACGGCAGGGCCGATCTCAATCCGTGGCGGGATTTCGATTGGCCTGCAATCCCGGGCTATTTCGGCAAGCCATGGTTCCTGCCGTTCGTCGGCGCATACTACAAGTACAAGGACATGGTGGGATGACAGGCGCTCTCGCCCAAGGCTTGCCGCAGGCAGTCGGCCATGCCGGGGATGCCTATGTCGGCGGGCAGTGGGTGCCCGTATCCGGTTCGGAACGACTGTCGGTTATCAATCCCGCCAATGGCGCATTGGTGGCCGAACTCACCGGGGGCACGGCGGCGGACCTTGATCGTGCGGTCGCAGCTGCGCGCGCGGCTTTCCCGGCTTTTGCGGCATCGCCAGTGGCCGAACGGCTTGCCCTGCTGGAGCGGATCCATGCCCTGATCCTTGAACGGGCAGAGCCGTTGGCACAGGTGCTGGTGCGGGAAATGGGCGCGGCCATCACCCACGCCCGCACCGCGCACGTGCCCTTCGCCGCAGCGCATGTGCAGGCCGCGATTGACGTCTTGCGCGATTACCAATTTCTGACGATGCGCGGCACCACCGCCATCGTGCGCGAACCGATTGGTGTGGCGGGCCTGATCACGCCCTGGAACTGGCCGCTTTACCAGATCACCGCCAAAGTCGCCCCGGCACTGGCGGCAGGCTGCACTGTGGTGCTCAAACCCAGCGAGCTTTCGCCGCTCAGCGCGCTGATGTTCGCGCAAATCGTTCACGATGCAGGCGCGCCCGCTGGCGTGTTCAACCTTGTCAACGGCACCGGCAGTGAAGTGGGTGCAGGCATGGCGGCGCACCCCGATATCGACATGATCTCGATCACCGGGTCCAACCGCGCAGGCGTGCTGGTGGCGCAGGGCGCTGCGCCCACGGTCAAGCGGGTAACGCAGGAACTGGGCGGAAAATCGCCGAATCTGATGCTGCCCGATGCCGATTTTGACCGGGTCGTGCCGCTGGGCTTGATGGCCGCATTCCGCAATGTGGGCCAATCGTGCAGTGCGCCGACAAGGATGATCGTGCCGCGCGCGCGTCTGGCGCAAGTGGAGGCACTGGCCCGGCAAACGGTGGAGTCCATCATCGTGGGCAACCCGGCTAATGAAGCGACGACACTTGGCCCCATCGCCAACCGCGCGCAGTTTCGGCGTGTGCAAGCGATGATTTTGGTAGGCCTTGAGGAAGGCGCAAGGCTGGTTTGCGGCGGCTTGGGAAGCCCTGAAGGCCTTTCAGACGGCCTCTACGTGCACCCGACCGTGTTCTCCGACGTGTCGAGCGCCATGCGCATCGCGCAGGAGGAAATTTTCGGGCCGGTGCTGGCGATCATTCCTTATGACACTGTCGATGAAGCGGTGGCCATTGCCAATGACACCGTGTTCGGCCTTGGCGGACATGTGCAGGGCCGCGATCTTGCGCAGGCCCGCGAAGTGGCGTTGCGCATTCGCACCGGGCAAGTGCACATCAATTACCCGGCGTGGGACGCCCATGCCCCTTTCGGCGGCTACAAACGGTCCGGTAATGGCCGCGAATACGGCGCTTTCGGCTTTGAGGAATACCTTGAAGTCAAAGCGATCCTTGGTTTTGCCTAAGTATCGAATTCACTGGAGAAGTTTCCAATGCCTGCGCCTCTTGCCTATGTGAATTCAACGCCAGTTCTGCCCGAGCAAGCCGATGTCGTGGTGATCGGCGGCGGCGTGATTGGCAGCTTCACCGCCTACTATCTCGCTCAGCGGGGCCTGAAAGTCGCGCTTGTCGAAAAGGGCGTGGTTGGCGGCGAACAATCGAGCCGCAACTGGGGCTGGTGCCGCCAGCAGAACCGCGATGAGCGCGAATTGCCACTGGCCACCAAGGCGCTCGATTTGTGGGAACAGTTCGGCATTGAGAGCGGGCAGGAAACCGGCTTTCGCCGCTGCGGCCTGTTCTATGTCAGCAATGATGAATCCGAGCTCGCCACTTGGGCGAAGTGGGGTGAATATGCCCGCTCCATCGGTGTGAAAACGCGGATGCTGAACAGCCAGGAAGCGACCGAGAAGGGCAGTTTTACCCGGCAGGTGTGGAAGGGCGGCGTGCATTCGCAGATGGACGGTATCGCTGATCCGGCGATTGCTGTCCCCGCCGTAGCGCGAGCGCTACAGGCGCTGGGCGGCACTGTCCATCAGGCCTGCGCCGCGCGCGGGATTGAGACCACCGGCGGCGCGGTCAGCGGCGTGGTGACCGAGCGCGGCACGATCCGCACCAAGCTGGTCATCCACGCGGGCGGGGCCTGGGCATCTTCGTTCATGAACCAGTTGGGCGTGCGGTTTCCGCAAGCCACCGTGCGCCAGTCGATCCTGGCCGTGGGCACCGGGCACATGAGCCTGCCCGATGCCTTCTATGGCGATTCCATGTCGATCACGCGCCGTGGTGATGGCTCCCACGCGCTGGCCTATAGCGGGCGGGCCAAGGTCGATCCCACGATGCAGTTCCTGCGGTTTCAGAAGCAGTTCCTGCCAATGTTCAAGCAGCGCTGGAGCAAGGTTTCGCCGGGTGGCTTGCAAGGCTTGCGCTCGGGCCACGAAACGCTCTCGCGCTGGCGGCTGGACCAACCGACCCCGATGGAGGCGCAGCGCATCTTGGACCCGGTGCCTGATGCAAAGACTCTTCGCCTGACGGTGGAGCGCGTGTCAAAACTGATCCCGGCTGTGGCAACCGCACCGATCGTGGGCAAGTGGGCTGGATTTGTGGACAGCACGCCTGATGGCGTTCCCGTGATTGGCGAAATTCCAGCCCTCCCGGGATTCATCCTGGCAGCAGGCTTCAGCGGTCATGGCTTTGGTATCGGGCCGGGGGCGGGCCATCTGGTGGCCGATATCGCCACCGGACAGGAGCCCATCGTTGATCCGCGCCCCTACCGCTTGTCCCGCTTTGATCGGGGTGCAGAAATTGACGTTTCGGAGTTTTAGAGCAGCACATTGGACGGCAGCTTTGCGCGTAAAGGATTCGCGATATTGTTCCAAATATCACGGATAACCGGCACCTTCTTTTGAAAGCTGGCGCATAGCACAAGATAGGGCAGACCCGGCAAGTTGGTCTGGAAACGTCTCAATGGCGGGAGCATCGGATGGCAGTTCAGGACGTGGTGCAAATCGTGATGCGGGACATGACCGGTGCTGATATTGCCGCGGTTGCAGATCTGTGTTTCGAACAGCAATGGCCTCACCGCGAGGAGGACCTGCAGACGCTCCTGTCTATCGGAAGCGGGCTTGTCGCAGAAATTGACGGCCGAATTGTCGGCACGATCATGGCTTGGCGTTTCGGAGAGACTTTTGCGACATTGGGTGTCGTCATCGTGGCGGTGGCGCATCAGGGACGGGGCCTTGGCCGCCAATTGGCCAGCGCAATGATCGAGCGTTTGGGCGACCGGACCGTGCTGCTGAATGCGACTGAGGAAGGTCGCCCGCTATACAGCAGGTTGGGCTTTGCCGAAATTGATACGATCTGTCAGCATCAGGCGCTGGCACCGGGTCAAACGCTGGTGCCCTTGCGCGCCGGAGAGCGGGTCCGACCAATGGGTGCGGCAGATGCCGAAGCGCTTGCAGCGCTTTACAATTCGGCCACGGGCATGGATCGCCGGATCCTGCTGGAAACCGTGTTGGCCGAAGGCAGTACAGTTGTTCTATGCCACGAGCATGAGCAAAAAGGCTTTGCCGTGTTGCGCCGGTTCGGGCGTGGCTGGGTTATCGGTCCAGTGGTCGCGCCCGATGTCACCGGTGCCAAGGCGCTCATTGCGCACTGGCTTGGCATGCAGTCAGGCAGTTTTTGCCGCATTGATGTGCCAGAGGCGAGCAGGCTGGGAACGTGGCTTGAGGATATTGGTATGCCACAAGTTGATCGTGTGACCCGCATGGCACGCGGGACAGCGCCTGTTCCCGGCGATGCCGCCAAAGTTTTCGCTCTTGCCGCCCAAGCGTTAGGTTGAACCATGCTCACTCTCAATGATCCCACCCTGCTGCTGCAGGCCGCGCTGATCGATGGCGAATGGATCGCCTCGGGCCTTCCCAGCCTTGCGGTGACCAACCCTGCCACCGGCGAAGTTGTTGGTACGGTGCCCGAATGTGGCACTGGGGAAACCGAAGCTGCCATTGCCGCAGCGCAGGCTTCGTGGCCCGATTGGCGCCGCCGAACCGCCGGTGAACGGGCCGCTCTGCTGGAAGCTTGGCACGCGCTGGTCCTTGCCAACCTCGATGATCTGGCCCGTATCATGACTGCCGAACAGGGCAAGCCACTGGCCGAGGCGCAGGGGGAAATCCGCTATGCTGCCACGTTCATCAAATGGTTTGCCGAAGAAGGCCGCCGCGTCGGCGGGCGCAACGTCCCATCGCCTGAGCGCGACCGGCGTATCATCGTGATGACCGAGCCGGTTGGCGTTTCGGCGGCAATCACGCCGTGGAATTTTCCGGCGGCGATGATCACCCGCAAATGCGCGCCAGCCCTTGCCGCAGGGTGCCCCGTGGTGATCAAGCCGTCCGATCTCACTCCGTTTACCGCGCTGGCGCTGATTGAGCTGGCTATGCGTGCAGGCTTTCCCAAAGGCACGATCAACCTGTTGACCGGAATGCCGCAAGACATTGGCGCAGCGATCACGGCTAGCCCGATTGTGCGCAAGCTGTCATTCACCGGCTCCACTCGCATTGGCGCGCTGCTGATGCGGCAAAGCGCGGACACGATCAAACGGCTGTCGCTGGAATTGGGCGGCAATGCGCCGCTGATCGTGTTTGACGATGCCGATCTGGATCTGGCGGTAAAGGCCACGATGGCCAGCAAGTTCCGCAACGCCGGCCAAACCTGCGTCTGCGCCAATCGCATTCTTGTGCATGCGCCGATCTATGATGATTTTGCGTCGCGTCTGGGTGCTGCGGTTGAGGCGCTGAATGTCGGCGACGGCATGGACCCTGCGGCAACCACCGGCCCGCTGATCAATCGCGCGGCGGTGGACAAGGTTTCGGCCCATGTCGAAGATGCGCTGAGCAAGGGGGGCAAGGTCTTGTCGCGCGGGCAGGGGCGCGAGGGCGATAACTTCCTGCGCCCGCTGATTATTGGTGATGCCAGCCCCGACATGCGGCTGGCCTCTGAAGAAACTTTCGGCCCGCTTGCCCCGCTGTTCCGTTTCGAAACTGAGGATGAGGCAATCGCACTGGCCAACGATACGCCCTATGGCCTGGCCAGCTATTTCTACACCTCCGGGCTGGACCGCGCTTTCCGCGTGGCCGAGGCTCTGGAAGCGGGCATGGTGGCGCTCAACACCGGCTCCATCGCCATGGAAATGGCCCCGTTCGGCGGGATCAAGCAATCGGGCCTCGGGCGCGAGGGCGGATCGCTCGGCATCGAGGAATATCTGGAAACCAAGGCCTTTCACATCGGTGGCCTGAAGATTTGAAAGCGGCCAGCATGACCAGCAACACCCGCAAGCATACCATCGCGGTCATCCCCGGCGATGGCATTGGCAAGGAAGTCATGCCCGAAGGCATGCGCGTGCTGGAAAAAGCAGCGGCGCTTTTTGGCTTTGAGATTGAGCAGAAGTGGCACGATTTCGCCTGCTGCGATTACTATGCCCGCCACGGCAAGATGATGCCCGACAACTGGAAGGAAGAGATCGGCCGCCCTGATGCGATCTTCTTCGGTGCGGTCGGCTGGCCCGATGTGGTGCCCGATCATATATCGCTGTGGGGTTCGCTGCTGCAATTCCGCCGCGAATACGATCAGTACGTGAACTTGCGCCCCGTTCGGTTGATGCCCGGCGTGCCTTGCCCGCTGTCCGGGCGCGAGCCGGGCGATATCGATTTCTGGGTTGTGCGGGAGAACACCGAGGGCGAATATTCGTCAGTCGGCGGTATCATGTTCCCCGGCACAGAGCGTGAGATCGTTATTCAGGAAACGGTGATGACGCGCATCGGGGTTGATCGCGTGCTGCGCTATGCCTTCGATCTGGCCCAATCCCGCCCGCGCAAGCACCTGACCAGCGCCACAAAGTCCAACGGTATTGCCATCACCATGCCTTATTGGGACCAGCGCGTCGAAGCCATGGGTGCCGAATATCCCGAAGTACGGCACGACAAATACCACATCGATATCCTGACCGCGCAGTTTGTGTTGAACCCGGATCGGTTCGATGTGGTCGTCGGTTCTAACCTGTTCGGCGATATTTTGTCAGACCTCGGACCTGCCTGCACTGGCACGATCGGCGTTGCGCCATCGGGCAATATCAACCCGGAAGGCACGCATCCCTCGCTGTTCGAACCGGTCCACGGTTCCGCGCCCGACATTGCCGGGCAGAATATCGCCAACCCGGTCGGCCAGATCTGGTCGGCCGCGATGATGCTGGAACATCTTGGCGAGGCAGAAGCTGCTGCAGCTATCATGCGCGCAGTCGAAGCCGTGCTGGCAACGCCCTCGGCACGTACGCGCGATCTGAAAGGGGCTGCCAGCACCATCGATTGTGGCAAAGCAATTGCTGAAGCGCTGGGTTGAAGTAGCGGATCGGTTCAGGTGGGATGACGCAAGCAACGGCACAATCGTTCGACTTAGCGGCAAAGTTTGGTCGAATGTGTCACTTCCGCCATGATCTAGTTGTTCGATAATCCGGATTGTGGGGCAGGATCATAAAGTCCGACGAAAAACAGGAGCAGGTGGGAATATGGCAAGCAGCGTAACAGCGCCTCTTGGATCGGTGGGAGTTCCTGCGGCACCCACTCCTGTCACAGAGGTCCATGCCCGACTTGCCAATATCGATGCCCTGCGCGGCTTCGTGATGGTGCTGATGCTGCTCGATCACTTGCGTGAAACGTGGTTCGTCAACTATCCGGTCACCGATCCGATCAACGCAGCCACGATCATTCCCGCCATCGGCTTTGCCCGGTTCGCAGTCAGTTTCTGCGCGCCCATCTTCGTCGCGCTAACGGGCCTTGGCGTCTATTTGTTCAGCACCAACCACACGGTTGAAGAGACCACCGAATACCTGCTGAAGCGCGGCTTGCTGCTGATCGCGATTGAACTGGTTTATCTGTCGCCGCTCTATTGGGGGATCGTGCCGCAGCCAACATTCTGGCTGCAAGTGATCTGGTGCATCGGCATCTGCATGATCGCGCTGTCCCTGCTGATGCGTCTGCCGCGGGCGGCGCTGATCGCGCTCGGGCTGGGGCTGGTTTGCTTCCACAACCTGCTCGATCCGATTGTTCTGACAAAGGACGATTCCCTCCATGCCGTATGGGCTTTGCTGCACCAGCGCGACGCCATCGAACTGCCGCTGGGCTTCCTTGCGCGGACGACCTATCCGGTTCTGCCCTGGCTGGGCGTGATCTCGCTCGGCTTTGGCATTGGCCCATGGTTTACCAGTGCCATTGAGCCACAGGTGCGGGAGCGGCGTTTGTTGCTGCTCGGCTTCGGCATGATCGCAGCGTTCGTGCTGCTGCGCCTGCTGAACGTCTATGGCGATAAGCCCTGGTTCGTGGTTGAGGGTGATCCGGTGCGCACCGTCATCAGCTTCATCTCGATGACCAAATACCCGCCTTCGCTGCTGTTCCTGTTGCCCACATTGGGGGGAGGGGCACTTTTGCTGGTCCTGTTCGAACGGATCAATTCATCGCGGCTGATTGCGGCACTGGCCATCTTTGGCGGTGCGCCGATGTTTTTCTATCTGCTGCATCTGACGGTGCTGCGCATCCTCTACCACAGCGCGCTGGCCATCTTCGGGCCAAACAACGGCACGACTTACATGTTCGATAGCTACAATTGGGTGCTGGTGTGGTTTGTCGGCATGATCATTCCGCTGTACTATCCGACCGTATGGTACGCGCGTCTGAAGCGCCGCCGCCGTGACATCACCTGGCTCAAGTACTTCTGAGGGTTTGCCGCGGCATAAAATGCTGCGCCTGCCTGCCTGAAAGACCCCGGCTGGGCCATTCATTCTCAAATTCGGCCAAACCCGCTCTTGTGGCGGGCTTAGGCTCACGGCATTGTTCCCCAATGGACGAAACGCAATGAACGCCCCTGCTGCTGCTCTGACCAACCGTTCGCTGGTGGATATTGACCGGGATCACCTGATCCATTCGGTCACCTCGTTTAGGGGGCATGAACAGCACGGCGCGGTCGTGCTGGAATCAGGGCAGGGCATGTGGCTGACCGATGCCGATGGCAACCGCCTGCTCGATGCCTTTGCGGGCCTGTGGTGCGTCAATGTGGGCTATGGTCAGGAATCGATTGTCGAAGCCGCGGCGGCCCAGATGCGCAAGCTTCCCTATGCCACCGGCTATTTCCACTTCGCCAGCGAACCGGTGATCCGTTTGGCCGGAGAGCTTACCGCCGCCGCGCCCGATGGGCTTGATCATGTGTTCTTCACGCAAGGCGGCTCGGACGCAGTGGATAGCGCGATCCGGTATATAACGCATTACTGGAACGCGGCTGGAAAGCCTGAAAAGAAGCACTTCATCGCGCTGGAATGGGGCTACCATGGCTCCAGCAGCCTTGGTGCGGGGCTGACTGCGCTGGGCAATTTCCATCGCAACTTCGATCTGCCGCGCCCGTGGCAGCACCACATCGCCTCGCCCTATCCCTATCGCCATCCGCAGGGACACGATGATGCCGCCGTGATCGCCTCTACCGTGGCCGCGCTTGAGGCGAAAGTGGCTGAGGTGGGGGCTGATAATGTCGCGGCTTTCTGTTGCGAGCCAATCCAGGGCTCGGGCGGGGTGATCGTCCCGCCGCGCGGCTGGCTCAAGGCGCTGCGCGAAGCCTGCACGCGGCTGGGCATCCTGATGCTGGTTGATGAAGTGATCACCGGTTTCGGCCGCACCGGCCCGCTGTTCGCCTGCCTTGATGAAGGTGTCTCGCCCGATTTCATGACCACGGCAAAGGGCTTGACCGCAGGCTATGTGCCGATGGGCGCGATGTTTATGGCCGATCATGTCTATCAGACCATTGCCGATGCTGCGCCCGCATCTCTGCCCATCGGGCATGGCCAGACCTATTCGGGACACCCCGTTGCCGCAGCCGTGGCGCTTGAAGTCCTGCGGCTCTATCGCGAACGTGGCCTGATCGAAAACGGCCGCAAGTCGGGTGAACGGTTGGCCGAACGCATGGAAGCGCTGCGTGCGCATCCGCTGGTCGGCGATGTGCGCTATCGCGGCATGCTGGGCGCCATCGAACTCACGCCGAACAAGGCGACCAAGGCGATTTTCGATCCCGCGCTCGATATTGGCGGTCGGCTGTCAAAGCTGACTTATGGCAACGGCGTGATCGTGCGCTGCTTTGCCAATGCCGTGCTTGGCTTTGCACCGGCGCTGTGCTGCACGCTGGAAGAAATGGACATGATCTTCGACCGTGTCGAGCGCGCGCTTGACCAGTTGCTCGAACAACCCGACATTCGCGCCGCCATTGCCTGAGGGGAGGCCTGACCATGCTGCCTGGACCCAAGCTTGACCGGATCGATCTGCGGATTCTTGCCAGGCTTCAGCAGGAAGGGCGCATCACCAATGTCGAACTGGCCGATGCTGTGGGCCTTTCACCCAGCCCGTGCCTGACGCGGGTCAAACGGCTGGAAAAGGCGGGCTACATCACCGGATATGGCGCGCATGTGAACCTTGGCAAGCTTGGCGAGTTCCTGACGGTTTTCACCGAAGTCACGCTGAGCGAACACCGCCGGGGCGATTTCAGCCGGTTTGAAAGCCGGATCGTGCGGATTGATGAAATCGTCGAATGCCATCTGGTGTCGGGCGGCTATGACTATCTGCTCAAATTCGTGGCGCGCGGCGTTTCGCACTATCAGTCGATCATCGAAGGCATGCTGGAAAGCGATTACGGCATCGAAAAGTACTTTAGCTACATCGTGATCAAATCCCCGTTCATCAAGCATCACTTGCCGATCCAGAACCTTTTCGGCCAGACGCACGATTGAGGCTGACGGCAGATATGACCAACCTTGCCGACCTCGTGCCCGATCTTGTCGCACTGCGCCGCGACATTCATCAGCATCCCGAACTGGGCTTTTGCGAACATCGCACCGCCGCGCGGATTGCCAAGGAACTTCGCGCGCTGGGCATTGAAGTGCATGAGGGCATCGGCAAAACTGGCCTTGTCGGCGTGCTCAAGGGCAGGCGTGAAGGCACCCGCACTCTGGGCTTGCGCGCTGACATGGACGCGCTGCCCATCCATGAGGCCACCAATTTGCCCTGGGCCAGCCAGACCCCGGGCACGTTCCACGGCTGCGGCCATGATGGCCACGTTGCCATGCTGCTCGGCGCGGCGCGTGTGCTGGCGGCTGATCCCGATTTTGCAGGTACGCTGAATTTCATTTTCCAGCCCGCCGAAGAGGGGCAGGGCGGCGCGCATGTGATGATCGAGGAAGGCCTGTTCAACCGCTTTCCCTGTGACCGCGTCTATGCGCTGCACAACTGGCCGGGCTTGCCCGCAGGCACCATCAGCACCCGCCCCGGCGCGATAATGGGCGCAGCCGACAAGTTTCGCATCACGCTGACGGGTAAGGGCGGCCACGCGGCTATCCCGCAAGACAGTCCCGATGCAATCCTCGCCGCCGCGAGCCTTGTCCAGCAGCTCAACACGATCGTATCGCGCGCCGTGCCTCCGCATGCGGCTGCGGTCCTCTCGATCACGCAGATCCACGGCGGCCATTCCCACAATGTCATCCCGGCCGAAGTCATGGTGGCAGGCACGGTCCGCACTTTTGATCCCGCCGTGCAGGACCGTATCGAGGCCCGGATGCGCGCGATGCTCCAGGGCATCGAAGCCGCGTTCGAAGTCTCCGCCACGCTCGATTACGACCGCTATTATCCCGCCACGATCAACGATCCTCAGGCCGCTGCCGATGCACTTGCGGTGGCTGCCACAGTGGCCCACGCCGAACTTGCGCCGGAACCTGCGGCCACGTCGGAAGACTTTTCGTTCATGCTCCAGCAGCGCCCCGGCGCCTATATCTGGCTGGGGCAGGGTA
Source organism: Novosphingobium sp. 28-62-57 (assembly GCA_002256985.1). Lineage (GTDB taxonomy): Bacteria > Pseudomonadota > Alphaproteobacteria > Sphingomonadales > Sphingomonadaceae > Novosphingobium. The sequence goes on from NCGO01000012.1 coordinate 60,028, forward strand.
CGGCGGAGCACGCCGCGCCGCTCCATAATCCGCAATACGATTTCAACGATACCGTTCTGGAAACCGGCGTGCGCCTTCACGTTGCTCTGGCAAGGCACTGGCTGAGGTAGACACGCTTTCCGGTTAGGCCTTTGTGCCAAAGGCTGCATGTAGGCCGGATTTCCATGCCTTGGTGAATTCGCGAGAGACCCGCGCTGCGGGCGCAACGAAATCGAAGGCGTGATAGGCTCCGGGCGTTACGTGGAGATCGGTGGGAACACCGGCTGCGTCAAGGCGGCGGGCGAACTCCACGTCTTCGTCTACGAACAGATCGAGAGTGCCCACACCGATAAACGTGGGCGGCAGGCCCGCGAGATTGCCGACCCGTGCAGGCACGCTGCCATCGGGCACAATGGACGAGCCTGCGGGTGTGCCAAGAAACGATGTCCAGCCAAACCGGTTTGCCTCGGCCGACCAGCCGATCGTGCCGATATGCGGCGGTGCTGAGCGGGTTGATCCGGTGCGATCATCAAGCATCGGGTAGAGCATCACGAGGCGGCACGGCTTGATCTGCCCTTTGTCCCGCGCCATCAGCGCGACCATGGCCGCAAGACCACCGCCAGCGCTTTCGCCCATGATCGCAATACGCGTGGGATCGATGCCAAGCTGGCTTGCGTTTTTGACCATCCATTCCAGCGCGGCATAGTTATCAAGCACTGGGCCAGGGAAGGGCGTTTCCGGTGACAGCCGGTAGTCGACATTGACCACCACCGCGTCGAACTCTGCTGCCAGCGTCTGGCTGAATGCGGTAGAATTCCGCGCCCGGCCTGAAACCATGCCGCCGCCGTGGATGTGCAGGATGGCGGGGCGGGGGCGGCTCGAACGTTTGGCGCCAATCACTTCGATCGGCACGGGTGGAACGCCAGAAGAGGCTGGCACGATCTGCATCAGCACGCCGGGGGCTGGCGCCATCAGCACCGGCGGCGGTACCCAGCCCGTGCGCATGGCGGGCAAAGTCGCAATGCTGGGGGCAGGCATGGGTTGCTTGAGCATCTCGCGCGCCGCTATGCGCAGTTCAGGATCGACCAGCTTTAGCGGATCTGCGGTTTCCCTTGCGCTCGCGGTGCTTGCGGGTTCACCTAGCGCGAAGCCGACGCCCGCAGCCATGGCGGTTGCCCCCATGCCGATGATGCCGAAACCCATCATTCTGCGACTGATCTGCACGGTTTTCTCCGCTAGGAAGAGGCTCCTTCTCAGCCCACCACTTCAAGCAGCTTTTGCAGATCGTCAAGCAGCACTGTTGGGGTATCGCGCGGGGGCAAATCGGTTCCTCTTCCCATGACGCCTGTGGCAAGGCCGATGGACTGCGCCCCCGCATCGTAGGCCATCCGCATTTCGAGTGCGGGATCATCGCCCACTACGACCACTTGCGAAGATGCCGACTTGGGCAGGCCCATGATGGTCAGCGCGGTTTCAAAAGCTTCTTTTGACGGTTTGCCCAGAATGCGTGGGCGCTTGCGGGTCATCGCCGTCAGCATCGCGTTGATCGGAAAGCTGGCACCGATGGCCAGCCCGTTTTCGGTGGCAAAGAACGGCACGTTGCTGGCCGTGACCAGCCGAGCCCCCTTCCACAGAGAATCACATCCCGCTTCCAAGGCGTTGAAATCAAACTCGCGGAACCACCCGGTATAGACCGCTTCCACGCCTTCGGCAGCTTCTGACGGGCCGATCACGTCGAGCCCGGCATCGATCAGCGGCGCGGCACAGCCCGCATTGCCCAGCACGCGCACTTTGCTGATACCCTGTTTTGACAGCCAGACCGCAGCGGACGATGAAGGGGTGAGCATCTGCCGGTCTTCCACCGGGAAACCTGCATTGCGCAGCGACGCCGCATAGGCTGCAGGCGGCTTGGCCGTGCCATTGGTGAAAACCACGAATGGCGTGCCCGCGGCCTTCAGCGCTTCAAGCGTCGCCACTGCATGCGGCAGAGCGCGGTGCCCGCCGCTTTTGGAATCACCCAAGGCAATCGTGCCGTCCATGTCGAAGATGAAGCCAGCGGCATCCTTCAGTCTTGCGGCGAATTCCGGGGAAATGGTCAAAGCGATGCTCCGGCATGAAGGGCAAGACGAAAGCCATTGCGCTCGATCACCAGATCGCGCGCATCGGGTTTGGCCGCGAGTTTGCGCAGCAGTGAAAGGATCGGCGCGGCCTGCGGCGAATATGTCGCGCGCGAACGCCCGGCGGCCAGCATCGCATCGACCTGCTCGCCCGGCATGACCGCGCGCAGCAGGAATTCCTCGTCTGGCAGATGGGTGCCAAACTGGCGGCGCAGATCGGCCAGCGCCGGGAACATCGGCTCGTTTTCCAGCTCGCGCGAACGCGGGCGGTCCATGATCGTGGCGAGCACTTGCGGATCGACCGGTGAGGTCGGCTTGCCGAATTTGCCCATGCAATAGCGGATCACCTGATCCGAAACTTGTGCATAGCGGCGGTCCCCTATCACGTTGAACAGCGCCTGCGTCATGACCATCTGCGGGAAAGGCGTGACCATGATCGGGAAGCCCAGATCGGCGCGGACCTGCCCGGTTTCGGCGATCACGGCGTCCATCCGGTCGGCCAGCCCCAGCTCTTCCAACTGGCGCGCGATGGTGGTCATCACCCCGCCCGCAATCTGATGCCGCAGGAAGCTGGCGTCGAAGTTTTGCGGCATACCCGGAGGTAGCCCCTCTGCCAGCGCGACCTGCTGCCAGTAGGTGGTGAGCCGTTTCAGCGCGGCCTTGTCCACGCCGACCTCAAAGCCCGCTTCCTCAAGGTTGGCGACCATGCGGTTAGCCTCGGGCAGCGAGGACCCATCGCCACCGGGACCAACGCCGACGTGGATGGCAGATATGCCAAGCTTTGCCGCCTCAAGGCTGGCCATCATGCCAAGGCCGACGGTGGTGTGGGCGTGGATCTCCAGCGGGCGGTCGCCGATCACGGCCTTGACCGCCGGAACCAGCGTGCGCGCGCGGTCTACCGAAAGCAGGCCCGCCGGGTCCTTGATATAGAACAGGTCGATATGTGGGCTTTGCCCCACGGCGCGGGCGAAATCGGCGTAGAACTGGTCCGTGTGGATTTCCGACAGGGTGAAAGTGAGCGCCGCCATAACCTCGGCATTGCCCTCTTGCTTCACCAGTTTGGCCGCTTCGATCACCGCGGGCACTTCATGCATCGGATCGAGCAGGACGAACCTGCCCACGCCGTTCACCTGCAGCGCGCGATATACGAGGCGCATGAATTCAGGATCGGCCTGTTGCCACGCGATGAAGCGCAGGCCGGTGGTGATGAACTGCAGCGGCGTGGTCGGCATCGCCGAAGCCATCCTGCGCAACCGCTCCCACGGGTTGTTGCGGAAATAGCGGACGGCAACGGCCATGTGGCTGGATGAGGTGAAGTCTATGGCGCGAAAGCCGCAGGCTTCGGTCAGCGCAGCGGCCTGCAGCATGTGGGCGGTATTGAGGCCGGTGGCACCCCACAGGCTCTGATTCCCATCGCGCATGGTAACATCGACGAGGCGGATCTGCGTCATTGGGCAAGTCCTGCAAGGAAGCCGGTGTCAACACCGCCCGCAATGAAGCGCGGGTCGGCCACGATGCGGCGATGAAGCGGGGCGGTGGTGGGCAGGCCTTCGATGTGCAGCGATTCCAGCGCCTTGCTGAGCCGGTCCACGGCCTCTTCGCGCGTGGGGGCATGAACGATCAGCTTGCCCATCAGCGAATCGTAAAAAGGCGGAACCTCGCCGTTCTGGCCGATGTGGGTGTCCACGCGCACGCCTTCGCCAGCCGGCCAAGCCGCGCGCGTGGCACGGCCCGGTGTGGGGCGGAAATCGGCGCTGGCGTCCTCGGCATTGATGCGCACTTCGATGGCGTGGCCGGTCGGGCGGATCATCGCCTGCGTCAGGCTCAGTGGCTTGCCCATCGCGACGAGCAATTGCTGCTCAACCAGATCGACCCCGGTGATCGCCTCGGTCACCGGATGCTCCACCTGGATGCGCGCGTTCAATTCGAGGAAATAGAACGAGAAATCGGTGGCATCGACGAGGAATTCCGCCGTGCCTGCGCCGCGATAGCCCAGATGCTGGGCAAGGCGGACAGCGGCCTGCTCAATTCCTTCGCGCGCGGCGAGCGGCATCGCTGGGGCAGGGGCTTCCTCGACCAGCTTCTGAAACCGGCGCTGGATCGAACAATCGCGCGTGCCAAGATGGATCGCGCTGGTGCCATCGCCCAGCAACTGCACTTCGACATGGCGGCCCATCGCCACGAAGCGTTCGACATAGACGGCGGCATTGCCGAACGCGGCCTGCGCCTCGGCCTGCGCCATGTCGAGCGCGGTATCGAGGTCTTCGGCGCGGTCCACCCGGCGCATGCCCTTGCCACCGCCGCCCGACACGGCCTTGAGCAGCAGCGGATAGCCGGTCTGCGCCGCGCGGGTGTGGACATCGGCGCGGGTGGCAGCCTCTCCGCCGGGGAGGACGGGCAAGCCAGCCTCCACCGCCAATGCACGCGCGGCAAGCTTGTCGCCCATGCCTTCGAGCGTGGCGATATCCGGCCCAACGAAGCGGATGCCAGCGGCTTCAACTGCGCGGGCGAACGTGGCGTTTTCCGAAAGGAAGCCATAGCCGGGATGAACCGCATCACAACCCGCACGGATAGCGGCGGCGACCACGTTTTCGACCGAGAGATAGCTTTGCGATGAAGGGCCGGGGCCAACGATCTCCACCTGATCGGCAAGCTGTGCGGGCAGGGATGCAGCGTCGGCAGCCGATGCGCCCAGCACGGTCTCAATCCCCATCGCGCGCGCGGTGCGGATCACGCGGAGGGCAATTTCTCCGCGATTGGCGATGAACAGTTTGCGGATCATGTCAGCTCAGCCGCAACAGCGCTTCGCCCTTGGCCACAAGCGTGCCATCGGGGACCAGAACGTGTGCAATCGTGCCGCTGCGCCCGGCGTGGACGGGGTTCATCAGCTTCATCGTCTCGACAATGCCGATCACGGTTTCGGGGCCGACCTCGTCCCCCACTTGCACGAACGGCGGCGCGCCGGGTTGGGGGGCGTGGTAGAAGGTGCCGGGCAGTGGGGAACAGATCGCCTGCGGATCGGCAGCAGCAGCAGTCACTTCGGCAGCAACCTCAGCCCCGGCGCCTGCCCACTGCCACTCCTGCGTCAGCCCGCCCTCTGCGCCATCGCCTTTGGCCAGACGCAGGCGGAAGCGGCGGGTGGACAGATCGAGTTCGCGATAGCCGGAGCTATCAAGGATCGCTGCAATCTCGGCAATGTCTTCGTGAGTGAGGGGCAGGTCATCGGTCATCTGGGGGTCAGTTCTTTGCGGCCAGCATTTCACGCGCGGCGGCGGTTACCGCGTCGGAAAAGGCCTCGTCGTTGAAATGGGCGTCTATGGCGGTGACGGGCACGTTTGCAGGCATGACCGATGCCAGATATTCGGCAAAGGGGCCGGGCACGGACAGGTCCTGCAGGTGCCCCTGCGCGCTGTCGTGGCTGGAAAAGCCGCCGAGCGGGGTGAACACGCGCACCGGGCCTTTGGCCTCGCGCACATTCGCGGCAAGGTGATCAGCCAGCCGCTTCAGATCATCCACCCCGGTACGAACGGCGGTGAGCTGCGGATTGTGCATGTGATAGCGACGGCCGGGGAATTGGACTTCAGACACGTCCAGCGGGCCACCGATGATGAAATCGGCATTGCCCGGCGCTATGATCGTGGGGATGCCCTTGGCCAGCCCCGCGCGGCCGCGATCCGGGCCAGAATCGGCCAATCCGCCAAACAGGTGATCGAGGATTTCGGTCTGTGACAGGTCCAGCACCAGCGCCACATCCTTGTCCCGCGCCAGCGCATCGAGCGTTGGCCCGCCCGCACCGGAGGAATGGAACACCATGACCTCGCAGCCATCGGATTCGAGCGCCTGGCGGATGCGCTTCACGCTGACTTCCGTGGTGCCAAGCGTGGTGATCAGCACCAGCGGCTTGTCCGGCCCCTTGTCGCGGTCATAGCCTTTGGCCATGCCTGCCACGGCATTGGCAGCATTGCGGAAAACATCGCGGCTGATGGTGTTAATGCCCGAGATATCGGTCACCGCGTTCATCATCGCGATGTCCTTCACGCCCATATATGGCTTGGTAAAGCCCGAGGCCATGGTCGAGACGATCAGCTTGGGCAGGCCATAAGGAAAGCTCTGCATCAGCGCGCCCGCCAGCGCCGATCCCATCGATCCGCCCACGGCAAGAATGCCCGAAACCGGGGACTTTGCATCCCACGCATGCGCAGCAGCGATAGCGCCCCGGATCATGGCATCCTGGCATTTGCCTTCATGGCCCAGCGCGCGGACGTCCTCGATGGTCATGCCCCCTGCCTGCGCGACCGTTTCGGGAGAAATCTCGGCCCCGCCCACAGTGCGGCGGACACTGGGGTCAAGATGCACCACGTCCACCCCCGCTGCTTCCAGTGCGGCGCGGGTAAAGTGGGCTTCCTCCTCCTTGGTATCCTGCGTGCAAATGAACAGGACGCTTGGTCTGGTCATATTATCTGATCCTCTCCGTCCGCCCTGTGGTGCGACAGAGTGGTTGACTTTGCACGGGGGTTTCGGGAATTTGCGTTGCACAAGGTGAAACACAGATTTTGCCCGGGGGATAACAAGGATGCTGGAACGACGGGTCAAGACCGTCCGCGCGCTTGAGCGTGGGCTGGACGTGCTCATAGAAGTACAAACGCGCAAGGCGGCAAGCCTGCACGAATTGCATCAGGCAACAGGCCTGCCCAAGGCCACTTTGCTGCGGATGCTGGTCACTTTGGGGCAAAAGGGGCTGGTGTGGCAGAGGCTGGCCGATGGGGCCTATCTGCCGCATGTCGACCGGATCGAACGGGCCTCGGTTACCTCGCCCGCGCACATTGCCGAGATCGCCTCGCCCCACATGAAAGCGCTGTCGACTCGGGTGGCCTGGCCATCGGTGCTCGCCGCGCCGCGGCTGGATCACATGGAGATTCTTGAGACTAACAGCCCGTTATTCCGATTGGATTCGGCAATTTTGGGTCCAGTCGGTGTCAAGCTGTCTTATATACATACGGCCACCGGACGCGCCTATCTGGCGGCTTGTGGCGATGCCGAACGCGATTCCATCATCGATCGTCTGCGCCCGGCCAACCCGCCCGAGGGCAGCGAGGCAGAGCTTCGGCAAATGCTGCAGCAGGTTCGCCAGCGTGGCTATGCGACCCGCGATCCGCTGCTGCCGTGGCCGGACCGGTCCAAACAGATGATCCTGCGCGATGGACGCCGGTCGATGGCCGTGCCGATCATGGTGAACGGCTCACCCACGGCAACGATCAATGTCACCTGGCCCGGCAGGCGCGGCGCAGATGAGGCGGTGGTGCAGCGCCATCTCGAAGCCTTGAAAGCCACCGCACGCGCGATTGGCGCAGCGCTTGAAGAGAAGCCCAATTAAGTTTCACGCAGTGAAATCCGTTTGCTCAGCTAATTATTTCCGAGCGCTGAATGGGTGATGCTCCCAAACAGGGGAGAGAACACCAATGCGCCAATGGCTGATTTCTGCAGGAGCGACGTCGCTCGATCATCTCAAGCTTGTTGATACGGCACAGCCCACGCCCGGTCCGGGCGAAGTGGCAGTGCAGGTTCGCGCCTGTTCGCTCAATTTCCGCGACCAGATCATCCCATTGGGCTTCTACATGGGCGGCGTGGTGCAGCAGGACACAGTCCCCCTGTCCGATGGCGCGGGTGAAGTGATCGCGGTGGGGGAGGGCGTGTCCTCGCTCGCCGTTGGAGACCGTGTCGCGGGCATCTTCTTTCAGGACTGGATGGATGGCCCGCCCAATCCCGGCATGGGTGTGGCGCTGGGGGCGCCGCCAGCGCCGGGCATGCTGCAGGACGTGGTCGTGCTGCCCGAACATGGCGTGGTGAAGCTGGCTGAGACGCTTGACTATACCGAGGCCGCCTGCCTGCCTTGCGCTGGGGTGACAGCCTGGAACGCCCTGATGGAGGGGCCACGTCCGGTAAAGCCCGGTGACACTGTGCTTGTGCTGGGCACTGGCGGCGTGTCGCTGCTGGCCTTGCAGATTGCCAAGGCTGCAGGCGCAACCGTGATTGCTACATCGTCATCCGATGAAAAGCTTGAGCGCGTGAAGGCCATGGGTGCCGACCACGTAATCAATTATCGCACCACGCCCGAATGGGGCGCAGAAGCTGCGCGGCTTGCCGGTGGCGGGGTGGACAAGGTCGTCGAAGTTGGCGGGGCCGGCACGCTCAAGCAGTCCATCGCCGCTGTCGGCTTTGCTGGTGAGATCGCGCTGATCGGTGTGCTGACGCGCGAGGGTGACACCAACCCGCACGGGCTGATGTTCAAGGGTGCGTCAATCCGCGGCATTTTCGTCGGGTCAAAGGGCATGGCACAGCGGCTCAACGCCTTTGTCGATGCGCATCGGATCAAGCCGGTGGTCGACCGCAGCTTTGCGATGGACGCGCTGAAGGATGCCTTTGCCTACCAGTCATCGGCTGGGTTGTTCGGCAAAGTGGCGATTACGCTTTAGCCGGGATTTTTGACGCTGACGCACGACAGATGCGGGGCGCGGGAGAGGAAGAGAATGGCGCAAATGCTGGGCTTCGGCCAGCCCTTTGGGGGTGTGATGCAAACCGCTTTCGTGGTGGAAAACGTGCGGGAATCCATCGCACACTTCCAGCGTGATTGCGGGGCAGGGCCGTTCTTCCTGCTCGATCATTTTCTCGGCCCGGACCAGTCCTATCGCGGAGCGCCGTCTACGGCCGATGTCACCATCGCGATGGGCTTTGCCGGGCACATGCAGATCGAACTGATCCAGCCGCTCGACGGCAACCCGTCGGTCTATCGCGAAACCATCGAACAGCGCGGTTTTGGCTTCCACCATTTCGGCATCGCCTGCGCTGATGTGGAAGCATCGCTGACAGACTATCTGGCGTGCGGATACCAGCTTGCCTTCAAGGCTGCCGTGCCGACCGGCGGCAGCGTGGCCTATCTTGAAGGCGGGAATGCCGCCGCGCCCGGATTTCTGGAACTGATCCCCGCCACGCCGGGGATGGACGGACACTTCACTGCCATGTGGCAGGCCTCGCTCGATTGGGACGGGGCGGACCCGGTCCGGCCTTTCCTGTGAAAATAGCATGACAAACATGGTGGGGAAAACGGACATGGCGCAGGCTGGACCACGCAGCGGTGGCTATCAGGTATGGGTCACCGCACTGCTCAGCCTCAATTTCGGCATCCTGTTTTTTGATCGCAACGCGCTCAACTTCCTGATGCCATTCGTGCAGCCGGACTTGCAGCTTTCAAACACGCAAGTCGGCCTGTTCAGCTCGGCCTTGTCGCTCACCTGGGCGCTTTCAGGCCTTGCGGTCGGGCGCATTTCCGACAAGCTGGGGTCACGCAAGCCGGTGATTGTGGTGGCGACAGTGGCATTCTGCCTCTGCTCGCTGATTTCCGGCCTTGCATCATCTTTCCTGATGCTGCTGGGCGCGCGGCTGCTGATGGGCGCGGCTGAGGGCGGCGTCATGCCGGTCAGCCATTCGATGATCGTGGCTGAAGTCTCGCCCGAACGGCGCGGCCTTGCCATGGGTGTGGCGCAAAATCTCGGTTCGAACTTGCTGGGTTCTGGCCTTGCGCCCTTGCTGTTGGTGCCCGTAGCCGTGGCGGTAGGCTGGCGGACGGGGTTCTATCTTGCCGCATTGCCCGGTTTGTTCACCGCGGCGCTGATCTGGTTCACGCTGCGCGAGCCGCCTGCAGAGGTGCACGATGCAGCCGCTCCCACGGTGACGCTGCGCGAGGCCTTCCGCCATCGCAACGTGATCCTATGCGCGCTGATCTCAATATTGCTGGTGTCCTATCTGGTCGTTTGCTGGGCCTTCATGCCCTTGTTCCTGACCAAATATCGCGGCTTCGATCCTGAAACGATGGGCTGGCTGATGGCAACGCTGGGGATTTCCGCAGGGCTCGGCAGCTTTGTGGTGCCTGCGATTTCCGATGCCATCGGACGGCGACCGGTGATGATTTTCTTTTCGTTCCTCGGCGTAATTCTGCCGTTGGCGGGGCTGTATTATCAGGGATCAACGCTGATGCTCGCGGCGATCTTCTTCTTCGGGTGGGGGCTGAATGGCCTGTTCCCGATGTTCATGGCCACGATCCCGGCCGAGTCCGTTGATCCCCGCCTTACCGCAACGCTGACCGGCGTGGTGATGGGGGCAGGCGAAGTGCTGGGCGGCGTGCTCGCGCCCCTTTTCGCAGGAGCCTTGGCCGACGTTTACGGGCTGGCCGCGCCGCTGTGGCTGATGCTGGTCTGCGCCGTGCTGGCGGGCGTTTGCACTTTGGGACTGATCGAATCTGCCCCGCGCGTGGTCGCGCGGCGCACCGCTCCGGCGTTTGCCTGAGCCTTCACGCTAACGGGAGAAGAACGATGGCTGCGCTTCTCAAGTTCAATACCGGCGATGTCGCTCCGTCCGAACGCGCGCGTTACTGGAACGAGATTGCTGACCGCGCCTTTACCGGAACCTACGTGAATGTTCCGGGTGAGGATTTTGCCGGGCGCATGCTGGCCTGGCGGGTTGGCCAGCTCGACATGATCCGCACCGATTCCACCCATTCGGCCGTAGGGCGCACGCCATTGCCGCAAAATGAAGAGCGGCTGATCCTGCATCTGCAATGCCGCGGCGTGAGCGAGCACAGGCAAAAGCGGGCGGAATGCGCGCTGCAGCCGGGCGATTTCGTTCTGGCCAGCCCGCATGAGCCCTATTCGATCAAGTTGAGCGGGCATGAAATGCTGGTGGTGGAATTTCCCCGCGCACCGTTGGTTGAGCGCTTTGCAGGTGTCGACGATGCATTGATGCAGCGGATGTGCGGATCAACACCGGGCGGGCGAGTGTTCCACGATTTTCTGCTCTCGCTCTGGCAGCATAGCGAGCGCGCGGGCGAGGACCCGGAGTGGGAGCAGGGCGTCAATGCGGTGTTCTATGACCTTGCCGCCATGGCGATGCGCGGGGCGCAACGGCCACTTGCACCCATCGCGGAAGATGATCTTCAGGCGCGGGTGAAGGCTATGGTGACGGCACACATCGAGGATTCGTCACTGCGCACCGCGTCGATTGCGCAGGCCTGCCGCATTTCGGTGCGCACCGTGCAAAACGTATTCGCCGCCATGGGCACCACGCCCACTGCCTATATCCTTGAACAGCGTCTGCGCCGCGCGGCTGACCGTCTGGTTGCGCGGCCAGATGCCAGCATCACCGAAATCGCGTTCGAACTGGGCTTCAACGACAGCGCCTATTTCACGCGCTGCTTCCGCCAGCAGTTCGGTGCAGCGCCGCGCGATTGGAGGCTGGGCCGTCCGACCATCGAGCGCAGAACAATTTCATAAAATCAGCAGCCTGCTGCGCAGCATTTGCGCGTCAGTCCTGATCGGCTTGCGCGCCAGTGCAAGCATACGTTTCCGCCAGCCCCTATCACGCTGGCGAGATCTTGAGAGCGGCCCGCAAGGGTCGGTCCACCATCAAGGCCAAACAGGGAGAGAAAGATATGAGAATAGCATCGGTATCCATTGCTGCAATCGCAGCGGCCATCGCGGCACCGGCACTCGCTCAGGATGCCGCGCAGGCGCAGACGCAGGCCGAAGACAGCGCCGGCGGCATTGCCCAGATCGTGGTGACCGCACAAAAGCGCGCGCAGAACGTGCAGGACGTGCCGATCGCAATTTCGGCGTTCAGTGCCGAAGCGCTGCAGGAACGCGCCGTTGGCAGCGTCGCATCGCTCTCCAACATCTCGCCCAACGTAACGCTCGATGCCGGGACCCCGTTCTCGGGCTCGTCCGCCGTGCTTTCGGCCTTCATTCGTGGCATCGGTGCAAATGACTTTGCGTTCAACATCGATCCGGGTGTGGGCGTGTACCTCGATGGCGTCTATCTCGCCCGCTCGGTCGGCGCGAACCAGGACCTGCCCGACGTTGAGCGCATCGAAGTCCTCAAAGGCCCACAGGGCACACTGTTTGGCCGCAATACCATCGGCGGTGCCATCTCGATCGTCACGCACGATCCGGGCGATGAATTCCGCTTCAAGGGCGATGTGACCACCGGCCGCTTCGGCCTGCTGCAAACGCGCGGCACCGTCGATGTGCCATTGACCGAAGGCCTTGCCGCATCGGTCAGCTTCTCGACCAAGAACCGCGATGGCTATGTCAAGCGTATCGCATTCCCCGGCGCCAGCAACTTCGCGTCCACGCCGATCACCAACTACAAGGCGGCGGGCTATCGCAACATCGGCCTTGGCACCGAAGGCGGGGACAACAGCTGGAACCTGCGCGGCAAGCTGCGGTACGACAACAAGACCAACCTGCGCATCATCGTGTCGGGCGATTACAGCAACATCGACCAGTCGCAGCTCGCCAACACGCTGATCCAGACGACTCCTGCGGTGTTTGCAGGCACGTATAACTGCGCCATTCAGGGCACTGTAGCTGACAGCTGCGGGGGCGGTCCCCCTGCTTTTGCCTACCTCGGCGGCATCGGCGGCCTGAACAGCATCTTTGACAATCCGTCACCGTTTGGCGTCAATGTCGATGGCGATCCGCGCAACAACCGCCTGCCCTATGACAACCGCTTCTTGTCGGGCGACGTCGATGTCTCCTACGCCAACGGCAACAACTATTCGAAGCTGCAGTCCTATGGCGGCTCGGGCACGATCGAGTTCGATCTGTCCGACACGATCATGCTCAAGTCCATCACCGCCTACCGCGAGCTGCACTGGAATGCCGGCATGGACCTCGATGGTTCGCCGCTGAATTTCCTGCACACCAGCTTTACGATGAACCAGTACCAGTTCAGCCAGGAGCTGCAGCTGAACGGTTCGGCGATGGACAAGAAGCTGAACTACGTGTTGGGCGCATACTTCTTCAAGGAAGCAGGCGATCTGCATGACTATGTGACCTTTGCCGAGGGTCTGCTGCAGGTTGACGGGCCAAACGATCTTTCGACCAAGAACTATGCGTTCTTCGGCCAGATCGATTACCGCCCGACAGAACAGTTCGGCATCACCATCGGTGGCCGCTACACCAAGGAAGACAAGGAATTCGAAGGCTTCCAGTCGGATGCCAACGGCCTGACGTACAAGATCCTGAACCAGATCGGCGTGCCACCTTGCGCGTCTATCAACCCGATTTCGGATGACTGCCGCATTGCTGCTGGCTTCCCCAATCAGGGTCAGCCGCTGCGCTATTACATCGCCGGAACGCAGCGCAAATCGTTCAGCGACTTTTCGCCCAAGATCGGCCTGCAATATCACCCGACCGACGATGCGATGCTCTATGCCAGCTGGTCAAAGGGTTACAAGACCGGTGGCTGGACCACCCGCCTGTCCAACCCGCTGCCTACCGCGCCTGACTTCAACGAAGAAAAGGCAACGACATGGGAAATCGGCGTAAAGTCGGTCTTCCTCGACAATCGCCTGCAGGTGAATGCGGCAGCGTTCCAGACCGACTACAAGGGCATCCAGCTGAACTTCCAGCAGGGCGTATCGCCAACCATTCAAAACGCAGGCGATGCGCGGATCAAGGGCTTCGAAGTTGAAGTCGTTGCTGCGCCCACCGATGGTTTCCTGATCAACGCATCGGTGGGTTACACCGATGCCAAGTACACCGCTGTGCTGGCAGGCGCTCAGGTTGCTGCCAATCCGTTCCAGGCGGGCGTGTTCCCGGGCGCTGATCTGCCCAAGACGCCAAAGTGGAAGTTCAACGTCAGCCCACGCTATGAGCTGGCGGTGGGTGCCGATGCCAAGATCGTGATTTTGGGTGACTGGACCCACACCACGTCGCTTTGGAACGATACCGAGCGGGCCTTCCTGCTGCAGCGCGGATCGACCGATATCGTCAACGGCAACATCACCTACAAGTCGGGCAACCACTGGGACCTGACCGTGGGTGTCACCAACATCACCGACGAGCGCTATCTGGTGACCGGTCAGGCGCAGATTGCCGGGGGCCAGTTCTACGGCACCTACAGCCGTCCACGCGAATGGTTCGCACGTCTCGGCGTTGAGTTTTGAGGACTGGGAGTTCTGATTGATCTGAACGTGGGCGAGGCTGCTTCCCCTAAGCCTCGCTCACGTTCTCCACATTATGGAGTTTAATATGGCCGAAGCAGCCCACGCCGAATTCTGGAAGGACATCAAGCCGGTAGACAAGGTGTTCCGCGAAGGCGGGCTGCCCGAAGTCTATCTGCCCAAGATCGCCGAAGGTGACGAACGCTATTGGGTTCCGATTTCCGAAACAGTTTTTTCAAAGCCTGTCTGGATCAGCCCATCGAAAAACATGTGGGCCGACGTGCTGATGAGCAAGTCGGCAGGTCTGGTGAACCGCCATTACCATCCGCACCCGATCTGGGCCTATACCATCAGCGGCAAATGGGCCTATCTCGAGCATGAATGGACCGCCACGGCAGGCGATTTCGTTTACGAAACCCCGGGCGAGAGCCACACGCTGGTCTGCTATGAACATGAAGACCCGATGAAAGTGTTCTTCGTCGTCTCCGGCCCGCTGATGTGGCTGGACGAGGAAGGCAACACCGTCGGCCACTATGACGTGTTCGATTACATGAAGGCCGCGCGCGAGCATTACGACAAGGTCGGCATTGGCGCGGACTATGTCGACACGTTGATCCGCTAACAAGGACACCTGCCATGAACGTGATGACCGCGCCGCCTTCGAACAAGGCCGAAATCGTTGACGTGCCCTTTGCGCACAAGGATCTGGTGGCGCGGCTCAGCCCCGGTGGGCGCTATATCGATGCGCAGACCGATGTGGACAGCCCGTGGGTGCCGTTCGGCGAAAATGCCGCGATCAAGCATCTGGCGTTCGATGTGCGGCAAAACCTCTATTCGAACATTCTGTGGGTCAAAAGCCCCGGCGTGATCGGCACGCACTTCCATCGCGGCACGATCACGATGGTCTGCCTCGAAGGCAGCGTGCGCTATCTTGAGTACGATTGGGTGGCGACACCGGGCGGGTTGATCCTTGAAACACCGGGCGAGAGCCACACGCTCGTCACTGACCACCCGCAGGGTTGCAAGCTGTTCGGGTGGATGCAGGGTCCCATCGAGTTCTACGACGAAAACGCCGTGCTGGTCGATACCGCCGACGTGTGGTGGTTCATCCATCACTACGAAACCTACTGCCGCGAAAACGGCATCGCCATCAACCCCAAGCTCTATCTCTGAGGCTCCCATGGCCACGATGACCGCACCGCCTTCGGGCGCTTACAAGATTGTCGATGTTCCCGAACTCTACGGTGATCTGATCCGCACCAAGGGCGTCGAAGGCAGTTATGTCGGCTCGTCCGAAGCGGAAAGCCCCTGGGTCCCGTTTGGCGAGAATGCCGCGATCCGGCATCTGGCCTTTGACGTACGCGAGAACGTCTACGTCAATATCCTGTGGATCAAAGGGCCGGGCGTGATCGGCACGCACAAGCATCGCGGAAAGGTGTGGGCCGTGGGGCTGGAAGGCACCTTCCGCTATCTGGAATACGATTGGGTCTGTGGTCCGGGTGATTTCATCACCGAAACGCCGGGCACCGCGCATACGCTCGTCACCGACAATCCGAACGGCATGAAAGCGCTGTTCCACATGCAGGGTGCCAACGAGTTCTTTGACGACAACGGCAACCACGTCGAAACGCTTGATGTGTGGTGGTTCATGAATCACTACGAAAGCTACTGCAAGGAACACGGCATCGCGATCAACCCCGCGCTTTATCGCTAACGGTCTTACGATGAGCGGAGAGCATGCGCCGGTTCCAAAGCTCGGGAGTAACCCGCGCGGCACCTATCTGCGCAACACGTGGTATGTTGCGGGTTGGGCCGATGGACTGGGCGAGAAGCCACAGCAGCGCACGTTCCTTGAAGAACCGGTCGCGCTGTTCCGCGATGGGCAAGGCGTGGCGCAAGCGGTCAGCGGACGTTGTCCGCACCGCTTCGCGCCGCTGGGCCATGGGCAGGTGGTCGAAGGCGCCTTGATGTGCCCTTACCATGGCCTGCGCTTCAATGGGGCAGGGCGCTGCGTCCACAATCCGCATCCCGGTGGCCAGCTGCCCGATGCGCAGTTGCAGGTCTATCCGCTGGTCGAACGCCACGCCCTGCTGTGGATCTGGATGGGCGATACGGCCAAGGCTGATCCCGCACTGATCCCCGATTTCGCGTGGCTATCTGACTCCAAGTGGGAAGCAGTGCGCGGCGCGACTGTGGCTGAGGGGCACTACGAGCTTTACAGCGACAACATTCTCGACCTCAGCCACGCCAACTTCGTCCATCCGGCGCTGGTCGCCAGCGCCTTTACCGAAGGCGAGCGCAAGTTCTGGCAGGATGGCGAACACGTCTTTGCCGAATATGTGCGGCTTAACGATTTGCTGTCGGTCGGGATTTCCGCCGTGATGGGCACCGAAGGCAGGCCCCAGGATTTCTATGGCATGGTGCAATGGCATGCACCCGCCGTGCTCTATTTCGATTTCCGCGCAGGCGATCCCGGCACGCCGCGTGAGGACTGCACCCTACTGCCATCGCTTCATGCCTTCACGCCCGAAACGCCTGATACCACGCACTATTTCTGGGCCACCGCGCGTGATTACAAGCTGGGCGATGCGGAGTTTACCGCCGCCATGCGTGGTGCGCTCGAATTCGCGTTCGAACAGGAAGACATGCCGCTGATCCGCGATAGCCACCGCCTGATGCGCGGGGCCGACTTCTGGGACTTGCGCCCGCTGATCCTTGGCGGCGACGGCGGCGGCGTGCGCGCGCGGCGCATGTTGCAGCGCCTGATCGAGCGGGAGAAGCAGCAAACCGCTGCCTGAAGAACGAAAATAGCAAAAACAGAGGATGCCAATGGGAACGCTCGACAGGTTCGATATCAAGGGACGCTCTGCGCTGGTCACCGGCGCAGCATCGGGCATCGGCCTCGCCTATGCCGAGGCGATGGCCGAAGCGGGTGCGCTCGTCACGCTGACCGATCTTGATGGCGAAGGGGCGATACGCGAAGCCGCACGCCTGCAGGGTGAGGGCTATACTGTCCGCGCAGACCGGCTCGACGTGTCCGATTGGGACAACGTCGTCGCCGCCTTCGATGCCCATGCGACGGCCTTTGGCGGGCTCGACATCTGCTTTGCCAATGCCGGGATCGATACCGGCGCAGGCTTCTGGAACCCGGCGGGCCACCGCAATGCCGATGGGCAGGTGGACACTTATGACCACAAGCGCTGGGACCGCTCGATCCAGGTCAACCTCAACGGCGTGTTCTACACCGTCAGCAATGCCGTGCGGATCATGAAGCAGGAAGGCCGCGCCAATGGCCGCACCGGCGGGTCGATCATTACCACCGCATCCAACGCAGGCCTTGTGACCGAACCCATCGTCGGCCTGCCCTACATGCCCGCCAAGGCCGGCGTGCTGCATATGGTCCGCGCGTTGGGCCTCGAATTGGCCGAGTTCAGGATCCGCATCAACGCCATAGCGCCCGGACCGTTCGTCACCAACATCGGCGGAGGCTGGCTGAAAAAGGACCCGGTCGCCCGCGCCGCGTGGGATGCCATCGTCCCGCTCGGCTCCGTGGCGGAAACCGAACAGTTGAAGCCGCTGGCGCTGCTGCTAGCCTCAGATGCCTCGGATTACATGACCGGCAGCCACGTGGTCATCGATGGCGGCATGATGCTGGGCAAGTACAAGTAGGAGCCACCACCATGCGCGCCGCCGTGATGCAGGGCCTGCACAAACCGCTCGCCGTCGAAACCGTGGACGATCCAACGCCGGGTGAGGGCGATGTCGTGGTCAAGGTCGGCCGCTGCGGCATCTGCGGGTCGGACCTGCACATGACCGAAGACCCCGCCTATGGACAAGGCGCTGGCTCGATCCTCGGCCATGAATTTGCAGGCGAAGTGGTGGCGCTGGGCAAAGGCGTCGCGGGCCTGCGCACTGGTGATCTGGTCTCGGTCATCCCGCTCAAAAGCTGCGGCCAGTGCCATTCGTGCCGCACCGGCGCGGTGCAGTGGTGCGAGACGTTTGGCCTGCAGGGCGGCGGCTATGCCGAATACGCGCTGACCCGCCCCAACCAGTGCGTGCGCCTGCCCGCCAGCGCCAGCCTTGCCGATGGCGCGATTGTGGAACCGCTGGCCGTGGCGCTGCATGGCCTTGCGCTCAGCGGCATGACGATCGGCGACAAGGTGCTGGTGCTGGGTGCTGGCCCCATCGGCCTTGCCATAGCCTTCTGGGCCCGGCGCTTTGGCGCAGGGCGCGTTGTGGTGCAGGACCTGGCTGAATGGCAAAGGGATCGCGCAACGCAGATGGGTGCGCATGATTTCGTCGTCGACCCCGCCGATCCTGTCGGCAGTGCCGAACGCGCGCTTGGCGGGAAGGCCGATCTGGTGTTCGAATGCGTCGGCGTGCCCGGACTGATTGCGCAAGCGGTTGATCAAGCGCGCAACAATGGCACGATCGTGCTGCTCGGCCTGTGCACCCGGCCCGATACGTTCAACAGCTTTGCCATGCTGTCAAAGCAGGTGCGGCTGATCACGTCCGCCTTCTTCACCCGGCAGGAATACGAAGCCGCGCTCGATGCGCTGGATCGTGGCGCCGTGGAGCCGCGCCTTCTCGTCACCGATACCATCGCGCTGAACGCAACACCGGACGTGTTCGAAAGCCTCCGCCAGCGCACGCACCAGTGCAAGGTCCTGATCGATCCGTTCGGCTGAAGTAGAGTTACGTTCAGGAAAGCAAGTTCTCCGTTCGTGTCGAGCGAAGTCGAGACACATCTCGCAGTGTCTCGACTCCGCTCGACACGAACGGGAATTGATAGAAATCTTGCTTTGAAATCATCGCTTAGGCGCGAGCAAAAACACCACGTAACCGCGAAACTGAGGCTGCGTTTTCAACATCGCCGGAGCTTGCCACTCCCCCCCTTCAACCAATGCCACGCGGAAAGGGATGGGGAAATCCGCCATCTTCGCAAAGTAGGCGTCATATCCGGGAATGGTCGTGCGCCCCTGATAGGTCTGCACCACCACTTCATCGACCGTCTGCGCCAACCCCGCCAAGGCGCGCGGATCGCCATTGGCGCTCCAGTCCATCAACCCGGTGATCGAAAGCTTTGTGCCCTCCGGCAATCGCGCGCGCAGGCGCTTCAGAAATGCCGCATAGCCTTCAATCCCGCGCGTGGCTGCGTCGAAATCGATCTGCACTCCGGCCACGGCATTTCCGGCCTCCCGCCATCGCTGCAAATCGGTCAGGATCGCCGCATAAGTTGCCGCGGTCCAGTCAAGCCGCTCGGCCCGCACCACCAGCCACACCGTCCGCCCCGGCAAGCGCGGCACACCCAGCCGCAGCCGTTCGAGCCGGACAGCGCCTTCGCGCCGAACCTCGCCATCGAGCAGGTAAACCGTCTTTGCCGCTATATCTGGCGCGGGCTTCACTCCGGGCCAGACGTAGATTGCGTCATAGGCCTTGGCATCGACCCTCGGCGGCGCATGCACTTCCTCGCACCCGCCAACCAGCGCTGCGGCCAGTACCAAAGTCGCGAACCGCCTCACCAGTAGAAACGCAGGCTCTTGGCCCATTGGCTGTTCGGATAACGCGTTTTCAGCTCGGTAAACCACGCCTTGCGCGTTGACAGCGGCACTTGCGCGGCTTCGAGTTCCTCCATCGTGCGCGATGGTCCGCTGCACCCGTTGTAACCCGAAGGCGCATAGCAGCGGATCGCCCGATAGAGCGCATAGGCCCGCACATCAGCCGCCGCCCGCTTGTCGGCAATAATGCTTGCATAGATCGCATCGCGCCCCAAGGTGCGGCCGGGAAATCCGTCCGGCCCCGCGCCAAGCACCATTTCGCCGCCATCTGCGCGATAGAGCGCAAAATCATCGAACCCGTTGAGCCGGTAGAAATCACCAAGACACAGCCGCGCCCTTGCATCAGCCGGAGTGCGCGCCAGTGTGGTGGCAGTTTCGGCAAGGGCAGGGCAGGGGAACCCGTCCGACCAGCGTCCCTTGCGGAACACCCCTGCCGGAACCGCATCCTGCCGCGCAAAATCCCACAGCCCGCCATCCGTTGTCAATCGGCGTCCAAACGGGACCCCTTATCGGCGCGCAAAAGGGACCCCCTGTAAGGATCGCGCACGGTTGATGTGATGCGCTCCCTTGCGCTGCG
>NCGO01000013.1 GCA_002256985.1 Novosphingobium sp. 28-62-57
GCCCTTGGAAGGGCAACCAGCCCTCCCCGCGGGCGCCTTGGCCCGATATGTTCGTCATTTCGACGCCTCGACGGTGTGGTTTATGAGTTTACGGCCTAGCGCAGCCTCTCGCGAAGCTTGTGGCTTTTTCGCTGGAGACTTACTGAGGAATCACCGCCTTACGGGAGAGTCCACGTGCGTTTGAAGTCGCTCTTGACCAGCAGGCAGATCAACTATCGTCTTCACCAGATTATTCTGGAGATGCAGTCTGCGGACGAGCGCATGCTTTCCCGTGTCGAATTCGATACGATCTCGACCAGTGAAATGCGTTCGCTTGCAGCAGCGCTCATTTCAGGTGACACGCAATATATTCGCACAATTGATGAAACCGAGGATCAGGCGGCCCTTGTGCCTGACTGGGGTTCCTGGATCGAAGGTCAACCTCTGACCACGGCTATCCTGTCAAACAGGGCGCTGCTGGTCGATCTGCTGCCACTTAACCCTGTCGAATTTGCCAAGACATACCGTTGCACGGTGGGCCAATTCATTGCCATCATCAAATGGTTTCAAAAACACCGGAAACGCATCCATATCAATTTGCGCGATCTGGATTCTGACAGGCCAGAAACGATTGAAGCCTATGCCAAGGAAGTGGATAGCATCGGCCTGATATTGCAAGAAATCGATGATAATTCCGTATTCTATTCGCTGGCTTCGCGCCGCAACATCATCTTTTCGCTCGCTGATCAGGGGCGTACCCAAGACAGGCAGCGCCTGAAGCGGTTTTACACGCATGAGGCAGCCCGGATTGCAGAATTCTACCCTGCGTTGCACACCGCATATGGCAAGATTCCTTCCGACCCCGCAGAGCGCAATACCAACCACCTGACGCTGCTGGGCGCGCAAGTGCGAAATGGCCGGCTTATTGCCGAAAATCAGTTCGCCTGGCGGATCGCCTACTACCGCGCCTACCGTGAAATATTCAGCGACTTTGCCGAAGGGCAGATTGATGAACTTCTCGCCAATGGCTCACCCAATCCGGTGGAATTCGCAGAACTGGCCCGTCTGGTAACCCTGTTTCATCATCGCTTCACCGCGCCCCTCACCGGAGCATTTGGCGGGACCTACAATCTGCGGATGGCGGAGTATGGCCCGATGATGGCTGGCCTGCAGACCGCCGGATCGCGCGAGGCCATTCATGGCGTTTCCTCGCACAAGGCATTTACCGATGCCGAGCGCGACGTCTGGGATTGGTTGGCGACTGAAAAGGTTCGCAAAAAAGGAAAGGTTCTGGAAGATACCTTGACCACCGGCTGGTCGATGATCCAGCGCCGCCAGATCGTGCAGGACGAAACCGTCGATTACATCTTGAATCAGGCAAAGCCAATCACGGACGAGATTCAGGCCTATCGCGATGATCTCATCACGGCTGTCCGTTCATCGCTGCTATCAAAGGCCAAGACCGGTGCTGAAGTCGTTTTCGATCCAGCCGAATATGCCGCAGCGCTCGAAAACAACGATGCCGCTGACCTCGTTAGCGAAATGACGAAGGCCGTCCAACGCGTGAACTGTGTGGCAGGCCCCGTGTCGAGTTCCATTCTCATGGGGTTTGGCGTGGCTTTCGGTATTCCCGGCATCTCCTCGATTGCCGCGTTGAAGGAATTCAGCGCGTCCGCAGTGTTCGGGATCAATGCCGATGGCATCGGCACCCTGCTTCAGGAGACGATGAAAGACCCGACAAAAAGCGGCTTGGCAGGCTTCGTTTCCAACAAGCTGGGGCGGACATCGGCGCGGATGCAGATCGTAAGCCTGCTTGACGATATCTCGGCCAAGCAACCGAGACGAACTTGATTGGGTGCCAACAAAGCGCCGAATACGCCCGCTCCCCGTCCTCAAGACAAGGCGCATGCCTTGCAAGCCCTGTCTCCAGCCGCCACATCAGGCCTATGGCATTGACCATAAGCCACCGCGCCCACGCCATCATGCTTGCCGCCGCGCAAAGCGCTAAGCCGCACGAGGCCTGTGGTCTGCTCCTGGGCACGATCGACCACATCGCAACCGCCGTCCCAACCGCCAACGTCGCCCCTGCGCCTGCCCGCCACTTCGAGATCGATCCGGCAGCGCTGATTGCCGCGCACCGCGCTGCACGCGATGGCTCCGGGCTGCAGGTCATCGGGTACTTCCATTCGCACCCCAATGGCCTTGCTCGTCCTTCGGCCACGGACATGGCCTGCGCCGCGCGCGATGGGCGGGTGTGGGTGATTGTCGCCGAGGACGCGATTACGTGTTGGCACGATGGGATGGATGGGTTCGAACCGCTTTCCTACAGCGTCCTGCAAGGCTAAGGCAGAAGGCGATGACAAGCACCAAGCCGCCCTTGACCTACCCACAGACCGCCCCGGCGGGCACTTTTCGTGGGCACAAACCGGGCGCGGCGAAGTTTCTCTGGACAGTGTAAACTGTGTAAACCTCCTTCAGGAAAAAGGCGCGAAACCTGAACATGTCAGCCAATTCCCTCGATCTTGCCAGCCTGCTCTGCTCGCGTCTGTGCCATGATCTGCTCAGCCCGGTGGGCGCGCTTTCCAATGGGCTTGAACTTCTCGCCGATGAGAAGGACCCCGAAATGCGCAAGCGGTGCATGGAGCTGCTGGAGCAGAGCGCAAAGACTTCGGCCGACAAGCTCAAGTTTTTCCGCCTCGCCTTCGGTGCTGCAGGTGGCTTTGGTGAGAGCGTGCCGGTGTCCGAAGCGCGCGCGCTGGTCGATGCGCTGGTGGGCAACAACGGGCGGGTCAGCGTCAACTGGATGTTCGGGATCGACAGTCTGGCCAAGCCTGCGGTCAAGACCCTGCTCAACCTCGCACTGATCGGTCTCGATGCGCTGGTGCGCGGCGGAACGCTCGATATCGGAGTAGAAGTGCGCGACAATGTGGCCGAGATCGTGGTGCGCGCCGCCGGCCAGCGCGTGGCGTTCGATCCAGCCATCGGACAGGCATTGGAAGGCACGCTGCCCTCTGCAGAAATGTCCAGCCGCACCGCGCCTGCCGCGATGGTCCAGCAGCTGGCAGCATCCGTGGGCGGCGCGGTGCAGGTTCACATAACAGCAGAAAGCCTGGTTCTGGGCGCGGTGCTCCCGGTCGCCTAGAGCCAGATGACGTTAGGTTGCACCACCGTGACGGAGCCAATTTTGGCCCCCAGAGTCCTTGGGCGCGAGGAGAGAGGAGGAAGCCATGCCTTCGCATAGTGACCGACGCCAAGGTCTTTTGGCTCCGCTGCGATGGGCCAAAAGTGGCCCGCCGCTTGCGGTTGCGTCAGGAAGCCCCTCGGCCAAGCACTCTGGCAGCGTCGCGTTGCTTGGACGGGCAACCAGCCCGCCCTGCACAACGTTCCTTGCCGAGATGCTTCCTGACGCAATCCCGGTGGTGCAACCTAACGTCATCTGGCTCTGAAGATGCGGCGCTGGCTGGTCCATCGCGAGGTGCCATCGCCCAACTGGAACGCGCGCAAGCTTCCGGTCAACATGGTGGTGCTGCACTACACCGGCATGGAAAGCGCGCAGGCCGCGCTTGATCGGCTGTGCGATCCGGCGGCAGAAGTTTCGGCGCATTACCTGATCGACGAGGACGGAACGGTCACCGGCCTTGTCGATGAAGACAAGCGCGCGTGGCATGCCGGGCGCGGAAGCTGGCGGGGCATCACCGATGTGAACTCGGCCAGCGTCGGGATCGAACTGGTCAATCCCGGCCACGAATTCGGCTACCGCCCCTTCCCCGATGCCCAGATCGAAGCGCTGCTGCCGCTGCTGGCCGATATCGTGAAGCGCCACAACGTGCCGCGTGCCAACGTGGTCGGCCATTCCGATGTGGCCCCTGCGCGCAAGGACGATCCGGGCGAGCTGTTTCCGTGGGAACTGCTCGCCCGCCACCGCCTGTGCCTGCCCACGCCCAAGCTGAAAATGCGGCTGATCTTTGATAACGAGGCCGCCTTCTTCCTCGCGCTTGAACGCTTTGGCTATGACATTTCGGACCAGAAAGCCGCCGTCCGCGCATTCCAGCGGCGCTGGCGACCGCAGCGGATCGATGGCGAAGTGGACGGACAGATCGGGGCATTGCTGTTCGAACTGCTGTTGGAACGCGATCTTGGTCATGCTAGGTGACCGCTCGCCAGGGGGCCGGGCAGCCGCGTCCTTCGTCAAGCTCAGGATGAGCGGGGGGAAGGCCGAGGAAAGTCCGGGCTCCACGAAACAAGGGTGGCGGGTAACGCCCGCCGGGCTTGAGGCTTCGGCCAACGGTCAAGGGAAAGTGCCACAGAGAGCAGACCGCTAACCGGAGCGATCCGGCAGCAAGGGTGAAAGGGTGCGGTAAGAGCGCACCGCGCGACCGGCAACGGAAGCGGCATGGCAAACCCCACTCGGAGCAAGATCGAATAGGGACTGCGCGCTCTTCGGAGCAGGCCTGTTTCGGGCCAGCAGTCCGGGTTGATTGCTTGAGCGTTCCGGCAACGGTCCGCCTAGAGGAATGGCTGCCAGTGCCGATACGGTCCAACCTTGGTTGGATACCGTCGGCGCTACAGAACCCGGCTTACAGGCCCCCTGGCGCAACACCTGTTTCCTACACGCGCACGAGGCGTTAGAAAGACCCCATGTCCGGCGGCCATCACCATCATCATGGACACGACCATTCACACGGGCACAGCCATGCGCCAGCCAGCTTTGGCCGTGCCTTTGCCGTCGGGATCAGCCTGAACCTTGGCTTTGTGGTGGTCGAGGCGGTCTACGGCGTGATTTCCGGCTCGATGGCGCTGGTGGCCGATGCCGGGCACAATCTGTCTGACGTGCTGGGCCTGGTCATTGCGTGGATCGCCAGCGTGCTGGTGAAGCGGCCACCCTCGGCGCGGTTCACTTACGGCCTCAAATCCAGCTCGATTCTGGCAGCGCTCGGCAATGCGGCGTTTCTGCTGGTCGCTTTGGGCGCGATTCTGGTCGAGACGATCCGCCGCCTGTTCGAACCGCAACCGGTGATCGGCGGCACGGTGATGATCGTGGCGGGCATCGGCATCGTGATCAACACCGCCACCGCGCTGATGTTCATGCGCGGACGGCATGATGATCTGAATATTCGGGGGGCCTATCTGCACATGGCCGCTGATGCTGCGGTATCGGCAGGCGTTGTCGTCGCCGGTTTGCTCATCATGCTGACCGGGCTGACCTGGATCGATCCGGTTACCAGTCTGATCATCGTCGGGGTGATTGCATGGGGCACCTGGGGCCTGCTGAAAGATGCGCTGCGCATGAGCCTGCTGGGCGTGCCGTCGGGCATTGACGAGCGCAAGGTCCGCAATTTCCTGCAAAGCCTGAACGGGGTTGAGGCGGTGCATGATCTGCACATTTGGCCGATGAGCACGACCGAAACCGCGATGACGGCGCACCTTGTCATGCCCGGCGGCCATCCCGGCGACAGTTTCCTGCACCAGTTGGCGCACGAGTTGGAACACGATTTCGGCATCGGCCACGCTACCGTGCAGATTGAAACCATCGATGGCCACGAATGCGTACTGCTGCACGATCACACGGTCTGACCTGACCTTGCGGGCATAGCCCCAAGGGCCATGTCGCAAAGCCACTGGTCAGGGTTCATTTGCGCTTCCGGAGACATTTTGACCGGGCTCGATTACCCCTCCAGCCCGGTCCCTCCCTCGACTTTCCGGCTATCTCGTTCCCTTCAGCCGGGGTCCAAGTCTATGGGGCGCGCTGCATCCGTGCAGCGCGCCTCCTTTTTTGTTTTACGCTTTGGAATCAATACCCTGTCCCAAAGGGTCCATGCCCCAACGGGCATGTGGTTTGCAGGACCCGCAACACCACCTTGTGCATTGGAAGGGCAGACCGGCAGCCCAATGTCTTGCGCCGGCCACCGTCATGTTTCCATCAAGGAGTTTTCCGATGACCGCCAAGTTCCTGATCGCCGCGCTTGTTGCCACCACGGCCACCGCCGTCCCGGCCCTCATCACCCCCGCCTATGCAGAAACGATTCCGACGACGACCATCGTTGACACCGCCGTAGCCTCACCCGATCACACCACGCTGGTTGCCGCCGTCAAGGCCGCGGGCCTTGTCGACACCCTGAACAGCGCCGGTCCCTTCACCGTGTTCGCACCCACCAACGCTGCCTTTGCCAAGCTGCCCGCAGGCACCGTCGACACGCTGCTGAAGCCCGAAAACAAGGCCACGCTGGCCAAGGTCCTGACCTACCACGTCGTCGCCGGCAAAGTGACCGCCGCTGACGTGCTTGGCCTGATCAAGGCTGGCAACGGCACTGCCAAGATCACCACGGTTGCCGGGGGCACGCTCACCGCCTCGCTGATGGGCGGCGCTGTGACGCTGACCGACGAAAAGGGCGGCATGGCCCACGTAGTAGCCGCCGACCTGATGCAGAAGAACGGCGTGATCCACGTGACCGACTCAGTGTCGCTGCCGAACTGACAAAACCCTCCCACGCTGTGGAGGATCAAAGAAAAGGAAGGGCGGGTGCTTCACGGCATCCGCTCTTTTTTATCGTCCGCATCACGCTGCCAGTTATTTTCGGCGCTTAAAGCGGTGCCAAGCCTGTGTCATTTAGGTCGGCCCGATTACCCGTTTGCGACCATGTCTCAACTCTCCGCACAGGACATCAACAATGACATTAAATATTGCTCACTCCCAATTTCCTGAACAGCAGGGCGGGCTGTTCATTTGTGGCTATGAATGGGGTGGCGGTGACGAGAGCGCCTCCTCCAACGAGAGTGCAGCAATAGATTGGGACGCATCCTGCACATTCTCGAACAAGCATTTGCGCTACGGCCCTGCAGCGTTGAAATGGCGCTACGACAACCGCATCAAAAAGTGGTTTAGGATGTGGAACCTGCCGATCAATCAGGAGAATCCGGGGGAGCTGGACAAGTCCATCGTCCAGACCAATTGGTGCGATACGCAGAACCCCGCAATGAACGGCGACTACAGCGTTCTACGCGAGCCCCGCCAAGTCAACAATTTCCTGTCCCACATAGCGCACTTCTCCCCAAATCTCGTTTTATTCATGGGCAGCAGGCTCATTGAAACGCTCCAGCATCCCTCGACACTATCGAGATTTCAAGACGTGGTCGGGACATGCACAAGACCGGTGAAGGCGCTGCAGAAGCCTTCCGAGCACCGACGTTTCAAGATTTGGTTCCAGACATTCGAGCGCTGTGAGGTGGTCTGCCTCCCCCACCCCTTGTCATCGCGTGGACTCAGCGACGATTACATCGCGCTATTCAATGAAGAAATGCGTGAGCGAATCGCCGACTACAAGTTGGCACGCATGTACGACCGAAAAGTTCCTGGCTGTCGACCCTTGAGCAGACACGCCTAGGCAGGAACATCCAGCGAATCAGAGCCTGCGGAATAGGTCTATCGCTTGAAACGGGATCGCCCCGGACGCTAAGCCGGGGCGATCATGTCTGGGTCAAGGCGTCATCGTAAGGCCCGCTCAAGCCGCTTCTTCTTCCTTGCCCTTGTGGACGCGGATGGGGTCCTTGCGGCCTTCGACGACGTCCTTGTCGACCACGACTTCGGCGATGTCGGTTTCGGTCGGCACATCAAACATGGTGTCGAGCAGCAGGCTTTCGACGATCGAGCGCAGGCCGCGTGCGCCGGTCTTGCGTTCGATGGCGCGCTTGGCGATGGCTTCAAGCGCGTCGTCAGTGAAGGTCAGCGCCACGTCTTCCAGTTCGAAGAGCTTGGCGTACTGCTTGATCAGCGCGTTTTTCGGCTCCTTCAGGATCTGGACGAGGGCATCGATATCCAGATCGTTGAGGGTGGCGATCACCGGTAGACGGCCCACGAATTCGGGGATCAGCCCGAACTTGAGCAGGTCTTCCGGCTCTGCCTTCTGCAGCAGTTCGCCGATCTTGCGCTTGTCAGGATCGGCAACGTGTGCGCCAAAACCGATGGAGCGCTTTTGCAGGCGGTCCGAAATGATCTTGTCGAGCCCCGCAAACGCGCCGCCGCAGATGAACAGGATGTTCGTGGTGTCAACCTGCAGGAATTCCTGCTGCGGATGCTTGCGCCCGCCCTGCGGCGGAACCGAGGCGGTGGTGCCTTCCATCAGCTTGAGCAGCGCCTGCTGCACGCCTTCGCCCGAAACATCGCGCGTGATCGAGGGATTTTCAGCCTTACGGCTGATCTTGTCGATCTCGTCGATGTAGACGATGCCGTGCTGCGCCTTTTCGACGTTGTAATCAGACGCCTGCAGCAGCTTGAGGATGATGTTTTCCACGTCCTCGCCCACGTAACCGGCTTCGGTCAGCGTGGTGGCATCGGCCATGGTGAAGGGCACATCGAACGTCTTGGCCAGTGTCTGTGCCAGCAGCGTCTTGCCGCAACCGGTGGGGCCGATCAGCAGGATGTTCGATTTCGAAAGCTCGACCTCGCCACCCTTGCCGCTGTGCTTCAGCCGCTTGTAGTGGTTATGGACCGCCACCGAGAGCACGCGCTTGGCGCGGTCTTGGCCGATCACATAATCATTCAAGGTTTCGAAGATATCGCGCGGCGTGGGTACGCCACCGTCCTTCTTCCCGGCGATACCGGCCTTGGTCTCTTCGCGGATGATGTCATTGCACAGCTCAACGCATTCATCGCAGATGAACACGGTGGGCCCGGCAATGAGCTTGCGCACTTCGTGCTGCGACTTCCCGCAGAAGCTGCAGTACAGGGTGCTCTTGGTATCCGATCCGGAAAGCTTGGTCATTCTTTCATCCCAGGCGCCTCTCCACGAGAGGCGGGTGCGGTTATCCTACTACCCCAAGGGCATTAATCAACCGGACTCGATAACTAGTATCATGTCCCTAGCGGTCAAAATCTTTCGCGAGGCTTAAAACTTTGACCGCAAGAGAAAATCGATCAGGCTGGCGCGCCGCCGGTGCCCTCTTCGACGCCGACTGCATCGGTGGCGGGCCGCGACTCGAACACCTTGTCGACCAGACCGAACTTCAGCGCTTCTTCGGCTTCGAGGAAGGTATCGCGGTCCATCGCCTTTTCGATTTCATCCAGCGTGCGGCCGGTGAACTTGACGTAAAGATCGTTCATCCGCTTGCGAATGCGCAGGATTTCACGCGCCTGAATTTCGATGTCCGAAGCCATGCCGCGCGCACCGCCCGAAGGCTGATGAACCATGATGCGGGCGTTGGGGAGCGCGATGCGCATGCCCGGTTCACCCGCAGCAAGCAGGAACGAACCCATCGACGCGGCCTGACCGATGCACACGGTGGACACGCGCGGGCGGATGTACTGCATGGTATCGTAGATCGCGAGACCTGCCGTGACCACGCCACCGGGCGAGTTGATGTACATGGCAATGTCCTTCGACGGATTTTCCGATTCGAGGAACAGCAACTGGGCGATGATCACCGAGGCCATGTGGTCTTCAACTTCGCCCGTGACGAAGATGATGCGTTCGCGCAGCAGGCGCGAATAGATGTCGAAACTGCGCTCACCACGGCTGGATTGCTCGACCACAACCGGGATCAGCGCGCCGGTGACGGGATCGTGGGTGAACTTGCCCTGGGAGCCATAAACATTGGCGCCGGAAGCGCCGAACAGGTCGAGCATGGGAATCCTCATCTGGTTAGACAGTGCTATGTCGCGTGCCACGGCAAGATGTTCAAGGGCGTTAACTGCAAATCCGGGGATTTGCGTGGAACTCCACATACACAAAGGTGTTGCGAGGCGCTTGCGCGCTTGCGACGAACACCCAAATCCTGAACTGAACATGCCGAAATCAACCTTGCAAGGAATGCCCATGAAACTGCGCTGGTCCGCCTGTGTTTTGGCTCTTTTTGCAGGGACAGCGCCTGCATCTGCGCAGACCGTCTCCGATTACCTCGCGCGGATTGCCGCCATCGATGATGCCGGGCCGCAGTTGAATGCGGTGCTGGCCATCAACCCTGATGCCCTGAAAGAGGAAGCCGCAGCGCGCGCGATCAAGGGGCCGCTGGCGGGCAAGGCGATGCTGATCAAAGACAACGTCGAAGTGGCAGGGCCGATGCCAACCACGGCGGGAAGTCTTGCGCTGAAAGACAGCGTGACCGGGCGTGATGCACCGCTGGTGGGCTCCCTGCGCAAGGCGGGCGTAGTGGTCCTGGGCAAGACCAACCTATCGGAATGGGCCAACATCCGCTCGTCCTCCTCGTCCAGCGGGTGGAGCGCGGTGGGTGGGCAAACGAAGAACCCGCATGCGATTGATCGTTCGGCCTGCGGCTCCTCCTCGGGCAGCGGCGCGGCGATTGCGGCGGGATTGGCGTGGGCGGCCATCGGCACCGAAACTGATGGGTCGATCACTTGCCCTGCATCGATCAACGGCATCGTGGGCTTCAAACCCACCGTGGGCATGGTGAGCCGCACCCACATTGTGCCGATCAGCCACAGTCAGGACACGGCAGGCCCGATGACGCGCAGCGTTGCCGATGCGGCGCTGGTGATGAACGCCATCGCCGGGACCGACTCTGCCGATCCCGCCACCGCCGAAGCTGATCGCCGCAAGAGCGATTTCACCACAGGCCTTGCCACGGCCAGCCTCAAAGGCCTGCGGCTGGGCGTGATGCGCAAACAGGCAGGATCCCATCCGGTGCTGCTGGCCTTGTTCGAAAAGGCTCTGGCAGACCTTAAGGCGGCTGGCGCGGAATTGATCGAAATCTCGTTCGACACCCCGCCCGACATGGGGCGCGATGAATATACCGTGCTGCTTTATGAACTGCGCGAGGACATGGGCGCTTATCTGCGCACGCTCCCCGCAGCGAACAGCCCGCGCACGCTGGCCGATCTGATCGCCTTCAACAAGGCGCACCCCGAGGAATTGCGGTGGTTTGGGCAGGACACCTTTGAACTGGCCGAGACGACGACCGACAAGGCCACCTATCAGGCGGCGCGCGCCAATTCGCTCAAGCTGGCAGGGCCCGAAGGGATCGACCGCTTGCTGCGTGAGCATGGCTTGGCCTTGCTGATCGCGCCAACCGATGGCCCGGCATGGCCCATCGATCTGGTGCTGGGCGATCATTTCAGCAGTGTGGGTGCGGGCAATCTGGCAGCGGTGGCGGGCTATCCGCACCTGACCGTGCCAATGGGCGCAGTAGAGGGCCTGCCCATCGGCCTATCGTTCATCGGCGCAAAGTGGGATGACAAGCGCGTGCTGGAAGCAGGTGCGGCTTATGAACGTGCGCGCGCGGTGGCCGTACCGGTGTCAAGCCTCAAGCGCTGGGGCGAGTGAGGTCGGCTTCGGCCAGCAATTGGTGGTAGCGCGCTGTTGCCTGATCGAGCAGGATGCGGTTGGGTTGCAGGCGACGCAGTTGTGCGCGCAGGCGGCCTTTGAGTTCCAGCCACAGGATGGCCAGAAAGAAAGAGGGGCGTGCGCTCTGCCCTTCATGCCAGATATCTGGCCGGACGGGTGCCGAGAGCGCTGGCTCATCGCGCAGCGCTTCTGCCGGTGCAGCCGCAGGGGCCATCCGCTTTGGCGGCCGCGCCATTGCAACGCGGGCCTTGGGATACTTTTTGCGGGCCGGAACCGGGACAAGCGCTTCACCGGCGACACGGCGATTGTGGCGTTTGGCCGCTGGCTTTGCAACAACCACCGCCAAGGCGGGGCGCGGTCCAGGGGCTGAAACTTTGCTACCGGAAGGACCCGAACTGGCGCCATCAGGACCGGAGGCATTGCCGGATTGGGAACCTGAGCGCGACGACCGGCGGGTTCGCGGTTTCGATGCGGAAGTCATTGTAACATCCTGCAGAGCAATTCTGCGTCCAATAATATTGACACATCTTCAGAGATTTGGAAGCAGAAACACAAAAGTCTGGGCACAGTTTGGAAATTATGATGGAATTACAGGATTGGTCTAAGTATTCATACTGATGGTATTTTTGACGAAATCGATATTTTGATGGTGGGTTGAAGCGGAGCTTTTCGCCGCCGCAATGTGTCCAAAACTTCTGAATGCACAACGGCCCGGCATGCCTAAGCGTGCCGGGCCGTCCGATATCCAGCCCCGTCAGGCCGGATCAATCTGATGCGAAGATCAGCCTTCGGTCTTCTTCTTGGCCGGGGCCTTCTTCTTGGACGCAGGCGCAGCCTCTTCCGCAGCAGGTGCGGTTTCAGCGGCAGGGGCTTCTTCAGCCGCAGCCTTCTTCTTGGCCGGAGCCTTCTTCTTCGGAGCTTCCTCGGCAGCGGCGGGAGCGTCTTCGGCAGGCGCGTCCTCGATCACTTCCTTCGAAGCCTTCTTCTTTGGTGCAGCCTTCTTGGGCTCAGGCTTGGCTTCGGCAGCAGCGCCGTCTTCGGCTTCGATCGCGGCCTGCAGCTCTTCCTTGGTCACTTCGCGTTCCGTGACTTCGGCCTTGTCGAACAGGAAGTCGACAACCTTGTCTTCATAGAGCGGCGCGCGCAGCTGGGCAGCAGCAAGCGGTTCGGAGCGCACGTATTCCACGAAGCGCTGACGGTCCTGTTCGCGGTACTGCTGGGCCGCCTGACGGATCAGCATTTCCATTTCCTGGGCCGAAACCTGCACGCCGTTGGCCTGGCCGATTTCCGACAGGAGCAGGCCGAGGCGCACGCGGCGTTCGGCGATCTTGCGGTAATCGTCCTTTTCGGCTTCGATTTCCTTCAGCGCGTCTTCCGGGTTCTCTTCATTCTGGGCTTCCTGCTGAAGCTGGGTCCAGATCTGTTCGAACTCGGCTTCGACCATCGAAGGCGGCACGGCAAAATCGTGGCCTGCAGCCAGCTGATCGAGCAGCGCGCGCTTCATCTGCGTGCGGGTAAGCCCGGCAGTTTCCTGCTCAAGCTGGCCGCGCAGCAGCGTTTGGAGCTGCTCAAGGCTTTCAAGGCCGAGCATCTTGGCAAATTCATCATTGGCTTCGAATTCGCCCGCAACCTTCACCGCCTTGACGGTGATGTCGAAGGTGGCGTCCTTGCCCTTGAGGTTTTCGGCCGGATAGTCTTCCGGGAACGTTACGGTGATGACCTTTTCGTCACCCACCTTCACGCCAACCAGCTGTTCTTCAAAGCCGGGGATGAAGCGGCCAGCGCCCAGTTCCAGCGGGGTGTCTTCGGCAGCGCCGCCTTCGAACGCAACGCCATCAACCTTGCCGAGGAAGTCGATGATGATCTGGTCACCGTCCTTGGCTTCCGAACCCTCAGGAGCGTCGGTGAACGACTTCTGGCCAGCGCCAATGCGGGCGACAGCTTCGGCCACTTCGGCATCGGTCACCGGCACGACCAGCTTTTCGAGCTTCAGGCCATCGAGCGAGGGCACTTCAACCTGCGGCAGCACTTCCAGCTCAACCGTCAGCTGCGCGTCTTTGCCTTCGTCATAGCCTTCGGCCATCGACACGGCGGGCTGCATGGCGGGGCGCAGCTTGTTGTCGATCACCAGCTTGTCCATCGCTTCGCGGATCGAGGTCTGCAGCGCTTCCTGATGGATGGCGGGGCCGTGCATCTTGCGCACGAGGTTGGCGGGCACTTTGCCGGGGCGGAAGCCGGGCATCTTGATCTGCGGCGCGATCTTCTTGACCTCGCCATCAACCTTGGCGGCAATGTCCGCCGCAGGGATGGTGACGGTGTAGGCGCGCTTCAGGCCTTCGTTGGTGGTTTCGACGATCTGCATCCTGATCCAACTTCCATGTCTGTCTCGCGCCTGCGTAGCGCGGAAAAAGCTGACTCGGACGCCGGCGCGCGGACTGGTGCGGGCGAAGGGACTCGAACCCCCACATCTTGCGATGGCAGGACCTAAACCTGCTGCGTCTACCAGTTCCGCCACGCCCGCATCCGGCGAAAAGCGAGCGGTGCCCCTATCGTAGTGGCTGGAAAAGGGCAAGCGCCTTGGATTTGAAGTATGGGATGCCTGCTCGGGACGCGCCACACGCCTGGCCCACCCCTTCGTCATTGCGAGGAGGCGCAGTCGACGAAGCAATCCAGAGTTACCGCAAAACGCACTGGATTGCTTCGCTGTGCTCGCAATGACGAAGTGAAAGAACGCCCGGAACTTGGCATGCTAACAGCGCGTTGTGGAGGAAACACCACCTTTGAGGAGCCGCACAATGGCCACGACCCCCGATTTCCCTTCGCCCGACCGAATCGAGCCACAATCCCCACCCGAAAGCCCCCCGGTGACCGAACCGGACGGCGTGCCGCCCGTCATCCAGCCTGATGAAATGCCGGTGCTGGAACCCGATCGCGTGCAACCGGGCGCGCCGGATGAGGTGCCAAGCGCACCGGATTGATTCGGCGGGCCGAGGCGGCGGCGCATTGACTATTCGGGGCCAGCCAGCCATTCACAGCCCTCGTTTTCTGGCCGATCCACGCCCCTAAGCCCCTACAATGGATAGATAATCATGACACCCCAACAGTTGCTTGCGCCAACCTACCTGCAAATGCTGGCGGCGCTTTCGCAATGGCTGGACAAGGCAGCGGCGCAGACGGCGCAAGGCGCTGAGAGCCTCATGTCCGCAAGGCTGGCGCCCGACATGCTTCCGCTTTCCACGCAAGTGCGCTTTGCCTGCGTGCAGGCGCAAGAAGGCATGTTCCGGCTGGCGGGCAAGGACTTCCCGCCCTCGGTTGACCGCCTGCTGGAAGAGGGCCGCGCGGCGGGCGAACACCCCGGTACGCTGGCTGACGCTCAGACCTGCATTGCCGAGACGCTGGCCATCGTCCGCGCGATGGCCGAAGAAACTGCGGCAGCCGATGACGCCAGCCCCATCGCGCATGCGCTGCCAATGGGCCTGATCTTCGACTTCACGGCGGAACAATATGCGCGCGACTGGGCCGTGGCGCAGTTCTATTTCCACGTGATGACCGCCTATGCGATCCTGCGAAATCAAGGCGTTGCCCTTGGCAAGGGCGATTACGTTACGCACCTGTTCCCATACGCAAGGCCGGGGACGATGCCGGGGCAGTGATGCTTTGACGGCCTTTGGCCTCGCTCTCCCATCGTCGGCCCGGACTTGATCCGGGCCAAGGCTTTGGGGGGTAGATGTTGCGTGAAAACGGCCCTGCTTGCGTTACTGGACGGCACTTTGTTTGGACTGCACAAGCGGGTGTAGTATTCTCATGTGATGAAAATGCGTTTTAAATAGCGATCACAATAATTGTGGAGATCGTTCAATCTTTGTCGGATGAAGACCGGATCTTGGATTCGAAGCGAACATGCGACTTATGAGACTGGTAACATGGAATTGTAATGGCGCGTTCCGCCGCAAGCTGGATATGGCGGACGCCCTTGAAGCTGACATCCTAGTAATCCAAGAGTGCGAAGACCCAGCTCATTCCACTCCCGCTTACCGTGACTGGGCAGGCAGTTATGCATGGCTCGGCTATGGCAAGAGCAAGGGCATCGGAATCTTCCCTCGACAGGGCCAGAGCATCGAACAGTTGAATTGGCAAGCTGGCGGATTCGAAATGTTCCTGCCCGTCAAAATTGCCGATGACCTGCAAGTCATCGCTGTGTGGACACAAAACGCATCACCATCCAGCACAGCCTACATCGGCCAATTCTGGCACTACATTCAGGCCCACCGTGACAAGTTTGGACCGCGAACTGTCATCGCAGGTGACTTCAACAGCAATACGATTTGGGATAAGCCGAGAAGGACCTGGAACCACTCGACGTGTGTGGATGAACTGGCTGCTATGGGATTTCGCAGTATGTACCACTTAGCCACGGGTGAAGAGCAAGGGTCAGAGGCACAATCAACGTTTTTCCTACACCGGTCGGAACACAAGCCTTTCCACATTGACTATGTGTTTGCACATGAAGCGATTCTTGAAGATGCCCTACTGAGCGTCAGCGTCGGGCGTTATCAGGACTGGGTGGGCAGCAGTGATCACATGCCGATTGTCGTGGATTTGAGCTTAGCCAACCCACGTTAGGTTCGACCTGTATTCTATTGCCAGTCGCAGAGCTCAGTAAACCGAGACCTGCTTATCGGCCGGTCTGCCCAACTAACACGGCCAACCACCGCAACACGCCTCGACCTTGCCCATCGCGCGCCGGAACGACACCCCGGTCCTCACCCGCGCATTCCAGACAATAAGCCTTGATCCCGCCGTCTGTGGTCAGCCGCGCCAAATCGGCCTCCAGCCTCACCAGCAAACCCTGCTGCCTCGCCGCCAGCGCGCCTGCCAGATCGTGCGAGCGCGCAGCGGGGGCCTCGCCGGTTTCCATTTGGCGGAAGAACTGGGCGAAGGGGCTGGGGGCGTCCATTACATAGGCGGCGTGGAAGGTTTCGGCCTTGGCCTGTTTGGCGACCCATGCCACGGCCTGATCCAGACCGCCGAATTCATCGACGAGGCCTAGCTGGCGCGCCGTTCCGCCGTCCCAGATGCGGCCCTGGGCGATTTTGTCGATATCGGCGGGAGACTTTCCGCGTGATTTGCTCACAAGGCCCAGGAAACGACCGTAGATGCGCTCTACCTGCCCTTGCAGCACGGCGGAGACTTGGGGGCTGAGGCCGCCGAGGATGTCGGGCTGGCCCGACATCGGCGTGGTGCGGATTGCATCGGTGGTGACGCCGATTTGCGGCAGCGCGTTTTCGAAGCTGGGCAGCACGGCAAAGACGCCGATGGAGCCAGTGATCGTGCTGGGTTCGGCAAAGATGCGCTGGGCGGGTGTGGCGACCCAATAGCCGCCGCTGGCGGCCACGCTGCCCATTGAGACGGCAATGGGCAGACCCTTGGCCTTCACCCGCTCCACCGCCTTGCGGATACGTTCCGAAGCCATGACAGAGCCGCCGGGCGAATCGACGCGCAGCACGAGGCCTGCATAGTCCTTGCTGTCGGTCACGCCGTCGATCAGATCGGCAATGCGGTCGCCTCCGGCGGTGCCGGGGCCAGCATCACCATCAACGATTTCACCCGCCACGGTGACTACGGCGATGGCCTTGCCCGCCTTGGATGGCCTTTTGTCAGCCAGATAGATGTCAAGGTCGGTCGATTTGAAGCCGCCAAGGCCTTCGTCTTCATCCGCGCCGACCAATTCGGCCACGCGCTTGCCGAAGTCCACGCCATCGCCGACGCGGTCAACCAGACCGGACTTGACCGCCGCCTGTGCCGCATCGCCGCCGCTGTCGGCCACCCACTTTTCGGGATCGGTCAGCATGGGCGCGAGGTCAGCCTTGGGGCGGGCCTTCTTCACCTCATCCTGCCAGTTCTGCCACACCGCGCCATAGACGCCCTGCATCGCCTCGCGCGATTCAGGCGACATATCGGTGCGCAAGTACGGTTCGACTGCGCTTTTATAGGTGCCCACCTTGAACACGTGGACGGTGGCTTTCAGCTTATCAATCAGGCCCTTGTAGAACAGCAGCGAGCCGCCCGGCCCGGTGACGACCACGCCGCCCATCGGATCGAGCCACACTTCGCTGGCGTGGGCGGCCAATTGCATCGCATCGTCGGTGTAGATCAGCGAGCGGACCAGCACCGGCTTTTTGGCCGCGCGCACTTTGTCCATCGCCGCGCCTATCTGGCTGAGGTGAACTGACGCGCCGCCGCCGAAGGCTTCGAGATCGAGCACGACGGCCTTGATCCGCTTGTCAGTGGCCGCTTCGGCAATGGCGCGGGACAGATCGCGGGCGGGATATTCGGCCACCGGCGTGGTACCGGAAAGGAACGCGGTGGGCGAGATTTCGCTGGCTTCTTCGACCACGAAGCCGGTCAGCGGCAGATAGAGCGCGCCGTCTTTCACCTGCCCCGGAGCCGGGCGGATCGACAGCACGGCATAGAGCGCGGCAAAGAACAGCAGCAGAAACAACAGGACGAGACCGTCCTTGATGGCGACGAGGATCTTCCAGACCGATTTTGCAAAGCTCATGAGCGCGACTCTATTGTGGACGACCCGGCAAAGCCAGCGGGAAACCGCTTGAGCGCAGGGCACCTGCCCTCTAGGGAACTGGTTTCAATGCAACGTCAAACCACACCCCAAGCGGGCCGCTATCCAGCTGGCGGCCTCGCCTTCCCGCATCGTGACCTGACCGGCATCGGCCAGCTTGCGCGCCACGAGATCCTTTATCTGCTGGACGAGGCGGAGCAGTGGGTGGAATTGAACCGCCATGCGCAGAAAAAGGTCGAGTTGCTGGGCGGGCTGACGATCATCAACGCGTTCTTCGAGAACTCCACGCGCACGCTGCTGAGCTTTGAAATTGCAGGCAAACGGCTGGGCGCGGACGTGGTGAACATGCATGCGGCCACCAGCAGCGTGAAGAAGGGCGAAACGCTGATCGACACGGCGATGACGCTGAACGCGATGCGCGCCGATGCCATCGTGATCCGCCATGCCAGCTCTGGCGCGGTGCGGCTGATTGCCGAGAAGGTGGACTGCCCGGTGCTGAATGCAGGCGATGGGCAGCATGAGCACCCGACGCAAGCCCTGCTGGATGCGCTGACGATGCGGCACGCGCTGGGCCTGCCTGTCGGCGCGGACCTCAACGGGCTGAAAGTGACGATCTGCGGCGATATTCTGCATAGCCGGGTGGCCCGCTCGAACATCCTGAGCCTGACGGCGCTGGGGGCCGATGTGCGGGTCTGTGCGCCACCTGCCTTGATGCCGGCCGAGGTCGAGGCGATGGGGGTGACGCCGTTCTTCGATTTCGATGCGGCGCTGAAGGGGGCGAACGTGGTGATGATGCTGCGGCTGCAGCAGGAGCGCATGTCCGGGCAGTTCATCCCCTCCCCGCGCGAATACCGGCACCTTTACGGGCTTACGCCGGAGCGGCTGGCCAAGGCGGAGCCTGATGCTTTCGTGATGCATCCGGGCCCCATGAACCGGGGGATCGAGATCGATTCGACCGTGGCCGATCATCCCACACGCAGCCTGATTACGCGGCAGGTGGAGATGGGCGTGGCGATCCGCATGGCCTGCCTTGAAGTGCTGACGCGCCGGGCGCGCGGCGTGCCGGGCTGGGACGCAGAAGGAACAGCAGCATGATCGCGCGGCCTCTGACGATTACCGGCGGCAAGCTGGTGCTGGGTTCGGGCGAGCCGGTTAGCGGCGCGCTGCGTTGCGAGGGCGGGCGGATCGTTGCGCTGGGCGATGTGGCTCCGCTGGACGGGGACGACGTTTTCGATGCTGGCGGCAGGCTGATCGCGCCGGGTCTGGTGGACCTTGGCGTGTTCGCCATTGATAAGCCCGCGTTCCATTTCGGCGGGATCACGCGCGCAGCGCTGATGCCGGACCAGGGCCCGACGCTCGATCATCCGGCGCGGGTGCGCTTTGCCGCGCAATCGGGCAAGCCCGACATGTGGGTTCATCCCCTTGCCGCCGCCACGCGCGGGCTGGAGGGCAATGAACTGGCCGAGCTGGCGCTGATGCGCGATGCAGGCGCGAAGGCTGTGGCCACCGGGCGCGGGTGGATCAGCGATTCGGGCGTGATGCTGCGGCTGCTGCGCTATTGCGCGATGCTGGGGCTGGTGGTTGTAACCCATGCCGAGGATGCAGGGATCACCGGCGGCGCGGTGGCGACGGCAGGCGATGTGGCTACCCGGCTTGGCCTGCCCAGCGCGCCTGCCGAGGCCGAGGCCTTGGCCGTGGCGCGCGATATTGCGCTGGCCGAGCTTTCGGGTGCACACGTGCATTTCCGGCAAGTGACGACCGCGCGCGCGCTCGATCTGGTGCGCGCAGCCAAGGCGCGGGGCGTGCGGGTGACCGCAGGGGTGACGCCTGCGCACTTCATGCTTTCGGACCTTGAGCTGGTCGGCTTCCGCACCTTCTGCCGCCTCTCCCCGCCGTTGCGGCAGGAGGCGGACCGGCAGGCTGTGATCGCGGCCATCGCCGATGGCACGATTGATGTGATCTCATCAGGCCACGATCCGCGCGGGCCGGAGGACAAACGCTTGCCCTTTGCCGATGCCGAACCCGGCATGGCCGGGGCCGAAACGCTGCTGCCGCTCACGCTGACGCTGGTGCGCGATGGTGTGATCGGCATGGCCCGCGCGTTCGAACTGTTGGCTGCCAATCCGGCCAAGCTGCTTGGTGTTGAGGCCGGACGTTTGGAAGTGGGCGCCGAGGCCGACATCGCCATCGTCGATCCGGCGCGCCCATGGATCGTCAATTCCGACAAGATGGCCGCCGCGGCTGGCAATACCCCGTTCGACCGCCGCCCCGTGGAAGGCCGGGTCACCGCGCTGTTCAAGGGCGGCAACCGGGTTTCGTAGCTTCCTGAAAAGGATAGGGCGCGGAACCGGATGGTCCCGCGCCCTGCTTCGCTCTCAACGAAGGTGGGAAATTCAGCGCTTGGCCATGCGCGTTTCGACGGTGCGCTGCTGGCCGGGTGCCATCCCGCGCATCACAAAGCAGTTGCCGCCGCGCGCCTTGACCGAGCCGCACATGGCATTGGCCGAGGCATAGCCGGCAAAGCCCGTCGCCTTCACGCGCCAGTAGTGCTTGCCGTTGACCGTGACCTGCGTCGTCACGTTGGCAAAGCCTTTCAGCCCGGGATTGCGCGAGCTGTAATGCCGCCAGGCCCGACGTGCGCCTTCAGCGGTCGAAAACGATCCAAGCTGCACCACGTGCGTACCGCCATTGGCGACGACCTTGGCCTTGGCCGCAGGCTGCGACGCTGGTGCGGGTTTCACCATCTGGCGAGGCGCTGCGGCCTGCAGCGGCTTTTGCTGGGCGATCTGCGCTGGCGGCAGATCAATCAGTGCCAGTTGATCCGCCTTGGGTTGCGAAGACGAATCGGCCAGCACCGGTGCTGGCGCTTGGGATTGATCAACTGCGGGAAGTTCATGCACGGCAGCTTCGGCCAGCGCGGGTGCCGCGGCAAGCGGCTGCGCGCGCGTTGCCGCATCGGCTGAAAGCTGTTCGGTGCCTGGGAAGTTCGCCAGCGCAAGCGCGGCAGGCTGTCCCTTGTCGCCGCGCAGTGGCACTTCCAGCAGGCTGGCAATGCGATGGCGGCTGTTGTCGGTATAGCTCATCAGCGCCCACTGTTCGATGCGGTCGCCCAGTTGTTCGGCCGGAACATCTTGCGCGGCCATGGCCCGCGCTTCACGCCAGTGGCCCGACAGCGCATAGGCAAGGGCCAGATTTTGGCGAACCTTGGGAGTATTGTCCCCGCGGCGCAGCGTATCGCTCAAAATCGCAACGCCCTGTGCCGGTTGTCCGGCCAAAGCCAGAGCCAGACCGTAATCCGATGGTGCAATGGTGTCGCGATAGGAATTGAGCGTATCAACCGCTTCGGCATAACGCCCCAGCGCAAGATCGGCCAGCGCCAGGCTGAGCGCGGTGCGGCTGCTATCCTCGCCCAGTTCCATCGATTCGTCATAGGCTTGGCGTGCCGATTCAAAACGCCCTGCCTTAAGGTAGGCGTTGCCGAGCAGCACGCGGTAAGCCGGGTTGCGCGGATCGGCCAGCACGGCCTTTTCGGCATTGCTGACCGCGTTATCGACATTGCCCTGCGCCAAGGCAGACTGGGCGGTTGAGGCAAGCTTGGCATGTTGCACCCCGGCAGCGCCGCAACCGGTGAGCAAACCTGCTGCCAGCGCCGTGGAAACGATCAGCCGCGAAGAACGCTGTGGGATAAAGGCGGAAAGGTGTGTCATGCGCATTGGTCCTGATCAGTTCCGGCTGCCGGCACGGCGGGCAAGTGCATCGACTTCGGGAAGGTCTGCAAGGAAGCGGTCGAGCGCTTCGGTCACCACGGCCTGCGCGCTGCGATCGGTCAGCGTAGAGGCGAGCCGCAGGCGCAAATGGCGATAGCTGTCCAAGCGCAGGGTGAAGGCGGCCTTGCGCCCTTCGGCCAGCGCCGAGCGCACTTCCTTTCCGCCCTTGATCCGGCGGTCTGATTTCGGCGCGTCTTCGAACGGCGCAACAGCGGAGGCCAGCGCTTCCTGCTGCTGCACGACAACCGGCGTTTCGGCCTGTTCAAAGGCTGGTTCGCCCAGATCGTTCCAGCCCAGATCATCAAGATCGAGCGCTGCCGAAGGCATCGCATGGCCGGACCCGGCCAGCAAACTGCGATGATCCGCGTTATCGAGCGCCAGTTGCGGGCGCATGGCAGGACGAGCGCCGCCCTTGCGCGCCAACAGTCCCGACGAGAGCGATGCGAGTGGTTTGACTGCACTCATCACGGGCGCCTCCGCAACATCTGCGGCCCCCTGATCACGAGCCGACCACGCGGCGACCGAAGCCGCCCATCGGGCGTGCTGCACCGGCCATCGGCATGACCGCAGCCTGCTGCTGCGGCACGGCAAACACCGTGCGGCGGAAATTCTTTTCCAGACGCTCGGAGATATAAGTCCACAGCGCTTCGACTTCGGCAGCGGATCGTCCGTTGGGATCCACTTCCATCACCGTGCGGCCATCGATCATCGATGCGGCAAAATCGGTGCGGTGATGCAGCGTGACGGGCGCGACGGTGCCATGCTGGGACAGCGCCACAGCCGCTTCAGCCGTAATGCGCGCCTTGGGCGTGGCAGCATTGACCACGAAGATCAGCGGCTTGCCAGCGCGATCGCACAGATCGACCGTGGCCCCTACGGCGCGCAGATCATGCGGGCTGGGGCGCGTTGGCACGACGATCAGTTCAGCCACGGAAATGACCGACTGGATCGCCATGGTAATGGCAGGCGGCGTATCGATCACGGCCAGTTTGAAGCCCTGCTGGCGCAGAATCACCAAGTCCGAGGCCAGACGCGCCACCGTGGTTTGCGCAAAAGCCGGAAATTCGGCTTCGCGTTCGTTCCACCAGTCAGACAGCGAACCTTGCGGGTCAATATCGATCAAGACCACCGGGCCAGCGCCTGCCCGCTGGGCCTGGACGGCGAGGTGACCGGACAATGTGGTTTTGCCCGAACCGCCTTTTTGCGATGCCAATGCCAGTACGCGCAAAACCAAATCCCCTGAAAAATGCAATCTCGTGATAAGGGGTTTGGCAGAGGTGCCTGAAATTTTGGTTAACACCCCAACCTGCCTGACGTGGCTCCAGCCGGGGAAAGGTGAAGACGCACGCCAGAAGTTGCGCTAAGACTTCGCTAACGCCTTGTTGACTATAAATAATGGAAATCGCTGCAGGCACGCTGCTTACCGATAGCATACTTCGCAAGTTGGGAAGCGCCATCCGGGCTGCTGTCGACGAATTACTGGCTGATTCATGACGGGCATTTGAACGATGAAGGATTTGAGGCAAGCCACGACGACCGCAATGACCTTTGGCCTGACGCTTTCGGCGCTGGGTCTGGCGATGCCGGCCCATGCCGATGTGAAGGCAGGTGTCGATGCGTGGTCGCGTGGCGAGCATGAGGTGGCGGTCAAGGAATGGCTTGGCCCGGCGGCCAATGGCGATGCCGATGCGCAGTTCAACATGGGCCAGGCCTACAAACTGGGCAAAGGTGTGCCGCAAGACCTCAAGCGCGCAGAAGCGTGGTATCGCAAGGCTGCAGGCCAAGGCCATATCAAGGCTTCGGACACATTGGGCCTGCTGCTGTTTCAGGACAATCGCAAGGCCGATGCCCTGCCGTTCCTGCAAGCATCGGCAGAGCGCGGAGAACCGCGCGCCATGTATATTCTGGGCATTGCCCACTTTAACGGCGATATGGTGGGGAAGGACTGGGTCCGCGCCTATGCCTTGATGAGCCGTTCGGCATCGTCCGGGCTGGATCAGGCCAAGCGGGGCCTTGCCACAATGGACGGGATGATCCCGCTGGAACAGCGCCAGATGGGCGTCTCGCTGGCATCGGAACTGGAGCAAAAAGCCCAGGCCCGGCGCAGTGAACAGTTTGCCGCAGCAGACCTTGGTGTAAAGGCCGCACCCACCGCGCCAATGCGCACGCCAGCGCCCGGTGGCGCGTTGGAAAAGGCCGAATTGCCGCCATCGGTTGTGACCGCAGGCGCGGATTTTGCAAATCCTGTCGTCATGCAGCAACCGGTCCGCGCAGGCACGCCCGCAGTACCCGTGCCGGTCGCGCCGCCCAAAGCGCCGATCGTGGCAAAACCTGTTGCGCCCAAAGTGCAAGTTGCCGCCAGCCCGGCCAAAGTGGCAACTCCGCCGACGCCCAAGGCTCCAGCTACGTCTCCAGCCACTACGTCAGCCTCTGTGCCAGCCCGGACTGTGGCCCCTGCTTCGGCGCGTGGAAACTGGCGTGTGCAGTTGGGGGCATTCGGGGTGAAGGCCAATGCCGATGGGCTGTGGAGCAAGGTGCGCGGACGGCCAGAAATTGCCGGGCACAGCCGCATCGATCTTCCCTCGGGCAATGTCACGCGCCTGCTGGCGGGTGGCTATGGCAGTCAGGCCGAAGCCGACAAGGCCTGTGGCGCGCTCAAGTCTGGCGGGTTTACATGTCTGGTGGTAAAGCCTTGATGGCTTGGCCGAAGATTTAAACCCACACCGCTCGCACAACCGTATTGAGGCGCTGGATTTCCTGCGCGGTGTTGCCGTGCTGGGCATCCTCGCAATCAATATCACCGGCTTTTGGGGGCCATCGCTGGCGGTCTTTTCCCCGGCCCTGCCCTATCCCGAAGCTGGCGCCGATGGCTGGTTTGCCCTGTCTTTCGTTCT
Source organism: Novosphingobium sp. 28-62-57 (assembly GCA_002256985.1). Lineage (GTDB taxonomy): Bacteria > Pseudomonadota > Alphaproteobacteria > Sphingomonadales > Sphingomonadaceae > Novosphingobium. The sequence goes on from NCGO01000013.1 coordinate 24,515, forward strand.
GTTCGAAGGCAAGATGCGCGCGCTGTTCACGCTGCTGTTCGGGGCCAGCATGGTGCTGTTTGCACAGGCGGCGGAGCGGCAGGGGATAGACCCTGCTCTTGCCCAGGCACGCCGCCTGATGTGGCTGATGCTGTTCGGCTACCTCCATTTTGCGCTGCTATGGTGGGGCGATATCCTGTTTGCCTATGCGCTGTGCGGGCTGGTTGCGCTGCTGTTTGCGCACCAGTCGCCTCAGCGTTTGCTGGCGATGGCCGTGCCGTTTTATGTGCTGGCGCAAGGCTTCGAAGCCTTGCTTGATCTGCCCGGAATCTTCACCGAACAGGCCGTGCTGGCCGGGACCGCGCCTGATACAGACATGGCCGAGCAGGCCGCGATGATGGACCGCATCGCCGCATCAGTCGCGCAAGACAATGCTGTTTTGAACGCAGGGTTTTTTGCCGCAATCCGGCTGCGGCTCGCCCAGTCTGCGCTGCAACCGCTGACCAGCACGATCTCCAATTTCACCGAAACGCTGCCGCTGATGCTGATCGGCATGGCGTTGCTGCGAATTGGCATGTTTTCGGGCTGGCAGACGCGAAAGCTCGCGCTGGTGGCCGTGTCAGGGATCGGGCTTGGGATCCTGCCCACCGTGTTCGCCCTGCACTGGCTGATGGCGCACAACTGGCCCCCGCGTGCGATGTTTGCCGCCATTGAGCATGGCATGGCGGTGCCGCATCTGCTGATGGCCATCGGCTATGCTGCGGGGCTCGTGCTGGTGTTTCCCCATGTGCAGGCAACTGCCATGGGCCTGCGGCTGACGGCAGCCGGGCGTTGCGCCTTTACCAACTACATCGGCACCACGGTGCTGATGGGCGCAATCTTCAGCGGCTGGGGCCTTGGCTTGGGCACTGGTGGGCTGGGGCCTGAATTGCCAAGAGCATGGCTGCCTGCGTTTGTGCTGCTGGGTTGGGCCGTGATGCTTGTCTGGCCACGCTGGTGGCTGGCCCGATACCGGCAAGGGCCGCTCGAAGCCTTGTGGCGCAGGCTCGCATTGCCCCGCGCGAATCTTGCCACGCATTAACCCTGTTCAGTAACCTGCCAGACCGGCCCCGTCCCGGCGCGGGACGCCGCCGGATCGGGACTCGCAAGGCCCTTCATTAATGCCTATTCCTTAAGGCGAAAGGAGCAGGGCAGATGACGAAACTAGCAGGTCTTATGAGCAATGGCTGGGTGCGGATGCCGCTGGGCATGCTGGCCACGGCGGCTGCCTCGCTCCTCGCTTTCCATGCAGGCCAGGACATTGCCGGCACCGTATTCAGCAACAGCACGGCTGAGGCCGCGCCAATCGTCACTGCAGCGGCTGATCCCGCCAATCCAGCCAACCCGGCGGCGATGACGCCTGCAGTGGCTGCACCCAAGCCAGCCGATAGCCCCTTCGTGGTCAAATCGATCCTGCCGATCAATGAGCCGATCAAGTTCGGCAAGTTCTATTGGGACGAAAGCCGTGCGCCTGCCACCGGCCCGCTGGTGGTGACGGTGGACCTGACCGCGCGCGTCATTTCGGTGTTCCGCGATGGGCATGAAATCGGCGCCGCTGCGATTCTCAAGGGCTATGGCGAAAAGCCGACCCCGACCGGCGTGTTCCCGATCACCCAGAAAGACGCCGATCACATCTCGAACATCTATGACGCGCCGATGCCGTACATGATGCGCCTGACCGATGATGGCGTGGCCATCCACGGCAGCAAGGTGGAAAAAGGCTATGCCACCAACGGTTGCGTCGGCGTGCCCAACGAATTTGCCAAGAACCTGTTCAACCAGATCAAGCTGGGCGACAAGGTGATCATCACCGATGGCCGCAAGATGACCATCGGCGACCCCATCCTGACCGGCGAACACGCCAGCTGATCAAAATGAACGGCATTCGCGCCAATTTCGGCAGCTCCTGCACTTTCGGCAGTTCCTCCACTTTCGTCATTCCCGCGCAGGCGGGAATCCAGTCCAGCAAACACACGCCGTCGTACAGCGACGACGCTAAGGGATGCTGGATTCCCGCCTGCGCGGGAATGACGCTATAGGGGGTCAGGCCAGCCCCTTGGCCGTGCTGGTGCGGGAGGCATCCCCTACTGAGCTGCCGCCGTCCACATCGAGAATCGCTCCGGTCACATAGCTGGCTGCCGGTGTGGACAGAAACACCGCCGCCTCGGCAATTTCATAGGCGGTGCCCCAGCGCTTCATCGGAATGCGCGCGTAATGGGCGGCCCGCGTCGTGTCATCAGGCGCAAGCCGGGCCATGCCTTCGGTATCGGCAATCGGCCCTGGCGAAATCGCGTTGACGCGCACGTCCGGCCCCCATTCGATGGCCAGCGTGCGCACCAGTTGGTTGATCCCGGCCTTGGCGGCACAGGCATGGGCTTGCAGCGCCATTGCCTGTTCAGCCTGCCCCGCCGTGATCGCAATCAGCGATGCGCCGGGATTCAGCAGTTCATGAACGCCCCTGAACACGTTGAACGTGCCCAGCAGATCAATATCCACCACGCTTTTGAAGGCATTGGCCGACATGCCCAGCACCGGTGCCAGAAAGTTCCCCGCTGCACCGGAGACAACGATATCCAGCGCGCCGATCTCTTCATGGATCGATTTCATCGCCGCGCACAATGCGGCGTAATCGCGCACATCAGCCGCGCGCCAGATGGCATCGCGGCCAAGATCGTCGGCTGCGGCCGCGGCCTTTTCAGGGTTGCGGCCCAGCACTGCCACCCGCGCGCCAAGATCGGCAAAGCGTTTGGCGATGCCAAGGTTGATGCCGCTGGTGCCACCTGCAATGAACGCTGTCTTGCCGGCCAGAACATCGTCACGAAACGGGGACTGGGTCATCATTGGCTCCCTGCAAAGCCCCGTTCGAGGCCACCTTAACCATTTGACTAAGTGGCGCACGGTGGCTTGGCAAGGAGGTCAGAGAAGATCGTAGCCCTCACCCAACGCACCGCGCAGCTTGTCGAGCGCTTGCGCCTTCAACTGGTGCACGCGCGGGATGCTCACGCCCAAAACTTCGGCGATTTCAGCAAGGTTCAGTTCTTCCACAAAATAAAGCTGGATGATCATCTGCAGGCGTTCGGGCAGATCGGTGATCGCCGATACCACCGCTTCGCGCATCTCTTCATCGGCCAGCAGCGCAAAGCTGTCGGGCCGGTCGTCGGCGAAGGCGGCGTTGCTGTCTGAATAGGCATCATCGATCGCTTCAAAGCGCATCGGTTCATCCGCTGCTTTCTGGTCCGCCAGCTCCCGCTCGGTCAGGCCCACGGCGGCGGCCAGTTCGGCATCGCTGGGCGGGCGGCCCAGTTCGTTGGTCAGGACCGAAGTCTTTTCACGCAGGATCCGCCGCCGCTCGGTGGCAGAGCGCGAAAGCGGCGTGGACCGGCGCACCAGATCGACCATCGCCCCGCGCACGCGCAGCTTGGCATAGGCGGCAAAGCCATCCTCGGTCGGCCCATCATGCCGCTGCGAACATTCGGTCAAGGCCACAAGCCCTGCCTGCACCAGATCCTCGATCTCTATCCCGGAGCGGCCCGATCCGTGGACATGCCACGCCAGCCGTTTCACCATCGGCAGAAAGCGCCGGATGCGGTCGGATGTCTCGTCTTTTCGATAGGCACGTGCGGCGGCAAAACCGCGGTGGTCGTGTTTCATGCGGCAATTCCCTCAAGGGTCGGCTGCTCTTCATGGGTGGATTGGGTTTGAGCGGGTTGAGGCGCTTCACCGCCGATGACCGAGATCACCTCGATCGGCTGCGCAGGCGGCAGTTCGGCGATGGACAGCACCAGGCAATTGGGCGCGCGCAGGCGCAGCAGGTTGGCGAGCGGACGGCGCGCGCGTGGCTGCACGATCAGCGCAATCGGCGGCGCGGCCGGGCCACGTTCGGCAATCAGGTCTGACACCCGCTCGCCAATCCCGCGCGCCAGATCGGGTTCGATCACCGGCTGTCCGGTGGCCGGATCGTGCATGCCCGAGACGATCATCTGTTCGAGGCCCGCCTCCAGCGTGACCACGGGCAAACGCTCGTTCGGCCCGCAAATGCGGCCCACGATCATGCTGCCAAGATCGGCGCGGAGCAGGTCGACCAGCCGTTCGTGATCGGTGGTCTGCTGCAGGGCCTGGCTGAGCGCCGAGAGGATCGGCAGCGGGTGCGCGATGGAAATGCCATCATCCAGCAGCGCGTGGAACAGCCGGGTCAGCGCGCCCAAAGATAGCGGCTGCGGATGGATCGTCTCGACCAGCCCGGCCGAACGGTCCTTCACGCCTTCGATGATCGCCTTGACCTCGTCTGGCCCAAGCAGCGCCGATGGTCGGTCACCCAGCACCTGATTGAGGTGCGTGGCGATGACCGTGCTTGCATCAACCGTCAGGAACCCTTCGGCAATCGCCAGATCGCGCTGGGCAGGGTCGATCCAGATGGCCGGGCAGCCAAAGCTGGGATCAACCGTGCGTTCGCCGCGCAAACCGTGATTGGGGCTCGCCTCGCCCGCATCGATGGCCAGGATCTTTTCCGGCCGCATATCGCCCAGCGCTATCGGCACACCGCCCAGCAGCACGCGATAGGAATTGGGCGCAAGCTCCAGCGAATCGCGCACGCGGAACTGCGGCACGATGAAGCCAAAGCTCTGGCTCAGCTGCTTGCGCACCCCGGTAATGCGCGCCACCAGCGGCGATCCGCGCCGTTCATCCACCAGATGCACGAGCCCATAGCCCATCTCGACCGTGACCAGCGTATGATCGCTGACATCTTCGAGCAGGATGCGGGCCGGATCGATGGCTTCGACCGGTTCCACCACCACGGGCACAGGCCGATCTGCGCGCTTCTTCAGCGTCCACCACAGCCACCCGGCCAGCCCTGCAGCGGGCAGGAAGATCATCTGCGGCATCGCCGGGATCACGCCGATGGCGCCCATGATGATTGCCACCGGCAGCCAGATCGAAGGATTGGCGAACTGCCCGCTGATCTGGTCGGTCAGGTTGCGGCTGTCGGATACGCGGGTCACGATGGTGGCCGCCGCGATGGACAGGAGCAGCGAAGGCACTTGCGCCACCAGCGCATCGCCAATGGCCAGCGTGATGTAGAACTCCGCCGCCTGAGCAGCGGTCAGGCCGTGCGTGATCATGCCAAGGCAGAACCCCGCGATGATGTTCACGCCCAAAATCAGCAGGGCGGCAATCGCATCGCCCTTCACGAACTTGGACGAACCGTCCATCGATCCGTAAAAATCGGCCTCGGTCGCCACTTCGCGGCGGCGCGCCTTGGCTTCGTCGCCGGTCAGCAGCCCTGCGGCCAGATCGGCATCGATCGCCATCTGTTTGCCGGGCAAGGCATCGAGCGTGAACCGCGCCGACACTTCCGAAACGCGGCCTGCGCCCTTGGTGACCACCACCATGTTGATGATCATCAGGATCATGAACACGAACAGGCCGACCACAAAGTTGCCGCCGATCAGGAACGCGCCGAAGGCCTCGATCACATGACCCGCCGCCGCGCCGCCTTCGTGGCCGTTGACCAGCACGATGCGCGTGGACGCCACGTTGAGCGCCAGCCGCAACAGCGTGGCAAACAGCAGGACCGAGGGGAATGAGGAGAAATCGAGCGGCTTTTCCGCATTCATCGCCGCCATCAGGATCGCCACCGACAGCGCGATGTTGAGCACGAAGAACACGTCGAGCAGCACGGCCGGTATCGGCACGACCATCAGCACGATCAGCGTAAGAATGCCGCCGGGCAAGGCAAATGCTGCAGGAGAACCCAAGCGCTTGAGCATCGCTTAAAGCCCCAGCGCCGAAAGGCGGCCATAGGCCTGTTTGACATGGGCAGGCGCAGAGCCGCCCTCGCTGAGCGCAAACGTCTGGCGCAAGGTGTCGGCCATCGAATTGCCGCCAGACGGCATCAGACCGGACGGCATCAGACCAGATGGCAGGGGATTGCCGCTGGCCATTGCTGCGCCTTGAAACTCGCGCGCGATCGGCCCGCCAGTGAACTGCGGTTGCGCGGTGGCCAAAGCGGGGGTCACGCCCATGCTGGCGGCCCACTGCAAGGCCTCCTCACCGCCTGCGCCATCGCTGGCCCGCGCCATCCGCGCGCGGATCAGGCCCATGACTTCGCCCACGGACCGTGCGCCATTGGCATCATAGAAGGTTGAGCGATTGGCCGCTGCGGCTGCGGGCAGGATGCCAGCAGCGCTTTGCGAAGGGTCGCTGGCCAGTGCCGACAGGAACCTGCCCGCCCCTTCAGCCCCAAAGAAATGCGCAGCATAAAGCTCGGCATAATCGGGCGCGCGGCCCAGCACACCGGTCAGGTATTCGGCATTGTCGCCCGCCAGCTCACCCGCCATGACCGAGGCGATCTGCGGATCAAAGCGCAGCGCGAGCAATTGCGCACGTGCAGCAGGATCGCGCACCGTGCCGCCTTCGATCAGGTCTGCCGCCCAACCCAGCCCATGCTGCGCGCCATGCTTGTCCAGCGTGCGCAGCCAGGTTTGCGTGGTGAACTGGTACAGCCCGCTGGCGCTGGATGTGCGCGCCTTGGCCGATGGATCAAGGCTCGATTCCAGCTTGGCCTGTGCCATCAGATAGGCAAAGTCGGCGCCGGTCGCCTGCGCAGCCCCGGCAATCGCGCCACGCACATTCGCCCCGGCGCTGCGCAAGGCAGCCGGGGCGAGGGGTGTGTCGGAAATCTGCGGTGAACTCACGTATCTGCCCTTCCAGCCGCTGCTTTGCGGCGTTGCGGAAGGGCTTCAGCAAGGCCCGTGCCAAATCGAGATCAGGCGGAGCGCAACCGGTAAATCTGGGCGCTATTGGCCCGGTACAGCTGCGCATTGCCGGTCAGCGCATCAAGCCGCGCGGAAACATTGGCCGCGATCAGATTGCGCACCTTGCGGTTGGCCTCGTTCAGGCGGCGGGCCGCGTCCAGCAGCCCCCGGCATTCCTCGTCCACCAGCGCCATATCCACTTCGGCCAAAGTGCCGCACAGGCTGGCCTTGTTCGAAGCGCAGCCCATGATCAGGTCCAGATCCATCCCGGCAAGCGCATGCCGTTCCTGCTGCAGCACGGCAAGCATCTGCCGCAGCGTGTCGCGGACTTCGATGAGGCTAGGTGCCGAGCTTGTCGCTGAAGGGCCCGTGGCTGCAGGATTTGTCGGTGCAATGGTGGTTATGGTCATTACCGGTGCGTCCTCAGCAGCATCTGGGCAGCGATCATGGCATCTGCAATCTTGGTGGGGATCACAGGGTAACTGCCTTTTTCAATAGCCTGACGGATCACTTTGACGCGTTCGACATCGACAGGGGCTGCCTGTCCGGCGTCAAGCGCACTCGACCGTTCGACCTGGGCCGCAGCGGCGCTGCCTGCAGCGGATGCGGCAGCGCCGTCTACCGTTGCCACCGGCGCGCCGGTGGCGGTCTTGGCCGTGCGTGCGGCATTCACCTGCACCGGCCCAACCGGGCGCATTGCACCGATTTCAATTGGTGACATGGTTCCGCTCCTCGCGTTTCATGAGCAGCAGAACGGGTGCAATGAAGGTCTTTTAAGGGGCAAAGCGGAAAATTTTTGCCGGTTTGTTAAATTTGTCCCGGCAAGATTTGTCACTCCACCGGGACGATCACCAATCCGGGGCGTTCGATGCGGGCGCGGATCGGCACGGCCTTGGCGCTGGTGCGCACGCGGATCCATCCGCCAACCGGGCCTGCTTCCATCGCTTCGCCCGGTTGCGAAACCGCAAAGCCATCCCCGGCCACGGCAATAGTGACCGACTCACCGCGCGCCACGGCGGGCGGGGCGGCAGATTGCTGCCGGTCATTGCCGGATGTGGCAACGAACAACCGCCAACCGCCCCGATCGGGGCAGCGCACCATCACGTTGTCCTGCCCGCTGCCATACCACGATGCCACCAGCGGCGAATAGCACGGGGCCAGCCGCAAACGCCGGTCTACCGGCATCACCGCCCCGCCCGGCTGCCCCGCGCCCGCGCCCGTAAACGCGGCCACGGCGGCATCAACCGAAGTCAGATCGTGGTAGCCCGGCGGCTGGGCCATGGCTGGCTGGGTTATGGCTGGAAGGGTCATCAGCAGAGAAAGGGGTAAGGCTCGGGCAAGATTGCGCATCGGTCAGTATCCGGATGATGGTTTCCTGCGATTACACAGCAATCATCGTGCCAATGGCACCGGCCCGGTTGCGGTCTGTTCGGATGCATAGAACAGCGCAACGCTTGCGCCCGCGCGATCGCCCGGTTCCACCAGAATGCGCGCTTGCTGCGCCCGCACACCGCCGGTCTGCGCCAGTTTCAGCGCCTGCTCCAGCGCAGCTTCCCGCCCGCCACCGGCATAGCGGACCACAATCTGCACTTCTAACCGCGGATCATTGCCGACTTGCTGCAGCCAGCCTGCCAAAGGCGGCGCGCCCGCGCCTGCTGCCCAGACGGCCACCGGCGCGCTTTCCAGTGCTGCAGCAACAGGGAGCGGTGCCGGGGGTGGGGCTGCAGGTGGAGCCGGGGCTCGTTGTTCGGGCTTGCCAGCCAGCGACAGCGCCGATGCCGTCGCCAGAAACAGGATCAGCGACAAATCGGCCAAGGCATATTGCCAGCCCGTGCCGGCCCGGATGATCACGCAGGCTGCCTTTCACGCAACGCACCGGCAGCGCGCGCGGTGCGCGCACCATGCTCATGGTGAGCGGGCAAATGCGGCATGGCCGGCTGCAGTTGAACCGTCAGCCAATCAATCACGTCCTGCCGCGCCTGCTCTTCGGCCTGAGCCTGCCGTTCAATGGCACGAGCCAGCGGGGCCAACAGAAGATTGGCCAGCAGCAGGCCATAAAGCGTGGTCACCACCGCCATCGAAATCGCGCCGTTCAGCGCGGCCGGATCAAGCCCTGCTGCAGGTAGGCGGCTGAGCGAGACCAGCGTGCCGACCATGCCGAACACCGGCCCCAGCTCTGCTGCCTGCGCCAGCGTTCGCACGGCGGCATTGGCCTGGGCCACGCGATTGCGGCGATGCACATGATGGCGCTCCACCAGCGGATCAAGCGAGCGGGTGCGGATCATCGCATCGGTCGCCTCGTCAAACTCCCGGTCACCAATGGCGCGGGGGTTGGCGCGCAGCACGCCATCATTGCGAATGGTATTCACCTGACCGGCAAGATCGGCCTTGGCCTGTTCTGCCGAAAAGCGTGGGTGGAACAGCCCGCCCAGCGCACGGGCCGTCTGCGCCAATTCTCGTGGGCCTGATCGCAGCACCGTGGCCAGTGCGGTTCCGCCCAGCACAATGGTGGCGGAAAGCCCGTCGATCAGGGGATCAAATGCCATGTGCCGAAAAGCTCCTCAGGGTCACAGAACGGCAGCGTGCGGCAAAGTTTCAGCCTGCCGCCTGCAATTTGCCGCCATCCGGCAGGACTTTGCCGCCCGATCGCCCTGTGACGGCGAAAATCCCCGCAATCGGGCAATTGGCACGGCCTTTGCTGAAACACCGGCAGCAATCCGTCAGCCATTGAAGGCATAGTGTATGAGCGAGACCCTGTTCGGCATTCACGGCACCGCGCTGGAACTGCGTTCGCAGCGCATGGGCCTGCTCACGTCCAACATCGCGAATGCCGCCACGCCCGGATACAAGGCCAAGGACATAGATTTTACCGCCGCATTGAAAGCGCGCACCGCCGGGGCCAGCGCCGACAAGGCCGTGGATGGTGCCACGCGCTATCGCGTGCCGGTGATGCCCAGCCTTGATGGCAACACGGTGGAAATGGCGACCGAGCAGACCGCCTTTGCCGAAAACGCGGTCGGCTATTCGGCCACGCTCAACTTTCTCAAAGGCCGGGTCGAAACGATCACCCGCGCGATCAAGGGCGAATAAGCGATGCCCGCCAACAGTCCCCTCACCCTGTTTCAGGTCACCGGTCGCGCCATGTCGGCCCAGCTCGTGCGGATGAACGCCGCGGCATCGAACCTTGCCAACGCCGGAACCGTGACGGCTACCGAGGCCGAGGCCTATCGCCCCTTGCGCACCGTGTTCGGCCAACAGCTCGATCAGGCCAACGGCCTGTCCACGGTGCAAGTGAATGGCGTGATCCGGTCCGATGCCACGCCGATCCGCCAGCACGATCCCGGCCATCCGCTGGCTGATGAAAACGGCGATGTCTGGGCCGCGCCGGTCGATGAAAACGCCGAGATGGTCGAGATGCTCGAAAGCTCGCGCCAGTACCAGAACGTGGTGGAGGCCATGCAGACCGCCAAGCAGCTGATGCTTGAAACGATGAGGATGAAATAATGTCGATAGCTTCTGTCACCGCCACCACCGGCGTCAATGGCGCGCAAACATCGTCCAAGGCCGGGCAAGGCTGGGGCGCGATGGGGGCCGAGGATTTCGTCAAGCTGCTGACCACGCAGCTGCAGAATCAGGACCCCACCGATCCGGTCGACAACACCCAGATGCTCGCGCAGCTCGCGCAGTTCTCGTCGCTGTCCAACCTCAACGACATCAAGGATTCGCTGAGCGACGCGCCCGAGCAGTCCGAAACGCTCACCGCCATCGCCACCAAGCTCGACACGCTCAACAGCTCGGTCGCGCAATTGCTCGCCCAGCAGTCCGCAACAACCGCAGCCGACCCCGCCTGATCATCCCCACAGGAGACGCCCATGTCCTTCTATACCTCGCTGAACGGCCTCAAGAACGCCCAGACCGATCTTGGCGTGATCAGCCACAACATCGCCAATGCCGAAACCAACGGTTTCAAGAAGAGCCGCACCGAATTTGCCGATATCGTCGTTGGCAGCGCCTTCACAAACCCCAGGATGATCATTGGCGTTGGCGCAACGGTGGAAAGCATCGCGCAGAATTTCTCGCTCGGCCCGGTTGAGCAAACCGGCTCGGCGCTTGACATGGCGATTGGCGGCGATGGCTTTTTCACGACGCGCAACGTGATCACCAACCAGCTGCTCTACACCCGCAATGGCGGCATGACTGTGGATGGCGATGGCTTCATCAACGATGGGTCCAACAATCGCCTGCAGGTGTTCCCCACCGACGCAACCGGCGCCATCACATCAAACACGCCCACCGATGCCCAGATTCCCGCCAGCAATGGCGTTGATGCAGCCGGAAATCCTATCGAATTCGCCGGGATCACCGTCGGCGCAGATGGATCGGTCATCGCGACCTACGCTGATGCCTCAAACCTGTCGGTGGGCAAAGTCATCCTCGCCAGCTTCATCGCGCCGCAAGGGCTGAAGCAGATTGGCTCGTCCAATTGGGTCACCACGGGCATTTCTGGAGCGCCATCCTATGGCCAGCCGGGCACCGGGCAATATGGCTCGCTTCTGTCCGGCGCAGTGGAACGTTCGAACGTCGATATTGCCGAAGAACTGGTCAGCCTGATCACCGCGCAGCGCAATTTTCAGGCCAATGCCAAGGCCATCGATACGTCCACGCAGATCACCCAGACCGTGATCCAGCTGCGCACCTGATGGCTTTTGCACACGGAGCCTGATTGATGGACCGCCTGATCTTCACCGCCTATTCCGGCATGGTCGGATCGACCGTGCGCCAGCGCGTGATTGCCAGCAACATGGCCAATGCGCAGACCATCGGCTTTCGCGCCGAACTGCTCAACGCCACGCCGATGACGCTCAAGGGCCCCAGCCTGGAGGCGCGCGCGATGACCGAAGGCGAAGTGCGCGGCGCATCGATGAAGCAGGGCACGCTGATCGCCACCGGCAAACCGCTCGATGTGGCGCTCACCGGCGACACCATGCTCAGCGTGCAGGCAGAAGACGGCACCGAGGTCTATACCCGGCGCGGCGATCTGGCGGTCAGCGCTGGTGGCGTGCTGCAGAACGGCGATGGCCGCCCGGTCATCGGCGAGACTGGCCCGATCACGGTTCCATTGGGTTCCAAAGTCACGATTTCCCCCGACGGCGGCGTCAGCGTCGCCAATCCCGAGACGCCCGACCAGCCGCCCCAGCTGGTCGGGCGCATCAAGATCGCCTCCACCGTGGGCACGAAGATCGACAAGGGCCTCGACGGCCTGTTCCGCGTGAGCGCGCCCGAAGGCGGCGTCCTGCCGCAGGACGAGGAGGCCCGCCTGATGGTTGGCAGCCTCGAACAGTCCAACGTCGATCCCACCCGCGTGCTGGTGGAAATGGTCGAAGCCCAGCGCCTGTTCGACATGCGCACCAAAGTCGTCGCCCAAGCGCGCGAGATCGATGAATCCAGCGCCGGTCTGATGCGAATCTCCTGATTTTCCCGAAAGGTAGCCTCCGATGCCCAGTTCCGCCCTCCACGTCGCCCGCACCGGCCTTGAAGCGCAGGACACGCGCATGCGCGTGATCGCCAACAATCTGGCCAACGTCGGCACCACCGGCTTCAAGCGCGACCGCGCCAACTTTGCCACGCTCGCCTATCAGGATGCGCGCGTGGCAGGGCAGCAGTCTTCAAACGAAACTGCCTTTGCCACCGGGCTGAACCTTGGCACCGGGGTTGGCGTGCAGGCCACCACGCGCATCGATACGCAAGGGTCGCTGCAGACCACGGGCAATGCGCTCGATCTGGCGCTCGATGGCGATGGCTATTTTCAAGTGACACTGCCCGGCGGCCAGCTGGCCTATACCCGCGCAGGCAATTTCTCGCGCTCTGCCGAGGGCTTGCTGGTGACGGCGCAGGGCTATGCGCTGAACCCGGCCATCACCATTCCCGAAGGCGCCAGCGCGATCAGCATTTCGCAGGATGGCACCGTTTCGGCCACCATCGCGGGCCAGACCGAACCGGCAGGCCTTGGCCAGATCACCATCGCCAGCTTTGCCAACCCCGGCGGCCTGCAATCGCGGGGCGACAACTTTCTGGTCGAGACCGCCGCATCGGGCGCAGCGCAAGTCGGCGCTCCGGGCGAACTTGGGCGCGGCAATATTCGCCAGGGCTTTCTCGAAGCCTCCAACGTCAACGTGGTGGAGGAGCTGGTCGACATGATCGAGACCCAGCGCGCCTACGAGATCAATTCCAAGATGATCTCGGCGGTCGATGAAATGCTCCAGAACGCGAACCAGACCCTCTGACCCTGATGGAAACCCCGATGGAAACCCCGTTCGAGCGCCACTTCACGCTGACTCGCAAGCCCGCGCCCATCCGCCGTGCGCGCACGCCGCGCGGGCTGGTGACCGGCGTGATCATTGCTGCGGTGCTGACATGGCTCGTCGATCCCGCATCGGCCGCAAAGCCCAAGCGCGGCTTCGAACCTGCCGTGGCCCCGCCGGTCCCGGCCCTGCCCACAGCGCCCACCGCCGGATCGATCTTCAACGTCAACACCGGCTACATCGGCTTTGTCGAAGGCCGCCGCGCCCATGCCGTGGGCGATACCTTGCGCGTGATGCTGGTCGAAAACATGACCACCGCCAAGACCGCGCGAGCCCAGACGCAGAAGCAGGGCCAGTTCAACGTGGTCCCACCTACCGCCGGGCCGCTGTCGTTCCTCAATCCCAATGCCCTTAATGCTTCGGGCGGATCGTCGTTCAATGGGCAGGGCAATGCCACGCAAACCAGTTTGCTGACCGGCGAAGTGGGTGTGACGATCGTCGAAGTGCGGGCCAACGGCACCGCGTTTGTCCGCGGGGAAAAGCGCATGGTGCTCAGCCAGGGTCAGGAATGGGTGCAGTTTTCCGGGATCGTGCGCCTTGGCGATGTCGATCAGGAAAACCGCGTCATGTCCACGCAAGTGGCCGATGCGCGGGTCGAATACACCGGCAACGGATCAATCGGGCGCGCCAGCCGCGAAGGTTGGCTCAGCCGGTTCTTCAACGCCATTTCGCCCTTCTGACGAGTGCCCAAAACCATGCTCCGCTTTGTCCTTCCCCTGCTGCTCGGCCTTATCGCCCTCCTGCCCGCCCCGGCCCTGGCCGAGCGCGTGCGCGATCTGGGCGAGTTTCAGGGCGTGCGCGCCAACCAGCTCACCGGCTATGGCATCGTCGTGGGCCTTGCAGGCACCGGGGATGACAATCTTGAATACCTGACGCAGGCCATGCGTGGCACCGCCGGAAGACTGGGCGTGCAATTGCCCCAAGGCATCAGCCCCCCGCTCAAGAACGCGGCTGCCGTGCTGATCACCGCAGAACTTCCCGCCTTTGCCAAGCCCGGCCAGCGCATTGACGTGACCGTATCGACCATGGGCCGTGCCAAATCGTTGCGCGGTGGTGCGCTGATCATGGCCCCGCTCTATGGCGCTGATGGCCAGATCTATGCGATGGCACAGGGCAATCTCGCCGTGGGCGGCCTTGGCATAGCCGCGCGCGATGGTTCGCAACTTACCGTCAATATCCCCACCGTCGGCCGCATTGCCGAAGGGGCGAGCGTTGAGCGCGCGGTCTCGACCGGGTTCGACAGCGGCGAAGTGCTGCGCTGGAACCTGTTCGACGCCGATTTCCTGACGATCCAGCGCGTGCGCGATGCCATCAACCAGCGCTTCCCCGAGGCCGCTGCCATCGAAGACGGTGCAACGCTCGCCCTGCGCCTGCCCGTAGGAGCCGATGCCCGCGCCACCACCATGGCCGCCATCGAAATGCTCGACATCACGCCAGCAGAAACGCCCGCCCGCGTCATCGTCAACAGCCGCACCGGCACCGTGGTGATCAACAGCGCGGTGCGCCTTGCGCCCGCTGCGATCAGCCATGGCCGCCTGGTCGTGAAGATCGACGAAAAGCCGCAGGTTTCACAGCCCGCCCCTTTCAGCCGTGGCCAGACCGCGATCACCCCCAGCAGCGACATCGCGGTTGAGGAGAAGGAGGCCAAAGTCGCGCTGTTCAAACCCGGCGCGTCGCTGTCCTCGCTGGTCGATGCGCTGAACAAGCTGGGCACCAGCCCGTCAGACCTCGTGGCGATCCTCGAAGCCCTGAAACAGGCAGGCGCGCTCAAAGCCGAAATGGTGGTGATATGACCGCGATTTCTTCCACCTCGTCCACCGATCTCTCGCTCACGCCTGCCACGGCAACCGACCGCGAAAAGCTGGCCGGGGCCGCCAAGCAATTCGAAGCCATTTTCCTGCGTCAGATGCTCAGCGCGGCCCGCTCGGTCGATTTCGGCGGGGATGATGTGTTTGGCAAGATGGACGAAACTTTCGTGCAGATGCGCGATGAACGCTTTGCCGAAATCGCCTCGCAATCAGGCGCGCTGGGCCTTGCTGCACAGATCGAACGGCACCTTGCTGCGCTGCTTCCGGCAAATGCTGCAACCACAGCGACGGAGGCGAAATAAGCCATGGCATCAGACCTCCTTGCCATCGCCCGCAGCGGCGTTCAGGCGGCCAAGATCGGGCTCGATCTTACCGCACAGAACATCGCCAATGCCTCCTCGGCTGGCTATGTCCGCCGCTCTGCCAACTTCCGCGAAGTGGCGCAGACCGGGGGTGCAAACCGAACTGGCGACCTGTCGCTTTCGGGTGTGCGGCTGGACCGGATCGTGCGCAATGCCGATGCCTTCCGCCAGGCCGAAGTGCGCCGCACCGGATCAGACGTTGCGCGTGGCAGTGCCGAAGTGGCAGGCCTTGCCAACATCGAGTCCGCGATCGAGCAATCGGGCGTCTACGAAGCCATCGTCGATTTTGAATCGTCGTTGCAGCGGCTGACGCAAGATCCGGTCGACACTTCGCTGCGCGCCTCGGTGATCGAAAAAGCGCGCACGATGGTCAGCACTTTCAACATCGCCGGGCAGGAAATGGCCGCCGCAGGCGAAGGCTTGCGCTTTGCCGCCACCGATGGCGTGGCGCAAGTCAACCGCCTTGCGCAGGAACTGGCGCGCACCAACAGCCGCCTAGCTCGCGCCTCCGATGCCAGCAGCGATCAGACCACCCTGCTCGATCAGCGCGACAAGTTGCTCGAAGACCTCAGCGGCTTTGCCAATATCGCCACGACTTTTGGCATCGACGGGCAAGTGCAGGTCAGGATCGGCGGCGCAAGCGGCGAGGATCTGGTCACTGGTACCAGCGCCGCTACGCTGGCCATCGCCACGGCGGCAGATGGCACGATCAGCTTCAGCGTGGGCGCAAATCCGCTGACGCTGGCCGGAGGATCACTGGCAGGGCAGCAACTGGCCCTGACCAAGAATGCGCAGCTGCAGGGCGATCTCGATCAACTGGTCGATGATATGGTCACCGGTTTCAACGCGGCCCAGACCGCAGGCGCCGATCTCGATGGTGCAGCTGGCGTGGCGATCTTTGCCGGCAACAGCGCTGCATCGTTCGAACTGCTGGTCGATGATGGGCGCAGGCTCGCCACCGCGCCGGCAGGCAGCCCGGCCGGTAGCCGCGATGCCACGAACCTTGCGGCCATCCGCACCGCGCTGGCCGGGGTGAACCCGGCAGGCACGATGGACGCCATCCTGTTCGATATCTCGGGCACGCTGGCGGGCCGCAATGTCACGCTTGGTGCGCTTCAGACCATCGCCGATACCGCCAAGGTCGCGCTTTCGGCGCAAGCGGGCGTCGATCTCGATCAGGAAGCCGTCAACCTCGTACGATTCCAGCAGGCGTTTCAGGCCTCTGGAAAGGTGATGCAAGTAGCATCCGATATTTTCGACACCATTCTGGCAATTAGATAGTCGGCAGGTAACCAGCCATGACCACGATCTTCGGCACATCCACCGCTTCGTTCTATGAACGCTCCTTGTCGAACCTGTCCGTCTTGCGCGGTCAGGCTGAAGAGACTCAGGCCGAACTGTCGAGCGGGCAGCGCCTGCAGCGTTCCTCTGATGATCCGGTCGCCGCCTCGCGCTTGCGCCAGCTGGCCCGCGCCGATGCCATCGACGCCATCGATACGGCTGCCACCAACCGTGTGACCACCGATCTGACGCTGGCCGATGATGCTCTGTCGCAGATTACCACGTTCGTGATCCGGTTGCAGGAGCTGACCACACAAGCCGCCTCCTCGACACTCAGCGCCAGCCAGCGCGCCGGGATTGGGCAGGAAGTGGCCCAGATCCGCGAAAATCTGGTCGGGCTTGCCAATTCCCGCGATGGTGCGGGCAATGCTTTGTTCGGCGGCGAAAGTGCGGGCGTTGCCTATACGCTCGATGCAGCAGGCAACGCGTCTTATGCAGGCACCAGCCAGCCCGGGATCATCTCGCTTGGCGCAGGCCAATCGGTATCGCGCGGGGTAATCGGGCCCGAATTCCTGCAGTTCCAATCGGGTGGTGTGACCACAGACCTGCTCGCCCTGACCAAGACCCTCGCCGATGCGCTCACCAGCGGAACCGGCGGGGCTGCGGCGGCCACGGCTGCGCTCACGGGCCTTGGCGACAGCCTCAACGCCATCACCACCGCGCAGACCGTGATCGGCTCGCGGCTCAACTGGATCGATCTCAACACCGAACGCCGCATCGGCCTGTCCGAACTGCGCCTGACTGAACAGGCCGAAGTGGGCGGCACCGACCTGACCGAATCCATCGCAAAGCTGCAGAACACGATGCTCGTGCTCGAAGCCAGCCAGGCCAGCTTCTCAAGGCTCGCCAACCTTTCATTGTTCAGCGTGCTGCGTTGATCGCGCTCGCCGCATCCCGGGATAGCTCACCATGTTCGTAGGCATCGGTATCGTCATTCTGCTCCTGATGGTGTTTGGCGGTTTTGCCATCACCGGCGGCGATCTTGGCCCCGTGATGCACGCGTTGCCGCACGAAATGCTGATCATCGGCGGCGCGGCGGTGGGGGCCATCGTCACCGGCAACTCGATGCACGAGTTGAAGGGCCTTGGCGCAGGCTTCGGCAAGGCTTTCAAAGGGCCAAAGCACAACAAGCAGGATCACATCGATGCGATCGTGCTGTGCACCAAGCTGATGAAGATCCTGCGCAGCGATGGCCCGGTCGCGCTGGAAAGCCACGTCACGGACCCCAAGAACTCACCGATCTTCGCCGAATATCCGCGCCTTGTCGCCAACCACGCGCTCACCTCGCTGATCTGCGATACGCTGACGCTGATCGTCGTGTCTTCGGGCACGCTCGAAGTCCACGCGGTCGAAGACGTGATGGACCACGCGATGAAAACGCACTTCCACGAAGAGCACGAGGCGCAGCACGCCATTCAGGGCCTTGCCGATGCGCTCCCCGCACTCGGGATCGTCGCCGCCGTGCTTGGCGTGGTCAAGACCATGGGCTCGATCGACAAGCCGCCATCGATCCTGGGCGCGATGATCGGCTCGGCGCTGGTCGGCACGTTCCTCGGGATTCTGCTCGCCTATGGCATCGTCGGGCCCATTGCAGGCCGTCTGAAGCAAGTGCTGGAGCAGGATGAGATGATCTATCAGGCGGTCAAGCAGGTGATCATCGCCAGCTTGCACGGCTGGCCGCAGCCGCTCGTCGTCGAAAGCGCGCGCTCTGGCCTTGGCCATGCCTATCGCCCCGGTCTTTCAGAACTGCTGGACGCCCTCCGGGGCCGCTAAGGACATCTGAACCATGGCCAAGGCACCGGCGAAGGGCAAGAACGAGCCGCCCAAACCGATCATCGTCAAGAAGATCACCATCGTTGCCGGTGGCCACCACGGCGGCGCGTGGAAGGTGGCCTATGCCGACTTCGTGACCGCAATGATGGCGTTCTTCCTGCTGATGTGGCTGCTGGGTGCCACCACCGAAAAGCAGCGCAAGGGCATTGCCGATTATTTCACCCCCACGCTGGTCAAGACCAAGCAGGGCAGCGCGGGCGGCAATGGCCTGCTCGGCGGGTCATCGCTCACCGAAGTCGACAAGTATCCTCACCGGGCCGGGCAGACCGGCACCCAATCGCTCACCATCCCGCGCGATGCCACCGGCGGCCCCAAGGAAGGTGGCAGCAAAGAGCGCCGCGCGCAGGCCGTGAAGGAGCGCATCGCCAAAAAGCTCGCCCAATCTGAAAAGCTGCGAAAACTGGCGCGGCAAGTGCGGATGACCGAAACGCCCGAAGGCGTCCGCCTCGATCTGGTTGACGATGCCGATTTCTCGATGTTCCTGCTCGGCACCACCGTGCTCACGCCCGATGCGGCAGAATTGCTGCGCGCCATCGGTCAGGCCATCGCGCCCGATCCCAGCCAGATCACCGTGCGCGGCCACACCGATTCACTGCCGTGGAAGAATGGCGTGGCCAACAACTGGTCGCTTTCGGCCGGACGCGCCGAATCCACCCGGCAGGCGCTGATGCGCCAGGGCATTGCCGAACCGCGCTTCCGCCGGATCGAAGGCGTGGCAGATCGCGAACCGCTGATTCAGGCCGACCCTGCCGATCCGCGCAACCGCCGCATGTCGATCCTGCTCATCGGTTGATCGCATTTTTCCTCTTTGTATCAAAACCCTAAGCCAATGCTTTAGAAGTCGTTAAGGGCTTGGCGCGCTAATGGTTGGCACTTGCCAGACCGGAGTCGCCCCGTGCCATTTCTTGAAAAGCTGCTTGCATCACGCGATCCGGGTCTGACCGATCTGGTCGATGCCGGGAGCGCCTTGTTTGATTGCCCGATGGCGATTGTCAGCGTGCTGGATGGCGATTGCCAGCGTTTCATCGCGCGGCGCGGCATTGCGGCAGAGCAGACCCCGATCGAACAATCGTTCTGCCGCGTCGCTGTGGCACAAGATCGCCTGCTGGTGGTGCCCGATACCCACCTCGATCCGCGCTTTGCCGGCAATCCGCTGGTCACGCAAGAGCCGCACATCCGCTTCTATGCCGGAGCGCCGATCCGCGTCCGCCCGCATCCCGATGCGCCACTCACCGGCATCGGCGCATTCTGCCTGATCGACAGCGCCCCGCGCGCCTTTTCCCCTGCCGACAGCGCCCGCCTGATCTCGTTCGCACGCGGCGTCGAAGCCATGGTGCAGGCGCGGCTGTCGAGCTTTGCGCTGGCCGAAGACACCGTGCTGCTCAAAGCCATGCTGGCTGAAAAGGAGCGCGCCGAACGCCAGTTCCGGCAGGCCGAACGCCTCACATCCATCGGCTGCTGGCGGCTTGATCTGGCCAGCGGCCGCGTCAACTGGTCCGAAGGCGTGCACGACATCTATGGCGTCCCGTTCGGCGGATCGCAGCAGCTTGAAGATGCCCTGGCCTATTATCCGCCCGATCACCGCACGCGCCTCGAAACTGCGCTCGCCGCGGCTATCGAAACTGGCAATCCGCTCGATATCGAACTCGATCTGCTGCCCGCCAGCGGCCCCAAAAAGCGCGTGCGCGTGATTGGCGAGGCGGAATTGACCAATGGCCAGATCACCGGCCTGATCGGCGTGCTGCAAGACGTGACCGAGAGCCACCGCTCGATCCGCGAGCTGTCCAAACGCGCCAACACCGATGAAGTCACGCTGATCGCCAGCCGCCACAAGTTCGTGTCCTATATCGATGCCCGCGTCGATCTGGCCAAGATTGCGCGCGAACGGCTGGCGCTGATGCTGATCGATCTTGATCACTTCAAGCAGGTCAACGATACGCTCGGCCATGCCGCCGGCGATGATGTGCTGCGCGCGGTGGCCATGGTGCTGCGCTCGCCCTGGCTGAAAGGCTCGCTCGCTGCGCGGCTTGGTGGCGATGAATTTGCGCTCGTCATCACCGATCCCGAACTGGTAGCGCAATTGCCCAAAGTTGCCGCGCAATTGACGCGCGAGCTGCGCTTTGCGCGCACATCGGCGGCCGGAGACTTCACCGTTTCGGCCACCATCGGCTGCTCTGAACTGACCGGCACCAGCGATACCCGCCACGATCTGCTGCAACGCGCCGACCGCGCCCTGTACCGCGCAAAGGCCCAAGCGCGCGGCACGTTTTGCGTCGATTCGATCCGCGCTGCCTGACACCAAAAGAAGCCCGGCGGCCTTGGGAAAGGGGCCGCCGGGCTGGTTTTACTAACGCCCGGTGGAGACGGACGCTGGTTTTTACCAACGCCCGGTGGAGACGGGCGCCGGTTTGATCAGCGCCCGGTGGAGACGGGCGCCGATCGGTTGAGAAACTTACCGCAGCAGCGACAGCACGTTCTGCTGGCTCTGGTTGGCCTGCGCCAGCATCGCGGTCGATGCCTGGCTCAGGATCTGGGCCTTGGCCATCGCCGTGGTTTCGGCCGAATAGTCGGTATCCTGAATGCGCGAACGGGCATCCGAAATGTTGGTGATGTTGTCGTTCAGGTTGTTCACCACCGATTCCAGACGGTTGATGCCTGCACCCAGCGTGGAACGGGCGCTGGAGATGGCATCGAGGTCGGTGTCGAGCGTGGCGAGCGCCGCATTTGCAGCCGTCGCGCTTGAAACGTCATAGGAACCTGCCGCACCACCCGAAGCGGTCAGCGCGGTAAGGTCAGCCATCGTCAGGTCAACCGTATCCGCACCGGTTGAACCGGTCTGCACCGTGACAGTGGCCACCGATGCATCGAACAGCGCAACGCCGTTGAACTCGGTGTTGGTGGCGATCTGATCGATCTGCGCGGTCAGCTCGTCAACTTCGGTCTGCATATAGGCACGGTCGGTGGCGTCCTGATAGGTGCCCGATGCCGACTGCACAGCCAGTTCACGCACACGCTGCAACATGTTCGCAACTTCGTTCAGCGCGCCTTCGGCGGTCTGAGCAAGGCTGATGCCGTCGTTCGAGTTGCGCACGGCCTGGCTCATGCCGCGGATTTGCGAAGTCATGCTCGTTGCAATGGCAAGGCCTGCCGCGTCGTCCTTCGCGCCATTGATGCGCTTGCCGGTCGAAAGGCGCTCCATTGCCGTGCCGAGCATCTTGGATGCACCGGTTGCAGAATTGCTAGCGCGGATAGCGCTGATGTTGGTGTTGATAACGGCCATTTTTCCAGTCTCCGATGTGGGGGTGTCGTCCCGAATGGACTGCCGGGCCAAGGGGATCGACGCGGCTGTCGAGACTAAGACCGGCAAAGGCCTGCCGGTTTTAAGCCGCCACCCGGCAAAAGCCTGCCGGTCATAGGTATTGGCACTAGGGGATTCCCTGCCCCTTAAAGTTTCAACCTGTTTGCCGGTTACGCGCGAAAGATGAGGCCACACAGGATGGTTAACAGGGGTTTCAAAATGATTCGCGATTTCGGGGCATTGCAGTTCACCGAAGCGGCAGCGAAAGCCCATCCCGCGCTGGTGCAGCGCGCGGCGTCGGTGCTTTCGTCCTATGGCGCGCCGGGCGATGCCATGTTGGCAGACGCATTCGAAAACGCCACCGTGCCACCACGCACGCAGGCGGTCCTGCTTGAGCGCGCCAGCGCGCCTGCCATTGAACGCCAATCGGGCAGCCGCATTGCCACGCTGCGCTATGCCGATGGCGCAGGCGAGGCTGCGCTTGCCGCGCTGCTGGCCTGCGCGTCCAAGCCCGGTGCGCCAATCGCCGCTGATCCTGAAAGCCTGTCGGTTCTGGCCTTGGCGGAACGCATTGCCGCCACTGACATTCCTGTCCTGATCAACGGGCCCACCGGCACCGGCAAGGAAGTCTTGAGCCGCTTCATCCACGAACGCTCGGCCCGCGCGGGCAAGCCGTTCATCGCGATCAATTGCGCTGCCATGCCCGAAGCCATGCTCGAAGCGCTGCTCTTCGGCCATCAGAAGGGGGCCTTCACCGGCGCCAATGCTGCCAGCGAAGGCTTTTTCCGCGCAGCCGATGGCGGCACGCTGTTGCTTGATGAAATCGCCGAAATGCCCCTGCCCCTGCAGGCCAAGCTGCTGCGCGCCTTGCAGGAAAGCGAAGTGGTGCCGCTGGGTGCCACCCAGCCGATCAAGGTGGACGTGCGCGTCATCGCCTGCGCCAACCGCGATCTTCCGCTTGAGGTAGAGGAAGGCCGCTTCCGCGCCGACCTGTTCTACCGGCTCAACGTGTTCCCGCTGGCACTGCGGCCCCTGAACGAACGGCCCGCCGATATCGCCCCCCTCGCCTTTGCCATGGTGCTGCGCCATGCGGCCCAAAGCCCCTGGATTTCGGATGAGGCGCTGGCGATGCTCAAGGGCCATTCCTGGCCGGGCAACGTGCGCGAACTGGAAAACGTGGTCCGCCGCGCGCTGGTGCTGGCTGGCACCGCCGAGGCGATCGGGCCGGAACACATCGCGTTTGACCGTACGACCCGCCTTGTCAGTGCGCCCATCGTGGCCCCTGAACTGACGGATGCCAGCCTTTCCAACATCGTGCAGATGTCAGAAGCACGCGCGATCATCTCCACCTTGGAAGCCTGCAATGGCAGCCGCGTGGCCGCTGCCCGGCAGCTTGGCATCTCCGAGCGCACCTTGCGCTATCGCCTTGCCAGCTTCCGTGAGGCCGGGATTGCCGTGGGTGGCCGGCGATGAGCGGCATCGGCGGCATTGGCGGTCGGGCAGCCGGCATTCAGGATATCATGGCCCTGCGCCAACAGATCATGGAGCGCTCGCAACTGCTCCAGCAGGTCAGAGCGCCTGACACCACGCAAGGTGCGCAGGCCAGCTCCGGCCCGGCTGGCAGCTTTACCGATACGCTCAAGGGCGCGCTCGATTCCGTCAACGCCACCCAGCAGAAATCGTCAGAGATCAGCGCCGCTTATGAACGTGGCGAGGTGACCGATATCGCCAAGGTCATGCTGGCCCGGCAGGAATCCGGCGTCGCTTTCGAAGCCACGCTGCAAGTCCGCAACAAGCTGCTGAATGCCTATCAGGACATCATGCGGATGGGAGTGTGAGTAAATGGCCGACCAGACCGACCAGACTTCGCCCACCACCTTCGGCGCATTGACCGATCCCGCCACCGGTGGCCCCGGCGCGCGGGCCAAGGCCTTTCTGGCGCAGCCACCCGTGCGCAAGATGCTGCCGTGGTTCGCAGGCATGTCCGCCGCTGGCCTCACCGGCGTGCTGTGGCTGGCCATGTCGCCCGCCCCGCAGCGCACGCTCTATAGCCAGCTTTCCGATGGCGAACGCGCCGAAGTGATCGCCAGCCTGGATAAGGCCGCCATCCCCTATCAGATTGATAGCGGCACCGGTGCCATCACTGTGGGCGAGGATGATCTGTACAAGGCGCGCATGGCCGCTGCTGCCGATGGCGCCATCGCCACGCCTGAAACCGGGCTGCAGATGCTCGACAAGTTGCCGATGGGCGCCAGCCGGGGCCTTGAAGGGCAACGTTTGAAAGCCGCGCGCGAACGGGAGCTGGAACTGACGATGATGGAGATTGACGGCGTCGAATCCGTCCGCGTCCATCTGGCCGAACCCGAAAAGTCGGTCTTCGTCCGCGACAACTTCGCCCCGTCAGCCTCGGTCATGGTCAAGCTGAAGAGCGGGCGACAGCTGACCGACAGCCAGGTCCGCGCCATCGTCAATCTCGTCGCAGGATCGGTGCCGGGCATGACGATTGATGCGGTGCGCGTGGTCGATCAGCATGGCCGCTTGCTGTCCGAACCGGGCGGGGTGGATGGAGACCGGCTCGAACTGCAGCAGCGCATGGAAGAAAAGTTGCGGCTGCAAGTGTCGCAATTGCTCACGCCGATGTTGGGCGAGGGCAATTTCTCGTCCGAAATTCAGGTCGATCTGGATATGGATCAGGTCACCTCCGCGCGCGAATCTTATGACAAGGAAGGCGTGGTCCGGCAGGAAAGCCAGAACGCATCGCAAACGGCCCAACCCGCCCCGGCACAAGGTGTGCCCGGCGTTACGGCCAACACCCCGCCCCCTGCCACCGTGGCCCAGCCCGGCGCGCCCGCCGGAACGCCGCCCGCCGCCGCCGCGCCTGCGCCGCAAAACACCGAATCCAGCTCTACCCGCACGTATGAACTGGGCCGCGAGGTGGCCGTGTCCAACCAGACACCGGGCAAGCTGCGCCGCCTGTCGGTGGCCGTCGCACTCAGTCAGGAGGCGATGGCCAAGGCCAAGCCGCAGGATATCGAACAGATCAAGCAGCTGGTCAGTGCTGCCGTGGGGGCAGACCCGGCGCGCGGCGATCAGGTGGCGGTGGCCGTCCGCGCGTTCAAACCGGCGGTAGAAGAGCCCATGCCCTTCTGGGAAACGCCGTGGTTTGCCACGATCCTGCGCAATGCCGTGGCACTGATCGCGGTGCTGCTGGTCCTGCTGCTGGGCGTGCGCCCGCTGATCAAGGCGCTGAAGCGCGAGCCGGACAAGGCAGCCGATGATCCCAAGGCCAAGAAGAAAAAGCGCAAGAAGGGCGAGAAAGACGAGGACGAGGAATCCGCCGAGGGCGAAGCGGCTGAGGGTGAAGCGGAAGCTGAAACCGAAGCCCCGGCAGAGGCCCCGGCCCCTCAGGTCACCGCCGAGGAAGTCGCCGCGGCGATCCAGCCTGCCCATAATCCTGAAACCGGCGTGATCGATGCCGAAGCGCTGGCCCGGCAGGTCAGTCTTGCCCAGCGTTTGGTCGAAGAAAAGCCCGACAACGCGCTGGTCGCCCTGAAGCAGATGCTGAAAACGCCCGAAGAAGAAGGTGCCGCATGAGCGAGATGACCGATATCGTCGCAGAGAGCGAAGTCCAGATCTCCGATCCTGAACGCGCCGCCGTGATGGTCATGCTGCTGGACGACGATCAGGCCGCGCAGATCCTGTCAAAGCTGGAACCTGCCGAACTGCGCCTGCTGGGCGAAAAGATGTGTGCGCTGGGCGAAATCGGCCCGGTCGCCATCGCGCAGGCCATCGCCGGTTTCGTGGAGAAAACCGAACGTCTGGGCCTGATCGCGCATGATCGCATCGGCCAGGTCCGCGCGCTCATGACCAAGGCGGTGGGCGAGGTGAAGGCCGACAATCTGATGCAGCGCATCGCGCCCGATGATCCCTCTCAAACGCCGACCATTGAACTGGCCCGTTGGCTCACCCCGCAAGTGATCGTGCCGCTGATCCGCGATGAACACCCGCAGGCGATTGCCGTGCTGCTGGTGCAGCTCGATCCCGAGGTGGCCGCCGCCGTGCTACATGGCCTTGCCGATGATATGCAGGCGCAGGTCGTCCACCGCATCGCCTCGCTCGGCCCGGTCGCGCCCGAAGCGATTGGCATGCTCGAAGACATGCTCAACCGCCGCATTGCCGAGTGCCATGGCACCGCCGCGCTTGCCATGGGTGGCCCGCGCGAGGCGGCTGACATCATCAACGCCTCGGCCCGCACGGTCGAAAAGCGCGTCATGCCCGAAATCGCCAAGCAGGACCGCCAGTTGGCCAAGGCCATCGAGAACGAGATGTTCAAGTTCGAACACCTCTATGCGCTGGATGACAAATCGATGGGTGCACTGCTGCGCGAGGTCGACAGCGATGCGCTGATCGCCGCATTGAAGGGCATTGCCGAGGAATTGCGCGATCCGTTCTTCCGCTCGATGTCGGCGCGTGCTGCCGATGGCATCCGCGATGAAATCAATGCGCGTGGGCGGATGAAAATGGCCGAAGTGATCGAGGCGCAAAAGGCCATGATCGCCGCCGCCCGCCGCCTCGCCGCCGAAGGGGTGATCGTGTTCGGCGCGGGCGATGATGATTATGTCTGACACCTTGCGCGCGGTGTCTCTGGCAGACCTCGGACACCGGCCCACAGGCTTTGCGCATGACCGCCGCTTCTTGCCTGAAATGGTGATTCCTGAAGTGCACCTAGATGCACCTAGCGCGCACCTGGATGCACCAGACGACACACAAGTCCCTGAAACATCGCCGGAAGAAGCGCCTGATCCCGTGGCCGAAGCATGGGCCGAAGGTTATGCCCGCGGCCTTGGCGATGCGCAGGAAGCCGCCGCGCAAATCATCGCCGAACAGGACGCGGCACGCTCCCGGATCGAGCTGTCCCTCTCGCGCCTTGATGCTGCCATGCAGTCCGAATTGAAGGACCGCCTGCGCGAAACCGTGATCGCGCTGTGCGAATCCGCCATCGCGCCGGCCGCGCTCGATCCCGATGGCCTCACCCGCCGCGTCGAAGTTGCTGCCGCGATGCTCGCCCGCGCCGAAGATGCACGCGTAATTCGCCTTCATCCAGAAGACCTTGCGCTGATCGCCGCGCGCCTGCCCGAAGACTGGCACTTCGAACCCGACGCTGCGCTGGAGCGCGGCGCGGTGCGGGTGGAGGGCGCGATTGGCGGGGTGGAGAATGGACCGGAGCAGTGGCGGCGGTCGATCGAGGAAGCGCTGCGGCAATGCTGAATTTTATCGAGCCGCTGCTGGATGGCATGGCGCTGTGCGAGCCCGATTTCACCCCGCCGCGCTATGGCCTGCTGGCCGCCTGTGATGGCGGAATGCTTGAAGTTTCAGGGCTTTCGGTGCCTATCGGCACGCAATGCCGCATCGCGCATGGGGCTGGATCGTTGACGGCCGAGACCATCGGTTTCCGCAACGGGCGCACGCTGATGATGCTGCTCGGCGATCCCGTGCTGCTGCGCCCCGGCGCAAAAGTCCGTCCCGAAGGCCGCCCCGGCATGGTCCCGGTGGGCGAGGCATTTCTGGGCCGCGCGGTGGATGGCGAGGGCAAGCCGATTGATGGACTTGGGGCCATCAACAGCCGCCGCGAATGGCCTTCAGGCGGCGTGCGTGCTGCCGCGCTTGATCGGTCCCCGGTGCGCGAGAGTTTTGATACCGGCGTGCGGGCCTTGAATGCGCTGACCACCTTTGGCGTGGGCCAGCGCATTGGCATCATGGCGGGATCGGGCGTGGGCAAATCGGTGCTGCTCGACATGATCGCCCATGGCGCTGAGGCCGAGATAGTGATCGTGGGCCTGATTGGCGAGCGCGCGCGCGAAGTGTCTGATTTTGTTGAACGGCACATGCAAGGGGCCAAGCGCGAACGCTCGGTCATCGTGGCCGTGCCTGCCGACCACGCACCGAACTTGCGCATCCGTGGCGCGATGATGGCGACAGCCCTGGCCGAATATTTCCGCGCGCAAGGCAAGCGCGTGCTGCTGATCATGGACAGCCTGACACGCGTTGCCCACGCAGGCCGCGAAATTGCGCTGCTGCTGGGCGAACC
Source organism: Novosphingobium sp. 28-62-57 (assembly GCA_002256985.1). GTDB lineage: Bacteria > Pseudomonadota > Alphaproteobacteria > Sphingomonadales > Sphingomonadaceae > Novosphingobium. The sequence goes on from NCGO01000013.1 coordinate 52,380, forward strand.
GGGCGCGGCGCGCGGCTATCCGCCGTCGGCGCTTGCCACGATCACCAAGCTGGTGGAGCGTGCGGGCAATTCTGCGCAGAGCGGGGGCTCGGTGACAGGCCTCTACACCGTGCTGGCCGATGGCGACAATCAGGACGATCCGGTGGTCGATACCGCGCGTTCGATCCTGGATGGGCACATCGTGCTCTCGCGCGATCTGGCCCAGCGCGGGCAATATCCCGCGATAGACATCGCCGCGTCGCTGAGCCGCGTGATGAACGACATCACCGCGCCCGAACACCAGAAAGCCGCGCGAACTTTCCGTGCATTGGTGGCCAGTTATGAGGCCAATCGCGATCTGGTGCTGATGGGCGCTTACCGTTCTGGCGCAGACCCGCAGCTTGACCGCGCCATCACCATGCACGATGCGCTGACCAGCTTCATCAGCCAGCCGCAGCGTGAGATCGTGCCGATGGCGGCCAGCGTTGCGGCGCTTACCGCACTGATCGGGCCATGAAGGAAGAACGCGCGCGGCTGGCCCGGCTACGGCGGCTGGAGCGCATCCGCGACATTGCCCGGCAGACCGCGCTGGCCGAAGCGGGCAAGGCTGAGGGCACGCTGGCGCAACTGCAATCGCTGGTTGAACGCACGAGCCGTCTGTCCGCCGATTACTCCGCCCGCACCGATCCGCGCGATGGGCACGGACTGCAGCAATTGCGGCACTTCGTGGCAGGCCTTGACCGCATCACCAACGGCACCCGCGCCGATGCGGAAAACGCCAAGCGGATCGCCGATGCCAAAGCGCAAGAAGCCGCCGCGGCAGAGCGCCGCCGTGCCGCTGTGGAAGAGCGGGCCGAAGCGCAGGCGCGCCTGATCGCACGGAAAATTGCCGCAGGAATAATTCCTGTCACGGGCAAGAAGCCAACTGGCACGGGTCTTGAATAGACAAGGTTAACGCCACCGCCGGAGACTGTGCCCATGCCCGAAATTGCTGCCTTTGCCCTGCAAACAGCCCTGACGCCCACCGTGGCGGCACCGCTGGAGAATGCAGGCGTTCCGGCAGGATTGGATGCAGGCGCGGGTCAGGTCCAGCCTGCTCCCAGCTTCGATGCCCTGCTGGCGCTGCAGGCCACAGTGCAGGCGGCCACCCCGGCAGCAGCTTCTCCGAGCTTGCCGGAAAGCGGCAAGGCCTTGCCGGATACGGCAAACAGGGTTGCCGCCAAGGCTCAGGCGCAGCTGTCGCCAGCGATCCTGCTGAAGGCTGGTATGGCCCGCCCCGCCGCGAACCTTACGGCGCAAGCTGATACCCCGGTGCATGCACAGACCGAAGAGACAGCGGATGATACTGCGGACTTCGTTCCCGAAGACCAGATCGCGCCAGAGCCCGATATTGCGCTGTTTGCGGCCATCTTTGCCGCACCAGAACGGTTGGCGCAGGCCGCAGCCACCCAACCATCAGCCCAACCCGCCGCGCCGCCACAGGATCAACCCAGCCTTGCCGCAACGGCACCGATTGCGACCACCGTTGCGCCGACAACGCCCGCCACGCCCAATGCGGTGGCGGTGGCGGCGGCTGTCGCCATTGCCAGCGCAGCACAGATCGAACAGGTCCTCCCCGCGCCAAAGGGCACAGCCCCGCGAGCCGCATCAGCGGTGGCATCAGCGGCGGCAGCACCTGCTGAGCAGGCTGTCGAAGCCACGCCCGCTTCGCCCGCGGCACCGGTTACCGCCTCTGTCGTCCCGCCCCTTCGCGTGGCTGCTGCACCGTCCAGTGCCGCCCCCGCCAGCGATGGAACGGCAGTTCCGCGCGCCCAAAAGGCGCCTACGCATCTGATCTCAGAGCTACAGACCCCAGAGCCGCAGACCCCAATGCCGCAGACCTCAGGGCCGCAGACCTCAGGGCCGCAGACCCCAAGGACCCCGGCCTCAGAGCCCCGGACCTTGGTGCACGAGACCTCTGGGCTCAAAACCACACCCACCGCCCCCGAAGCGTCGACGCCGCAGTTTGCCGAAGCCACGCTGCCCGGCACCATCGCTGCCGATGCGCCAGTGCAGAGCGAGATTCAACCCGCCACCCCCGCCCGCAGCGAGGCCAAGGCCGAACGCATCGATTTTGCCACGCTGGTCGAAACGCTGAACCGCGCGCGCGAGGAGGCATCGCCGCGCACGTTGAATGTGGCGGTGACCAATACCGATTTCGGGCGCGTCGCATTGCGCTTTGACAGCACCGATGCCGGGCTTTCCGTGACGATGAGCGCCGCTGATCCCGGCTTTGTTCGTGCGGTCAGCGCCAGCAGCGAAGCCGCCGCGACCTCTACCGATACGCGCAGCCAAAGCGGCCAGCCGCAGGCCGATACTGGTGCAACGCGCCAGCAGCAGGGCCAGCCATCTCAGCAACAGCAGCAGCAAGCCGGACCTGCGCGCAGTGATGCCCGCCCATTGGCCAATGCTGCGCCCACTTCACGCCGGGATGATGACGCCGCTTCGGGCAGCGCCGCACCCGGCGACAGCGGCATATACGCCTGATCTTGACCTTCCCATCCTGAGAGACAGACCATGAGCGACAAAGGCGACAAGGAAGAAAAGCCCAAGAAGAAAAAGGGCAATGGCATGATCATCAAGATCGTCGGTGCCATTGCCTTGCTGGGTGCTGGCGGCGGCGGCGTGTTCGGCCTGGTGGCGGCTGGCGTGATCGGCGGCGGCGGCCCGCAGGAAGTCATCCATGTGGACAACAACCCCAAGCTGATCCGCAAGGGCGAGGAAGACCCCTATGCTCCGGTGGCAAAGGAAGGCGAGGGCGAGGCAGGCGGCGCCGATACCGACGGCGACGGCGGCAGCGAATTCCGCACCATCTACTACAACTTCCCCGACGATTTCACATCGAACCTGCGCGATTCCGCCGCGCTGCTGCAGCTCAACATCTCGGCCTCCACCCGCCGCGATTACCGGGTGGTGCTGTGGATGAAAAAGCACGAGCTGGCGATCCGGTCGGCGCTGCTTATCGCCATTGCCGATACGCCCGAAGAAGAAGTGATCAGCCCCGAGGGCAAGGCCCGTTTTCAAAAGCGGATGACCGATACGATCAACAAGGTCCTGATCGAGAACGAGGGCTTTGGCGGGGTCGAGAACGTCTACTTCAAATCCTTCATCGTTCAGTAAGCAGCAGGGCCAACCGCTTTTCATGAAACCCGAACGCGCCTTTATTGCCGAGCGTGCCGTGGCACAGCACGATGCGGTGCTGCTGCGCCCCGCCCCGGATACAGCAGAGCTGATCCCGGCGCTGACGCGGATGAGCGAGCGGCTGGCCAAGGCCGTGCGCGGCGCGCTGGCACCGCTGCTGGGCGGCGTGGAGCCGCAGGTTCAGGCGGTTGCGCCGACAAAGACCGACTTTGCAGATTTCTGCTTCTGCATCCCGCCGCTGGCCGCCAACAGCCTGATGCAGATCGGCAGCGCCCCGTTCATGATGACGGTGGAGGGGGTCAATGTGCTGCGGCTGGTGGATCGCGCCTTTGGCGGCCCCGGCGATGCCCCCGCATCGCTACCGCGCGAATTTCCGCTTTCGGCCGAACTGATGATCGCCCGGATCGAACAGAGCATGGCGACATGTCTGGCGCTGGCGCTGAATGGCATGTGCGGCCCGATCCGCGCCCTGCGCCGCGATGCCAGCCTCGCACAGCTTCAGGCCATGCCGGATAGCGCCCAAGTGGCCAACCTGACGCTGAACGTGCTGGAAAAAGGGCGCCCATCCTGGGCCATTTCCATGGCCTTTCCGATGGATACGCTGGCCCAGATGTTTGCGCCCGGAGCCTTTGCCCCCGGATCAGGCAATCGGGCGGCCAAGACTCCACGCAGCCCCGCCCGCCCCACCGATGCGCCCTTTGCCGACATGCCGATAAATCTGACTGCGGTGCTGGTGGATATGGCGCTGCCGCTCGACACGATCGCACGGCTGGAAGTGGGGCAAGTGCTGCCCGTGCCCATCGCGCGCAATGTGCCGCTGGTGGTGGGCGACAAGACTTATGCCCATGGCTCCATCGGCGCGATCGAAGACCGCGTTGCCATCCAGATTTCCCAACTTTCCTGATTTTCAAAAGAGGCCTGAACCCATGACCTTTCAACCCCGCGGTTTCGATTTCCTCAAGGATGTGGATGTCCGCCTGACCGTTGAACTTGGCCGCACGCAGATGAAGCTGAAGGATGTGCTGGGCCTTTCCGAGGATTCGGTGGTCACGCTTGACCGGATGACTGACGAGTTGCTCGACGTGATGGTCAACGGCAAGCTGATCGCACGCGGCGAAGTGGTGGCGCAAGGCGACCGCTTTGGCCTGCGCATCGTGGAACTGGCCGGATCGGACAGCGAAGAACCCGCCGCCCCAGCGCCTGAGAAGAAGGCTCCCAAGGCCGCATCCAAGGGGGATGCGGCGTAATGTTCTGGTATGTCCTCAAACTGCTGATCCTGCTGCCGTTGATCGGCGGTCTGGCCTGGGCCAGCCTGAAGTTCGCCAAGCGCATGGAGGGCCGTTTCATGGGCGGCAATGGCGCGCCCAAATCGGTGCGGATCATTGAAACGCAGATGCTCTCCCCCACGCTGCGGCTGGCGGTGCTGGAATTTCATGGCCGCGAGATTCTGGTTTCGGCGGGGAAGAACGGGCTGGTGCGGCTGGCCGAGGCTCCGGCGCGGGTTCCGGTTGAGGCGGAGGAGGTGCAATGAAGCGCCTTGTTTCCGCCGTAACAACCGCGCTGGTCTTGCTGCCGCATCACGCCTTTGCCGCGGTGGCACAGGCTCCTGCGCCCGAACCGGCGGCGCTTTCGGGCGCGCTGGACCGCGCTTTTGGCCAGATAGCAGGCGCACAGAGCGGCGGTTCGCTGTCGCTTTCGTTGCAGCTCCTGCTCATCATGGGGCTGCTGACGATCCTGCCCACGCTGGTGCTGATGATGACCAGCTTCACCCGCGTGCTGATCGTATTATCAATCCTGCGGCAGGCGATGGGCCTGCAGCAATCACCGCCCAATCAGGTGCTGATCGGCCTGTCGCTGTTCCTGTCGCTGTTCATCATGGGGCCAACGCTGGACAAGGTAAACGCCAATGCGATCCAGCCTTATGCCAGCGGGCAAATTGGGGCGGAGCAGGCATTTACGGCGGGCGGGCGCGAATTTCACAGCTTCATGATCCGCCAGACGCGCGAGACGGATCTGCGCATGTTCGCCGATATGGCCAAGGCCCCGCGCTTTGCCAGCACGGCAGAGGTGCCCTATTCGATCCTGCTGCCGGCCTTCGTGACGAGTGAACTGAAGACCGCGTTCCAGATCGGCTTCATGCTGTTCCTGCCGTTTCTGGTGATCGATCTGGTGGTGTCATCGGTGCTGATGAGCCTTGGCATGATGATGATGTCACCCACCATCGTGTCCTTGCCGTTCAAGCTGTTGCTGTTCGTGCTGGTCGATGGCTGGGCGCTGCTGATGGGCAGTCTGGCCGCGAGTTTTGGATAATGCGCGCCGCGCAGCAGGCGCACCCCTTCCTCCCCTCCCGCCTGCGGGAGGGGCCGGGGGAGGGCCTGTTAGGCGACGCTGAGAAGAACATGCCCTCCCCTAACCCCTCCCGCCAGCGGGAGGGGGAAAGGAATTTCTGATGGAAGACACCGCCTCGCTCCTTTCGCTGGCAGACCAGATGCTGTGGATCACCGCGCTGGTGGCCGCCCCTGTGCTGCTGGCATCGCTGGCCATCGGCCTTGTCGTCGGCGTCATTCAGGCGGCGACCTCGGTGAACGAGCAGACGCTGACCTTTGTGCCCAAACTGGCGATTACCGCGCTGGTGCTGGTGCTGTTTGGCTCGGCCATGCTCGGCCTGATCGGGGATTTCACCAAGGAAATCTTCGATCAGATTGCGATGACCGGAAAGTAGCCGCGTGCTGCAGCTCAACTTCGGTTTTGGCGCGCTGGAGGCCGATTTCTGGCGCTGGATGTTCGTGATGACGCGGATTGGCGCAGCGATGTTTGCTGCGCCCCTGTTTGGTGCAGCAACGGTGCCGCCACAAGTGCGCGTCATCATCACCGGCGCGGTTGCGCTGCTGGTGTGCGGGTGGACGCCGGTGGCTGCGCCGCCTGCACTGCTTTCGGTGAACGGGATGCTGGCAACGGCGAACGAAGTGGTGATCGGCCTTGCCATCGGCTTTGTGCTGCAGCTGTCGTTTGCAGCACCCACGCTGGCCGCAGAAATGATCGGCGGGGGCATGGGCATGTCCATCGCCACCGCTGCAGACCCGGTCAGCGGCGCAAGTTCGCCCGCGCTGGGACAATACTTTGCGGTGGTGCTTACGGTGATCTTTCTGGGCACCGGGGCGCATCTGAACTGGATTGCGCTGCTGGTGGAAAGCTATTCCGCCTTTCCGCCGGGTGCGCCGTGGCTCGCACCGGGGCGGATGGAGCTGATCACGCAGTTTGCCGGGCAGATGTTCATCACCGCGCTGCTGATCGCGCTGCCGGTCACGCTGATCCTGCTGCTGGTGCAGGTGACGACGGGCATCATCAGCCGCTCTGCGCCCAGCCTCAACCTGTTCTCGCTGGGCCTGCCTGCGGGCGTGCTGGCAGGCCTTGCCGCAATGATCGCCGCCGCGCCGATGCTGACCGATGTGATGGTGGAAATCTCCGCCACCGCCGTGGGTCAGGCCGCCGCGCTGATCGCGCAATAGAGGGCGCACTGCGATGGCCGAGCAGGCGGGCGAAAAGACCTTTGCCCCAACAGACAAACGCAAACGCGAGGCCGCCAAGAACGGCGACGTCCTGCGCTCGCGCGATCTAGCGACGGCGGTGGGGGTCTTGATCGGCGCGGTCTGGCTGAAGTTTGCTGGGCCTTGGCTGTTCGATGCGCTGCAAGACACGCTGCGCGCCTCGTTCACGCTGGATCGCGGCGCGATTGAGGATTTCACGCCGAACAAGCTGCTGATCGGCGCGCTGGTGGCGGTGCTGCCGCCGGTGTTCGTGCTGGGCGGGCTGGTGCTGGCCGGATCGGTGTTCTCGCAGATCGGCATGTCCGACGGGCGCTGGAACACCGGGAACCTTGCGCCCAAGGCATCGCGCATCAATCCGATGTCGGGCCTCAAACGCATGTTCGGGCCGCAGGGCTGGATCGAACTGGCCAAGGGGCTGGCCAAGCTGATCCTGCTGGGCGTCATTGCCTATGCCTGGGCCAAGGGTGAGGTTTCGAAGCTGATCGGGCTGGGCCATGGCGACATTCACGGGCAGCTGGTGCAGGCGTGGGACGCGATCACGTCGCTCGCCTTTGCGCTGGCAGCGGGGCTGGTCGTCATCGCGCTGATCGACTTTCCGATCCAGTGGATCCGCCGCTTCTTCCGCCTGCGCATGTCGCTGCAGGAGATCAAGGACGAGCACAAGGAGAGCGAAGGCTCGCCCGAACAGAAAGCCGCCGTCCGGGGCAAGCAGCGCCAACTGGCCATGGGCGCGATGCAAGGCGCTATGGCCAAGGCGCAGTTCGTGATTACCAACCCGACGCACTTTTCCGTGGCGCTGACTTATGACCCGGACCTTGCCCCTGCCCCGGTGGTGCTGGCCAAAGGGCGCGGGGAAAAGGCGCTGGCGATGCGGCAACTGGCCGCAGAACTGGGCGTGCCGACCATCGAAGTGCCGCCGCTCGCCCGCTCGGTCTATTTCACCACGCGCGAAAACCAGATGATCCGCGAGGATTTGTATGCCGCCGTGGCCTCGGTCCTGGCATTCGTCATGTCGTTGAAGCGAGGGGACAATCCCGTGCTGCCGCCCATCGATCTGCCCATCCACCTGCAATTCGACGCCGATGGCAGGCCTGAAGCGGTGGTGCAGCTTAATCGCGCCGCGTCGCAACCGTCCTGATAGCCATGGCCTCTGCTCCCCCCTCCTCCACCGCGTCGTCATCGGCAACCGCGCAGATCATCTCGTCGTTGGGGGCGGGCAGCGGGATCAACACCGCGCAGCTGGCCGAACAGCTGGCCGCCGCGCAGTTCGCCAGCCGCATCGACCAGCTTTCGGCCAAGAGCGAGAGGGTGGCGCTGCAAATCTCCAGCGCATCGAACTTGCGCTCGCTGATGACCACGCTGTCGACCTCGATTGGCACGCTGATCCGCACCGGCGATCTGGCCGTGCGGCCATCAATCTCGAACAGCAATGTGGCCACGGTCAGCAAGGGCACGTTGAGCGGCAGCGGCACTTACAGCCTTGAAGTGACGAGCCTTGCCAATGCGCAGCGGCTGGTCATGCCGGCCTATCCCGCTGCCACCTCTACCGTTGGTTCAGGCACGCTGACGCTACGCTTTGGCACAGTGGCGAACAGCGGGTTCAACCCCGATGCAACGCGCGATGCGGTGGATATCGCCATTCCCACTGGCGCGACGCTGACCGATGTGGCCCGTTCGATCAATGCGGCGGGCGCAGGCGTTACCGCCTATGTCGCCAATGGCACATCGGGAGCGCAACTTGTGCTCAAAGGAGCCGAAGGTGCCAACAGCGGCTTTGTGCTGGAGGCCACGCCCGATGTGGGCGGCGAAGACCTTGCCGCGCTGGCCTGGAGCCCTGCTACCAACACCACGCAACTGCGCGCCACGGCCACCGATGCGGCCTTCACGCTCGACGGCGTGGACTATACCGGCACGAGCAATACGGTGAACGATGTGGTGCCGGGGCTGAACCTCAAGCTGACCACGACCAACGTGGGCAACCCCGCCACGATCAGTTTCAGCGACCCATCGGCCGGCATCTCCACCGCGATGAACGACCTGACCGAGGCACTGAACGAAGTCGTCGGGCAGCTGAACGATGCGATGCAGCGCGAAACGGGCGAGCTGAACAACGATCCCGGCGCGCGCGCCCTGCGCACAGCGCTGACCCAGCTGGCCGGGCAGCGCATCATGGTCAACGCCACCCCCGGTGAGCCTGCAACGCTGGCCGACCTTGGCCTGAAGACCGAGCGCGACGGCAGCTTCAGCCTTGATACAGAACGGTTGAACCGCACGCTGCAGGATGCCCCGCAAGCGGCAGGGGCGATGTGGACCACCGGCATTTTCGGCGTATTCTCAACGATAGACCGCATCGCCCGCAACACATCGTCGATCACCGGGATTTCGCTCGGCAGTTCGATCACGCGCAACACCGCGCTGCAAAAGACCCTGGCCGACCGCTCCGCCGCGCTAGCCGAAAAGCAGGAAACGCTGCGCCAGCAGATGATCAGCCGCTTTGCCGCAATGGATACCCGCGTAAGCGGTTCGCAATCGACCCTTTCTTTCCTGAAGGCGCAGATCGACGCCTGGAATTCGAGTGACAATTGATGCTGCACCACCGCAATGACCCGACCGAAGCCTATCGCCGCATCGATTTTGATGCGCGCGTGCGCGGCGCGGATTCACGCCAGCTGGTGGACTTGTGCCTTGAACAGGTCATCGGTTCGGTCGGCCGTGCGCTTCATGCGCAGGAAAGGTCTGATAACTCGGCCAAAAGCGCCGCACTGACCCGCGCCATTTCCGCACTCACGGCGCTGCAGATGGGCGTTGATATGGCCAATCCCACTGCAGGCGCGCTGGTGCAGATATATCAGGCCGCGCGTGGGGCGATCCTTGATTGCGTAACCCGGTTCGATCCGGTCAAACTTGCCGCCATCCGGCAGGACTTCATCGATATTCGCGAGGCCATGCTGCGCAGCATTGCAGCCTGAAGATAGACAAGCAGCCAAGACAGGACATCCACCATGCCGCCTGCAAGCACGACAGGTCAGCGCGCGCACGCGACCAGCAGCGAGGCCAGCCTGATGGACGCGTTTGACGCTGCGCTGCCGGGCATCAGCCCCGGCGTGTTTGACGCGGCAGACTTCCGCGCGATCGCCGAAATCGCCCACAAGGAGGCCGGAATCGTCCTGCCCGAAGGCAAGGCCATGCTGGTCTTTGCCCGGCTTTCCCCGCTGGTGCGCAACACCAATTGTGCCACGTTTGCCTCTTACGTGATCCGCATCCGCGAGGATGTGGCCGAACGCCGCCGTGCCATCTGCGCGCTGACGGCAAGCCGCTCGACATTCTACCAACACCCCCACCAGTTCGAACACTTCGCGCAAACCGTGCGGCCCGGCTATGTCGAGCGGCTGCTGGGCGGCGGAAAGGTGCGCCTGTGGTCTGCCGGTTGCGCCAGCGGTGCCGATGCCTGGACAATGCTGATCACACTGCTGGGCGATGATGTGGCCCAAGGCGAGGCGCTTGCCAAAGCCGACCTGCGCCTGCTGGGCACCGATATCGCCACCCCCGCCATCGCCACCGCCCGCGCCGCCACCTATCGCACCGAAGACCTCAAGCCGCTGCCCGCCCCGTTGCGCCAGGCATGGACGCAACCGCACGGCGAACATTCGACTATCGCCCCCCAAATTCAGCAACTCACCCGCTTCCGCGCGCACAACCTGCTGGGCGAATGGCCGATGCAGGGCCAATTCGACACGATCTTCTGCCGCACAGCGCTGCGCCATTTCGATGATTCGACAAGAGAGCGGCTGGTGTTGCGACTGGCCGAGCAGCTAACGCCCGGCGGCTGGCTCTATCTGGGCGATGGAGATGTAGTGAGTCCTGCGACAGGTGAGGTGCTGGTGCCAGCAGGCCCCGCAACTTACCAGAAGCGCACCGTCTGAAACCGCCGCCCCCCATCCACCCCGCTCCCCTGCCCTTCGGCTGGCTGGCAGGCCAGCCGCTCAGGATAAACTTCTGGCGAAGCCAGAAAGCGGGGACCTCAGGCGCTTTACGCAACATTGGCGTAAACCGCCTGAGGCCCCCGCCTGCCCTCGGGCAGTTTATCCCGAGCTTGTCGAGGGGCGGGGACGCACGAGGGTAAAGCTTGCAAGAGACGCTCCAGCCGCAAAGCATCCCCGCGCTCGACGATATGGCGTTCGCCTGTTCGCCGCTCTCCGGTCAGGTGGTGCAGTCACCCCTAGACTTCCCCGCCTTCCCCGCGCAATGCTGACTGCCATGTGGCAGCTTCATCAATTCCCCCTGTGTCCCTTCAGCCGCAAGGTGCGGCTTTTGCTGAGCGAGAAGGGCGTCGCCTATGATCTGGTGCGCGAAAATCCGTGGGAGCGACGTGAGGGGTTCGGGCATCTCAGCCCGGCCTATCGCACGCCTGCAATCCATAACCCTGAGCGCGGGCTGAGCCTGGCAGACAGCCGCGCGATCTGCGAGTATTTTGAAGAGACGGTCGACAAGACGCCGATGGTCAACGGTACTGCGCCCACCCGCGCGGAAATTCGCCGTCTGGTCGCGCTGTTTGACGAGAACTTCTATGCCGATGTGACCGGCCCGCTGCTCGATGAACGGATGAAAAAGCGCCTCGTCTATCGCAGTCCGCCCGACAGCAAGCGGCTGCGCGATGCGATGCGGCTGGCCGATGAACATCTCGACTATATCGATTACCTGATCGACAACCGCCCATGGCTGGCAGGTGCCACGATGAGCCTGGCCGATCTGGCCGCCGCCGCGCAGATTTCGGTCGCCGATTACCTTGGCGGGATAGACTGGTCGGGCCACGAACAGGCGCGTGGCTGGTATTCGGTGTTCAAAAGCCGCCCCAGCTTTCGCCCCTTGCTGGCCGAACGGATGGATGGCATCCAGCCGCCCAGCCACTACGCCGATGTCAATGCCTGAACACTTTTGCCAGCGCGGCGCGGCAAACGATCAATCGTCGCGGACCACGCCGTAACCCTGCGCCATCAGGTTGGCGATGGTGATCATGGCCATCAGATCCAGTTGCACCGCGGGATGCAGTTCATCGCGCGCATAGCCGCGTGCAAGATAGGACTGGCCACAGATTCGCACTGAAACCCCGGCCGCAGCCAGCTCCTCCAGAAGCTGGCGGCTGGGGTTGGGTTTGCCAAAGCGCTTCATATGCGCAGCATCGGTGAGCAGGTTATTGTCTGGCGCGCCGTGGACCACGATTGCAATGGCACCGGCTTTGGGCCTTACCCCGTTTGCCGCCATGGCATTGAGCATGCTGGCGGCGCGGGCAAAGGTCTGATGCGGCTTTGCAGCATCGCGATTGGGTTCGGACACATCAAACAGGATGCGGTATTGCAGCGCCGGATCCGGTTTTTCCATCGCACCGGGAATATCTTGCGGAATGCCCGCCGATGGCACGGCCTTGGGCAGTGCTTGCGCCAAGGCCGGGGCTGCTGTTGCAAGGGCAAAGGCGGCGAGGGCTAAACGCAAGACTTGGGCCATGGGGGGACGTTCCTTGGACAGAAGCCCCCGGGACAACCGCATCCCGGCGTGGTGCTTCAGGCTGATTTTGCCTTTACACCGAACCGCCCGAACTTGCGATAGCGCGTCATCCAGCGATCAAGGAACAGGCCCAGCGGGCGCGGGCTGACCCCCAGCGCATCGATGCCGGGCAGTGTGCCAGTGGCAAAATTGCCCGCTTTCAGCAGCTTCCACTGGCTAGTGCTCATCGGCGCGCCCGGCAGCCAGCCGGTGAGCATGGCAAAGGCACCGGAAACCGCATCGGGCAGATCCAGCCACACCGGCGAGCGCCCCGCCGCCTTGGCGATCATGCGGTTGAGCTGGCCCATCGTCACCACTTCGGGTCCGGCCAGTTCGAACGTCTTGCCGCCATGAATTCTGGGATGCGCCAGTGCATTGCCCACCGCCTCGGCAGCATCGTCAACGAACACCGGCTGCAATTTTGCATCGGGGCCGAACACGGGCAGCACCGGCAGCTTTACCAGCCCGCCGAACATGTTGAGGAAGTTGTCATCCTCGGCAAACAGGATCGATGGGCGCATGATCGTGGCGGTCGGGAATGCGGCCAGCACAGCAGCCTCACCCTCGGCCTTGGTGCGCGCATAGGGCACATCGGACGAAGCATCGGCCCCCAGCGCCGAAATATGGACAAACGCGGTTGCGCCTGCGTCCTTGGCGGCCTGTGCAACGCGGCCCACGCCGGTGCCCTGCAGCGCATCAAGATTGCCCGCAAATGCGCCAACAAGGTTTACCACAGCGTCCACACCAGTCAGCGCCTTGGCCACAGTTTCGGGCCGGGTCACATCGGTGCCCACCATCTGCACCTGCCCAAGGCCGCCCAGCGTCTTGACCCGGAACGCCCGCTCAGGATGACGGCTGCAAATGCGCAACCGGGCCCCGCGCGACAGGAGTTCCTGCGCCAGATGCGTGCCAAAAAATCCGCTGCCGCCCACCAAGGCCACCAGCATCCCATCCAGATCGCGCGTACGGTCGGTCGTTTCGCCATTTGCCATGTGCAAGTTCCTGCCTGCCCGCCCGAAACCCGGGCAATGTCCGCGCCGCCTTTGGCACAGCCGAGGCCGCGCTTTCAATGCCCAAACGCCCCAACCGGGGCTAGCTGGCAAAAAGACGGCCCACACAGATTTGCCCCGTTGACACCCCGCCGTACGTGGCCTAGTGGCGCCCTCCTACCCGGCGAACGGCGCTCTTGCCTTTCGCCCCGTGCCCAGATGGCGGAATTGGTAGACGCACCAGCTTCAGGTGCTGGCGCTCGCAAGGGCGTGGAGGTTCGAGTCCTCTTCTGGGCACCATTTGTTCTTCTCGGAACATCTCAAAAAGTGTATTAAGTCCGCAGAAATCCAAGGGAATTGGCCCTTGGATCGTGCCGGATCGTCCCGCCTTTTCTCGGGGGTTCCGCACATTTTTGCGGGCCTTTTGCGGGCCTTTGCGAAAACCACATCGGGAAAAGGCCCGCACATGCCGCTGACCGAGACTCGGCTTCGAGCACTCAAGCCAAAGGACAAGCCTTACAAGGTTGCTGACGACCGCGGATTGTACATCGAGGTCTCCCCAGCCGGCGGCAAACTCTGGCGATTCCGCTACCGGATCGGCCCCGTCGAAAAGAAGCTCTCGATCGGCGCCTACCCCGAGATCACCCTCAAGCAGGCTAGGCAGACAGCCTATGAGGCGCGGCACAAGATCGCGTCCGGCGGTGACCCGGCGATGGAGAAGCGCAAGCAGAAGATTCGCGCCGAATTCCTCTCAGCCCAGACCTTTGAAGCTGTGGCGCGTGAGTACATCGATCAAATGATGGTGCAGAGCGGTAGGGCAGATGCCACCATCGTGAAGGCCAACTTCTTCCTCGAGCAGCTGGTGGATGCCATTGGCAGCCGACCAATCGATGACATTGAGCCGTTCGAAGTGCTCGCCCCCCTCAAGCGCCTTGAGGCGAAGGGCAAGCACGAGACAGCGAAGAAGACCCGATCATTTGCGAGCCGCGTATTCCGGTATGGCGTTGCCACCACGCGCTGCAAAGGCGACCCGACGTCCATGCTCCGCGGAGCGCTGATCACGCCAAAGGCAAAGCACTACGCAGCGATTCTTGAGCCCAAGGAGCTGGGGGGGCTTCTGCGAGCGATCCAGGACTACACTGGCAACTTCATCACCCGATATGCCCTTCTGATCGCTCCCCACGTCTTTGTCCGGCCTGGCGAGCTACGGCACGCCGAGTGGAAGGAGATCGACCTGGAAGAAGGTGTGTGGAGGATCCCTGAAGGCAAGATGAAGTCGCGGCGCCCTCATGCCGTGCCGCTTTCAAAGCAGGTAATTGGCTACCTGAAAGAGCTCGCCGAGATGGTCGGCGCCGAAGGGTATGTGTTCCCCTCGGCCCGTGCCTCTGTCCGACCGATGAGCGAAAACACCTTGAATGCCGCCTTCCGCCGGATGGGCTTCACCAAGGATGAGGTCACCGCTCATGGGCTGCGGGCAACCGCCTCCACCATGCTGAATGAAAGCGGCCTCTGGAACCCGGACGCAATTGAACGTGGACTGGCGCACGGTGACAGCAATGCGGTTCGCGGCGTCTATCACCGCGGCAAGCACTGGGATGAGCGGGTGCGTATGGCGCAATGGTGGAGCGACTACCTCGATACGATCCGGGAGGGAGGCAAGGTCATCAAGGGCGCGTTTGCAGGAAGAGCCTGACGAGGATTTTGAACACCTGTAGGGCCTAGCGGGAACTGGGACTTAGCCGCCGTTCGCAGGCCCAGCGGCGAACTCGGCAATCGGCAGGAGCGGACATTCGTGCGTTTCATGTGTCCCGTGAGCGACCGGCGAGCTATCGCAGGCGTGATCGTCGTTAGGTCTGATTATAGCGAAGTGCGTTGGCTAAACGGCGGTGTCGCATTATGTCGTGACATGGCCAGAACGATCGACGAAGCCTTCCGCGTTTTGCGCACTAACCTGGAGATCACTGATCTTCAGGAGAAGACGGTTTCGACCCGTCAGACGTCTATTCGTTCGGTGCTTGAAAGCGACTTCATTGTGCTCGATTCTTTTCTGGCCGGTTCCTACCGGCGCAGCACAATGATCTCGCCATTGAAAGAAGCCGACGTCGACATCTTCGTCATTCTCGACCCTAAATATTATGCTGCCCAGGGACAGACCGGCCTGCTCAATGCAGTCCGCGCATCGCTGCTCAAAACCTATACGAAGACACCGAAGATCCGCCCCGATGGCCACGCAGTGACGATCACCTTCACTGACTTCAAGGTGGACGTCGTCCCGGGATTCCATCGCAAAGGCGGCGGATATCTCATCCCGGATACGAGCGGGCCGCGCTGGATCCCCACAGACCCCAAACGGCATGTCGAGATTTGGAGCCAAGCCAACAGGACCCATAATGGCGATCTTGTCCCGCTGCTCAAGATGCTGAAGGGATGGAATGCAAGCCGGAGCCTGCTCAAATCCTTCCATCTCGAAACTCTCGCCCTCGACATTCTCACCAACGTCACGATTTCGAGCTTTCCGAGCGGAATCCGGTACTTCTTCGACAAGGCGCGTGCCAAGATCAGAACCAAGCTGGCTGACCCGGCGGGCTACTCCGACGATGTCGCGCAGCACGTCAATACCACCGAGCAGATGGACACCATCGTCAAGCGCCTCGACTGGGCACTCGCGCGTGCGCAGGAGGCAGAGAAATTTGCCGCTGCCGGCAGGACCATGGACGCTTTTGCTAAATGGTCGCAGCTTATCCCCAACCACTTTCCGGCCTATGGCTGACGCGATGACCGGCAACGCAATACCTACGCTCCAGAATGAAGAGCCGCAGCTCAAGTTGATGCGTGCTCGAACGCGCATGTATGCTCTAGCGTCGCGTATCCTCGTCGCACAGCTGGTTCTGACGCTCCTGACCCCGGCGCTTGGAGCGATCCTCGTCCTGTTCGTTCCGTCCGCGCGCGCGTCGATCGCGGCGCTGGCGTTGCTGATCACTGCCCTCGACGTCCTTGTCCTCGACCGTCGACAAAAGCTCTTGATCAAGCGTGCTGCGAAAGTCGGCGAAAGCTTCGATTGCGCCGTGCTGGCCTTGCCCTGGGACCGATTCAATGCCGGCGATCCGCTCGAGATCGAAGACATTCATGCCGCGGCCAGAGCCTATGCGCTCCATCAGGACGACAGTGGGCTACGCGATTGGTACCCGGTCGCAGCCGGACAGGCTCCCCTGCATCTGGCGCGAATTATCTGCCAGCGGACGAACCTGCGTT
Source organism: Novosphingobium sp. 28-62-57 (assembly GCA_002256985.1). Taxonomy (GTDB): domain Bacteria; phylum Pseudomonadota; class Alphaproteobacteria; order Sphingomonadales; family Sphingomonadaceae; genus Novosphingobium. Next base: position 68,869 of record NCGO01000013.1, read on the forward strand.
ACGACAGTCAGCTCCGCCGCAGCTACGGAACGATCGTCGTCTCGATCGCAAGCGCGATCTTGCTGCTGCTGTTCGTCGGCGGCTTTGCCCAGGATCTGAAACTGAGCGACTGGGTGCTGACTATGGCGCCCGCCAGCCCAATCCTGACTTGGGCCGCCCGTGAATATTATCGCCAGAATGACACGGCGGACTCGCTGGAGGAGCACCTGCGTGCCGCCAAGGCGCTGTGGGCGCGCGCGCTTGCAGGCGAGTGCGATGCCGACCACTGCCTCGCACAGTCGCGCGAATTTCAGAATGCGATCTACTACCGCCGCGCGTCGAGCCCGCTGATCGTCCCGCTACTGTACCGGTTCAAGCGCCTGCAACTCGAGGACGATATGAACGAGGCGGCGGCGAATTTCCTGGCGGATTACCAGAACGCGAACGCTGGTACCGAATGACCCGGCGGCCACCGGCAAAGTCGGCCCGAAGCGCGAAGGTCGATGCGCTCGCGATCGCCATCGACACGGCGATCGACGCCGCCGATAGGCCGACGCTGGAGGCGCTCGACAAGCGTTGCGCGGCAATGCTCAAGGCTTCGACCGAGGAAGAAGCCCGACTCTGGTATTATCGCAGCAATGTGCAAGCTGCGCTACAGGACATCACCGATGCCCATAGCTGGAAATGGCGACAGCCGCATCGCGAGCGCCAGATCCTGTATCTCAGACGCGCCAAGGCAACTGCAGGGTTCGCGGCTCTTGGACCGGAGGTCCGCGCCCAGATACTGACCAATCTGGCGAACACTCTGAACAGCTTGGGCCGAAGCATCGAGGCCCTCCAGCTTTATGATCAGGCGCTCGACCAGATTCCGCATTTCGCCGTGGCACTCGGAAATCGCGGTATCGCGCGCGCCGAGCTGGCGCGACAACTCTACGATGCAGGAAATGCGATCGTCCTGATGCAGGCGGCGGCAGTGGACATCGGACGGGCGATCGCACCGGATGCCTTCTGGGACAACGACTATCCAGGGGCTATCGACTTATATCAGCGCTGGTTGGACTGGCTAACCGCGGTGATCGCGCAAAACCAACCGCGAGCCATTGACCTCGACGGGTTTTCGCTTGGCCGAACCAAGACGGAGAAACGATTTCGCCATTGGGCGCTCGAAAACCAGTTGTTCCTGTCGCCCCTGAGCGTGCTCGGCCCGCACGCCATCGCGGCAGCGGACCCCTTCGGTTTGCCGCCGCACCGGGGCAGCTTCGACGAGCCTCCGCATTTCATCGCATGGTACAATCAGATGAAGCAGGAGTTTGCAGCGGCGCGCCTGATGCTCTTTGAATCGATCGACGGCAATGACCGCCATTATGCCGACCGGGATCTGCTGCTCGTCGATACGCTCGACTTTCATGCGTTCGGACTTAAGGTCGAGAAGCAGCGCATCGCATTTCGCATGGCATACGGCCTGCTCGACAAGATCGCCGGTTTCCTGAACGGCTATTTCAAGCTCGGTGACGACCCCAATCGTCTCAGCTTGCGCACGGTCTGGCCAACCAAGGGTCAGGTTCGCAAAGAGTTCGCCGACCGCCCCAATCTCCCGCTGCGCGGACTATACTGGCTGTCGCTCGACTTGCTTGCCGCGGAACCTGCGGATATCGACGCGATTGCGCCCGATGCCGCGGAACTTAATCAGCTCCGAAACGCCCTTGAGCATCGCTGCGTCGTGCTACGCGAAGTCGATACCACGCTTCCGACGGGTATCGTCGAGACCCGCACGATGCAGGAATTTCGGCAATCCACCTATCGGATGATGTCGCTGGCCCGGGCCGCTCTCTTCTACTTGTCGCTCGCCGTCGGCCGCGAAGAGCAGAAAAGGGACGAAGAGGACACGGATGATAAGATTATCCTCTCCCGTTCGCTTGGAACCTACCGCGGTGTCGTCGGCTACGGCGAGTTCGGCTGAAGTGGTGATCGCCGTGATCCGCGTGCCGAACGGCACATAGAGTATGGGCAAGCGCTTCAAGTCCGGCATTTGCGCCTATTGCGGCGCACCGGGAAGCACCGCCGACCATGTGTTCGCGCGAAGCTTCTTCCCCGAGACGCTGCGCGACGATCTTCCGCAGGTCGCGGCCTGCGCGCCGTGCAACAGCGAAAAATCGAAAATCGAGCATTATCTCGCGACGATTCTGCCCTTCGCCGGCAACCACCCTTTGTCAAAGCCCATGCTCGAGAAACAGGTGCCGCGGCGTCTGGCCAAGAATGGAAAGCTCCACCGGACGCTTGCCGAGGGTCAGGTCGGCGTGCGCTGGACTGAGGGCGCCACCGAGCAAAGCTCATTCGGCATTCCCTATGATCATGACCTGTTGCTCGGCTATCTGCGCTATGTCGCTAAGGGGCTTGCCCGGGCGCATTGGGATTGCACAATCCCGCAGCATTATGCCGTGAGCACCGGCCTGGTTACCGCCGGCCAGAACGCGATCCTGCGCAACCTGTTCGTCGGCCGCGGCGCCGGCTATGCGCGCGGCAATCTCGGCGACGGCCTTATCCTATATGAGGGTCAGCAGGCGATTGACGATCCGTCGCTGACGATGTGGCGCTTCCTGGTCTATGGCGGGATGATCTTCAGCGACCAGGATGCGGTGCTCGACATCCCGCGCGACCTCTGGGCGATCACCGCCAAGAAGCCGATACCCGGCCTGCCGCACGACTGACCTCACAGGAACCGGCACCGCTAGCCCAGATAACGGTTTTCCCGATGCCAGCGCAGCGCTTCGGGCGCCGGCGGCGCGAACCCGCGGTGCGGGGCGGCAAGCTCGGTACCCTGCATCGCGTAATAATGGACGCCATTGTCGAAATCGGCCTTGAGCCGTTCGCTGACCGCGAAGGTGCGGCGCTCGCTGACGGTGACATAGCCGAGATCGAACAGGCGGTGGATGTCCGTGCGCAGCAGGAGGCCGTTGGCGAGTTCGTGCTCGCCGCCATCTCCATAGGCGCGGATATGCGCGGCATCGAGGATCGGCAGAGTCTTTTCGCCCGAAACCGCGCAGCGTCGGCCATAGCCATCGGTCACTGCGAGCCGGAACGCGCCTTGTCCGAGCCGCTGGCGCATCAGCACCGGCGCGCCGAAGCGTTCGCCCGCTACCGGTCGCGGCGCTGCCGGCGACGCCGTCAGCCGTTCGCTGACCGCGTCCCACAGCCGGAGCCCTTCCTCGGTGTCGGTGGCATAGCCTTTGCCGACCACGATATTGCGCGAGAAGCTGTCGGGCACCGGGATCCATAGGTCGCGCGGCCAGAAAAAGGGTTCGGTTAGGATCCTGCAGCCGATCACAGGATCCTCGCGTGGGCCCAGCGGCGCGGACTCGCGGCGCAGTGCGACGATCGTCGCGCGCATCTCAGCAAGCGAGGCATTGCCGTTCTTGGGACCAAAGGCCTCCCAGGCGAGCGACAGCGGCGCCAATGAGGCATGGCCGAACACACCGCCGCCGGCGATCGCGGCGTCCTTACCCTTCAGCTTGAATAGGAACAGGTCGCCGGGCTGGAGCGCCTTGAATTCGCCCGAGCCTGAGGGTTGCCAGAAATTGACCTCGTCCGGAGCAATGCCGGCAAGGAAGTCGAACCAGGGCTTGTGCGTCACACCGACGAATATCTTGACCACGCAATGAATATGACCGCCCGCGTGGCTTTTACAACCGAGCAATGGGCTTTGGCGTCAGGCGGGTCTGCGTTAGGCTAATGGCAAGTTCCAGCGCAAGCGATCGTTCTCACTCCGTTCGCTAAAGATCGTGAGTTGGTCGGATACTGCCGATCAATCCCACAACAAATGTTGATCGGTCTGTGATACGGTCACTGTCTGCACCACGGTTCCCGACGCCCGGTCCAAGTGCGGGCAAGACCTTCGCTAACGAGCTGGTCCCCAAGCGATTGGCCACCCCGAACGACAACCCGAAGTTTGCGTCCAAACCGATCCTCATCGCGATTTCCGATTGGTCGAACCTCGAAAGCGCCTTCGTTCAATAGATCACGAAGCCGATGGGTGGCTTTCATACCGAGCTGATACTCGGCATCACACTTTGGTTCGCTGATCTCGGGCGTGTCGATGTCAGCGATCCTGATCTTCTCACCCTCGAGCCAGAAGGTGTCGCCATCCACGACGCAGGTGCGGCGTGTCATTCCGCAGAGCTCAAAATGCGGTGAAGAGGTTTCCGCCACCAGCGAGAGCTTCGGTGTGAACTCCGACGAGGTCAACGAGGGCGAGCCCAACGTAGGCCAGTTCAGTGCGAGCATTCCGCCAGCAAATAGGATCGAAAACGCGCCTAGTCCCAAGATCCACTCCTTACGCCGCTGCGTGCCGCGCTGCTTCTTCAGCTCGTCCCGGAAATCGAAGCGAATAACATTGTCATCCTCCGAGCCTCGATCTTTTTTCGGAACCATCAAACTTGGCCTTCCCCATTCAACCAATCCGTTCTTCGACAAAGATATACGAACACGTTTCAGATGCGCGAGCTAATTGCCTGCCATCGGCCCAGAACGCTGCGGACATAGCCCGGCGTTTCGTTGTTTCGGGGAATGCCGCCAGCACGCATAACCGCTCCCGGCCCCGCGTTGTAGGCTGCAAGGGCGAGATGAATTTGCCCGAACTTGTCGAGCATCTCTCGCAGATAGCGAGCCCCGCCATCAATGCTCGCGGCAGGATCATGCCGGTTCGTAACGCCGAGGTAACGAGCCGTACCTGGCATCAACTGCGCCAGTCCTGCCGCGCCAGCAGGGCTGATCGCCATCGGATTGAACCGCGATTCGGTCCAGATCAGTGCCTGCAATAAGCCTGTAGGAAGACCGTATCGGAGCTCTGCCTCTCGAACATTCGCCACGTAGATTGCTTCGCGGAACGAGGGCGCTGCCTTGCTTGCCCCCCAATCCATCTCACTCTGTGCCGCAAAGGAGGGTTCGGCAGGCTCAGCGGCTGTCGCTGAGGGGCGATGTTCGAATATCGCGAAGGACGGCGCCTCTGCCTGGGCTGAAACCTGCACAGCGGGAACGGTCATCATGAGCATCCCGATCATTCCAAATCTGATCATCTTCCATCTCGTCGCATTGCTTCGAATCGAAATGGAACGTATGGTGAACGCGCGGGTGTAGGAAAGCGTTTTGCGCGCGTTTCCAGGAGGAGAGGTCGCTCGCAAGGGGCGGTATTTTGAACTCGAGGAGCGCCCTATGTCCCCTGTCTTATCCAGTCCTACCAACTCGTCCCTTGCTTCAGTGGCAAAGCAGCTTTGCGAAGAGCTCGGGGGACATTGGTCTGGCGCCAAAGGGATGGCGCGGTGCCCTGCCCATGATGACCGCACGCCCTCGCTCGGTGTGACCCTTGGACGGCGCGCTATCCTCTTTCATTGTTTCGCGGGCTGCAGCCAGGACCAGGTCCTGACGGCGCTCGCCGGGCGAGGTGTTTCGCCGGCGAGCATGTTTTCAGGGCAGGTCGAGATCAATGCGGGGGACGGTGCTCGCAAGCCCGCGCACCACGCCTTTGCCGAGCGTATCTGGCGCGAAGCGGTGCCAATCGGCGATACTCTCGCCAAAGTCTATCTTGAGGCCCGAGGCATTCGCGCTGTCTCTCACGCTCTCAGATTTCACCCTCGCACCCCGCTCGGCCCGAGAGGAAACACGCAGTATCTGCCTGGCATGATCGCGGGAGTGACGATGGATCACGGGCTGGTGGCTGTTCACCGCACGTTTCTCAATCCGATGAGGCCTGCAGTCGCCCCCTTCAACAACCCTAAGCGCGCGCTCGGGAGTTTGGCATCGGGTGCTGTTCGCCTGTTCGATCCCGTCGAAGGACGGCTCGGCCTTGCCGAGGGTATCGAGAGCGCGCTTGCTGCCAAGGCTCTGACCCAAATCCCTTGCTGGGCCTCGCTCGGCAATGAACGTTTTGGTATCGTATCGATCCCGGAGAGTGTGCGCGAATTGCACCTGTTCGTCGATCATGATGCAGGGGGCGAACTCGCCGAAGAACGCGCGCGTAGTACCTATGCCTGTGAAAGCCGGACGATCATCACGCGTCGCCCGCGCGCTGAAGGCAAAGACTGGAATGACGCCTTGCAGGCGTGGCTGCAATCCAAATCCTGACGAAGAAAGAGGGGAGAAGGCCTTTGGCCAGATGAAGCCCGGCAAATGAACTGGGCTTCGTCAGGAGGCTCCAAATGCTCAGCTCTGCTCCCGTTCTCTTGCTCCCCCCACCATCTGAACCTCTGGTCTTGCTGGTCGCTCGCAACATCGCCGCAAGCATGGCATCCGGTGAGGCACACCCCAACCTCGGGGTTGCCGGCGCTGTCGCGGCCCATCTCGCGGAACCGCTCCGTTCGCAGCACCATGCGGTCGTCCTCGACCTCAAGCTCGATGTCGGCACGGATCGCCTGGACATCGATCTGCTCGAGCGGGTTCCAGGTCTGGCGCTCAGGCTCGCGCGCCGTGGTCGGCGAGGTCAGCTCGTCAACGAGGCCGATCAGCGCCGAAGGGCGCAGCGGATGTGCATCGAGCCCCAGCGAATGGATGAGACCCAGCAGAGACTCACGGCATTCGGCAAGCTCGGCATCGGTGACATTCGTGTTCTCCGGGACACCGAGCGAGACAACCAGGCGGCTGCTACGCACATGGAAAGGGGCGAAGGCCGAGCCGCTTTCCCAGACGAGATCGTAGAACCGGGCAAGCCGCTCCCGCGCGATCGCCTCATAGATCCCGCCTTGTTCATAGCGCGGCGCAAACCATGGGGAGACGATCTGCCCGATCCGCGGGCTCGCGAAATTGAGCACCTGCAGGCAGGCCCCCTGGGGCAGTCCCTCGGAGAAGAACTGTCCCAGGATTTCTCCGGTGCGCTCATCGGCGCCGATCAAGGGCGTCACCTCGAGGATGAAGCCCTTCGAGCGCGCATTGCGATAGAGCCCGGCGCTCTCGTCGAAGACCCGATACGGGAGCCAGTCGGACAGCATGTCGAGACCGAAGCGCGTCCGCGGCTTCTCAGCCGCAGCTGTATCAGCAAACAGTGCGCCCATCAGGACATCGCGGGCTTTGGCAAGGGAGAGGCTCACGGCGTGTTTCCTTCCTGGGGAGCAGGCTCCCCTTGTCCTTCGATTGGGTGGGGGACCCGGGGCGGGAGGGAGGCAGTCCCGGGTCCCCCGGCCGGCGCGTGCTGCAAGGGGGCAGTCAGCACGTCCGGCAAGACGGAGTTGGTGTGGTCGGTGGTGTCAGTGGCGGGTGGCGGTGCTTCGGCCTGCGGCTCGCGCGCCGCGGCAACGGCCCGGGCAAGCGCCCGCGCAACCTCGCGGCGGCTTGCCGGATCCTGAAATTGCGCGCCTGCCGGCTCGGGCAGCGGCACTTCGACCACGCGCGCCGCATGGTTGCGGCCCTGCGCATCGCGATAGGCGGCCAGGACAACCTTGAGGGTGCCCGAAGTTGAGGTGTTGGCCACCGGACGCTGCACTTGGGGAGCGTCGGCCTTTTCACCGGCAGTTTCGGTTGCCCGGCCATCGATCACCGAGGTCGGCGCGCAGTCTCCCTCCGGTGCCCGGCAGGAGAAGTTGCCCTTGGAGTTCAGGCCACCTTTGGTGCGTCCGATACGTCGGGGAACAGCCCCTTTTTAAGCAGACTGGCTGCCGTCCGGTGCGCCTTGAGATGAGTGGCATCAATCATCAACTGATCCGGCTTGCCGCCCTTGGCGGACAGTGCCGCGAAAATTGTGTTGAACACGCCCATGCGGCTCCAGCGGATGAACCGGTTGTAGATCGTCTTCGGCGGCCCATACTCCGCAGGCGCATCACGCCACCGCAGGCCATTACGGATCACGAAGATGATGCCGCTGATGATCCGACGATCATCGACCCGAGGCACCCCGTGCGACAGCGGAAAATATGGCTCGATCCGGCGCATCTGCGCCTCCGACAACCAAATCAAATCACTCATGGCAGCGCCTCCTCGCGCCACCATTGAATCAACCAATCGAGACCTTCGCAAGCAATTTAATAGGTCCTGAGCCTAGTAGATAGCGTTTTTGCGCTCGTCATCGATCCACAGCGTGATCCATCGGCATTGTTCCAGATCGGCTTTGCACTCGGACATTAGGTAGCGATACTCACTTTCCTCCAAGGTTTCCCGTTTATCATTCAGACGGTCTATGGAGGCTTCAACTTCGGCCATTTCGGCCACCACAGACTCTTTGTACTGGTCTAGTTCGATATGGTCGAACAGATAGAGCCGATGTAGTTGCGCGAGCCGCTTCCGTGTTCCAAGCCCAATCTCGGCAAATCCAGATTTGCCATTTTCGTCGGTCGAGTTTGATGCAACGAGCTTCAGCTGCCCTGCCTTGCGTGGCCGGTCTAAGTCTGCATCCACCGGATTAATCGCCTCTTGCAGAATCTTGTCCTGCTCCTTGCGGATGTGGTGCCATCGTAGTGCAAGCTGATTTATCAGCCCCTTACTGCGAAAAACTTTCCCGTTTCGGAGTTGATGCACCCTCCAAGCAAAAATGGTAAGCGCAAGGGACGGTATGAAAAGAGCGATCCAGATCACTTTACCTCCGCGGCAAAATCCTGTTTTCAAGCGAATCGCCACAAACGGCCGTTCGCACAGCCTATCTCACTCGCTCGCTAGTATTTTGTTCCCAAAGGTCGGTGGCTTTGAAACGCGTGCCATAGGCGTCAGGAAGGAACCAGCTGTCATTCATGCGGACGTGAATGATGAGTTGCCCGATCACTGCCGCAACTAAAACACCTCCCGAGCAACTTCCGTCAAGAACCCACTCTTTTGCGCGATGGTGTCGATCGTCATGCCGGGATCTTGGTCGCCATCTCGAGTTGACAATTTCATGGTGAAACATATCCATGCCTGCCGCGACTATGCGGACTCAATCCCTTCGCACTTCGCAGCGAACTGACCGGCACATGCGGGTCAGAGGTTCCCCCCGGACCGGGCGGCGCATCATCGTGATGGGCCGCCTTTCGTTATCCGACTTGCGACATGCACGTTGCTGACCAGGAATGCCAATTTTCAAAGATGGCACTTTGAGATATTGGGAGCACAAGTATCGAGTTCGTCGGGGGGCGTTTCATGTTCAGCATCAGGTGCGTTCTTGGCCATCACAGGCCAAACCGGAAGCAGGTCCGACATGAGACTTGGGGGTACTCTGGCCATTGCCAGTCGTGCAGAAAGCCAATGCATAAGCATATCTCCGGGAAGTGGGTATTGGGCCACGGCACGCAGTCCGATGTTTGAATTTTCAAGATCAATCTATCCTGACAAGAACGACCGGCTCGTCGAGCTTGTGTCAGCAATAGAAGCTTGCCTTGCGGACGCAGATGAACTCGACCTCGCATTAGTCGGCATCCACCTTAACGACGCCTTGTTAGCTGCAAAAGCTGCGCTGTTATAGGTCGGCGGTAAACACGGCTTCAGTTGCCAAGAACTGCTTCTGGGTAAGAGGTCGCTTTGTGCCCACGGACTTGCCTGCATTACTGGCCACGGTATATTGCGTGGCGGGCTCAAAATGAGCGTAAGTCATCTTTTTTCGCCGCCGAGATTGGCCCTAGGAACGAAAGGTCGAAGGTGGCCCGCGTTGTTCTTAAACGGATAGCGTTCATGGCTCCATTTTGACCGCTTTCCGGCAATGCGGTGATCGATGCGATCGACCTAGATTGAAGAGCTTTGCTTACGGCCCCCTTTGTTCTCGGCGATTGACCGCCTTCGACTAGAAATAATGTTTGCTGGTGCTGATGTGAGTGGCTTGTTATCGGTCTGGTGCTGCCATCGGGGCGCGGTGTCTCCAGCCGCCTTCAACGTTAGCGATGCGAGCATCCCAAATGGACGCTGTTGAGTTGTGAGCCAATGGCGCTGCTGAGATTGGCAGTGGGATTTCGGCGATGCTCGATGACGATGGATTGAATGCTGGTTCGGACAGTGCGGCACGGTGTGCGAATTCGAATTGGGATGGTGTGCCGCACAGTGCGAAGCCGGGTTTGGGCGGGGATATGGTTCTCGGCCCGCAGCGACGCAACCGTCGCTGGGATCCGCGAGAGAAGGCCCGGATTACGGCCGAGACCTTCGAGCCGGGCGCGAACATCAGCGCGATAGCGCGGCACCACGGAGTCAGTGTCGGCCTTTTGCATTATTGGCGCCGCACGGTTCGGGACAGCGCACCGGTGCAATCTATCTCGCTTGTCCCCCTGGAGGTTGAAGCGGCAGGTACTGATACTGCGGTACCTGATGCGCGGATGGAGATTGAAATCGGCGGTGCGCGCGTATTGGTGCGAGGCGTGCGCGCATAGTCGCGCGGGCCTGTCGTGTCGGGCAGCTCGGGGAAATGCTTGCGCACCGAGTACTCGATCATTGCCTCGTCTGCCGCGACGATGAACGCGGTGCGGGCGGTGAATACGAACAGGCGAACGGCTTCGAGGGTTTCAATCGCCGTGTCCGGCAGGCAGCGGTCGAGATCGTCGATGAGGACGATCAGTTGCTTGATGCCCGCCTGCTTGAGCAGATCGTCAAAAGCTTTCCGGAATGCCTCGATCTCTTCCGGCACATTTTTCGACTCTCCCGGTTTCAGCAGACCCTGCACACCGTCGATCGCTTTGTCGTAATTCTCCTGCGTGGCGAGTTTCGAGGGATCGGAGAATATGCCCTTCAAAGTGCCGACCACCGCGCCAATCTGATCGGCTGTGGGGATGCCGGTGAATGCGGTGAAAGCGAGACCGCCCCCGTGCCGCGCGATCTTTAGCCAGTCGATCCGCCGGAAGATGTCTTTCACGGCCACGCCGGCCTGGGTGAGCAGCGGGCGTTTTTCGATCAGCCCGGTGACGATGCCTTCGATCAGCGCGATCTTGGCGTCTTCGAACCCTTGAAAGCGCCATCCGTTGAATTTGATGCAGAGCACGTCCTCATCAGAACTGAGGCCGTTCTCGATCATTTCGAGGATGCTGGACTTTCCCGCACCCCAGTCACCATGAACGCCGATCGTCACGGCGCGCTCGGGCTTT
>NCGO01000035.1 GCA_002256985.1 Novosphingobium sp. 28-62-57
ATGTCGGGCAGGCGCAAGGTGCGCAGTTTCAGCCCGGCGTCGATCAGCCCGCTGTCGCTGGCATAAGTCAGGACGTGGGCGCCGAGGCCCCCGACCGCGTTTTCCTCGATCGTGATCGCCACTTCATGCGTCGTCAGCAGCTTGCGGATCAGCGCCTCGTCGAGCGGCTTGGCAAAGCGCAGATCGGCGACCGTGGTGCTCAGCCCCTTGGCATCAAGCGCGTCGGCGGCCTTCAAGGCCTCGCCCAGCCGCGTGCCAAGGCTCATGATCGCGACCTTATGGCCGTGGCGGACGATCCGGCCCTTGCCGATCTCGAGCCGCTCAGGCGTCGCGGGCAGCGCCACGCCGGTGCCGTTGCCGCGCGGGTAGCGCAGCGCGATTGGGCCGCTGTCGTGGAGCGTGGCGGTATAGGTCATGTGGACGAGCTCGGCCTCGTCGGCGGCGGCCATTACCACAAAATTGGGGAGCGTCGCGAGATAGGTCACGTCGAAGCTGCCGGCATGCGTGCAGCCATCGGCGCCGACCAGCCCGGCGCGGTCGATCGCGAAGCGGACCGGCAGGTTCTGGATCGCGACATCATGCACGACCTGATCATAAGCGCGCTGCAGGAAGGTCGAGTAAATCGCGCAGAAGGGCCGCATGCCCTGCGCGGCCAGCCCGGCGGCAAAGGTCACCGCATGCTGCTCGGCAATGCCGACATCGAAGAAGCGCTCGGGGTGCGCCTTGGCGAACTTGTCGAGGCCGGTGCCGCTCGGCATGGCGGCGGTGATCGCGCAGATCGTGGCGTCGGTCTCAGCCAGCTTGGTCAGCGTCTCGCCGAACACATTCTGGTAGGCTGGCGGCCCCGGCGGGGCCTTGACCTGCACGCCCGACACCACGTCGAACTTCTGGACGCCGTGGTACTTGTCGGCCGCCGCTTCAGCCGGGCCATAGCCCTTGCCCTTCTTGGTCACGACATGGACCAGGATCGGGCCTTGTTCGGCGTCACGGACATTCTCGAGCACCGGGATCAGATGATCGAGATTATGCCCGTCAATCGGCCCGACATAATAAAAGCCCAGCTCCTCAAACAACGTCCCGCCCATCGCGATGCCGCGCGCGAACTCGTCGGTTTTCTTGAGCCCCGCCGCGAGCGGGCTCGGCAACAGCTTGGCCACCCGCTTGGCAAAATCGCGCAGCCCCAAAAACTCGCGGCTCGACACGATGCGGCTAAGATACGCGGAAAGCCCCCCCACCGGCGGCGCGATCGACATGTCATTGTCGTTCAATATCACGACCAGCCGGTTGCCCGCCTGCGCTGCATTGTTCATCGCCTCATAGGCCATGCCTGCCGACATCGATCCGTCACCGATCACGGCGATGCCCTTGCCCGGCTTGCCCGCAATCTTGTTGGCAATCGCAAAGCCCAGCGCCGCCGAGATCGAGGTCGAGCTGTGCGCCGCGCCGAACGGGTCATACTCGCTCTCGCTGCGCTTGGTGAAGCCCGACAGGCCGCCGCCCATCCTGAGCGTGCGGATCCGGTCGCGCCTGCCGGTCAGCACCTTGTGCGGATAACATTGATGGCCAACGTCCCACACCAGCCGGTCATCGGGCGTGTTGAACACATAATGCAGCGCCGTCGTCAGCTCGACCACGCCCAAGCCCGACCCCAAATGGCCGCCGGTCACGCCAACCGCCGAAATAACCTCACTACGCAACTCAGCCGCCAATTGCGGCAACTGCTCCGGTGAAAGCTTCCGCAAATCCGAAGGCGTGGTCACAGTGTCCAAAAGCGGGGT
>NCGO01000024.1 GCA_002256985.1 Novosphingobium sp. 28-62-57
CTCAGGCTGGACCGGTTGCGACAATGGGCATTTAGTCGACTCTGCACCCTTTCATCCGGCTGTCGGGGGTGGCCGGTGGAAGGCCGGGCGATCGGCACGCCGGCTCGAGCGCGCTCGAAGACTTTTCCGCCGATCCGCTGGAGCGGCCGATATAGTTGCCGTGAAATGGGCAGCGGCAACAATTTAACGAACCTAGCGGACGCGAAGGCATATGCTTCCATACGTCTTAGTTCCGGAACCGAGCTCCAAGTACCGGTACCGAAACAAGTTCGGCACCGGCCAGCATGTCCGATTGGTATTTAGGTATCGAATTTTTCTAGACCAGTCGCTTTATTTTCGCGTACCGGCCTCGCGTTTCCAATACGACCGTGACGTTTGCATCGCCCCGATTACGCCAAAACCAGCCGTGGTTCCCGTCGAAAGCGGCCGTGACCGTGCCTTCGTCATTGGCGAGACCGCGTTCCTTGGCGTAGCTGATCGACCTTCCGCCGCCGTCGCCGTGAAGATCGACATTCACCACACCGCCAGCGACTGTCCAGACGTAGCGGGCCTTATCGCCCTGCTTCATCATGAGCTTCACCTCGGCGCCCTCACCAGGCTTCAAGGTGACGCTGATCCGGTCGTTTCGTCCCGGAATGGCGTCGGCCGCGGACGCTGGGACGATGCGTTCAGCGCTGGGTACGGGCACACCCGATGCAGCGGCCTCGATCACTGCTATGGCCCTCGCGTCGCTTGCCGCGGTATCAATTTTATTATCCGCTTGTGCTTCCTGGGCGAGTTGGCGCTTGATCTCTCCCATCTCGGTGAAGCCCAGTGGCCGGCCGACGCCGGTCGGATCCACCGCATATTCGGCGGGCAGGACAATCGTAACGAGAATGGTAGCGGCTACCAAGATGGCGACGATGGTCGAGCGTATTAACTGGCTGGAAGACGGCAAATCGCTCTTGGAGGGAATGGTGCTATTGTACATACGTAAAATCCTTTGATTAGGCGACGGCCCAGCCGGTGAGCTGATATCCGATCAGCACGAACCCGGCGGTCATCATCACAACATTGGCGGTGTAGGCATGGCGCCAGAAGCTGTCCGTCCGGCGCCAGAACCCCATGACGATCAGAATCGCTGCGAGCGCGAGCAATTGCCCCAATTCGACGCCCACGTTGAACGCGAGCAGATTGGGCAGCAGGCCATCGGACGAGACGTTATACTCGATAATCTTGGTCGCCAGGCCGAAACCGTGACAGAAACCAAAGATCAGTGTCGCCGCCTTCGTATTCGGTTGGAATCCGAACCAGCGCTGGAACGCGCCCAAATTGTCCAGCGCCTTGTAGACGATCGAGAAGCCGATGATCGCGTCGATGATATAGCTGTTGATGCCGAAGTCGAAGAAGACGCCCAGCAGCATCGTCGTGGAGTGACCGATCGCGAACAGGCTAACGTAAAGCGCAATATGCTTCATCCGGTAGAGGAAGAAGATGATTCCCAGCAGGAAGAGGATATGGTCATAGCCCGTCACCATGTGTTTAGCGCCGAGATACATGAATTCCGTCAAGTGGACGCCGCTGATCTCCTGGATATAGCCCTTGTCCCCTTCGGCCACGGCGTGGGCAAAGGCCGAGCCACTCCAAAGCGCCAGCGCGAACCCGACCAGAATGTATAGTAATGAGAGTCGCCAGCGCGCACCAAGTGTGTGCGCCGGCTCGTTGAAAGCCTGGATCATAAAAATTCCTGTCTGTCAGTGTGAACATGCTGCGATTTCGCAGCGCCGTCGTCACATCGAGGTCAGGCTTTCCGGAGGGCGGTCTATTGAATCGCCGATGCGCCCATTCATCGCCGTTTCAACCCGGTGTGGCCATCCCCGGGCATCGGCGTGGAGGTTGAGGTTAAGAGCGGCAACACTTACTGGCGGATCGTGATTATGGTCTCCCGGATTGTGTCCATGCAAATGACCGGCCATGCGCTCGTCGTTCTCACCATCGTCGTGGACATGGCCGTGAGCAAGCGATTGCTGATTTAGCACGGCATGCCGCTCGGATTCCGCGGTCAGCGCGGCACCCGGATCGTGACGCACCATCGCCTGATAGGCGCTTAACTGCACAGTCAAGGCAAGCAGACACAGAAGAGCACGGTGAAACATGGAAGCCGACGGAGATAAGGACGTTGCCATATCGATTATTGCCCCACAGTCATTGCTAGAGATACTTGGAGATAGCCCTGAACTCGGCCATCGTCTGCTCTCCGTTGGCGGCATCGCCGCCGATGCAATGACCGAGATGGTCCTCGATCAACGTCCGTTTGGCATTTGCAACGGCGCGCTCAACGGCCTGAAGCTGCATCGCTATATCGGCGCAGGAGCGTCCGCTCTCGATCATGTCGACAATGCTGCGCAGATGACCGTTGGCGCGATTGAGACGCTTCACGATTGCGGGGTGCGTCGAGTGGGAATGGGGATGAGACATCTCCTTATCATCGTCCCCGCCAGCAATTCTGTCCACCAGGCCGTACCTCTTCCTTCGCAATCTAACCAAGCTCGCTCTCGCTCTGCACGGTATCGTTGCCTCTGCCAAAAAACGTCTGCCGCACGTTCTTTGTTGACCTTTTAACGCGGCCAGCACTAAAGGCAAGTATCCCCCCAGGGGGATATCCGTCGAATCACTGGATATCCATGCTCGCCGTTCTCGCAAACCGAACCTACCGCCATTTGCTCCTCGCACAGGTTATCGCCCTTGTGGGGACTGGCCTTGCGACCGTGGCGTTGGGTTTGCTCGCCTATAATATCGCGGGCGGAAACGCGGGCGCGGTTCTCGGCACGGCGCTTGCCATCAAGATGGTCGCCTATATCGGCATAGCGCCGATCGCAGGGGCATTTGCCGATCGGGTTCCACGGCGCGCGTTGCTCGTCTCACTCGATCTCGTCCGAGCGGCTGTTGCGCTCTGCCTGCCATTTGTCAGTGAGATCTGGCAGATTTACATCCTTATCTTTGTCCTGCAGGCGGCCTCGGCGGCCTTCACACCGACCTTCCAGGCTACCATTCCTGACGTTCTTCCCGATGAGCGAGACTATACCCGAGCGCTTTCGCTGTCGCGACTTGCTTATGACATGGAGAATATTACCAGCCCGATTCTGGCGGCCGGACTGTTGACGGTCATCAATTTCCACTGGCTCTTTTCCGGCACGGCGATCGGCTTCATCGGTTCAGCGCTGCTCGTCGTCACGGTCATCCTTCCTCGCCCGGAGCGTGCGGCCGAACGGCAAGAAAGCGTCTACGCCAAGACGACGCGCGGAATGCGGATCTATCTCAAGACGCCGCGACTAAGGGGACTGCTCGCGATCACCCTAGCTGCTGCTGCCGCCAGCTCGATGGTGATCGTCAACACGGTTGTCATTGTTCAGAGCTTGCTAAACATGACCCAGCGCGATGTGGCGTTCACCCTTGCTGCTTACGGAGCGGGCTCGATCACCGCGGCCTTGCTCTTGCCCCGGATGCTCGACAAGATCAGTGATCGACTTGTCATGATCGGCGCTGCGATCGCGCTCTCGATCGGCCTTGCCGCGATGACATGGGTCAGCTTTGCGGTCCCGGTCGGACGATCTTACTGGCATGTGATTCTTATCGGTTGGGCCGCCCTTGGAATTGCCTACTCGATGAGCGTCACGCCATCTGGCCGCTTATTGAAGCGCTCGGCAAATGCCGAGGATCGGCCGGCGCTATTCGCGGCGCAATTTGCCCTCAGTCATGTTTGCTGGTTGATATGCTATCCTCTGGTCGGCCAACTTGGCGCAAACATTTCGATGAGCGCTGCCTTTGGCGCGATGTGCGTTATTGCGGCTATCGGCACGTTGCTCGCATTTTTGCTCTGGCCGTCGGAGGACCCCGACGTCGTGCCGCATGTCCATGATGATCTCCCGCCGGGCCACGAGCATCTTCGTGTGCACCATGGCGGCGACAGCGCCGCCCACGTCTACATGATCGATGATCTGCATCGGCGCTGGACGAAACAGTCATGATGGCGCTCGGGCAGAAGCTGAAGATGTGCGATTGTCGCTGCGATCAGTTTTTACTATGCTGATGCGCATGACCTCTCGCGTCCATAATGGCCATCACTTCAAGCCGACGGGGTACTCCCTCGTTCTCGGCCTGATGTTGGCTATGCTCGCGATGATTAATGTGATGGCTATTAGCAGTTGGCACAGCTCAATCGTAGGTCATGACGACGCGAAGATTGCCAGCGCGCTTATCCAGCATGACGACACCGCGCCGGCCATGCCGGAAGTCGATCTGCACAAGATGACGCATACCGTGATCAACGGTCTTGCGGATATTTCTCCGAGCAACGGTGTAGTCTCCGCTATATTCGCCGTTGTCGGTCTCTGGTTCATCACGAGGGACAACGCATTAAGCGGTCCTCTCACGGAAGCAATTTTGCGACCGCCTCGAGGCTGAGTCTGCGCGCCTTCCGGCGTCTCGCAAACATCAACCTTAGGGGAACTCAAAATGACCGATTCTGTCGGCCGACGGCGCGTTCGCGTGGCGCTGTTAGGTCTGTTCACTGCGTCCGGCGGCCTCATGTGCACACATGTCAACGCCCAAACCGCACCGCCATTCGCCGAGCTTTTCCGCCAATCGGAAAATGCCCCCCGTCAAATCGAGCTGGAAGCTGAAGTCGAGCGGACCGAAGGGCTGGCCCGCCAGGCGCGGGCACGACCCAATCCGAACGTCAGTGTGATGACCGAGAATGTCGCGGGCCAGCGGCCCTATGACGGCTTTGGCAGGTCCGAAAACACGCTGCAATTCAACCAGCCTATAGAACTCGGCGGCAAGCGCTCTGCGCGTATCGCGGCTGGTGAGGCAGGTGTAACGGCAGCCCGTGCACGCACACGCGATGGCCGCCTCACCTACGCCTATAATCTGGCTCGCGCCTATGCCGATGCCGAGATCGCGGATCGTAGGATCGCGCTTGCGGAAGATGAGTTGGAGGAGGCGGAGACCGACCAGCGGGCCGCTCGCGCTCTGGTCGACGCGGGAAAGGAGGCGCGGCTGCGCAGCCTCCAGGCGGAGACCGAGGTCAATTCGCTACGTGCCACAGTGGATACTGCAAAAGCCGAGCGGATCGGCGCCTATGCGCGCTTGTCTGCGCTCGCGGGGCAGGCGACATCCTATACCAGCCTGTCTGAGCCACTGCTTTCCAGGTTTGAACCCCGCCCAGGCTATGGACCGATCGATCCATTGCAAACGGCGCCCTATCTCGCCGCGAAGGCGGAACGCGAAGCCGCGGCACGGCGCGTGACGGTGGCGAGACGGCAGGCAACTCCCGACGTGACCGTATCGGTCGGTGTGCGTCGGCTTCAAGTCGACAGGGCGAACGCATTCATCGCCGGCATCAGCGTACCGTTTCCGCTCTTCGATCGAAATCGCGGTAATATCGACGCGGCCCAAGCGGAGTTGCGGGGCGCCGATGCTCGATCGGCCGCGACACTCCTTGAGACTGAGGCGGAGATCAACGCCGCGCTGGCGCTTAATGAAGCAGCCGATGCGCGTGTCGCAGCGGCCGAACGGACGTTTCAGACCGCTGAGGAAACCTACCGCCTGGCGCGGATCGCCTACGAATCCGGCAAGTCGCCTCTGATTGAACTGCTTGCCGCGCGTCGGGGCCTCGGCACTGCGCGCGGCGTCGTTCTCGACGCGGCCGCCGCCCGGCTCGAAGCCCGTGCCCGTCTTGCCCGCTTTCAGGGCGTCACCATCACCGGAGAACCGGTCCAATGAACGATAAAAATCGCCTCTATGCCGGCGCCGCCCTCGGGCTCGCCGCTGCCGCCGCGCTCGGCTTCGGCGCCGCGCGCCTTGCCGGACCTTCTGTTCCAGTCGCGGCGCCGGACGCCGGGACGGCCAGCGCATCGGCGCCAAGCGATGTCGTGCCGATCACGCAACAGGGCATAACCGCTTCTCAGATCGGCATTGCGCTAGCTGCGTCGGGTGCGCTTGACGCGGCGATCCCCGCTTCGGCCACTGTCGAAGCGATGCCCGACGCGGAGGCAGTGCTCACCGCAAGAGCACCGGGCACCGTGACCCGCATCTTCAAGCGGATCGGCGATCCGATCCGGGCCGGCGAAACGCTCGCGCTGGTAGAGAGCCGCGATGCGTCGTCGATCGCCGCCGATCAGGCGGCCGCCTCGGCGCGCGTCACGCTCGCGCAAAAACAGCTTGCGCGTGAACGCACGCTGCTCAACCAGGGCGTGTCGCCCCGCGCTGACTACGAAACGGCGGAAGCCGGTCTTGCTGTGGCTCAGGCCGACGCTCGTCGAGCAAGCGCGGCGGCAGGGGCCGCGCGAGTCTCGAGGGATGGTCGCTCGGTTGCGGTCGTCAGCCCGGTGACGGGTCGGATAACCTCGGCGCCGGCAAATCTCGGTCAGTTTGTCGCCGCCGAAACCGAATTGTTTCGGGTAGCCGACCCACGCCGTCTCCAGATTATCGCCAGCATTCCACCATTCGAGGCCGGCCGAGTGCGCAAGGGTGATCGGGTGGAACTCACCGTCAGCGAGGGACGCACCATCGAGGGTCGCGTTCGTTCAGCGACCGGCGTGGTCGATCCGCAGAGTCGGGCGGCAACCGTCGTGATCGAACCGACAGGTGCTGACGGTACATTCGTCCCCGGCCAACTCGTCCAGGCCCGTATCTTTGCCAGCGGTGGGGGGACGGGTAGTGGCGTAATGGTCCCACAGGATGCCGTGCAAACGACCGGCACTCGGACGGTCGTCTTCGTCCGGACGAAGGATGGGTTCAAGGCGCAGACCGTCCAGATCGGCAGCCGCAGTGGCGGCCTCGTGGCCATTGTCTCCGGCCTGAAAGCCGGAACGCAAATCGCGACCACCAACGCTTTCCTGCTGAAGGCTGAACTCGAGAAGGAGTCGGCGGAATGATCGCGCACATCCTCAGTCTCTCGGTCAGGGGGCGATGGTTCGTCGCCTTCCTGACCTTGATCGTATTCGGGTTCGGCGCCTGGCAGATCACCAAGCTTCCGATCGACGCGGTGCCCGACGTCACCAACCGGCAGGTGCAGATCAATACCTTCAACCCGACGCTCGGGCCCGTCGATATGGAAAAGCAGGTCACTTTTCCGGTTGAAACCGCGCTTGCCGGCATTCCCGGCCTTACCCTTACCCGATCATTGACGCGCAATGGCTTTAGCCAGGTGACGGCAGTGTTCACGGACGACACCAGTGTGTTTTTTGCGCGTCAGCAGGTGACCGAGCGCCTTGCGCAGGCGAAGGACAGTCTGCCTGCGGGCGTCCAGCCCAACCTCGCGCCATTGAGCACGGGGCTCGGCGAGATCTTTTTCTATTCGGTCGCGTTCCGGAATCCCGATGGGAAGGGCTTAAAACCGGTTGATGGGAAGCCTGGTTGGCAGTCGGACGGCAGCTATCTGACCCCCGAGGGCGAGCGACTGACAACCGAGCTCGCCAAGGCCGCCTATTTGCGCACCGTGCAGGATTGGATCATCCGGCCGCAGATGCGGACCGTGCGGGGAGTCGCCGGCGTCGATTCGAACGGCGGCTATGTGAAGCAGTATCTGGTCGAACCAAACCTCAATGCTCTGGCATCCTACGGCTTGTCGATAACCGAACTGGCCGACGCACTGGAGCGCGCGAACCTCTCGGCAGGCTCGAACTATGTGCGTCGGGCTGGCGAAAGCTTCCTGGTTCGCGCGGATGCTCGCCTGAAATCAGTCGAGGACATTCAGGATGCTGTCGTCGCTACGCGTGCCGGCGTACCGGTGCGCGTCAAAGATGTGGGGCAAGTCGTTATCGGCGGCGCGGTCCGTACCGGATCGGGCAGCCGCATGGGTTCCGAGGCGGTGATCTCAACCGTGCTTATGCTCATCGGCGAGAATAGCCGCATCGTAGCGATGAGTGCGGCCGAGAAGCTTACGGAGATCAACAAAAATCTTCCGCCTGACGTGTTCGCCGAGCCCGTCTATAATCGCTCCAAACTCGTCAATGCGACGATTGCGACCGTCGAGAAAAATCTAATCGAAGGTGCGCTGCTGGTCATCGTCGTGCTGTTTTTGCTGCTAGGAAATATCCGTGCGGCATTGATCACGGCGGCGGTCATTCCGGTCACTATGCTGATGACCGCAGCGGGGATGAACGGCCTGGGCGTCTCCGGCAATCTCATGAGCCTTGGCGCGCTCGACTTTGGTCTGATTGTAGACGGCGCAGTAATTATCGTCGAAAATGCGCTGAGACGCTTAGCTGAGCGGCAAGAACATGAAGGAAGACTCCTGACCCGGCCCGAACGGATGGAGGAGACGACGCTTGCAGCGCAGGAAATGATCCGGCCGACCGTCTATGGTCAGCTCATCATTTTCCTCGTCTTCGTGCCGCTGCTCACGTTCCAGGGTATCGAAGGCAAGACCTTCGCGCCGATGGCGATCACGCTGATGGTGGCGCTCGCCAGCGCATTCGTGTTGTCGCTCACCTTCGTGCCGGCGATGATCGCGCTCGTGATTACGGGCAAGGTCAGCGAGACCGAGGTCAAGCCGATCCGCTGGTTCAAGGCGAAATATGCTCCAATGCTGGCGAAGGCGGTGGCGCGTCCGCTGCCCTTCGTTGCAGGCGGCGCAGGCGTGTTCTTGGCTGCCGTGCTGATGTTTGGCCTGCTCGGCGAGGAGTTCATGCCACAGTTGGACGAGAAGGACATCACGGTCACAAACTTCCGAATTCCCTCGGCATCAATCGACCAGTCCACGCAAATGCAACTCCAGATCGAGAATGCGTTGAAAACACTGCCCGAGGTAGCGCTGGTCTTTTCCAAGAACGGTAACGCCGACCTCGGCACCGATCCCATGCCGCCAAACGCTTCGGACACCTATGTCATCCCGAAGCCCGAGGAGGAGTGGCCGGACGAGGTGAAGAGTAAGGCCGACATCCTGCGCCGCATCGAAGAGAAGATGAAGCCGTTTATCGGCAATCGGACGGAAATCCAGCAACCGATCCAGATGCGCTTCAACGAGCTGGTCGCTGGCGTCCGCGCCGACGTCGCAGTCAAACTCTATGGAGACGATCTCGATGCGATGAGTGAGCAGGCCAATCGCATCGCCGGCATCCTGCGCGGTATTCCCGGCGCGGGCGATGTCAGCGCCGAGCAGACCTCGGGCGCGCCGACCTTCGACGTTAAGATCGATCGCCAGGCCGCGGCACGTTACGGCCTCTCGGTCGAAGAGGTAGCCAATACCATGGCGGCAGCGCTTGGCGGCCGCGAAGCGGGTCTGCTGTTCGAGGGTGATCGGCGCTTCTCGGTCGTTGTGCGTCTACCCGACGCGCAGCGTGATGACTTGGAGACGCTGGGCGCGATCCCGGTCATGCTCCCGGCGGCGGAAGGCCAAGTCGCGCGCTCAATCCCGCTCAGGGAGGTGGCCCGGTTCAGCTACACGCAGGGCCTTAACCAGATCAGCCGCGAGAATGGCAAGCGCATGGTGGTCGTTCAGGTCAACGTGCGCGGACGCGATCTCGGCGGGTTTGTGACCGAAGCGCAGGACAAAATCGGACAGCTTAACTTGCCAGCGGGCATGTACACCGCCTGGGGCGGCACCTTCGAAAGCCTCCAGTCGGCGCGGTTGCGGCTGCTCATCGTGGTGCCAATCTGCTTCCTGGCGATCTACGCGCTGCTTTACATGGCGCTCGGCGGGTTCATCCCGGCGGCGATCGTGTTCAGCGCGGTGCCGATGGCGCTGGCGGGTGGTGTGTTTGCCCTGCTGCTCCGCGGCATCCCATTCTCGATCACCGCGGCCGTGGGGTTCATCGCGCTGTCCGGCGTCGCCGTGCTTAACGGCCTCGTCATGATGAGTGCGATCCGAAAGCGCCTCGATGATGGGGCAGGGGTCGATGAGGCCATCATAGGCGGGGCAATGGAGCGAGTCCGACCTGTGCTGATGACCGCGCTGGTCGCCAGCCTGGGCTTTGTTCCGATGGCGCTCGCCACGGGCACGGGTGCTGAGGTCCAGCGGCCACTGGCGACCGTGGTAATCGGCGGCCTTATCACCTGCACGGCGCTGACCCTACTCGTCCTGCCAGCGATCACGGCGCTGATGTCCCGTTACATGGCGCGGCGTCAGCAACGGCGCGAGCAGAACGGCCCAGGCGAGCCCCTGCTGGTCAACTGACATGTGGGAGCCGACGGCGGCCCGGAACGGCGCGTCGTCGGCCTCCATCAAAAGATGAAAGGTATCTGTCATGCAAGATAAGGCTTACTCACTGCTCCGCATCTTTACGGACGAACTGGCGCTGAGCGGAGATCGTCCAGTCTTCGAGGTGGTCCTTGAAAAGGCCAAGGTGCATCAATTGTTGGGCGTAACGGTGCTCCGTGGCCGCGTTGGCTTCGGGCATTCCAACCTGATCCACGCCTCGCGCTTTCTCGACCATAACTATCCACTCGTCGTCGAGATTGTCGACGAGGAGGGGCGTCTCCGAAGCTTCGTGACCGAGATCAGTGCGATGCGGGGTATCGGCATGATTACGATCGCTCCCGTTGAGGCATTGCTCGGCGCACGGAAAGACTTGGCGTGAAGGGTTTTCAGATCTGCTAAGTTTCTGGGAGTAGCGCCATGTTTGTCGTTGAGAACGAATCCATCGTTCATGCTTCACCCCCGCAGGTCTGGACTGCGATAATCCGATTCGACGAATATCCCCGCTGGCATCCGTTTGTAAGAATCGCCGGGTCGCTGACACCCGATGCGAATGTCGACTATTCGTTTCGAATGAAGTTGGGAAATGCGAAGTTTCGGACGGTTGATGCCCGCATCGTTTCAATAGACTCACAGAAATGCCTTGTCCTGCGCTTCGGCTTTGGATGGCTGTTCGCATTCGAGGAAGCTTATTCCCTCTCACCGCTCCCGGTCGGGTCGCGGCTGGTACATGGATATCGGTGCGCAGGCCTGCTTTCGGCACTGCCCCTCACCAACATGAAGCGCAACTTCGCCAAGCTCCTGGAGACGGCAGACCGGGCGCTTGTGCGACATCTTACATTTCGAAAGCCGCCAGCAACGAGCAAGCGCCGCGTCAGAAAAGGCTTTCGGCCGGGTACGTGAAATTAGCATTGGTTCGGTGCCTGTCCCTGAGGCCTGAACCACGCTGCGGGCGCAGCCCCCGCGCCCGCAGCGGAACACGGCGTGACGCGATCGAGGAACAGCATCCGTAAAGTCGGCAAGCACAGAATGAAATGACAGGAGAGACCGCTATGATGAGCGATACCGTTGAAGCCCGACCAAGCAAAGATAGCGGCGCGAGTTTGCGAGCCCTGATGACGCGGGAGCGCTGGATCGAAGTGGGCCGGATCGTGCTCACCGGAGCGGTTGCGCTTCTCTACTGGCAGGAACTGGTACCGATCTACATTTTGTGGGCGGCAGTCGCCATCGGCCTCTATCCCCTGGTCAAGACGGGGCTGATTGATCGCTTGTTGCGGTCTTCGGTGGCGAGACAGTGGCCGGTGCGGTGCTCATGGTCATTATCCTGATCGCGGAGTTCATCGCCGAGCTCAACACCGAGCGCGCCCGCGCCTCGATCAGGGCCCTGATCGGTTCGGTGCCCCAGACCGCCATCGTGCGTGAGAACGGCACGGAACGGACGGTATCGATCGCTGAACTCAAAGTCGGCGAGATCGTACTCGTGCGAACCGGTGAGAAGATTCCGGTCGATGGCATGGTCGTGTCTGGTGCCGCATCGGTCAACCAGGCGCCGATCACCGGCGAGAGCGTGCCACAAGACAAGGCGGACGGCGCGCAGGTCTTTGCCGGCACCATCGTCGAGGCGGGTGCGCTCGACATCCGCACCGAAACGGTCGGCGGCGACACCATCTTCTCGCGCATCATCGCGTTGGTTGAAAATGCCGAAGCCGAGCAGGCTCCGGTCCAAAAGCTCGCCGACAAGGTGGCAAGCTGGCTCATCCCGGCGGTCTTTATCTTCCTTATCGTCGTGTTCCTGATGACCCGCGATGTCTCGAAAATCGTGACGCTGATGATTTTCACCTCTCCCGCCGAACTGGGGCTTGCGACGCCGATCGTGATGATCGCCTCGATCGCGCGCGCGGCGCGCAGCGGCATTTTGATCAAGGGTGGGCTCTATCTGGAGTTGCTCGCCCGCGCTGATGCCATGGTATTTGATAAAACCGGGACGCTCACCGCCAACAAGCCGGAAGTCGTGCGCATCCAGTCGCTCGATTCCGCCTGGTCGGAGGATGACGTTCTGCGGCTGGCGGCAGCGGCGGATCGCCGCTCAGCGCACCCGTTAGCCAAGGCGGTGGTTGATGCTGCGGCTAACCAGACGATCATTGTCCCCGAGCCTGAAAGCTATGAACAGGTGCAGGGACGAGGCGTCCGGGCGACGGTCGAGGGCAAGACGGTGCTGGTAGGCCCAGTCGGCCCGAAGCTGCGATTTTGGCCATGTTGAAGAACAAAGATTGAACATGGCGATCTACCAGGCTCGCTCTTGTCCTCCAATCTCGTAAAC
>NCGO01000025.1 GCA_002256985.1 Novosphingobium sp. 28-62-57
TGCCCATCGCTACGCCGCGACATTGCGCAGGGCAGCCTGCAAATCCGCCAGGTCCTGCGCTGGCGCGCCCAGTGCGCGATCATGGATGCGGACTACGTGCAGACCATCACCGGCCAGCGGGTGAAGGCGCTCGGCCACGGCAAGATCGAACTGCTGGAATGGCAGGATCGCGATGCCGATTGGCTGCAGCGTGGCATTTCGCCCTCACTCGTCGCCCCGGACTTGATCCCCAAGGCTGCCAAGCCGTCTGACTTTCTCGTCGCCCCGGACTTGATCCGGGGCAAGGCTTTCTCTCTCGCCATCGCAGATGAAGCATGATCATCCATCGCATCGGCTTCCACGAAATGCTTCAGGCGGTCATCGGCCCGCTGATCGATATCCCGCGCGTGCCATTGGAGCCGGGCACACTGCTGTCCGATCTGCGCCTTGACGCTCTCGACCGGGCCACCATCGCAGTCGAACTGGATGTGGCCTACGGCATCGAAATCCCTGATGCCGATATCCAAAGCTGGCTCACGCTGGCCGATATCGCCGCCACGCTGAAGCGCCTTGCACCGCAGGAAGATTATCAGCCGGAAGGGCATCTGAAAGGGCAGCCACAAGGGGTGCGCGCTTGACCACGATCTCCATCCGCGATGTCCATGCCGATGCGGTAGAGATGACGCTGCAATCGCTGCAGGCCTATTGGTCGCAGCATCAGCATCACGCCGTGGCATGGTCAGGCGGCAAAGACAGCACCGCGCTGCTCACCCTGCTGATTCACCTGATCGATGTGGGGCTCTTGCCCCAGCCAGATCGCCTGCACGTGTTCTATGCCGATACCCGGCAGGAACTTCCGCCCATCCAGATGGCAGCAGAGCAGATCATGGCACGCTTGCGGCAGCGCAACTGGATTACGGTGCACGTGGTCCGCGCGCCGCTCGATAAGCGGTTTCTGGTCTACATCCTTGGCCGTGGCGTGCCGCCTCCGAACAACAATACCCTGCGCTGGTGCACCCGCCAGATCAAGGTCGAGCCGATGGCGCAGGCCCTGCAGGGCGTGATCGAAGGTGTGGAAGGCACCGCACTGATGCTAACAGGCGTGCGTCAGGGTGAAAGCGCCATCCGTGACGGCCGTATCGCCATGTCCTGTTCAAAGGACGGCGCAGAGTGCGGGCAGGGGTGGTATCAGCAGGTCCTGCCCGAAGCGAAGGGCGTGCGCGGCAAGATCGCCACGCTGGCACCGCTGCTGCACTGGCGCGTCTGCACGATCTGGGATTGGCTAAAGGTCTGGGCACCGATGCCGGAATTCGGCGGATGGCCCACGCAGATCCTAGCCGATGCTTATGGCGGCGATGATGCCAAGGAAATCAACGCCCGCACTGGCTGCATCGGTTGTCCACTGGCCAGCCGGGACGCCGCGCTGGAAACCATTGTGGAAATGCCGGCATGGGCACATCTGCGCCCATTGCTCGAACTCAAGCCGCTCTATCGGTGGATGCGCGAACCCAAGCAGCGCTTGCGCAAGGCAGGGCTGGAGCGGCTCAAGAGCGGTGCGATCGGCAAGAACCCGCAGCGCATGGGGCCATTGACGCTGGAGGCGCGCGAAACAGCGCTGGCACGTATCCTCGACATTCAGGCCCGCGCGCAGGTCGATCTGATCAACACCGAAGAGCTCGCCCGCATCCGCGAACTGATCGCGGCCAAAACCTTTCCGAACAAGTGGGCCGGTGACGAACCACGCGCCGATACGTGGATGGATTCCATCTATTCCGATGGTTCGGTCCAGCCCCTCCTTTTCAGGGACTTGATTGCCCCCACTACCGTCACCCCAGACTTGATCCGGGGTCCAGCTTCTTCGGAGCAAAGCGCTTGACCGGTCTTCTTTCCACTTCCGCCCTCGGCCTTGGCCTGATCGTCGACAGCTTCGCTGGCGGCGGTGGCGCGTCCACCGGGATCGAGGCGGCGCTGGGCGCGGCGGTCGATATCGCGATCAATCACGATGAACAGGCCATCCGCATGCACGAGGCCAATCACCCCGGCACCGTGCACGTAAACAGCAACATCTGGCAGGTCGATCCGATTGAGGCTGTGCGCAATCACCCCAGCGGAATCCGCCACGTCTCGCTCGCGTGGTTCAGCCCGGACTGCAAACATTTCAGCAAGGCAAAGGGCGGCAAGCCCCGCGAAAAATCCATCCGCGATTTGGCGTGGGTTGTCGTCCTCTGGGCACAGCGCGTGCAGCCCGATGTGATCCTGCTGGAAAACGTCGAGGAATTCCGCACCTGGGGTCCGCTTTGCGAAGAGGGCAAGCCGATCAAGGAACGGCAGGGCGAAACGTTCAACGAATGGACGAAGCAGTTGCGCAAGGCTGGGTACAAGATCCAGTGGAAGGAACTGCGCGCCTGCGATTACGGCGCGCCCACCATCCGCAAGCGCTTCTTCATGATCGCCCGCCGCGATGGCAAACCCATCGTCTGGCCAGCGCCCACGCATGGCAAGCCGGGAACGCCCGATGTGCTGGCGGGCAAGCTGAAGCCATGGCGCAGCGCGGCGGAAATCATCGACTGGTCCATCCCGTGCCCGTCGATCTTTGAACGCAAGAAGCCGCTGGCCGAAAAGACCCTGCGCCGCATCGCGCACGGCATCATGAAGTTCGTGGTGAACAACCCTTCGCCGTTCATCGTGCCGCTGACCCATCACGGCAGCGCAGGCCGCAGCTATGGCCTCGACCAGCCCCTGCCCACCGTGACCGGCGCGAACCGGGGCGAGATGGCGCTGGTATCGCCTTACTTCGCCCGCACCGCGCATGGCGATGTCGACAAGAATGGCAAGCGGCGTGGCCAGCCGTGCCACGGCCCGGAGGATCCGTTCCCCACCGTGCTGCAGACGAGCGACAGCGCCCTGATCGTCCCCCACATCACCAAGTTTCGCAATGGCGCGATCGGGCACGACATGGCCGAACCGCTGGCCACCGTCACCGCCAACAGCTTCATCAAGCGCCCGGGCGGCAGCGCGCCTTTGGGCAGCGTCGAAGCGGTCCTCGCCCCCATCATTACCTATGCCCAGCAGGGCGGCGCAAACCGCTCGGTCGAAGACCCGCACCACACGATCTGCGCGAACAGCAAGGATCAGAACTGCATTGCCGTCGCTATGCTTGAACGGCAATTCGGCAAAAGTCTTGGTGCTGATGCGCAAGAACCACTGCCAACGGTAACGGCAGGAGGAAGCGGCAAGACTGCCGCCGTCATGGCCTTCATGCAGAAGTTCGCCGAAAACGGGAAAGGCTACGATCCCGAAACCCCGCTTCACACCGTCATGGCAGGCGCACCACGTCACGCCGTGGTGACCGCCCACATCGAACAGGCCAACGGCGGTCCGAACAACGCCAATCTGGCAGGCCGCGCCGCCGATGATCCATTGTCGACAGTCGCCACCACCGGCAGCCAGCAACGCCTTGTGACAACCACGTTGCAGGTATTAGGAAGAACCGATGGACAGCATGGAAGCCGCCCGCACGGCAATCACGATGGGGATGATCGAGGTCCGACAGGACGGCACGGTGTGGCGCATTGCGAAGAACGTGAAGGGCAGGATCGTGCCCCAGCAGCCAGTCAGGGCGGAATGCCGCCTGAAGAGCGGATATCTGGGGGTAGCGGTTCGCTTCGGGGGGAGGCAGTATCTGGTCTTGGCGCATCGCCTGATCTGGACCGTGCTGGTCGGACAGATTCCACCGGGACTGGACATCAATCATCGGGACGGCGTGAAAGCGAACAACACGCCGGAAAATCTCGAAACGGTGACACGGGGCGAGAATCATCGCCATGCGTACAAGCTGGGCTTGAAGAAACCGGCGCTGGCACCGGTTGTGCAGAGCCTTTCGCAGCAAGCCAAGGCGCTGCGGATGGAAGGAAAAACCTATCAGCAGATAGCGACAGCGTTGGGTGTGTCGCAGACAACAGCCTATCGCGCGGTCACCGCGTAGCCGCATTTCTCACCAAGTTTTACGGGGCAGGGCATAACGGGCAGTCTTTGGTTGACCCGCTGGGCACCGTCACCGTGCAGGACCGCTTCGGACTGGTGACGGTCACCATTGGCGGCGAGGAATACGTGATCGTCGATATCGGAATGCGCATGCTCACCCCGCGCGAACTGTTCAACGCGCAGGGCTTCCCGGCTGATTACATCATCGACCGCGACGCGCGCGGCGAACCGATCACCAAGACCGCCCAGGTCGCCAAATGCGGCAACAGCGTCTGCCCGCCACTGGCCGAGGCTTTGGTGCGCGCCCAGTTCCCCGAAGTTATCGCAGCGCAGGAGGCGCAAGCAGCATGAAGGACCATGCCGAGGTCGCGGTTGAAGCAGGCGGCGCAGCCCCGCCCGTCATCATCCGCCTGACCGATGACGAACGCCGCATTGCCGACCGCGCGCATGTCGACGCCGGTATCATGCCCCTTGCCGAATACGTGCGCATCTATGGCCGTGAAGGATCCGCAGAATGACCGATACCACCGATCTGACCAGCATCATCAGCGCAACTGTGGCGGCGAAGATGACGCCTGAATTCATCGACAAAGAGGTGAACTCCCGCGTCGAAAAGCTGGTCATCGAAAGCATTGACCGGGCCTTGCGAACTTACAGCGACACAGGGAAGCTGATCGAAAAGGCGGTCGAGGATGCACTGCGCGTCGATAAGATCGACCTTCCCAGCTATGGCTCCACCGTGGCGAAGATGGTGAAAGCAGCCATCGAACATCGCGTAGCCGAGGTGGTCCAAGGGCGGCTGAAACAGGATGTCGAAGATATTCTGCAGCTTGCGCCACAGTCCGTTAAAATCTCGGCACTGGCCGAAGCCATGCTGGAATCACACAAGAGCGACGGCTCATACGGTGAAGTAACCACCTTCATCATGGAGGAAAGCGAGTACGGCCACCGCTGGCTCTATCTGGACGATGAAACCGTCTATGAAGAGCGCAAAAAGTTCAGTTGCAAGTACCGGCTGATGGTTTCGAAAGATGGCAAGATCGCATCTGCTTATATCGGTGACCGCGCCAGCAAGGCAGAAAACTGGATTGGCCGCTCTTACGGCTTTGAACAGCGCCTGCGCGGCTATGTCGCCTGCGGCACCATAGTCGAGTTCGATACGGAGTATCCTTGCACCTCCGTAGGTGATTATTGAGCATGATCACCGCAATCGCCCTGTCCGCCGCCGCGCTCTGCGTTCAACCCAGCGTCCACGATGGTGACAGCATTCGCTGCGGCACCGAACGCATCCGCTTGTCGAACATTGATGCGCCCGAACTGGCAGGCTCCAGCCGTTGCAGCGCCAGAAGCCGCCAGCGCCTCGCCAAGAGCCGCAACAAGCCGTGGTGTGATGCCGCCAAGGCAATCGCCGCGCGCGAAGCCCTGCGCGCCTTCCTGTCGCGCGGACCCGTGCGGATCGAACGGCAGGGCAAGGACGCCTACGGTCGCACCCTTGCCCGCGTCACCGTGAATGGCAAGGATGCTGGCGCGCACCTGATCACTCTTGGCTTGGCAAGGAAATGGCGATGAGCCTCACTTATGCCATCGCCGACGCGCACGGCAATTTCGACCTGCTTTGCAAGGCGATCTCGCTGGCCGAGGCCCACGCCGGAACTGAAGGCGGCACGCTGATCATCCTTGGCGATTTTGTTGATCGTGGGCCGCAAAGCGCGTCTATCATCGATCTGCTGATCGCGGGGCCAAGCCTGCCCAACTGGCGCTGGATCGTGCTGCAGGGCAATCATGAAGCGATCATGCTGGCCGCGCTGGCAAATCCCACGGCACACTTGCGCTGGTGGATTGGCAACGGCGGCGGGGAAACGCTGAAATCCTACGGCTATGTCGATGGCGACCGGATCCTGCCGCTCAAGGTGCCTGCCGCCCATCTGGCATGGTTGCATTCCCTGCCGGTCTGGCATGAGGATGCGCACCGCATCTATGTGCATGCCGGTGTGCCATTCGATCAGCCGGTAGCCGCTGCACGGCGCGATACGCTGCAATGGATGCTCTATCCCGGCGATGTGGACCACGGCGATGCCGAGTTCCACCCGGACGAATGCCACTGCAGCGGCAAGCATATCGTTCATGGACATCACCAGTCCGAACTGCACCCGCTGCTGAAGCCGCATCGCACCAATCTGGACAGCTTCGCCTGGATGTCCGGTCGCCTCGCTGTGGGCGTGTTCGATGATGCCCGGCCTGGCGGTCCTGCAGAAATACTGGAGGCGGTTCGATGACACGCGCCCGCGTAAACCCGCATGCGCGCGGGACGCCGGAGCACCTGCTGCACAATCGCTGGCGGCTTGCCAGCCAGAAGGCTGCCACCCTGCGGCGTGAAGCTGAAACGCTCTTCACCGAAGCCGGGGCCGAACAGGCCAAGGCCGATCACTATGCCAAGGCGCTGGAAGCGCTTGGCCACCCCGTCACACAACGTTTGCTGGAAGGTCCGAAGTCATGACCAGCCTTGCCCAATTTGCCGCCGAAATGGATGAACCGACCCGTCGTGTCGTCATGGAAATGTCCACGTTCAACGACTTCCCCGTGCCCTACCTGCGCGATTTTGCGCGCGATATCGATCTGCCGGTGGCGGAATGCCGCCGCATCGTCCTGTCGCTCAAGGAAAAGGGAATCACCGGCTACGGCCCGCTCTATTCACCCGATGGCCTGTGTGTCGGCAGTTCCTACTGGCTGACGGAGCTGGGCATCGAACTGCGCGAGCTGGTCCGCGCGCAGACGGGGGCGAAGGCTGATAAGGTCGCATCGGCATGAGTGAAGAAGCTGCCTTGATCCTCCCGCCGTCGGTTGAATGCATCCTGTCGGAGGTTCGTGACGGCATTCGGAAAAACGGAATGCTGCATCCCACCGACGCCCAAATCCTTGCAGCCGTTGGTAAATGGGGAAATCGGTCCATGACCTACGCCGTGCGCAACGTGCTCCAGATGGCTGGCTTCAAAGTTGAGACGGCATGGTTGTTGCGCAGACTTAAACGCCTTGAACGTGAAGGAAAGGTTGTTCGGGTCTCCTCCGGCTATGCAATTCAGCTTTGTTGGTCTGTGCCAACGCCAACGGCAGTCGTATCATGAGCGACCGCCTCACCACCGCCGCCATCCGCAAGGCTTTGGTCACCCGCTTCGCCGCGCCAGAGTGGGCATGCTTCTTCGAAGTCGCACAGGGCACCGGCAGCAATGGCGGGCGCAGTGCCGATTGTGTGGCGATGAACATGTTTCCCAGCCGGGGTCTGCGCGTCCATGGGGTGGAGATCAAGGCCAGCCGGTCGGACTGGCAGCGCGAGTTGCGCGATCCGACCAAGGCCGAACCGATCATGCGCTTTTGCGATCACTGGTGGATCGCAGCCAAAGCGGGTGTGGTGCTTGATGGCGAACTGCCGCCAACCTGGGGCTTGCTGGAAATGCAGGGCACGGTCCTGCGCCAGAAGGTGGCCGCGCCAAAGCTCGATGCCGATGCGATGGACCGTCCCTTCATCGCCGCCCTGTTGCGCCGCGCTTCCGAACGCGCCGCGCGCGAATTGAACGAGGCGGTGAAAGACAAGCTCGCCGGCAACGAACAGGTCATTGCCGATCGCGTGAAGCGTGAGGTCGAAGGGCGCAGCCGCGAACTGCAATCCCTGCGCGCCAGCATCGCCGAATTCGAACAGCGCAGCGGCATCAAGTTCGAAACCTACGCGATGGGAGACATCGGCGCCGCGGTAAAGCTGGTGCGCGATACGGGCCTTGTCAGTCGCTGGGGCAACACCCTGCAGCACCTGTCGTCACAGGCTCGCACCTTCGCCGACCGCGCCGATGCCGCGCTGGCGGAATTCAAAATCGAGAATGAGGATCAGTCGGCGTGAGCGACGAAACATCAGCCGCGCGCAAGGTCCGGGCTCTGACGAATTCTAGCATATTGATCGAGCCTGCACCGGGCGCGGACATTTCGTGTGTATCGGAAGATGCTCAGCGCATTGCTGATCTACTCAAGATCACCGTCGATTTTCCATTCAACGGCGTAAAGTGCCGCGCCGTACCGGGTGGAAGCGCTACGCAACTGGCAGACCGGCAGCAGCGCGAAGAGGCGCGCACCACCGCCCCTTACTTTAAGCTCGCCAGTTCGCGGGTCGATGGCGTTGGAGAAGGGCTGTCGAAATGAAAAAGAGAGAACGCGCGCTTGCAGATGCGCTGACCGCTATCTGGCCAAGCAACCTAGCCAAGGTGCCGGATCACCTTCCGGATGATTTCGTGTTTCCGGTTGATTTGACAGCGGGCGAGCTTCGTAAGGTGGCTGGGGCTCTCGCGATTGCCGATGAGTTCCCGCCGCGCGACGAATGGGGCATGACCGACGAAGATTGGCGCTGGGTGCGCTGGGAAGCCGAGCGCGAGCAGCTGGTCCATCGGTGGAAGGCGCTGAAGGCAATTTGGGGCAAACCTGTCCGCGCGCGCTATCCCAGCCAGTATGTTGGCAATGAGCGCGCACGTGGTGACGATTGGACGCCTTGGCGGGCCATCTGCGCCACCGTTGCCATCATCCTGAACCGCAACTGGACCGACAAGGTCGAGCAGCGCTGGCGCGCCCGCCACGGCTTCGCCGGCGGCATCGACATGGCCTATTGGGATGCTCGCTCTGTCTATGGCGGATATACCGGCATGATCTGCTGGCTATATCCCCGCTGTCGCGTCTCGATCTTCAGTGATGGGGAGACGTTCATGTGACCCGGCTTGCCGAAGTCATGCCAGCAATTCTGTTTGCCGCAGGATCTGCGCTCTTCCTGATCGGCAACCTCATTCTTGTTTGGAGGGCATTTCGATGACCGCCATCATCAGCCCCTGCGGCACCTACCGCTACCGCCTCGAACGCGATGGCCGTGGTGAGGGCACGACGGCCGTCATCATGGTCAACCCGTCCACGGCCGACGCCGAAACGGACGATCAGACCATCCGCAAGCTGCGCGGTTTTGGCGATCGCTATGGTTGGGGGAAGATCGTGGTGGGCAATCTATTTGCCCTGCGCGCAACCGACGTGCGCGAGCTTGGCCGTCACCCGGATCCGGTGGGGCCTGACAATGATCATCATCTGCGGATGATCATCGGCGGCGCGCGCCAGGTCATTGTCGCCTGGGGGCCGCTGTCAAAGCAGCCGCGCGAATGGCGCTGGCGGTGGACCAAGGTCACCAACGTCGCCGGTTCGCTCGGTATTCCGCTCCTGTCGCTTGGCGCGCCCGCCAAGTGCGGCCACCCGCGCCACCCGCAAATGCTTGGATACGATCAGGCCCCGCAAGTCTGGAACCTGCCCAGATGACCGCGCCAGCGCGCATCAGTCAGGCCGATATGGAGCGCGCCACCAAATCGGTGAAGGCGGCCGGGTTTGAACGTGCGCGCATTGTGATGGACCTGTCACGGTCGACTATCGAGATCATCATTGGCGAATCAGCAAACGTGGACCAGGCTGACGCGACCAACGAATGGACCGATGACGATGTCTGACCTGCCGCCGAACGTCTGCGCCGTGCCCGACCGGCATGGCAAGACGCGCTACCGTTTCCGGCGCAAAGGCTGGAAGAGCGCTTACCTGAAGGGGGAGCCGGGCACGGCCGTCTTTCATCAGTCCTATGCGGATGTCCTGAAGGGCGGGCCAGCCGAGAAGGCTGAGCCGACTTCGCCTGCCAAGGTTGAGCCGCGCAGCATCGATGACCTGATCGCGCGTTACAAGAAAACCACCAAGTGGAAGCGCAAGGGCGCGCGCACCGTCTATGTGCAGGCGCGCATTCTGGAGCGCTTTGCCGACCGGCTCGACAAGAAGGGCAGGCGCTATGGCCTGCGCCCGGTGTCCACGGTCACTGTGGCTTGGCTCGACACGATACTGGGCGGCATGTCCGAAACGCCAGCCGCCGCGAACAACTTGCGCAAGGTGCTGGCGGGCCTGCTCGATCACGCCATCCGCATGGGCTGGCGGACCGACAATCCCGCGCGCCTGACAGACACCTATGCCGAAGGTGCGGGCTTCCACACGTGGACCGAGCCTGAGATCGAGCAATACCGCGCCGTCCACGCCAACGGCACCATGGCGCGGCTGACGCTGGAACTGGCGCTGAACACCGCCGCGCGGCGCTGCAACGTGGCCACTCTTACCCGCGATGATATCAAGGGGGACCGGATCGTTGTGGATCACGTCAAGAACAACGAGGAAGCCTCGATCACGATCACGCCCACCGTGCGCGCCGCGCTGGATGCCCTGCCAGCCGCGCCGATTCGCTATCTGGTAACGAACGTCCACGGAAAGCCGTTCAGCGTGGCAGGGTTGGGCAACCGGATGCGCAAATGGTGCAACGAGGCTGGCCTGCCCCACTGCTCCATGCACGGCCTGCGCAAGGCACTGAGCAGGCGCGTTGCCGAAAGCGGCGGCACCGATGCGGAAGGCATGGCTCTGACCGGCCACAAGAAAGCAGCCACCTTCGTCAAATACCGCGCCAAAGCCAATCGCCGCCAACTTGCGGATACGGCGATGTCCAACCTGCAAACCATGTTCGACAGGGACGCATGACGGACCTGCTGCCGAACGTGACGGCCGTAAAGGATCGCCACGGTGTGATCAGGTATCGGTTTCGAAAGAAGGGATGGCCCAGCCGTTATGTTCAGGGCCAGCCGGGAACGCCGGAGTTCCTGAAGTCCTACAATGACTGTCAGAACGCCGAATATGTTCCACAGCGCCGCCACCGCCCACCGAGCCGCAATATAGACCCACGGTTGTTCGTTGGTGGCAATTGGGTCTATTTCATCGGAGCGAACAAGGGGCCGATCAAAATCGGCACCACGGTCAATCTCCCGGCGCGGCTGAAAAAGCTCCAGACCGGCTCAGCGATGCGCCTGCGAGTTTTGGCATGCATCGAGGGCACGGCTGAACTGGAAGCTGCTTACCACGCTCGCTTTGCAGACTTGCGCGTCAATGGAGAATGGTTTCAGGGCGCGCCAATCAGACGCGAGATTGACCGCCTCCGGAAGCAGTTGTTGTCCAACCACTACTCCGGAAAATTTGTCCAACCGAAAAAAGGTATTTAAAACAGCACCATGCAAAGTAGGTGGTGCCCGGGGACGGATTCGAACCGCCGACACGCGGATTTTCAATCCGCTGCTCTACCAACTGAGCTACCCGGGCATCGTCCGTGCCGCGATCAATT
>NCGO01000003.1 GCA_002256985.1 Novosphingobium sp. 28-62-57
TCCGTCCCCGGGCACCACTTGCACCATCTCACCAAATCCCCCGCTTCTCCCTTGGCGTAACCGCTGCTCCGCTGCTAAGCCTGTTGCAAATCAAGGGCGGAACGCGTGCAGCTTTTCAACACCAAAACCATCAATCGCCACATACTGCGTGCGCCTGCACCCGATCCTGCAAAGCTGGAAATTCTGCGCCAGTGGGGCGAAACAATCCGCGACCGTTCGATTGAAACGCAGAAGGAAACCGCCCTTCACGGCAATTTCAAGCAACGGATCATCTGCGAAGTGCTGGGCTATCAGGACTTCAACGATAGCGGCAACTGGACCGTCGATGTCGAAGCGCAAATCGGCGCGGGTTCAGTGGACCTTGCCTTGGGGCATTTCAGCAAGGGCGAACGCCGGATCATTGCCCCGTTCGAACTGAAGGGCGCAAAGACCCGCAATCTTGATGCGATCATGCCGGGCCGCGCGAAAACCCCGGTGCAGCAGGCATGGGAATATGCCAGCGACAATGTGGGCACCAAATGGGTGCTGGTTTCGAACTATCTGGAAATCCGGCTCTACAGCTATGCCGAAGGGCGGCAGTTTCACGAAACCTTCGATCTGGCAAAGCTGCATGATCCTACTGAATATCAGCGTTTCATGCTTCTGCTGTGTGCGGACAACCTGCTTTCGGGCCAGACGCTGGCCCTGCTGGACGAAAGCCGCAAGGAAGACCGCGATATCACCGCGCGGCTCTATAGCGATTATCGCACGCTGCGCAGTGATCTGATCGGCGCGGTGCAATCCGCCCTGCCCGATGGCGACCCGCTGGAATCCATCCGCCTTGGCCAGACCATTCTGGACCGCGTGCTGTTCATCGCCTTTGCCGAAGACAACGGACTGTTGCCCGATAACAGCCTGTTGAACGCATTTGAGCACAACGACCCCTATCATCCCAAGCCCGTCTGGCAGACGTTCCTTGGCCTGTTCAATGCGATTGACCGGGGCAACGAGCAGTTGAAGATTCCCCGCTACAACGGCGGGCTGTTCCAACCGAACGCGGTGATTGATGCGCTGCTGGTGCCTGATCATATCTGCGCCGGTTTCAAGCGGCTGGCCGAATATGATTTCGCCAGCGAGATTTCGGTCACGGTTCTGGGCCACATCTTCGAACAATCCATTGCCGATGTCGAACAGTTGCAGGCCGAAGCGCGCGGCGAAGCGCCGGTGGAAAAGAAGGCCAGCGGCACCAGCGGGCGGCGCAAGCGTGATGGCGTGGTCTACACGCCCGATTATGTCGCGCGCTTCATCGTCGATCAGACGCTGGGCACGCACTGCAAGGAAATATTTGCCGAAATCCTTGGGGTTTATGCCGCCAAGGGAGCAAAGGCCGATGACGAGGTTATCGCATGGAAATCGGCCAAGGCGGAAAAGCAGGCATGGGCCGAATATCGTGACCGGTTGACGGCTTTGCGCATTGTTGATCCGGCCTGCGGTTCGGGCGTGTTCCTGATCATGGCGTTCGATTACCTGAAGGCCGAACTGAGCCAAGTGAACACCAAGCTGGCCGAACTTGAAGGCATGGGCATGGCAGGCAGCCTGCTGGACCCGGATAGCGAAATCCTGACGCACAACCTGTTCGGCGTGGACGTGAACAGCGAAAGCGTGGAAATCGCCAAGCTGAGCCTGTGGATCAAAACCGCACGGCGCGGCAAAGTGCTGGATAGTCTCGACGCCAATCTGCGCGTGGGCGATAGCCTGATCGAAGACAGCAGCTATGCCTATCGCTCGACCGGCTTCGAATGGAAGACGGCGTTTCCCGAAATCTTTGCAAACGGCGGCTTTGATGTGGTGCTGGGCAATCCGCCTTATGTGCGGCAGGAACTACTGAGGGACCTCAAGCCGTATCTTGAAAACCGTTTTGAAGTTTATCACGGTGTAGCAGACCTTTACGCCTATTTCTTTGAACGTGGTATAAAGCTCTTAAAACCGGGCGGTAGGTTGGGCTACATAAGCAGTGCCACGTTCTTCAAGATTGCATCGGGCGCACCCTTGCGCGATTTCCTGCGCCAGCAGGCCACCATCGAAGCGGTGATAGATTTTGGCGACCATCAGATTTTCGAAGGCGTCACCACGTATCCGGCCATTCTCACTATGCAGGCAAGCGCACCACCTAAAGGACATGAGCTGAAATTCTGGAAGATTTCAGAAATGCCTGCCGACAGCTTCGCTGATGCCTTTGCGGTTGCCGCTAGCCTCTATCCACAAGACGCGCTTTCACTAACATCTTGGCATCTAGAGCCCGTTGAACTGCAAACATTGCGCGCTAAGCTTTTCAGTGGAAAACCGCGACTTGGCAGGTATTTTGGCAACGCCACGCGAGGCGTCACAACAGGGCGCAACGAGGCTTTTGTAGTTGATAGAGTGACCCGCGATAACATCATCCATAGCGACCCCAAGTCTGCCGAAATTCTAAAGCCTTGGATTGAAGGCAAAGATATCAAGAGATGGCGCGCTGAAAGCCGCGACCTCTATCTGATCCTGTTTGAACGCGGCTGGACGAATGCGACATTCGGCTCCGGTGATGAGGCTGCTCAATGGGAGCGCCTTCAAGCCAAGTATCCCACAATATGTGCGTGGCTTTCCCCACAAGAGGAACTTTGCAAAAAGCGGCTCGACAAAGGAGACTATTGGTGGGAACTTCGAGCTTGTACATATTACGATAGGTTTGATAAACCCAAAATCCTTTCGACAAAGATCTCGATCGGACCAACCTTTACTGTGGACCGAACTGGTGCATTTTTAGGAAATACTTCCTATTTTATGAACGCAGATAAAGATATTGATTTTTTTGCTGCTCTACTTAACTCCTCAGTAGCCGCGATGCTTTTACCAAGCCTGTTTGTGGTCAAAGAGGGAGGCTTTTTTGAAATTCAGCCGGAAGGGTTGGCGCAAATGCCGATTCCGGTCACGAGCGATGATCAAAGGGCTAACCTCGGACTCTTGGCAGATCATGCCCAAACCGCGGCCGAAAAACGCTATGCACTCCAACAATCCATCACCCGCCGCATTCCCGACCTTGCCGCAAACCCGTCTGCGGCCAAGCTGACGACCAAACTCAAGGAGTGGTGGAACCTGCCAGACTTTGCCGCCTTCCAGAAGGAAGTCGAAAAAGCGCTGAAGGCCCGCATCCCGCTTCAGGAACGCAACGAGTGGGAAAACTGGATTTCCACCACCCGCGCGCAAATCCACGCGCTAACCGCCGAAATCGCGCGGGCAGAGGCCGAGATCAATGCCAGGGTCTATGCCCTGTTCAACCTTACGCCCGAAGAAATCGCGCTGCTGGAAGCCAACGTCTAGAGCCAGATGCCATATGATTGACCCACCGCGACGGAGCCGAATTGGGTTCAGCGGAAAGCCGGTAGGCTGAGGTCACCTACCCGCCCCGATGGCCCGGGCAGACGGCTTATCCGTGCTCCAGATCACGAAAGGGCACGTCGCGGTCGGGCCGGGGTTCGCTTGGCAGGCCAAGGACATGTTCGGCGATGGTGTTTTTCTGGATTTCGTCGGTTCCGCCTGCGATGCGCGCGCCGGGGGCTGAAATCCACAGCAGTTGCGGCAGGCGCCACTGCGCGCCCAGATCCTGTGCGGCAATCAAACCTTCGGCCCCGCCCAGTTCAATGGCGAGCGCGCCGCCGGTCTGGAAAGCGCGCGCGCCGACGAGTTTGACCGCTGCCATTTCCGGCCCCGGGCTTTCGCCCTTTGAAATGGCGCTCATGCCCCGGCGCACGATCAGCTCCACGCCGAACTGCCGGATATAGGCATCGGCGATCCCGGCGCGCACGGTGGCGTTTTCGATGGCCGGTGCGCCGTTCCATTGCGCCGCTTGTGCAAGGCCGATGAGCTGCGCGTAAAGATCGCCCGAGAAGTTGTTGCCCAGCGCAAACCGCTCCTGCATCAGCGTGGAAAGCATGACTTTCCAGCCCTGGCCTTCCGGCCCCAAACGCTGGCTATCGGGAATGCGCACATCGTTCAGGAACACTTCGTTGAAGTGGTATTCATCGCTGGCCTGATGGATCGGTCGCACATCGATGCCCGGCGTTTTCATATCCACGATGAACATCGTCAGCCCTTTGGACTTCGGGCTGTCCCAGTCGCTGCGCGCCAGCAGGATGCCGAATTGCGCAAAGTGCGCGCCGGATGTCCAGACCTTCTGGCCGGAGATGACCCATTCATCGCCATCCCGCGTGGCGCGGGTGCGCAAGTTGCCAAGGTCCGATCCGGCAGAGGGTTCGGACAGCAGCGCGCACCAGATATGATCTCCCCTGAAGGCCGGCGCGAGGTATTTGGCCTTTTGTTCAGGCGTGCCCCACATGGCGACAGTCGGTACGGCCGTGCCGAGGCTGATTTCGAACACGCGGTCGGGCACCAGAAACTTTGCTTCCTCCTGACCATAGACCACCTGCATCGCAGGCGTGCCGCCAAGGCCGCCCATCGCCTTGGGCGCGGCAATGGCGGCGTATCCGGCAGCGGCTTTTCTGGCCTGCCAAGCGCGGGCGGCGGCAAGGTATTCAGCCTCGTTCAACCCGGCGCCGAACTTGTCCTCGCGGCTGCGGCGTTCAGTGGCATTCGCTTCGAGCCAGCGGCGCACTTCGGCGCGGAATGCGGCTTCCTGCGGCGTATCGTTGAAGTCCATTATGCAGCCTCCGCAATCAATGCCGCTGCCAGCGTTTCACGCCAGAGGTGATGTGTGCCGATGATCTGGCCCAGCCAGCGCGCGCGGCGCAAATGCATGTGGCAATCCATTTCCCATGTGTAGCCAATGCCGCCGTGCAGATGCAGGCCCTCTTCAGCGGCAAGGGTATAGGCATCGGTGGCGGCCACGCGGGCAGCGGCTGCGGCGCGGGGAAGCTCGGCGGCCTCTGTTGCCATGGCCCATGCGCCAAACCACGCATGGGCGCGGGCCACTTCGATGGCGGCGAACATATCGGCCAGCTTGTGCTTCACGCTTTGGAAGCTGCCGATGACCCGGCCAAAAGCGCGCCGTTCCAACACATAATCGCGCGCAGCATAAAGCGTGCGCTCTGCGCCGCCCACTTGTTCGAAAGCCAGCAGCACCGCCGCGCCATGGCTCACGCGGCGGGCGATGGTTGCGGCATCGCCTGTGGCCAGGTCTTCTGCGGCAACGCCAGCGAACGACAGTTTCGCCAAGGGACGGGCAGGATCAAGCGAGGCGCGCGGGGTTCGCGTGACACCGGCACTGGCAAGGTCCATCAGCACAAGCCGATCATCGACGAGGAACACAGCAATGTTGGCGACCATGCCATCGGGCACCGCATCGATCGTGCCGCTCACCACGCCGTTTGCAAAGGTCAGGCGGTTATCCGGGCCAAGCGTTTGTGTGCGGGGATCGAGCACGGCGGTGGCGATCACATCGCCATTGGCAAGGCGGGGAAGCCAGTCGGACTTCTGCGCATCGCTGCCTGCCAATTTGATCGCTTCGGCGGCCAGATAGATGCTGGATAGCAGCGGAACAGCGGCAAGCGCGCGGCCTGCTTCTTCGGCAACAAGGCACAATTCCAGATGGCCAAGGCCGGTGCCGCCAAGGATTTCCGGGATGGCAATGCCCAAGGCGCCAAGGTCTGCCAGATGGCGCCATGTGCTGACGCTATAGGGCGCTGCGCCATCCAGCACGGTGCGCACTTCGGCGCTGGTGCTGATATCGGTCAACACGCGCCGCACTTCTTCCTGCAACCGCCGCTGGTCTTCTGAAAAATCGAAGTTCATGCAAAATGCCTTTCGGATCAGGCCGCGAGGGCCACGCCGGGGGATCGCACTGCGCGTTCGCCGTGGAAGGTCTGGCCATCGCGCGCCATATCGCGGACCAAGGGCGGCAGGGCATAAAGATCGCCGTAGAGCGCGGCCAGACGATCACAGTGCGCAATCACATGGGGCAGGCCCAGCGTATCCATCGCGGCAAACGGTCCGCCAAGATAGGCAGGGAAGCCCACGCCGAGCGTTGCACCCAGATCACCGTCAATCACATCGACCAGCACGCCTTGCGCAAAGGCGCGCGCGCCTTCGGCCAATTGGGCGTAGAGGATGCGGTCCTTGACCTCGGCGATGGAGGGCTGCTGCAACAGCGCAGGGTAAAGCGCGCCAAGGCCGGTCCACAAACGCTTGTCGCCATCGGCCTCCCAATCGAAAAAGCCCTTGCCGTTCTTCATGCCATAGCGGCCTGCTTCGAACAGCTTGCCGATCACGGCGAAGCGCAGGTCCGTCTCACCCAGCTCTTCGGCCTGACTCTTGCCAGCGTGATAGCTGACATCGATCCCGATGGAATCCGAAATGGTCAGCGCGCCCATCGGCATGCCGACCATACGGGCGGCGTTTTCAACCAGCGCCGGTTTCACCCCGCTTTCCACCATATCAAGGCTGGCGGTGATGAAGGCCCCGATGAAGCGCGTGGTGAAAAAGCCGGGGCCATCGTTGACGGTGATCGGCGTCTTGCGGATGGCGCTGACGAAATCGAGCGCGGTGGCCCAACTGGTATCGTCCGACTGTTTGCCCCGGATGATTTCCACCAGCGGCATCCGTTCTGCCGGACTGAAAAAGTGCATGCCGATGAAGCGCGCCTGATCGGTGGCATATCCGGCAAGGCTGGTGATCGGCAGGGCCGATGTGTTCGATGCGATCACGGTGCCTGCCGGAACAGCGGCG
Organism: Novosphingobium sp. 28-62-57; assembly: GCA_002256985.1. Lineage (GTDB taxonomy): Bacteria > Pseudomonadota > Alphaproteobacteria > Sphingomonadales > Sphingomonadaceae > Novosphingobium. Next base: position 6,697 of record NCGO01000003.1, read on the forward strand.
GCGATTTTGGCGATGACGTCCTTTTTGACCGTGCGGTCTTCAAACACACTTTCGATGACCAGTTGCGTCTGGCCAAGCGCGGCATAATCGGTGCCGGGGTGGATGTGGCCCAGCACTTTATCGATCTTGGCCTGTGTGGTGCGGCCCTTTTCCAGATCGCGCGCCAGCCGTTTGGCGGCATAGGCCTTGCCCTTTTCCGCCGAGGCGGGATCGCGGTCGATCAGCACTACATCGATCCCGGCCTTGGCGGCGGCAAAGGCAATGCCCGCGCCCATCGTGCCTGCGCCGACAATGCCGATGCGGCGGAACGCCACTTTTGCAACGCCCGCCGGACGCGCGGCAAGGCTTTCGGCCTTGCCCTTGTTGATGAACATCGTGCGGATCAGGTTGCGCGCCACCGGATCGATCATCAATTGCGCAAAGTATTTGGATTCAACGCCCAGCGCCTTGTCCATCGGCAATTGCAGGCCTTCGTAGAGGCAGGCCGCAATCTTTTCCGGACCCGGCATGTTGCCGAAGGTGTTGGCGCGGGTATTGGCGTTCAAGCCGATGAATGTGTTGCGAAACGCTGGCGTCAGGGTGTCACCGCCGCCGGGCACCTTGAAGCCCTTCTTGTCCCACGGCTGCACCGCATCGCCACCGGCGCGCAACCATGCCTTGGCCGCTTCGATCAATCCCTCTGCCGGAACGACGGCATGGACAATGCCCGCCTTCAGCGCCTCTTGCGGGGACAGGTTCTTGCCTTGCAGCAACAGCGGCAGCGATGCGGCAAGGCCGATCAGGCGGGGCAGGCGCTGGGTGCCGCCGCCGCCCGGCAACAGGCCCACTTGCGATTCAGGCAGGCCGAGCATGATGCGCGGATCATCGGCGACCACGCGATAATGGCATGCGAGCGCAATCTCCAACCCGCCGCCCAAGGCCAGCCCGTTGATGGCACAGGCCACCGGCTTTCCGGCGGTTTCCATCCAGCGCAACAGGCGGGACAGGCTGGCAAACAGATGCGCCACTTCGGCAGGGGCCATGCTGGCCACGTCCAAACCGCCGCCCAGCATCTTCAGGTCGCCACCGGCAACGAACGTGGATTTGCCCGATGTGATGACCACGCCCTTGACCGCATCATCGGCCATCGCCCGGCGCAAGGCGGCCTCGAAGGCATTGCTGAGCGTTGCCCCGAGCACGTTCATCTTTTCGCCCGGAAGATCGAGCACCAGCGTGCAGAGGCCATCGCCATCGACGCTATAGGTTACGGCTTCACTCATCGTCATGCGCTCCCTCAACCTGCCCGTTCCAGCACCATGGCAATGCCCATGCCGCCTGCCGCGCAGAGCGTGACGACGCCAAGGCCCACGTCACGGCGCTCCATTTCATCAACCAGCGTGCCTGCAATCATCGCGCCGGTTGCGCCCAGCGGGTGGCCCATGGCGATGGCACCGCCGTTCACGTTCATGCGGTCATGCGGGATGTTCATCGTGTCCATCAGCCGCAGCGGGACGGCGGCGAAGGCTTCGTTCAGTTCCCACAGATCGATGTCAGCCGGGACAAGGCCCGCAACATCCAGCGCGCGCTGGCAGGCAGGCGTCGGTCCATCGAGCATCAGCGCAGGTTCCGATCCCAGCGTGATGAACGAGCGGATGCGGGCGCGCGGCTTCATGCCGCAATCCGCGCCCGCCTGTGCCGAGCCGATCAGCACAAGGCCCGCACCATCGACAATGCCCGAGCTGGAAGCGGCGGTGTGGACATGCTCGATCCGGTCAACTTCGGGATAGCGTTGCAGCGCAAGACCATCAAAGCCCATGGTCTTGCCGATCTGGGCAAAGGCAGGTTTGAGCGCGCCCAATGTTTCGAGCGTGGCATCAGGGCGGATATGTTCGTCATGCGCCAGAAGGACCGTGCCCAGAACGTCCACTACCGGCACGACGGCGCGATCAAACCGGCCTTCGCTCCAGGCTTGTGCAGCGCGCTGCTGGCTGGCCAGCGCATAGGCATCAAGATCGGCCCTGCTATACCCGTTCAGCGTGGCGAGGAGATCGGCGCTGACGCCCTGCATCACGAACGGCGTGTGGTTTGACACGCGCGGATCAATGCCGTGCGGCCCGCCACCATCGGCACCCATCGGAATGCGCGACATGCTTTCCACGCCGCCCGCAATCGCCATTTCGGCCATGCCGCAGCCGATCTTTGCCGCCAGAATGCTGACCGCTTCCAGCGCCGAGGCGCAGGCGCGATTGATGTGCAAGCCTGCCGCGCGATCGGAAAAGCCCGCCAGAATGGGGGCAATGCGCGATAATGTAGCGCCCTGTTCACCGGCGGCGGACACAGTGCCAAGCACCAGTTCGTCCAGACTGTCATCAGGCAGAGCGTTGCGCTCTTTCAGCGCGACGAGGAGTTGCCGGACCAATTCGACCGGAGTTGCCTCATGCAGAGCGCCATCGGGTTTGCCGCGCCCGCGCGGGGTTCGCACATGATCGTAGATGAAAATGTCGCGCATGGTCGTGTCGATCCGAATCCCGCTGCCTCAATTACTATAATGCATTATAAAAAAGTTGCAGGGCGTCAAGAGGCGCTGCGGAAAATCCGCTTTGGCCGGGCGGGTAATGCAGGGAAGTTCAGTCGGTCTGAACCGTCGCAGCCTTCATCGCCGCGGCCAGTGTGGCCTGCGCCGCGTCATCGAACAGGCCATAGAAAACGAGCGCAAAACCGGCGCGCAGTTCCACTTGCAATTGATCGGTGGGCCAGTCCTGCAAGGCCCAGCGTTCAAATGTTGCATCAAACAGGCGTGTGAGCGTGGTTGCCAGCACCGACTTGGGCACTTCTGCGGGAACCAGACCATCGCCGATCAACCCTTCGATCAGGGGCTGGACCAGCAAGGTGCCGACAGGGCTGGCGAATTGGGCGGTTTCTGCGGTGCCCAGCGCATAGAGCGCCTTGACCAGATTGCGGTAAAACCTTGGCTCTCTGGCATAGGCGGCAACCAGACGATCCACCACGCCCAGCACTCTTTTGGCAGGTGGCAGGCCGTTCATCCACGCATTATCGCGGTTAAAGCCGCGCACTTGCCCTTCGAACAACTGGGTCAGCACCGCCGCTTTTGACCCAAACAGGTTGTAGGGCGTGGCCAAGCTGACGCCCGCGCGCGCCGCCAGTTCCGGCATCGAAAAGTTGCCATTCTCCCGCTCGGCAATCAGTTCGCCTGCAGCACGGACCAGTCTGCGGCGGCGCTCGGCCAGGCCTTGCTGGCGGCGGCCGATTTTCGGGGTCTGTGTGGTTTCAAGATCAGTTCCGGCTTGCACCACGCTTGGTCCCCGTCAAAATCGAATTCATCAATCTAGGGCATTGGCGGCGATGCTCAAAGCCCAGCGATAGTCCTGTTTTCCTGCGGGCGAGCGGCGCACTGCGTCAACCCAGACCAGCGCCTTTGGCACTTTATAACCAGCCAGCCTCTGCCCCAGAAATTCGCGCAATTCCGCAAGCGGGGGGCGCACGGCATCATCGCGCGGCGATACGATGGCCACCACCCGCTCACCCCAGCGAGGATCGGGCTGTCCCGCAACCACCGCGTCCAGGATCGCGGGATGATCGCGCAAGACCTGCTCCACTTCTTCGGGGAACACCTTTTCGCCGCCGCTGTTGATGCAGGTCGATCCGCGCCCGAACACGGTAATCATGCCATCGGCTTCAAGACGGCCGGCATCACCACTGATAACCCAGACCTTGCCCTCGATCGTGCGGAACACTTCAGCGGTTTTCACCGGATCACCGAAATAGCCGACCGGCATATGGCCGGATCGGGCGATGATCCCGGTTTCGCCCGCCAGGGCAAAGCGATCGTCCACCACGACTTTCAGGTTATCGCCCGATGGCAATTGCATCATGCCATCGCGGCTGACCGCTCCTGGGCCGGCAATCCCGGTTTCGGAAGAGCCCATGCCATCGGTGATGGCCGCCGTAGCGGGCAAAAGCTGGCGCAGATCATCCTTCACGCTTTGCGAAAACACCGCCCCGCCCGATCCGAAATTGACGACGCGCTGCAAGTTCCACCTATCCGGATTGGCGCGCAGGGCATCGCGCAGCGGAATGGCCATGGCATCGCCCACAATCTGCACGATATTGACGCCGAACGCTTCGATCTTGGTCCAGATCGCTTGGGGATCAAACGTGCGGCTTTCATCGACGACGACGGTCAACCCGTTGAACAAGGCCGACATCGCCGCCCACAGCGCTGCGGCATGCATCAAAGGGGCAAGCGGGAAAAGCTTGAGCGGATAGCCATTGGCGGCGCGCTCGGCGATATCTTGCGGCACTTGCATCGCCCCGGACGGGGTGAAATATCCCGCCCCCCCGATGCAGCCGAACACAAAGTCCTTGTGCCGCCACATCACGCCCTTGGGCATGCCCGTGGTGCCACCTGTATAAATCAGCAAGATATCGTCCTCGTCCCGCGCGAAGTGCGAAACGGCGGCGCTATCAAGCAAGCTGCCATAGGCGACAAGTCCGCCGGTATCTGCGCCCGAACCATCATCCACCGCCACAGCCACCTTCAGGCCGGGCAAATGCGGCTGCAACGCGCGCACGATGCCACTGAATTCCGCGCCGTGAATGATCGCGGCGGCCGAAGCGTTCCGAAACAGATAGCGCAACTCGTCTTCACGGTAGCGGAAGTTGACGTTGAACGGCACCGCACCCAGCTTCACGATGGCGATGAAGGCTTCGATGTATTCGGCCCGGTTCATCATATAGAGGCCGACCGTATCCCCGCGCTTTACCCCATAGGCTGAAAGTCCGGATGCAACCTTGTCAGCGCGCGCGTTCAATTCGGCGAACGTCAGGGTAAGGCTATCAGATTCCAACGCAATCTTGGCTGGCACTGTCGCCGCGACCGTTTCAAACAGATCTGCCAGATGGAACTGCTTAGCCATAGATAGCCCCTCTCCCGTTATCGCCACAGGCGCCAGATCAAGGCCCGCCAAAAGAGCCAAGCGGCCCTTGCCAAACCGAATCACACGCACCCCAAGGGATAATGCCGACAGAGAATTTTTAAAAGGCGTTATAAATTTTCAGAGTGGTCTGCGCCCGGCCATGTCGCGGGTTGATAAGCCGCTCAGTTGGTACTGGTGCAACTGGTGCTCCAGGTCGTGTTAGTCATCGCACCAATCATCATGCTTCCGATGAAAAGCCCCGGAGCATAGCTCGTCCGGGGAGAACTGACGCATTGTGTCGATCCGCCAGCGATGGTCGCTCCGGCGCAACCCTGCATCCAGCCCATGTTGCCCCCTGCGGCAAAGCCAGAAGAACAAGTTTGCGCATTGGTGCCAGTGTTTGACGAAAGCCACTGCGTGGTGACATGTCCTTGGCTGACAGTGATCGCTGGGTTAACCTCACTGTCCGCAGGTTGATCGACCGTCGGCGCATCGGTGTTTTGTGCATCTGGCAGATCAGTCGGCTTTTTCTGGCCGATCAACGCGTTTAAGAGTTCCGAGAAAGCCGCATTGCCGTCCAGCGTAATCGCTGGCTTGGCAGCAGCCATTGCGGGTTCGGCACTTGCTGGCTGTGGCTCCGATGCCACTGGCTCAGGCGTAGCAAGGCGTGCCAATGGGCTCAATTCACGACCTGTCTGGTCTTGTTGCCGTTTCCAGTAGCCGTTCATCTCAGCCAATTGTCTGCGGACGTCACCGTGATGAATTTTGCGGATAGCATCACAAAACTGCGCGTCCTGCACGGCCTGTCTGTAGGCTTCCTTGCCGCCATATCGCACCATAACGTCGGATTCGGCCGTGGATTTGGCGCGGCTGCCATTCAACCCTACGCCAAGCAACTGAAGGTTCAGCCCACCATTGCGCGAAGTCACGGTATCGGCTGCTGGCGGCATCTGCGGGCAGGAAATGCCGTCCAATGCCCGGTCACGCCCGTGGGCCTCGGTGGCAAATGCCACCGAGGCAAGCAGAGCGAACATTGGGATGGTCCCGTTACGCATCACTTCGATCCATTCCGTGCGGAATGCAACACTTCTGAGCCCTTGCGCGCAGCCGCCTTCGACCCATCAAAGACCGCCCCGCCAATTTTGCCGCCAGATTTTGCACATTTCCGGCCGCACGCCACCATGCCTGCACCGGTCCAGGCGCCCACCACAACGGCGCGGGCGACGCGGCTGCTTTTGTCGATATTCGAATTGCTGGCCGGCGCGCTCTCCGCCTGGGCAGGTGCCGAAACGACGGTGAGCATCGCGGCAAGCGCGAAGCCGGTGAAGGTAGAAATATTCGTCATGGCAATTCTCCATTCGATGGCTTCGGAGGAATTCCGTCGCCGTGCAGAAGGAGAAGCAGTGGGCGGTCGGCCTTGCAAACGGCACAACATTAGCCCAACATCCCAACAAAATGAGAACAACACCCCAACAAAAATCAGTACATCTGGCCCCAAAAAGCAGCGGAAGACGGAGCTAAAAGGTCCATGCCAAGATTTGCGGCTCCTGCCACCACCGTTTCAGGCAAAGCTTGGGATGCTTTCGAATCGAAGGCTCAAGAGCAGATCAGATGGAGAGGAAGAGGAGGTACAAAGCAAAACGTCCGTGCACTGTTTTATGACAACGGTTCGAAAAAAGGATTGGCTCGGGAACACATCCATTCCCTGAGATCGGGTACAACAGGAAACGCTCGGAACATTACCGAGACGGCAAGACTTATCTACGATTGTTTAGCTGTGGACGACATCGAACCTACCGCAATCCCTAAGCTACCCCAGGACGTGTTCAATACGTTACGCAATTGGTGGGTTTCTGCCGACGGGATAGCTGCTCGACACGCTCTGATAAAAGCAATCCTCACAGATTTCCCAAGGTTTGATGATGAGACCGGTAGTGACTCAAAGGCTGTCGTCCACGCGCAGGTTGGCCATAACCCGCCTACGTCGAACGAAGCCGGACCTGCGTTGTGGCGACAGATAACCGATGCCGACTTTGCCCCACCGCTTGAACCTGAGCGCGGTGAACAGGCCATCCGGTTCCTGAAGGGCGCAGACGACGTGGGCTGGTGGCCGGCCGCCCATGTGGCCGTGCAACATCCTGACCGCATTGAGAGCCTGTTCAAGCGGTCCCAAACCTTTCCGATCCTGATCGTGCAGGGCCCGGTGGCCGAGGGCAAAACGGTCTTGGCACGCCAGTTCGCCAAGGCATGGCTGGATCAGGGCCGCCCGGTCTATTCGTTGCGCACGGACGATACCTTGCATGATACAGCTTTCACCGATGGGTTGCAGCTGGCTGCACAACCTTTGATCGTGCTGGATGAAACCGGCCTGACCAAGCCACCGCCAGCCTGGCTTCGGCGAGATGGCAATCGCGGTGCAACCCTGTTGCTCAGTGTCCAAAGCCGCAAGGTGAAACAGCAGCGCGATCTTGCGAATGGCTTCAAGGTTGATGAAGAATGGCTGCGCGCTTTGCCAAAGCATGCCGCCGCACCGTTCATTGACGCAATCCACGCATTTAAAGCCTCGCCGTTCAACGAGCGCGCAGATATTGAAAGGCTGTTTCTCAACGGGCTTGACGGAGGAACGGGCAGTCTGTGGTGCGCCCAATGGCAGGCGACGCGTGGCGAATTTCTCGACGCGCGGATAAAGACGGTCGTGAACGATTTCGTGCGTGAAAAGAACCAGTTGGGGGCCTTGGCTGCATCAACCTTCGTCAACTTCATGAAAGTCATTACGAATGATGTCATCACCGACTTGCGCAGATCCACGATTGCAGAAATGATCCGCGAATTGGACCTGCGCGATGACCTGATAACAGCGCAGATTGAAGAACTGTTCAGGATTGGCGAACTTCTGGATGGCGAATTCCTTGGGCTTGGCATTGACCAGCAACGGGACCCACAGATCGTATTTCGCCATCCGACGCTGGCTCACGCGTTTTTCAGGCATATTTTTGGAGCGCAAAATCCAGATAAAGGGCAAGAGCATCTGCCCAAGTGGCCTTTCTACACGGCTTTTGGCAGCGCCATGGCCAAACTGCAGCGCCCTGAGTTGATCCCGACAATCTTGGAACAGCATACCAAAGCGTGGACTGACAGTTCTAAGAGCAAATCATTTGCGAAAGAAATGGCAAATTACCCGTGTCTTCAAACAACAAAAGCCCTTGCAGAATTGGCAGCAGGCGCAAACGAGGACGCACGGATCAACTTTCACCTTGCGCGCGCAGCCTTGGAGGAAGAATTTCCAAGATCAGGGAGAGACGAAGACAGGGATTATGGAGTTGCACGACTGACAGCAGCCCTTGCCGACAAAAACGCATCAACCGAAATTAAAATTCGCTGCGTTAGACTTGCACAAGAAAAAAGAAAAATTCTGGAAATAAATTGGAGGAAAGAGAATTACGAAATCTGGAAATTAATGAAAAATCGGCAAGACCGAACAAAAAATGCTCAGCATATCTTTTCGATTTTTTGCCATGACTCAGAGGTGACTCCAGAAGAAATTGTCGAGTGGACAGAGCGATCAAGACTAGACACTGTCAGTTTCACGATTGAGGGAATGCATGTATCTTTGCGACTCGCAATACAGAATTTCATCGCAAAGAAAAGCTCTTATCCCCACTTTGTGGAAGGCCCAGCCGATATCGCGAACGGTGGCTCGGTCCGTGCATTGCTGAGAATTTTCTGGCGACTGTGTGGGACCGACAAAAACTTCCAGAGAATGACCGCTGCCTTATCCAATGGCAGCAATAGCCAGCTCTTACGAACCAACTTCTTCCACCTTTTTGAAAAGTGGTATGAGTTTGACAAAGATACGGTAGGTGCTTGGCCAGATGGCTGCATCAAAAAGCTTGAAGAAGCGGTTGGTGATCCACGAAAACTGGGGGAGTTTGTACGATCGTATCACGACTTCTTCCCCGATACGCCCAACCAAGAGGCTGTTTCTGCCTCGTAAAGCGCTTTCCGACCAATTGACGCCGTTCCGACTGCAATAACCTTATCGCGATTAGGAATCCAATCATCCCGGTCACAGCCCTGCTCGATCGCGTAAAACCAAACTCGCTCAGTATCGCCAATCCAGCTGCAGCATGAAGCGCTGGGTGTCGGCGGAAAAGCCGTCTTCGCGGTAGTCTGCATAGCGCAGCGTCAGCAGCGTTGCCCCCAATTTGCCGCTGGCCAGCAGATCAAGCTCGTTGCCATAGACGCGCAGTGCCCGGTCGCTGGTGAAGTGGTGCACCACCGCCTTGAGGTTGACATCGGCCAAGGGCCCAACTTTGCCGGGCTGCGTGTGGACCATGCCATAGTAATCGCGCACGCCATCGGCGGGCGTTGGCAGGAAGCGGCCGGCAAGGCCAAGGAATTTGACGCCCGAACTGAACGGTGTCTGGAACGAGGCGAACGCCGTGCCATCATCCGCGCCCAGTATCTCGAAGCCTCCGCCAAGCCGCCATGCACCCAGTATCGCCGTGCCTTCAAGAGCGGCAAAATCGGCGGTGTAATCGTTGGGATTGCGGCCAGAATCAGACTGGCGCGCAACGCTGGCCAGATAGGCGAAGCCGAGCCCGTCCTTGAGCTTTTTGGTGCCGGTCAGCCGCACCCCATAAGTCTGGCTCGACAAACGGAACGATTGCGCGCGCGGATCATCAAGATCGACCACATAGGCAAAACCCGTCAGCGTGCCGATTCCGGTCTTGGCCGCGATGTTGACGAAGATATTGTCGCCATCGACCTCTTCAGGACGTGAACCGAAGCCATCACGGCCCCAGAACGGACGGAACGACCACGCATAGCTGACATCGACAGTCAAATTCTTGACGCCGGTCCACCTGACCCGCAGCGCATCGAAATTCTGGGCGTTCTGGCGGATCGGCGCGGTGCCGATGAAACGCGCATCGTCCAGATCGATCTCCTGCCGCCCGACCGTGGCCATCACGCCCGGCGCGGTGTAGCGCAGATAGGCCTGATAAAGCGCGAGATTTTCCGGATCGGGGATCACCGGGCGGTCGGTCAGGCCGTTGAGGCCATCGGCGTAGTTATCGACCAGCGCCACGTTGGCCTGCCCTTCGATCCGCGCGGTAAAGCGCCCTGCGGTGCCTTCTGCACCTGTGCGCAGGCGCACCGTGGCGGCTTCCGAAGGCTCTGGCAGGCTGTCAACATCGAGCGTTTCGATCTGCAGACGGATGTCAATCAGCGGCTTGATCGTCACCTCCTCAGCCGCCGCAGGGGCGGCAAAGCCGGTGGCGGCGATCATGGCGGCAGCCCTCAGCATGCCCCGGTGCCGGGGCCGGAAGACGAGCGGATTCATGGCAATGTCCTTCGCGGTGATAGGGTCAAACGGAGATGCGTCAGAATTCCGACCAATCGGCGTTTTCCTGCACGGCAAGCTGTGCCGATGCGCTGCTGACGGCGGCCACGGCTGCCCGCGGGCGGCGCAGCGCCGTGCGGGCAGGTTCCAGACGCTGGACCGTAGCGCCGGTAGCAACAGTCGGGGCCGGATCGGGGCGCATTGCCTGTCCGATGTGGAACCGCCCCATCTCGCGCGACAGCATGTCGGATTCGTTGGCCAAGCTGCGCGCCGCAGCGGTCGCCTCTTCCACCATTGCGGCGTTCTGCTGTGTTACCATGTTCATGTCGGACACGGCCTTGTTGACCTGCTCAAGGCTGTCCGACTGTTGCTCGGCTGAATCGGCAAGAGTGCGGACAGCCGTGCTGATGTCATCAATGCTGCCAAATACGCGGCCCAGCGCATCGCTCGCCTGGCTGACCAGCTTTACGCCGCCTTCGACTTGCTGGGCCGAACCCGAGATGCGGGTCTTGACGTCGCCGGCCGCCTCTGCCGAGCGCTGCGCCAGCGAGCGGACTTCGGACGCGACCACGGCAAAGCCCTTGCCCGCCTCGCCCGCGCGCGCCGCTTCGACCCCGGCGTTGAGCGCCAGCAGGTTGGTCTGGAAGGCGATGCCATCGATGACCGAAATGATCTGCGAGATCTCGCCAGAAGCGGTCTCGATTGCCCGCATCGCTTCGATCACCTTGTTGACGACTTCGGCAGAGTGCTGCGCGTCGGCCCGGGTCTGAGTGATGGTATCGCGGGCCAGCACCGCATTGCGCGCCGAATTGCGCACGCCTGTGGTAATCTGGTCCATGGCGGCCGCGGTTTCAGCAAGGCTGGTGGCCTGACGCTCGGTGCGCTGCGCCAGATCGTCGGAGGCCTGGCTGATTTCACCTGCGCCGGTGTTGATCGCACGGCTGGAAGTTACGACTGTGGCCATCGCGGCGGCCAATGCCCCGGTCGCGCGGTTGAAATCGCGGCGAATGGGTTCGTATGCCTCGGGGAATGCAGCGGTGATTTCCACGGTCAGATTGCCCTCGGCCAGTTCGCCAAGGCTCTTGCCGATTTCCGCCACAACTTCGCGCTGCGTCGCCTGATCGCGCTCCCGGGCAATCGTTGCCTCACGGAAGGCCGAGATCGCGCGGGCAATGGTGCCAATCTCGTCCTGGCGCTGGACGCCCTCGATCGAGAAAGCCGTCTCGCCCTGCCGCAACCGGTCAAGCAGCGCGCACAGCTGGCTCAGCGGCGAAAAAGTGCGGTTGAGGAACATGTAGGCGACAAAGCCTACCAAAGCCGTGACGATCAGGCTGACCAGCGCAATCGTCAGCATGGCATCGTTGACCCCGGCAAGAAACTCCGCCCTGGGGATGCCCGTGTAGAGCACCCCGATCACCTTGCCGTTGCGATCCTTGATCGGATCGTAGGCGGTGAAATAAGGCACATCGAGGATGTCCGCTTGCCCCCGAAACGGCACACCGCGCACCAGCACGGCATCGCGCACCGCTTCGTCGGTAAGCTTGGTGCCAACAGCGCGCGATCCATCGGGCTTCTTGACGTTGGTGGTGATCCGGGTGTCGAGGTGAAACACTGTCGCAGTGCCACCGACCAGCGTTTTGACCCGATCGACCGGCTCGTAGAACCCATCAAGACTGCGATCACCGATATAGAGCTTGCCGTCACGCTCGGAAAAGCCAGTTCCGTACTGGTGCAGCACATCCCAGGCGACCCGCATGTTGGTTTCCTGACGCTCCTGCGCATCGCGGGCAGCTTCGGATGTCAGCACGAATTGCATGACAACGACCGTCGCCAGCGCAAGCAACAGCAAGGACACGATCACAAAGCCTGTGATCTTGCTTGAAAAGCGCAGATTTTGAATCCAAGCGGATTTCGACGGCATTGAAAAACTCCCTGAACACGCGGTCAGGGCTGAATTTATAGTCAACGCGATTTGATGTTTGGCTTAGGGAAACCCACGCGTGTTTGCGTAGTGGTTGAGAAGACAGTGGCAAGTTTGGCCCTTGCTGTGGTCGCTGGTGCAGTCCATTCTGCGGCAATTGCGGGGGCACCGATATTGGCATGAGTGCTGAACTGGCAGGCCTGATGACGTCAATGCTGGCGCTGGCGCTTTTTGCGGTGCTGTTTGGCGTGGCGGCGGCGATTGAGCGGGGGGCTTTTCGCTGGCGAGCAAAGCCACGCTGGCGGCATGGGGCCTATACGCTGGCGCTGGGCGTCTATTGCTCAAGCTGGACGTTCTATGGCGCGGTCGGCACCGCGGTTAGCGAGGGGTGGAACTATCTGCCCATCTATCTGGCCCCGGCGCTATTCCTTTTGGCGGCGCCTGCGTTCTTTGCGCGGCTGGCCGAAGAGGTGCAGCGCGAGCGGGCATCGACCATCTCCGATTTTATCGCCGCCCGCTTTGGCCACGATCCGGGCGTGGCGCGCATCATCACCGTGATCGCGCTGTGCGGAACGGTGCCCTATATCGCGCTGCAATTGCGATCGATCGGCACGGCCATTGCCGCATCGTCAGCGCAGAATGTGGCGGTGCCGGTGATGATCGGCAGCGCTGTAGTGCTGGCGCTGTTTGCGATCCTGTTTGGTGCGCGGCGTTATGAAATTGCCGGACGCAGCGAAGGGCTTGTCTTTTCCATCGCACTGGAATCGCTGATAAAGCTGGTGTCGCTCACGCTGGTCGGGCTGGTGGCCGTGGTCGTTCTGATACAGGCCGATGCGGCCACGCTGGCCAGCGCCACCCGCACCATCAGCCGCCAGTTCGCGCCCGATCATGTGACGCTCGAAACTTTCGTGATCGCGCTGATTTCGGCCTTTGCGATCATCGTGCTGCCGCGCCAGTTCTATATGGGGCTGGCCGAGGCGCACTCCTCGCGCGATCTGCCGCGCGCGCGGGTGGGGCTGGCGGTCTATATCCTCGCCATGGCCGGGCTGGTCGTGCCGATTGCGCTGGCAGGGCTAGTGGCACTGCCCGCAGGCACATCGCCTGATCGGTTTGTGCTGCTGCTTCCGGGCAGCGCCGGGTTCGGTCCTATCGCGGTGGTGGCGCTGCTGGGCGGGATCAGCGCGGGCGCGGCGATGGTGATCGTCGATGCCACGGCGCTGGCCATCATGGTATCGAACGATCTGATCTTCCCGGCGGTGCTGCGCAACGAAAGCGGCGCGCAAGCAGGAGAGCTGGGCCGCCGCATGCTGAACGTGCGGCGCGCGGCCATAGTCGGGATCGTTGGACTCTCGCTGCTCTGGGCCTTGCTGGTCGATCCCTCGCGCTCGCTGGCGTCCATCGGGCTGGTGGCCTTTGCCGCGATGGTGCAGTTCGTGCCGCACTTGCTGCTGGGCCTGTCATCGCCCGGACACGATCCCGTGGCCGCGCGGGCCAGCCTGCTGACGGGGCTTGCGCTGTGGCTCTATACCCTCGCCCTGCCGCCGATCCTGCCGCGCCCGGTGCTGGTCTGGCTGGAGGGCACGCTGGCCGATCCGGTGCGTCTACTGGGCATCGGCAACGCCACCCCGCTGGTGCATGGCGTGGGCTGGAGCCTTGCCGCCAACCTTGCCGTACTGGCGCTGGTGCGCGCCCGCAAAGGGGCCAAGCCGCGCAGCGCAAAGTTGCTCACCGGCGGGCGCGGAGCCGGAACATTGGGCGATCTGGCCGTGCTGACCGCCCGCTTTGTGGGGCAGGAACGCGCAGCGCAAGTCTTTCCGCCCGCACGCCACGCCCTGCCGGTGGACCGGCAGGCCGCCGCCCTGGCGCGTGAGTTGATCTCGGGCGTGGTGGGCAGTTCATCCGCGCGCGCACTGGTAGCATCGGCACTGGCGGGCGGGCGGATGACCGTGGACGATGTCACGCGGCTGCTGGATGAAGGGGGCCAATCGCTGGGCTTTTCGCGCCAATTGCTGGCCGCAACGTTCGAAAATCTGCAATCGGGCGTCAGCGTGATCGATGCCGATCTCAATCTGGTGGCGTGGAATGCGCGCTATGTCGATCTGTTCGGCTATCCGCCCGGGCTGGTGCGGGTGGGCGTGCCGATTGCCGATCTGATCCGCTTCAATGTGGCGCGCGGCAACTTTGCCAGCCCGGTTGAGGCAGAAGTGGACAAGCGGCTCAATCACTTGCGCGCACGCCGGGCCTATGAATCCGAGCGTAGCCACGCCGATGGCCGCGTGATCAAATCGGTAGGCGGGCCGATGCCGGGCGGCGGATACCTTACCTCGTTCACCGATATTACCGAAGAGGCACGCGTCCGGGCCGAGTTGAACCGCACGCTCGAAGGGCTGGAACAGCGCGTCGCCGCCCGCACCAGCGAATTGAGCGAAGTGAACCAGCGCCTTGCCGCCGCCACGCAGGAAAAGACCCGCTTCCTGGCCGCTGCCAGCCACGATCTGCTGCAACCGCTCCACGCCGCGCGGCTGTTCACCTCGGCGCTGGACCGCAATCTGGAAGGGCGGGACAAGCAACTAGCCGGACGGATCGACCGGTCGATCCTGTCCGCCGAAGCTTTGCTGCGCGCGCTGCTCGATATTTCCAAGCTGGACGCGGGCGGCATTCAGCCTAGCCCCGAACCGGTCGAATTGGCCCCGTTGATTGGCGAACTGGTGGAAACACTGCGCCCGCTGGCCGAAGAAAAGGGCCTCGCCTTGCGCACCGGCCCGTTGCGCGGCGCGGTGTGGACCGATCCCGGCCTGCTGCGCTCCATCGTGCAGAACCTGCTGACCAATGCGCTGCGCTATACCCCGCAAGGCGGCGTGGTGATTGGCGTGCGGCAGCGCGGGGCCGACTTGCGCATTGATGTGATCGACAGCGGCGTGGGCATTCCGGCGCACCGGCAGCGCGAGATTTTTGGCGAATTCACCCGGATCGGCGCGGTGGAGGCCGAAGGGCTGGGGCTGGGCCTTGCCATTGTCGAGCGCATCGCGCGGCTGCTCGATGCTCGCATCACCCTTGCCTCACACGAAGGGCGCGGCAGCCGGTTCAGCGTGTCCCTGCCCGCGCACGCCATGCCCGAAAGCCGCGCCGTGCTGCCAATGCCTGTTGCAGATGCCGGGCAGACCCGGCCCGTGCGGGTGCTGGTGGTCGATAACGAACAGGACATCGTCGATGCTTCAGTGGCGATGATCACAGGCCTTGGCCATCACGCCATCGGCGTGCGCACCATTGCAGAAGCGCTGGCGCATGTGGCCGATGTCGATGTGCTGCTGGCCGACTATCACCTCGATCAGGGCGAGGACGGGCTGCGGCTGATCGATCAGGCGCGGCAGCGCAATCCGGCGCTGGTGATCGCGATGGTCAGTGCCGAAGGCGGCGCGGCCTTGCGCAACCGGCTGCACATGCGGCGCGTGCCCTTGTTCGTAAAACCAGCCGATCCTGCTGCCCTCGCCGTGTTTCTGGCCAGTGCGGCCGTGCCCTCAACCGCGCAGGTCGAGCCCGAGTGAGCGCGCAATAAGCGCGGCCTGCGTGCGGTTTTGCACGTCCAGCTTGCGCATGATTGCGGTCATGTGCGCCTTCACGGTCGCCTCGCTCATGCCCAGATCAAATGCGATCTGCTTGTTGAGCTTGCCATCCAGCACTTCGAGCAGCACTTTCAGCTGCGTGGGCGTCAGCCCCGCCACCTCGCGGCGCACCTGCTCAACCGGCTCGGTGCTGGGCACGGCGGCAGCCTGCCCGCCCAGCGCCACCCGGATCGCATCTTCGATCCGGGCAAGGTCCACATCCTTGCGCAAGAAACCCACCGCACCAAACGCACGGGCTTCTTCGGCAACATTAGCCCCTTCCGCGCTCGATACCACCAGGATCGGCACATCGGGCCGCTCTGCATGGAGCAGCGCGATCCCCGAATAGCCGATGGCACCGGGCATTTTCAGATCGAGCATGATCAGTTTCAGGTCGGCCGCATCGCTGGCCGCGCGTGCGGCGGCGGTCAGCGTTCCGGCCTCAACCACGCGCGCACCGGGCGCAACATTGGCCACCGCCAGCATCAGCGCCTGACGGAACAACGGATGATCATCGGCAATCAGGATTGTCTCGCTCACATCGCTCCCCCAGCAGGCCGCGCGCCACCCTTCAACGCCCTGCTCCGCCGATGCAGCTTATCTGACAGCGCAAGATCGGCAAGCCCTGCCCCGTTCTGCATGTTGCGCAAAACCGCAGACAGGCCCACCTCAGACAGGCTTTGAGACTTTGGTCGGATATCTCAGACCAATCGCCCGCTAGTTGCGCCTGCCCAATTGCGTCAGCCTGAATCCCGGAAAGTGCGAATTGCGCACACCGGGAGAGGGATATGTCAGGATCATTTGCAAGGAAGCTGTCCTTGCTCCTTGCTGCAACCAGTTTGAGCGTGCCAGTGCTGGCGCTGGCTGCTGCGCCAACCAGCCGCGAGGCGGAACTGGAAGCGCGGTTGCTGCGCCTTGAAGCCGAAATGAGCGCGATGAAGGCCGATCTTCAGCAGGCCCGCGCAGATCGTGCTGCGGCCAGCACCACCGAAGCCGCCCAAGCGCTGACCATCGCCCGCGCGGCTGAAACCAAGGCCGATGCCGCTGCGGCCAAGCTTGCCGTGATCGAGGCAACCCCGCAGCCCGATGGTTTCAAGGTTGGCGGCACCACGTGGAAGATGGGCGGCTTTGTCAAAGTCGTCGGCAGCGTAACGCGCTTTGGCAATGGCGAACTGGCGGGCGGATCACTCGGCAAGGAATTCTTCCTGCCGCAGCAGATCCCGGTCGGCGGCGCGGCCAGCACCGATGTGATCGGCCATGCGCGCCAGACACGGCTGTTCTTCTCCACCAGCACTCCGGTTGCGGGCAAGGCGCTGAAAGGCCACGTCGAGTTTGACTTTGCCCTGGCCGCTGCCCCGCTGGGCGCACAGCGCGCGACCAATGCCTATACCCCCACGTTCCGGCGCGGGTTCATCAGCTATGGCAATCTGCTGATCGGGCAGGAATGGACCACGTTCCAGAACCCGGCGCACTTGCCCGAAAGCACCGATTTCGTTGGCCCGATGGACGGCTCGATCTTCGTGCGGCAGATGATGGTGCAATATCGCCAGCCTTTGAGTGAGGGGCTGGACCTCTATCTGGCGGCAGAAAATCCGCAGACCGAAACAATCACCTCCACCTCGGCTGCGATGGTTGATAACGATCAGGATCGCATGCCTGATCTGATTGCCAAACTGGCCTTCCGGAACAAGACCACCGAACTGCACGTCGCAGGCCTTGTTCGCAGTGTGTCGGTGCACAGCGCAGGGGCGGGTGACAACGCACTGGGCTGGGGCGCTACGGTCGGCGGCAAGATCATGTTCGGGCCTGATAACCGGCACGATGTGCGCTTCATGGGTGCCGCTGGGCGCGGCATCGGGCGGTACTTCACCGTCGGCTTTGTCCCCGATGCCATCTATGACCGCGCCATTGCTGACCGGCTCAACCTGATCGGCAACGTCTCGGGCTGGGCCTCGGTCAAGCTGGGCTGGACCGACAAGCTGCGCTCCACCTTCATGGCGGGCTATCAGCACGCCGATTATCCCGATAGCATCCCGCAACCCGGGCTTGCCAATGTCGAGGCGTGGAGCGTTGCCGGCAACCTGTTCTGGTCGCCGGTGCGCAATCTCGATTTCGGGATCGAATACCGCCATGCCGTGCGCGAGGTTGCCAGCGGACTGGTCGGCACAATGGATCGCGTCGAAATGGCCGCGAAGTATACGTTCTAAAACAAGGGAGAGGCCCCGATGGCAAGTTTTGAAGGCACCGTGCCGATAAAAGAGCCGGTCAAGCACAACGAAAAACTGATCATTACCGCATCGTCACTGGGCACGGTGTTCGAATGGTATGATTTCTACCTCTATGGTCTGCTGACCGCGATCATCGCGGCCAAGTTCCTGACCGGGCTGAACCCCACCACGTCATTCATCATGGCGCTGCTGGTCTTTGCCGCCGGGTTCATCGTCCGCCCATTCGGCGCGCTGGTGTTCGGCGCAATCGGCGATATCGTGGGGCGGCGTTATACTTTCATCGTCACGCTGCTGGTGATGGGCCTGTCCACGTTCCTCGTCGGCTGCCTGCCCACGTATGAAACTGCGGGCGTTGCCGCGCCGATCATGCTGGTGGTGTTGCGCATGTTCCAGGGCCTTGCCCTTGGCGGCGAATATGGCGGCGCGGCGACTTATGTTGCCGAACACGCCCCTGCCAACAAGCGCGGGCTTTACACCAGCTGGATCCAGATCACCGCCACGGCGGGCCTTGCCATGGCGCTGCTGATCGTCATCCTCGTGCGCTCGCCGGTCACCGGCGTGGGCGAGGAAGCGTTCAAGGACTGGGGCTGGCGCATTCCCTACCTGCTTTCGGGCCTGTTCCTCGCCATCGGCCTATGGCTGCGCCTGAAACTGCATGAATCGCCGGTGTTTCAGAAGATGAAAGACGAAGGCACATCGTCCAAGCGCCCGTTGCGTGAAGCCTTTGGCGAATGGGGCAACGTCAAGATCGTGCTGATCGCGTTCTTCGGCGCCATCGCGGGCCAGGCCGTGGTCTGGTACACAGGGCAGCTCTATGCGATGTATTTCCTTGAAAAGATGCTGAAAGTCGATGGCCTTACCGCCAATATGCTGATCATCATCGCGCTGGCGCTGGCCACCCCGTTCTTCCTGTTCTTCGGCTGGCTGTCGGACAAGATCGGCCGCAAGAAGATCATCCTCACCGGCTGCGCACTGGCCGCACTCACCCTGTTCCCCGCGTTCAAGATCCTGACCGTGGCCGCCAACCCGGCCCTTGCCAGCGCCCTTGCCACCGCGCCGGTCAAAGTGACTGCCGATGCCGCCGAATGTTCATCACAGTTCGATCCGGTGGGCGGCAACAAGTTTGACACCACCAGCTGCGACATCGTGAAGAACGCCCTGGCCAAGGCGGCAGTAAACTACGAAAACGTCGAAGCGCCCGCAGGCACGCTGGCCTCGGTACAGATCGGCGGCATGACGCTGACCGCGCCCGATCCGGCCACAGTGACCGGTGACGAAAAGAAAGCCGCCATCGCCGCCTTCACCAAGCAGGTCACCGGCGATCTTGCCAAAGTCGGCTATCCCGCCGCGGCTGACCCCGATCAGATCAACAAGCCGCTGGTCGTGGCGATCCTGTTCTACCTCGTGCTGTTGGTGACCATGGTCTATGGCCCGATTGCGGCCATGCTGGTCGAACTGTTCCCCAGCCGTATCCGCTATTCCTCGATGAGCCTGCCCTACCACATCGGCAACGGCTGGCTCGGCGGCCTGCTTCCGGCCATCGGCTTTGCCATGGTCGCGGCCAACGGGGATATCTACTACGGCTTCTGGTATCCGGTGATCGTCGCCGCTGCCACCTGCGTGTTCGGCCTGTTCTTCCTGCCGGAAACGTACAAGCGCAGCATCGATTGAAGCCAATGACCAAGGCGGCGCGCTCCGGGTCAACCGGGGCCGCCCGCCAAAGTCTGGCTGGCGCACAAGTGCCTCCCCGCAGATGACTGCGCCAGCCAATATCGAGAATGGAATAGGGACATGAGCGAAGCCTATACCCAAGCATGGCAATCCAGCACCGCCAACCGAGACGCCTTTTGGGGCGAAGCGGCCACGGCGATTGACTGGGCCGTGCAACCGTCAGCCACCTTCAGCGATGCGCAAGGCTGGTTCCCCGGTGGCGCGCTCAACACTTGCGCCAATTGCCTTGACCGCCATGTAGCGGCGGGTCGCGGGGATGCGGTGGCGCTGATCTATGACAGCCCGGTCACCGATACGGTCCGCCGCATCACCTATTCCGAACTTCTCGAAGAGACCGGCCGCGTTGCCGCCATGCTTTCCGCGCTGGGCGTCAGCAAGGGCGACCGCGTGATCCTCTACATGCCGATGATCCCCGAAACGGTCTTCGCCATGCTCGCCTGCGCGCGGCTGGGTGCGATCCATTCGGTGGTGTTCGGCGGCTTTGCCCCGCTCGAACTGGCCAAGCGGATTGACGATGCCACGCCCAAGGTCCTGCTCACCGCATCGTGCGGCATCGAGGGCAGCCGCACCTTGGCCTACAAGCCGATGGTCAATGAAGCGCTCACGCTGGCCCACCATCAGGTCGAACGCGTTGTGCTGTTTCAGCGTGATCAGTTGCGAGCCGATATGGGAGGCCCGCGCGATCTGGATTGGGACACCCTGCGCGCCGCCACCGGGACCGACCCTGTGCCCGCCCCCGCAGCGCTCGCCTCGGACGATCCGCTCTATATCCTCTACACCTCCGGCACGACTGGCACACCCAAAGGCGTGGTGCGCGAAAATGGTGGCCATGCCGTCGCGCTCGCATGGTCGATGACCAACATCTACGGCATCGGCGCGGGCGATGTGTTCTGGGCCGCCTCGGACGTGGGGTGGGTCGTGGGCCACAGCTACATCGTCTACGCCCCGCTGCTGGTCGGCGCGACGACGGTGCTGTTCGAAGGCAAGCCCGTCGGCACGCCCGATCCCGGCACATTCTGGCGCGTAATTGCCCGCCATGGCGTGAAGACCTTCTTCACCGCCCCCACCGCCATACGCGCGATCCGCAAGGAAGACCCGGACGCCGCCTTCCTCGCCGAAATCGGCACGGGCCAGTGTCAGGCGGTATTCCTTGCGGGCGAACGCGCCGATCCTGACACCATCGGCTGGCTTGAGGACAAGTCCGGTCTGCCGGTGATCGATCACTGGTGGCAGACCGAACTGGGCTGGCCCGCCACCGCCTCGTGCTTTGCACTGGGAGACGTGCGCCGCAAACGTGGCAGCGCCGGCTTCCCCGTCCCCGGCTATGCCTTTGCCATCCTTGATGAAGCAGGCCATCCCCTGCCCGCTGGCCAGAGCGGATCGGTCGCCATCAAAACCCCGCTCGCCCCCGGCGCATTCCGCACCTTGTGGAACAACCATGCCGGATACGCGAAGAACTTCGCCACCTTCGATGGTTACTATGAAACCGGCGATGCAGGCTTTGTTGATGATGAAGGCTTCGTCCACATCATGGGCCGCACCGACGATATCATAAACGTCGCGGGCCACCGCCTCTCCACCGGGCAGATGGAGCAGATCGTCGCGGCCACCGATGGCGTGGCCGAATGCGCGGTGATCGGCGCGGACGATGCGATCAAGGGCATGGTCCCCATCGCCTTCGTCGTCCCGCGCGCAGGCTTCGAAGCCGACGATACGCTGGAACGCCGCGTCATCGCCGCCGTGCGCGCGGAACTCGGCGCAGTCGCCGCGCTCAAGACCGCCTATATCGCCAAGGGCCTGCCCAAGACTCGCTCGGGCAAGATCTTGCGCAACCTGCTGCGCAAGATCGTCAATGGCGAAGAATGGATCACCCCGCCCACCATCGATGATCCCGCCGTGCCCGAAGCCCTGCACGCACTGGTCCACCACCACGCACCAGTCTGACTGCGAGACTTGCTCCTGCACCGCGTTCTGGCACACTGAACGGTGATGACAGACAGCATAAGCATAGCGGCAAACCGGCCACCAAGGCGCGCAATCGTGGCCGGAGCCACCGGCACGATTGGCCGCGCCACGGTGGCCGCGCTGCTGCGGCACGGCCACGCCGTCACCTGCATCGTCCGTCCCGGATCAGCGGCCAAGCACGCCGCCGCGCTTGCCGGGACGACAGTGGTCGAGGCCAGTCTTGCCCCCGATCTTACCCTCGGGCCATGCGACGTGGTCATTTCCTGCATCGCCTCACGCACCGGCGTCCCGGCAGACGCATGGGCAGTCGATCATGCCGCCAACCTGCACCTGCTCAACGCCGCCCAGCGCGCAGGCGCAGACCATTTCATCCTGCTCTCGGCCATCTGCGTGCAAAAGCCGCTGCTGGCGTTCCAGCATGCCAAACTGGCGTTCGAAGCCGCCCTCACCGCCTCGGGCCTGCGCTACAGCATCGTGCGCCCCACCGCTTTCTTCAAATCGCTGTCGGGCCAGATCGAACGCGTGCGCACCGGCCGCCCGTTCCTGATCTTCGGCGATGGCGAATTGACCGCCTGCAAACCGATCAGCGACCGCGATCTGGCGGAATTCATCACCGCCTGCATCGCCGACGAAACCCGCTGGAACCGCATCCTGCCCATCGGCGGCCCCGGCGATGCAGTCACCCCCCGCCAGCAGGGCGAAGCGCTGTTTGCGATGCTGAACAAACCACCCCGCTTCCGCTCGGTTCCGCTGGCGTTGCTCGACACCATCGGCGGAGCGCTGGGCCTGTTCGGCAAGGTCATCCCCGGCCTTGCCACCAAGGCTGAACTCGCGCGCATCGGCCGCTACTATGCCAGCGAATCCATGCTCGTGCTTGATCCAGCCACCGGGCAATATGATGCAGCGGCCACGCCTTCAACCGGCACAGAAACGCTGTTCGATTACTACCGCGCCATAATCGATGGCACCGCCAGCGCCGAACGCGGCGATCACGCCGTGTTCTGACCCAGCTTAGCGGAAGCGCTTCACCAGCGCATCAGCGGCGGCACAGACATCGGCCCAGGCTTCTTCAAACTCCTGCTCATCGCCGTAATAGGGGTCCATCACCGCCGTCCCCTTGCGCCCTGGCACAAGGTCCATCAGCAGCCGCACTTCAGCAGCATGGCGCGAAGGTTCGATGCGGCGCAGGTCTTTCAGGTTCTGCGGATCAAGCGCAAAGATGTGGCCGAACTTCTGGAAATCCGCCTCGGTCACCTGCCGCGCACGATAGGTGGAAATGTCGATGCCGTTGTTGCGCGCCAGCGCAATCGCGCGCGGATCGGGCGGGCTGCCCGCATGCCAATCCCCGGTTCCGGCAGAATCAATGGTAATCGCCACCCCCGCCGCCACAGCCCGCGCGCGCAGTGCCGCTTCGGCCAGAGGCGAACGGCAAATGTTTCCAAGGCAAACGAACAAAACAGATGGCTGAATCACGCGATCACAAAACCTTTTTGGCCGGGCCTTCTGGGCAGATTCGCTCAGAAATGTCCCCTACTCCAGCCCAAAAAAGAACATGTTACGTGACACGATGTCCAGTCCTTTAAGGCTGATCTGCACCCGCCAGTACCCCCACTGCACTTAAGGCTATGAGCAGGTTCCCCACCCCGCCCGTCCTGAGCCTGTTGAAGGACCCTCGCACAGCGCTTGATGCTTCGACAAGCTCAGCATGAGCGGGGTTGGTGCAAAATCCCCAACCTCTCCCCCTCCTCTCCAGAGCGGGGAGTCAGCCCTCGTTTCTCCCCCTCCTCTTCAGAGGAGGGGGCCGGGGGGTGGTGCAGCCCCATACCCCAAAGCCCGAAGCACAAACCCCGCTCGTCCTGAGCCTGTCGAAGGACCCTCGCACAGCGCTTGATGCTTCGACCAGCTCAGCATGAGCGGGGTCTGTGCAAAATTCCCAACCTCTCCCCCTCCTCTTTAGGGGAGGGAGTCAGCCCTCGTTTCTCCCCCTCCTCTTCAGAGGAGGGGCTGGGGGGTGGTGCAGCCCCATACCCCAAAGCCCGAAGCACAAACCCCGCTCGTCCTGAGCCTGTCGAAGGACGCCCGCACAGCGCCCGATGCTTCGACAGGCTCAGCATGAGCGGGATTTGGAGAAGAACCCTCAAATCCCCATCATCGCCAAAGCCTTGGCCACAATCCCATCCCGGCTCGGCAAAGTGTGTGTCGCCGCCCGCCCCAGCGGGATGAAACTGTCCTCCGCCGCCATCCGCGCAATCGCCTTATCCGGCACACGCTCAGCCAAAAGCGCCATCAGCGCCTCGTTCTGCCCGCCGGTTATCCGGCATTCGTCCACCACCAACACACGCGAACACGGCGCAACTGCCTCGATCACAGCCTCCTCGTTCACCGGCCCCAGCCAGCGCAGATCGATCACGCGCACATTCACACCCAGCTCGGCCAACAGTTTCTGCGCCTGCAACGACAAATAGAACCCGTTACCATATGTCACCAAGGCAAGGTCCGTCCCATCCCCGGCTACCCCGATCTCGCCAAAGCCAATCATGCCTTCACCCGGCGGCTGGTAGACGCTGGCCCACACCCCATCGCCCGGCGCGTGCAGATCGCGTGTCATGTAGAGCGCAATCGGCTCCACAAACACGACCACACGCTGCTCCTCATGCGCCAGCCGCACGCATTCGCGCAGCATCGCCACCGCATCGCGCCCGTTCGATGGCACGGCCAGCACCACGCCGGGAATATCGCGAAACACCGCCAGCGAATTGTCGTTGTGGAAGTGCCCGCCGAACCCCTTCTGATACGGAAGCCCCGCAATCCGCACGACCATGGGATTGGTAAACTGCCCACCCGAAAAGAACGACAATGTCGCCGCCTCCCCCCGGATCTGGTCCTCGGCATTGTGGACATAGGCGAGGAACTGGATCTCCGGCAGCGGCAGCAACCCGTTGTGTGCAGCGCCAATCGCCAGCCCCAGAATGGCCTGCTCATCCAGCAAAGTGTTGATCACCCGCGCCGACCCGAACCGCGCATGCAGCTTTTGCGTGACGGCATAGACCCCGCCCTTCGGCCCCACATCCTCGCCACACACCACGGCGCTCGGATATTGTAACAGCAGATCGGCCAGCGCCCAGCTGATCAGCTTGGCCATATGCTGCGGCTTGTCCATCGCGCCCGCATCATCGGCAAACAGCGCCGCACGGTCCGATGCGGAGGCCAGCGGGCGCTCCACCCCCTCGCGCTTCGGCGGGACGATGCTCGCCATCACCGCCGCTGCATCGGGCAGCTTGGGCCGCGCAATGGCCAGCTCCACCTGCCGCTCCAGCGTGGCCTCGATCTCGTCATAAGCCGCGCGGACTTCCGCCGCCGTCATCACCCCTTCCTCGATCAGCAGCGCCGCGCTGGCCAGCAAAGGATCACGCGCTTCCTCGGCGCGCACTTCGTCCTTGCTGCGATAGGCCAGTTGCACATCATTCCCGGCATGGCCGTAAAGCCGCACCGTCTGCATGTGCAGGAACACGGGCTTGCGCTCGCGCCGTGCCACCTCCTCGGCACGCTTGACCGCAGCATACGTGTCAATCAGGTCGCACCCGTCACACGCGATATAAGTCAGCCCGGCACGCGTGGAAAAGTTCGCCGCAATCCAGCCCGGCGGGGTGCGCGTGGAAATGCCGATGCCATTGTCCTCGCACAGGAAAATGATCGGCATCTGCGTGCCCTGAAACGCCGCCCAGCACGCGGTGTTGATCGCCCCCAGCGCGGTCGAATGGTTGGCGCTGGCATCGCCAAAGCTGCACAGCACCACGCCATCCTTGGCCAGCACCGTGCCTTCAAACCCCATCCGCCGTGCAATGCCGATGGAAAACGCCGCCCCCACGGCCTTGGGCAGATGGCTGGCGATGGTCGACGTCTGCGGCGGAATGAACAGGCGTTTCGATCCCAGCACCTTGTGCCGCCCGCCCGAAATCGGATCATCCATGCTGGCGGTAAAGCTCAGCAGCATGTCCCACGCCGGATTCTCGCCCGGCACCCGATGCGCGCGGTGGATCTGGAATGCGGCATCGCGGTAGTGCAGGAACGCAATGTCATCGGTGCGCAGCACTTCGGCCAGCACCGCGTTGCCCTCATGACCCGATGATCCGATGGTATAGAACCCCTCGCCCCGCGCCTGCAGCTTGCGGCTCACCCGGTCCAGTTGGCGCGACAGGGCTTGCGAGCGGAACAACGCTGCCGCCCTGTCAGTAGCCAACCCGACGTCCTTCAGTCCAAGGTTCGACCGCCGCCGTGCCGTCCCGCTCTCCAGCGCCTCCAGGAATTGCCGGTGGACCTGTTCGGCGGCATCAAGCGACATGGCAGATGGTTTCCCTCGTAACGAATATCTGTCTTAGCCGGAGCTTGGGCGGGATGGGAACCCCGTGTGACGCTGTTTCCGGCGGAGGGTGGGGAAATTGGTTTCTCGCAGAGACGCAGAGGAGAAGGGAGACGCAGAGATGACGCGCCAGCGGCGAAGCCGCTTTCCAATTCCCCGGCCTGCGTATTCCGCAACGCCAAGCCACCAAGGCGGCTTCGCCGCAAACGCAACTCCTCCGCGTCTCTCTTTCTTCTCCGCGTCTCTGCGCGAAACACTCTACCGCAAATCCACGACCTCCACCGGCGGCAAGGCAACCGCCCCCGGCTGCTCCCCCCAATGCCGCACATTCAGCACCGCGCCCTCGGCGCGAAGATCCGCAACCAGCGTGGTATCGATTTCAGCGAAAACCCACTGCGCCGCCCCCTCGATGCCCACCGCCAGCACACCGTCCTCCGGTATCCCGAAATCAGGCGGGCCATAGACCCCCGCAGCACCCCGGTTCTCGTCCACTGCCGGAGACCACGCCGCCTCGCCCACGGTCGGCGCCTGCACCACATAGCACTGCCCCTCCAGCGCACGGGCCTGCGCGCCGATCCGCACGCGCCAGTAGCCACGGAGCGTATCGGTGCACGAAGGTACCAGCAGCACTTGCGCACCCGCCTCAACACAGGCCCGCGCCAACAGCGGAAACTCGCTGTCATAACAGATGTTTACCGCAATCCGGCCGAGCGCCGTGTCGAACACCCGCAGCGCTGCGCCCGCAGCAATATGCCATTGCTCACGCTCGAACCGGGTCATCACCAGCTTGTCCTGCACGCCGCACTTGCCATTGGGCGCAAACAGGCGCGCCGTATTGCGGGTGTGACCATCGCTATCCATGCGTGGCGCAGAGGCCGCCAGAATGTGCATTCCCGTCCGCACCGCCAGCGCACGATGCAACGCATCCACGCGCGGCAAGAGCGCTGAAACCGTCTCGATCGACCCCGCCAGATCGCCCATCGTCGCCCGATCAAGGCTGGCCAGCTCCATCGCCCCATATTCGGGAAACACCGCCAGCGCTGCCCCGGCCGCAGCCGCCTCGCCCACCCAGCGCGTCAGCTTGGCCTCATAAGCGTCCCAGCTGTCCAGCAGGTCAATGGGATACTGCGCGGCGGCAACCACAAACCGCGTCATTCGCTCCTCTCGCAGGCGGGATAGCGTTCCCTTTCTTCCCCCCTCCCGCAGGCGGGAGGGGTCGGGGGTGGGCATTCGCCGACAGGCGAACAAAACGAACTCACCACCACCGCATCCAGTACTGCATCACGTTCACCCGCTCCGCCTCACACCCATGCTCTTTCCACGCCAGTTCCGTGGTCAATCCCGGCACCACCGCATAGCCCCGCTTCGCCCAGAACGCATCGAGCGGCGCATAATCCGCAGGCCGCGCGGGGTGATCCTCCCCCCGCACCACCGCCGCAAAGCACGCCGCATTCGCCCCGCAGGCGCGTGCCTGCGCCTCGCGCTGATCGAAGAACGCATGGCCGATACCCGCCCCGCGATATTCAGGCAGCAGCACACTCTCGCCAAAGTAAAATAACCGCGCGGTATCGATCCCCCGCGCCTCGAAGGGGCTGCGGAACTCGGCCTTCTGGTGCATCATCGGCGCCGCCGTCGCCGCCCCCACGATCCGCGCCCTGTCAAACGCCGCCACCAGCACCGCATCGGGCGCAGCGGCATATTCGGCCAGATATTCCGCCTCGTAAGCCGCATCACCATCATAGAGGTAGGGATAGGCCGCAAACACGGTAATCCGCAGTTGCGCCAGATCTTCCAGCGCCCCCGCAATCTCGCTCCCGGTCAGAGGCCGAACCTCAACCGCCATCACCCGACGACCTGTTTGGTCCAGTCGGCCAGATTGTAATACATCGTCAGCCGCGCGATCTTGCCGCCCTCGATGGCCAGAAACGCTCCCGCCGGCAGCACATAAGTCTGCCCGCTCGCCTCCGGCAGCCCCTCGTCGGTCGAAAGATACGCGCCATGCACCACAAATTCCGCTGCGCCGCGCTTGCCATCGTCGCTTGCCATCAGCACGATGTCCTCCAGCCGCTCCTTGTAGCAACGCTCCATGTGCCCAAGGAATTGCGCAAACGCCGCCTTGCCCACCACGCGCTCGCCCTGGTTGATATCGTGCGCCACGTCATCGCTCAGGCAATCGAGCATCCCCTGCCAGTCACCTGCATTGAACGCACTGTAGTAGCGCTGCATCAGGGCAATCGTATCGGTCCGGGCGGCATCGGCAGTCATCGGCAAAATCTCCTTCGCCCGATGGTTTAGCGCCCCCTGCCGCACCATTCCAGCGCCCTGCCGTGCAAGGCTCCATTGCAGCCGCGCCTGCAATTGCACTTTGGCCCATGTTGGCCTATGGGCCGGAAGAACGCCCCGGCGCTTGCGATGGATTCGTCTCCACCGCTGCCGGGGTTTTGTAATTCCGGCCGGGACTTAACGCCCGGCGCCGCGCAGGAAACACGATGATGTCTCGTCGCCGCCAGATCTACGAAGGCAAGGCCAAGATCCTTTACGAAGGCCCCGAACCGGGCACGATCATCCAGTACTTCAAGGATGATGCCACCGCGTTCAACGCGCAGAAGCGCGGCACGATCAATGGCAAGGGCGTGATCAACAACCGCATCAGCGAGTACGTGTTCACGCGCCTCGCCCACATCGGCATCCCCACCCACTTCATCCGCCGCCTGAACATGCGCGAACAGTTGGTGCGGCAGGCCGAAATCATCCCGATCGAAGTGGTCGTGCGCAATATCGCCGCAGGCTCCATCTCCAAGCGCCTCGGCATCGAAGAGGGTGAGCCGCTGCCGCACACCCTGATCGAATACTATTACAAGGACGATGCGCTGGGCGATCCGTTGATCGCCGAAGAGCACATCGCCTGCTTCGGCTGGGCCAGCAACGAGGAAATGCAGGACATTTCCAGCATGGCCATCCGCGTGAACGATTTCCTCTGCGGCATGTTCGCGGCGATCAACATCAGCCTGGTGGACTTCAAGCTTGAATTCGGCCGCATCTGGGACGGCGATTACAGCCGTGTGATCCTCGCCGACGAAATCAGCCCCGACGGCTGCCGCTTGTGGGACATGACCACCGGCGAAAAACTCGACAAGGACCGCTTCCGCCGCGATCTGGGCGGCGAAGAAGAAGCCTATCAGGAGGTCGCGCGCCGCCTTGGCCTGCTGGAAAACGACGGCGGGCCGAGCGAGGTATTTGACCTTGGCGCACACCGGAAGCTGCGCGGGAAGAAGTAAGGTTTCCAAGTCCTCCCCGTTTTTGCGAAGCACAAATGGGGAGGTGGCAGCCGCTAAGCGGCTGACGGAGGGGCTATTTGTTTGTGGAACGGTCTCTACGCTAACAATAAATCGTAGTGAGATAACCGGGGTCATCGTTTGCAATTGCAATGATGATGGCGTCACGCGTGATTAGTGGCACCCTGCGAACACGGGCCGTCGCGATAAGAAAGCAGTCTCCCGGATCCTTGTGTCCGGTGTATTCAACCACCTTTGCAGCTTCAATCGCTATCCTCTGATGGATCGCAACTGGTTTGGCCTGTACCGCCACAAGCGCATCACGAAACCATTTGTACGGTGTCTCATTCCCGAAGTGAGGACGATCCACTGCACGGTTCTTACGCGCTGCAACAGCTAGCTCCCATGCAGAGATTGGCGACACAACGAGCGAACCTGCTGCCTGACTTTCACCAATGGCAAAAAGCGCATCATTGGCAAGAGCCTGCTCCCCGCTAACGAGCCAATAAAGCGCATGCGTGTCTAAAAGAACGCCTGCCAAGCGATCAGTGCTTTGTGGAAACCAATGATTTACGAGCCGGCGTGGTCTTCGCCGCCTGCGATGCGATGGGCTTCGTCAGATCGACATTCTTCTTGAGCTTGAGTTGCCCCTTTAGGGCACCAACGCCATGAACAGTAATGATCCGTCCGGTTTTAGAATCCCGAACAGTCAAATCTGTATCAATGGCCTCAATCTTGCTCATCATCTTAATGTAAAGGCTCACCGCAGAAACTCCAAGCATTCAAACGTAGATTGCTCGGTTATGGTGGCAAGAAGTCCCCATTGCACCCCCGCCCCCAACCGGGCACACCTAGCTGCAATGATCCTCCACCGTCTCTTCCCCCTCGCCGCCGCCCTAACCCTTACCGCCTGCGCCACCCAGCCCGCAGCGGTCACCAGCACGCCCAAGCCCAAACCCCTCTGGGCCTTCCAGCAAAGCGACCTCCCGCCCGACCCAGCCTTCCGCTACGGCCAGCTGCCGGGCGGCATGCGCTTCATCATCAGGCGCAACGCCACGCCCGCAGGCACCGCGCAAGTGCGCATGGACATCGCCACCGGCTCGCTGGACGAGCGCGAGAGCGAGCGCGGGTTTGCCCATTATGTTGAGCATATGGCCTTCAACGGCTCCACCCATGTGCCCGAAGGCGAGATGATCAAGCTGCTCGAACGCAATGGCCTGTCGTTCGGCGCAGACACCAACGCGCAGACCTCGTTCGAACAGACGCTCTACATGCTCGATCTTCCCCGCGCCGATCCGAAACTGCTCGATACCGCGCTGATGCTGATGCGCGAAACCGCCAGCGAATTGACCTTCGACGCGCAAGCCGTCGCGCGCGAACGCGGTGTGGTCCTGTCCGAACTGCGCGATGGGCAAGGCTGGCAGCGCACCAATCTGGAGGACCAGCTCTCCTTCTTCTACCCGCAGGCCACTTATCCCAAACGCCTGCCCATCGGCACCACCGAGGCGCTCAACGCCGCCAGTGCCGAAACGCTCAAGGCCTTCTGGGCGCGCGAATATGTGCCGTCGAAAACCACGATGGTCATCGTCGGCGATTTCGATCCTGATGTGGTCGAGGCCGCCATCCGCGCCCGCTTTGCCGATTGGCAGGCAAAGCCCGAAACCCCGCGCCCCGATCAGGGCAAGGTCGACCCGAAGCAGAAGGCCGCCGTCGATATCCATATCGACCCATCGCTGTCCGAACGCGTCACCGCATCGCGCCACGGCCCATGGAAGGATGAACCCGATACCATCGCCAACCGCCGCACCGCGCTGCTGCGCCAGATCGGGTATGGCGTGGTCAACCGCCGGTTTCAGCGCATGAGCCGCACCATCGATCCGCCGTTCCGGGGCGCTGGCTTTGGCACCAGCGAGGTGTTCAAGATCGGCCAGACCACCAACCTGATCGTCGATACCACCGATGGCGGCTGGCAACGCGGTTTCGCCGCCGCCGCCGGGGCCTATGCCCGCGCGCTGAAAGGCACCTTCACGCAAGGCGAGATCGATGAGCAAGTCGCCAACATCCGCACCGCGCTGGAAAACGCCGCCGCCGGGGCCGACACCCGCCCGCACAGCGCGCTCACAGGCGCTGCGCTCGCTCTGGTCCGCGATGAACAGGTGCCCACCACGCCGCAATCGGGCCTTGATCGCTTCAACCAGTTTGCCCCCACGATCACGCCCGCCACGGTCATGGCCGCGCTGAAGGCCGAGGCGATCCCGCTCAAAGACCCGCTGATCCGCTTTCAGGGCCGCACCGCGCCCAAGGGCGGCGAAAAAGCGCTGCGCCAGACTTTCAGCAAGGCCACCCGCGCCAAGGCCCCGGCAGGCGAAGTCCCCGCGCCCATACCCTTTGCTTACACCGATTTCGGCCCGGCTGGCACGGTCGTGTCAGATACCACCGAGCCGCTCTACGGCATCCGCCATATCCGCTTTGCCAACAACGTGCGCCTCAATCTGAAACGCACCGAACTGGCCAAGGATCGCGTCCAGCTCAGCCTTAATCTTGATGGCGGCGAAATGCTCGATAGCAAGACTGAACCGCTCAGGACCGAGTTGACCGCCGTTCTGGCACGCGGCGGGCTTGGCAAACACAGCGAAGATGATCTGCAGACCTTGCTGGCCGGGCGCTCGGTTTCTCTTGGCCTCAGCACCTCGGGCGATGTGTTCGATACCAGCGCCACCACCACCCCGCGCGATCTGGCGCTGCAACTGCAGGTCTGGGCCGCATTGCTGACCGATCCCGGCTATCGGCCCGAAGGCGAGGTGCTCTATCAGCAGAACATCGCCAACTTCTTCGCCCGACTGCGCTCCAGCCCCAGCGCGGCGCTGGCCAATTCCATCGGTGGCATAATCTCGGACAATGACCCGCGCTTCACGCTCCAGCCACAACCGGCCTACAGCGCGCTGACTTATGCCAAGTTGCGCGATGCTTTGACCGAACGGCTGACACGCGGCGCGATAGAGATTGCCGTGGTTGGCGATATCGACGAAGCGGCCACCATCGCTGCGGTCGCCCGCACCTTCGGCGCACTGTCACCGCGCGAACCCGAATTCCGCCCATATACAGCCGAACGCCAGCGCGCCTTTACGGCCAAGCGCGGCGCAGAGGTAATCCGCCACACCGGCGAGGCCAACCAGGCAATCATCCGCATGGTCTGGCCCACCCGCGATGACAGCGATGCCGACGAGGCGATGGCTTTTGCCCTGCTGGCCGAAGTGACCGGCATCGAAGTGCTTGATACCGTGCGCGAAAAGCTGGGCAAAGCCTATAGCCCCGGCGCCTCCAGCAGCCTCAGCCGCGTGTGGACCAGCTATGGCACTTTCACCATCAACGCCTCGGTCGATCTGGCAGATCTTGCCGCCACCCGCACCGCCCTGCGCGAAACCATGCGCGCGCTGGCGACCGCTCCAATCGATGCCGATGTGCTCCAGCGCGCCCGCGCCCCAATGCTCGAACGCATCGACAATGCGCTGAAAACCAACAGCGGCTGGATGGCCTTGGCCGAACGCGCGCAGACCCAACCAGACCGCCTGCAACGCGCAAAAGCCGCCCGCGCACGGCTGGAAAACGTCACCGCCGCCAATCTGCAAGCCTTGGCCCGCCGCTATCTCACCCCCGAACAAGCGGTGGAACTGCTGGTCCTGCCCGAAGAAGCACCAGCACCCGCAAACTGACGCCACTCAAACTATACCCGCTCCCCCGCGAAGGCGGGGGCCTTGGTGTTATAACGAAACCCTAGCGTAAATCACCCGCTCCCCCGCGAAGGCGGGGGCCTCGGTGTTGTTACGGAACATTAGCGTAAAAGGCCTGAGGCCCCCGCCTTCGCGGGGGAGCCACGCTATTAGGATAGCGCGACACAAAAGCCCCCTCCCGCTCATCCTGAGCTTGTCGAAGGACAGAGGAGGGGGGATGGGGGTGGTGGCGCAACCACACAACACGGACAACACAACGCCAGCAAACTCACCCCACCCGCAACCCCGCCAAAACCAACCCCGAATGGCATTCCGCCAGCCAGTCCAGATCCAGCACTTCGGCCCCCACCGGCTCAAACACACCGCGCCACAGCGCCGCATGCACAATCCCGCCGGTCACGCTGTGCGCCACCATGGCCGGATCAGCGCAGGCAAATTCGCCGCGCTCAACGCCATGGATGATCAGGCGCTCCACCGCGCCCAACACGCAGATCGTTGCCGTTTCGTGGTAAAACCGCGCGAGTTCGGGGAAATGGCGCCCCTCGCCCACAATCAGGCGCGGCAGAAAGGCGGTGTCGGGGCTGGCCAGACGCTTCATCGCGTTCTTCACAAAGGCGCGCAGCAGTGCCGGAGCAGGCAGCGTTCCATAATCGCTGGGCAGCAGCGCGGGCATGATCTCGGTAATCACCTCCGAAACCAGCGCACGGAACAGCGCCTCCTTGCTGTCAAACGCCAGATAGAGCGCGGCGCGGCTGATCCCCACGCGCTTGCCCACGTCTTCCATCCGCGCGGCGGCAAAGCCATGTTCGGAAAATTCCTCACGCGCTGCGGCAAGGATGCGGGTCCGGCGGTCGGGCGGGGTTACGCGTGGCATGACATGACAATACCTGACGCATGCGTCATGTAAAGTCCAGAACCAGAAGGCGAGAAAAAGGCGGTGGCAGGCTGCCCGGTGCCGTGTGGGGTGCATTCGTGGAAAGACTAACCTGCCACCGGAAGGACATTATCCCGTCCTTGGGGTGTTCACACGATACCCCCTTGGAGCCTGATCGACGCTATTGTTTTCCTACTTACGCAAAGGTCGCTAGGCTGCGACTCATGATCACCGCAGCCGCCTTGTCCAGAACCGTTCGGGACGCCTCTCTTGCCCTTGCCCTTGGCCTTGCGCGGGCCTCGGATCGTGCCATTGGCAGATGGAAAAGTCCGAAGGGTTCGGACCGTGAGAATTTCTCTCAGAACTGTGTAAACTGTGTAAACTTCTTCAGGAAACTCCCGACCTTCCTGAACAGATTGCGCCACACGCGGGGTTGCTCTTCGCCCCCCCAAGTTGCATAGGCGCGCCTTAAGATTCTGTTGTTTCGAGCATCCGAAAGGCCCCGTCGATGAAAGTCCGCGTCCTGGTAACTCTCAAGAACGGCGTGCTCGATCCGCAGGGCCGCGCCATTCACCACGCGCTCGAAGGCTTGGGCTTTGCTGGCGTCAACGATGTGCGCGCGGGCCGCGTGATCGAACTCGATGTGGCAGACAGCACCTCGGACGAAGCGCTTGACGATATGTGCCGCAAGCTGCTGGCCAATCTGGTGATCGAAAACTACCGCATCGAAAAGGCGGCCTGAGGGCGGGAGCTAGACACATGGCCTTTACCTCTGCCGTCATTACCTTCCCCGGCTCCAATTGCGACCGTGACATGGCCGTGGCCATCGAACAGGTCTGCGGCGGCACCGTCCATCGCGTGTGGCATGGCGATGCCGATCTGCCCGATGGTCTCGATTTCATCGCGCTGCCCGGCGGCTTTTCCTACGGTGATTACCTGCGTTCGGGCGCCATGGCTGCCCGCTCACCCGTGATGCAGGCGGTGGTCCGTGCGGCAGAGCGCGGCGTGGCCGTGCTCGGGGTGTGCAACGGCTTTCAGGTGCTGACCGAAGCCGGCCTGCTGCCCGGCGCGCTGATGCGCAATGCCGGGATCCGCTTCGTGTGCCGCGATGTGGCGCTGACGGTGGAAAACGCCCAGTCGCTGTTCACCGCAGGCTATGCTTCGGGTCAGCAGATCACGATTCCGGTGGCGCATCACGATGGCAATTACTTCGCCGACGATGCCACGCTCGACCGGATCGAGGGCGAAGGCCGCGTGGCGTTCCGTTATGCCGAACCGGTCAATGGTTCGGCCCGCAACATCGCTGGCGTGCTCAACGATCGCGGCAATGTGCTGGGCATGATGCCCCACCCCGAACGCATGATCGAGGCCGCGCATGGCGGAGCCGATGGTCGGGCCTTGTTTGAAAGCGTGGTGCGCGGACTGGTCAACGCCTGAGAAGCAGCGCTTTATCCAGCCTTGCGCTGGCGGTAGCTGGTCTTGGCAAACAGGTTCAGCGCGTCGGCCGGGCTCATCGGGCGGCCAAAGAAATAGCCTTGGATCTTTTTGCAGCCGATCCGCCGGATGACATCAAGTTCCAGTTCGGTTTCAACGCCTTCGGCCGTGGTCGACATTTCCAGACTATCGGCCATCGCCACCACTGCACGGCAAATTGCCAGGCTCTCAGGATTGTCCTTGGCCGCGCCCTGCACAAAGCTGCGGTCCACCTTGATCGTCGAAAACCGCATCTTGCGCAGGTAGCCGAGCGAGGAATAGCCGGTGCCGAAATCGTCGAGCGCCACGCCGCAGCCGATGCCCATCAGGTTTTCCAGCGTCAGCTGCGCGGTCGCCCCATCGCGCACGAAGATGCTCTCGGTCACCTCGATCTCAAGCCGGTGTGGCGAAAGCCCGCTCGCGGTCAGCGCGCCAACCACGGTCTCGGCAAAGTAGGGATCGAGCAACTGCTCGCCCGAGACATTGACCGCGATCTTGATGTTGTCCGGCCACTTCATCGCCTCCTGGCAAGCGGTGCGCAGCACCCATTCGCCAATCGGCACGATCAGGCGCGTGTCCTCGGCGATGGGCACGAACTTGGCCGGGCTGACGATGCCATGCTCTTCGCTGTTCCAGCGCAGCAGCGCCTCGAAGCTCAGCACCTTTTCGGTCACCGCATCGACGACCGGCTGATACATCAGCGAAAATTCGTGGCGTTCGAGCGCATGGCGCAGCGAGAATTCCAGCTTGCGCCGCTCCTCGGCATGGGCGTGGAGCGAGGGTTCATACGTGCAATGCCGCCCGCCGCCTTCATCCTTGGCGCGATAGAGCGCAAGGTCGGCATTGCGCAGCAGCGTCTCCACGCTCGTCCCATCGCGCGGGCCATAGGCCGTGCCGACGCTGGCACCCACGTAGAGCGTGTGATGATCGACTTCGTAGGGCTTGGACAGCGTCGAAATGATCGCATCGCCAAGGTCCGCCACGCGCTGCGGATCGGCGGCATCGCGGATCACCACGGCAAATTCATCGCCGCCCAACCGGCCGCAAACCTCGCCCTCGGCCATGATCAGCCGCAGCCGTTCAGATACGAGCGCCAGCATCTGGTCACCGACGAGGTGCCCCAGCGTATCGTTGATCGCCTTGAACCGGTCGAGGTCGATCATCATGAAGGCGCAGTCGGTGCGCCACTTTTCGGCATAGGCCATCGCGCCCGCCAAAGCCTCGGTCAGCATCAGGCGGTTGGGCAGGCCGGTCAGCGTGTCATAGCGGGCAAGGTAGGCGATCTTCTCGGCGCTCTCGCGCTGCTCGGTCACATCCGAGCCGACCCCGCGAAAGCCTACGAATGCGCCGTTTTCATCAAACTTGGGCGAGGCGGACAGCTCCCACCAGCGGGGCGAGCCGCGCAGGGTGACGCGGACCAGCAGGTTGGAGAAGCTTTCGCGGCGCTTCAGCCGTTCGGCCAGATCGTGCAGGCTGGAATGGAAGTGGCCGCTGTCCCATGAATCCCCTGCAATGAGCTGGATCAGCGGCTTGCCATCGGCATCTTCCGGGTCCTCGCCCAGCGCGAAAGCGAAGCGTGGGCTGACCGAGCGGACGCGGCGGCCCGCATCGATCTGCCACAGCCAATCGGCATCGCCCTCTTCGAATTCGCGCAGCAGGAGCGAGACGACTTCGGCCTTTTCCGCCATCCCCGCTTCGGCCACCCGCGCACCAAGGAAACTGCGCGCAGCTTCGATGGCGCCGACGCTGACGATGGCGACAAAGGCCGCCGAAACGCCAGCCGCCGTATACTGACCCCACCACAAGAACGTGATGATGGCCGAAAGCCCGACGACGCCCGAGAACATCACCGTTGCAATCGGCAAGGCCGCAAAGGTTACCGCCATGCCGGTCATCAGCATGGCCAGCACGGTCCACAGCGTCATGCGGTGTTCGGCATCGCCAAAGGCCGAGAATGCCAACATCGGGATGGCCCATACGGCGGCTACGGCCAGCGAGCTGACCGTCTGGCGATGCATTTCCTGCCGACTGACGCGTCTGCGATCGGCATCGATCAGCGAGCGATCATAGCGCGCGCCATAGATCAATGTGCCAATCAGCAGCGTCATCCAGCCGACCAGGATCGCCGGATTGACCAGATAGGCGTAAGTCTGAATGACCAGCAGTCCGGCCAGCGCATGGCCGAACAGGCGGGCAAAGGTCGACCGGGCGAGGCTGGAGTATTGCAGCCCGCGCAACCGCCCCCAATCGCCTTCGGCCGGCTCGCGCAGGCCAATAACTGCAAGCACCGGCAGCTTGTCGGCGCGCGTCTCGGCAGGAAGGGTTGGGGCACTTGTCACCCGGCGAGGTTTACCGGCGAAGTGTTAGCCAAACGTAAGCAAACCGGGCTGTTTGTGGGGTCTGACAAACAAAAAAAGCCCGCCGCGTTCCTAGCCGAAACGCGACGGGCTGGACTTTCCTCCCCAGGAAAGATCCTTAAGTGGCTGGTGCCAAAGCGTTAACGCCCGAGCGCCGAGCCAAGCCGGTGGTAAAGGTTCGAGAACTTGACCGACTCCGGCTGGTCCTCAATTGCCTTGAGATAGTGCAGAACCGCTTCGCGGATCAGCTTGAAGTCTTCGGTCGAGAGGACCGCGCGGGCACGTGCTGGTTCAGCCATTGTGGGTCTCCTGCTTGATTTCTTTGATGGGTAAGACAACTGAGCGGTCATTCGCTGCGGGACCGAGCACTCTCAAGTCTGTCATGCTGAACTCGTTTCAGCATCCATTTCTCACCAAACACTGTCAGTGCTGTGGGAGAAATGGACCCTGAAACAAGTTCAGGGTGACGAAGTGAGAGGAAACCTGACCGAACCGAATGACTGCCCCATATTCGAGGTATTACGCTGCGAACTGGTTCATCGTGTTGTGGACGCCGCCGGCCTTGAGCGCGGCTTCGCCTGAGAAGTATTCCTTGTGGTCATCGCCAATGTCCGAGCCGGACATGTTCTGGTGCTTCACGCAGGCGATGCCCTGGCGGATTTCTTCGCGCTGGACCTGCTTCACATAGCCGAGCATGCCCTCTTCGCCGAAGTAGCGCTTGGCGAGATTGTCGGTGCTCAGCGCAGCCGTGTGGTAGGTCGGCAGCGTGATCAGGTGGTGGAAGATGCCCGCCTGAGCCGCCGCATCGCGCTGGAACGTGCGGATGCGCTCGTCAGCTTCGATGCCGAGTTCAGTGCTGTCATAATCCACGCTCATCAGCTTGGCCCGGTCATAGGCCGACACGTCCTTGCCCGCTTCGACCATCGCATCATAGACTTGCTGGCGGAAGTTGAGTGTCCAGTTGAACGACGGGCTGTTGTTGTAGACCAGCTTGGCGTTGGGGATCACTTCGCGGATGCGGTTCACCATGCCACCGATCTGGCCGATGTGCGGCTTTTCGGTTTCGATCCACAGCAGGTCCGCGCCGTTCTGCAGCGACGTGATGCTGTCGAGCACGCAGCGGTCTTCGCCGGTTCCGGGGCGGAACTGATAGAGGTTCGAAGGCAGGCGCTTGGGGCGCATCAGCTTGCCATCGCGGGCAATCAGCACATCGCCATGGCCGAGGTTGGCGGGATCAACTTCATCGCAATCGAGGAAGCTGTTGTACTGGTCGCCAAGGTCACCAGCCTCACGGGTATAGGCAATCTGCTTGGTCAGGCCAGCGCCCAGCGAGTCGGTACGGGCCACGATCACGCCATCATCGACGCCCAGTTCCATGAAGGCATAACGAACGGCGCGGATCTTCGCGAGGAAGTCTTCGTGCGGAACGGTCACTTTGCCATCCTGGTGGCCGCACTGCTTTTCGTCCGAGACCTGATTTTCGATCTGGATGCAGCAAGCACCTGCTTCGATGAACTTCTTGGCGAGCAAGTAGGTCGCCTCGGCATTGCCGAAGCCGGCGTCGATATCAGCGATGATCGGCACCACGTGCGTTTCGAACTCGTCAATCTTGTGGAGCAGGCGGTGGGTGTTGACCGCATCGCCAGCCTTTTTGGCGGCATCGAGATCGCGGAACAGCATGCCGAGTTCGCGGGCGTCGGCCTGCTTGAGGAAGGTGTAAAGCTCCTCGATCAGGTCGGAAACGCTGGTCTTTTCGTGCATCGACTGGTCGGGCAGCGGGCCGAATTCGCTGCGCAGCGCGGCGACCATCCAGCCCGACAGGTAAAGGTAACGGCCCTTGGTGGTGCCGAAGTGCTTCTTGATCGAGATCATCTTCTGCTGGCCGATGAACCCGTGCCAGCAACCCAGTGACTGCGTGTACTTGGCCGGATCAGCATCATAGGCGGCCATATCGGCGCGCATGATTTTGGCGGTGTAGCGCGCGATATCGAGGCCGGTGTGGAACCGGTTCTGCAGGCGCATGCGGGCCACGGACTCAGGCTCGATCCCGTCCCAGGTTTGTGCGAACGGCGCGATGGCCTTGCCTGCTTCGACGATCTTGCTGTGGTAGGTCATTCCCGTATTCCCTTGCGTGGTAAGCGTCTTGTTCGACCTGCCTAACCAAGCTTTCGCAGGTGCGAAATGCTGTGCGAGGTCATGTTGTCAAACTTTACAAGATATGCTTGTAAAGTTGTGCAGAGACTACAAAGGCCGTGTGCAATGTCGACAAGACCGCTTTATCTGGGGCCACGGCTCAAGCGTATCCGCCGCGAATTGGGGCTGACGCAGCAGGCGATGGCCGATGAACTGGACATTTCGGCCAGCTACATCGCGCTGATCGAACGCAACCAGCGGCCCCTGACGGCCGATCTGCTGTTGCGGCTGGCGCGCGCCTACAAGCTGGACATGGCAGACCTCGCCAGCGACGAGCGCGACGATTATGCGCGGCGGCTGAGCGATGCGCTGCGCGATCCGATCTTTGCCGACATCGATCTGCCCGCGCTGGAGGTATCCGACGTAGCCGCCAGCTTTCCGGGGGTAAGCGAGGCTTTGCTGCGGCTTTACGGGGCGTGGCAGCGCGAGCAGCAGGCGCTGGCCGAACAGCGCAGCGCCCTGCCCGGCCCCGGCGCCAGCGACCCGGTGGGCGAGGCGCGGCGGTTCGTGGCGGCGCGGCGCAACTATTTCCCGACCATCGATTCGAAAGCCGAGGAGCTTTCCGCCGAGATCGACAAGGCAGGCGGCGCGGCGGAATGGCTGCGGCTGCGCGGGGTGCGGGTGCGCTTTCTGCCGCCCGATGTGATGATGGACGCGGTGCGCCGTTATGACCGGCACAACGAGCAGTTGCTGGTGGACGATACGCTTTCGCCTTCGGGCCGCACGTGGCAGCTGATGCAGCACATTGCCTATACCGCGCTGCGGCCCGAGATTTCGGGCGTGATTCGGGGCGAAAGCTTTGCAGGCGATACGGCGGCGCAACTGGTGCGGCGCGCTTTGGCGGGATATGCGGCGGCGGCGCTGGTGATGCCTTATGACCGCTTTGCCCGCGCGGTCGATGCACGGCGCTATGATCTGGAAGCGCTTTCGGGGCAGTTCGGCGCGAGTTTCGAGCAGGTGGCGCACCGGCTGACCACGCTGAACCGTCCGGGGCAAGAGCGGGTGCCGTTCTTCTTCATCCGCGTGGATGCGGCGGGCAATGTCTCGAAGCGGCTGGATGGCGCAGGATTTCCCTTCGCGGCGCATGGCGGCGGGTGCCCGCTTTGGTCGGTGCACGAATGCTTTCGCACGCCGGGGCAGATTCTGACGCAGTGGCTGGAATTGCCGGATGGGCAGCGCTTTTTCTCATTGGCGCGCACGGTGACATCGGGCGGCGGCGGGTTTGACCGGCCCCGCACCACGCGCGCAATTGCGCTGGCCTGTGCGGCGGAACATGCACCGCGGCTGGTCTATGCCGCAGGGGCCGATCCGAAGGCGGCGCGCGCCACCCCCATCGGCGTGGCCTGCCGTCTGTGCCACCGCGCGCAATGCACCGCGCGGGCCGAACCGCCGATCGGGCGCGATATCCTGCCCGATGATTACCGGCGCGGGGCCGAACCGTTCAGCTTTGCCGAATCGTGATGGCTTTACTTGCGGCTGTCACCGTGGGGGGCTATCGGCGCGCTTCCTTTCGGACTTTGAGAAAGTTCCGCCGTTGTCCAAGATCATTCCGCTTGCCGATGTCGATCCCGAACTGGTCGAGCAATTGCTCGACACCGCGTTCGAGCCCGAGCGGCGCCGACGCACGGCCTACAAAGTGCGTGAGGGCATGGAGCCGCTGGGCAATCTGTCATTCGCGGCGCTGGATGATGCCGAAATGCTGGCAGGCACGATCCAGAGCTGGCCGGTGGGGCTGACCGATCCTGACGGGCGGATGCATCCGATGATCATGGTGGGGCCGGTGGCGGTAATGCCGCACCTTCAGGGCGAAGGCTTTGGGAAGGCGCTGATGACCGCCGCGCTGACCGCCATCGATCCGCGCGCGCCGCTGCCACAAGTGCTGATCGGCGATCCTGAATACTACGAGCGCTTCTTTGGTTTCAGCAATGCGCACACCGCCGGGTGGAGTGTGCCGGGGCCCTATGAGCAGCACCGGCTGCTTTGCCGCACGGCCAATCCCGCCATTCTGCCGCAAGAGGGCACGTTGGGGCCTTGGCGGCGCTGATCTGATCTGGCATCGGCAAACGGTGCCTTATACTCCTCCCCCCGAACTTGCCGCTCTGAGCCTTGGCCAATTGGCCGACCAGGTGGCCGCGCGGAAAATCCCGCCGGTTGACCAGTGGAGCCCGCAGGAAGTGGGCGACAGCGAGATGCGCATTGCCGCCGATGGGCGCTGGTATCATCAGGGCGGGGAAATCCGGCGTCCGGCGATGGTGCGGGCGTTTTCCTCGCTGCTGATCCGCGATGAAGATGGGCAGCACTGGTTGGTGACCCCGTTTCAGAAGCTGTCGATTGAGGTGGAAGACGCGGCCTTTATCGCCACCGATATGCAGGTGAAGCTGGATGACGCGGGGCGTGAGGCCATCGCGTTCCGGCTCAATTCCGATGATCTGGTGGTGTGTGGGCCGGACCATCCCTTGCGCGTTGGCGGGACGGCGGAGGTCCCGGCGTTCTACCTGATGGTGCGCCATGGGGTGGAAGCGCGGCTGAACCGCAGCACTTATGGCCAGCTGATTGACCACGCGCTGGCGCTGGGCGGGGATGAGCTGGCGGTGGAGAGCATGGGCGCGCGGTTTGCCCTGGTGCCCGCGCCGTGAGCCTGCTTTCGCGGCTGATGCGGCTTTATGAAGCGGGTCACGCCACGCCTTTGCAGGATCTGTATGAAGATTGGCGCCCCCTGCCCGAGCATGGGTTGCGGCCAGCGGCAGTGCTGATAGCGGTGACGGACCGGGTGGGCCATCCCGATGGGCCGGGCGTGCTGGTGACGCACCGCCCATCGCACATGCGCGCGCATCCGGGGCAAGCGGCGTTTCCGGGCGGGAAGCTCGATCCCGGTGAGACGCCGGTCGAAGCGGCGCTGCGCGAGGCGAACGAGGAGCTGGGCATAAGGCCCGAGGATGTGACGGTCATCGGCACGAGCGACCGGTTCCGCACCGGCACCGGCTATGACATCACGCCGGTGCTGGCGATGGTGCCGCCGGACCTGCCGATCTATCCCAACCCCGCAGAAGTGGCTGACTGGTTTGAACCGCCGCTGGGCTTTCTGCTCGATCCAGCCAACCACGTGTGGCAATCGGCGCAGTGGGAGGGCGGCTCTGGGCGCTTTATCGAGATCATGTGGAACGAACATCGCATTTGGGGCGTGACGGCAGCGATTATCTCCAACCTGGCCAAGCGGATGAGTTGGCATGATTGACCGGTTGCCCGCAGGCGGCTGGGCCGCGCGCGAGGATTTGGCGGCGCTGGTGCGCGCGCTTGATCCTGAGGCCGAGGGCAATTGCCGCTGGGTGGGCGGCGTGGTGCGCGATACGTTGCTGGGCCTGACTCCCAAGGACATCGACATGGCGACCACGCTCCTGCCCGAAGAGACGGCGGCACGGTTGCAGGCGGCGGGGATTAAATCGGTGCCCACCGGGATCGCACACGGCACCGTGACGGCGGTGGTCAGCGGTGGGCCGGTGGAGATCACCACGCTGCGGCGCGATGTTTCCACCGATGGGCGGCATGCGACGGTGGCGTTTTCGACCGACTGGCAGGACGATGCGGCGCGGCGCGATTTCACGATCAACGCGCTCTATGCCGACCCGCGCACGCTGGAAGTGTTTGATTACACCGGTGGGCGCGAGGATCTCGCGGCGCGGCGGGTGCGGTTCATTGGCGATGCCCGGCAGCGGATTCGCGAGGATTACTTGCGCATCTTGCGCTATTTCAGGTTTCAGGCGCGGTTTGGGTCCATGCCTGCTGATGCCGAGGCGGAGAGCGCGGTCAGCGAGTTGGCTGCGGGGATGAAGGGCCTTTCGCGTGAGCGGGTGGGCTGGGAACTGATGGCGCTGCTGGCCCTGCCCGATCCGGCTCCCACGGTGCGGCGGATGGCGGATTTGGGCGTGCTGGCGCAGGTTTTGCCTGAAGCTGATGTGGCTGGGCTGGAACGGTTGACCGCGCATGAGACCGCGCTGGGCGTTGGGCCGGACGCCTTGCGCAGGCTGGCGGCGCTGCTGCCTGCCGATCCGCCGCTAACCGATCAGGTGGCGGCACGGCTGCGGCTGTCGGTGGCGCAGCGCAAGCGGCTGGCCACGGCGGCGGCGCGTGATGGTGCGGAGGCTGATGCAAAGGCGCTGGCCTATCGGCTGGGCATGACCGAGGCGCGGGACCGACTGTTGCTGGCAGACGCGGCGGTGGCGGCGCTGGATGGGTGGGAAGTGCCGACCTTCCCGCTGAAAGGCGGCGCAATTGTGGCGCGCGGGGTGACGGCGGGGCCGGAGGTTGCGCGGTTGCTGCGGGCGGTGGAGAGCCGGTGGGTGGCTGAGGGTTTTCCTGATGCGGAGCGGGTTTTGGCACTGCTCGAAGACGCGCTTACACCGGACTAACATCCCCGTTCGTGTCGAGCGAAGTCGAGACACTGCGCGCAGTGTCTCGAC
The DNA here is from genome assembly GCA_002256985.1 of Novosphingobium sp. 28-62-57. Classification (GTDB taxonomy): domain Bacteria; phylum Pseudomonadota; class Alphaproteobacteria; order Sphingomonadales; family Sphingomonadaceae; genus Novosphingobium. Next base: position 51,124 of record NCGO01000003.1, read on the forward strand.
TTCGCTCGACACGAACAAAATCTCGTTAGATTTGCCTTTATCTCAGCCCTTCCACTCGCGGCGTTCTTCGGCGGCGCGCAGGACTTCGTAGGACACCTGCAGCTTCTGGAACTGTTCAGCTGCGGCCTTGTCGCCGGGGCGGACATCGGGGTGGACTTCCTTGGCCTTGCTGCGCCAGGCCTTCTTCACCGCGTCGAAATCGGCATCGGGATCAAGCCCCAGCACTTCCAGCGCGCGCAGTTCATCGCGGCTTCGGGTGCCATCGCCCGAACCGCCCCATTCGGCCCATGCGGCCTGCCGATAGCCCGACGTATCGCCGCGTTCGGCCTGTTCGCGCTGTTCGGCCTCTTCCTTGTCCAGCCCTTCGAAGTAGTTCCAGCCCTGATTGTATTCCGCCGCGTGCTGCTGGCAGAAATACCAACGGTCAGGGTTGTTGGGAGATTTGGGCGCGGGGCAATCGCCCTTTTCGTTGCAGCCGGCACGATCACACAGCCGCACCGGCGCGGCCTCGAACGCGCTGCCATAGCCGCGCCAGCGGGGGAAGCCCCAGTCCGTCTTTCGTGTTGAACGCGCCATAGGAAATGCAAAGCCGAAGGCAGAGGCAAAGGTCAAGATGAACCCGATGACCGGAACGCAAAAAAGGCCCGGAGCGATGCCCGGGCCTTTTGCATTGGAAGCTTGCAATCAGTTGACCGTTACGGTCACCGCGCGACGGTTGCGCGCCCATGATTCCTCGTCGGAACCCAGCGCAATCGGGCGCTCCTTGCCATAGCTGAGGACCGTGATGCGCGAGGGATCGATGCCAAGGCTGACCAGATAGTTCTTGGCCGAATTGGCGCGGCGTTCACCCAGCGCAAGGTTGTAATCACGGGTACCGCGCTCGTCCGCATGGCCTTCGATCGTGACGGTCTTGTTGGGATAGCGGCCAAGCCACACGGCCTGGCTTTGCAGAATGCCCTGATCCGACGCATCGATATTGTAGCGGTCCAGATCGAACAGCACCGTGTCCGACATGACCGAGGCGAGGAAATCGGCCTGGCTGCCCGGCACCGGGCCAGTGGGCTGCATCGGCGGCTGCGTGGTCTGTGTGGCGGCGGTGCCGGGTTCGGGCGGCAGTTCCTTGGGCTTGGATGCGCAGGCGCCCAGCACCAGCGTGGTGGCGGCAATGCCCGCAATCAGAAGTGAACGGTTCATGGCAATCTCCTTGGGGAGGGACGGGAGAACTGACGCGCGCATCGTGCAATCTGCGCGCCGGGATTACAAGGGACCAGAATCAGGGCGTTGGTCCATATCAGGGCAGAACCGGCCCCCATGCAGGGTCAGAACCATCGACAGGGGTGTTCAGTTTCCGCTCGTTCCGCCCGGTCAGGTCGACTTGCCAAATGCCAGTCTTACCGCTGCCGCGTTCGGTGCGGAAGAACTGCACGATGCGGCCATTGGGCGACCATGTGGGCGCTTCATCCTGCCAGCTGTCAGTGAGTGAGCGCATGCCCTTGCCATAGGGATCGGTCACCGCGATCTTGAAATTGCCCGCCATGTGCGTGAAGGCAATCTGGTCCCCACGCGGGGACCATTCGGGCGTGGCGGCGCGGCCACCGAAAAAGCTGATGCGCTTCTGATTCGATCCATCGGCATCCATAACATAGAGCTGCTGCCCGCCCGACCGATCGCTTTCGAACACGATCTTGCTGCCATCGGGCGAGTACGAGCCGCCAACGTCAATGCCGGGGCTGTCGGTCAGGCGGGTGGAAGCGCCACCAGTGGCAGGCACGCGATAGATATCGGTATTGCCCGAAACGGCCATCGAATAGAGAATATACCTGCCATCAGGCGACCAGCGCGGCGCGAAGGTTGGATTGGTGCTGGAGGTGACCAGCGTCTGCTGCCCGGTGCCGACATTGTAGACATAGATGCGCGGCGCGCCGTTCAGATAGCTGAGATAGACGATCCGGCTGTAATCGGGCGAATAGCGCGGGGTCAGCGCCGTCGCTTGCCCATTGGTGATGAAGCGGTGGTTCGCGCCATCCGAATCCATGATCGCCAGTTGCTTGCGGCGGCGATCCTTCGGCCCGGTTTCGGCGATATAGGCGATCTTGCTGTCAAAGAACGGGCTTTCGCCGGACAGGCGCGAATAGACCATGTCGGCACATTTGTGCGCCGCGCGCCGCCATTCATCGGCCTTTACCACATAGCCCTGCCGCGCCAGTTCACTGCCCAGCGCCACGTCATAGAGATAGCAGCCGACCGTGAGCCGACCGTCAGGGTTGGCCTTCACAAAGCCCTGCACCAGCATTTCTGCCGAACGCCCGCGCCATGTGTCGAACGCGGGCGCGGCAACTTGCGGGAAAGCCACAGCGGGAAGCTGATCGGGGCCGAGCGGTTTGAACAGGCCGTTGTTCTTCAGATCGTTGAACACCACCCGCGCCACATTCTTGCCCAGCGCCTCGGTCGTGCCGCCGGTTGCTTCGGTCGCCACGCTTTGGTTGGTGGGGAACGCGGGGATGGCGATGCCCAGGTCTTGCCATTCGTTTTCGTCCGAGACCGATCCGGTCAGGCCTTCATCAGCCGGTTGAGCCTCCGACGTGGGGACCGCAACCTGCTGTGCGGCGACCAGCGCCGGGATCGAAGCCATGCCTGCGGCCAGAACAAGAAAACGCAACGTCATTGGGACAACTTCCTGTCAAAGCGGAAGGCGGTGATGCGCTTCCAGCCGGAATAGTACATGTCGGGCAAGTCAAACGGTGCGGCAAGCTGCACCGCGCGGATCGCCTGTTCGGCGTGGCGTTTGGCCTGCGCTTCGTTGGCTGGCGTAATGCCCTGCTGATCAACAACGCGCGGACGCCCGGCAAGGGTCCCATCAGCGTTGAGGTCCCATGCCAGAATCGTGACCAACTTGTCGGCATCGACGCCCTGCGGCGCGGCCCAATGCGGCTTAATCTCACGCGAGATGGCCCCTGCCAGCGACGAGCGCACATCAGGGCCGATGGTGGCAGCAGGCGGGGTCTTGGCCGTGCCCGGTTTGGTCGCACCGGGAATGCCCTTGAGGAAATTCTCACCGACGAGGGTTCCCCCTGCAGGCGCATCGGGGCGACGGCGCGGACTGGTGTCAGCGGTGGCCTTCTTGGCCGGAGTGGTCTTGGCCGGAGTAGCTGCCTTGGAAGGGGCGGGTTTTGGCGCGGGCTTTGGTTGGGCCTTGGGAGCAGGCTTAGGCGGAGCCGGTTTGGGCGGCGCGGGCTTCGGGGGTGCAGGCTTGGGCTGCGGCTGCGGCTTGGGCGCTGGTTTTGGCGGAGCCGGTTGCGGCTTAGGCGCTGGTTGCGGCTTTGGCACAGGCGCTGGCGGCACCGGCTTGGGCGGTTCAGGCAAAGGCTGCGGCTCCACCACCTGCTCGGGCTGGGCCTCACCCAGCTCGGGCGCAACATCGGGCGCGGCCTGCGCCATCGGATCGGGCGAGGTTGATTGTTGCGAGATTTCTTCGGAAAACGTCACTTCCATCCGCTCGGGCGGCGGCTTGATCGCCTTGCCCGGAGGGGACAGCGTGAAGGCGACGAACAGCGCCGCATGGGCGGCGGCCGCAATGACCAGCCCTGCGGCTTCCTGCTTCGTCAGGCCTCCTGCGGTTGGGTCTCGCATCGCTAGAGCCCTATTGCGGCGCGGATGAACTGTTGGTGACCAGCGAGATCGATTTGAAGCCCGCCGCGTTCAATTCACCCATCACGGCGGCGACCCGGCCCCAATCAAGCACGCGATCCGCCCGCAAAGTAACCAGCGGCGGCTTTGCGCCACGCTGCAGGCCTGCCAAACGGTCGGTCAATTCACCGGGCGCCAGTTGTTCATCATCGAGGAACACCGCGCCCTGCGCATCGATGCTGACGGTGATCTGGTCCTGCTGCTGGTCGAGCGGAGCGGCCTTGCTGTCGGGCAAGTCCACCGGCACGCCTGCGGCCAGCATCGGTGCGGTGACCATGAAGATGATCAGCAGCACCAGCATGACATCAACGAATGGCGTGACGTTGATCTCGCTCATCGCGGTGCGGCCACCCCGGCCCCGCCGTCCGCGCCCGCGATTGCCGCCGCCTCCGCCGCCTACTGACATGGCCATGCCTCAGGCCTCCAGTTCGCGGCTGAGCGAGGCGTGGAACCGGTCGGCAAAGCGGTAGAGACGCGTTTCGAAGCGGTTCACGCGGTGTGAAAAGCGGTTGTAGGCGATCACTGCGGGAATAGCGGCGAACAGGCCGATGGCGGTGGCGAACAGCGCCTCGGAAATGCCCGGAGCCACCACGGCGAGCGAGGAATTCTGCTGCGCGCCGATATTGAAGAAGCTGTCCATGATGCCCCAGACCGTGCCGAACAGGCCGACAAATGGCGCGACCGAGCCGACCGTGGCAAGGAAGTTCAACCGGCTGGCCAGAGCATCGGTTTCCTGCACCACCGCGCCATCGATTGCCGTAGACAGGCGCTGGCGCGTGCCTTCGCGGTCAATCGCCTTGCCCGCGGTGGAGCGCCGCCATTCGGCCAGCGCCGCATTGGCCACCCGCATCGATGGCAGGTCCTTGCCTTTGTGCTCCTTCTGGAACGCATCAATATCGCGCGTTTCCCAGAATTCGCGCTCATACTTGTCACAGGCGCGCTGGGTGCTGCCGATTTTGAGCGAGAAGCCGATGATGATCGTCCAGGTCCAGACGCTGGCCAGCACGAGGCCGACCATCACGGCCTGCACCACGTAATCGGCATCAAGGAACAGTTGCACCGGGTTCAGCGACGTGGGCGCGAAGGAAACGCCATTGGCGAGCATCGGGAGAATCATGCGGCTACTGGTCCTTCAAAGGCGGTAGTTTTGGCAGAGGCGGTAGTAATGGTTTGAAAGGCTGCCACCCATTCGCGCGGCTGGCGGCGCGGGCGGCCATTGGGAGCGACAAAGGCAACGCGCACCTTCGCTTCGCACAAAAGCGTGTCATCCCTGAACGCACGCTGCACGATCCGGCAGGTGGCGGGCGAGAGTTCAGCGACATGGCTGCGGATCAGCACAGCGTCGTCGAGCTTGGCCGGGCGCAGATAGCGCAAGTCCATTTCGCTCACGGCATAGGCCCCCTCGCCCGATTCATGCGCGGTGCGCTGATCTATGCCCAGCAGGCGCAGCATGTCGGACCGGGCGCGTTCGAACCAGCGCAGATAGTTGGCGTGGTAGACCACGCCCGAAAGATCCGTGTCCTCAAAATAGACACGGACCGGGTAGAGGTGCTGCGGGCCATCGAACAGGCCGGAAGGAGGCTGAGGCAAGACCATTCGCGGGCGACTCTACCCTTGCGACGAGTCGTAGGGCAAGGGTTGGTTAACCGCTTACCCCCGCCGTGGTGCTTTTCAGCGCAACAGCATCGGGCCGAGCGGCTGCCCGGCGAAGAGATGGACGTGCAGGTGCGGCACTTCCTGATGGCTATCGGTGCCGGTGTTGGCGAGCAGGCGGTAGCCCGGCGCGACCAGACCCAGATCGCGCGCGACTTTGCCCACCGCGCGCACGAAGCCTGCGATTTCAGCATCGGAAGCCTTGGCGGAGAAATCGTCCCAGCACACGTAAGCGCCCTTGGGGATCACCAGAATGTGCGTGGGAGCCTGCGGGTTGATATCGTGGAACGCCAGCGCGAAGTCGTCTTCATAGACCGTGCGGTTGGGAATTTCGCCGCGCAGGATCTTGGCGAAGATGTTCTGATCGTCATAGGGAAGCGTTGCATCAACGGCCATGTTACGCGCTCCGGCTGGCTTTTTCGGCGATACCTGATGTGCCTTCGCGGCGTTCCAATTCGGCCAGCACTTCGGCCAGCGGCACGTCCTTGGCCGACAGCAGCACCATCAGGTGAAAGATCAGGTCTGCGGCCTCGCCCACCAGTTCGTCATGGTCTCCGGCAAGCGCGGCGATCACGGTTTCGGTGCCCTCTTCGCCCACTTTCTGCGCGATCTTGGCAATGCCCTTGGCGTTGAGCTTGGCCACATAGCTGGCCGACGGATCGCCTGTGCGGCGCTGGGCTATCATGGCTTCGAGCCGGGCGAGGATGTCACCGTGTTCCATGGGCCGTGCAATGGCGCGGATGGGGGGTGTGGGTCAAGTGGGTGGTCAAGGGCGTGATTGCTAACGCCTGCCTCCAAACCAGTCGTCATCCTGAACTTGTTTCAGGATCCATTGTGCCGATCAGGCCGCCGCGTTTTGGGATAGATGGATCCTGAAACAAGTTCAGGATGACGTGATCCGGGTAGGCTAGCGTCTGGCCTTACCCCCGCCGCTTGGCGATCTGGCGGCCGACGATCAGGCCCACCACGCCCAGCGCGAACAGCGCGCCATCGGTGGGTTCGGGAATGGAAATGCCGCCCGACTGCGCCGCAGCGGGCGCGGCCGTTGCAACAAATGCGAGAAGGGAAGAAACCAGACGTACCACGAGCAAGAGCGACCTTTGCGGTTGTTAACGCCGCAGCCTTGCCAGAAGCCGTGATTCGGTAAAATCCCTTATAACAGATGGTTAATGACCCATCTTGGGACTCATGGCCCAAAGGTCAGGAACGCGCGGGCAGCCCCGCAGCGCGCAAGGCCGCATGCGCCTCTGCAATCGAGTGCGTGCCGAAGTGGAAGATCGAGGCCGCCAGCACAGCGCTGGCATGGCCTTGGGTCACGCCTTCGACCAGATGATCGAGGCTGCCGACGCCGCCGCTGGCAATCACCGGCACCGGCACCGCATCAGCAATCGCGCGCGTCAGTTCAAGGTCATAGCCCTTTTGCGTGCCATCGCCGTCCATCGAGGTGACGAGCAGTTCACCCGCACCTAGCGTGGCAAGGTTCACCGCGTGGGCCAGCGCATCGATGCCGGTGGCTTTGCGCCCGCCGTGGGTGAAGATTTCCCACTTGCCGGGAGAGACACGCCGCGCATCGACCGAGCCGACCACGCATTGCGCGCCGAACTTCTCGGCAATGTCGCGCACCAGTTCGGGCCGAGCCACGGCAGCGGAATTGACCGCCACCTTGTCGGCGCCTGCCAGCAGCAGTGTGCGCGCGTCTTCGACCGCCCGCACGCCGCCGCCGACGGTCAGCGGCATGAAGCAGACTTCGGCGGTGCGCGCGACGACATCGAGCAGCGTGCCGCGGCCTTCGTGGGTGGCGGAAATATCGAGGAAGCAGAGTTCGTCGGCGCCCGCCTTGTCATACGCGCGGGCCTGCTCCACCGGATCGCCTGCATCGCGCAGATCGACGAAGTTCACGCCCTTGACCACGCGGCCATCGCGGACATCAAGACAGGGGATGACGCGGACGCGGACGGTCATGAGCTTGATCCTCCTTAAGCCCTCTCCCCTTGAGGGGAGAGGGTTGGGAGAGGGGAATTGCGCATGTCCAAGCCCCTCTCAACTGCGGCTAGTCAGCAAGCTGCCAAGCCTTCGTATCTCTCCCCTGAAGGGGAGAGAGCTAAACTTCTACGCCTCAGCCATCGCAATCGCTGCCGCCAGATCGAGCCGACCTTCGAACAGCGCACGGCCGGTGATCACGCCCTCGATCCCATCGACTTCGTGAATCTTGAGCATCCGAATGTCGTCGATCCCCTTCACCCCGCCGCTGGCGATCACCGGAATGTCCACGCGGCGAGCCAGTTCGACGGTGGCATCAAGATTCACGCCCTTGAGCAGGCCATCGCGGCCGATGTCGGTGAACAGCAGGCTGGCAACGCCTGCGTCCTCGAACCGGCGGGCGAGGTCGACCACTTCGACGTCCGAGACGTCAGCCCAGCCTTCGGTTGCCACCATGCCATCGCGCGCGTCGACCGCAACGACGATGCCGCCGGGGAATTCCTTGGCCATATCCCGCACGAACTGCGGGTCTTTCAGCGCCGCGGTGCCCATCACGACGCGGCTGACGCCAAGGTCAAACCACCCCGCCACCGCCTCGCGCGTGCGGATGCCGCCGCCCAGTTGGACGTGGCCGGGGAACGCTTTCAGGATACCTTCCACCGCCTCGCGGTTTTCGGCACGACCGGCAAAAGAGCCATCGAGATCAACGACATGAAGGAACTGGCTGCCCGCTTGCGCAAACAGCGTGGCCTGATGCGCGGGATTGTCGCCATAGACCGTCGCGCGGTCCATGTCGCCTTCAGCAAGGCGGACGACTTGCCCGCCCTTGAGATCGATGGCCGGGAAAACGATCATAGAATCAAGGCTTCCATTCAAGAAAACGGGCGAGCAGCGCCAAGCCATAGGCCTGGCTCTTTTCCGGGTGGAACTGCACGCCCAAGATATTGTCGCGCGCCACAGCGGCGACAATGCCGCCGCCATGATCGCTCATCGCGGCAACGTCTGCGCCCTGTTCGGCCACGAAATGGTACGAATGGAGAAAGTAGGCCTCGCCCGCATCCAGCAGTTCTGCGCCGCCTTTGTGGGGCATGGGGGCGACATCGTTCCAGCCCATGTGCGGCACTTTGATCGTGGGGTCCGCCGGTTCGATCGCGCGCACTTCGCCGCCGATCCAGCCGAGGCCATCGGTCACGCCATGTTCCACGCCGCGATCGGCAAGCAATTGCATTCCCACGCAAATTCCAAGGAACGGAGCGCCGCCAACCAGCACGCGCTCCTCCATCGCCTCGACCAATCCTGAAACGCCTCTAAGCGCACCCACGCAGGCCTTGAACGCACCAACGCCGGGCAGAACGATACGATCAGCCGCGCGAACAACACTTGGGTCGGCGGTCACGACAACGCCCTGCGCACCTGCCGCCTTCAGCGCGTTTTCGACCGAGCGGATATTGCCCGCGCCGTAATCGACCAGCGCGAGGGTTTCAGACATTTTCGCTGCCCTCGAACATTAAACCCGCTCGTGCTGAGCTTGTCGAAGCACCTTGCGTAAACCCATCCTTCGACAGGCTCAGGATGAGCGGTGTGGGGTGGCTCAGGTTCAAGGTGAGAAATCTGCCCTCAGCCACCGAGGATGCCTTTTGTGGAAGGCACCGCATCGGCCTTGCGCGGATCGATGGCGATGGCTTGGCGCATCGCGCGGGCGAAACCCTTGTAGATGCCTTCGATGATGTGGTGGTTGTTGGAGCCGTAGAGGCTTTCAATGTGCAGCGTGATTCCGGCAGCTTGGCTGACCGAGGCGAACCAGTGTTCGAACAGTTCGGTGTCCATCTCGCCAAGGCGCGGTTGCGTGAACGCGGCTTTCCAGACCAAGACCGGGCGGCCCGAAATGTCGAGCGCGACGCGGCACAGGGCTTCGTCCATCGGCGAATAAGTGTGGCCGTAGCGGGTGATGCCCTTTTTATCGCCCAGCGCCTGCGCAATGGCTTGCCCCAGCGCGATGGCGCTGTCTTCGGTCGTGTGGTGCTGATCCACGTGCAGATCACCCTTCACGCGGCATTCCACATCGATCAGCGAGTGGCGGCTGAACTGTTCGATCATGTGATCGAGAAAGCCGATGCCGGTTTCCACCTTGTAGGTGCCGGTGCCATCGAGGTTTACCGACACGGCAATGTCGGTTTCCTCGGTCTTGCGGGTGATTGATCCGGTGCGCATGGGATGCGCCTATACGCCCCTGAACTTGAGAATCAATGTCCGTCACCCCTTGACCCACGCGGCCTGTGCGGTCAGGTGTGGCGGCATGAGCGATGCACCTGACAGCCTGATCCCCTACGACGAAATCGTGCAGGAGGCGCTGCGCGCCGTTGTCGGCCGGGTTCTGGGGCAAGTGGCGGCAGGCGGCGGGATGCTGCCGGGCACGCACCACTTCTATATCACCTTCAAAACCGGCGCGCCCGGCGTGGATATCCCGCAGCGGTTGCGGGAACGCTTCCCCGATGAAATGACCATCGTGCTGCAGAACAAGTTCTGGGACCTGCGCGTGGAGGCTGACCTGTTCAGCGTGGGCCTTTCGTTCAACCAGATCCCGTCAACGCTGGTGATCCCGTTCTCAGCCATCACCGCCTTTGTTGATCCGGCGGTCGATTTTGGCCTGCAGTTCCAGGCTGTGGTCGATGATGAGGCCGAGCCGGTGGAACCTGCCGAAAACGATTCGCCGGAACAAGCTGATAAGCCCGCCGTTGAACGCGCAGACGATGGATCGAATGTGGTCACCGTGGATTTCGGCAAGAAGAAGTAGGGTCACGCTGGCCCGCTGACAAAAAGGCTTGGGCATGACGAAGAGTGGCAAGAGAGTTTTGACGGTGGCCCGCAAAGCCGCCTCCAAGGTGCCTGCCCCCAGCAGCAATCCGATGACCAACCTGATTCTGGCCGATATTGCCCTGCGCGCTGGTGGTGCGCTGTTGCGGCGCGGGGTGGAGAAAGGGCTGGTCGGCACAGCACTTGGCAACAAGAAGGCTGGGCGGATCATCAAGGGCCGAACGATGGTGCAAACGCTGGTTGGCACGGCGCTGGCCCGCGTGGCGACCCGGTCTGTGCCCGGCGCAATCGTGGTTGGCGGCGCGCTGGTGGCCAAATCGCTTTATGACCGCAAGCGCCAGCGCAAAGCCGCGGGGGCCGAAGCGGTGGAAGAACAGGCCGAGCGCGGCGATAAGGCCTGAGCAAGAGGGCCTGAACCCGAAAGCGGGGCGGACCGATCCGCACTTGACCGCCCCGGAGCCGATGCGCCACTAGCGCACATGGTTCAAAACTCCCACGACGACGATACCCTGCACCGCCGGGGCCTTATGCTCATCCTGTCATCGCCTTCGGGTGCGGGCAAAACCACGATCGCGCACAAATTGCTGGCCGAGGATAGCGAGATTGCGCCCTCGGTTTCGGTCACCACGCGCCCGATGCGCGAGGGCGAGGTCGATGGGCGCGATTACTGGTTTGTGGACAAAGCTGAATTTGACCGCATGGTTGAAGAAGGCGAGTTCTATGAATGGGCAGTGGTCTTCGGCAATTGCTATGGCACGCCCAAGGGCCGTATCCGTGACCGGTTGAAGGCGGGCGGCGATGTGCTGTTCGATATCGACTGGCAGGGAACGCAGCAGCTTTACCAAAAGGCGCAGGCCGATGTGGTGCGCGTGTTCATCCTGCCGCCCAGCCTTGAGGAACTGCACCGCCGCCTGACCGGGCGGGGCACCGACAGCGCGGAAGTGATTGCTGCGCGCATGGCGCGTGCGCAGGCCGAGATCAGCCACTGGGACGGCTATGACTATGTCGTGATCAACGACGATGTTGAGGGCTGTTTCGGCAAAGTGCGCGAGATTCTGGCGGCAGAACGGATGAAGCGCACGCGGCAGACGGGGCTGATCGATTTTGTGCGTGGGTTGATGCGGGGGTGATTTCGCATTCTGCTTTGTATCCATGCGTCCCCGCGAAAGCGGGGACCTCAGGCCGTTTACGGAACGTCAGCGTAAACGGCCTGAGGCCCCCGCCTTCGCGGGGGCGCACGGTGTTTTACGCAAGTGTTCCTTAACAACACCGAGGCCCCCGCCTTCGCGGGGGCGCGGGCTTGTTGATTGCTCAATGCCCGCTGGGGTCAATCGCGTTTTCAGGGATCCAGCCGTTTACGATGCCGCCATCGATGGGGAGCGGCGTGCCGACCACATAATCGCCGGCGCGGCTGGCGAGGAAGATTGCACCACCGGCCATATCCTCGATGGTGCCGACACGCTTTGACGGGATGCCCTTTGATGAGGCTTCGGGATTGCGCGCAGCGGCCTTGTTCATTTCCGAAGGGAACGCGCCGGGGCAGATGCAGCTGACCACGATGTTGTCGCGAATCAGGCGCGCGGCCATGCGCTTGGTCAGGTGGACCAGCGCGGCCTTTGACGCCTGATAGCTGTAGGTTTCCCATGGATTGATGCGCAGGCCATCGATCGAGGCGATGTTGATGACTTTGGCGGGCTGGCCATCCTTGGCTGAGGCCATCAGCAGGTCGTGCAGCTTTTGCGTGAGGAAGAACGGGGTCTTGACGTTGAGGTCCATGACCTTGTCCCAGCCCACTTCGGGGAAATCCTCGAACTCCGCGCCCCATGCCGCGCCTGCGTTGTTGACCAGAATGTCGATCTTGTCTTCGCGCGCGGCGAGATCGGCGGCGAGCTGTTCGATTCCCGCTACGTTGGAAATGTCCCCGGCGATGGCGATGCAGCGTTCGCCGAGGCGGGCGGCGGTTTCTTCGACCACCGACACTTTGCGCGCGGTGATGTAAACGCGCTCGCATCCGGCGGCGATGAAGCCTTCGGCGATCATTGCGCCAATGCCGCGCGATCCGCCGGTGACGACCGCGACGCGGCCTTCGAGGCTGAAGAGTTTGGTGAAATCCATTGGTATTCTCCTACCTGCTTTACCAAACCCACTTCGTCATGCTGAACTTGTTTCAGCATCCATTTTGCACAACGAACCGCCGTGTGATTGGAGAAATGGACCCTGAAACAAGTTCAGGGTGACGAGGCAGATCTGTCTGACGGAACCAGCCGGGGCTCAATACCCGCTGAGTTGGGCTACGCGTTCGGCGTGGTAGTATTGGTCGCCCATGAATTCGGCCAAGGACCGGTCGCGCTTCATGTAGAGGCCGATGTCGTATTCGTCGGTCATGCCGACGCCGCCGTGCATCTGCACGCCTTCGCGGACCGAGAGGTTGCAGGCCTTCGATGCCTTGGCCTTGGCGACCGAGACCATCAGGTCGGCCTTTTCCGAATTGCCATCGAGCAGCTGCTGGGCCTTGATCACGGCGGCTTCGGCGATTTCGAGTTCGGAATAGAGGTGCGCGGCGCGGTGTTGGAGGGCCTGGAATTCACCGATCAACTGGCCGAATTGCTTGCGCGTTTTGAGGTAGGCGGTGGTGATGTCGAAAGCGCCCTGCCCTACGCCGGTCAGCTCTGCCGCCGCGCCGATGCGGCCTGCGTTGATGACCTTGTTCAGCAAGGCGCGGCCGCCATCGACTTCGCCAATCACGCAATCGCCATCGAGTTCGACATTGTCGAAAGTGACGTTGCTGGCCATGGCGCTGTCGACGAGACGCAGGCTTTCGTGGGACAGGCCCGATGCGTCCTTGGGCACGGCGAACAGCGTGATGCCATCAGCGTCGCTGTCACTGCCCGATGTACGCGCGGCGACGATGATCGCGTCTGCCGAGGCACCGTGGACGACGAACGCCTTGCGGCCCTGCAGGCGGAAGCCATTGCCGGCCTTTTCGGCCTTGCACGCGATGCGTTCGGGGCGGTGCTTGGGGCCTTCGTCGATGGCCAGCGCCAGCACGCTTTCGCCTGCCAGCACGCCGGGCAGCCAGCGGCCGCGCAGGTCATCGGACCCGCCGGAAAGCGCGGTAACGCCCATGACCGAGGTGGTCAGAAACGGCGATGGCGTGAGGTTGCGGCCGATTTCGCGCAGCACGATCCCGGCTTCGACATGGCCCATCGCAAGGCCACCATCAGCCTCTGCCGCCAGCATCCCGGTAAGGCCCATTTCGGCAAACTGCTTCCACAGCGCGTGGCCGAAGCCATCCTTGCAGTTCATGTCGCGGAAGTGGCGCAACTGCTGCTTGATCGCGCCTTCATCGGCCATGAAGCCGGTGACGGTATCGGCCAGCATGGCCTGATCTTCGGTGTGGTAAAGTGGCATCCTGACTCCCTCTCCCCTTGAGGGGAGAGGGTCGGGGAGAGGGGCTGTCTCTCGCGCCGACCCATAGCTTTTTTGTGGGAGGACAGCCCCCTCTCCCAACCCTCTCCCCTGAAGGAGAGAGGGCTTAAACCTTACGCTCCCGGCAGTTCGAGAATGCGTTTGGCAACGACGTTGAGCATGACTTCGCTGGTGCCGCCTTCGATCGAGTTGGCCTTGGTGCGCAGCCACGAGCGTGAGGGCGTGCCGCCACTGGTGCGTTCGCTATCCCATTCGAGCGCGGTGGCGCCGCCTGCGGCCATCAGCAATTCGTGGCGGCGCTTGTTCAGTTCGGTGCCGACATATTTCATCATGTTCGGCTGCGCGGGATGCGCCTTGCCGACTTTGGCTTCATCAAGGAACTTCTCGCCCATGCAGGCATAGGCCAGCGCATCGACATCGAACTGGGCGAGTTCGGCGCGCAGGATCGGGTCTTCGAGGCCGTTTCTGGCAACGACCGCGCCGATGGCGTTGAGCCGGTCCCCGCCGCCCGCGCCCGAGATCATCTCGCGCTCATGCCCCAACAGGTACTTGGCCACGTCCCAACCGCGGTTGAGTTCGCCGACGATCTGGTGCTTGGGCACCACGACATTGTCGAAGAAGGTTTCGCAAAAGGGCGAATTGCCGCTGATCAGCTTGATCGGCTTGGTGGTGACGCCGGGCGTGGTCATGTCGAACAACAGGAAACTGATGCCCTGATACTTGTTCGCCTTGTCGGTGCGGACGAGGCAGAAGATCCAGTCGGCCTTGTCGGCATAGGAGGTCCAGATTTTCTGGCCGTTGACGACCCAATGATCGCCCTTGTCTTCGCCGAAGGTCTGCAAGCTGACAAGGTCCGAGCCTGAGCCTGGTTCGGAATAGCCCTGACACCAGCGGATTTCGCCGCGGGCGATCTGGTTCAGGTAGTGGACCTTCTGCTCTTCCGTGCCGAACTTCAGCAGCGCAGGGCCGAGCATCCAGATGCCGAAGCTGGACAGCGGCGGGCGCGCGCCGATGCGGGCGCATTCCTCGCGCCAGATCTTGGCCTGTGCCGGAGACATGCCTGCGCCGCCATAAGCCTGCGGCCAATCGGGCACGGTGTAGCCCTTGGCGACGCAGCGTTCGAGCCAGGTCTTTTGCGCTGCGTTCTTGAACTGGAAGTTGCGGCCGCCCCAGCAGACATCGGCCTCGTCGCGGGCAGGCTCGCGCATCTCTGCGGGGCAGTTTTCTTCAAGCCAAGCGCGGATTTCGGCGCGGAAAGCATCATGGTCAGACATGGTTGTGCTCCTATCTTAATCGACAGGTTAAGGCGAGTCGCGCCTTGCTGGCAAGCGCCGAATTTCGGGGCGTTGCCTGCGCTTTGGGGCAAGCCAAGCATGCCGTAGCGTCAAGCGCATGTGCATTGACGCGAGGTCTTTCGCGCCTAAGCTGACGTAAACGTAAAACAACAAGAATTTCGCTGGAGAGTGAGATGCGATTCAACGGGAAGACGGTCGTCGTGACCGGCGCGGCATCGGGTATTGGGCGCGCGACGGCCATTGCCTTTGCCGCCGAGGGAGCCACGGTTTACGCCGCCGATATCGATGAAGCGGGGCTGGAGGAGACGGCCAGCGCTTCGAACGGCAAGGTGGTGACCGCGCGTTGCGATGTGACGCGGTGTGAGGACATCAAGGCGCTGATGGACCGGGCCGCGGCAGAGACCGGCGGCATCGACTGCGTGTTCAACAATGCAGGGGCCGGCGGGGATCGCGCCCCGATTGACGAGATCGAACCCGAAGGCTGGGACCGGACGATGGACCTGCTGCTGCGCTCGGTCGCGTTCGGCATCCGCTATGCCGTGCCGCACATGATCGGGCGCAAGGGTGCAGCGTTCGTCAACACATCGAGCGTGGCCGCTGTCGGCCCGGGCTATTCGCCCACCGCCTATGCCGTGGCCAAGGCGGGCGTGCTGCACCTGACCAAGGTGGCGGCGGCAGACCTGGCCAAGCACCAGATCCGGGTGAACGCGGTGCAGCCGGGCTTTATCAACACCAACATCTTCACCAGTTCGATGGGCATGCCCGAAGCGCTGGAAGCGCAGGCCAAGGGGGCCATCGCGGCGATGTCTGCCAGCGCGCAGCCGGTGGCGCGCGGTGGGCAGGCCGATGACATTGCACTGGCCGTGCTGTTTCTGGCGAGCGAGGCGGCGAGCTTTGTTACCGGCACGTCGCTGATCGTGGATGGCGGCATCACCATCGGGCCGCGGCAAAGCTGGGACCCTGCTATGCCCGGCCTGTTCGAAGCGCTGCAACAGATGGCGGACGGCGCGAAAGGCGCATGATCCCCGTTGCGGGCAAGGTGCCCACCCGCCTCGCCCTGTTCAACGGGCTGGGCAGCGTGGCCTATGGCGTGAAGGACAGCGGTTTCGCCACATTCCTGCTGCTGTTCTACAATCAGGTGCTGGGGATGGACGCGCGGCTGGTGAGCCTTGCGCTGCTGATTGCGCTGGTGTTCGATGGGCTGATCGATCCGGTGGTGGGCCATTTCAGCGACCGGACGCGCACGGCATGGGGGCGGCGGCTGCCGTTCCTCTACCTTGCGCCAATTCCGCTGGCTTTGGCATGGGTGTTCCTGTGGTCACCGGTGGGAGAGCCAAACTTCTGGCTGCTGTTGGGCTCGGCCATCATGGTGCGCGCGCTGGTGGCGATGTGCGAGGTGCCGTCGGCAGCGCTGATACCTGAGATTACCCGCGATTATGACGAGCGCACGCGGTTGACGCGGTTTCGGTTCCTGTTTTCGTGGGGTGGCGGGTTGCTGATGCTGCTGCTGGCCTATGGCGTGTTCCTGCCGAACGCGATGCTGGCGCGCGAGGGCTATCGCAATCTGGGGCTGTTTGGCGCAGGCCTGATGGCGGTGGGCGTGCTGGTTTCAGCCATGGGGCAGCACCGTTGGGTCAAGGGCTGGCCGCCCGAGCGCGCCACTGGCGGCAAGAGCGCGCTGGCATCATTGGGTGACATCCGCGAGAGCTTTTCGCACCCGGCCTGCCTGATCGTGATGGGCGGGATTGCGGCGGCGCTGACCGCGCAGGGGATTACCTTTGCGCTGTCGAACTACCTCTACCTTTATATCTGGAAGTTCACGCCCACCGCGCTGCAGGCGTTTCCATTCCTGCTGTTTGCCAGCGTGATCGGCGCGTCGCTGCTGGTCGGCCCGGCGCAGAGGCGCTGGGGCAAAGTGGGCACGGTGGTGCGGATGGCACCGCTGGGCATGCTGTTCTGGGCCGGGCCGCTGCTGCTGCGCTGGCAGGGGCTGTGGGCTCCTGATGGGACGACATTGGCATTCGCCGGAATGTTTGCCGGGACGCTGCTGTCGAACATGTTCACGGTCACCGGCACGATGACTCTCTGGTCGATGGTAGCCGATGTGACTGAGGCTTCGGAGGAACAGACCGGGCGCAGATCGGAAGGCACGCTTTCGGCAGGGGCGTTCCTTGCCAGCAAGTGCGCGGGCGGGCTTGGCGTGTTCGTGGCAGGGCTGCTGCTGAGCTTTGCCGGGCTGGAGGCGAATACCCCGCCCGATCAGGTCCTGCCCGAGGTGACCTACCGGCTGAGCCTTGCCTATGTGGCGAGCATTGCGGTGCTGGCGATCCTTACGGCATTGATTGTGCGCCGCTTTCCGATTGACCGAGCGGCGCATGTGGCCCGGGTCGCCCGCTTGGATCAGATCGCGCGGGCTGATCCCGATGCATCTGGACTGCATCCATAGCACAACTTAACCGACCGCTTAAGTTTCCGCTTGAAATCACCGCCTGCCCGTTGAACAGTGCCGGGCAACAAGGAGAGGCCTCATGGATTTTGAACCGACCGACCGCCAGAAGTACTGGCGTGACCGCGTCCGCCAGTTCATCGAAGACAACGTCCGCCCGCGCCACAAGGACTATAAGGCGGAGCAGGCCACGGGCGAGCGCTGGAAGGTTCTGCAAACGGTGGAGCAGGAAAAGGCCAAGGCCAAGGCGGCAGGCATCTGGAACCTGTTCATGCCCCCGCGCAATGGCGGGCACCACCATGTGGAAGAGACATTCGAGTTCGAAGGTCCGGGCCTGACCAACCTTGAATATGCGCTGTGTGCGGAGGAAATGGGCCGCATCGGTTGGGCCAGCGAAGTGTTCAACTGCTCTGCGCCCGATACCGGCAACATGGAAGTGTTCCACCGCTACGGCACGCTGGAGCACAAGGAGCAGTGGCTGCGCCCGCTGATGAACGGCGAGATTCGCTCGGCCTTTCTGATGACCGAACCAGCGGTGGCATCGTCTGATGCGACAAATATCGAAACATCGATCCGGCGGGATGGCGATCATTACGTGATCAATGGGCGCAAGTGGTGGTCATCGGGCGTGGGTGATCCGCGCTGCAAGATTGCCATCGTGATGGGCAAGACCGATTTCGAAGCCAAGCGCCACCAGCAGCAGTCCATGATCCTGATGCCGCTGGATGCGCCGGGCGTCGAGGTCGTGCGTCACCTGCCTGTGTTCGGCTATGACGATGCGCCGCATGGCCACATGGAAGTGGTGATGAACGATGTGCGCGTGCCTGCTTCCAACATACTGCTGGGCGAAGGGCGCGGGTTCGAGATTGCGCAAGGCCGCCTCGGGCCGGGCCGCATCCACCACTGCATGCGCACCATCGGCGTGGCCGAAGAGGCGCTGGCCAAGATGGCCAAGCGGCTGCAATCGCGCGTGGCCTTTGGCAAGCGGGTGTCCGAACAATCGGTGTGGGAATGGCGCATCGCGCAGGCCCGCATCGACATCGAAATGACGCGCCTGTTGTGCCTGAAAGCCGCCGACATGATGGACACGGTGGGCAACAAAGCCGCCGCGCTCGAAATCGCCATGATCAAGGTGCAGGCCCCGCAAATGGCGCTGCGCATCATCGACGACGCCATTCAGGCGCATGGCGGTGGCGGGGTTTCGGAGGACTTCGGGCTCGCCGAAGCCTATGCCCATCAGCGGACGCTGCGGCTGGCCGATGGGCCTGACGAAGTGCACGCCCGCTCCATCGCGCGGATCGAATTTGCGCGTCATTCGGATATGCCGGGTAGTGATCGCGGGTTCAGTTCGGGTGATGTGGGCGTGGCGCGTTAGGCAAGTCCCCAAACTTGGCGTCCCCGCGAAGGCGGGGACCTCGGTGTTGTTACGGAACCTGCGAGTAAAAGGCCTGAGGCCCCCGCCTTCGCGGGGGTGCACATTGTTTTGATGGTTCATCCTGTTTCTGGAGTTGTCGCATGAAAGCTGCCGTCCTTGTCGCACCGGGTAGTCCGCTGGAAATCCATGACCTGACAGTCTCCAAGCCCGGCCCGCACGAAGTCCTGATTCGCACCGCCGCTTGCGGACTGTGCCATTCGGACCTGCACTTCATCGATGGCGCCTACCCTCACCCCCTGCCCGCTGTGCCGGGGCACGAGGCGGCTGGCATTGTCGAGGCGGTGGGCAGTGAGGTGCGCACGGTGAAAGTGGGCGATGCGGTTGTTACTTGCCTCTCGGCGTTCTGTGGCCACTGCGAATTCTGCGTGACCGGGCGGATGGCGCTGTGCCTTGGCGGTGAAACGCGGCGCGGGGCGGGCCAGCCGCCGCGCCTGACGCGCAGCGATGATGGCAGCACGGTCAACCAGATGCTCAACCTTTCGGCTTTTGCCGAGCAGATGCTGGTGCATGAACATGCCTGTGTGGCGATCAATCCCGATATGCCGCTGGACCGGGCCGCTGTGATCGGTTGCGCGGTGACGACCGGCGCGGGCGCGGTGTTCAATGCGGCCAAGCTGGTGCCGGGCGAGACGATCTGCGTGGTCGGCTGCGGCGGGGTGGGCCTTGCCACGATCAACGCGGCCAAGATTGCGGGCGCAGGCCGGATCATCGCGGTCGATCCGATCGCCGAAAAGCGCGAGCTGGCGATGAAGCTGGGCGCGACCGATGTGATGGACGCAGGGCCGGATTCCGCCGCGCAGATCGTGGAGATGACCAAGGGCGGCGTGCACCATGCTATCGAAGCGGTGGGGCGTCCGGCATCGGGCGATCTGGCGGTGGCGACGCTGCGGCGTGGCGGCACGGCGACGATTCTGGGCATGATGCCGCTGGCTCACAAAGTCGGCCTTTCGGCGATGGACTTGCTTTCGGACAAGAAGCTGCAAGGGGCTGTAATGGGGCAGAACCGCTTCCCGGTGGACCTGCCGCGTCTGGTCGATTTCTACATGCGCGGACTGCTCGATCTCGACACGATCATTGCCGAGCGCATTCCGCTTTCGGCCATCAATGACGGGTTCGAGAAAATGAAGCAGGGCCATTCCGCCCGCTCGGTCATCGTGTTCGATCAATGAGCGAAGCGCCGATGGATGCCCAGACGGCCTTCACCGGGACGGTAACGCCCGAGGGAGTGGACAAGCTGGACGAGGCTGCCCTCACCCGCTGGTTCGAAGAGCATGTCGAGGGGTTTGCGGGGCCGTTGACGGTTTCGAAGTTCAAGGGCGGGCAATCGAACCCGACCTACAAGATTGAAAGCCCGTCTGGCCCCTATGTGCTGCGGCGCAAGCCTTTCGGCAAGTTGCTGCCATCAGCGCATGCGGTGGACCGGGAATACAAGGTGCAGGCGGGTCTGTTCGGCACCGGCTTTCCGGTGGCGCGGCAATATGGGCTGTGCACCGACGAGAGCGTGATTGGATCGTGGTTCTATGTGATGGGCTGCGTCGAGGGTCGGACGATCTGGGACGGGGCTATGCCGGGGGCCACGGCGGATTTCCGGTGCGCGACTTATGACGCGATGGTCGATACGCTGGCGGCGCTGCATGCGGTCGATGTCGAGGCGGCGGGGCTTGGCGATTATGGCAAGCCGGGCAATTACTTCGGGCGGCAGGTTGACCGCTGGACCAAGCAGTACCGCCTGTCTGAAACCGAGACGATGCCCGACATGGAGCGGCTGATCGAGTGGCTGCCCGCCACCTTGCCCGAACAGACCCGCACCAGCGTGGTCCACGGCGATTACCGCATCGACAACATGATCTTTCACCCGACCGAGGCCCGGGTCGTGGCCGTGCTGGACTGGGAGCTTTCAACGCTGGGCGATCCGTTGGCGGACTTCACCTACTTTTGCACGGCGTGGGTGCAGGACAATGCAGGGCGTTCAGGCGTTCAGGATGTTGATCGGAAGGCCTTGGGCATTCCTGAGCTGGACGAAGTGGTGGCACGCTATTGCGCGCAGACCGGGCGCGATGGCCTGCCGAATTTGGATTGGTACATCGGTTACAACTTCTTCCGTCTGGCGGCGATCGTCCAGGGGATCAAGAAGCGCGTGATCGACGGCACGGCATCGAGCGCGCACGCCAGGGCGATGTCGGAGCGGGTCAAGCCGCTGGCTGAACTGGCGCTGGGCTTTGCGGTGAAGGCCGGGGCCTGATACCGACGCTGCATGGAACGGCGGCTCAAGGTTTTCTTTGATGGGGGTTGTCGGCCCAATCCGGGCCGGATCGAGGTCGCCGCAGTGATGCGCGGCGTGGCGCATGTGCGCGATGATCTGGGTGACGGCACCAACGGCGATGCCGAGTGGCTGGCGCTGATCCATGCGCTGGAATGTGCTTTGGCCAGCGGCGCGGTGGCGTTCGATCTGATTGGGGACAGCACTTCGGTGATCGAACAGGCCAATGGGCGTGTGAAGGCGCGGTCGGAGGCGGATCGGGCGCATCTGGCGCGGTTTCAGGCTTTGGCCGCTGTGCACCCGCCTGCGCGCATTCGCTGGACCAAGCGGGCACAGAACTTGGCCGGAATTGCGCTGAACGCGCGGCATCCGCGGTAAAGCCCCCCTCCGTCCTGCAACCCCGCTCACCCTGAGCCTATCGAGGGGCGGATGAAAACACACGCCGCGCCAGCGTCCTTCGACAGGCTCAGGACGAGCGGGGTTGGGGAGACTTGGTGCTGAACACCCAACTTCGTCATTCCCGCGCAGGCGGGAATCCAGTGCGCAACCGTGGGAACTGGATCCCCGCCTGCGCGGGAATGACGAAGGCTTGGTTCAGGCCGCTTCGGCCTTCGCCTCCGCACGCTCGGCATTCAGCGCTTCGGCCAGCAGAAACGCCAGTTCGATCGACTGTGCCGCGTTGAGGCGCGGGTCGCAGTGGGTGTGGTAGCGGTCGGCCAAGCCTTCGTGCGTGATGGCAATAGCGCCGCCGACGCACTCTGTAACATCCTGTCCGGTCATCTCGATGTGAATGCCACCCGCGTGGGTGCCCTCAGTGCGATGGACGGCAAAGAAGCCCTTCACCTCATTGAGGATGCGGTCAAACGGACGGGTCTTGTAGCCGCTGTTCGATTTGATCACATTTCCGTGCATGGGATCGCACGACCAGACGACCGGGTGCCCTTCACGTTTCACCGCACGCACCAGCGGGGCAAGCCCTGCCTCGACCTTGTCGTCACCAAAGCGGCTGATCAAAGTCATCCGGCCCGCTTCACGCGCCGGGTTCAGCGTATCGAGCATCTTGAGCAAGGCGTCCGGGGCCAGCGACGGGCCGCACTTCATGCCGATAGGGTTGTGCACGCCGCGCAAGTATTCGACATGGGCCGATCCTTCAAAGCGGGTGCGGTCACCGATCCACAGCATGTGTGCGCTGGTATCGTACCAGTCACCGGTCAGCGAATCCTGACGGGTCATCGCCTCTTCATAGGGCAGCAGCAGGGCTTCGTGGCTGGTATAGAAGCTGGTGCCCTGAAGCTGCGGCACGGTGCGCGGATCGACGCCGCAGGCTTCCATGAAATCGAGCGATTCGCCGATCTTGTCGGCCATTTCGCTGAACTTCGTGGCCCAAGGGCTCTTGCCGATATGGTCGAGCGTCCACTGGTGGACCTGCCGCAAGTTGGCATAGCCGCCGGTCGAGAACGCGCGCAGCAGGTTCAGCGTGGCCGCCGCCTGGCTATAGGCGCGCAGCATGCGTTCGGGATCGGGGATGCGCGATTCCGGGGTGAAATCGATGCCGTTGATGTTGTCGCCCAGATAGCTTGGCAGTTCAACGCCGCCGATGCTCTCAACCGGCGAGGAGCGCGGCTTGGCGAATTGCCCGGCCATGCGGCCAACCTTCACCACCGGCTGCTTGCTGGCGAACGTCAGCACAACCGCCATCTGCAGCAGCACGCGGAACGTGTCGCGGATGTTGTTGGGGTGGAATTCGGCGAAGCTTTCAGCGCAATCGCCGCCCTGCAGCAGGAACCCCTTGCCCGCAGCGACTTGCGCCAGATCAGCCTTCAGCGCGCGCGCTTCACCGGCAAAGACCAGCGGCGGAAAGCTCGTCAGGGTCTGCTCGACCTCGTTCAGCTTTTGCGCGTTGGGATAAGTCGGCAGATGCCGCCCTTCAAATCCCCGCCATGATCCCGCAGTCCAGTTCTGTGCCACTTGTGCTTCCTTTCAAGGCGGAGGCCTTTACGCCGCCAAGCCGCGAATTGCAAAGGCAGCGTTGCGTTCAGGGTAATCGGATGAATTGCTCAATCCCTAGGGGATTTCCCCTAATCGGCTGAACCGAAACTTTTGGTGGATCGGCGGTTAACCCCGATCATCCACCATAAGGTTCCGCTCATCCGCGTCATGTCCGCCTTTTGCCGTTCCCTAGCCGAACTTGCCCGGTGCCGGTCGGGCAATATTCTGCCGCTGTCGGCGCTGGCGATCTTTGCCGTGGCCGCGCTGATTGGCGGGGCGGTGGATATCAGCCGGGGCTGGCGCGTGCAGACGCGTTTGCAAGCGGCCTGCGATGCCGGAGTGCTGGCCGGGCGGCGCGCTGTGACGTCGAACGGGTTTGATACTACGGCCAATACACAGGCAGAAAACTACTTCTACGCCAATTTCAACGTCGACAAGCAAGGCGTCGGCGAGACGACGTTTCTCACAACGTCGGCTGACCGTGGCAGCACGATCAGCGCTGTCGCGACCACAACCCTGCCACCGATCATGATGCAATTGTTCGGGTTTGAAGGATTTGATCTGCGCGCTGCCTGCACCGCATCAATGGAAGTGGGCAACAGCGACATCATGATGGTGCTCGATACCACCGGATCGATGGGTTGGACGCTGTCTGGCAGCAGCCAGACGCGGATTCAGGCGCTGCGGGCATCGATGAAGAGCTTTTACGACACGGTTTCCGCTGCCGCATCAGGCACCAACGCCCGCATCCGCTATGGCTTTGTGCCCTACAGTTCGAGCGTGAATGTGGGGCGACTGATCCTTGACCGGGACCCGGATTATCTTGTCGATAGCTGGACGATCCAGTCCCGCCGGGCCATTCGCCGCACCAACGGGACGTTCCAGAGCTGGGAGTATCGCCCGCTGACCTTTGATGTCAGCCGATACAAGAACTTCAACACAGTCAGCACCAACACCGGCACCAATGGTGCGGCGGTATCATCCACGTGGGAAGGGTGCATCGAAGAGCGCTCAACCGTTTCGGAAGATGCTTTTACCTGGTCTTCGCAGACCGGGTTTTTGCCAGAAGGTGCAAACGATCTGGATATCGACAACGCGCCTGATGGGACAAACGCCACGAAGTGGGCACCGATGTGGCCCGAACTGGCCTTTATCCGCACGTTTACCGACTGGCGCGGCAACGTCTACATGAACGATGCCATGCCCTCACCGACCGGCTCGCAAGCCCCGTCGTTCTGCCCATCGCCCGCCCGTCTGCTGGGTGAAATGGATCGCTCCAGCTATTTTGCCTATGCCGATGCGCTCGTGGCCGAAGGCGCAACTTATCATGATATCGGGCTGGTCTGGGGCGCGCGGTTGCTTTCACCGCATGGGATCTGGTCGGACAATGTGCTTGAGCGACCGCTGAACGGTGGTGAAGTTTCGCGCCATCTGATCTTCATGACCGATGGCGAAATGGCCGCGAACTATTCGATCCAGTCATCGTGGGGCGTGGAGTATCACGACCGCAGAGTGACCGACAACGGCTTCTCCCGCGATACTCAACGCCACAATTCGCGTTTTTTGGCGCTGTGTGAAGCGGTGAAGGCCAAGGGTATCCGGCTGTGGGTGATCGCTTTTGCAGCGGGCATGACGACCGAGCTTTCAACCTGCGCATCCACCGACAGCGCGTTCCTTGCGGCCAATGCCAGCCAGCTTGATGAAGCGTTCCAGAACATCGCCAAGCAGGTGGGCGAACTGCGAGTGGTGCAATGACCCGGCACACCCTGATGGAAAACCGCGAGGGCGCAACGGTGGTGGAATTTGCCATCGTCTTGCCGCTGTTCTTGGTGTTCCTGATCGGCATCCTGGATGTGGGCCAGATGGTCTATGGCAAATCGGTGCTGACAGGCGCAGTGCATCGCGCTGCCCGCGCCTCTGCCACCGAAACCCGCAATATCGCGCTGGCCGATGCATCGGTGCTTAGGGCCGTTCAGCCGGTTCTTCCGGGGGTGAAGATCGAGAGCACCCGCACCAGCTATTTCGATTTCGCCGATGTTGGCCGCCCGGAAAAATGGAACGATGCCAACGGCAATTCCCGCTGCGATAACAACGAAGTCTATACCGACGAGAACCGCAACGGCCAGTGGGACGAAGACGTGGGCAGAGTTGGCGACGAAGGCAACGCCAATGATGTGGTCGTCTACCAGGTGATCGCGCGGTTCGATCCGGTTTTCAAAGTGCCATTCGCGCCAGAGCGCTGGTCCAAACGGTCGCTGTCGGCCACGGCCGTGGTGAAGAACCAGCCCTTTGGCAACCAGACCGATTATGGATCGACTGCAGGGAGTTGCCCATGACACGTCAGGTCGCGCACAGACGCCCGCTGCGCAGCCTTGCCCGCAATACCGATGCGGTATCGGTGATGGAATTCGCGCTGGTGCTGCCGCTGTTCATGACGCTTGGCATGTATGGCGCAGAAATCGCATGGCTGAATGCCACCGCGCTGGAAGTCAGCCAGGTGGCGGTATCGATGGCCGACAATGCATCGCGCATCGGCCAGACCGACAATAGCGGCGTTACCCCCACGATCAGCAGTGCGGACGTGGAATCCGTGCTCGACGGCGCGCTGGAGGAAGGCGCTTCGGCCAATCTGGAGGATAACGGGCGGGTGATCCTGTCCAGCCTTGAAGGCCATCCGGTGACGGGTAAGCAGTACATTCACTGGCAGCAGTGCAAGGGCAAAGGGAAGCAGGAATCAAAGAAAGGGAAAGCCGATCCCAGCGGCGGACTGCTGTCCTCGCTGGTCAACGGCCTGACCATGGGCGGCAAGACCATCAGGGCACCCAATGGCGGCGCGGTGATGGTGGCCGAAGTGTGGTACGAATACAAAGGCCTGTTCGGCACGCTGTTCATCGACAAGATCATGCTTCACGAAGAAGCCGCCGTCATCGCCCGCGACGACCGCAGCGTGGACAACGGCCTGACGGGCAATGACAAGAAGAACGCCTGTTAGTTAGAGGGTGGGGCCGAGTAGCTGTGGCGGCGGCTTTTGGTGGGTGTTCTGGGCAGTTGGTATGGCAAGAAGTGGGTGGGAAGCTGACATCGCGTCCAGATACTGTATGACTGCCGGATGGCAGCCGAAGAACGTTACGGAACCTATCAGATTCGATGGCTTGAGACGGGCGAAAGGTTTGTCGCCGTCGTTCGAAGTGCCGCTGATGAAGATCCGCCTGCGATAATCGAGGTCAGCGTTAGTGAGGGAATGGATGTCCTCAAGGCGCGCACCTATACCGCCATTGATGCTAGAGTTATCGAAGCTTATCGTCCAAATCTATCGGCGCCAAACGATGCGTCGTGCGTTCGCGTCCTTTCTTGTTGAAAAAGAACGGGAAATGGGAGAGCATTTGTCACTAGCTAAAGGCCCTGATCGCCTCTCCACAGGATGGGTCTTTTACTATCAGTCCCGCGCCTACGTAGAGACCAGCTCTATCAATGAAATGCTTGTCGGACACGGGCCAGTGATCGTCGCTGACGACGGCCGGGTCATAGAGGGAAGCTCGATGGACCGGGATCCCGAGGAAATGCTCAAACGTTGATTCACGCATGTCCGGAACGGGGTCGATTCTTGAATGTGACCTGCTGGCGAGAAACCCGTTGACGCCGCGCAGCGGCTTTCGGGGGCCACCCGCCAGCCCCGCATATGGATGGATTGCCGTTATTGGCCGGTTGGTTTGGTCAGTCCCGGACAGCCAAGTCAGGATACTCACGACAGATAGGATTGATGAAGCCCTCACTCAATTGGTAGAAAATCTCGCCAAGCTTAAGTGCAAGAGCCTTGCGTTCGGCTTCATTAGAAACTTCGGAGATGGCCAAATCGATTTCCCCGAGTAACGGGTCAAGCGCCATGACCGCATCAATAATGCGCTTTGCTATCTGCTTTTCCATTTGAGCAGATGTGGCGAAACTAGCTTATGACCGCAATGGCATCGCAACCGTACCCGCAGCATTCGCTCCAAAGGAAATCGAAAGCTGCCATCCAGACCCAACCCGAACCCGATCAAGGCTTCTTTTCAGGCACCACTTCCAGCCGCCAGCTCTTGTCCTTCACCAGATAGCGTTGTGCCAGCGCCTGCATACGTTCTGGTGTGGTCTGGCTGTAGTCGTTGAGGATCGTGCGGATTGCGGCGATCTTGCGTGGATCGCTCGCGGCGCCTTCCAGCTGGAACATGTAGAAGCCGTTGCCGGTGCTGGCGCGGGTGATCAGCTGCTTGAGCGGTTCGGTGACGCGGCCGATTTCGTCGGCGGTGGGCGGATTTGCTGCAAGGTCGGCAGCAATCTTGTCAGCTGCGGCAAAGAACGTGTCGAAATCGCCGGGGCGCAATTGCACCATGGCTGAAAGGTAACCGCCCGAGGGCAGATCGAGCGGCCAGCTTGAGCCGACTTGTGGCGCATAGCTTGCCCCCACCTTCTCGCGCATGGCATCGAACAGGCGGTTGTTGAAGATCTGCGCGAGGATTTCGAGCTGGCGGCTTTCGCGCACGCCCTGCTGCCCGCCACCGGTTGGCCAGGCGACGACCGCCGCGGCCTGCGAAGGATCACCGCGATGGGTCAGGACCAGCGGCTCGGCATTGTGGGCAGGGATCGTGGGCGTTAGCGGCGGTTGCTGCACGGCAGGGCGCGCGGGCAGTGCGCCAAAGGTCTTTTCCAGCGCGGCGATGGCCTGTTCGCGCGTGAAATCGCCGAACATGTCCACTTCGATCGGGCCTTGCGCCAGCAGCGGCTCCCACGCGGCGCGGAAGCCTTCGGGCGTGACCTTTTCCAATTCGGCCGGATTGGGCGTGGCATAGCGCGGATCGCCATCGCGCAGCAGCCAGTTCAGATCGCGGTTGAGCACCGCCATGGGCGCGGAGTTGTAGCTTTCATACTGAAGCCTTGCCGCAGCCTTGGCGCGTAGCACCGGATTGGGCTCCCACCGCGGCGTGGCCAGCTTTGCCGCCATCAGATAGAGTTGATCGGCAAGGTCGGCGGGCCGGGTATCAGCGGACAGCACGAAGGCGGTGTCATCGATGCTGAAATCAAGGCTCAGCTTGCGGCCCGTGGCGAGCCGATCAAGATCGTCGCGGCCCAATTCGCCAATACCGCTGTCCATCAGTGCCACTTGCCCGATGGGGCCATAGACCGCGTTCTGCGGGCTGATCGCCGAATAGCCGCCGCCAAAGCGGGCTTTCAGGATGATGCGTCCGGGTTCGGCATCGTTGGGCCAGAGCAGGACTTTCACCCCGTTGGACAGTTCGATCTGCTCAATACCCAGCAGGCCGATGGGCCGGGCGCTGGCCACCGTTCCGGGCGTGCCCACCGGCGGCAAATGTGCAAACTTGATCGAATTGGCCGCAACGCGGCTACCTGATGCAGCCTCGACCGACGTGGTCAGCGCGGCGCGCAGCGCAGTTTCATCGGCCTCGCCCGCCTTGGGCGTGATCATCATCGGGCGGATCACCGTGCCTTCAAACAGCGCGCGGGTGCTTTTCAGGATGGCATCGGGTTTGAACAGCGGGATTGCGCTGCGGAAGATTTCATACACGGTATCGGGATTGGCCACCGTTTCCCGGATATCCACCGCGTTGACGATATCGTCTGCCGCGCGTGATCCGGCCAGCGTAGATTGCGTTTCCACGCCCACCTTGAACGCCACTTCGAACTCAGCCACTTCGCGGTCGATCTCTTCCTGCGATGGCGGGGTGGCAAGCGCATCGGCGATGACGGCGCGCACATCGGTGACGGCGCTTTTCCAATCCTCGCCCAGCGGCGTGACGGTGACGATGGTGGCATCGGCAGAGCGCGAAAGCTCCTGCTTCATCTCGTCAACCGAGGCGGCAAGGTAGCTACCCCCTGCCCGCGCGCGCCCTTCAAGACGGCGGTTGATCAGCGCCAAGCCCAAACGGCCGACCATCAAGCCCTGATTATAGGCAACGGTATCGTTCACCTTTTTCCATGGCCGCAGGATCGCCCAGTTGACGATGCGCGGAAGGTCAGGCTCGACCATCACGCGCGCTTCACCCACCGGGTTTTTCGGGTCTATCCCGGCGGGGGCAACGGGCTTTCCAAAATCAGGCTGCGGAGACTTTTTGCCGGCCACTTTCCAGCCGCCAAACCACTGTTCGATGCGTGCAACCAGCGTGGCGGGATCAGCATCGCCTGCAACCACGATCACGGTGTTGTCGGGCCGATACCACTTGTCGTGGAACGCTTTGACCTTGGCCCCGTTGGCCGCTTCCAGCGTGGGCACCGTGCCGATGGGGGAGCGCGAGGCGAGCAACTGGCCCTTGAAGAACAGGTTGCGCGTTTCATCCAGCACGCGCGACTGGGCGCTGGTGCGCTCGCGCATTTCGGCCAGCACGATCGGCACTTCGGTCTTCACGCCGCGATCGGTAAAGATCGGCGCGATGATCATGCCGGACAGGAGGCGGAACGTCTCGTCCAGCTTGGCTGGATCGGCCTGCGGAATGTCGAGCTTGTAGACGGTTTGCGTCGGGCTGGTTTCGGCGTTCGTATCGCTGCCGAAGGTCGCGCCAAGGCGCTGCCACGTGGGGATCGTCTCGCCTTCTTTCAGATACTTCGATTCGCGGAAGGTCAGGTGTTCAAGCAAGTGGGCATAGCCGCGCTGGCTTTCGGTTTCATACATGGACCCGGCATCGACCAGCACGCGGATCGAGACTTGCTCGGGCGGGACGCCGCTGTGGCGCACCGCATAGCGCAGGCCATTGGACAGGACGCCAAAGGTCCAAGCCTTGTCCTGCGGCACGTCCGACCCCTGATAGAGCCACGGCACTGCCGCCTTCGTGGCGGTCGCGGCCGGTTTCGCGGGGGCCTGTGCGATGACAGGTGCCGTCGAAACCAGCAGGAGGGAAAGGAACAGGCCAAGGCGCCGGGCGCGCGAGTTATGAGATTGCATCGCCCGACTATAGGAAGCCTTCGGATGAAGGACCAGTGAATAGACCCGTTATTGTTGGGGTGTTGATGGCTGTGGCGATTGGCCTGCTTGCGGTGAGGCAGCCTGAGCGGCGCGCATGGCTTCAATCTCGGCAGTGGTCTTGAAGTCGACCAGTTCAACCTGAAACACGAGGTCGGAGTTCGCCGGGATCGGGCCCGATGCCTGCGCGCCATAGCCCAGCGCCGAAGGCACACAAAAGCGCCAGATGCTGCCCTTGGCCATCATCTGCAGGCCTTCGGAAAAGCCGGGGATCACGCCATCGACCGGGAATGCCGATTGCATGCTTTGGTCAAAGACATCGCCATTAGCAGCAAGATAACCGATGTAGTTGACCAGAACATAATCGGCCTTGGCAGGCTTTGCCCCTTCGGCAGGCTTCAGCACAAGCGAGCCAAGGCCGCTTGGCGCAAGTGTGCTGCACAGACGCTGCGGGGCTGCCACAACCGGATTGAGCGGCAGGGGGATGGCGGTGGCCGATGGAGCGATGGGCTTTGGCGCAGGCGCGGCATGGACGGGCGCGGCAATTGCAAAGAAGACAGGGGCGAGGCGGCACAGCGCGCGAAGGTTCGTGATCATTCTCACGCCATAGCGTTGCTGTGCGGACTATGCCATTTTTCTGTTTACGCCCGGTTTAGGACTCTACGGACCACTTGACCCCAAGCAACACTGGCCTACATGCAAAGCATGTTCATAGAAACCGAAACCACGCCCAACCCGGCAACGCTGAAATTTCTGCCCGGCGAACAGGTCATGCCCACAGGCACGCGCGAGTTTACCTCGCCCGAAGCGGCTGAGGCCTCGCCCCTGGCACAGGCCCTGTTCGATCTGGGCGATGTGACGGGCGTGTTTTTCGGGCGTGATTTTGTGTCGGTCACGGCGGCTCCCGGGGTTGAATGGGCCTCGCTCAGGCCGCAGGTGCTTTCGATCCTGCTCGATCACTTCGTATCGCAGGCCCCGCTTTTTGCGCCGGGCAGCGCGGGCGGCATTGCCGTTCCTGCCGAAGGTGATGAGGACTTTGCCGATGATCCGGCCGATGCTGATGTGATCGACCAGATCAAGGACCTGATTGAAACGCGTGTGCGTCCTGCCGTTGCCAACGATGGCGGCGACATCATCTATCGCGGCTTTCGCGAAGGCGTGGTCTATTTGCAGATGCAGGGCGCGTGTTCTGGTTGCCCCTCGTCCACAGCCACGCTGAAGAACGGGATCGAAAGCCTGCTGAAGCACTATGTGCCCGAAGTCAGCGAAGTTCGGGCTGCCTGAATGCAGCGCATCGGGGCCTGAATGCGCAAGCTGGTGATCGACAGCGCGACAGAAGCCTGCTCGGTCGCCCTGTTCGAAGATGATGTGCTGATTGCAGGCGAGTGTCTGACGCTGGGGCGCGGGCATGCCGAGCGACTCGTGCCGATGATCGCAGCCCTGCCCGACAAGGGCCGCGCCAGCGTGATTGCCGTTGATATCGGCCCCGGCAGTTTCACCGGCATCCGCGTTGGCCTTGCTGCGGCGCGCGCGCTTGGGCTGGCGTGGCATGCAGAGGTTGTGGGCTATGAAAGCCTGGCCCTCGTTGCCGCAATGGCAAAGGCGCAGCATCCGGACCAAGCCATCGACGTGTGCATGACCGGCGGGCACGGTGAATGGTTCTTTCAGCCATTTGGCGGCGATGGCGCTGCTTTGGCCGGGATCGAATCACTCACGCCCGAACAGGCGGCCGAGCGCAGCACGGCCCGCGTGATTGCCGGAACGCAAGCGCTTGGCCTGGCGCAGCATCGGCGCGATGCCATTGCGCTCGATCTGCGCCCTGACGCGCGGTGCCTGCAGTTGCTGCCGCCCGGCGCCTTTCAGGCCGATCCGCGTCCGAGTTATGGGCGAGCGCCCGATGCGCGACTGCCCGCGGCAGCCTGACGCAGTCCGGCCCCTCAGATGAGCCTCGAACACATGAACGCCCCGCTGGATGATATCGACCGGATCATGTCGGTGATGGAGCGTGCATTTCCGGCAGAATTTGGTGAGGCGTGGAACAGGCGGCAGGTGATCGAGGCGCTCTTGGTCGGCAATTGCCGTTATGGCCTGATTGGCGCGGACGGTAATGACCAGATACCATCGGGCCAGGATACTGCGGGTTTTTTCATGAGCCGCGTGGTGCTGGACGAGGAAGAATTGCTGCTGTTTGCGATCGTGCCCGAGCATCGACGCAAAGGTCTGGGGCATCTGCTGCTGTCACGATTTCTTGAAACAGCCAAGCAATCCGGGATGTCGCGCGTTTTTCTTGAAATGCGCAAAGGCAACCCTGCGGCCATTCTGTATGCTGCTCATGGATTTATACAGATTGGTACGCGTCCGTCCTATTATCGGACTCCTGACGGGAACCGGATTGATGCAATCAGTCAGGAATTGTCCTTCTGAAATCGGGTCGAGATTTGACCGATACTTGTGATATCTGGAGCATTAACCACATTTGGGTCCAGATTTTTCGTCCGAAATGCTTGTATCTTTCGGTAAGACGATTATGTCGTGTGTGCTGGATCACCAAAATCAGTTGCAGCGCAGCTGGATGCAAAACACTTTAAAAGAAGGCCGGTTCGCCATGAGTGAAATTCAAAACGATATGCGGGAGACACTGATCACGCTCACGTCTGACATTGTCGCAGCACATGTCAGCAACAACAGCGTGTCGGTGAGTGACCTGGGGACCTTGATCACCAACGTCTATTCGGCGCTGGCCGGGCTGGATCAGCCCGCCCCGATTGAAGAACCGGCTCCGGAACCTGCCGTTTCCATTCGCTCGTCTATCAAGAACGATCACATCGTTTGCCTTGAAGATGGCAAGAAGCTCAAGATGCTCAAGCGTCACCTTGCCACTCGCTACAACATGACCCCGGACCAGTACCGCACGCGCTGGAATCTGCCTGCGGACTATCCGATGGTTGCCCCCGCTTACGCTGAAAAGCGCCGCGAACTGGCCAAGAAGATCGGCCTTGGCCGCAAGCCTGCGCCAAAGCGCGGGCGCAAGCCTGCTGCTGCGGTCTGACCGCCAACCGATCTTTCCGCTATACGATAGCGCGTGGTTGAAGATTTGGCCCGTCAGTCTATAGACTGGCGGGCCGATCCTTTATTGACGAGTACACAGTGCACCAGTTGATCGACATCGAAGCACTCTGCGCCGAACGTGGCCTGCGCATAACCGATCAGCGCCGCACAATTGCGCGCGTCCTGTCGGAAAGCGAAGATCACCCCGATGTCGAAAAACTGCACGAGCGGGCCTCTGCCATCGACTCGCGCATTTCAATCGCCACGGTATACCGCACCGTTCGCCTGTTCGAAGAAGCCGGCATTCTGGATCGGCATGATTTCGGCGATGGCCGCGCCCGGTATGAAGCCACGCCTGAGGCGCATCACGATCACCTGATCGATGTTGAAACCGGCAAGGTCATCGAATTCGTCGATCCTGAACTCGAACAGCTGCAGCGCCAGATCGCCGAAAAGCTTGGCTACAGGCTCGTCGATCACCGCATGGAGCTTTACGGCGTCAAGCTTGAACGCGACGGCTAACGCTTTAGATCGGCCAACCATCTCGCTGGTCGGGCGGCTGCGCATTGGTGCGCGCCTTGGCTCCATGCTGCTTTTGCTGATCGCTTGTGTGCCGCTTTACTATCTGTGGCGGTTGGCGCGCTTGCCCAATCCGTGGCCGCGCATCTTCCTTGGCGGCATCGCCCGGATTGCAGGTGCGCGTATTCGCGTAACTGGGGCCAAGGCACAGGGCGGTGCCTTTCTATTGTCCAACCACGTCAGCTGGCTGGATATTCCCGTCATCGCCGGGATCAGCGGCAGCGCATTCATAGCGCATTCCGGCCTTGCCGAGATCGGTCTGCTGAAATGGCTTTGCGCCATGAACGACACGGTTTTCGTGGCCCGCCACGATCGCCGCACCGTGCATGCGCAAGTCGAACTGGTCCGCGCGGCCCTGACTGACACCGGGGCATTGACGGTGTTTCCCGAAGGCACCACCAGCGATGGCCACGGCCTCCTGCCCTTCAAATCCTCGCTGCTCTCGGCGCTTGACCCCGTGCCACCGGGAATCGCCATACAGCCGCTGTGGATCGATTATGGCCCGGACGTGGCCAGTATCGCATGGGTTGGTGAGGAGCATGGGCTCGACAACTTTCTCAAGATCCTTGCGCGCCGCAGGCCGGTTCCGGTCACCGTCCACTTCCTGCCCCCACTCGCTGCTGACGAGACGGCAAATCGCAAGACAATGGCTGCTGCTGCACGCGAACGCATCATGGCGGCGATGGACAGCGTGAAGGCCGGGGCGCGTTAGACAAAGCGGCCCAAATCCAGTATCGGCCCGGCCCATGGCCACCAATCCCGCTCCCAAAACCTTCCGCGTCAAAAGCTTCGGCTGCCAGATGAACGTCTATGACGGCGAGCGCATGGCCGAATTGCTGGGTGCCGAAGGCATGACGGCGGCGGCAGAGGGCGCTGATGCCGATCTGGTCGTGCTCAACACCTGCCACATCCGCGAAAAGGCGACCGAGAAGGTCTATTCCGACATCGGCCGGCTGCGCCGCGATGATGGCACCAGTCCGCTGATCGCGGTGGCCGGCTGCGTCGCGCAGGCTGAGGGCGAGGAGATCATGGCGCGCGCGCCGAGCGTGAAGGTCGTCGTCGGCCCGCAGTCCTATCACCGCCTGCCCGAAATGGTGGCAGACGCGGCATCGGGCAAACGCTCGACCGAGACCGACATGCCCGCCGAGGCCAAGTTTGCCGCGCTGCCCAAGCGCCGCAAATCCGGCCCCACGGCGTTCCTGACGGTGCAGGAAGGGTGCGACAAGTTCTGCACTTATTGCGTTGTGCCCTATACCCGTGGCGCGGAAATCAGCCGCCCCTTTGTGGATCTGGTCGAAGAGGCCAAGCACCTGATCGCAGGCGGCGCGCGGGAGATCACGCTGCTGGGCCAGAATGTGAATGCCTGGACCGGAGAGGATGACCGTGGCCGCCCGGTCGGGCTGGAAGGCCTTGCCCGCGCGCTGGCGGCAGAGCCCGATCTGGCCCGGATACGCTATACCACCAGCCATCCCAACGACATGACCGATGCCCTAATCGCGGCACATGGCGAGGTGGATAAGCTGATGCCGTTCCTGCATCTGCCGGTGCAAGCGGGCAGCGACCGTATCCTGAAGGCCATGAACCGCAGCCACACCGTGGACAGCTATCTGCAATTGCTCGAACGGTTCTGCGTGGCCCGGCCCGACATTGCCTTGTCCGGTGATTTCATCGTCGGTTTCCCCGGTGAAACCGAGGCTGAATTTGAAGAGACGCTGCAGGTTGTCGATGCCGTCGGCTATGCGCAGGCCTTCAGCTTCAAGTATTCGCCCCGCCCCGGCACACCTGCGGCCACCATGGCCAACCATGTGCCGACGAGTGTGATGGACGAACGATTGCAGCGTCTTCAGGCCGCCCTCAACCGCGATCAGTGGGCCTTCAACAAGGCCAGTGTGGGCAAGACTTGCGAGGTTCTGGTCGAGCGCAAAGGCAAGCATCCCGGCCAGTGGCTCGGCAAATCGCCGTGGCTGCAATCGGTCCATTTCTTCGGGGATGCCCACATCGGAGCACTGGTCCGGGTCGAACTGGTTGAGGCCGGTCCCAACTCGCTTTCGGGCCGTCTTGTCTAATACCGCTGTGGAATAATCGCGCAGCGTCTTGTCTGCGCAACATCCGCTCTTATGCTCTGATCTAGGCCTTCTTCTGCAAGGCCCAACGCATAAGGAGCGCATGGCCCGAAAACTCCCCCGCGTCCAAGATGAGGCGCATCACCGGCCCGATCAGCAACGCCTGGCGCAACAGCAGCGCGCTGGCGCCGACAGGCGCGCAAGGGTGGAAGTCGAATTTGACGAACAGACCGTGCTTGGCGCGCTGTTTGGCCAGTTTGATACCAACCTTGTCCATATCGAGAACCGGCTGGGCGTGTACATTTCGGCGCGCGGCAACCGTGTGGTGATCGAAGGGCCGGATGATTCGGTCGCCCGCGCACGCGAAGTGCTCAAAGGCATGCACCAGCGTTTGCTGTCCGGGCTGGACCTTGATTCAGGCGCCGTCGATTCGCTGATTGCGATGAGCGTTGAGCCCACGCTGGAAGGCATCATTACCGGCGCACCGGGCGGCGCTCCACCGATCATGATCCGCACGCGCAAGAAAACCATCGTCCCGCGCTCTGCCACGCAGATCGAATATATGCGGGCGCTGGTCAGCAACGACGTGATCTTTGCGCTTGGTCCTGCAGGCACCGGAAAGACTTATGTCGCCGTGGCGCAGGCCGTGGCGCAACTCATGTCAGGCTCGGTCCAGCGGCTGATCCTGTCGCGCCCGGCGGTTGAGGCGGGTGAGCGGTTGGGCTTTCTGCCCGGCGACATGAAGGAAAAGGTCGATCCCTATCTGCGCCCGCTTTACGATGCGCTTTACGATTGCATGCCGCCCGAACAGGTGGAACGCCGCATCGCCAGCGCCGAAATCGAAATCGCGCCGATTGCCTTCATGCGCGGGCGGACGCTCGCCGATGCCTTTGTTATCCTTGATGAAGCGCAGAACACCACGCCTGCACAAATGAAGATGTTCCTCACCCGCTTTGGCCAGAACAGCCGCATGGTGGTGTGCGGCGATCCCAAGCAGGTCGATCTTCCCGGTGGCACAGCGGCCAGCGGCCTCAACGATGCGGTGCAGCGGTTGGAAGGCGTGGAAGGCATCGCCACCGTGCGCTTCAACACCGCAGACGTTGTGCGCCATCCAATCGTGGGCCGCATTGTCGAGGCTTATGAGGGGAAGGACGGTTGAACGTGTGCAGTCCTTCTCCCCCTCCTCTTCAGAGGAGGGGGCCGGGGGGTGGTGCTCTCCTTCCGGCAAATGCGCGCGGGGCACACCACCCCCAAACCCCCTCCTCTGAAGAGGAGGGGGCTTCACGATGACCGCACCCACACTTGAAATCGATATCGATCCCGTCTGGGGCGATGAAACCGATTGGGAGGCGCTGGCTAACCGCGCTGCAGAGGCCGCCGGGAAAATTGCTCCTGAACTCGCGCATGAAAACCTGCTGGTCAGCCTTGTGCTGGCCGACGACGAGGAAGTGCACACGCTGAACAAGCAGTGGCGCGCCAAGGACAAGCCAACCAATGTCCTGTCATTTCCGATGCTCTCGCGCGAAGAAGTGCTGCACGCCGCCGCCGATGAAGGCGCACCGGGCATGCTGGGCGACATGATCCTCGCGCACGGTGTCTGCACGCGTGAAGCGGCGGAAAGAGGTGTCTCGACGCAAGTCCACGCGACCCACCTGATTGTTCACGGCCTGCTGCATCTTGCAGGGTACGATCACGAACTGGGCGAGGCTGAGGCGGAGGAAATGGAGGAGTTGGAGCGGAAGACGCTTGCACTGATGGGTATTGCCGACCCATATGCGGTCGAAGATTGACCGCAAGGAGATTTGAGTAGTGCCCGAGGGCAATGACTCCACTGGCGAAAGCCGGTCGGGAGACGCAGACAGTAGCAATCGCACGCTATGGCGTGCGATCAGAGCGTTCTTCAAAGGGCCGGACCACGACCAGTCCCTGCGCGCGCAGATCGAAGAAGCGATTGACGAGCATGAGGGCGAAAAGCCCCATTCCGGCCCAAGCAATGGCGATCTGGTGCCGCTTGAGCGCCAGATGTTGCGCAATCTGCTCCACTTCAGCGAACATGACGCCGATGACGTAGCGATCCCGCGCGGCGAGATTATTGCCGTTCCGGCATCGGCAACCTTCGACGAAATCGTCGCCGCCTTTGCCGACAATGGCCACAGCCGCCTGCCGGTCTATGGCGAATCGCTCGACGAGATTATCGGCATGATTCATGTAAAGGACGTGTTCGTGATCGTTGCGGGCATGCTCCTGTCCAACAAGCCCGCGCCGAAGGACTGGACCAGCCTGATGCGCCAGCCGTTGTTCGTGCCACAGGCACGGGGCGCGCTTGACGTATTGGCGGATATGCGCAGCAAGCGTACGCACTTGGCCGTGGTTATCGACGAATACTCCGGCACGGATGGCATCATCACCATCGAAGACCTCGTTGAGGAAATCATCGGCGAGATCGAAGACGAGCATGACGATGCTCCACAGGAACTGCTGCAACGCATCGATCCCGAAACGTGGGATGCCGATGCTCGCGTCGAACTTGATGATGTTGCGCAAACTATTGATCCGCGTCTTGCCGAAGTGGAAGAAGACGTGGATACGCTTGGCGGCCTTGCAGTCGTATTGGCAGGCGAAGTGCCGCCTGTCGGGCGCGTGCTGGAACATGCCAGCGGCTGGCGGCTGGAAGTGACCGGGGGCGACGAACGCCGCCTCACCCGGCTTCGGCTGCACGCCCCGCGTGCCGGCACCGCGTTAGAAGAATAGGACGACAAGATGATTCGCCGCCTTCCCCCTTTGCGATCGCTCGAGGCGTTCATTCGCGTCGTGCGCGCAGGGTCGGCCAAGACCGCTGCGGCTGAACTCGCGCTCAGCCCCTCGGCCCTGTCGCGCCGCCTTGGTGCGCTGGAGGATTTTGTCGCCAAGCCGCTGTTCGAACGCAAGCATCAGGCGCTTAAGCTAACCGAAGAGGGCCAGCAACTGTATGATGCGGTCGCCCCGTTGATTGACGAGATGGCAGACCGGGTGGACCGGCTGATCGATACCGGCAAGGTCATGCGCCTGCGCCTTGGCGTGCTGCCGCTGTTCGGCAGCCAGCGCCTGTTCCCGCGGCTGGGCGAGTTGCGCAAGCTTCACCCGCAATTGCACATCGACATCGATTCGGGCCACGCGGCTGAAACCAAGCTAGGCGATACTATCGACGCGGCCATCGTCCTGTCCGAAGGGCCGGACGCGTCGCTCCACTCGGTCCGGCTTGATCACAACCGCGTCCACGCGATCACGTCTGTCGCCATGGCCGAGGAACTGGGTGATCGGCCCGATGTGGCCAAGCTTTCGAAGCAGACGTTCCTTGTCCACAACGATCTGCCGATGAGCTTTGAGGCGTGGAAGAAAGCCCTCCACCTCGAAAAGCTGGAACCGGCTGCGATTGACCACTTTGATTCAGGCCAGTTGATCCTTGAAGCCGCTGCGCAGGGCCTTGGCATCGCGATCATGCATGACGATCACTACACGCGCAGCCACGATTCGCGGCTTGCCCGGCTCTATGATATCGACGTCGACAGCCCCTATTCCTACTGGTTCGTCTGCCGCCCCCGCGCCTTGCAATCACGCCCGGTGCGGCTGTTCCACGAATGGATGCTCAAGGCCGGGCTCTAATTTTCCCCGCAACCAAACGCACGCAGGCCGCGCTGGCGCTGCCACGCGGTAAAGTCTCCGCGGGCAATCACCGTTAGCCCCGGATGACATGGCCGGTTGTGGAGATAGGCCTGTGCCATGACCCAGCCCCGGCCTGGGACCCGCACCCTGATAGCGCGGCGCACATATTCCGACCGACCACGATTGCGCGGATTATACGTTTCATAGGCATCAAGGGACCGCAGATGACGCGCCGAAAACCGTGGCCCGCTCCGGTACAGCCGCCCTGCCACTCTGCCCCGGCCTGCACATAGCACCGGATACCAGCCATCGGTGCCCCGCACCGCGCGCAAGGCTCCGCGAACCGTTGCTCGCCAACTGCCCTCCATCAGCGGCAGCATGGCGTGGTTTACCGGATTGTCGTGATCCTCGCTGAGCGTTCCGTAGAAAAAGAACCACGTTCGGTGCATGGCTGCGTTCTGGCTGGCGTCAGTGGTGGCAGGCCAGCGCTTCGACCACATCTTCCAGCCGAGCCGGATCACCCACGGCAATGACATGGCCATCCGACCCGGCGTGAAGCGGGTCGCCGTTCCAGTCGGCCATCGTGCCCCCTGCCCCTTCAACGATGGGAACGAGCGCGGCCCAATCATGCAGTTTCAGGCCGGCTTCGCACACCACATCAAGCTGGCCGGTGGCCAGCATCGCATAGTTGTAGCAATCGCCGCCCATCACCATGCGCTTGTGATCGGTCTTTGCGGCAAGGCCCATGAAGTGCGCACCATCATGGTCGTCAAAATAGTGCGGCCCGGTGGTTGCCAGCGTGGCATCGGACAGATCACGGCACAGGCGCGTGCGCACCGGGTTGCCGTTCAGCGTTGTGGGCTTTCCCATCGCCCCAACCCAGCGTTCACCGGTGATCGGCTGATCGAGCACGCCCAGCACCGGAAAACCCTCAACCACCAGCGCAATCAGCGTGCCGAAAATTGGCCGCCCTGCAAGGAACCCAGCGGTGCCATCAATCGGATCGAGCACCCAACTGCGCCCGGATGAGCCTGCGGTTGAACCAAACTCTTCGCCGATCACCGTATCGCGCGGCACTTCGGCAGTGAGGATGCGGCGCATCGCCTCTTCGGCCTCACGATCAGCCAGTGTTACCGGCGTGGCATCGCCTTTGCGCTCTGCCACAACGGTGCGGAAATGCGGGCGGATGGCCGCTGCTGCCGCATCGGCGAGCCGCATGGCGATGGCGATATCCTGATCAAGTTTCATGGCACGGCTGTGCCTCCCACCCTTGGCAAGGTCAACCCGAAGTGGATAAATTGCAGCATGGACAAGACGCGAACCGCCAATTCAGACTGCAGTGACTTCAGACACAGATGCGGCAGCGGATGATCACTAGACCGTCACACGCAACAATGGTGGGGGCACCTTAGCAGTGACACGAAGCAGCAGGTGGAATGCGGATAGATTACCCGGCGTAGATCGCGCCATCGCTTCACCCAATGCCACGCGCGATGGGCAGCCCATTTCCTTCAGTCGCGCCCCGTCGGCCGATCTCGAACGCTGGATCGGCCGCTTTTATGTCACCATCGTTGACACGCCACCCGATCATCACCTCGAATGCGGACTGTTGAGCGATTTTGCCTGCATCCGCATACAGCTGCGCGGACGGTGGCAGGCAAACACCGCCGATGGGATCAAGACCGCAGATAACGCCGCGATGCTGTTTGGCCCGCAATCGCACCGCATGCCGGTTAGCGTGGCGGGCAGCTTTACCAGCGTGGGCGCCTTTCTGCGTCCGGGCGTGTGCCATGCCCTGAACGGCCCGAAACTGGCGGATCTGGTCGACCGGCTTGAGCATTTTGCGGATATCGGCCTGCCGGGGCAGCGCTGGCTGACGATGTTCGACCCCCAAGGTTCGCCTGAAGACTGGGTGCAGTCGATGGAATATGAAATGCGCTGCCTGATCGCAGAGCGTGCCGTGCGCGAGCCTGATCCCATCTCTGCGCGGTTTGAGGCTGCCGCCTTTTCCGATCCGACCATCAGCGTGGCCAAACTGGCCGAGGATTTCGGCGTGGAGCAGCGCCGCCTTGAACGCATCGTTCGCCGCGACTTTGGCATGGCCCCCAAGCAGGTGCTGCGCCGCGCGCGCGCGCTGGATATGGCCAGCCACTTGCGCGGCGTGGCCGATCATGCCGAGGCCGAGGCGATTGCGCTGCGCTATTACGACCAGAGCCACCTGATCCGCGAATTCACCGAACTGTTCGGGATGAGCCCGCGCCAATTCGTCGAACGCCCGCAACCGCTGATGACATTGGGCCTGGAAACGCGGCAGGCGCGCAGGCTGGAGACGATCCGCAGGCTGGAGCCCGGCGAAGTCAAGCCTTGGGAATGATCGCAGTTGCCAGTTTTCAGTGCGCCGCCTAGGCCAGCGCCATGGCAAGGGCTGACCGTCTCGAACGTCTCGACAATCGCCGCTCCGAACTGGAAGCGGACTATCTGGCTGCGCTAATCGCCGCGCTGGAAGTGACCGCAGCGGGAAAATGGGGGCTGTTCGATCACAACGCCGACAAGATCATGCGCGCCGCCACCGCCCCGGTGATCGAAAACCTGACCGAGTTGGCCGACGAGATTGCCGAAGCGCGCGAGCAATTGTTCATGGAACCGTTCGCGCTGCATGATGAATTCATGGCCGCGCGCGGCAGGCCCCCAGCAAATGCCGTCGGCGAACCCAAACAAGCGCGGGCATGGCTGGAGCGGTTGAGGTTGGCTACGAAGACCTGAAATCTTACGCTTCAGGATCATCCCTAAATCCGCTCACCCTGAGCCTGTCGAAGGGTGCTAGCACAAGCGTAGTGCAAGATGCTTCGACAAGCTCAGCATGAGCGGGTCAGGGAACACTGAAAAACCTCAACCCCGCTCGTCCTGAGCCTGTCGAAGGACGCACTCACAACGTCTGATGTTTCGAGAGGATCAGGCTGCGCGGGCTTTGGAAAGCGGGACTCCGGGCCTTCGCTACCTCAATCAAACAGGCTGGAAACCGAGCTTTCATCGGCAATGCGGCGCACGGCTTCACCGATCAGCGGCGCAATCGTCAGCACGCGGATGCGGTCCGACAATGTCGTTGCCTCGGTCGGCATGATCGTATCGGTGATCACCAGTTCCTTGAGCGCCGAATTGCTGACCCTCGCCACTGCGCCGCCCGACAGCACGCCGTGGCTGATATAGGCCGAAACGCCCGCGGCCCCAGCATCCATCAGCGCTTGCGCGGCGTTGCACAGCGTACCGCCCGAATCGATGATGTCATCGATCAGGATGCACATGCGGCCTTTCACATCACCGATGATGTTCATCACTTCGGACTGGCCGGGCCGGTCACGCCGCTTATCCACAATCGCCAGCGGTGCGTTGTTCAGGCGCTTGGCCAAAGACCGCGCGCGGACAACGCCGCCCACGTCAGGCGATACGACCATCAATTCCTGCGAGCCATAACGCGTCTGAATATCCGCCGCCATGACCGGCGCGGCAAACAGGTTGTCGGTCGGAATATCGAAAAAGCCCTGAATCTGCCCTGCATGCAGATCCACTGCCAGCACGCGGTCGGCGCCTGCCTCGGTGATCAAATTGGCCACCAGTTTGGCCGAAATCGGCGTGCGCGGCCCCGGCTTGCGGTCTTGCCGGGCATAGCCGAAATAGGGCACAACCGCCGTGATCCGCTTTGCCGAAGCGCGGCGCAGCGCATCGATGCAGATCAGCAGTTCCATCAGGTTGTCGTTGGCAGGATAGGCCGTGGACTGAACCACGAACACGTCTTCGCCGCGCACATTCTCGTGAATTTCCACGAAAACTTCTTCATCGGCAAAGCGGCGCACGCTGGCATCGGTCAGCGGAATTTCGAGATAGGCCGCAATGGCGCGGGCGAGCGGCAAGTTTGAGTTGCCAGCCATGATCTTCATGCGTGCGATTCCCTCGAATTCGGTCCCCAACGCGCCCTTAGCCCAAGATGACAGGTTTGCAACTCTTGCGGGGATCATGCGTTGCAGCCTAGTGATTACCCATGGCCGAAACACTCCGCATAACCCTCGCCCAGCTCAACCAGTCGGTTGGCGATCTTGCCGCCAATGCCGCGGCCATGCTCGCCGTGCGCGAGAGGGCGCGTGATGCGGATCTGATCGTTTTTCCCGAACTGCAACTGATCGGATACCCGCCGGAGGATCTGATCATGAAGCCCGCGCTGATTGCCCGGGCTGCGCTGGAATTGGAAAAGCTGGCACAAGTCACTGCCGATGGCGGCCCGGCCATGCTGGTCGGCTCGGTCTTCGTGCGCGATGGCGATCTGCACAATGGCGTTGCGCTGCTTGATGGCGGGCGCATTGCCGCCACCCGCTTCAAGTATGAACTGCCCAACTACGGCACGTTCGATGAAAAGCGCTACTTCATGCCCGGCCCCCTGCCTGAACCGGTGCTGTTCAAGGGCGCAATGCTGGGCCTGCCGATTTGCGAGGATATCTGGCACCCTGACGTATGCCGCCATCTGGCCGATCAAGGCGCCGAGATTTTCATCTGCGTCAACGGCAGCCCATATGAGATCGACAAGGACGTGCTACGCATCGATGGCGTGGCCAAGCGCCGCGCGATCGATACCGGCATTCCGCTGGCCTATGTCAACCGCGTTGGCGGGCAGGATGAACTCGTGTTCGATGGTGCCAGCTTCGTCGTTGGCCCCGAAGGCGCACTGTGGGTGCAGATGCCCGATTGGGAAGAATCCATCGTCACCACCGTCTGGACCCAGACCGCGCGCGGCTCCGGCTCGCGCTGGCGGTGCGAGGCGGGCGACGTCCACGATCTGGCCGAACACCCCGAGGACATCTACTGCGCCATGGTTCTGGCCCTGCGCGATTATGTGAACAAGAATCGCTTTTCGGGCGTGGTGCTCGGCCTTTCGGGCGGTATCGATTCGGCGATCTGCGCCGCCATCGCGGTCGATGCGCTGGGTGCGGACCGCGTGTGGTGCGTGATGATGCCCAGCCGCTATACCAGCACCGAAAGCCTTGAGGACGCCGAAGGCTGCGCCAACATGCTCGGCGTGCGGCTTGATACCGTGCCGATTTCCCCCGCTGTCGATGCCTTCGATGGCATGCTCGCCCCGGTCTTTGTCGGCAAACAGCCCGACC
The DNA here is from genome assembly GCA_002256985.1 of Novosphingobium sp. 28-62-57. Classification (GTDB taxonomy): domain Bacteria; phylum Pseudomonadota; class Alphaproteobacteria; order Sphingomonadales; family Sphingomonadaceae; genus Novosphingobium. The sequence goes on from NCGO01000003.1 coordinate 95,546, forward strand.
TTGCCGAAGAGAATATCCAGTCACGCATCCGCGGCGTCACGCTGATGGCGTTGTCGAACAAGTTCGGCCCGATGCTGGTCACCACTGGCAACAAGAGCGAGATGAGCGTGGGCTACGCCACGATCTATGGCGACATGAACGGCGGCTACAACCCGCTGAAGGATGCCTACAAGACAACCGTCTTCGCTGTGTCCGAATGGCGCAATCACAATCGCCCCAAGATCGGCCTCGGGCCCGATGGCCCGGTCATGCCGCAACGGATCATCACCAAGCCACCCAGCGCCGAACTGCGCCCAGACCAGAAGGATTCGGATTCGCTGCCACCCTACGACGTGCTCGATGCGATCCTGCTGGGGCTGGTGGAGAACGAGAAGAGCGTCGATCAAGTCGTTGCCGAGGGGCACGACCGCGCCACCGTGGTCCGCGTGGAACGTCTCCTCCACCTTGCCGAATACAAGCGCCGTCAGGCTCCTCCGGGCGTAAAGCTGGGAGCGCGCAACTATGGCCGTGACCGGCGCTATCCGATCACCCACAGCTTCCGCACGGGCTGACCTATTTGCGAACGATTCTCATTGACGCATCGGAGCGCCTGACTTAGCTTGCGAATCGTTCGCAACAAAGGATGCGCAATGCCTGCTCAAAACTCGCCCAGCGAAACCTCTGCCCGCTTTTCATCCCTGATCGAAAGCATGGCCCGCCCCCACGATGTGCGCGGTCTTTCGATCAAAGGCCTGCACATGGTCATGGCCATGCGCCTGTGCGCCCTGTTCGATGCAGCAGGGCAGGACCCGTTGCCCGATCTCGCGCGGCGCTATCGCAGCATTGAGGCTGCCTTTGCAGTCCACGGCCTGGTCCAGACGATCAAGAAGGTCTGGCCCGAACCGTTTCTGGTCAATCGCCCCTGCTGCCACGCGATGACCCCGGATGAAGTGACGCTGGCGGCGCTGGCCCGCACAACCCGCGCCGGAAACCGCGATGCCTTCACCGCCGCCATGGCCGGATTCGTCCGCGCCGAACGCCACGAAGCGCTTTACAACGCCACGATCCACGCGGTGGCTCTCCTGCCATAAGCGCCCACCCTTCCCCTGGAACGCCGCCCGCGCTAGGGCGGCAGGCATGACCACGGTAACCCGCTTCGCACCCTCACCCACCGGCAACCTCCACGTGGGCAACGTCCGCACCGCGCTGCACAACTGGCTGCTGGCCAAGAAGACAGGCGGCAAATTCCTGCTGCGCATCGACGATACCGATGCAGAGCGCAGCCGCGAAGAACACGTCGACGCCATCCGCGCCGATCTGGCGTGGCTCGGCCTGAGCTACGACGGCGAAGAGCGCCAATCCCTGCGCACCGCCCTCTACGAGCGCGAATTCCAGCGCCTCGTCGAAGCAGGCCGCATCTACCGCGCCTATGAAACCGCGCAGGAGCTTGATCTGAAGCGCAAAGTCCTGCTCGGCCGCGGCCTGCCGCCGATCTATGACCGCGCTGCGCTCAAGCTGACCGAGGCAGACCACGCCGCCAAGGCGGCTGCCGGAGAGCGCCCGCACTGGCGCTTCCTGCTCGATCACGATCAGCCGATCACTTGGGACGATGGCATTCGCGGCCCCCAGAACTTCGATGCGCGCCAGATGTCGGACCCGGTGATCCGCCGCGCCGATGGCTCATGGCTCTACATGCTCCCTTCCGCAATTGACGACATCGCGATGGGCATCACCGATGTGCTGCGCGGCGAAGATCATGTGTCGAACACCGCCACGCAGATCCAGATGTTCACTGCCCTTGGCGCCACACCCCCGCGCTTTGCCCACGAAGCCCTGCTGACCGGCAGCGAAGGCAAACTGTCCAAGCGCCTTGGCGCACTCGGCATGGCCGATTTCCGCGAACAGGGCATCGAGCCCGAAGCCATCGTCACGCTATTGGCGCGCCTCGGCACATCCGATCCGGTTGACCCCTCGCTTGATGCCACCGCGCTGGCCGCCAGTTTCGATCTGTCCCGCTTCGGTCGTGCACCCGCGCGCTTTGACGAAGCCGACTTGCACCGCGTCAACGCCCAGATCGTCCACCGCCTGCCCTACGCCCGCGTCGCACAACTCTTGCCGCAAGGCATGAGCGAGGCCGCATGGGACGTAATCCGCCCCAACCTTGCGCACATCAACGAAGCTGGCGATTGGTGGCAGGTGCTCACCGGCCCGGTCACCCCGCCCGCTTTTGACGATGAAACCCGCAGCTTCCTCACGCAAGCCGCCCAGATCGCCGCCACGCTCGATTGGCAGGCTGACCCATGGCGCGCGCTGACATCAGCCCTGAAAGACAGCACCGGCCGCAAGGGCAAGGCCCTGTTCCTCCCCTTGCGCCAGGCGCTCACCGGCCAAGACCACGGCCCCGAAATGGCCGCACTCCTGCCGCTGATCGCACAGGACGAAGCCGTGAGGCGGCTGTCCGCTTAAAGCACACCCCATCGCAGGGCGTCCCCGCGCAGGCGGGGACCTCGTGCCTGCTACAAAACCTCTCGTAAACGGCCCGAGGCCCCCGCCTGCGCGGGGGAGCGCAGCGCAACAACGCGACAAACACCCCCACCCCCGCTCGTCCTGAGCCTGTCGAAGGACGTAACCCAAGCAAAAGGGGCGGAAGCCCATCGGCCCCGCCCCTTCCACGCAATCGCTAAAACCCAATCAGGCGGCGACGATCTTCGCTTCCTTGATCACGCCCGGTGCCTTGGGCGGTTCACCCTTGGGCAGGGCGTCGACGTGTTCCATGCCGCTTTCTACCACACCCCACACGGTGTACTGCTTGTCGAGGAAGCGGGCATCGTCAAAGCAGATGAAGAACTGGCTGTTGGCCGAATGCGGCGCGCTGGTGCGGGCCATCGAACATACGCCACGCACATGCGGTTCGGCGTTGAATTCGGCCTTCAGGTCAGGCTTGCTGGAACCGCCCATGCCGGTGCCATCGGGGCAGCCGCCCTGCGCCATGAAGCCGGGGATCACGCGGTGGAACTTCACACCGTTGTAAAAGCCTTCACTCGTCAATTCCTTGATCCGCTCCACATGGCCGGGGGCAAGATCGGGGCGCAGCTTGATCACAACGTCGCCGGTTTCGAGTGTCAGTACGAGATTTTCGTCAGCCATTTGTCGCAGTCCTTGTTGTCTTGCAGGCCGATATAGTGGTTCGCGAAATAAAGTCACGCATAGCTCGCCCGAGCGGTTGCAATTGACGCCTCAGTGGGTAACCCCGCCCTTATGCAGCGCGACGAAGACATCATCGAAACCCTGCTCCCCGAAGCGGCCACCGACGCGCCGACAGCAGAACCTGTCCGCAACGCTGAAAGCCTGGACGAGGAATACAATACCCTGCGCCCCGGCTTCGTGCGCAAGGTGGTCGATGCGCTGGAATCAGGTGACGACGAGAAAGTCTACAACCTCGTCGAACCGCTGCACCCGGCAGACATCGCCGACCTTTTCGAACTGATCGACCAGCAGGACCGTGTCTTTCTGGCGCGCGCCATTTCGGATTTGCTCAGCGGCGAGGTGATCGCCGAACTCAACGATTACGTACGCGAATACCTCGTCGAGGAACTGGAACCCGAAGAGGTTGCCGAACTCGCCGAGCAGATGGAGACGGATGACGCCGTCGCCCTGATCGAGGACATGGACGAGGAGGACCAGCAGGCCGTCCTTGCCGAGATGGAGCCGGAAGACCGCGCCGCCATCGAATCCGCGCTGTCCTACCCCGAAGAAACCGCCGGCCGCCTGATGAGCCGCGATCTGATCGCCGTGCCCGAAGCGATGACCGTGGGCGATCTGATCGATTACATGCGCCGCGACGACAAACTTCCCACCGAATTCTGGGAAGTATTCATCGTCGATCCCAAGCACCACCCCATTGGCACCTGCAGCCTGTCATGGATCCTGCGTGCCCCGCGCAGCGTCCCGCTGGCCGATGTGATGAAGCGCGACCAGACGCTGATTCCCGTCAGCATGGATCAGGAAGAAGTCGCGCTGCGTTTCCAGAAATACGCACTGATTTCAGCAGCGGTGGTGGACGAAAACGGGCGGCTGGTCGGCCAGATCACCGTCGACGATATCGTGCACATCATTCAGGAAGAAGCGAGCGAGGATATCCTGCGCCTGTCGGGCGCAGGCGATGGAGACATCAACGAGCCGATCCTGCTCACCGTTCGCACCCGCCTGACCTGGCTGGTCGTGAACCTTGGCACGGCCATGCTCGCCGCCTCGGTCGTCGGCATGTTTCAGGGCGCTATCGCGCGGTTCGCACTGCTGGCTGTGCTGATGCCGATCGTTTCAGGCATGGGCGGCAATGCGGGTACGCAGACGCTGGCCGTGGTCGTGCGCGCGCTGGCCACCAATCAGCTGACCAGTTCCAATACCGTGCGCATGATCCTGCGCGAACTGCGCATCGCGGCCACCAATGGCTCTGCACTGGGCCTGCTGGTCGGCAGCGCCACCGCGATCCTGTTCTCCAACCCGCTGCTTGGCGCAGTGATCGGCACGGCCATGGTCATCAACAATCTGGTCGCAGGCCTTGCCGGAATCCTCGTGCCCGTCACGCTCGACCGGTTGAAAGTGGACCCGGCTGTCTCATCTGCCGTATTCGTAACCATGGCCACCGATGTCATGGGCTTCTTCTCGTTCCTCGGCCTTGCGGTGCTCAGCGGGCTGACGGGTTAGCATTCGGGTGCTTCGCCCTTCGGCAAGCTCAGGATGAGCTCAGCATGAGCGGAAATTGGAGCTGTGCCTCACCTCACCCCGCTCGTCCTGAGCCTGTCGAAGGACGCAGAACACACCCCACCCCGCTCGTCCTGAGCCTGTCGAAGGACGCTGGCGCAACGCACGATGCTTCGACAAGCTCAGCATGAGCGGACAATATTCGGATTTCAGGATCACCCATGCCCCTGCACATGACCAAAGTCGCCTACGGAGCCCAATCGCTCGCAGAAATCCACGAATGGTTTTCTGCCGAAGGCCGCAGGGGCGGCGCGAAATACGCCTACCTCACCACCCGCAACCGCCCCAAGCGCGCCGAGGAAATGATCGGCGGCTCGCTCTACTGGATTCACAAACACCAGCTCGTCGCCCGCTCCGAAATCGTCGGCTTTGAAGAGGCCGAAGGCGGCTATACCAACATCGTGGTCAGCACCAAACTGATCGACGTCCACCCCAAACCCAAACGCGCCCACCAGGGCTGGCGCTATCTCGAACCCGCCGACGCCCCCGCCGATCTGGCCGAGGGCGAAACTGGCGAAGTCCTGCCAGCGCAGATTGCGTCTGATCTGGCGAAGTTGGGGTTGGTTTAGGACGCGAATGCCGTGCCGATACCTTTCACGCATTGAACGACGGCCCATCTTGGGGCATGATCAGGCCATGGAGATGTCGTCATGTTGAAGGTTTCGTTTGCTCAGGTCGATGAGGCCTATTTGCGCAGCAAGGTCGAAAATGGCTTTTACAGCAGCGTATCCGAAGCGATCCGCGACATGGTGCGCAAGCAGCGTGAGCGCGAGCAATCGAGTTTGCTAGCCGCACTGGAAGCTGGCGAACAGGCGATCCGTGACGGGCAGGTGTTCGACTACGATACCGCAGCTTTTGAAGGCGCAGTAAGCCGTGGCGTAAAGGCGGCACGGGTTCCTGATGCCGGACCGCAATAAGCCCCGTCTGAAAATCACCGCTCCGGCCCTTGCCGACATCGAGGATATCGCCACTTACACCGTCAACCAATGGGGAGAGGCGCAGGCACGGACATATCTTGCCCGGATCGACCAGACTATTCTCGCAATTGCCGATCAGCCGGAATCTGGCACACCCCGCTTTGGTGTTCCCGCCGCGATAAGAGGCCGCAAGGCCGGTTCCCACGTGATATTTTACCGGCTCGAAGGGCAGGGCACGCTCTACATTCTGCGCATCCTGCACGAGAGCATGGATCATGGGCGACATTTGGGTAGCGAAGGATCAGTTGGGTGATCATGATCCCGCTTGGCGAATATCAGACCCTGCGCCAAGCCGCCGAAGAACTGGACGACCTGCGCGCCTTTAACCGTGCCAAGGCAGCGCTTGACGCTGGCGAGGACGAACTTGTCCCTGCCGAAACGTTCAAGCGGTTGCTTTCTGGCGAAAGCCCTTTGCGCGTCTGGCGCGAGTTGCGCGGCCTCACTCAGTCGAGCCTAGCCAACACGTCAGGCGTGAACCGTGTCCAGATCGCCGATATCGAAGCTGGCCGCCGCAAGGGTTCACTTGAAACGGCCCGCAAATTGGCCAACGCTCTGGGCATTGCCATCGACGATCTGGCCTGACTTTAAGGCGGAAGGGTTCTTGGCAGCTATTCAGCAATTCGATGCGAAAGCTGCCGTTCGGGACACGACGCCATTGCAGACTTAGGGAAGCTAATGGCAGTATTCTAATTGCAGACCTTCGGGGCATGTGCGAAGATACTTGGAGATGTGGCGGATAGCTCTCCTCACCCTATCGGTAACTTTGCTTAGCGGATGCTCATACGTTTATGACCTGTTGGCGGTGGCTCGCAACGGTGAACTGACATTTATCGTTAGCGAGCAGTCTCCAAGCGACCCTAGTTGTTTTCACGAGATTGAAGTGGTTTCGGCCGATCGGATTGCTGTTGACCCCGCGCCGGGAGATGATCCGATCCGAGCGGGTTACGGCACAGTTTGGCGCGATCAAGTCGAACGCGAAGTCGGATGGGGAGTGGATTGTGAAAACCAGTTTCCTTTTGCTTATGGGCGCAATCTGAAAGGTAGTCAGCGTGCCGATCGTGGTCTCGTTGAACCAAAACCGCTCGCTCGAAATACCGTCTACGAGATTCACACTGTTTCAGGAGCAACAGGCTACGGAGGCGGACGGTTTTTAATCCACGACGATGGCCGGATCGAGAATCTTCCTGCAACTTGAACTGGAATGCCTTTTTCAGGCGATTTGTTGCCTTAAGTAGACGTGCAGCTTTCCACCCAACTTCGGTCATTGGAGCCTATCAAGCTAATCTCCAAAACTTGCCGTAGCGGGTGATGCGTTCAGGTTGACGCACTTAAACCGAGCCCGCCCCATCGCGCGCCAGCACCTTGCGGATCAAATCCGCGTAAACCTCCGGCTCCTGCGCCCCCGGCACGATCAGCTTGCCGTTGATCAGCACGGCGGGAACGCCAGATACGTTCAGGTCCCACGCCTGCCGTTCACCGGCGATCACTGTGGCGTCGATTTCCGCATCGATCATCGCCTGCAACGCGCCTACGCGCGGCAGGCCTACGCTCTCCGCCACATCGGCCAGCACTTCCGGGTCCGAAACATTGCGCCGCGCCTGAAAGTGCGCGTCGAACAGCGCGCGCTTCAGCCGCACCTGCTGCTCCGGGCCGAAATCGCGCAAGGTCCACGTCAGCAGCCGGTGCGCCAGCCGCGTGTTCCACATCATTGCGGGCGGTGCGTCACCCTCGCCGGTGTAGTCGAACGAATAGCCAGCGCGCGCACCTGCCTGCTTCAGCGTATCGCGCACGCCCGCAGACTGCTCCGCCGTGCGCCCATACTTGCGCTGGATGTGCGCGGCCTGCTCCTCGCCCTCTTCGGGCATATCCGGGTTCAGCTCGAACGGGTGGAACCGCACTATGGCGTCCACTTCATCCGTCATGCCCGCCAGCGCCTTTTCCAGCTGGTTCACCCCGATGACGCACCACGGGCACATCACGTCTGACCAGATATCGAGCGTGACCTTGGCCAGCGCAATCACTGCTCCAGCCACCATTTCAGCAAGTGGTGCGCCACGGCAAACGGGGGCGGTGCGATGAACGCCCCGTCCTCTTCACCCCGCGCCAAAGCATCCATGGCATATTGCACCTCTTCGCGGGTGAACCAGCGCGCATCGTCGAGTTCGGTCGTGTCGATGGTGATCTCGCGCTGCGTCGTGAACGCATGGCATGCGATCATCAGCGAGGACGGGAACGGCCATGGCTGGCTCGCCACATAGCTGACCGCGTCCACCTTGACGCCCGCCTCCTCCATGATCTCGCGCCGTACGGCATCTTCCAACCCCTCGCCCGGCTCCACAAAGCCCGCCAGCGCCGAATAGCGCCGTGCCGGAAAGCGCGGCTGGCGGCCCAGCAGCAACTCGCCTTCGCACTCCACCGTCATGATCGTGACCGGATCGACACGCGGGAAATGTTCGGCCTTGCACGCATCATTGGTGCAGGTCCGCTGCCAGCCGCCCTTGCGCAGCACCGTGGCCGAACCGCACCGCGCACAGAACCGGTGCCGCGCGTGCCAATCCACCAGACTGCGCGCGCCGCCATAGATCGAAAGATCGGCGGGCGAGAGCATGCCCATCGCGCCCCACAGCCGCGGATTGGGCGGAGCCACGCTGCCGATGATCGCAGGCGTCACTTGCGCAAAGCAGCCACGCCCATCTTCGCCCAGCCCCAGAAACACCAGTTCAGCCTCAGGATCGGCATCGGCCAGCGTGCCCCAATCCAGCCCGCCATCGGGCGCGATCACCGGGTCGATCCCATCAAGCTTCAGCAGCCGCGCGCGCCAGTTCATCAGATCGGCCAGCCGGTCCGCGTCGGCGCGGATATGGTCCGCGCGGTCAATCATGCCACCGGCAAAAGCTATCGTCGTCGTATCCATCAGGCTGCTGCCTTCTTTCCTAGAACATCGGCCAGCACGGCCTGCGCGAATTCCCTATGCACCGGATAGGCCTCTGACGGCATGTACTGCGTATAGCACCCGGCGCGCAGGCCCACGCGGAAGTTGACGAAGCCAACCGTGCCTGCAGCGCCTGCCCAGCCATAGGTGCTGGCGTCCTCACCCAGCCCCACAGAGCCGCCCGCGCCAAAGCCATTGCCCTTGATGAAAGCCTTGGAAAGGTCGGTCCCCACCGGCAGCAGATTGCTCGTCCCCAGCCGCACCGCCGCCTCGCTCATCACCTGCCGTCCGTCGATCCGCCCGAAGCCCAGCAGCATCCGCTGAAACCGGTCATAATCGCGCGGAGATGACACCAGCCCCGCCCCGCCGAACGGATAGGGCGGCTGATCCAGATAGATCGAATTGCGGCCCGGATCGACCGGCAGCAGCATCCCGCCCACCGCCGCATAATTGGTCGTCAGCCGCGCCACTTCGCTCACCGGCACACGGAACCACGTGGAGGTCATGCCGCAGGGGCCAAACATCCGCTCCGCCAGAAACGCATCGAACGGCTTGCCCGAAGCGACCTCGATCACGCGCCCCAGCAGGTCCAGCCCCACCGAATAGCTCCACACCGTCCCCGGTTCATAGACCAGCGGCAGTGTGGCCAGCACATCGGCAAATTCGGCAAGGCTGCCCAGCGGCTTGAAGCCCTCCATCCCCGGCAAAGGCAGCCTGCTGGCCTGACCCGGCACCACGCCTGCCTTGATGAAAGCATCCTTGATCGGTCCGCTCTGCACGATCGAATAGCCCAGCCCCGCCGTGTGAGTCAGCAGGTGCCGCACCGTGATCTGCGTCTTGGCCGGACGCAGATCGGTGATCGATCCATCGGGCGTGGTCTGCACCATCATCTTGCCATAAGCTGGCAGCAGATCGGCAATCGGCTGGTCCAGCCGCAGCTTGCCCTCGTCCACCAGCATCATCGCGGCCATGCCGGTGATCGGCTTGGTCATCGAATAGATGCGGAACAGGCTGTCCATGTCCACCGGCTGTTCAGAACCCTTGGCCAGCATCCCGCGCGCAATGTCCAGCGGTGCCTCGGCAGCGCCCCAGCCCATCGCGGCGATCATCCCCGGCAGTTTGCCCGCCGAAACATAGCCGTCCAGCATCCGCGCAACGGCAGGAAACCGCGCCTCTGCCGCCGCCGATGCCCACACCGTGCGCGGCAGGAACGCCGTGCCACCCAGCGCTCCGATAGAGCCCAACAAACCCCTGCGCGAAATCGTCATGCGCTGCATCTCTCAGCCGTTCCTCTCAGCAATGGCCATCCTCGCCGCCTTGGCAAAGACGGTGGGCAGCCCGGCAGCTTCGATGTCATCCACCGGCCACCACTCTCCGCTTCCATGACTAACCGCTTCTGGTGACAGGCAAAGCATCAATTGCAATTCAAGATCGAAATGCGTGAAAGAATGCCGCACCACGCCGCCACTGTGCCACGCCCCGTCCAAAGCCGCCGCGCCATCCCCCTTGGCCGACCAGCCATCGTCAGGCAGCGCCCGCATCCCGCCCAGCATCCCATGCCCGGGCCGGGTTATCAGCAGGACCTCGCCCCCACGCTCAATCCAGTAAGCGCGACCCTGCCGCACCGGCTTGGCCTTCTTGGCGGCCTTCACCGGCAACCGCTCGGGCGCACCCTCGGCCAATCCCCGGCATTGGCCGGACAGCGGGCAGAGCATGCAGCGCGGCGATCGCGCCGTGCAGATCGTTGCCCCCAGATCCATCATTGCTTGCGCAAAGTCTCCGGCGCGCGCGTCAGGCGTCACCTGCCCCGCCGCAAAGCGCACCGCCGCCCGACCACCGGGCAAAGGCTCGTCGATGGCAAACAGCCGCGCCACCACGCGCTCAACATTGGCATCCACCACCACCGCGCGCCGCCCAAAAGCAATCGCGGCCACAGCCGCCGCCGTATATTCCCCCAGCCCCGGCAGCGCGCGAAGACCTTCTTCGGTATCGGGAAACACGCCGCCCATCGCTGCAACTGCCCGCGCACAGGCCAGCAGATTGCGCGCCCGGGCATAATATCCCAGCCCCGCCCATGCCGCCATTACATCGGCATCGTCTGCCGCTGCCAGATCGCCCACCGTTGGCCAACGCTCGGTGAATTTCGCAAAGTATGGCCCCACCGCCGCCACGGTGGTCTGCTGCAGCATGACCTCGGACAGCCAGACCTTGTATGGGTCTTGCCGCGCTTCTCCCGGCAACTTGCGCCATGGCAACCTGCGCGCATGAACGTCATACCAGCCCAGCAAACGCGGCGCGATGGCCTCGGGATCGAACTTGGCGGTGGCTTCCTCTCTGGCTTGCATCGCGCACCTATGGCATGGCGCAAAGCGATATGAAAACCACCCCTTCTGACGCGGACAAACCAAAGGCGCAAAAGGCAGCAAAGCCTGCGCCAAAGCCCGCGCTTAAGCCTTTTGAACGCCCGCGCGGCGGCGAAGCGCGCCAGATTGCCGATCTGATGCCCGCCATCGGCCGCACCGCCTTCCGCCGCTTTGGCTTCGTGCAATCCAGCGTCGTCACCCGCTGGCCGGAAATCGTGGGTGAACGCAACGCGCGCAATTGCATGCCCGAATCGATCCGCTTCCCACCGGGCGAAAAGTCCGAGGGCATCCTGCAACTCGTCGTCAGCCCCGCCCACGCGCCGATGATCCAGCACGTGATCCCCGAAATCATCGATCGGGTGAACCGCTTCTTCGGCTACAATGCCGTGGTCAAGGTCAAGATCCGGCAAGGCGCGGTTCAGGCGCCAAAGCCGAAAGGAGAGCCGCGCACCGCGCCGCCCTCGCTCAAACCGATCCCCATGGAACTGGGGGATTCCTTGCGCGATATCGGCGATCCCGAACTGCGCACCGTGCTCGAATCATTGGCGCGCAGCTTGGACAGCGTAAACGCCGAAAGTGCCAAAAAGGGGACCAATCAGGGATGAAGCGCGCGTTTGCCAATCTGGCCGCCACAGTGACGCTGGCCATTGCTGCCACCTTCACGCTCACCGGTGCAACGAAACCGGCCGCGACAAAGGCCGCTTCGCCTGCAGGAGCGCCGGTGATCGGCACCGTCACGCCCGAAGGCCACCATCTGCTTGGCAGCCCCAAGGCCCCGCTGCGCCTGGTCCAATTCGTCAGCTATACCTGCCCGCACTGTGCGCAGTTCGAAGTGGAATCCGAAACCCAGCTGAAGCTCGGCCTGGTCACAACGAACAAGGGTGCGGTCGAAGTGCGCAATTTCGTGCGTGATCCGATTGACGTTACTGTCGCCCTGATCACCAACTGCGTGCCCGCCAACCGGTTTTTCCAGCTGCACACCGCCTTCATGCGCGCGCAGCCGCAGTGGATCGGCCCGCTGGCCACCTCCACCCCGGCTCAGCGTCAGCGTTGGACCACCGGCCCGTTTGCCAGCCGCACCCGGGCGATTGCATCAGATTTCCGCTTCTATCAATTCATGGCCACCCGCGGGATGGACCGCCCCGCACTGGACCGCTGCCTCGCCAATGAAGCGCTCGCCACCAAACTGGCCCAGCAGACCAATGATGCGGTTGAAAAGCTTGGCGTCACCGGCACCCCCAGCTTCATGATCGATGGCATCGTGCTGGCCGGCACCCACAACTGGGAAGCCCTGCGCCCGCAACTGATGGCTAGAACGAAGTAGAGTTGAGCAGTCGATTCTCCAGCAATTTCGCCGTAATTTCGCACCAAATTGCCGTCATCCTGAACTTGTTTCAGGATCCATTTCGCCGATTTGACGGCGGCTAGTGACGAGAAATGGACCCCGGCCTTCGCCGGGGTGACGATGCTAGAGGGACATATGCGAACCGACCACGTTTCAGGTGACCAAGTTAGGGATTGCACCGCATAGCAAGCCTATCATCCACAAACCCACACCCCACACCCCTTCAATCCCCGCGCACAATCCGCTAGCGTTGCCGCCAGATCGCCAGAAACGGGAATATCCACCTGATGAAGTTCGCCCGCGCCCTCCTGCTTGCCGCCCTGCCCCTCACGCTCGGCCTCGCCGCCTGCGACAACAAGGACGCCACCGCCAATGGCGAAGTCGCCACCAGCGAACCCATCGCCAAAATCCCGGCACCCGCAGGCAAATCGTGGACCGAAACTTTCACCACCACGCCTGAGGGCGGCTATGTCATCGGCAATCCCGATGCGCCGATCAAGGTCATGGAATTTGGCGCGCTATCCTGTTCGCACTGCGCGGAATTTTCGGAAAAGGGCTTCCCCAAACTGCGCGATGAATACATCGCCTCGGGCCGCGTCTCGTTCGAACTGCGCCTGTTCCTGCTGAACGCGCTCGATATGCCATCGGTCCTGCTGGCCACGTGCAGCGCGCCCGAAGCGGTCATTCCGCTGTCCGAACAGTTCTGGGGCTGGCAGCCTCAGATGTTCACCAATTTGCAGGCCAATGAAGCCGCCCTTCAGCAAGTGTCCACCCTTCCCCCGGAAAAGCGCTTTGGCGGCATCGCGCAGGTTTCGGGCATGAGCGAATTCTTCGCCTCGCGCGGCGTTGCCGCAGCGCAGGGCGCATCGTGCCTTGCCGATACGGCGCGGGCCACCAAGCTTGCCGAAACGAACGAAAAGTGGAGCAAGGAGTACGATATCACCGGCACGCCCACCTTCTTCATCAACGGCAACAAGACCGGCGTTGCCGATTGGGCCTCGTTGGAGCCGATGATCCAGAAGGCCGGCGCACGCTAAGGGTATAGCGGCAGCCGGGGGCCACAGGCATGCTGTTCAAGCGTTTGAAACTGTCGGGTTTCAAAAGCTTTGTAGAGCCTGCCGAACTGCGCATTGAACCGGGCCTCACCGGCGTTGTTGGCCCCAACGGCTGCGGCAAATCCAATCTGCTCGAAGCGATCCGCTGGGTCATGGGTGAAAGCTCGGCCCGGTCAATGCGCGGCGGCGGGATGGAAGATGTGATCTTCGCAGGCACCGCCACCCGCCCCGCGCGCGCCTTTGCCGAAGTCCTGCTGACGGCGGAAACCGATCCTTCGGGGCCCTTCGGCGGCGAGCTCGAAGTCGTTCGCCGCATCGAACGCGGCGCAGGCAGCGCCTATCGTGTCAATGGCAAGGATGTGCGGGCCAAGGACGTAGCGCTCGTCTTTGCCGATGCCGCCACCGGCGCACACAGCCCGGCGCTGGTCAGCCAGGGCCGCATTGCTGCTGTTATCGCCGCCAAGCCGACCGAACGGCGCATGATGCTCGAAGAAGCCGCCGGAATCGCCGGGCTACACGTGCGCCGCCGTGACGCTGAACAGAAGCTGCGCGCCACTGAAGTGAACGTCGCAAGGCTCGAAGACCTGCTTGCGGGCCTAGAAAACCAGATCAACACCCTGCGCCGACAAGCCCGCGCCGCCGAACGCTACAAGGCCGTCAGCGAAAAGATCCGCCTGTCCGAAGCGCGCCTTGTCTTCGCCCGCTGGCGCGATGCCGCCGCCGCCGCCGATGCTGCGCGCAAACAGGCCACTGCCGCAGATGAAGCGGTAAAGGCCGCGGCCCTCCTCGCCAATCAGGCGCAATCCGCCCAGCACAAAGCCGCCGCCGCGCTATCGCAAGCGCGCGACGAACTGTTTGATCGCAGGCAGGATGCCGCCGCCCACGGCCAGCGCATGGCCTCGCTCACCGCGCAATTGGAAGCTGCCGAACAGCGGGTGCAGGACATTGACCGCCAGCTCGCCCGGATCGAACAGGACCGCGCCAGCGCCGACAAGCTGACCGAAGACGCCGCCGCCGCCATGGCGAATCTGGAACAAGACCTTACCGCCGCAGAAGCCGCCCTCAACGCAGACACCGCGCGCCGCCCGATCCTCGCCGCCGCTACCGACGATGCAGACCGCGCCGCGCGCGCCGCCGAATTGGCCTTGGCGCAGCGCGTGGCCGAGCAGGCTGGGATCGATGCCGAATGGCGCGTGGCCGAGGCCGCCGTTGCGGCTGCGCGCCAGCGGCTTGCGCGGATTGAGGCGGATGTGGCGCGCTATGCCCAGCAAGCCGAGGCCTTGGCGCGTGAACCTGATCCCACAGTGCAAATCGCTGATGCAGAAGCGAAAAGAGCGAATGCCGCTGCGGCCATCGCATCAGCCGAAGCCGAACTCGCCACCCTCACCAGCCAGCGCGAGGCCCTGTCGGCGGAGCGTGACTCGGCGGGCAATGCCCTTGCTCAAGCCCGCGCCGAACTCTCCGGCGTAGAGCGTGAGGCTGACGCCTTGGCGCGCGACAAAGCGGCGCGCGAAAAAGCCCGCGCTGCAAAAGGCTTGGGCCAATCCGCCATCGCCGGGACCCGCGCTGCGCCGGGCTATGAACGCGCGCTCGCCGCCGTTCTGGGCCGCGATGCCACAGCCCCCGTCGGCGCTGCCCCGGCCAATGCCGAAGGCCGCTTCTGGACCGGCGCAGTTGCGCCAGAACCGCTGGCAGATTCGCTGGCCCACCACGTGCCGCAATGTCCGCCCGAGCTTGCCGCAAGGCTCGCCTTGGTGCGTGTGGCAGACAGCGATGATGAACAAGTCCTTCAGCCAGGTGAGTGGTTGGTCACGAAAGTTGGACGGCTCAGAAGGTGGGATGGATTTGTCGCGCGCGGTGAAGGTTCAGCCGAGGCGGCAGCACTCGAAGCCGAAAATCGGCTGAGCGAACTTGAGGCAATTTTGCCCGAGCGCCAAGCCGCGGTTAGCGCCGCGCTGGCGGCACTTGAAGGCGTGCAAATGCGGCTAGGTGCGATCTCTGTGCATCTAGGTGCAGTTCAGAAATCCATCACCCAAGCCGCCGATTCCGAACGTGCAGCGCTGCGGGCATTGGACGCCGCCGAGGCAGCGCGAGCCCGGCTGGAGCAAAGAAAGGCCGAAATTTCAAGGACTCAAGCCGATCTTGCGGACCAGCGCGAAGCTGCACAGGGCGAACTTTCCGCCGCCGAAGACAAACGCAACACCCTGCCAGACCCCGCCGCAGGACGCGCCGCGCTCGAAGCTGCCCGCGCCCGCAATGATGCAGCGCGCACCGCCCTGCAAGCCGCCACCGCCGCAGCGGCCTCGCTCGATCAGAATATTGCCGTGGGAAAAGAAAGACTTACAGGCATCCGCGGCGATATCCGCGCTTGGCAGGCCCGCGCCGGAGACGCCGCCAAGCGCCTTGCCGAAATGACCGGACGGCGCGAGGAATTGGACACCGAACGCGCAATTTCTGCAGCGAAACCAAAGGGTTTGATCGCAGAGTTGGAACAAGGTGAAAGCATCCGCACCCGCCTCGCCACCGATCTCGGCGCTGCAGAATCGGCTCTGTCCACAGCAGAAACTGCATCAAAACAAGCAGATAGCGCCCTTTCCTCCGCCAACGAAGCCTTGGCCACCGCCCGCGAATCCCGCGCCGGCGCCACCGCCCGCGCCGAAAATGAAGACGCACGGCGGCAGGAAATGTCTGGAATCTCAGGAGAAAGGTTCCAGTGCCCACCCCCGCTCCTGCCCGAACGCTTCGGCTTTGCCAGCGCCGAAGTTGGAATCGCCAGCGAGGAATCCGCCGCGATGGACCGCCTGACCGCCGAGCGCGAACGTATCGGCCCGGTCAACCTCGTCGCCGCCGATGAACTGGCCGAAGTGGAAGAACGCCACGGCACGAGCGCGGCCGAACAGGCTGAACTTACCGAAGCTGTTCATAGACTTAGAGGCTCGATCGGCAATCTGAACCGCGAAGGCCGCGAACGGTTGCGCGCCGCTTTTGAAGCGGTGGATGGCCACTTCCGCGCCCTGTTCGCGCGGCTGTTTGGCGGCGGCGAAGCTCACCTTGCGCTGATCGACAGCGACGATCCGCTCGAAGCTGGCCTAGAAATCTTCGCACAACCGCCCGGCAAACGCCTGCAATCGCTGACTCTTCTGTCCGGCGGCGAACAAGCGCTGACCGCCGTCGCCCTGATCTTCGCCCTCTTCCTCACCAACCCCGCCCCCATCTGCGTCCTCGACGAAGTCGACGCCCCGCTGGACGACGCCAACATCGAACGCTTCTGCGACCTGCTCGACGCGATGGTCGCGCAAACCAGCACCCGCTACCTGATCGTCACCCACAACGCGGTGACAATGAGCCGCATGCACCGCCTGTTCGGCGTAACGATGGTGGAACGCGGCGTCTCGCGGTTGGTCAGCGTGGACTTGGGCGGTGCGGTGGAACTGCTGGAAGCGGCGGGTTGACTTTGGCTTTTTTGTAGTTACATATATTACACCTGAGATTGCCCAACTCAGCACCTATTCAGGGCATAGGAAAGGACAATCACCATGTAACTTCAAGGGTGGGAGGCCGTTTTGCGTGGATTCGAAATCGAGTATGATGAAGCTAAGCGGCTAAAAATCCTTGAAGAAAGAGGCATCGACCTTGCGGACGCTGGTCTTGTTTTTGAAGGTAAATACTCAGAGTTGCTCGACGACCGCCAATACTATGGTGAAGATCGATTCAGAGTTTGGGGGTACCTTCACGGTCGTCGTGTGAGCTTGGTTTGGACGCCCCATGGTAATCGTCGTCGTATCATCACGATGAGACATGCACATGGAAACGAACACAAGGCCCGGCTCCAAACCTTGGATTGATCCAGACGACGATGACGTTGAATGGACTGAAGACCATTTTCGACGTGCGGCAGTCTATGTAGGCGACAAGCTTGTTCGTCCCGCTGACGGCACTTGGACCAAACCCGGCCGCCCCGTGTCCGAAAACCCCAAGAAGCAGGTCACTCTGCGCCTTGATCCCGATGTGATCGAGAAGTTCCGCGCGACCGGCAAGGGCTGGCAATCACGGATCAATGCCGAGTTGCGGAAAGCGCTCGGGATTTAATCCAGCACAAACCTTGGCCCCGGACCGCCTGCCGCCGCACGGTCTTCCTTGTTGTACAAGGCGCAGCGGTCGAGGCTCAGGCAGCCGCAGCCGATGCATTCGTCGAGCTTGTTGCGGGTGCGGGTGAGCAATTGGATGCGGCTGTCGATGTCCTTGCGGAGTGAGCGGCTGATCTTTTGCCAGTCCATGATGTTGGGCGTGCGGCCCTGCGGCAGGGTGGCGAGTTCGCGTTCGATCTCGACCAGTCCGAGGCCCAGTTTCTGGGCGATCTGAATGAAGCTGAGGCGCCGGATGTCCGAGCGGAGGAAGCGGCGCTGGTTGCCATTGGTGCGGATCGAGGTGACGAGGCCGCGATCTTCGTAATAGCGGATGGCCGATACGGCGAGGCCAGTGCGGCGCGAAAGCGTGCCGATGGGGATCAGATCGTTGCGGTGCATTTGCACTCTCTGTGGCGACTGCAATCGAATGTCTTGAGCTCAAGTTAGCTTGAGGTAGCGGCTTGACAAGCATCGATTGCATAACGTGCCCAAAAGGGTTGGATCTGATAGCGAAGAGCGGTGCAACGGCGATGGGGAGCAAGATGGCGATGGAACTGCTGAACCAGCAACAGTTGAATGCCTATCTCGCGCGGATTGGCTTTGCCGGCGCGCTACGGCCCGATCTTGCCACGCTGCACGCGGTGGTGAGCGCACATGTGCAGGCAATCGCGTTTGAGAACATAGATGTGCAGCTTGGCCGCAGCCTTACCACCGATGTCGGCGCGGCCTTTGCCAAGCTTATCGCGGCGCGGCGCGGGGGCTGGTGTTATGAACACAATGGCGTTCTGGGCGCGGCGCTGATGGCCATCGGTTTTGACGTCACGCGAATGAGCGCAGGGGTGATGCGCCAGGTGCGCGGTGATGACAGCATGGGTTCGCACTTGTGCCTGCTGGTGCAATGCGAAGGCGAATGGCTGGTGGACGCAGGGTTTGGCAGCTGGCTGGCAGCGCCGGTGCCGCTGGAGCATGGCACGTGGATGCAACCGCCTTTGCCGGTGAGCCTTGGCACGACTGACGATGGATTGTGGCGCCTTTGCGTGGGCAAGGGTGCCAGCGCGATGTCTTATGACTTCTGTGCCGAAGCTGCGAACGAGGATCAGCTTTCGGCGCTATGTGATTGGCAATGCAGCGATCCGGCGTCGGTGTTCGTGCAGAATTTGACGGTGCAGCGCCGCGATGGCGCGCGCTATCTGATGCTGCGGGGCAAAGTGCTTTCCGAGGTCAGCGCGCAAGGCGAAGAGCGGCGGGAACTGGCTTCGGCGGCAGAACTGGTCGACGTTTTGCGCGACGTGTTTCTGCTTGATGTGCCGGAAGTGGCTTCGCTCTGGCCTGCGATCTGTGCGCGGCATAAGGCGTTGTTCGGCGCTCAGGCGGCTCCGACAACGTAGCAGGCGGCGGCCATCAGCAGGCCAGCGGTGCGGTTCGAGCGGAATTTGGTGAGCGGGTCGGTGCCGTCTTCCTTCAGCGTCAGAACTTGCCAGCACAGATGCAAAGCGACCGGAAGCAGGGTCAGCAGGGCCAGCGGATCAGGCCGGGCCAGCCACACGGCTCCCGCCCAGCCTGCCAAGGCCAGCGCATAGAGCGCGGCGACTCCCGCCTTCACATATTGGCCGAAGGACAGCGCGGACGAGCCGATGCCGACCAGAGCATCATCCTCACGGTCTTGCATCGCGTAGATCGTGTCATAGGCCATGCACCACGCCCAGCACCCGGCATAGAGCGCGGTCAGCGGAGCGAGATTGTCGAACCCGGTTGCCTGCACCCAGCCGACGGGCGCGCCCCATGTGAAGACGAGGCCAAGCCATGCCTGCGGCCAACCGGTGATGCGCTTCATGAAAGGATAGGCGGCGACCAGCGCAAGGCTGCCGAGCGCGACAAGTTGCGCCTCCCAGCGCAATTGCAGCAGCACGACGAAGCCGACGGCGCAAAGCGAGAGCAGCCAGATCCACGCTGCGCGCTTGGTCACTGCGCCGCTGGCGATGGGGCGCAGGGCCGTGCGCGCAACGCGGGCATCAAGATCGGCATCGACGATATCGTTATAGACGCAGCCTGCGCCGCGCATCGCGACTGCGCCGAGCAGGAACCATGCGAGGATCACCCAGGCACTGGTGCCGCCGCCGAGAAACAGACCCCACGCGCAAGGCCAGAACAGCAGCCACGAGCCGATGGGCCGATCAAACCGCGCCAGCAGCGCATAGTTGCGCCATGGCTGCGGCAGGCGGGCGACGAGGCCCTTGTGTTCGCTATCAGGGACGATTTGCGCAGGTGCCGTCTCGATCATGGGCCGAAGCCTTACCGCGCGGGACGAATTGCGCTAGTGGCGAAATCATGCCTGCTGTTCCCGCCTGGCCGCCAAAGTCGGCCCCTCGCCTGTTCGTTTCAACGCCGCTATCCGATGGGCAGCGCGTGGTGATTGAGGGCGGGCAGGCCCATTATCTGGGCAAGGTCATGCGCGTTTCGCCCGGCGACGCGGTGATCGTGTGCGATGACGTGACGGGCGAATGGGTGGCTCGGGTGGCTGAGGCGGGCAAGCGCGAGGTGGCGCTTGACGTGGAACGGATGCTGCGGGTGCGCGAGGATGTGCCCGATTTCTGGCTTTGCGCGGCACTGCTGAAGAAGCCGAACTTCGATCTGGTGCTGGAAAAGGCGACCGAACTGGGCGTGGCCCAAGTGGTGCCATTGGTGACGCGGCGCTGTGTGGCGGACAAGCTGAACCCGGAACGCGCGCGCACGATCATGGTGGAAGCGGCAGAGCAATGCGCGCGCACCGCGCTGCCGGTGCTGGGCGAGACGGGCAAGCTGGACGCATTGTTGCGCGACTGGCCTGAGGGGCGCGTCCTGTTCTTTGCCGATGAGAATGGCGGAATGCCGGTGGCCGAAGCCTTTGCCGCGCATAAAGGAGCCGCCGCGCTGCTGGTGGGGCCGGAGGGCGGCTTTGATGAGGCTGAGCGCGCCGCCATCCGCGCACATCCCGCCGCTGTGGCAACTGCGCTGGGGCCGCGTATCCTGCGGGGAGAGACCGCTGCGATTGCCGGAATGGCGCTATGGATGGGGCTGAATGGCGATTGGGCTTCGTGAGTTGGGGCGCGTTGCGATTTCCATCTGATTTGCAACAAAGGTTCTCACGAATAGCACTGGTATAAACTTGTCTGGCGCATTAACTCGGCGGCCATGAGCACGCGGCAAGTTTCAGATCGCAACGATCCCATCATCGAAAGCCGCGACATGCTCGTGGCCCCCATGCAGAAGGGCGAAAAGCCCAAGTCTGCGTGGCGCATCGGCACCGAGCACGAAAAGTTCGTCTATCGCACGCAGGATCGGCGCGCGCCGTCCTATACCGAGCCGGGCGGCATTCGCGATCTGCTGATGGCGCTGACCGAATATGGCTGGGAGCCGGTGATCGAGGGCGGCAATGTGATCGCCATGTCCGGGCCGGACGGGGCGGTGAGCCTTGAGCCTGCGGGACAACTGGAGCTTTCAGGTGCGCCGCTGGTGAACTTGCACCAGACCTGTGCGGAAACCGGGCGGCATCTGGCGCAAGTGAAGTCCATCGGCGACAAACTGGGTCTTGCCTACCTTGGCCTGGGCCTGTGGCCGGACAAGACGCGCGAAGAGCTGCCGATCATGCCCAAGGGCCGGTACGATATCATGCTGCGGCACATGCCGCGCGTGGGATCGATGGGCCTTGATATGATGCTGCGGACTTGCACCATTCAGGTCAACCTCGACTATTCGAGCGAGGCGGACATGGTAAAGAAGTTCCGCACCAGTCTGGCGTTGCAGCCGCTGGCGACCGCGCTGTTTGCCAATTCGCCGTTCCTTGAGGGCAAGCCCAACGGGTTCCTTTCCTATCGCAGCCACATCTGGACCGATACCGACCCTGCGCGTACCGGCATGCTGTCGTTCGTGTTCGACGAAGGCTTCGGGTACGAGCGCTATGTCGACTACATGCTTGATGTGCCGATGTATTTCGTGTTCCGCGATGGCAAATATATCGATGCTTCGGGGCTTTCGTTCCGCGATTTCCTTGATGGGAAGCTGTCTGTCCTGCCGGGGGAAAAGCCGACCGCTTCGGACTGGGTGGACCACCTTTCCACCGCTTTCCCGGAAGTGCGGCTGAAATCTTTCCTCGAAATGCGCGGGGCCGATGGTGGGCCTTGGAACAGGATCTGTGCGCTGCCCGCGCTGTGGGTGGGGCTGCTCTATGATCAGGGTGCGCTGGATGCGGCGTGGGATCTGGTCAAGGACTGGGACATGGAAGGGCGCGAGAAGCTGCGCGCTGAAGTGCCCAAGCTGGGCTTGAATGCTACGCTGCCGGGTGGTGGCACCTTGCGCGATATTGCCGCCGAAGTGCTGGCGATTGCGCGTGGCGGGCTTTCAGCGCGGGCCATGCTGAACGATGCGGGCGACAACGAGACTGGCTATCTCCAGCCGCTGGATGAAATCATTTCGACCGGAAAATCTCCGGCAGAGCGGCTGTTGGACCTCTATCACGGGCCTTGGGGCGGTGATCTTTCGCAGGTCTATGGCGAAAAGAGCTTCTGATGATCATCGTGATGGGCACCGTGCGCGTGCCGGTGGAGAATATCGAGGCGATCAGGCCGATGATGGCCAAAGTGATTGCGGCAACGCGGGCGGAGGATGGGTGCATCCAGTATGCCTATGCGCAGGATATGCTTGATCCCGAGCTGATCCACATTGCCGAAAAGTGGCGCGACAGGGCGGCGCTGGATGCGCATTTCCAGATGCCGCACATGAAGGTGTGGGCAGAAGAGCGCTCATCGTTGGGCCTGTTTGACCGCAATATCCGCGTGTTCGAAAGCGACGAGGGCATCGCCGTCTGACGCATTACTCGGCGGGCTGGGCTGCCGGGCTTTTGGGGGTGATTGCGCGAGTCAGTTTGCGCAAGGTGCGGGTGATCGGGCCGTGCTCAGCCATCCACGCGTGGTATTCGCGGTACTTGGCGTCTTCGGCCAGCAGGTGCTTTTCTTCAGTGCGGGCGCGCCAGTAGTAGACGCCGCTAACGATGGCGAGGATGGCGGTGTTGCGGATCGCATCGACCCATGAACCGCTGGTGGTGAGGAACGGCAGGCCTGCCAGCCACCAGTAGGCGTTCTTCGACAAGTAGGCCGGGTGGCGGGTGAAGCGGTAGGGGCCGTTGGTCAGCACGCCGCGATAGGTGAGGTTCGAAAAGCGCAGGCCGAAGGCGACCGTAGCCCAGGCGTAGATGCCGGTCAGGAACACCAGCGCAACCGCCCAGATCCACTGCAACGTCACTTGGCCCTCCAGCCAATGCGGCCATTCCGCGCCGTTGTGGTGGTAATCGAGCATGCCGCCGCCGCCCATCAGGACGAACGGGGGATAGCAGATCAGCGCAGCGACCCATGCCGACAGATGCGGGTTGGCGGTGCGGATTTGCGCGTCCAATGGCTTCATGGTGACGAGATAGCCGACCATGGCGATCTGCACGTCGATCATGAACATCGTTTCGATCAGCAGCGTGGCGAATTCCACCGGGCTGCCCAGCGCGTTTGACCAATCGAATCGTACCACGGCGCCAAAGCCGCCGGGGACGATGGAGATCATGAAGGCGCAGAAGAAGCCTTTGACCAGCCATGACAGCGCGTGCTTCTTGACCTCGCCCGCATCCCACGGCTCGCGACCGATCAGCATTGCGCCGAAGTGCCACGATGCGTCGCGCGGGTTGACCAGCACGCGATCCAACCAAAGCACATAAGGAATGGCGCCGAGGAACAGGAACGGGATGACCGTTTCCAGCACTTCCATGGCAAAGACATATTGCCCGCGCCAGTACCAGCGGCCGAGGCAATAGGCGAAGCCGATCAGCGCCCATGTGGCCCAGAGGCCTGCGATCTTGGTGATCGAAATGTCGAGCGTCTCGCGCACAGGGCGCGGGGCGCTCCAGTCTATGCCGGTGGAGGGGCGCAAGTGGACTTTGTCGACCAGCAGCGACCAGCCGACCATGCCGGTGCCCGAAAAGAGCAGCGCCATCATCGCCGCGCCGGGGCCGTCCATCACCTCACGCGGGGCATTGAAGCCGAATGTATCGACGATCTGCGGCCAGAAGCGGCAGACCAGCACCCAGAAGGCAAGGCCGACGAGGCCAGCAAGACCAACGCCTGCGGAGACGTCGGAAGGCGGTAGAGAGGGACGCGCGGACATGCGCGCAGGCTTAGCCCAGAAGCGTTAGGAAAGCGTTTGCGATCAGCGGAAAGCGGTGATCTTGCCCTTGTCGTCAAGGATATAGATCGTCTGGTTGGCCACGATGGGCGCAAGCGTGACCCCGGTGCCCAGCTTGGTAAACAGGCTGGCGGTGCCATCGGTGACCGAAGCCGTCATCACTTCGCCGCGCGAATTGGCAACCCACAGGCGGTTTCCTGCCAGAATCGGCCCAGTCCACTGGATCGGGTTCTTCTTTTTCTTCTCGTTCTTGAAGCGCTGAAGCTGCGTCATCCAGCGGACTTTGCCGTTGGACTTGGCGATGCACAGCAGCTTGGCTTCATCGGTCAGGGCAAAGATCCATTCGCCCGCGATGGCGGGGGTGGAAATGCCTGCGAGGTTGAGTTCCCAGATGCGCTGGCCAGTGACCAGTTCATAGGCGGCCATGCGCCCGCCCTGCCCCAGCGCATAAACGCGGCCGTTCTCGATGATCGGATCGGCGTCAATGTCGGTCAGCGTGGATACGGAGGTGGCGATGCTGGTGCGCGCCAGGGCATCGGCCCAGAGTTCGCGTCCGTTTTCATAGCGGTAGGCGACCAGTTCGCCCGAGGAATAGCCCGCCACGATCGTGCCCTGCCCGGCGGCGGGAGAGGCCACGCCGAACACGTTGGTCTGCCCGACCGAGGCATTGGCGTTCCACAGCACCGCACCATCGGGCGCGTTGAGCGTGACGATCTGGTTGTCCTGCGTCATCACCATGACTTGCCCGAAGGCGACCGTCGGCGAACCGCGCAAGGGGCCAGCGGGCTTTACGCGCCACTTGATGCTGCCCGTGGCGGCATCGAGTGCGGCCACTTCTCCAACGCCATTCGTGACATAGAGGCCGCCATCATCGAACGAGGCACCGCCGCCGAAGGTAGAGCTGGAACTGCCCTTGTCCCCCTTTACCGAAGTTTCCCACACGCGCGCGCCGCTGATCGCGTCAAAAGCGTGGACTGTGCCTTCGGTGTCCATCGCAAAAAGCTTGCCCCCACCGACAACCGGCGATGCTGCAAGACGCTGTGTCGAGGATGTGCCGCGGATGCTGGCCGTCCACGCGCGCTGCGGCGAATCGCCAATCAGCGCGTGGCCATAAGACTTGCTGGCATTGCCGCCGCCTTGGGCAAATTCGGTGTTCACGGCAGGCGCGGGCAGCACCACGGTGATCAGCGAGATTGAATCATCGACCTTGGTGCCCGCTTCGATCTTGGACAGGATCGGTTCGCGCTGGCCCACGGTGGGCGTGGTCTTGGCCTTGTCCTTGCCGCCGAAGATGCCGCAGCCACCCAGCGCGAGCGTGAGGACCAGTGCGCCGGCAAGCGAGGCGCGCCGGAAGCCGGGGCGGAAAGTGGGTTCGGGCTTCATTGGCAATGCTTCCTAAAAATCATTTCGCAGCCGGTGCAGTGGCCGGGACAACCTTGATCGCGCCGGGATCTTCGACCGCATCAAAGCCCAGCAGCCCGGCCATCTGCCGCGTGCGGCGGCGCAGCGTATCGGGCACGGTTTCATCCTTGGCAATTTGCGCAAAGAGCGCGCCGGCCAGTTCGTTCTTGCCCTGCTTCATATAGGCAATGCCGACCAGTTCGCCCGCGCTGCCGAACCAGGCGTTGCCCGGCACGGCCAGCGGCTTGAGCCGTTCGACAACCTTGTCGGCACCGATCTTGTCAAAGGTGAGAGCCACTTCGCGGATCGTGGCGAGATCGCGGAATGCCTTGGGCGCAGCAGCGTCGGCGGCGATGGCGGCAAAGGCCTTGGCCGCTTCATCCGGTTTGCCCTGTTCGGACAGGACACCGGCCTGCAGCATCAGGGCCGAGGCGCGATAGCCATCGGTGCCATCCTTGACGAGGGGCGCGACATCTTCGCTGGCAGCCTTCAGGTTGCGCACTTCAAGCTTGTCAATCGCCTGAGTCAGCACTTCGCCCTGTTCACCCGCGACAGTGTTCTGCTGATTTTCATACCACAGCCAACCGCCAAGACCGAGCAACCCAGCCACGATCACCGCGCCGACCGGCTTGCCATAACGCTGAAATGCGGTGAGCACCTGATCTTCGCGCAGCGCATCATCGACTTCGCGCAAGAAGGCATCACCCTGCGCGCCAGAGCGTTCGGCCAGTTGTTCGGAACGGGTTTGCGTACGATCAGGACGGAGAGCCAAGGCAGCGCTTTCAAGTAATGCAGCGGAAGATTGCTAGCGTTTGTCTGGCGGGGTGTTTAGCGGATGGGTGCGCCTTTTCAACCGAATTGCTTCATTATGGCGCTCGGGTGAACGCTGGCTGAAGCACGCGCGCGCAGTTTCAGTCGAAACTGCTGCGCCCCAGCGCCTGCGCATAGACCTCGACATAGCGTTTTGCCATCACCGCCTCGTCAAATTCAGCCTTTGCCCGCATGCGGTTAGCCGTGCCGATCCGCTGACGCAGGCCATCATCAGCCGCAAGAGTGGCGATGGCTTTGGCAAAGGCTGGTTCATCCCCCATGGCCGAAATGAAGGGGTGGTTTTCAGCAGCGACCATATCGGCCACATCGCCCACCGCCGGGCTGGCTACGGCCAAGCCCGATGCCATCGCCTCGATCACCGAAAGCGGGGCCTGTTCGCTGTCCGATGACAGGGCAAACAGATCGAACAGCCCGATTGCTGCTGATGGATCAGCGACATGGCCCGGCAGATGAACGCGGTGGCCAATCTCCAGCCGGATCGCTTCGGCCAAGATTGCCTCGCGCTCGGGCCCTTCGCCAAGGATGACGAGGTGCCATTCGGGCGGCAGGCTTTGCATCGCCCGCACCATGCGCGGCAGGTTTTTCACCGCGCGCAACCCCGCCAAGGTGCCCAACCACTTCTCGCCAGAACGCTTGACCAGCCGGGGCAGAACATCGGGCCGCGGCTTTTTGGTATAAAGCGCAGTGTCGATGCCATTGGCGATGCGCTGCACCCGCCCGCGCGGCTGATTCCAGACGGTAAGGGCGATCTGTTCAAGGTTGCGCGATGGCACAATCAGCGCGCTGGCGCGCGACAGCGCAATCATGCGGTACCAATTGCGGTGGCGCTTCAGCCCGCCCGCTTCATCGGCATTGAAGCCATCTTCGTGGTGGATCAGCGGCGGCAGACCCATGCCCGGCGCAAAGACCGCGTGGGCCATGGCGGCATCCATCGCGCCCCAATTGTAAGTCAGAACCAGATCAAAGCCCTGCATCGCGCGGGCCAAGCGTTGCAGCCGCCCGATCCGCAGTTTTCCGGCGAGTGGCGGGAAGCCGAACGGGAAAAACGCCTTCACGCGCTTGTCGATCAGCGATTGCGCACCCATCGCGGCAGGCACGGCAGAGACGATGTGATGTTCAAGATGCTTGGTCGATGACCCCTTGGCCCAACGGTTCATAAGCGCGACGACGCGGCGCTCCTTTCCGCCTGCATCGAACGTGGAATGCAGGTGAAGGAGTTTCAGCGGGCGCTTTGCCGGAGCGGTCATACGCGGGCGAGCAAGCGCCTGATCGCAGCAATGCTTTCGGGTTCGTCGAGCGTGGGAGCGTGACCGATACGCGGCAAGGTAACAAGCTCAACACCGGGCCGCGAAGCCATGTTTGCCGCCGTTTCGGCACTGAGAATATCGGACGTTTCGCCACGCAGCACCAGCAGTGGGCGCGTGGCCAGCGCATCGAACATCGGCCACATATCCACCTGCGGCGTTGCGCCAGCGGGCGCTTCGAACGGCTCGGCAATCTTCATGTCATAATCGAACGCGATCCGGCCGCCGCTGCCCAGCACCATGATCCGTTTGGCATATTTCAGCCACTGGGCAATGTCCCAATCGGGATAGACATCGCCGCTGCTTTCCTGAAGCGCACGAGCAGCGTGCATCCATGTTTCGAAATTGCGCCCCTGCCCCACATAGCCGCGAATCCGCTCAAGCCCGGCGGCGGAGACTTCGGGGCCGATATCATTCAGCACGGCAGCGACGATGCATTGGGGGTTGGTGGCCGCCAGCAGCATGGTCAGCAATCCGCCCAGCGACGTGCCGATCGATATGAACCGGTCGATCTCTTCCTGCGCCAGAAGGGCCTGCACATCCTGCAGATATTGCAGGGGAGTGTAGGTCATCGGGTCCTTGGCATAATCGCTATCCCCGCGCCCGCGCATTTCGGGGCACAATACGCGCCATTCACCAGCCAGCGCGGCTGCCAGATCCTCAAAATCCCGGGCGTTGCGCGTCAGCCCCGGCAGGCAGATTACCGGCGGGCGATGATGTGCTTTGGCAGAATCCTTGGCTGAATCGCTTTCATAATAGCGAAAATGCAGGCGCAAACCGTCGCTGCTGGTCCAGTAGCGATCTTCGTAATCTGCCATGATCTTTCGATGTTCCGCATGAAATCCGGTGGAGCCTGCTTGTAGGCAGGCCCTTGCTACCCCACTATTGCCGTATGCCAGCCCGCCTGCAAGACGCGATCTATCGCCCATCCCCCCGCATCATGGCGCTGGCCGACTGGATCGGCGATCCGGTGAAGGCCGCCGACTTCCCCGAAACCCGCCTGCGCTGGCGCAATGACCGGGCTGCGCAAGCGGTGGGTCTGGCCGAATTGAGCGATGCGGACTGGCTGAACCATTTCGGACGCTTTGTGCCCCTGCCCGACAATATGCCGGGACCCATGGCGCTGCGCTATCACGGTCACCAGTTCCGCGTGTACAATCCGGACCTTGGCGACGGGCGCGGGTTTACCTTTGCGCAAATGCTCGATGCCGACGGGCGGCTGATGGATCTGGGCACCAAAGGATCAGGCCAAACGCCGTGGAGCCGCGCGGGTGACGGGCGGCTGACGCTGAAAGGCGCGATGCGCGAAATTCTGGCGACCGAAATGCTCGAAGCACTGGGCGTGAACACCAGCCGGACGTTTTCGGTGATCGAAACCGGCGAAAAGCTGTGGCGCGGGGACGAGCCAAGCCCCACGCGCTCTGCCGTGATGGTGCGGCTAAGCCATGGGCACGTCCGCATCGGCACGTTTCAGCGGCTGGCCGCGCTGGAACTGGAAGACGAGATGGCGCAACTGGTCAGCTACTGTCTGGCCAATTTTCCAGGCGGAGCATTTCCCGATGCGCCGCACCCTGCTGTGCGGTTTTTCAATCAGGTGGTTGAACGCATGGCCGATATGGCGGCCAGTTACATGGTGGCAGGCTTTGTCCATGGCGTGCTCAATTCGGACAACATGAACGTGACGGGCGAAAGCTTTGACTATGGTCCATGGCGCTGGCTGCCAAAGTGGGAGCCGGGCTTTACGGCTGCGTATTTCGACCATTCAGGCCTCTATGCCTATGGCCGCCAGCCTGAGGCAATCCATTGGAACTGCGGGCAATTGGCCATCGCCCTGCGCTCTTTGGTGGAGGCCGCGCCGCTGATCGAGGCGCTGAACCGCTATCCGGCGCTTTACCAAGAGGCGATGGCGCGGCGCTGGTGCTGGCGGCTCGGCGTGGAACCGCGCGGGATCGAAGAGGACACCGCGCTGATCGGGGCGTGCGAGCAGGCCATGGTGGCGCAGGGGATCGGGCCGGATGCGTTCTTCTTTGCCCATCGCGGTGGGCGTGGCCCCTTTGCCGATAGTGCCGAAGGCGCGGCGCTAAAAGAGGCGCTGGCGGCCTATACTGCGGCCGACAGTAGCCATGCGTACTGGGCAGACCCTGCACCGCAGGCCATGCTGATCGATGAAGTGGAAGCGATCTGGCAGCCAATTGCCGAAAGCGACGATTGGTCAGCGCTTCATGCCAAAGTGGCCGCCGTGCGCCGCGCAGGCGGAGCATTGGGGCCAAAGCCGTTGGCTATGGGCCACACAGCTGCCTGAAATCGTGCAGCAAGGGTGGCACGAAGCCAAATTGTTGTTTAATCAGTAACGTCTGACGCGTTACGGTACGGCGCAACAACCGCGACCACCGGTTTGCGAACATACCTTGAAAGAGCGGGCATAATCTGTGGCAGTTGCCGAAATCGTATCTTATGAACCTGCCACCGGCGCGGAAGTGTGGCGCGGCAAAGTTGGCGATGTTGAAGATGTCGTCGCGCGCGCGCGGCGCGCCTGGCCCGCTTGGGCTGGGCAGCCACTGGCCACGCGCATCGAACTGGTCCGCCGCTTTGCCAATGAAGTGCGCAAGGATGCCGACAAGCTGGCCACGATGATCGCGCGCGAAACCGGCAAACCCATGTGGGAGGCCCGCACCGAAGTTGAAAGCGTTATCAACAAGGTGGAGATTTCGGTCCGCGCCTATGCCGACCGCACTTCGCAACGCAAGCTGGATTCCGCGCTGCAGGGCACAGCGGCGCTGCGGCACAAACCGCATGGCGTGATGGCGGTGCTGGGGCCATACAACTTCCCCGCGCACTTGCCCAATGGCCATATCGTGCCCGCGCTGATTGCCGGGAATGTGGTGATCTTCAAGCCTTCGGAAAAGACGCCTGCCACGGGCGAAATGCTGGCGCAGTGTTTCCATCGTGCCGGCATTTCCGCAGCCATCGTGCAGGTCCTGATCGGTGGGCCGCAAGAGGGCCAGGCGCTGGTGGCGCACGATGGCATCGATGGCGTGCTGTTTACCGGATCGGTCCATGCCGGCATCGCGATCAACCGCAAGCTGGCATCGAACCCCGGCAAGATGGTTGCGCTGGAAATGGGCGGCAACAACCCGATGGTGGTGTGGGATACCCCCAAGATTCAGGACGCGGCCACGCTGATTGTGCAATCGGCCTTCACCAGCGCCGGGCAGCGCTGCACCGCGGCGCGGCGGCTGATCGTCAAGGCTTCGATCTATGACGAGATCATGGGCGAAGTGAAGCGTCTGGCCGACCGCATCATCGTGGGCGCGCCGTTTGATGAACCATCGCCCTTCATGGGCCCGGTGATCGACAATCGCACTGCCGATGGCCTGACCGAAAGCTTTGTCTATCTGCTGTCCTCGGGCGGGCGGCCGATCAAGCATATGGTGCGGTTGCAGCCCGACCTGCCGTTCCTCTCGCCTGCGATCATCGATGTTACAGACGTTGCCGAACGGCCCGATGTGGAACTGTTCGGCCCGCTGCTGCAGGTGGTGAAGGTCAACGATTTCGATGAAGCGATTGCCGAGGCCAACAATACCCGCTTTGGCCTTGCCGCATCGCTGATTGGCGGCGATCCACAGGATTACAACCGCTTCTGGGCCAATATCCGCGCAGGTGTGGTCAACTGGAACCGGCCCACCAATGGCGCATCATCAGCCGCCCCGTTTGGCGGCGTCGGACTTTCAGGCAATCATCGGCCCAGCGCCTATTACGCAGCCGATTATTGTGCCTATCCGGTTGCATCCAGCGAGATGGACCAGCCGCGCGCCAGCATCGGCGTGGGCCTGCGCAGCGACTGATCAGCCCGCAGGGTTTGCATCGGGAAGGGGCAGCGCCGGATCGACAGGCCCGCCGGGCTTGATCGCCAGATTGCGCATGTTCTGTTGGGTAAGATCAGGATCGACCATCAGCTGGCCCTGCAATGCCTCGGCCATGACCGGATCGAGCGGCGCGCCATCCTGCTCCACTTTTGGTGAACCGCAGGCGGCAAGGCCAAGATGAAGGGCCAGAATGATCATGCCGTTCAAACGCATGACATGGCCTTATCAGCGATGTGGTTAAGAAAAAGGGAGCGCCCCACCGCAGTGGAACGCTCCCCCTTTGCCAACCGTTCAGTGCGACCCGAAGGGCGGGCTTATTTCATTAGCGGCAACGGCTACCACCACGATCCACTTCGCGGCCCAGCAGCGCGCCACCGGCTGCGCCAAGCACTGCGCCAAGCGTGCGGTCACCGCGGCGTCCGGCCACTTCACGGCCAACCAGCGCCCCTGCCACGCCACCGATCAGCAGGCCGGTGGTGCCATCATTGCGGCGGCAGTAGTACCGGCCGTCATTGCCGCGCCAGTATCCGCGGTTGCCGTTCCAGTTGTTGCGGTTATTCCAGCGACGATCATCGCGGCCCCGGCGATCATTCCAGCCGCGGCGATCACCCCAGCGCCGATCGTCATCATCGTCATCCCAGTTCCACTGCGAGCCCATGTCCATCCGGCCCAGATTCATCTGGCTGGCCGTTTCAATCTGGGTCTGGGGCAGCGCCGCTGCCGAGGCAGGCACTGCGACAACGAGGGTCGAGCCAGCAGTCAGGGCTGCAACAAGACCTAGTGCGGTGTTCTTCATCTTGAACATGGTCTTCTCCTCCATCTGTTGGAGAGCAGCCCTTGATTGCGGCTGGTCCCGGTCTTCGTGATGGTTAAGGTTTAACCCCACGAACCTGAACCGAGAGCAACCGGCCTGTCAGATTCGGCGTTTGCGATGAAGCGTTGTTTTTCGTCGACGAAATGGCGGTGATTAGGCCCTTGGCCCGCGCCGCCATTGCTGGCAGGGCGGCGCGCATGACTTCTGCTGAGACATTCCGCCGCGGCCTTGTGGCAGCGATCTGCGCCTATATCTGCTGGGGCCTGTTGCCGCTCTATTTCAAGGCGCTGCATGTGGTTCCCCCGCTCGAACTGGTGGGCTGGCGCGTGGTGTTCACACTGCCGGTGTGCATGGCCATCGTGATGGTGCGTGGCCAGCTTTCGGAACTGCGCGCAGCCTTTGCCAACCCGCGCGTGCTGGGCCTGATGGCGCTGAGCGCGCTGCTGATTGCGACAAACTGGCTGATCTATGTGATCGCCATCAACACGGGCCACGTGCTGGCGACAAGCCTGGGCTACTACATCAACCCGCTGATCAACGTGGTGCTGGGCACGGTGTTTCTGGGCGAACGGTTGAGCCGGGTGCAATGGGGCGCGGTGGTGTTGGCAGGCGTTGGCATCGCGCTGCTGCTTGCAGGTGCGGTTGACACGCTGGCCATTGCGCTGACCTTGGCAGTCTCGTTTGCGTTCTATGGCTTTGTGCGCAAGCAGGCCCCGGTTGGCGCGGTGCCGGGACTGACCATTGAGACGACGGTCCTGTTGATACCGGCCATCGCCGTCGTCGCCATGGCGGCTGGATCGGCAAATGGCAGCAGCATAACCCTTGGCAGCTGGACCACCCCACTGATCGTGGCATCAGGCATCGCGACGGCGGTGCCCCTCCTGCTCTTCGCTGTCGCCGCGCGGAGCCTGCCGCTGTCGACGCTGGGCTTTGTGCAGTTCATAGCGCCTACGATCAGCTTCATGCTGGGGCTGATCGTATTTGGCGAAAAGCTCGATGCCACGCGGCTCGCCTCGTTCGCGCTAATCTGGGCGGCGATTGCGCTTTACAGCTGGGACATGGCCAAGCGCGCTCACGCGGCGCGCTGAACTATTCGGCCAAGCGCCACTTCAGCGTTTCCCCTGCATGGAACGGCACGATCATGGTGCCGTTGCAGTCCAGCACCTCCGGCACTGAAACCGGAGCATTTTCCAGCGTGATCGTGCCTTCGTTCACCGGCATCCGATAAAACGCCGGGCCATTGAGCGAGGCAAAGGCCTCGAACCGGTCAAGCGCACCTTCCTCGTCAAATACGGTGACATAGCTTTCGAGCGCAAAGGGCGCATTGAAGATGCCCGCACAGCCGCAGGCGGTCTCTTTCAAATGTTTGGCGTGGGGCGCGGTATCGGTGCCCAGGAACACGCGGTCACAATCCGATGTGGCAAACGCGCGCAGCGCCAGCCGGTGCTTTTCACGCTTGGCCACAGGCAGGCAAAACGCATGCGGGCGAATGCCGCCCACCAGCATCGCATTGCGGTTGATATGCAGGTGCTGCGGCGTGATCGTGGCGGCCATGTTCGGCCCGCCATCCCGGACAAAATGCGCAGCTTCCTCGGTCGTGATGTGTTCGAACACGATTCGCAGATCGGGCATGTCGGCCACCAACCGCGTCAGCGTGCGTTCGATGAATACGGCCTCACGATCAAAGATATCGACGTGGTTGTCGGTCACTTCGCCATGGATCAGCAGCGGCATGCCGATGCGCTGCATGGCTTCCAACACCGGATAGATATTGCGGATATCGGTCACGCCATGCGCCGATCCGGTGGTGGCATGGGCCGGATAGAGCTTGGCGGCAACGAACACGCCCTGCGCAAAGCCGCGTTCCACTTCGCCGATGTCGGTCGAATCGGTGAGATAGAGCGTCATCAGCGGGGTGAAATCGCTGTCTTCGGGGAGAGCGGCCAGAATGCGGTCACGATAGGCCGCAACGCCTGCCACATCGGTCATCGGCGGGGCAAGGTTGGGCATCACGATCGCGCGGGCAAACTGCCGCGCGGTATGAGGCACGACGCCCACCAGGACGTCCTTGTCGCGCAAGTGGGTGTGCCAGTCATCGGGGCGGCGGATCGTGAGAGTCGCAGGGGCTGTCGAAGTCATGCCCTTCCCCTTAGCCTTGGCTGCGCTTATCTACCAGTCCATGACCGACACACCTTCACGTCTGTTCGAACGCGCCCTGATCCGCTTGTCCCCGCTGGACCCTGCCGAGGACGTCGCCGCCTTTCTGCAGGGGCTCGTCACCAATGACGTAAAAGGCCCGCTGCCGGTCTGGACCGCGCTGCTGACGCCGCAGGGCAAGGTCTTGTTCGATTTCCTCGTCTGGCCCGACGGGACGGATGGCTTGCTGCTCGATTGCGAGGCCGCACAGGCCGATGCTCTGGCCAAGCGGCTGACGCTCTACCGCTTGCGCCGCAAGATCGGGATCGCCCGCGCAGATGACCTTGGCGTCTACTGGCAGGGCCATCCCGGAGACGGTGGTGCAAACGATCCTCGCCTGTCCGCACTAGGACAGCGCTGGATCGGCACCGCTTCGGCAGACGATGCACCAGCCGATGACGCATGGCGCGCGCATCGCCTGTCGCTCGGCGTGACCGAGGGGCAGGCTGAACTGGGCAATGGCGAAGTGCTCTGGCTGGAATGCAACGCGGTCGACCTGAACGGCGTCAGCTTTACCAAGGGCTGCTACGTGGGACAGGAGAACACCGCGCGGATGAACTGGCGGCAGAAAGTAAACCGCAGACTCGTGGTGGTGCCACTGGCCCAATCCGATCCGGCGCGGCAGCGCGCAGCCTATCCCGATCTCGGGCTGGCGGTAGACCACCGTCGGATTGAGGACATCGCAGACGACCTCGCTCCGGCATGGATGTCGCTTAAGGCTCCTGAGTAACCTCTGCCTGCACGATCCCTTCGGTCAGCATCTGCTCGGCCCGGTCCCGCGCCGCATCGCGTGGCAATTCCAGCGCCTGCGCCAAAGGCCCGCCCATCAGCGCATCACCCAGCGCCATCAGCGTGAGCGCCAGCGTAGTGCTCCGCTGGGTGCCGGATTGATATTCATCCAGATCGACCACCAGATCGTGGATCGTATCGACAATCGGATCGAGCGCATCTTCATTGCCGGACAGCAGCATCCACGAGGCAAGCGCGCCCGCACCCTCTTTGTCAAAGGCATCAAATGTCAGGTCAACCACATCGCGCGGGGAACCGATGCCGGAGCGGCTGGCGATGACCGCATCGCGAATCGTCGCGCAGATCGTTTCTGCCAGATGCTTGGCCAGTGCCTTTTGCAGACCCGCCGCTGATCCGAAATGGTGCAGCAGGTTGGCATGGGTGCGCCCGATTCGTCCCGCTACAGCTTTCAGCGTCACCGCCTGCGGCCCGGTTTCGACCAGCAAACCGCGCGCGGCTTCGAGCGCGGCCATGCGGCTTTCCTCGGGCGGGAGACGCTTTCTTATTGACATTGGTGTAAGCATGCCTAAATTTTGGCCCATGAACGCCATGACCCCTTCCATCGCCCTAGAACGCAGCGCGCCGACCGGCAAGGCTGTGCCCACGCCCACTGATCTGACGATCACGATACGGGACCGCCGCTTTGGTCGCAATGAGCCTGCGGGCCGCTGGTGGCTGAACAACGATCCGATCGCCACGGCATGGCACAACGCGCTGTCGGCCACGTTCCCGCGTGGCGAGGCCTTCTTTATCGAAGCGGTCAAAGCCCACCGCGATAGCGTGCCGCCCAAGCTTGAGGCCGAAATCCGCGCGTTCGTGCGGCAGGAAATCAACCACACGCGCGAACACGTCGCGTTCAACCGTGCCGCCGAAAACGCGGGCTATGACATTGCCCGCATCGACAAGCGGGTGGAGGAAATGCTGGCGCTGACCAAGGATCGCCCGGTCATCCTGAACCTTGCCGCCACGATGGCGCTGGAACACTATACCGCGATGATGGCGCACGAATTCCTTGCCAACCCGGCCCATTTTGCAGGGTCCGAACAGGAACCGGCGGACATGTGGCGCTGGCACGCGATCGAGGAGATCGAGCACAAGGGCGTGGCCTATGACACCTGGCTCCACGCCACCCGCGATTGGAGCCGGTGGAAGCGCTGGAAGGTCAAATCGCTGATGATGGTGATCGTGACCAAGAATTTCCTGACTCACCGGATCGAGGACACACTCGATCTGCTGGAACAGGATGGACTGACCGGCGCGAAGTGGAAGTGGAAGCTGGCAGCCTATCTGCTGTGGAAGCCCGGCGTGGTCCGCCGCATCTTCCCTGCGTGGATCAGCTACTTCCTGCCCGGCTTCCACCCCTGGCAGTATGACGACCGCGCGCTGATCAACAAGGCCGACAGCGAATTTCCCGATGCGGTGATGAAGCGCTGAAGTGTGAAGGGCTCCCCACCGGGAGCCCTTTTCTCATACCGTCAAGCCGCGCGGCGCATGCCTGCAAAATTGCCGTCACCCGGCCCATCGCAATCGAGCGGCGCTGCCAGATCGATGGCATGAACGGGCGCTGCAACCGGTTCGCTGCGTGCAGGGCTTTGGACCCTGCGGACTTCGCCGGTGGGCCGAAACCCAGCCTTTGTCAGCACGCGCGCAGACCCGGCGTTGTCCACAAACGGCGTGGCAATCACGCGCCGATGGCCAAGTGCCCGCGCAAGGCTGAGCACAGCGCGGGCCGCTTCGGTGGCAAAGCCCTGCCCCCAAAACGGCTGCCCGAGCCAGTAACCCAGCTCCGTTTCGGCACCGAATTGCGCCAGACCGATGCATCCGATCAATCGCGATCCGTGCGCACCGGGCAGCGTGATAAAGAAGTGCGGGTGCTTCTGATCCTGCGCCAAGGACGAGAAGCTCTTTGCATCGTCCGGGCCATAGGGCCATGGCGCACGTGCAAGATTGCGCACGACCGCCTCATCATCGATCAGCGCGTGGAGTTCGGCCCAGTCCTCTGGCCAACCGGGCCGCAGGAACAATCTTTCACTGCGAATGAACATACAAAGTCTCCGTACTCGGCGCCTTTGTTCGCGCAGCTAAGCAGTTGCGATGACAAAGGTATTGCGTCCTGCGCCGGACCGGACGGGGAACGGGTCCGATTGCGAGGGAACGCGGTTTGCGTCCGAGGGAGA
Organism: Novosphingobium sp. 28-62-57; assembly: GCA_002256985.1. Lineage (GTDB taxonomy): Bacteria > Pseudomonadota > Alphaproteobacteria > Sphingomonadales > Sphingomonadaceae > Novosphingobium. The sequence continues at coordinate 132,667 of NCGO01000003.1, forward strand.
CATGAAAAGAGGGAGATGGGCGGGGCCCTCTCCCTCTATCGGCCAGCGTCTTAACGCTGGCGGGGCCACCCCATCGGGACGGCCCTTTGCATGACCATCCGGTTATTCTGCGGCTTCGGCCATAATGTCCACCGACACATACTTGCGGTCGAGCTTTCCGCCATGGAAGCGCACGCGGCCTTCGGTCAGCGCGAACAAGGTGTGATCCTTGCCGATGCCGACGTTGGCGCCCGGGTATACGCGGGTGCCGCGCTGACGGATGATGATGTTGCCGCCGATCACTTCCTGACCGCCGAACTTCTTAACGCCAAGGCGGCGGCCTGCTGAGTCGCGACCGTTGCGCGAAGATCCGCCTGCTTTCTTATGTGCCATCTCAGATTACTCCGAATTCTGCTTTCAAGCGACCGAAACGATGCGCAGCAGGGTAAGCTGCTGGCGGTGACCATTGCGGCGGCGATAGTTGTGGCGGCGACGCTTCTTGAACACGATCACCTTTTCAGACTTCGCCTGAGCGATAATCTCTGCCGAAACAGTGATCTTGGCGGCATCAGCCAGCGAATCACCTTCACCAGCGAGAAGGACATCACCCAGCGTGATCGTGTCGCCAGCTTCGCCTGCCAGCTTTTCGACCGCGATCTTGTCTCCGGCGGCGACCCGATATTGCTTGCCGCCCGTGCGCACGATTGCGAACATCGTTCTGTGTATCCGTTCCAAAAGCCATCGGTTGCCCGAGGCGATTCCAAATGAGGCGCCCAACGCCTGCGAATCGCTGACTGAGGGCAACATGCCGTTTCCCCGCTGGATGCAGGGTCCCGGAAAGAGTGGCGCGGATAGTCAAACACAGGGCCGGTGTCAATGCGATCTTGCCTGAAATCAGGCGTGTCTTCTGCGCAAGTATCACGCAGGCGCTGGCAGCCGGTGCAGGTCATGCTATGGCGCGAGCATGATCAAGCGCAATTCCCGCTTCGCTGCAATGGCTGTTGTGACCGCCGCCCTGCTTACATCCGGCTGCGCGCCCCGCAGCGATTTCCCCTCGCTCGCGCGTCGCCCGGCCGAAGATGCTTATCGAGCCATGCCAGTCAAGCGGCCAGCGCCGATGCCGCCAGCGGTGATCAGCGACGGTTTGCCTGACCGACTTGCCGCGCTGCTGGCGCAGGCAAATGCGGCCCACGCCACCTTCGAATCGCGCCAGACTGCTGCGACGCGCACCGTCAACGCCGCCGCAGGGGCGGCAAAAGGCACCGAACGCTGGTCGGTCGCCTCGGTCGCGCTGGCCGGGCTTGAAACCGCCCGTTCGCAGGCTGCGATGCCACTGGCTGACCTTGACCGGCTTGAAGCCGAGGCCAGCATTCGGGCGGTTGAAGGATCAGATGCCGATCTCAAGGCCGTGCGCGACACGCGCATGAAAGTCGAAGCGCTGGTTCAGAGCGAAACTGGAGTGATTGATTCGCTGCGGACAAAGTTGGGCGCCTGACCAGACCTCCGCTCACGCTGAGTTACGCGGGAGTCTGGCGTTTCAACCCCAGCGCGACAGGTCCTGCCGATCTTCTGGCCGCGGTTCGATCCAGCGCCAGCCCTTCGCGGTCTTTTCACGCTTCCAGAACCACGATTCGCTTTTCAGGTGATCCATCGCGAAATCAGCGGCGGCAAAGGCATCGCGGCGATGGCGCGCGGCGGCACAGACCAGCACGATGGCATCGCCGGGGTACATCACTCCGCTGCGGTGCACGATCATCAGGCCCTCAACCGGCCAGCGAGCTTGCGTGATGCGGGCAAGTTCTTCCATGCCGGGCAGGGTCATCGGGGCATAGTGCTGCAACTCCAGCGCCTCTACCCCGCCAGAATCACGCACTTGGCCCAGAAACGTCACGATCCCGCCGGCGTGGGAATGGCGCGCGTTGAAGGCAGCGATTTCAGCAACCGGATCAAACGGCTCCAATGCCAGCCGTACGTCCTGCATGTCAGCCGCCGCTGACCGGTGGCAGGAACGCCAGTTCGTCGCCCTGCCCCAACGTCACGCCGCCCATATCGGTCAGCAACTGCCCGTTGAGCGCCATACGCACCTTTTCGCCCAGCAATTGCACGGCCAGCGCCGGATCGAGTGCGGCAAGCACCTGTTCGACTGGCCCCGGCGCAACGGACATCTCGCCGGTTCCGGCCACATCCTCCAGCCGCCCCATGAACACCAGCCGTGCCATCGGATCAGCCGCCGGTGGTCGACATGTGGCGCGATACGGCTGGCGCGCCGCCCGGCTTGTCAATAACGAAGCTGTGCCGCTCCTGCTTTTCGCCCATCGCGCGGGCAAAGCATTCGGTGAGCGCGCCATCGGGATCATCAGAGCGCAGCGCCGCACGCAAATCGACCCGGCCTTCCCCGCCCAGACACATGTAAAGCTGCCCGGTGGCGGTAACCCGCACGCGGTTGCACCCTTCGCAGAAATTGCCCGTCAGCGGCGTGATGAAGCCCAACCGTCCGCCAGTTTCAACAATATCGACGTAACGCGCAGGCCCGCCCGAGCTTGCATCGCTGCGCACCAGCGTCCAGCGCTGTTCCAGATCGCGGCGCACCGCATCGAGTGGCAGGTAATGGTCAAACCGATCGCCCTCCACCTCGCCCAGTGGCATGACCTCGATCAGCGTCATGTCATGGCCTTGGCCATGCGCCCAGGCGATCAGCGAAGGCAATTCAGCCTCGTTGATGTCTTTGAGCGCAACTGCGTTGATCTTGACCTTCAGGCCTGCAGCCTTGGCCGCCGCAATGCCTTCCAGCACTTGCGGCAGCATGTCACGCCGCGAAAGCTTGGCAAAGGCCGCCCGGTCCAGCGTATCGAGCGATACGTTGATGCGCTTGATCCCCGCTGCCGCAAGATCATCGGCAAATTCCGCCAGCCGCGTGCCATTGGTGGTCATGGTGAGCTCGTCCAGCCCGTCACCCAGTTTGCGCCCCAGCGCGCGCACCAGATCAATCATGTCGCGCCGCACCAGCGGTTCACCCCCGGTCAGCCGGATCTTGCGCACGCCGCGCGCGATGAAGTGCAGCGACAGGCGGTGTAGTTCCTCCAGCGTCAGCACATCGGCCTTGGGCAGGAACTCCATGCGCTCGGGCATGCAATAGGCGCAGCGCAGATCGCAGCGATCCGTCACCGACAATCGCAGGTAGGTGATCCGGCGGGCAAACCGATCAATCAGGGGCAGAGGCGCGTTCACTTGCCCATGTATACGAAGTCTCGCGGATAAGATTCAAGGCTTGCGCCCGCATCCACAAACAAAGTTTGCCCGGTCACCGATCGCGCGGTGGCGAGGTAGTGAACGGCATCAGCGATTTCGTCTGCCCCCGGCAGCCGCTGCAGCGGCATCATGCCTTCAAGCCGCCGCCATTGCTCGGCGTTATAATCAGCGGTCGGCAGGATCAGACCCGGCGCGACGCCATTGACGCGGACCTTGGGAGCCATGGCGCGCGACAGGGTGCGTACCGCTGCATGCAGGGCCTGCTTGGACAAGGAGTAGCTGATCTGGTCCGGAACAGGATTGATAACGCGCTGGTCCAGGATATTGACGACTGACCCTTCCCGCCCCGCCAGCGCCGCCGCAAAGGCGCGCGTCAGCAGCAGTGGCGCAAACAGGTTCACGCGGAAATGCTGTTCCAGCTCGTCCAGCGTGATGGTTTCAACCGTATCGTCATGAAACCGCGATGCGCAGTTCACCAGCAGATCAGGAGAGCGACCCGCCGTGCGCCCTACTTCAACCAGCATCTGTGCGGGGAAAGCGGGATCATCAAGATCGCCTGCCAGCGGAAAAACCTCCGCCCCCAGCCATTCCAACTGTGCCTTGAATTCTGCGTCAAAGGTCGATGTGCGGTGCGCATGCAGCGCCAGATCCCAGCCCTCGCTGGCCAGCTTGCGCGCAATCGCTCCGCCAATCCGCCGCCAACCGCCCGTTACCAGTGCCAAGGGTCGGGGCAGTGACTCCACGCTCAAGCGGCCCGCTCACGCCGCAGCGTAATGCCGATTTCTTCGCCGTTTTCGCTGATGGCCAGCTTCACGATCTTCACCTCTACCCACATCACCCGATCATCCTGCAGCAACAGCGTTTCGATGATGTGGTCTGCCACGGCCTCGATCAGCTTGAAATGCACCCCCTTGGGCAAGCCGTCAGTGGCGGCAAACTTCAGGTCCATGTAATTCTTGCTGGCGGCCAGCGGGCAATCGGGCGTGTAGCGATCCTGATGCTTCAGCCCCACGCGCATAGTGATGCGCAAAGGCTGCGGCCGTCCGGTCTCTTCGGAATAAATCCCGGTGAGCACGTCGGTTTCAAGATTGGCAACTTCAAGGATCAGGCTGTCGGTCATGAGCGGGCCTTTGGCACCGGGGCGCGTCCGAGTCCACCGCGCTTAGGGATTTTCAGTTTTTCCACCGCGCGAAGATCGCGGTGGGCAGGTGACGTCCACCTTCGCCCTGCTCGCGAATCGCCAGATCGCCATGCTCGATGGTGCCGCCCAAATCTTTCAGCGCCTCAGCCAGCAGCCCGGCGATGGCCAGCGAGGACATGCGCACGGCATAGACCGTCAGGAACAGGAACCGGCTGTCGGCATCGAGCAATTGCGCGCAATCGGCCACCAGCCCCGGCAGGCTTTCCTCCAGCCGCCACACCTCACCATCCGGCCCGCGTCCGAACTTGGGAGGATCGAGGATGATACCGTCATAGCGCCGCCCGCGCCGCACTTCGCGCGCAGTAAACTTGGCCGCATCGTCGATCATCCAGCGCACAGGACGTTCGGCCATGCCCGAAAGCTGGGCATTGGCGCGGGCCTGCGCCACCGACTTCTTCGAAGCATCAACGTGCGTGACCGGGCCGTATTGCGACAGCGCAAGCGTCCCCACGCCGGTGTATCCGAACAAATTAAGCGTCTGCGCGTCCCCGCGCAGGCGGGGACCTCGTGCATCCAAAGGCGCGCTCTCCGGCCTGAGGTCCCCGCCTTCGCGGGGACACTCTGCACGCGGAGCCAACTGCTCCCCCATCCAGTCCCACACCGGGGCCATATCGGGAAAGAACCCCAAGTGCCGAAACGGCGTACACGATGCGGTAAAGCGCACATCGTTCCACTTGAGGTCCCAGCCATCGCGCGGCACCGGGCGGTCAAACATCCAGCGTCCGCCGCCGTCCTCGTCAGAGCCGGGCACGAATTCCGCATCCGCCTGCCAATCGGCCAGGCGCGGCGTCCACATCGCCTGCGGTTCCGGGCGGATGAAGCGGTGTGGCCCGTATTGCTCCAGCTTCCGCCCATGGCCGGAATCGAGCAGGGCAAAGTCCGCCCAGCCATCACCCACCATCAACTTGGGCTGGAGGTCCAGCTCAGCCATGCGTCGGGTGCTGCCGGGGCGTGGCGCGCTCGGCCACATAGGCCGCAACCGCGTCGTAATCGCCCGGCAGCCGGTCACAACGCTCTTCACGATCAAACAGATCACCCACGCGTGCAGGTAAACCCGGTCGCAGGCCCGTGGCCCGCTCCACCGCATCGACGAATTTCGCTGGATGCGCAGTCGCCAACGTCACGATGGGCACGCCCGCCGGAATGCCTTGCGCGACGCGCGCTGCGTGCAGGCCAATCGCCGTATGCGGGTCAAGCACTTCGCCGCAGGCCTCGAACGCCCAGCGCATGGCATTGGCCATATCACCTGCATCGGCGCGTTCCGAGGTGAACAGCGCAGCTGCCGATTCGCGCTGCGCGTTGGTCAGCTGCATCGCCTTGGTCGCTTCAAACTGATTCATCTGCGCCGCCATCGCCGCGCCATCGCGCCCGCAGCCATCAAACAGCAGGCGTTCAAAGTTCGATGACACCTGAATGTCCATCGAAGGCGCTGCGGTGACCGTTACCGTGCTGGCCGAATAATCACCGGTCGACAGCGCGCGGTGCAGGATGTCGTTGACGTTCGTCGCCACGATCAGCCGCTCAATCGGCAGGCCCATTTGCGCCGCCACATAGCCTGCAAACACATCACCGAAGTTCCCGGTCGGCACCGAAAACGCGACCTTTCGCTGCGGTGCGCCCAGTTGCAGCGCGGCGTAGAAGTAATAGACCACTTGCGCCATCAGGCGGGCCCAGTTGATCGAGTTAACTGCCGCGATGCCGAAGCGGCTGGTCATCGCGCTGTCGTTGAACATGCGCTTCACCATCGCCTGCGCATCGTCAAAGCTGCCGTCGATGGCGATATTGTGGACATTCGGCGCAATCACCGTGGTCATCTGGCGGCGCTGCACATCCGAAACGCGCCCATGCGGGTGGAGCATGAAGATATCGATCTTGGCACGCCCGGCCACACCATCAATCGCGGCAGAGCCGGTATCGCCCGACGTTGCGCCCACGATGGTGATGTGATCATCGCCATCGGCCAGAAACTCTTCAAACAGCAGGCCCAGCAGTTGCAGCGCCACGTCCTTGAACGCCAGCGTCGGACCATGGAACAGCTCCAGCACCCACTGCGTCTCGTCCAACTGCTTCAGCGGCACGACCGCGGCATGGGCGAAGCGACCATAGGCCTGTTCGCACAGTTCCAGCAGCCGCTCAGGCGTCAGGCAATCACCCACGAAAGGCAGCATGATCTTTTGCGCCAGCTGGGCATAGGGCAGCCCGGCCATTGCGGCGATCTCGTCCGCGCTGAACTGCGGCCAGGTCTCGGGCACATAAAGCCCACCGTCCGAGGCAAGGCCTGCGAGCGTGACGCCCTGAAAATCGAGCGAGGGTGCCTGCCCCCGGGTGCTGACGTACTTCATGGGATTGGGCGGTTAGCGGCCAGAGGCCAGTGTGGCAAGGATTCTGGGGTGTAGGGAGGGAGATACCCTGCTCCCGTTCGTGTCGAGCGAAGTCGAGACACAGTTGTGCAGTGTCTCGACTTCGCTCGACACGAACGGAAACTGGTGCAATTTTCCTATTTGCGCTCCCGCCAGCGCTTGCGCAGCGCCAGCCCATAAATCACCAGCGCCACCCCAGCGAAGAAGAACCACTGCACCGCATAAGCCAGATGGTTGTTCGGCACATCTGCCGGATCAGGCCGCGCGCTGGCGGCAAAGCCGGCCACCGGCGGATCGGCAATCAGCCGCGCCGCGCCATCGGTATAGGGCGCAATCAGCCCCGTGACCTTGCCACCAGCCCATTCAGGATGGTCCGGCCCCTTGGTCCAGCCGGCCTGCACTTGTGCGGTGCGGCCATCGCCAATCGCGCAGTTGGCCAGATGGACATAGCCCGTTTCGCCCTTGGCATTGCGGCCCGCGATGGAATTCCATGGCGGCGTGATCGATTGGCAATCCACTTGCGAACGATGGAACAGCGCTTTCTCCACCGCCGCCCCATCGGCAGCGGGAAAAACCACGGTTGCCCCATCGGCAATCGCCGTAGCGTACCGCGCCAGCATCACCTGCTTTTCATCCATGCGCTGCAACTGCCACACGCCCAGCGCAATCATCGTGGCGACCGCTGCGGCCACGATCACGGTCGAGATAATCGGCACGCGCTGCATCACAGCAAACCTTCCTTGTCGAGTCGCGCAATCAATGCCGCCGCCTTGGCAAAGCGCAGCGCCACCGTCACCACCAGCGGAACGACAACGCCCCAAAGGGCAATCAGCGCCCAGACCGGCAATTGCACCACCTCGTCCAGCTTTAGCGCGGCCAGCACCAGCAGCACCGTGACCGGCAGAACCACCAGATACATTCCCCGCCCGCGCGGCTCATGCCGTTCAAGCTCCAGCCCGCAAGCCCCGCACCGCTGCGCCAGTGCGCCCGGCGTTGCCCAAGCCCCCTTGGCACCACAACACGGGCACAAACCGAAAAGGGCAGTCGCGGTAATCCCGGACTGCCCTTTCGAATTGCGGCTATCGCCTTCTGACATCAGTGGACCGGGGCGCCCCAGCTGCCCCATACGTAGATGGCGACAAACAGGAAAAGCCACACCACGTCAACGAAGTGCCAGTACCATGCCGCTGCTTCGAAACCGAAGTGCTGGCGCGGGGTGAAGTGGCCCTTGTAGACGCGGGCAAGGCAGACGATCAGGAAAATCGTACCGACGATCACGTGGAAGCCGTGGAACCCGGTTGCCATGTAGAACGACGAACCAAAGGTGTTGGTGCCAAACGCGAACGGGGCAGCGGCATATTCATAGGCCTGAATGGCCGAGAACACAGCGCCCAGCAGGATCGTGGCCCACAGGCCCTTCTTCAGGCCATCACGATCCCCATGGATCAGCGCATGGTGCGCCCAGGTGAGCGTGGTGCCCGAGCACAGCAGGATCAGCGTGTTGAGCAGCGGCAGATCGAACGGGTCCATGACCGCTTCGATCGCCTTGGGCGGCCACTGGCCAGCCACAACCTCTGCCAGTTCCGATGGGAACAGCGAGAAATCGAAGAAGGCCCAGAACCAGCCGACGAAGAACATCACTTCCGAAGCGATGAACAGGATCATGCCATAGCGCTGGTGCAGCTGCACCACCGGGGTGTGATCGCCCGCGTGGGCTTCCTTGATGATCTTGCCGAACCACGAGAAGAACGTGACGATCACGCCCAGCAGGCCGAGCCAGAAAATGGCCGTGCCGCCAGCCATGTCGTGCATCCAGAAGACGCCGCCAACGGCCATGGTCAGCGCCGACATGGCACCGGCAAAGGGCCAGATGTCGGGCGGCAGAATGTGGTAATCGTGGTTCTTAGCGCCGGCCATGATCGTTGAAATCCCCAAGTCAGGTCTGGTCATCTGTATCGTGCTGGGCAGCAAGGCCCGGCACGCTGTTCGCCTTGGCCTTTATCGCCGGGTTTGCTTGCGGTCCAGAGGCTTTTCCATCGTTTACGAAACCGGCTTGCCCGCGCGCGCTGCGGCGCTTTCCAGCGTTTCGTTGAAGGTATAGCTCAGCGTAATCTCTGCAATGTCCTTTGCCGCCGGATCATCGAGGATCGCCGGATCCACGTAATAGATCACCGGCATCGGGATTTCCTGCCCCGGCTGCAGCGTCTGTTCGGTAAAGCAGAAGCACTGGATCTTGTTAAAGTACTTGCCCGCCTGTTCGGGCGAAACGTTGAAGATCGCCGTGCCCGTCACCGCCTGACCAGAAAGGTTGCGCGCCTGATACCGCGCCATCTGGCGCTGCCCGATGCGCACCTCTTGCTTGACCTGCATGGCCTTGAATTCCCAAGGCATGTCGCGCGCCACGTTGGCATCAAAGCGCACCGTGACAGACTTGCCCGCGATCTTCACGCCTGCCGCCGTGGTCGCATCGGCGCGCTGCGTGGTGCCGCCATAGCCGGTCACCTGACAGAACAATTGATAGAGCGGCACCGAGGCATAGCCCAATCCAAGCATGGCCAGTGCCCCGCCCGCTGCCAGCATACCAACCTTGCGGTTCTTGGCAGAATTGGGAACAACGGTGGTTGCCATGTCAGTTGGCTCCTTCGATCTGCGCCGCAATCTTCACGATCGAAATCGCAAAGAACAGCACTGCCAGCGATCCCAGCACGATACCCAGAACCTTGTTCCGCCCGCGTTGCCGCGCGCGATAGAGATCGGATTGCGCTTTTGACAGGTGCTCGGGCTGCGGCGTTTCAAACTTGCTCGGTTCGTTCATTATTGCCAGCCTTGCACCGTGGCGAGCCGGTCAAACGCCAGCATGCCGAAAAGCACGAAAAGATAGAGGATCGAATACCCAAACAACCGCTTTTCCGGCAGCATCTTATCATCCGGTCCGGTATCCCGCATCCCGACTTTGGCCGATAGCGCCACGAAGATCAGGCCGAGAACCAAGGCTGACATACCATAGACCCAGCCCGTTCCGCCTATGAACCAAGGGGCCAATGTCACCGGGAGCAGCAGGACGGCATAGATCAGAATCTGCCGCCGGGTGGACTTTTCCCCGGCCACCACCGGCATCATCGGAATACCGACCTTCGCGTAATCAATCTGCACAAACAGCGCGAGCGCCCAGAAGTGCGGCGGCGTCCACATGAAGATGATCAGGAACAACAGCACCGGCATCAGCGTGATGTCACCCGTTACCGCCACCCAGCCGATCAGCGGCGGAAACGCGCCTGCACCACCGCCGATGACGATGTTCTGCGGCGTGCGTGGCTTGAGCCAGACGGTGTAGATCCACGCGTAGTAGAAGATCGAAAAGGCCAGAATGGCCGCCGAGAGCCAGTTCACGGCAAGGCCCATTACCACGACCGAAGCGCCCGAAAGCATGAAGCCGAAATCGCGGGCCGATGTGCGGTCCATCCGGCCAGACGGCAGCGGGCGGGCCGAGGTGCGCTTCATCCCGGCGTCAAGATCGGCCTCCCACCACATATTGAGCGCAGCGGCCCCGCCAGCGCCCACCGCGATGCACAGGATCGCGGTAAAGGCGATGACCGGATGGATGGTCCCCGGCGCGGCCAGCAGGCCGCACAAGCCGCTGAAAATGACCAGCGTCATCACGCGTGGCTTGGTCAGCGCGAAGAAATCGCGCCACTCTGCGGGCAGGGCCACGCTCGAACGAAGGGGTGTTGCAGAATCCATGATTGGCCGCGCCTATACGCTCGCTTGACGTTCAAGGAAAGCGAAAGGGGACGAGCCGAGCCAACACCCAAAAGGGCTGTTCATCGGGCAAAGCACCAGCAACGAAAAAGGCCCCCGGATCGCTCCGGAGGCCCTTTCGTTTCAGCCTTCAGGCCGACCGCTTGCTCAGTGTGCGTGAGCCGCGTCGTCGATCACCGGCAGGGTTTCGAACTGGTGGAACGGCGGCGGCGAGGACAGGGTCCACTCCAGCGTCGTTGCGCCTTCACCCCAATAGTTGGCTTCGGCCTTCTTGCCCGCGAGGAACGCGTAGGCGATGTTGATGAAGAAGATCACCATCGAACCTGCCATGATCACATAACCGAGCGATGCGATCTCGTTCCAGTAGGTGTAGGCCACCGCATAGTCAGGATAACGACGCGGCATGCCCTGAACGCCCAGGAAGTGCATCGGGAAGAAGATCAGGTTCACGCCGATGAAGAACACCACGAACTGCAGGTGGCTGAGAAACTCGGAGTGCATCCGGCCGCTCATCTTCGGGAACCAGTAGAAGAACCCGGCAAAGAGCGAGGTCACAGCGCCCAGCGACAGCACGTAGTGGAAGTGTGCAACCACGTAGTACGTGTCATGCAGGTTGTCGTCCACGCCGCCATTGGCCAGCACAACGCCGGTCACGCCGCCCACGGTGAACAGGAAGATGAAGCCCAGCGCCCAGATCATCGGCGACTTGAATTCAAGGCTGCCGCCCCACATCGTCGCGATCCACGAAAAGATCTTGATGCCGGTCGGCACCGCGATCACCATCGTTGCGGCAGTGAAGTACATCTTGGTGTTTACGTCGAGGCCGGTGGTGTACATGTGGTGTGCCCACACAATGAAACCGACCACGCCGATGGCAACCATCGCGTAAGCCATGCCGAGGTAGCCGAACACCGGCTTCTTCGAGAAGGTCGAGATGATCTGGCTGATGATGCCGAAGCCCGGCAGGATCATGATGTACACTTCGGGGTGGCCGAAGAACCAGAACAGGTGCTGATAGAGAACGGGGTCACCGCCGCCAGCAGGATCAAAGAAGGTCGTGCCAAAGTTGCGGTCGGTCAGCAGCATGGTGATGGCAGCAGCCAGCACCGGCAGCGCCAGCAGCAGCAGGAACGCGGTAACCAGCACCGACCACACGAACAGCGGCATCTTGTGCAAGGTCATCCCCGGCGCGCGCATGTTCAAAATGGTGGTGATGAAGTTGATCGCACCCAGGATCGAGCCTGCGCCCGAAAGGTGGAGCGAGAAGATCGCAAAGTCGACTGCCGGACCGACCGAGCCCGAGGTGGAAAGCGGTGCATAGACCGTCCAGCCCGTGCCGGCGCCCTGCCCCGTGCCGCCCGGCATGAAGGCCGAGATCATCAGCGACATGAAGCCCACGAACGTCAGCCAGAACGACACGTTGTTCATGCGCGGGAAGGCCATGTCCGGCGCGCCGATCATGATCGGCACGAACCAGTTGCCAAAGCCGCCGATGATGGCAGGCATGACCATGAAAAACACCATGATCAGGCCGTGCGCCGTGATCAGCACGTTCCACAGGTGGAGCTGCTCGTCAAAGCTGGGGTTGGCCGTACCCAGCAGCTGCGCGAAATAGCCCAGATACTGGATGCCCGGTTGCGCCAGTTCGGCGCGCATCATGCCGGAAACGGCGCCACCGATGATCCCCGCGAAAATCGCGAAGATCAGGTACAGCGTGCCGATGTCCTTGTGGTTGGTGGACATGAACCAGCGGGCAAAGAATGCCGGCTTGTGATCATGATCGTGGTCGTGCGCATGATCATGCGCATCAAAACCTTCGTTTGCGGGAATGGTAGCCATATCGCTCAAACCTTGTCCATAAACGTCGCGTCAGGCGGCCGGAGCCGCGGGGGCTGCAGCCGCTTCAGTGGCCTCGCCCACGGTGCCGCCCGGCTGAGTCTTCACCCAGGCTTCGAACTTGTCGCGCGGCAGAGCTTCCACCGCGATCGGCATGTACCCGTGACGGGCGCCGCACAGTTCAGAGCACTGGCCGTAATACACGCCCGGCTCCTTGATCATCAGCACCTTCTCGTTGATCCGGCCGGGCACTGCGTCCAGCTTGAACCACAGCGAAGGCACGGCAAAGGCGTGGATCACGTCCGAACCGATGGTCTGGATACGGATCGGCTCACCTGCGGGGACGACCATGCGGTTGTCCACAGCCAGCTGACCCGGCTCACCACGCTTGAGCGCGTCTGCATCCGACAGCATATTCGAAATGACTTCGAAACCGCCGTTATCGGGATAAGTATAACCCCAGTACCACTGATAGCCCGTCACCTTCACGGTCACCGCACCCTTGGGTGCAGGATCATACTGGTGAGCGAGCAGGCGGATCGACGGAACCGCGATCACCACCAGAATCAGCACCGGCACCAGCGTCCACACCACTTCGATCAGGGTGTTATGGCTGGTCTTCGAAGCGACCGGATTGGCGCGCTTGTTGAACTTGGCCACGACCACGACCAGCAGGATCAGCACCAGCAACGAGATCGCCACGATCACCGGCATCAGGATCACATCGTGCATCCACAATGCTTCTTCACCGGTCGGGGAGTACTGGTCCTGGAAGGTCCAGCCCTTGTCCACCGGCATGCCCTTGCCCGGAGTCGGCGCCATCGGCGTGTAGGAACCGGCATCAACCGGCGCGGCCTCGGCCGCCACAGCGGCAGGAGCGCCCGCATCGGTCGCAACCGGCGCAGTTGCTGCAGGAGCAGCGGCCACTGGTGCAGTTGGTGCCACAGGCGCTGCAGCCATAGCGTTTGTCCCGAAAATCAGCGCAGCAGCAACGCCAAAGGTCCGGCCAAAAGTCCGGAAAGCTGTGCCCGCGTGGCGGGCAGTATCGGCAAGACTCATCGTCAAAGTTTCCGCTTTTTACCTGTTTGCGCGCGTGTTGCGCTGCATCAGAAAGGCGCGTCTGCACCTTCCCTACGTCCCTCGAACCGACCGGCCTATACGCGCGCTTGTGCCAAGCCTCAAGCGCCGGAGTGCATATTTTTCAACGCCTCCCCACACCCCTTCGGGCAATGCGGCAATGCATTGAAATAGAGGTGCGGAAAAGGGTTGCCCGCAAGCCAGCCAGCGCCCATTTGCAAGGCTCCAAATGACCTGATCAGGCTGTCATGATGCTCGAAGACGAGATCCTTTCCGAATTCCGCTCCAGTCAGGCCTTGCTCGAGGGGCACTTTCTGCTCTCATCCGGGCGGCACAGCGCGCACTATCTGCAATGCGCGCGAGTCTTGATGGACCCGATGCGCGCCTCACGCCTTGCCACCGCCATCGCGCAGAAGATTCCGCGAGAGTTGCGGCAGACCATTCAGAAGGTCATTTCCCCGGCCATGGGCGGGGTCATCATCGGCCACGAAATGGGCCGCGCGCTGGGCGTAGAGGCGATGTTCGTCGAACGCCCCACCGGCACATTCGAACTGCGCCGCGGCTTTTCGCTCAACTCGGGCGAAAAAGTGCTGATGGTTGAAGACGTTGTTACCACCGGCCTGTCCAGCCGAGAAGCCATCAAAGCTATCGAAGAGGCAGGCGGCGAAGTCATCGCTGCGGCCGCGCTGGTTGACCGCTCTGCCGGCAGCGTCGACCTTGGCGTGCCGTTCTTCCCGCTCGTCGCGCTGAATTTCCCGACATACGCGCCAGACGAGCTTCCCCCTGAACTCGCCGCGAGCGAAGCGATCAAGCCTGGCAGCCGAGCGAGCAGCTGACCGTGCGCTTGATCAGCATGCGGCATGCAATACCATCCATTGCATTACCATCCATTGCATTCGCCATGGCACTTGCCACCCAAGATGTGGCACCGGCCTTGGCATCGCCCGCCGTGGTGCCTGCGCAGGCTGCGCCTGGTCCAAGCGAAGCACGCATCAGCGAAATAGCGCGATTAACCGATTTTGCAGGGACGATCATGATCGCGCGGGGCGACAAGATCGTCTTCGAACAAGCGTTTGGCACAGTCTCACCTTCTGGCACTGCGCCGCACAAGCTGGGCGCAGTCTGGCGCTGGGCATCGGTCACAAAGCAGATCACCGCGACCATTGCCATGCAGGAAGTCTCAGCCGGGCGGCTTGATCTTGATGCGCCAATCACGCGCTACCTGCCCGACAGCAAGGCCCCCTTTGCCAGCCGCATCACTTCGCGAATGCTGATGCAGCACGTCTCCGGGCTGCCGCGCATGGAAGAAGGCCCCAGCGGCAAAGACGATTGGTCCACCTTCTATACGGTCGCACCCGGCAGCCCTGAAACCGGGCGCAATTGGTGCGAAGGACCGACCACCCGTGAACCCCTGACCGAGTTCTTTTATGGGGACTGCGATTTCATAATGATGGCTGCGGTGATCGAGGCCACAAGCGGCAAACCATACGCCGCCTTGGTCGCCGAACGCATTGCAAAGCCGCTCGGTCTCACCAGCGTCGGCCTTTTCCCGCGCTCCGGGCCGACGGTAACGGGCTATGCCGAGGGTAAGCCCGAATCTTCGGCATTCCGTCTGGAAAACTTTGGCGCGGCAGGCGCGCTTTATGGAACGACGCACGATCTGCTTGCCTTTGATCGCGCGCTGATGACGGGCAAACTGCTGCCCGAAGCGCAGCGCAGCGTGATGTGGGACGGCAAGGCCGAATATGGGTATGCTGCACTGGGCCAGTGGTCGTTCAGCGTGCCCCTCAAGGATTGCGGTGCCAAGCCTGTGCGGATCGTCGAAAGGCGTGGCTTCATTGGCGGCGTGGTGCTGCGCAATATCATCCTGCCCGATTTGGACACGGTGATCATCATGACATCAAACCGAGCAGAGGATGAAGCTGCCTTTGGCGAGATCTGGCAACAGGCAGGCATAACCCATGATGTTATGCACGCGACCTTGTGCGCAACAGGAACCCCGCTGTGACCCAACACTCTGACCGTCGCCCCTTGCGTCTGGGCGTCAACATCGATCATGTCGCCACGATCCGCAACGCGCGCGGCGGAGACCATCCCGATCCGGTGCGGGCGGCTGAAATCGTCGCGAGCGTGGGCGGCGATGGCATCACCGCCCACTTGCGTGAAGACCGTCGCCATATCCGCGACGAAGACTTGGCGCGCATCCAGCAGGCCACCAACCTGCCGCTGAACCTTGAAATGGCGGCGACTCCGGAAATGCTCGCCATCGCGCTGCGTCACAAACCGCATGCCGCCTGCATTGTGCCCGAAAAGCGCGAGGAGCGCACGACCGAAGGCGGTCTGGACGCCGCCGGAATGCACAACACCCTCGCCCCGATTGCCGAGGAATTGCGCGCTGCAGGCATCCGCGTCTCGCTGTTCATCGAGGCTGACGAGCGCCAGCTTGACGCGGCGCTGCGCCTTGGCGCGCCGGTGGTAGAATTCCACACCGGCGAATATGCCCATGCCTTTGCCGATAATGATATGGCCAAAGTCGAGCGCGAATTGCGCCGGATCAGCGATATGGCCGCACTCGCCGCCAAAAACGGGATCGAGCCGCACGCAGGCCACGGCCTCACCTTCGAGAACGTCCAGCCCATCGCCGCCATCCCGCAGATCGCCGAACTCAATATCGGGCACTATCTGATCGGCGAGGCGGTGTTTGTCGGTCTCGAAAACGCGATCCGCCGGATGCGCGGTCTGATGGACGAAGCGCGGTGACGACGGCTCAATTCCTCCCCGGCACGGGGAGGGGGACCACCGAAGGTGGTGGAGGGGCACGCGCCGCCACTCCCCACATGGCCGCCCGCACGCCCCCTATCCCAGTTCCCGGTCAGGTCTCCGACACGGCAAATTCTCGCGTCTACGTTGGTGCCCCTCCACCATCCTGCGGATGGTCCCCCTCCCCGGTCCGGGGAGGATTGGCATGATCATCGCCATCGGCTCTGACCTGTGCAACATCGAGCGTATCCAGAACTCGCTCGACCGTTTCGGTGACCGCTTCATCAACCGGGTCTTCACCGATGTGGAAAAGGCCAAGGCCGCGCGCCGCCCCTACACGATAGCCGGAACGCTGGCGAAGCGCTTTGCCGCCAAGGAGGCTTTTTCCAAGGCCGTCGGCACCGGGTTCAAGGCGGGCGTGTTTATGAAGGACATCGGCGTGGTCAACGCCCCGTCCGGCGCGCCAACATTAGCGCTGACCGGCGGGGCTGCAGCCCGGCTTGCCGCGATCACGCCCGAAGGTTACGAAGCTGTCGTCCACCTGACCCTGACCGACGATCACCCTTGGGCGCAGGCCTTTGTCGTGATCGAAGCTCGCCCCGTTCTCGGCCCCCTTTCCTGAAACGCCCGCTGCTTGACCGACCAGACTTCTCACGATCCGGCCACCGGCCAGGTGCCGATAGAGCCGCTCTCCCCGCCCCCGCCGCCGCCCGAAAGCGGCGTGGACTGGTGGGCGGAGATTCGCGGCCTTGCGCTGATGCTGCTGGCCGTGGTCGTGTTCCACAGCTTCATTGCCAAGCCGTTCTACATTCCGTCGATCTCGATGATGCCCAATCTGCTGGTGGGGGATCGGTTGATCGTATCGAAATATCCCTACGGTTGGTCGTGGGTTTCGGCCTCGTTCCATGTGCTGCCGCGCGGAACCTCGCGCGTGTTGCCCAGTACGCCGGAATATGGCGATATCGTGATCGCCGTGCCGCCAGATCGGGACGAGGATTACATCAAGCGCGTGGTCGCCCTGCCCGGTGATCGGATCGCCGTTATTCATGGCCAGATCATTCTGAACGGCAAACTGGTGCCGCAACAGGCCGAACCGCCGGTGCAGATTCCGGTCGATCCGCAGCTCTCATGCGACGGCGCACCGTGTTACGACATGTTTGAACGCTTCCGAACACGCCTTGCGAACGGCCGCGAAGTCTATGAATTGCCTGCCTTTCGCGAGACCCTGCCCAATGGGGCCAGCTATGTGGTGATCGATCACATGGACCAGATGCTCGACAACTATCCCGCAACGCTGGTGCCCCCCGGCCACGTGTTCCTGATGGGCGATAACCGCGATCATTCGGCTGACAGCCGCGCCCCTGTCGAAGAGCGCGGTTTGGGCGGGCCGGTGCCGCTGGCCAATGTTGGCGGGCGGGCTGAATTCGTCACCTTCTCGCTCGATGGCAGCGAAGCGCTCAATCCGCTGACATGGTGGTCATCCTTGCGCGATGGCCGCGCGTGGACCAGACTGCGGCCCGAGATACGTCGGCAGCCTGCTTCGGCTCCCGCTTTGGAAAGGGCGCAGAATCAGCGCTGATCCCTTATGAGCACACCGCCCAGCCCTTTGCCGTCAAGCCAGTCAACCCGGCCGGGCCCTGCCGATATTCACGACGACCTGATCCGGCGTGAGGCGAAGAAGGCAACCGTATGGCTGGGCGTGGCCTCGCTCTTCGCGCTGGTCGTGCTGCTGGCCCAGCCGATCATGGTCGTGCTGGGCGGCATCGTCTTGGCCGCGATGATCGATGGTGGTCAGCGTCTGATTGCTCGGATCGCACCATGGATTCCGCGAGTCTTGCGGATCACTATCGTGCTGATCGGCACCCTTGCCTTTCTGATCTGGCTGGTGATCTTTGCAGGGGGCGAGATTGCGGCGCAGGCCGCGCAATTGCCCAACGTGATCGAAACACAGCTCAGCCGTCTGACCGTGTGGGCGCAGAGCCACGGCATTTCCGTTCAGGATTTCAATCTGCAGCAGATCGCCAGCCAGATTCTGGGCAGCGTCGGCCAGATCACCCGCGCGCTGGGCGGTATCTTCGGCGGCTTTACCACCGCGTTCCTGATCCTGATTCTGGCGATATATTTCGTGCTTGAACCGCATCTCTACCGCCGCGGTCTTGGCTGGATGCTTCCAGAGCACAGCCGCGAGCATTGGGAGGGCACCGCCCTGCGCATGGGCAAGGCGCTGCGCATGCTGCTGTTCGGGCGGCTGCTGGGCATGGCGGTGGAAGGCATTGCCACCTGGGCCTTGCTGGCATGGTGGGGCGTGCCGATGGCCGCGCTGCTGGGCCTGCTCACTGGATTGCTGGCCTTTCTGCCCAATATCGGCGCGCCGATCTCGGGCCTGCTGATGACGCTGGTCGGCTTTTCGGTCAGCAATGAAACCGGGCTGTTCTGCCTTGTGGTTTATGTCGTGGTGCAGACCGTGGACGGCAATATCATCGTGCCCATGGTGGCCAAACGGACGGTTGACCTTGCCCCGGCGCTGGTATTGGGCGCGCAATTGATGTTCGGGTTGCTGTTCGGCATTCTCGGGCTGATGCTGGCCGATCCGATTGTTGCCATGCTAAAGATCGCGCTGGAACGTCAGGCCGAACGGAACGACGCCCGCAACGCCGAACGACCAGAACCCGCCACCTGACCACCACCACCTGAACACCAATTGCAGAGACCCACGATGGCCCGCAAGTTTCTCTACATGATCGCTGTCCTTGCCGTGCTGGTGATTGCGGCCCTGTTTATCCTGCGCATCTGGTCTACCGAATTGACCCGGTTCGCCTTTGTGCCGCGTGCCGATTATGCAAAGCTCGATCCCCTGCCATCGGGTGCCTTTGCCGGAAACGCCATGTGGTTTTCCCGGCCCGGGATTGGCAAGGATGATCCATCGCAATGGCTGCCTGCCAAGATCACGAAGAATCAAGGACCCGCTGCCGTGTTCTTCATCCACCCCACCAGCTATCTGGCGCGTGAGGCATGGAACGGCCCGCTCGACGATCCCGACACCAACCGCCGCGCCAGCTATTTCCTTCAGGGCATGGCGTCAGCCTTCAACGGACAGGCGCAAGTCTGGGCCCCGCGTTACCGGCAGGCGGCATTTGGCGCGTTCCTCACCGATCAGCCTGAAGGACAGATGGCACTGGATGCGGCCTATCTCGATGTGAATCAGGCGTTTGACGCGTTCCTTGCGGGCATTCCCGCCGATGCGCCGATCGTGCTGGCTGGCCACAGCCAAGGCGCATTGCACCTGATCCACCTGCTCAAGGATCGCGTGGCCGGAACGCCCCTCGCCGCGCGCGTGGTCGCCGCCTATCCGGTCGGCTGGCCAATTTCGGTCGAGCACGATCTGCCCGCGATGGGCCTCAAGGCCTGCACCGCCGCCGATCAGGCCGGTTGCATCATGACATGGTCGAGCTTTGCCGAACCGGCAGAGCCCGATCTCGTGCTCGAAGCCTATCGCACCCGCCCCGGCCTTGATGGCAAGCCCAAGGATACGCGCCCTGTCCTGTGCACCAACCCGCTCAATGGCGGCGCGAGTGCGTCGGCGCCTGCCAGCGCCAACCTCGGTACGCTCAAGCCCTCGGAAGACCTCAAGAGTGGTGAACTGATCGTCGGCGCTGTCCCCGCCCGCTGCGATCCGGCCACCGGCATTCTGCTGATCGGCGATCCGCCCGAAATCGGCGCTTATGTGCTGCCGGGCAACAACTACCACATCTATGACATCCCGCTGTTCTGGTCGAACCTGCGCGCCGATGTGGGCCGCCGCGTTGCCACTTGGCAGGCCGCGAAGAAGCCTGCCCAAACACCAAACAAATGATCACGCAATCGGCGCTGCTGATGCGCGATGCCTTGCCCGAAGGCGGCGCGCTGATGGGCCTTGATACCGGCACCAAGACCATCGGCATCGCCCTGTGCGACAGCGACTGGCGCTTTGCCACCGCAGGCAAAACGCTCCAGCGCAGCAAATTCACTGCCGACAAGGCCAAGCTGGCGGCCCAGATTGCCGAACGCAGCGTAAAGGGCCTCGTCATCGGCCTGCCGCTCAACATGGACGGATCGGAAAGCCCCCGCTCCCAGGGCGCGCGCGCCATCGCCCGCAACCTTGAGGACTTTGGCCTGCCCATCCTGCTGTGGGACGAACGCTGGACCACTCAAGCTGCTGAACGCGCGATGATCGAGCAGGATTTCAGCCGCGCCAAACGCGCCACCCGCATTGATTCGCACGCCGCCGCGCTGATCCTGCAGGGCGCGATCGATGCGCTAGCCGGAAGCGCTTTCTAAACCCAGCGCCTTTTAACCGCGCACTTAAGCCGCTTGTCAACGTCGCCCACCTGCGGCAGGGATGATCCATGGACAGCACACCTCAAAGCACTGCCGAGAATGGGGGCGGCCGCCCACCCATCCCGCAAGACATGGCGTTTGAACCTTCGCGCTTCGGCAAGTTCATGATGAAGCACGGCCACACCGGCTTTGTCGGCATGGAATACCGCGCCCATGGCCCAAACTGGATCGAACTTGGCCTGCCCTGGCGCGAGGATCTGGTGGGCGATCCTGAGACCGGTGTGCTGGCGTCCGGCCCGATCATCAGCCTGCTCGACAATGCCACATCGATGTCCGTCTGGGCCCTGCGTGGCGGCTTCCGCCCGCAAGTGACGCTCGATCTGCGCATCGATTATGTGCGCGCCGCAACGCCCGGCAAAACGATCATCGCCTGGGCCGAATGCTATCAACTCAAAACGTCGATGGCCTTTGTGCGCGGCATTGCCCACGATGGCGATATCGCCGATCCGGTCGCCCACGCTGCCGGCATCTTCATTCAGGTCGATGCCGATGGCTGGTCAAGGGAACCGGAGACCAAGGCATGACCGACCTTGCCAACCGCCTGCCGCCCTACGCCCGCGCCATGGGTATGCGCATCGAAGGCCTGCTCGATGGCGCACCGCTGCTCGCCATGGACTTTTCCGACCGCGCGATGGGCCGCCCCGGCTATCTCCACGGCGGCGCGATTGCGGGCCTGCTGGAAATCGCCGCCATCATGGCCCTCCACGCCGAACTGGGCGAGGAAGACGCCAAGGTGCGCTTCAAGCCGGTCAACATCTCGGTCGAATACTTGCGCGGGGGAATCACGGTAGAAACCTTCGCCCGCGGCGAAGTGATCCGCGCCGGCCGCCGCATCGCCAACGTGCGCGCCGAAGCCTGGCAAGCTGACCGCACCAAACCACTGGCCAGCTGCTGGATGAATTTCCTGATCAAGCCGAAGGTTTGAAAAGCCCGCTTATTGCTCCCATCCCGCCCATTGCTCCGTTCGTGTCGAGCGTAGTCGAGACACGGTAAGCACGCCGCTTGGTGTCTCGACTACGCTCGACACGAACGGGCTTATTTAAACGGGCTCAATCCTCGACCACCTTCATCAACCGCCGCTCCAGTGGCGACAGCACGCCCGCCAAGTCGTGCCCGCGCTTCAGCACCTGCCCCGCCTCGCCAAACAGCGCCCACATGCCCTGCTTGCCGCGCAGCGCGGGCCGCTTCTCGATCCGAGCCGAAGGCCGCTCCGCCGTGCGTTTGAACGCGGCGAAAACAGCGGCGTCCTTGCCAAAATCCATCGCATAATCGCGCCACAACCCGGCGGCGACCATGCGGCCATAGATATCAAGGATTTTCAGCAGTTCCAGCCGCTCAAACCCCACTTGCTGGGCTGTGCGCACATTGGGAAAGGGCACCACACTGCCGGGTGTCCCCGCTTCAGGGCCAGTCCCGCTCAGCGGCGAGTCCTCCGGCCAACGCTGGTCGGCGTCGGCGCTGGCGTCTCCCCATCACCCTGCGCTGCAATCAGCGCGGCAACTTGCGCTTTGAGCGCGGCCACTTCGGCCTCCAGATCATCCACCCGGCTGCCGCCATTGGGCTCACACGGCTCCTTGCAGGGCGTGCCATAGGGGATGAACTCTTTCAGCCACGTCTCAGCCGGAACCAGCGTAGAGCGCGCCTTCAGCCCAACCATCGTCGCGCCTTCGGGCACATCATCGGTCACCACCGCATTGGCCCCCACGCGCGCGCGCGGCCCCACGGTGATCGGCCCCAGAATCTGCGCGCCCGATCCGATGATCGCATTGTCGCTCAATGTCGGGTGGCGCTTGCCCGGCACGCCATTGGCCGGATTGGTGCCACCCAGCGTAACGCACTGATAGATCGTCACATTGTCGCCAATCTCAGCCGTTTCACCGATCACGGTAAAGCCATGATCGATAAACAGATGCTTCCCGATCTTGGCGCCGGGGTGAATATCGATGGCGGTAAAAAAGCGCGAAAGGTGGTTCACCGCACGCGCCAGAAAATACAGGCGCGCTTCAAACAGCCAGTGCGCCACGCGGTGGAACCCGACCGCCCACAGCCCCGGATAGAGCAGGATTTCCCAGCGGGATCGCGGCGCAGGATCGCGCGCCCGGATCGAATCCATATAGGCTATCAGGCCGTTGAACATGCCCGCAATTCTCTCTCTAAAACCGCGCTAAAGCAAGCGCGGCTGAAATTCTCCGGAACGCTCTGCCAAGGCATCGCGCACCAGCGATATGGTGACGGGTGCTTTACGCTCAAGAGACAACCGGTCAAGAGTTTCAATCAGCAACTCGATTTCCGCGTGTGACCGCTCCAACCGGGGCAGCAGATACCCCAGCACCTGCTCCCCCAGCACAAGCCCGCGCCGCGCTGAAAGCTCCGCCACCAGCCCTGCCACCAGGTCATCATCAGGCGGCGCAATCTCGATCAGCAAGGCTGACCCCAATCGCGATGCCAGATCAGGCAGCGCGATGGTCCAAGCCCCCGGTGCTCGGTTCACCACCAGCAGCAGCGGTCGCCCATCGGCCTGCGTGCGGTTCCAGAGGTGAAAAACCTCGTCCTCGGGCAGGCTATCCGCCCCATCGATCACCTCGCCCGCCCCGCTTTCGGCAAACCAGCGCGCCAGCAGGCTCTTGCCCGAACGCGGCGGCCCGGCCAGGATCGCGGTGCGAAACGGCCAGCGCTCCGCTGCCTGCAAAGCTTCCACCACAGGGACAAGGCTAGGCCCCATCACCACGGTTTCGGCACCGCGCGCCGTCACCAGCGGAAGGGCAATCTGCGTCGACATCAGTTGCTTATACGCCCGAATCGCAGAAAAAGTTACTTGCGGATCGAAAGCGCGCCAGCGCCCACGGTCACGCGCCATCCTTGCGCACGCAGCGCAGCGGCCAAAGCATCGAGCTCGCCTGCATAAGTCACGCGCATCACCGAAGTGCCGCCGATGGCAATCGATGTGGTGCTGGCGCTCTTTACGCCTGCAGCCCCCCGCACCGCGGCCATGCCTGCGTCCACGCCCGCAGCATCTTCGGTGGCGAACTGAATGGTGAACGTATTGATCGCCGCGGCCGGTGCGGTTGTCACTGCACCCGCTTCATCATCCACCGATTCGGCTTCCATCGTGACCGGCGCCGGCCCCAGCTTCTGCATGGTCTGGTCGATCAGCGCCTGATCGATCTGCGTCACCATGTTCAGCGTGGGATCGGGCTTGAGCACGCCATTGGCCAGTGCCTGCGAGAATATCCGGTCGATCTGGCCAATCGCCTGCTCCAGCATCTTGGGCACCTCGGCCTCGTTCTTCGCGTTCAGCGTGAAGCTGCCAAGGAAGCGGTTGTCGGGGCCATAGCGTGCGGTGAACGTGCCCTTCACCGGCCCGCCGGGATATTCCCGCTCCAGCCGCGCAATCGGCATGATCACATCGGAAGCACCGAACTCGTCCAGAATCATCCGCCACCAGTTGCGGCTGCGGCGGTCAAGCTGGCCTGCGGTCAGGAGCAGCGACTCCGATCCGGCCCCAATCGGCCGCACATAATCAATCGCGCTATTGCCAGTGCGATATTCCGCCCAGGCCTTTTGCCACACATTGCGCGTTTCAAATACGGTGGCCACGCCACCCTGATGCAGCACCGGGATCACCAGCAGCGGCGCAGACCGCGCGCGCGCGCCGGTCATGCCGAGCCGTTCGCCTGTGCGTGCGCGGTCAAAGATCACGCCCAGCGTGGCAATATAGCGGCGCGGGCCGATCTGTTCGCGCTCCACCACCACGGCCGAAACCAGCGATTCGATGGTGCTGTCGTCCAGCCCCGGCGCGGCCCCGCCGCTGCCGTTGGATTCCCACAGCTTCACCCAGGCCTTGCGCTGCGCCTCGCGCCAACCGTTGATCCGCGCATCCTCGGCATTGTCGCCGCTGACATTCACTTCGATCCCGCGAATCTCGAAATCGCCATTGCTGGCAATCGGCGGAATCCCACGATCACCTTCGATTTGCGCCACCAGCGCGGCCCCGCCCGCTGCCAGCAGAAGGGCGATTCCAAGGGCCAAAGCCTTGCGCTTCTTGGTATTGTCGTGGGGCAGGCGCAGGGCGACCAATGGAACTCCGAACATATGTTGGGCCGCAGCGCTGGCCAGAAATGTGCCCGGAATGCGAATTCCGGTGGTTGCGGGGGTGCTTTTGCCCAATGGCAAGTGGAAATCCAAGCAAGAAAGCGCTAGGCGCGCGCCCTATGAGCGAACAGGATCAAATGCCGCCCCAAAAGCCGCAGAGCTACAGCTACGCCCAAGCCGGCGTAAACATCGCCGCAGGCAACGCGCTGGTCAAGGCCATCGGCCCACTGGCCAAGTCCACCGCCCGCCCCGGCGCAGACGCGGAGCTTGGCGGTTTTGGCGGCTTTTTCGATCTGAAAGCGGCCGGTTACAAGGACCCGCTGCTGGTCGCAGGCAACGATGGCGTTGGCACCAAAGTAAAACTCGCCATCGATCATGACCGGCATGACCAGATCGGCATCGATCTGGTCGCCATGTGCGTCAACGATCTGATCGTGCAGGGTGCCGAGCCGCTATTTTTCCTCGATTATTTCGCCACAGGTCGCCTCGACAACGGCGTGGCTGAACGGGTCGTCGCAGGCATCGCCGAGGGCTGCCGCATCGCCGGCTGCGCATTGATCGGGGGCGAAACAGCTGAAATGCCGGGCATGTATGCCGATGGCGATTATGACCTCGCCGGCTTCTGCGTCGGCGCGGTGGAGCGTGGCGAGCAATTGACCGGTGATCGCGTGGGCGCGGGCAACGTGCTGCTTGGCCTTGCCTCCTCGGGCGTCCATTCCAACGGCTACTCGCTCGTCCGCCGCCTTGCCGCAGACAAGGGCTGGAAGCTGGATCGCCCCGCCCTGTTTGACAACGAACGCCTGCTGATCGATTTCCTGATCGAACCGACGCGGATTTACGTGAAGACGCTGCTGCCCTTCATCCGCTCGGGCCGCATTAACGCGCTTGCCCATATCACCGGTGGCGGCCTGCTCGAAAACGTGCCGCGCGTCCTGCCCAAGGGCCTCCACGCGCGCATCGATGCTGATAGCTGGGAACAGAGCCGCCTGATGGCCTTCCTGCAGGCGCAGGGCCATATCGAACCGGCTGAAATGGCCCGCACCTTCAACTGCGGCATCGGCATGATCCTCGCGGTCGAACCAGAACAAGCCGATTCGCTCACCGCCGATCTCACCGCAGCAGGCGAAACCGTCTACCGCGTGGGCGAGATCGTGGCGGGCGAAAAGGGCTGCACTGTTACGGGCAGCGTGGAAACATGGTCCGCACGCGAGGCGTGGGAAGCTGTCCATGTCGGCTGAAAACGTCCTCCCCATTTTCGCTGCAAGCGCAAATGGGGAGGGGGACCGCCCGCGTAGCGGGTGGTGGAGGGGATCGCCCCCCTCCGTCAGCCCTGCGGGCTGCCACCTCCCCATTTGTCCTGCGGAAAAACGGGGAGGATTTGGGTCGTGACGCGCACCCCCGTCGCCGTCTTCATATCCGGCAGCGGCACCAATATGGCCGCGCTGCTCTACGCCTCGCGCGCGGCGGATTGCCCTTACGAGATCGTGCTCGTCCTCTCCAACAACCCCGAAGCTTCGGGGTTGAAACTGGCTGAGGCCGAAGGCATCCCAACATTTGCCCTGCCCCACAAAGGCATCCCCCGCGCCGAACATGATGCGCTGATGGAAGCGCAAGTGTTGGAACACGGCGCGCGCTATATCGCGCTAGCAGGCTACATGCGCATTCTCAGCCCCGAATTCGTCGGCCGCTGGGAAGGCCGGATGCTCAACATCCACCCCTCATTGCTGCCCAAATACAAAGGGTTGCACACCCACGACCGCGCCATCGAAGCGGGCGATACGCATGGCGGCTGCACGGTGCACCTCGTCACCGCCGAACTCGATGACGGCCCGATCCTCGGCCAGACTCCGGTCGCGATCATCCCCGGCGATACCGGCGAAAGCCTAGCTGCGCGGGTCCTGTTTGCCGAACACCAACTCTATTCCCGCACGCTTGCCGCCTACGTCGCGCGGGAAGTCAGTGCGGATTGGCTGCTGGAGAAAGTCCGCGCGCTTGCCGCCGCGCTGCCCGAAGTGGAGGAGCGTGAAAGTCACGGCTCCCCCGGCTGGCGCGTTGGCGGCAAATACTTCGCTTATTTCAACGATCAGCACCACGGCACGCCGCACATCGCCCTCCTGGTCAAAACGAGCGGGCAGGACGAACTGGCCGCACTGCTTGAGCAGGACGAGGATGTGTGGTTCCGCCCGGCCTATTATGGCGCAAGTGGTTGGGCAGGCTTGATTCTCAACCGCAATGATGTTGATTGGGATCATGCCGCAGACTGGCTCCGCCGCAGCTGGGCCGCCGTCGCCCCGCGCCGCCTTGCCGCCATGATGGAATTTTAACGCACCATGACGTTCACCACCATCCGCCGCATCTACGCACATGCCGGACTGCAATCGTTTGTAGAAGCCAGCGGCGGACTATTCGTCGTCGGATTTCTGGTGACTCAAGGCCTCAGCCCCTCCTTCGCTTTAGCCAGCTTCGCACTCGTCCTGCTTTCCCGGTTCGCCCTGCGCGCCGCCGTTTTGCCGCTGGCCCATGCCTATGGCCTGCGCACGGTGCTGCTGTTGGGCGTCGTGATCCGCGCGGGCTCATACATAATGTTGCCGTTTGTCAGTGGCTTGGGGCCGATGCTGGTGGCCTTTATCCTCGTCTCGGGCCTTGGCAGCGTGCTCTACTGGACCGGCTATCACGCCTATGTTTCCGCCGCTGGCAGCAACGCCGAGATGGGGCGGCAGGTTTCGATCCAGCAGGCGGTTACCGCCACGGTCGGGATTGTGGCTCCGGTGGCCGGGGGCTTCCTGCTGGGCTGGGCCGGAGCCACGGTCGGCTTTACGATTATCGCTTCAATACAATTGCTTGCAGGCCTCCCCCTGCTGGGCGCGCCAAACCCCACGATCAACCCGCAATCGCGCGCCGATCCAGACATCGTCCGTTTTGGCCGCCGCATCTACTTTGCCGAAGGGCTGCAATCGGGCTGCAGCAACGTGGTGTGGAACCTCGCGCTGTTCGTAACCCTCGGGCAAAGCTTCGAAAACTTTGGCGGCGCGCTGGCACTGGCAGGGCTTGGAGCCGCCGCCGGGAGCCTGCTGATCGGCCGGATGATCGATGGCGGCCGCACCACGCACTCGCTCGCGCTGGCCTATGGTCTTGGCGCAATCGTCATTGGAATCAAGGCCTTGGCCTGGAGCACCGCGCTGCCCGCGCTGGTCGCCACGGCGCTCGGCGCGCTGGTCGCGCCGATGCTCGCCACCGCCATGCTCTCGCCGCTCTATGCGATGGCGCAGCGCTCACAGTGCACGCTGCGGTTCAACATGGCGACCGAAGGCGGATGGGATTTGGGCTGTTCGGTGGCCGCGCTGGTCGCTGCGATCATCCTTGGAACAGGGTTTGGTTATACCCTGCCGATCCTTCTGGGCCTTGGCGCAATTGCCGCCATCTGGCGGGGGCTTATGCAGTGGTATCGGCAGCCTGATACCGCTTAGGTGCAGTTAGGTGCATCTAGGTGCACTTCAGGATTGGCACAAAAAAGGGCCGCCGGATCACTCCGGCGGCCCTGATTTTTACCAAGCCTAATCGCTTAGAAGTCGTAGCCCAGCGTCACGCCATAAGTGCGCGGCGGCATCAGCGTGCCGCCGATGGCACGGCTGGTGGAGACCGCAAAGCTGCCCGCGTAGACCAGTTCATTGGTGATGTTGCGGACCCATGCGTTGGCCGAGAACTTGCCATCGGGTGCACGGTACATGATGTTGGCATCCAGCTGGATGTAGGCATCCTGCGCCATCCGATCATCGTTGAACTCGGTGTGGAACTGCTTGCCGCGATAGGCAAAGTTGGTGCCCAGACGCACGTTGCCGCCGTTGCTCATGCCGATGTCATAAGTCGGGTTGAGGTTGAGGCTCCAACGGGGCGACATGCGCGTGGCATTGCCCGACAGGTCCTTGACCAGCAGCGCTTCGTTGGCACCCGGCGCAAACAGGCGCGGGTCAAGCGGATCGGACGCAGTGAAGTTGGTGAATTCCGAATGCAGATAGCCCACCGAAGCCGACAGCGTGAACGCATCCGTAGCGCGCCACAGCAGATCGAATTCCGCGCCATAGGCTTCGGAAACGGCTGCATTGGTCAGCGTGCTGGTGAAAAACGGCGGGGCCGGGATCGGACGGGTCAGCGAGAACTGCCCATCCTTCAGGCGCTGGAAGAACACGGCGAGGTTGGCGCTGAGGCCACCAGCCGCATACTTTGCGCCCACTTCAAACGCTTCGACCCGTTCAGGATTGACGAACGGCAGCGGCTGCGTGGGTGACAGGCGGCGGGTTGAGCCGATTTCGGCCGTACCGCTCTTGAAGCCGCGCGACCAGTTGCCATACATCATCAGATCATCGTTCGGGCGGAATTCAATGCCGAGCGAAGGCGAGAAGTCGTCCCAGCTCTTGGTATTGTTCCACTGGAGCGGATCAAGCACGAGGCGGTTTTGCGCGGGGACGCCAAGGCCGGTGTTGTTGCGCAGGCGACGCTCTTCCCAGCTGTAGCGTGCGCCAGCCTTGACCGTGAACTGTTCTGACAGATCGTAGGCCACGTTGGCAAATGCGGCATAGGCCCGGATGTCCAACTGACCATCGAACTGGATGCGGAACGGATCGGTGTTGGTCAGCACGTCCAAGCCGATGTGGTTTTCAGCCCGAACGTTCTCGTTCAGGTAGAACAGGCCGAAGACGCCGTGGAATTTGTCGGTATCGACGTTGGCCTGGAACTCCTGGCTGAACTGGTGCTGGAACACCGGCTGCCAGTGGTTGGCGCTGCTGCGCAGGGCGTTGGTTTCTGCCAGCGCATAGCCCAAGTAGGTCGACATATCGAAATCGTGGAAGAAGATCGCGTCAAAGCTGCGATAGCTGGTCAGCGACTTCAGCGAGACGGCGCTGCTGACATCCACGGTAATGGCAGCGGTCAGCGCCCACTGTTCGCGGTCGTTGATCGGATCGAAGTTGGTGGCGATATTGCGCGGGTTCGTGGCGAACCGTGCCTGGCTGCCGTCCTTGTTCACGCGCTGGCCGAGGGCGCTGAGGCCATCGTTGCTGGCGATATTATCGGTCAGCACGCCGGGGAACGACACTTCGCGGAACTTGATCGCCAGTGAACGATCGTCTTCGCTGTGATATTCGCCGGTCAGCAGGATGTTCACCGTATCGGTGGGCTGCAGGTCCAGGTGAGCGCGGGCCGACCACTGGTTCAAGTTGTCGATTTCGTTGCCGGTGAATTCATTGACACCAAAGCCATCGCGCTTGATGCGCTGCACGGCCAGACGGCCCCGCACGCCTTCGGCAATCGGGCCGCCAATGGCAGCATCGGTCTGGATCAGCAGCGCATCACCACCGATGGTCTGACGGATATAGCCATCAAGACGGTCGGTCGGCTTGGCGGTGATCAGGTTGACTGCACCGCCAGTGGCGTTGCGGCCATAGAGCGTGCCCTGCGGACCGCGCAGCACTTCAACGCGCTCAAGATCGAACATCGAGCCGAGCTGTGCCTGGGCAAGGCTGACCACGACGCCATCGACATGCAGCGCGACTGAGGGATCGACGCCGGGAAGCGAGCTGGACAGGCCGATGCCGCGGATGAATAGCTTGGCGAAGTTGAAGTCATTACCGAAGCTGATCGAGGGAACCAGCGCCTGCAGGCCTTCAAGCGTGACGGTGTTGTTGGCGGCAAGGGCTTCGGTGCCAACAGCGGACACCGACAGCGACACGTCCGACAGCGACTGAGCGCGCTTTTGTGCGGTAACGATGATTTCGCCGCCAGCAGCGCCATCAGCCGCCTGTGGCTGATCAGCATCCTGCGCGAAAGCGGGCTGGGCGATGGCGAAAGCGGCAGCAGCAACAAGGCTGGTGCGCGCGAGCAGACGCGCAGAAGCGCGGTTGATAAACATCAGGTATCCTCCCTGTGAAGCCACTGTGGCCCCGTGCGTCCGTATTGCCGGACGGTATGAAGCATAGCATTTGTAAGTGGGACCTACAAATATGCTATCTGTGATAACAAAAAATTCGCAATGATGCGTTGCTAAGACGCAACATTCTAACAAATGACAGGGTTGCAGGCTCCGCACGTATGGGAATGTGCCATATGACTCCAAGATCTACGGGCGCTGCGGCGCAATCCCGGCATCGTGCAGCGGACCCCGGTTCAGCACGCGGTTTACTCGCCAAACGGCGGATTAGGGAGAGAAGTGGCCCCCGGCCTGCGCCGAGGTGACAATCTTGGTGTGCCGGGGTGACGATCTTGGGGTGCCGTTGGCAATCTGCCGCGGCCCCAGAAGCAACAAGGCCGGAACATTGCTGCCCCGGCCTTTTGCAGTTGGTCTGCCGAACAGATCAGCCGACGATTTCTTCCGGCTTGAAGAAGTAGGCGATTTCGATAGCCGCGTTCTCGTCTGAATCCGAACCGTGGACGGTGTTGGCTTCGATCGATTCTGCCAGTTCCTTGCGGATCGTGCCGGGTTCGGCATTGGCAGGGTTGGTGGCGCCCATGATGTCGCGGTTGCGCTGCATGGCGTTTTCGCCTTCGAGCACCTGCACGACGACCGGGCCGGAGATCATGAATTCAACCAGTTCACCAAAGAACGGGCGTTCGCGGTGAACGGCATAGAAGCCTTCGGCCTGTTCGCGGGTCATGTGGATGCGCTTGGAAGCAACGACGCGCAGGCCGGCTTCTTCCAGCATCTTGGTGACGGCGCCGGTCAGGTTGCGGCGCGTGGCATCGGGCTTGATGATCGAGAAAGTGCGGGTAACCGCCATGAGACGTGTCCTTATTGCATGTGCGAATGCGTTGGGCGCGCCCCTAGCCCGGATTGCCGGGAACCGCAAGATGGGCGTGACTTGGCGATGAATGCGAAGGTTGCGGAGTTTGCACCCTTCGGGCCGTCATCAGCAAAAGCAAAGAGGTTTTCGCGCAGAGGCGCAGAGGCGCAGAGAGGGTGTGGCGGCTAGGCCGCCTCAAGATTTCCAGTCGCTGCGTTTTTCGCTGAGGTCACGAGACCGACGACCAATCGCGGCCACCCCCGTTCTCTGCGCCTCTGCGCCTCTGCGCCTCTGCGCGATAATCTTTTTTGGGTGGGCACGGAAAGGGCACCATAAATTTACAGGGACGGTTGAAGCAATTTAATCGGTCGCTTAACGTCAGGTCAGAAAATGACGTTTGGAGATTCGGATGGCCGGGATGCTTGAAGGCAAGGTTGTTGCCGTGACCGGTGCGGGGCGCGGGATCGGGCGCGAGGTGGCCTTGCTTTGCGCGCGTGAGGGGGCGGCGGTGGTCGTCAACGATCCGGGCGTGGCGCAGGCGGGCGATGGTGGCGACGCCGGCCCGGCGGAGGCGACGGTGGCCGATATTATGGCAGATGGCGGCAGGGCCTGGGCCAATCTGGCCAGCGTGGCCGATCCGGCAGGGGCCGCCACGATCATCGAGGACGCGGTGCAGCGCTTTGGCCGGATCGATGCGGTGGTGAACAACGCCGGAATCTTGCGCGACACGATTTGGCACAAGATGTCTTACGAGGACTGGACGAGCGTTATCGATGTGAACCTGACCGGGGCATTCAACGTGTCCAAGGCGGCGACGCCATACTTCCGTGAGCAGGAATCGGGCAGCTTCATCCACTTCACATCGACCAGCGGGCTGATCGGCAATGTGGGGCAGGCCAATTATTCTGCGGCCAAGCTGGGCCTTGTGGCGCTATCGCATTCCATCGCGCTCGACATGGCGCGCTGGGGCGTGCGGTCAAACTGCGTGGCGCCTTTTGCGTGGAGCCGCATGACCGCTTCGATCCCGGCGGAAACGCCCGCGCAAAAGGAGCGCGTGGAACGGCTGAAAGCCATGAGCGCCGACAAGATCGCGCCGCTGGTGGCGTTTCTGGCATCGGATGCGGCGAAGGACGTGAACAACCAGATCTTTTCGGTCCGCAAGAACGAGATCGTGCTGTTTTCAAAGCCCCGCCCGGCGCGCTCAATGGTGAAACTGGAAGGCTGGACGCCTGCCAGCATTGCCGAGGAACTGATGCCCGCGTTCAGGGCGAGCTTCGCGCGCGCCGATGAAGTGACGGCGCACGTTTTCCCCTATGATCCGGTCTGAGGAAGTTTTGCGATGACCACTGTAAACCCCGGGATGGACCCGGAAATCTTCGACCAGTTCATCGACCAGTTGCGCCGTTATGTGCGCGAGAGGCTGATCCCGGCTGAGGATGACGTGATCGCCAACGATCGCATTCCCGACGATATCCTGAGCGAAATGCGCGAGATGGGGCTGTTTGGCATCACCATTCCCGAAGAGTTCGGCGGGGCGGGCATGAATGTCAGCCAGTATATCGAGACGGTCAAGCAGATGAGCTATGCCGCGCCGGCCTATCGCTCCACCATGTCGATCAACATCGGCATGACCGGCAGCGCGATCAAGAATTTCGGCACGACAGAGCAGAAAGCCGAATGGCTGCCACACATCGCCAGTGGCGAGATTGCCTGCTTTGGCCTGACCGAGCCGGGATCGGGATCGGACAGCGCGGCGATGCAGACCATGGCGGTGCGGGACGGGAACGGCTACCGCCTTACCGGCACGAAGCGGTACATCACCAACAGTCCGTGGGCCAAGATCGGGCTGATCATGGCGCGCACTTCCAAGGAAGCGCTGGCCAAGAACGCCCACGTATCGGCCTTTATTGTGGACATGACCACGCCGGGGATCACCATCGGCAAGCCCGACAAAAAGATGGGCCAGGCAGGCGCACACATTGCCGATGTGATCATGGAGGACGTGCATGTGCCTGGCTCCGCGCTGGTGGGTGGCGTGGAAGGCCGGGGCTTTCAGATCGCGATGCAGAGCCTTGATAATGGGCGGCTTTCGGTGGCAGGCATGGGCGTGGGCATGGGGCGGCGTGCGCTGGATACCGCGATCCGTTATGCCACCGAGCGCAAGGCCTTTGGCGAGCCGATTGCCAATTTCCAGCTGATTCAGGCGATGCTGGCCGATAGCGAAGCCGAGCTTTATGCCGCCGAATGCATGATCGCTGATGCCTGCGCGCGGGCGGACCGGGGCGAGAACATCCAGCGCAAGGCGGCGGCG
The DNA here is from genome assembly GCA_002256985.1 of Novosphingobium sp. 28-62-57. Lineage (GTDB taxonomy): Bacteria > Pseudomonadota > Alphaproteobacteria > Sphingomonadales > Sphingomonadaceae > Novosphingobium. The sequence continues at coordinate 166,441 of NCGO01000003.1, forward strand.
GCCAAGCTGTTTTCCTCCGAAGCCTGCGGGCGCGTCGTGGACCGCTGCGTGCAGGTGTTCGGCGGGGCGGGATACTTGGCCGAATATCCGGCGGAGCGGTTCTTCCGCGATGCCCGGATTCTGCGGATTTATGAAGGCACTAGCCAGATCATGCAGTTGCAGATTGCCAAGAGTTTGTTGCGTGAGTTTGCGGCCGAAGGGGCGGTGTGGTGATCCTCCCCGAACCGGGGAGGGGGACCGCGACGCGAAGCGGCGTGGTGGAGGGGGCTCTCCGCACGTGCGGCGCTGTATTGATAGCCCCCTCCACCATGCTGCGCATGGTCCCCCTCCCCGTGCCGGGGAGGAATTAGGTGTACCAGTTGCTCAGCGGCCTATCGATTGTCGAGGTATCGTCGTTCGTCGCATCACCATCGGCGGGCCTTTATTGCGCGCAGATGGGGGCTGAGGTCATCCGCATCGACGACCGGCGCGGGGGGCTGGATTACAAGCGTTATATGCTGACGCGTGAGGGGCGGTCGCTTTCGTGGGAAAATCTGAACCGCGCGAAGAAGAGCGTGGCGCTGGATTTGCAGACGGCGGAGGGGCGCGAACTGGCTGTGGAGCTGGCGCGCGTTACCGGGCAAGTGATCACCAATCTGCCGACAGACAGCTTCATGGCACATGATCGGATCGCGGCGGGGCGGGCTGATCTGGTTTCGGTGCGGATCATGGGGTGGCATGATGGGCGGCAGGCGATGGACTTTACCGTCAATGCCGCCACCGGCTATCCGCTGATGACCGGGCCGGAGGAATGGGACGCGAAGACTGCCCCGCCGGTCAGCCAGATCCTGCCGGCGTGGGACTTCATCACCGGTGCCTATTGCGCCTTTGCGCTGCTGGCAGGGTTGCGGCACCGCGATGCCACCAGTGAGGGCAGCGAATTGCGCGTGCCGCTGGGCGATGTGGCGATTGGCACCGCGTTCAACGCGGGCGCAGCGCCCGAAATGCTCTATCGCGGGGCGGACCGGGAGCGGATCGGCAATGCCATCTGGGGCGCGTTCGGGCGCGATTTCTGCAGCCGTGACGGCCAGCGCTTCATGATTGCCGTGCTGACAGCCAAGCAATGGCGGGCGACGGTCGAGGCCTTCGGGCTGACCGAAGACTTGGCGGCGCTGGAGGCCGAGCTTGGCGTCAGTCTGGCGGACAGCGACCACTGGCGCTTTGTGCACCGGCACCGGCTGTTTTCGATGTTTCAGGAGGTGGCAGAGCGGTTCGACTATGCCGACATGGCCGCGCGGCTGACGCGGGCGGGGGCGACGTTTGAGCGCTATCGCACAATGTTTGAAATGGCTCGGGATGCGGAACTGGTGACCGGCAACCCGCTGTTTGGCCCCTCCCCCGCCAATCCCAGCGGTTTTGAATATCCCGCACCGCGCAGTTTTGCGAACATTCCGGGGCGCGAGGCCGGGGATCCGGCTGCCGCACCATATCTGGGAGAGCATAGTGAGCAGGTGCTGGCGGAGCGGCTGGGAATGGCTTCGGGCCAGATCGCCGCGCTGATCGACCGGGGTGTGGTTGGCACTTCTGACAAGGAAAAATAGCCCCCCCTCCCCGTTCGTGTCGAGCGAAGTCGAGACACCTGCGCGCTCGCGTGTCTCGACTTCGCTCGACACGAACGGATGTTGTGAAGGATTTTTGAGATGAGTGCCCTTCGAAGAGCCGCCATCGTGGCCCCCATCCGCACTGCCGTGGGCAAATTCGGCGGCGCGCTGTCTGCGCTGACCGCTGGTGAACTGGCTGCGGTGGTGCTCAAAGCGCTGATGGAGCGGACGCGGATCGATCCGGCGCGGGTGGATGATGTGGTCTTTGCGCAAGGCTATGGCAGCGGGGAAGCGCCGTGCATTGCGCATTGGTCATGGCTGCTGGCGGGGCTGCCTGAAGCGGTGCCGGGGTATCAGTTGGACAGGCGCTGTGGGTCGGGGCTGCAGGCCATCGTCAATGCGGCGATGATGGTACAGACCGGGGTTTCCGACGTCGTCGTGGCGGGCGGCGTGGAGTCCATGTCCAACGTGGAACACTACACCACCGATGTGCGCAAGGGCGTGCGGGCGGGTTCGCTGACGCTGCATGACCGGCTGACGCGCGGGCGGGTGATGAGCCAGCCGGTGGAGCGCTATGGCGTGATCTCGGGCATGATCGAGACGGCGGAGAATCTGGCCAAGGACTTCGGCATCAGCCGCGCGGCATGCGATGCTTATGCCGCGCGCAGCCACAGCCGCGCGGCGGCGGCGTGGGCGGGTGGATTGTTTGATGATGAACTGGTGCCAGTGGCGGTGCCGCAGAGGAAGGGCGATCCGGTGGTCTTCGCGCATGATGAGGGCTATCGCGCGGATGCTACGGCGGAATCGCTGGGTAAGCTGCGGGCGCTCGAAGGTGGCGTGGTGACAGCGGGGAACGCCAGCCAGCAGAACGATGCGGCGGCTGCGTGCTTGGTCGTGGCGGAGGACAAGCTGGACGAACTGGGGCTGGAGCCGATAGCGTGGTTCCATTCGTGGGCGGCGGCGGGGTGTGATCCTTCGCGGATGGGCTATGGCCCGGTGCCCGCGACCGAGCGGCTGTTTGCGCGCAATGGGCTTTCGTGGGGCGATATCGATCTGATCGAGCTGAACGAGGCATTTGCGCCGCAAGTGCTGGCGTGCCTGAAAGGCTGGGGCTGGTCGGACGATGACAGCCGCCACGCCATGCTCAATGTCAACGGATCGGGCATTTCGCTGGGCCATCCCATCGGGGCTACCGGCGGGCGCATTCTGGCCAACCTGACGCGCGAGTTGCAGCGGCACGGGGGGCGCTATGGGCTTGAGACGATGTGCATTGGTGGCGGGCAAGGGATTGCCGCCGTGTTCGAGGCGGCGCGATGATCCTTTCACCCTATGACAGCGAAGACCACGGCGAAATCCGCGAAGGCGTGCGCAAATTGTGCGCGCAGTTTCCGGGCGAGTATTGGCGCAAGCTGGATCAAAAGCGCGAGTATCCCACAGCGTTTGTGAATGCGCTGACGCAGGCGGGTTGGCTTTCGGTGCTGATCCCCGAGGAATACGGCGGGTCAGGGTTGGGCCTCGGCGCGGCGGCGGCGATCCTTGAGACGATTCAGGCCGAAGGCGGCAACGGCGGGGCCTGCCATGCGCAGATGTACATCATGGGCACGATCCTGCGGCATGGGTCCGAGGCGCAGAAGCGCCAGTATCTGCCGAAGATTGCCAGCGGCGAATTGCGGCTGCAGGCCTTTGGCGTGACCGAGCCGACCAGCGGGACCGACACGACATCTCTTCGCACTTTCGCCCGCCGTGAGGGCGACGAATACGTGGTCAACGGCCAAAAAATCTGGACCAGCCGCGCTGAACATTCGGACCTGATGCTGCTGCTGGCGCGCACAACGCCGCGCGATGAGGTGGCCAAGAAGACCGAGGGGCTTTCGGTATTCATCGTCGACATGCGCGAGGTGGTGGGCAAATCGCTGACCATCCGCCCGATCCGCACGATGATGAACCACGCGACGACCGAGGTGTTCTTTGACAACATGCGCATCCCGGCGGCGAACCTGCTGGGCGAGGAAGGCAAGGGTTTCCGCTATATCCTTTCAGGCATGAATGCCGAACGCGTGCTGATTGCGGCCGAATGCGTGGGCGATGCCAAGTGGTTTACGCAGCGGTCGGTCGATTATGCCAAAGAGCGGCAGGTGTTTGGCCGCGCCATCGGAGCCAACCAGGGCGTCGCCTTCCCCATCGCCAAGGCTTACGCGAACATGCGCGCGGCAGAGCTTATGGTCCGCGAGGCCGCGCGGATGTACGAGGCGGGGCTGCCGATGGGGGCGGAGGCCAACATGGCCAAGATGCTGGCCGCCGATGCATCGTGGGAGGCGGGCAATGCCTGCGTGCAGACGCATGGCGGGTTCGGCTTTGCCGAGGAATACGATGTGGAGCGCAAGCTGCGCGAGACGCGGTTGTATCAAGTCGCGCCGATCAGCACGAACCTGATTCTGGCGCATCTGGCCGAGCATGTGCTGGGGCTGCCGCGCAGTTACTGAAAATCGAACCCGCATGAGCGGGGAGTTTTTGATTTGGCTGGATTCCCGCCTTCGCGGGAATGACGATGTTATGGAAACATCGTCATTTGTCCGGAAACTTCGTCATTCCCGCGCAGGCGGGAATCCAGAGGGGCACAGCGCTACTCTTCCGGCGCAGCCGTCATTTCCACCAGCCCGCCACCCAGCGCGCGGTAGAGCTCTACCATGTTGCTGGCCTTGGTCAGTCGCGCTGCGATCAGCGATTGCTGCGCGTTGTAGAGCGTGCGCTGGGCGTCGAGCGGTTCGAGGAAGTTGGCGACGCCTGAATCGTAGCGCAGCTTGCTGAGACGATAGGCGGTGGCAGCATTGGCAGCGAGGCTGGTCTGCGCACGCAAGCTCTCATCGATGGTGCCGCGCCGCGCGAGGGCATCGGCAACTTCGCGGAAAGCCACCTGAATTGCGCGTTCATACGTGGCGAGCGCGGCATCGCGGGTAGCTTTGGTGGCCTTGAGGTTGTTGGCCGTGGCACCGCCATCGAAGATGCGCTGGCCCAATTGGGTATTGGCAGTCTTCTGGAAATCGCCGCTTTCGAAAATGCGGGTCAGACCGGGCGAGGCAAAACCGAACAGACCAGTGATGGACAGCCTTGGCAGGAAGGCAGCACGGGCCGCACCGATGTTGGCATAGGCCGCACGCAACGTATGTTCAGCCGACAGCACATCAGGGCGGCGCAAAAGCACTTCCGACGACAGGCCAACCGGCAGCGCACCCAGCACCTGATCGCCTGCGCCCAGCGTGGTGGGCAGCAGATCATCAGGGAGCGGACCGCCGGTAATCAGTTCGAGCGCATTGCGGGCCTGCGCCAGATTGGTCTGCAAGTCTGCCACATTGGTTTCGGCGGTGTTGAGCAGCGACGTTGCCGTGGCAACCTCCAGCTTGGTGCCGATACCGATGGCTTCGCGCCGCACGTTGAGGGCGAGCGTGTCCTTGCGCGTGGCAACGGTTTCCTGCGCAATCCGCAAGGCATCGGCGGTGGCGGCATAGCTGAGCCATGCACTGGCGGTTTCAGCGACCAGCGCGATTTGCGTGGATTTGCGGCCCTCGTCCGTGGCCAACCATGTCTGGAAACCGGCTTCGGTGAGGTTGCGCAAGCGGCCCCACAGGTCGATTTCGTACGAGCTTGATCCGGCCTGAACCAGGAAATTGTCGGTCACGCGGCCTTGTGTGCCCTGCACCGCTGACAGCGTGCCCGAGCCGTTAACAATGGGGAACAAAGCCGCGCGGTTCACCCGGTATAGCGCCCGGGCGCGTTCCACATTGGCCAGCGAGGCGCGCAGATTGCGATTGTCGGCCAAGGATCGGGCGATGACCTGCTGCAGGCGCGGATCGGTGAAGAAATCGCGCCAGCCGATGGCGTCGACTTGCGCCTCTGCCGCCCCCAGCGCGGGATAGGCGGTGCCTTGCGGAAGCGCGGGCGCAACGGGCGCATCGGGGCGGACATACTTTGGCGCGAAATTGCAGGAGGCCAGCGCGAGAGCGGGCAGCGTGGCGAGGAGCAGGCGCAGCTTCATGCTGGCTCTCCTTCTGGCAGCGCGGCCTCTTCGGTCGGCTGTTTACGCTTGAACGCGCCTTTCACCAGCACGAAGAACACCGGCACGAGGAAGACCGCAAGGAACGTGGCCGAAAGCATGCCGCCCATCACGCCCGTGCCGATGGCGCGGCGGCCATTGGCCCCTGCCCCGCTGGCCAGGACCAGCGGCAGCACGCCTGCGATGAAGGCAACGCTGGTCATGATGATCGGGCGCAAGCGCAGGCGCGCCCCTTCGAGCGCGGCTGCTACCGGGGTTGCGCCTTTCTGCATGGCAAATTCGGCGAACTCGACAATCAGGATCGCGTTCTTGGCGGACAGGCCGATGGTGGTGAGCAGCGCCACCTGAAAATAGATGTCGTTGTCATACCCGCGCAGCGTGACCGCCAGCACGGCGCCGATGATGCCCAGCGGGATCACCAGCAGCACCGCAACCGGCACCGACCAGCTTTCATAAAGCGCGGCAAGGCACAGGAAGATGAAGAAGATCGACGCGGCATAGAGCAGGCCTGACTGGCTGGAGGCGGCGCGTTCCTGATAGGACAGGCCAGACCACGCGACCGAGAAGCCGCCATCGAGCGTGCCTGCGTTCTCTTCCATGATGTTCATCGCATCGCCAGAGCTGACTCCGGGTGCGCCGCTGCCGTTCAATTGCTGCGCAGCGACGCCGTTAAAGCGATCAAGGCGCACCGGACCTTGCGTCCACGCGGTCGATGCGAAGGACGAGAACGGGGCCATCTGGCCGCTGGCGCTGCGCACAAACCACTGGCCAAGATCGGCCGGCTTGGTCCGATAGGGCGCATCGCCCTGAACGTAGACGCGCTTCACGCGGCCACGATCGACGAAATCGTTCACATAAAGCCCGCCCCATGCAATCGACAGGGTGGAATTGGCCGCAGCAGGCGCAATCTGAAACGCGGTCAGCGCTTCATCATCGATATTGACCTTGAGCTGCGGCGTGTCCTCCAGCCCGCTGAGGCGCACCTGCCCGAGGCGCGGGTTTTCGCCTGCCATCTGCACCAGTTTGCGCCGTGCGGCGGTGAGGGCATCGCGGCCTGCGCCGGTGGCATCCTGCAGCCACATTTCAAAGCCGGCAGACGAACCGAGGCCGCGGATCGGCGGCGGGCTGAGGATGAAGATCTGCGCCTCGCGCGATTTGCGGAAATGGGCGTTCAGGCGTTCGGCAATGGCAGAGGCGGAACGCTCTGCCCCTTTGCGTTCCGACCAGTCCTTGAGCAGGACGAAGCCCTGCCCTGCGTTCTGTGCAGAGCCCGAGGGGCCGCGCCCCATGTTCACGAACACGGCCTTGACGTTGTCCTTCTCGGCCTCGCGGATGTAGTCCGAGATGGCAAAGGCGACGGCGCGGGTCTGTTCGGAGGTGGAGCCGACCGGAAGCTGATAGTTGATCGAGATGTTGCCCTGATCTTCATCGGGCAGGAAGCTGGTGGGCAGACGCTGATAGAGCAGGACCATGCCCACAGTGATCGCCACGAAGGCCAGCAACCATGGCATTGGCCGCGCCACTGTGCGGGCCAAGCGGCCCTTGTAGCGGTGTTCGAGCTTTTCATAAGCGCTGTTGAACTTGCCGAAGAAGCGGCCCTTGGGCTTTTCATGCTCAACAGGCGCAAGCAGCGTGGCGCACAAGGCAGGCGTGAAGATCAGCGCCACAAAGGCCGAGAGCACCATGGCCGAGACGATGGTGACCGAAAACTGCCGGTAGATCGCGCCGGTTGATCCGCCGAAAAACGCCATTGGCACGAACACAGCCGTCAGCACCAGCGTGATGCCGATCAGCGCCGAGGTGATCTCGTCCATCGACTTGACCGTGGCCTCCAATGGCGGAAGCTTTTCCTCGTGCATCACGCGTTCGACGTTTTCGACCACCACGATGGCGTCATCAACCAGCAGACCGATGGCGAGCACGAGGCCGAACATCGTCAGCGTGTTGATGGTATAGCCGAACAATGACAGCACGCCGAACGTGCCGAGCAGCACCACTGGCACGGCGATGGCCGGGATCAGCGTGGCGCGCCAGTTCTGCAGGAACACGAACATCACGATGACGACCAGAATGATCGCTTCGAAGAGCGACTTGACCACTTCTTCGATCGAAATCTTGACGAAGATGCTGCTGTCGCGCGGATAGGCGATGTAAAAACCGGGAGGCAGGTCCTTCGCGAGTTCGTCGACCTTTTCCTTGACCAGTTCGGCCGTCAGCGTAGCATTCGCACCCGAGGCAAGGTTGATCGATAAACCAGTGGCGGGCATGCCATTGAAGCGGTTGAGCGCGCCGTAGTTTTCCTCGCCCATTTCAACCCGGGCGACGTCCTTGAGCTTGACCACCGAGCCATCGACGTTGGTCTTGACCACGATGTTTTCGAACTGATCGGGCGTTTCCAGACGCGAGCGGGCTGTGATCGTGGCGTTGAGGCGCTGTCCTTCGGGCGAAGGATTCCCGCCGATTTCGCCTGCGGCGACCTGCGTGTTCTGGGCCTGCAACGCGGCGGTGATATCTGACGGCATCAGTTGCACCGCAGCCAAACGCAACGGATCGAGCCAGATGCGCATGGCGAACGAGCCGCCGAACACGTTGGTGCTGCCCACGCCTTCGATGCGCGAAAGCGGGTCCTGGAAGTGCGTGGTCAGGTAGTCCGAAATGTCCGAATTGGTGGCGCGCCCGGTCTCGTCATAGATGGCCACGACCATCAGCATGTCGGCCTGCGCCTTGTTGACGTTTACGCCCTGCTGCTGGACCACGGCGGGCAGGCGGCTGATCGAGCGCGAGATCGCGTTCTGGACCTGGACTTGCGCGGTATCGGGATCGGTGCCCTTGTCGAACGTCACCGTGATGCTGGACGATCCGTTCGACGAGGACGAATTGAAGTACAGCATTCCGTCGAGACCCTTGAGCTGCTGCTCAAGGATCTGGGTGACGGAGTTTTCGACCGTGGCCGCATCGGCACCGCCATAGTTGGCACTGATCGAGACGGTGGGTGGGGCAATGTCCGGGTACTGCTCGACACCCATGTTGGTCACGGCAAACAGGCCGCCAGCCATGATGACGATGGCCAGCACCCAGGCGAAGATCGGACGATAGGCGAAGAAACGCGAAATCATCGGCCGTCAGTTCCCTGTGGCCGGGCGCTTGGCCTTTTCTTCAGCGGCGGGCCTGCTGCCTGCGGGCACGACTTTGGCCTTGGCCCCTTCGCGGGCATTGTTCAGCCCTTCCACGACCACGCGATCACCGGGTTTCAGGCCCGAGGTGACCAGCCAGTTCTGCCCGACCGGCGAATCCGCGGTAATCTCGCGCTTTTCCAGCTCATCCTTGGCATTGGCAACCAGCACACTGGCCCGGCCGCGCGGATCGCGCGTGACGGCAGCCTGTGGCACCAGAATGCCATTGGGCACGGTGCCCTGCCCCACCTTGGCCCGCACGAACAGGCCGGGCAGCAGATCGCCCTTGGGATTGGGCATGACCGCACGGATCGTGATCGTGCCGGTTTCGGCGTTCACATCAATGTCAGCCGGATTGAGCTTGCCGGTGATCGGATACTGGCTGCCATCGGGCAGGAACACGGTGACCGGCGCACCGCCTGCGACCAGCTTGCCACTTTCGATAGCGCGGCGCAGCGCGATGAAATCGGCCCCGGACTGGCGGATGTTCACATACATCGGATCGAGCCGCTGGACCTTGGCCATCGGCGTGGCTTGCGCGTTGGTAACCAGCGCGCCCTTGGTGACCAGCGAGATGCCGATGCGGCCACTGATGGGCGCAGTGACGCGTGTGAAGCCCAGATTGACTTGCGCCGAGGCCAGAGCAGCACGGGCTTGGCCTACGCCCGCCAGCGACTGGTTATAAGTTGCGCGGGCATCTGCGGCTTCCTGCTTGCTCACGCCCCCTTGCGCGGCGAGCGATTCAAACCGTTCTGCGCGCAGACGATTGGCTTCGACCGTGGCCTGCGCCGATGTCAGCGCGGCGGCGGCTTGGGCCTGCGTGGCGGCCAGCAGCCGGGAATCGATCTGATAGAGCGGCTGCCCGGCGCGCACATAGGAGCCTTCCTGAAACAGGCGCGCCATCACGATCCCGGCCACTTGCGGGCGAACCTCGGCGATTTCGAAGGCTTCGGTGCGGCCCGCCAGTTCGGTGGTGATTTCCACCGGTTGGGTCTTGGCAATCATGACGCCCACGACCGGCACAGGTTTGGGCTTTTCAGCATCAGCAGCACCGCAGGCAGCCAGTGCGAGCGGGGCGGAGAGGATGACGAATGCGTGGAAAAAGGGCCGCGTGTGGAACCGCAAGGAGACTCTCGCTCAAAAAAACACAGGTAAAAACTGCACGTTGCACGGCTTAGATGATGGCATGAACGATTCGTCTGGGACGATCCGAGCACACCCATGTCCGGCCATGATTTCGCGGTTGTCTAGCAGATTGCTGCGGTTGCGCACGTTCCTTGATGGTCAGGGCCGACAGTTGCGACACAAAGTTACAAATCGCGGGTTTCAGGCCGAAAAGTCCTCAACAAGACTGATTCCCGAGCAGGCAACCCCAAAATAGACGTAAAAACGCTCCACATAAGCGAATTTCCGTGGAAAGACGCCCGCGGGCCATGGCTTTCGCGGCCAGCGTTGCGTTAGCCGTGCCATCCCTTTCCAGCAGAGGACTACACTACAATGAACAACAGCGACCTCGCAGATATCATCGCCGCCAACCACGGCCTTTCCAAGGCGGACGCACGCAAGGCCGTCGACAGCGTTTTTGCCTCGATTGCAGACGCTGCCGCCAAGGGCGAAGAAGTCTCGCTGAACGGCTTTGGCAAGTTCAAGGTCAAGAACACCCCGGCCCGCGAAGGCCGCAACCCTTCGACCGGCGCGACGATCCAGATCGCCGCTTCGAACAAGCTGACTTTTGCTGCGGCAAAGGCGGTCAAGGACAAGCTCAACGGCTGATCCTTTCCGGACCGGCGTCTGCCCGTGGCAGACGCCGGACGGACTATACACAAGCTTCAGTTCATCGGCCTTCAGTTCACCTGGCGCTCAAACCCCTGCCAATAGGGTTCGCGCAAAGCGCGGCGCAGGATTTTCCCCGAAGGATTGCGGGGCAAGGCATCGACCACATCAACCGATTTGGGCACCTTGAACCCGGCAAGGCGTTCGCGGGTCCATTTGATCACAGAGTCCGGTGCAACCGTGTGACCGGGCTTGGCCACGCAGACGGCCTTGACCGCCTCCCCCCAGATTTCATCGGGCACACCGATCACGGCAACTTCCAGCACATCCGGGTGGCCATAGATCGCGCTTTCGACTTGCGCGGGATAGACGTTTTCGCCGCCGGAAATGATCATGTCCTTGATCCGGTCATGCATGTAGACATAGCCGTCCTCATCAAGATACCCGGCATCCCCGGTCGCGATCCAGCCATCGGCGGTCATCGTCCGTGCGGTCGCCTCGGGCAGGTTCCAGTAGCCCAGCATGTTGTTTGACGAACGCGTCTGAATCTCGCCGATCTGATTGGCCCCAAGCGCCGCGCCATCTTCGCCGATAATCCGCACTTCAACCCCCGGCAGCGGCTTTCCGGCAGAGCGCATGCGCTGGTTGCCCTCCACACAGTGATCCTCCGGCGGGAGCATGCAGATGGTGCCGGTGGTTTCGGTCATGCCATAGGCTTGGATAAAGTCCGCCTTGAACATCGCGATACATTCCCGCAGCAGCACCAGCGGGATCGGCGATGCGCCATAGATGATGTATTTCACACGAGAGAAGTCGACGCCGGCGCAATCGGGATGGTTGAGCAGCATCTGCAAGGCTGCTGGCACGATGAAAAAGCGCGTAACGCCTTTTTGCTCCACTGCATCAAACACGGCCCGCGGTTCAAATTCAGCCAGAATGATGCCGGGCAGGCCCGCGCCGACGGCCATGACTCCCAGACCCGTCCCGCCGATGTGCGCACAAGGCATCGCCACCAGAATGGCTTCATCATCGGTCATCGTGGTATAGGGCAGATTGCTTCCGGTTGACTGTTTGCGCAGGCCAAACAGATTGCGGTTGGACAGCACTGCGCCTTTGGGGTTCCCGGTCGTGCCTGAGGTGTAAAGCTGCAGCACAGCATCATCAGCGCCCGCTGCTGCAAAAGCGCCGCGCGCCTGACTTTCAATCCAGTCCCACGCTTCATCTTGGGTGAAACAATGCTTTACCGCAGGCAGCGCGGCAAAAGCATCCGCAACGGGGGCAAAGCCCTGACCCAGAAAAACAGCCTTGGCCTGCGCATCTCTGGCGATCCACAAGGCCTCGGCCGGGGCCAGTCGCCAACCGATTGGCACCATGACCGCGCCCAACCGTGCAGCGGCAAAGAACAGCGCGAAATAGAGCGTGCTGTTCTTTCCCAGCCACGCGATGCGATCACCCTTGCCGATTCCTGCGGCCATAAATCCGCCGACGATCTGGGCGGTAACCTGTTCCAGTTCGCCATAGTTGAGCACCCGGTCAGGCCCATCGAGCGCTGTGCCTTTTGGCCGATCATCAGCCCAGAACCGCAGGAATTCATCGAACGTGAACAGATGCGCCGTGCGTTCAGCCGTGGTCGGCCTTGCAGGCGGCGGTGGCGCAGCTTCAGCCATGTGTCACTCTCCCAGATGATTTCGGAGAGTTAATCATGCAATTAAGGACAGATGCAAGCCCGCCATGGCTGACCATGGCAGTCCTACGCCCGGGGTTATTGCATTCAGGCCCGCTCCATCGCCGCCTTGTAAATGCTGGCGCGGGGGGCCGCGAACAGGCGCATGACCATCGGTTCAAAGAACGACAAGGGCAGCGTATCGTAGTTCGGATCGAACGCCGGGCAATCATACTTCTCGATGAATTCCGCCGTTGCTGCGGCAAAGGGGTGATCGGCAAACTTTTCGCGCATGTCGCGATCCAGGCCGATGAAGTGGAAGAAATTGTAGCCCTGAAAAATGCCGTGGTGCTGCACGATCCAGTGCAGTTCCTCTGTCAGAAAGGGCTTGAGAATGGCCGCCGCCACATCCGGGTGGTTATAGGCCCCCAGCGTGTCGCCAATGTCGTGCAGCAGGGCCATCACGACATAATCCTCATCCCGCCCATCGCGAAAAGCGCGGGTGGCGGTTTGCAGGCAATGCGTCAGCCGATCCACCGCAAAACCGCCGCAGTCGCCTTCGAGCAACCGCAGATGGTCAAGCACACGCGCGCCGCCGCTGCTGGCATATGGGCGCATATGCGTCATGATCGCATCCCAATCAGCCTGCGTGCCTTCGGTCATGCTGTGGAACTTGGCGACTGGCAGATCGTCCATCGGCTTCATCCTTCTCCCGCGCATCGCGGCGCGCTGTTCTTGGCCAGCAGACTATCGCGTTTATGGCGCATGGGAAGGGGATAAAGGTGCGAAATGCTGGAGTGTATTGCTCCATCATCGGCATATTCGCGGTTGAGAGCGCCGGTGCTGCAAAAGCGCAAGCAAACCCCCTTGCCCCCGCGCGCCTATCAGACTAGGGGCGTCAACAGTCGGGGAGTAGCGCAGCCTGGTAGCGCATCTGGTTTGGGACCAGAGGGTCGTAGGTTCGAATCCTATCTCCCCGACCATTTCACAAAATACACGGAAAAGTTTCACCGCAGGCCCTCCCGGGCGACTGCGGCCAAACCGGTTGATGCCAACCTGCGAGGCATGCTGCGGGGGCTGCCATGCTCCCGCCCGACCAGACGCGGTCGGGCGGGAGCGGGCCGGGTTCAGAAGGCGTAGCGGATGCCGCCCTGGACTTGCCGTGCGCCGCCCTTGGGTGCGATGTCGACTTCGCCGGTGAGGTAGGCAGACAGGCCTGGCGCCAGATTGGCCGAGACGCCGCCCGAGGCGTGGGCGAAGGTGCGCAGGGCCTGCGCGCCGTCGATCGTGAACTGGCCGCCGAAGCCTGCGAGCGTGCCGGTGGCGCGGATGGGATCGCCGCTGGCCAGATGCCGCACGCCTGCGCCAACCCACGGCTGGATCGCGCTGGTGGTGCTGGCGTGCAGTGCCAGATCGCCGTTGATCCAGGTGGCCTGATAGCTTTGCCGCACGACCGAAAGTGCCGCCGCGCCGCCGCCGGTTTCTGCCACGGCCCCGCGCGTCACCCGCGAATAGGTGACGCCTGCCGAGGGGCGCAAGTGCAGGCCGCCGCTGCCAATCGGCAGATCGAATGCCAGCTGCGCATCATAAGTTTCCCCATGCAGCGTATAGCGCCCTTGTGCAGCGCCCGAGACCGGGGCGCGGTTGGTATCGGCATCGGACCGGTCAAAGATGGCCGCAGCGGTAAAGCGCAAGGCGCCTGCTGCCACTTGCGCCTTGGCCCCGAAGAAGGTGCCGCGGGCGCGGGTCTGTGCGCCCAGATCGGCAATTTCCTGCCTTACGCTTGACCGCCCGACAAAGGCAGACAGGCCCAGCGCGCTGGTGCCATAGCCGATCCCGCCAAGGAAGCCTTCGCCCGCCTGTGCAGCCGGTGCCGTGCCAATGGGCCGGGCAGCCATATCGCGCCCGGCGGCAAAGCCCTGACCGAACACGAACAGCCCGCCGTTGTCCTCATCCGCACCTGCGACTGCCACCGCGCGCACCGTCTTGGCCAGCACGAGCCCGTTTTCCAGCGCCATCGTGGCGGCAGATGCATAAGGTTCAGGGCTGAGCCGTGCGACCACGGGCAGCACTGCCGAGCCATCGAGCGCCGCAAAGGCCGGGGTGAGCGCAAGCCCGGCATCGCTGACGGTACCAGTGAGCAGACGCTCGTTCAGGTAATTGACCGTGGCCGCGCCCTGCCCGCTGATCCCGGTCGGCAGGGTAAGCGTGCCGAGCAGATCGATCGAGTCTGCATCCTGCCGGATAAAGCCGAAGACGCTGCGGTCCTTGACGACATTGGTGAAGCTGCCGGTGATCCCGCCAGTGGTGCTGATCAGGCTATAGGATTGACCCGGCGTTGCCTCACGCACACCGCTCAGCACCAGTGTGGCGCCGCTGGCGATGCTGGCCGCGCCGTTGACGATGATCTGATCGCTCACCGCGTTGGTCATCTCGAACACGGTGGTCGAACTGCTACCCAGCGCCAGCGTACCGTTGACCGTGAGCGTGCCGGGCGAGTTGCCGGGCAGGAGCGTGCCATTGATCGTGGCCGATCCGGTCACCGTCCCGCCGCTCATGAAAGTTGCGCCCGATGCGATCACCACATCGCCTGCCAGCAGCGAGCCTGCCCGGCCAATCAGCGTGCCGCTGGCCAGATCGATCCGCCCGCGCAAGGTGCCTGCCACATCGATCAGTGCCGCAGAGCCGCTGTTGCGCAGCGTGGCTGTGCCCAACGTGGATGTGCCCTGCGTGGATGTGCCCAGCGCCATGGTCGCGCCGCTGTTCACAAGAAGCGAACCGCTGTTGGTGAATGTCCCACTCGTCGTGAAAGTGCCCGCGCCGACCATGAACATACCGCTGTTGGTCACCTCGCCAGTATGGCTCAGGTTGCCGTTGGTCAGCACTTCGCCGCTGTTGACGATGGGGCCAACAAGCGTGCCTGCCACTTGCGCTCCTCCGCTGTTGGTCAGGCGGCCGGTGATCGTGCCGGCAGAGAGCAACGTGCCGCGATTGTCGAACACGCCGGTCAAGCTGCCGGTGGCGGTGTTTTCAAACATGGCGCCTGCGCTGTTGGTCACGTCGCCGGTCCATGCACCTTCGTTCTGCACCTGCCCGGCATTGGCAAGCGGCGATGCGGCAAGCGTGGTGCCGCTGGCGACCATCACCGTCCCGGCATTGCTGAAACTGCCACTTACCGCGCCGGCCAGCGTGGCGCTGGCACCGCTGGCATTGACCAGCCCGCCGTTCAGCGCGCCGGTGGAGGCCAGCGTGCCATTGTTGGTGACAAGGCCCCCAACGCTGCCTGCATTGCCGAACGCGGCATCGTTGGCCACTGCCCCTGCCAGCGCGCCGCCACTGGCGAGCGAGAGCGTGCCTGCGCCAATGGTGGTGGTGCCGGTGTAGCGGTTGGCCCCGCCCAGCACCAGCGTGCCGCCGCCCGTCTTGGACAGGCCGCCGGTGCCGGTCATCACGCCGTCAAAGCGGGTGGATGCGGCGTTGCCTCCAACCGTGATGTTGGCCGTGCCCAGTGTGATCGTGCCGCTTCCGGCAAGGCTGCCGAGCATGGTCGCAAAGCCGCCAAGATCCAGCGTGCCGTTGGTATCTTGGGTAAAATCGTCAATGCCGGTGGTGATGCCTGTCAGCGTGATCGCCCCGCTATTGCTGACCATGCCGTTGAGCGCGCCTGCCAGAGCGGCCGTGCCAGAGGCATTGTTCACCAGTGCGCCGGACAACGTGCCCGTCGAGGTGAAGCTGCCGGTGTTGGTCACTGTGCCGGTGATCATCCCCGCATTGGTCAGGCTGCCATTGGCCGCAATGGCCAGTGGGCCGCTCCACGTGCCGCCTGCAAGGTTGCGGGCAACACCGCCTGCATTGACTTGGGCGTTCGCCGTGATCGCTCCGGCATTGGTGATGGTCCCACCGCTGTCGGCGCGCAGCAGCGCACCGTCTGCCAGCGTGATCGCCCCACCCGCAAGGTTGGCAAGCACCGCAGTGGCACCCGACACGTTTACCCCGCCACCTGTCAAGGTGCCGACGTTCTGGAACAGGCCGTCCGTCACTTCGGACATGACGCCAGTGACGTTGTCCCAAGCACCGTTGTTGGTGATGGTCCCGGCCGAACCGACGCGGAAGAAGCCGTTCCACCTGAAGGCATTGGTGGCGCTGCCTGCACCTTGCACCAAGCCGCCGTTCCAGATGAAGTTGTTGGTGATCGTGCCCGCGCTGGTGCCCCCGTTGGTAACAGCGCTGTTCACCGTGCCGTTGTTGGTGATGGTGCCAAAATTGGTGATGCCGGTCGCGGTCAACGTGCCGGTGCCGCCGCCGATAATCGTCGTGGCACCAGCTTGCGTGGTGAAGTTTCCGCTGAGATCAAGCGCCCCGGCGATTACCAATCCGGTGGCGTTGGTGCTGGCATGGTTGAAGCCGCTCAGCCCGCTCCAACGGGCTCCGCCCAGAACCTGCGTCAGGCCCGCCCCGCTGGTCTGCGCAAAGCCGTTGCTGGTAAGGTTGGCATCCACGATCAGCGTGCCTGCGCTGCTGATCGGACCATTGAGAATCCCCGATACGGTGGACGTGCCCGACAATTGCATCAACCCGCCCTGCACCGTGCCCGAGGACGCAAAGTCGCTGGTGTTGATCACCTGCCCGGTGACGGTGCCGCTGTTGGTAAAGCTGCCGCTGTTGTTCACCTGCCCGGCAATCACACCGCCTGCAGCCAGGATCAGCCCGCCTTGGTTGATACGGGTCTCGCCCGCATAGCTGTTCACGCCGGTCAGGGTAAAGGTCCCCGCGCCCGCCTTGGTAAGACCGCCATTGCCGCTGATGACCCCGCCAAAGCTGGTTGAGGTGCCATTGCTGCCAGTGGTGAGCGTCGCAGCGCCCAGCGATACCATACCGTCGCCAGCCAAGCTGCCGATGCTGGTGGAGAAGCCGCCAAGGGCAAAGCTGCCCGCAGCCATCTGCGAAAACGCGCCGATGCCGGTCGTGGCACCAGTCAACGTGATCGCCCCGCTATTGCTCACCGCCCCATTCAGTGCGCCTGCCAGATTGACAGCACCGCCCGTCGCATTTGTGAGGGTACCGTTGATTGTCCCGGTCGAGGTCAGTGATCCGGCGTTGGTTATGCCGGTCGCAGCAGTAAGCGTTCCGGTTGCACCAATGGTGAGCTGCGCGTTTGCATTGTTGGAGAACGCACCGTTCGTGCCAAGGCTGCCATTGATGGTGAAGGCATTTGGAGCGGTGCTCGAGTTCAAGACACTGGCAATCCCGGTCCAAGCCGCGCCCGCATTGACCGTTAGACGGCCTGTGCCGATGTTGGTCACTGCGCCCGTCGTGGCCAGATTGCCGTTGACTGTTATCAATGCGGCATTGCTGACCTGAGCAACCGCGCCAGACAGCGTGGCCGAGGCACCGAAATTGTTGTTCAGCAGGCCCTGCAAGTTGCCGGTAGAGTTAACGGTCCCAGAATTGTCGACGATGTTGTTGATCGTCCCGGCATTGGTGATCAACGCTCCCGTAGCATTGAGAATCCCTGCCTGATTGATGGCAGGTATGGTCAGCACGCTGCCCCCAGAACCAATGGTCAGGCGTGAATTCGATGCGTTGATGAAATTCCCGCTGACCAACAAGGAGCCATTGACGGTGAAAGCATTGGCAGTGGTGCCAGAATTGCTGACAAAGGTGAGCCCTGACCAGGTCGCACCTGAATTAACGGTGACAAGGCCAGTCTGATCGTTGGACAAGGCCGCATTGCTGGCCAGATTGCCGGTGACCGTGATTGTCCCTGCATTGCTGATCGTACCATTGGCTGTGCCTGCCAGATTGGCCTGCGCACCAGCGTTGTTTGCCAATCCGCCCAGCAATCTGCCAGTCGAGGTCAGCGTGGCATTGTTGGCGACCGCACTGGCAATCGTGCCAGAGTTGACCAGCGTTCCGCCCAGCACGGTCGTGCTGCCACCATAGGTGTTGGTTCCACTCAGCGTCAGCGTGCCTGCGCCCGTCTTGGCAACCGATCCCGTGCCCGAAATCGCGGCCGAAATGGTTGCGCCAACACCGCTTGTCGTGTCGATCCCGGTCGGCCCGTTGAACGCAAGGCCCGATGCCGCATCGCCACCGGCAATGACATACCCATTGGTCCGGAAGGCAAGGCCTGTCGGCGCAAGGGTGACGCCCGGTGCAATCGTGACGGTCCCGCCAATGGCACCGGCAAACACGGCCTGGAAGCCGTTGCCTGCCCATGCGCTGCTGAACACGCCATCCTGATCGGTGAAGTTGCTGTTGGTAAGGTTCCAGGTACCGCTTCCACCCACCACTGCCCCGGTCGGCGAAGTCGTTGTGCCGTTCCAGAAGATCAGGTCCCCGGCCGATACGGTATTGAGCACCACTGTTCTGCCGCTTAACGCCAGCGTGCCAAGGAAAGCGCCGCTGAGTGGGCTTAGCGTCATATTGTTGATCGCACCGCTGAGCGTGCCGAATTCGAACAGGGTGTAAGTGCCCCGCGCAAAGCCTGTGCCGCGCGCCACGTTGATCGTGCCACCGTTAAGCGCAAGATTGCCGGTCACGCGCATCAGGTCATTGTTCGGCCCACCCGCAAGGCCCGGTGTGCCCAGTTCGAAATTGGTAATCGACCCGGTATTGAGCGTGAGCGAGCCGACCGTCAAAGTCCCCGGGCTGAGGCCCGCTGCCAGCGTCCCGCCGCTGTTGATCGTCACTGCACCGGCAATCGTGCCGGTGCCACCCAATGTGCCGCTGCCACCGACTTCAACCGTGCCGCCGAAATCGCCGGTAACCCGCAAGGCCCCTGCTTCGACGAAAGCCGCTCCGGTATAACCGCTGGCATTGCCCGCAAGCGTTGTCGCCCCGGTGCCGATCTGACGGATCGTGCCCGCCCCGGTCAAAGTCCGGTTGATGGTCTGATTGGCCGAGCGGTTGAATACGACCGTCGCACCTTCTGCGATCGACATCTGCGTGGTGAGGCTCGTGCTGCCGACCACACCGCCAAACCCGCCAGTGCCGAACTGCAGCGTTCCAGCGTTGACATTGATCTGACCATCAAAGCCGAATTGGGTTCCCAGAGTCAGCCTGCCGCTGCCTTCCTTCACCAGAGTTGATGATGCCAGGCCATTGACGAACAGGCTGCCCGAGTGGGTCTGATCGGTGGCGTCCCCCACGGTCAGGGTGGTGCCTGATCCCACGCCCACACTCCCGGCGCCGGAAATATTGCCGATCCGTTCGGACGCAGCTGTGAAAAACGATGCGCCGCTGGCGATGGTGACCAGCGCCGTATCGGCGATCGTATTGCTGGCTCCCATGCCGACGGACAGGCTGCCATCATTGATCGCAACATTACCGGTGAAGCTGTTGCTGCCGAACAGGGTCACCGTACCATTGCCGTTTTTGATAAGGCCCCCAGTGCCGGTGTTGATAGCGCCCTCAACCAAGACAAATTCATTCGTACTTGAAAGGGTCAGGGTGTGCCCATCGCCGGTAATATCGCGCAGCAGACTGAGCCGAGCCGTCCCACCATTGATCAGCGTATCACCAGTAAGGGTGATCGCGCCGTTCAGGACTACAAAGCCGCCAGTGGTCAGGGCACCGGCACCGGCAACGCCTGTGCCCGACAGGGTCAGCGCCTCGTTGATCTGGAGGTTGGTGCCCGAAATCGCCAGCGTCGCGCCGTCGATCACCGTGGTCGCACCAAAAGTACTGCCCAGCCCCGACGCGTTGGTGATCGTCAGCGTGCCGGCCTCGATACGTGTGTCGGTTTCATAGGTGTTCGCGCCTGACAGCGTCAGATTGCCGGTGCCGCGCTTGATGAAGTCGCCGTCTCTTGGACCGCCCTGCGAAATGACACCGCTGAAGGTGGTGTCGGAGGCGTCTCCGACAATCACAGAGCCACCCGCCTCAAAGCGCAGTTGGCCGCTGCCCGCCAGCGAACCGATCCTTTCCTGCGAGAATACGGCAACCCGCAACATGGCCCCGGATTCGATTGTGACACGCCCGGTATCCGAAAGCGCTTGACCGCCCGTGACCTGCAATTCACCGGCACTGATCAATGTATCGCCCGTAAAGCTGTTGGGACGAGTCAGGCTCAGCGTGCCTGCCCCGATCTTCTCAAACCCGCGCGGGCCATTGATTTCGGAGATAACGCCTGACTGGAACGCACTGCCGGTCAACACCTGGAGTTGGGTGGTGTTCGAGTTGATTTCGATCCCTGCGCCGTTGTTGATGTTGTCGGCATAATCGATGACAGAACCAGTGGTGCGGATGACGGCACCCAGCCCCCCGGACGCCTGGCTGCTGCCCAGCCGCAGCGTGCCTCCCGCCAGATCGATCCCGCCAGTAAAGGTGTTGGTCCCGGTCAGCGTGAGGATGCCAGTGCCCTCTTTGGTGAGAGTGCCCGTCCCGCTGATCAGATTGGCCAGCGTTAGATCGTTGGAACGGTTGACAACCAGAGCGCCGAAATTCTCGATTTCCCCGCCGCCAAGGCTGCCCGTGGTGCCGCCATTGCCAAGCTGGATCGTGCCTTCGATGATCCGGGTGGTGCCCGCATAGGTGTTTGCCCCGGTCAGGATCACCGTGCCGGTCCCGCGTTTATCGATCCGCGCGATAGCGCTGTCAGACGAGATCACGCCGCTGAATGTGGTATTCGACGCATCGCCGAAACGGATGCCCGAACCGTTCTGATTGGCACCGAATAGCTGCAGATTGCCGCCGCCTGAAAGGCTGCCGAACGTTTCCTGAATCGCCCCGATCAGATGGACGGCGGCGCCTGTTTCAATCGTCAGGAGGCCGGTGTCCGACAGGCCAAGACCGCTGCTGCTGATCTCCAATACGCCGTCCCTGACCTGCGTATCGCCGGTGTAACTGTTGGCGCGTTGCAGGCTAACCGTGCCGGTGCCTTCCTTGATCAAACCGCCCGTGCCCAGGGCTAGAGCAGCAACGACGCTGACATTGCCGGGACCGCCAAAGGTAAGGGTCTGACCCGTGCCTGTGCCCGCAGATGTGATCGGTGCTGTAAACACCAAAAGGCTACTGCCAACCTCGATCCGGCTATTAGAGGCCAAGGTCGTAGTACTGTTGAGAAAGTTGTTGGAACCGGCGCTCCGCAGCGCACCGAAGCCCGCCGGGCCCGCACCGTTGAGAGTGAGGGCTTCCGACAGCCTGATATCGCCAGTAGATCCATCCAGAATCAGCATCCCGCCGTCTTCAATCGTCGTGCCGCTGCTGCTATCGCCGAGTGCATTTTGATTGGTGATCGACAGCGCGCCGGCCAGAACTCTGGTCAACCCGGTGTAGGTATTTGACCGGGACAGCAGCAGAGTCCCTGCGCCATCCTTGGTAAGCCCGCCAGTGCCAATATCGATCACGCTATTGACGCGCAGGAGGCCGCTACCGCCAAGGGTCAGGTTAAAGTTATTGCCAGTGATCCCGCCGGAAATGCCCGCAAAACCAGACGACGAATCCGAATTGATCCGCGCATCCGCCGTCAGCGTGATCGCGCCGCTCAGCGTCGGGATGCCCGACACGAACCGGATCGCGCCGTTATTGGCCACACCATTGCCCGCGATGCTGAATGCCTCGGCGACGCTGATATCGCCCTCAATCTCAACCGTCGCACCACTTTCGACCGTGGTGCCCGCAGCGGTGGAGCCAAGCGCCGTCGCGCTAGCGGCCCTGAGCGTGCCAGCCGATACGGTGGTCAGCCCGGCATAGGTGTTCGCCCCCGACAGCGTCAGCATGCCGCTGCCACGCTTGGTCAGTCCGCCGGTGCCGTCGCTGAAAAGGATGATATTGCCACTGAAAGTCGTGCTGGAATCATCGCCGACAATGATCGTACCACCGCTCTGAAGTCGAAGAGTCCCGCTCCCCGAGAGGCTTCCGATGGTTTCCGTATTGGAGATTGACTGACCAACAGTACCAGCATCCAAGATAAGACGACCGGTATCCGACAAGGCCGAACCGCCAGAGAACTGCAGGAACCCGCTTTTGATATGCGTATCGCCGGTATAGGTGTTGGTGCGAAAAAGCCCGAGGATGCCGGTGCCTTCCTTGACCACCGAGCCACTGCCAAGTGCGAGGCTTCCTGCTCCCTGCATTGTGATAGTGCCGCTACCACCGAAGGTAACAGTCCGTCCGTCACCAGACACCGTGCTGCGGATGTCGAGGCCGCCTGTAGCATCAGCCTCGATCCGGACATCAGAGGCCAGCGTGATCGCGCCGAGAAGAGTATTAAAATTGGACGTGCTCCGCACCACGCCGGTGCCACCCACACCCGTTCCGCTTAGCGTCAAGGCCTCGTCTACATTGAGGGAACTGGACGGGCCCTGCAACACCAAGGCAGCGCCGCTTTCAACCGTGGTGCCAGCCGCCGTGATGCCGAGCGCGGTGTTGTTGCCAATTATCAGCGTGCCTGCCGATAACGTGGTCAACCCGGCATAAGTATTCGCCCCCGAAAGCGTCAGCGTGCCAGCGCCCGATTTGGTGAGCGCGCCTGCGCCCAAGATGATATTGGCCAGCGTCTGATTGGTTGCCAGATCAAAGGTGGTCGTGCCCGAAGCAATCTCAACGCCGCCGGTCAGCGTGCCGATATTGGTGATGGAATTGCTGTCCGAAAGCCGCATGGCCAGCGCCCGCGTCGTCAGGCCGCCGTCCACCCCGCCTGCGATGGTGCCGGTGTTGTTGATCGTAAGGCCAGACCCGATCAAGCCGATCCCGCCTGTACCAGGAACCAGTCCCGTGCCGCCATTGCCACCCTGAATCGAGCCGGACACGACCAGCGATCCGCCAGCAAAGTCTAGCCCCGCGCCGCCATCGCCGCCGTTACCGCGAGTCGCACCGGTGCCGCCATTGCCACCAACACCGCCCTGCAGGTCTCCGGCCACGGTGAAACTGCCTGATACCCCAAGGACGATGCCGGTTCCGCCATCGCCGCCGCTGCCGCCCTGGCCAAAGGCGCCGCCTGCTCCCCCCGCGCCGCCACTACCGCCACGATAGACGACAGCCGACCCAAGCGTATAGTTGGTGTTGCCTAGCAGACTGATAAAGCTCGTGCCGCCGCCAGCGCCACCGCCACCGCCGCCGCCGGAAAAGATGCCGCCTGCGCCGCCATTGCCACCTGCCTGCCCAGTGAATGAGAGGAAGTCGAAGTTCGCGCCGCTGTTGACCGCGACCAACAGGCCGCCACCACCGCCGCCGCCACCGCCGGCGCTTCCATCAGTGGCATTCTGGCCGGCCTGCCCTTCCCCGCCGCCTGCGCCAGCACTAGTGCTTTGCCCGGTTCCGCCGGTTCCGCCAATATCACCCGCGCCGCCGCCGCCACCGCCGCCGCCGGACCCACCACCCGGGCTACCCGATCCGCCGATGCTACCCGGAAGCGTGTTGGTAACCCCGCCTGCGCCGCCGCCAGTATTGCCGCCGTTCCCGCCAGCAGCTTGGGCAAAGGCAACACCCGGCATGATCAACACGCTTCCCGCAATAACGGCACAGATCACCGGAATCAGTGCAGCAGAGCTAAGCAAGGGCGCGGCTTTGGCCGAGATACGCCTGTTCAAAGGAGTGATCGCAAAAGCGCGCGAAGTACCAACAGACATATCACCCCCCATTAATCCATTAATCCAACTATCGAGGTTTCTTGATCCCTGCCAGTCAGTAATGGCTAATGCATGGCCACTTCGATTTCACGCTTCAGTTTTGTAATTACTCGACTTTTTACTGGGACGAATTATACTCAACAGGATGATGAACGCTTAAATCACGAAACTCCAATCACTTGGCTATTTGTGACAAAGTATTTCTAATCCGTTATGGTGATAGTTGGGCGAACGCTTTGGCCGTAACGGTCAAGGCCCTATGCAATGCCTCAGTGCTGCACTGTCGCAAACCTGCGCGTTCCCTCGAAACCGCCAAGGCCGCCATCCACGCATGACCCGCCTGAGCCACGCCGAACCGGTGGCGAGGATCAAGCGCCGAGGGAGGCGCTAGCGGCAGATGACGTCATCGGAATTATCTGCGCGCGAACGACGATTGCGGCCTAAATCTTCGTGGAACGGGAAGAATTGCCGCAACCACCTCCAGTGGAGGTCCATAAATTCCCTATAATTCAAAGGGATTTATGGTGGGCGCGACAGGGATTGAACCTGTGACCCCACCCGTGTGAAGGGAGTCGGTCAAATCAGATAGTTAGCTGTTTTGGTTGTAGAAACAGCCTTCTGTATGAGGCTGGCTGTACGCGATTTGTACGAGCGGGCACTTTCAGCCTCCTGAAAACGTGCATGTTTGGTCGGAATTGGCGCGCGACGAAGCCAGTAGGCAGGCCGCCAGACCAGGAACGAAAAACCGCCGGAAGGGCTGGCACCCTTCGCAGCGGTCATTTCAATAGCGTTGCGGCTATTTCTCTCGTTTACGCGACCGGAGAATCGGGCGCAAGGGCAATCCTTGCGGGAGGTGCGTCATGAGCATCTCTTTGGCACACAACGGGCTTCCACCCGGCGTCACCCACTTCAGCCTTGCTGATCTGATCGAGAAGATCGCGCCCGGGACTTGCCGGGAGGAATACCTGTCAGCGACTGCGGTGCGGGTTTTGAAGCACTACCTCCTCGGCTGCCGATCGTCCGACTTTGAGCGCGGCAAGATTTGCGGGGTGTGGGAGCAACCGCAAACCACGGCTCAGACGCTGCGTATCTCGACGAAGGTCCTGCACAACGCCGAAGCCGAGCTTGAACGCGGCGGGTTCATCGAGCGGACCCATGTTCCTCATGCGCGCCGCACTGGTCAGCGACGTGACGGTGTCATCGTCAGCCTCGCTGGAATCAGCCTGCGTCCGCTCATCGATAGCTATAGCCGATGGAAAGCCCGGCTTGAGGCCATGGAACTGCATGAGCGTGCGGTTGCTTCATTGCGGCACGAGATTGTCATGCTCGGCCGCGAGATCCGCGCGACGCAGGCGGCTGCATTGATCGAGCAGGCAGAACGGATTCTCCCCCGAGGGCGCGTGTCCCGCATAAGCTCTGCCGAGAAGCTGGAAGCCCTGAAGTGCATGCTTGAGGCGCTGTTGGTGCAGCCAGAACTTCCCTCTGGTGACACCAAATCTTCCGTCCGGACGGAAGAAATCTTCGCACCCAATATACCTGTCAAAGACTCATCCAAAAACCGTAAGCGCCCGTCAGACGCTGATCGTTCGGACGAGGTCTCCCCAGCATTGGCTGCAAGTCTTGCCAGCGAAGACTATCGAAGCCTCCTCCCGTCCAACCGCGCACCGGGCTGGCCAGATTTTGTCGATGCATCGGCGATCGCCTGCCGCTGGCACAATGTGTCGCAGCCGGCCTGGGCGGAGGCATGCGAAAGGCTGGGGCGCGAGCGTGCGGCGCTTTGCATCCTCGTCATCGACCGCAACGCGCGATTGCCAAGCGATCACCGCTACCGTGCGAGGTCAGGCAGGAAATGCTTAAACGGGCTGCTGCGGAACGCCTCCAGCCTCTTGCCCATGATCAAGGCTGCCAAGGGCTTTCCAGAGGGCAGCTTGCCGGACCGTCAGTTCGAACCGGACGTGTCAGCCCACAGAACCGGCCAGAGCTTTGCAGGTGCATGTCTGTCGGCCTTGGCGAAGCTCTCGGCGGAGGTGCAGCCATGACAGAAACGCGAACCACAAGCCTTTGGGCAGAGCTGGAGGCGGGCAACATCTGGTGGCCGTCCTACAAGCCCGGGCGGGACCCCGTTTTGAGCTGGCGTCATGCCGCCGCGATCCTGATGCGCGACATTGACCCGCAGCCGATCTTTGCTGCCCTGCCAGCGCTGTTCGAGGGGATGTACGATCTGACTGCGGACGAGGTCTGCGATCAACTTCCAGTTCCTGACGACCAGGTCCTTTGGCCGGTGTGGCTGGAATGCTGGGTCAGCCATTTCGACCATTGGCACGATCCGGTCAGGCAACTGGTTGAGCAGCATTGTACCACTCCAGATGCCCGGGTCATTGGCGGCATGCTGACGAGGCTAGACGGGGCCGCCTTCTGTGATTTCGTCCTCCACGCCTACGAAAGGGCGATCGTTCTGCGGTCACTCGGTGGGGCGCCCATCGGCGATGCCGCCCTCCCAATCGTCCAGACGATCGCGAATGCCGCACCGTTCGAGCGGCTCAGTTACGGCTTTTACCAGCGGTACTGCGCTGAACTAAACCGGGAGGCGGAGCCTCCAGCGACCCCGATGTCAGGCCTGGATTTCGACCGGGCCGGAAACCCCAACATATTCGGCGGAGACGTCATATGAACCCCGTGCAGAACGCGATAATCGCTATCCGGCTGTTCAGCCGGTGGCACGCTGCAGGAAATGCCAAGCCACGTCAGGACTCCTCAAAATCAGGCCGTCAGTATCGAAGCAGCGCATATAGAATTACACACTCCACGCTGAATTTCAGCGGTGGCAAGGTATGCGCAAACCCGCAGAAATCAGCCATTCTAGGCCCTAGGCGCAGTTCTAGGGGCGCCCAAAAAGCACTCGGAACCTGTGGCGTGCAGCAGCATGGAGTTCTAGAACAAGCCTATATCAATCACTTAGCTTCTAGGCCCATTGATCTTCTCGCAATTCGGGGGAGGGTCTGATGGCGCAGGTCAATGTTGCCGTAGAGGATCGCGTCCTTGCCGCTCTCGACAGGGTTGCGCAGGCAAAATCGCTCAGCCGGCCCGAGCTTTTGCGCAAGGCGATCCAGGAGCTGATTGAGGCGCACGATGCCGGTCGGCCGACCTTCCAGACCGAAGCTGCGCCCAAGCTCGATGCGACAGTCAGCGGGCTGGTGCACCAGTTGCGGGAGCTGGTGATGGAGCTGGACCGGGCACAAGCGGACAATGCGCGGATGCTTGGCAAGCTGACCGAGAAGTGGAACGGCGGCGAGGAAGCCAATCGCATCGCCCTGCAGAAGCTGATTGTCGAGCTTCGCGAGCTGGATGAAGCCGGCCTCTCGCCGTTCATGACGCAGACTGGTGAGCTGCTGTCAGCCTTCGATGCGCTGGAGCCCAAGCTGCTAGGGCTGCTCGAGCCGCACTTGGCGAAGATTTCCGCGCAGCTGGATCGGTCGATAAAGCTAGCCAGCGAACCCCGGCAGATGAGATCCATCTACCTCGGCGACAACCGTTTTCTGTCGCTCAAGTTTCTGTCGGCATGCGGTGGCTTGGCGCTCTTTATCGGCGCGCTCATTGCAACAATCCTGCCTACCCAGTTCGATGGCTGGTCGGTCTGGCAGTCTGGCAAGCTGATCGACCACCCTGCGAAAATGTGTCGGCTGATCGCACGCAAGTACGGCGTTACCGATTGCCGGGTGCCTGAGCAGGAACGCGACCTTGGCCTACGCGTCATTGCCCACGAGGACCGGCGATGATTACGCTTGCCTCAGTCGGATCGGCCTCGTCGGCGGCGGAGTATTACTCGGCCGACAACTATTACACTGCCGACCAGACGCAGGACGCCAGCGCGTGGTTCGGAAAAGGTGCCGAGGCGTTGGGCTTAGCCGGCAAGGTGGAGGAACAGACCTTTGCCGCCGCGCTCGAGGGCAGGCTGCCCGACGGATCAGTGATCCAGGGGAAAGACGGAGTTCACCGTCCCGGCGTTGACCTCACCTTCTCGGCATCGAAGTCCGTATCGCTGGTGGCGATGCTGGGCGGCGACATGCGTCTGGTCGAGGCGTTGAAGGACTCCGTGACCGCAACATTGCGTTGGGCGGAGAAGAATGTCGTCGAAGCCCGCGTTTGGGATGCGGCCCTAGGACGGCAGGTGCCGGAACGCACCGGCAACCTCATCGCCGCGACCTTCCTGCATGACGTGAACCGGAACGGCGAGCCGCAGCTACACATCCACGCCGTCATCGCCAACGCGACCAAAGCCTCGGATGGGAAATGGCATGCGGTCCGCAATGATGAGCTTTACCGCGCGCAGCATGTTCTGTCGGCGGTCCACAATGCCGAACTGCGCAGCCGCGTCGAAGCCTTGGGCTACGGAACGGTTCCTGCCCGCAACTCCATTGATGGCGCATTCGAGATCAAGGGTGTGACCCGCGAAGCAGTTGAGGCTTTCTCGACGCGCCGCGCAGAAATTCTAGCCGAACTGGCCAAGGAGGATCGCGGCAGCGCCCGCGAACGCGAATTGGCGGCGCTCTCCACCCGGCGCGGAAAAGAACCTGAGCCGGATACAGCGCGGCAGGTCGCCGCTTGGAAAGAGACCGCCAGCGCCATCGGCTTTGATCCCGCGCGCCTGATCGAAAACGCCATGGCACGAACGGCGGGCGAGCAGACCGTCTGGTCACGGGTCGTCGAAGGTGTGCGCGGGATCGGTGAGCGTGGCATGGTGATTGCCAGTGCCATGGGGCTTACCCCACGCGATCGTGATCCGCTGGTGCCCGAACGCCTTGGACGACTTGAACCCAAGGTCTTTGCCGCCGCGCAGGCGGTCGCCTCTGCCGCACGGGAGCTAGGCGAACGCGAGGCGGCCTTTTCCCGCAATGATCTGATCCGCACCGCACTCGAACGGCAGGGGCCTGTCACGGTCGACATGATCGAAGCTCGGATCGATCTGCTACAGGAACGCGGGTTGCTAGTCGGCAGCGGCCCGGCAGATCGCGACCGCATGCTTACCACCGAGCAGGCGCTGGCCATGGAGACCAAGGTCATTGGCCTGGCACTGGCGGGCAAGGACAGCGTTCAGCCCATCGCGAAACCGGACGGCATCGTCGCGCGCCTGCAGGAGCAAGCGCGGGCCATCGGACTTCGCCGCCTCAACACCGGACAGGAGCAGGTTGGCGTCGCGATCCTCACATCGAAGGACCGCGTGCACCTTATTCAGGGCGGCGCGGGTGTGGGGAAGTCGGCGGCGCTGGCTCCGGTTGCGGCCATTGCGCGTGAGGAGGGGCGGCAGGTTGTGGCGCTGTCCCATGTGGGGCGGATTGCGCGGGAGTTTGGGGAGAAGACGGCCAGTCCGGCATCGACCGTAGATGCGTTTCTGGCTCGGTACCGCCAAGTTTTGGACGGAAGTGCGAGCGCGGAAAAGGTGTCAGCGGCGCGGGCAGAGTTGTCCGGTGCGCTGGTGATGGTGGATGAGGCGAGTCAGATCGGCACGGACCGGCTCGCCAGGCTGATCACCCTCGCCAACCAGATGGACGTGGGTAAGCTGGTGCTCGCCGGCGACGTGAAGCAACTGCCGGCCATCGAGGCGGGCAAGCCCTTTGCCCAGATTCAACAGCAAGATCTCAGGCAAAGCCAGATCACCGAGAACCTGCGGGCGCAGACCCCGCAGATGCAGGCTATCAACCGCGCGCTGGAACAGGGTGATGTCGCCCAAGCCTTCGCCGCACTCAAACCTGCGACCATCGAAGTTGCGCCAGGCAAGATCGCGGGCATCGCCGCCGATATGTGGGCCGACCTGCCCAAGGAGCAGCGCGACAACACCATCCTTCTCGCCGCAGGGCGCGCGATGCGTAGCGCGGGCAATGCCGCCGCGCAGGTCTCACTGATCGAACGGGGCCAGATTAGCGCGCGGGGGATCAAGCTCGAGGTGCTCGACCGGGTCACCATCACCCGCGAGGGCGCGCGGCAGTTGAAGGGCTATCAGGAGGGGCGTGTCGTCGCCTTCGAGACCAACCTCACCAGACAGGGATTTGCGCGTGGCGAGCGCGGAACCGTTATCGGCGTCAAGGACGGTAAGGTCGAGCTAGCCATGCCCAATGGCGAAGTCCGGCGCTTCGATCCGGACCGCCTGCCTCGCAACCTCAAGCACGACGCAGTCACCATCTTCGAGCGCAAGGAAATCGCCCTCCACCAAGGCGACCGCATCCGCTGGACCGCCAAGGATGGCACGCGGGGGCTGCTCAATGGCGACATAGCCCATGTCTCGCGGATCGACGGCAACACCATCATCGTGACGGCGGGCGACGGCAAACTCCACGAACTGCCGCGCGGCGATCCCATGCTGGAGCGGCTCGACTTAGCCTACGCCATTAACGTCCATGTCGCGCAGGGCATGACCGCGCAAAATGGCATCATCATGATGTCCGAGCGCGAGCGGATGCTCAACACCTCGGCCTCCTTCCTGGTCGCCGTGACTCGGATCGCGGAGAACGCGACGCTGGTGACCGACAACCCCGACCGGGTCGAGCGTCAGGTCGAAGCCCGCTCCGGCGCCAAGACCAGTGCGCTCGAGACCGCCCGCGGGGATACGAACGCGGACCGTCCAAATCAGCAAGAGGTCGCGGCCATGTCCGAGGACCTGAAAAAACTTGCTGAAAAGCTTGGCCCAGAGTTCGCGCTCGCGGTGCTGACCAACAAGGAGCGCGACATCACTCTCGAAAAGTCCCTCTACCGCAGCGAACCCGGACGGGTCTCTGGCGACCGGGAGATGGACCGGGAGCGCCAACTCGAGCGAGAGCGCGACCTTGAGCGCGGGCGCTGACCATGTCGACACCCGCCCACGACCACAATCGCACAGCCTCACATGCCCACATGTGAACATGAGGACCGCCGCACATGACCACGCCTTCATATGCCCACACACGAACTGTCGCCATCATCAGTCAGAAGGGTGGCGCTGGAAAAACCACGCTCGCCATTCATCTCGCCGCCGCTGCTACCCGTGCAGGGCGGGTCAGCTTGCTGATCGATACTGACCCGCAGGCCAGCGCCTCGCAATGGGCAGAGTGGCGGCAAGGCGCGCCTCCCGAGGTGATCGACAGCGCCCCGCCGCGCATCCCGGCGAAGATCGCAGCAGCCGCCGCGCAGGGGGCTGAGCTGATTGTCATCGATACCCCGCCACACGCCGATCTTGCCGCCAGCAAGGCAGCCGAATGTGCTGATCTGGTGCTGATCCCCTGCCGCCCCAGCGCGTTCGACCTCGCGGCAATGCGCACGACGATCCAACTGGTCGAGCTGCTGTCCCGCCCTGCCTTTGTTGTATTCACTGCCGG
This sequence comes from Novosphingobium sp. 28-62-57, assembly GCA_002256985.1. Taxonomy (GTDB): domain Bacteria; phylum Pseudomonadota; class Alphaproteobacteria; order Sphingomonadales; family Sphingomonadaceae; genus Novosphingobium. The sequence goes on from NCGO01000003.1 coordinate 197,600, forward strand.
TCCGCCCCACGCCCCGCACATCTATGCCGATGCCCGCGAGCTGGTGGCAGGGTTCGGCGGTCGGACGTGTCCCATCGTCCTGCCGGACCGCGCCGCCTATCGTCATGCAGTTGCTGGCGGGCAGACCGTGTTCGAGCTCGATCCTAGCGGAAAGGCGGCAAGCGAGATCGAACAACTTCACATGTGGACATGTGAACAACTCCACATGTCCACGCGCCCACAGACCCCGGCACAGCAGAGGAAGACCGCATGAACCGCTTTGCCAATCTTGCCGATCGCAAGCCCACGGATGAGGCGACGGTCCAGACTGCACCGGCATCGCCGGTCGCGCAGATCCTGACCCCGCCAAGCCGCGTCGGTCGCAAGGCGATCTCCGGCTACTTCTCGCCCGAGCTATCCCTTGCCCTGCACACCTGCGCCCGGCGCCATGGTCTCAGCCTTCAGGATCTGATGGCCGAAGCCTTCGACGACGTCCTCCGCAAGTACGGCGAGAGCCCAATCGGGCAATAGTCGATCCCAAAGCCGGGAGGGGAGAAAGGGGGGTGTGGTGATGCGAGCCTGTGAAGCTGTGCGCATGTGAACGTGTGAACATGAGGGCAGGGCCACCGCTCTCAAACCGCCGAAGACCTTCAACAACAGGAGAAACCGATGCGATTGTTTCAATGGCTTGCTGATCTATTCGCAGGATCAAGTGACCCGCCGCGAGCCTCCTTTGACGAGGGCATTTCCATCAACCCTGCGACCGGGCTCCCCATGACCGGGCCGAGCCTCGGCGGCGTAGATGTCGGAGGCAATCCCTTTGGCCAGAATCTGGACTGCTGGGACGACCACCATGCCCATCGCAGCCATGATCATCATGTTCCTGGGGCGACCGGCAGCGGGTTCGATCCTTCGTAGATGCTTCAGCGCTGATTTGGTGGTTCGAGGCTCTTTTCCCACTTCGTCGTTTTGAAAGGCCCACCATGACCAACATCCAACGCACCGAGTCCGGCCTGCGCTTCATCGCGCTTCCGAACACAACTCTGATCGAGCGGATCGCATTCTCAGTTATCCGCCGTTGGCGCTGGACCGGAATTCTTGCCGCCATTGCTCTTACTGCCGGTTCCCTGACATGCTCGGTCATACTGGCAAGGTGGCTATTCGCCGAAGATCCCGTTCGCTCGGGCTACATCGGCCTTCTGTTTACGATCCCCCTGATCATATTCTTGCTCTGGCAGGCGGCGACCATTGAGTTGCGTACCGCACCCATATGGATGATCCGCGCAGCACTGGCCGCCGCAACCGACGACGAGCGCGCCTTCCTTTTCGAAAGCTTGCTCCAACTCGCCATGTCGGAATGGCGTCAAGATCCGATTACATGCGCCGCTCTGTTCGATCTGTTCAGGCAAGCGAGGCTAAGCTTTGGCGATCGCATCAGCAGCAAGCGCAAGCGGCTGATGGCGGTTCGCGACAGACAGGTTGTTGTGCTTCGAAACCTCGCCCGTATTGGCGAGTTTGACACCCGATGATTAGAACAGCTGCAGTTGATCATGCGACGACGAGATGTCGACAGCATCGGCAACTAACAGTCTTGCATTGTTGGAAATTGTCGATCACATCGGAGCAGGGGAATTGCTGCGTCGGCGCCCCATGTGCCTCTTTCGCACTGGCATTGGTCATGTCGCGATAGGCGGTTAGATTGGTAGACTTGGGGCAATGACAGCCGAGATCGCTATTCTCAATCGCACCGCCGTGGCTTTGGCGGCCGATAGTATCGTCACCTTGGCCGGGCCGCGATCTTCGAAAACTTACGATTCCGCCGAGAAGATCTTTCAGCTTTCGCGTTACCACCCGATTGGCCTGATGATCTACAACAATGCACTGTTCATGAATGCTCCGCTCGAGGTGATCGTCCGCCGCTATCGTGAAACCATCACCACAGTCGGGTTCGAGGGCATCGTGCAAGTTTGGCCCGATTTCGAGAAATTCCTCCTAGGTTTCGAACGCGAAAAGGCGGACGAACTCGAGCATTTCCAGGGCATGGTTGGCTCCGAGTTGAACCGCTTTGGCGACATGTTGCTGAAGCACATGTTTGATGTTGTGATCGGCGGGAAGAAGAAAAAGAAGGACGCTGAACCGCCTGAGCAATTCCTGGCGCGCCGAATCGCAGAGCGCACTGCTGAGGCGGAACGACGCATTCTGACACCTGCCTATCTTGAAGACATCACCTTTGATCAATTCGTCGCGGAATATGGCGAACATGTCGATAAAGCTGCCAGCGAACGGTTCCAAGTCTTCGGGGTTGCGGTAAACGCTAGGTTGAACGAATCTTTGAACCGCTTGATGTTGGCAATTCTGCGCTCAGATATCCGGTCGGCGGCCTACACAGGCCTCGTATTCGCCGGCCTTGGCAGTAAGGAACTGTTCCCAACGCTTTTTGCGCTGGAGCTTGATGGTGTTTATTTTGGCCGTGCTCGGACTATGAACCGCACGCTCGTCGATATCGATCGGCGCGGCGAAACAGCCGCTGTTGTTCCCTTCGCCCAGAAAGACATGCCGGAGCGCTTCATCCTTGGCATCGACAAGCGCTTCGAAGGTGCGCTTGAGAAGATCGCCACCTCAATGGTCAGCGATGTTGTTGGCCAGGCTGGCGATGCTTTTGATGAGGACCAAGGCGAGTTAATCCGGGCCGCCGCAGCACGGCAGTTCAAAGACGGACTCGACCAGCTCAAGCGCAACTCGGAAGAGACGCTCAAGACAGTGGTGAATCACATGTCGAAGAAGGAACTGGGCGAAGTGGCGTTCTCGTTAGTCGAACTGACTTCGCGCAAGAGACGCTATTCCACCGACATGGAAACGGTCGGCGGCCCCATAGATGTCGCCATACTCACCCGTAACGAAGGCTTCGTTTGGGTGCGGCGCAAGCATTATTTCGACGCCGACCTGAATCCTCATTACACCCCACGATGAAAGGGCTCGCATGACCGACCCACAACCGCAGCAACACACCTCGCACCCGGCTCATCGTCCAACCCATAACGGGTCGTCGATAGAGCAACGTAGGGTTGACGATATCGTCGCGCGTGTGTCGGCGGCGTTTTCCTCGGAGCTCACTGCGATCATGAAACGGCCCCGAGGATCCTAGGTCGCTAGGTCAGCGCGGCCGGAAGAAACCGCGAATCGATCCAGTAGAACGCACTGCGATCTGAGCATGAGTGTGTGTGTAAAACCCGCCGCCGTCATAAAGCTGAGTTCCCTCATGGAACAAGCCGCGCACGGTGTCGAAAGGCTCCAGATCTGGCACTTCACCGCGCAGGCGTTTTTCACGCGCATCTGCTTCAAGATTGTCATGCAAGTGTTTGATCACCGCGCAGTCGAGATAACGGAGAGGTTTGTCTGCAGCGCCTCCAGCCTTCGGCGCACCGCGATTTTCTGGCATCGGTTTTCCGGCTCGGTTGAAGGCAGCTTTGAGTGAAGCATGCGCTGCCGCCAGCAGATCGAGATGACTCCGAATTGTGAGGTCGAGGCAATTGCCAAGTTCGATGATCGCGCCGATCACCGCCGGTGCATCATAGGAACCTTCCGCCACCCGCTGAGCGGCCCATTCGCGCGCGCGATCAGCATCACCCTCCCAGAAATAGGCGCCCGGCCCTAACCAGTCATAGTCTCGAGTACTGATCCGCATTGGATCGCCCCCAAGAATCGCTTCTGCGACAGCGGCGTCGCACCCATGAAAACCAAGGACGAACCCTGAGCGATGGCGTATCAATCCTCACCCTCTTTGTCGCCTTCGCCGCCGAATTGCGGTCGAAGCTTGCCCGCCTGATCAAGAAGCCCCTCCTCGATCAACCAATTCTTCGCCATCTCATCGGACTGCGTGTTTTCGTCAGTCCGGCGAAGCAGCATTTCCATAATCGCCTTGCGCTGCCGCTCGTCCATCACGTTCCTCCAACTTCCGACGTCCGACGCGAGCGCGCATAGGCAGCCGTGATCATCTCGATAATCGTGTCCCGGCTGTCCTCGGATAGGCTCGCATCGGCGTATAGCAGGCTTGTAATCTGCGGCAACGAATGACCATTGTTTGGCGGCAAGCCGCCCCCCACAAATGGATCGACGCTCAATCCCGACCAGGCCACCAATGCAGCGAGGCTATCAACGTCGGGCCGCTTGCCCTGCGCCATCCGAGTGAGTGTCGAAGCGCTGACGCCCGACTGCTCTGCGACCTGCTTCCAATTGAGCCGTTGTGCCAATCGCGCGCTGTCCAGCGCCGCGAAAAAGGCCTCACTCTTGAATTCCGATTTCGACATTAGATTTCACTCTTGCAATCGCGGTTCGCTTACTCCATAATTGCAACATAGCAATTGGAATCCACCTTTGCAACGGAGTCGCTGATATGACCGACCTTGCTGATCTCACAGAACGCGGCGCGCTCTATATTGAAGTCGCCGATACCAACCTCAACTTCCGCCCCATCGCGATTTCGGATCCGACACCGACCGGCGAACAAATCCTTGCACTATGCGACGCCTCACCGCGCGACGAATATGTTGTCCTTCAATGGCTAGCCTCCGGCGATGTCGAGGAAGTTCGCGCAGATGAAACGGTGGCGATCAAGGGCGCCGATTCGGCGCGCTTCATCGTCGTCAAGGCCGACCGCCTGTTCCGGTTTGTGCTCAACGACCGTTCGATTTCCTGGCCGAAGCACCGGATCGGCGCTAGCACTATCCGCACGCTTGGCAAGATCGATCCCGCTGCGCAGTTGTACCTGCGTCGCGAAGAAGTCGAAGACGAACTTATCACCGACGATGGGCATGTCAAACTGGCTGATCTCGGCGTCGAGAATATCTATTCGAAGCGTTCGGTTTGGAAGCTCAACGTCCAAGGGGTGCAGATTACATCGGAAGCTCCAATGATCGGCGTTCGTGATGCACTGCTTAAGGCGGGATTCGATCCCGACCAAGGGTGGATCATCGTACTCAAGGCCGCCGACAGTAAGAGGCAAGTCTCGCTGGAAGATGTCGTTGATCTTCGCGCACCAGGCGTTGAAAAGCTTCGTCTGACACCACGCGAGATCAACAATGGCGAGGTCGACGAAGTGCTTAGGCGCGATTTCCGTTTGCTGACGACCGACGAGATCGGTCTCGACGCCCGTGGTCTCGAATGGGAGACGATTGTAGACAGCGGCCGGCGGTGGCTACTTCTCCATAACTATTCGCTTCCCGTCGGCTTGACAGCGCGCAGCGCATCTATCGCGCTCGAGATCCCGCCGAGCTACCCTACCGCGGAAATCGACATGTTTTATTGCCTGCCCCATCTGTCGCTGGAAAACGGCCAAATGATCGGCCAGACTGAGGCGCGAATGGCTATTCGTGGCCAGAATTTCCAACGCTGGTCGCGCCATCGCGGTTCGGTCGCGCCATGGCGACCTAACGTCGACAATGTCCTAACGCATCTGACGCTGGTCGATGCCGCAATTTTGCGGGAAGTAGAGCATGACTAACGGATATGAACTGGCACTTCCGGGCCTGACGTACGACGCACTGCTCGCACACCTGTTGGCGCATGACGGCAACGAAGGGGCCGCTATTCTGCTGTGCCGTGATGCCGCGCCAGTACGCTCCCGCCTGATGGTGGTCGAGGCGATTCTCGTGCCGCATGACGCCTGCGCAATTCGTCGCCCAGACTATATCAGCTGGCCTGGCGAACTCCTTTCCGCAGCGATCGATCGCGCCGAAGATGACGGCCTTTCGATCATACTGCTTCATTCGCACCCGGGCGGGTTTCCATGTTTTTCGCGCACCGACGACGTTAGCGACCGAACTACGATCGGCAGTATCTTCGAGGGCTGGAGTGGCTCTGCGCCAGCGGCAGGGCATGGTTCGGCGATCATGATCGCACCCGGCATTATCCGCGCACGGCTTTACCAGCCCGATCTCCAGCCCCGCGACGTCGCGCGAGTGATCGTCGCCGGAGACGATATCAGGATTTGGGACGATGGCGGAACGCCAACCTCGGCCATGGCGTTCGGTTCTGACATGACCCGCACGCTGTCGACCCTTCACGCTTGCGTAATCGGCGTGTCCGGCACTGGCTCAATCATCGCCGAGCAGGCCGCGCGCATGGGCTTTGGGGCGCTGACCTTGATCGATTTTGATCACGTCGAAGCCAAGAATCTCAACCGCATCCTCTATTCGACAACGGACGATGCTGCCCGAGCGGCGCCGAAGGTCGAGATGTTCGCAGCCGCGCTCGCTCGGGTGCGCCCAACGCTCCAGGTTACCCAGATCTGCGAGAACATCTTTCAGCGTGATGCGGCGATCGCCGCTGCCCAGGCCGATGTCCTCTTCTCCTGCGTCGACTCTTCCGAAGGCAGGCAAATCGCTGACCTAATCGCACAGGCCTTTATGATCCCGCTGATTGACATGGGCGTGACGATCCCGACGCGGCGCCTTGTCGACGGAACCCTGGCGATCATTGAGGTGATGGGCCGGATCGATTACGTCCAGCCCGGTGGCTCGACCCTCGGCGATCGGGCGGTCTATACCCCGGCATCGCTGCGGGCTGAGTATCTTGCACGCACGGATCCCGAGCGATTCGCCGCTGAGCAACGCGAGGGCTACATTAAGGGCGCGCCAGAGGAAGCGCCGTCAGTGATCGCACTCAACATGCGTGCCGCCAGCGCGGCGATGCTTGAATGCGTGGCTCGACTGTTTCCGTTCCGCCACGACGGCAACTCGCGCTATGCGCGAACCCTGTTCGCGCTGGCCGATGGCGACGAGGAAGCGTTCTCCGAAGCGGCGTTCGAGCGCGCTCCGAACCCGCTGCTCGGACGCGGCGCCCTCGAGCCATTGCTTGGTCTGCCTGCTTTGGGGTGATCTATGATTAGTACGTTTTGGAACAGATTACGCGAATGGTTCGTCGGGCTGTTTTCCCGCAAACCAAAGCCGCGACGCACAATTTACTTCGAGGGTGATGAGCTTCCCGAGCGCCTGCCACCCCATGATCTCGCGGTGGCGCGAGAAGCCGGCACTCTTTGGTCGGCAGGGCTCGTCTGCCCGTGCGGATGTGGCCGCCGGTTAGAGGTCATGCTGCTTCCCGGTATCAAACCGCGCTGGGACCTAACGGTCGACGACAAAGGACTGCCCACATTGCATCCCTCGATCTGGGTCAACGATGGGTGCCGGGCGCACTTCTTCCTCAAGAACGGCCTAATCGTCTGGTGTTGAGCCGACCGTAGGAACAAACCTAACAATGCATGATGTTAGGCGGTGTCCATCTCGGTACTTCCCAAGCGAGCCGCTCGTCCCGACTTACAATTGCTACGCTCCCGTCATATCATTCCGGTGGCGAGGACGCGGTAATCGATCCGATCGTTTCAATCTCCGCGATGCGCTGAAACTCAGACAGATATTCCTGCCGATGGTTCGACAGCCAGCGAACCACTCGGGCGTTGCTAAGCAGCTTCGTAACGTAGCCGCGCGCAAAGGTGAGGTGTAGATTGTCGATCCCGTAGCTGTCTTCCACCGACTTCACCTGCGTCTGGAGAGTGGCAAGCTCCCGCTCCATCCGGGAAATCTGCTGACTTGTCGGACCGACCAGATCGTTCTTTCGCGCCTTTTTCGCTGGCGCTGTCAGCTGATCTTCCGGCGTGGCCGCCAAGAGTGCGCGTGCAAAGATCAGCGAGTAATTGTTCTGGCCGATCATTAGTTCCGCCGCCTCGATCTGGCGCATCGGCGACATGCGGCGCAGCATGTCGAACACCCTCATCGAACAATTGGTGTCCTTGAGCATGTCCGCCGTCTCGTCGCAGATGCCGTCGAGCAGGCGGAAGCGCGCGCGGATCGATCCAACCTCCAGGCCGAGCGCGTCGGCAATCACAGCTTCAGTGACGCCGCGCTCAATGGCCCGAACGATCATCCGATGCTCCTGCACCGGAGGCAAGCGATTGACGCGCTTGTTGTAGGTGTAGGTCTCGTCATCATTGGCGACGAGGCAGTCTACCGTTTCGATGCCGAGCTGCTTGAGCACCTCGATGCGCAAATGGCCGTCGAGGAGGAAGTATTGCTCTGAATTCTTGGGGTTGGGGACGACGGCAGGAGCTTCCACCAAGCCGATCGCTTTGATCGAGCTCACGATCTGGGCATATTTGCGGCTTTCCCGAACGCCCTCTCGCAATGTCTTCAGGGGCACGAGCTGGTCGATGCGCAGTGTCACAGACTGGCGCTCGAAGCCTAGCCGGACACGATTGTCGGCGCCGGGATCAGCGGGCAGCCGTTCTGCTGATGGCCAGTCAGTCATCGATTTCCCCTGCGATCCGCATGGCCAGAGCTCGGGGCATGGTTTCGAGCCCTTCGGCCCTCAGTAGGGTCAGAAACCCGTCGTCGGTGAGCAAATCCTTGATCGCCTCGACAATGAAGAGAAGGCGGGTTTGTGTGAAATCAGATTTCTTCACGAGCAGACGCTGCTTTTCGGCCTCGCGCTGATAGACCTGCATCAGGTCGCTGGCTGTCAGCTTGCGATTAGCGCCTTTCCTGCCAAACTTTCCTGACGTCATGGACTTGCTGCGTCCGCGCATGCGGAGATCGAGAAGTCGGCGAACCGACGCCAGTTTCTTGCCGCGCAGCTTACCGGTCTCGTAGGCATCAAGAAGAAGGTTTTGCGCCTCTTCGCTTTCGGCGCGCGAGATTTCCATGGCAAGGCTGATGGGGATCAGCCCCGTCTCGACCGCTGACAGCAGCCTTTCCTCGCCGCGCTCAAGCAGGGTCACGATCATGCTGACCCACCCACTGGTGATGCCGATTTTGCGGGAGATCTCGGCTTCGGTGTAACCGCGTTTCCTCAGGGCACCGATCTCGTTCATTACGTCGATCGGGCGCTGCACCCGGCGGGCAATGTTCTCCACCAGGCTCATGACGAGGCATTCGCTCTCGCTGGCTTCGATTACCACCGCCGGAATCTCGGTCTGGCCGAGCATCTGGAAAGCCTCGAGCCGCCCTTCGCCGCAGACCAGATCGTAGCGCGCGCCACCCGGACCATCGTGCTTGCTGACCGTAATCGGACGCTTGAGGCCGATGGTCTCGATATTGTTGACGATCTCGCGGTGCTGGCGCTTGTTGCGCGCCCGTGGGTTGAGCACGGTGATCCGCGAAATCGGGATCATCTCGATGGTCTGGGGGCGGGTGACGGTCATCAGGCGGCCTCCGCAACTTTGACGGGCGCGGCGATCTCGTAGAAAAAGTCGAGGGCGTCGAAGCGGTACGCATCAAGCAGCAGTTCGTTGTCCTCGGCTAGCCGCACACGTTCGGCCGCAACATCCAGCCTCGGGAAGAGATAGTAGTCGAAGGGCTGCCGGTTGCGGGCGTCCATGCGGACCACGAGGGTGATGTCCGGCATCTTGGAGGTGTCGAAGCGGATCTTCCAGCGCAGCAGACCCGTCGGCGTCGGAGTGCAGCGGACGATGACGACTGACAGGCTGAACTCATCGTTCACGATGACCCGGTCCGTCTCCAGATCCTGCCACGCTTCGCTGCCCTGTGCCTTCAGGCCGTCGAGGACCTGGCGAAGAATGTCGGGGTGCAGGCGGCGTAGCGCACGATTGACGGCAAGGTAGCGATAGTCGCGATCCGGCGAATAGCCGACCAGGCTGTAGGCCCGCAGCAAGCTGCCAAACCGCGACGAATAGGCGCTGCTCGATGGCAGGCCCTCACATTCATCGATGATGATCCCCGAGAGCAGGCCCTTGCTTTCATAAACCGTCCGCAGCGCGTCGATCATTTCGGCATCTGACAGCCTGAATGACCGCGCGCCGATGAGCGCCTGTGCCGCATCGAACAGGTCCCGCTCGACGATGGCCTCGAACGCACCTGGGCTGCGGATCCACATCTCAGGGTCGTTGCGGACCCGCTTCTTCTTCAGCTTGAACGACTGCCGGTTCCACACATTGTCGCCGACATACTTGCCGTTGATGAGGAGCTGATGGATCGTGCCGCGCGTCCACGATCGCCCCAGATCGGTGACAATGCCCCTGCTGTTAAGGTCATCAGCGATTTCGCGCTCGCTCAGCCCGTCATGCACGAAGGCTGTATAGACGCTGCGGACAACGGCGATTTCCTCATCGGGGCCGGGCGTCAAGATCACGCGGTCGGTTTGGATACTCTTGTGCTCGCCCCGCGTCAGCACACCCTTGGTCGTACCGGTTTCGTCGATCAGGGTCCGGCGAAGCCCGAACCCGGCAGGTCCGCCTTGGCGGTAGCCCTTCTCGATCAGGCGCCCTTGGCCAGCGAAGACTTTGGTCGACAGCTCCCGGCTGTACTCCCCGGCCATCGCACGCTTGACGCCCTTCACAATGGTCGAGACCGGGCTTCCGTCATTCTCAAATTGCTCCGCGCAATACTGAACCGCGATCCCGGCGCGCTTGCAGATGTACTCGTAGTAGGCGCTTTCGTCGGCGTCCTGGAACCGGCCCCAGCGGCTGATGTCATAGACCAGAACCATGGTGTAATCGGCGGCGCCAGTCTGAACGTCGTCGATCAGTTGCTTGAGTGCGTCGCGGCCTTCGATCTTGAGCCCGCTCTTGCCCGCATCGGCATAGGTCCGCACGATCTCGATCCCGCGCGCGGCGGCATAGTGCCGGATCGCATCGGCCTGGTTCTCGGTCGAGTATTTCTGGTGGTCAGTCGACATGCGAACATATTCGGCCGCACGCACGAGCCGCGGCGCCTGTTCCCTGCCATCGCTGTCTTCGTAGTCCCAGTCCTGCAATTTCCGCCCCTTCGATGACCATGCTGCCGTGGCCAGGGCGACCAACCGCTGCAGCGCGAACCACGGACATCTCCGCCATCCCCGCACTTTCACCAGTGTAGGCCGGAGAGGAGCGGAAGATGTTGCCGAAAAAGGGCAGGAAGTTGCCGAAGTGGGACGGGGTCTTGGCAGGACGACAGGTCTATGCCGAAACCATCGCCCAGTTGTTAGAGCGCGAGCACGGCGGAACGCACCGTGCTGTCAAACAAGTGATGAAGCTGACGGATGCCAGCGAGCGCACCGTCAAGCACTGGCTCTCGGGCCAACACGGTCCCGATACTGTGTTCTTTCTACGCCTGGTCACTAGCTCGCCAGTCATCAGGGCATTCGTGATCGGGCTCATCGAAAGCTCGCAGGGGGCGGGCAATGATCGGCACGGAGTGGACCAACAAGCTGCTCGCCGACCATCAAAGCCGTCCGATACGCAGCTGACGCGGCAGGATCGTCGTCAGAATGACCGTATAAATGACCCTAAAACTGACCCTATAAATGACCCAATAACTGCCGAGCTGAACGAGCGGCAGCGCTGGTTTCTCGGCCGAGTCGCAGCGGGCCATTGGTGCCGTGCAGCGGACATTTGTGGCCATTGGAAGGTCAGTGCGAAAACCGCGCGACGGGATATCGCGGCGCTCAGCGCTATGGGCTTGATCCGCTTCACAGGTGCGCGCCGCAATGGACGCTACAGGCCTGCTTCTGGGGCAGGATAGTCCGGCCCGATTTCAAACTGGTCCTCTACGCTGAGACCCAAAGAAAGTGGAGAGGGAGGGAGGTGTCGAACTCGGGAAAGGAGATCGACATGCCCCTCTATCCTATCGATATCGAAAAGCGCCTCAAGGCCCTGCAGCGTCAGGCGCGGCACGAGACGGAAGGCGCGCCCTACGTCGTCTATGCTCTTCTCGATCCTGGTGAGCCCGGCCTGCAGTTTGAGGAGGGTCCGTTCAACGGCATCCCGTTCTATGTCGGGCAGAGCTGCGAAATCGAGAATCGTCTCCGCCGGCATTTTCGCAAGCCGCAGAAACTCAACCCGGACTCCCAAATGGTCCATCGGCACATAGCTCAATTGTTCGCGATCGGCAGATTGCCACGGCTCGCCATTCTCGAGACGGCCCAGACGCGCAGCCAAAGCCTAATGGCGGAGTTGCGGTGGGGGCAGCGCCTGCTGCGCGCGGGGTTTGAGCTGGCGAACACCAGCCCGGACATTGGCCGGATCATGGACGTTGACGAACTGACGGCTTGGCTCGACTTCCGGCGCTGCGCGATGCTGGCGAGCGAGGCCGCGCACGAGGGAGTCGTCATTGTTCACAGCTGCACATGTGGACATGTAAGCAGGTGGATCGACCCGGCGGACTATGCGGCGTATTGGCCAAAGCGGTTGCGGGTCTCGAAAATCGCCAATCGAACTCAGCAATGCCCCGGCTGCGGCGAGGATTGCGAGTGGTGGCTGGATGATCGCAGGCTGCTGGCGATACACACCGACTCCGGGGCTGAATCAGACCGTCTGTCAGGGCTGCGTATCTCTGGTAGGAGTTAGACACTAGCCTATTGCCCCGGTTCCTTCGCGATTACAGTGTTGTAACCGCCGATCCGGGTCAAACCTTCGTGGCTATCGATCCCGGTGTAGCGCAGTGATGCATCCTCATATCGACGGAAGGCAAACACGGCGGCGTTCATCCGCTCGGTGTTGAACACCTTAAGGTCAACGAGAAGGTTGAAGTCGCCAACGGTCAGACCGGTCACGGTGCGGAACAGGTCCGGTTCGATCTTGGTGATCACGTCCACCAGCGTGTTCTCTCGGAAATCAGTCAGATACATGAAGGCCGGGATGCGGGTCGCGAACTTGATGAGCTTCTCCTGCACCTTCTTGCGGAGCGATTTGTATTCCTTCTCTTCGGCGGTCAGTTCCTTCTTCTCCTTCTCGGTGAGGTCGGTTTCCTTAGCCTTCTTCTTGATATCCTTGATCTTATCGCTCTTGTTGATGATCGTCTCGATCACGTTATCGCCAAGCGCGCGCCAGCCTTCGATCCGCTCCACAGCCGCCATTGCCTCGGCGTTCGCGAGGACGCGGCGCAGAGTGTCGTTGTCGACGTTGACCAGCATCGCCGATTCCCACTTGCGGGCCAGCAGCGTCGCCGAAGTGCCTGCCATGGCCATGTCTAGGATGCCGCCAGCATCGATCTGAACCATATTCGCGCCGTCATAGGCGAGCACCGGCAGGAACGAGACGAGGTCGGCCACCGCCTTCTCAGGGTTTTGCTCCCCTGGCGAAAGGCCGATGCCGTATTCGGAAATCTGCCGCAGTGCCCGCGTCGGGGCGAAGTCGAACACGAAGCAGACGGGCTTCAGCACGTCCTCGCGGTTCGGATCGTCGCCATCCGGGTTCTTGATCGACCAGGGAGACTGTACCCGGAACGCCGCCTGGAAATAGGTCTCGGGCGACTTGAGATTGCGCAGCATCAGGATCGACGACCACTGCGGTATCGTCACCCCCGTCGTAAGCTTGCCACAAGACAGGGTTATCGACTGGGTGTCATACCCTGAGCCGATAGCCTTGCGTACAGGCGGAAGCGCATTTAGCCCGAGGCCGGCATCAATCCCCGCCGCAACTATGACCCGGTAGTTCTGCCAGAAGACGTTCTGCTTCTCCTCCAGCAGGTTCTTCATCGCCTCGCAGGCGGCAACGCTGGGCAGGAACCAGAAGGCGTGGTTCAGATAGGGTAGCAGGCGTATGTCCGAATAGGGAAACGGCGGCCGACTCCCAGCCTTGAGCGCATCAAGGTTTTGCGGCGCGTAGCTGCCCCGGATGATATCGAGCCACTTCTGCACTTCACCCTTGTGCTTGAAGGCCGCGAGCACCCCCTTGCCGCTGGCGGCGAAGAACTCGCCAAGATCGAATTCGTCGAACTCCCCGCCGCTGGCGATAGCGAGCAGCTCGTCGGGCATCTGGTAGGTCAGCAATCGCATCTGCGGCAGCGCGCCATAGGGATTGCGCTCCCCCGGATGCTCCATTGCAAACTCGGCCTTGGCCCGCTGTTCGTCGGTGTAGGTCCAGTTGAAGATCTGCTCTTCGATGAACTCGCCTGTGGCCAGCGCCTTGAACGGAGTGCCGGATAGGTAGAGATAAGCCCGTGTCGTGATGGGCAGGAATTCACCTTCGGCTTCCGCGTTGTCCTCAAGGTCCTCGTTCACGGTCTCCAGACCTGAGGTGTAGGCCAATTCCTTCTTCGCAACCTCGGCGTCCTCGCCCTCGAACAGTTCCTTGGCGTTATCGCGCCATGCGCCGAAGTGGTATTCGTCGAAGATGACGAGATCCCAGTTGATCGCGTGAATCCACTCGTTCCGAGCCTTGATGTTGCCATAGCGGTCCGTGCCGAGCAGGTCCTGGAACGAGCCGAAATAAACCAGCGGCGTATCCTTGGGCACGTCGAGCGGGCTGCCCCCAGCATTGCGGGAGATGTACTGCCAGCCATCGAAATCGACATGGTTCTTGAGGTCCGCCTCCCAGGCATCCTCAACAGCGGGCTTGAAGGTGACGACCAGCACGCGCTTGGCCCCAAGCTTCTTCGCTAGCTGATAGCCGGTAAAGGTCTTGCCGAAGCGCATCTTCGCGTTCCAGAGGAAGCGGGGGACGGCCTTGGGGTCCTCGGCCCAGCGGGACAGGAAGTAATCGTGAGTGACCTCGACCGCCTCAGCCTGTTCGCGGCGCATCGGGAAGGTTTCGTGCCGCGCGGACTCGAAACGCAGACCCTTGCGCAATTCGGTGATGGCGCTCTTCAAGTCTGCAAGCGTGCAGCGCATCCATTCGCGTGCAGAGCCGATAGTGACGTTCTCGAAACCCTTCTCGATCAGGCGGCGGCGCACATCATTGTCGCGGAAGGTGGTGCCGTCCTCGCGCTCCGCCACTTCATCGAGATGGAGCGTGTAGGCCTGCTGCATCTGCCCCTGTGACTGGCGGATGCGGTCATTTACGTCGGCCTGCGTGGTCTGCCCGACCTTGATCAGCCCAACGTAGGCGGGCGGTGGATCGTTGGGCGTCCACGCATAGATGCGCAGACGGCCGTCGGGCTTGGGAAGCAGGATTTCGTCGATGGTTGGCTTAGTCATCACCAGTTTCACCGGATGCAGACCCGTCGAGGCTTAGCTTTATATCCAGCGGCCTGACGATCTTTTCAATGAAACCTACTTCGTCGTCGGTCAGCCCATAAAGCTTGTATAGGTCTTCATCCGTCCAGACTCTGTCCCAACTTTGCTTGGGCACGAAGGTGTAGACTTTACGTGTGGTGTCCTGCGAAGGTTTGTGCAGCAAAATGAGAAGACGTGTCAGGCGGCAAGTAAGATATGCAAGGGCACTTTCAGCCTCCGCCTTGGACTCGAAGGGACCGATGCAGAGATATGTCTCAGACGAGATAGACCCCGGTTCGCCGAGGAAAGGGGTGCTGATAATGCGATGCGGGTAGGTGTCGCGATTTCCCGTTCCGGGGGCCGCCCGCCCAGTAAAAATCTTCCATTTGTCGATGTAATGGCAGCCGGTCGTTATCGAGTTTCGCGCGACGTAGCCAGTTCCGCCATTTTGATAAATAAGCAGGTCATCGCTAGAGGAGCGATTGGCTTTTCCTTTGAATGTGGTGTCTAAGCCGAATGGCTTGCGCGAGCTAACCAGCTGGTCGAAACGCCGACCATTAGGAAGGCTCAGAAGGTCACCTTTACCAGATTCACGTTCCATCACCTTCTTGAGGATGGAAAGACCCTCATTGAATCGGATAAAAACGTCAGCTCCGGGCTCAAGAAGAAGACGGGTAGCGGTTGATTCCGGCCAATCCTTGAAGCGTGTAGTTACACTACAAAGTCCCCTGTTTTCCCGATCCCAAAGGAAGTAGCAAACTCCTCCCTTCAATCCCACGCCGGGAAAAACGTCAGCAGCGCTCAAGAAATCGTCAATTGAACGCAACCTATCATCCTCGAGCATAGCCTCTCGGAAATCGTCGAGCCCCTTGCCGCCCGAGAACCATCGCGCTGGGATAACCATGGTGAGGAAGCGCGGCTCCAGAGTTTTTGCCTGCTCCACGAACTTTTGGTAAATTGGCGCAGCACTAGTGCCGTGCCCGCCATCGTCTAGCTGATAGGGCGGGTTCCCAATAATCACGTCGAACTGCATTTTTCCTCCGAAAAGCTCGGCAACCCGAGCCTTAATGTCTGTCGCGTGGATGAACGCGTAAGCGTGGGTTTCAAGGCCCTCACCTCGCCCGAGCGAGCCTTCGCTCGCTCCGCAAAACTCGCATTTCCCATCCGCCCATGTGTGCTCGGTCCGCTCGAACCATATGTTTCCGTCTTCGCTCGTGAAGCTCTTCACGACCGAGTGCTCGCCCATGGCGTGCTTCGAGCAATAAAGGCTCCGCCGCGCCAAAAGCGCGGTGATCTGCGTGATGCCGATCCCGAACACCTGCTTGGTCAGGATGTGATCAACCCGCTCCTGCAGGTCCGGGATTTCGGCTTCCAGCCCGTCGATTAGCCGCTTGGCAATCTCGCGTAGGAACACGCCGGACTTGGTGAAGGGATCGAGGAAGGTGACCGTCTTGTCAGCCCAGATGCTTGACCCGCCATTGCTCGACGCCCAGGCCTGCTGCAGCGTATCGAGCATCCGGTTGGCGAATTCGGGCGGGGTGAAGACCTCGTCGTTCGACAGGTTGGCGATGCAGCTCAGTACGTCCGGGTTGCGGCCCTTGAGGGTGAAAGCTACCTGATCGTTCATCCCTGAGCCTCCCCTCGATCTAGCGCTGCCAACTCTCGCACCGTCATCGGCGGATAGCTCTTGGTCGGTTGGAAAATCTCGTGATGCCCAAGCCCGGCAAACAGCGACCGCTCCTCGCGCAGGCTTGCCATGCCGGTGAGCACGTCGAGCCGGAAGTCCCTGCGATTGAACTTGCCCTTCCCGAGATAGCTCCACTCGACAACAGTGATCGGCCCGCCGTCCGCATCCTTCATCGTCATCGCATCACCGTGGATGAGATTGGTCGAAAGGAAGTGGCTGGCGGTACGGTAAAGGTCATCATCCTCGGTCAGGCCAAGGTATTGCGCAAAGACATCGAGCATGTTGCTGCGGCATTCCGCAATGTTATCGGCCAGCAGCTCGATCCCGTAGAGGCTGGCAAGCGCGACAAGCGCGTAGTGGCGTTTCTCGAATTCGATCTTGCCATAGCGGGCTTCAACCGCCGCCAGCTTGCGTTGCAGGATCGGCACGAGGAAATTGCCGCTGCCGCACGCGGGCTCGAGGAAGCGGGAATCAATCCGCTCGGTCTCGCCCTTCACCAGATCTAGCATCTTCTCCACCAGCCAGGGCGGCGTGAACACCTCACCATGATCGGCCACGCGCTTCTTGGATTTGATGAGGTCGCTGCTGACGGACATGGGGCTGGGGATGGCTTTCGGAATAGGCATAGGCACAGTCGATGGTTGAGGTGCCTGAAAGGCAGCGATTTCCTGGTATTCTGCGCAATATCGCCCAATCATTTCAAGCGAGCGCAGCACATGGCCGGGGGGTGTCGCCATACCGTGGTCCCATTCTGCGACGGTGGCAAGCGGCACCCCAAATTCCCGCGCCGCGTCGGCAATCGACATTCCTGCGGCGGCCCGCCGGTCGGCGAACTGCAGTGATAGATCGATCGGGTCGGGCGCTTCGGTTTCCGTCATAAGTCGCACATGCCAAGCCAAGTCCGCTAAGCCGAGGCGAACCGCACGGACAATTCTTCCTCAAGGCCAAGCTCAGTCAGGGCGACCTTCATGCGCTCAAACTTGGTCTTCGAGTCGATGTTTCCTTCGATGAAATAGCCCTCGGCAACCGGCACGGCCTGTCGCAGCTCGCCTGCGTTGGAGGTCAATTGGACCCTTTCCCCCAAACGTGTGCCGTGGAATGCCTCAGGCTGGAGCAGCAGCAATTGCTCGAACACCTGCGCGTAGAGCTTGGCGACCTGCGTCACCTCCAACCGGCTTCCGAGGAACACTGCATAATCTAGCCGTTTGAAGCGAGGCTCCTCGGCGTCGAAGATGCTGATCTCATCGCCTTCGACATCCATGGTAGTGGCGACATTGGGCGCCGGCCAGACATCGAGGAACCGTTTCGCAATGCGGTCGGCACGCGCTTCGACCTCCGCAACTCCCCAGCAATCAAGGGCCTGGAGGTCGCGGTTCAACCAGAGACGGCTGAAGCGATAGCCTTGCTCCCCGCCACCGTCGTTCATGTCACGCTTCTCGGCGAAGGTTTTGTTGCCGAGGCGCCCGTTGTTGCCTGAAAGCGTCAGGTTGCCTGCCGTGTTGAGGTACTTCTCGCTGAGCAGGGCATATTCTTCCGTGTTTAGCGTACCTTGCCATGCGGGATCGGGATTCTGCGGGAAGATATGCTCGATGGTGATGTCTGGGATCGTGACATCCACCGCCTCCCGATTGTTGTGGTTTTCCAGACGCTCGAAAAAGTAAGTCCGGGTCCGGCTCTTGGTGCTGTAGAGGTCTTTCTCCCTTAGCATCGCTATGACTTCGGCGTCGCGGGGGAAGCGCTGCGTCCCGGTGCGCTGCATCAACGACCGCTCAATTGACGCCACGTAGTCGGCGGGATCGACCCGGTCGTACAAGCTCATGAAAATCTTGTTCAGAGCATTGGTCGGGAGGCTGAGAATAAATCTCCGCCAGACATAGCTTTGTACGAGCCGCAAAATCGCTGCGAACTGGTCTCTTGTGATGATGTTGAGCGAATAGTCTCTGTAGACCGGCATCAGAAAAGGGTAGGCAACGTTGATCTCGAGCGTCTTTATGTAGTCCAACTCGCGCGAGATGATTGGATCAGTTTCGATTTTAGGGTTGAGCAGCTTCGCATAGACGTAAGATAGTTCCAGAATTTCATCGAGAGCATCTGCAAGCTCTTGCGAGCTGGGAAACGGGAAGCGTTCTTTGAACTTCTCGTAAACCGCGCCCTTGTTCGGAATTTCCTTCTGCTTGAGCGTCAGGAAGTCGCGGATGAAATCCGAAACGCGGCTATCGTTGACCTCGAGATTGCGTGCATTCGCCTCAATCGGCTCCCAGAACTTGCGGAAAATCTGCTCCTGCTCACGGCGGGGCAGTCCCATGAGAATGTAGTTGCGGATGAGGTCAGCCTGGGACAGTTCCAAACCGGTCGAATTCAGGCTTTCGAAGATGCGCTGCGGGTTGTCTTTCCCCCGCTCCAGCGCAATTTCAACGAATATGAGCTTCGTGAGCCCCTTCAGAACAGTGTCGAAGTTGCCCTCGCTGATCCGGCTTTCAAAGAAACGGAAGTTTTCCAGAAGCCGCGAATAGCCGGAAACCTTTGCGCCCTCCTTTGGATCCATGATCTGGCGAAGGGCAGCCTTGTTGTTGTCGGTGGGCTTCAGCTTCAGCTTCTCAGCCTCATCCGCGAACTCATTGATCAAATAAGTCTTATAGATGCGCTGGGCCTGCTGATCGCGACCAGTGGCAATCGCAAAACGATAGAGCGCGACAAGAATCAGCGTCAACGTCGTGAGGCGCTGCTGCCCGTCAATAACAGTGAGTTCACGCAGGCCAGACACTGTGTAGACGTCGTCATGTACATAGACGATGCTTCCAATGAAGTGCCCTGAAATGGACTCGTCCGTGCCAACGGCAAGGATATCGCTGAAAAGCTGCTGGCACTGGACGCGGGTCCAATCATAGTTGCGCTGGTATACCGGAATCGCAAATGCGGTCTCACTGCTTGTCAATCGGCGTCCAAACGGGACCCCTTATCGGCGCGCAAAAGGGACCCCCTGTAAGGATCGCGCACGGTTGATGTGATGCGCTCCCTTGCGCTGCG
>NCGO01000026.1 GCA_002256985.1 Novosphingobium sp. 28-62-57
AAGCGGATCGAGCCAGAAGAAGGGAATGTGGACTCTGGCTGTTTGATGGCAGGCGCCGGGTCGGGCGGTGCTGCTATTGTCCCCTGCCCCGCAGTTACGGTCTCGACGGAGCCAGTGCGCCTAGCTTGGCGTCCCGCTGAGTGCCGGTCGAGCTCATCCACGGTTTCGAGGACCTCGGGCGCGCCCTTCGGCTCAAAACGGAACTCAAGCTCGGTGACCGTACGTCCCTGCCGGATCTCGCGCCACTCCACACGGAAGTGCGCCAGCTGGTCAATCTCGGACTTTGCCTTCTCCAGCACCTTACGCCGAAGTTGAGCAAAATCCGTGTAAACGTCCGGGGGTATGCCGAGAGCTGCACGAAGCGCCTGCATATCCCCCCTCCAGGTCGCTTGACGGCGATGGAGACGAAGAGCTCCAAGCTCGTAAAGCTTGAGCGCATAGTTCGAGCGGAAGCCCAAAACCGCTTGCCGGTTAAGCACGGCATAAGTCTCAGACGCCTGGATCAGCTTACGCGCATCGGGCGTGAATTCCCATTCGATCCAACCCGTCTCTCCGCCATCCTCGTCGGTCTCCTCTTTAGACCGCGAGATTAGGGAGAACAGGAGAGTGGCCTTCTTTCCGCGCCAGGATTTGTCATCAACGGCAAAGAGAGTCCGGTGAAGTTCCTGAAGCATGTCGCTGATCCGCTCATTGCCCTTGTGACCTCGGCGGATGTCGGCCTTGCGGATGCGATGAGGACGATCTTCCCACGCATCCCCTCCGGCAGTCAGGATCATGAGGGCTAGGAGCCGCGATGCCGTCAGGCTTCAATGCGGCAGCAACACGCATCGCACGGCCAGGTGACCCCTCTTCCGGCTTCTCATCGAGAGCCTCGGCTATTGGGCTATCATCAGTTTCCATGCCATATTGCGATCAAAGCTTGATTCTTGGGAGCATGACTGCTGCCTGACCTGACCTCTTGCGTCAAGTCAGGTCAGGTTAGAATTCAATTTGCAGCCCCCAAGAGGTCAGGATTGAAGGGCAGGGATGGGATGGCGGAATCGTCGGATATCCTGCGAGTCGGCAAGCACCATGAACGAACGCAAGCTAGGGGTCAGTTTTTACAAAAACAGGCAGGAAGAAATGCTCGAACGGCCTGCTGCATCTGCCGAGAGATGCTCTCCCCCCAATTGGTCAGGAATGCCCCAGAAGGTCAGGGGAAAGCCCCCGCTAGGTCAGGATGTAGCCCCCATAAGGTCAGCCTAACACCCCCATCGGGTCAGGCAAAACGGCATAGGCCTCTGAATTCAGGCCATAAATCGATCCCGAATCTGAATCCCTAGAATCAGAAATCCTCCCGCTGCAAGCAGCGGCGTTTTTATGATGATGATTTTAAAGGTGATCGGCCAGATATCGCCTTCCAATCGCCTCAGTGAATCACTGACGCTGCTGTGATTCAGATTTCCGGTTGGACCGCTTGTCCATGCCTCTGCCACCAAGCCACGATGCAGACACCAATCAGCCAGTCATGGCATTGGCAGGCCATAGACACATCGCGCAACGTTGCGCGAGAATACCACCTCTGGATCCAAACCGACCTGTTTGGGTGGACTGTAGTTGAACGCCGTTGGGGCCGAATCGGTTCACGGGGGCAGAGCCTGACCGAAAGCTTCCAGAACATGCGACAAGCCGAAGCGATAGCTAAGCTAATCAGGGAAAGACGAGCGAGCGCACTGAAGCGAATTGGAGTTCGCTACCATGAAGTCGGGTAACTGCAGGCGACTGTCGATCACTCAATGTCACCGCAAAGGGCAATCGAGGTTCGCCAGATCATGGAGGGAAGGGGAGGGGGAGAGCTTGGGGGAAGCTTATGACCCTGACAGAACTCCGACCGACCCAGGACACCATCAACCTCGTCGCAGCCCTGCGCGGCACTTGGCACGGCTCTTACGCTATGTGCCGATGCCCCGTTCATGATGACCGGACGCCTTCACTATCGATCCGGCAAGGCACCTCAGGTGTCCTCGTGCATTGCTTTGCCGGGTGCAATCCACGGGACATCATGCGGGTCCTGCGAAATACTGATCGAGTACGAGCCGTCGAAGCCCGTCCAGCGCAAAGTCTGGACTTCAGGCGACTGGCTCAGCGCCTGTGGGATGATGCGATCGACGTTCAAGGAACGCTGGGAGAGCGCTATCTCGTCGGTAGATGTCTACCCCTAGACCTTCCCGACGTCCGTTTCCTTTCGCAGTGCCCATTAGGCAGAAAACCGAACACTGCACTTCATCAGGCCTTGCTCGTAGCTGTGCGGGACGGTGGTCACCTTGTCGCAGTCCAACGCATCATTCTCGATCCGAAAACAAGCCGGCATCGGGGCAAGTTCTTGCTCGGACGCTGCGGGCAGGGGGCATGGCAACCAGCACCGAGTGGACGAGTTCTCGCAGTAGCGGAGGGCTTCGAAGATGCTGCCGCCTTCACCAGTCTGACTGGCGTAACTTGTTGGGCAGCGATGGGCGCTTCTCGCTTGCCAATCCTTAAGCTGCCGCCGGAGCTCGACACATTGATCATAGCCGAGGACAACAATTCGCCAGGACGAAGAGCAGCACATCGAGCGACGATCGCTTACGCCAGACCCGGCCTTCAGATCCTTCGAATTCCTCCTGGCAATCTCGATGATTGGGCGGAAGCGAACGAACGCATTATTTCCGCAAACTCGTTCGCAGAAGAACGACGAGGATCTAGACAACACCACTCTCGTCTTCCGAGATCTTTTGTCAGTAGACCTACACCCCCCTGATCAGACCCAGAATAGCTACGATCGGATGTTCTCCCTAAGCCAAACGACTAGCTGCTCGCTCGAATTACACTGCAACATTGGGAAATTGTATAGCAACGCCAACGCTGCCCCAATGCTGACGCTTTATGCGAGGGGCTATGCGGAAACGTCTGATTTTTGTCCCAATCGCCCCTGCCATCCTGCTGACCGCGTGCGGAAGCGAGCCCACTGCGCCGACAAGGCCCCCGGTCCACAGCGAGGCAATCGCCCACGAGACCGAGCTTGTCCGCCTGAAGCTGACGCCGGAAGCGCAGAAGCGGCTCGGGATTGTCACTGAGCGGATCGGGACGGGCACCGCATCGGCCATACGCATGACCAGTGGCGAAATCGTGATCCCGGCAGGTGTCGGCGGCGCGCCGATCAACTCCGCCAGCAATCTGCAACAGCTTGGCTTGCAGCAGGCCGCCGCCGATGGTGAACTTGCGCGGGCACGCGCCCAGCTGGCCTTGGCGCGCGTCGCCTATGATCGTGCCTCTGCTCTGGTTGACGAGGAAGCGGGCAGCATCCGCGCTCGTGATGAAGCTACCGCGGCGCTCGGTGCGGCAAAGGCTGCTGCCGATGCGGCAGCGGCCCAGCGCCGCCTGCTCGGGCCAGCGGTAGCAAGCATTGGCAATCAGCGCTACGTCTGGGTGCGGGTCCCGGTGTTCGGGAGCGATCTTGCCGGGCTGCAACGAGTGCAGTCGGCGCTCGTCTCTCCCCTTGGACAGGAGAGTTCGACGCGATCGGCGCGGCCGGTCGATGCGCCACCATCGGCCAACGCGGTGGCTGGCACCGTCGATCTCTATTTCGCGCTCGACAATCGTGACCGGGCCTATCGTGTCGGCCAGCGGGTCAGCGTCGCGCTTCCACTTGCTGGTGGGCGGAGCGAAGGGCTGTCCGTGCCGACCTCCGCGATCCTGCGCGACATCTATGGCGGCGAATGGGTCTATGCCAAGACCGAGGCCGACACCTATGTGCGCCAGCGGATCGAGGTGGCAGCAACGGAAGGCGGCCGCGCAATCCTGTCGCGGGGCCTTCGTCCCGGCACGCTGGTGGTCACGGCAGGTGCTGCCGAGCTGTTCGGTACCGAGTTCGGGGTCGCACACTGATGCTGGCCTGGCTGGTTCGCACGGCGCTCAAGCGGCGCGTGCTGGTGCTTGCGATGGCGGCGCTCTTGGTGGTGCTTGGCCTGCGCGCGTCTGCCGATGTGCCGCTGGACGTATTCCCCGAGTTTGCTCCGCCTATCGTCGAGATCCAGACCGAAGCGCCGGGCCTGTCGACCGAGGAAGTCGAAAGCCTGATCACGGTGCCGATTGAGACCGCGGTCAATGGCGTGCCTGATCTTGCAACCCTGCGCTCGAAGTCGGTGCTAGGGCTGTCCTCGGTGACGATCCTGTTCGAGCGCGGCACCGATGTGATCCGTGCCCGCCAGCTGGTGCAGGAGCGCGTGGCGCAGGTGCAGGCGCGGCTGCCTGCCGCTGCCCGCCCGCCGGTGATGTTGCCGCCGCTGTCGTCCACGAGCCGGGCGATGAAGATCGGGATCTCCTCCAAGAAGCTCGATCAGATGCAGCTGTCAGAGCTGGTGCGCTGGACGATCCGGCCCAAGCTGATGTCGGTGCCGGGCGTCGCGAATGTCGCCGTCTGGGGCTACCGCGACCGGCAGTTGCAGGTGCTGGCCGATCCCGACCGGCTGCAAGCCTCGGGCGTCACGCTCGCCGAACTGCGCGGGGCGACCGGCGATGCGGTGCTGGTCGGCGGCGGCGGCTTTGTCGATACGCCCAACCAGCGGCTGCCCGTGCAGCAGGCGAGCGCGATCCAGACCGCCGAGGATCTCTCCCGCACAGTCATCAAGATCGCCGGCGACGCGCCGGTCAGGGTAGGGGATGTCGCGCGGGTGACCGATGGCTTTGCCGCCCCCATCGGCAATGCGATCATCGACGATGGCCCCGGCATCATGCTGATCGTCGAGAAGCAGCCGACCGGCAACACGCTCCAGCTGACCCGCGATGTCGAGGCGGCGGTCGAAGAGCTGCGGCCCGGCCTCAAGGACGTGAAGATCGACACCACGATCTTCCGCCCGGCAACCTTCATCGAGAAGTCGATCGACAACCTGACCCGCGCGCTGATGATCGGCTGCCTGCTGGTGGCGATCGTCCTGTTCGCGTTCACCCGCGACTGGCGGCAGGCAACGATCAGCCTTGTGGCGATCCCGCTGTCACTGCTCGCGGCGGGCCTCGTGCTGCTGTGGAGCGGCGCAACGATCAACACGATGGTGATCGCCGGGCTGGTGATTGCCCTTGGCGAGGTGGTCGATGATGCGATCATCGATGTCGAGAACATCGCTCGCCGTATCCGCCTGAACCGTGAGGCGGGAAATCCACGCTCGGCCTTTGCCGTGGTGCTCTCTGCCTCGCTCGAAGTGCGCACGGCTGTGGTCTTTGCCTCGCTGATCGTCATGCTGGTGTTCCTGCCGATCTTCTTCCTTGGCGGGGTGGCGGGGACGTTCTTCCGGCCCCTCGCCATCGCCTATGTGCTGGCGATTGCCGCCTCGCTGCTGGTCGCGCTGGTGGTGACGCCTGCGATGTGCCTGATGCTGCTCCCCAATGCGCCGATGAAGGAGCATCGCGACACGCGCTTTGTCGCTTCGCTCAAGCAGCGCTATCTCGGCGTTCTACCCCGGCTGATCGACCGCCCACGGCTTGCCATGGGCATCGTCGCGGGCGGCCTGCTGCTTTCCGGCGTGGGCTATCTGGGGTTCAAGGACCAGTTCCTGCCCGATTTCCGCGAGACCGACTTCCTGATGCACTTCGTCGAGAAGCCGGGCGTCGGCATCGATGCGATGGACCGCATCACCATCCGCGCCTCGAAGGAACTGCGCGCAATCCCCGGCGTGCGCAACTTCGGAGCGCATATCGGGCGCGCCGAGGCGGCCGACGAGGTGGTCGGTCCGAACTTCACCGAGCTGTGGATCAGCCTTGACGACAAGGCCGACTACGACGCCAGCGTCGCCCGCATCAAGGAAGTGGTCGAAGGCTATCCCGGCCTCTACCGCGACGTGCTCACCTATCTGCGCGAACGCATCAAGGAAGTGCTCTCGGGCGCGGGCGCGACCGTGGTTGTGCGGATTTACGGCCCCGACCAGGACGAGCTGCGCGCCGCAGCCGAGCGGGTGCGCGGCAAGGTCGCCAGCATTCCGGGTGTGACCGACCTCAAGGTCGAACAGCAGGTGCTCGTGCCGCAGATCCAGATCCGTCCGCGCGCGGCCGATCTGGTCACGCTGGGCCTCACGCCCGGCGAAGTGCGGCGGCAGGCCCAGACTCTCGTGGCGGGCGAGAAGCTGGGCGAAATCTACCGCGACCAGAAGGCTTTCGATGTTGCCTTGTGGGGTGAGCCTGAAATCCGCGGCGATCAGCACGCGCTGGCCGATCTGATGATCCAGACCCCGGTCGGTGCGCCGGTGCGCCTGCGCGATGTCGCCGATGTGGTGATCGTCCCCGCACCAAACGAGATCAAGCGCGAGGATGGCCAGCGTCGTCTGGATGTCACGCTTAACATTGCGAGCGATGCTGATCTCGGAGCCGTGGCACGCGGGGTCGAGGCAGCGGTGAGCGAGGTGCCTTTCGCCACCGGCTACCACCCCGAGATCCTCGGCGAATATGCAGCGCTCAAGGAATCGCGTTCACGGCTGTGGACGGTGGGCCTTGCCTGCCTGGTCGGCATCCTGCTGCTCGTCTGGCTGGAGTTCCGCTCGGCCCGGATCACCGCACTGGTCGGCCTCAGCCTACCCTTTGCGCTGGTCGGCGGGGTCATCGGGGTGGCGCTCACTGGCGGGGTTCTGTCGCTGGGATCGCTGGTCGGCTTCGTCACCGTGATCGGGATTTCGGCGCGCAACGGGATCATGCTGCTCTCGCACTACGATCATCTGCGGCGGTTCGAGGGCGAGGAGTTCGGCCCGGCCCTTATCCTGCGCGGCGCACAGGAGCGTCTGGTGCCGATCCTGATGACCGCACTGTGCGCAGGACTTGCGCTGGTGCCGCTGGTGATCGCGGGCGACAAGCCGGGTCACGAGATCGAGCATCCCATGGCGATCGTTATCTTGGGCGGGCTCATTTCATCGACGGTGCTCAACCTGTTCCTGATGCCCACACTCTATGGGCGGTTCGGCAAGGACCGTCCCGCGCCCGAGCCCGAACTGACGGAGGCGGCAGCATGAAGCGGTTTGTTGCCCTCGCGGCGCTGCTGCTGACCGCCTGCGCTACCCCGTCGCCGCCCACAGCGACAGCGATCAATCCGGCCATCGCCGGAGGGCCGTTTGACAGCCTGCCGGTCGCCTCGATTGCGCCTGTGCCCGATGATTGGTGGCGGCTCTATGATGATCCAGTGCTCGATCGGCTTGTCGAAGCCAGCCTTGCGGCCAACGCCGATCTCCGTGTGGCCTATGCCAATCTTGATGCGGCGCGCGCGACGCTGCGTCAGGTGCAAGCCGCCCGGCTGCCTCAGACCACGATCGAGAGCAGTCTCGGCATCGACAATCCCGCCAATCAGCCGAGCGCGTCGGGCAATGTGCCGACCACCGACTACGATCTGGCGGTGACGGCGAGCTGGGATGCGGACCTGTTCGGACGGCTCCGTTCGGGTGCTCTGGCCTCCCGCGCGGATGCTGAGGCGCAGGCCGCTGCGCTTGATGGGGTAAAGGTCGCCGTCGTCGCCGATACGGTTCTGGCCTATGTCGATCTGTGCGGTGCCACCCGTAGCCTTGCCGTCGTGGGAGAACAGGTCGCACTTCAGGAGCGCGCGCTGACCATCACGCGGAGCCAGCTGGCAGCAGGCGAGGTCTCCCCGCTGGAAGTCTCGCAGGCCGCCAACCTCGTTGCGGCGACCAGGGCGACCATCGCACCGCTGGAAGCAGCGCAGGCCAATGCGCGCTATCGCCTCGCCACGCTTGCAGGTCGCCCGGCGGGAGAGGCGCGCAGCAATCCCGTGACTTGCACCGCGCCGCCGAAACTGCGCGCTACGGCTCCGGTCGGCGATGGCACGTCTTTGCTACTCCGCCGCCCTGACATCCGCGAGGCCGAACGCCGCCTTGCTGCCGCCACTGCGCGGATCGGTGTTGCCCGTGCCGATCTCTACCCCCGCATCAACCTCGGCGGGGCGCTGGGCCTCTTGAGTGGGGGGCTGGTGGCGACCGGTTCGCCGCTGGTGAGCTGGGCCTTCCCCAATCAGGCCCCGGTCCGTGCACGGATCGCCCAGGCCGAGGCAACCGAACGGGCCGCGTTGGCCGGATGGGACGTCGTGGTGCTCCGGGCGCTACGCGATGTTGAAACGGCGCTTGCGGCGTATGACGGCGAAGTGCGCCGCAACCGGGCACTGGCTGAAGCTCGCGATGAAGGACGCCTCTACGCTCGGCGCGCCGAGGCGCGCGTCCGGCTTGGCGATGCGGCACCTCTCTTGAGGATCGACGCCGACCGCGCGCTGGCACAGGCCGAACTGTCGCTTGCGCAATCCGAACTCGCTGTTGCGCAGGCACAGGTTGCGTTGTTTCGTGCGCTTGGCGGTGGCTGGCGCAGCGCCGGTGAGCCGCTAGAATGATCGCATGAGAATCCTGATCGTCGAGGACGACGCTGATACCAACCAGTTCATCGCCCGCGGCCTGGCCGAACTGGGCCATCAGGTTGTGACCAGCAGCGACGGGCGCGACGGGCTGTTCCATGCGACCGATGGCGGCTTCGATGCCATGGTGGTCGACCGGATGCTGCCGGGACTTGATGGCCTCGCGTTGGTCAAGGCTCTGCGCGCCGCCGGGAACACCACCCCGGTGCTGATGCTGACCGCTGTCAGCGGAATTGCCGACCGGGTTGAAGGGCTCGAAGGCGGGGCTGACGATTATCTGGTGAAGCCCTTTGCCTTTACCGAGCTGGCGGCCCGCCTCCATGCGCTCGGGCGTCGGCCTTCGGCAGCAGCAGAGCCTGCGCGCCTGACGGCAGGTGACATCGTGCTCGATCTGCACCGCCGCACCGTCATCCGGGCAGGCCGCAAGATTGCGCTCCAGCCCCGCGAGTTCACTCTTCTGGCCGAACTGATGCGCAATCCTGGCCGGATCATGACCCGCACCATGCTGCTCGAACGGGTGTGGGATTTCGACTTCGACCCTAAGACCAACATCGTCGAGACCCATCTCAGCCGATTGCGCTCCAAGCTCAACGCCGGGTTCGAAAGCGACCCGATCGAAACCGTGCGCGGCGCGGGCTATCTCATCAGGGACGGCGCATGAAGCGCTGGTGGCGCGGTACGTTCGGCCTCGTGGCGGCAGTGGCCTTGGGCTTTGCGCTGGCGACGCTCGTGATCGGCGTGGTCGTTTTCGAATCGACACACGAGGCGCTTGAGCTTCAGCTTGATCACCGCATTGCCATCGAAACGCAGGCATTGATCGATGAAGGGCAGGACGGGCATGAGGGCGTGGCCGCTGCCATCCGCCGACGCGAGGCGGCGAGCAGCACGGCAAGTCTCGGCTATCGGCTCGTCGATGCGGCGAACGCGCCCATAGCTGGAGCGCTCGATGCGACCGTTCCGTCGCAGCCCGGATATGTGGAGCTGCTGCCCTACAAGGCGGATGGAGAGGAGCGTATTGCGCAGTCACTGACGACCGACCTCCCAGGGGGATACCGGCTGCTTGTCGCCGCCGACCGTGCCGCTATCGACGAGATGGACAAGCGTTTCATTCTCCTGTTTCTCGGAGCCTTTGGCGCAATGCTGCTGCTGGGTATCGCTGCCGCCTGGCTGGTGGGCCTTGTCACGCGGCGGCGTCTCGCTCGCATCGATCAGACTGCCACTGCGATCATAGCGGGCGATCTATCGCGGCGCGTGCTTTTGACCGGCAGCGGCGATGAGTTTGACGGCGTGGCCACGACGCTCAACCGGATGCTCGACCGGATCGTTGGGCTGATGGAGAACCTGCGCCAGGTCTCCAGCGATGTCGCTCACGATCTGCGGACCCCCTTGACCAGACTGCAAAATCGGCTCGACGAGGCCTTGCGTGAGCGCAACCCCGAGCTGCAACGCGAGGCCATCGAGGCAGCAGCGAGCGAAGCGAGCGAGCTATTGGAGGTCTTTTCGGCCCTGCTGCGGATTGCGGAGGTCGAAGGCTTGGCAGCACGGGCGCATTTCCAGACTGTTGATCTGAGCGCGGTAGTGACCGATGTGGCTGAGGTCTTCCGGCCAGCGCTGGAGGGCAGCGGCCTCCAGCTAGTCACCAGCATCGCGCCGGACCTGACTGTGTCCGGCGATCGCAGGCTACTGCAGCAGATGCTGACGAACTTGCTCGACAATGCTGCGCAGCACACACCAGCGGGGACGACCGTCTGCATCACCCTTGAAAGCACCCGGGACGTTACCAGCCTCGCAGTGACTGATGACGGGCCGGGGGTCAGCGAGAAGCAGGCGCCCGAACTCTTCAATCGGTTTGCGCGGGGCGACTGTAGCCGATCAACGCCCGGCCATGGTCTGGGGCTGGCGATGGTTGCGGCAATCGTTTCTGCTCATTCTGGCAAGGCCACCATTGCCCCCAGGCCTGGCTTCGGCGTCCACATATCACTGTAGCTCAACCCATCCAGCGCATCAGTCAGTGGTTTTGTCTCCACGTGACAGAGTTCTCTGCGGAACAAAAATGATCAAATGGATGATTGCGACAATGAGCGCCGCAGATGCGGCGGAACGGCTGAGTTCAAGACCTCCACTTGCAAGCGGCTTGTCGAGAAAGTCGCCCACCGTCGCGCCAAGTGGGCGTGTCAGAATGAAGGCGGCCCAGAACAGTGCAACTCTGCTGACGGCGGTTTGCCAGTAGAGCAGTGCCAGAATGACCAGCGCCAGGCCAAACACTGAAGCGGCACCGAGATATCCGAGCGGCCCATCAGCCACCCAATCGCCCAACGCTGTGCCCAAGGTCTGCGACAAGGTGATTGTCACCCAGTAGAACACTTCTGTGCCCGGTGCATGAATGTCAGCGACGTTGATCGAGCCTTCCGTCTGGTACCAAAGCAGGAGACTCGCCAGCACCATCCCCAGCAACAGCAGGGAT
>NCGO01000036.1 GCA_002256985.1 Novosphingobium sp. 28-62-57
GGGACTGTCAGGATTTCCGTGTGCGGGCGGGCATAATGGGTAAAAAGGAGATCCCATATGTCCCGACGCAAAGAGCCTGCGATTCCGAACGAGCTTCTCGACCAACTGCTGGCGGGAGGCGCGGCGAGTGCCGCGTTTGAGCAGGGCGGCCTGCTCGATTCGCTGAAGAAGGCGCTGACCGAGCGCGCCTTGAACGCCGAGATGGATCATCACCTCGCCGTGGATGAAGGCGCCGGCAACACGCGCAACGGTTACGGTCGGAAGACCGTGATGACGGAGACCGGCAAGCTGACGATCGAGGTCCCGCGCGACCGTCAGTCGAGCTTCGATCCACAACTGATCGCCAAGTATCAGCGCCGCTTCCCCGGGTTCGATGACAAGATCATATCGATGTACGCGCGCGGCATGAGCACCCGCGAGATTACCGGGCACCTGCACGATTTATACGGCATCGACGTCTCGCCCGACCTGATCAGCACGGTCACCGACGCCGTGCTCGATGAGATCGCGACCTGGCAGCAGCGTCCGCTCGATCCAATTTACCCGCTGATCTTCTTTGACGCGCTGCGGGTGAAGATCCGTGACGAGGGGATGGTTCGCAACAAGGCGATCCACATCGCGCTGGGCGTCCGCGCCGATGGCGCGAAGGAGGTCCTCGGCCTGTGGCTCGAGCAGAACGAAGGCGCCAAGTTCTGGCTCAGGGTCATGAACGAGCTCAGGAACCGCGGTGTCGAGGATATCCTGCTCGCCGTGGTCGATGGGTTGAAAGGCTTCCCCGAGGCGATCACCGCGGTGTTCCCCGATACGATCGTGCAAACATGCATCGTCCATCTGCTGCGCAACTCGATGGACTTTGTCTCGTGGAAGGACCGCAAGGGCTTGGCGACCGCGCTCAAGGAGATCTACCGCGCCACCGATGCTGATGCGGCCGAAAAGGCGCTGACGGCTTTCGAGACCGGCCCTTGGGGCATACGCTATCCCGCCATCGGTCAGAGCTGGCGGCGCGCCTGGAGCGAGGTCATCCCGTTCTTCGCCTTCCCCCACGAGGTGCGCCGGATCGTCTACACCACGAACGCGATAGAGGCGCTGAACTCGAAGCTCAGGCGGGCCGTACGCGCCAGGGGCCACTTCCCCAGCGACGAGGCCGCCACCAAGCTGCTCTATCTGATCTTGAACCGGTCGGAGAAAGAGTGGAAAATGCCGCCACGTGAGTGGTCCATGGCCAAGGCACAGTTCGCCGTCATCTTCGGTGAGCGCTTTATCAGGGCCATGGCGGCGTAATGTTCAACCGCCCGCCCACACACGGAAATCCTGACAGTCCC
>NCGO01000014.1 GCA_002256985.1 Novosphingobium sp. 28-62-57
GAGGTCGGTGGTCAGCAACGGTCCTGGTAGAATCAATCAAGCGTTCAGTGTTCGTTCTTCAACCTGGCCAAAATCGCAGCTTCGGGCCGACTGGGCCTGGTAGGCAATCCCGCCCTGTTACGTGAAGGCGGCGTTGCGCTCACCGAGGCCATTGAGGATGCAGGCCGAACCCCGGTCCATGTCGCCGTGGACGGCAAGCTCGTGGGCGTGATCTTCATTGCCGACACCTTGCGGCCGGGCGCCCGCGAAGCGCTGGCCGCGCTCAGGGAGAGCGGCGTCAAACGCATTGTCATGCTGACAGGTGACAATGCAGCGACAGCAAACGCGATCGCGGCCGATCTGGGCGTGGACGAGATCAAGGCGGACCTCATGCCCGAGGACAAGGTCTCGGCCATTACCGAGTTGCAACGGCAGGGCTATCGAGTCGCGATGATCGGCGATGGCGTGAACGACGCTCCGGCGCTCGCCCGCGCCGAGGTCGGCATCGCGATGGGCGGGGGCGGCACGCAGGCCGCGCTTGAGGCGGCGGACATCGCGCTTATGACCGACGACCTCGGAAAGATCGTCGTTGCGCGCAACATCGCCAGGCGGGCCTATCGCACGATCCAGGAGAATCTTTGGGTGGGCGTCGGCGTAGTTCACGTTCTTGGGATAACCGCTGCCCTGATGGGTTGGATCGGACCGATCCAGGCCGCGTTCATTCATCTCGGGCCCGACGTCCTGGTGTTCGTGAATTCGGTGAAGATGCTGCGAGTGAAGATTGCGGGCGCGTGAAGCGCATAACGCCCTCCATCGACTGGGCACTTGGGAGGAGATAAGCGGGCGCGGCGGGCAACCACGTCCGCTACCGCGTGTTCTGCATTCTTCGCGAAAAGCGCCGCCGTCGAGCCTTTTGAACCAAATAGCGTATGAAAGCGATCCATGGTACTTCGTCTCTCCGCCAGCGCCGCTGATTTCGAAACCGCCTTCGCGGCGCTCGTCGAGGCTCGTCGGGAAGCCGACGAAGATGTCTCGCTCGTCGTGCGCGAGGTTATCAAAGCTGTCCGGCGGGATGGCGACATTGCCCTGCGCGCCTACACGCGCAAGTGGGATCGACACGATCTCGACCGGACAGGATGGCAGATCGACCGGGACGACCTCGAAAAAGCCTTCCGCGAACTTGTCCCCGATCTGCGGGTGGCGCTGGAGCTCGCCTCCCGCAGGATCGCGGCCTATCATGAAAAGCAGCTCCCAACGGACAGCGAGGCGTTGGATGATGCGGGCGTGCGCCTTGGAGCACGCTGGCTGCCGATCGAGAGCGCCGGCATCTATGTTCCCGGCGGACGGGCGGCCTATCCGTCTTCGGTGCTGATGAACGCCATACCCGCAGCGGTTGCCGGGGTTAGCCGCGTCGTGATGATGACCCCGATGCCGGACGGCGTTCCCAATCCGCTCGTGCTTGCAGCGGCATATCTGGCGAACGTCGACGAAGTCCGGCCGATCGGCGGAGCGCAGGCAATCGCGGCGCTCGCCTATGGCACCGAGACTATCCGTCGCGTGGACGTCGTCACCGGTCCCGGCAACGCGTGGGTCGCAGAGGCCAAGCGTCAAGTCTTTGGTGTCGTTGGTATCGACATGGTTGCCGGGCCCTCCGAGATAGTTATCGTGGCCGATGGGCAGAACGATCCTGACTGGATCGCCGCCGATCTGCTTAGCCAGTCTGAACACGACCCCACGAGCCAGTCGATTCTCATCACGGACGACGCAGGCTTCGCCGATCGCGCCTCCGCAGCGGTCCTCGCTCAGCTGGGTTCGCTCGCCACTTCAGCGGTGGCAAGACTGGCTTGGGAGAACAACGGTGCGATCATCCTGGTAGATGCGCTGGAGGACGCGGTGCCACTCATCGATGCGCTCGCACCCGAACATCTCCAGATCGCGACCGAACGGCCGCGCGATCTCTTTGATCGGGTGGCTCATGCCGGATCGGTGTTCCTTGGCCGGCTCACGCCCGAAGCAATTGGCGATTATGTGGCGGGGCCCAATCACGTGTTGCCCACCGGGCGGCGGGCGCGCTTCTCTTCGGGTCTCTCCGTACTCAATTTCATGAAGCGCACCAGCTTCATCGAACTCGACGACAAGGCCTTGCGCGAGATCGGTCGCGCCGCCGTCACGCTGGCCGAAGCGGAGGGGCTGCCGGCACATGCCGCCTCAGTCGCCCGTCGATTGAACTGGAACAGTCGATCCTGGGACGATGCAAACTGAGCCGGCCAAACCAGCTGGGTCCGCCTAGGACGACGGCCAGACTTCCCACGCCGACGGCCGCATAGGTGGGGACGTGCGCGTCCTAGTTGCGCCCCAGCGCCATCAACCTGCGAACGGTCAGCCCGTTGTGAGCGACGCTCCCGACGTTGGCCGGAATAATCGATGCGCCAGACCTTGAACATAATAGGGTAGGGGGGTAGGGTAATATTCCGAGTCATTGTCGGATAATGAAAGCCGTCGATACCTCGTCCCCCTGCGCGACGCTGAGCCGATGATCGCTGTGTGTTTAATCGCGAAAGATACTGGAAATGAGCATGGCGACAGAAATCATCTCTCGGGACAGCTTGGCTGACGCTGCGGCCGAACGCACGATTGCCCCTGCTGCCGAGGTCAAGCACGGCCATCACGATCACGATCACGATCACGATCACGATGACCACGACCATCCTCTCGAATGGCTGGAAGCTGTTCGTATCGGCATCGTCGCACTGGTCGCAGCGGCGGTCTGGTTCCGCGTCTGGGAGCCTTTCCCCTCCGTCAGTGTGCTCGGTGTCATCGGCCTAGCGATTGGCGGTTGGCCGATCTTCAAGGAAGCCTTCGAGAACATCCTCCAGCGTCGCATGACGATGGAGCTGTCGATGTCGATCGCCATCATTGCCGCCGGCGCGATCGGCGAATTCTTCACCGCGCTGGTCATTACCCTCTTCGTGCTGGTTGCCGAGGTACTCGAAGGGTTGACCGTCGGGCGTGGTCGCAAGGCGATCCGCGATCTTCTCGACTTCCTGCCGCGCGAGGTATCTGTCCGCCGAACCGGTGCTGTAACCACCATCTCGGCCGAAGAACTGGGGGTCGGCGACGCCATCCTGATCGCGCCTGGTGGTCGCATCCCCGTTGATGGCACCGTGCTTACGGGCAACTCATTTGTCGACGAGTCCCGCATCACCGGCGAATCGATGCCAGTCGAGAAGGTCGCAGGGGCAAACATTTTCGCCGGTTCGATCAACCAGTCGGGTGCATTGGAGGTGCGCGCCGAGCGGATCGGCCGCGATACCAGTTACGGCAAGATAATCGAGGCGGTGGAGCAGGCGGAGCGTTCGCGCGCGCCTGTTCAGCGTCTCGCCGACCGGCTGGCCGGTTATCTTGTCTATTTCGCACTTGGATCGGCGCTGCTGACTTACATTATCACCCGCGATCTCTATGCGACGATTTCGGTCGTTATCGTCGCGGGCGCGTGCGGCATCGCCGCGGGCACGCCGCTGGCCATCCTTGGCGGTATCGGTCGGGCGGCGCGGCTCGGCGCGATCATCAAGGGCGGCGTCCATCTCGAAATGCTGGGCAAGGTAGATACTGTCGTCCTGGACAAGACCGGCACGCTGACCTTCGGGCAACCCGAGGTTCAGGCGATCACCCCAGCAGATGGCGTGAGCGTCGAGGATGTTCTCGCTGCCGCGGCGACCGCCGAAATCCGCTCCGAACATCCACTCGGCAAGGCAATCATAGCGAAAGCCAAACAGGAAGGCCTCACCGTCGCTGAGCCAGAAGCCTTCAGCTACACACCGGGGCGCGGCATTGCCGCAGACGTCGCTGGAGGGCGGATCCTGGTCGGGAATAGCATTTGGCTGACCGATAATGGCATCGCTGTCCTGGTCGAATCGGGGACGGATCGCGCGGCGGTTTCGGAGATACTAGTAGCTCGAGACGGCCGCTATCTCGGCTCAATTGCGGTCGCCGATACGATCCGTCCTGAGGCACGTGCGGCCATGCAGTCCCTCTTCCAGATGGGGATCAAGACCATCCTGCTGACCGGCGACGCGGCTGCTGTGGCGAACGCCGTTGGCCGCTCGCTGAACATTACGCAGATCGAAGCGGGGTTGCTGCCCGAAGACAAGCTGTCGGCATAGCGATGGGTTCGGGCACCGACGTGGCGCAGGAGAGCGCCAACATCGTGCTCCTCGGCAATGATCTCGTCCGCTTCGTGGAGACGCTGAAGGTCGCCCGTCGTACGCGGGGCATCATCTGGCAGAACTTTGCCGGCACGCTCGTGATTGATGCGGTCGGCATCGGCCTTGCAGCCTTCGGGCTTCTCAATCCGTTGCTCGCCGCCTTTATCCACGTGGCGTCCGAGTTGACCTTCATCCTTAACTCAGCCCGTCTGCTTCCCCCACGCAGCCCCCGTGCCGATGGGGGCATTGGCCGCGCTATCCAGCAGGCGGCCGAGTGAGCATCAAGGACCCCTGCATTTCGGTCTGTCAGTTCGAGCGGCGCACCGGATGGTGTGCCGGCTGTGGTCGGACAATCCCCGAGGTGCGATCGTGGCGCAAGATGCAACCACAAGCTCGCGGCGCGGTCGAACGCGACCTTCCGCGACGCATGAAGCGGTTGGCGGACCGAGATGCCAAGGTTGCCAGATCCTGCACCGGCCGCTCGCGGTGCTCCCGCCCGATTCTATCGGAGGTCCCATGATGGCTAGCCTCGCGCGTGTTGTCCTTTCATCCTTGGCCGCCATGCTGCTGGCGGCGGTTCCAAGCATCGCGCGCGCGCAGGCCAACGACGTCGAGACGGCCTGGCGGCTGCTGGATTACATCGCCGTCGATTACGCCGAAGCAGTTAAGAAGGGGCAGGTCACCAGCCCGACCGAATATGCCGAACAGAAGGAATTCGCCGCGACCGTTAGCGGCAAGATCGCCGCTCTTCCGGCAAAGCCCGAGCGCGGCGCGCTCGCAGCGCGTGCGGCGGATCTTCAGACTGCGATTGCGAAGAAGGCCCCGGCCACTAAGATCGCCGACCAGGCGCACGGATTGGCGACGGCATTACTAACTGCATATCCAGTTCCGCTGGCTCCGGGTGCGCCGCCATCCTTCGATCGCGGGCAGGCGCTCTACCGGGATAATTGCGCCTCATGCCACGGAATGTCCGGGGATGGGCGCGGGCCGGACGCCGCCAAGCTCGCCGTTCCACCGATAGCGTTCATCGATGCCGAACGGGCGCGCCAGCGCAGCGTCTTCGCGCTCTATCAAGTCATCACGCAGGGGCTGGATGGCACGCCGATGCGCAGCTTCGATGAACTATCGAGCGATGACCGCTGGGCCTTGGCCTTTTACGCCGGGCACTTCGCATTCTCCGATCAGACTGCCGCGGAAGGCGAGCGGCTGTGGAAATCCGATCCCGGCGTCGGCCAGCTCGTTCCCGATCTGAAGACGCTCGTCGGCCTGACTCCGAATGCGCTCGCTGGCCGTGTCGGCCAAGCGAAGGCCGATGCCCTGGCAGCCTATCTCCGTCGTAACCCCGACGCCCTTGATCGTCAGACCTTTGCGTCACTCTCCGCAGTGCGCGAGCGCATGGCCGCCAGCCTCGCCGCATCGCGATCAGGGGATCGCGCTCGCGCGAGCGAGCTTGCATTGTCGGCTTATCTCGATGGCTTTGAGCCGATCGAACCGACGCTGAGCGCACGCAACGGGACGTTGATGAGACGCATCGAAGGCCTGATGATAGAGTACCGCGCAGCGGTGAAGACTGAAGACGTCGATCGTCTCGCCGATCGGCAGCGCGTTCTCGATAGCCTCTTCGATGATGCCGACGTTGCGCTTGGATCGGATGCGGGGAGTGCGACGTCAACTTTCGTCGGTGCTGCGACGATCCTTCTGCGGGAGGGGCTGGAGGCACTCCTGATCGTCGTCGCGATGATAGCGTTTCTCCGCAAGGCCGAGCGGACCGATGTCATGCGCTATGTTCATGGAGGTTGGATCGCTGCGCTCGCCGCGGGCTTCCTCACCTGGGTGGTGGCGACGTGGGCGATCGGGATCAGCGGCGCGAACCGAGAATTGACCGAGGGATTCGGGTCGATCCTCGCAGCGATGGTGCTGCTTTCAGTCGGCATCTGGATGCATGGCAAAGCGCAAGCGAACCAATGGCAGCGCTATATCCGCGAGCGGATGGCGAAAGCGCTGTCGGTGCGGTCGGCGTGGTTCCTGTTCGGTCTCGCCTTCGTCGTCGTCTATCGCGAAGTTTTCGAGACTATCCTGTTTTACGCAGCGCTGAGCGCACAAGGTAATGGCACGGCGATACTCGCCGGCGCAGCAAGTGCCTTAGCTGCTCTGGCTGTCATCGCCTGGGCAATGCTGCGCTACAGTCGCGAACTGCCGATCGCAAAGTTTTTCGTTTACAGTTCTTGGCTGATGGCGATCCTGACCGTTGTCCTTGCCGGCAAGGGGGTCGGCGCCCTTCAGGAGGCGGGCGTCGTCGGCATCGCATCACTGCCTTCGGTTCCTCGACTGGAATTGGTCGGACTTTTCCCGACGGTTCAGTCGATCGCTGCGCAGCTACTCGCAATCTTGGTTCTCGTAGTGGGATTCGGTTGGAACAGGCATAAGGCCACGAAGATCTGACCCCGTTTTTCGTTCTCTGAAAAGACGTGGGGTGATTCGTTGCCAAAGGATAGGTGAATTACCTGTGGCTCATACGACTAAAGACAATGCCGATCTCGTTGCTCGTGTCCGGCGTATCGCCGGACAAGTGGGAGCGGTCGAACGCGCATTAGAAAGTAGTGCCAAGTGCAGCGAAGTGTTACATCTCGTGGCCGCCGTGCGCGGAGCAGTAAATGGGTTGCTCGACGAGATCATCGCCGAACATCTGGAGGCGCATGTGGCTCGGCCCGGTCTCGATGACGCCGACCGAGCGGCTGGCGCGGCCGATCTGCTGACCGTAATTCGCCGCTACTCGAAATAACTGGTGTTCGCATGAGCGTCGCCTTGTCCGTTTTGCATGTCGAAACCAATGATGACGGCGGCAGTCATCGAGGAGGATGTGATGATACCGAAACATGGGTCGAGAAGGGCGATCTTGGTGACCGTCCTCGTGATCGCGGTGCTGATCGGCCTGGGCCTTTAGGCGTCACCTCAAGGTTTGTGCGCCAGACAACGATTTGCCGGACATTGTGGGAACATAGGCGTCAGGCGGCGACGCGGAGATACTGGTATAGGGTTTCACGGCTGATCCCCAGGTCGCGGGCGATTGTGGCCTTACGCTCGCCGGCGGCAATGCGGCGGAGCAGCTCGGCGACCTTATCGTCAGAGAGGGACCGTTTCCGTCCGCGATAAGCGCCGCGTTGCCTGGCAAGCGCAATTCCTTCGCGCTGCCGTTCCCGGATCAAGGCACGCTCAAATTCGGCGAACGCGCCCATGACCGAAAGCATCAGATTGGCCATGGGGGAATCCTCGCCGGAAAAGGCAAGGCTCTCCTTCATGAACTCGATGCGGATGTCTCTCTTCGTGAGAGACTGGACCAGCTTGCGCAGATCGTCGAGATTGCGCGCCAGTCGATCCATGCTGTGCACCACGACGGTATCGCCCTCGCGGGCGAAGGCGAGCATGGCGTCGAGCTGGGGCCGATTGACGTCCTTGCCCGATGCTTTGTCGGTAAAGATCCGGTCGAGCGACTGACCTTCCAACTGGCGATCGACATTCTGATCGAATGTGCTCACCCGGACGTAACCGATCCTCTGGCCTTTCATCGCCGCCTCCGGTCAATTTGTCAGGTTGAAATCTATGACACCGCGCAACAGACGTCAACAAATGCGTTCACCAACTCTAATCTGACAGAATTGGAAGCACCGCCCTGACGTCCGGTTAGGCTATACTCCAGATTGACGCTAGCCTGCTGCTCAGGAGTCGGATGGAGGCAGCATGGCGCGGCGGCGATTATTGACCGGGGAAGAACGGCGGCGCCTGTTCGATGCTCCCCATGACGAAACCGCGATCGTCAGCCACTATACTCTTGCCGTCAGGGATCTTGACCTGATCGGTCGCCGCTATCGACCCGCCAATCGCCTCGGCCTGGCTGCGCAGATCGCATTGATGCGGCACCCTGGCTTCGGTTTGCAGCCCGACATCGGCGTGCCAAATGCGATCCTCCACTACCTTGCTGCCCAGATATTCGTCGATGCGGAGGCTTTCGGCGACTATGGCCAGCGCGCCCAAACGCGCAACGATCACGCTGACATTGCCGCACAGCACCTCGGGTTACGCCCCTTCCGGCGAGGGGATATCCCACTCGCGCTCGACCTGGCCGCGCGAGCCGCCGAACAGACCGACCGGGGCGAGCCCATTGTTCGCGCGTTGATGGAGGGATTGAAGCAGGAGCACTTCATTCTTCCATCGGCCGACACGATCGAACGGGCCGGTCTCGCCGGCAGGGCGCGCGCCCGCAAAGCCGCGGCAGCAACCATCATCGAAAGCCTGGGTCATGCCGAACTGACCCGGATCGACGATTTGATCGTCAACAGCAGCGACTTCGGCATGACGCCGCTGGCTTGGCTGCGCAATTTCGAGGAGGCGCCGACGACGGCAAATATCAACGGCCTGCTGGAACGGCTGCGCTATGCGCGCGGGGTCGGCATCGATCCGGCGATCGGCGCCAAAATTCCCGATTTCCGGTTCGCGCAATTCATGCGTGAAGGTAGCGCGGCACCGGCGTTTCTGCTTTCCGACTATAGCCTCAACAGGCGGCGCGCGACCCTGGTCGCGGCGGTGATCGACCTCGAGGCCCGGCTCGCCGATGCGGCGATCCAGATGTTCGACAGGCTTGTCGGCGGCCTGTTCACACGCGCGCGGCGCAGCCGTGAAAGACGCTATCAGGACAGCATCCGCTCGGTCGGCGAACTCATGCGGTTGTTCGGCGCCACGATCGCGGCGCTGGGAGAGGCGGTCGAGCATGGCGGCAATCCGATGGAACTGATCGACGAGGCTGTGGGCTGGCACAGGCTGGTCGCGGTGAAGGCGCAGGTCGATGCGCTGGCTGATCTGGCGGGGGAAGATGCCCTTGTCGCGGCAACAGGGCGTTATGCGACCTTGCGCCGGTTCAGCCCAGCTTTCCTCGATGCATTCACGTTCAAGGCGACGGGAAGCGGG
Source organism: Novosphingobium sp. 28-62-57 (assembly GCA_002256985.1). Lineage (GTDB taxonomy): Bacteria > Pseudomonadota > Alphaproteobacteria > Sphingomonadales > Sphingomonadaceae > Novosphingobium. The sequence continues at coordinate 9,147 of NCGO01000014.1, forward strand.
GTGCAACTGGTCAAGGCGATTGATGTCATCCGCGACGCCAATGCGCGCAAAACGCGCAACCTGCCCGATGGCGTTCCCCTGCCATTCGCCAACCGGCAGTGGAAGCGCCTCATCACCGAAGGCGGCCAGATTGACCGTCGGCGCTATGAAACAGCCGTCATGGCCACCCTGCGCGATCGGTTGCGCGCCGGCGACATATGGGTGGAGGGAACCCGGAACTATCGCCGCTTCGACACCTATCTGTTGAGCCGGCGCGATGCCGGGAAGGTGGCCGAAAACCTTGCATTCCCAAACGATGCTGCGGCCTATCTGGCCGATCGCGCGAGAATGCTCGATTGGCGGCTGCGCCGTTTCGCCAAGGAACTCAAGGCGAACCGGCTTGCAGGCGTGGCGCTCGAGCGCAATCGGCTCAAGCTGCAACCGATGCTGGCAATCACGCCGCCCGAGGCAGAGGCTCTCGATCGCAGGCTCGACGCGCTGTTACCGCGCGTGCGGATCACCGAACTCCTGGTCGAGGTAGCCGAGCGCACCGGCTTCCTGAGCGCGTTCCGCGATCTTCGGTCCGGCAAAGAGCATGACAACCCGCATGCGATCCTTGCGGCCATTCTGGCCGATGGATCGAATCTGGGTCTGGAACGGATGGCCAATGCCAGCGACGGGGTAAGCTACGCCCAGCTTGCCTGGACGCACAATTGGTATCTGTCGCCCGAAAACTACCAGGCTGCGCTGGCCATGATCGTTGCCGCGCACCATGATTTGCCGTTCACGCATCATTGGGGCGCCGGAACCAGTTCATCCTCCGATGGGCAGTTCTTCCGCTCAGGCCGCAGCCGATCCGCAGCTGCCGACATCAACGCCAAATATGGCGGCGAGCCCGGCCTGAAGATCTACTCCCACTTGTCCGATCATTTTGCCTCCTTCGGGTCGCGGATCATGTCGGCCACCGCCGGAGAGGCGCCTTATGTGCTCGACGGCCTCATGTTGGGCGCCGGCGCGCTGCCGCTGCATGAACATTACACCGATACCGGCGGCGCGACTGACCATGTCTTTGCTCTCTGCCATCTTCTCGGCTTCCGCTTCGTACCCCGGTTGCGCGACATCGCCGACCGGAAACTCGGCTCGATCGCTCCACCCTCGACCTACAAGGGCCTCGAAAGCCTCATGGGGCGAACGGTCAAGACCGCCGCGATCGAAGCCGACTGGGAGGACATCGTCAGGATTGTCGCCACCATCAAGGAGGGAGCCGTCGCGCCGTCTGCGATCCTGCGCAAGCTCGCCGCCTACAAGCGCCAGAACAGGCTGGATTTCGCCCTGGCGGAACTTGGTCGCATCGAACGGACGCTGTTCACGCTCGACTGGCTTGAACAGCCCGACTTGCGGCGGGCCTGCCAGGCCGGCCTCAACAAGGGCGAGGCACGTCATACCCTCGCCGCCGCCATCTACACCAACCGGCAGGGCCGGTTCACGGATCGTTCGATCGAGAATCAGGAATATCGGGCATCGGGCCTGAACCTGCTGATCGCGGCGATAGCCTATTGGAACACCATCTATATGGACAGGGCCGCCCAGCACATCAAAGCATCCGGCGTCAGCTTCGACGACGCGCTCCTCGCTCACCTTTCCCCCATGGGCTGGGCGCATATCAGCTTGACGGGAGATTATCTCTGGCACCGGGCAAAACCGCTCTCCCCCGGCGAATTCCGCGCTCTCAACGATCCCATGGCTCGCCTCAAACTCGTGGCATAGCCAATGTTCTCATGATGTCCGCCAAATCGTTGTCTGGCGCACAAACCTTGAGGTGACGCCTTCAACCCGGGTGCGCTGTCACTGCCCCAGGTGCGCTCGGTCATCGAGGCTGCGGGCGCGGATATTTCGGCGCGTTTTGGCCATGTCGGATGGGAGCTGGGCGAGACCATCCGCCCGCGAGAAGCAAGCAGGATCGGCGAACAACTCGGCAAGATTTCTGGCGTCCTCGAAGCCGGGGTCAGCCCGGCGGGTTTCGTGCGGGTCGAGTTCGACCGAAATCAGATCGACGAACCGGCAGTCCTGACGGCTTTAGAGAGGCTGGGCCTGCGACAGAAGAACGCGGCCGAACATGACCACGGTCCTGGCGAGCATGACCATGGCCACGGCGGAATTTTTGGTTCGTGGACCGAACTGATCTTCGCGCTCGGCTGTGGACTCGTGCTCGCGATCGGATTTGCCATCGAGAAGCTGGGCGGTTCACCTGGTTGGATTCCACTGGGTTGCTACATTGTCGCCTATGGGCTCGGCGGCTTCTTCACGCTGCGCGAGGCGATCGAGAACCTTAAGGCCCGGCGGTTCGAGATCGACACGCTGATGCTGGTCGCAGCTGTCGGCGCCGCGGCGCTTGGCGCATGGGCGGAAGGCGCATTGCTGCTGTTCCTGTTCAGCCTTGGTCATGCCCTTGAACACTATGCGATGGGTCGGGCAAAGCGCGCCATCAAGGCGCTGTCGAAACTAGCCCCTCGCACAGCGATGGTGCGCCAGAGCGACGGATCGACGCGCGAAGTGCCGGTGGAGGAACTCGCGCTCGGCGACGTCCTCGCCGTGAAACCTGACGAGCGCATTCCGGCCGACGGCTTTGTCGTCAAGGGCTCGAGCGCGGTCAACCAGGCTCCGGTGACCGGTGAGAGCATGCCGGTCGACAAGCGGGCGGTAATGGATGACGATGCCGCGCGCGCCAATCCAGACCGGCTCGAGTCCGCCCATCGGGTTTTTGCTGGAACGATCAACGGCAGCGGTGCTCTCGAGATCGAAGTCACCAAGCTCGCCAGCGAGTCCACGCTCGCCAAAGTCATCAAGCTTGTCAGCGAAGCAGAGACGCAGAAATCGCCGACCCAGCGCTTCACCGACAAATTCGAACGCTACTTCGTGCCGACAGTACTGGGCCTGACGGTCCTGCTGCTCTTCGCCTGGGTCGTGGTCGACGAACCGTTCCGCGCCAGTTTCTACCGGGCGATGTCGGTGCTTGTCGCGGCCAGCCCCTGCGCGCTCGCTATCGCGACGCCCAGCGCGGTGCTTTCCGGCGTGGCTCGCGCCGCGCGCGGCGGTGTCCTGATCAAGGGGGGCGCGCCGCTCGAACTGCTTGGTTCACTGGATGCGATCGCATTCGACAAGACTGGCACTCTGACCAAGGGCGCGCCGCGTATCCAGGAGATCGTGGCCGCGCCTGGCATCGACAAGGAGGACTTGGTAGCGGTCGCGATTGCGGTCGAGAGCCTGAGCGACCATCCGCTCGCGCAGGCGATAGCCCGTGATGGAAGGGACCATATTGGCGATCGTTCGATTCCCGAGGCGATCAACATTGAGAGTCTGACCGGGCGCGGCGTGACCGCCGAAGTGGGTAGTGAACGGGTGCTGATCGGCAAGGCTGAGATGTTCGGCACCGAGGGGATCGACCCCTTGTCCGCCCCGATGGCTGCCGCGATCGAAAAATTGAGGGCGGGCGGCTTTACCACCATGGTCGTGCGCCGCGGCGATAGTGACCTTGGTGCCATTGGTCTCCTCGACACGCCGCGGGAAAGCGCGCGCGACGCACTCGCTCAGCTGCGGAAACTCGGTATTAAGCGCATGGTCATGCTCTCGGGCGACCACCAGAGCGTCGCCGATGCTGTCGCCCGCCAGGTTGGGCTCGATGAGGCCTGGGGCGATCTCATGCCAGAAGACAAGGTCGTTACGATCAAGAAGCTGCGTAGCGAGGCGCAGGTTGCGATGGTCGGCGACGGGGTCAACGATGCGCCTGCCATGGCGAGTGCTACCGTCAGCATCGCGATGGGGGCGGCAGGTTCCGATGTGGCCCTCGAAACCGCAGATGTGGCACTTATGGCGGACGACCTGTCTCACCTGCCGTTCGCGGTGGGGCTCAGCCGCAGCACGCGTCGGATCATCCGCCAGAACGTGTTTGTCAGCCTTGGCGTCGTCGCGCTGCTCGTACCGGCGACTATTCTGGGTCTTGGGATCGGGCCGGCGGTTGCCATGCACGAAGGTTCAACGCTGATCGTCGTGTTCAACGCCCTGCGATTGCTTGCCTACCGTGATCGCACGGCCAGCAGCTAATGAAGGAGGTGACAAAATGACCAACGGAAGATGGAGATTTCGCGGCCTGCCACTTGGAGCCGCTATATTTCTGGCAGGAGGATGTGCGACACTTCCACCTGTCCCAGCGCCGCTTACCGCGAAAGCCAACTCGCGGGTCGAAATCCGTTCGGTCTATGCTCACGCGGCAAAGGATGACGTGACCGTGGGCGGATTTGCCCGTCGGCGGGGCTTCGGTTTTCTGCCAGGGGGAAGTCATCTTCACGTGACGGCGTTCAGGAAAGATGGGACCAAGCCTGTCGAAGGGGATGCGTTCTGGCATCCGCCGGTGCACCATCGAACGCTGATATCATCTTATCAGGCAAGACTGCACGGCATCACATCCGAAGAGATTGCACGGATCGAGGTCGAATTTCGAGAAATTCGCGACTAGTCTTGAAGACTCAACTTAATTCTAACCCGAACTGGTATCAGGAGAGAGCCGGCAAGGGCTTTGCTAAGAAGTCGGGGCATCGGCACCGGTCAAATTCTAAGGGTGGCATGCGACCCGTTGGCCTTGACCCCAGATCGCATGCTGGCGTTAAAACCCTTTTCAACAGCAATCTGCACTACCCTTGCGCAATTTCGTGACTGTGCCTTGTTTGCCATCCCAATCGACTTCAAACGATACGTGATCCCCCGCCTTAAATCCTTGAAGAATTTCCGGATTGGCGGAGAATCCCATTTTCATTGCCGACCATTGTAGAGTCGGAATTTCCTTATGGTCGAGCGTGATTGTCCCTTTGGCGGGATCGACCGCAGTGATAGTTCCGGTGCTGGCGCCATGAACAATCGCAACTGGATCGACAGTGCTCTTGCTGCTCGCTGGCGCAGTTGTGGGATTCGGCGCTTCGGGTTGCTTGTTGCAAGCGGCAAGCGCGGCCAACAGTGCGAGACTGGAGGTGATGATCAAGCCTGACTTCATAGTGCTTCTCCTTCGGGTTGATTGCGAAATTGGGTGCGTCGGCGCATCAGTAGGTAGGCCGCAGGGATGATCAGCATCGACAGGAGGGGCGCCGTCAGCATGCCGCCGACCATCGGTGCGGCGATCCGGCTCATCACTTCCGAACCTGTTCCGCCACCTGCCAGGACGGGGAGCAGGCCGGCGAGGATCACTGCGACCGTCATGGCTTTGGGCCGGACGCGCATCACAGCGCCATCGCGGACCGCCCCCACTACGTCGTCATCGCTGTGCGCCTCCAGCGCGTGTTTGAGGTAAATCAGCATGACGACCCCGAACTCGGCCGCGACGCCCGCGAGCGCAATGAACCCCACAGCGGTCGCTACCGACTGGTTGTAGCCGAGCCAATAGAGCAACCACAGACCGCCGGTGAGGGCAAAGGGCAAAGTGCCCATGATCAGCAGCGCTTCATCCCAGCGCCGGAAAGTCAGGTACAAAAGCCCCAGAATGATCGCGAGCGTCACCGGGATTACCAGCTTCATCCGCTCCTTGGCGCGGATGAGAAACTCGTACTGACCAGTATAGGAAACGCTGACGCCGGGGGGCAGCTTGACCTGCACGGTAATGGCGCGCTGGATGTCGCCCACCATGGTCTGCATGTCGCTGCCCCGACCATCGACATAAATCCAGGTCACCGGTCTGCCGTTCTCGCTGCGAAGCATGGGCGGCCCGTCGCTGATATCGATCCGGGCTACACTGCCGAGAGTGATTTGCTGGCCGGCAGGAGTCAGCACCGGCAGGCTTGCCAGTTTGTCCGGACTGTCGCGGATTTCGCGGGGGTAGCGGACCTGGATCGGGTAGCGCGCCAGCCCTTCGACTGTCTGGCCGACCGTTTCGCCGCCAATCGCGCCCGACACCACCGACTGGACATTGGCCACATTGAGCCCGTAGCGGGCGGCGGCGGCGCGATCGACCGTGACGTCGATGTAGCGCCCTCCGGTCAGCCGCTCGGCCAGCGCCGAGGCGACACCCGGCACCGTCCGGACGACCTGCTCGATCTGCCTTGCAGTGCGATCGATCTCGGCGAGGTTCGAACCGGCGACCTTGATCCCGACCGGGCTCTTGATCCCGGTCGCCAGCATGTCGATGCGGTTGCGGATCGGCGGGATCCAGAAGTTGGCAAGGCCCGGCACCTTGACCCGCGCATCGAGCTCCTCGACCAACTTCTCGGGGGTCATGCCGGATCGCCATTGCTCTCGTGGCTTGAAGCGGATGGTCGTCTCGAACATCTCAAGCGGGGCAGGATCGGTTGCGCTCTCGGCGCGTCCGGATTTACCGAATACGCTCTGAACTTCAGGCACGGTCTTGATCAGCCGATCGGTCTGCTGAAGCAGGCGCCCGGCCTCGGCTGGCGAAATGCCCGGCAGCGCCGACGGCATGTAGAGCAGGTCGCCTTCGTTCATCTGCGGCAGGAACTCTCCGCCAATCCGCGACATCGGCCACAAGGTGGTCGCGAAGATCAGGGCTGCGATCACGAGCGTGCGCTTGGGGTGAACGAGCACCCAGTCGATCGCCGGACGGTAAATCCGCGTGAGCCAGCGACTGATCGGATTGGCCTCCTCGCTGGGTATGCGTCCCCGGATCAGGAGTCCCATCAGCACCGGAATGAGCGTGATCGAGAGCAGCGCCGCGGCCGCCATGGCATAGGTCTTGGTAAAGGCAAGCGGCGAAAACAGCCGTCCTTCCTGTCCCTGAAGCGTGAAGATCGGCAGGAACGAGAAGGTAATGATCAAGAGGCTGAGAAACAGCGCCGGGCCTACCTCGGCCGCAGCCTGCGTGACCAGGCGCCATCGCGTCGCCGTGTCCAGTTCGCTATCGGGATGCTCGTGCTGCCAGCGTTCGAGGTGCTTGTGCGCATTCTCGATCATCACGACCGCCCCATCTACCATCGCCCCGATGGCGATGGCGATGCCGCCGAGCGAGAGGATATTCGCGTTGAGGCCCTGCAACCGCATGACGATGAAGGCCATTAGGATGCCGAGCGGAAGCGTCAGGATCGCGACGAGCGCCGAGCGGGCGTGCCAGAGGAACAATGCGCAGACGAGCGCGACGATGACGAACTCTTCGAGGAGCTTGTGTCCGAGGTTCTCCACTGCCCGGTCGATCAACCCCGAGCGGTCGTAGGTCGGCACTATCTCGACGCCCGGCGGCAAGCTTCTTTTCAGTTCATCGAGCTTGGCCTTGACCCCGTCGATGACCGCGCGGGCGTTCTGCCCCTGGCGCATGACGATGACCCCGCCAGCTACTTCGCCGTCCCCGTTCAATTCGGCAATGCCGCGACGCATTTCCGGGCCAATCTGGACCGTCGCGACATCGCCCAGCGTCACGGGAACGCCTCCATCGGCGCGCAGCGGAACCGCACGGAAGTCGTCGAGCGTCTTGAGATAGCCGCTGGCACGAACCGTATATTCGGCGCCGGCCATTTCCACGCTGGACCCGCCAGTCTCCTGATTGGCGCGCTTGAGCGCCTCAGTGACCTGCTCGGTGGTAACCGCATAAGCCGCCAGCTTCTGCGGATCGACGATCACCTGGTACTGCTTGACCATGCCGCCGATGCTGGCGACCTCGGCCACCCCCGGCACAGTCTTCAACTCATAGCGCAGGAACCAATCCTGCAAGCTTCTGAGCTGGGCAAGGTCATGGCCGCCCGACCTGTCAACCAGCGCATATTCAAAGATCCAGCCCACCCCCGTGGCGTCGGGCCCCAGAGCCGGCTTGGCCCCCTCGGGTAGACGGCCTTGCACTTGGCTCAGATACTCAAGAACGCGGCTGCGCGCCCAATAAAGGTCGGTGCCGTCGTCAAACAGCACGTAGACAAAGCTGTCGCCGGTGAACGAATAGCCGCGCACGACGCGCGCACCGGGCACCGACAACATGGTCGAGGCGATCGGGTATGTAACCTGGTTTTCGACGATCTGCGGCGCCTGACCGGGATAGTTGGTGCGAATGATGACCTGCACATCGGAGAGATCGGGCAAGGCATCGACCGGCGTAGTCCGGACCGCGTAAAAGCCGAGAACACTCAGCACTGCTGCCACAACAAGCACCAGATTACGCCAGCGGACAGAGCCGCGGATGATCGCGGCGATCATCGCACATCTCCGATCGGCCGTGCCGGAACACCGCTCAGGCTTGCTTCGGAATCAAGCAGGAACTGCCCCGATGCCGCCACCTTCTCGCCTGGCGCAAGCCCGGTAAGGATTTCTGTTCTGCCCCCGCCCTCGCGGCCAAGCCGGACCTCCGCTGGCCGATAGCGTCCGTCGGCGAGGGCAAGAATGACGAGATTGCGCGCGCCGGTGCGGATGACCGCCTCGCTCGGCACCAACAATCCGGGTTGGCCTTCGTCGCCGAGCGCCACGGTGGCGAACATGCCGGGGCGCAGCAGGCTGCCGCTGTTGGCCAGTTCGATCCGCACCGTGAGAGTCCGGCTTTCGGCCTGCGCTGTCGGCAGGATCGCAATCACGCGGCCCGCGAGGTTTTGGCCGGGAAGAGCGGCCAGCGTCACGTTTGCGCGCTGCCCGACCCGAACAAGGCCCGCCTGCGCCTGCGGCACGGCGGCATTGACCCAGACCGTTCCGATCCCGTTGACCTGTGCAAGGGTCTGGCCTGCCACGAGCGTCATTCCCTGCCGTGCATCCAGCGTCTGGATGACCCCGCCGATTGGCGACGTGATGGTGAGGACGCCGCTCGTTCGCCCGCTGCGCTCCACTTGCGCGATGAGTTGCTCGGGCATGCCCAGTAATCTCAGCCGCTGACGGGCCGCTGTGGTGAGGTCGAGGCGGCCAAGACGGCGGACCGCGAGATACTCGCCCTGCGCGCCGCCCCATTCGGGCAATTGCAGGTCCGCAATGGGCGCGCCCGCACCGATCACGTCGCCCGGCGCCCTGCCATAGACACGGGTGACAAAACCGCCCGAGCGCGCCTGGATGATGGCGACATTGCGCTGGTTGAAGTCGATCGTGCCGGTGACCGTGACCGATGAAGGCAGTGTGCCAATCTCCGCCGTGACCACACGCAGGCCAAGGCTCTGCCGGACAGCCGGGTCGATGCTGACCCCCGGGGCCGTGGCGGTTGCAGCCCCTTCGTCGGCATATTTTGGGATGGTTTTCATCCCCATCGACGACAGTGAATTGGGGTTGTCGTAGTGCTCGGCGGGTACCATCGGATCGTACCAGTAAAGGATCTTGCGCTCCGATCCGGCGCCCGTCACGGTACCGGGACTGCTGCTATGACCGAGCCAATACCCGCCCGTGCCTGCCGCCAGGGCGATCGCCAAGATGCCTGCGCCCCAACGCGCGGTCTGCTTCGCGTGCCAGTTCATGGCCGCACCTCCATGTATGTGTAATTGATCCGGACCGCGTCGCGCGCGACATCAGCTTCGCGGGCGAGTGCATCGACTTCAGCTTCGGCAAGAGCGAGGCTCGAGAGGAGCGCGCTGCCGAGATCGAGCTTGCCTGCGGCATAACTCGCCATATCCAGCTCGGCCCGCCGCTTGGCGAGCGGCACGAGTGTAGCCCTGGCGTTGTCCAACTGCCGGCGATGCATGTCGTAATCGGCAAGATCAGACGTGAGCCCCGCATCCAGATCGCGTTCACCCGAAGCGCGGCTGAACCGTGCGCGTTCCGTATCGGCCTCGCGGGCTGCAATCAGCGGATCCTGTCGTTTACGCGAGAACAGCGGCAGATCGATACTGACGCCGACGGACACCATGTCGCCATAGGCTGGATCGCGTCGACCGTAGCTGGTGCTGACCCGCCAGTCTGGCCGCTTTGCCGCGCGGGCAAAATCTGTCTCTGCCTCGGCGGCAGCGACATCGGCATCAAGAGCGGTCAGGCGCGGGGTTGCGCCAATACCACTTCTCAGCCGTTCGCGGTCGATCATTAACAAGGGCGAATCGCCGCTGACATCGGCATGGGGATCGCCGGTCAGGCGCGCGAGCCGAGCCTGCGCCTTGACCACCTCGGCCTCAAGCTGAGCTCGCCGGTCGCTTACGGCTGCGCGCAACTGCTCGGGTTCATAGGCCTGGCTTGGCCGGGCGGAGCCCGAGGCAAGCCGCGCCGAAACCGTAGCCTGTAAATCGCCGAGGCTGACATCAAGGTGCTGCAATTGGCCAAGGCGGCGCCTGGCGTAGTAAAGATCGATCCAGGCAAGCGCCGTTTCCAGGCGGACGTCTTGCGCCGTGACCGCTTGTCCTGCTTCCGCCGCGCCGATCGCAGCCCGCGCGCGGGTTTGCTCCGCGCGCCGCTTGGCCGGGTTGGGGAATGCTTGTTCGACGCCGATCCGTGCGGTGGTCATGCTTTCATCCCGCGGACGAAAGGCTGGCGGGCCCGAAATCGGAAAATTATCGATGCCAACGGACAAGGTGGGATCAGGAAGCTGGCCGGCAGCAATCGCACGAGCGCGCGATGCGCGGACGCTGGCCTCACTGGCCTTGAGCGCAGGTGCTGCGTTTGCCGCTCGTTCGAGCGCGGCTTCGAAAGTCAGTGGTTCCGCACCTGCCGTACAAGGCAGCGCAGTGGCCAAGGCCGGTGCTAGGAATAGTATACGCATGCAATTGTCTTCCGGTTTGCACCTGCGAGGCCGATTGCGACAGGTTGGCTTTGGCGGATCGGGCGCCGGTGAAGCGAGGGAACTTCACCGGCGCCACGTGCCCGGCCGTCGTGTCTTATCGCTATCGGCCAGGCAATTGCTCAACCTGCCTGCGGCGATCCGGTCCTGTCACAGTCATGCGGCAGCCGGCTCACCAGGTTTTTGGGGGGCGCCAGTCGGATATCCATTTCGCGTAAACCATCTTGAGGGGGGGCCCCAAGTGGATGCATCGCGGGCGCGGATTGACGTGGACCCTTCGGTCCGATGGGCAGAAGCTACGGGGTCGGCAAAGCCGACGTAGCCCGCTCAGCGATCAGCCGATGTGCGCCGGAGGCTCAGGCTCGGGCGGAACCGTACGTCCCCACAGTGCCGCAACAGGGGACACGACAGGTTGGAAAAGCGTCAGGGCCTGAACGTCATCAACAACCTTGCCGGGGAGTAAAGCCAAGGGCACGGTGCAACCCATTTTTGCGATGCATTCCGGGGTCATCCCTTGGCAGGGTTGGTCATCCGATGATGGCTGAACGGTAATCCCCATTGCTTTGGCGCAGTCGGGGTCCATTTGGGTCGTTTCGGATTGTACCGGTTTGAGGGTCATCTGCGCGAAAGCTGATTCCTGCCCCAGAAGGCCAAGGATTGCTCCAATAAGAAGCAGGAAGGCGAGCCGACGATCCACGTTATGTCCTGTCTGGCAGGAACAGCACAGCATGGGAAGCAAAAATTACCAATGACGGGGCATTCCTGCATGCTGCTATGTCCATGATTAAATCGTATCGCGCAACACGCTGCAGGAATAATCATCAATTCCAACAGTTCGCTCGCGCTTGGGATTGGCCGTTATGGCCGGGTAGTCTGCCGTTGCGCAGCACCCTGCAACACCACCTACTGGTTGTATGAACCAGGGACCACGGGCGAGGTGCTTGGCATCAACAACGGCCTGGTTTGCCGCCGCAGCAGCCCAGCGGATCACGGCAACACGGTTGGCGGCCTCTTTTCGTCCTGTGTCCCTGCAACAGGGTGGCCAAGCCGCAGTAGCTTTTAGTCTGTTGAGTTATGGTCTTTGGAAGCATGCCGCTTGTCGCATAAGGCGTTGGGCTTGCAATCTTAAGGCGTGGAAAGATCGTTTGTATAGATGCGGGCGGATTGTCGCGTGCCTCGGCAAGGCCGATGGAGCGCAGGTCGACCGTGTCGAGGTTCATCAAATTTTCTGCGGTCATTCTGCGCATTTTAAGGTTACGTATGTCGCTTCACCGAAGGGTGACCGCCACGCGCGGTCGGCTCGAATTGATAAGAGCCTCGACCGTGGATTGAGCGTGCCGGCAATTCGTTTGTCTGCCTGCCCCAAACATCTTCGATATCCCCTAATAAATAATCGTCTGCACTTCCGACGAAATTGATGGCTTATCTTAAAGAGGAGTATGCCCGACAGGGAAAGCTGGCTTCTGCGGAATTTACTTATAGGCCCCCACAGCACAGGGCTTACAGGCAGATTTCTGGGCAAGGGTCGCCTTTCCGACCACAATCCCGCGAACGGAATCTACTCAGAATACCATAGTCGGTTGCGATACGCTTCCCAACGAGGAGCGGCAGTGTTGAAATGCAGGAACGCACAGGTGAGCCGGTCAGTATGATCCAACGCGCAAAACTTAACTTCTATGATCGCGTTCTTCGACCCGATCCATCGCGGACCGTCGTTCGGCCATTCGATCCGCACTACCCACGAGACTTCGCCGGCGGCACGTCACGTGCCCAAGAGACCGTGGACCTGATCGTGGCGCTTGACGAGGCTGAGTTGGCGCGCCAGCTAAAAGGCGTCTCATTGTCTCTGGATGAAAACCACCGTGACGTGGATACGATGCTGCTTCGGCGGTTCGAGGAGGTCGCTGGCGGCATCGAGGGTGTGGGTCGTATCAACGCCAAGCAGCGGCGGTTGATCGGCGCCTACTTCAGCGAAGAATTTGCTTACGAGGCCGCGGCCTTGTTCAATCCAAGCGTGGTACTCCATCCCGACCAGTCGGGGCTCCCGGAGGGAACCATCCGTTTCGTGATGTCGCTGCGGGGAATTGGCGAGGGACATGTGTCTTCCGTGACCTTCCGGACCGGCACCTGGGCATCAGGCGGCGCACTTTTGATCGATGATCCCAGCCCGACATCGGTATCGCCACTTATCGATACGTGCGGGAAAGGAGAGGGCGTAGCAGCGCGCCTGTGCTGCGCCGGCAGTCGCACGATCTCGGAGACGGTGCTTTTTCCGGTCCTGCCGAGCCAGAGGCAGGGCATCGAGGATACGCGCCTTGTGCGCTTCTGCGAGGATGACGGCAGCATAATCTATCATGGAACATATACCGCTTTTAGCGGTGGCGAAGTGCGATCGGAATTGCTGAGCACCACCGATTTCCGATCGTTCGAAATGCGCGTTCTGATTGGCCAGGCCTCTAGCGGAAAGGGCATGGCCCTTTTCCCTCGCCGCATTGAGGGCAAATACGCCATGCTTGGACGTCAGGACGGCAAGAATATCTGGCTTCATTTCTCCGATTCATTGCTCAACTGGGAAGGGGGCACAAAGCTCATTACGCCAAAATACCCCTGGGAATTCGTCCAGATGGGCAATTGCGGATCGCCGATCGAAATCGACGAAGGATGGTTGGTGATGACCCACGGCGTCGGCACGGTGCGTAATTATTGCATTGGCGCATGCCTCCTCGACAAGAATGATCCGTCAAAGCTGTTGGCGCGAACACCGCGCCCGGTCCTGGCGCCCAGCCCGCACGAACGGGACGGATACGTACCCAATGTCGTCTATAGCTGCGGTGCGCTTGTTCAGGATCGGACCATGCTTCTGCCATATGCGATTGCTGACAGCTTCACTGCTTTCGCTACGGTCTCGATCGATAACCTCCTGAGCGTGATGGAGTAAGCTACTTCAGTTGATGAGAATTGATGACCGTTTGGATAGTGGATAGCCGTCCGGGAGAACTACTCCAATTCAGAACGGGTGGGTGGTGACGAGCATTCCGCAAGAGTTCATCATTTTGTCACAGCCCTTGAACCCGGCAGTGCCCACCGGCCATCCATCGTCCCAACCTTCAATCGTTCATGTCATGCAAGGCGCGGAACGCCTTGTAGAGGTTGCGCGGATCGAGTTGTCCCTTGAACACTGCGGGCGGGGTCCGGTCGATATCGAGCAGCGCATAGACAGCCGACATAGCAGACCGCACCGAGTATTCGACTGTGAAGACGACGTCATCGGGCTGTTCGCAGAACTGTCCCGTGATGGCGAAGTTGGCATAGCCCTTGGGGTGGACCTGCGGCCGGTCGCCCTTGGCGCGATTGAGGAACTGGCTGGTAATGAAGGGCATCATGCATGGCAGGCAGATCATGCCCTCGAGGCTGGTCTGCGCCTGGTCGATCTCTCCCAAGTGGCCGAGCAATTCTTGCATCAATTCGCGCCCGGTGCAGGCCGACATCGGCTTGGCGACGTAATTGCCGGGAGCATCGACGCTGAGGCCATAGCCCCAGAACACTTGCACGTTGTCGGGCTGGCCAATGAAGTGTGGCTGGTGCGGCAGCACGATTGACATCAGCCAATTGGAATCGACGAAGGTGATGAGGCCACCTTCGCCCGGAACGTTGCCAGTGAAATCGCGGATCCGGTCGAACAGCGCCGAGTCCTTCAGCGTGGTGGTGAAGGAGAGCCATTTCGATTCATCGACATAGTCGGTGAATTTGGCGGGCCGGCCCAATTCGGGGCGGCCGGCGGCGATCTTGTCCCACAGGGCCCAGGCCCCACCGACGCTTTTGTCGTTAAGCGCCGCAGGGCTATCCATCCCGCCGATCGCGGCGCCTTCGGTCATCGATCCCAACGTCGCGATCACCAGGTCGCTGGGCGCGACTTCGACTTGCTCGGTCGTGCCGCCACTTTCGCAGGTCAGGCTCTCGACAAAATTCGTGCCGTCGCGGTCGGCAAACGCGATGTCGGTCACCTTGCTGCCGAGGCGAAACACCACGCCGCGCTCGTTGAGCCATTTGCGCAGCGGCAGCACCGGCGAGTCATATTGATTGTAAAGCGTCCGCATGATGCCGTGCAGTTCGTTGAACCCGGCGACCATGTGGGTGAAGCGCACGAGGTAGCGTTTCAGCTCGATCGCGCTGTGCCATGGCTGGAAGGCGAAGGTTGTGCACCACATGAACCAGAAATTGGTCTTGAAGAACGCTTGGTCGAAATGGTCGGAAATCCGGCTGTCGCCGAGCAGCGTCTCGGGTTCGATCGCCAGCTTCTCGATCGTCAGGATGTGGCGCTCTGACAGGCCGAATTCGGGCGCATCGATCTTGTTAGCGCCGCGCACTAGACGTGACTTGGAACCGGTCTTGATGACCTCGTTCCATTCGAAGATTTCCTGCGTGACGGTCTGCTTCCCGTCGAGCGTCGGAATTGAGGAGAACAGGTCGTAGGTGCACAGATATTTGCTTTCCATCATCCGCCCGCCGCGGACCATGTAGCCCGTGTGCGGGTCGCCCGACCCGTCGAGACTGCCGCCGACCCGGTCGAGCTCCTCATAAACGGTGATGGTGTGCCCCGACAGTCCGCCGTCGCGGATCAGTAAGGTGGCTGCCGCCAGCGAAGCGATCCCGCCACCGACGAGGTGGGCGCGGGTGTGGCTGCGATCGGGCTTTGTCATGCGGACCTCTTTGGCTGGGGGAGTTCGGTTTGGGCGATGGGCTTGGTTGACCAACGTCATCGATATTTGTCGCGGGCAGCCTGTCGATGCCGTCGCGAGCGAACGCCCGACGCCAGTTCTACCACCTCGGCGGTAACCGCCTCCTGGCGTGTCATCCGCTCGAGCCCTTGCAGCGTCTCGAGCTTAGCGGCGATATTGGTGCTAGCGGATGCCATCGTCGAGACACGCGCTTCATTCTCGGCGGCGAAGCATTCGGTGGCGGCTTCGCAGATCTGCGCGAAGACATATTCCTCGGTCAGACAATCGAGCAATTTTGGCAGAGGTAGCTGGATCAGCGGTGGCGTGGAGGTGACACTGCTAAATCTGGCAAAATCGAGCGGCAACAGGCGGCGCTGCGTGACCTTTAAGCCCTTCCCGGGGGTCCAGACCGGGAATATCAAGTCGATCCGGCTCGCTCCGCTGGTGTCGAGATAGGTCGTGACCGCCTCGATCAGCACTGCGGCCACCTCGATGATGGCGGCAGCGCGCAACGGTGCCGCGAAGGTGGCGGCGAGGGGCAGCCCGCGTTCGCGCGCCAGCGACGCGGTGCGGTCGCCGACCAGGAAAACATGCGAATTTGCCAACGCGGAAGTGGCACTGTCGAGCACGCGATCGGCAAAGGTGCCCGCGAAGCCCTGCTCGGCGCCGAACACGATCACGCCTGGCGGCGCGGTCCGGTGCGACATCGGCGTGACGGGTGACGTGTCGTCGAGCAGCAGCGCCTGCTCGATCGCGCGCGCCGCGACATCGCCGTAAGCACGTGCCGCTGGCAGCAGCGCGCGACCCTGTTGCGCGCGGGCAGCGGCGATACCCCGCATCGCGTTGACCACCGCGCCGAGCTGCCTGACGGTCGCGATTTGGGCGCTGATATCGGCGAGCTGCTCGGTCATGGCGTGGTCTGTCCCACGCTATTGGTCAGTCGGCCCACTGCTGCGATCAGCGCTGCACGATCGGGCTCGCTCAGTGTGCCGCTTTTCTCGACCGATGCGACCGTCTCCGCCGCCTGCGCGTCAAGCCAGGCGGGCAAGCGCGCGCGTAGCTCAGCGACCGTCTCTACGGCGATTGCGTCGAAAGCTCCCTGTGTCAGTGCCAGCGCCAGCGCAGTCTGGTCGACGACGCGCAATGGCTGGAACTGGGGTTGGTTGAGCAAGGCGCGCAGCCTTTGCCCACGGTCAATTTGCGCCTTCACGCGCGCTTCGGGCTGCTCGCCGAAGCGCGTGAACATCTCCAGCTCGAGGAATTGCGCGTAATCCAGGCGCAGCTTGCCCGAAACGTCGCGCAGTGCGCGCGCCTGGGTTTTGCCACCTACGCGGCTGACGCTGATGCCGACATCGACCGCGGGCTTTTGCCCTTGCGCGAACAGCTTGGCGTCGAGCGCAATCTGCCCGTCGGTGATCGAGATGAGATTGGTTGGAATATAGGCGCTCAAATTTCCCGCATCGGTCTCGGCGATAGGCAGCGCGGTGAGCGAGCCGCCGCCCTTGGCGGGCGAAAGCTTGGCAGCGCGCTCCAGCAAGCGGCTGTGGAGATAGAAGACGTCGCCGGGATAGGCCTCGCGCCCCGGAGGCTGACCAGTGAGCAAGGCGATCTCGCGGTGCGTGGCCGCATGCTTGGTGAGATCATCGACAACGATCAGCACATGACCGCCGCGATCGCGGAAATATTCGCCCATGGTGAAGGCGGCGAACGGAGCGATCCATTGCAGCCCAGGCGCCTGTGCGGGGCTCGCCACCACGAAGATGCATCGCTCGGGCGCGCCGTGACGACGGACTTGTTCGATTGCCCGCGCGACACTCGACGATTTCTGCCCGATCGCGACGTAGATGCAGATGACGTCGCTGGAGCGCTGGTTGACGATCGCATCGACCGCGAGCGCGGTCTTGCCGGTCGCGCGGTCGCCGACGATCAATTCGCGCTGGCCGCGGCCGAGCGCGAACAGTGCGTCGATCACGAAGGTCCCCGTTTGCACCGGCTGGACAACCAGGTCGCGGTCGATGATTGCGGGCGCGGCGCGTTCGATCGGTTCGAAGCTTTCGGCGGCGATGGCCGCACCGCTATCGAGCGGCCGACCGAGCGGATCGACGACCCGGCCGAGGAGCCCTGGTCCGACCGGCGTGCGGACAACCGCGCTGGTGCCGGTCACCATGGCACCCGCTTTCACGCCGTCGGCATCGTCGAGCAGCACGCAGCCAAGAGTTTCGCCGTCGAGCGTCTGGACGAAGCCCGCCTGGCCACCGTCGAAGTGCAGCAGTTCGTCGAGCCGGGCGTTAGGCAGGCCGGAAATCATAGCGACGCCGTCACCGATCGAGTCGATGCGGCCTATCTGGCGCAGTTCGGGGGCGAGGACGGTCGCCGCGACGCTCTGGCGCGCGCGCTCCAGCCAGCTCTCAGGCGTCTCGGGCATCGTTTCCGTCTTTCGCGAGGTGGCCGAGCATATCGTCCAGATCGGCGCGCCAGCTGTTGCGGAGGTGGACGTGCGCGCCGCGCAATTCGCAGCCGCCGATCAGATCCGGTTCCTCCTCGAACGCGAGGTCGAGTGGCAGCGGAAGGAGCTTCGCCAAGGCGTCGCGGCAGCGTGCGCGTTCACTGTCGTGGAGCGGGGTGGGCGTGACGAGGGTCAGCGCGATGCCGTCAAAGCTTCTGGCGCGGTCCACTTCGAGCATGGCGGCGAGCTGGTCGGTCAACTTCTGGAACATTGCCTCGTGGATCACGGCCGACGGCAAGTGCTGGACAAGCTTTGCGGCCAAGTCACCCGCAAGCGTTGCCGCTTGAGTCTCCAGCGCCTTGCGCATGGCGTCGCGTTCGGCGGCGATACCAGCCTTGGCCGCTTCGCCCATCTTTTCGGCATCGGTCTGGGCCGTTTCGAGCAATCGGACGCGGTCGGCGTCGGCGGCGGTGCGAACTTCGGCGCGAAGCCGTTCCGCATCGGCCGCAAGAGCGGTGTTGCTGGCTTTGAGGGCCGCCGCCTCGGTCTCCGCTTGCGCCTTCGCCGCCGCCGCATCGGCGAGCAGAGCGTCGGCCGCCGCCTGACGCGCTGCGATCGCCGCCACCACCGGCCGGTAGAGGAAGCGGCTAAGCAGCCAGATCAGGACAAGGACGTTGATCGCCTGGAGCGCTAGCGTCCACCAGTTGATATGCACTGTTCTGGGTCAGGCGAACGGGTTGGCGAAGAGCAGCAGCAATGCGACGACCAGGCAGTAGATCGCCATGGTCTCGATCATCGCCAGGCCCACGAACAGCGTGCGCGAAACGGTGGCCGCAGCCTCTGGCTGTCGTGCGATAGCGTCCATCGCAGCGGCGACGGCCTTTCCTTGCGCCAGCGCGGGGGCGATCGCGCCGAGCGAGATCGCGAGCGCAGCGCCCATGATGCTTATCAAATGGATCCAATTCATGTCATTGCCTTTTGCTGGATGGAAGTGGTTTCGCTGACCGCACCGCCGATGAAGACCATCGCCAGAGCGCCGAAAATATAGGCCTGTACCGCGCCGGTCAGCAGTTCGAGCGCCATGAGCGGGATCGGCACGAGCAACCCTGCCAGGCTGAGTACGATGCCGATCACGAATACCCCGCTCATCATGTTGCCGAACAGGCGAACGGTCAGCGACAGGCTGCGCGTGAACAGTTCGATCAGGTTGAGCGGCGCGAGCAGGATCGAAGGCTGGGCGAAGCTGCGGACATAGCCGTTAACGCCCAGCGCGCGGATCCCGAACCAGAGCGTCGCGCCGAACACGATCAGCGCGAGCGCGATATCGGTCTCCAGCGTCGCGGTCGGGGGCTCGACGCCGGGGATCAGCGACGACCAGTTGGCGACGAGCAGGTAAAGGAAGAACGTCCCGATCAGCGGAAGATACGGGGCCGGGGCGACTCCCATAGTCTCGCGGATCTGGACTGAAAACATATCGACGACGAGCTCGAGCGCGGCTTGCGCTCGCGACGGCTTGAGCGCGAGGCGACGCGTGATCAGCCATGATCCTACGCTCAAGAGCAGTATGATTCCCCAGGTGGTGACGACCGGCGTCGTAATCGGTACCGGACCGACCATGAGCAGGACTTGCGTGTCGAACGGCGAGCTGATCATGATGGCAGCCTTAGTCGGGGGAGGATCAGGTGCCGCGCGAGCAGGAACCCGCCTGCTGCTGCCACGAGCGCGGGCGCTCCTTGCGTTGCTGCCCAAACGAGCGTCCCGATCGTGACCGCCAGGCGTCCGAGCCGCCAGCCCAGTGCCGCGAAGGTGGAGCCGCCGACGACCACGAGGTTGACATCCTTGCGCAGGGACAGGAAATGGATCGCGCCTGCGGCCATGCCGAGGCACCCGAAAGCCGGAATGGCGACCGCCATCATCGCCTGTTGATCCAGCGCCATGCCGACCAACCGCCGAACACTGCGCCGATCATTATCAACGGCGCCGTCCAGAACACTCCGCTGGCGAAATGATGGTCGAGCCAACGCCCGGCGGCGAGGCAAATCAGGATCGGCACGGTGATCGTCCAGCCAAGCGCGCCGATCTGGCCGAGATTGCGCGCCAGCGACGGGGCGCCGTCGCGCGCC
This sequence comes from Novosphingobium sp. 28-62-57, assembly GCA_002256985.1. Lineage (GTDB taxonomy): Bacteria > Pseudomonadota > Alphaproteobacteria > Sphingomonadales > Sphingomonadaceae > Novosphingobium. Next base: position 29,061 of record NCGO01000014.1, read on the forward strand.
CATGCCTTGCGGCGATCGGCGCGCACGCGTACCGCCTTGGTCAGCCGGGTTTCGCGGTCGGGCAGGGGGTCGCTCACGGGCGTATGTCGCTGGTGGCCGCGCCGCCGCGCAGTGCCGCAACCATCTGCCGGATCGCCTGGGTGCGCAAACGCGCGGCGGCGGTGCGGTCGGTCCGGTCCGCGTCGATGCGCTCGCGATAGCGGGCTAGGACGTCGCGTTCGAGCGTGTCGAGATCGTCACCGATATGCGCCTCGCGCGTCGCGACCCGCACGTCGCGACCGCCGCTAACCGTCAGGATGCCCTGGCGGATCGCGCAGAAGCCTTGCCGTCCGTCCGCGTGCCGCCAAGAGACGACCGATATTTCCAGCGCGGTCAGAAAATCGCTATGGCCCTTCAGGATGCCGAAACTGCCGGTCGCATCTTCCGCGCGGACCGCATCGACATCGGGATGATCCGCGACGATCTGCGCGGGATCGGTGATCAACAGCCTCATTTGGGGGCTCCCGCCTGGCGCGCGCGCGCCTCCTCGAAATCGCCGATCATGTAGAAAGCACTCTCGGCCCAGTCGTCTGCCTCGCCGGCGAGGATCGCCGCGCAACCCTTTAGCGTCTCGGCGAGGGGCACCGAGCGCCCCGGCGTACCGGTGAACGCCTCGGTGACGACGAACGGCTGGGTCAGGAATCGCTGCAGCTTGCGCGCGCGATCGACGATGAGCCGGTCGTCGCGCCCGAGTTCCTCGACGCCGAGCAGCGAGATGATGTCCTGCAGCGCGCGGTATTGCGCGATCGTCTCGCGCACCTCTTCCGCGATACGGTAATGCTCGGCGCCCACCACCAGCGGGTCGAGCAAGATCGAGACCGAAGCGAGCGGGTCAACCGCGGGATACATGCCCTCCGCGGCCATCGAACGCGATAGTACGACGGTGCTGTCGAGATGGTCGGAAATGGCGGTGACGGCGGGATCGGTGAAATCGTCGGCGGGCACGTACACTGCCTCAATCGCGGTCACTGCCGCGCCAGCGACGGAGGCGATTCGCTCCTGCAGCGCGGCGACTTCGCTTGCCAGGGTCGGTTGATAGCCGACGCGGGACGGCAGTCGCCCGAGCAGCCCCGAAACTTCGCTGCCGGCCTGGACGAAGCGGAAGACGTTATCCATCAGCAGCAGCACGTTGCGGTGCTGCTCGTCGCGAAAATACTCAGCCACAGTTAGCGCAGTCAGCCCAACGCGCCAGCGCGCGCCGGGCGGCTCGTTCATCTGTCCAAAGACAAGCACGGTGCGGTCGAGCACGCCTGATCCGCGCATGTCGTTCAGAAGTTCGTGTCCCTCGCGCGATCGCTCGCCAATACCGGCAAACACGGATACGCCCTCATAGCGCGCGACCATGGCGTGGATCAGTTCCATTACCAGCACTGTCTTGCCGACACCGGCGCCTCCGAACATTGCCGCCTTGCCACCCTGCGCGAGCGGGGAAAGCAGGTCGATCACCTTGATCCCCGTCTCAAATTGCGACGTCGCGGAACTTTGAGCATGGAGTGGCGGCGGCGCGCGGTGAATCGGGCGCAACGTCACGTCGGCGGGCAATGGGTCTCCGCCGTCGCCAATCCTGCCGATGACGTCGATCAGTCGCCCAAGCACCGCAGCGCCAACCGGCACGGCTACAGGGCCGCCGGTTGCCTCGACCGCGACATGACGGGAAAGGCCCGAGGTGGCCTGCAGCGCTACGGCGCGCACCGTGCGATCGTCGATATGGCTCTGCACCTCCGCCATCAGCACGTCGGGCCTGTCCCAGTGAATGAGCAACGCCTCGTCGACCAGCGGGAGCTTCCCCTTCGGGAAGACCACGTCGATGACCGGGCCGCGCACGGCAATAACGTGTCCGGCATCGGATAGGCCTGTTTGGCCTGGATAGGTCTGCGGACGTGGATCAGTGGCGGGCATGATGACTGTCTGCCTGCCTGGATCGAGGGCGCTTCAATTGGCTGTCGCCAGCTGCGTCGTGGATCGAGCGCCCAATTCAACGTCCGGCATAAGCCAGCTACCAGCCGCGCCGGTATCGATTGGATCCTCGCTGGCTCCGCCGAGGTGGCATGTACATCGTGCGGTCGTCATTTCCGAAATACGTGGCAAGTCAGGCTGGGCAAACGGAGTGCGCCGCATCGCGGTCAACGCCGCGATATAAGCCAGCGTCGATTCCGCGCCCTGATTGGCGTTGCGCCGGTCGGGATGTAATCCATCGAAGCAGGCGCCGCGCTCGATATCCACCACTAGAACGCGAAGATCGTTTTGGCCAAGGAACCAGGCAAAGGCACGGCTCGCTTCACCTTGCCAGACGGCGTCTCCAGTGACACGCGCCGCGGTCAAACAGGCACTGACGGCCGCCCAGGCTTCCAGTGGCTGTTGATCGAAGGGTTGCGGATGCCGATGATCGGCACCGAAAGTTTCTGTTCCGATGGGCCGGAAATGACCGCGTTCGGCTGTTTGCAGTTTCATCAGCCAGCGTAGCGAATCAAGGCCTGCATCGAGATAGTGCTCCTTGCCGGTGTCATGGCCGCTGACAATCAGCGCCTCGCACAAACGGGCATTATCGTAGCCCAGCCTATCCTCGAACCAGATCCAATCAGGCCTGGCAGCGTCGGACCAGCGCTGGAAAAGCCGATTGGCTAGCTCGCCCCTGAGGCGCTCAAATCCGCGATGGCCTGGAAAGCGTTCCAGGAACGCAGATATGCCGAGCAAACCATAGGCCCAGGCGCGCGGCGATGTACACGCCATCAAGACGGGCGCGATCTCCAGCACCCGGGCTGCGGCCCAGCCATCCAGCGAACGGGCGTCTTTGTGCCGAGCAACGGTGCCTAGCGCCCAAATCGTGCGGCCCAGAGCGTCATCCGCACCATCGCTCTCCAACCACGTCCGATCGAAATTCATGAAGTTATGGACCCGGTTGGTCTGTGGTGACCAGGCGCTCTCGACAAAGGCTGCGTATGTGAGGTGCAACTGTTCCTCTTGCGCCGTCAAAGGGCGCAATGCCGCGAGTTCGGTGAAGACGAGCAGCGCGCGCGCATTATCGTCTAGGCAATAGCCATGTCTTCGATCGGGCACCGCAAATTTGGTGTGCTGCATCAGACCGACCGAATCGGTGAGAGCAGCGAGATGGGCCGTCGAGACATGTGGCAATGGGGTGTTGCCTGGTTGGATCGGTGGAAAGCCGATGATGGTTGCGCCTGCCGAACGCCGCTCCAATCGGACGGTTGAAAATACTTCGAGATACTGTTCCGCCACTCTCGGCCAGATCATTGCCCGACCACGAGCATAGGCGTTCGTCCGAATTTCGCTTCGCAATGTATCGTCGTCGATCAATCTGCGAATGGCCGTTGCGAACCCGTCTGCCTGCTCGAACGGGACGAGCAAGCCGCAATTGTCTGCCAGCAGCTCCTGCGCGTACCAGAACGGCGTTGAGACAACGGCTTTGCCGAGCGCAATCGCATAGGCCAGCGTCCCGGAAACGATCTGTGCCTCGTTGGGGTAGGGTGACAGATAGATGTCACATGCGGCCAAATAATCCAGCAACGCGTCAAGCGAGAGGTATCTGTCCACGAACTGGACATGTTCGCTAACGCCCAACTCGCTGGCGAGTGCTGTTAGGCTCTCTCGGTAGAGCTCGCCCTCGTCCCGCACCAGATTGGGATGGGTCGCGCCGACGATCATGTAGAGGAGTTTGGGGTTTTCCTGAACGAGGGCGGGCAGCGCGCGAATAGCTGTCTCGATACCCTTGCCCGGCCCAAGCAGTCCGAAGGTCATCAGCAAGGTCCGCTCTGCCAAGCCTAGATCGTGCTTCGCCATAGCTGGATCCAGAAAGGGACGATCCGGTACGCCGTGGGGTATCACGGCGATTTGATCGGCCGAGACGCCATAGACATCCTGCAGGATCTGGCGCCCCTTATCAGCCATCACGATCAGGCGGGCAGAGCTTGCAATGAGTTCGTCCATAACACGGCGCTGAGACGGATTGGGTGTGGCAAGGACCGTGTGCAACGTCGTGACCAGTGGCGCTTTCAGGCCGCGCACCAGGCCGAGGACATGCTCACCCGCCTCACCGCCGAAAATCCCGAATTCATGTTGCAGCGAGACTATCTCGATATCTGCAACATTCAGAAAGTCCGCCGCCACTTCATAGGAGGCGGGGTCTGCGTGTTGAATCTCCAGCGGGACCCGATCGGGATAGGCGTATGCATTCTTGTCGTCGGTCATGGCAATTGTCATCGCGGCCACGTTCGGATCGGCAGTGCTCAGCGCCTGCTGGAGATCATTCGTGAAAGTTGCGATACCGCAATGTCGCGGCACGCATGTCCCGATAAGAGCGATGCGGCTGGGCCGGGGAGTGAGGACGGGACCGTTCATGTTCAACCTCTAACCAAATGGATCTCTTTCGAGTCGGCAACACGAACGCGGCGGCGCGTATTGCCATTGCGCAATGCGTCCAGGCTTGCCTGTCGAAGTTCGATGAGGCATTTGCATGGCGAATATCGCGGTTGCCGCACTATACGTATTGTCCGTGGAACGCGCTGCCCTTGTAGGAAGGCGGCCACATTGCGGGTCAGGGCATCGTTGGCTTCCTGTGAAGCTTGCCAGCACTGACCGTCGTCAGAACATTCGGCGCAACTCGCGGTTTAGATTGGCGGGATGCGGGCGTCTCGTGGCCGGCTCTCTTGGTAACGCTGGTGCTTGTAATGCTCGCCGGTCTCGTCGATCTGGGCATCGAGGTCGCCGGACAAGAAGTTGTTCTTCAGGGTGTGGTGCCAGCGCTCGATCCTGGGTTTGCTGGTGCACCGGCTCCGCGCACTAAGATCCCGCCCTTCGATCATGCCGAAAACAACGAACATGTCGCTGATCGTCGTTTTCTGATGTTCATGGATGAGGATGCAGCCCGAATGCCCCAAATCGGCACCAATCATCCTTGCCAAGTCCGATTGAGCTGTCGTGCCGAGGCCCACATAGAGCGTGTCGAAGCGCAAGGATCGGCCATCGGCCAGCTTTACATTGAGATCCTGATCGGTGAGCTACAAACCGTGAATAGGGGAGGGCTGCCTCGAAAGCTTGCCGGCCTCAATTTTGACACCGACTGGAGCGGAACGGCGACCGGGTCGCTGCATCCTTTAAAGTCGAACATTCGACATCCATTTATTCGGGCATTGTCTGGATATTCGATCTTGCCCTGAGCAGCACCGAACTTCATGCCACCGACGGATTGTTCCTTGTATCTCGCGACGCTTGCGAAAGCGAAGTGCGCGCGTAAAAAGCAAGGCTGGCGTCCAGCCGGATCGCGGACCTAGAGATCGCCTATCTACCTTGTGGCGAGATCGAACGACACAGAGAGGCGATTTCCCGGTTTGGCCCGGCCCTTAAAGTAATCAAGGCCATATCGTGCGCACTTCCGTGAAGACGAATTACATTCCCGAGGATGGCGGGGGCAAAAGCCCCAACCATGCAACGAGGACTAGAGCGTTTTCCGATCATGCTGGATCATAGCCACATGAGCTGAAGTAGTTGGCGCATTCGTCGGGCTTGAAGATGTCGACGAGCATTCCGATGAGGTTCCAGAGGCCAGAGACGGTTCGTTCGCCTGCCTTGCGGAGCATGGCCTTGAGCCGCGAGAACGCTTTTTCGATTGGGTTGAAGTCGGGGCTGTAGGGCGGCAGGAAGCACAGCGTCGCACCGACCGCCTCGATCTTTTCGCGCACCGAGGCGCGCTTGTGGCTCGACAGATTATCCATGATCACGACGTCGCCGGGGCGAAGTTCCGGTATGAGCACCTGCGTCACATAGGCTTCGAACCAGTCGCCATTGATTGGACCATCAAGGACCATCGGCGCGACCATGCCGGTCATCCGCAGCCCAGCGACCAGCGTGGTCGTCTTGCGGTGGCCGTGGGGGAAGCCCATCCTCAGACGCTCACCTCGGGCGCACCGCCCGTGGCTGCGGGTCATGTTCGTCGCGGTCCAGGTCTCGTCGATGAACACGAGACGTTCGGGTTCCAGATCGAGCTGGCCGTCGAACCAGTGCTGGCGTTGCCTCAAGACGTCGGGACGGTCCTGCTCGATCGCGTGCCCGGTCTTTTTTTGCGTGTGATGCCGCGGCGATCAAAGAACCGCCACAAGGTCCCGATCCCGATGTGAACGCCTTGCGCTGCAAGGCCCGACTGGATCTCGGCCAGCGTGATGTCGCCGTTCTCGGCCAGCATCGCCGTAATTCGGTCTGCATGAACATCGGTTTTCGACGAGCGCTGATCGCCACCGGGCTTGCCTGCAATAGCGCGACCATTTTGGCGGGCCATCTGTCGCCAACGGATCGCCGTGGCGACACCAACCCCAAACCGAGCTGCAGCCGCCCGGCAACTTATGCCATCGTCCGTCGCCGCAACGACACGATCCCGCAAATCCTGAGATAAAGCTCTGGCCATCCATGCTGGCCTCCTGCCCAGCCAGCAGGATGAATCAGATTTTCAAAGCCGCTGGAATCCCTCGCGATTCAGCGGCTGTGGAAAACGCTCTAGAATGGCAAGTGCACATCCGGTTTCGATGACGAAACTGCGCCGGAGCGCCTTTATCGCCGAGGATGTGTTGCCCGTCTCAATGGTCGCAGCCAGGTATGGCGTCAGGAAGAAGCGATTGGCGGCGGCCAGCATCAGCATGACGCCGAACAGTATCAGCTTCGCAACCAGCAAAAGGCCGCAAAGACTGGTAAAAAGGGAACCGAGCCTAGACGGTCCGATCAGTATCCAACTGTTGATGACCCCCGACAGGATAAGCAGTCCCACGAGTGCCGCTTCGACCTTAGAAAAGCCATCCAACGCCCGGTGATAGAGATGAATATGATCTATCGTCATGCGGGCGGTAGGTCGGAAAATGAGAAAACAAAGGGCGAATAATGCTCCTACCCATATACCCGCGGCCCAGAGATGGGTGGTGTCGGCCCCAAGATGGACCCATCCTTGCAAGCCTTCACCGGTCGCTCCATGGCCGGTCCAGGCCAAGGTTGCCAGAGCGACAGCGGCGGTGACCGCCAGCGACCACAGGGCGAAAGCGGGGCGGCGCCATCCGACGACGGAAAAATACAGCACAAGCAAGAGTGCCGCGACCCGCACTTGCCAGACCGTGCCAATCGTGGTGCTCGATATCAAATGATTGACAGTTGCGCGGTCTACCTGATTGATCGGCAGGCCACCCATCGAGGCCGCCAAAACCATCATGTCCAGCATCGACAAGCCAACGCCGACGAGCGCCATCGTCGCCAATACCGAACGGAAGCGCAGGACCGAGCCCGATGCTCTCTCTGCCCCGCGTAACGTGTAGAGGCCAAACATAGGCAGCCCGAAGAGAGGCATCAGATCAAGATAAAGACCCAATCTGACGGCGATTGCCACCATGTCCGACATGGTCTCACTTGACCTTAAACGTGTAGCTGCCTTGGATCCGATGGGTATCGGTCGAGATAACATGATAATCGAGCATGTAGGTTCCGGTTGCCAGCGGGTTGGCGAGCGGGGCGCCGAGCGTCTTGCCGTTAGGTGCCACGGTCGCCTTGACGCCATTCACCTTCATGGGGCCCATCTTCATGCTAGGCATCTCAGTCATCGTCAGGTCGATTCCGGAGAACTGCGCGACGAGCGCTTCGGAAAAGATCAGCTGTATCTTGGTCGGCGCTGTAACGACAGTGTCTGCTGCTGGTGTGGCACTGCTGAGCTTGGAATGGGCCTGGACGGGCGTAGCAGCGAAGACAGAAACCGCCATGGCGACGGCCAACAATGTTTTACGATACATTGATTTCTCCATAGGCGTCGACACAGTTAATACGCACCGCACGGCACAACCCCTCATCGACGTTGCGATATTTTTAAGCGTCCCACGACGTTCAACTCGCGCATAAGATAAAGATTTCTGATGAGGGGTAAGGGCGACCCGCGCGTATTATAAATTGGACGGGTGCGAAAACACTGACTGACCAAAAGCTTTTCAGCTGAGGAGGACGCGATGCAAGATTCTAAAACGGCATGGCTTCGAAGGCATTTGCCAAGCGTAGGCTTCATTGCGGTGACGGCACTGGTCGGTGGCGCGCTTGCTGGCGCGGTCATGTATGTTGGCGTCTATGACATCGGCGCTGATGCGCCTCACACCAAGCCGGTTTATTGGCTCATAGAGCAGCTTCGTGATCGTTCGATCGCCGTCCGGTCTCGCAATGTGAGTGTGCCTGCCAACCTGATGGATTTAAAACGGTTGCAGAGCGGCGCGGGGCTTTACACTGAGATGTGCAGTGGCTGCCATCTCGGGCCGGGACTGGAGAAGTCGGAGATCAGCCAGGGACTCTACCCCAGGGCCCCGGAGCTTTTTCGGGAGCAGCAGAGATCGGCAAAGGAGCAATTCTGGATCATCAAGCATGGGGTCAAGATGACCGCGATGCCTGCCTGGGGTAAAACCCATAGCGATGAACTGATCTGGGACATGGTCGCTTTCGTGCGTCAACTTCCACGTATGACGCCCGCCCAGTATCAGGCGGCGATTGCCAGTGCGCCGGAAGACCATGACGCGATGATGAAGGATATGCCTGGCATGACGAAGGCGATGCCCTAGTGATGTCGCCTTTGCCCGATCCGTGGCCGATCCGGGTCGCTGGAGAAGATCATCTGGGACGATGGTGTGGGGATGTCGATGTATGCTAAGCGGCTCGTGAAGGGACGCTTCATCTGGCCGTCCGCGAAGGACGGGGCCGTCTCTCTGACGAGCTCTCAACTGGCTTGCCTGTTGAACGGGATCTACTGCCGCTACCCGCAGTATTCCTGGCGTCCGCAGAGCGCAGGATAGCCGTAGCGTCAGGCAGTTTTGGCTTGATCCGAGGGCTTGGTGATAATTCACTTCGCCCATGGCAGGCGCCGTTTCACCCTTTCCGGATGATACCGATGCGCTCAAGGCGCTGCTGACGCAGGCGCTTCAGAAGGCCGATGATGCCGAGCAACGCGTCGCCGCCGTCGAGGCTGAGTTGGCCAACGCACGGGCTCTGGCCAGCGCCACCGAAGCGATGATCGCGCATCTCAAGCTACAGAACGCCAAGCTACGCGGTGAGCAGCACGGCCCCAGTTTCCTCGCCGTGTTGGTGTTCGACACGTACGGCCAGTATCATCCGCTCCACCGCCAGGCCGAGCGTTTTGCCTGCGAAGGTGCCCTGCTCAGTGTGTTGACGCTGGCCGATCAGATCGGGACTGCGTGCCACGCGCTTATGCGGATCTACCGGATGATCGAGGCACACGTCCTTGTGCCGAGCGCGTTCATGGCGATGACACCACCGTGCTGGTCATGGCCAAAGGCAAGACCGATATCGGCCGTTCGGCGGTTCCGATCCACCGGCAGTCGTCTTCCACTACTCGCGTGACCGGCGCGGCGAATATCCCCGAGCTCATTTCGCATCCAGGTCAGGGATACTGCAGGCCGATGATATGCTGTCTTCGTAGAGCTATACGCTGTCGATCGACAGCCCGGCTTCATCCTGGAAGCCGGGTGCTTTGCACACGCGCGCCGGAAGTTCTTCGAACTCGCCGATGTCGAGGGCGCCGCTCGGAAGAAGAGCCGCGGCGAGAAGGCATCGATCATTCACCCGATCGCGCTGGAGGTTGTACCAAAGCTCGACGCCCTGTTCGCGATCGAGCGCGACATCAATGGCAAGAACCCGGCCGAGCGTCTCGCTGTCCGTCGGGAGTTGGCGCGCAGTTCGCTAAAATCTCCCGCAACCACGATGTCGCCAAAGCCATCATCTACATACTGCGCCGCTGGAACGCGTTAACCCGCTTCCTCAACGATGGCAGGGTCTGCCTCTCGAACAACGCTGCCGAAAGGTCGCTGCGCTGCGTGCCCCTCGGGCGTAAGTCGTGGCTATTTTCCGGTTCTGACCGCAGCGGCCAGCGCGCGGCGATCGCCTCCTGCATTGGAATTGGTGCACCAATCTGCACGAAATCGCAGCCTGTTCGAACCGCGTCACGGCCTTCGGCGTATGCTTACTGTAGTTCTACTGAGAAGTAAATTGAAGCGTAATTAACATTGATCCTTCATGCTTCTGCTATGACAAAAGAGAGAGCTGAGCGCACTATGCAGATTAAATTCGGAAGAACCGCGCTGCGTCGGTCATGATTGCTACCGCTTCAGGTTGCTTGGCACTTTTGTGCATCATCGGCTGGCCATTTTTCAGTAATTATCGAACTGTGGTCAAAATCCAGAGCGTGGGTGCTGCCGCATTCACGCTCTATTTTCTTACGCTAGGTTCTCCCACAGCTGCGATGGCGTGCCTCATTTCATGCTCACAACTCCTCATCTCTGCATCGGTGCGAGATCGCTACGTGGTCACAAGGCTCTATGGAGCGAGTTTCATTTTGTTGGTCTTTCTTTCTGTTGTGACGTGGCATGGCATCCCGTCCGCTCTGGCGCTTACCGGCAGCTCGTTGGGCAGCCTTGCGCGATTGCAAACCTCGACTTCGCGAATGAAGGGTCTGTTTCTCGTTGGCGCACCGTTCTGGCTCGCCCATAATCTAATGGTCGGAGCCGTCTTTGCATTGGGTACGGATCTGGTCTCATTGGCTTCGAACTTGGCGAGCTTAGCGAAATTTCTTGTGCGGCGGGGCGCTTCAGCGCGTGCGTCAAACCTAATCCCGTCGATAACCGAACCTGTCTCGATCTTAGCTTGATTCGGATACCCACGGCCTGGTCGTCGTGAACTTGCCAGGGTGAATGTGTTCGACGCGCGCTCAAGCGGCTCGTCCCGTTGCGTCTCATGGATTGTCTGATCGCAGTTCATTGCGCAATCTTGGCGAACGGGCTCAAAGTACGCTGCGCGCCGGTGGTGTAAAAACCGATCATTGCTTGGGCCACAGAGTCACGAAGCGCCAAATTATCTTTGCGAAATGATCGCTCAATGCACCTTGACCATACCGACGCCCTTGATGTTGTTGAACGAGTCGGTCTGGTGACAGCTGAAGCACTGATCAACGCGCGCCCGTTTTTCGCCGCTGATCATCTTGTCCATCATCTCGAAGTGCATCATGTAATGGCTCGGCGGTGCCTTGTGACATTGTGAGCATTCGGTCGATTTCGGACTTGGATGCAAGAAGCCGCTGATTTTCCAGCTTGCCGTAGTGTGGCAGCTTGCGCACTCAGGTCCAAAGAATCCCTTATGGATATCCCGAGGCGTGTGGCAGGATTGGCAGTCGAGTTTTGCAACTTGCCCTGTAGCGCGCTTCGCAATCTTCTCGAGGACCAGGTGATCCATCCTGACCGGACGAAGAGTGCGGCCCTGATGCTCGATGTGGCAACCCCCGCACTCCTTTAGGTTGGCGTGGAAGGCGGTCGCGGGTTTCATCAGGAGTTCAGGCGCAGAGGCGTGGCATGCGATACAGGTTTCGGCCTTGATGCCCTGGTTGGGAGTATGGCAGCTCTCGCATTTGCCTTCGAGCAATGCGTGGGCGCTCGACAAGGGCCCGGGACGGACTGCCGATGACCATTGGGGTAGCGCAGTGCTTCCCGAACGGTAGACTGTGAAGGGGACCACGATGGCTGCGAGCAGCGCGATCGTCGCAAGCACCAGGTAAAGGATTGTGGTTCGCTTCACGGCAGCCACCGAAGGCCGTAATAGTAGCCGCCCCAAATGTGCAATGCCATCAGGCCATACATCACAATCGCAACCGCGACATGGAACACCGTCCACCGCGCGAGGGTGCGCTTGATCGCATCCCGTGCCATTATTGTAAATTCGAGATCCGAAATGGCACCGAGCAGATGATCGAGACTAAGTCCTGACGGGTCGATGACGCTTTCGCGATTCCAGACTACGGAAACTGTGGCCAACCCATCGTAGCGGTCGCGAAGCAGCTTGAGCTCTTTTTGCTGAAGCCGGAGATCCTGGCTGACCTGCGCAAGATAATATCGCCCGATGAATCCGCTCGCGACGACCGCGAGCATCGATATCACAAGGCTCACACCGAGCGGACTCTGAAACTTGTGGCCGGAGTGAATGATGCCGAGCAATGCCCCGATTGCGCCGGCGTAGACGTGAAACCCCATTAGCGCCCCAAGCGAGATGGAGCCTTTGGTCCGCTCCTTGATCCAGGCCTGCCGCTTCACCGCCGTGTAGGACAGCAGGAGCAGGAACAGAAGCGCGGCGGCGATCCCGAACATGCTCCCGGCAAGGCTGCCCGGGAAGCGGGGCGCGGAATGGATAAGAAATCCGGGGACGATCAGCGTTAGCACACTGACCAGGCCTCCGACCGTGATTTTTTCGGTTTCGGTCATCAGGCCTCCACCACCAGGTCACCGGTCGATTTTGCCTGACAGGCGAGGATGATTCCCGCTGCCTTCTCATCCGCGGCGAGCGCGTCCTCGACCTCCATGGTTGCCTGACCCTGGCGGAGTGGCACTTTGCACCGACCGCAGGTGCCAGCTCGGCAATCATAATCAATCGCTACGCCAATCGCCTCGGCGGCTTCGAGCACCGACTGGTCCGGCGCGAGGGGGCCTGCCTTGCCGGACTTTGAGAATGTGATGGTGGCGTGTGCAGACGGGATCGGCACGGCCTGATCAGCGGTGAATGCCGGTGTCGCAACAGGTTCCGAGGGTTCGGCTTCCATGACTGGGCCACCCTTGAGCGGAGCGAACTCTTCGGTTTTAACCTGGTCTGATGGGACTTGGAGCTGCGCGAGCGCTTCTTTCACTGCAGCCATCATGGGGGGTGGGCCGCACAAGTGGACTCGTCGTTTCGCAATGTCGGGTACCGAGGCCGCTATGAAATCTGCCGTCATGTAGCCCACCTGGCCTTGCCAATCGGTGCCTTCGGCTTTGGCGACGGTATACGCGACGTGAAGCTTGGGATGGCGACGTGCCAGATGATCGCACTCATCGCGGAAAATGAGATCTTCTGGTGTATTCACGCCGTAAAGTAGAAAAATGTCGTGCTCGTAGGACCGGTCTGTGAGACTTCGCAGAACGCTCATCATTGGCGTGATGCCAACGCCGCCGGCGATCAGAACGATGCCGTCGGCTTCCTTCCCCGTGAAGAAGAACCTGCCGGCGGGGGCAGATATTTCAAGGAGATCGCCGGTATCGGCATGATCGTGAAGATGACGCGACTCCAGGCCATATTGTTCACGCTTGATCGTGAGTTCGATATAGTCGCGCTGGGTGGGGGATGATGAGATCGTGTAGGATCGACGGACTTTCTGTCCGTCGATTTCCGAAGTGATTGTTGCGTATTGCCCCGGCAGGAAAGTGAACGGGATGGGACCGCCGTTCGCCTCCATTAAGCGGAACGTTTTCACGTTCGGCGTTTCGTCGAAGATCGCCTTGATGCGCAGCACCCCCTTCCAAGGGCGTTGAGCGGGCGGCGGAGCATTAGTCTCGGCAGACACCTGTGGGACGCCCGCGAGAACAGCGGGCTGTGCCATTGCCGTGGGTGCAGCCGGAGCGCCAATTGCAGTTTGTGCTGTGGGCGACCCTGGCATCAGTCGCTCGACAAGGCTCGCGATGCGACGAAGCCGAGCCTGCCGCAAGAGCAGGGCGGCAAGGAGTGCCGCCGCGAGCAGTACCATTCCAATGATGTGCCACCAGGAAAGGCCGCTATCCGTCGCCATTTGTTCAGCTCCGCCTATTCCATTTTGGTTCTTGAACCATGTGAGAGCGATCTCGCGGGGTGCCTTGCCTTCCTCCAGTCCCTTGAGGGCGCTCACGCCGCTGTCGGCTTGGGCAAGGCCTTCGCGAGCCCCCTTGATGGCGTCACCGGCAGCTACGAAGTCGTTGGACGCAAGCGCGTGATGGAGTCGGGATTGCTCGGCAGTCAGCACTTCGGTCCCCGAGCCGAGGCGCTTTAGCGCTTCGGCTCGAACGGCCCGCCGCGCTTCGTCGGTCAGCGCTGGCCATTGCATCAGCGAGGGGTAGAAGGGTTTGGCACCCATTGGCCCGCAACAGCCGGAGGGCGCGGCTGTGCCACCCATACCTCCCGGCCCGGCAGATCCGGCCGACGGTGACATCATCTGCTTCATCATGGCGGCCATTGGGTCAGTGCCCGAGCCTCCCATGGGTTGTGTTGCAGGCATGTCGGTGCCGCTGGCTGCGGCAGGCATGGCTGGAGCTGCCCCGCCTCCGCCTGGATGATGCGAAGCGTGCTCGTCAGCGGTTTGCGCCACGACCGACGGTGATGTGAGCATCACCGTCAGTGCGATCAGAACCCGGTAGCCAATCCGACTCCAGAGAGTTCGGTGAGTAGTGATTTGATGGAGCGGACGCTTCATGCTGATACTCTTACATATCGTCCTGCATGGGCATTGGCTTGTCGGCGGGCATCGGTGCAGGCTTTGCGGCGGCCGGCTTGGCGTGCCTGCGATGTCTGGGGCTGTGCTTCGACCTTCCCATAGTTTTCATCTTCTTGGCGCAGCATCCTGACTTGTCCTGTGCCATAACGGGTTTAGGCATTTGCATGCCGCCTTGCATGCCGGGCATCGCGTCATGACCTTCCATCATCCCACCGGACGGCATTGCACTGCCGTTGGGAGACATGGGGGGCTGGGTTGAGGCCTGTCCTGTTCCTTGGCTCTGGGCCGCAGCAAGGCTGGGAGACAGAAGAACGCCGCCTATCAATGCCAGCGAATAAAGATAGGAAGTGCGACTTTTCATCATGATCTTTCCTCCGTTGAAAAACGACCGGCGATAATTTGGCGAGCCGCGATGCCCCTGATGGACGACTCCTCAAACTGGCTGATATACGTAGTGTCCGTGAACCCAAAAAAGTGGGGCACGGAGCGGCCGATGGATGCGCGCTGGCGGTAGAGCGACGACTGTGTGATTGGGTGCATGTGCTAAAACCGAACTGTTATTCAGTCATCGCGGTGGACTCCTGTTGCCCTTTGCCAAGGCCAACGGCCCTTAATCTCAACTTCAAGAGAGAAGCTCAGAAATGTCCTTATAAGCACAATGCCCGCAAGAACGGCCAAACTGTTCAGCGTTGGCTGAATAGCTATGGTATTGATTATGTCCGCTGCAACCAGGAATTCGAGACCCAAGAGGATGGCTTCCCCCAGATTTGAGCGGAAACTTCCAACAGAACCTTCATCGGTCAAGCCCTTTGCCGCTGTCAGTAGGAATCTGAGAAGCGAGTAACCCGCACCGACGACAATGATCGCCGTACCCGTGATTTCTATCGCACGCGTGATCCAGTGGATAGCCTCGATGAGAATGCTGTCCATCAAACTACCCCCCCGTTACCACCGGCATTGCCGGGCCATTTAGGTTATAACTTTCCGTCTAGGAACGAGTTTTTCTTCTCAAATCGAGATATAATGCTCATGCAGGGATCAAGGGCATCGGTGCATTACATGCCGGACCCTTCGTCCGGTAATGGCAACAATCCGTTTGGGGCTATGTTCAATTATATCCATGCGCTTCGTTAACGGCCCTGCAATTGATCCCTTCGGCAATGCCAATGAGTAGAATAACGTGTTCCCTCGCAGGACCCATTTGCCATCACCCTGCGCTGTGAAATCGGGCAGCATAATCTCACTGTAGCTTCCGTCGGACATGAATATCCATGCGTTGCCAACCTTGCACTCAGAGCGTCCATTGAATGCCCAGACACCTTCCATGTCGATTTTGGCATTTTCTGGCGTTTCGTTCCTGATTTTTGCCATCAGGGGACTGATTGAGCTTCCGGCCAGGAGAAAGACCACTAGAGTTTGCCGCATTAGGAGAGGCGTGGGTGTTGACAAATTTGTGTGGCTACGCACATTCCAGATGGCTAGGCGACGCCCGAGAATACTGAAATGCACAAGCTTTTGGGCCCACATGACGCAAGTGCGCCGCCCAAATGCTTCAAAAAGCGGCAGAAGCAGAAACGAGCGAAGTCTGTTCATCATAATAGTGTGCCCATCGTTCACCAAAGGATCAGATCCTGGCTGGTTCTTGCTGAAATTCCACTCGCGCATGATTGCAATTGTTACAATTTCCAATATTATAACGTGATTTGAGTTTGATCCGCCAAGGCCTTTTATCTCCATGGGTCTAACCGCAGATTGCGCGGATGCATTCTCGAACTCTACGGCTTTGTGAAAGCAATGAGTGCGAGAAGAGCAGTGTTGGTCTCGGCAGGATCGCGTACAGCAATCGTGTCGATTCCCGCTTCGCGGACAGGATCATCGTTGCCGCCTGGATAGATTGCATCGCCGAAGAACAGCATGGCTGAAAAGGGAATGCCTGTATGTTCGGCAAGCTTGCGCATGCCGTAGGCCTTGTCGATGCCCTGGCGCGTGATGTCGATTGAGGTCGACCCGCCGATGTTCACGGACAGATCCGGCAGCATGCGGCGAAGTGACAACTGGAGCAGCTTGCGTTTGGCGAAGTCTGGATCCCAAGCCGTCTTGGCCGCAAGTGGCGCGAGCTGACCGAGCCCGGAAAAGGTGATCTGGCTGCCGCGGTCTTCCACCCGATCGCCCCAAATCTGCTTCTCGTGGAGTTGGTTTCCGTCAATAGCGGCATCAATCGCTTCGCCGATACGGCGGCGCTCATGGGGCGTGAAAATGTCAGCGTAAATCGCCTGCCAGCCATTGTCGAAACGATAGAGCTTGGTCCCAGTGGTCGGCAGGATGAACAGGTTCTGGAGAGCCGCGCTGCGGGGCAAGCGAGAGACGACCTGAGTCTCAAATTGCGGCCAGTCGCCTCCCGAGATCACCGCAACGGTTGCGACACCGAGCAATGCACTGAGTAACTCGGCAGTCGCCTGGCTGATCGGCTGTTTGCTCTCGGCAAGCGTGCCGTCGAGGTCGAAAGCGATGAGGCGCTTCATCTGAGAAATCCTATCGGAAGCCTGCCCGACGCGGGCAGTGGTGGTCGCTTGGGCGTTTTCCTCGTCATCGGGAATAGCCCATTCGGTGCGGGCCAAACGAATTCCGTGTTCCATGGTCCGCGGAACGGCCGAGCTCAGCTCCCTCCGGTCGCGTGAAATGTGCCCAGCACGACGATTGAACCAGAGGCGGCCGGTGGCTCACCTTACGACCTTGGCCAAGATGAACGAGTCGATGGCATGGGCAACGCCATCCTTTTCGTTCGAAAGGGTCACTAGGCTTGCGGCCGTGCGGACGGCAGCCGGTGCTTGCCCCATCGCGATCGACAGGCCGGCACGCGCAAACATCGGCATATCGTTGCGTTGGTCACCGATTACAGCGACGTCGTCGAGCGGCACTCCAGCTGCACCAGCCAATGCAGAAAGGCCATCGCCCTTGTTGGCACCGGGCGCCGTGATGTCGAGATAGTAGGGTTGGGAACGGCCGACCGTTGCCGCCGCGCCAAGTGCGGATGAAATTTCTTTGTCGAGGCGGGCCAGAAGCTCGCGGTCGCCGCTGACTCCAACGATCTTGTCAACCCGTGCCAGCAATCTGTTAAAATGGCTCCGGAGCACTGGTTCAATGTTGGCGGCATGCCGTTCAAGAGGGACGTAGACCTCGTCGATCGTTTGGGCAAACCAATGGCCGTCGGCGAACAACCACAGGGTGACCGCTGGGTGGTCCAATAAGGCAATCGCCCGCGCCGCACAGTTTGGCTCGATATGCTCAGCCAATACTATCTTTCCGTCGGGGCGCATGACTGTTCCTCCGTTGAATGCGCCCATGACATCGGAGATTTGCAGCCTTTTCGCGATCCACAACATGCCGCTTGGGGGACGGGCGCTGATCAGGCTCATTGCAAGACCAGCGTTCCGGACCCGTTCGACTGCGGCGATCACGCCGTCCGACAGGCTTTTGTCATCGCGGACCAGCGTACCGTCGATGTCACACACAAGGAGGCGTATGCGCCCGCTCATCCCAGACGGTGCCAGCGCCGGTGCGCGCGATGCATCAGCGCGTCGGCGCTTTCGGGGCCGGCGCTGCCTGCAGGATATTCCTCGGGCGAACCCTGCTGCCACATTTCGAGCAGCGGTTGCACCGCGCGCCATCCGGCTTCGATCTGGTCGGCCCGCTGGAAAAGCGTCTGGTCGCCAGTCAGCACATCATAGAGCAGTGTCTCGTAGCCAGTCTGATGTTGGAGCTCAAAATGGTCTGCATAGCTGAAATCCATGCTGACCGGCGCCGTGTTCACTGCGGGGCCTGGCTGTTTGACCACGAATTCGAGGCTGATTGCCTCGTCAGGCTGGATTTGGATGACGAGCCGGTTAGGCGGGAGCCGGTCGACCACCGTCTCCCTGAAAAGAGAGAGCGGTACATCCCGAAACTGGATCACGATCTCGGTATCGCGCGCCGCCAGCGCCTTGCCCGTGCGCAGGTAGAAAGGGACCCCCGTCCAACGCCAGGTTTCGACGTGTACCTTCATTGCGACGAATGTCTCGGTTCGACTGAGTGGATCGACAGCGGGCTCCGTGAGGTAGGCAGAAACTGGTTCGCCCGCGACCGCGCCGGTGCCATATCGGCCGCGAATGGCCTCCTGGGGGTCGATCGGGCAAATAGCACAGATGACCTTCGCTTTCTCGGTGCGGATCGCCGCAGCATCGAAACTTACCGGCGGCTCCATGCCGATCATGGCGAGAAGCTGAAACAGATGGTTGGGCACCATGTCACGCAGCGCGCCGGTGGCATCGTAGAACTTGCCACGGCTGCCGATGGTTACGGCTTCTGCGGCCGTGATCTGGACGTGATCGATGTAACGGTTGTTCCAGACAGATTCGAGCAAGGTGTTGCCGAAGCGCGCTACCATGATGTTCTGGACCGTTTCCTTGCCGAGGAAATGGTCGATCCGGTAGATCTGGTCCTCTTTGGCGCGGGCAAGGACCTGGCGGTTGAGCGCCTGTGCGGTAGTGAGATCGGTGCCAAACGGCTTTTCGATTACCACCCGCCGAAAGCCCCGGGATTCGTCGAGCAGACCCGCATCACCTAAAGCATCGACGATGGGGCCGAAAAAGCCTGGACCAGTGGCGAGGTAGAAAACAGTGTTCCCCTTGAGCTCGCCCGCCAACGACGTGAACGTTTTTGAATCACGGAAGTCGCCCTTCCGGTAATGGACGTGGCTCCGGATGTTCTCCCAACTGGGCCTCTCTTTCAGGAAGTCATCGAGAGCGCGACGCAGCCCGTCGTCATCACAGTCATGATGACTAATGCCAAGCAGCTCGGTCTCAGGCGCCAGAAGCCCGGCTTCCGCGAGATTGACGAGCGCCGGGAAAAGCAGTCGACGTGTGAGATCACCCAACGCGCCGAAGATGACGAACGTCGCTGCCGGGGAGACCGGAGCCTTATTCATTGCGGCATTTCGACGTGCCCGCCGAACCCGAATCGCATCGCCGATAGCACCTGGTCGCCGAAAGTATGGTCGACCCGGCTGCGATAGCGGGCGAACAGCGCAGCGGACAGGACGTAGACGGGGACAGACTCCTCCATTGCCGCCTCGATCGTCCAGTGACCCTCTCCCGAGTCGGCGACTCGTCCGGAAAATTGGCTGAGCATCTGGTCATTCGCCAGCGCATCGGCAGTCAGATCGAGCAGCCAAGAGGAGATGACGCTGCCACGCCGCCACACTTCGGCTATGTCGGTCAGATTGAGGTCGAAGCGCTCATCCTCCGGCAGCTTGTCCGACTTTTTGCTCTTGAGAATATCGAAACCCTCAGCGTAAGCCTGCATCAGCCCGTACTCGATGCCATTATGGATCATCTTGACGAAGTGGCCTGCACCTGCCGGCCCTGCGTGGATGTATCCCTGCTCGGCGCGCGGATCTTCGCCCTCTTGCTCCATACGGTTGGCGGTACGCGGGATCGTTCCGAGCCCCGGCGCCAGCGCTGCGAAGATCGGGTCAAGCAGATCGACTATCGCCTTGTCCCCGCCGACCATCATGCAATAGCCGCGCTCCAGTCCCCAGACCCCGCCGGATGTGCCGACGTCCACATAATGGATGTTCATCTCTCGCAGGGAACGTGCCCGTCGGATGTCATCCTTGTAAAAACTGTTGCCGCCATCGATGATTATGTCGCCCGGCCTGGCGAGGCCCTTGAGCGTCTCAATCGTGTCCTCGGTAGGCGAGCCGGCGGGGAGCATCACCCAAAAGATGCGTGGTGATGTCAGCGCGTTGGCGGCGGCTTCCAACGACGAGGCCGCGATCGCACCCTCTGCGGCAAGGTCTTCGACGAGGGGGGGATTGCGGTCGAAGGCCACGACTTCATGTTCGCGGCGCATCAGTCGGCGCGCGATATTGGAGCCCATCCGCCCCAGACCAATGATTGCAATTCGCATAGAGTTAGGTTCCCTGATGGTCGCGTGCGGCAGCGACCACCGCTGCGCGCAACGCTTCGATGCCGCCGCCGTCCCCCTTTAAGTTGACACGCAGTACATGCCGACCGCGCGAGGCCAGAACGGCCATGTCACCGCGGGCCTGTGCAAGCTGGATCGTCCCGAAGCTCGCTTTGTGACCGGGGATGGCTAGATCGGCATCGGAATCGCGCGTGATGACCAAGAATGAGCCGCTCGCCGGGCCGCCTTTATAGACCTGCCCGGTCGAGTGGAGGTAGCGGGGTCCAAACCCGGCAACGGTCGCCACGGTGTTGGCATCGCGGAGCGCTTGGCGCATTGTCGTGACAGCCTTTTCATTGGCCTCGTTCCGCTCGATGTAGGCGAGAAGTCCCGCATATGTACCATGTGTTAGGCTAGCGAAGTGCAGTCGTAGCAACGCGACTGGATCGGCAGAGCGCGGGCCGTCATCATCCGAGGCATACACGGAAAAGTCGGCATTTTCTGCGATCGGTTTTTCCTGCCCGAGAGCGCCCGTCGCCTCGAACGAGTCGACCAGTGCGCGCGTCGCGATCTTGGCGTCCTCGACATCGGGTTGGTCGAACGGGTTGATGCCGATTACCGCACCGGCGATCGCGGTCGCGACCTCCCACCGGAAGAATTCCTGACCAATCAGGTCACGGCTAGCGACGTGGATCGTAACTAGCGGCTGGCCGGCGGCCACGAGTGCCTCGAGCTTCAATTCAAGTGCGTCGTCGTCGTCGCCCTGCAGGTGCAAATGGACGAACATCCGATCGTTCGCATAGCTTTCCGGTGAGCCGACGGGCTCCAGGTCGACGGGAACAACACCCTTTCCCTGCTTGCCTGTGGATTCGGCTATGAGCTGTTCCAGCCAGGCACCGAACGGCTCCAACCCCTTCGACGGCAGGATGGTAAGCTTGTCCCGCCCGGCCAATGCCGCCTCGCCGATAATCGCCCCAAGGCGCATGCCGGGGTTGTGTGTGGGAGGCACATCGGCACCGCATGCAGATATCATCGCCGCGGTCGCCGCATAGATGGCGCTTGTGTCGAGCCCCATTACGGCCGCGGGCACCATACCGAATGCCGATAGCACGGAGTAGCGCCCGCCAATGGCCGGGTCGCCGGCGACGATCATCGTGAAACCGTCCCGCTTGGCAGAAGCCTCAAGCTTTGAACCTGGATCAGTGACCGCGATAAAATGGTTGCCATCCTTGCCCGACAGTTCCCAGAAATAGGCGCGCAACAACTCTGGCTCCATGGTCGAGCCCGATTTGGATGAGACGATGAACAGGGTGTTTGCTGGATTTATCTCGGCCGCCACTGCCGCAATCTGGTCTGGATCCGTGGTGTCGAGCACGTGGAAGCGTGGATGGGTTTGGCGGCTGCCCAGGATCAGCGAGAGCACTTCCGGACCGAGGCTCGACCCACCCATGCCGAGCAGGACCGCGTCCTTATAGCCTCTGGCCTTTGTGGTTAGTGACTTCAGCGCATCGCCATCGACCTGCTGACCCCGAGCCGCCGCGAGCCAACCGAGCCAGTTGGCTTCCCCCCGGTCGGTCCACAGCGTCGCCTCATGCTGCCACAGACGGCGCACCCAGCCGTCCACACGCGCCGACTCCAAACGGGCCTCGACCGCCTGTCGGAGCCCCTCGGGAAGGGTGACTTCCATTCCGTTCTGGCGGTCGCCCAGATATGCCTCGCGCTTGGCCGCGACGCCGCCAAGCAGCGCGTCGGCGGCGTCTGCGAACAGTCTCACGCCTTCTTCGACGAGGCCGGTGGTGACAACGTCCAACGCCAGGCCGAGCCGTCGCGCCTCTGCGAGGACGTGACGGGCATCGTCAAGCTGCTGGGTCAGGGTCAGTTGAATGGTGCCGTGGTCGCGGAAGGCATCCATCGTCTTGGGCGGTATCGTGGTGATCGTGTCCGGGCCGATCAGCGCGTCGACATAAAGCGTGTCCGGGTAGGCGGGATCCTTGGCCCCGGTTGAAGCCCACAGCAGTCGCTGCGGCATTGCGCCTTTTGCAGCGAGGGCTTGCCAGCGAGCGCTGGCAATCATGTCCTCGTACCAAACGTAAGCCAACTTGGCGTTGGCGATCGCAACTTTTCCTCGGATGGCGAGCAACGCGTCGCTCTCGGCATCGCCGGCTTTCACCCGTTCGTCGATTGCCTTGTCAATTTGCGCATCGATGCGGCTAACAAAGAAACTGGCGACGCTCGCCACCCTGTCAATCGGTTCGCCAGCCTCTGCCCGTGCCTCGAGTCCATCCAGATAAGCTTCGGCAACCAACTGATAAGCTTTGAGCGAGAAAAGCAAGGTCACGTTGATATTGAGCCCATCCCTGATCAACGGAGCGATCGCGCGGACGCCGGCTTTTGTGCCGGGCACCTTCACCATCAGGTTGGGCTCATTCACAGCTGCCCACAGGCGCCTTGCTTCCGCAACCGTGACATCGGTGTCGTTCGCGACATAAGGCGAAATCTCGAGGCTGACGTAGCCGTCTTTGCCGTCGAGTAGGTCATATACTTCGCGCAGATCGGTCGCGGCCGCCTTGATGTCCGCGATAGCCTGGATTTCGTAAATATCCTGAACACTTGCATCGGCATTACCAAGGATCGACTGAAATCCGGCCTCATAGGTATCGCCGTGGCCCATCGCCTTCTCGAAGATAGACGGATTGGAGGTGACGCCAGTTAGGCCGTCCTCGCCGACAAGCTTGCGCAGCCCGCCGTCTGCGAGGAACTTGCGGTCAACGAAATCGAGCCATACTGCCTGGCCCATTCCGCGAAGCTCGTTCAAGCGGCTGGTCATCTGTAGCTCCTCTCGATCAGACGCCCCGAATGGCGCTCTTATTATTGAGAATGACGCATGATATCTCACTAAGCTGAGCGTATTGGCTAAGGCTCTGAGGCTACCCAACGTGATCGGGCTGACGTTCCGGCCGACACAAAGACCCAGGACACTTGGCCCAGCTTCTCAGTTTTATGCACTCCTCGAGGCCAGAAAATTGTAAAGCGGCCCGAAGACGAGCGCGATGTACCAACCCCAGCCAAATGCCTCGCCAAGGCCGAGCAGAAAGGTCTTCCAACTCAGCAACTGGAACCCCGGCAGAAAGATGGCGAGGGCGGAATGCTGCACCGGTAGGCCGGGCAGGAAAAGGTAACCCAAGATGCACAGAATGTAGCTCACCGAAAAGAACAGGCTCAGTGCAAACCCACTGGTGAAAACCGGGATCAAAGCCGGCTGATGGCGATCATGCGGCATGGCGTGGTTCTCCTGATGGCGCGATATTGCCAGGCGCCGCATAGAGCTGCGGGTTGGCTTCGAACTTGTCACGGCATGCCCCCGAGCAGAAATGCCATACCCGGCCTCCGATCGCGGCGGTCTTGGCGCTGGCTGTATCCACAGCCATGCCGCATACCGGATCGACAGCTTGTGCCGTATGATCCTGCATGTCGTTGTCATTCCGGTGATGTCTATGGTGCCCCATAACGTGCGCACCGCAGCCGAAGCGCATCATGAACATGAAGAGCAGGCCCCAGACGAGAAGGTATGCGACAGTTCCCACGACACGCTCCTCTTAATTGCTGCGCTAGCGACCGCTTGGACTGCGATCGCGGTATCCAAGTCTCGGAATGAAACCGGGCACGAGTGCCATGTATTGCCGGTATTGGTCGCCAAATTCGCGGATTGCATCACGCTCTTCATGGCGGGCGAGGCGCACATACATAACGACCAGAACTGGAAACATCGCGAGCGTTAGCAAGGTCGGCCACTGCAGCAGGAAGCCGAACATCACTGCGATGAACCCTGTATATTGGGGGTGCCGCATCCGTGCATAGAGACCGGTAGTGGCCAGTGCATGATGCTGTTGGGCGGAATGCAGAGCCTTCCAGCCAGATGAAATCAGCATAAAACCACCGCCAATGAAGACGAAGCTGGCAATATGGAATGGACCGAAATGCGGATTTACGCGCCACCCGAACATCATTTCGAGAAGGTGTCCGGCGTCATGTGAGAACCAGTCGATCCCTGGAAAGCGCGATTGCAGCCAGCCTGACAAAATATAGATCGTCAGAGGGAATCCGTACATTTCTGCAAATAGCGCTACGAGAAAGGCGCTGAACGCACCAAAACTGCGCCAATCGCGCTTGGTTTCAGGCTTGAAGAAACTGAAAGCAAAGAAAATGAAGATCGCCGCGTTGACGAATGCTAGTCCCCAAAGGCCATAAGCCGGAGTGTCAGAGTGGGTCATTTCCCATCTCCACTGCTACGGTGATGCCCTTTGTGCATGAACAAGTGCATGATCGGGCAAATCAACAATATGGCGTACGGTAGAAAACCAAACAGGTGAGCACGATGCTCGGTCACAAGGTAATATCCACCGACGAGAAAAAACGTCAGGAACGCGAGTTTCTCGAACCACCAACGGCCATTCCGCACTGATTTCGGCGCAGCATTTTTCCTCTTATTGTCATTGCCGCAACAATCCATGGCACGTCCCGCATTTAATAGGAGTGGCCATGGTGGCTCGCCAACCTCGATCCCTCCATCCGTAAACACCACATTTTGACAAGCTTTTGGTCAGGTCCGACCGAGCGGGCTGGCGATAGCCTTGATCCCCTTGAGACCCGAGCCGAAGCGCGCAATGGCATCCCGATGTCGAGCAAGTTCGCCATACGGAAGGTAGGCAATATCCAGATCGCCGATGCGGCTGAATGCAGGGCGCTGGAGCTGCGCTCGCACGTCGCCTTCGCGCGCGTCAGGTGCGACCAGAAACAAGCCTGCCGTAGCGTGAAGGCTGTCGCCACTCAGCGCCAGGTCGAGCATGCGGACGATACCCGAATAGATTGACGTCGTATGCTCGACCTCGAAGGCGGCGGCGACAGACTGATTGGCTTCGTCGATCCATAAGACATCGATCAGACGAATGGCATCTGCTCCTGGACAACTCATCAGGTTCGGGGGCAGTTGGTCCAAGCATCCTTTCGACAAAGGCGCGTTTTGGTAAAGGCGCCCCCGGTCATTGGCGGCAATCCAGACGCTAAACCCCAGGGACTTGCCAAGATCGCGCAGCCAGGCCTGGACCTCCGTATGCGTGCGGTCGCTCTCCTGGTTGGATAGCGATAGCTTGTTCAAGCTTTCGGCTTCGGATCGTGCAGCCTGCAGTCGCGCATTCCAGTCGGTGACGCTGGAGGCATCGGTCGTTTGGGGCGGCACTGGGTAGCGTCCTGAACCGACGTCAAACAGAAACCCGCCGATCGCGCCGAGATCGTTCGAAAGCAGATCGCGATAGCGGTCATTGAATTCGATGACCCCGCTTCGCATTGCGAGGAAGTGCGGCCAGCTCCCAAGCTTCACGTTTGCGTTTGCTAGGGCGTTATAACCCTTCACGATTGCTGTATTGAACGGCGGGATGAGCGTTGGGTGCAGAAAATAAAGCAGGTTGGCCACCGCAGGGCCCAGGCCCTTGATCTTCCTGCGGTCGATTGCGTGGATGTGGTTGATGATCGCATCAGCGGTGTCGCAACAGGCGCAGTTGGCGAGCAGTTGACCAAATGCTCTCTGGTTCGCGGCGTCTTCGTAGATATCGGGTATGCGTAGTTTGGGCTTCCAGAGGAAAGCGTGATCCGCGCCCCGAAAAATCTGTCGCTGTTCGGCAATCGAGTGAACGACCGTTTCCAGCGAGGAGTTGCGGTAGGTCACGCCAAATGTGCCTTGCTCGATCTCAGATACGACTTGTGCTATGCTGCGGCGAATTGAGCGGAAGTTCTTCAGGCGCTCCTCCCAGAGGAACCAACCCCTGTAAGTCGCACCGGGATCTTCGCGCCACTGCAGGATCAATTGGCGCACCAAGGCATTCGGAACGCAGGATTGATCATTCGTTTCGATTACTTGGCTCATGGCCGCAGGGATGCGATTGTGCCTTCGAAAGCGCAAGGAGTTTCCCACTCCCCGCCTTCATTGGTGATATAATTGCATCAGGCTATCCGTCTCACACAGCCGAGTTGGTTGACTGACATTTGGATCGGCGCCATTATGAAATGGTAAAGATCTGCCCGCAGGAGGAACACCTTGTTCATGATGGGACGGATCTATGAAAAAATACATTCCAATTGCAGCCATGATCACGATGGCTTTGGGGGCCTGTGCTTCTGTTCCCGCTACCTCGGCTGAGGTGGAAAGCTGCCGGAAGATGGAAAGTGATATGGGTCTCGGGACCCGGCATGACCATCAGGAGATGAAAGGCTTGGGGTTGAATCCCATGAACATATCGCATTCTCGGTGCATGGAAATCCTCGGCAGGACGCAATAGATTGCGCGCCCAAAGGATGGAAGCTTATCTGGAAACGATAAAGGTCCGCCACCCATCGAGGCGGCGGACCTTCGAAGCATAAGGTACCTGCGATAACTCCGAGAGAGTTATCGCGGTATTCAGCAGCCGCCGCCGCCTGATTTCTTGGGAGCAGGCGAAGTCGTCGGCGCGGTCATGGGCATCTGCCCCCCCTGCATCATGTGTCCGCCTTTCATCATACTCCCTCCGGACATCATGCTCCCTCCGGACATCATGTGACCACCGGACATTTTATGTCCGCCCGTCTGGCCCGCCGAACGGTGCTGATGCCCTGCAGAGTGCTTGGGCTTCGGCTTTGCAGGATGTTTGTGAGCGGGCAAATCCTTCATGCCAGGGGGCATTTGATCGGCTAATGCCGGAGCGGTGCCGGAAGCCAGCAACCCCAGGGCGGCAATAATCATCGTTGTCTTGCGCATACAGCGGTCCTCTCCTTGGCAGCCTTGATTAGGCCAGCCTCAGGCCCCCTATGTCGCGATCTAGATTGGCGTCGATATACGTAGATAACGAATGCCTCGGCACCGCAGCGGAATCTCCTGCAGGTCGGGTAGGGCCGAGCAGGGGTTTAGCCAGCAATAGCCGGACTAAGCCCCTGGTCGATCAGGGTTGCCCATAGTGCCTCGGCGCTATCGGCATACGAAAACAAGTCGCGGTCTTCGCTGTCGATCATGCCATTCTCGGCGAAAACATCCAAATTGATGGCGCTTTGCCAATAGTCTCGATCAAACAGGATGATAGGGACTTTGGGAGCCTTGCCGGTCTGCCGCAGTGTCAGAATTTCGAACATCTCGTCCAGGGTTCCAAATCCCCCTGGGAAGACCACCAGAGCACTGGCGCGCATGGCCAGATGCATCTTGCGGATCGCGAAATAGTGAAAACGGAATGTGAGTTCGGGCGTCGTGTAAGGATTTGGGACCTGTTCGCGAGGGAGCGTGATATTGAAGCCGATAGAAGGCGCGCAGACGTCATGGGCGCCGCGGTTGGCCGCCTCCATGATCCCTGGTCCTCCTCCTGTGGCGATCACGTTCATGCGTTTGCCACCATTGCGGGTCAGCGCGCCTCCCCGCTCGGAGGCGAGCCGGCCGAACTTGCGGGCTTCGTCATACCAGGCGCCCCTCCTGCCTGGCTGCGCCTCTCGGACGCGAGCACTCCCAAATACGACAATGGTTGAAAGGACGCCCCATTCGCGCAACGCTTCCTCCACCTTCTCGTATTCGAGCATGAAGCGAACTCCACGCATGGAGTCCCCAAGAATGAAGTCCTGATCCAAGGCGGCGAGCCTGTAAGATGGCAAGTCCGCTGCGTTGTGGCTGGGGAAGCAATGCTCACAGGGATGTGGCGTTAGAGCGCTGCAGAAAGGGGTGTCATTTGAAGTCACATGTTTCCTCCCGTTCAAAGCATAAATCTTGTGATCATTGGTGTTTTTTTGGCTGCGTTCGCGAAACTGTCTCAGTGCTGGCGCGACGAATGCCGCGCCATATGTAAACATCACATGCTCCCGCCTGCGTCCCGTCTGCGATCATTACGTATGGTCGCAGACCAATCGGCTGGCCAATCCATGCAGAAATCCACAAGCGCGGGAGCGATGGCCATGCACGGGCACAAGAATCGACACCAAAAGGACAAAGCCCGGAGCCATTTCGTGCCGAGCGGGGCCCCTCATGCCACGTTTGAGGTTGAGCCAAGACCTGCTGGAGGAGGATTGGCGATCGGGTTCTTCGGGGCGAGCGGCACCGTCACCGGATCGCGCTATCTCCTCGAGGATGACAGCACGCGCTTGTTGGTGGATAGTGGACTGTTCCAGGGCGGTCGCGATTTACGCAACCTCAACTGGGCTCCCCCTCCGCCAGAAATTGCAGGGGTAGAGACGATCCTGCTGACGCACGCGCATCTCGATCATTCCGGTGCCATTCCGCGTTTGGTCCGTGATGGTTGGAGGGGCCGGGTTCTCACCACCCGGGCAACAGCCGAGCTTTGTGAACTACTTCTGCCGGACAGCGGCCACCTGCAAGAAAAGGATGCCCAGTTCGCAAACCGTCGAGGATATTCGCGGCATCAACCTGCGCTGCCACTATATACCCAGAACGATGCGTTGAATGCGCTGGAGCACTTTCAGGGCGTCAGATTCGATGAGTCCATCGAAGTTGCCCCGGGTGTTTCGGCCCGCTTCCACCGCGCCGGGCATATTCTCGGAGCAGCTTCGATCGAGATCGACTGGAAAGGAACCAAGGTCGTCTTTTCGGGCGACCTTGGGCGTTATGACGACGCTGTGATGTTTGATCCCGCACCTCCGCCATTGGCTGACTTTCTAATCGTCGAGTCTACCTATGGCGATCGGGAGCATGACGCTGTTTCGCCTGAAGTAGCCTTGGGTGAGTGTATTGAGCGATGCGTAGCGCGTGGTGGGACGGTCGTAATCCCGGCCTTCGCGGTGGGTCGGGCCCAATCGCTCCTCTATTACCTGTCCCTCTTGAAGAAGGCCGGCCGCCTTCAGGGCGTGCCTGTCTACCTCGACAGCCCGATGGCAATCGACGCCAGCGGCATCATGTGCGCTAACTCAGGGGATCATCGCCTGTCGCATGATGAATGCAAAGCCGCGTGCGCCGTAGCGCACTATGTACGCGATGCCGAAGAGTCGAAGGCGCTGACGGCGGATAGCAATCCCAAGGTCATCATTTCGGCAAGTGGCATGGCGACTGGCGGACGTGTCCTTCACCACCTTGCACAGTTTGCCCCGGATCCGAAGAACCTGCTGCTTTTTGCAGGCTTCCAGGCAGCCGGCACCCGAGGCGCGGCGCTTGTCGCTGGCGCGACCTCGGTAAAGATTTATGGCGAGGTTGTGCCGGTTTTTGCCGAAGTAACCAATCTTTCGATGCTGTCGGCCCATGCTGATTGCAACGAGATCTTGCGTTGGCTTTCTGGCATGCCGCAAGCACCGAAAATGACGTTCGTCACGCACGGAGAGGCGAGTGCCTCTGCCAGTCTGGCCGAACGGATTCGGCACGAACTGGATTGGACATGTACCACGCCTGCTCTCGGAAGCTGGGGCGATCTCACCTCCCGCGCGCATGGCTCATGAAAATGTGACCATTACGTATGTTGAGCTTGGAGCTTGGTCCTTACTCCGGACTTTGAAGAACAGCTCTTCCCCATAAGGCCTGGGGGCGGCCTTAAAAAGTTCACGAAGGAGTCGAAGATGATCAAGAAGTCTCTCATGGTTGCGATTGCAGGCATATCGATGCTTGGAGCTGCACCGGTCCTCGCTCAAGGTATCGGCCACACCTGGTTCATGCGCGGTACTGTTGTCGCCGTCGACAAGACCGGCACTGTCGTCTGCATCGGCAAGGCCGATGGCGCGGAGGTTGGGCAGACCCTCGACGTGGTCCGTGCCGTCTACCATCCGGGGCCGAGCAAAGCGGGTACGGGCTATCACCGGCAAAATGTTGGCCACGTTCGCATCGACCACATTTTCGATGACCATTTTGCCCATGTCACTGTCGTCGACGGCCGTGTGGCAAAGAACGACATCGTCGAACTGGCTCGCAGCCACTGATCCCTCGTGGTCATGACCGACGCCTGAACGCGCTGCCGGAGCCTCCGCACGGAGGTGCCGGCAGTAGTCGTCGCTCGTGACAAGAACTGGAGGATTGCGTGGCCAAGTTTCACATGGCGGTGGCATTTGCAGCGTCCCTCTTTACAGCAAGCGCACCGGTAAGTGCACAGGGCATAGCTCACACCTGGTTCATGCGAGGATCGATTGTCGGAATTGACTATCGCGGGCCCGTTGTTTGCATTGGCCGTGTTGATGGAGCCGAAGCCGGGCAGGTACTCGAAGTTTATCGCCCAGCGCCCGTTTACTTGCGAAGGCGGGGGTCAAACCACTACCGCAAGAAATTGATCGCACATGTCGCAGTCGATCAGATTATAAATGACCACTACGCTCATGTAACGGTGATTGATGGAGAACCACGCAAGGGCGACATTGTAGAATTACAACGACACCATTGATCGGTCAGCGAAAGGCGCAGCGTTACCTGGCGACGACAATCCAAAGAAGGTGGCGATCGGCAAGGGTGAACCTCATTGGCTGCAGGTACAAATGAAGAATAAGCTTGGGCCTGTGGATTGGAGACGGATGCTATGGCCAATTTCAAGATTGGCGAACTCGCTGCTGCAGCGGAGGTGGGTCGCGACACGATCCGCTACTATGAAAGGCTTGGCCTTCTCCAGGCTTCCTCGCGAAGTCAGGCAGGATACCGCTTGTACAATGACGATGAACTCGCCCGTCTGAAATTCATTCGGTCGGTGCAGGATCTCGGTTTCACGCTCGAGCAGACGCGAGACCTGCTCGAAGCATCCGCAGCTGCTCCGTCGCGCGTCGAAGATTTGCTGGCTGTAACCCGCGGAAAACTGATCGCCGCAGAGAGCAACATCGGCCGCTTAAGGCAAGTTGAGCAGTTGCTTGCAGATCAATCAAGCGCTTCCCAAGCTTCCTGTTCGCAACCCCTCTGGATGAGGCTGAGAACCGAGAAGAGTTCTGCCGAGCACTTGAGCAGTGATTTGACAGAATGCCCAGTGGACCAACTCGTGTGAAAGGATCGATCATGACCAATTGGAATCGTAAGGCTCGGTGGATGACCGGCAGTCTGGTAGTGGCAGGCACCCTTGTGCTTGCCGGCTGTAACAGCAAGGATAAGGGGACCACGCCGACCCCAACGTCCAACGCGGCAACAAATGCTACAGATAGCCAGACATCATCTGTGCGTGATGACGCCGCAGCTGCAAGCGCCACAGCAGCTGCAGAAGATATGCACAATCGCATGGAAACAGATCAGCGGCAGAGGATGGATCACGACAACATGCGGATGGGGCCAGGCATGAACCATCCTGCTTCACCAGCCCCCAGCACCCCGCCGGCAGATCCTGCCGCGGGCATGCAGGGCGGGGGAATGAAAGATATGTGATCAGGATGGGCGGAGGAGAGCCCACGGTGTCACCTTGACTGGCCGCGAGCCGACGCTGTCGGCTCGCGGTCGGCTGGGACGATAGTGTCCTGGCATGCCACAGTCTCGCGGGCTTCAGATTTTTCTGCAAGTAGCGTGGGTTCCAATTAAGGCATTACAGGCGAATAGATCCAGTGTCTGGATGAGTGCTTTTACCTTGCTCCGGAGAAAATGTATGTTGGAAAGACGCAAACTACTTGGAGGGGGAGCTGTTCTGCTAGTGGCAGGTGTTGCTGGCCAGGCCAGTGGCAAGAATGATGGCGAACGCGGCATGCCTATGCCAATGCCGATGAAGGATTGCATCGATCTGTGCTGGGCGTCGCATGTGATGTGCCTGGAGACAGTCGCTGGCCTTACCGTGATGGGGGCCAGCGCCACTGCATTGCAACTCGCTGCAATGTTGAGCGATTGTGCGGAGATCTGCCAAACTACGGCAAACTCGATGATCAGGCGCTCGCCCTTGCATACGGTGCTCTGTCAGGCTTGTGCCGAGGTTTGCGAGAGGTGTGCCCGCGCCTGTGGCCAACAAGGTAGCAACCCCTCTCTGGCACGTTGTGTGGAGAGTTGTCGGAGCTGTTCGGAAAGCTGCAGGCACATGGCGACGATGGGATAATAGGATCTAGCTTCGCACATTACGTATACCGATACGGATGCCAGCATTGCATCAACGTGGTCTCAATTTGGTGTTCACGAAGTAACGCAGCAATGGCTGGAGATCGGATTATGCGTAGGTCAGCAATTTATCTTGCTCTTTTGGGGCTGGCTGTGGCCGGATCCGGCTACGTGTTGGCCGATGAACTTCCTCCCGGCATGAAAGTGGTGCAGGCGCCAAAGCCCAAGGCTACACCAACTCCGCCAGCTCCAAGTCAGGAGCACATGCAGGGCATGGATCATGGCGCGCAGCAGATGCATGATCGGATGATGCATGATCATCAAATGGGCATGCAGAACATGCAGCAATCTTCTGGAGGCGGAATGGCACCCGATGCTGCACAAAGCCAGACACCGATGCCCATGCCATCGGGAAAAGCTTGTTGCCCACCCAAAAGCATGAAGCCGGCGGATAAGCCTATGCCAATGAGCGACATGTAGAGTTCGGCTCACGGAAATGTCCGGGGCTGGGCGGCCCGCCGCGCGCCCCTGCGGCGGGCCCTTCATGCATCGCCGCACCATGTCACCAGATAGCCAAATGAGAGAAATGCCATGATGCGGAAGGTTCTTGCGACAGTTTCAATGGCCGCACTAGTCGTTGCAGTATCGCCAGCATATGCGCTTGGCATCGGCCATAGCTTCTTCATGCGTGGTGAGGTCGTCCGTGTCGATTCTGGCGGGGCGGTGGTCTGCCTCGGAAGGCTTAATGGAGCGCATCAGGGCCAAGTTTTGGAGGTATATCGGCAGGCGCACCGATATCGCAAATTGGTCGGACATGTGGAAGTCGATCAGATATTCGACGAGCATTTTGCCCATGTTCATATAGTAGAAGGCAATCTTAAGAAAAGCTATTGGGTTAGTCTTCCGCGACATCACAATAGTACTACGGACAAGTCTCCTAAAAGTCAGTAGTTCGCAAACCCAACGTCAATTATATAAGGCTCTCCTTCTCGTGAATATGCCATTCGTTATGCCTGCAATTGGACGTCGACGGTTTGTTCAAGGCCTCCTTGTTGGAGGGGTGGCCTCCAGTCTTGCGTTGCCCGCCTGGGCCTCCGGATCAGACGGCGGCGCCGCGCTTTCGGGTACGGAATTCGATCTCGAGATTGCAGGTTTGCCCGTAAATTATACGGGCAAACGTCGTATTGCGACGGCAGTGAATGGCCGCGTTCCCGCGCCGACGTTGCGCTTCCGAGAGGGCGATACCGTGACGCTGCGAGTCCACAACAAGCTGGACGAAATGACAAGCGTGCACTGGCATGGCCTGATCGTACCGGCCGAGATGGACGGAGTACCGGGCATCAGCTTTGGCGGGATCGCACCGGGTGAAACCTTCACGTACTGCTTCCCCATCCGTCAGTCTGGCACGTTCTGGTACCATGCACATACACTCGCGGAGCAGACTGGGCTTTTTGGGGCCATCGTGATCGAGCCACGGGAAAGACAGGTCAGGCGTCCAGACCGAGACTATGTCGTGATGCTGAGCGACTGGACCGATGAGCCGCCCTTGCAGGTGTTCCTTAATCTCAAGAAGCAGAGCAATTACTATAATTTCGGACAGCCCACTGTCGGCGACTTCGTCAAGGATGCCGGGGAAATCGGACTCGCGGCGGCGATCAAGAAGCGGCAGATGTGGAATGCGTCGCGGATGAACCCGACTGACTACAGCGACGTTTCGGCTGCTACCTATACCTATCTTCTGAACGGAACGACGGCGGCAGGCAATTGGACTGGGGTGGCCAGCCCCGGCGAGCGGGTACGCTTACGCTTTGTCGGTGCCGGCACCGCAACGTTCTTCGACGTTCGCATTCCGGGATTGCCCCTGACGATCGTTGCAACGGATGGACAGGATGTGGAGCCGGTCACGGTCGACGAATTCCGGATCGCGCCGGGCGAGACCTATGATGTCGAATTTACCATGCCCGATGCCAAGCCTTACACGATCTTCGCGCAATCGATGGACCGGACAGGTTTTGCGCGGGGCACGATCGCGCCCTCACCGGGCATGACCGGCCCGATTCCTGCCCTAGATCAGCGCCCTTGGTTGGAACCTATCGATATGATGGGCGCGATGGCGGCAATGGCAGGCGGACACACTGGTCACGGCATGATGGAGATGCCGCCGCTGGCGAAGCATGCGCGCACCGAGTATGGCGCCAACAATGACATGCGGGTGGATTATCCGCGTACCAATCTCGACGATCCCGGCGCTGGATTGCGCGGTCGTCCATGGCGCGTGCTCTCTTATGCCGACCTCAAGAGCCCGAATGGAGACCCTGATCCCCGCGAGCCTGAACGTGATATCGAATTGCACCTGACGGGTAACATGGAGCGGTTCATTTGGTCGCTTGATGGGATCAAGCTCAACGATTCCAAGCCATTGCATTTCCGGCCAAACGAGCGCCTGCGGGTCACCTTCGTGAACGACACGATGATGTCCCACCCCATGCATCTTCACGGGATGTGGAGTGACCTGGAGGACGCGGCGGGCATGTTCCAGGTGCGCAAGCACACGATCGTTGTGCAGCCTGCGCAGCGCCTGAGCTTTCGCGTAACCGCAGACGCCATGGGCCGATGGGCATTCCATTGCCATCTGCTTTACCACATGGCTGCCGGCATGTTCCGCGAGGTTGTCGTCGCATGAGCACCACAACGAACATTGTTGTTCTTGCTGCTATCGCAAGCCTCGCCGCAGCCTTTCCCGCGGCCGCACAGGAAGCTTCTCCTGCGCCGAAGGAAGATCATTCCGGCATGGATATGTCGGGAGACATGCAGGGCATGGATATGCCCGCTGCTCCCACGAAAATGGAGATGGGCGGGATGCAGGGCGGCAAGGCCCCTGCGGACGCGCGAAACTCCGACGATTATTCTGACGGCTACCGCAATTCGACTTTGCCCAACTACGAAATGGCCGATCAGATCTCGATCCCGAAAGTTCTCGTAGACGAACTGGAGTTTGCCAGTGGCAACGAAGGTCAGGGTATCGGTTGGTCGGTCCTGGTGACCAATGGAACCGACAGCAACAAATTATGGCTCAGGTCTCAGGGCCTCAAAAATAGCAAGGAAGAACGGCTTGATCCCGAATCGAGCGCCGAAGCCCTCTGGTGGCATTCGACCGGGCCTTATTGGGGAACGTTGGTCGGTGTGCGCCAGGATATCGGCAAGGGAGCGACTACCTGGCTTGCTGCCGGCGTAGAGGGTTTGGCCCCGTATTGGTTTGATGTGCAGTTGACGGGCTATGTAGGCTCGGACGGGCGCTTGGCGGCTCGTGCCAAGTTGTCTTATGAAGCGCTGCTGACCAATCGTTTGATCCTCACCCCTCAGGTCGAGGCCAATGTCTATAGCAAGCAATCCCTAGATCGCGAGTTGGGCAGCGGGTTCAGCAACGTCGAATTGAGCGCGCGTATGCGCTACGAGGTTTCGCGCAAGTTCGCACCGTACATCGGCTATGTCTGGGAACGAGCGCTCGGGGGCACTGCTGATTTCAGGCGGTCGCGTGGAGAAGGACCAGGCGAGCACCGGTTTGTAGCTGGTCTGCGTTTGTGGTGGTAAGGGGAGGTCCCAAGCTCTCTGCACATACTGGAACCCGTCTGAACACTGACAGTCCGCCCCGCCGATCCGTGAAAGTAGCCGTGGCTCCTGCAATGCTGGCAGTAGGTGCGGCAGCTGCGGCAAACACGGCATTTCTCCCCTGGCTCCCTGACCTTGTTGACCAGGAACTTGGGGGCAGGGGCGCGATCAATCACGCGATGCACGTGGCCGTTCTGAGCGCCATTTTCCCGCTGGGCGGCATGATTGCGGCCCCTTTCGCCGGGGCACTTGCCGACCGCTACCGATTCCAATTGTTTCTGTTTTTTGCAGTCATGGCGCTGGCGGTATCCACGGCGCTCACCGGTGCTACGTCACTTGTTGTGTTATATGGTCTGCGTGCCGTCGCGGGATTGGCTTTTGGCGCGATTGTTCCGCTCTGCCTTCTGGTCGGCCATCAAGTCGCCTGCGATCCGCATGAGAAGGCGGGCCTTTTTACGATACTGACAGCCTCCTTGTTCCTTGGAGACTTTGCGGGTCCCCTCCTTGCCGAGGGATCGGCACGGATATTACCCGAGCTGCCGCTTCTGGCTGTCAATCGGCGTCCAAACGGGACCCCTTATCGGCGCGCAAAAGGGACCCCCTGTAAGGATCGCGCACGGTTGATGTGATGCGCTCCCTTGCGCTGCGC
>NCGO01000015.1 GCA_002256985.1 Novosphingobium sp. 28-62-57
GTCGGTCACTATGCGACGGCATGGCTCCCTCCTCTCGCCTCGCGCTGGGCCAAAATTGGCTCCGTCACGGTGGTGCAACCTAACGTCATCTGGCTCTAGGCCGGAAAACTCATCCGGCTGTCCCAGCGTTTTGCCTTGCCCGAACGCATAGCCTGTTCCCCCAACAGGCTGGCGACCGACGAATTGTAGGCTTCTCGCAGATGCCCCGGCAACGGCTGCCTGTTTCGGACAGCATCGGCAAAGCCTTCAAACTGGAGCATGGATTCGTCATATTCGCCCCACGCCAGGTCCTCTCCCGGGGTCGTGACAGGCAATTCCGGCCACCACGTGCGCCCGCCGATCGGAATCGGCCTGCGCGCATTGTTGGCGACATCCTTCGCCAGCTTCGCCAGCCCCGGCACCGGCGGCGCGGCTTCGCTATAGAACCGCCCGAGGGCTGGTTCGATCGTGCCCTTGGACCCCTGAATTTGCTCTTCGGCACCATAACGGCGATTGTTGAGATGCGAGGTGTAGACCAGTTTGCGACCGCCGGAATATTCAAAGATCAGCGCGACATGATCATACACATCACGGCCATCCTTCCAGAAGCAGATGCTGCCTGATCCCATGACCCGTTCGGGCGCGCTATCGAAGACCCAATTGGCGACCTGAATCTGGTGCGTGGCCAATTCGGTCATCAACCCGCCTGAGAATTTGCGATAAAGACGCCAGTTCAGCCGCTCTTCCAGACCCGATCCAGCCGGCACGGGGACGCGCCAGCTGGTGTTGCGGTGCCAGCTTGCGCGCACCTGTGTGACCGTTCCGATCGCGCCGGATCGCACCTTCTGGATGGCATCAAGATAGGTGGGGCTGAACAAGCGCTGATGTCCAATCTGCAGCACCCGGCCCTTGCGCTTGGCACCCTCCACCATCGCACGGCATTCGCCGATAGTGCGGGCCATCGCCTTTTCGCACCAGACATCAAGGCCCGCATCGAAGGCATCAAGCGTCTGGCGCGCGTGCCAGTGCAACGGGGTGG
This sequence comes from Novosphingobium sp. 28-62-57, assembly GCA_002256985.1. Lineage (GTDB taxonomy): Bacteria > Pseudomonadota > Alphaproteobacteria > Sphingomonadales > Sphingomonadaceae > Novosphingobium. The sequence continues at coordinate 1,019 of NCGO01000015.1, forward strand.
CAATCACCACAGCATCGAGCCCGCCCGCATCGATCATCGCCCGGTAATCGGCAAAGCGGCGCACCGGTTTTGGCATCAGTGCCGCTGCCTGATCGAGATGCGGCGCATAATCGTCGCATAGCGCAACGACCTCGCATCCCTTGGCCTGCATCAAATTGAGCAGCAGCGTGCGTCCGCGCCGGCCCGTCCCAATCACGCCAATCCGCACCGCGTCGTTGGCGGCAGGGCTTTGCGCTGCCAGAGCGGCCTGCACTGCCCATGGCGCCCAGCTGGACACTGCGCCAAGGCTTGCAACACTGGAGAACTGCGCCAGAAATTTGCGGCGGTTATAATCGGATGATCGGATCATGGGATGGCCTCGGCCAGATCGCGTTGCAGGGCACTGTTTGCAGGCACGGCGTGATCGACGATGATCGCCATACCGCCCTCACCCTTGATCGCCGCTACAAGGCAGGCACGCTCATCGGAGTGAGCCGCCAGAAGGGCAGTGCTGAAGATTTCGGCCCGGGCACCCGAGGGATGCGCCACGATGGCCGTGCGCGGCTCGGACACGGCGATGCCAGTGTCTGGCCGCAAGGTCGCCGTTTGTCCGGCCCCCTGTGATGATGATACCGACAAGCAGCAGTCGCGCAGCGCCAGCTCGGCCAGGCTGCCCTCAGCTCCACAAGGGTCAGGGATGGCAATCGGCCAGTCCCCGCCCAGCGGATGCCCACCCCACAGCAGAATCGAACTGTCCCCCAGTGACAGGATAGCCGATTCAACCCCTGCCCCGGCCAGCACCGGACGGCAGCAATCGAGTGCGAACCCCTTGCCCACGCCCCCGAAATCGAAGGCTATCGCGCGGTCGGCCACAATCTGCTCCCCCGCGTCGCCAAGGCTGACATGGGCAAGGCCCGCCGCGTGCGGCCCGAACGCGGGGTCAAACAGCCCGCCGGTCTTACGGTGACCAGCAATGCTGGCTTGCAGCGCGTTGCGCAAGATAGGCTCGTCAATCACCGCCACGCCCCCGCCGCGCAGCCTCTCGTTCAGTTGCGTTGTGGGCGATGGGCGGTGAATGGTCAGCGCATCATCCACAGCATCGATCACTGCCTGCAAGGCATTTGCCAGCGCGGCTTTGGCGCCATCACCGAACAGATGCAGTTCGATCCGGGTTCCCATCGCGGAAAAGCGATGCACGAATGACGGGAGTGGCTGCGTCATGGTCAGATCGACCATCCCGGTTCATAATCGACCGCCCAATACTTCATCGCCGCAGCATTGTGGGGCCGTCCGGTCGCGCTATCGACCAGCAGAGTCTCGCCCGTGCGGTATGCCATATTGCCAAGGTGGCACAAGTTGGTGCTGATGTTGCCCTCATCTACCGGCGAGGCCTGACCTGCCCCCAGCCCGCGAATGGTATCGGCAAAGTTGCCGAAGTGCCGGAAATCCAGATCGCCAGCCCCCACTGTGTTGGTCGTCGCGCTGAGCGCAGCGGCATCCACTTTGGTACGCAGCGCGCCTGAGAGTTCGAAAATCTCATACCCATTGCGATCAACGATTGCCGAACCGGCCGTCCCCAGCAACAAGACCCCGCGATCCCGGCCGAACCGGCGCATTGCGTTGCAGCTGTGGCCATTCCAGGTGATGGTCCGACCGCCGGGATAATGCAGCACCAGATCGAGCGTATCGTACATTTCCCAATCGTCATCGCGAAAGAACTGGCGAGACCCTTGGGCGGTCACTTTTTCGGGGTAGCCGACACCCATCATCATGCGGGAAACATCAAGCTCATGCAGAGCGTTGTTGGTGATCTCGCCGGTGCCATATTCCCAATACCAGTGCCAGTTGTAGTGAACCAGATTGGTACGAAACGGCTTGCGCGGACGTGGCCCTTGCCACAGCTCCCAATTGAGCGTGGGTGGCACAGCCGCTGGCTGCGCACGCCCGATCGTGCCGCGCTTGTTGGCATACCATGTTTCGGCCCGATAGACCTCGCCGATTGCACCAGCCTGCACCAACTGCGCCAGCGCAATCGTTTCGCGGCCCGACCGTTGCTGATTGCCCATCTGCACGATCAGGCCCGACCGCTTCTGGGCCGCGACCAGTGCTTCGCCTTCTGCCGGGGCGATGCCCAGGGGCTTTTCGACATAGACGTGCTTTCCGGCACCCAGCGCGTCGATCGAGGCCTTGACGTGCCAGTGGTCGGGCGTGGTCACCACCAGAACATCGATCTGCCGGTTATCCAGCGCCCGGCGGTAATCGGCGATCAACTTGGCGGCCGGGTCAATCACCTTGCCAAGTTCGCCCGCCCGCTTGGCAAGCACGGTCGCATCCACATCAATCAGGCTGGCGATGCGGCAATTCGGCGTTCCGGCGATGGCCTTGGACATAGCCGTGCCACGGCCGTTCAAACCCATCACGGCGATATTCAGCCGATCATTGGCTCCCATTACCCTGGCATAGCTGCGCGCCGACATTGACGTGGCTGCAGCGACAGTTGCCGATGCGATGAAAGTGCGCCGGTCGATCATTACCGTGCTCCTGCCAGATTGCGCAACTTGATGCTGCGGAACGACACCAGATCACCATGATCCTGCAGCAGAATCGGGCCCTTTGGCCGCTCACCAAAGGCTGGCCAGGACTTGTACTTGCTCAGGCTTACCAGCTCGCGGAATGGCTGTGACCCGCGCTGAAAGGCCACCACTTTTACGCCATTGAGCCAGTGTTCGACATTAGCACCGCGCACCACAATGCGGGCGTGGTTCCATTCACCGGGCGGGTTGACCGCCTTGCCCTGCGCGGGATTGGCCAGATTGCGTGCCGGGATCAGGTCATAGAGCGACCCAATGGTGCGATTGCCATCCCGCCCAAGCTTGGCATCGGGGTGGCGTTCATCATCCAGAATCTGGAACTCCAGCCCGATCGCCGAGCCTTCGCCGCGCTGCAACCCGGTATCGACGAAATACTTGATACCGCTGTTGGCACCGGGCGTGATGCGGAATTCAAGCGACAGCTCAAATTCGGTGAACTCCTCGATCGTGACAATGTCGCCGCCATTGCGCGATTCCGCGCCGCCTGAGGGCAGCACGCTCAACACGCCATCACGGATCTCCCAGCCGCGTTCGGGAAAACGGTCCAGCTTCGCACCGCGCCAACCCGCGGTGGTCTTGCCGTCCCACAACAGCCGCCAGCCCGCAGCCACGTCTGCCTTGGAGAGAGTGTTGGGAGCCTGCGCCGCACTGGCCATGCGGGCCATTGGCGCTGCATCTGCCGCGGTTCTGTCGGCCACACACCCGGCCAAAAGCACAGCGGCACCTAACGGAAACAGGATGCCGCTCATTAGTAGGGGCATAGGGCGCATGTTCATATAAAGCATCTTTCCGGCTTGGTTGCGTGGCGGCATGGGCGCCTCGCGATAGGATGTGAGGCAGCGGGCCGCTGCCGATTATGGGAAAACTGGCGGGCGCTTCGCGCAACCTGCCTAGACCATGAGTCTGGCTTCACCGAAGCGGACCCGTTGCTGGTCGATCTGCCGCTGCGCCTCTTCGATGACGTCGAGAGCGGTTGCCTCAAGAAGATAGTCAAGCACGCGGCCAAGATGGGCGCGCATTGCGGCGCGCGCGCCAGCGGGATCACGCGCGGCGAGTGCTTCGACGATGGCAAGATGCTCTGCCACCACCGGCTTGCATCCGGAAGCGCGCGATTTTTCAAACACGAGCGCACATTGGGGCGAGCTGCGGCGCGTCTCCCACAACTGCTGCACAACCCCGATCATCGCACTGTTGTTGGTGGCCCGCGCAATGGCGAGATGAAACATTTCATCAACCGCCTCAGCATCATGGCCGCTGGCATTTTCGCGCTCCATGTCGTCAAGCAGGCGGCGCAGTTCGGCGATCCCATCATCGGTGATCTGCGTAGCGGCCAAGGCGGCAACCTCGCCTTCGAACAAGAGCCGCGCTTCTGTAAGTTCGAATGCGCCGATGTCAGCAGGCACCCGCGCCGACTTGGCGACCGACGCGTCACGCACATAGACACCCGAGCCAACCCTCACATCGACCAGCCCATCCAGTTCGAGTGCCATGACCGCCTCGCGGATGGTTGGGCGACTGACCGAAAAGCTGCTGGCAAGTTCCCGCTCTGCCGGCAACCTGCCGCCAACCGGGTATTCTCCACGCCCGATCGCCTGAGCAATGCTGGCCGCAACCTGCTCGTAAAGCCGCCCGCCACGCCGGTCACGGGTAGAGGCTGCATCCGGACCGGCGGCCTGCTCAGGCAGCGTCGGCCGAGGGCGGATCGGTGTGATGGATGACGCTTTACGAACCATGAGCCCGCAATCCTCTCGCAAAATTGGACAGATCAATTTATAGAAGTTGACAGATTAAATTGGTAAGTCAACTCTTGCGACGTTCAAACAGGGAGTTTTCGGTCATGCGGATCACAGCAGCGCGGGTCATTGTCACGTGTCCAGGCCGCAATTTTGTCACGTTGAAGATCGAAACAGATCAAGGCCTTACCGGAATCGGGGACGCGACGCTCAATGGCCGCGAAAAGGCTGTGGTGGCCTATCTCGAAGATCACGTCATCCCCTGCCTGATTGGTCAGGCCGCTGATCAGATCGAGCATATCTGGCAATATCTGTATCGCGGGGCCTATTGGCGGCGCGGGCCGGTTACAATGCGGGCGATTGCTGCGGTTGATGTGGCCTTGTGGGACATCAAGGCCAAGGCTGCCGGGATGCCCCTTTATCAGCTGCTAGGCGGGCGCAGCCGTGATCGGGTCATGGTCTATGGTCATGCCAATGGTGCGGACATTGCCGAAACCGTCGACGCTGTGGGGCGCTATATCGACATGGGATACAAGGCGATCCGGGCCCAAAGCGGCATTCCCGGGATCAAGGACGCCTATGGCGTGGGCCGCGGCACGCTCCACTATGAACCGGCTGATGCAGCGCTGCCGAGCGAGACGACCTGGGACACGGCCAAGGCACTGGCCCATGTGCCGCAGCTGTTCGAAGCGTTGCGGACCACCTATGGCTTTGACCATCACCTGCTGCATGATGCGCACCACCGCTACACCCCGCAGGAAGCTGCCAGCCTTGCCCGTCGACTGGAGGATTTTCGGTTGTTCTGGCTGGAGGATCTGACCCCGGCGGAAAATCAGGCCGCGTTCCGGCTGATCCGCAAGCACAGCACGACACCGCTGGCGGTGGGGGAAATCTTCAACACCATCTGGGATGCCAAACAGCTGATTGAAGAGCAGTTGATCGACTATATCAGAACCACGGTGGTCGGCGCGGGCGGGATCACCCATTTGCGCCGGATTGCCGATCTGGCGAGCCTTTATCAGATCCGCACCGGGTGCCACGGCGCGACCGACCTTTCACCGGTAACAATGGGCGCAGCGCTGCATTTCGATACCTGGGTGCCCAATTTCGGCATTCAGGAATACATGCGCCATACCCCGGAAACGGATGCCGTGTTCCCGCATGATTACCATTTCGAGAACGGATTTCTCCATGTCGGGGATACGCCAGGCCATGGTGTAACCATCGACGAGACGCTGGCGGCGCGCTATCCTTACCAGCCTGCCTTCCTGCCGGTAGCCATGCTGGAAGATGGCACGATGTGGAATTGGTAAGACCGCCGTGGCCCTCGCAACGCAGCCACGGCGCACAGTCGGTCAGCCAGCAAACTGCCTTGCGGATCGTTGACAGGGTGCCTCGCCGCAAGGTGCCCAAGGCACAGGGCAAACGCTGCAGCGATCCCAAGAGCCAAGAGCCAGATGACCAAGGCTGCGCCGATTGCTGGACCTTTCCGTCCTGAAAGTGCGATCTCCCCCAGATAGGGATAGCGCTTCAGGCTGATCCTAACGTTCGGCGAGTTCTGCGCCGATGCGTGAAATCAGCCTCTGCGCCACCGACCTGCGCAAGGGTTTGTCAGCCACAATCCGGCGCCATGTATTGTAACTTATGCCAAATCTGTCTTGCAATGCCTCGTCAGTAAGCGCGGGTCGGGTGCGATGCATGTGATCGACGATGGCGGTTGGCAGATGCTCCATGTCCTGATTCCCATTCCAACATGTCCAGAGGTCTCTGACAGGCTAATCTTCGGTAATCGTGCTGGTCGTCTGGGTTTCGGGCATGCGGAGATATACGATCAGCGAGATGGCGATCATCCCTGTTACATACCAATAGAAGCCGCGCTCCCAGCCAGCATCCTTGAAGCTCAGCGCTACATATTCGGCCGTACCGCCGAAAATGGTGTTCGCCAGCGCATACGGCAGTGCAACTCCCAGAGCGCGGATGTGGGTCGGAAACATCTCTGCCTTCACCACGGCATTGATTGAGGTGTAGCCTGTGACGATCGTCAAGCCGCCAAGTACCAGCAGAAATGCGATCAGCGGATCGCGCGCGGTCTCCAGCGCTGTGAAGAGCGGATAGGTGCACAGCACGCCAAGGAGGCCAAAACCGATCAGCAGCGGTTTGCGCCCCACCCTGTCACTTAGAGTTCCGGCAACTGGCTGCAGCAGCATGAACAAAAACAGCGACCCGCCATTGATGCGAGACGCGGTTTCGCGATCGAAGCCGGTGGTGTTGACCAGGAATTTTTGCATGTAAATCGAGAATGCGTAGAATGCCAATGTGCCGCCGGCTGTCATCAGCATGACTGTGAATGCCTCACGCGGATGTTCGCGAAACAAGGTTAGCATGCTGGATTTGGGTGCATCACTCGACTGGGTGTTGTTGAAGCTTTCCGTCTCTGCAAGACCTTGCCGGATCCAGAACACGACGACCGCCAAAGCGGCTCCGATGGCGAAGGGAATGCGCCAGCCCCAAGCATCCAATGCTGCCTCGCTCAGCATCGCTTGTAGCGCCAGCAACACCCCCACAGCCAGAAGCTGCCCGCCGATCAGGGTGACATATTGGAAGGAGGAGAAGAAGCCACGCCGCTTCTTGCCTGCCATTTCCGTAAGATACGTGGCGCTGGCGCCGTATTCGCCGCCCACCGACAGGCCCTGCATGAGCCGGGCAAGCACAAGCAAAGCAGGCGCAAGCAATCCTGCGGATTCGTAAGTCGGCGAGATCGCAATCAGCAGCGATCCTGCGCACATCAGCGCAACTGACAGGGCCAGTCCGCTCTTGCGCCCTTTCCGGTCGGCATAGATCCCCATGGCCCAGGCGCCCAGCGGACGCATGAAAAAGCCGACCGCAAACACAGCCGCAGCCCCCAAAAGCTGGGCCGTAGGATCGTCGGAGGGGAAAAAGTGTGGGGCAAAATACAGCGTGAATGCCGCATAGGCATACCAATCGTACCACTCCACCAGATTGCCCGTTGACCCACCGATTATGGCCTTCGTCCGCTCCCGCGTTGTCAACCCCTGGCCCTGCAGCGGGGAAGCGCTGGGAGCGAAAGAGCGATCCGATGATTTGCTAAACAACACAGCAGACCTCAGAATTTAAAGTTCAGGGCAGTGAAATATGATGCACCGTTGAACCCGAATTGCGTGGCAAACCGGCTGAAGGGCACTGTCCCATCATTTGTCAGGCGCGGGTCGAGAACGCGGTCTGGATAGACATCAAACAGGTTGCTCGCCCCGATCACCAGCTCGGCGGTCTGCGAAAACCGGTAGGCTATTGAAAGGTCGGTAATGATTTTGGGCGAAAAGGTCTGGTCTTGCTCCGGGAGTTGGGGGGCAACCGTGGTGATTTCGCCAAAGCGCGTGATGGCAGTGCGGACCGAGAAGCCGTCAATCTCGTAAGTCAGCGCGCCAATGATCTTGCTGCGCGGCTGGTTGACTTCAATGCGGCCCCGCTCCTCGCGATTGAGCAGCGTTTCGCCAAAGCCGCCCAACTGGGGAGGCGTGCGAACCCCGCCTCGTATCTTGGTCTGATTCAGGTTGAGTGCCAGCGACGCGCTCAACTTGCCCCTGCCCAGTTCGGTCATGCTGGTCGCCACGACGTCCAGCCCTCGCGTGCGGGTATCGATCGCGTTGGTGAAGAACTGGGCTTCGGTTACATTGGTGCCTGCAAAGAACTGGGCGAGCGCCGGGATGGTGTTGCTGAACCGACCCGAAATGACGATCCGGTCTGCGATATCGATCTGATAGGCATCAACGGTCAGGTTAAGCGCCCGGCCGAGCGAAAGCGTTGCACCGGCCGAATAGCTCCAGGAGGTTTCCGGCTTGAGCAAGGGTACGCCAAGGCGCTGCGCAATGGCGGAATCGTTGCGCACCGTGGTCACTTCGCGTTGCTGGTTGACACCGGCGACGGTGATGAATTGGGTCGCGACCGAGCTGAAGTAGCTCTGGTGCAGCGACGGGGCACGAAATCCGCGATTCAGCCCGCCGCGCAGCGCCAGAGCGTCGGTGATCTTGTAGCGGCCGACCAGTTTGCCTGAAAAATTGCCGCCAAAATCGCTGTAGTTTTCATAGCGGACCGCCCCACTGACCAGAAGCCGGTCCGTGATATCGGATTCCAGATCGAGATAGACACCGATCGAGCGACGACCTTCGCTGACCGCATTGTCGGGACGGAAGCCGCCGAATACCTGGACGCCTGAAGCCTTGATCTGCGCAGGCGGCGTGCCGGGAGGGTTGAAGTCACCATAGGATTCCACCTGGCCCTCGCCGATGGCGTATCGGTCGAACCTCAGTTCCGCACCTGCTGCGATGTTGAATGATTGGGTTCCGAACAGGCCGTCGAATTCTTTTGAGAGATCAATATTGTTGGTGAACTGCTGAAACTTCAGTTTACCCGCGTAAAAGTTCGTCGGTGTTGCATTGCCCATCGATGCGTTAATCGAATTGTCGACGTCAAAAGCAATCTCGTTGCCGCCGAACTTGCTGCTGATGTCGATGATCAGATCACCGCGCTTGCCAGTTTTCGCGCCGACAGCAATGGTATAATCGTTGATCGATGTTTCAATGAACGGCAGGTAACCATCTGGGAACAAGGAAAGGTTGCTGGTTCGGGGGTTGTTCGGATAGCGATAGAAGCCCGCAGCGCGGCCATCGCGGTGCGTCCAGCCACCAAAACTGTAGGCCTCCCAATCATTGCCCAGCGGCAGCCCCATGTTGACAAAGGCGGAATAGCCGGTCGCCTCGGAATTGCCGACGATCATGCTGCGCCGATCGAAGCCGCGCTGTTCAACCAGCGCCTGGTCCTGCTGCTGCCGCGCAATTTCAGCCGGCGTCAAAGGCACCGAGAAGGGGAACCCGGGGAACCGGGTTGCTGGCAGGGATGCCAGATAGACGGTGTTGTTGTATTCGCCCGACCGATCCGTGAAACCGCGATCAAGAAACGCGAGGGTGGCGTTGATGAATCCGCCATCACCCAAACCAAAGCCCGCATTCACACTCGTCTGAAGAGTGCGACCATCGCCCTCCTTGGTAATGCCAGCCTGGTTGCGCCATTCGATGCCGCTGTCATTGCGCTTCAGGCCAATGTTGATCACACCGGCTATCGCGTCCGAACCATATTGCGCCGCTGCGCCATCGCGCAGCACTTCAATGCGCTCAACCGCTGCTGCAGGGATCACATTCATGTCATACCCCACCGAACCGCGCCCCACGGTGGAGTTGACGTTGACCAAGGCCGTGGTGTGCTGGCGCTTGCCGTTCAGCAAGAGCAAGGTTTGATCGGGCCCCAACCCGCGCAAGGTTGCCGGGTCGATATGGTCTGTGCCGTTGGCAATAGTCTGCTTGGCTGAATTGAACGATGGCGCGACGAAGTTGATCATCTGCGCGACCTCAACCTGACCGGTTTGAGTCAGTTGTTCGACATTTACAACGTCGATCGGCGCTGCTGTATCAACATTGCTTCGCGCCTGTTGAGAGCGTGAGCCAGTCACAATGATTGCTGCAGCATCCGCCTCTTGGTCGGCGGCCAGAGTTTCGTCTTGCGGCACAGCTTCAAGTGCAGGTTGGGCTGAAACTGCAGAGAAGTGCAGCAGCATCATTGCCGTACCGCAGACGCTGGAGATACGAACGCTGTTTCGCTTGGTCATGTGTCGATTACCCCACCCAAAGTGCCGCGGGCAATCCCGCGTGCCATGTGGAGCCATGATCAGGGCGACGGAAATCTATTGCAATAGTCGAACATAGAACATCTAAGTAATTGTAATTCCATTTATAAATCTATTGTTGCTTGGAGAGTTGCGAAAATTTGTCCGAAATTCCGGATTGTAACGCCTGAATAATCCGATAACGTGGACAAATGCTTTTTGTGTGGGATCGTGGCAGATTGCGGTGGGCACTGGCGGCTTTGGCCATTGTTGCCATCCTCGGTCTGTTTGCAATTCTGTTCGGAGCCGCCTCCCGGCGCGAATTCATCGCCAGTGCGCGCGAGCAGGCTGAACGGCGCGCAGCACTGGAGACGGGCACTTTAATCGCCGATGTTGGCAAGTTCCGCGTTCTTCCTTTCGTTCTGGTCGAACTGCCCAATGTCCGTGACGCTCTCGAACGGCGCAATTCGCAGGCCGTCAGCAACCTGAACCGGACCTTGGCATCACTTGCCCAGCAGACCGGCGCTACGGTGTTCTATGTGATTGATCGCACAGGCAACGTTCGCGCAGCATCCAATGCCGAACGATCTGACAGCTTCGTTGGCTATTCCTTTCGCTTCCGCCCTTATTTCGTCGACAGCATGGCAAACGGGCGCAGTGAGTATTTTGCACGCGGCAGCGTAACCGGGCGGCCGGGCCTGTTTCTGGCTCGCCGCGTTGGGCGGCTCCCCGATCCCCTCGGCGTGATCGTGATAAAGATCGAATTTCAGAAGCTTGAACAGCTCTGGCGGTCAGCGGGCCAAGATGCCTTCGTGGTCGACACCGATGGAGTCATTGTCATTAGCACTGACCCCAAGCGACGCTTTCGGACCATTTCCGATCTCTCATCTGATCGGCGCTCCGCGCTTGAGCGTTCGGGTCAATACAGCAATGTAAACCTGAACAAATCGGGCCTGACACTCGAAGACGGTGGGTTTGCACGAGACGAGGCAGGCTCTCGTTTTCTGGTGGTCGAACAGTCACTGCCGATCCTTGGTTGGCATCATTATCACCTTGAACCACTCAAACCTGTTTTCACAGCAGCTGATGCAAGGACGCGCCTTGCGACCAGTATTCTGGCGATACTCCTGACATCGGTTCTGGTGGCTCTGTCGTGGATCGAGGCGCGCAGGAAACGGATTGAAGCAACCCGCCTGTTTCTTGAGGCAGAGGTTGTGCGCAGGACATCCGAGCTCACGGCCGCCTATGACCGATTGCAACAGGAAAGCGACGAACGCGCGCTGGCCGACAGCCGTTATCGGGCCGCACGCGAGGAACTGGCGCAGGCCAACCGGCTCGGCTCGATCGGCACGATCACCACCAGTGTCGCGCACGAAATCAACCAGCCGCTGGCGGCGATCCGCACGGCATCCGACAATGCGTTAAAGCTGCTGGCGCTCGGAAACGTCGCGACAGTGCAAGCCAATCTCACCCTGATCGGCAACCTTACTCAGCGCGTCGGAACCATCACGGGCGAACTTCTTTCCTATGGCCGCCGCGTCCGCAGCACTGCTGGTTCTGTGCCGGTTGGCGATATCATCGATGGCGCGGTGCTGCTGATTGGTGACAGTTACCGCCGGGCCAATGTGCCGCTGGAACTGGTCAGATCTGATCCTTTGCCGACATTGCACGCAATCCGTATCCGCATCGAACAGGTTTTGGTCAATCTGCTGCAGAATGCCCTCGAAGCTGTCCGGGAGCGCGACAATCCCAAAGTGCAGCTTAAGGCTTTTGCAAATAGCCGTCAGCTTTTTCTAAGTATTGCTGACAATGGGCCGGGCGTCCCATCCGATCTCGTTGAAACAATATTTCAGCCTTTTTATACTGGAAGGCCGGACGGCAATGGCCTTGGCCTGAGTATTTCCCAAGAGATCATTCAGGATTACGGAGGCACCTTGACAGTCGAGCCCAATGAATGGGGTGGAGCAACATTTCTTGTAGTACTGCCCACAGAAAAGGGGGGCCGTGGTGAAAACGCTGCTGATTGATGATGATGACACACTCCGCTTGATGCTGCAGCAGTCGTTCGAGCTGGAGAACATGGAGGTTGAGGTTGCCGCCGACCCCCTGCCCGCCTTGGCGCAGCTCTCTGCGAACTTTGAGGGCATCTTCATTACCGATGTTCGAATGCCCGGTATCGATGGCATGGAGGCCTTGCGCCGGGTTCATGCGATCGATCCGGAAATCCCGGTTATCATGATGACGGGCCATGGTGACATTCCCATGGTCATCGATGCGTTGAAACGCGGCGTGTTCGACTTCATCCCCAAACCCTTTCCTGCCGACCATCTCATCGCAACCGCAAGGCGCGCAATCGATCATCGTGCGCTGGTGCTGGAAAACCGTGCCCTGAGAGCAGGGGCTGCCCGTGCAGAGCAAGGCGAGTTGATGATCGGTGAGAGCCCGGTCATGGTGCGTCTGCGCGAAACGATCCGGCAGGTCGCGCTTGCTGATATCGACGTCCTGATCGAAGGGGAAACGGGCACAGGCAAGGAACTGGCGGCGGTTCTGCTGCATCGCTGGGGACCGCGCCGGAGCCGACCATTCGTTGCCATCAACTGCGGCACTTTGCCTGCCAACGTCGCGGAGGCTGAACTGTTCGGCTATGCAGCCGGGGCTCATGCCCAATATCGAAATGGCCATGCTGGCCGGATCGAACAGGCCAGTGGCGGGACATTGTTTCTCGATGCCATCGAAACGATGCCCCTGCCATTGCAGGGCGCGCTGCTGCGGGTCATTGAAGAACGTGAAGTGATGAAGATCGGCGGCGATCGCCCCCGACCGATCGACCTGCGGGTCATCGCATCGACCAGCAGCAACCTGAGCGATGCAGTAGCGCAGGGCACCTTCCGCAAGGATCTGTTCTATCAACTGCAATCAGTGCAGTTAAGCATTCCGCCCTTGCGGGAGCGGAAGAGCGATATCCCCTTGTTATTTGGATATTTCCTCGATGAGGCGGCCAAACGGTTGGGCAACCCCGTTCCGTTCATAGGACGGGATATCCATGTGCATATCGCAACCCACGAATGGCTGGGCAACGTCCGTGAATTGAGGAGCTTTGCCCAGCGCGTGGCTCTTGGCCTGCAAGTAGAACAAGACGAAGTCCTCGTACCCGGCGACTTGAACAAGTTGGTGGCAGATTTCGAAGCGGACATCATTCGCAAAACGCTCACCAAAGCAGGGGGCGACATCTCCGTTACTCTGGGACTGCTGGGGGTGGCAAGAAACACTCTTTACGACAAGCTGAAACGGTACGGCATCAGGGCCGCAGATTTTCGTGCCGGCTGATGAGACCGAATGCCACGGCAAGGCGAAGGCCCAAAACCGAGGTGAAATACAATATCTGCAAGGTTTCTTTCGCAACTGCTACGCGGTGAAAGACACCCAGTTGCGATAGAGCATGTAGGTGGCCACCACCACGATCAGCGCGGCAAAACCGGTGTTCAGCAGCCCCTTGGCCCCCGCCAAACGCTTGGCCGCCATCGCGCCAAGGACCGAGCCGACAATCCCGCCCATAATGAAACTGCCCGCCAGCGCAAAGTCCAGCAGGCCCGATACGGCATAGTTGGCGGCGGTCGTCAGGCCGAAGGCGGCCACGGCGATCAGCGAGGTGCCGATGGCGCGGTAGATCGGCATGGCGGTAGATGCGACGAGCGCAGGGACGATCAGGAAGCCGCCGCCGATGCCGAAAAAGCCCGAGAGGATGCCGGTGCCAATGCCGAACAGCACGACCTTGGGCAGGTTGTCGCGGTTGCATTGCACGCCCTCGATCCCGCTATCGCCGCGCCCGCGATACATCTGAACCGCCACGACGAGCATCAGCAAGGCAAAGAGAAACAACAGCTTTTCGCCGTCAAACGCCTTGCCCAGCGTCGACCCGCCGAGCGCGCCCATCACCCCTGCCAGCGCAAACGATCCGCCGCACCGCCAGTTCACGTTCCGCTCGCGCGCATGGGGCACAAGGCTGGCCAGCGCATTGGCGGCGACGGCCAGCGCGCTGGTGCCGATGGCAAGGTGCGGGCTTTTGACGCCGACGACATAGACCATCAGCGGCACCGCCAGGATCGAACCTCCGCCGCCGACAAGGCCCAGCGTGAAGCCGATCAGAACCCCGCTGAGGCCCCCGAGCAAATACTGGATTTCGCTGTACATTTGCAGGGTTCCGATAAGGGTCAGGAGCGCTTAGGTGCAGCTAGGTGCATCTAGGTGCACTTCAGAGAATGTTGATCGGAAGCTTCAGATAACGCGTCCCGTTGGCTTCCGGTTCGGGCAGATGCCCGGCGCGGATATTGATCTGGATCGAGGGGAGGATCAGGCGCGGCATGCCCAAAGTGGCGTCGCGCGCCTCGCGCATTGTCACGAAATCGTCCTCGGTCACATCGGCGTGCACATGGACATTGGCGGTCCGCTCGGCCCCGATGGTGGTTTCCCACACAAAGGTATCGCGGCCCGCCGCCTTGTAATCATGGCACAGGAATACGCGCGTTTCATCGGGCAGTTGCATCAGGCGGCGGATCGAGCGGAACAGCGTGCGCGCATCGCCGCCGGGGAAATCGGCGCGGGCGGTGCCATAGTCCGGCATGAACAGCGTATCGCCCACAAACACCGCATCGCCAATGACATAGGCCATGCAGGCAGGCGTATGGCCGGGCACATGCAGCGCGATTGCCGGAATGCTGCCCAGCGCAAAAGCCTCACCATCGCCCATCAGCCGGTCAAATTGCGAGCCATCGCGCGCGAAGCTGTCCGGCTCGTTGAAAATGGTGCCGAACACGCCCTGCACGGTCAGGATATCGCGCCCGATCACGATGGTGCCGCCCAGATGGTTTTGCAAATAGGGCGCATCGGAAAGGTGATCAGCGTGGGCGTGGGTTTCAAACAGCCAATCGACGGTCAAACCCTCGGCGCGGACATAGGCGATGACGGCATCTGCCGACGCATGGCTGATGCGGCCCGAGGCTTGATCAAAATCTGCAACCGAATCAATGATCGCCGCGCGCTTTGTGGCTGGATCGTGGACCACGTAGGTGGCGGTGAAAGTCGGCGCGTCAAAGAAGGTGCGGACCACAGGGGCGCTCGATTCTTGAACCTGCGCGATGGCTTGCTGAAGTGCGGTGTCGGTCATCAATCAATATTCCCGGTCAGCGCGTTGAGCCGCCATGCGGCGACGGTTTGCATGGCTTCGGCCTGCAACAGCGCGGCTTCGGCCTCGATCGCCTCACGCTCTGCATCGAGCACGGCGAGCATGGGCATGGCGCCGACTTTGGCCTCAAGCCGCTTGCCGCGCAAGGCTTCGGCGGCAGCTTCGCTTTGCAGGCGCGAGGCTTCGAGCATCTGGCGCGCGGTGGCAAGGCCCTGCCAAGCCTCGATTACCATGCCATCGAGTGTTAGGCGGGCCTGCCGCAGCCGCGCCTGGCTGGCATCGAGATCGGCATCGGCGGCGCGGGTTTGCGCGGCCACGCGGCCACCGGCAAACAGTGTCCACCGGCCACGCACACCGACAGAGACGGAATCGGCGCGGTATCCGGGAAAGAACTGGTCCCGCACATGCGCGGCCTCGGCAAAGGCACCGACGGTGGGCAGGCCTTCGGCCCGCGCTGCGCGGGTTCCGGCCATGGCCATATCAACGCCCGATTGCGCCTGCCGCAAGGCCGGATTGGCATTGCGGGCAAGGTCAGTCGCCTCGTCCAGCGTCGCCGGGATGGCTGGCAGGGCGGGAAGCGGGGCAAGAGTATCAGCCGGTTTGCCGGTCAGCCGTTCGAAGCTGGCCTCAGCCGCGATGCGGCGGCCCTGCGCCTGCGCGAACCCGGCCTGCGCGGCCGCTTTGCGCGCGCGGGTTTGTGCCACGTCAGAGCTGGCGATTTCGCCAACCTTGAAGCGCAAGCCCGCTTGCCGCTCGCTTTCGGTCAGCGCGGTGACGAGCTGGGCAAAGCGTGCCTCCAGCTTTCGCGCGGTCAACACTTCGGTGTAGGTGGCAACGGCGGTCACGATGGTTTGCAGGCGGGCCTGCTGCGCGCCATACCGCGCCGCCTCTGCCCCACCGCGCGCCTGCGCAATGGCAGCAGCAGTGCGGCCGCCTGCATAGAGCGGCATTTCCGCCGTGGCCATCAGTGCGGTTGGCGTCACATTATCAGCCGTCAGGCCGAAATAGCCGCCATTGTCGATGCGGCCTGCGCCATAGGAGCCTTCGACGCGCAGCAATGGATTGCCTTCCGCCTTGGCCCGATCAACCCGGGCGCTCGCCGCCGCCTCACCGGCAGTGGCCTCGGCAATCGCGGGGGCATTGGCCAAGGCACTGGTGATGGCAGCGGCGAGGTCCTGCGCCGATGCCGTGGGGATGGCACCGGCACATGACAGGAGCAGGGCAAGGGTTGAAAAGCGGCGCATGTCAGGTTCACTTCACTTGAAAGAATGGCCCGGACGCACGCCCAGCTTCTTGAAGACCATCGCAGCCGGACAAAACCCGGTGAAGCTCGATTGGATCAAGTTCACCCCGACAAAGGCGGTCAGCCACAGGAAGGCGGGATTGACCCAGTGTGCCAGCGCAAGGCTGACCAGCACCATCACGCCAGCAAAGCGGAAGATTGCGGTATCGAGTGTCATGGGAACGATCCTTTTTGCAGTTGAGTCTGGCACTTTAAATGTTCTGGCTTCGGAGCACCCACCCCGCTGCGACTAACCTCGCCTGCGGCTCGGCAAGTCTCGCTCCCCTCCCTTGAGGGAGGGGCTGGGGATGGGTGGCCTGCCGTGGCGTGCACAGGTCACCGTTTCCCTATTTGAAGCGGAGCTTGCGGATGCCGAGCGAATGCATGGCGAGCTTTTCGTAGAACGGCTCGCTGGTGCCGCGCCGCACCTTGTGCAGGAAGTACTTCTCGAACCCGATCTTGGCGACGTGGACCCACTTGCCACTGGACGACCAGTTGAGATTGCGCGGCGGGATCTGCGGCTGGGCCACAAAGGCCACGCCGCCATCGCCGAAATCGGCAAGGCAGATGGCGTTCCACGTCGCTTCCTCGTCCGGCTCCTTGCCCACAAGTTCAAGCGCGAGGTTGTGCGCGATGGCGGTGACCATCGATTCGATCATGAAGCCGGTTTTGGGCACGCCCACCGGCACCGGCGTGGGGCCAACGGGCGGGATCGCCACGCAGACGCCCAGCGAATAGACGTTCTTGAACGTGGGGTTGCGCTGATGCTTGTCGGCCAGAATGAAGCCGCGCGGATTGGTGAGCCCTTCGATCCCGAACACCGCATCGACGCCCCGGAACGCGGGCAGGATCATTGAAAAGCCAAAAGGCAGATCGTGCTTTTCCTTGACCGAGCCATCTTCTGCCACTTCTTCCAAGTGCATCATGCCGTCTTCGACGCTGGTGATGCGGGTATTGGTGATCCATTTGATGTGGCGGTTGCGCATCTCGCTTTCGAGCATGCCCTTGGTATCGCCCACCCCATCAAGGCCAAGGTGGCCGACATAGGGTTCGGGGCTGACATAAGTCATCGGCACACGATCGCGGATCTTGCGACGGCGCAGCTCGGTATCGAGGATCATCGCAAATTCATATGCCGGGCCATAGCACGAGGCCCCTTGCGCTGCGCCGATCACGATGGGTTTGGGATCGTCGCAGAACTTGTCAAAAGCATCGGCGGCGGCGGCGGCATGATTGGTGTGGCAGACCGACTGGGTAAAGCCATCAGGGCCAAGGCCGGGCACTTCATCATAAGCCATGCGCGGCCCCGTGGCGATGACCAGATAATCATAAGGCATTGATGTGCCATCGTTCAGTTCCACGCGTTTTTCGGTGGGGTGAACCCGCTTTGCGCCAACCGCGGTAAAGCCGATGCCCTTTTTCTTCATGATCGGGGGCAAGTGGACGCGGATCGATTCGGGATCGCGCCAGCGCACGGCGACCCATGGGTTCGAAGGTACGAACCAGTAATCTTCCTGATCGCTGACAACCATGACTTGCGCCTTGCCTTTCACGGCATCGCGAATTTCATAGGCGGCAATCGTGCCCCCAAGGCCAGCACCCAGCACGATAATCTGCGGCAACGACATCGTTTCTTCTCCCGTATCCACACGCCCGTATCCACACAGAAGTGCTGACCATCCGGGCGAGCATTCCTGCGGCAATCGCATCGACCGATCAGACCGCAGCGTTTCGGGATTATCGAAAGGCTCGCCCTGTATCTGACTTGACTTATATAAGATGTTTCGGATATGAGCAAGTCATAATGTTAGAGGCTCCGAAACTACGAGTGGACGAGCGCAGTGAATGGAAAGGCCAATCAGATGGTTCTCGGATTTGGAAAGAGCGCACCTGCCCACAAGGAAGTGAGTGCAACCGAACTGCAGGCGATGATCGCGGCAGGGCAGGCGCTGGTGGTGGATGTGCGCGAAGCGAACGAATTTGCCGAAGGGCACATTCCGGGCGCGGTGAACATGCCGCTTTCGGGCTTTCAGGCATCGAAGCTGCCCGACGGCGGCGGCAAGACGGTGGTGCTGAACTGCCTGGGCGGCAAGCGTTCGGGCATGGCGTTGGACAAGTGCAGCACCGCGCAGGCCGCAGTTGATACCCATCTGGCCGGTGGCTTTGGGGCCTGGGCTTCGGCTGGCCTGCCGGTCGAGCGTTGATCTGACTTACGCGAGGGATTGAGCGATGCGGGCGATTTTGAAGGCGGCTTCAGCAACGGGCGCGTTTGTGCTGAGCCTGTCGCTGGCCGGGTGCGGCAGCAGCGAAGAGGCTGCAACAGTGGCCGCAAAGGCTCCGGCGGGGCCGCGCATCGTTCTTTCCGCCGCTGATACGGTGGACTGGCAGGATGTCAGCGCGGAGATCGCCACGGTCGATCAGGCGCAAGTCATGGCGCGCATTCCGGGCATTCTCACATCGCTGTCGGTCAAGGCGGGCGATATGGTGAGCAAGGGGCAGGCCATCGGGCGGATCGTGGACAGCCAGTTGGGCTATCAATCGGGCGCTTATGGCGCGCAGGCCGCGGCGGCGCAGGCGCAGGCCGCGCAGGCGGCGGCCGAATTGCAGCGCGTGAAGTTCCTGCATGACAACGGCGTTTATGCCAAGGCGCGGCTGGAGCAGGCGCAGGCTGGAGCCGCAGCGGCGCAGGCGCAAGTGCGCGCGGCACAGGCGCAGCAGGCCGCTGTGGGCGCGGTGGCAGGCCAGGGCGTGGTCGTGGCTCCGGCCAGCGGGCGCGTGTTGCGCGCCGATGTTCCGGCAGGTTCGCCGGTTGCGCCAGGAATGCCGATTGCGGTGATTACCGCGGGGCCGACCATCGTGCGGCTGGAGCTGCCCGAATCGCTGGCTGGCAAAGTGCGGATCGGATCGCGCGTGATGGCTCCGGGGTTGAGCGAAGGGCGCGTGGTGAAAGTCTATCCCTCGGTCATGGCGGGCAAAGTGACGGCAGATGTCGAGATGCCGGGAATCGATAGCTCGCTGATCGGGCGGCGCGTGGCGGCCAAAGTGGAGACGGGCACGCGCAAGGCGCTGCTGGTTCCGGCGGGCTATGTGACGACACGCTATGGCATCGATTATGTGGCAGTGCTGGCCAAGGATGGCAGCGCGGCAGACGTGCCGGTGCAGACCGCGCCTTCGGGCGAGGCTGGGAAGGTTGAAGTGCTTTCGGGCGTGAATGCCGGGGACACGCTGGTGGGGGCTGCAGGCAAATGAACCTCGGCATTTCGGGCAAGTTGACGCGGGCGACGATCCAGTCGCCGCTGACCCCGCTGTTCCTGCTGGCGGCGATGATCGTGGGGCTGATCGCCACGATCACGATCCCGCGCGAGGAAGAGCCGCAGATCAAGGTGCCGATGGTGGACATCATGGTCCAGGCACCGGGGCTGTCTGCGCCGCAAGCGGTGGAACTGGTGGCCAAGCCGCTCGAAACCATCGTGAAAAGCGTAGACGGGGTCGAACACGTCTATGCGCAGGCGCAAGACAATGGCGTGCTGGTAACCGCGCGGTTTCTGGTCGGCTCCGATCCCGAAGACGCCGCGATCCGTATCGGCGACAAGATCGAGGCGAACAAGCACCGGATTCCGGTGGGCATTCCCGCCCCGCAAGTGACGGTGCGCGGGATCAACGATGTGCCGATTGTGGTGCTGACGCTGACGCCAAAGCCGGGCGCTGCGGGCCAATGGAACGATCAGGCGCTGGCGGAACTGGCGGGCAAGCTGCGGACCGAGATTGCCAAGGTTGATGATGTGGGGCTGACCTTCATCACCGGCGGGCAGCGCATGGCGCTGCGCGTGGTGCCAGACCCTGCCAAGCTGGCGCTCTATCGCGTGCCGCTGGGCCATGTGATAGAGGCCGTGTCTCAGGCCAATCGCGCTTTTCCGGCAGGCACGGTGCGCGAAGGCGGGCAAGCGGCGCTGGTGGTGGCGGGGCAGACCTTGCGCGATGCGCAGGAGCTATCCAGCCTGACCGTGCGGTCGGTTGGCGGCGCGCCAGTGCTGCTATCGGACGTGGCGCGGGTAGAGCAGGCCGCGACGCAGGATCAGGCGCGGTCTTGGCGCTGGGCCAAAGGTGAGAACGGCGCTTGGAACATGGCTCCGGCGGTGAGCCTTGCCGTTGCCAAGCGTGCAGGCGCCAATGCGGTAACCGTTTCGGAAGGCGTGGTGGCGCGTGTGGAAGGGCTTGAGGGCAAGCTGATTCCGGCAGGCGTCGAGGTTTCGATCACGCGCAACTATGGCGAAAGCGCGAACGAAAAGGCCAACGAGCTGATCTTCCACCTTGCGCTGGCGACAGTGTCCATCGTGGTGCTGATCGGCTTTGCCATCGGCTGGCGCGAGGCGGGGGTGACCGCCATCGTGATCCCCACCACGATCATGCTGACGATGTTCGCCTCGAACGTGATGGGCTTTACGATCAACCGCGTAAGCCTGTTCGCGCTGATCTTTTCCATCGGCATTCTGGTCGACGATGCGATCGTGATGATCGAGAACATCGCGCGGCACTGGGGCATGAAGGATGAGCGTTCGCGCATAGATGCTGCCGTTGAGGCCGTAGCCGAAGTGGGCAATCCGACCATCGTGGCAACGCTGACCGTGGTGGCGGCGCTGCTGCCGATGCTGTTCGTTTCGGGGCTGATGGGGCCCTATATGGCCCCCATTCCGATCAACGCTTCGGCGGCGATGATCTTTTCCTTTTTCGTTGCGGTGATCATCGCGCCGTGGCTGATGATCCGCTTTGCCAAGAAGGCGCTGGCTCACGGACACGACGAGCATGGCGGGAAGCTGGGCGCGCTCTACCGGCACTGGGCGGTGAAAGTGATCGCCACGAAGCAGGGGGCCAAGCGCTTTCTGATCGGGGTGGGCGTGGCGACGCTGGTGGCCTGTTCGATGTTCTACTTCAAGGCGGTGACGGTCAAGCTGCTGCCGTTCGACAACAAGAGCGAAGTGCAACTGGTGGCCGATCTGCCTGAAGGCACGAGCCTTGAGGCGACTGCGCGCGTGCTGGAACAGGCCGCTGCCGTGGCGCGGAGCGTGCCCGAAGTGGTGTCGATGGAGGCCTATGCCGGGGCCTCGGCGCCGTTCAACTTCAACGGGCTGGTGCGGCACTATTTCCTGCGCAATCAGCCCGAGATGGGCGATCTGATGGTGACGCTCCTCCCCAAGGAGGACAGGTCGCGCTCCAGCCACGAGATTGCCGTGGTGCTGCGTGACAAGCTGAAGGCCGTACCGCTGCCTGCAGGTGGCTCGCTCAAGGTCGTGGAAACGCCGCCGGGGCCGCCCGTGATGGCCACGCTGCTGGCCGAAATCTATGGCCCGGATGAAGCGACCCGGCGCAAGACGGCCGAGCAGGTGGAGAAGATCTTCAAATCGGTGCCCTATATCGTCGATGTCGACAACAGCTTCGGGCAGGCGCGGCCCACGCTGCGACTGACCCCGGACCGGGCCAAGCTGGACCAGTACGGCCTGTCGCAGCGGCAGCTGTTTGACAGCATCGGCGCGCTGATGGGCGCGCAAGTGGTGGGCTATGCCCCGCGCGGTGCGGACCGCGATCCCCTGCCCATCGAACTGGCGCTCGACCAATCGCAGCGCACATGGTCAGCGGCGATGGCAGCCACGCCGGTGGCGGTCACGCCCACGGGGCAACTGATCCAGCTGGGTGAACTGGTAACCGCCAGGATGGAGCCGGGCAGCCAAGCGATCTACCGCCGCGACGGGCGCGGGGCGACGATGGTGACGGCGGAATTGGCCGGACGCTACGAAGCGCCGATCTATGGCATGCTGGCGGTCGATGAGGCTATCGAAGCGTTCGACTGGAAGGCGCAAGGGCTGACCAAGCCTGCCATGATCCTGAACGGCCAGCCCGAGGACGAAAGCACCCCTTCGCTGCTGTGGGATGGCGAATGGGAAATCACCTGGGTGACCTTCCGCGACATGGGAGCGGCCTTCATGGCGGCGCTACTTGGCATTTATGTGCTGGTGGTGGGCCAGTTCCGCAGCTTTACCCTGCCGCTGGTGATCCTGACGCCGGTGCCGTTGACGCTGATCGGGATCGTGCTGGGGCACATGCTGTTTGGTGCGCCGTTCACGGCCACATCGATGATCGGCTTCATCGCGCTGGCGGGCATTATCGTGCGCAATTCGATCCTGCTGGTGGATTTCATCAACCACACCCGCAGCCCGGACAAAAGCTTGCGCGATACGCTGCTGGAGGCAGGCATGATCCGCTTCAAGCCGATCGTGCTGACCGCTGCGGCGGCGATGATCGGGGCATCGGTGATCCTGACCGACCCGATCTTTCAGGGGCTGGCGATTTCGCTGCTGTTTGGCCTTGCCTCGTCCACCCTTTTGACGGTTCTGGTGATTCCTGCCATTTATATCGTGTTGCGGGACGATGACCGTCCTCTTACGGAGCTTCGCGCATGAAGCCGGTTGATCTTAACGAGCTGAAGTCCAACGCAAGTGCCATGGCTGGTCGGCTGAAGCTGATGAGCCATCCCGAACGGCTGCTGATGCTGTGCCGGATGGATGAAAGCGAAGTGTCGGTTAGCGAGCTGATCGAACTGTCCGGCCTGTCGCAATCGGCGGTGTCGCAACACCTTGCGATGCTGCGTGAAGAGGGCGTGGTGGGCATACGCGGTGAAGCGCAGATGCGGTATTACAGCTTGCGCGATCCCATCGTCAGGGGCGTGATCCACGCCTTGTGCGACCTTTGCGAGGTTCATCAGGCCTGATGGGCTCAGGTCAGGGCCAACCGGGTTTGAACGAGCTTCCGCCTTGTATATAAGAAAAAACTTATGTAATGTCTTGGCCATAGGACCAGGAGAACTTTGACCATGGCCAGCCGCACGCTTTTCGGGATGGTCCCTGTCATGCTGGCGCTGTCAGCCTGCGCCAGCAGCGGCGCAAGCGTAGCCTCCGATGCCGATGTTGCGCAAAAATCGGCTGCGTTGGCGGACCGGTTTCAGGCTGATCTGCAAGGACAATTGCAGGCCGCAATGCAGCAAGGCGGGCCGGTGGGAGCGATTGCTGTGTGCCATGAGGTGGCCCCGGCCATTGCCCAATCGCTATCGGATGAAAGCGGCGCACAGGTCAGGCGCATCGCGCTCAGGCAGCGCAACCCTGCGGCGCTGGCCGAAGGTGAATTGCGGGCCAAGCTGGAGACTTTGGCCGCAGCGCCGCTTGGGCCTGATGGCAAGCCCGCATCGCTGCAGTGGACCAGCGGGACGGGCAAGGCCGCGCGGGTCCATTATCTGCGGGCTATCCCGATGAAGGAACAGCCCTGCGCCGCGTGCCATGGCACCAATGTTGCGCCGCAAGTGCAGGCGCGCATCGCCGAGCTCTATCCCGATGACCGCGCTACCGGCTTTCGTCCGGGCGAGTTGCGCGGTGCCATTGCGATCAGTTGGCCTGCAAGTGTGGGCCAATAATGCAACCGGCACCGGCAGTGGGCGGAATCAGGTTGGGCCGTGCGGGCTAAGCGCGGCCTTGGCATATGGCTTGCCTGCGCCGTCTTGGCCGGGTGCGCAAAGCCGGTTCCGCAAGCAGATGCGGTTGCGACAGGGGATGCCGCCACGGCCCTATGGTCGGTACCCGACATCGCCTTGTTGGCAGACGATGCCCATGGCCGAACAGTGCGCCGTGGCCACGATCTGATCGCACAAACTACCGCGCTGATCGGGCCGGAAGTGGCTGAGCCAGCACGGCGCTTTGCAGGCAACAACCTGAATTGCCAAAGCTGCCATCTGGTTGCCGGGACGCGCCAATTCGCGCTGCCGCTGGTGGGCGTGGTCGAAGACTTTCCGCAATATCGCGGCCGCTCGGGCGCGATAGATACGATCGAGGATCGCATCAACGGCTGCCTTGTGCGCAGCATGAACGGGCGTGCCCTGCCGCCAGGTGATGCCGATATGGCCACGATGGTATCCTACCTCACATTCCTGAGCAGCGGGCGAAAGGCGGGGAACAAGGTGGAAGGCCGGGGCCTGCCGCGTACTCCCGAGCTCTCACGCGCCGCCGATCCGGTGCGTGGCAAAGCGGTCTATCTGGCCAACTGCTTGGCTTGTCACGGTGAAGATGGACTGGGCAAGCGTGCGGGCAAACCGGGCGACGCCAAGGGCTATGCCTATCCGCCGGTGTGGGGCCCGGACAGTTATAACAACGGCGCTGGCATGGCGCGGCTGATTACGGCGGCCAATTTTGTCCATGCCAACATGCCACTGGGTGCCACATGGCAGACCACGGCACTGTCTGATGCTGATGCCTGGGACGTCGCAGCCTATATCAACAGCCAGCCAAGACCGCAGATGGCGGGGCTGGACAAAGACTATCCCAAGCGCAGTGAAAAGCCGGTTGATGCCGCCTACGGACCTTGGGCCGACGATTTTCCGGCGCAACAGCACCGCCTTGGCCCCTTTGCCCCGATGCGAAAGCCAAACCCCTGACAGGAGAACCAGCATGTCCGGCTTCCACAGATTTGCGCGCATTGCGGCGCTTGGCCTTGTCGGCTTGATCACCAGCGCAGCCGCGGCAAGTGCGCAAAGCGTCCCTTCATCCGAACCCATGGACTCGAGCCGCTATGTCTTTCAGCGCGTGGTCTATCAGAACTCGGGCGGCTATCCCGACGACAAGAGCTATGCCCAGCGGCTGCTGCGCAATATCGGC
Source organism: Novosphingobium sp. 28-62-57 (assembly GCA_002256985.1). Taxonomy (GTDB): domain Bacteria; phylum Pseudomonadota; class Alphaproteobacteria; order Sphingomonadales; family Sphingomonadaceae; genus Novosphingobium. The sequence continues at coordinate 26,156 of NCGO01000015.1, forward strand.
GCGCACGTGGCCGCCACTGATGGCAAAGTCGAAATCCGCGTGGTCAGCTTCGCCGCCGGGGCCAAGCTGTTCCTGATGGCCAAAGAGGATGCAGACCTTGCCAAGGGGCTGGACAGCTTGCGCGCAAAAGGCGTGAAGTTCCTGATTTGCAACAATACGCTGCAAGGAATGAAGCTTAAGCCGACCGACCTCTATGGCGTCACTGAAGCAGATGTCGTGCCAAGCGGTGTGGCTGAAATCGCCCGGCTGCAAGGCATGGGTTTTGTCTATATCCATCCCTGACTAATCTGTGCGGGGTTTGGACCCTGCAATTGTTACTGCTGAAAAGACGCCCCCCTGCGCCGATGGCGGAAAGCGGGAAGTTCGGTTAAGGTCCACTATCTGGCGTCCGTTAACCATACACGTCCATGATCAACCAGACGGCTGTTAAAGGAATTCAGCCGAAAACTGCTGGTTTGTGTTTAAAATCAAAGGCAATTGGCGGAGAGGGTGGGATTCGAACCCACGGTACGGTTACCCGTACACCGCATTTCGAGTGCGGCGCATTCGACCACTCTGCCACCTCTCCATGGTGCCAATCAGGGTGCCGCAAAGGGCGTTCCCGGTCGAGGAAGCGCGCCGTTAGCGCATGGTAGCGGGCTTGCCAAGCTAAAAGCGGCCAAGGTTCGCGATGGCATCACCACCGTGCGCCCGTTTGAGCCGATCGCCTTTGTTGGCGTAACGCTTGTGCGCGCTGCTGCGCGCTCCTATATCTGGGTCATGGATCGTGCGAGCTTCTTTTCGTTTCAGGCCGGACGCGATATTTCGGCCCCTCCCGTCTCATCGGCGCGTTTTTCGATCGGAGACGTGGTGCGCCATCGCATGTTCGGCTTTCGCGGGGTCGTGTTCGATGTCGATCCGGTCTTTGCCAATAGCGAAGAATGGTACGAATCGATTCCCGAAGATATCCGCCCACCGCGTGATCAACCGTTCTACCATCTTCTCGCCGAGAATGATGAGAGCAGCTATGTCGCCTACGTCAGCCAGCAGAACCTGCAGGGTGATGCCGATGCTGGCCCGGTCGAACACCCTTCGCTGGACGAAATGTTCGAAGGTTTCCGCAACGGACGCTATCGCCTCCGCCGCAGCCTGTCGCACTGATCTGTTATTTCTGCAAACCGATGCCGGGGCGCGCTCCCCGGCATTTCAGTTCTTCAGCTTCCATCCCGAACGCAGCACGAAATAGACCCCTGCGCCTAGCGCGAGATTCAGCACGCCCAGCCCGATGGCGCCTTGCAGCACGGCCATATTGCTGCTGCCAATATCGCTGCGCCCCAGAAAGCCGAAGCGGAAGCCCGAAATCACATAGAAGATCGGGTTCAACCGGCTGACCGCCTGAAACGCCGGGGCCAGATTGTCGATCACATAGAACGTGCCTGAAAGCATCGACAGCGGCGTGATGACGAAGTTGGTCACCGCAGCGTTATGATCGAATTTTTCGGCCCAGATCGAGGTCAGCACGCCAATCAGCGCGAGCAGAATCGCCCCCATCAGGCCAAACCACACCACCGCCCATGGATGTGCCATGGCCAGCGAAACGCCCGGCCACAGCAGCATTGCGCCGGCCACGGCAATTCCCACCAGCACCGCGCGCGTGACTGCCGCTCCGGTCAGGGCCAGCAGCAGCTCTCCGGTGGAGATTGGCGGCATCAGATAGTCCACGATCGTGCCCTGAATCTTGCCGCCCAGCATGCTGAAGCTGGAATTTGCGAAGGAATTGTTGATCATCCCCATCGCAATCAGCCCCGGCGCGACAAAGCTGGCAAAGTTCACGCCCAGCACTTCGCGCCCTGCCCCATTCGCGCCGCCACCCAGCGCCAGCGTGAAAATCATCAGATAAAGTAGCGTTGTTACCGCCGGGGCCCAGATCGTCTGGGTCTGCACCTTGAAGAACCGGCGAACTTCCTTCATATAGAGAGTCCACAGCCCCAACCTGTTGAAGCCACGAAAAACCGGTTGCCCCGGCGGGGTGAAGGTTCCGGTGTTGCGGAAAACAGCCCCATCACGGGGTTGAGGTTGCTCCCCACCGGCTAACGTTGGGGCTGAAGCTTGATCGACCATGGCCGTGGCGGTATCGCGCCAACGCCAGCAAGGCAAGGCCCAGCACGCGAAAGCTGCCGGGCCTGCGCAGTGCCGGTCATATGATGAATTTTACGCAGGCCGCATCTCCGTGGCCCTGAAGGACAGGTTTGAAGCATGAGCTGGACCGAAGAGCGGATCGAGAAACTGACGAAGATGTGGGAAGGCGGCTCTACCGCCAGCCAGATCGCCGAAGAACTGGGCGGTGTCAGCCGCAACGCCGTGATTGGCAAGGCGCATCGCCTTGGCCTGAAAGCCCGCCCATCGCCGGTCAAGGCGAGCGAGAAGAGCGAATCCGCAACGGAAGCCCCGGCGCCAAAGGCACCGCGTGCCGCGCCTGCAGCCGCACCTCCGGCCGAGCCAAAGGTCGCCGCGCCGCGTCCTGCGCCAACGCCCCCGCCAACGCCAGCCCCGGCTCCGCGCGCTGCCGCTCCGGCTCCTGCGCCAGCACCTGAGGCAAAAGCCGCGTCTGATGCCCCTGTTGCGCCTGCGCAGCCGCGCATCGTCTCGGTCGGCCCCGGTGGCTTCCTGCGCCAAGGCCCTGGTGACCAGCAAGCCCCGATCCCGCCTGCGCCACCGCGCCGACTGGTGCCTGCACGCCCCAGCCCGGAAATCGCGGACAAGACCAGCCTGCTCGATCTCAACGATCGCATCTGCCGCTGGCCGATGGGCCATCCCGGGGAGCCGGACTTCCACTTCTGCGGTGATAAGGTGAACCCCGGGTTCCCCTATTGCGTTGACCATTGCGGACGTGCCTATCAGGCGCAATTGCCGCGCGGACATCGCCGCCCTCCCCCGCCGATGCCGTTTGGCGGCCCGCGCGTCCGCTGATCGCGCAGGCTGGCAACAAAACGTTATCTTGGACGCCCCATAAACCCGTATTTGTGCCGCGCCGCATGGTTAAAGCCATGCGGCGCTTGCCGTTCTAAAAGCCATGACAAACGATCCTTCTGCCCGCGGCTCCCGCTCTCGCCTGCTCAAATGGCTTGGCATTGCATCTGATGACGATATCGCCGACGAGGCTGTGCGGGCCGAAATTGCAAGCTTTCGCGATCCCAGCGCACGCGAGATCTGGCTCCCGGCCAAACGGCGCCTGCTGGCCAAAGTCGCCGATTTTCTGATCGATCATGATCTGGAAGTCATGCCGTGGACTTTGGAAATCGCATATGACTGCGTGACCGGGGCCAACCCGCGTCTGGCCCAGCTGATCCTTGAACGGACCGAGCAAGGCCATGCTATCTCTCTGTCCTGGCTTGAAAAAGTGATGCGCGAAGAGCGGGGCGATGGCTCTGCAGAAATGCTCGCTGCGCTGATGTCACGCCTTGAGGAGAGCCTTGAGGATTTTGCCAGCACCACCAGCAGCGCGCGCACCGCCACCAGCGAATATGGCGCAGCGCTGCAGCAGCACGTTGATGATCTGGAACAGGTCAGCCGCGCAGGCGTGGTCATTACCGAACTGGCCGCGCTGGCCAAGGCGATGATGCACCGCACGCGAGAGATTGAGCACAATCTCGCCGAATCCGAACAACGTGCGATGGCCCTGCAAAGCAGCCTCGATGAAGCGCGCCGAGTGGCCGATGAGGACCACCTGACCGGCCTGCCCAATCGCCGCGCCTTCGAAATGCTGCTCGACAAGGAACTGGCCACCGCATCGGCACAGGGCGAGCCGCTGTGCGTTGCCTTTGTCGATATCGATCACTTCAAGCGCATCAACGATTCCCACGGCCATGCCGCAGGTGACAGGGTGCTGAAAATTGTGGCGGATACCCTTGCCCGCATTTCGGACGCACGCTGCCACGTCGCGCGTCATGGCGGCGAGGAATTTGCCGTTCTGTTCCGCGCGCTTACGATAGAAAAGGCATGGGATCGGCTGGATCAGGCGCGCGAGGAGATTGCCGAACGCCGACTTGTCAACCGCGCAACGGACATGCCGTTTGGCCGGATCACCTTCTCTGGCGGCATTGCCGATGTCTTTGCCTATCCCACCAAAGGTGAGGCCCTGCGCGCCGCTGACGAGGCGCTCTATGCCGCCAAACAGGCTGGCCGGAACCAGATCCTGCTTGCCGGGCAAGAGCCCCCGCCGCTCAAGGACGCAGCCTGACTTTCATCACGCTGCGTCTGGCATTTACCGGTATTGCGAATTCTGTGCGCGCTGAAAGGCAAAGCGCGCCACTTTGCCTTCAATGATGCTGGTGCGCAGCTTGATGCGCATTTCATCAGCGCCTTCTTCGCGGGTGCAGACCAGCCGCGTACCGCCTGAAGGCAGCGATTCGAGCGCGCTGATGGAAACGCCTGCCCCATCGCAACGGCTGCGGACAACGGCTTCGGTCAGGCTCAGGTTCATGGCACGGCTCATGGTCGGTACTCCTTCGAAAACAGGTCAGCGGGCGCAAGGCCACGGTCTGCATCGCCAACGCGCGCAGCTTCGCATCTTGGGAAAAGCTTGGACCAAACAGGATTGGTGCTGTGGTCCACAGGCGGTTCCCGATGCGTAAGCGGGAGCGCGAGGGTCTCTCAGCCGGAGGTGCCTACAATAGTGTGACCGCCGATGGTTTGCCCTGCACCTGAAATGGCGAAATAGCAAAGAGAAAGCGCACTGGCGCTGCGACGAAGAGGGTCAGTCCAGCACTTGAAATTCGATTGAAGGCTGCATCGCCTTGACATGGCGTACCCATTCTTCGTGTCGCCAAGGGATCACTTCGCTATCAAAGTAAGCCTGCCGCTCCCCCGCCCGGTCATAAAGACTGACGGAATCATCGCTATCATATCGGCGTTCGATGCGAATATAGGCGATGTCGCACAGCGCTATTGCGCCATGGTCGCCGGGATGGCGGGCGGTGCGGCCTTGCCACCACTCAAGCGTCCCAGCCGTTGTATCGATCCGGCTGCCCCGGCGCGTGTTGGCCAGCAACGGCCCGGCCCCACCGGCCAAGGCCAGCGCGCCCATGACTCCTGCCACCGGCACCAGCCACGGCGCGCACTCGCCGTCCTCGCTGCAATTGTCCTCGGGCCGCACGCTTTGGGATGCCACCAGAAACACGGCTCCCACCAGCGCCATCATCCACCAGCGAAAATCACGCCGGGCACTGCGTTCGAACAACAGGACAGATTCGGGCACGGCTTTCACCCTGCCACCTTCGCAGAAATTCCTCACCGCTTTGCAAACGCCGCGCACATACGAAAAAGGCCCCACCTTGCGGCGGGGCCTCGTTCATCTTGCAGCTTGCGCCGAACCTCAGTCGTCAGACTTGAGGAACGCAGGCATGTGATCCGGGGCCGGACCGTCTTCACGGTCACGGCCCTGTCCGCCTCTGGGACGATCCCCACCTTCACGACGGGGACCACGGTCACCACCACCACGCGGACCGCGATCGCCACCACGGCCGCCGCCGGGGCCACGACGGTCGCCACGATCACCACCACGGTCCGGGCGGTCACCCTTGGGTTCGCGCGGCGGACGGGTGTCTTCCAGTTCGGCACCAGTTTCCTGATCGACAACGCGCATCGACAGGCGAACCTTGCCGCGCTGGTCGATTTCGAGGACCTTGACGTAAACGTCCTGGCCTTCCTTCACCACGTCGGTCGGCTTTTCCACGCGCTCGTTCTTCATTTCCGACACGTGGACGAGACCGTCCTTGCCACCCATGAAGTTCACGAAAGCGCCGAAATCAACGATGTTGACGACCTTGCCCTTGTAGACCTTGCCCGGTTCAGCTTCCTCGACAATGCCGAGGATCCACTGGCGCGCCGCTTCGATCTGGGTCAGGTCCGAAGAGCTGATCTTGATCAAGCCTTCGTCATCAATGTCGACCTTCGCGCCGGTGGTGGCCACGATTTCGCGGATCACCTTGCCGCCGGTGCCGATGATGTCGCGGATCTTCGACTTGTCGATCTGCAGCGTCTCGATACGCGGAGCATGTGCCGAAAGCTCGGTGCGGGCTTCGCCCAGCGCCTTGGTCATCTCGTTCAGGATGTGCGCGCGGCCTTCCGAAGCCTGCTTCAAAGCAACTTCAAAGATTTCGCGCGTGATGCCTGCAACCTTGATGTCCATCTGCATCGTGGTGATGCCTTCAGACGTGCCGGCCACCTTGAAGTCCATGTCACCGAGGTGATCTTCATCGCCAAGGATATCCGAAAGCACGGCGAACTTGTCGCCATCCAGGATCAGACCCATCGCGATGCCCGAAACCGGGCGCTTGATCGGCACACCGGCGTCCATCATCGAAAGGCAGCCACCGCAAACGGTCGCCATCGAGGACGAGCCATTGGACTCGGTGATGTCTGACAGAACGCGGATCGTGTAGGGGAATTCTTCCTTGGCAGGCAGCACCGGGTGCAGTGCGCGCCATGCCAGCTTGCCATGGCCCACTTCACGACGGCCCGGAGCGCCGAAACGTCCAACTTCGCCAACCGAATAGGGCGGGAAGTTATAGTGCAGCATGAAGTTTTCATACCGCAGGCCTTCCAGCCCGTCGATCATCTGCTCGGCGTCCTTGGTGCCCAGCGTGGTGGTGCAGATTGCCTGCGTTTCACCGCGCGTGAACAGCGAAGAACCGTGCGTGCGCGGCAGGAAACCGACCATCGCCTCGATCGGGCGAACCTGCGTCGTGGTGCGGCCATCGATGCGGGTGCCATCCTTCAGGATAGCGCCACGCACGATGTCGGCTTCCACCTTCTTCATCGTCTTCATGGCGACCATCTGGGTCTGCGCGCCTTCAGCAGCAAACGCAGCCTTCGCCTTGGCGCGGGCTTCGTTCAGTGCGTTGGAACGGGCAGACTTGTCGGTCAGCTTGTAGGCTGCGGCAACATCGTCGCCGACCAGTTCCTTGAGCTTCTTCTTGATGTCGGCGGTGTTGTCCGACAGGTCGATGTCCCAAGGCTCCTTCGCGGCCTTTTCGGCCAGCTGGATGATCGCGCCGATGACCTTGCGGATTTCATCATGCGCAAACAGCACAGCGCCGAGCATTTCGTCTTCGCTCAGTTCCTTGGCTTCCGATTCCACCATCATCACGGCGGTGTCGGTGGCAGCCACGGTCAGGTCGAGACGACCTTCGGCCAGCGCCACGTCCTGCTTGGGGTTCAGCACATATTCGCCGTTGATATAGCCAACGCGCGCCGCGCCAATCGGACCCATGAACGGAACGCCCGAAATCGTGAGCGCAGCCGACGCTGCGATCATCGCAACGATATCGGGCTCAACTTCACCGTCATAGCTCAGAACCTGAGCGATAACATTGATTTCGTTATAGAAACCCTCGGGGAACAGCGGGCGGACCGGACGGTCGATCAGGCGGGAAACCAGCGTTTCCTTTTCCGTCGCGCCGCGCTCACGCTTGAAGAAGCCACCGGGAATGCGGCCAGCTGCAGAATACTTTTCCTGATAGTGAACGGTCAGCGGGAAGAAATCCTGCCCTTCCTTCACCGACTTGGCGGCAGTAACCGCGCACAGGACAACAGTTTCGCCATAAGTGGCAAGGACCGCGCCGTCAGCCTGACGGGCAACACGGCCGGTTTCCAGGGTGAGGGTCTTTCCGCCCCACTCCAGCGATACGGTTTTAACGTCGAACATTTCATTTCCTTCAGCCCGCGCGCCCTATTGCGTGCGGGGTTTGCTGCCGGGGAATACCGTCCCGGTCCGGTGTGGGGCCGTTTGTCGTGCCCCGGAGGCTGTCCGCCGAATTGCAGACCAGCCAATTGAGAATGACCGCCCCCCGCGAAGGCAGGGGCCTCAGTCGTTTTACGCGGCCTCGTTGCTCTTGGCCGCATGAGAACCCCATCTGCATGGGGATAACGCAAAACGTAAACGGCCCGCCAAGGCGGGCCGAACGTTTGCGTTACTTACGAAGACCAAGCTTCTGGATCAGGTCGTTGTATCGACCCACGTCCTTCTTCTTCAGATAGTCGAGCAGCGAACGACGCTTGTTGACCATCATCAGCAGGCCGCGACGCGAGTGGTTGTCCTTGTGGTTGGACTTGAAGTGCTCGGTCAGCGTCTGGATACGCGTGGTCAGGATCGCGACCTGGACTTCCGGCGAACCGGTGTCACCTTCGGCGCGCGCGTGCGTGGCGATAACTTCCTGCTTCTTTTCAGCGGTAATCGACATGTATTCTACTCCGCGACATCGGTGATGTTGAACCCCCGCGAGACCTTCAGGCTTCCGCCCGAAAGCTCCACCAGCGCCAGCGGCACTTGGCCAGCTTTCGCCCAGTAAAGCCCGTCATCGTGGGGCAATCCCGCCAGAACGCGGCCCTGTCGGACCGCCCTCGCCTGCTCGGGATCAAGGTTCAGAGCCGGGATGTCGACCAGCCCTGCCTGCAGCGGCAAGAGTATGTGTTCAAGGGCCGCGCCGTGGCCCACATCGTTCAGTTTGTCCAGCGAAATCGCCTGATCAATCCCGAACGGTCCGGCCTTCAAGCGGCGCAGCATCGTGACATGGCCCACGGTGCCGAGCGCGCGGGCAATGTCGCGCGCGAGGCTGCGGATATAGGTTCCTTTGGAGACGTGAGCTTCCAACGTCGCATAGAGCTTGCCTGCATTCCACCAGGAACCGCCATAATCGAGGCTGTGAATTGTAACCTGCCGACTTTTGAGCGTCACCTCCTCGCCTGCCCTGGCGAGATCATAGGCACGCTTGCCGTCGACCTTGATCGCCGAGTAGGCAGGTGGAGTCTGCTCGATAGGCCCGACAAAGTCCGCCAGCACATCTTCGACATCCGCATCATCGAGACTGCCAACGAGGCTCTCGACTTCCCGCACAACCTTGCCTTCAAGGTCAAGCGTGTCGGTCTCAATCCCGTAACACGTCGTAAACGCATAGACCTTGCTCGCGTCCAGCATCCGGCCACACAGCTTGGTCGCCTCTCCAACCGCGATGGGAAGCACACCGGTAGCCAATGGGTCAAGCGTGCCGCCGTGGCCAACCTTGCATTTGCCAAAGCCCGCCTGCCGCAAGTTGCGCTTCACCGCCGCCACGGCCTGCGTCGAGCCAAGGCCGTGCGGTTTGTCGAGAATGATCCAACCGTCCACCATGCTCAGCGCGGTTCCGGGCCGGCGATGAACCCGGCGATACCTGCCAGATTTTCGCCCATCCACTGGACCGGCGGCCCGATCAGCCGGTCGACCAGCCGCAGTTCAGGCATAAAGTACGGCAAGATCACGAGAAATCCGAACACGATGATCAGCCCGAATGGCTCCAGCCGGGCATATCCGCGCGCGAGCGGTGCGGGAAGAATGCCCATCACGATGCGCGATCCATCGAAGGGCGGGATCGGCAGCAGATTGAACGCGCCCAGAAAAAGGTTCACGATCAGGAAGTTGCGCAGGTTATCTGCCAGAAACATCACGCCCAGCCCCGGCTCTGGCGCATAGTCGGTCGCCCGTACCAACAACCCCAGCGCCACGGCAGAAAATGCAGCCAAAACAAAGTTCACGCCCGGGCCGGCCGCTGCCACCGCCACCATCCCCCAGCGCGGATTGCGCAGGCGCGCAAAGTCCACTGGAACCGGCTTGGCCCAACCGAACACCGGCGCGCCTGACAGCTTGAGCAGGCCGGGAAGAATGATCGTTCCGAACGGATCGACATGGCGCAAGGGGTTGAGACTCAAGCGGTTCTGCTCTGCCGCCGTGGGATCACCCAGCGCCCGCGCGACCCAGCCGTGCGCCACTTCATGGAACACGATGGCCAAAATCATCGGGATGGCAATGGTCGCGATTTGCCAGACTATGCCTTCAGGATTCATGAGTTTGTGCTCATCCAGTCATCGCGCAGGATGGAGAACATCACCGTATCGCGCACTCGCCCGGTCCATGTGCGCCGCTCGCGCCGCATCACGCCTTCCTGCACCCCGCCAATCTTGCGCACCGCCGCCTGGCTGCGCGTGTTCATCACATCGACCTTGAAGCACACGCGTTCGATCCCGGTGGCAAAAGCATGGTTTAACATCAATCGCTTGAGCCGCCGGTTAAAGCCAGTGCCACGCATCGAGGGCACGATGTAGGAATTGCCGATCTCCACCGACCACCCCGGCGCGCCATGTTCGATCCATGCCGTCATGCCGACCAGCGTCTCGCCCGCAAAGACCGCATAAGGGCGGCGCTGCGGGGCGCTGCGCAGCAGGCTGTCAAACTGCGGATCAAACGCCTCTTCCCAATAGCTGAACGGGTAAAGCTGCCAGATTTCAGCATCTTGTGCACAAGCCGCGCGCAGCCCCTCGCGGTGATCCTCGCTCAGCAGTTCCAACCGCAGATCACTATCGGCTAGCGGCACATAAAGACCATCATCGGACATCATGCCATCGCCTCCGAAAAGTGTTTGCGGCATAGCGCAACATAGCGATCATTCCCGCCGATTTCCGTCTGCTGGCCCGCTTTTACCGCCGCGCCGCTTTGATCCACGCGCAAGTTCATGGTCGCCTTGCGGCCGCAGTGACATACGGCTTTGAGTTCCACCAGTGAATCCGCAATGCCCAGCAGCGCTGCTGCCCCTTCGAACAATTCACCTTGAAAGTCGGTTCTAAGCCCATAGCATAGAACGGGAATTCCGGCCTCATCGGCAATCTTCGCCAACTGCCACACCTGATCACGGGTCAGGAACTGCGCCTCGTCCACCAGCACGCAGGACAGGGGCTGTACCGCATGGACATCTTTTACCCGCGACCACAGATCCGTAGTTGGATCAAACCGTTGGGCTTGGGCATGAAGGCCAATGCGGCTTTCGATGGCGAAATCGTCACCCTTGGCGCCACCGCGATCATCGATGGCGGCGGTCCACAGCATCGTGGCCATGCCGCGCTCACGGTAATTGAAGTCCGCCTGCAGCAGGTTCGTCGATTTGCCGGCGTTCATGCTGGCATAATAGAAATAGAGCTTGGCCATCACTGACACGCCATAATCGCGGCGCTCCCGAATGCCAGAGGGAACCGGCGATTATTCGATAAGGAACACAGGATGTGCGCATGATCGGGTTGAGCTTGCAGTCCAGATGCCTCGCTATGGCGGCCATGTTGGGGCTTGCAGCGCCCTCGGCAGCGCAAGTCAGCCCATCCGGGTCCGTGCTGCGCTATCGGATTGATGCGCTGAAGAGCAATGTGAAAGCCCGAGTGGGCTTTTTCGGCATCGCCAGCAAAACCGCGCGTTTTCCAAAGGTGAACGGAGGGATAGACCTGCAGCCCTCGCGGCTCGACACGATCCGGTTGGACGTGACGCTTGACACGACCGCCCTCGAAGCAGGCGATGAAGTGACGCTCAAGCGCCTGAAAAGCGAAAACTTCTTTGATGTCGAACGGCACCCGACGGTGCGCTTCCTTGGCCGCCGCATGACCATGACCGGGCCGGTGACAGCCACTATCGACGGTGATCTGACCGCGCGCGGCGTGACCCGCCCGGTTACGCTGGCGGTAAGCTTCGCCAATCCGCCCGCCAAAGCCACCGGCCGCGAACCAATCCGCCTGAGCGCGCAAACGAAGATCGACCGCACCGATTTCGGCATGGATGCTTATCGGCTGATCGTGGCCAAGACCGTGACAATCACCATCAATGCGCAAATGGTACCGAACTAAGCGTCAACCCTCGTCGCTGCCAGCTTCATCGAGATCGCGCTGAACCTTGGGGTCGCGCAGCAGGCTTTCGATCTTGCTGGCCACGTCAAAGCTTTCATCAGCCAGGAATTTCAGCTTTGGCGCATACTTCAGCCGCAGCCGCTGCGCCACTTCTCGCTGAAAGAACGCGGTATTGGTGCGCAAAGCCTTGAGGACCACGTCTTCGTCCTGCGCCAAAAGCGGCTTCATAAAAACCGTGGCGTGGCGCAGATCGGGCGACATGCGCACTTCTGTGACCGACATGGTATGCGCGGTCAGCACTTCGTCGTGCACTTCCTGCCGCGTCAGCAGTTCGGACAGGATATGGCGCACCTGTTCGCCCACTTTGAGCAGGCGGACGGAGCGGTTTTCAGGGGTGGTCTGCTTGGCCAAATTCAACTCATCTTTGCAAGAATACGGGCGAGTGAGCGCACATTGCGCGCGGTGCCCCGGCAGCCAAGGCGGCGTTCGATGAAGGCCCCGGTCAGCTTGCTTTCGGCCACACCGTTTGCGAAATCGATATAGATGCTGCGGTCACCGATAGCGAGTTTTTCCATGCCCCGCATCGCCTGATCCGCCGCGAGCTTGTCAAACGCGGCTTGGTCGGGCTGGCGTTCGAGGAACAGCGTGTGGACCAAATTGTCCTTGCCGATGCCGGTGAAGGGATTACCCTCCACGGCTTCAGCAATGGCCGCGCGATCACGCACCGCGACGAAGCTGTTGATCTCGAACCGGTCGAGCATCACGTGGGCGAAGAGGTCTTCGAGGCCATCCAATGGGCGGTCATCATAGTCGAACAGCAGGTTGCCGCTGGCGACAACAGTTTCGATGCCGGTCAGCCCTTCCCGCTCAAACGCATAGCGCATGTCCGCCATCGTCAGGCGATTTCCGCCGACGTTGATGGAACCGAACAGGGCGACGTAGCGGGTCATCAATCGAGCGGCAGAATGTCATCGACGGTGACTTTGAGAACATCGGCCAGCGCCCGCCATGTGGCTGGGCGACCAAACGATTTTCCGTTTTCCAGCAAGGACACGCTCGCCTTGTTCACCCCCGCCTCCTCGGCAAGGCGCGACACTGTATACCCGCGATATTCACGCCAGACGCGCAGCGCATTCTCTCCATCAATCAGACGATTGACCATATCGGAAGGAAGATATTCCTCGCCTTCCTGCCTGCGCTTTTCTGCAGCAGCGGCAGCTACAATGTCAGCCTGATCCTCAGCCGCATCAACCAGTTCGCGATATTCTTCGAGCGGAAGAACAGCAAGCTTTCGCCCATCAATCTCGATCAACTGCATGGTCATGGCCTAGTCCTCGTATGCCGATCCGCGAGGCAACACGTCGTCAATTTCCAGAACACCGTCGCCAAACCGGAACAGAACCCGCCAGTTCTGCACACGCAAGCGATAGTCCTCACGACCCGACAATTTCTTCACATTAGCACTCAAAGCCGAGGGGTCTTGCGATAGCTGTTCGATCTTTTCGCGGATCAGCACACGCTTGTCACAGCGCCGAAGGGCCTTTGTCGCTGTCAATGAATAGCGAATCTGCACGCCCAGTGTTTAGAATACCTAAACACTGGGTGCAAGACCATCAAATGCTGCTGATTACAAAGTCCGGTCGCGCATTTCGACTTCGAAGACTTCCAGCTGGTCGCCCGCCTTGATGTCGTTCGTATCCGAAAGCAGCACGCCGCATTCCAGACCGCCGCGCACTTCGGCAACGTCGTCCTTGAAACGGCGCAGCGACGAAATGGTGGTGCGGCTGACGATGACGTCGTTGCGCGTAAGGCGTGCATGCAGCCCCTTGCGGATAACGCCTTCGACCACGAGCAGACCTGCGGCCTTGTCCTTCTTGCCCGCCGGGAACACTTCCTTGACCTCGGCCCGGCCGACGACCGTTTCGATGGCTTCCGGTCCAAGCTCGCCCGCCATTTCCGAACGGATATCGTCGGTCAGCTGATAGATCACGTCAAAGTACTTCATCCGCACCTTGTTGCGCTCGATCAGTTCGCGCGCCTTGGCGTTCGGGCGGACGTTGAAGCCGATGATCGGCGCGCCGCTGGCCTGCGCCAGATTGACATCGCCTTCAGTGATCGCGCCCACGCCCGATTGCAGGATGCGCACCTTGATCTCGTCGGTCGAGATCTTGTTGAGCGCGTTGACGATGGCTTCAGCCGACCCTTGCACGTCGGCGCGAACAACCACGGCATATTCGATAACCGTGTTCTTCGCAGCAAGCGCAGAGAACATGTTTTCGAGGCTGGCAGGTGCCTGCACGGTACGCTTGGCCGTCGCGCGTTCCTGACGGTAAGCCGCCACTTCACGCGCGCGGGCTTCGCTTTCCACCACGGTCAGCGTGTCGCCTGCCATTGGCACACCGCCAAGGCCGAGGACTTCGACCGGCAACGACGGCCCGGCTTCCTTGATCTGGCGGCCCTTGTCATCGTGCATCGCGCGAACGCGGCCCGATTGCGTGCCGACGACGAGGATGTCGCCAACCTTGAGCGTACCGCGATTGACCAGCACGGTCGCCAGCGGTCCCTTGCCCTTGTCGAGCTTGGCCTCGATCACGGTGGCTTCTGCCGCACGATCCGGATTGGCGCGCAGTTCGAGCAGTTCGGCCTGAAGCAGAATCTTTTCGATCAGCTCATCAAGCCCTGCGCCGCTCTTGGCCGAGACTTCCACGTCCTGCACATCGCCCGACATGTCTTCCACGATGATTTCGTGTTCGAGCAAGCGTTCGCGGATCTTCTGCGGGTTGAATTCGGGTTTGTCCGACTTGGTGATCGCCACGATCAACGGCACGCCAGCGGCCTTGGTGTGGTTGATCGCCTCAATTGTCTGCGGCATCAGGCCATCATCGCCTGCAACCACCAGAATGACGATATCGGTGACATTGGCACCGCGCATGCGCATTTCGGTGAAGGCTTCGTGGCCCGGCGTATCAAGGAAGGTGATCAGATCACCGGCCTTGGTCTTGATCTGATAGGCACCGATGTGCTGCGTGATGCCACCGGCTTCACCGCGCACAACGTCCGTTCCGCGCAGCGCATCGAGCAGCGAGGTCTTGCCGTGATCGACGTGGCCCATGATCGCCACAACCGGCGCGCGGGTGACCAGCGAACCTTCGTCATCCACATCAACCGACGTGTCGATATCGGCGTCGCTATCGCTAACGCGCTGAATGTTGTGGCCGAATTCGGTGACCAGCAGTTCGGCGGTATCCTGATCGATGGTCTGGTTGATGGTGACCATCATGCCCATCTTGAACAGCGCCTTGACCAGATCGGCGGCCTTTTCCGCCATACGGTTGGCCAGATCCTGCACGGTGATGGCATCTGGCACCACCACATCGCGGACCTGCTTCTCGCGCGGCTGCGATTGGCCGGCAAAGTGCGCACGCTTTTCCTTTTCGCGCGCACGCTTCAGCGCGGCGAGCGAACGGGCGCGTGCGCCTTCGTCCTCGTTCAGCGCGCGGGTGACGGTCAGCTTGCCACCGCGGCGGTCTTCGGTCTTGCGATCGCGCGGGTTGCTGGCAGGCTTCTTGGCCGCCAGTTCGGGCCGCTTGACCGGGGCGGTCGATTGCACCGGGGTAAAGCGGCGCGGCGCAGTGGTGACAGGGGCCGCGGCTTCAGGCGCTGCTGCCTGTTCGGCGGGAGCTGCGGCAGCTGGCGCCTGGCCTGCCGTTGCAGCAGTTTGGGCCGCAGGGGCGGCGGGCGCTTCGGCAACCGGTGCGGCAGAGGTTTCTGCTGCTGCTGGCGCTTCGGCAGCGGCAGGCGCTTCGGGAGCAGAGGCTGCGGCTTCTTCAGCGCGGCCCTTTTCCTCGGCACGGCGACGCTCTTCCTCAATCGCCCTCAGGCGCTCTTCCTGTTCGCGGCGGTTCTGCGCCTCGACTGCAGCAAGACGCGCTTCTTCGGCCTCACGCAGCAAACGCGCCTGCATTTCCTGGCGGGTTTCGCGATTGGCCGAAGGCGGCGGCGGTGGCGGCGGTGGCGGCAGAACGGGAGCGGCCACAGGCGCTGGTGCAACAGGCGCAGCAACGGGTGCGGCTTCGCCGGGGCGGCCCAGCACCTTGCGCCGCTTCACTTCGACCACCACCTTGTTGGTGCGACCGTGGCTGAAGGTCTGCTTGACCTCTCCGGCCTCAACTGCGGTCTTCAGGCCCAGTGGCCTGCGGCCCAGTGTCGGCTTTTTGTCGCTATCGCTCATCGAACTCATTCGCCCTTCGTATCACTATCGTCGTCCGCACCTTCGCCCATCAGGGGCTCGGCAGCGTCAATTTCGGTTTCGGTTTCGTGCCCGAGAAAGTGCATCAGGCGCTGCAGCGGCGCTGCGACTCGTGCGGTCGCGGCGGGATCGGTCAGCGCGAGGTGAACGACGTTATCGCGGCCCAATGCCACAGACAGCGTCGCCCGGTCCAGCGGCAAGATGATGCCTTTCTTGCCAGTACCTTCGGCCCCTTCGCCCACACGCCAGGCTTGTGCCAGCTTGTTCGGACCGTCGGTGCCTGCATCGTTGGCATGGCCAAGGAACGTGACCGCCCCGGACCGTGCGCCTTGCGCAATCTTTTCGGTGCCAAGCAGCATATTGCCTGCACGCAGTTCGATGCCAAGGCGATCGGTCAGCATGCGGCGCAGGGCCTGTTCGATGCGGTCGGGCAGATCAGCCGGAATGCTCAGCGGTGCGCCCTTGAACGCGCGCGCCAAGGCTCCCTTAAGTTTGCCATTGGTGATCGCAATTTCAAGGGCTTGGCGGTTCACGCCAATCCATGCACCGCGCCCGGGGGCACGCGCCATCACATCGGGCAAGACATCACCATCGGGCGAGATGGCAAGACGCAGCAAATCGCCGCGCGCATCATGGCGCCCGGTCAACACGCATTTGCGCTCTGGCTGGGCCCCCTCTTTCGAGGGAGCACCCGCCGCCGCTTTGCCAGCGATGTCGGAGCTTAGCGGCTCATTGTGAGGATTCCGCATGGGCGGCCTCCTCGGAACTTGGCTCAACTGCTGGTTCGTCTTCGAACCAGTGCGCGCGCGCGGCCATGATGATTTCGTTGCCCTGCTCTTCGTTCAGGCCGAATTCGCCCAGCACGCCGCCCTTGTCTTCGGTCCGCTCAGACCGCTGCTCGCTCTTCTCACGCGGGCCCTTGTCGTTGCGGCGGCGCTGTTCGACGCGCTTCTTGGCGATCAGTTCGTCGGTGGCCAGATCGGCCAGATCGTCGAGCGTCTTGATCCCGGCCTTGCCGAGCACGACCAGCATGGCTTCGGTCAGGTGCGGAAGTTCGGCCAGTGCATCCTCGACGCCAAGGCCACGGCGCTGTTCACGCAGGGCTTCTTCGCGGCGTTCGATAGCTTCGAGTGCCCGGCTCTGCAGCTCTTCGCCCAGTTCCTCGTCAAAGCCTTCGATCGCGGCGATTTCGGCCAGATCGATGTAAGCGACTTCTTCCAGCTCGGTAAAGCCTTCGGCCACCAGCAGCTGCGAGAGGGTTTCGTCGACGTCGAGTTCTTCTTCGAACATCTTCGACCGTTCGGCGAATTCCTTCTGGCGCTTTTCCGAAGCCTCCGCCTCGGTCATGATGTCGATGGCCGAACCGGTCAGCGACGAAGCCAGACGCACGTTCTGTCCACGGCGACCGATAGCGAGCGAGAGCTGATCATCGGGCACGACGACTTCGATGCGGCTCTCTTCCTCGTCGATCACCACGCGGCTGACCGTGGCGGGCTGCAGCGCGTTGACCACGAAGGTCGCGGTGTCTTCGCTCCAGGGGATGATGTCGATCTTTTCGCCCTGCAGTTCCTGCACGACGGCCTGCACGCGGCTGCCCTTCATGCCAACGCAGGCGCCGACCGGATCGATGCTGGAATCGCGGCTGATTACGCCGATCTTCGCACGGCTGCCCGGATCGCGGGCGGCAGCCTTGATCTCGATGATGCCATCGTAGATTTCGGGCACTTCCTGCGCGAACAGCTTCTTCATGAATTCTGGGTGCGCGCGGCTCAGGAAAATCTGGGGCCCGCGGTTCTGACGCTCGACCTTCATGATCCATGCGCGGACGCGTTCGCCCACGCGCGGGACTTCGCGCGGAATCTGCTGATCGCGGCGGATCACACCTTCGGCGCGGCCGAGGTTGACGATCACGTGGCCGAATTCGACCGACTTGATCACGCCGGTGATGACTTCGCCCGCACGGTCCTTGAACTCGTCATACTGACGGTCACGCTCAGCATCGCGGACCTTCTGGAAGATCACCTGCTTGGCCGATTGCGCATCGATACGGCCCAGATCAACCGGCGGCAGCGGATCGACGATAAAATCGCCAACAGTCGCGCCGGGCTGCAACTTTTCAGCGGCCTTCAGATCAACCTGCTTGAAGTAATCTTCGACCACTTCGACCACTTCGACGACGCGCCACAGGCGCAAGTCGCCGGTGCGTGGATCGAGCTTGGCGCGAATGTCGTTTTCCGCGCCATAGCGATTGCGCGCGGACTTCTGGATCGCTTCTTCCATCGCCTCGATGACGATCGACTTGTCGATCATCTTTTCGGTGGCAACCGCATTGGCGATTGCGATCAGTTCGGCGCGGTTGGCAGAAATCGTACTGGCCATGGCTCAGTCTTCCTGTTCTTCGAGAATTTCGTCCGCGCCACTGGTGTCGAGCGGGCGGGATGCGGCAATGAGCTTGTCCGTGAGGATAAGCTTGGCGTTGGCAACAAGGGCGAATGGCACGTTATAAACGATGCCGTCGTCTTCGATGGAAATGACTTCGCCTTTCGGCTCAAACCCCGTCAGGTCACCGCGAAACCGCTTGCGCTCGCCAAACAGCTCGGAAAGTTCGATGCGGGTTTCGTGGCCGATCCACGCGGCAAAATCCTTAGGCCGCGTCAGCGGACGATCAATGCCCGGCGATGATACTTCAAGGCGATAAGCCTCCTCAATCAGCATCTCACCCTGCTCTTCCAGCTCGTCGAACCGGTCAGACACGCGGCGCGAGAGCGCGGCACAGTCTTCGATCACCAACTGGCCGGTATCGGGGCGTTCGGCCATGATCTGGAGCGTATGCTCTTCGTCACCGATTTCGCCGCCCTTGAAATAGCGCACGCGCACGAGATCAAAGCCGAGGGCCTTTGCCTCAGGCTCGATAACTTCCGTGATCCGCGCGATATCCGCCATGCAATCTCCAAATGGGCCAGCAAGCAAAAGCCGGTCTGCGCCGGTACCTTTTGGCACCAGCCTGACTTTGCTTTCACAATGTCTGGATGAGGCGCAATTAGGCAGGTCGGCCCGAAAAAGCAAGCCGCAATCGACGCTGCCTGCAGGACGCAGATTTATGCGCCAGGCTGTTTCCCAAAACATGGGAGAAAATCCTATTGTTCAGCATTCAGAAAGGTGTGAATTTCGGCGACGGGCAGACGAAACGGCGGGATTTGGCGCTTTGCGCGGTTTGGCACGGCCCGTGCAAAGCGGTTTGCATGAGCCTGACCGGCTCCGAACATTCAAACAGGAAGACCTAACCCATGACCGAATTCACCAATCGCATTGCCGCCGCCGCCAGCGCATTTGCCCTCAGCCTTGCGCTTATGGCCGGAACCGTCAGCGTTCCTGCCCATTCCGATACCAACAGTGCAGCGCCTGCTGCCGCTCAGGAGATGATTTGATGTCCCAGCTTCGTTTCGATGATTCGGCCCCCCGCCCACTGGAAACCTCACGCGGTTTCCGCCTCGACAAGGCGCGCGGCAAAGTGATGGGCGTTTGCGCCGGTATCTCCAGCTACTTTGGCGTCGACGTGACGCTGGTGCGCGTAGCCTTTGCTCTGGCTACGCTGCTTGGCCTCGGTTCGGCCATCATCGTTTACCTGCTGATCGGCCTGATCGCCGATTAAGCGCGCAAGGCTCACCCCCCGCCCCGCGCTGCTTGGCCCCGCTTCTCCCCATCGGAGAGGCGGGGCTTATTGTGAGATCAAACCTGCGGCGCTTTGGCAAAGGGGGAAAAGTCGGTGTTGGTGTCGAACACTTCGGCCCCTTCCCGCTTTTTCAGCCAGCCGACCACGGCATAGGTCACCGGCGTCAAGCCTGCTTCCCACGCCACTTTCAGCGCCCAGTTGGTGACCATCACCATCAGCACCTGATCCACCGTCCAGATGCCCAGAAAAGCGATGGGATAGAACAGCATGCTGTCAATCGCCTGCCCGAAGAAGGTCGATCCGATCGTGCGGCTCCACATGTGCCGCCCCCCGGTCCACACCTTCATCCGCGCCAGCACGAAAGAATTGACGAATTCCCCAGCCCAGAACGCCACGACCGATGCGATCACGATCCGCCAGGTCGATCCGAACACGCTTTCATAAGCCGCCTGCCCGCCCCAATCGGGCGCAGGCGGCATGGCCACCACGACATAGCTCATGAAAGCCATGAAGATCAGCGCGAAGAACCCCATCCACACACAGCGCCGCGCATTGGCATAGCCATAGACCTCGGTCAGCACATCGCCGAGCACATAGGACACCGGGAAGAACAGGATGCCCGCGCCAAAAGTGAACCCGCCCACTTGCGCCAGCTTTGACGCGCCGATCAGGTTCGACAGCAACAGGATCGCCACGAACGATGCCATGACATAATCGAAATAGCGAAAGTGGCGGCGGGCACCGGACGTGCCATCAAGGCGCGAAAGCTGGGGATCGGTCATGGAAAGCCACGCTAGCGCGCTTTACGCGATCCGCAATCCCTTCTTATGGGCCTTCTTGAGGGGCAGAGTTGACGGTTCAATCCTCGACCTTGCCCCGGCCGGGATTGAACCTTAAGGAACCTGCGGCGCGCGCCCGTAGCTCATCTGGATAGAGCGCGAGACTTCTAAGCTCATGTCACCCCTTGGGGAATGTTGCGATATGTGGAACGTCTACATTCGGTAACTCAAGGACTTACGGGTCCATCGACCTTTCAGCCCCTCAGGGGGGCACTAGAGCCGCCAGTGGGGGACCATTGAGCGGCTCTTTTTCGCCAATTGTGGAGGAGGGACCAGCAGAGAACTGACGTCCTCAAGGACCAAAGAAGCTCTCGTTGGAACCTGTATATCGATCATAACGGGGCAACGAGCGCCCTTTCGTTCATTGCCCGCTCTCCAATTCCGGTTTCACCCACCACTGCTCGTGAAACTTGTTGTGGTCATCCATCTGCTTGCTGAGCACACCTAACCACCCGCCCGACCAACTTCCGAAAAGAGGAGAGCCGTCCATGGTCATGACATGCTCGGTTAAAGTCCTTATCGTGTAAATGGGGTTCTGATAGGCGAACTCTTGGCCGACGGTGCGGAAGTGAGGGCCATCAAGGATCAAACGACCGCCCCCGTGATAAGCCAGCACGACACCATCATACTGGCTGTCCTTGAGTGCTTCAGCAGACTTGAACAACAGGCGACGGCCCTCACAGACCTCTGGGGTGGGCAGGGCGTTGCCGCATGGGCAAGGCGGGAAGCTGTCTGCATGTGTCCCATGCCCGCCCCAGGTGATCCTGCGATGTTCCTGAGGGTGCTCCTAGGCCCTACGCTGCCTCCATATCCAGCGAAGTATTCAGGCTGCAACGCAGAGTGGATAGACGTCAGGTGGAGTAATCAAGGCCTCTTGGCGAAAGCCTGGACGCCAACCACCGTGAACTGAAGAATGCCCCCAGCCCCTCGGAGGCCGGGGTGTTTTTTCAGAGCCAATCGCTGGTTGTAGACATTTTGGTGATTGTCGGTAATAGTTGCGGTCCACCACGGCTCCGGGTGCCCAAGAGGCATCACGCGCTCATTACAGGAGCGCCAGAGCCATGGCCTATCCACAATTTCGTCTGTCGCCGTATTCATGCAATGCGGAGGCCGTCAAAGTAGCCCCAATCGAGCCTGTTGTGGCTGTAGGTTTCCCTTGGCCACCTACGCCCCACTGGACGTCCATCCCTTACAACCCTGTGGTTCGTGAAAGCTGCCTCCAGCGAGGAGGGCGTCACCATGCTTACTGACGCTGAAAGCACAACGTTGCGAAATCTGGAGAAAGCTATTCGCGAACTGCGGACAGCGATTGATCCGAACGTTCCTACCCAGGTCGTCCATGCCTTCTTGATGGTCGCGCAGGACGAGGGCCAAACACTCTCTACATACGCGCATCAACTCGGCACCAACATCTCCACGGCAAGCCGTCACTTCCTCGATCTTGGCGATCAAAATCGAAAGTTGGAAAAGGGCTACATGCTCATCGACCGCAAGGCGGACCCCAGAAATCTTCGGATCAATCGCTACTTCCTGACAACCAAGGGTCGGCTATTGATCAAGTCCCTCGTCGACATCAGGGAGGGCTGACCATGGCGATCTATCCCGACAAGAAGAACGGGGAACTGACAGGCAGGTTCAGGGTCGAGCTTCAGCGCGGGAAGGACCGTTACCGGAAGCGCCACGACAGCTTCCAAGAAGCCCAGGCAGACGAAGAGCGCGTGCAAGTCCTGTGGGCTACCGGGGGCGACATCCACGCTCCTGTGGTCTCCCCAGCGGCTCCTGAAGGCATGACGCTGCGCAGGGCTGTGAAGCTGGCGCAGTCGATCCTCTGGAAGGATATGCCTTCTGCTCCAACCTCCTGGGCACACATCAGGGACTTCCTGGAGTTTACCGGCGAGGACACCCTGCTCGACGACATCGGAACGCAGCACATCCGGGACTTCCGGGATCATGTGGCATCCCTGGGGCGCTCCAAGGCGACCGTGAACCGCTACGTGGCGCACGTCCGCAAGTTCATGATCTGGCACCTTGAGGAAGGTAACCGCACCGTGCCGATCACCAAGCAGACGTTGAAGTTTGACATCAACCGGGAAACTGCCGGTCGCCTGCGTTGGCTGAGCTATGCCGAAGAGGAAACCATCGTCTCCCTGGTGCCTGCGAACGTCGGCAAGCTCATCAGGGTGGCCATCGCCACTGGGTGCCGTCGTGACGAGCTGATTACCGCGAAGCTCGACCAGATCGAAGGCAACCTGCTGCACCTGTGGGTCACCAAGAACGACGCCTACCGTGCAGTCCCCATGAGCCCTGAGACGACGGCAATGCTGCGTGAGCTCATCGAGACGCGCACCATGCCTTCCAGACGGGTCCTGAGGCGCTCCTGGGAGCGTGCGCGGATCAAGATGGGGCTGCAGGACGACCATGAGTTTGTCTTCCATTCATGCCGCCATACTTGCGCCACCCGCATGGTCGATGCTGGTGTCGACGTCCTGAAAATCCAGAAGTGGCTTGGCCACAAACGGATAGAAACCACCCAACGCTACGCGCATGTAACAGGGGCTGGACTGGTCGAAGCACTCGCTTTGGTGGGGGAGCGTAAGGCGCAAGTGACCCAGAAAGCCAGCAATTCCGGCTCCCCCACCCCTCCCCCACACGCCCCCCACGGTGGGGAGATGATGCAAATTGACCTTGCTGCTTGACTTACCAAGTGGCGGATTTACGGGACTTTGGAGTGCGCCCGTAGCTCATCTGGATAGAGCGCGAGACTTCTAATCTTGAGGCAGCAGGTTCGAGTCCTGCCGGGCGCGCCAGTCTGTTGTTCAGGCATTTAACCCACAGTTGAGACGCAGGAGGTCACAGCGGATCGCGGCGTATCCAAGCGCTATGAAGCAACGAAGAAAACGTCCGAAACGCTTGCGAATGATAAGTTGAAAACGTGAGGCTGGACACTTGCGCAATTCATGCAGGCGCGCTCTTCGGATACCCTGAAAACAGGGGAACTTCATGATTCGTTTACAGGCCGCAGCCGCTCTCGCGTTACTTGCCACACCCGCACTCGCTCAAACCGAAGCGACAGCAACCGTAGCCATACCCACAGCCGTTCCCGCGCCTGTTATGATCATCGCACCGGCGCCAACCAACGTACTGCGCGCAGGCACAGAAATCCCATTGATCACCCGTGAAGAACTGACGACCAAGAAAAAGCAGGTGCGTGTTGGGCAACGTGTGCAGCTTGAAGTTGCCAGCAACGTTACTGCCAATGGCCTTGTGATCATTCCGGTTGGAACGCCAGCGGTGGGCGAAGTAACCGAGGTACGGAACAAGGGTATGTGGGGCAAATCAGGTTACATCGCCGTACGCATGCTTTCCATGCGCCTCGGTGATCGTCAATTTAGACTGAGCGGCACTTTCGATGACAAGGGTGTCACAGGAACTGGCGGCGTCGTTGCGTCGGTTGCCCTCATCCCACTTGCAGGCTTCTTCACGACTGGAACAAGCGCCAACATTCCTTCGGGGTCAGGCGCAAAGGGATTTCTTGAGGAAGACATTACCTATGCCGTGCCTGCTGCGGTCCCTCCGGCAGCGGTATTGCCCGTTGCCACTCAGACACCTGCCAACGCTGGAAACTGACCATTAAGCCGGAGAGCGGAGGGTTAAAATGTAAGCCTCTGCTCTCCGACCGAATTTAGCGAAATCACTGCAGATACAGCGCGCGCAGCCGCTTGATGTCCGCCGCAGTAACGCCAAGCTCCTTGTCGAGATAGGCCTCGATGTTGCCGTAGTTCTTGTCGATCAGTTCGAAATATTGTGCGAGGTGCGAGTTGCCCTTGGGCGTGAACAGCGGTTCGGCCTTTGGCCCGCCCGGCTTTTTCATCGAGGCCACATAGTAGGGCACGATGGGATTGCCCGGCCAATCGGCGGGATCGAGCGGCGGCATTTCAAACTGCGGGCGGCGCAGTTCGGTGGAGAGGTGATAGTCCTTCAGGATCGTTGCCCGGTCCACGCCAAGCGCGCTGTAGATCAGCGCCGTGGTGATGCCGGTGCGGTCCTGCCCGGCCGAGCAGTGGTACATCACCGCGCCTTCATCGCGCAGCAGCGAGCGGAATACCTGCTTCAACTGCGGTTTCAGGAACGTGTCCATCCCGCGATAGGCATATTCGCCATCGCCTTTGCCATAGCCTGCCATCAGGCCTTTGAGCGAATAATCGTTGCTGATGAAGGTGGCCCCGGTGCGGTCATCCAGCATATTGGGCGCGATCATGCGTTCATCGGTGGAGCGCAGATCGACAATGGTCATGATCTTGAGCTTTTCGAGCGTGGTATAGTCCAACTCGGTCAGCAGCGGCATTGCGCCAGACCGGAAAATCTTGCCCCAGGCCACGCGCTTGCCATCGGCACCCAAATAGCCGCCCGCATCGCGGAAATTCGATCCTTGCTCCAGCGGCAGCACGCGTTCGGCCACGCGCACAACCGATTTGTCGCCATGATCGCGCAAGCTGAAATAGCGCCGCTCAGTGCTGGCATAAGGCACCACCACCCGGCCCGAACGATCTGCCTTGGCCACGACTTGCGCGGTTTTCGGATCGGCATTGGGCATATCGGAGACGAACACGCTAACCGGATCGGCGTCCTTCCATTCCACCGCCACGGTAGTCGCATCGATACGGGTAACCGTCGCCTGCTCAATTGCAAGCGCAGGTGTGGCTGCAGCTATCAGGCCCAGAACAAGGGTCTGTGAAATGGTCTTGCGCATGGTCGTCTCCCTATGCCGGCTGATCAGAAGTTGAAGCGCACGCCGAACAAATAGCGTGAGCCAATCTGTTCGACTTCGGTGGGCTGCTCCAGCGTATCCTGATAGGCCACATACTTCTCGTTCGTCAGGTTTGCCGCATCCATGAACAGCGTCAGTGCATCGTTGATCTGATAGCGCACCGATACATCGAGGTTAGCGTAGGACTTGCGCGATTCCCCGCTGCCAAACCCGCCAAGGCTATCAAGCCAATCAGAACGCCACTGATAGCTGACGCGCGCCGAAAGACCGTACTTCTCATAATAAACCGATGCGTTGTAAATCGTGTCGGACAGGCCTTGGAAGGCGATGCCCTTCTGCTGCACGCCGTTCACCACTTGCGTATCGAACTTGCCGTCAAGCAGTGTCAGGTTGCCCTGAAAGCCCAAACCATCCAGCGGCGAAGGCAGGAAGCTGAACTGCTGCTGGTAGCTCATCTCAACGCCATAGAGCCGCCCGTTTTCGCCATTGAACGTTGATGTCAGCAGGTATCCATTTCGGTTCACGCCACCGAAGTTGTAGATATCGCCTGAGACAACTTGCGCGTTGGCATAGAACACGTTGTCGACCCAGCGGTGGAATGCAGCAACCGAAATTAGGCCGTTGCCGGGCAGATAATATTCAAGGCTGCCGTCAACGCCCCAGGTGTATTCGGCTTCGAGCTGCGGGTTACCACCGGTGATCGTGCCGGGCGAATTCGTGTCATTGATGGAAGCGCCGACGCGGATTGCGCCATAGGCCGGTCGCGATACGCCGCGCTGGCCCGAAAGGCGGACGACGAAATCATCACCGATGGCATAACGCGCATTCAGGCTGGGGAACAGGTCCGTAGCGCTGCGTGAGACCGCCAGTGGGACTTGCCGTCCTGCAGCAACGACAGTGCCAGCATTGGTCAGTTGGTAATGTTCCAGCCGCACGCCACCGGTCAGCAGCAGATCACCCATATCGGCCGACGCCATGACATAGCCAGCAGCTGTCTTTTCGCTCTGCGCGTAGCGATCTGTCACAGGCACATCGTTTGCCGGGTTAAAGCGCCCCGCAGCGGTCAACTTGGGCAGCAAGGTGTCGATTGCCGCACGCATCGCGCGATTGTCGACATAGTTGAGCGTAAAGCCCAGCGGGAAGCCGGTGTTCCACGGACGGTTGGTGACGAAGCTGTTGACGTCGAAGGGCTGGCCCACCGTCGCCCCCAGTGCACCGATAGCAGCCACATTGGCGGTGGAGAAATTGTTCCCCGCGATCGTGCGGTCTGCGTATAGTCCGCCCACCGACAGCGTCAGGTTTTCATATTTTTTCGCAAGGTCCAGCTTGACCGTATAGCTGTCCGAGACCGTGCGTTGACGAGCGGCGATGTAAATCGCGCCGGCATTGTTCAAGGTGGTCTGGTTAAAGGCCGTCAGGACATTGGTGCCTCGTGCCGAAACGCCGCCCGTGCTGACCGTGTTGTACAGCGTCACCACCGGAAATAGCGGGTTCGACCGGTCATAAGTCAGCGATGGCGAGTTAAGACCCGAGGTGCTTGCCTGCACCAGCGGCAGATAAGAGGTATTGTCCGTCCGCGCATAATTCAGGCGCAGATTGGCCGTGAAGCCATCATCGGTTGCGTAATCCCCACCAATCGCGCCGATATAGTTGCGGTTGCGGTATTCGCCATAATTGAACGTGCCACGCATCGGGACGCTGACCAGATTGCCATTGTCCAGATTGCGCGTGCCGCTGGCAGCGCGGTCCAGCCGGAGTTCGTACTGGTTGCGCTGTTCATCGTCGTTGAATTCGGTGAAGATCGCCTTGGCCCAGATCTTCTTGCCCTCTTCCGGCGCATATTCCACGCCGCCGAACAGGCCGTTGTTCCAGCGTTCGATCTCATACTGGCGGATGTCGATTTCGGTCGGGCCGAAAGTGGTGTCAGTGGGGCTGGATGGCGCATCATAAGCGCCCACTTCGCGGTTGTCGGTGATCTGCTTGCGGCGATAGTGCGATCCGCCCAGCACAATGCCAAACGTATCGTTCGACCAGCTGACACGCAGCGAGGCCTGGCGCTGTTCGCCCTTGCCCAGATCCATGTAACCATAACCGAGGTCCCCGGTCACGTGCAGACCCTTGCGGTCCATCGGCGAATAGGTGCGCAGATCGATGTTGGCGACGATCGCATCGGCCGGAATTTCCGGCGTGAGCGATTTGTTGATGACCATCGAGGACAGGAGCACGGCGGGCACCGCGTCAAACCGGAAGGCGCGGGTATCGCCGCCTTCGTCCACGCCGATCATCGGCACGCCATCGATCATCACCGATGTCCAGCGGTTGGGCGCGCCGCGGATCTGGATGTAGCGCTCCTGCCCCTGATCGCGCTGCACGGCCACAGCAGGCAGGCGCGAAAGCGCCGCAGCGCTGTTCTGATCGGGGAAGCGGCCCACGGCATCGGCTGCGGCCACATCGACAAGATTGGGGGCAAGACGCTTCTCGCGGATCGAGGCTGCTTGCGACTGCGCGATGGCACCGGTCACCACGATAACATCGCCGGGCTCTTCAGGAGCCGCTTCGGCATCGGCTGGCGCAGTTTGCTGCGCATGGGCGGCCATCGGCAGCGCGGCGAGAGTGGCGATAGCAATGGTCGCGCGCGCGCAACCGCCCAGAAAACGATGAACCATGAAGACCCCCTTCTTCGGCCGGATCAGCCGTTGAAGGAGGCGCTAGGCAGTAAACGCTACAAACAGCAGTCAGTTTGGCGACAGATCAATTAAGGTGCGACGGTTCTGTGACACCCAACTCACGCAGCCATTCCACACAACTGGCGAAGCTTCTGGAGCAACGCGATTATTTCGAAAGGGGCGGGCAAGGTATCGCTTCGCCCACACCTTCGATCACGGCATTGCGAATGCTCATGACCATGCCCTTGTCCGCGCCCAGCCGCAATGGCTGTCCGATTGCGGCCATTTGCGCGCCATGTGTAGCAAAGCAGGTGAGCGGAATGCGCACCATGCCGGTCGCGCCTGCAGCTGGCAGCAGCGTGCTGATATCCAGCGCAACGCCGCCAAACGATGCGCTCACCGGCCCATTGCCCCGCGCATCAAGCCGCAAGTCCAGCCGCAGCACATAGCCGCCGCCCATCTGCCGCTGCACATCGATCGGCGGGCCATCCAGCGCGAATGCGCCCTTGCCATCCCACGTGAACTGGCGGCCATCCTCCTGCGCCGAAACATCGACTGTGCGCGTGGTGACCACGCTGTCGAGGCCAAGCCGCCACGGTTCGAGTACCCGGCCTGCGCGGATATAGGTCGTCTCGCTCAGCGCCGTGCCAATATCAACGCGCGGATCTTCGTTGACCGGGCCGACCTTTGCAGGCTTGGCATAAGATAGGCCGTGGCCCACCTTGAACAGCGGATCGATCATCGGCGCGCGGGCATCTTGCGGCCAGTCGAACGAAAGCGTTCCGGTAAAGTCGCGCTTGGGCTTGCCATCACGGCCTGCCACCAAGACATCGGCCACGCCCTGCCCCTGCGATCCCGGCTGCCATGCAGCCACGAAAGCATCGACAAGGTTCATCGCTTTGCCGACAAACATCGGGCGGCCGGAAAGGAACACGGCGACGACCGGAACGCCTTTGTCCTTCAGCGACTTGATCAGCTCAAGCTCGCCCGATGTGGGTTGGAACATCAGGTGCGACAGATCGCCCTGAAATTCGGCATAGGGCTGTTCGCCAAACACCACGACCGCCACATCAGGCTTATCCGCCCCCGGTGCGGCGGCGATTTGCGCTTTGCCGCCAGCATCCGTCACGGCTTCAACAATCGCGCGGCCAATGGTGCGGCCCTTGGGGAAATCGGCAGGGGCGGTATCGGTGCCCTGCCAGGTGATCGTCCAGCCACCGGCCTGCATTGCCATGCTATCGGCCCCCGGGCCTGTGACCAGCACGTTTGCGCCGGGGCGGATCGGCAGGACCGAACCTTCATTCTTGAGCAGCACCAAGGACTTGGCAACGGCTTCTCGTGCCACTTCGAGGTGCTTGTCTGCGCCGAGCATGGCCGGGTTGCCGCGAATGACCGGCTTTGCGCCCATCAGGCCCAGCTTGAACTTGACCCGCAAGTTGCGGCGCACGGCATCGTTGAGGCGGGCCATCGGGATCGTGCCATCGCGCGCCTGCTTCAACGTGTTGTCGAACAAGGCTTTCCAGCTGTCGGGCGCCATGTAGAGGTCCAACCCGGCGTTGATCGCTGCGGCGCAATCGGTGGGGGTGCAGCCCGGAATTTGGCCGTGGCCATTCCAGTCTCCTACGATAAGCCCTTCAAAACCCATGCGCTTTTTCAGGACATCGGTCAGCAGCGAGCGGTTTCCATGGTTCTTCACACCGTTCCAGGTGGAAAAGCTGGCCATGACCGTGAGCGCGCCCGCATCGATGGCGGGCGCATAGCCAGCCGCATGAACGCGCACCAGTTCCTCTTCGGAAATCTGCGCATCGCCCTGATCCTTGCCGCCCGTCGTCCCGCCATCGGCAAGGAAGTGTTTGGCGCTGGCGGCGACCTTGTTGGCGGGCAATTTCTGAAGTGCACCTAAGCGCCCCTGAAGTGCCTCAACCATCACCGGCGAGTATGCAGCGATCACCTTGGGGTCGCTGGAATAGCCCTCATAAGTACGCCCCCAACGCACGTCTTGCGGCACGGCCAACGTGGGAGCAAAAGTCCATTCGATGCCGGTCGCGGCAATCTCTTCAGCCGTCGCTTCACCAATGCGCCGGATCAGGTCAGGGTCGCGCGCTGCACCAAGGCCGATGTTGTGCGGAAAGATTGTGGCGCCCGGCACGTTGGAGTGCCCATGGACCGCGTCCACGCCGAACAGGATCGGGATGCCAAGCCCGGCCTTGAGCGAGGCGGCGCGATATTCCTGCACCATTTTCAGCCACTTGGCCGCGTCGGACCGTTCATCGCCAAAAGGCCCGCTGTTGCCGCCGGCCAGGATTGAGCCGAGCGGATAGCGCTGCAGATCAGCGGGCGTCATCGCACTGATATCGCCCTGAATCACTTGGCCGACCTTCTGCTCCAAGGTCATCTTGCGGATCAGCCGGTCAATGGCCCGCTCAGTCGCCCGGTCGGTGATGGCCGATGGGCTTTTGGCCACAGGCCAGTTTGCCGGGTTGGCAACTCCGGCAGAGGCTTGCGCGGCGGCCTGCGGTGCGGTTGCGAGCAAGGCGCACGCCAGTGTTGATGGTAGCGCAATCATCCGAATCGCGGCTGGCCCTTGGCGGAGCATCGACATCTTCTTCCCCAATTTTACGTGAACGTTCTCAATGCCGTGTTTTCCACGGTTTGCGTGATAAATCAAGCCTGCTTGGCTGGCTATTTCGGCGGCTGCAGCAACAGGACCAAGGCGGCCACGGCAAAGAGCGCCAAGACCGCAAACAACCACCCAAACCCCAGCGCCGGAACCAGCGCCAGCGTGAGCGAGGGCATGACCAGCGAGGGGATCGTGTTGGTCAGGTTGAACAATCCCAGATCACGCCCCCGACGCGCGCTGTCTGGCAGAACGCGCAAGACATGCGCGCTGTGCAGGGCAAGGAACACAGCGGTGGACAGCCCGAACACCAGATATCCGGCAATCGCCAGCTCCCGCCCCTGCGCCAAGGCCATGACGATCAGCCCGGCTGCCGCGCCGCCCGATGCCAACACGAGCGGGGCAACCGGCCTACCCTGCCGATCGGCCCACCGCCCCGCGCCAAGCGCCGTCAGCGCGCCGATCACCATCGCCACCACCAGCACGCGGGCAATCGCATCATCAGGCAAGGCCGGATCGACGGTGCGCAACCACAAGTAGAAATAGGCGAACAGCGAGGCTTCGGAGACTTGCACCAGCAACCGGGCCAGCCACATGCGACTGGCCATGCCGCGCAGCACCTTGCGCGCCATCTCGCTGCCCTGACTTGCGACAAGGCCATTCTTTTGGTCCCCTTCCTCACCCAGCAGGGCAAGCGGAAGGACGCAGGCGGCGACCAGCGCGCCAACGATGCCAAAGCGCAGCGAAAGATCGGCCACACCGGGAAACGTCACCAGCGCTCCGGCCAGCGCGCCAGAGGCAGGCGCGAAGGCCAGCAATCCGCCCAGCATGCCGCGTCGCGCATCGGGTACGCGGTCCCCGGCCCAGGCAGACAGCGGCCCGAGCATCAGGTTCAGGCCCAATTGCCAGATCACGATCACGCCCAGCAGCGCGCCCAGCGTGGCGGCATGGGGCATGGCCAGCAGCATCGCCGTGGACAGCGCCAGCCCGGCGACCACGAAGGGCCTGCGCCGGCCAACCAGATCGCTGAGCCAGCCCGCGCCGATATTGGCCGCGCTGGCAAAGATGGCACCGGCAAAAGTGGTCAGCGCCAGCCAGCGAACTGCATCTTTGCCCGCAAGCTGTTCGACATGCATCGGCAACAGCAGCGTGAGCAGCGGGACATAGGCAACTGTCGCCCCTGCCCAGGCCAGCGCATAGAGCGCCAGAAACCGCCGGTCGCGGGCTTCTTGAAAGGTCACGATTCCTGCAGGCAATCCACAGGCGCGCCTGTTGATCCGCGCACCACAAACCCCATCGGGATGATGACCGGCTCCAGCCGCGGCACATCATCGCGTTGCAGTGAAATCAGCAAGCGCACCGCGGTTGCGGTGGTTTCGGCAATGGGCTGATCCACAGCGGTCAAGGCAGGGCGCGTGAAGCGCACAAGCGGGGTATTGTCAAAACTGACGAGTGACAGGTCCGCCGGTATCGCAAGGCCCAGTTCGCCTGCGATTTCCGATGTGGCCAGCGCCATTTGATCATTGCTGGCGATGATGGCCGTAGGCCGATCCTCACGCATGAGCAGTGCCCGGGCCGCGCGCGCACCCGAAGCGAAAGTGAAATCGCCCGCTTCGAGCAGGCCTTCGGTGGAGCACCCAGCAGCATCCATCGCCGCGCGCCAGCCATCAACGCGCGCACCGGCGAGGCGGTATTCGGCGGGGCCGGAAATCATGCCGATGCGGCGATGCCCCAGTTCCAGCAGATGACTGGTGGCCAGCTTTGCGCCGCCTTCGTCGTCCATCGAAACGCAGATGCCTTCGGGCAGGCCGTGTTCACCCGATTGCGCGCCGATGCGGGCAAAGGGGATATTGTGGCGCGCGAGCACTTCCAGAATCTGCGGATTGTCCGAATGCGGCGGGGTGAGGATGGCGCCATCGGGCTGAAGCGCGGCAATGGCAGCGCTCAGCTCACGCTCCACATGATCGCTGTGCGTATCGACCAGTTCGAAGATCAGGCGATAGCCGTGTTCGGCGCATTCCAGCATGCCGCCCAGCAGCATCTGGTCTACCCAATCCGTCCCCTGCCGCGCGCGCCAATCGGCAATGGTGCGTTCCCGGTCATTGAGCGCAAGAATCAGGTAGGAGCGCGAACCGCTCATCCGCTGGGCCGCGATGCTGGGCACATAGCCCAGCTTGTCGATCGAGGCCTGCACCTTTTCGCGCATTTCGGCGCGGACATTGGCCTCGTTGTTGATCACGCGGCTGACCGTCTGCAACGAGACGCCCGCATCGGCCGCCACGTGCTTGATCGTTACCGCCTGCCGCCTGCGCGCCATGGTCGTCAGTTACCCTCGCTCGTCGTTCCGCCTACAGCGGTATCTGCATTGACCGGCTTTTGCCAGACGCGGATGAAATCGATTTCCATCCTTTTTGGATAGCCTGCAGGATCAACGCCTTTGGCATTGCGGGTTTCGGACAAGTGGCCGCCGATGGCGAGGTTCAGGATAAGGTGGAAGGGTTTGTCGAACGGTGCGCCGGGCTTGTCAGAGGCCAGCGTGTGCCATTCGTGCGGGGCGCGGCGGGCATAGTCTTTGCCATCGATCCGCCAGA
The DNA here is from genome assembly GCA_002256985.1 of Novosphingobium sp. 28-62-57. GTDB lineage: Bacteria > Pseudomonadota > Alphaproteobacteria > Sphingomonadales > Sphingomonadaceae > Novosphingobium. Next base: position 59,235 of record NCGO01000015.1, read on the forward strand.
TCATGCCGCCTGCGTCCCATTCCACCTCATAAGTGTGAAATTGGTCGGCTGCATTCGGCAGGCTGGTTTCGGCCGTGATGTATCGGTTGCGCGGGGGCTTTCCGCCGAAGTGGATCGTGCCCAGAACGCGATCTTCGCGGCCAGAGGCGCAGGGATCGCAAGGCTCGCCCAGATTGACCGCTTCCATGATGTCGATCTCGCCGGACAAGGCCCATTTGCCATAGGACCAGTCTTCGGGCAGCATCCAGATGGCGGGCCAGGTGCCCTGCCCTTGCGGCAATTTGGCACGGACCTGCACTTTGCCATAGAGCCATGCCGCCTTGCCCGCCGTAGACAGGCGCGCCGAGGTGAACGGCTTGGTGCGCCTTGCGGCAGACTTTTCCGCACTATCGCGCTGGTCGAGCGTGAAGGCCGGGCCGGTGTGGTTTTCCATGCGCGCGATGATGTGCAGGACGCCGTCCTTCACCTCGTGGTTGGCATCGCGGGCGGTATAGCACTGGCGTTCTTCATTGCCGCCGCCCCAGCAATCTTCGGCCAGAACCCAGCGCTTGCGATCCAGCGCCGCGCCATCGAATTCATCGGCCCAGACCAATTGCCAGTTGGCCAATTGCCAGTTGGGTTGCGTCGCCGCAGCAGCCGCCAGCAGCAGAATGCTCATGCCGCAGCCGGAATGTCTGCGCCGCAATAGCGCGCGACGTAATCGGCATGCGACGGGAGCGCGGCGACGGTGCGGGCAACCTGTTCGCGCAAGGTGGTGAGCAAGTGCGCCATTTCATCATCGCGCAGCTTGGCCGCAACGGGGTGGTGGCTTTGCGGCATGATCCCCTGCCCCAGCATCACCTGCACCCACGAATTCTCGGCAAAAAGCTCCTCGTTCTTGCGGAACACGCGGCCGGTTTCGCGGAACAGTTCGATCTTGTGCGTAAGGCTTTCCGGCACATCCATGGCCGCCACGTGCCGCCAGAACGGCGTGTCGCGACGGTCGGTCACTTTATAATGCAGGACGAGGAAATCGCGGATCTGCTCCATATCGGTGAACTGCTGATCGTTGAATTCATCGATATCGCGCTGGCTGATCGTGCCTGCCGGGAGCATCCGCACGATGCGCAGGATCGCCCGCTGGATCAGGTGGATCGAGGTGGACTCCAACGGCTCCATGAACCCGCCCGAAAGGCCCACGGCCACGCAATTGCGATGCCACTGTTTGCGCCGCGCGCCGGTGCGGAAGCGGATGTGGTTGGGCTTGACCAGCTTCTCGCCCTCGACCGTGGACAGCAGCTTTTCCAAGGCGGCATCGTGGCCCAGAAAATCGCTGCAATAAACCACGCCATTGCCCTGCCGGTGCTGCAACGGGATGCGCCATTGCCAGCCCGCTTCATGCGCGATGGCGCGGGTATAGGGCACGGGTGGGCGCACGCTGCTGGTCTGGATCGCGATGGCGCTGTCGCAAGGCAGCCAATTGGACCAATCGTCATAGCCAACGCGCAAAGCGCCTTCGATCAGGAGCGCGCGGAAGCCGGTGCAATCGATGAACAGATCGCCTTCGATGCGCTCTCCACTGTCGAGCAGAAGCGCGGCGATATCGCCGGTTTCGCCATCAAGCTGCACTTGCGCGATCTTGCCTTCGATCCGGCGGGTGCCGTCTGCTTCGGCCATGCCGCGCAGGAAACGGGCATAGAGGCCGGAATCGAGCTGGTAGGCATAGTTCATGCGGTCTTCGGGCAAGTGCGCGAAACGGCTGGCCATTCGCTGTAGGGCACGGTATGGCCGCGCGTGAGGCCGTTCATCCAGAAGTGCTGGAACCCGGCGGACCAGTGATCCTTGCCGGTGCCGCCGAACGAATGGAAATAGGATTCCCCGGCAACGCGCCAGTTTTCGAAATTGATGCCCAGCTTGAACGTGGCCTGCGTGGCGCGCATGAAATCGGCCTCGGCAATGCCAAGGATGCGATTGTAGGCGACGAGCGGCGGAATCGTGCTTTCGCCTACGCCCACGGTGCCGATCTGTTCGCTTTCCACCAGCGTGACTTGCGCGACGGGGCCGAGCGTGCGGGCAAGCGCGGCGGCGGTCATCCATCCGGCGGTGCCGCCTCCGGCGATCACGATTCGGCGCGGGTGATGGGGCGTGGTCATTGGCTAAGGCTCCTGAGGAGGAACTGCTGGATGCGCTGGGCGGTGCGCGCGTCGATGGGGGCGAGGATGCCCTGCCCGGCTTGGGGCACATGGGCGCGGGCGTCTTCGCCGCCGGAGAAGACGTAATGCTCAAACATGTCGCGCCACACCGCGCGTTCGGCGGCGGGCAGATCGCGGATGGCCATGATCGCGTGCGTCATCGCGGTCTGCGGCTGGCCAAGGTAGCGCGGGGTATCGCGCCACCAGTAGTTGACCAGCACGTTGAACGGCGCGGTCGCATCGACATGGTGATACCACAGCGAGGGGATGAACAGCGCATCGCCTGGGTGCAGGTCGACCACCTGAGCATGGGCCAGCGCTTCACGATAGCGCGGGTGGCGGCTGAAATCGGGATTGTCGAAATCGACCAGCGAGACGGGGCGTCCAGCGGGCGTCACATCCAGCGGGCCGAGGTAGAGATTGGCGAACTGATCGGGCGGGAACAGCGTGAAGCGCCGCTGCCCGACCGCGCAGCACGCCAGATTGCGCGGGTGATCGTTATGCGCGGCAATCCGCGTGGCATTCCCTATCCAGATCGAGGCCAAGGCGTCATCCGGCACGGCAGGCACGTGGTTGGCCTGATGCAGGCCATCGAAATAGCGGTGGATGTCAATCGAGCCGAGATAGACCGTGGGCTGATCGCCTGCTGCATCGAAGCGGGCCAATACATCGGGTAGGCGGCCCGAGGCCATCTGGAAATTGACCGCCATCTGCGCATCGTAAAACAGCTTTCCGCCCTGATCGGGCGCAGCCACCGAATAGGGCAGATCGACCGCGCGTGCATGGGCCGAAAGATAGCTTCGCGCCTCTTGCGCCGAGGCCAACCCCGCCGCAACCAGCGGCCATTCGCGCACGAGGCCACGCACGACAAACGGTGCCTCCCCGCTGGCAATCAGGCCGGGCAGCGCCTGCGCTGCGGCATCCTGCACCTGGGGCAAGACTTCAACCGTGCGCACGACTGGACTTGCGGGCGACAAGATCGGCAAAGCGGCCCACCGAGGCCACGGCCATGAAGATCGGCAAGAGGTGTCCGGCGGCGTGAAGCTCGCCCAGCACATCGGCGGGCAACGTGCGCAGCCGCTCTTCGTTGATGGTCAGGAAGCCTGCCAGTGACTGGCGAGAGCCATCGGCCTGCGGGACTTCGAACATGAACGATTCGACCAGATCATGCCGCTCCAGCGCTTCGTAGAACGCGCCCGATGCGCGATAGGCACCATCAAGATCGCCAAGGCTTTGCGCAATGTCTTCCAGCAAGGCTGCCGGATTGCCCATGTCATCGAACAGGCGTTCACCCTCGGCTTCCGAAACGCGCGGGCTGGCCAGATCGATGTGGACTTGCGGCGTGGCGGCAGGATCGGTGGTGCGGCCAATCAGAAACGGCTGCACCGCATGGGCCAGCGGAATCCACGCAGCGTCCCACCCGTTCTCGCCCAGAAACAGGTTCTCGCCGTTTTCAAAGCCGAACAGCGCCAGCGCCGAGAGCCTGCCGCTTTCCAGATCACGCTGGAACACGATGGGATAATGGGCCTGCGCGCGGCGGAATTCTGCCGGCATAACAAGGCATGCCATCACTGCATCACCCAGCGTGGCGGCACGATCGGTGCGCACGCGCAGATGGCGATGCTTTAGCGAATCGAGGACTGCGTGCTGGGTCATGGTGTGCCTGACTTCATCCTCTTGAGGTTTGCGATCTGCGCCGCTGTGCCCCGGTTTTCAGAAGAAGGGCCAGACCTTTCGGTCCGGCCCTTTTCCCATTCTGCTTGAACGTTATCAAGGCCTCAGAAGTTGATGCGTGCACCCACCTGATAACGGGCATAGCCCGGCGAGGAGAAGAACACGTTGTTCGTGCTGCGCAGATGGCCACGACGGTTCGAATTGGTGATGTTGATCCCTTCGACGAACAGCGTGTAGCCCTTCTTGAACTCCCAGCTCGCGCTGGCATCGACCTGGCCATAGGCCTCGATGAAGAACGGGTTCGGGCCGGTGCCGCCAAGGAACTTGTCACGCCAGTTGTAGGCAACGCGGGCCTGCAGACCGTTCTTGTCATAGAACAGCACCGCGTTGGCACTGTCGGACAGGCCGGTCAGCGCAAACTGGGGTACGCTCGAAGGCTGCGTGACATCATAGCGCGCATCGCCCTTCACCACGGTGTAGTTCAGGATCGTGCCGAAGCCCGTGTCCCAGAAGCTGTGCTGAATGGCGAATTCGAAGCCATAGAGCCGCGCCGTCCGGTCCGAGTTGATCGGCGTGGTGATCTGGAAGTTGACCGCGTTGTCTTCAGGCAGGCCAAGGATCTTGCCGGTGTAGTTGCCGGTCGCCGGATCGAAGCTGTCGACAACCACCGAGCCGGGATAATTGGCAAAGATGTAGTTGCGGACTGCGGTCGTGCTGGCGTTGGCACCCAGCGCAGCGATGGCAGCGCGATAGCGCGGACCATCAGCCGGGTTGGTCAGGCCGAAAGCTTCGCTGTCGATCCGGTCAGACGCGATGAAGTTGCTCACGCGCTTGTCGAAGAAGCCGACCGAAAGGTAGCTGGCCTTGTCGTAGTACCACTCGGCCGAAACATCGATGTTCTTCGACTTGTACGGGCTAAGCCCCGGGTTGCCCTGGCTGCCAAAGCCGCCGCCGATACGGAACAGCTGGTCCACCGTGCGCCCGCCCTGCATCGAGGCATAGTCGGGACGGGTGATGGTGTGGCTGTAGCTGGCGCGAACCTTGACGTTTTCAATCGGTTCGAAGTCGAAGTCGACCGCCGGGAGCCAGTTCTCATAGCTGCCCTTGAACGTCGTGAAATCGGTGGTGTTGCCATAGACGAGGTTGAATTCGTTGGCAGATACCCACTGCGTGCCGGTGGGGATCGGCACCAGTGCCGACGAGGTAATGTTCGTCTTTTCATAACGCAGCCCTGCGCGGAAGTGCGCGGGGTTCTGGAACAGATCGAACTTGGTGTTGGCCTGAATATAGGGCGCAACGGTGCGTTCGCGGATGCGGCGATCGACCTGGAAGGGCGAGAGGCAGTTGTTGTCACCGCCGCAGATGCCATTCAGACCATCGAGGAACTCGACCATCTTTTCGAAATTGAACTTGTAGAAGCTCTGGATCATCGCCGGGTCGTCGGAACCCGAAACGCCGGCGAACTTGTCAGGCAGGGTTTCCAGCGTGAACAGATCGTCGGGCATCTGCGCCTTGGTCGTCGATCCGCCCCAGGTATCGTTCTGAATGAAGCCATAGGCCGAACGCACCTTGTTTTCGGTGTAAACGACGCCGAAATCGAGGCTTTCGAGGACCGAGTCATCGAAGTCCCAGCCGCCGCGCAGCTGTGCTTCGTTGATTTCGTCGCGGAAGAAGGCGTTGCGGAAAGCGTTGCCCGTGGCTTGGATGTTGCTTGCGTCAAGCGCATTGATGCCCGGATGCATGGTGTAGGAGATGACCGGCAGGTCCTTCTCGTAGTTCACCGTCTGCTGAGCAATGCCAAACACCGCCGTGCCGACCGAAGTGCTGGTGCCATAAGGATTGTTGGCACCTGATTGCGCGGTTGAATGGTGCGCATCCAGTTCAAGCCGCAGGCCGAAATCGCTCTTCCACTTGAGGTTTCCGCCGAACGAATTGTTCTCCGAACGGTTCTCGGTCAGCGCGCCCGAGTAGGACAGGTCCTTGCCTTCGTTCGCTCCAAAGCGTTCGGAATAGAACAGCGGCCCCGCGGTCGGACCATTGGTCCAAGCGCTCGACACGTCGTTGAAGTTGAACCACACGCCGACGTTGGAATTGCGCACCTGCACGGTGTTGCTGGAATAGGTGTAGTCAAACGTCGCGGTCAGGTTGTCGGCCAGACGGGCCTGCAGCACGAGCTGTCCATTCAGACGCTCACGATCAATGTCATTGAGATCATAGCTGGCGTTCTGCTGCACCTGATAGACATCGGTCGGCCCCGGACGGTTGGTGATGTTGGCCGCGCGCGGATCGGGTGCCTGCGGCAACGAACCCCAGTTGTTTTCCGAACCCAGATAACCATCGCGCCAGCCGACATTGGCCTGATTGACGCTGGCCTGACGCTTCTGCCAGGTGCCGGTCACCAGCACGCCGAACATGTCGTCTTCGCCGAAGGTGGCCGAAACGATGCCCGAGACTTCGGGGGTGATCTTCGTGCCTTCGTTGAGTGAGGTATCATAGACGCCACGCGCGGCGATGCTGCCGGACACGCCCGGCTTGTCGAGCGGACGCGGAGTCTTGATGTTGATGGTCGAACCGATCCCGCCGGTCGGCAAAGTTGCGCGGCCCGACTTGTAGACCTCGACACCGGACACGCCTTCGGATGCCAGGTTGGCAAAGTCGAACGAGCGCGAAGACGGCGCGCTGGCACCATCGCCAAGCGAGGTCGTCGGCATCTGGCGACCATTGAGCAGCACCAGGTTGAATTCCGGACCAAAGCCGCGAACGGTCACGGTCGAACCTTCGCCGTTCGAACGGTCAATCGAAACGCCGGTGATGCGCTGCAGCGATTCGGCCAGGTTGGTATCAGGGAACTTGCCGATGTCTTCGGCAGAGATCGCATCGACAACGCCCTGTGCGCTGCGCTTGATGTTGAGCGCCTGCGTCAGCGAGGCGCGAATGCCGGTGACGACAATGGCATCTGCCGCGGGCTCTTCTTCAGGCGCCGACGTTTCTTGCGCCATGGCATTCTGGCTGGCGAGTGCCAGCGCCAAAGCGGCCATGCTCGATGCACGGACGGCGACAGAACGGGTCGTGGAAACTCTCATGATCCTCCCCCTTCTCCGGCTACGAAGTTGAATTTCGTAGCTCGGATGCAAAACACAAGCGGACGCCAATACGCCGCCTTGTGAACGTTCACCTAAATGAGAACGTTCACGTGGTCAAGCGCGATTGTGGCTTTGACAGCATTGGGCAAAGCATCGGCACGGGATTGGCTCTACGCTTTTTCCTAACGATCATAAGGCGCAGATCAGACAGTCGCGATTTCCATTTGGCCTGCCGGATGACTTGGCTTAGCTCTTGGCCCGAACACGTGCTGGGGGACCGCGAAGCCTTGGCGGCAGCCTGCGAGGGGAGTTACGTCCGTTGCGCGATCATGAACTGAGGCGCCGCGCGGTTGGCGAGATGCATTTGCGCCGCTGGCCGGTCTTGCCGGTGCCATGCCACATCGTGCAATGGGTGCTGGCCGTCGACGATGACGAGCGGGAAAGCGAACTGGCCGCGATTGAGGCTATGACGGTCGGCAAGGACGTTGTCGGCAATCCATCGCACCGTGAAGGCCGGATCAACGAATCGGTCAGCTTCACGTGGGAGCGCCAGAGCGAGGGCAGCAGTCTGACGCTGTTTGCCTCACCTTGCGACGAAGATGGCTTTCTGGATGTGCAAAGCGACAGGCGCATCGCGGCGGCAATCGTCTGGGCACAGACCTTGCCCGGCCAGATCATCCGCAGCACGCGGGTGTGGGTCGGTGAAGATGACGCCAGCGTTACCCACTTGCTGGACCGGCAATCGCTGAACCGGGACGAGCTGATCTCCAGCATGCTGGGGGAAACGGTACGCATCTGGTCGGACTTCCGCATCATGGACGATGGCTTTGGACGCCTGTTCGTGGCGGCCAACGGGGCGGACCGGCGCGACCTTTCGCGCCAGTTGCAGCGAATGCAGGAGCTGGGCAACTATCGCAACAAGGCGCTGCTGGGCCTGCCAGTGGCGCGCGAATGCTGGCCAAAACTGGATGCCGCCGAAGCGCGCCTGCGCGAATTGGCCAATCGCATTGCCGATAGCGACGCGCGCGACGACAGTCTGCTGGAACAGCTTTCGGGCCTTGCGCTGGATCTGGCCTCGGTTTCCACCGCCATTTCATTCCGCATGGACGCCACCCGCGCCTATGGCCAGATCGTGGAAGAGCGGCTTGAACAACTCGATGTTCGCCCGGTTGAAGGCTTTGCCTCGCTGGTGGACTTTACCCAGCGCCGGTTCCGCCCGGCGATGAACACCTGCCTTGCCACCAACGAACGGGTCGAGCGGCTTGGCAGCCGCACCGAGCAACTGGCATCCATTCTACGCGCGCGAATCGATACGCGGATTGAAAACCAGAACGCGGAACTGCTGCGATCAATGGAGCAATCGATCTCGATGCAGGCGCGGCTACAGCAACTGGTCGAGGGCCTTTCGGCGGTCGCGCTGTCCTATTACGTGCTCAGCTTGCTCAAGTATGCGCTCTATGCCGTGCCGGACACGGCGCTGGGAATATCAGACGATTTGCTGATCGGCCTGCTGGTTGTTCCGCTGGTGCTGGGCGTGTGGTGGACCATGCATATGCTCAAAGATCGGCTGATCAAGACGACAAAACCCAAATAATCCGCTTGTCCTGACGCAGTAAACTGTCCAAAGTGTTTGACACATGGCGCGCTTCCCTTTCTCAGCAATTGTCGGTCAGGACGAGATGAAACTCTCGCTTTTGATTGCGGCAGTCGATCCCACCATTGGCGGGGTCATGGTTTTCGGCGACCGCGGCACCGGCAAATCCACCGCCGCCCGCGCGCTGGCCAGCCTGCTTCCTCCGATCATGGTGATGGATGGCTGCCGTTTCGGCTGCTCCCCCGAAGCTCCGCGCACCTGCCCCGGCCCGTGTGAAGCGACCAAGGCCAGCAAGCGCCCGGTGCCCTTCGTCGACCTGCCTTTGGGCGCCACCGAAGACCGCGTGCTGGGCTCGCTCGATCTGGAACGCGCGCTGCGCACCGGGGAAAAAGTGTTCGAACCTGGCCTGCTGGCCCGCGCGCATCGCGGCTTTCTTTATATCGACGAAATTAACCTGCTCGAAGACCATCTGGTCGATCTGCTGCTCGATGTTGCTGCATCGGGCGAGAATGTGGTGGAACGCGAAGGGCTTTCGGTGCGGCACAAGGCGCGCTTTGTGCTGATCGGCAGCGGCAACCCCGAAGAGGGCGAGTTGCGCCCGCAATTGCTTGATCGCTTTGGCCTGTCGGTGGAAGTGCGCACCCCGCGCGCAATTGATGATCGCGTGGAAATCATGCGGCGCTGCGCCGCTCACGATGCGAATAGCGAGGCGTTTTCCGCCAGTTGGGCCGAAGAAGACGACAAGGTCCTGCACCAGATCGCCCGCGGCCAGAAGCGTCTGGCCAAGATGGACGTGCCCGATGACGTGCTGGTCGATGCCGCGCGCCTGTGCAGCGCCATCGGCGTTGATGGCCTGCGCGGGGAACTCACGCTTATGCGCGCGGCGCGTGCTTATGCTGCGCTGAAAGGCGCCAAGCAGGTGCGGCGCGAACATCTGTTGCACATCGCGCCGCTCGCCCTGCGTCACCGCCTCCGCCGCGATGTGCTGGACGAAAGCGGATCGACCGCCCGGATCGAACGCGCGATCGCCGAACACTTCGTATGAACAATCAGCTTGCAGATGCGCTGCTGGCAGCGCGCCTGCTGGCACATAGCCGAACGCTTGGCGGCATTTGCCTGCGCGGGGGTGGCCCGGCACGCGACATGGTGATCGAAGCGCTGCGCACGCTGCTCCCGCCCGAAACCCCGTTCCGCCGCCTGCCCGGCCATATCGACGATGATCGCCTGTCAGGCGGCACCGACATCGCCGCTAGCCTTTCGAGCGGCACACTTGTGCTCCAGCGCGGCCTGCTGGCGGAAGTTACGGGCGGCGTGCTGATCGTGCCCATGGCCGAACGCCTGCGCATCGACATTGCGGGCCGCGTGGCGCAGGCGATGGATAACGACGGCGCGTTTGTGCTGATCCTTCTGGACGATGGCGCTGACGGCGATGACCGCCCCCCGCCCGCCCTAATGGAACGGATCGCGTTCGACCTCTCGCTAAATGCGGTGCGCCCTGCCGATCTGGCCACGCCACTGCCTGAGCGGACAGCGTCTTGCCCTGCCGCAACACTCGACAGCGATGAATTGAGCGCGCTTGCCGCCACGGCCACAGCGCTGGGCGTTGCCTCGCTCCGTCCCCTGCTCCAATCCGCCGCCGCTGCCCGCGCCCACGCCGCATTGGCAGGGCGTGACCTTGCGGAAATGGCCGACCTTGAGGTCGCCACGCGCCTCGTCATCGCCCCGCGCGCCACGCAGCTGCCGCCTGAGGAGCAAGCACCGCCGCCCCCTCCTCCCGAACCGGAGCCCGAACCGCCCGAGGCTGAACAGGACCGCAGCGACAACGACGATGACGATACCCCGCCCGACATTCCCGAAGACCTGCTGATCGAAGCTGCCCGCGCGATGATCCCGCCCGATGTGCTGGACCTGATCGCCAAGGGCCGCGCCCAGCGCTCGGCGCGCGGTGGCGGACAGGGTCGTCGCACGGGCTCTGCCATGCGCGGCAAGCCGCTGGGCGCGCGGCCCGGCATGCCCGGCGGCGGCGTGCGTATGGCGCTGGTCGATACGCTGCGCGCTGCAATCCCCTGGCAGCCGCTGCGCCGCCGCGATCCTGCCCCGGAAGGCGCAGGCCCCATCCGCTTCCGCCGCGATGATCTGCGCGTGCGCCGCTTTGAAGAGCGCAGCACGACGGTTACGCTGTTCTGCGTGGATGCTTCCGGCTCTGCGGCCATGTCGCGGCTTGCCGAGGCCAAGGGCGCGGTCGAACTGATCCTTGCGCAAGCCTATGTAAAGCGAGCCGAAGTGGCGCTCCTGGCATTTCGCGGCGCAGGCGCAGAGCTGCTGCTGCCCCCCACCCGCTCGCTGACTCGCGCCAAGCGCGCCTTGTCGGAACTGCCCGGTGGCGGCGGCACGCCGCTCGCCAGCGGTATCGCGCTCGCCCGCCAACTGGCCGATGCCATCGCCTCGCGCGGGCGCACGCCGATGCTGGTGTTTCTAACTGACGGGAGCGCCAACATCGCCGCCGATGGCTCCCCCGGCCGCGCGCAGGCCAATGCCGATGCGCTCACCGCCGCGCGCGCGATTGCCGAGGCGCGGATCGATGCCGTGGTGATCGACATCTCGCCCCGCCCCCGCCCCGAAGCTGCCCGCGTGGCCGAAGCGATGCGCGCGCGCTACTTGCCGCTGCCCTTTGCCGATGCCAAAACGCTTAACGCTGCGGTTGCCCTTGCCACGCAGCCGGAAAGGAAGCGGGCATGAGCGGACCACGCTGGGATGTTGATGGCCGCAATTGGCCCAACCGAACAACCAGCCGCTTTGTCGAAACGCCGGGGCTGAAATGGCACGTGCAAGTGGCGGGCGAAGGCCCCGCCGTGCTGCTGCTCCATGGCACGGGCGCGGCCACGCACAGCTGGCGCGATGTGCTGCCGCTGCTGGCCCGGAACTTCACCGTGATCGCGCCGGATCTGCCGGGCCACGGCTTTACCACAGGCCGCCCGAAGCAGGGGCTGACGCTGAACGGCATGGCCAGCGCGCTGACCGATCTGCTCGCCAAGCTGGAAGCCAGCCCTGCCCTGATTGCGGGACATTCGGCAGGGGCGGCCATGGCACTGCAGCTGGTCCACCTGCAGGGGCGCGAGACGCCCGTCGTCGGCTTCAACCCTGCGCTGATGCCCTTCCCCGGCCTTGCCGCAAAGCTGTTTCCATCGCTGGCCAAAGCGTTGTTCATCAACCCTTTCGTCCCCCGAATGCTGGCCGGAATTGCGCGCATCCCCGGCGAGACGGGGCGCTTTCTGGGCCGCGCTACCGGGTCGAAAATCGATGCTCAGGGCATCGCCGCCTATGAAGCCTTGATGAGCCACCATCGCCACTGTGGCGGCGCGATGGAGATGATGGCCAGTTGGGATCTGGAAGCCTTAAGCCGCCTGCTGCCGAAAATCGCCAGCCCGGTCCTGTTGGTCCATTCGAGCGCCGACAAGGCCGTGCCGCTTGATTCGGTGGAGCGCGCGGCCAAACTCATCCCCGATTGCCGTCTGGAAGTGTTGCCGATGCTGGGCCATCTGGCGCACGAAGAACAGCCTGAGCGCGCCGCAGACCTGATCGGGACGTTTCTGGCGCAAAAGCTTGGTCTAGAGACAGGAGTGCCTGCATGAACGCTGTCGGTGAAAACTTCGGGTGGATCGAAATCGTCGTGTTCGCCGGCATCGCATTGGGCTTTGGCCTGTGGCAACTGCGCTCGATCAACCGCGAGATCGCCAAGGACAAGGCAGCGGCTGAGGCAAGAAAGCAGGAAGCTGACAAGAACGTCTGAAGTCAGAGCTTCAAGACTGTTCACGCGAACTTATTTGTCAGAATAATTTCTGAGCCGGGATACAACAGGCATTTCGGACGTTCTGTTACCGTTATCTGTGGAATGGCAATTTTTCTCCGTTGGTAATGCCGTTTGTTGGTTGCCAAAGGAAAATGTCATGAGAATCTCAAATCTTTTCAACGTAACAATGGTAGCCGCTTCAGCTTTTGCGTTGACGGCCTGCGCGTCAGGCGGATCAGGCGGCATGGATAATGGCCAGCGCATGGCCGAACGTGGCGGCGATATAACCGCTCGCGGCAAGACATGGACTGACGGCCAACGCGATCAGCGCGAGGGGCAGAAGCTCCTCTCCCGCAGCGCCAAACGCGCCGCCGATGGCGAAAAGGACCTGAAGAACGCGCAGGAGAAGATGGTCAAGGCGCAACGCCAGATCGAAGATTCGCGCACCGAACGCATGAATGGCGAGCAGCTTGTTTCCAGCGGCACTCAGAAAATGCAGCAGGCCGAAGCCGAATATTCCAGCATCCGCAACGGCCCATCCGCCGTTCCTCAGCCGTAAACGCTTGAAAAACGGCCCCTTGCAATAACAGGATGTGGCGCACCCTGATTTTGAGTGCGCAAGCGCGTGATGCGGACTACGGCACGCCCATCACGTCGCTTTGAAAGCCGCACCGCAAACTTTATGCCCGCCCACAGCCCCCCCTTGGCCGAACTCGGCTGGACCTCCTTCTTCAGCGACCAGATGTCGGACACTGAAGACGCGGGCTCCGTGCCGGTCCGGGTGATGGCCGTACATCGCGGCAAGATTGCGGTGGCAGGTGCCGACATCCAGATGCTGATCGAGCCGCGCATCCCCGGCGCAGATGCCGAGGCAGACCGTCCGGCTGTCGGCGATTGGCTGCTGCTTGACCGCGATACCCTCGAACCCATCCGGCTTTTGCAGCGCGCCAACTTGTTCAAGCGGCTTGCTGCCGGAGAGCGCCAGAAGTTGCAGGTCATCGCCGCAAACGTCGATACGCTGTTCGTCGTCGCATCGTGCAATCAGGATTTCAACGTTGCGCGAATCGAACGCTATCTGGTGCTGGCGCGCGAAGTGGAGGTAACGCCGGTTATCGTGCTGACCAAAGCGGATCTTGCAGACAATACTGAGACTTATATCGCCAAGGCCCGCGCTCTGCAGCCCGATATCGTAGTAGAAGCCATAAATGCTCGCGATGCGCAAAGCGTTGCGCGGCTTGCGCCATGGTGTGGGCCGGGCCAGACCGTTGCTCTGCTGGGCTCATCGGGCGTCGGCAAATCAACCTTGGTCAACACACTGACCGGCCGAGACGATATTGCGACTCAGCCCGTCCGCGAAGAGGACGGCAAAGGTCGCCACACCACCACCGTGCGTGAAATGCACCGTCTGGAAGGCGGCGGATGGCTGATGGACACACCGGGCATGCGCGAGTTGCAATTGTCCGAGGTCGCCGCGGGCATCGCCGACGTTTTTGACGATATCGTGCAACTGGCGCTGGAGTGCCGCTTTTCCAACTGTTCGCATGAGCGAGAGGCCGGGTGCAGCATCAAGGCCGCCGTTGCACAGGGCACGCTTGATCCCGCACGCTTCGATCGTTGGCGCAAATTGGCCGCCGAGGAATCAACCAATTCGGCCAGCCGCTCGACCCGCCGAGAGCGTGCTGACCTTGCCCAGAATGCTGCACAGGTGGCGGCAAAAAATCATGGCCACCGATCACGCCGGTAGCGCCGGTAAAGCCGGTCAACTACCCATCTCAGTTCCCGAAATTACCAAAGTTTACGAGGCAAAAATTTCATGGCCGATCTGTATCTGAAGGCGCTCGAATCCGAACGCAAAAGCCTGTGGGCAAGCTGCCGCCTCAAGGGTCTGGCCAAGGACACGAAGGAACGCATGCGGGTTGCCGAATTGGACGAACTGATCGAAGCCCACAAGCTGAAAAAGACCAAGCCGACAAAGGGTTAGAACGCAGCGTCTATTTCAATCAAACACCCGTTCGTGTCGAGCGAAGTCGAGACACGCCAGAAGGTATCTCGACTTCGGGCAATGCCCGAGGTTTATCCTGAGCAAGTCGAAGGGCTCGACACGAACGGGCTCTGGTTCTGGATCGCCATCTAGGCCGTAAACTCATAAACCACACCGTCGAGGTTTGAGGCAAAACGGCCAGGTGCAAGGAAGGAGGGCGCAGGAATATGTCGATATTTCAAGCCCGA
>NCGO01000016.1 GCA_002256985.1 Novosphingobium sp. 28-62-57
GGACTGAGTGTCCGTCTATGTCGGCGACCGCTCCAAAGCTGCTCAGCAACTCCGCTGCGGTGAGAGGCCCTCTAAGTCCACTCGCGATTCGGGTCAACAGTCGTTTTGACTTTTTTCTGAAATTTCTCAGTTTGGCCCCGTTCGGCCCAATTCAGACCGAGTTGCTGCATATGCCCAGCTTCCCGCCACACTGCCCGTAACACCGGGTTAACGGCCCACGCTGTAAGGGCTGTGTGGCATGAACAAGATATCGACACCTGCAATGACGCCAACGGCCCCGCGTGAGTCGTTCGAACCTGCACCGCTTGCCGGGCAGGAAACGCTGGCGGGTGATGTAAAGAAAGCAATCATCTGGCGATCAGGCAGCCAGATTGCCGCACAGATCGTCAGTTGGTCCTCCACATTGATCGTGATGCGACTGCTATCGCCTGCAGACTATGGCTTGTTTGCCATGTCGCTCGTGATGCTGAGCTTTCTGACGTTCCTCAATGGCTATGGCTTCGCCAGCGCCCTTATACAGGAGCGCGACCTTGATCAGTTCCGCATTCGGCAGGCATTCGGCTTGCTGCTTTCGGCCAACGTCCTGATTGCGGCCGTCCAGTGGTTTTCAGCTCCTGCTGTTGCAGCATACTATGGCCAGCCCGTTGTTGCCGACATGCTGCGCGTGCAGACGCTGATCTATATCTCAACGCCGTTCATCGCGATTCCCGAAGTGCTGATGGGGCGCCGGCTCGATTTCCGCAGCCAGGCCGTGGTCAATCTGACATCGGCCGTGACGGGCGCCGTGATCTCGCTGGCCATGGCTTGGGCGGACTTTGGCGTGTGGACGCTGGTCTATGCGCCGATCGTGATGTTCTGGGTGCGGGCCATCGGCCTGACGGTGCTTGCGCGATCGCTGGTTTGGCCAAGTTTCGATTTTCGCGGGTGCGGGAATATCTTCCGCTTTGGCCTTGCCATCTTGCTGACCCAACTGTTCTGGCTGGTGCAGACGCAGAGTGACATCTTCGTGATCGGGCGCAAGCTGACCCCGCACGAAGTCGGCGTTTATTCGCAGGCCGTGTTTCTGGCGACGATCTTCTATTCGCGCTTCGTGCCGCCGCTTAACGAAGTGGCGTTCCCGGCCTATTCGCGCCTGCAGGACGATCTGCCAGCGCTGCGTTGGTCCTTCCTGCGCTCGGCCCGCCTGATCATGCTGATTGCCGCGCCGCTTTATGTGGGCATGGCTGTCAGTGCCAAGCCGCTGGTCGCGACCCTGTTCGGCCCGACATGGAGCGAACTTCCGCCGCTGATCGAATTCATGGCTTTGGCGATGCCCTTCATGACGCTGCAGATCCTGTTTGCCCCCGCTCTCAATGCCATCGGCAAACCGGGCGTGCCGGTGCGCACGGCCATTGCCGGAGCCGTGATTTTTGCAGCCTCGTTCATCGGTGCCGCGCAATTTGGGATCATCGCCGTGGCTGCGATCTGGTGCGTGGCAGCACCTCTGCTGCTGCTGGCGACCATTCTGCTGTCACGTCCGGCGCTCGGTATAGGTCTTGGCGATATGTGGGAGCCGCTGGCTTTGCCGGTGGGTAGCAGCATCGCGATGGGCGCCATTGTGTGGACTGCAGATCGATGGGTAATCGCGGCTAGGCTCGATGCCCTGCCCTTGCTGCATCTGGGCTTGCTAGTGGCAATCGGCATCGCTGCCTATACAGCGGTCATCCACACCACCGACCGCAAGGCGCTTGGCCAAATCTGGGCGCTGATCCGCCGCAAGCCCGAAGCGGCGGCTGCCTAAAGCGCTTTTGCCTGCATCCGGGCAAGAGCGCGCCGGTCAAACCAGGACCATAGGCCGCCGCGCGGCTTGAATCCGGACAGATGCTGCGGATAGAGGCTGGCCAACCGTTCCGGCAAGCCCTCCGGCCCTTGATCACGCAACACGTGGGTAATGATGCGGTCCTGAAAGTGGCGCACCGCATAATTGATCATGCGGCCATGTTGCATGCGCCAACTGCGCGGATTGAGCGGAGCAAAGGGCTCACACCGAAACCCTGCTGCCATAACGGGACACACCCGCTCATCGCGCCATTGCGACAGTGCGCCAAGATCGGTCTTGGCCAGCGCACCGACTAGGCCGTCATCCCCCACCAGGTCGACCGGCAGACGAATGCCGCTGGCGCGCAGCCGGTCCACAAAACTGCCGCGCAGGGCATAAAGATCGCCGAAGACCCCGTGCGATTGGAGCATAAGGCGACGATAGTGATCAGCACGGCGGCCATTGAGCGGCGGCGCGGAGGCCAGATTCGCTTCAGGGTGCGAATCAAACGCAGCCAACAGCGCAGGAATCGCACCTGCTGCCACTTCGGCATCGCCATCGACCAGCACCACCGCGGGCGAACCGGAAGGCAGGGTGTCGAGGACGATGCGGTTCCAACTACGCGCCTTGCCCGGCTCGGGCCAGTCATGCAGCGTTAGATTATCGTGCTGCGCGGCGATGCTGGCAACGATGGCCGCCGTGCTGTCACGCGAGCCATTGACGACGACGTGGATCGCAAACCCTGCATCCGACAGGGGTAGTGTTGCCAGGCAGCGGGCAATGCGGCGTTCCTCGTTGTGCGCGAGGACCACCACTGCGACTGGCGCAGCATCTGCGCCGCCGTTGATCATGCTTCAGCCATCGCCCAGATCGTCACCGGGAAACGCTCGTCATTGGCAAAGCGCTTTTGCCACCCCGCTCGCGCCCAACGGAACAGGTTCCCGCGCACGGCGGCGGCATTGCCCCAGCCGCCAGTTTCGATTCTTGCCGGATCAAAGCCGCATTCCTCAAGGAAATGCACCATGCCCAGCTGCGTCCAGCGCGAACAATCGGTGGGGATAGGGTGATAACGGATCAGAAACGGGGTGATGTTGATGAATACGCCGCCGGGCTTCAGCATCGCGCGCACATTCTTGGCCGCGCGATAGGGATAGAGCAGGTGCTCCCACACATTATCGGCAATGATGACGTCAAACTTGGCGTCCAGCACATCGTTGCAGATGTCATGGTCGGGCCAGTTCATCTCGGTATAGCTGCCCCACTGGCGCTGCCGCCACTTCCAGCCGGCCGAAATCTCCAGCGCGTCAAGGTTCTGCGTCCCGCGCTTATCAAGCCAAGCGTCAATCTCGCGATAGGCGACAACGCGCGTGATATGCGTCTTGTCATAGCCCACGGCGCGCGCCGCTGTTTCTGCCAGACCGATGGCGCGCGTGCGCCAGGTGGGAGATGCCGAATCCATGCTCATCATGCCCGCATAGCGGCAGGGGATTGCCACGGCGTTAAGCACCCGATCGAACAGGCTGGAGACTTTGTCAAAACAGGCGTAAACTTGGCCTACGGGAGAAGTGTGATGCGCTTGGGTTTCGCTGGTTTGGCTGCAGCTTTGGTGATGACGCATGCACCGGCACGTGCAGCTGAAGATCCGCTGCTACCGACCGGAAACACCGAACTCGTCAAGATCACCGACGACCGGTATGACCGGATGACCGTGCCGGTGCAGATCGGATCGCATGGCCCTTTCCGCTTTCTGATCGACACCGGCTCGGAACGCACCGTGCTGTCGCGCCAGATCGCCACCACGATGGGCCTGCCGGTTACGGGCAACGGCGTTGTGGTGGGCGTGGCCGGGTCGCAAGCGGTTGAACTGGTTGATGTGGACGAGATCAGCCTGGGCAAACGCACCTACTACACACTGACCGCACCGCTACTTGAACAGCAGCACATCGGCGCAGACGGCATTGTCGGGCTCGACAGTCTGCAGGAGCAGCGCGTGCTGATCGATTTCCCGAAGGACGCCATTACCATCGGCGATGCCAAATCGCTGGGCGGATCAAAGGGCTTCGAAATCGTGGTCAACGCCCGGCGGCGTTCGGGCCAGCTGATCATGACCAACGCCGTGGTCGATGGCGTGCGCACCGACATCGTGATCGATACAGGGTCTGACAGTTCCATCGGCAACATGGCGCTGCGCAATGCCCTGACTCGGCGGCGCAAGGCTGAACAGACCACGCTTTACTCGGTTACCGGCCAGCAATTGAGCGCAGACCTGATCATGGCCTCCACCATCGAGGTCACCGGGCTGAAAATGCACAACACGTTCCTTGCCTTTGCCGATTCGCCGGCCTTTCACCGGCTGGGATTGGCCAAGCGTCCGGCGATGTTGATGGGCATGGCGCAACTGCGCATGTTCAGGCGCGTGGCGATCGATTTTTCGACAAAACGCATCCTGTTTGACCTGCCTACCGGGATCGCCAGCGCAGACCATTGGGGCGTGAACTACTGATCCGGGAAACCAGAGCTTTGGCCAAAGCTCTGGTATAGTTGGGCACGGCCCCTATGTGAGACGCCATGCCACCTGATACCTATACGAGTCCCAAGGACGCCCGCCACGATGGCTGGGCCACGCTCAAGCGCTTCCTGCCCTATCTCTGGCCTGCCGATAACGCAGTCTTGCGCCGCCGGGTGCTGGGCGCGCTGCTGATGGTGCTGCTGGGCAAGGCGACAACGCTCGCCCTGCCCTTCGCCTACAAGAAGGCGGTCGATGCGATGACGCTTCCTGAAGGGGCGCAGCCTGCGCTGACCGTGGCGATGGCGTTCGTGCTGGCCTATGCGCTCGGGCGCTTTGCGGGCGTGTTGTTCGATAACTTGCGCAACATCGTGTTCGAGCGGGTAGGACAGGATGCCACGCGACATCTGGCCGAAAACGTGTTTGCCCGCCTGCACCGTCTGTCGTTGCGCTTCCACCTCGCTCGCCGCACCGGTGAAGTGACCAAAGTGATCGAGCGCGGGACCAAGAGCATCGACACGATGCTCTACTTTCTGCTGTTCAACATTGCGCCGACCGTGATCGAACTGACCGCGGTGATCGTGATCTTCTGGATCAATTTCGGGCTGGGGCTGGTGACAGCAACGATCCTTGCGGTCATTGCCTATGTCTATGTCACCCGCACGATCACCGAGTGGCGCTCGGCTCTGCGCGAGAAGATGAACCGGTTGGACGGCCAAGCCCTCTCGCGCGCCGTCGATTCGCTGCTGAATTATGAGACGGTGAAATACTTCGGCGCCGAATCGCGCGAAGAGGCGCGTTATGCCTCCGCCGCCCGCGCCTATGCCGATGCTGCGGTGAAGAGCGAGAACAGCCTTGGCCTGCTGAACATTGCGCAGGCCGTGATCGTCAACCTGCTGATGGCAGGCGCGATGGCGTGGACGGTGTGGGGCTGGTCGCAAGGGAAGCTCACTGTGGGCGACCTCGTGTTCGTCAACACCTACCTCACCCAGCTATTCCGCCCGCTCGACATGCTGGGCATGGTCTATCGCACGATCCGGCAGGGCCTGATCGACATGGCCGAAATGTTCCGCTTGATCGATACGCCGGTCGAAGTGGCTGATGTGCCGGGCGCGCCTGCATTGGTGATCCAGCGGCCTGGCGTGACGTTCGAAAATGTCGTGTTCGGCTATGACCGGGACCGCGAGATTCTGCACGGCCTGTCATTCGAAGTGCCCGCAGGCAGCCGCCTTGCCATCGTCGGGCCATCGGGTGCGGGCAAATCGACCATCGCGCGCCTGCTGTTCCGCTTCTACGATCCATGGGACGGCCGCATCCTGATCGACGGGCAAGACATTGCGAAGATCACGCAAGCCAGCTTGCGCGCAGCACTCGGCATCGTGCCGCAGGATTCAGTCCTGTTCAACGACACCATCGGCTACAACATCGCCTATGGCCGCGATGGCGCTGGCATGGCCGAAGTCGAAGCCGCCGCACGCGGTGCCTCCATTGCCGAGTTCATTGCGCGCTTGCCCAAGGGCTATGACACCGAAGTCGGCGAACGCGGACTGAAGCTCTCCGGCGGCGAAAAGCAGCGCGTGGCCATTGCGCGCACATTGGTGAAGAACCCGCCCATCGTGCTGTTTGATGAAGCGACCAGCGCGCTAGACAGCCGCACCGAGCAGGACATCCTCACCACGATGCGCGACGTTGCCAGCCAGCGCACGACGATCTCGATCGCACACCGTCTTTCCACCATTGCGGATTCGGACACGATTCTGGTGCTGGATCAAGGGCGTCTGGCGGAACAGGGCAGCCATACGGACCTGCTGCGCCGCGACGGTCTCTATGCCGAGATGTGGGCGCGACAGGCGCAGGAAAGCGCCGAGGTCAGCGAGGCGGCGGAGTGACCGCTATGTCGAAGTGGAGGACTTCGGCGCGCCTGCCCAGTTTCTCATAAAGCGCGATGGCAGGTGGATCTTCATAATCCGCCTGCACAAACACGACATGTGCGCCCCGCTTGCCAGCGATAAGCACACAAGCTTCGATCAGAGCCGTGGCAACGCCTTTCCGGCGATGCCACTTTGCTACGCCCAGATCATAGATGTAGAATTCACTGCGGGCCTGTTCGAACTTCTCAAGTTCATAACCGACGAGCGCACCGATAACCGCGCCGTCACGCTCTGCCGCCAAAGCTACGAAATGCGGTAGTGACAGCAAGCGTTCGAGATAGGCCCGGTCTGGCCGGGCGCTGGCATAACTATCAGAGTCCTCGAACACTTCAGCAAAAAGCGCGTTCACGGATTCGAGCGATGATCCATCACCTTGCTCAAGCTGCCGGATGCTGAACCCGCTCACTTCACCACATCAGCCTCATGCCACACCACGGCCTGCGCCACCTTGATGCAGTCCATCCCGCCGTCATAGGTCATCGATGGCGAGCCATAGAGCCGCCAACCCTGCTCCAGCGCCTCGGACACGCGATCGCAAAAGGCACGGTCATCCTTGCCGGTGAGAAGGCGGTAAACGGGGCGGTTATCGGGAGTCTGGTAGGTCATGGAGAAGTCATAACACAGCACTGCGCCCCCGCGAAGGCGGGGGCCTTGGTGTTGTTACGGAACCGTTCAGTCAAACGCACGCGGCCCCCGCCTGTGCGGGGGCGCACGCTTACAAGATATACTTCGAAAGATCAGCGTTGCCTGCCAGTGCGGTCAACTTGCCCGCCACATAGGCCTCGTCGATCAGCACCGTCTCGCCTGTGCGGTCCTCGGCTTCGAAGCTTACTTCTTCCAGCAGCTTTTCCATCACCGTTTGCAAGCGCCGCGCGCCGATGTTTTCGACGCTTTCGTTCACTTGCGCCGCCGTGCGGGCAATCGCGCGGATCGCTTCGGGCGTGAAGTCCAGCGTCACGTTCTCGGTGGCGATCAGCGCGCGGTATTGTTCGACCAGATTGGCGCGCGTTACCGAGAGGATGCGCACGAAATCGTCTTCGGTCAGCGCCTGCAACTCCACGCGGATCGGCAAGCGGCCCTGCAATTCGGGCAGCATATCGCTGGGCTTGGCCACATGGAACGCGCCGCTGGCGATGAACAGGACATGGTCGGTCTTCATCGGGCCATACTTGGTGGCGACCGTGGTGCCTTCGATGAGCGGCAGCAGATCGCGCTGCACGCCTTCGCGCGAAACAGAACCGCCACGCACATCGGACACCGCAATCTTGTCGATCTCGTCCAGGAACACGATGCCGTTGGTTTCGGCATTGCGGATCGCCTCACGCTGGACATCATCCTGATCCATGCGCTTTTCGGCTTCTTCCTCGACCAGCTTGTCCCAGGCATCGGCCACGCGCATCTTGCGGCGCTTGAGGTTCTGCTTGCCGAATGCCTTGCCCATCATGTCCGACAGATTGATCATGCCAACGCCGCCGCCCATGCCCGGAATCTCCATCGGCATCGAAGGCGCATCTTCCACCTCGATCTCAACCTCGACCTCGTTCATCGAACCATCGGCCAGCCGCGCCTTGAAGCTCTCGCGCGTTGCCTCGCTCGCGCCATCGCCGACCAGCGCTTTCAGCAGACGGTCCATCGCGGCCTTGCTGGCAGCCTCGCGCACGGCTTCGCGGCGGCGTTCCTTTTCCAGCCGGATCGCCTCTTCCACCAGATCGCGGGCAATCTGTTCCACATCGCGGCCAACATAGCCGACCTCGGTGAACTTGGTCGCCTCGACCTTGATAAACGGGGCATCGGCCAGCTTGGCCAGGCGGCGGCTGATTTCAGTCTTGCCGCAGCCCGTCGGCCCGATCATCAGGATGTTCTTGGGCGTCACCTCATCGCGCAACTCAGCCGACAACCGCTGCCGCCGCCAGCGATTGCGCAGCGCCACGGCGACGGCTTTCTTGGCATCGGTCTGGCCAACGATATGCTCGTCCAGCGCGCGGACAATGGCTTTTGGGGTAAGGAATTCGGTCATGGCAATCTCACAACATCCGTTCGTGTCGAGCGAAGTCGAGACACTTCGGCGCTCGCGTGTCTCGACTTCGCTCGACACGAACGGGGATGGATCAGTTCAGACTTCCTCGACCGTCACGCGGTCGTTGGTGAAGACGCAGACTTCGGCGGCCACCTGCATGGCGCGGCGGGCGATCTTTTCGGCGTCGTCCTCGTAATCGTCCAACGCCTTGGCGGCGGCGAGAGCATAGTTTCCGCCCGAACCGATGGCCGCGATCCCGCCTTCCGGTTCCAGCACATCGCCATTGCCGGTCAGAATCAGCAGCGTTTCAGCATCCGCCACGATCATCAGCGCTTCAAGATTGCGCAGATACTTGTCGGTCCGCCAGTCCTTAGCGAGTTCCACCGCCGCACGCATCAATTGGCCGCGGTGCTGCTCCAGCTTGCGCTCAAGCCGTTCAAACAAAGTGAACGCATCGGCTGTCGCCCCGGCAAACCCGGCGATGACCTTGCCGTCTCCGATGCGTCGCACCTTGCGGGCATTGGGCTTCATCACCGTGTTGCCCATGGAAACCTGCCCGTCACCAGCGATGACGGTGCGGCCGTTCTTTTTCACCCCGATGATGGTGGTGCCGTGCCACTGGATAAGGCCGTGGCTCGCCCTGCTATCGTCCATGCTCTGCGATATGAGGCGCAGTGCATGGATTTCAAGCAGTACTGATTAGCTGCCGTTCGGACCCGTGCCGCCCGGAGCCTGTCCCTGCCCGCCGGGAATCGCGCCGACCGCGCCGATATTGCCGAACAGATCCTGGAAGAACGACCGGTCGCGGCCCAGCGTCTCGGTCTTGTCGCTCTCAGGCGAAAGGCGCGCGACCTTTTCCATGCCTTCGCGGCTGAGCGAGGCGACGTTGCCCTTCGGGTCAAAATCAACGACCAGAATGCTCTGGTCCGAAGTGCGCGGGCGGTTGAACGGGCGCTGCTTGGTGTTCATCGCCACGTAGTACCAAGCTTCCTTGCCATACTGGCTCGTGAAGGTCGGGCGGCCAAGCGCGCGTTCCACCGATTGCTTGTTATCCACGCCCGGCTGGACCGAGGACACCAGCACTTCATCGATGATGTAGCCGCGGTGGTCCTTGATGCTGGTGCAACCTGCCGCCACCACGCACAGCGCAAGCATTCCTGCACCCTGCACCATCAGCCGACTGTTCCGCATTCGCAAACTCCGCTCTTTACTCTCAGGCCGTCATGCCCATTTGCATAGAATATGCACAACCACTATCGCCCGGTCCCGCTGACAAGCCCTTAGGGTCCAATCGGGATTACCGCAATGCCGCCAGCATCCGCCAAGGCCTGCTGGACGGTAATGATTTAATCGCCCCTGAACAGGCCAGATACCAAGGATCAAGCGCAATGTCATTGTTGGGAAAGCTGTTCGGACAGAAGGACGATGACCGTGCCGTCGCGCGGCCGCTGTGGCACCGCACGGTGGAAATCGCGCGCGAGAAGGAATGGTACCGCGATTGCGGCGTGGCCGATACCGTGGCTGGGCGATTCGACATGATCACGCTGATCCTGTCCATCGTGATGATCCGCATGGAACGCGATGCCGAACTGGTCGAACCTTCGGTGCGGCTGACCGAACTGTTTGTCGATGACATGGACGGCCAGTTGCGCGAAAGCGGCGTGGGCGATCTGGTGGTGGGCAAGCGCATGGGCAAGCTGATGAGCGTTCTGGGCGGCCGCCTTGGGGCCTATCGCGAAGGACTTACCTCAAGCGATGAAACCGTGATGGCCGAAGCCGTAGCGCGCAATGTCAGCCTGCACGAAGGCACCGATCCGCTGCTCGTTGCTCGCCGCGCCCGCGCCTTTGCCGCCGGGCTCGATCTGGTGCCAGCTTTCCGCGTGCTGGACGCAGAGATCGGAAAATGAGCGCACACGATCCAGCCGGGCCGGAATTTCCGCACATCGTGGACTTGCGCCAGATTGGCGATGAACCGATCGTGCTCGTGCCCGATGAAGCAGCCCGCCACAGGCTGGCAGGACGGTTTGGCATAACGTCCATCGATTCAATGCGCGCAGAGCTGCGCCTTACGGTCGATGGCCAGAAGGTTGAGGCAAAAGGCCACCTTGCCGCCAGCATCGTGCAGATGTGCGCGGTTTCGGGTGAGGACTTTCCGGTCAAGATCAGCGAGCCGGTGGCCTTGCGCTTTGTGCCCCCGCGCGCGCCGCTTGCGCCTGACGAGGAAATCGAGATTACCGCCGACGATTGCGACGAAATCGAGTACGAAGGCACCTCCTTCGATCTTGGCGAGGCTGTGGCGCAGAGCCTGGCGCTTGCCATCGATCCCTTCGCCGAAGGGCCCAATGCCGACAAGGCGCGGGCCGAACATAAGCTTGGCGGCGATGTTGCCTCGGGCGCCTTTGCAGCGCTTGCTGCGCTGAAAAAGGACTGAGTTCTTGGCAGCGAGCATGGCCCGCCCGCAATCAGGTGCCCGCTCTGGCGGTCGCGATCTGACCAGCGGGCCTATTCTCAAAACGCTGGTGCTGTTTGCCGCGCCGACGCTTGCCTCCAACATTCTGCAATCGCTGAACGGATCGATCAATTCGATCTGGGTGGGCCAGTTGCTGGGCGAAGGCGCGCTGGCCGCCACGGCCAACGCCAACGTGGTGATGTTCTTGGTCTTTGCCGCGGCGTTCGGCTTCGGCATGGCCGCCACGGTCAAGATCGGGCAGGCATTTGGCGCAGGCGATGTTCTGGCCGCGCGGCGCACGTTCGGTTCGGCGGTGGGCTTTTGCGTGCTGCTTTCGCTGGTGATCGGCACGCTGGGGTGGATTTTCGCACCCGAGCTGCTGACCGCGATGGCCGCGCCGGGCGAAACTTATGCCATGGCGCTCATCTACTTACGGGTGATCTTCGTGGCGATGCCTGCCTCCATGATCACCGTAATGCTGGGCATGGGCCTGCGCGGGGGTGGCGATGCGGCCACGCCGTTGAAGTTCATGATCCTGTCGGTCGTGCTCGATATCGCGCTCAATCCGCTGCTGATTGCAGGCTTCGGTCCGGTTCCGGCCATGGGCATAGCCGGATCGGCGCTCGCCACCGCCATTGCCTCGATTGCCTCGATGATCGGCATTGTCGGCTATGTCTACTGGAAGGACCTGCCGCTGCGCCTGCGCGGGGCGGAATGGGCATGGCTCTGGCCGCGCCGGGACGAGCTGGGCTATATCCTGACCAAGGGCCTGCCGATGGGCGCACAGATGCTGGTGATTTCA
Organism: Novosphingobium sp. 28-62-57; assembly: GCA_002256985.1. Taxonomy (GTDB): domain Bacteria; phylum Pseudomonadota; class Alphaproteobacteria; order Sphingomonadales; family Sphingomonadaceae; genus Novosphingobium. The sequence continues at coordinate 11,504 of NCGO01000016.1, forward strand.
GCGGCTGGCATCGTCGTCATCGGCCTGGTCAACCGCGAAGGTCTGCTGGTCAGCGCAGCCTATGGCGCAGCGTTGCAGCTTTGGACGTATCTGCAGATGCCCGCGATGGCAATTTCCGCTGCGGTCAGCGCCATGGCCGCGCAGGCCATCGGTGCGGGCCTCAACGCACGGCTTGGCCGGATCACGCGCTGGGGCGTCTTGCTCAACCTGTCCGTCACCGGCCTGCTCTGCGCGATGATCCTGCTGTTTGATCGCCCCGCGCTCGAACTGTTTCTCGGTGCAGGCAGCCCGGCGGTGGAAGAGGCCCGGCATATCCAGATCCTTGCCAGCTGGAGCTACATTCTGTTCGGCGTCACCGTGGTGCTGTTCGGCACGATGCGCGCAGGCGGCGTGGTCTGGACGCCGCTGATCATCCTCACATTCGTGATGTATCCGGTGCGATTGGGCTTTTATTACGCGCTCTATCCGCAGATCGGCGCGGATGCGCTTTGGCTGGCCTTCCCGGTCAGTTCACTGGTCGCGGTGGTCCTGTCCGCCTATGCCTACAGCAGGCCGCAATGGCGCCAGCGCGCAAGAGCGGTCCCGCCGAGACAGTGCAAGGAAGAGACCAAGGCCGACGCTGACCCGGCCGGCCGCTTGGCGCCCAATCTGTAGCGTCTCTTTACCGGCTCTGCGCCCGCCAGCGCTGAACCGTACGTTCCACCGCGCGCTCCTCGCCCCCGCTCTTGCTCCACAGTTCATAGAACGAAGGATCGTTCGAAGCAGGACGCTTCATCACCTCCAGCTCATCAAACGAAACGCGCATCGGAATGGAAACGCCCTCGCCCGAAATGATGCATTCGCGGTTACGCAGGGCCGGGATCGTATCGACAAAGCCGCGTGCGCCTTCGGGCATAGCCGCTTTGACGAAGGCCTGATCGCGGTCGTTGTTCAGGCGCATCGAGATGATCGTGCCACACTGCGACAGCACGCCTTCGGCAAGGTCGGAGGGGCGCTGTGTGATCAGGCCAAGCGAAATGCCGTATTTGCGCCCTTCCTTGGCAATGCGTGAAAGGATGCGGCCCACCGATGAACCATCGGAATTGCGCTCATTCGGCACATACCGGTGGGCTTCCTCGCACACCAGCAGCACAGGCCGCGTCTCTTCCTCACGCGCCCAGATCGCATAGTCGAATACCAGACGGCTGAGCACGGCGACCACGGTTGTGGTGATTTCCGAAGGAACGCCCGAAACGTCGATGATCGAAATCGGCTTGCCGTTAGCGGGCATGCGGAAAATGCGCGAGATGAACTCCACCATCGTATCGCCCACCAACATGCCCGAGAACATGAACTGATAACGCGGGTCGCTGCGGATTTCGTCGATTTTGGCCTTCAGCCGCATATAGGGGATCGAGTTGGTGCCCTTGTCGAGCCGGCCCATTTCATTTTGCAGAATGATCAGCAGATCGGACAGCAGATAGGGAATCGGCGAATCGACCGTGATCTTGCCAATCTGTTCGGCCAGCCGGTTCTTGCTGCGGGCGGCCAGCAGACACTTGGCAAGGATGTCTGAATCCAGCTGTCGCTCCTGCCCGGTCGTCGTGATGAACACCTCGCAGTGCTCTTCGAAATTCATCAGCCAATAGGGCATCTGCAGGTTCGACACGTCGAGCAACTGGCCCGTCGTCTTGAAGGCGCTGCCATATTCGCCGTGCGGGTCGATCATCACGATGTGGCCTGACGGTGCCATCTCGCAAATCCGGTGAAGGATCAGCGCGGCGGCGGTCGATTTGCCCGTGCCGGTTGATCCCAGCAGTGCAAAATGCTTGCCCAGCAGCGCATCGACATAGATCCCGGCGCGAATGTCGCGCGTGGGGAAGACCGTGCCGACAGAAATATTGGTGCGGCCATCGCTGGCATAGATCTGGCGCAAGTCGCTCGATGTCGCAGGATAAACCAGCGCGCCGGGCACCGGGAACCGGGTGACGCCACGCCGAAAGCCGTAGATGCGCCCGGTCAGCCGCTCTTCCTCGCCTTCGCCCAAGAAATCGATCAGCGCGACAATGCCGCCATCTACCGATGTGTCCTGACGCTGCGTGCGCACACTGGCCAGCAACCATGAATTGCCAACACGGATCTTGATCTGGCTGCCAACCTTGCCCGAAAGCGCAATCGAGGGATCGATATCGTCAGAGCACTGCTCCAGCCGCGCCAAATCCAGCGCGATGGCCGAACTGGACCCGGCAATTTCACGCACGTGCCCGATTGGAATAAGGGCATTTTCCGAAATCGGAGCGTCTGCGGGCAGAATGCGCGGTGATCGTGCATCGATCCGTCCTTCGGCCAGGTTATCGCGCGCGGCAAAACCCTGCATCCCCATTTCAGACATTACGCGTCAAACCTCTTGGCCGGATTTGGCATGGCCACCATGTTTAGTTTGGCACAGTTAATATCGGCTAAACCTTGGGTAGCCTGCCAAACGATCAGACGAGCGCGAAGAGCCGTCCTGCCACCCATCCCATACCCACCGACAAGAGCACCGCAAACAGGCCGTAAATCCAGCCATTGCGATCAGCCGCCACCGCGACGAAACGCTCAAACCCCTGTTTTCTCACCTCTACCCGGGTGATCGCCGATGCCACCACCTTGCCGCCGCGAATGGCAAAGGTTTCGGCCGTATAGGTCCCTGTCTGCACGCTGGAGGGCAGGCTGATCCGGGCCTGATACAGCACCTGACCGCTGATCTTCACCCCGCCCTCTTCTTCGCGATAGAGCCCCTGCCTGCGCATCAGATCGACCAGCCCTTCGGAGAACCGCCGCTGTTCCTTGGGATCGATCACGCCGATGGGAGAGAGCTGCAACCATTTGAGGCCCAGCTCGTAAATGGCCGCCGTCTTGTCATCCACGATCTGGGCAATCGGTCGCGACGAGGCCACCGCGAAATAGGCAGGAGCAGAACGGAATTCGAGCGAATCGGCATTGAGCCAGATCCCTGCAAGCTTTTGCTTCTCGCGCAGGACGATAGATTGCACCGGCCCTTCGAGCACTACGACGATATCGTATTCCTGCGCCGCACGGCTGCCTTCGGGGCTGAGAATCGCGCCGAACAGCAGCAGATCAGCCCCGGTAAAGCCCTGACGGACCTGAATTTCGTGCTGCGAGATTTCCGGCACAAGAATCGGATCGCGCGCGCCGAGCAGAAACATGCACGCCAGCAAGGCAAGGAACCGCCATCGTCCACCAGAAGATGCGCGGGCGGTCACAGCGGCACCACCGAATAGATCTCGGCCGGCCGGTAGCCAAGGCCAAGCGCCATTTGCATCGCCACCAGCAGCACGATGACCGCCAGGATCAGGCGCAGATGCTCGGGCTTGGCCTTCTGCGCAAACTGCGCCCCAACTTGTGCGCCGGTCACCGATCCGATCAGCAGCATCACCGCCAGCACGATATCCACCGCGCGCGTGGTCAGGGCATGCATCATCGTGGTGGCCATGGTCACGAACAGGATCTGGAACAGCGATGTCCCCACCACCACGTTCACCCCCATGCCGAGGATATAGAGCAGTGCAGGCACAAGGATAAACCCGCCGCCTATGCCCATCAGCATGGTCAGAATGCCCGTCAGCATACCCAGCAGCAGCGGCGCGAGCGGGGATATGTAAAGCCCGGAGCGATAGAACCGCCAGCGCAGCGGCAGGCTGGCCACCAAGGGATGATGCCGCCGCTTGCGCGCGGGCTGTGGCAGGCCCGATTTCTGCGCGCGCAAGGTGGTGATGCTCTCGTGCGCCATTAGGCCGCCGATGCTCCCCAGCATTACCACATAGAGGATGTTGATGACCGTATCGATCTGCCCCAGCGATTGCAGCAGGCGGAACAGCAGCGAACCAAGGCCCGTGCCGATCACACCCCCTGCCACCAGCACCGCACCGATATGATAATCGATCCCGCCGCGCCGGGCATGGGCAAAAGCGCCGGAAACGCTGGCACCGGTGACCTGGCTGGCCGCTGATGCTGCTGCCACGGTAGGGGGCACACCATAGAAGATCAGCAAAGGCGTGGTCAGAAAGCCGCCACCGACACCAAACATGCCGGACAACAGCCCTGTCAACGCGCCCAGACCAATGATCACCAGCCCGTTGACCGAAAGGTTCGCGATCGGAAGATAAACATCCATTGCACTTGCAACGCTAGGCCCGGCGCGCGCTGCCAGCAACCCCGCGGGTCTGGTTTTGCGGCAAAAAGCTGTAGTTGATTGCGCGTCAGAACGATGACGCAATCGTCAGCGCCGGACCGCTGGCTGGCCGGGCATTTCCGGCAAGGCGAAAGCGCCAGTCCACCGCAATCCGCGCAGGGTTGATATCGCCAAGGTCCAGCCGGAATGATGCGCGCGGCCCCACGTCAAGCCGGACCGCCCCCTTTTGCCCACCCGACCAAACCCCGGCCCCCACGCGAATATCGCGCTTGTTGCCGCCAACCCCCGGAATCCCGCGCTCCATGACCAATTGCGCGTCATAAAACGGCGTCGCCCCGCGCCCTCCAGCATAACCCGCCTGCGCATAGGCCTCTGCCGTAAAGCCCAGCGGCAAGCGCTGTGGAGGCAATTCCGTGATCACCGTGGCCACCGGGCGCATCTGCATCGGGCTGGCCACGGTATCCTGCAGCCGCGCCTCGGCCAGCACCCGCAACGGCAAGCGCGCGACAGGCCGAACGCCAAACCCGAGCGCGATTTCCTTGTCCTTGCCCGGCGCATTGATCGCCAGCGATGTGCGCAGATAGCCAAAGCTTTCGTGCAGATCGCCGCGCCCCAGCCGGTACCGCACGATCGCGCCTGCCTGACTAGCCCCATAGGACGCCGCCCCGGGCGCCTGCGCCGCCGCCCCACTGCCCGCGCGCATCAGCAGCCAGTTGTCCCCACTCCAGCGCGGATCGTCCTTTGCAGGTGCCGCAGCCGCGTCGGGCAAAGGCTCTGCTTGAGGCTTTGGCATGCCAACGCCAATCGGGGGACGTCGGCGGGAAGGCCATGCCAAAGCCGGGTTGAAATCCGTCAAAGCACTGATGCGGATCAAGGCCGATGGGTTGTGAAAATCGTCGTCCATGGCGCGAGACTCAGCCCCCACCAACAGCGGATCAGGTGGCCTTGTCAGCACTTCGCGAACGGCTGGCCTTGGTGCCACTGGTGACTGCGGAGCCGGCCGCGAGACTTGCGCAGCCATGGCCTGCTCCGATGGCTGCTGGGCCGCAGACTTGGCACTGGCCGTGATCAACGGCCCGCTCGCGTTCGACACGGCGCTGTCCCACACCGCCAATCGCGCGCCGACCCACGCTGTCATGATCAGCACCAGCGCGATGACCGGCTGGCCCTGCCATCGGCGTCCAAGGCCTGCCATCACACGTCTAGCCCGAGGTGCGCAACAGGGCGGCTGCAGGCTCTGCTCCCCCTGCACACACTTGCGCCACATGCACACGGTGCACGGTGTGCTCCCAGCGCAGCCGCCCTCCGGCAAGTACGCGGATATAGGCGCTGATCGCGCGGCGGGTGGCGATGATCGAGATGACATTGCCGATCGGGAACCGCAGCAAGGCCCGCACCCCTTCGGACCAGCCATATTCCCGCCCCGAAAAGAACGCGCGCATCGCCAACCGCCAGAGCAGGCTGACGATGTTGAACACCAGCAACCCCTGAAGAAAATCACCCGGCGGCAGGGCGGCGATCAGTCCCAATGCCTCGAGCACCAGCAGCGCCGGCCACAGCACGATCAGCAAATAGGCCACCGCCAGCACCATCGCCACCAATGGCCCGCGCCGATCGCGCAACCGCATCCACAGGTCAGTTGGCCGCGCGCTCCAGCCAAGCCGGTCCCAGCCCTGAAACGCTATGCCGTGAATCCACCGCGCCTTCTGCCGCACAGATGCAGCCAGCGTGCCGGGAAAGTACTCGCGCGTGGCGATCAGCGCGCCGTTCTCATCGCGCATGCGCAGGAAGATGGACCGGCCTCCAGTCTCGTTCACCAGCAACCCGCATTCATAATCTTCGGTCAGGCAATCGGCGGCAAATGGCGCGGCGCTCGCGCGGTTCGCCAGAATGCGATCAATCGCAGCCCGTGAAAACGCACAGCCTACGCCCGCCGCAGGCAGTGCCGCTCCGATCCAGTCACGCACCACCATGTCGCGCGCATGGGCCTCGGCAAATTCATCGCTGTAGTGCCCGCCGATCCAGCGCGATTGCACCTCGGGTTCAGGCCGGACCGGCAATTGCACAAAATCTGCCCGCTCCAGCGCATCGTCCATCAGCGCTAGCGCAGATGGGTGCACCATGTCTTCGGCATCGTGCAGAACCATCGCCCGCACACGTTGCCCACAGCGCCGCTCGTCCTCGCAAATCGCCCGATAGAGGCGGTTCAGGCAATCGGCCTTGGTAGTAGGGCCATCGCGATCATGCAGCACCACCCGCAGCCGATGATCCCCACCGGCAGCGATCAGAGCCGCCAGCGTCGCCTCGTCATTGCGGTAACAGCCCACATAGATGCGCAAATTGCGCTGCGGCCATGATCGGAACGAATGGCGCACCATAGCGCCAATCACGCCATGCTCCTGCCAGGCGGGCACGAGCACCGCCACCATCCCGCGCAATTCCCCCAGCGCGGGCGCGCAAAGCCGCCGGGTGCGCACGTTGCCGGTCAACCGGAGGCGGAACCAGACCAGATCGACGAGCATTTCATCAATGGCGAAAACAGCAAACCAGATTGCCGCGAACAGCAACAATTCATGCTGGGCAACAGCGAGCCATTGCCATGCCAGTGGACACGGCCCCAATGTGGACCACCCCATGAGGGAGGGCCCTGATATGGACGGACACGCCAGCAAGCCCCTGACCCCGTGTGACGCACCGAAGATCCGTCGGCACAAAATCAATGGTATGCCCGCTTGGCACGGTTCGGGAACCAAGGGATGGTTCGAAAATGGCAGGATTTTCAGATCACCCAGTGCCATTAGTCCGCAGTATTGATCGCATATATCGATCATTGTCGCTGCAATTACGCGTGAAACCTTTCACCAATTTCAGCGTATAAAGGGCACAACAAACCATCCAACCGACCAAGGGGAAACATTATGCCCGGCGACAATGCCAAAAAAGCCCTGATCGACAGCCTGAACGGCCTGCTGGCTGATTACTTCACGCTCTATCTGAAGACCAAGAACTACCACTGGCACGTGGCCGGACCGCAGTTCCGCGATCTGCACCTGCTGTTCGATGAACAGGCGACCGAGCTTTTCACGCTGACCGACACCATTGCCGAACGCGTGCGCAAGAACGGCGGTGACACGCTCACCGGCATTGGCGCAATTGCAGCCAAAGCCAGCATCAAGGATGATGACCGGGCCAAGGTTGACGCGATGGACATGGTCAAGGCTCTGCGCGACGATAATGTGGCGCTGGTCAAGGCGATCCGCGCGGTCAAGGACGCGGCCACTGCCGCGGGTGACAATGCCACCGAAGGCATGGCCGATGACTGGACCGATCAGGCCGAACAGCGCGCCTGGTTCCTCACGCAGATCGCGGCCTGAGCCACCGCACTCGCACCATAACCCCGCACCCCCGCGCAGGCGGGGGCCTCGTGGTTGTTGCGGAGCATGCGCGGAAAATGCCTGAGGCCCCCGCCTACGCGGGGGCGCGGGACTTTCGTATCCGCTCATGTCGAGCGAAGTCGAGACGCGAGCGAAGTCGCTCAAAACGTCCCGCTGGTCGCAATCCCGATCCCGCCGGGCCGCGTATCAAAACCGCCCGCGCGCAAGGCGTCTGCCGTCTCTTGCGACAGCCCGGACAGAGTCAGATCAGCCTGCCAGCGCCCATCTCCGGTCAGGCGCAGCGTCAATTGCTCCATACCCTGCGCCCCGCGCATCGGCACCACCAGCGCGCCCTTTTCGCACCGCGCCTTGCCCGAAAGCATGATCGCATCGGGCAGGAGCGGCCCAAGCGAAGCCAGCGTCAGGCCCAGCGTACCTTCGGCTTGCATGCAAGTCCCGCCTGCAAATCCGGCTGAAAAGTCGGTAAAGTTGATCGCCGTCACCGGCAGTCCGCCCAGCCCGTCGGGCAGGGCCAAGCTGCCATTGGCGCGGGAAACGCCGCCCCCGGCATAGGCTTTGGCCGAAAACCCTTCGCGCATGACGGAAAACTGCGCGCGCCCGATCAGCAAAGGCAGCGGCTCCAGCCCTGCTTCGACCGTGCCCAGCGGCAACAGCCCCAGATTGAGATCGGCGATTCGCCCATCCCAGACGGACCCTTCAACACTGCGCGCAGATACATTCTCCGGCGCGGCCAGCCCCAGCACCAGCCGCAGCGGCAATAGCACAATCAACCCCACAACCACTATCGCGGCCAAGGTCAGCCTACCCCAGCGGCTGCCCGGCCCTTCCAGCGCAGCATCGCGGACAAAGATCCAGCGCCCGATCACGATCCGCCCCGCTGTTCACTTTGGCCTGCACTTTGGCCGACAACCCGCCGCAGCGTGACATTGACCGAGATCGTGCCATCGGGCGCAGGCGTCATCGTCAATTGCTCCACGGCAAGCCCTTGCCCGCCCAGTCCATCCAGCCACGCAAGGGCTGCGGTGGCGCGGGCCGTCGGGATCGTCAGCACCACCATGTCGCTGCCCTGCCGCTGGCTGGATTGCACGACAAACCCTGCGGCCTGCGCGCTGGCACCGGCTACTTGCTCAACCGGCCCGGCCAGCGCCGCAGCCTTGGCCGCAGGCGCACGCTTCAACGCTTCAAGCCCTGCGACTATCCGCCCGGCGCGCATGGTCACCTCGCGGTGGCGCAGAGCGGCATCGTCCAAGGCGGTGCCCAGTGGCAGGATAATGCCATAGACCAGCACGATCAGCGCCGTCAGCCCGCCCGCTACGCTAACAAGCCAGCGCTCGCGCCCGGTGAGGCCGATAAACCACGCAGAAACCCGGCCCATCATGGTGCCCTTACCGTGATGGCCGCGACTGTTGCGCCGGTGGGATCGGGGGCCAATGATGGTGGCACGGTCACTTTCCAGCCCTGATTTTGCAATGCAATCAGCACGGCATTCACATCATCGGCGCGCGGGGCCGCCGCGGTAAAGCGCAAGGTGCCATCCGCGCCATAACCCATATCGCGCAAGGTCACCCCCGGAACGCCGCGCAGAATATCCAGCAAGGCCGCAGCGGGCGCGGCAAAGCTCGCCCCGCCTTCGCCCCGCTGGGCAAGCTCAGCATTCAACAGGCGTTCTGCCGCATCAAGATCAGTCGCTGCCGGAAACCGCGCTTGCGCCAATTCCAGCGCGCGCGCCTCTTCGGCATTGCTGTCCATGTTCCATTTCATCACCCATACCAGCATCAGCGCCAGCGCCAGCAGCGCAGCGATGGCCGCCATGCGGGCAAGGCCAATCCAGTTGGCACTGCGAAACACCGAAACTCGGCGCGGCGCATATTGCCCTTGCCGCAGGTTCAGCGGCGGCGCGGTATGCAACGCGGCCAGGCGGCCCAGCAGTTCATCGCCGGTCAGCGCCGATTGCTCCTGCCCCTCGGCCAGCACGGCGATCAGCCCAGGCTCTGCCGCAAAGGCCGCCTCGGCCGTGCGTGACAGCAACTGCCCGCCCAGATCAGCCAGCATCAGGCCACGCTCCGGGCGCGGCAACAAAAGGGCCGCCGGCACAATCGCCTGCGGATCAATCCCCCGCTCCGCCAGCAGCGCCAGCCAGCGATCCATCGTGGCGGTGCCAACGCGGCAGGCCAGCAATCGCCCTTCGTCTGCGCCCACGGCCAGATGCTGCACCGCTTCAAGCCCGCCCTGCGCCAGCCCCAGCCGCTCAGCCGCCAGCGCCTGCGCCACCGGCATGTCGGGCAAGGGCTTGTCGATCACCGGGGCATCTGCCGCCGGAACCAGCACCGTCACTGCGCCATGATCGCCCCATGGCGCCGCCTCAGCCGCCGCATCAAACGCCATTTCGCGCCCGACGCCGCCCTGCCCCACGCTCCACCAGTGCCAGGGCGCATCGGCCTGTGCAGGCAGCAGAACGATCAGTCCGTCAGCTAAAGGTGGGGCAGCAGCCATCGTGGGCGGTCAGTTCTGCCCGGCGTAGATATCGGCGTTCAGATCCGTCCCGCCCGGCTGGCCATCGGCCCCCAGCGAGAAGATCTCGAACGGTTTCCCATCGCGCCCCGGCACCTGATACTGATAGGGGCGGCCCCACGGATCGTTCGGCACGTCTTTCACATAGCCACCCGAACGGTAATTCTGCGGCATCGAAAGATTGGCAGGCGGGGTCCTCAGCGCATTCAGCCCTTCGCCCTGCCCCGGATAGCTGGACAGATCGAGCCGGTACATTTCCATGCCCTGTTCCAGCGTGGCAATATCGCTGCGCGCCTTGACCACCATCGCCTTGTCCTGGCTTGGCAGCACGTTGATAAGCACCACGGTGGCCAGCAGGCCGATGATGAAGATCACCACCATCAGTTCAACCAGGCTGAAACCGTTGGCCTCGGGCTCGCGGCCTTCCTTGTTCGTCATTGCGAGCGGCCGCAGGCCGCGCGGCAATCCAGAGCGGCACTCGCTGCCACTGGATTGCTTCGTCGCTTCGCTCCTCGCAATGACGATCTGGGTGTTATCTGTCTGAGTCATAATCACAGTCCGGTAAGGTTCTGAAGCTGCAAAATCGGCAGCAGGATGGCCAGAATGATCAGCGCCACCGCCGTGCCCATCACCACGATGATCGCGGGCTCCAGCAGCGCCATGGCAGCGGCAGTAAAGGCTTCGAACTCGCGTTCAAGATAATCGGCGGCGCGCTCCAGCATCGGCCCAAGCTGGCCCGCTGCTTCGCCGCTGGCCGCGAGATACACCAGCAGCGGCGGAAATGTCCCCGCCTCGCGCAATGCGGTGGAAAGCGATCCACCCGCGCGGACCTTTTCCGAAATGCCTGCCAGTGATTGTGCCTGCACGGCGTTGGACACGGTGCGCGTGGACAGCCGCAGTCCATCGACCAGCGGCAACCGCGCCTCGATCATCGTGGCCAGCGTACGCGCCAAGGACGCTGCGTGAACATCGCGGATCAGCTTGCCGACAAACGGCAGGCGCAACAAAGCGGCATCGAAACGCAGCTTGAACGCCGGTTGGCGCAATCCGCGCACAAAGCCCAGCACGCCCAGCGCCAGCAACAACAGCAGCGCCCACCACCACGTGCTAAGGAACTGCGAAATCCCGATCACCACCCGCGTCAGCATCGGCAATTGGCGTGCCGCATTGTCAAACTGCTCGACCACGCGCGGCACAACCGAAACCATCAGCCCTACCACCACCGCGATGGCCACCAGCGAAAGCACGATGGGATAGGCCAGCGCCGCAATGATCTTGCCGCGCACTTGGGCCTGCTTTTCCAGCATATCGGCCAGCCGGTCGGCAATCGCGGGCAGGCTGCCAGAGTTCTCACCTGCCGCAATCATCGCGCGGTAGATCGGCGGAAAGCTGGGCTCCTCGCGCCGCATCGCCTCGGCCAGCGGCAGGCCCTCGGTCACCCCGGCATGGACGTTTGACAAGATGGCCTGAGCCTTGGGCTTTTCGGTCTGCCGTGCAATCGTGCGCAGCGTTTCCTCCAGCGGGCTGACCACCATCAGCGACGACAATTGCCGCGTGAATAGCGCCAGCTGCTTGGCCGAGAGCTTTGCGGCAAACCACGCGATGCCGCTGGTGCTGGTCGCCGCGCGCCGGGCCGATGTGGCCGCATCGGCGCTGATGCTCACAACATAAAATTCGCGCTTTGTCAGCTTCTCCCGCGCCACGGCTTCGCTCGGCGCTTCAATCGCGCCGCACCGTTCATCCCCTTTGGGGTCAATCGCATGATAGGCAAAGCGCGCCATCAGCCGTCCCGCCGCATGATGCGCGCGGCTTCCTCGGCGCTGGTCACGCCATCGCGCACCATGCGGCGCACCGCCTTGGCCAGCGTGGGCGAATCGGCGAAGGCGTGGCGCGCGATTGCCGCTTCATCGGCATTGTCGTGGATCATCTGGCGGATCGTGTCATCCACCCGCACCGCCTCAAACACACCAACGCGGCCCTGATAGCCAGTCTGCGCGCATTGATCGCAACCCTTGGCCGTCCACACCGTGCGCACTTTCTTCAGGCCCAGCGCTTCGGCCATGCCAGCATCGATCTCGCGGCTTTCCCGACAATGCGGGCACAACCGCCGCACCAGCCGCTGCGCAATCACCGCGCGCAGGGTAGAGGCCAGCAGGAACGGCTCCACCCCCATATCACGCATCCGCGTGATCGCGCCCGCCGCATCGTTGGTGTGCACGGTGGACAATACCAGATGCCCGGTCAGCGATGCCTGCACCGCAATGTCCGCTGTCTCCTTGTCGCGGATTTCGCCGACCATCACCACGTCCGGGTCCTGCCGCAAAATCGCGCGCAGACCGGCGGCAAACGTCAGCCCCACCTTGGAATTGACCTGCGTCTGGCCCACGCCATCCACAGCGTATTCCACAGGGTCTTCCACAGTCAGGATGTTGCGCTGCCCATCATTCAGCCCGCGCAGCGCGGCATAGAGCGTCGTTGTCTTGCCTGAACCGGTGGGACCAGTGACCAGCACAATACCGTTGGGTTCGGCCAAAGCGCGGCGCAGCGTGTCTTCGGCCTTCGGATCAAGGCCCAGCTGGACCAGATCGATCCCGGCGTTGTCCTTGTCCAACAGGCGCATCACCACCCGTTCGCCCGCGCGGTTGGGCAGGGTGGAGACGCGCACGTCCACCAGTTTTCCGCCCAGACTCAGCGAGATACGCCCATCCTGCGGCACACGGCGCTCGGCAATATCGAGCCGCGCCATCACCTTGATGCGGCTCACCAGCACCGGCGCAACATGCGGCGGCATCCGCAATTTCTCGGTCAGCACACCATCAACGCGCATCCGCACCACCAGCGCGGTTTCATAGGGCTCGATATGGATGTCCGACACGCCCTGCCGCAGGCTTTCGGCGATCAACCCGTTGATCAGGCGGATGGCCGGAGCATCATCGGCGCTGTCCAACAGGTCTTCGGCGGACGGCAAACCGAGCGCGAGCGGGTCCAGCCCATCGCCTGCGATACCCATGTCACCGGCCACTGCGGCAGCCGCGCCATCGACCGCGTAAACCTCTGACAAGAGCCGCTCAAAGTCGGCTTGGTGCACTTTATGTGCAGTTAGGTGTCGTTCAGAAACGCGCCTGATTTCGAGCAGGGCCAGCGGATCGCCCCCTTCGCGCATGGCCACCACCACCTCGGTGTCGGTCACGCTTTCCACCAGCACACCCCGGTCCCGCGCAAAGGCATAGGGCACGTTTGGCACCATGCTGGCCACCGCATCCGGCACCATCACGGTCAGCCCTGCAATGTCCTGCGCTTCGTCCATCGGCTCAATTCTGCGCGTTGCTGGGGGGAAGTTCGGCCTGTTCCAGCGGCGCAGGCGTTGCGCGCGGGCGGATCAGCGTATCGCCGGGGGCCACCACCGCCACTTGCGCCGTAGGCGCGGCTGGCAGGGTTGCGCCCATGTAATCGACGATCAATTCATCGATGCTTGGTTCCCGCCGTGGTTCGAACGCAACCTGCGCATCGCGGACGGTGCCATAGCGGCGGGCAGACAGCGCCTGACGATCTGCGGCATTGCGCAGGATCGTGGGGCGGATGAACACCATCAGATTGGTCTTCACCCGGCTGCGCGCGCGCGATTTGAAAGCCTCACCGATGATCGGAATGTCGCCCAGAAACGGCACTTTTTGCAGTGTGCGCTGTTCGTTGTCGTCCAGCAAACCGCCCAGCGCCACGATTTCGCGGTCACCCACGGTCACCGTTGTCTTGATCTCGCGCTTGTTGATGATCAGCTCGTTCGACGTGCGCGATACGGTGCCCGCGATCGAGCTGACTTCCTGCCGCAGGTCCAGCCGCACGAGGTTTCCGGCATTGATCTGGGGCGTAACGTCCAGCTCGATACCCACATTCTGGCGCTGGATCGTGCGGAATGTATCGCTGAAATTGCCGCCCGAAAGCGCCTCTCCGGTGGTTATCGGCACTTCCTGCCCGAACAGGATCGAGGCGGGCACATTGTTGTTGGTGGTGATGTGCGGGGTGGACAGGATGTTGGAATCCTTGTCCGTCTGCACCGCCGTGATCAGCGCGCCAAGATAGGTGCTATTGCCAAGATCGGTCAGGAAGCCGGAATATCCGCCGCGTGCCGAGCTAATGGCATTGACCGCATTCTGGCGCAGCAGATCGCCTGCTGCGCTGTTGGTGGAGGTGGTGACGGTCTGCCCGTTGATCAGCGTGGTCGTCTGGTCAAAATTGTCGGCCAGCAAGCCGCCTGCAATATCGATGATATTGGGCGACGAGTTGGAGAAGTTGGTGACGGTGAAGGGCTTGTTTTCCCCGCCGAATAACAGCTGCACACCCAGTTCGCGCGCCACATTGTTGGACACTTCAACGATGATCGCTTCGACCAGCACCTGCTGCTGCGGAATATCGAGCTGGCGGATCACTTCGGAAATGCGGCGCTGTTCATCAGCGGGCGCGGCGATGATGATCGCGTTGGCCCCCGGATAGCGTGTGACCGTGGCATTGCCGCGCCCGTTGGCCAGCTTGATCGGGCCGCTGCCCAGCCCGCCTGCGGTTGCGCCGATGGGGCTGGTGGCATTGCCGCCGCTGGCCGCAGAAGGCCCGGTGGAGCCTTGCGTTCCGGCAGACGACGTGCCGCTGCCGCCCACGCCGCCCAGCGAAATGGGGGCCGCGCTGGCTGAGACAACCTCGCCGCCGCCCTGCCCGCCAAGCAGGCGTTCAAGCACCGGCACCAGTGCGGCGGAATCGGCATGATCGAGCCAGACGACCTTGATCTCGCCGCCCAAGGCCGCCTTTTCATCCAGTTGGCGGGCCATGGCTGCCAGCTTTGCCAGCGTCGCCGGTTCGCCGCGCATCAGCACGGCATTGGCGCTGTCCACGGCCACCACGGTGGCCAGCGAACGCCCGCCTTCGCCGCCTGCGGGCACCAGTTGCGTGAGCGCAGTGGCAATCTCGCGCGCGCCAGCGTGTTCGAGCATCACAGTCTGCGTGGCGGCATTATCACGATCAATATCGGCCAGCAGCGCACGGATGCGGCGCATGTTGTCGGCATAATCGACCACGACCAGCGAATTGCCCGATTTGTTGGCGGTAATCGCGCCGTCCTTGCTGATCAGCGGGCGCAGGGTTTCCACGGCCTGCAAAGCGTCAATCGCGCGCAGGCGAATCACTTCGGTGACCATCTGGCTTTGCATCGCGCCCCGGCTGCCAATGCGGCTGGGGTTGCTGGCCGCGCCGTCGGCGGGCTGGATGCGGAACGCGCCGTTGCCGGTGGGCACGGCGATCAGGCCATTGGCGCGCAAGGTGGACAGGAACACTTCGAAGTATTCCGAACGGCTCAAAGGCCGGTCCGAGACGACGCTGACCTTGGTCTGCACGCGGCTGTCGACAATGAAGGTGCGTCCGGTGACTTCGGCGGCATCGGCCACGAAGGCGCGAATATCAGCCTCGCGCACATTCAGCGTGTATTGCGCCAGCGCAGCCTGCGGCACGGCCAGCGCAAGCGCGGCGGCACCCAGCAGCAGTTTGGGGGAGAAAATCGAGCGCAGTTTCATGGTGAATTCGTTCATGGCGCGAGGGTGATCGCGAGGGGAAGCTGGCGATCACCGCGCTTGACGGTGACCGCAATCGAAGCGCCGGGGCGCAATGCGGCAGACAGGGTGGCCGCATCCGCAGCGCCGGTAATGGCTTTGCCATCAACGGCCTGAATCACATCGCCTGCCTGAAACCCGGCGGCGCGAAAGGTGCTGCCATCGCCTGTGGCCAGCAATTCAAGGCCGACCACCCGCCCCCCTTCGGCGCGCGGGCCGAAGTTCACGCCAGTACGCAGCGCTTCCACGCTGATCGCGCCGCCTGCAGGGGTGGCTCCGGGCGGCGGCGCAACGGGGTTTGCCGCAACCACATTGGCCGCATCGGGTGCCGCGCCGGACTGGTCCAGATAGAGCAGTTCCTTTGCGCCATTGTGCATGAGTTCAACGTGATCGAACGTCACCGCAGAAAGTGTGACGCCGCCCTGCACTTCGGCCCCCACGCGATAGACCTGCTGCACCCCATCAGCCCCGGCGATGATCGCGGTGCCGCCACCGCCCGGCGTGGCGCGGGTGGCAAAGAGGGTGAGCGCGAGCGACGTGACCGCACCGGTCGATTCGGCCTGCGCCACAGGTGCTGCATTGCGGTTGAACGGATCGACGCTGGCAAAGAGCGCCGCGCGCGCAGTGGGCGAGAGGACCCGCACGCCTTGGGGGCGCCACTCACCCACTGGCGATACCGGCGTGATGATAGCCCAGAACAGCGCAGCCCCCAGCAGGGCACTGACCACTGCCAATAGCCACCAAAGCACCGCGTGCATCGAAGGCAGACTTGCTGCCCCGCCCAGCTTGCTTCCCGGCCTGATCAGCGTGATCCCCCCGAATCTCAAATGCGCTTTCCCTTCAGATGCGGCCGGCCCTTCCGACGCGGCAGACCCTTCCGATACGGCAGGCATAGCTTGATCGCCCCGATTCACAAATGCCTGCCGCCAATCGCTCTGCCGCAAGGTCCAAGCAGGCATTTGCTACGGTGGTGTGACAAACACTTGGCAATCCCAACCGGCTGCAAACGCGGCTTCGCCACCAGCCATAGCGGCGGCAGATGACAGTTTGCACCAGATGACAATGGCCAAGTCTTAAGCCAGAGATTGGGGCGATGCTATCCCTTCTGCCCTCCCCGGTTCATCGCATGGTGCTGCGCACGGCCCACGCCCTGCGCCTGCGCTGGTGGCGGCTGACAAAGCGGACAGTGCGTGGCTGCAGCGTGATTGCCATTGATGCGCAAGGCCGCATTCTGCTGGTGCGCCACAGCTATCACGCCCGCGACACATGGATGTTGCCGGGCGGAGGCTTGGGCCGGGACGAAAACCTGCTCTCTGCCGCGGTGCGCGAACTGGCCGAGGAGACTGGCTGCGTTTTGACAGAGGCTGCGCATATCGGATCGGTCACTCTGGACCGTAGCGGATGGACCAACCTGATCGAAGTGATCTGCGGCCGCGCGGAAGGCACTCCGGCGCCGGATGGGCGCGAGATCGAAGAGGCGCGCTTTTTTGCGCCTGATGCCCTGCCTGAGCGGACAAGCGGGCCGACACACCAAATGATTGCGAAGTGGCAGGATTACAAAGCGAAGCTTCAAAACGGTAATTCGGCCTGAAGCACCGGCAGCGCCGCGTCCTGTGCGGCTTCATCGGCATCTTCCCCTTCCAGCGCGGACAGTGTCAAACCCATCAGGCGGATCGGTTTGGGCAGCGGCAATTGCGCGTCGAGCAGGTCGCGTGAAAGCGTTGCAAACTCGGCCTTGTCTGCAATCACGCGCGGCAGCGATTTGGCCCGGGTGCAGGGGGTGAAATCGTTGAACTTCATCTTGAGCGTGACCGTACGCCCCTTTGCCCCACTGCGTTCGATCCGCTCCCACACGATCTCGATGATGTGTTCCAGCGTCTCACGCAGGGCCGACCCTGACGAGATATCACGCTCGAACGTGCGTTCGCCGCCCACCGATTTGCGGGCGCGGTCTGCTTTTACCTGCCGCAGATCAATGCCGCGCACGGCGCGATAGAGGTAATCGGCCTGACTGCCGAAGTTTGCGCGCAGGAAGGCAAGGTCCTTGGCGCGCAAGTCGGCCCCGGTTTCTATGCCCAGTCTGGCCATTTTCTCCGCCCCGCGCGGGCCGATGCCGTGGAAGCGGCGGACCGGCAGAGCCGCAACAAAGGCTGCGCCCTCACCGGGACGGATCACGCACAGGCCATCGGGTTTGTTCTGATCGCTGGCGATCTTGGCCAGAAACTTGTTGTAGGAAACGCCCGCGCTGGCGGTCAGGCCCGTTTCGGCGTGGATGCGCTGGCGGATCAGTTCAGCGATGCGGGTGGCAGAGCCGATGCCGCGAATGTCATCGGTGACGTCGAGATAGGCCTCATCGAGCGAGAGCGGTTCGACATGCGGGGTGAAGTGCAGGAAAACGCTGCGGATTTTCTGCGAGACCGCCTTGTACACCTCGAAACGGGGCCGGCAAAAGATCAGGTCCGGGCACAGTTGCACCGCGCGGGCCGATGGCATGGCCGAGCGCACGCCAAACTTGCGCGCCTCATAGCTGGCGGCTGCCACCACCCCGCGCCCGGATGACCCGCCAACCGCCACGGGCAATCCGCGCAGCGAAGGATCATCACGCTGTTCCACGCTGGCAAAGAAGGCGTCCATATCGACATGGATGATCTTGCGAATGCCAAGTGCCGTGCGGTCTGGTTCAAGATCGGCGGGCGAAAGCTCCATACAGGGATGATACGCTGTTTTGCAGCGCAACATAAAGGGTAGGAATCACAGGCGTTCTGGGCCACTAGGCAGTTATGCCTTCGAACAACACTCCGGCCGGCAAGCGCACCATGGGCGAGCGCGAGACGATTGCGATGATGGCGCTGGTCATGGCTTTGCAGGCTTTGGCGGTGGACGCGATGCTGCCTGCGCTGGGCTTCATCGCTGGCGATTTGGGGGTGACCGATCCCAACCGGCGGCAGCTGGTGATCGGTGCGTTCATGCTGGCTTCGGGCTTTGCTTCGCTATTTCCCGGATCGCTGGCAGACCGTTACGGGCGCAGGCCGGTGCTGCTTTCATGCATCGGTCTGTACATTGTGTTTTCGCTGGGATGCGCGCTGGTCACCTCGTTCGATGCGCTGCTGGTGATGCGTGTGCTGCAGGCGATTGGCTGCGGCGGCCTTGCCGTGCTGCCGGGTGCGATCATCCGCGATCGCTTTGCCGGCGACCAGATGGCCAAGCAGATGTCGATCATATCGATGGTGTTTCTGGTGGTGCCAATGCTGGCCCCCAGCATTGGGCAGATCGTGCTGCTGTTTGCCGGGTGGCGCTGGATCTTTGTGTTTCTTGCTGTGATGGCCGTATTGATGGCGGCATGGGTGTTCATCCGCCTGCCCGAAACGCTGCATCCCGAATATCGCCAGCCGATCCGCCCGATGGCCATAGCGGTAAACATGGCGGGCGCTGCCACCAACCGTTCGGCCATCGGCTATGTGCTGGGCGGGGCTATGACGTTTGGCGGGCTGATCGGCTATGTCAATTGTTCGCAGCAACTGGTGGCCGAGCACTTCGGCGCGGGCGAGACGTTCCCGCTGCTGTTCGGCCTTTCGGCGCTGATGATGGCGGTGGCCAACTTTTCAAACTCGCGCATTGTCGAACGGTTTGGCGCGCGGCGCGTGTCGCATACGGCGGTGCTGGTGTTCATTGCGGTGAGCGCGGTGCAAGTGTGGTTTGCCAGCGGAACGGGCCAGACGCTGTGGCAATTCATGCCGCTGATGATCATGAACATGATCCTGATCGGCTTCATCGGCGCCAATTTCGGCTCGATTGCATTGCAGCCCTTTGCCAGCACGGCGGGATCGGCCAGTTCGATGCATGCCTTCCTGCGCATGGTCATCGGATCGGTCATCGGGATCATTGTCGGTCAAGCTTATGACAACACCGCGCTGCCGCTGGCCATTGCCCTGCTGGTGTGCGGTCTGATCAGCCTTTCGCTGGTGCTGTTCAGCGAGAAGGGGAAGCTGTTCCGCCGCATCCACCCGCCGGGCACGCCGCGCCCGATCGTGCTGGAACATTGACCGCTTTCAGGCGCGCGAGGCCACAGACCTTTTCTTTTTGGTGACGCTGGCCTGCATGGCCGCAAGCGCCACTTCCACGCTCTCCGGTCGGCCAAAGTGGTATCCTTGCACCAGCCGGATACCCATGGCGCGGGCGGTGGCGGCTTGTGCCTCATCCTCTACGCCCTCGATCGTGCAATCGATGCCAAGCTGCCATGACAGCGAAATGATCGTGCCAACCAGCGCACGCGCGCCCGGATCGGTGGCAAGGGCGCGGGACAGTTCCTGATCGATCTTGATCATGTCCAGCGGGAGCCGGTGCACCTGGCTGAGGCTGGACCAGCCTGCGCCGAAATCATCGAGCGCGATGCGGAAGCCTTTGGCACGGAACGTCTGCAACTGCGCCTCGGCACGCTTGGCATCGGCCAGCAAGGCGCGCTCGGTCACTTCGAGGATGATCGCACCCGCAGGTGCGCCAGCCTCTTGTGCCAGCCGCCACAGGGCGTCCGCCGTCCCGGCGCGCATCACATCGCGCGGGGCAAGGTTGATCGACAGGGTGCGGCCATAATCCCACGCGCGGCATTCACGCAGGGCGCGGGCCATGACCATGCGGGTCAATTCGCCGGTCCGGCCAGTGGCTTCGGCCAGCGCCATGAATTGCCCGGGAGCGAGCCAGCGTTCGCCATCCGGGCTCCAGCGGACGAAAGCCTCGTACCCGGAAATCGCGCCGGACTGGCCATCGATGATCGGCTGATAGAGCAAGCGCAGCCGGTTGTTCAGATCGCTGTCATTGAACAGACGGGTGATGGACGCGCGGTCCTGCAGTTCGGCCTCGTCATCGGGGGTGAACACCACCACGGTGCCATCAGACTGCTCCTTGGCCTTGTAGAGCGCCGCGTCTGCGCGTTCGAGGCAGTCGCTGACGCTGGCGCCGTCCATCCGGTGCACTCCCACCGAACCCGACAGGCGCAAGACTGCTCCGGCATGCGGAACCGGCGCGCGCAAGGCCTCGGACAGCTCCATGGCCAGCGCACGGACCGCGTCTTCATCAAGATCGGCATCGAACACAGCGGCAAATTCATCACCGCCAAGGCGGCCAAAGCAGCGCACGCGCTCAAACGTGGCCAGACGGTTCGCCACTGCGGCAAGGACGGTGTCGCCCGCGGCATGGCCATACGTGTCGTTGATATGCTTGAAGCCATCGAGGTCGATCAGCGCGAGCCATGCCTTGCCCGGCTCGAGGTTCGGCGCGGCAAGCTCCTGCTCCAGTTCGGCAAGGATCGCCCGGCGGTTCAAGGCCCCGGTCAAGGGATCGATGGTGGCCTGCTGCAGATTTTCATGCGCCAGTTGCGCCGCTTCGCGTTCGCGCCGGAACAATTGCTGGCGCGACAGTTCAAGCCGCACGAAATCGCGGTGATGACCATTGGTAATGAGCAGCAAGATCGACGTGATAATCACCTGCACCAGTAACACCATCAGCGTGTTCGGGTGGCCACTGAACAGGATTTGCCCGCTTGTGGGAATTGTGACGGCGATAGCAATGCGCAAAGCCGTCAGCGGCGAATGGCCAAGCCCAAGAATGCCGGAAAACAGCGTTATTGCCGTTACATAGTGAATGAAGGACTGCTGGGCCGTGTCGCCGTAGGCGTAAAGAACCATGGTCCAGAGCGCGAGCACGAAGGCCGACACTGCGCCGATCCAGCTCATCGCGCGCAAATCGCGGCGCAACACGGCCAAAGAGCGTTGGGCAACGGCACCCGGCCGCCAGTAAATCGCCCTCCACACGGCAAAGCTGCCTACGACCACTGGCCCGAACAACGTGAGCCAGTCTGGCGCATGACCGTGGAACTTCAGGGCCGTCAAAACTGCAATGAAAGCCACGACCACGTAGAGCAACGGCAGGCGGTGCGACAGGCTTCTGGCATAGGCCAGGGTAAAGCCATCCCCTTCATGAAGATCCCAACGGCCAAAAACCCCCCGGCCAAGGCGGGACACCCAGCCAGACAGCCCGGGCCGTGCCGGACTGGAAAGATCGGGAAGGGGACTGGGCCGCATGGACATTGCCGCGCGGTCTAGCAGGCTTTGGTTAACAGCGCGTAAGAAGCAACTATCTGGAAAAAGGGGAGTCTATTGCGAAAGCGCTTCGACAAGCGCCTTGACCTTTTTCTGGCGCCACTGCGGCAGCGGCGCGACCAGCCAATACCCGCGCCGGACCCTTTCGGCCTCCCCAATGGTCACGACGCGGCCCGAGGCGATGGCCCCCTCGGCCAGTTGCAGCGGCACGTGCGCCCGGCCAAGTCCTGCGCGCGCGGCGCTGATGGCCGTGCCTGCATCACCCACCGAAAACCCGACATCACCGCCGCCCGGTGCAGGATCGCCGGGCCAGCCGATCCACGGACAATCAGCCGCCGGATCAGGCGCGCACACCGTTACCATCAGCGGTTCACCCAGCGCGATCCCTTCAAGATCACCGGGGCCTTCGGACCAGCGCACGGCCAGATCAAGATTGGCCTCGGTAAAATCAATATCGGCATCACCACCGACCAGCGAGAAACGCATTTGCGGATTGCCCGCGCGGAATTCGGCCAATCGTGGTGAGAGCCATGCGGCGAAGAAATCGCGGGGGCAGGCAATGGTATAGACGTGGCTGGATTGCCCCGCCTGCATCGACTGCACGCCCTCTTCAAAGCGCAGGAAACCTTCGCGGATCGCATCGAGCCCCGCGATGGCCTCGTCGGTCAGTTCCAGCCCTTTGGACGTGCGGCGGAACAGGACCACGCCCAGCAAGTCTTCCAAAGCCCGGATCTGCTGGCCGACCGCCGCCGGGGTTACCGCCAGTTCATCGGCGGCGCGCGTGAACGACAGGTGGCGTGCGGCAGCATCCAGCACGCGCAGGCCGTTCAGCGGGAGATGGGTCCGTTTCATTGCGAAACGTCGTTAGTTTGCCGGAGCAGGTGCCGCCAGTGGAAAAAACGGGATGGCCACATCGAACAGCGATCCATCGGCGCGCTGCATGGTGTAGTGACCTTCCATGCTGCCATGGTGCGTGCCGAGCGGACAGCCGGAAACGTAATCATGGCTCTGCCCCGGCTGGAGCACGGGCTGTTCACCGACCACGCCATCGCCGTCGACGAAATTGACCATGCCGCGCCCATCAGTGATCCGCCAATGCCGCGAGAGCAGATGCACGGGTTGGCCCGAATCGTTTTCGATCCGGATGTGATAGACCCAGAACCATTTGCCGGCTTCCACCCGCGATTGTTCGGGCAGGAAGTTGACGGCGACTCGCACCGTGACCCCATCGGTCATCGCGGCGTGCTGAAAAAGCTGCTTCATGTCCCTTAAACTACCGCAGAACGACCTGTGTTCCAATGCGCTTGTTCAACTTTGTGGTGCTTGCCCGAAAAGGCAATGCAGCGCAGAGACTCCCCATGCTGATCCGTGCGCCTGCCATTGTCTGCTCGGTTCGCCCACACGGCGAAACCGGCGCAATCGTGCGGGTGATGACCGCAGATCACGGTCTGGCCGCAGCGTTCGTGCCCGGCGCACGGGGGCGAACATTGCGCCCGGTGCTGATCCCCGGCAACCAGATTGCCATCGAAGTGCGCGCACGCGCCGGGGCGCAGCTGCCCACTGCTCGAGTCGAACTGGTATCCAGCCGGGGGCCATGGCTTTCCGAACCCTTGCCCAGTGCAGGAATCACCTGGGCCTGCGCGCTGACCGCCTCTACCCTGCCCGAAGGCCACGCCTATCCGCTGCTGCACGATTCGCTGGCGGCGCTGCTCGATGCCATCTGCCATGCACCTTCTGCGCGCGGATGGGCGCGGGTGCTGGCAGGCTATGAAGTGCTGCTGCTGCGCGAGGTGGGCTATGGCGCGGCTCCGGCCCCACCGCCCGAGGAAGATTGGGAAAGCCTGCTTGCGCGGCTGGAACGACAGGGCAAGGCCATTGCCAACCGCCTGCTTGCCGAACGGGCGCGCGATGTTATGGGAGCGCGCACGATTCTGCTGGACCGCCTGCGCCGTATCGGCGGCGGGTGAAGGGCAAGCGGATGACGGGAATGACAAAAAGGGGTCGATGATGAAGATTGCGGTTCTGCCGGGCGATGGCATTGGCCCCGAAGTGACGCGTGAAGCCGTGCGCGTGATCGAAGCCCTTGGCATTGCCGGGGTGGAAATGACGCAAGGCTTGGTCGGTGGCGCGGCCTACAAGGCCAGCGGTCACCCCCTGCCGCCCGAAACACTTGAGATTGCCCGCGCCGCCGACGGCATCCTGTTCGGCGCGGTGGGTGACCCCGATTGCGACGCGCTGGAACGCCACTTGCGCCCCGAACAGGCGATCCTCGGCCTGCGCAAGGCACTGACCCTGTTTGCCAATCTGCGCCCCGCAAAAGTCTTTGCCGGTTTGGAAGGCCACTCGGCGCTGCGCCCCGAAGTGGCCGGTGCCATCGACATGGTGATCGTGCGCGAGCTGAACGGCGATGTCTATTTCGGCGAGAAGGGCTTTCGCACCGCCGCCAATGGCGACCGCGAAGGGTATGACGTGATGTCCTATTCGGAAAGCGAAGTGCGCCGCATCGCGCATGTCGGTTTCCGCACCGCCATGGGCCGCGCCAAGCGGCTGTGTTCGGTGGACAAGGCCAATGTGCTCGAAACCAGCCAGCTGTGGCGCGATGTGGTGATCGAGGTGGCCAAGGAATACCCCGAAGTTACGCTCGAACACATGTATGTCGACAATGCCGCGATGCAGCTCGTTCGCGCGCCGGGCAAGTTTGACGTGGTGCTGACCGGCAACCTATTTGGCGACATTCTTTCGGATCAGGCCTCGATGTGCGTGGGCTCCATCGGCCTGCTGGCTTCGGCCTCGCTGGGCGAGCGGGAGACGGCATACGGCACGTTTGGCCTGTACGAACCGATCCATGGGTCTGCTCCGGACATCGCCGGGCAAGGCCTTGCCAACCCGATGGCAACGATCCTGTCCGCCGCCATGCTGCTGCGCCATTCGCTGGGCCTTGCCGCCGAAGCGGACCGCGTGGAAGCCGCAGTGGCGAAGACTTTGGCCGATGGGGTGCTGGGCCGTGACCTTGGCGGGACGGCGGGAACCATAGAAGTTGGTGACGCGGTGCTCGCAAGGCTCTAAGGGCCGCGCACCATGCTTCAGCTTGCTGTCATTCTCCCCACGTATCGCGAACGTGCCAATATCGCGCCGATGGTCGCGCGCCTTGATGCCGCGCTGCAGGGCGTGGCGTGGGAAGCGATCTTTGTTGATGACAATAGCCCCGATGGCACCGCCGAGGAAGCGCGCCGCATCAGCCTGTCCGATCCGCGCATCCGCGTGATCGAGCGCATCGGGCGGCGCGGCCTGGCTTCTGCCGCGATCGAAGGCATGTGCGCCACCGCCGCGCCGATTGTGGCAGTGATGGACGCCGACCAGCAGCACGATCCCGCCTTGCTGCCCAAGATGCTGGCCGCAGTTGAAAGCGGCGAATACGACATCGCCTATGCCTCGCGCTTTGCCGAAGGGGCGAGCACGGAGGAATGGGGCCGTCCGGACCGGGTCAAGGCATCGGGTCTTGCCAACCGCATCGCCAACAAGGTGACCGGTGTGGAATTGTCCGACCCGATGAGCGGTTACTTCATGCTGCGTGCCGAAACGCTGCGTGCCGATGCGCACCGCCTTTCTGGTGTCGGCTTCAAGATTCTGCTCGACATTCTGGCCACGGTGGACAAGCCGCTCAGGGTCAAGGAATTCCCCCTCAATTTCGTCGCCCGGACCGAGGGTGAGAGCAAGCTGGACCAGACCGTGATCTTCGAATTCCTAGTAGGCCTGTATGACAAGTGGCTGGGCCGGATCATCCCCACGCGCTTTGCGCTGTTCGGCACCGTGGGCGCGATGGGCGTGGCGGTGCAGCTGGGCGCGCTGTGGGTGCTGCTCAAACTCGTTGCCGGCGAACGCTTCGTCTATGGCAACTGGTCGGAAAGCGCGACCTTCAACACCGCCAATACGCTGGCGGCGATCATCGCGATGAGCTTCAACTTCGTTTTGAACAACGAGCTGACCTATTCCGACAAGCGGTTGCGCGGCTTTGGCCCGCTGCTGCGCGGCTGGGCCCAGTTCGCGCTCACCTGCTCGCTGGGCCTGCTGACCAACGTGGGATCGGCTGCCGTGCTGAAGACCATCGGCTTCCCGGCAGTCATCGCGGTGATCGTGGGCATCGTGCTGGGCTCGGTCTGGAACTTCGCGCTGTCGTCACGCTTCGTTTGGGGCAAGTACTGAATTGCGCGCGGTCGCGGGGATACCGGGACTGCAGGCGCTGCTGCTGGGCCTGACAGCAGCGGGGGCTTTGTTCAGCCTGATCGACACCCCTTACCCCGCGCTCGCCCCGCTGCAAAACCTGCCGACACTCGCGATCGTCACCGGATTGTGGTTCGCACTGCGCCGCTGGCCGATGCCGACGAGCGCTGTAGTGTGCATTGGTGTGTTCATGGCGCTCCACACCATTGGCGGACGCTACATCTATTCCAACGTGCCCTATGAAGCGTGGCTATCGGCCATAGGGCTGCCATCGGTTGATAAGGCCCTGGGTCTGGGCCGCAATTCATGGGACCGGCTGGTGCATTTCAGCTTTGGCCTGTTGTGGGCATGGCCGATTGCGTGCTGGCTGGCCCGGCATCAGCGCATGGCGACAGGGCTTGCCGCCTATATTGCCGTGGAGTTCGTACTGGCGGGCAGCGCGATCTATGAAATCTTCGAATGGCTGCTCACAGTCGTCATGGCCGGGCCGGATGCCGATGCTTACAACGGGCAGCAAGGGGATATGTGGGACGCGCAAAAGGACATGATGCTGGCCGGGTTTGGTGCGGTCACCGCCGTAGTGTGGCTGCGGCTACGTGCCTATTTCCAGCTATCAAGCCAAGTGTAGTCCCTATACGAATCCTTGCGCGGCAGTTCTGCGGCTGAAATGATCGGGTAGAAGCCGATGAACAAGCCGAAGGCGAGGACCAGCGTCACTTTGGCGGGCCAGCGTAGGCCCAGGTCCCACCACTCGGCAAGCACCAGCGCCAGTGCGGCATAGAGGAAGCAACTGGCCAGCATGTAGTGGTAGTAGAACTGCACTGGCTTGCCGTTCACCGCCCAGAATCCCACGAGCAGGGCATAGGCGGCGAACACCAGCAGACGTAAGCGGTTGCCCCTGAAGCCGTCCCAAGCGCAGAACAGCAGCGCGGGCAGACCTGCCAGCATCGTGAACGGGTTGCCCAGCATCAGCACGCCGCGTTGCGCACCATCGACGTTTTCATAGAGGAACCAGATCGGCCGGATGTTGGCCATCCACTGCCACCACACGCTCATGTAGGTGTGCGGCTTCTTCACGCTGTCCTGCAGTTGCAGCATGTATTGCTGCCACTCGATGAGTCGGCCCACCGTCAGCGGGTCCTTGTCATAGAAGAACGCCGGCAGAAACGTCGCAAAATAGACCAGCAGCGGCAGCACGCCCAGCCACAGCGCCGCCTCGATCAGCGACACGCCGGGGACGGGCCCCGCCTGCCGGGACGCCCAGAGCAACCCGATGCGGCAGCCCTTCAGCGCTTCCCAGCGGTTCAGCGCAAAGATCAGCCCCGGCAGCGGCACCAGCAGGGCGCCGTTCCACTTGGCCCCCAGCGACAGGCCCATGAACAGGCCGGTGAGCATCAGGTGCAACCGCGCTCGGCCCGGCTTGCCCGAAGGATTGCGCCATGCCAACGCCCATTGCCACACGGCCAGCGCCATGAACCCGCCCATCGCCATGTCGAGCAAGGCAATGCGCGACATCATGAACCAGATGAAATTGGTGGCCAGCAGCAGGCCAAACCCGATCGTGGCGGTGCGCGAAAGGCTGGCCCACCACAGGCTGCGCATCATCGCCCACAGGCCGATCACGCCCAGCAAGGCCGAGGGAAAGCGCCAGCCGAACGCGGTATCGCCGATCAATTGCATCGACCACGCGATCAATTGCTTGGCCAGCAGCGGATGTTCGGGATTGAGCCGCTCTGTCAGTTCGATCAGCCGACGCGCTGCGGGAAGGTAATGAATCTCGTCGAACATCATCGTCGACGGGATTGCGATGCGGTGCATCACAACGACGAAAAACGCAGCGGCGATCCCCGCACACCAAAGGGCGGGGTCATTTTCGCGCGGACGATCAGTAATGGAGAGCATCATCTGCGCGGTGGAATAGGGCCGCCACGCCAAGTTCGCAATCCTGCTGCTTGCGCAGGCCCCCGCGCAAAACTAAGGCAGGCTCATGAAACGCACCACCGGCCAGGACCGTTCGATCACCCGCAATTGGCGCCCCGCAACGCAAGCCATCCGTGGCGGCACGTGGCGTTCGGAAATGGGCGAGACGTCCGAAGCGCTATTCCTGACCTCGGGCTTCACTTATGACGATGCCGCCACCGTAGCCGCGCGCTTTGCGGGTGAGGCAGACGGCATGACCTATTCGCGCCTGCAAAACCCCACCGTGCAGATGCTGGAAGAACGCATCGCGCTGATGGAAGGGGCCGAGGCTTGCCGCACCCAGGCCACCGGCATGGCCGCGATGACCACTGCGCTGCTGTGCCAGCTGTCGGCAGGCGATCACATCGTCGCCGCCAAGGCCGCGTTCGGATCATGCCGCTGGCTGGTAGACAACCTCCTGCCGCGCTTTGGCATCACCGGCACGACCATCGACGCGTCTGACAACGCTGCATGGGAAGCCGCGATCAGGCCCAACACCAAAGTGTTCTTCTTCGAAAGCCCGGCCAACCCGACGATGGACGTGGTCGATCTCGAATTCGTCTGCGGTCTGGCCAAAAGCCATGGCATCACCACCGTGGTCGACAATGCCTTCGCCACCGCCGCGCTTCAGCGGCCGATGGACTTTGGCGCCGATGTCGTCGCCTATTCGGCTACCAAGATGATGGACGGTCAGGGCCGCGTGATGGCAGGGGCGGTCTGCGGATCGGCGGACTGGATCAACAACGTCTTGCTGCCGTTCCAGCGCAACACCGGCCCGAACATCGCCGCGTTCAACGCCTGGGTGGTGCTCAAGGGCCTCGAAACGCTCGACCTGCGCATCCAGCGGCAGAGCGAGAACGCGCTCAAGGTCGCCAGCTTCGTCGAAAGCCGCGTGCCGCGCCTGCTCTATCCGCACCTGCCCAGCCATCCGCAGTATGACCTTGCGATGAAGCAGATGAAGGCAGGCGGCACGATCTTCTCGTTCCATCTGGATGGCGGGCTGACGCAGGCTCATGCACTGCTTGATGCGCTGCAACTGATCGACATTTCGAACAACATCGGCGATTCGCGTTCGCTGATGTGCCACCCGGCCTCGACCACGCACTATGGCGTGGGCCCAGAAACCCGCGCCGATATGGGCGTAGGCGAAGGCATGCTGCGGCTGAATGTCGGGCTGGAAGACCCGGACGACCTGATCGAGGATCTCGATCAGGCGCTGCGCAAAGCGGGCCTCTAAAGTTCAAAACTCACACAAATGTCCGTTCGCTTCGAGCGGAGTCGAGAAGCCCAGCATCGGTGTCTCGACTTCGCTCGACACGAACGGAGGTTTGGGTTGATTGTCCGGCTAGGGACGGAGTTACTCGCCCTTGGCGGCCGCTTCCAGTGCGTCGATCCGGGCTTTCAACGTTTCCACTTCCTCGCGCGCGGTGGCGGCGAGTTCCTTGACCGCGTCAAATTCCTCGCGGCTGACCAGATCGAGGCCGCCAAAGATTTCGCGGGCCTTTTCGCGCGCGTTTTCACCCGCTTCGCGGCCCATTCCGGCAATCGTCCCGGCGGCGCTGTTCAGCAGCTTGACGAAATCGGCGATGACGGGATTTTCACTTTGCATCGGGCTTTGATCCTGATTGGCGTTATGCCTGCTATGTGGGCAGGCCGCGCGCAACCCGCAAGTGCCCATATTGGCAATCGGACCGGATCAGATTTCCACGCGCACGACGCTGGAGGTTCCGAACTTGCCATCGGCATCAGGGTTCAATTGCAGGAACTGGTAAGTCAGCACTGCAGCAAAGCAGACCCACGCCAGATAGGGCAGCATCAGCATTCCGGCGACCGGGCGAATCCGCCAGAACAAGGCAAGCGTGACGACAATGGCCACCGCCATCGCCACCGTGATCCAGAAGGCCCCGGTAATCTGATGCAGCGCAAAGAATGTGGGCGACCATGACAGGTTGATGATCAGTTGCACCACGAAGGCTGCCGTCGCCAAGGCGCGGCCCTGTGCTCCGCGCGCCGACAGGATCATCGCCAACGCGATGCCGATCATCACATAAAGGATCGACCAGACGATCCCGAAAGCGGCAGGCGGTGGATAGATCGCCGGTTTTTCAAGCGCATCGAACCACGGATTGCCCGGCCCGCTACCAGCCGCCTGACCAGACAGGAACCCGAGGGCAACAACGAGCGGCACCGTGAAGAGTGACCAGCGCAGCAGGCTGGCACGAAGTTGGCCGGAGGAAGCAAGGTAGTTCATGTCACCCGTTGGTTGTGCGCCTGTTCAACGTGGTGCGGCGCGATTCGCCGTGGATATTGGCGGGGTGCAGGCTTGTGCGCAATGCAGGTTCAATCCTGCGGCAATCCCGGATGGACACGAAAACGGGGGAAAACTCAGCTTCTATGAGCACTGATCAGGAATTCGACATTGCCTTCAGGCCCGGTGATCGGGCTTTGCACAATCCCCTGCACCGTCCAGCCTGGGCATTCTGCTCCATTTTCCAGCCAATTGCGCACGTCTTCGCACACGCGGCTGTGCAGGGCGGGATCGCGCACCACCCCGCCTTTACCCACTTCGGCTTTGCCCACTTCGAACTGCGGCTTGATCAGCGCGACCAGTTGCGTTGGCCGCGCGGCAAGCGCCAAAGGCACCTCCAGCACTTTGTGCAGCGCGATGAAACTGGCATCGCAGACCACCCAGGTGACCGGTCGGTCGATATGCGCCGGCGTCAGAATACGCGCGCTGGTCTGCTCCAGCACCGTCACCCGCGGGTCCTGCCGCAGCTTCCATGCCAGTTGGTTTGTGCCTGAATCCACGGCAAAAACATGTTCAGCGCCGCCTTGCAGCAGCACGTCGGTAAATCCGCCGGTGGAGCTGCCGATGTCCATCGCGATGACCCCTTTCGGATCGAGCCCGAAGTGTTCGATCGCATGCGCCAGCTTGATCCCGCCGCGCGAAACCCACGGATGGTCGCGTCCGCGCACGTCAAGCGGCGCCTCCAGCGGCAGCGATTGCCCGGCCTTGGCAATCTTGGTTTCGCCCGAGAACACCAGCCCCGCAAGGATCAGCGCCTGCGCGCGGGCGCGGCTTTCGGCAAGGCCGCGTTCGACCAGCAACTGATCGGCGCGCAGCTTCTGTTTGGGTGAATGGGTTGAGGTCACGCCGCTTCCCTTCCATACCTGCCCCATGAAGATCAATCGCCCAGCGCCATTCGCCCCGCTTTTTTCAGGCACGCTTTTTTCAAGGCTAACTGTTGCCTGTGCCCTTGCCCTGATGGCCAGCGCCTGCAGCGCGCCGCAGATGGTGCCGCCGCCTGCGCCGCAACCCACCACCCGGCCTGCGCCGCCCCCGCCGCCGATCCCGCAATCACCGCCGATCAAGGACTGGCGCGATGCGCCGCAGACCGCGGGCGATTGGCGTTATGAAAGCGGCACCGCGCAATTCGGTTCGGCCACGTCGACCCTTTTCGCCTTGCGTTGCGACCGTGCAAACCGCACGATCAGCCTGTTTCGGACCGGAAATGCACCGCAAGACTTGCCCATGACCGTCTCCACCACCAGCGAAACCCGCTCGCTTCTGGCCACGCCGCAAGGGGCGGCGCAACTGGCAGTAACCCTGCCCGCCAACGACCGCCTGCTTGATGCGATGGCCTTCAGCCGGGGGAGATTTGCGGTAGAGGTTAATGGCCTGCCGACGCTCTATCTTCCAGCATGGCCGGAAGTGGCGCGGACGGTCGAAGATTGTCGCAGATAACGCCGCTGCGACCTGTCGTTTCGCAACTGCGAAGGCGCGCATAGTGACGCCAAAATAATTTCATGCAAGACTTGTTGTTTGCCAGCGAATGAATCACATTGAAGCCAAGTCAGCAGGGCACGGCACCTGCGGCCCAGCAGCCTGAAAGGGCTGCGATTTGGCTCAACAGCGCGAAAGGAGGTGATCCGATGTCTCATGGTTCAGCACAGAGGTCGGTACAGTCCCGCGCGAGGCATTATCGCTGAGTTTCGATTAAGCGATAGAGGCTTCGTGGGCGGCACTTCCGGCCGCTGACCATGCGAAGGGCCGCTTCGGATTGACCGACGCGGCCCTTCACATTTATTACAGCCCCCTTGCGTTTCACGCAACAATAGTTCACGGCGCTGCATCTTCGATTCTAGCGCAAGGACTGCCCCAATGGCGACGCCCGCCGAAAACAGCCTGACTTTTGCTCACCATCCGCACCCTTCCCCGGTTGCTGCGGACGTGCGGGCGCAAGTGCTGGCCAACCCCGGCTTTGGCGCTGCCTTCACCGACCATATGGTCGAAATCGACTATACCGAAGGGTCCGGCTGGCACGATCCCCGCGTCATTCCCTATGGCCCGATCGCGCTCGATCCTGCGGCTGCCGTGCTGCATTATGCGCAGGAAATCTTCGAAGGGCTGAAGGCCTATCGCCTTTCAGATGGCGGCATCGCGCTGTTTCGGCCCGAGGCCAATGCCCAGCGCTTCAACGCCTCGGCCCATCGCCTCGCCATGCCGGAATTGCCCGAAGACCTGTTCGTCGAAGCCGTGCGCCAGCAGGTGCTGATCGACAAGGACTGGTTCCCCACGGTCGAAGGCGGATCGATGTATCTGCGCCCCTTCATGTTCGCCAGCGAGGCCTTCCTCGGTGTGCGCCCGGCCAGGCAGTACAAGTTCATGGTCATCGCGAGCCCGGCGGGCAACTATTTCAAGTCGGGCGCACCTGCCGTTTCGATCTGGGTTTCGGACTATACCCGCGCGGCGCCGGGCGGCACAGGCGCAGCCAAGTGCGGCGGCAACTACGCCGCCAGCCTTGTCCCCACGGCAGAAGCCTTCTCGCGCGGGCACGATCAGGTGCTGTTCCTCGATGCCGCCGAACACAAATGGGTCGAGGAACTGGGCGGCATGAACCTGTTCTTCGTGTTCGACGATGGCTCGATCCTGACCCCCGAACTCACCGGCACGATCCTGCCCGGCATCACCCGCTCCAGCCTGCTGAAACTGGCCGCCGAAGAGGGTCTGACCGTGCGCGAAGGCCGCTACAGCCTTGACCAGTGGCAGGCTGATGCTGCTTCGGGACGCTTGCTCGAAACCTTTGCTTGCGGCACCGCTGCGGTGGTCACCCCGGTGGGCAAGGTTGCAAGCCAAACGGGCGAATTTGCCATCGGATCGGGCGGTCCGGGCCAATTGACGCAAAGCTTGCGCGCCAAGCTCGTCGGCATCCAGCGCGGCGAGATTGCTGACACGCATGGCTGGGTAAAGCGCATCGCCTGAAGGCCAACCCGTAAACTACACACGCAAACAAAGCACCATGCGCCCCCGCGCAGGCGGGGGCCTCAGGGTTGTTACGGAACCCAAGCGTAAAAGGCCTGAGGTCCCCGCCTGCGCGGGGACGCGGATTGCGTTCAGGCAGTTGTCATTCCGCAATCATCATGGCATCGCTCACTCCGAATTAAACGCCCAGTTAGGGCGTCACCCGGAGTGTCTTGCATGACCATTTCCTTCGAAGGCCGCGTGGCCATCGTCACCGGCGCAGGCGGCGGACTGGGCCGCGCCTATGCGCTCGAACTGGCAAAGCGCGGCGCGAAAGTGGTGGTCAACGATCTTGGCGGATCGCGCGATGGCACCGGCCATTCGGACGCGGCGCTCAAAGTGGTCGAGGAGATCGAGTCTGCGGGCGGCGAGGCGATGCCAAACGGCCGCTCGGTCAGCGAATACGAACAGATGGTCGAAATGGTCGCCAAGGCCCGCGAGCGCTGGGGCGGCGTCCACGTGCTGATCAACAACGCCGGCATCCTGCGCGACAAGAGCTTCACCAAGATGGACCCGGCTGACTTTGAGACGGTAGTCAAAGTCCATCTGATCGGCTCGGCCTTCGCCACCAAGGCCTGCTGGGACCTGATGCGCGAACAGAACTACGGCCGCATCCTGATGACCGCCTCGTCCTCCGGCCTGTTCGGCAACTTCGGCCAGGCCAACTACGGCGCGGCAAAGCTGGGCGTCGCAGGCCTTGCCAAGACGCTCTACCTCGAAGGCGCGAAGAACAACATCAAGGTCAACACGCTGGCCCCCGTCGCCGCCACGCGCATGACCGAAGACATCTTCCCCGAAGAAGCCTTCAAGCTGTTCAACCCCGAAACCGTCGTGCCCGCCGCCCTCTTCCTCGTCTCGGAAGACGCCCCCACCAACGCCATCGTCGGCGCAGGCGCTGGCGGCTATCACTCGGCTTGGGTCACGATGAACAAGGGCGTGTTGCTGCCGCCTGCAGAGCAAACCGTCGAAGGCTTCGCCGCGAACTGGGACAAGATCAGCGACCGCGCGGATGATTTCGTGCCGCGTTCCGGGCCGGAGCAGGCGCACATAATCATCAGCCAATTGCAGGCGGCGATGAAGGGGTAGGTGTAGAAAGGTGCGCTATTTCGTTTTGGTCCTTGGCCTCTTGCTGGCCTCATGCACAGTTCAGCCAAAGAACGAAGCGCAGAGGGTTGCATTGCAAGCCGTTCGGGCAGCCGAAAACGGAGATCACGAGACGTTGGAGCGCCTGACCAAAGGAGCGAAGTTGCCTCCTTATCTAACGCCACCATCTGGTCTGACTTTGATGGCAATCCTGACTCCACCAAATTGTGATGTCGATCGGCTTTGGGGACCCGATGCAGATAGCCCGGCTACGCAGGTGCAATGGACTTGTGATTACGAAGCAGGACGTGAAATCAACTTCACTGTTCGCGACGGCCGGATCGTCGAGGTCGACTGGTATCCCGAAGAGTAACGGTAGAAGCCGAGATGGCCAATCTTACTCCGCCCGCAACACCACCACGATCCCGCCCTCAGGCACCGCATCCCCCGCCAGCACTCGCACGGCATCAGCCCTCGCGCGCGACAGGATCTCCGGCGCTACGCCAGCATCATACACCACCACGTCCGCCTGCCCGAGCAGCCGCGCGGTGCGTAGCGTGAGGTCCTCAGGGTTGTTCGACGTCAGGACAATCTCGAACCGCCCCGACTGCCCCTCGGCGCCCGCAGCGAGCCACGCACCGACCTTCCCCTCGCTCCCGGCCCGGAACAGGTCCAGTTCCCCGCCCTCATCCAGCGCCGCGTCCAGCGCCCGCCGCCGATCAGCCACTGACGCCCACCGAGCCCGCATCCCCTCGCGCGCTTCTTCAAGCGCCCTTGCCAGCGCGCCCAACCCTTGCGGTAGCAACCGCTCCAGCCGCAGCCGCAAAATCTTCGCCAGCCCCGCCGAAGCCCCGCCCGTCCCCACCGCGATCAGCACCGGGTCACGGTCCAAAATCGAAGGCGTGGTGAAATCGCACAGTTCGGGCCGGTCCACCACGTTGACCAGCAGCCCCGCACAGCGCAGCCGGATCGCATCGCCCTGCGCCATGTCGGGATTGTCGTGCGCGATGAAGGCCAGCCGCGCGCCGTCGTCGATCCCGGCGTTGATTTCGCGGTAGATCACCCCGCCTGCGCGCTCAATCAGGCGCTGCTTGGCGGCTGCCGCATCCCCCTCACCCAGCAGGATCACCGGCTGGCCCGCGATGCGGTGAAAGAGGGGGAGGCTGTGGAGGGTCATGGCGTGGCAATCACGGTTTGCGCCAGCGTCCTTCGACAGGCTCAGGACGAGCGGAGGTGGATTCTCAAATCCCTTATCCGCTCATGCTGAGCTTGTCGAAGCATCCCGCGCAAGGCCAGCGTCCTTCGACAGGCTCAGGACGAGCGGGGTTTGAGGTGAACGCCCCTCCCAAACCCGCTCATGCTGAGCTTGTCGAAGCATGCCCGCAACACCTCGCATCAGGCAAGCCACTCCGGCACGCGCTCGGCCGCCAGAATCGTCGCCGGATCAATCCGGTCGGCCACTACGGCCCACTTGTCACCATCGACCATGACTTCGGGCACCAGCGGCCGCGAATTGTAGGTGTTGGCCATCGTCGCGCCATAAGCGCCCGCGGTGCGGAACACCGCCAGATCGCCGCGCTCCACCGTGTCGATGGTACGCGCCATCGCAAACGTGTCCGAGCTTTCGCAGATCGGGCCGACGATGTTGGCAACCACGGTCTCGCCCTTCGGCTCCACCGCCACGAAATCGTGCCATGCGTCATAAAGCGCAGGCCGCGCCAGATCGTTCATCGCGGCATCGACCACGACCCACGGATTGCCTGCACCTTCCTTCACGCGGATGACCTGCGTCACCAGTACGCCGGTGTTGCCGGTGATCACCCGGCCCGGTTCAAACATCAGCGTCACGCCCCAGTTGCCGGTCACGCGCGCAACCATCGCGGCGTATTCCTCGGGCTGCGGGAACACTTCGCCCTGTTTGTAGGGCACGCCGATGCCGCCGCCCAAATCCATGTGCGTGACGGTGTGGCCCGCCGCGCGGATCTCCTCCATCAGCCCGCCCACCTTGGTGAACGCGGCTTCCAGCGGCTCAAGCTTCGAAAGCTGGCTACCGATATGCAGCGTCAACCCGCGCATGTTCAGTCCCGGCGTGCCCGCCAGCCGTGCGTAGATTGCTGCTGCCCGGTCAAACGGAACGCCGAACTTGTTCTCGGCCTTGCCGGTGGAAATCTTGCCATGCGTGCCAGCATCAACGTCCGGGTTCACGCGCAGCGCGGCCGAGGCCACCTTGCCCATCGACGCGGCAATCTCGGCCAGTTCCAGCCCTTCTTCCTCGCTTTCGAGGTTGAACTGCCCGATCCCGGCCTCGATCCCCCGGCGCATTTCAGCGGCGGTCTTGCCCACGCCGGAAAACACGATGCCGTCCGGGTCCATGCCAGCGGCCAGCGCGCGCTCCATCTCGCCGCCCGAGACTACGTCCGCGCCATATCCCTCTGCTGCCAGCACTTTCAGCACCGACAAGTTGGGATTGGATTTCACCGCAAAGGCGATTCTGGCATTGCGCAAGATGCCCAGCGCATCGCGGAACACGCGGGCGTGGCGCGTCAAAGTTGCGCGTGAATAGACATAGACGGGCGTGCCTACCTCGGCAGCGATCAGCGGCAGCGGCACGTCTTCGGCATGCAGCACGCCGTTCTTCAGTTCAAAATGGTCCATCGGAAAAACTCAGCCTTCGGGTGGCAGATCAAAAGGATCGTCTTCACGATCCTGCGAGCGGCGACGCGGCTCGACATTGCGCGCAGGGGCTGCCTGCGCGGGAGGTTTGAGCAGATCGTCCGCGCCCGGCTGCACTTCGCGGCCATAGGGGATCGGCGGAGACGTCTGGTCCGGTGCCAGCTTCAGCTCGGCCCGGTTGCCGCAAGCCCCAAGGGCAAGCGCGGCCAGCGTAACAGCCAATGATGTGCGCAGTACGCTCAAGCCGATTCCTCCAGCCCCAGCGCCACACGCGCCTCGGCCACGCGCTTCCTTACCTCGTCTGGCGCGGTTCCGCCATGGCTGCACCGCGCCGCCACGCTCGCTTCGACCGAAAGCGCGGCATAGACGCGGTCGTCGATCCGCGCATCAATCGCCGTCAGGTCCTCCATGGACAACTGATCAAGCGCGATCCCGCGCGATTCCGCCAGCTTCACCGCGCTGCCGGTGATGTGGTGCGCTTCCCGGAACGGAATGTTGGCCTGCCGCACCAGCCAATCGGCAAGGTCCGTTGCCGTGGCATAGCCAAGCTCTGCCGCAGCGCGCATCCGCTCGGTACGGAACTTCGCCTCGGCCACCATCCCCGTCATCGCCGCGATAGAAAGCGCCAGCAACGAAGCCGCTTCGAACACCGGCGGCTTGTCGTCCTGCATGTCCTTCGAATAGGCCAGCGGCAGGCCCTTCATCGTGATCATCAGCGCAGTTAAGCACCCCACGATCCGCCCCGAATGGCCGCGCACCAGTTCGGCGGCATCGGGATTCTTCTTCTGCGGCATGATGCTGCTGCCGGTCGAAAGACTGTCAGGCAGCGTCACGAAACCGAACGGCTGGCTGGCCCAGATGATGAACTCCTCAGCCAGCCGCGACAGGTGCAACGAGCATTGCGCGGCCGCCATCAGGTAATCGAGCGCAAAGTCACGGTCGGACACCGAATCAAGGCTGTTGTCGGTCGGCCCCTCAAAGCCCAGCGCCTCTGCCGTGCGGAAGCGGTCGATGGGAAAGCCAGTGCCAGCCAGTGCCGCTGCGCCCAGAGGGCTGCGGTTCATCCGCACCCGCGCATCGGCAAAGCGCGAACGATCCCGCCCGATCATCTCGTAATAGGCCATCAGGTGATGCCCCAGCGTCACCGGCTGAGCGGTCTGCAGATGGGTGAAGCCGGGCATGATCGACCCGGCATGTTCGCCCGCGCGGCCCACCAGCGCCACCTGCAACTGCTTCAGGCCCAATTCGGCCTGATCCATCGCATCGCGCACCCACAGGCGGAAATCGGTCGCCACCTGATCATTGCGGCTGCGCGCGGTGTGCAGGCGGCCTGCCACCGGACCGATCAATTCGGCAAGGCGGCTTTCGGTGGTCATGTGGATGTCTTCAAGGTCCCAGTTTTCTGGCACACCGTTGGCTTCATATTCGGCAGCAACCGCATCCAGACCATCAGCAATGGTGGCCGCGTCCTTGGCTGAAACAATGCCTTGCGCGCCTAGCATGTCCACATGGGCCTTTGACGCGGCGATATCTTGCCGCCACAGCGCCTTGTCGAAGGGAATCGAGGCGTTAATCTCGCGCATGATCGCCGAGGGACCGCCTGCGAAGCGCCCGCCCCACATCTGGTTGGAGCCTGAATTGCCGCTCATATCCGTCCGTTCGCCCCAAATGGTGGTCTTGGTCGCAGCGCTTGCCGCAGCGGGGTGCGATAAGCAAGCCGCGCCCGACTCGCAACCGCAGAGCAGCGCGACGCCAGCGGAATCTGCGCCGAAGAACGAATTCAACGGCACGCTCGACATCACCAACCGCGGCAAGGCCATGCCCGACTTCACCGTGACCGACCCATCGGGCAAGGCGCTGAAGCTGACCGACCTCAAAGGCACACCGGTTCTCTTGAACGTCTGGGCCACGTGGTGTGGCCCGTGCAAACTGGAAATGCCGCAGCTGGACAAGCTGGCCGCAGACAACGCGGGAACCTTGCGCGTCCTTACCGTGTCACAGGACATCGACGGCGCAGCCAAAGTCGCGCCGTACTATGCCGAAAACAAGTTTGCGAAGCTGGAGCCGTGGCTCGATCCTGAAAACAACGTCGGTTTCTTCTACGAAACCGGGATGTTGCCGACCACCGTGCTTTACGACGCACAAGGCAAGGAAGTGTGGCGCATGATCGGCGCGCATGACTGGTCGGGGCCACGCACTGCCGCAATGCTGGCGGAGACTTTGGGGAAGTAATCCGCGCCTGAGCCACCGAATTCGTCATTGCGAGGAGCGCAAGCGACGAAGCAATCCAGAGCAACAGCCCGCAACGCTCTGGATTGCCGCGCTCCCTCCGGTCGCTCGCAATGACGACAAAGGGGCAATACCGAAACTTAGTTTGACAAACCCCACCGCGCCGCTAGGGCCGTCGGCGGGCCACGCGGTCCCAACGCCGCGCGTGCTCTCTGTAAGGAGAGACTACATGACTGTTGCTGTACCGGCTCGCAAACCTGCGCGCCCCTTCTTCTCGTCCGGTCCCTGTGCAAAGCCGCCCGGATACTCCCCCGAAAAACTCGCCACCGAATCGCTGGGTCGGTCACACCGCGCCAAGATCGGCAAGGCGCGCCTTCAGTACAGCATCGATCTGATGCGCGAAGTGCTGCAACTGCCCGATACGCACCGCATCGGCATCGTTCCGGGGTCTGACACCGGCGCTTTTGAAATGGCGATGTGGACGATGCTTGGCGCGCGCCCCGTCACCACGCTGGCATGGGAATCGTTCGGTGAAGGTTGGGTCACCGATGCGGTCAAGCAGCTCAAGATCGATCCCACCGTCATGCGCGCCGATTATGGCCATATCCCCGATCTGAACGCCATCGACTGGAGCAACGACGTGCTGTTCACATGGAACGGCACCACCTCGGGCGTTCGCGTTCCGAACGCCGATTTCATCCCTGCGGATCGCGAGGGCCTGTCCTTTGCCGACTCCACTTCTGCAGTTTTCGCCTACGATATCGACTGGTCGAAAATCGACGTTGCCACCTTCTCCTGGCAAAAGGTCCTTGGCGGCGAAGGCGGCCACGGCGTGCTGATCCTCGGCCCCCGCGCGGTCGAACGGCTTGAAACCTACACCCCCGCATGGCCGCTGCCGAAGGTGTTCCGCCTTGTTTCCAAGGGCAAGCTCACCGAAGGCGTGTTCAAGGGCGAGACGATCAACACCCCCTCGATGCTCGCTGTCGAAGACGCGATCTTCGCGCTCGAATGGGCCAAGGATCTGGGCGGCCTCGAAGGCCTGAAGGCCCGCAGCGATGCGAATGCCGCCGCGCTCGACAAGATCGTGGCAGAACGCGATTGGCTGCACCATCTGGCTGCAGATGAAGCTTATCGCTCAAAGACAAGCGTTTGCTTGTTCGTGACACTTTTCGATCAGGACATGATTAAACGCTTCGCAGCGCTCCTTGAGAAGGAAGGGGCAGCATACGATATCGCAGGGTATCGCGATGCACCGGCAGGCCTCCGAATTTGGTGTGGTGCCACTGTAAACGTGGAAGACATTGAGGCTCTTGGGCCATGGCTCGACTGGGCCTACCAGACCGTCAAGGCTGAAGAGCAGGCGAAACACAGCGCGCCACATTCATGACCTGCGCCCCCGCGAAGGCGGGGGCCTCCCTCGGCAGCGCGCTACCCAAACAATCGTCACACTACCCAAATTCGTCATCCCCGCGCAGGCGGGGATCCAGCTTCAACCTCACACCCAAATGCGATGCCGGGACTGGATTCCCGCCTTCGCGGGAATGACGAGGAATTCAAAATGACCAAGCCCCGCGTACTCATTTCCGACAAGATGGACCCCAACGCCGCCCGCATTTTCACCGAAATGGGCTGCGACGTTGACGTCATCACCGGCGAAACGCCCGAACAGTTGATCGCCCGCATCGGCGAATACGATGGCCTCGCCATCCGCTCGTCCACCAAGGTGACCAAGGCGATCCTCGATGCCGCCACCAACCTGAAAGTCATCGGCCGCGCCGGCATTGGCGTGGACAACGTCGATATCCCCTATGCCTCGGGCAAGGGCGTGGTGGTGATGAACACCCCGTTCGGCAACTCGATCACGACGGCTGAACACGCCATCGCCATGATGTTCGCGCTCGCCCGCCAGATCCCCGAAGCCAACGCGCAGACGCAGGCGGGCCTGTGGCCCAAGAACGGCTTCATGGGCATCGAAGTGACCGGCAAGACGTTGGGCCTGATCGGCGCAGGCAACATCGGCTCGATCGTCGCTTCGCGCGCGCTCGGCCTCAAGATGAAGGTTGTCGCCTTCGACCCGTTCCTCACGCCCGAACGCGCCGTGGAAATGGGCGTGGAAAAGGCCGATCTCGATACGCTGCTGGCCAAGGCAGACTTCATCACGCTGCATACGCCGCTGACCGACCAGACCCGCAACATCCTGAGCCGCGAAAACCTGGCCAAGACCAAGAAGGGCGTGCGCATCATCAACTGCGCGCGTGGCGGGCTGATCGATGAAGCCGCGCTCAAGGATGCGATGGATTCGGGCCAGGTCGCAGGCGCCGCGCTCGATGTGTTCGAGACCGAACCCGCCAAGGAATCGCCGCTGTTCGGCACCCCGAACTTCATCTGCACCCCGCACTTGGGCGCCAGCACGACCGAAGCGCAAGTCAATGTCGCGCTGCAAGTGGCTGAGCAGATGGCTGATTTCCTCGTCACCGGCGGCGTCACCAACGCGCTGAACATGCCCTCGCTCTCGGCTGAGGAAGCGCCGAAGCTCAAGCCCTATATGGCGCTGGCCGAAAAGCTGGGCAAGCTGGTCGGCCAGCTGGCGCATGACAATCTGACCAAGATCGCCATCGAGGTCGAAGGCGCAGCCGCGCAGCTCAACCAGAAGCCGATCACCGCTGCCGTGCTCGCTGGCCTGATGAGCCAGTATTCGCAGGCCGTGAACATGGTCAATGCGCCGTTCCTCGCCAAGGAACGCGGGCTGGACGTGCGCGAAGTGCGCCATGATCGCGAAGGCGAATACCGCACGCTGGTGCGCGTCACCGTGAGCACCAGCCAGGGCGAACGCTCGGTTGCAGGCACGCTGTTCGGCAACGGCCAGCCGCGCCTCGTCGAAATCTTCGGCATCGGCATCGAGGCCGATCTTGATGGCGACATGCTCTACATCGTCAACTCCGACGCGCCGGGCTTCATCGGCCGCATCGGCACGCTGCTGGGCGAAAACAGCATCAACATCGGCACCTTCCACCTCGGCCGCCGTCAGGCCGGGGGCGAGGCGGTGCTGCTGCTCTCGCTCGACAACCCGGTCCCCGCCGACGTCCTCAAGCAGGCCAGCGAACTGCAGGGCGTGCGCACGGTCAAGGCGCTGAAGTTCGTCTGACCGCACGCCAGTGTGAAATCATAGGGCGGGTGCAGCAATGCTCCCGCCCTTTGCTTTTGTAGGGTGTGCTTTGGCGCTTTTTGTTTCGCGCAGAGGCGCAGAGGAAGCAGAGACCGCCAAGAGGCCCTGCTTGCGGCGAAGCCGCTCTCCCCGATCAATCTCGCGTTTGACGCATCGTTGCAGGGGAGAAGTGGCCTTGCGGCCAAAAGCTACCTCTTCGCGCTCTCTGCTTCCTCTGCGCCTCTGCGCGAAACACGAATCAGCGCGACCTTGATCGCAGCGCAAGGGTTCGACATTTCCCCACCCACCCGCTAAGCGCCACACCCATGACCGACCTCGATTCCAGCCTCCTGCCCGAAGGCCTCGAAGACCGCCTGCCCCGCGAAGCGGCGACCACCACGCGCGTGATGCGCAGCCTTCAGGATGTGATGCACGGCCACGGCTATGACCGTGTGCTGCCGCCGATGATCGAGTTCGAAAAGAGCCTCGCCACGCGCATGGCGGGCATTCAAAGTCGCCGCATGTTCCGCTTCACCGATCCGTCCAGCTTGCGGATGATGGGCCTGCGGTCG
Organism: Novosphingobium sp. 28-62-57; assembly: GCA_002256985.1. Lineage (GTDB taxonomy): Bacteria > Pseudomonadota > Alphaproteobacteria > Sphingomonadales > Sphingomonadaceae > Novosphingobium. Next base: position 54,457 of record NCGO01000016.1, read on the forward strand.
GACCACACCCCGCAGATCGGCCGCATCGCGCAAACCCGCCTTGCCGAAGCCGCGCGCCCGTTGCGCCTGATGTATGCAGGCCAAGTCCTCACCATCAAGAGCGACGGGTTGAACCCCGCGCGCGAAAAGCTGCAGTGCGGTGCCGAACTGATCGGCGCAGACAATGTCGCCGCCGCCACCGAAATCGTCTCGCTGGCGGTCGAAGCCCTGCAGGCGACCGGCATTTCCGGCGTCAGCGTCGATTTCACCCTGCCCGATCTGGTCGATACGCTGGCCGCCAAGGCCTTCCCGCTCGAACCCGGCCAGATCGAGGCGGTGCGCCGCGAACTCGATACCAAGGACGCAGGGGGCCTGCGCGATGTGGGCGGCGAGGCTTACGTGCCCCTGCTCTACGCCACCGGCGAATTCGACAGCGCCATCGAAAAGCTTTGCGAGATCGATGCAGGCGGCGCGCTTGCCAGCCGCATCACCGCCTTGCGCGAAATCGCCGCCAGCCTGAACGGCACCACCCGCCTCACGCTCGACCCCAGTGAGCGCCACGGCTTCGAATACCAGACCTGGTTCGGCTTCACGCTCTATGCAGCAGGCGTGCGCGGCCCGGTCGGCCGCGGCGGGACCTACCGCATCGCCGGTGCCGGTGAGGGCGAAGTCGCCACCGGCTTCTCGCTCTACCCCGACGCCCTGATCGATCTCCTCTCCCCCAGTGAACCCGCCGAAGACCGCGTGTTCCTCCCGCTGGGCCACAACCGCGACGAGGCGGCGCGGTTGCGCTCGATTGGCTGGCGCACGGTTGCGGCTTTGACGGATGCGGACAGCGCGGCGGCGCTGGGTTGCACGCATGTTTTGGGGGTTAGTGGGCCGGAGAAGGTTTGAAATTCAGCGGTCGGCTTTGGCCCGTGTGAAAGGGCGGCATGTTCATGTATGATTTGCATCTTCTTTGGAGCGGTTTCGGACCTGAAACTAAGGCTGCATTGATTGGTGCGGCATCAACCATCAGCGTGGGCATCATTGGCTTTGGTGGTCTCATCTTACAAATGCGATCACAAGGTAAGCAATCCCGCGATGCGATTGCTGAAAATGAACGCCGCCGGTTGAAGGCTGCGATGTATGAAGATGCAGTAGCGGTCTGCCGTGATTTGGCAGATCAAGCTATCGAGCTAGCTAACGCCCTTAGGATGATGATGCTTCAGGTAGAATATGCCGCTCAAGCACATCAGAATGGTCAGCCATACGACTTGCCAGCTGCACGCTATCCTGTGCTTTTAGAGAAATTTGCGCAATTCTCCGACGCAGCAATAAAGTTCGTCTTTTTGGTTGAGAACCGGAGAGTGGTTGATCCACGGATACTGATTTTTCGAACTGCGATGAGCGTAGTGCTGCACGACACGCGGAAACTCATGCACGCGGAGTTTGCGGTCAACGTCATGACCTCAATCCCTGCTCAGCTTCCTGATGGTCGGGCATTTCCTTACACTCCACCGAGTGTTCAACATGCCGCCAACATAAAGCAACTTTGCGAGCGCTTCATCGATGCGACTGATGCCGCCGTTATGTATACTGAAGATTTTATGGTCGAACTTCAAAATGCATTGTTAGGCGATTTGTTTGAGAAGCAAGTTGCTCACCGTAAGCCGCTCGACCCGGCGAAGAAGGTCATTACGCTGGAGAATGCTGACGAGCTTGATCGGTGGTTTGCGGCGTCGACCGATTGGGGCAGAGAGATGGCGCGCATAGAGGCCGAGACTGCTGCGCGGTTTCTTGCCGACCAACCGTAGCAGGCTGTCAAGACTACCGTGACAGGTGCTAAAGCCCCTAAATTTAGCGTGTTCTAAGAAGAAAGCACAAATCACTGTCCTACACGCCGCCAAATCCCTAACGTCCATCCCGCTCTTTGAACCGTTCAAACCCCAGCAAAGCCCGCCCAAGCGCAGCGCATTCTGCTGCGGGCGCTGGTAACTCGCCCCCAAAAAAGCCGCCCCACTGGCCCTCCGGTTTTTTTCTCCAGGACAGTGTAAACTGTGTAAACCTGTTCAGGTCAGGCGGAGCCAACCTGAACAGAGCCGGGAATAGCTGCGACAAACGCGCATCACAAAACCTACCCCCCAAACACCCCCTTCAACCAAGCATCCATAACCGGCGTCGCCGCATAGCCCGACTCGCCCAGCTTGCGGTTGATCTCGGCATGGCCCTGCAAGCCCTTGCCCGGAAAGCTGCCCACTTCCACGCTCGATCCACCGCGCTTCAGGGCCGCCGCCAGATCGTTCGCCTGTGCCACGCCGTCCTCGCGCTGCACGTGCAGCAGCAGGAAGCGCGGCGCGTTGGGCGCGGCGGCGTGGAATGTGGGCGAGAGCGCCTTCTGCCGCGCCGGATCAGTCCCGAACGCCTGTTTGTAGGTGTCCGACATGAACCGGCCCGCCTGCGCCATCTGTTTGGGCACATCATAGGCAGCGCCATCGTTGGGCATCACGCCGTCCACATCGGCGAACGACAGCCCCGCCTTGCGCAGATATTGCTCGTCCGTGCCCACCAGCGCCACCAGATGCGCGCCCGCGCTGTGGCCGGTGATGACCACGCGGCTGCGGTCGATCCCCATGTCCGCCGCCTTGCCCAGCACGAAGGCCAACGCCTGCGCCACGTCGCTGGCCTGCTGCTCTACGGTGGCTTGCGGCACCAAGCGGTAGTTGATCGAGGCGAAGGCATAGCCCTGCCCCACCAGATGCCCCGGCAGGGCATTGCCCATCGCGGTGTCCTTCGACCCGCGCTTCCACCCGCCGCCGTGGACATAGAGCACCAGCGGTGCGGCCTTCGCGCCCTTGGGCACCCACAAGTCCAGCACTTGCGCCGGGTCGCTACCATAGCTCAGCGTCTGCGCGCCCGGAGCGCGCTTGCGCTTGGCATCGCCTTCGGCCCGCTTCTCCATCCGCTTGGCCATACGTTCGCGGAAGCGGCCACCGGGCTCTGCTTCTGCCACGCTGGTGAAAAGCACCGCAGCACCAACCAGCGCTGCCCATACCACTTTAGCCATGAGTTCACCTCACCGTCCCTGACCACCCGAAAATTGCGCGCGGCCAGATTTACGATGCGTGAACCACAGACCAACGCAACTCCCGTTCGTGTCGAGCGAAGTCGAGACACTGGCGCCCGGTGTCTCGACTTCGCTCGACACGAACGGGAAGGTGTCAATCTACAGTCAACTTGCCGTCAAAAACTAAACCGCGCACTCAGCCGGAAATCGCGCCCGAACAGCGGGGCCACATCCTTCAAGAAGCTGGTGTGGCGGCGTGCCTCCACATCGAAGATATTGTTGGCCTGCAGCATCAGCGTGGTGGGCGACCCTGCGCCAAACGGCTTCCACGAGATGCTGGCATTGACCATGGTCCAGGCCGGCGTTTCGGTTTCGAACGAGGCGATGCGGCGCTGCGCCGTGGCATGTTCGACTTCCACCCGGCCACCAACCGCGCTGCCGCTGGCTTCCAGCCCGCCGATCAGGCGCAGCGGCGGAATGCGCGGCACCGCCCCGCCGCCGTTCAACACATCGGCGCGCGTGTAATCGACCAACCCAGTCGCCTCGAACCGCGTATCGCCCATCTGCGCCAGCGTCACCGCGCCTTCCACTTCAAAGCCATAGAAGCGCGCGTCGGCCTGCGCATATTGGAACACTGGCAGCTCGTCCTCTTCCGCGCCGGTGGGGTTGAGGAAGATGTAGTTGTCGAACCGGTTGATGAAGCCTGCCACTTCGATTCGCCATCCTTGGCTAGACCCGCGCAGCACGGCTTCGGCACCCAGCTGGCGCTCCTTGCGAAAATCGGGACTGCCGATTTCGAACGCGCGCGTGGCGGCGTGGGCACCGTTGGCATACAGCTCTTCGGCCGAAGGCGCACGCTCACTGCGCGCCCCGCTCAACGCCAAGCGGAAACCGCCGCCCAGATTAACCGAACCGCCCAACGACAGCGACACCGAGTCAAACGAACGCTCCCGCCCGATCACGGCAGACTTCACATTGGTATGTTCGTACCGCGCGCCGCCTTCCAGCCGCGCGACGCCCAGATCGAATTCCTGCAACGTGAACAGGCCGATTTGCCGCGTCTCGTTGGCCGGGATATAGGCCTCCTCACCCACCGCGCTGAAATTGCGGCTGAAATACTGCACACCGCTCGCGCCCTGCCAGCCGCCCTGTTCGGCCTGCACCAGTTCGGCGCGCGCTTCCCAGCTCTTGTTGAAAAAGCTGGTGCCGATCTCGCCCGTCGATTCGATCTCGTCATGGCGATAATCGGCCCAGCCGCCGCGCAGCTTCAGTTCCTTGAACGCACCGCCCAATGGCACCGCACCGCGCACGTCCACGCGGGTCTGGCGCATGTTGAGCGTGATGTCCTCGTGGCCATGCCCTTCATGGTCATGGCCTTCTTCATGATCATGGTCCTCGTCGTGGTCATCATCATGATGTTCGATCTCAAGCCCGTTGGGAATGCCATAGCGGTTTTCCAGATGGCTCACCGCAAAGCCGAAGTTCGCTCCATCCTGCCCGATCCAGCCAAGACCACCGGCCACATCCCATGTGCGCGCCGCCGTGTTGCCCAAACGCCCGCGCGCCAGCGATTCCCCGGCCACTTCGCCGCCTTCTTCCGCCGCTTCCTCGCGCAGATGCTCGCTGAACACGAAGCCCCCGGTGCGGTAATTGCCCGATTCGAAGAAGCTGCCATCGGCATGTGCCACGAACCCGCCACCCAGCGGCGCATTGACCGAGGCTGCGATGTTCCGCTCTTCGGCGGCAGAGGCGAGACCCGCCACGGCATCGACATGCGGCCCCGCCTCGGGCACTTCACGCGGAATGCGCAGATCGCGCATGTTCACCACGCCGCCAATCGCGCCAGACCCATAAAGCAGCGCGGCAGGCCCGCGCAGGATCTCGATCCGGTCCGCCAGCAGCGGATTCACTGCCACGGCATGGTCGACCGATGTGTTGGACACGTCAAAGCTGCCGATCCCGTCGGTCAGCACGCGCACCCGCTCGGCATCCAGCCCGCGCAGGATCGGGCGCGAGGCGTTGGGGCCAAAGAACGTGGACGAAACGCCGGGCTGGCGCGCCAGCGTCTCGCCAATGGTGGACCGCTGCTGCAATTGCAGGTCATCACCCTGCAGCACAGTCACCGCTGTGGCCACCAGTTGCCGGTCACGCGCATAAGGTGCCGAAACCACGATTTCGGTGGAAGTAACGGAGTGCCCATCGGCCCGCCCATCAGCTCGCCTATCAGCCCTATTGGCAGTCTGATCAGCCTCTGTCGCCGCGGCTGCAGCGGGTGCCTCTGAGGCATAGGAAGACGGAGCCATGGCAAGACCGCTTAGAGCCGAACTGCCGAGCAGAGCGAGTAAACGCATGAAATCCTGTCCTTTCGAGTTGGCCTGTTGCAAATGCCTTGGCATCAGGTTTCGATCGGCTCCTTAGCCTCCACTCCTTATTGATACAAGATATCATTACAAACTCGGACAAGACAATTGTTTGCGAAGATGCCGCGCCAGCCCCCGTTGGTTCGACAAGGCGCTCTGATGTTGATTTCCACTGAGAATTGACCCGGGTGGTTGTGGGTTCGGTGCCGCCCATGACGGGCGCGTCCAACCGTGATGAACGCGAGGCGATCAAGTCCGGCATGAGCGCGAAGGAGATTTGGCCCGACGAGCCGACCAAGGCCGCGCAGAAGGACATCGATGCGCACTGGACGCTCAAGATTGGCGGCAAAGTGCGGTATCGTGCGGATGGCACGCCGTTGCCCGCGATCGCCCTACCGGTCTTCGGCTATAAATCCCATATCAGCATTGATCGGCGCCTCGGCTTCATCCGGGAGATGGCGGTAACTTCAGCATCGGCGGCGGACAGGCGGCTTCTCCAGCAAGTCGTGAGCACGCAGAACACGGGCTCCGAGGTCTAGGCTGACAGCGCCTATCGCTCAAAGCGTAACGAGAAGTGGTTGTTTGATCGAATGCTGACATCCCGAATTCACCGGCGCAAACCCAAGGGTAAGTCCATGCCGACGGCAACCGCGCGGGCCAACGCCGCAAAATCGACTATCTGCGCTCATGTCGAACACGGCTTCGCCCATCAGAAAAACTGTGGATCGGCGTGCAAAAAGGACCCCGTTAGCGGGGTGATCGGCGTCTAAAAGGGACCCCTCATTTCGATGGTTTAAGCAGCTGGCTGGATTTTCAG
>NCGO01000037.1 GCA_002256985.1 Novosphingobium sp. 28-62-57
TGGTCTGAGCCCCGCGTTTTCCTCCAGATTTGAGTAGAGTCCGGCCCACCAAGGGAGTCGGATGATGAAGGCAAGCAGGTTCAGCGAAGAGCAGATTATCGCGATTTTGAAAGAGCAGGAGGCGGGCGTGCCGACAGCCGAGGTGTGTCGGCGGCACGGTGTGAGCAGCGCGACCTTCTACAAGTGGAAGGCCAAGTTCGGTGGCCTGGAGGTTTCGGAAGCCAAGCGGCTGCGGCAACTCGAGGACGAGAACGCCAAGCTGAAGCGATTGTTGGCGGAGGCGATGCTGGACAACGCAATGCTCAAGGAGATCACCGCAAAAAAATGGTGACGCCCGCCGCGAAGCGGGAAGCGGTGGCACATCTCGAAGGTCTGTTCGAGGTGAGCCAGCGGCGGGCGTGCGATGTTCTCGGGGTGGATCGGACGATGGTGCGGTATCACAGTCGGCGCGGGGATGATGCAGGCATCCGCGAGCGGATGCGGGCGCTTGCGGCGGATCGTCGGCGGTTCGGCTATCGTCGCCTGCACTGGCTGCTGGGACGAGAGGGCGTGGCGATCAACCACAAGAAGTTTCGGCGGCTGTATCGGGAGGAACGCCTGCAAGTGCGCCGCAGGGGTGGTCGCAAGCGTGCGCTGGGCACGCGCTCACCGATGGCGATTCCGCAGGGCCGCAACCAGCGCTGGTCCTTGGACTTTGTATCCGATGCGTTCGCATGCGGGCGGCGGTTCCGGATCTTCGCGGTGGTCGACGACTTCACGCGCGAGTGCGTGCGGCTGATCGCCGACACGTCGATCTCGGGCATGCGGGTCGTGCGCGAGCTCGACTGGTCGATCGCGGAGCGGTCACGCCCGGCCATGGTGGTCAGCGACAACGGCACCGAGCTGACCAGTATGGCGATCCTGCGCTGGTCCAAAGAACGCGATGTGGCGTGGCATTATATCGCACCAGGCAAGCCGCAGCAGAACGGCTTCATCGAGAGCTTCAATGCGCGGCTCAGGGACGAGTGTTTGAATGAGACGATCTTCACCAGCCTGGCACAGGCCCGGTCGGTACTCGCCGCCTGGCGGCATGATTACAATCACCATCGGCCGCATTCGAGCCTGGGCAACATGACCCCGGCAGAGATGGCGGCCCGATCAGCCGGCCAACCGGGTTGGGGGTTAACCCCCAACCCGGTTGCCATCACGCCCACGCAAGGGCATCAACAGGGCCTCCGGCTCTACTCATAGGTGGAGGATCGTCGGGGCTCAGACCA
>NCGO01000038.1 GCA_002256985.1 Novosphingobium sp. 28-62-57
GTCGCTCGCCGTGCCCGTCGCCAGTGCCTCACGCACAGCGGCTTCGACAGGCTCCAGGCCATCGGTCAGTACGGCCGACAGTACACGGACGAACCGGCGATCGGCATCGTCGCCATTACCCAGCTTGCGGCGCAGGCGGGCAAGCGCCGGTGGCAGATCCCAGTCCTGGAAGGGGGCACCGTTCCGCAGCGCGCCAGGCTTGCGGGCCAGCACCGGCAGATAATGCCAGGGGTCATAGATCGTGCGGTTGCGCCCAAAGTAGCGAGGATGTTCAGCGACAACCTCTTCGCCGCAGCGAACGACGATGCGGTCGGCATAGGCGCGGACCTGCACCGTGCGTCGTGCCACCGTCGAGAGCACCGAGTAGCGGTTGCGGTCGAAGCTGATCAGGCAGGTGCCGGTCACGGCATGCTCACTCTCATTGAAGCCGTCGAACGGTCCCAGCATCGGCTGCAGCGCAGATCGTTCTATCTCCAGCACCTGCGCCACGGTCAGCTCGCCCTGTTCAGGATGGGGCTGCCGTTCCGCCCAGCGCCGACACTCGGCCTCCAGCCAGCCATTGAGCTCTTCGAGACTGGCGAACCGCAACCGGGGCTGGAAGAAGCGACCCCGGATCGTCTGCACCTGGTTCTCGACCTGACCCTTCTCCCATCCCGCCGCAGGCGAGCAGGCCGTGGGCTCGACCATATAATGGTCGGTCATAATCAGGAACCGCCGGTTGAAGACGCGTTCCTTGCCGGTGAACACGCTCGTCACAGCCGTCTTCATATTATCGTAGATGCCGCGCCCTGGCACGCCGCCGAAGAAGGCAAAGCCGCGCGCATGCGCGTCGAACAGCATCTCCTGGCTCTCGCGAGGATAGGCCCGGACATAGACCCCACGTGACGCGCACAGGCGCATATGCGCGACCTTCACCCGCATCGGCGCTCCTGCGATCTCGACATCCTCATGGCTCCAGTCGAACTGGTAGGCCTCGCCTGGCCTGAACATCAGCGGGATGAAGGCGGTGACGCCATCGCCAGCATCCTTGCGCCGCTCGATCTTCCAGCGCGTCGTATAGCGCCGCACCGCATCGTAAGAACCCTCAAAGCCTTCGCGCACCAGCAGGTCATGGATCCGCGTCATCCGCAGCCGGTCACGCCTGCCGCGCAGCTCGTTCTCTTCCAGCAGCGTGTTCAGGCGCTCCTGAAACGGACCGATCCTGGGCAGC
>NCGO01000017.1 GCA_002256985.1 Novosphingobium sp. 28-62-57
CCGTTCAATCGTCAAATGACGGTTTGTCGGCGTTTTGAATGGCGATTTCTCGTTTACACCGAGAGGGTCGGCGGTTCGAGCCCGTCAGCGCCCACCATTGCCCCGGCCCTTCCCTTTGCAAACAACAACGACAGGCAGCGCGTAGCCTTACGTGATTTGCGACGAAGCGTAGCTATTCGGGGTCGGCTGTTAACCCGCTGATAACCATGACCTGCGACATTTTGGCGCATGTCTCGGACCATGATCCTTGCTGCGGCTTTGGCTGCCTTGCTCTCAGGCTGCATTGGCGCGCCCGATCAAGCCCCGCGCAAACCAGCCAGAGGCACAGGGGCAACCTTATCGCAAACGCCTCAGACGCGGGCTTGCCTCGCCAATCTGGGGTCGTCCGAGGCAAGGTTTACACCTCTGGCCGACCAGTATCATGGCGCCGGGTGCTCGACGCTGGGCACAGTCAGACTGGCCGCTTTACGGAGCGATGAGGGGCGGCTTGAGATCACCAATCTCGGGCCGGTCACCTGCCCGGTTGCCACGGCGCTGCAAGGCTGGGCACGGTTTGGCGTGGACCGCGCAGCCCGGCAAATTCTGGGCAGCCCGCTGGTGCGGATCGAGACGATGGGCAGCTATTCCTGCCGCAATGTGGCGGGCACCACGCGGCTTTCCGCGCATGCCACAGCCAATGCCATAGACATTGCCGCGTTCCGTCTGGCCGATGGGCGGCGGATCAGCGTGCTGTCTGACTGGAACAATTCGTCACCACAAGTGCGCGCGTTCCTGCGCACCGTGCGTGACAGCGCGTGCAAGCGGTTCGGCACAGTGCTTTCGCCCGATTACAACGCGGCCCACCGCGATCATTTTCATCTTGAACCGGGCGGATTGAAGCCGTTCTGCCGTTGAGATGAAAAAAGGGCGGGATGGTGCCCGCCCTTTTCATCGATATTCGCTGGCAGTTGGGGGAACTCAGGCGGCAACCTCGTCAAGCCCGGACGCTTCGATGCGCAGGCGCACCGCTTCTGCCGCATGGCGCGCGCCCAGTTTGCCCATCATCTTCATCCGGTGAATTTCCACGGTGCGCGGGCTGATATCCAGATCGCGGGCAATGGCTTTATTGCTGCAGCCATCAGCAAGACGATCGAGCACTTCGCGTTCGCGCAGCGACAGCCGTGAAATCCGCTGCCGCGCTTCGGCAGCACGGGCGCGCTGGGCACGAAAAGCGTCAGCTTCTTTGGCTGCGCGGGTGATGGCATCGTTCAGCGGCGCAATTTGCGAAGGCATCGCCAGATAATCGAGCGCGCCAGACTTGATCGCGCGGACAACGGCGCCCGTCTCGGGCGTTTCGGCGATGGCAATGACGGGCAGCCAATGCCCGGCCCGCATCATGCTGGCGATGAGGAGTGGTATACCCTCCCCCACCGGCTCGTCCTGCGCCAGGACCAGACCACCGGAAGGGGCATGGGTCAGCAGCTCGTCAGCCGAGGCATAGATTTCAGCATGATGGCCTGCTGCAAAGGCAAGACGCGCCAATTGCGCCCTGCGGGCAGTATCACCATCGAGGATGTGGAGTGTGACGCGTTCAACCATGTAGATTGGTATGCGCCTGTCGAAATATTTGGCCAGAAAGGTTAGTTTCGGAATGAACCGAAACTGAACGCTCTTGGCCGCTCTTAGCCGTTTTTCCTTAGGAACATAGCGTCCGGAACGGACATATCCCTGCTCAATCGTTAAGCATCCGAGGCCCCGTTTTGGCCTCTGGGCCGGGAATCGGCAAAATTCTCATGATTATGGCAGGATAGCACGGGCTAATCGGGCATTGCCGAATCTGCTGGCGGAGCCTCAATCGGGTTCACGCTGTGCCGGTCTGTTCACCATCTTGTGCGAAGGAATAGTCAGGCAGCGAATGGAACGCCTGACGCAGTGCTTCGCTCCAGCTGGACGAGATCGACTTGAAATAGGGGTCGGTGGCCAGAATGCGGCGCTGGTGCAGAGGCTCGAACCGGTCACGCTCCAGCACCATCAGATCCAGCGGCAGGCCGACCGAAAGATTGGCGGCGAGCGTTGAATCGAACGAGACCATCATCAGCTTGACCGCATCTTCAAAGGCCATCGTCTTGTCATAGCCGCGCAACAGGATCGGGCGGCCATACTTGGTCTCCCCGATCTGGAAAAACGGCGTGTCAAAGCTCGCCTCGATGAAATTGCCCTCGGGGTAGATCATGAACAGGCGCGGTTCCATGTCCTTGATCTGGCCAGCGACGATCATCGATGCGGTAAAGCGCGGGCCTTCGCTTTGCATGCCGCCTTCCTGCCGCCCTTCGATTACGCTGCGCAACAGATTGCCGACCAGCGTGGCGACCTGGAACATCGTCGGCGCTTCCATGATCGAAGGCTTGCGTTCGCCCGGTGCCTTGTTGCGCTCTTCCAGTTGCGAGATCACCGCCTGCGTGGTGGCCAGATTGCCCGCAGTCATGATCGTGATCTGGCGTTCACCGGGCACGGACCAGTGAAACATCTTGCGGAACACGGAAATGTTGTCGACGCCGGAGTTCGTGCGCGTGTCGCTCATCAACACGAGGCCCTTGTCGAGCATCATTCCCACACAATACGTCATTGTCCTGCCCCGATTTTTTCCTGCTGACGCGACCTCACCCGGCGCGCGCGCCGAATCTCCCCACCCAAGGCCGTTTGACCGGTTTATTGTTCCACACGCTGTTGCTGCACGGCAAGCTTCACGTGCATCGCCTCGTCCCGCTCGCCATACCTTATCCCCGTTACCGGGGCGGCATCGCGATAGTCACGGCCCGTGGCCACGCGCACATAGCGCGCATCGGGGCTGATGCCATTGGAAATATCAAAGCCAACCCAGCCCAGCCCTTCGACAAAGGCCTCGGCCCAGGCATGGCCCGCTTCCTGATCTATCCGGTCGTCCATCATCAGATAGCCGCTGACATAGCGCGCAGGTGTGCCCAGCGCGCGGGCCGCAGCGATGAACACATGGGCATGGTCCTGACACACCCCGCGCCCGGTCTGCAGCACGGCTTCTGCGGTCGTCGCCGAATCCGTGTGACCGGCGGCATATTCCACACGCTCCCGGATCAGGCGCGACAGCGCGTGCAGCGTGGCCAGCGGATTCGCCTCAGCCCCCAGCGCATTGAGAAGGCTGCGCACGCGAGTTCCGGTCCGGGTCAGGTCAGTCTGTTCGACAAACTGCCACATCGGCATGAACCCGGCATGGCGGCCGATGATGCCGTTTTCATCGTTGGTATCGACCAGCCCTTCGCACCGGATCGTAACCTCATGCACGCCCGGATTGAACGAGATCAGCGCCACGTGATTGCAATGCGGATCTTCATATTCCACCTGCAACTGCGCGCCTTCGAAATGCATTTTCCATTCCAGCACACGCTGGCCCGATGATGTCTTGGGCATCAGCCGCAGCCGCTGCATCCCGCGGTTGACGGGCCCGGAAAAGACATAGTGCGTGGTATGATCAATGGCGAGGCGCATGAAGCTGTGGCCTAATCGATGAAACGGTAATCGCGCTGAATCTGCAGCGCCAGCGCGGTATTGTTGCGGATGAACGTGCCGATGAATTCGTGCAGGCCCTGCTCGAAAATCGCATCGATCGTGGCGTGGTGGAATTGGCAATCGGCATCGCGCAGGATTTCATGGGCGTGCATTTCGCCGCCATATTCGCGCGCCAGACTGGCCAGATTGGACCGCAGCTTGGAATAGCAGAACGCCAGACTGCGCGGGAACCGCCCGTCAAGGATCAGGAACTCGGCAATGCCGCGCGGGTCCATCCGCCCGGCATTGAGCCAGCGATAGGCCCGCTCCCCGGCCACCGAGCGCAGCACGTTTTCCCACTGTACGTTGTCGAGGCTCGACCCGACATAGGAAACCGAGGGCAGCAGCACGTAATACTTCACGTCCAGAATGCGCGCGGTGTTGTCTGCCCGTTCGATGAAGCTGCCCAGCCGCGCGAAGTTGTAAATCTCGTTGCGCAGCATCGTGCCTTCCATCGCCCCGCGCACTTGCGTGGATTGGCGGCGGACCAGATCAAGCACATCGCCAAGGCGCGTTTCGGTGACCGGGCGGGCCAGCGCATCGCGCAGCCGCATCCAGCCATCATTGACCGATTCCCACACCTCACGCGTGATTCCGGCGCGGACCATGCGCGCATTGGTGCGGGCCATTTCGGTCATCATCAACACGCTGCCGGGATTATCGCGATCACGCAGGATATAGTTGAACACGTGCGGGCCGGTATATTCGCGGCCATGGCGCGCCTCAAACCCCGGCTGCAGGCCGAGCGTGACGATCAGGGAACGCCATTCGTCCGAGGCATCGGACGCATCGCGGGTCAGCGCCATGCGGAAACCCGCCTCGATCAGGCGCGAGATATTCTCCGCCCGTTCAAGATAGCGGAACAGCCAGAAGATGCCGTTTGCAGAGCGTCCTAACATTCAAATTCCCTGAGGTTCCGGTCGTTTTGCATCAGTCGTCCAGTACCCAGCTGTCCTTGGTCCCGCCGCCTTGCGATGAATTCACCACAAGCGACCCCTTCTTGAGCGCCACCCGCGTTAACCCGCCCGGCGTGATGTCGATGCCATTGGGGCTGACCAGCACGAAGGGGCGCAAATCCACGTGGCGCGGCGCGAGCCCCGCCTTGGTCAGGATCGGCACAGTCGAAAGCGACAGCGTGGGCTGCGCGATATAGTTTTCCGGCCGCGCGCGCAGCTTCACTTCAAACGCCGCCAGTTCCTTTTTCGACGAGGTCGGCCCGATCAGCATGCCATAACCGCCCGATCCGTGGACTTCCTTCACAACCAGATCAGCCAGATTATCAAGCACATAGGCCAGCGCATCCGGCTCTGCACAGCGCCAGGTCGGCACATTCTGCAGGATCGGTTTTTCACCGGTATAGAACTCCACGATCTCGGGCATGAACGAGTAGATCGCCTTGTCATCGCAAATGCCCGTGCCCGGCGCGTTGGCGATGGTGATCCCGCCCGCACGGTAGACGTCCATGATGCCCGAGACGCCCAGCACCGAGCTGGAATTGAAGGTCAGCGGATCGAGGAATTCATCATCAACCCGGCGATAAAGCACATCGATCGGGAGATAGCCGCGCGTGGTGCGCATCGCGATGCGGCCATTCTCCACCCGCAAATCGCTGCCTTCAACCAGTTCGGCCCCCATCTGATCGGCCAGAAAGGCGTGTTCGAAATAGGCCGAATTGTAGATCCCCGGCGTCAACACTGCGACCACCGGCTTTTTGCCGCTGAAGGCCGGAGGCGCACAGGCGGCAAGGCTGCGGGCCAGACGGCGCGGATAGTCCGAAACTTCGCGCACCCGCACGCGGGTGAACAGTTCCGGGAACATCGCCATCATCGTTTCGCGGTTCTCCAGCATATAGGAGACGCCGCTGGGGGTGCGGGCATTGTCTTCCAGCACCATGAAATCATCCTCGCCTGTGCGGACAAGGTCGATCCCGACGATATGCGTGTAAACTCCGCCCGGCGGCGTGAAGCCGACCATTTCGGGCAGAAAGGCATCGTTGTTTTTCAGCAGACGTGCCGGCAGGCGGCCAGACCGCACGATTTCCTGCCGGTGATAGAGATCATGCAAAAAGGCATTCAGCGCCCGCACCCGCTGTTCAATCCCGCGCTGCAGCTTGCGCCACTGCTGTGCGGTAATGATCCGGGGCACCATGTCGAACGGGATCAGCCGCTCTTCGGCATCCTCGCTACCATAGACATTGAAGGTGATACCGGTGCGGCGGAAGAAGGCCTCGGCCTCGCTGCCCTTGCGCCTTAACAGATCGGGTGGCTGTTCATCATACCATTTGCAATATCCTGCATAAGCAGGCCGCACCGAGCCATCGGCGTTGAGCATCTCGTCATACAACGAGGGCGAGGTTTTTGTCATAGGCACATCCCGTTCACGCGCAACGCTTGCACACCGGATCGGGTTTGCCAAGCGCACGAATGTTGCACGTGCGAATTAAGGTGGCGCGCTGTGCGCCCGATTTCGATCAGTACGCCGCTACCAGCCGCTTCAGCATGGCCGCTACATCAGGATGGGCCGCAAAGCCCAGATGCGTGCAGCGCATCGGGATCGCCAGATCGCGTTCGCCCTTGCGTCCGCACGATGATCGCGGCGATACGATGCCGTCGCGCGCGCTCCACAGCGCCACAGTGGGGACCGGGGGCTTGCCCGCCATGTCGTGCCCGATGGGCGGTTCATCCACCGAATGCCCGGCGATGAGCTGATAGGCCCGCCAGGCATTGTTGGCCCGGCGATCACCGGAAAAGGGCGTGCCCATCGTCACCACCAGCCGCACCGCCTCTGGGTGTGCTTTGGCGACTTCGCGCGCGAAAATGCCGCCAAGGCTCCAGCCAACCAGCACCAGCGGCTCGCCTTCCTTGCGCGCCATGGTGACGACACGTTCGCACAGCCGCTCGAAACGGTCTTCGGACGGTCCGAAATTGAAGCCCAAGCCCCAGTCGCTGACCCTGTGTCCTGCCGCCTCCAGCGCGCGGCCAAGGGGCTTCATCCGCGCCGGGTGCGTGCCAAAACCGGGCAACAGCATGACCGGGCGCGAGGCGACTTGCGGTTCATCCACGATCAGGGGCTGGCGCCGCGCCTGCCAATGCTCCACCGGAGTGCGCAATTCGCCCAGCAGGGCCTGCCACTTCGGCCCGCGCACACCTTCCGGGCGCGGTTGCAGCGCCAGCGCACCGCGCCGCGCCAGTTCCGCGCGCAGCAGAGCGATTCGCGCAGAAACTTGCGCGATTCCGCTCACTTGCTCGGGTTGGTTCAAGATCATTGCCATTGCCTGCGCTCTATCGGCCTAACGCCCGATGAACGCCAGCATTGCATAATTGTTTCAAATTTGCGTCAAGAACCGTCTTATTTGCCCGATCAGGAGGTTTCGTCGCCTTTGCATTCGCCGGCATGCTTGGATGAGAGCGCCATCTGCATGGCCATGGCCTTGCCGTTGGGGGCAGTACCATTCATGTCCATCGTCATGTCATAGGCCTCGGCGCTGTAGGTCCCGGCCATCTTCATCTTGGCCCCGGCACCCGCATCACCGCCGGTTCCTTTGCAGGTCATCGTCGCGTCAATCTTGCCGTCGCCCATGGTGAAGCTGTCATAGCGGCATTCTTCGCCTTGCTGCCCGAAGAAGCCGCCATCGGGCTTGTCCGCTTCTTCCTTGGTCAAGCAGGAATTGAAGGTGCGGCTTTGCGCCATCATCTGCTGCATCGCCTGCTTGGCTTCGGGCGGCATGCCTTCGATGTCGAGCTTCTTGAAATTCATCGTCATTTCCCAACGCCCGGGCTTCAGCTTCATTCCGGCGTCAGCCACCGATTTTGCCACCTCGGCAGTGCTGGCGTTTTTCTTGTCGACCGTGGGGTCAGACCCACAGGCGGCCAAAAGGATCAAAGGGATCAGGGCAATCTTGGCACGCATCGGTCTCTCCGTTATCTGTTCCGTCGCAGGCTATCACCATTTGCGCCACACACCAGTGTCGCCCGTCACCTTGCACCTTTGCAGTGTTGCGCGGACGCGGTTTGTTCCCCATATCCGCGCGATGGCTGAACTCGTTATCCGCAGGGGACTCGAAGAGCCCGACACATCCGGCACTTTCGTGCCCCACCGTCCCGCCCGGCCTGACAAGATCGAGGGCGGCAGGCCGTTCAAGGTTGTCTCCGAATACCAGCCCGCTGGCGATCAGCCGACCGCAATTGCCGATCTGGTGGCTGCGGCTCGCGATGGCGATCAGACGCAGGTGCTGCTGGGCGTTACCGGTTCGGGCAAGACATTCACGATGGCAAAAGTCATCGAGGAGCTGCAGCGCCCCGCCCTGATCCTTGCGCCCAACAAGATTCTCGCGGCCCAGCTTTATGGCGAAATGAAGAGCTTCTTCCCTGAAAACGCGGTGGAATACTTCGTCTCCTACTACGACTATTATCAGCCCGAAGCCTACGTGCCCCGGTCTGACACCTACATCGAAAAGGAAAGCTCGACCAACGAGGCGATTGATCGGATGCGCCATTCGGCCACGCGTTCCTTGCTTGAACGCGATGACGTAATCATCGTCGCCTCGGTCTCGTGCATTTACGGCATCGGTTCGGTCGAAACCTATTCAGCCATGATCTTCGACCTGAAGGTCGGCCAAAGCGTGGACAGCGGCGAGATCATCCGCAAGCTGGTGGCGCTGCAGTACAAGCGCAACGATACCGGGTTCGGTCGCGGCAATTTCCGCGTGCGGGGCGACAATCTCGAAATCTTCCCTTCGCACTATGACGATACGGCGTGGCGCATCAGCTTCTTCGGCGATGAAGTGGAGCAGATCACCGAATTTGATCCGCTGACCGGCAAGAGCGGGACCAAGCTGTCAAACGTGCGCGTCTATGCCAATTCGCACTACGTCACCCCCGGCCCGACGATGCAGCAGGCGGCGCAGGCGATCCGCTTCGAACTGACCGAGCGGCTGAAGGAACTGGTCGAGGAAGGCAAGTTGCTCGAAGCGCAGCGGCTGGAGCAGCGCACAAACTTCGATTTGGAAATGATCGCAGCCACCGGATCGTGTGCGGGGATCGAAAACTACAGCCGCTTCCTCACCGGACGCTTGCCGGGCGAACCACCGCCGACGCTGTTCGAATATCTGCCCGACAACTGCCTGCTGTTCCTCGATGAAAGCCACCAGACCGTGCCGCAGATCGGCGCGATGGCGCGCGGGGACCATCGTCGCAAGATGACGCTGGCCGAATATGGCTTCCGCCTGCCCAGCTGCATCGACAACCGCCCCTTGCGCTTCAACGAATGGGACGCGATGCGCCCGCAGACCATCGCCGTCTCGGCCACGCCCGCCTCATGGGAAATGGAGCAGGCGGGCGGCGTGTTCGCCGAACAGGTCATCCGCCCCACCGGTTTGATCGACCCGCCAGTCGAAATCCGCCCGGTCGAAGATCAGGTGCAGGACTGCATCGCCGAGTGCAAGAAAACCGCCGCCAACGGCTACCGCACGCTCGTCACCACGCTGACCAAGCGCATGGCCGAAGATCTGACCGAGTTCATGCACGAAGCGGGACTACGTGTGCGCTACATGCACTCGGACGTCGAGACGCTGGAACGCATCGAACTGATCCGCGATCTGCGGCTGGGCGTTTATGACGTGCTGGTCGGCATCAACCTCCTGCGCGAAGGGCTGGACATTCCCGAATGCGGGCTGGTGACCATTCTGGACGCGGACAAGGAAGGCTTCCTGCGCTCAGAAACCTCGCTGATCCAGACCATCGGCCGCGCCGCCCGCAATGTGGATGGCCGCGTGATCCTCTATGCCGACCGCATGACCGGCAGCATGGAACGCGCGATCGCCGAAACCGACCGCCGCCGCGCCAAGCAGGAGGAATACAACGCCCTCCACGGCATCACCCCCACCACGATCAAGCGCAACATCCACGACATCGTGGCGGACACGTCAAACCGCGATGGCGTGCTGGTGGACATCGACGCCGAAGGCACCAACAACCTCGTCGGCCACAACTTGCGCGGCTACATCGAGGATCTGGAAAAGAAGATGCGCGCGGCAGCGGCTGATCTGGAGTTCGAAGAAGCCGGGCGGCTGCGCGATGAAATCCGGCGGCTGGAAGCGACCGAACTTGGCCTGCCTGCGAGTGAGCACAAAGCGCCGATTGTTGGCCGGAGCAACGAGGGCAAACCGGGGACCAGGAAGACGCGGTACGGGAAGAGCCAGAAGACGAAATGGGGGAAGTGAGGCTAAGCAGCCGTGCGACGACTGTGCGACGTTAAAAATGACGTTGATAACTTCTCTCAAATTATCATGATCTTGCGCGCATCGTCGTCTAATCTACCATTAGACGACCTGTTGTATTTCCCAAATTTGTAGTCCTATTCGCGTGCTGCTAGTTCAGGAACCGCAGCCATGATCGTCAGCTTCGCCGACAAAGAAACTGAAGCCATCTGGTTCGGCAAGCGCAGCCGCAAGCTGCCTGCCGATATTCAGAGCCGCGCCCTTGCCAAGCTTGCATTGCTTGATGCGGCCGCAGAACTGGATGACCTGAAAAACCCGCCCAGCAATCGCCTTCACGATCTGAAGAAGGATCGCGCAGGCCAACATTCCATTTCCATTAACAAGCAATGGCGCATATGTTTCGTCTGGAAGGACGGAAATACCCACAATGTCGAAATCACCGATTACCACCGATGACGAATGGCTGCACAATCCCCACGCGGGTGAACTGCTCGTTTCTGAATTTATGGAGCCGCTGGAACTCGATTGCGCCGCACTCGCAGCAGCAATTGGCGTAGATTCTGCACGTCTATCAACGGTGATCGGCGGGGCAGCGCGCATCGACGGGGAACTTGATCTGCGCCTCGCCCGCTATTTCCGTATGTCCGAGGGCTTCTTCCTCCGCCTTCAGGACCAGTTCGAACTGCGTGAAGCCAAACGTGCACTCAATGGCGATCTTGAACGAATAGTGCCGCGCGCCGCCTGATTTGCCGTGAAATTTACCACCCCCACCCTCCTCGCCCTGACCCTCGCCGCCTGTTCGCAATCACCCGCCGCATCGGTGCGCGATGGCGCGCCTGAGCGGGCGGTGCGGATGGTCATGCCTGAGGGGGAGGCCTTGCCGGGCGTGCCGCAGGCCTTGTCCGAACCCGCGTGGGCCGCCGCGCCCGATGCGCAATCGGCGCGGTTTGGGCATCCGGGAGAGGTGCCGCTGGTGTCTGTCACGTGCCGCGACGGCGTTCTGACAGTCACCCGCCATGCCGCTGCACCTGTGGGCGCACAGGCCCTGTTCGCGTTGGTGGGCCGTGAAGGGATCATGCGGCTGCCGGTTGACGCCACTTCCATCCCCGGCCAGCGCGGTTACTTGTGGCAGGGCACGATGGCCGCCACCGATCCACGGGCCGCTGTGCTGCGTGGGGCCTTTACCGGAACCCTGCCGGGTGCCGGGATGATCAAGGTATCGGCAGGCAGTGCCATCAGCGATGTCATCAGCCGCTGCCAAAGCGCCGCGCCGGTTGCTGCGCCTGAGCCGACAACAACCGCCGAGTAACCCCGTTCGTGTCGAGCGAAGTCGAGACACACCAGCGCCAACATGTCTCGACTTCGCTCGACACGAACGGGAGAGGGTGGCTGTTTCAGACCTTCCCGAACTTCGCCTCGTAAGCCGCCTTGTCGCCGCTCGCCAACAGCTTGGCCTGCTCTACCCAATTATCGCGCTTAGCCCGGCCTGCGAAAGTGCCTAGCTGAGCATCAAGCTTGGCAATATCCTCGTCGGTCCACGCGGCGATCTGGGCATAGCTGGTCACGCCCAACGAGGTCAGCAAAGCCTTCAGCTTTGGCCCCACACCCTTGATCCGCCCCAGATCATCGCCTGCCGAGATGGAAGCCTCAGCCGCAGCATCAGCAATCTCTGCCGTGGCCGCCGCAGCCACCACTTCACCCACGCCCGCCATCGTCCCAGCCCCGGGCGAAGGGATGACCACCGGCGGCGGTGTTACCAAAGCTGCCGCGCTTGGCGCATCGATCAGCGCCGTATTGCGCGCTGCCTTTTCCGCGCCTTCAGACAGGACATCGGTGTATTCCCGCTTCTTGGGCGCAGGCTTTGACCGGCCCCATACCCACCAGACAACGAACACGACCAACAGCACAATGCCAGCCAGCAGGGCCTGATTGGCTTCGAACAGTTCCATCATCCGCAATCCCCCGACAACCCGTTACGCTCAGCGCCCGCCAATCAGGCAGGCTGCTGTTTGCGGAACAGCACACGATCTTCCGGTCCGAACGCGCGGACCCACAACAGGTAACAGTAAATACCCAGAATCATGGGAATTCCAAGGCTGAGTTCGGCCCATTCGGGCAGCCACTTG
The DNA here is from genome assembly GCA_002256985.1 of Novosphingobium sp. 28-62-57. Lineage (GTDB taxonomy): Bacteria > Pseudomonadota > Alphaproteobacteria > Sphingomonadales > Sphingomonadaceae > Novosphingobium. The sequence goes on from NCGO01000017.1 coordinate 11,905, forward strand.
GTGGCAATGCCCACGGCCAACGCCGGCACAATCGCCCAAGCCAAGCCCCAGCGCCAGTTGCTGATGCTCTGCCCCAGAATGCCTGAAAGCACACGTGATTTCACCGCCGAGGACAACCCCAGCGACAGCGCCAGCGCCAGTGAAGCGGCCGCCGCCACATACATCGGGCCCCAGCCCGCATCCCTTGCCACCAGAATCAGCGCCACGGTCAGCACCGCCTGAAACGCGATGGTGCCAAGGCTGATCCACAAGTTGCGCATGCGGGCAAGATAGACCAGCGCGGCCTCGCTCACCACCGCTTTGGATGCCACCACTTCGGCAATCAGCAGGAAGATCAGCGCTGCGGTTCCCGAAACGAAAGCAGGGCCGCCAAGGCCCATCAGCCCCTCGCCCGGAATGCCCAGCGCCATCGCTATGCCGATCTGCGCCGCGCCGATCCAGAAGCCGACCTGACAGACCTGCTTGGCAATCGCGGGATAGTCCTTGTCCTTCACACTGCGGGTGATGACAGGCCCCAGCACCGGTTCGAAGCTGGTTTTCAGCTTCTGCGGCAGCGAAGCAATCTGCTGTGCGAAGTAGTAGATACCCACCGGCGCTTCGCCCACAAAGAAGCGCAGGATGAACACGTCGAGCTTGCGTGTGCCCCACTCTACCGCATCGGCGCCTGCCAGCGGAATGTTGCGCCGCGCAATCTGCCACAACAGCGCCGGGCGCGGCTTCCACGCTTGCGGCAGGCCATAAGTGCGCAGCAGCACGAACAGCGCCACGCCCGTGGCGGCCCAGACCGACGCCAGATAGGCAAGGATAAGCCCTGATTCGGGCAGGACAAAGTACAGCGCACCCGCCGCGATAGAGATCGTCCACGGCTCCACCACCGATCGCGCGCGCACCGTGGTTGCCACATCAAACCGATAGGCCAAGGCCGCCAGCGCCAGATCGCCCAGCGCAATGCCGGGGATGGCAAGCACCAGCAGCGTGTCGGCCAGCGTGAAGTTCCCACTGGGATACATCGACTGCGGAAAGAAATAGATCAGCGCGCCCATGCCCAGCGCCATCGACATCGCCAGCAGCACCGCATCGCCCACCACATTGGCGGGATGCTCGTCATTCTCGGCCAGCCGCTGCGCCAATCCGCGCTTTTGCCCGAGCGTGGACAGCATGCCCGCAAACTCGACCATGACCAGCGCCGAGGCAAAGCGGCCCATGGCCGGCGCGCCATAGAGGCGGCTGGCGATGAACAGAAACGGCATGCGCGCCATAAGCCGCAGCAGAAAGCCGAGGAAATTGGTGCGCCCGCCCTTGGCCAGCGCGGCGATATCCTGCTGCGGGGGTTTGGGCGCGTCAGACAAGCGGGTTTTCCGCCCGCGCTTCAGCCCGCAACGGCCGCGACAGCAACCCGGCCACCACATCGCGCGCCGGAGCCGTGCCTTCCAGCAAGGCCACTACCGCATCGACAATCGGCATCGATATGCCGCGATTGCGCGCGATTTCAGCGAGAACTGGAGCGGTAAACGCGCCCTCGGCCACCGAATTCTTCGCCCCCAGCGCTTCGCTCGCCCGCACACCTTCGCCCAGCGCCTTGCCGAGCGAGAAGTTGCGGCTGGACGTGGACGAACAGGTCAGCACCAGATCGCCAAGCCCCGAAAGGCCCGAAAGCGTCTCTGCCCGCGCACCCAGCGCAAGGCCGAAACGCTGCATTTCAGCAAAGCCCCGGCTGATCAGCGCCGCGCGCGCATTCTGGCCAAGGCCCAAGCCGTCGACCACGCCGCAGGCGATGGCCAGCACGTTCTTCACCGCGCCGCCAATCTCTGCGCCGGTCACATCGTCCGAGTAATAGGGCCGGAACGTGGGCCGCGCGATGGCCGCAGACAACCGCTGCCACTGCGCCTCGCCCCCTTCACAGGCCAGCGTCACTGCCGTGGGCAAGCCCGCTGCCACTTCATGGGCAAACGTCGGGCCGGACAGCACGGCAAGGCTTGCCCCCGGCGCTGCGGCGCGTGCCACATCGGCCATCAACCGTCCGGTGCCCGCCTCGATCCCCTTGGAACACAAAACCACATCGCCGCTGTCCCGCCCAATGCCGGACAGCACACTGGCGAGAAACTGCGCAGGCGTCACCAGCAGCAGCACCGGCAGCGCAGCCATATCGGCAAGGTCGGTGGTCGCACGGATCGTCGGGGCCAATCTGGCCGATGGCAGGAACAGGCTGTTGGTGCGTGCGGTGTTGATTGCCGCCACCAGTTCAGGCTCGCGCGCCCAGAGCACCACATCGCGCCCATCGCTTGCCAACATCTGCGCCAGAGCCGTGCCCCAAGCGCCTGCGCCAACAACGCCTACCTGAGCGGTCATCCCTTCACCCCCGCACCGCGCACCGGCGCGGCATTGGCATCCAGCGGCCAGCGCGGGCGCGCCGCCACATCGAGCGCATCGACATATCCCAAAGCGAATCGCTCCGCGCCAGCCCAGCCGATCATTGCCGCATTGTCTGTGCACAGCTTTGGCGGCGGCGCAATCAACGGCAAGCCATGCTGCGCTGCCAACGCCTCCAGCGCCCCGCGGAGCGCAGCATTGGCGGCTACCCCACCTGCAACGACCAGCGCGGTCATCCCCGGCGTCGCAGCCCCAAGCGCAATCCGCGTGCGGTCCACCACGCAATCGAGCGCGGCCTGCTGAAACGAGGCGGCAATATCGGCATCGGCGTAGCGCTGGCGGCCTTCGACAGGCTCAGGCCGAGCGGGTTCTTGATCTAGGTGGCCTCCAGACATCCGCTCATCCTGAGCCAACCCCCGCTCATCCTGAGCCAACCCCCGCTCATCCTGAGCCAACCCCCGCTCATCCTGAGCCTGTCGAAGGATGTCCCCCACAACCCGCGCCTCCTTGGCCCGCATCACCGCGCTTTTCAGTCCGGCAAACGAGAAATGCACTTCCCCGCTCCCTACCAGCGGGCGCGGCAAAGGCACGGCCTTCGGATCGCCTTCGCGCGCCAGTCGCTCCACGGCAGGCCCGCCGGGATAGCCCAGCCCCAATATCTTGGCAGTCTTGTCAAACGCCTCGCCCAGCGCATCGTCAATCGTGGTGGCAAGACGGCGATATTGCCCCACCCCTGCCACTTCCAGAATCTGGCAATGCCCGCCCGAAACCAGCAGCAGCAGATAGGGATAGTGCAGCGCAGGATCAGCCAGCCTTGGCGAAAGCGCGTGGCCTTCCAGATGGTTGACTGCCACCAGTGGCTTGTCTGCCGCCATGGCCAGCGCCTTGGCCGTGACCAGCCCGACCATCACGCCGCCGATCAGCCCCGGCCCTGCCGTGGCCGCAATCGCGTCCATATCGTCGAGCGTCAGCCCCGCATCGGCCAGCACCGCACCCACCATGGGGCCAAGCACTTCGACATGGGCGCGCGCCGCAATTTCGGGCACCACGCCGCCATAGGGGCGGTGCGCATCGTCTTGCGAGGCAATGCGTTGCGCCACGATCCGCGCGGCCAGCGTCGTGCCATTGCTGTCGATCACCGCAGCAGCGGTTTCATCACAGCTGGATTCTATGCCAAGGATCAGCGCCATCTGGCGCTTCCCTCTAGTGATAATCCCGGTTACGGCAAGCACAGCATGACCACGAACCAGCTTGATCGGCCGCTAAGGCTTGGAACCCGCGCCTCCCCGCTTGCCATGGCGCAAGCCTATGAAACCCGCACGCGCCTCTGCGCCGCGCATGGCTGGCCCGAAGAGATGGTCGAAATCGTCTCCGTCACGGCCAGTGGTGACAAGATCCTTGACCGACCGCTCGCCGATATCGGCGGCAAGGCGCTGTGGACCAAGGAACTCGACGCTTGGCTGTTTGAAGGCGAAATCGACTTCTCGGTCCATTCGATGAAGGATGTCGAAACTCTTCGCCCTGAACAATTCTGCATCGCCGCCGTTCTTCCACGGGCCGACGTGCGTGACGTGCTGGTAGGTTCGCCCTCTATCGATGCCATCCCGCCCGGCGCGCGCGTCGGCACCAGCGCGCCGCGCCGCGCCGCGCAAATGCTCCATGCGCGCCCAGACCTGACGATTGTCGGCTTTCGCGGCAATGTCGCCACTCGTCTGGCGAAGTTGCAGGCGGGTGAAGCCGATGTCACCCTGCTGGCCGCTGCCGGGCTGCAACGCCTTGATCAGTTAAGTGTCGGCACCGCCCTGTCCGAACACGATTGGCTGCCCGCGCCTGCACAAGGTGCGATCGGCATTGAAAGCCTTGTCGCCAACACTGCCGTGCGCGCATGGCTTTCCGCCATCGATGATCGCCCCACGCACGATGCCGTGATGGCCGAACGCGCGTTGCTGGCCGCGCTCGGCGGCAATTGCCACAGTCCGATTGCGGTGCTGACCACGCATCACGACACCTCGCTCACCTTGCGCGCGGCGATTTACAGCCCGGACGGGGCAGAGCGGATCGAGGCGCACGAAACGTTTGCAGCCGGGGATCTGGCTGGCCCCACGCGGCTGGCACAGCGTCTGCTGGAGCAAGCGCCGGAATCGGTTACCGTCCATTTTTCAGGCGCATGACCGCACAGCCAAAGCCGTTGCCCCTGATCGTGATCCGGCCCGAACCGGGCAATGCGGCCACCTGCGCCGCCGCGCACGACCTTGGCATCGCAGCGCACAGCTTCCCGCTGTTTAGCATCGCACCACTGCCGTGGCATCCGCCAGCGGGCCAGTTTGACGCGATCCTTGCAGGAAGCGCCAACGTGTTCCGCCATGGCGGCCCTGCGCTAGAAGCGTTCAAGCAGGTCCCCGTCATCGCGGTTGGTGAAACCACCGCAGCCAGCGCGCGGGCCCATGGCTTTGCAGTCAGCGCCATTGGCGAAGGGGGGCTGCAACCGGTCGTCGCCAGCCTTCCGGCCGGAAACTACATCCGAATCGCTGGGCAAGACCGGGTCGATCTGGACCCGCCAACGGGCGTGCGAATCGAGACTGTGGTGGCCTATGCTGCGTGTCGATGCCCCATTCCCAGTGCGCTGGCGCACATTCTTAAGGGCGGGGCGACCGTGCTCCTGCACTCGGGCGAGGCTGCCCGACACTTTGCTGACGAATGCGAAAGACTTGAAATTCCGAAGAACTCTATCCAGATCGCCTGCCTCGCACCGCGAATAGCAGACCTTGCAGGCCCCGGCTGGGCGCGCGTTGCGATTGCGCCCCAAAGGACCGACGCCATGTTGCTGGAACTTGGCTCGCAAATGTGCAAGGAAGTGTGACATCGGGGCGACAGGACAAGCGAAAACGCATGCAGGAATCAGTTTACAGCCCGCAAGCGGCACCACAGCGAAGCGGCCTTCGCGGACGCACTATTGCGGCACTGGTGGCGGGATGCCTGTTGGCAGGTGCAGCGGGCGCAGCGTGGATCGGCTGGAGCAATGGCCTGATCGGCGTGAAGATGGACGGATCGGGCATCCCGCAACTCATCACCTCCCCCGCATCGCCCCCCTCGCCCAGCTCGTCAGCGGCTGAGGCTGTGGCCGTGGCCAACCGCGCCCAAGTCGAAGCCCAGATCGATAGCGCCGGGGCCAAGCTGGCGGCGCTGGAACAGCGCCTTGCCGAATTGAACCAGCAGGCCATCGCCGCCTCGGGCAATGCCAGCCACGCCGAATCGCTGCTGCTGGCTTTTGCCGCCCGCCGCGCCATCGAACGCGGACAGCCGCTGGGCTGGATCGAAGCCCAATTGCGCGCCCGCTTTGGCCAGACCCAAGGCGCCGCGGTTGACCGTATCATCGCCGCCAGCGCCACTCCGGTCACGCTCTCGCAACTTGGCGAAGAGTTCGAACTGTTCAGTGCAGAACTGGCAAGCGGTGCCAAGAACGAAGGCACATGGGACTGGCTGAGCCGTCAGGTCTCCGACCTTTTCGTCATCCGCCACGATGATTCGCCCTCGCCCGCACCCGAACTCCGGCTTGAGCGCATGCGCGCCTTTCTGGCAGGCGGCAAAGTCGAAGCCGCCGTCGCCGAGGTCGAGAAAATGCCGGGCCGCGCTGCCGCGAACGACTGGATCATCCGCGCTCGCGATTACATGGCAGCGCAACGCGCGCTCGATCAGCTTGAAGCGGCTGCACTGAACGGGACGCAGCCGGTGGTTGCACCTACTGTCGTGCCACCACCGCCGATGATCGAAGCTCCCGCAGCGCAGGAACCCGCCTCGGCCACGTTCTGATATGTCAGGCCGCGCGCAGCAGCTTGGGCAGATCGCCACTCATCCCGCGCGCTTCATCCATGAACCAGCGCTTCAATGGTGCCGCGCGCTGCACGCCTGCCATGCCCAAGCGGCGCACCGCCGATGGCAGCTTGCCCGGAATACCGAACAGCCGCGTCAGCACATCCGTTGCCGTGGCCACCATGAAGGTATCGGCTGCGCGCCAGCGTTCATAGCGGGCGAGCAGTTGCGCATCGCCCACGTCCATGCCCAGCCGCACGCCATCGGCCAGCACCTCAACCAGCGCCGCCACATCGCGTAGGCCAAGGTTCAGGCCCTGCCCAGCGATCGGATGCATGCCATGCGCCGCATCGCCCACCAGCGCCAGCCGGTCTTCCACCACCCGCACCGTGTGATGGAAATTCAGCGGATAGGACGAGCGCGGGCTGGCCAGTTCGATCTTGCCAAAGATGCCGTGCATCCGGCTCATCACTTCGCCCACGAACATCGCATCGGGCATGGCCAGCACAGCCGCTGCGTCCTTTTCAGCCACGGTCCACACCAGCGACGAACGATGCACGCCATCTTCGCGGTCCAGCAATGGCAGCAGTGCAAACGGGCCTGCCGGATAGAACACTTCCCACGCCACATTGTCGTGCGGCTTTTCGTGCGTCAGCCCGGCAATGATTGCGCGGTGGCCATAGTCCCATTTGGCGGGTGTGAACCCGGCTTCATCGCGCGTCGGGCTCTTGCGCCCCTCAGCCGCCACCAGCAGCCGCCCTTTCAACACGCGCCCATCGGCCAGCGTCACCGCCACGCCGTGCTCACCCCGTTCGCGCGAAACGACGTGGCTGTTGGGATAAAACGTGATCGCCTCTTCGCGCGCGGCCACGCCATACATCGCGATGCGCAGATCGCGGTTGGCATACATCCGGCCCAGCGCGCCATCTTCGCCGCCCGGCTGAAAATCGATCCGCCCCGGCTTCATCCCGTCGGTCACGGCAATCGAGGCAATCGGACAGCCCTTGGGCGCCAGATCATCGGCCATGCCAAGGTTGGTGTAGAGGTTCCAGCTCGCCGTCGAAATCGCCGAAGCGCGTCCGTCAAAGCCATCCGCGGTCTGCGCGGCGGGATCGGAATTGTCGACCACGCTGGAGGTGATCCCGGCTTTGGCAAGGCCGATGGCCAGCGTCATGCCGACCAGCCCGCCACCAAGGATCACCACATCCGAATGCGATTCGCTCACCTGTTCACTCCACACGTGTTTACAGGGCCACCATCCAGATCAAGGCAGCGTCCGTCAAATGCGCCTTCGGGAATCTTCAGGCCGATCAGCGCGGCAAGGCTGGGCGCGATGTCCACCACTTCCACTGCGCTGGGCTGTTCAAACCCGGTCAAGCCCTTGCGCCAGAACAGGATCGGCACGCGCCGGTCATAGTCCCAGGGGCTGCCGTGCGTGGCGACATAGCCCAGCCCCGGATTGGGAATGGGCACCACGCCGCGCTTCAGAAACACCACAAAATCGCCAGAATGCAGCGGGTTGTAGGATGCCCGCGCCCGCTCAGCCAGCGTCCACGTATCGGCAGAGGTGGTTGGCATCGGCGTTGCCGCGATTTCGGCGGCAGAGAGCACGACCTCGACTTGCGGGTCGGCCTCCAGCAGGGCCTTGGCATCATCGATCAACTTGCCCTTGATCCCAGACGGCAAATCACTGCGCAGCCAGTAATCGCCCGAAGGACCATCGGCCAGCACCAGATCTTTCTCGGCGAGGCCATAGCGCTTGGCCAAAGTGGCAGAAAGCGCCTTGGCCGAAACCGCTTCGCTGACGCGCGATGAAGTTTCCAGCGCCTGTTCGTGCAAACGCTCGGGCAGGTCAAACCCGCCATGGTCGGCGGTCAGCACAACCGCATAATCGATCCCGCGCTTGTCGAGGCTGGCGAAGAATTCCCCCAGCGCCGTGTCAACCTGCGTCATCTGGATGCACATTTCTGCGCCTTCGGTGCCGGTCGCGTGGCCGATATAGTCGGTGGCCGAAAGGCTGACCGACAACACATCGGGCACCGCGCCTTTGCCCAGCTTCTGTTCGTCCACCAGCTTCAGTGCCAGATCAAGCGTGGCCCGGTCCAGCCGCGGCGATGTGCGGAACCCGTTGGCATCGCCTGCTTTGAGCGCAAAGTGGCCATTGCCGATGGTTACGCTGCCCGCCTTGATCGCGCGGTCGGCGCGGCGGCAATGGTCGGGCAGCGGGAATTCGGCTGCGCCTTTGGCGAGGACTTGGGCAATCTGCGCATTCTGCGCCACGGCCGCCGGGCCGATGGCGCGTCCGTTCAGCGTGGCAAACTCCTTGCCCTTCCACCAATAGACCTGATCGATATCGTGCCCGCCCATCATCAGCGCGCCACGATCCTTGCCCGAAACGGCAATGTTGCGCGCTGCCGGATTGGCCTGTTTCATCCATTCGCCCAGCGTCGGCACCAGCAGATGTTTGACCGAGGCGACATAATCGCGCGATCCTGCGCTGCGCTGCGCCACATCTTCGGCGCAATAGACAACGTTCGGCCCGACCGTGACCGATTGATCAATCCACGAATTGGCAATGACCCCGGTATGGGCGGGGCGGTTTCCGGTAAGGATCGTGGAATGGCCGGGGCAAGTTTCGGTCGCCGCGTGGCTCTGATAGCCCGCCGGGAACACCGCACCTTGCGTCAACCGCGCGAGGCCGCCGGTAAAGCGCTGACGATATTGCGCAAATACGTCCGAAGAGAATTGATCGATGGCAATCGCCACGATCAGTTTGGGCGCTCCAGCAGGAACCTGCTGAGTGACCGCAGGAGGCGCTTCCTGCGCCGCTGCAGAAACGACCGGCAGGGTGGAAGCCAACAAACAGGCCACAAACTTGGAAAGGGTCTTCACGAAGGACATACTCCTAGGGGCAAGCTTACTGGACTCAAGGCAAGGCCAGCCGTAGGACGCCCCAGAGCGTCACGCATGGCCCCGCTTGCGCTCTCGTTCAAGGGGCCTTTTTGGACCTTTGCCCCCGATATGCCGATCAGCGAAGCGGTGCGGATCAACATTTTGCGCACCATAGCGATGTTTGTGACCGCGCTGTTGCTGCTGGCCTTCACCCCGGCGCGCGCTGCCCCCAATCACGTGCAAGCCACACTCCTGGCCGAAGGTCCGGTGGAGCCGGGCGGCACGGTTACGCTGGCGCTGCTGATGCAGCCGGAAAAGGGCTGGCACGGCTATTGGTCCAACCCCGGCGATGCGGGCTATGGCCTGACGCTCGACTGGACCCTGCCGCAGGGGGCCAGCACCGGCGCGATGCAGTTTCCGGTGCCGCAGACCTTGGTCATCCAAGGCCTGATGAACCACGTTTATGAACACGATTATGCCGTCTTGGTGCCGTTTACCGTGCCAGTAGGTGCCGTTCAGGGCACCACCCTGCCGATCAGCGTCAAGGCGCAATGGCTGGCCTGCACCGATGCGATCTGTGTGCCCGAACGCGCTGAATTGCAGGGCACGGTCACCATCGGCAGCGGCGCAAAGGACGCCCGCTTCGAAGGCTGGCGCGCCGCACTGCCTGCTCCACTTGACCGCGCAGGCACCTTCGCGCTTGGCCCCAAGGCGCTGCGCATCGCGTTGCCCTTTCCCGCCTCGGCCCCGCTGGACGCGCCGCATCTGTTCCTGTCGACCGAAGGCTTGGCCAACTACGGCGCGGCGCAGCGCTTCTTCCGTGATGGCGATACGCTAATCGTGGAAGTGCCCTTGGCTACCTCCACAACCCCTGCGCAAAAGGTTGAAGGCCTGCTCGCCATGGGCAAGGACGCAGGCGGCATTGCCTTTACCGCCGCGCCCGGCACTGTGCCCAGCGGTGGCGAGGAAGTGGGCGGAACGGCGGCCTTTTCCGCTTCTACACTGGGCTTGGCGCTGCTCGGCGCGTTCTTCGGCGGGCTGATCCTCAACATCATGCCTTGCGTTTTCCCGATCCTCAGCCTCAAGGCGCTGGCCTTGGCGCGGGGCAACTCGCACAACGCCCGGTCTGAGGGCCTTGCCTACACCGCAGGCGTGGTGCTCGCCTGCCTGCTGCTCGGCGGCGTGATGCTGGCCTTGCGCGCGGGTGGCGAACAAGTGGGCTGGGCGTTCCAGTTGCAGGAACCCGGCGTCGTTGCCGTGCTGCTGCTGCTGGCCGTGGCGATCACCGCCAATCTGCTCGGCCTTTATGAACTGCCCGGTCTCTCAGTAGAGCGCGGCGCAGGCAGCTCCGGCGCATTTGGCACAGGCTTGCTGGCCGCTTTCGTGGCCACCCCCTGCACCGGCCCGTTCATGGCCGCCGCGATGGGTGCAGCGCTGGTCCTGCCGATCTGGGCCGCGCTTGGCGTGTTTGCGGCTCTAGGCCTTGGCCTTGCACTCCCCTTCCTCCTGCTCGGCTTCGTGCCAGCGCTGCGCCGACTGCTGCCCAAGCCCGGCAGCTGGATGGAGCGCGTCCGCCGCTGGATGGCGTTGCCGATGGGCCTAACCGCGCTGGCGCTGGGCTGGTTGGCGTGGCGTGTTGGCGGCGGCACATTTCTCGCATTTCTAGTCGCCACTGCCATCGTGCTGATTGGGGCGCTGGCCGCCATTGGCGTAACCCAGCGCAAGGGACAGCCGGTTACCCTGCTGATGGGCGTGGCCGCTCTCATCATGGCAGGCGGCGTGTTCGGCCTTCCCCCAGCACAGCCGACGGCTGCCGCGCACTCCGGCTTGCTGGCCTCAAAGCCCTTTTCCGAAGCCGCCCTTACGCAGGCGCGCAAGGACGGAAAGCCCGTCTTCGCCTATTTCACCGCCGACTGGTGCTTGTCCTGCAAAGTCAACGAAGGCACCTCGATCGAGCGCGAAAGCACCAAAGCGGCGTTTGAAAAGGCAGGTGTCGTCGTGCTGGTGGGCGACTGGACCCGCCGCGATCCGGCGATCACCAAGTTCCTGACCACGCAGAGCGCAGCGGGCGTGCCTCTCTACCTGTGGTATCCCGCAGGCGGTGGTGAGCCGCGCCAGCTTCCACAAGTGCTGACGCCCGATCTGCTGGCTGAATTACCCCAAGGCTGATCTCAAGACATGCTCCCCCGCCCTTCGACAAGCTCAGGATAAACTTCCGGCTTTGCCGGAAGGCGGGGGCCTCAGGCCTGTTACGGAACATCAGCGTAAAACGCCTGAGGTCCCCGCCTTCGCGGGGACGCCGAAGGCCTCAACTCAAAGCGATTGCCCGTCATCCACCGAAATAAACGTCCCCGTCACCTGCCGCGAGGCGTCAGACGCAAAGAACAGCATCATGTCATCCAGAGCTGAAATCTCGGTCAGCCGCCTCCTGGGCCATGACGCGACCTGCGCCTTGCCGCCTTCGCTGTCGAACCACTCGCCGTCGATCTCGGTGCGGATATAGCCCGGCTGGATCACGTTGACGTTTATCCCCAGCCGCGCCCACTCGCGCGCGAACTGTCGCCCCAGATGCTGCACCGCCAGCTTGGTTGCGGCATAGGCCGGATCGCCAATGCCGGTCATCTGCGCGGTGATCGATCCGGTCAGGATGATCCGCCCCCTTTCCGATTGCTTTGATCCCGCCGCAATCATCCGCCGCGCCCCTTCGCGCGCGGTCAGGTACACGCCGTTGAAATTGGTATCGACGAGGCGGCGCATCGCCTCTGCTGGCAGATCAATCGACCGCCCCGGCTCGACGATCCCGGCATTGGCCACCACCACGTCGGGCACGCCGAGGCTGGCCTGCGCCGCATCGAACGCCGCGATGATCGAGGCCTCGTCGGTCACATCCAGCGCCACGGCCAAAGCCTTGCCGCCGCCCGCCACAATCTCGTCCGCCAGAGCCGCCACCCGCTCCACCCGCCGCGCGCCGAGGACAACCGCCGCGCCTGCCGCTGCGTAGATACGCCCAAACCGCGCGCCCAAGCCGGACGACGCTCCGGTAATCAGCGCAACGCGGCCTTCGAGCGAATAGCGTGGGGCATCCATGAACGTCTCCTTTTGAAGCACTGCGTTTAGCGAACTTTCCGACAATTCCGGATGATCGTGCCAGTCTGAAACATTGTGGCCGTGCAGATCATGGTCTTTGCGAGGAAAAGCTTGCGGACAAGGCGCGGCGCGTAACAGGGGCTCTCCGCCCTCGCAAGCGACGCTGTGCTGCGCGGCGCAAAGAAGCTGGCCGGGTTGGCTGGTGTGGCTATCTGCGTCATTCATGCAAAATCGGGAGGAACGGACCGCCTGTTCTGGCAGAACAAATTGTGCTTGATTCCCATGCCAGAATGGCTTGGGTGGAACTCCCACGGTTTGGCGCAGCTTCCTTGCCCAGTGGGCTTTGGCAAAGGGACGATGAACGCAGAAGCTTGGCATATGAGTTGCGTGAAGGTCGGCGATGGCACTATCGTCAGGCTTTGCCGCACCTTGCTGGTCCAGCGCTCCAAAGTTGCCCAGCCCATCTATGCGATCGGCGCGCTCTGCGCTCTGCTCGTCGGTGCGCCCCATATTGAGGCGAAGGTCCCGCAGGTCCTGGTGCGCGCCGATCAACCGTTGCGGTTCGGGACGCTGCTGGTCCCGCTTTCCGGATCACGGACCGTGTCTCCGCAAGGCCAGATTACCGACATTGGTCTGTTCGAGATAAGGAATGATCCGGTCGGGCCCGCACAATTTACCGTTACATATGATCGTGGTAACGAGAGTCGTCGGTCTATCGACATTGAGATTCAGATATTCCTGTCCGGCAGTCAGAGGATCAGGGTCGGCGGCGTGGAAGGACAGGTTTCGCAGCTAACGAGTGACATCAGCGGGTCAGGAGGCCTGATGACCGACGGAAGTGTGCGCCTGACGATCCGGAACTGCCGAGAGCGGCAGTGCAGCGTGTCGTTCAGGGTTGGCGCGCGGATCGATCTGACGCGCAGCGCTGGAGGCGCCAGTCTGGTCCTGCCGTTGAGCGCTACTGCCACCGTGCTGTCGGCCCGCTGATATCATGCGGCGGCATTCCTTTTGGGCGATAATCGCTGCGGGCATGGCAGGCTGTGCCCACCCTGCCTTTGCCCGTGCAGATCAGGCTGTCGCTGCAGGAAGCGCTCAGGCCGAAGTCGTGCGGCCTCTGCTGGTAACGCGTGAGCGGGATCTGGCCTTTGGCGGGCTTTTTGCCGGCAACCTGCCCGGACGCGTGACGGTGACCGCGCAGGCGCAGACGATCTATGAAGGCGGCGTGGCGGCGGCATGCGCGGTGGATGACTGCACCCGCCCGCATCCGGCCTCGTTCCTCGTCTCGGGCGAGCCGGGCCGCAGTTATCAGGTCAGTGTCCCAACCGCTGTTGAAGCCAACGGCCATCTGATTGGTGCCGGCGGAGGGGTCGCGGCCGCACTCAGGGTTGAAGGCTTGACGACCGATACGCTCAGCCGCCCCGGCAGCGGCGGCAACGGGCGGCTGAGTGAGACAGGCCAGGACCGCTTCACGATCGGTGGCACCTTGAGAATCCCGGCGCGGCTGCCTGCGGCAAGTTATCGCGCCCGAATCCCTGTCATCGTAACTTATGGCTAAGGCATCCTGGCCTCGCGAAACCTACAACTTTTTTCCGAAAATAACTGACAAAGCAGTTTGGCGAGTAAGTCAAAGTATTCTGACACGCCCAAATACAAGTAATTGAAATTGCGAATATAAGTACTTTTTCAGGTGGGCTTTTCCCATTTATTAACCATCACAAACCGCCGTTTCAACGGTAAGAGTCTCTTAAGGCCTTGTAGGTATTAACCGCAATGCGAACGGGGCACGGCCTTGGCCACCCCCGGTCCTCGTACTGAATGGAAGCTACCCGCGGGGGCGGGTTTTCAAAGGATGGGACTAGAGATGAAGAAGATTCTTTTGGCAGCCGCAGTGGCCGCAGCAATTCCGGGCAGCGCCTTTGCCTCATCGGGCAACACCTCAACCGCCAACGGCACGGCAACGGCTACGATCGTAGCACCGATCGTGCTGACCCACACTTCGGGTGCAGCGCTCAACTTCGGCCGCTTCACGACCGGCACCGGCGGTACCGTGACCGTGAGCGCTGGTGGCGTTGGTTCGGTGGGTGGCGACGTGGCATTCGTGCCCGGTTCCTCCAGCACCTCGGACGGCTTCACCGTGGCAGGCGACAGCGGGCGCTCGTTCTCGATCGTGACCACCGGTGGCACGGTTTCGTCGGGTTCGGCCAACATGACCTTCACCACGACGCCTTCGGCAGCCAGCGCCGCACTCAGCTCGGCAGGTACGGCCAGCTTCACCGTTGGCGGCACGCTGACTGTTCCGGGCACCGCCGCAGCAGGCTCCTACTCGGGCAGCTACAGCGCGACTGTCACCTACAACTGATTTGAATAGCTGCGCCTGCCGGTGATCGTGAAAGCACGCCCACCGGCAGGTAACGCAGCCTTTTCAAAGGGCTCATGGCACATACGACGCCGGGGCTTTCACTGCGGCCTGCCGCAATACGCTCATTTCGAATCCCACAGGGATCAGCAGGCACGAGGAGGGCTTGCCATGCGAAGCTATCTTTTCGCAGCTGCTGTCATGTCGCTGTTTGCGACACCTGCTCTTGCCCAATCGGGCAATGTCGAAACCCGCACCGGCACGATCAGAGCCCAAGTGGTTCGGCCCTTGGTGCTCAGCCACTGGTCAGGTTTTGCGCTGCGGTTCGGTCGGTTTACGGCTGGTACGACCCCAGGGACCGTGGTGATCACGGCAAGCGGAGGCGCCACGGCCACTGGCGGCACGACCTTTGTTTCGGGATCGACCACAGCAACGGACCGCCTGATCGCGCGCGGTGAACCGAACCGTCTTATCTCCATTACCACCGGGCCGGGCTCGGTATCGAATGGCAGCGCGACGATGAGCTTTACGACGGTGCCTTCACTGCCGGCAGGCTTTATCCCGGCCGCGGGCGCAGGCTTCTTTACGGTCGGCGGGACGCTAAGCGTCCCCTCCGGACAGGCACCGGGCAATTACACCGGGACATATCCCGTTACCGTGTCCTACAACTGAACTAGAGTTCAGGCACCGGGATGCTGCATCTGCGGCCAAGAAATTCCCTCGGTGCGGGCCGAAACCTTGTGCAAATCTAGGCTCTGCCAGTAGAACACGCACGTAGTATTGCGTATTCACCGCCGCGTTAACCCTCTTCCCGTGTCTGGGAAGAGGCTACTCGGGGGATCTGGTGCAGCGTTCCAGCAAAAGACCGCATGCCGCGGCCAGTTTAGCGAACGGGTTCGCATGGCTTGGCCTCATGGCAAGCCGCCTTGCCGCCTGCGCTGCTGTGCTGTTCACAGCCAGCACCGCGTCCGTCATGGCACAGTCCGCCATGCAACCTGCTGGCGATGTTCCACAATCATCGAGTGCTGACGCGACCGAGGCGGATGCCGCCATTCCCGCAGCCGCCCCGGGAGAAGCGCCGACCGGTGCTGTCGGCGGGATGGGGGATGTCAATCTCTATCCGCGCCGTGTGGTCATTTCCGGTCGCGAACGCTCGGCAACAGTCGGGCTTTACAACCGGGCGGCCGCATCGGGTGAATATGACATTTCGATCAGCGACATGATGATGACCCCCGATGGCCGCGTGGTTGATCTGGGCTCGGTTGCCGATCCGGCCGCGGTCAGCCGCGTCAAGGTGGCCAGCCCATACCTGCGCTGGTCACCGCGCAAAGTGGTGCTGCCTGCCAGCGAGGCCCAGCTTGTCCGCATCATGGTTCGGGTACCGCCTGACCTTCCGGCAGGCGAATACCGCTCGCACTTCTCGGCCGTTTCTGTCCCGCCGCTGGACGATGGCCTGTCGATTGAGCAGGCCGCCGGAGGGCAGAACGGGGGCGTGGGTGTGCAGATCGTGCCGCGCTTCGGCATTTCGATCCCGGTGATCGTAAGGGTAGGAGAAACCACGGCTCAGGCCAGCCTTGCCAACCTTGCGCTTCAGCGCGGGCCGCAAACAGTGATCAAGGTGACCATTGCCCGGCAGGGCACCCGCTCGGTGTTCGGGGACCTCACCGTCACAGCACCGGGAAGCAAAGCGCCAGTCGGGCAGCTCAAGGGGATCGGTGTCTACACCGAGATTGACGAGCGAACTGTGCAGGTGCCAGTCGACCCGGCGCTGGATCCTGCGCTCTATGCCAACGGCGCAAAACTCACCGTCACGTATACCGATGACGATTATGCGCCGGGTCAGGTCCTTGCAAAAGCCGACTTCGTTGTGAAGTGAGGTCCGACGGGCTGAAGCCTTCGAGGAGCCATCAGCCCCTGACTGCCTTTGCGGGCGGGATTCTTGGCGTCGGGATTGCAGGCAATAGCTTTGCTGCCGAATTTCACGCACCAGATGACGAGACCATATTGCAGGCTGCGCCAGCAGGCAGGGTGCAGCAACTGCCCCTGCCCACCTTCGCCGCGCCGTTTGGCCATTGCGCGGACACGACGGCAGAGGCAGGCCTGCCAGTCCCGGGATTTCCTGACCCGACATCTGCTGTCGCCCCAGATGCGGCAGAAACCGATCACAACTGCGCGGCAAAGGCTGCCGACGACACGTCAGCCCAGCTGGCACGCCTTGCGAGTCTGCCTGCAGCAAGCATTGTCGCTATCCACGGCGCGAGCCCAGAACAGGGCATAGTGCAAACTGCGTTCGCAGACCCGCCTCAGACCCCGAATTTTCAGAAGCCATCGGCTCTGGCTGAGAACCGAACACGTTTGTCTGTGCCGTGCGGGCAGGCCGTAACAGCCCGGTTTCCAGGGGCTATGCTTGCCCCGGCCTCTGCGCCAGCATCCTTTCGCAAACCGTCCCGCTTGCTTAGCGGCGCCTATGAACCGGCGGGCAGGAGCACGGGATTGGCCCTGATTACCGGGCTGGGAAAGCCCGCAGCTTTCGGCCTTGGCGGGGGCCGGGGCGGGAACGGGGGCAGTGGCCGTAGCGGGGGCGGGCGGGAGTTAGGCGCGCCGCTTTATGGCATCAGGGCCATGGCGGATCAGCGCCCCGGCACGGCTGCAGCATGGCGCGCGCACATCCCGTCACGCGCTGGCGAGATCAGCAGTAAAAACCGCCACCTCTGGCCCGGCAATCCGGCACTGGCCGTTGCGAGCCAAGGTCTCCCACAGAACGTTGAGGCGGAGCATAAGAGCGTCAATCGCCCGGCTTTGCCACCGTTGCCCAGCCCTTTTGCGGCCTATCGTGCACGATCTTCGGACCTTGCCCGGGCAATTGCGCAAACCAGCGCCGCAGTGAAGGCCAACGCCCTTGGCAAAGCCAAGCCCGGCGCAAATGCTGCAGCCCGCCCCCGCAAACCATTGCCCAAACCGGCATTCGGCATGATGCGGGATGACGTCCTGACGACGGAAGCGGCCAGCCTGTCTTTGCCCGGCACTGGCCCTGATGTGGCACGGCTGGCTGCCGCCGAAAGTCCCAATGACAGTGCCGCCCTATCCAATCTCCCCGGCGCAGGCGCGAGCGCGCCGTTTTCCGTCGATGATGAGCTGATCATCGAATTCCGCACGGCGCAGGGCGAGATTTCCGAGACCATCACCGCTTACGGCAACCGGGCCGAAACCTATCTGCCACTGGGCGAGATTGCGCGCCTGCTCGATGTGGCGATCATCGTCAGCGATGAAGGCCGATATGCATCTGGCTGGGTGCTGGACGACAAGCAGATCATCACGCTCAACCTGCGCGCCGGAATGATGACGGTCGGCGGAATCGAAACACCCCTGAAGCGCGGTGATGCGCACGCGATGGATGGGGAAATGTTCGTGCGCAGCGGCCTGTTTTCAGGGTTGATGCCGCTGGAGCTCAAGATTGACCTTCGGGCACAAACGGTGACGGCGCAGACCAAGCGGCCGTTCCCCTTCGAGGAGCGGGCTGCACGCGAGGCGGCGCGCGAAGGACTTGCTGCCAGAGGGGCACGGCAAGGTCCGACCCCCTATCCGCCCGAGGCAACGCCCTACCGCGCGCTCGATGTGCCGATGGGAGAGCTTGAGGTGCGCGGTGTTTCCGATGTGGCTCGGGGCACACGCACCGAGGCCGATCTCAGGCTGGCGGGCGATTTTGCGTGGATGACCGGTCAACTCTATGTCTCTGCCAGCTCCCGCGACGGCGCAACGGCGGCGCGGGCCACGCTGGGGCGGCGTGATCCAGATGGCGGCTTGCTGGGTCCCTTGAAGGCCAGCGTCTTTGAAGTGGGCGATGTGACCACTGATGCCCTGGCCATCGGTCTGCGCGGTATTGCCGGGCGCGGGCTGACAGTATCGAATCTGCCGATTGAACGCGCATCGGTATTTGACCGGATCGATTTGCGCGGGGAATTGCTGGCCGGTTGGGAAGCGGAACTCTATCGCAACAACACTCTGATCGGTTCGACCAGCGTTGCGGTCAACGGGCGCTACGAATTCCTGCAGATACCGGTCGAATTCGGCCTGAACGTGTTCAGAATCGCGCTCTATGGCCCGCAGGGTCAGCGCCGGGAAGTTGTGCAGCATTTCAGCGTGGGCGATGGCCGCCTGTCTGCAGGCGAATTGCGGTATAGCGTGTCGCTTGCCCAAAGGGACGTGAACCTGTTTGGCCTGACCGGCCCTGATTTCATCCCCAGTCTCGATTTCGGTCGGTGGCGCTCAACCGGACAAGTCTCTTATGGCGTGAACTCGGCGGTGACCGCGAACTTCGGGGCGGGCTGGCAGCAGGGCGATGATGGGACGCGCTGGCTGGCCACGGCCGGTTTGCGCGCAGGGCTTGGCAGGCTGGCCGGCCAGGTCAACATCGCCACCAACGATGCCAAAGGCATGGCGTTTGACGCGCGACTGGCGGCAAAGACGTTTGGCGTTTCGTGGACAGCCCTCCATGCCGAATACAAAGGGCGCTTTGCCGATGAATTGCGCACTTTCTCGGTTGAACCGGTGCGGCGGGCAAGCGAGGCCGATCTTACGGCAAACCTGCGGTTGGGAAGTGGCGATAAGGCCCTGTCCGTGCCGCTTGCAGCACGGTTTCGCCGGATCGAGTTTGCTGACCGCCGCATCCAGACAGATGCCTCGCTGCGAGCCTCGACCGTGTACAAGCAGATGTTGTTTTCCAACACGCTGACGCTGTTCCGCACCGACACGCCCGGGTTCGGCAAGGATAGCCAAGTGACGGGTTCGTTCGATCTGTCCACGCTTTCAAGTGGACGCACACGCTATCGGGCCGCGATTGACTATAGGTTGACTCCCGGCCGCAAAGTGACCCGGGCCGCTGCCGAAATCGACCGGACGTTTGGCCCGGACACACTGGTCAAGGCATCGGTCGGCAGGCTCTTCGAGACCGGTGAGACCGCTTTGGGGGCATCGGCCGTACACAGGCTGGGGCCGCTGGCATTGGCGCTGGATGCCAATATGATCTTGCCCCGCAAGGAACACTCGGTCGTGCTGCGGGTCGGGTTCAGTTTTGGGCGCAACCCGGTTTCGCGCGGATTTTTCCTTGCACAGCCCGGGCTTACCGCAGGCGGAGCGGTGGCGGTAAAGGCCTTTGCTGACGGCAACGGCAACCGAGTGCATGACCCGGATGAGGCCCTGATCGAAGGGGTGGAGATCGATACCGGCGCGCAGGTTGCGCGCACAGGGCCAGGCGGTGTTGCCCTGCTTGGGCAGTTGGGCAATGCCACGCGGTCCTTCGTGCGCATGAATGCCGAGACTTTGCCCGATATCGCCATGGCGCCGGATCGCGCGGGCTTTGCGATCAAGCCAAGGCCGGGCCGGATTCACGTAAGCCAGTTTGCCGTGGACATGCTGGGCGAGATTGAAGGGACCGCCGCGTTTGGGCAGGATCGGCGCGGCGTCTCCGGGCTCGCTCTGGTCCTGCTCAATGCCGAGGGCACACAGGTGGCCCGAGCACGCACGGGCGCAGGCGGGACATTTCTGTTCGAACAGGTCCGCCCCGGACGCTACCGGCTGGAGATCGAAGCGAACCAGGCCAAGCGGCTGGGCCTTGCCGCAGGCAAGATCGAGCCGATCGTCATCGATGCAGCGCACCCGATCGTGCGCGTGACTTTGCCGGTATCAAAGCTGCAAAATCCGTGAGCCATGCCATATCAGGCAGTATGGGCGGTGTTATCTTGCTCTGGGCAGATCGACGATACGAAAGAGGAATAGGTCATGACCGACGTTGCATTGTTTTATGCACCCGGCAGCTGCGCGCGCGTGCCATTGATCGCGCTGGAGGAAGCAGGCTGCCCATATGACCTGCGGCTGATCGCGTTTGCCGCAGGGGAACACAAGGCGCCCGGTTTCCTTGCCATCAACCCCAAGGGCAAGGTGCCTGCTCTGGTATTCGGCGATACCGTAGTGACCGAAAACGTGGCGATACTGACGTTTCTTGGCCGCAAATTCCCCGAAGCAGGCCTGTTTCCCGATCCTGCAGGCGGCGTTTCGGACATTGAATGCCTGTCCGACCTCAGCTTTGTCGCCTCAACCCTGCACCCGATCGTCACGCGAATCCGCATGGCCCCCTTCTTTGCCGGGCCTGCTGCAGCGCAAGCGGTGTGGGATGCCGGAGCCACGGCCATGGACCCGTTCTTTGCCCTGATCGACAATCGTCTGGCCGAGCGCCGGTGGTGGTATGGCGATCAATGGGCAGTCATCGATGGCTATCTGAACTGGGTGTTCTTCCGGGTGGCAGGGGCGGGGTACGATACGTCACGCTTTCCAGCATTTGCGGCCCATGCGCAGGCCTGCGCACAACGGCCCTCAATTCAGCGCGCGCTTGGCATAGAACGCGCGCAAGAGGAGGTTCTTGCCGCGCGCGGCCTGCTGTTCGTGCCCCCTTCCCCGCCCTTTGCCTGATCGCCACACAGCCATTGCGGCGATCCTGTTTGATGGCAAAGAGTTCTGCATATTCGATCACCTGTTTGCCGATAGGAGCCGCTTGGCCATGTCCGAAATGCCCCCCGCCAATCCCGCACCGTTTCTACAGGTCGAACGTGATGGCGCGATCATCATCGCCACGCTGAACCGGCCCGATGACCGCAACGCCATTTCCGAGACCGCGCATAGCGAGGAAATTGCCGCGCTCTGCGCACAGATCACGCGCGACCATACTGTGCGTGCGCTGGTGCTGACCGGTGCGGGCAAGGCTTTTTGTGCGGGCGGGAACATCAAGCACATGCTGGAAAAGAGCGGCATGTTCGGTGGATCGCCATTTGCCATCCGCAACCAGTATCGCACCGGCATCCAGCTGATCCCGACCGCGCTCTATGATCTCGAAGTGCCCGTGGTGGCCGCCATCAATGGCCCGGCCATCGGCGCAGGGCTCGACCTTGCCTGCATGGCCGACATCCGCGTCGCGTCTGAAAAGGCGCTCTTTGCCGAGAGTTTCGTCAAGCTGGGTCTGGTGCCCGGTGATGGCGGCGCATGGCTGCTGCCGCGCGTGATCGGCATGGCCCGCGCCAGCCTGATGACGCTGACCGGCGATACCATCGATGCTGCCAAGGCGCTGGAATATGGGCTGGTCAGCGAAGTTTTGCCGCCAGAGCAAGTGCTGCCCCGCGCGATAGCAATCGCGCGTTCAATCGCCGCCAATCCCGGCCACGCCACCCGCATGGCCAAGCGGCTGCTGCGCGAAGGGCAGGACATGAAGCTTGCCCCGCTGCTGGAACTTTCAGCCGCCTATCAGGCACTGGCGCACCACACGCACGATCATCACGAGGCGGTGAGCGCCTTCTTTGAAAAGCGCGCTGCGGATTTGCACGACCAATGACGCGATCCCGGTCTGTGCGACAACGGTAACTGCAATGCGCGCTTAATGTGAGGCGGGGCTCTGCCCTTGTAGCACCGGGAGAAAGACGGTCAGCCCTGGTTGCACTTGGCCAGAAGCGTATCGGTCAATGTTTCCAGCGGCAGTCCGGCATCGGCTGCCCCTGCCGTCAACGCGGCCGAGGGCGCTTCCCCTACCGTGGCAGTGGAGGGATCCTGCACAAGCGTTTGGCAGCCGGCATCGCGCATCAGTTTCAGCCCGCGCGCGCCATCGCTGCCGGTGCCAGACAGCACCGCCCCGACGGCGGGGACTGCAGCGCGCGCCAGAGTGGCGAACAGCAACGTGGCCGAGGGGCGTGCGCCTTCTACCGGATCACGCTCAACCAGCCGTAGCCGGTGCGGATCACCCGCTTCGAAACAGACATGTCGTTCAGGGTCATAGGCAATGTGAATGGTGCCCTGCACCAGCGTTGCACCATCCTTGGCCGCAACCACCTTGCATTCCAGATCGCGGTCAAGCTTGGCAATAAAGCTCTCCACCAGCGCCGGTTCTGCCTGCAAGGCGACGACAGTGGGCGGGCAATTGGCAGGATAGGCTGAAAACAGTTCAGTCAGCGCATCAATCCCGCCCATCGAGGCGCTCAACGCAACAACATGGCCATTCCAAGCAAAGGTGGCGACGGTTTCCTTTTGCACGACCTTGCGGCGGCTATCGCGGACGTTGGAATTGGCGGCGGCCAGCACGATCTTGCCCAGTTTGCCCACGGTCTTGGCGAATTGCTCGGGCGTTGCCTTCAGCGGCTTGGGAAAACATTCCACCGCACCAAGCTCAAAGGCCTTGAGCGAGGTTTCAGCCCCGCTCTGCGTCAAGCTGGAGAGCATGACCACCGGCATCGGGCGCTCTTCCATGATCTCGGCCAGGAATTCGATGCCGCTCATGCCCGGCATTTCCACATCGAGGGTCAGCACGTTGGGCCGCAACTGGGTGATCAGGTCGCGGGCATCGGCGGCATCGCGTGCCGTGCCGACCACCGTCACGCCCTTGGACTGATCGAGAATGTCGGAAAACAGCGCGCGCATAGCGGCGGAATCATCGACTACAAGAACGCGGGCATCATGCATGGCTGGATACTCATTTGGTGAAACGACCGTTTCCCAACCAGTAACGGTTACTGTTCAAGCAGGCCCTGCCTTCCCCCTCCGTGTGTTCCCCTAGTGCCGCCTTAGCCGCCTGTTTCCCGAGCTGGGCTAACTAAGGCTCAAGACACACGCCAATTCGGGCCGGAACGGGGAAATCATGAAAAAATTCTGTCGCTCGCAATTCGGCGCCACCGGGGCTTTTCCAAGCTCCAGCACGGTCGCGCTGACACAGGCGTGTGAAGCAAACAGGATCGTGGCCCGAAATTCTGGCTGAAATCCTGCCTGAAATTCTGCCTGAGATTCTGGCCGCCCAGGCCGCATTCAAAATTCGTGCACAAATAAAGGTGCTGGTGATGCTGACATGGTTTGAGAAGGTTGCCCCCATTCGCCTGAAGTTCAAGGTGTTGCTGGGTGTACACGGCGTGCTTGCCGGAATTGGTGTGATTACCACTCTGGCAGCCGGGGCGGGTCCGGTTTTGACAGGCTTGGCCGTGCTGGCATGGGTGGCGACCTTGCTCACCGTGGTCGAAGCTTCGCGGCGCATCTGCAACCCCTATGTGACCACAATAGCCCAAATGGAAGCGCTGGCGGCGGGCGACACGTCCACTCCCTTTGCCCATGCCGAGCACCGCGATTGCGTGGGCCGGATGATCGCGGCCATGGCAACCGTCCGCGATGCTGCGCTGGCAGCGGAGCAGGCCCGCGACGGGCAGAATGTGATCACGAGCAAGCTCGGCGCTGCACTGGCCAAGCTGGCCAATGGTGATCTGAATTGCGGCATCAACGAGCCCTTCCACACCCATGATGAGCTGCGGCAAAGCTTCAACAATGCGGTCAATGCGCTGCGCGAGACGATGACCGCCATCGGCGAGGCTGCGGCCAGTGTCTCGACCGGCGCAAATGAAATCCGTTCCGCCTCAGATGATCTGGCAGTGCGCAACGAACAGCAGGCGGCAAACCTTGAAGAAACCGCAGCTGCCATGAATCAGGTGACCACCAGCGTGAAGAACACTGCCGCCAATGCCGGCGAAGTGCGCCAGGCGATGGATGACGCGCACCGGCAGGCCAGCGAAGGCGGGCTGGTGGTCAAGCAAGCGACCGAGGCCATGGCCGCGATCGAGCAATCCGCCCAGCAGATTTCACAGATCATCAGCGTGATCGACGGGATTGCCTTCCAGACGAACCTGCTCGCGCTCAACGCCGGGGTTGAAGCTGCGCGCGCAGGCGATGCGGGCAAGGGCTTTGCCGTGGTTGCCAATGAGGTGCGCGCGCTGGCGCAGCGCAGCGCAGATGCGGCGCGCGATATCAAGGATCTGATCACCACCAGCACCACGCAAGTGGCCAGCGGAGTAGAACTGGTGGGCCAGACCGGCAACTTGCTGGAACGGATCGTGGGCAGTGTGGGCGAAATCAACGAACTGGTCCGCGGCATTGCCGATTCAGCCGCTGCGCAGGCCGAAAACCTCCAGCAGGTTAACGCCGCTGTGGGCGAAATGGACCGGATGACCCAGCAGAACGCGGCAATGGTCGAACAGTCCACTGCGGCGGCGCGCGGGCTGGCCAATGAGGCTGGCACCGTTTCGCGGCTGGTCACGCAGTTTGAGGTTGGCAAAGCGGGTTCGCTGAAGGCTCCGGCGCGTCCAGAGCCGATTATCAAGAAGGCGAGCCTGCCCAGCGCACCGCGCGCAATGCCCCCGCTCAAAGCAGCGCCGATGCCGCAAGTGCAGAGCAATCTGGCGGTCCAGGGCAATCTGGCGGTCAAAACAGACGTTGCGGAAGACTGGAGCGAGTTCTGACTCGCGTGATGGAGACCAAGACCATGCCCACTATCACCCTGCCAGCCCGATGCGACCGCGCTGCTACCACCGCTTTGCTGCCCGAATTTGTGGCCGCCATGGGCAACGAGGACCTGGAGATTGACGCCAGCCAGACCACGCTGGTGGGCTATGCCATGCTGCAATTGCTGGCGAGCGCGAAGAACAGCTTTGCGCGGCTGCGCATCACCCCATCCGAAGCCTTGCGCGATGCCGCGCAGCTGACGGGCCTGGAAATTCACCTGTTTGATGAGGTGGCATGATGACTCCCGAGGAAATCCAGCAGATCTTCTTTGTTGAATGCGAAGAATCGCTGGCCGCCGCCGAAGCGGGTCTGGCCGCGTGCCGCGATGGCACGCAGGATGATGACACGGTCAACAGCGTGTTCCGCGCGGTTCATTCGATCAAGGGCGGAGCGGGCGCTTTCGGCTATGCCGGATTGCAGGCCTATACCCATACTTTTGAAACACTGCTTTCGGATGTCCGCGATGGCAGTGTGCCTTTGAGCGAGACCTTGTGCAGCCTGCTGCTGCGCGCGCTCGATACGCTGAGCGACCATGTGACCGCAGCGCAGGAAGGCACGGCCCTGCCCGATGATGCGGCTTTGCTGGCCGAACTGTCTGCAGCGCAGGCCAATGGCGCTCCGGCTGAAAAGACCCCGGCCCCAGTGGAGGCCAAGACCGAGGCACCAGCTGCACCGGCTGCACCGGCTGTGGCTGATGACGATGATGATGATCTGGCTGGTGCCGAGATCGATCTTGACGCCCTGCTTGACGATCTGGTCGGCCCTGCGCCCACAGCCGAGCCAGCAACAGCTGCCGCCGCTCCTGCCCCCGGTTGGCAATTGCACCTGCATCCCCACGCCGGTGCGATGCGCAATGGCGCTGAGCCGATGACCCTGCTGCGCGAACTGGCGAGCATGGGTGCGCGCTGCGTGTCCTGCAATCTGTCGCATCTGCCCGGGCTGGACATGCTCGATTGCGAGCAGGGCTATCTTGGCTTCACTTACGAGCTGCCGGCCTCTGTTGCCGAATCCGACGCCACCGATGTGTTTGATTTCGTGCGCGATGACTGGGGAATTGCTGTCGGCAATGATGCCGCAATGCCGCCAGTGGAGATTACGGCCAAACAGCCTGCCTCCGAAGCTGCGGCCGTGGCGGTGGTGCCCCCTGTTGCCCCGGTGCAGGCAGATGCTCCTGACGCCGTCCCGGCAGCGGCGGCTCCAGCAACAACGGCGACTGCAGCCGCAGCAGCCGCGGCCTCTTCTGCGCCAGTAGCCCCTGCTGCGGGCCAATCCATCCGTATCGACCTGGCCAAGCTTGACCGGCTGATCGACACGGTCGGCGAAATGGTGATCGCGCAAGCAATGCTGGCCCAGCGGCTGGAAGGCGATACGGCCGCCAAGGAAGAACTGCAGATGCTCGAAGGGCTGACGCGCGACATTCAGGAAAGCGCCATGTCGATCCGGGCCCAGCCGATCAGTTCGGTATTCAGCCGCGTGCCGCGCATCCTGCGCGAACTGGCGGTCTCCACCGGCAAGCATGTGCGGCTGGAAGTGCTTGGCGAGACGACTGAACTCGACAAGACCGTGCTCGAACGGCTGGGCGAGCCGCTCACCCATCTGATCCGCAATGCCGTGGACCATGGCATTGAAAGCGCCGATCAGCGCCTCGCCGCGGGCAAGCCTGCCGAAGGCACGCTGACGCTATCGGCCGAGCAGCGTTCGGGCCGCATCCTGATCAAGGTGGCTGATGACGGCAAGGGCATCGACCGGGCGCGGGTGCTGGAAAAGGCCATTGCGCAGGGCATTGTCGCTGCGGAAAACCAGCTGACCCCGGAAGATATCGATCATCTGATCTTCGCGCCGGGCTTTTCGACAGCGCAAACCGTCACCAGCGTGTCTGGCCGTGGCGTGGGCATGGATGTGGTGCGCCAGAATGTGAAAAATCTGGGTGGCCGCATTACCATTGAATCCGAAGCCGGGGTCGGCACGACCTTTACTTTGGCTCTGCCGCTGACGCTGGCGATTTCGGATGGCATGATCGTCAATGTTGGCGATCAGACTTTGGTGGTACCGCTGACCCATGTGGTCGAAAGCCTGCGCCCCACCGCGCAGGACGTGCAGGGCCTGGGCACCGCGCGGCAGATGCTCAATGTGCGCGGACGGTTTGTGCCGATTATCTCGGTCGCGCAGCAGACCGGCTATCACGGCAAACAGGTGCAGGCCAATGAAGGCGTGCTGATCATCGTCGATACGCAAGTGGCCGGACAAGCGGCGCTGCTGGTGGATACCATCAGCGACCAGCGGCAATTTGTGATCAAGAGCCTTGAGGCCAATTATCGCGCCGTGGAAGGCGTGGCCGGGGCAACCATTCTGGGTGATGGCAGGGTAGCGCTGATCCTTGACGTCGACAGTCTGGTCGGTGGTGCGCTGGGGCATTCCTCGGCCATTCGCGAGGCGGCATGAACCTGACCGCTGCCTTTGCTGACGGCTGCTTGCCGGGAGTCAGTCCGGATGTCTATTCGGACGCCGACTTTCGCGCAATTGCGGACATGATCTATGCCGAATCGGGCAATGTCCTGCCGCAGGGCAAGGCGATGCTTGTCTATTCGCGGATCGCTCCGCTGGTGCGCAAATCCGGCAAGCAGAGCTTTGCCGATTACATCGAATTGATTCGCAACGATCCCGATCTGCGCAAGAGCGCGGTGGATGCGCTGACCACCAATCACACCTTCTTCTTCCGCGAAGGGCACCACTTCCGCCATTTTGCCGACCATGTCCGTCCGCACCTGGTGGAGCAACTGGAAGCCGGCGGGCGCGCGCGGCTGTGGTCGGCGGGCTGTTCCAGCGGGGAAGAAACATGGTCGCTGGTATTGACGCTGCTGGGCGAGGATCGCCCGCAAGGCCTGCGCCTGTTGAAACGCGATGTGGTGCTGCTGGCCAGCGATCTGGCCGCGCATGTGCTGCGCAAGGCCGAAGCTGCCGCTTATGCCGCATCTGAAATCCGGGATTTGCCGCCCAAGCTCCAAGCCAACTGGCTGAAAACGGCCGGTGACAGCTTGGTGGTGAACGATGAAGCGCGCGCCATCGTGCGCTTTCGCGAACTCAATCTGCTGGGCCCATGGCCGATGCGCCAGCAGTTCGATGTGATCTTCTGCCGCAATGTGATGATCTATTTCGACCTTGAGACCAAGGAACGCCTGGTGGAGCGCTTTGTCGAGCAACTCAAGCCGGGCGGCTATCTTTACATCGGGCACAGCGAGCGAGTTTCCGGGCCAGCGGTCGACCGGATTCAATGCGTCGGGCCAACAATTTACCGGAAGAGGGCGGCATGACGATACGGGTACTCATCATCGACGATTCCGCCACCATGCGCGCCATCCTGATCTCGCGGCTGGCAACCGAGCCTGACATCACTGTTGTCGGCGCGGCGGGCAATGCTGCTGAAGGGCGGGCGATGATCAAGGAGCTCAATCCCGATGTGGTCACGCTCGACATCGAGATGCCGGGCATGAACGGGCTCGATTTCCTTGAGAAGATCATGACCTTGCGGCCCACGCCAGTGATCATCGTTTCAGGCGCAACGCAGCAGGGCAACGAGATGACCGCGCGTGCGCTCGCCCTGGGAGCCGTGGATTGCTATTCCAAGAGCGATCGCGCAGGTGGCTTGCCGCTGGATGACAATGGCAAACTGGCCAGCCTCGTTCGCCATGCCGCCAGAATGGGCTTTAGCGGCGGGCTGCCGCAGCCCACGGTCACAGCGCATCGGGCGGCCGATACCGTGCCGTTTGATGTGCGGGCGATTGCGATTGGGTCATCGACCGGCGGGGTTGAGGCCTTGCAGATCCTGTTGCAGGATTTTCCGCGCGATTGCCCGCCCACGCTGATCGTCCAGCACGTCAACGCCCGCTTTGCTCCGGCCATTGCCCAAACGCTTGACCGGGTGTGCCCGGCCAAAGTGGTGATGGCTGACACCGACGTGCAATTGCAGCGCGGCACGGTCTACTTCGCCCCCGGCGGAGACCGGCACCTGATCGTGCGCGGCAATAGCCCTGCCTTCACCAAATTGCGGCAGGGTGATCCAGTGTCTGGCCACGTCCCCAGTGTGGACGTGCTGTTTCAATCGATGGCCGAAGCCTTTGCCGATCGCGCCGTAGGCATTCTGCTGACCGGCATGGGCAGCGATGGTGCCAATGGCCTGCTGGCCATGGCCGAACGCGGCGCTTTCACGATCGCGCAGGACGAGGCCAGTTGCGCCGTGTTCGGCATGCCGCGCGCCGCCATTGCACTGGGCGCGGCCCGCTTGGTTGCTCCGATCGAGCAGATCACCCGCCACGCATTTAGCAAGGCAGCCTGACCGTCATGGCTACGAACCTCATCCTTCCGGAAAAACCGATCAACCGCATCACCGTGATGCAAGGGCAAGCGCGGGTCAGCGCTGGTCCTCAGGTGGAATTCAACACCGTGCTGGGCAGCTGCGTGGCCACGTGCCTGTTCGATCCCGAAGTGGAGACAGGCGGCATGAACCATTTTCTGCTGGCTGAACCCCCAAAAAGCCACGGCCAGGTGAATGTTGATGAACATTACGGGGTCTATCTGATGGAAGTGCTGATCAACGAAATGCTGGCCAATGGTGCAGCCAAGCATCGCATGCGCGCGCATCTTTATGGCGGGGCCAACATGCGCGCTGGCATGGCCAGGATCGGCACCATGAACGCCGATTTCGCTCGCCGCTTTCTGGAGCGTGAGCGGATTCCGCTGGTCCGCGAGGATCTTGGCGGAAGCTCTGCCCGCCGCATCGAATTTCGCCCTGCCCACGGACAGGTCCGCTGCCGCACGGTGGCCAATACGATGGTGCAGGAAACCCCGCCAACCCCGCACGTGCCACGCGGCGCGGGCGACGTTGAACTATTCTGAAGAAAGTGAGCCGACCCATGAGCAATGCTTTGCGAATTCTGACAGTTGATGACAGCGCCAGCATGCGCGCGCTGCTGTTGCACGCCCTGAGCAGCCGGGGTTTTGATGTGGTACAGGCCGATGATGGCCAGGCCGCACTGCAATGGCTGGTGACCAACGATGTTGATGTCATCATCACCGACATCAACATGCCGCGGCTGGATGGCTTCGGCCTGATCGAACGCCTGCGATCGGGCGAGCGCCACTGCGACCGGCCGATTCTGGTGCTCTCGACCGAAAGTTCGGACGAGAAAAAGGCCCGCGCCCGCGCCGCAGGCGCCACCGGCTGGATCGTCAAACCATTTGATGCCGACAAACTGGTCGCCGCCGTGCGCCGCGTCGCTCACTGATCGCCCGAAAAGGAACTGGAAATGAAAGTGGAACTGATCGCTTTCGAAGCTGGCGGACAATTGTTCGGGCTCGACATCATGGCCGTGCGGGAAATCCGGGCATGGACCCCGGTCACACCGCTGCCGCAAGTGCCGCATTATGTGGCCGGCGTGGTCAATCTGCGCGGCGCAGTGCTGCCCGTGATCGATCTGGCTGCCCGGCTCGGCTGGCCTCCCACGCAAACCACACCGCGCCATGCGATCATCGTCATTCAGCTTGGCACGCAGACGATGGGGCTGATCGTCGATTCGGTCAGCGACATCGTGGCCCTGCCCGCTGATGCGCTGCAGCCCCCACCCAGTACCGGGCAGGATGATGTTGTGCAGTTCCTGCAAGGACTTGCTGCGCTGAGCGACCGCATGGTGATGGTGCTCGATCTGTCGCGCTTGGAAGCCACTGAAACCATGGCGAATGCAGCGTGAGCGCGCCGATGGTGCCGATTGATCTGGCACGCGTGGCAGAAGTGCTGGATATGCTCGGCGAAGAGGTCGAAGCGCTGGGGCGGCAACTGTGCACCGACCCTGCGCTGGTCGCTACCTTTATGAACGAGCTGC
Organism: Novosphingobium sp. 28-62-57; assembly: GCA_002256985.1. Lineage (GTDB taxonomy): Bacteria > Pseudomonadota > Alphaproteobacteria > Sphingomonadales > Sphingomonadaceae > Novosphingobium. The sequence goes on from NCGO01000017.1 coordinate 42,649, forward strand.
AGGCGATTGACCGGATTGCCCAGCATCAGCATGCGCTGGCCTCGTTGCTGCGGGCAGATTGCATGACCAGTGCGGTCAATTCGCTGGGGCTTGAGGAACTGGCCCAGCGGCTACGGGCGCATTGCTGATCCTTGGGGAAAATCACGCTCAGTCGGGTATTGTCACCACCAGCTTTCCCAGGCGGCCACGTTGTTGCAAGCTTTCAAACGCATCCTTTGCGCATGTGAGGCTGTGCTGAATGACCGCAGGAGGCGCAATTTCCCCACGGATGATGCAGCCGAACAGCCATCGCAGCCGCTCCTGAAAGCCTTGCGGATCGTGTGCGCAAAAGTCGCGTATATCAATGCCCACAAGGTCTGCGTTCTTCAGAAGCGCAAGGTTGACCGGCAGCGATGGAATACCTTGGGCTGCAAAGCCTATGACCAGATGCCGCCCACGTTTGGCCAGACTGCGAAAGGCAGGTTCGGTAAAGGGACCACCAAGAGGATCGACGACGATATCCGGAGCCCCGGCACCCACAATCGCGCGCAATTCGTCACGCCACGCAGCTGACGACAGGTCGACTGTCGCTCCTGCGCCCTTGCGCAAGGCCGCCTCGCGCCGGTCATTGCACGAGACTCCGGCGATAACGGTTGCTCCTGCGGCTTTGGCAAGCTGCATGGCCGCATGGCCAATACCGCCGTTTGCGCCAAGCACGAACACGGTTTCGCCCGGCTGCAACCGGCCCCGGACATGCAAGGCATAATCCGCCGTGGCATAATCGAGCAGGACCGCCGCCGCTGTTTCAAGGTCAAGCCCTGCAGGCAGGCCCACAAGCGAACTGGCTGGAACAACGCAGTATTCGGCAAGGCCCCCGCCCATCTGCCACGTCGCCACTTGCTGGCCAACCGCCCAACCGGCAACGCCTGGTCCGGTTGCATCAATCACTCCGGCAATTTCCCCGCCCGGCACATAGGGCAAGGGCGGCTTCCATTGATACTTGCCTGCAATCAGCAGCCCATCGACAAAGCCCAGCCCCACTGCGCCCACGCGCAGGCGCACCTCCCCCGGCTCCGGCTCGGGCAGCGGTGCATGTTCGATGGTCAGCGCTTCAATGCCATCAAGGGCATGAACAGCAATCCGCTTCATCTGCGCTTGTCCCATCGCGTGGCCCTGAAAGTCAGGCGGCTTGTTCTGCGGTTTCCTTTGGCCTTGCGGTAAAGGTCAGGTCTTCGCGCTTTGCCTCGCGCGTCATCCGCCAGAACGCATCGTTGCGCCATGGCGTGATCGCCACCACGCGCCCGCGCGAATTGCGATACCAGTTGGTTGCGCCCGGATGTGTCCAGACCAGCTTTTCGTGCGCGGCATCGATCTTCGCCTTGTAATCAGCATAGACCTCCTCGCGCACTTCCACCGCATCCGCACCAGACTTCACCAATGCCTCGATCACCCGCACCGCATAGTTGGCCTGATTTTCGATATTGCGGATCATGCTGCCACCGTGGCCGGAGCCGACATTGGGGCCAAGCAGGATGAAGAAGTTGGGAAAGCCCGGCACCAGCGTGCCGAGATAGGCGGCGGCATTGTCGCCCTCCCAGAACGCATGCAAATCGCGGCCATCACGCCCGACGACTTCGTAGGAGCCCAGCACATTTGCGGCCTGAAAGCCCGTGGCCAGAATCAGCACGTCGGCCTCGATTTCCTGCCCATCGCCTGCCACCAGAGTGTGATCGCGCACTTCGGACAGGCGCTGGGGCACCAGTTGCACATGGGGTTTACGCAAAGTGCGATACCAGCCGTTGTCCAGCAGCATGCGCTTGGCAAAAGGTGGGTAATCCGGCAGCACCAGTGGCAACAGATCCTGCCGCTCGCCCAGTTCCTCGCGCACATATTGCGTGAAAAACTCGCGGTGCCCGTCGTTGATCGCGTTTACCGCGCGCGCCGGTTCGGCCCACTCAGGATCGCGGAACAGGGTGCCATGCACCCGGTCGTTGAAGGTCCACGAAAGGCGCTGTTCCACCCATGCGCGATAGAGCGGCACGACCTGCATCAGATACCTGACGCCTGCTGGGACCGGCTTTCTGAACTGCGGAAACGGCGCGGCCCACTGTTTGGAACGGGCGAACAGCGTCAACTCGGCCACATCGTCGGCAATCGCCGGGACCACCTGCATCGCCGAAGCACCATTGCCAACCACGGCCACGCGCTTGCCTTTCAGGTCAAGGCCCTGCGGCCAGTCGCTGGTGTGCACAATCTGCCCGGCAAACCCGGAAAGCCCTTTGATATCAGGCACGACCGGCATGTTGAGAATGCCCACAGCGCTCATCACGATATCCGCGTGATGGACTTGCTGCGTGCCATCGGGCGCCTGCGCGGTCACTTCCCACTGGTTGCGGTCTGCCAGCCATTGGGCGCGTTCTACTTTGGTGCCAAAGCGCACGCGGTCATAAAGTCCGCTCGCCCGCGCGGTATCGAGCAGGTAATTCTCGATCTCGTCCCGCAGCGGGAAGAAGGCCGACCAATCGTTGGGGCGGAACGAGAAGGTGTAAGTCAGGTTCGGCGTATCGACCCCGCAACCCGGATAGCGGTTTTCCCACCATGTGCCGCCAAACTCGGTGTTCTTTTCAAAGATCACATGTTCGATGCCCATTTCGCGCAAACGCACGGCGGCCACCATGCCGGAAATGCCCGCGCCAATGATGATCGCCCGCAAAGGCTTTGCCGGGCGCGCCGGTTCAACCACGGGATCAAGATGCATCGTGGCGGCAACGATATCGCCATATTCGGGCGGCACAGCCTCGGTCATGGCAACAGCCAGCATGGCGGCCAGATCCGCATTGGCCGGGCGTGGCAGGGCCGGTTCGCGGCCATCGACCCAGGCAACGATCGCATCCCAAGCGGCGTTGCGGATCAGCGCCTGCACGTCCTCGGGCAGGCCACCGCTGTCATTGTCATCCAGTCCCTTGCCCCGGCTCGGCGCGAAAGGGGGCTCAAGATAGCGACGGTCTCCGGTCAGCTGGACCAGCACCATCAGCAGCGCAGGAATGTTCGCCTCGTCAACGCCCTGCCGCAACAAGGCGCGATCAACGGCCTGTGGTGCAATCGGGCGGTCGGTAATCTTCAGAGCGTTCATGTCATTCCTTGTTGGCCCGGATCAGGCGTAACTGCCGGATTATACCTGAAATAAGAAATATCTACCCGATAGTATATCACGTCAACCGCCGACCGCAATCACCCTGTAACAGTCCGCGGCGGTGCCTGTTCCGGCGGGGCATGGAAGCACTTCACCCTATCGCCAGGCGCCGCTCGCATCCGATGTCAGCCCGATTGCACGATAGGCCGCATCAATCAGCGTCTGGCCGCGCGCATTAAGCAGGATGCCCGCGCCCATGCGGTTCATCGTATAGCCAAAGCTCAGGCCTTGGGCCGGATCGGCAAAGCCGATGCTGCCGCCCATGCCGACATGGCCAAAGGCCGTCTCGCCCAAAATCAGGCTGTCCCCGCCCAAGGCACGATTGTCGGTGCTCATCATGAAACCCATGGCAAAGCGCATCGGCTGACACAGCACGGCATCGCTATGCGTCGCCGCGCTAACCCTGCTCATGCGGTGAAAGGTATCGGCCGAAACCAGCCCGCCACCCTCGCCGTGGGCCAGTGGTGCGTACATTCCGGCGAGGCCGCGCGCGTTGGTAATGCCGTTGGCGCTGCCAATTTCTGCTGCATGAATCTCGCGCGAATTGAAGTCTGCCCCGCCAAGGTTCGTCAGGAACAAGTTGGGCAGGCTGCCGGGCTGCGTCGTTGCGGCGCGGAAGAAGGCCGAGGCGAAATTGACCTCCGCCGGATCGGGCGCGATCATCGGCGCAACGCGCGACTCCTCGCTCTCGGGCAGGCCAATATGGAAATCCAGCCCGAGCGGATCGGCCACGTGCTGCCGGAAGAACACGCCGAGCGGCATGCCGGAGATCAGCCGGACCAACTGCCCCACCGTCCACGCATACGTCACGCCGTGATAGCCCTGCCGCGTCCCCGGCACCCAGTGCGCAGGCTCTGCCGCAACGCGCGCGGTCATATAGTCCCAGTCCGCCAATCCCCCACGTTTGATTGGCCCTGCCACATGCGGGACCGGCGATGTGTGGGCGAGCATCATGCCAACGGTCGTCGCTTCCTTGCCGCCCGCCGCAAATTCCGGCCAGATATCGGCAACCCGCGTTTCATATGTCACCCGCCCCTGATCAACCAGCATGTGCAGGCACAACGCGGTCGCTGCCTTGGTGCAGGAATAGACGATCGAGACGGTATCCTGCGTCCACGGCTGTGCTGTTTGCGGATCGGCAAGCCCGCCCCACAGGTCCACCACGGTGCGGCCCTGATGGGTGATACACAGGCTTGCGCCCACTTCCTTGCGCTCGGCAAAGTTGGCGCGAAAAGCCTCCAGCACCGTGGTGAATTCGGGCTCACAATGGCCGGAAATGGTCTGTTCACCCGGCAATTCAACCGAAATAGCGCTCATATCAGGGGCATATCCTCTGCTTGGATGGTCTTGCCATCATTCTCTTTTCAACCACCCGACAGGGCAGAAGTGCGCAATCAAGCAGCACCACACCGCATGGGTCCAGATCAAACTGGGTCCCAACTGCTCCCCCCTGATTACCGCTTGCAATCTACTTAGCTTGTCAGGTATCTACGCACCAGTAGATAAAAATGCACGCAGTTTACACAGCGGCAAATAGGGGAGAGAACATGGTGCGCACGCAGTTTTCCGCGTTCGGGGCAATCCGCATGAATTCGCTTGGGGCCACCCAGCACGTCACACGCTCCGCCGTGTTGGGCGTGCTGCTGTCCGGGGCTGCGCTCTTTGCATCTCCGGCAGCGGCGCAAGAAGCCGCGCCCCCGGCCGAGGGCCTCACCGATATCGTTGTCACCGCCACGCGTAGCTCGGAATCGCTCTCCAAAGTCGCCGCATCGGTTTCTGCCGTGTCCGAAGCTGCACTTGGCGTTGGCGGGGTAAAGGACGTTGCTTCGCTGGCCACGGCCATCCCCAACCTTTCGGTGGGTGACCAGTTCGGCGTAAACCGCATCTTCATCCGCGGCATCGGCCTTACCAGCATCGACCTTGGCGCAGATGGCGGCGTGGCATTTTTGCAGGACGGCGCGCAGATTGCCCGTCCAGCGGCACAGCTTTCAGGCTTCTACGATCTGGAGCGTGTCGAAGTGCTGCGCGGACCGCAAGGCACCCTCTATGGCCGCAGCGCCACCGCTGGCGCAATCAACCTCATCACCAAGCGCCCGACCGAGGAACTGGAAGGCTACGTCCGCGCCAGCTATGGCAATTACAATGCCGTCGCGCTCGAAGGGGCTGTTGGCGGGGCGTTGAGCGGCGACCAGTTGATGGTCCGCATCGCCGGCAAGTATGACCGGCGCGATGGCTATGGCATCAACGAATTCACCGGCCAGGATATCGACGACCGCAATGCCTATGCATTACGTGGCAGCATTCTGGCCAAGCCCGCCGATGACCTCGAAATCCTCGTCTCTGGCGAGTATTTCAAGGAAGACGACAGCAACTATGCGTTCCACTATTTCGGCCCGACCGTGCAGCCGGAGAACGCACTGGGTTCGCTGATCGGCGGCCAATCGCTCTTCACCGTGGCCGCCGCCGCTGGCCGCCAGCCCAATTTGCGCAACATCTATTCCGATCAGGAAGCACTCAACCAGCGTGACGGTTACAGCGTTACCGGCACCATCGCATGGACGCCGGGCGATTGGGACATCAAATCGATCACCTCGTATCGCAACTTCGAACGCTTCAACCGCAACGACCTCGATGGCTCGAACGCCAACATGTTCGGCCAGAACAACTACAACGAAACGAGCAAGACCTTCAGCCAGGAATTCGTCGCCACCTACCGCAGCGAAAAGTTCGATGCACTGCTGGGTGCGATGTATTTCAACGAAGAGCTGTTCGGCAGTGTGCGCGTACCGCTGACCAATCTTGGCATCCTGTTCGGCGTGCCAGCCAACACGTTTGACGGTGCCAACTATCTGCAGTTCGGCACGGTCAACATCGATGCCATCGGCGTCTATGCGCAAGGCAGCTACGCGGTCACCGACAAGCTGAAAATCACCGCTGGTGGCCGCTTCAGCTATGAAAAGCGTAAAGGCGTGGGCACCTTTGATTTCCTTGGCAGCGTCAACACCGACAAGGCCAAGAGCTGGAATGCCTTCACCCCCACCGTCACGCTCAACTATCAGGCCAGCGACTCCACGCTGGTCTATGCCTCGGTCACGCGCGGGTTCAAATCGGGCGTGATCAACGTTGGATCGCGCAACGATGTGATCAACCCGGAATACGTCTGGAGCTACGAAGTCGGCCTGAAGACCACAACCGCCGACCGCAAGCTGCAGGCCAATATCGCCGGGTTCTATATGGACTACACCGATCTTCAGGTCGGCTTCGTGGATGCCACCAGCGTTGTCACCACGGTCAACGCCGCCTCGGCGCGCAACTATGGCATCGAAGCGGAACTGCGCGCAAAGCCGGTGCCAGGCCTCACGCTGGAGCTGTTCGGCACGTACCTCAACGCCAAGTACAGCCAGTTCACGACCGGCGATTATCGGCGCGCGTTTCAGCAAATCAGCGTCGCAGGCAACCGCCTGTCAAACGCGCCGGAATTCTCGTTCCGTGCTGGCGCCAATTACGACATTCCGGTCGGCTCGGCAGGTACACTGAATGCGCGCGCCGAAGTGAATTGGCAGGACCGCGTGTTCTTCACCGAGTTCAACAACGCTGATGCCACGCAGGCACCCTATGCGCTGATCAATGCAGGGCTGCGCTTCACCACGGCGGACGAGAAGTTCACCGTCGATGTCTGGGGCCGCAACCTCGCCAACAAGCTGGTGATCACCAACAACATCATCACCGCACCGCTGTTCAACAGCGTGCGCGTCGGCTCGCTCGCCCCGCCGCGCACCTTTGGCGTGACCGTCGGGGTCAACTTCTAAGGGAAGGAGCTTCGGACATGGCGCAAGGCCTGCTTTTCGATCTGACGGACCCGCGGCTCAAGCAGGATCCCTATCCGATCTTCAAGGCCCTGCGCGATGCCGAACCGATGCATTTCTCGCAGCTCGGGTTCTGGGTGGCAACCCGCTATGCCGATGTTCGTGCGGTCCTGATGGATCGCACGAATTTCGGGCAGGGGGATTTCCTTTCGAACATCCGCCTGTTCTATGGGCCGGATTTCGATGTGCTGTCGCATTCGGCCTATCGCTGGCTGTCTGAAATCTTCCTCTATCAGGACCCGCCGCGCCATACCCGTGTGCGCGGCCTCGTCACGCAAGCGCTGACCGCGCGCCGCGTGATCGAAATGCGCCCGCGCGTGCAGGCCATTGCCGACCGGCTGCTCAATGCCGTGGCGGACGCGGGCCAGATGGAACTGATCCACCAGTTCGCCTACCGCTTCCCCACGCTGGTGATGTGCGACATGCTAGGTCTCTCACCCGAGGAAGCCTCGGACGAGGTGCTCGCCGCGCTCAACCAGGCCATCTCGGATTCGTTTGTGGTGTTTGAAATGCGGGCCTTTTCCGATGCAGAACTGGGCCTTGCCAACCGGCAGATGGATTTCCTGATGGACTTCTTCGGCGCCGTCTTTGCTGAACGCCGCCGCGCCCCGCGCGATGATTTGGCCACCGCACTGTGCAATGCGCGCGATGAACACGGCCCGCTTAGCGATCACGAAATGGCGACCGTCGCCATCGGCCTGTTCGGCGCCGGGTTCGAGACGACCGCGCACATGATCGGCAACGGCCTGCTCAGCCTCGCCAAGTTTCCCGAGCAGTGGGCCAAGCTCGTCGCCAATCCAGACCTTGCTGAATCCGCGACCGAAGAAATCCTGCGCTATGAAAGCTCGCTCGTCGGCACCAACCGCACGGCCTTTAGCGATACCGAAGTGGGCGGCAAGATCGTGCGCGCGGGCGAACGCGTGCTGACGCTGGTGGCCGCGGGCAACCGCGATCCGGCGGTGTTCGATGCGCCTGACCGCTTCGATATCGAACGCAAAGGTCCCAAGCACCTCTCGTTTGGCGGCGGCATCCACTTCTGCGTAGGCGCAGAGCTGGCGCGGCTCGAAGGCGAAATCGCGCTCAAATCACTGATTACCCGCTTTCCGGCGCTGACGGTCGATGTCGCCAGTGCGCAATGGCGGCAAGAAGGCTTCATGTTCCGCGGCCTGTCGAAGCTCGACGTCAGCTGGTAATCACAGCTTTTCCTTCTTCAGCCGCATCCCGGCCTTCTCGCGGTCCCATGTATCGGGCGTGATCCCCTCGGCGCGCAGTTCTGCCTTCATCACTTTGGCGGTCGGCGTTTTGGGCAGTTCGGGCAGGATGCGGATATAGCGCGGCACCATGAAATAGGGCATCCGCGCCGCGAGGAACTCAGACAGTGAAACCGGATCGATGCTTGCCCCCGGAACCGGAGCGATCACCGCCATGACTTCGTCTTCGGAATACTCGCTCGGCACGCCGATCACCGCCGCCTCCCGCACGTCCGGGTGCGCGGTCACATCGCTTTCCACCTCGAACGACGAGATGTTTTCGCCCCGCCTGCGGATGGCATCCTTCACCCGGTCGACGAAGTAGAAATAGCCGTCCGCATCGCGGCGAAAGGCATCGCCAGTGTGGAACCAGCCATTGCGCCAGGCGCGCGCGGTGGCTTCGGGGTTCTTGTGATAGCCGTGGTTCATCGCCCAGGGCCGGTCGGTACGCACGATCATCTCGCCCACCATGCCCACCGGAACCTCGCAATCGTTGGCATCCACAAGCCGCACATCGGCTCCGCTGCGCACCTTACCGCAGGTGCCCAGCTTCACCGGATTGGGCTCGGAGACAATGGGCGAGGAAATCTCGGTCATGTTGAAGATGGTATAGACGTCGATCCCGAACCGCTCGTGAAACGGCCCCGCCGCCTCGGTCAGCGGCACCATGAAGGCCTTGCGCACACCATGACCCCGGTCTTCCGGCCCCGGTGGACGCTTGATCAGGAACGTGGCCATCACGCCCAGCAGGAAGATCGTGGTGCATCCGGTGCGCTTTACGAAGTCCCAGAACGTGTCGGTCGAGAAATTCTCCATCAACGCGATGGACCCACCGCGCGCCAGCATCACGAAGGGAATGCCAAGGCCGCCGATATGGAACACCGGCATGTTGACCAGAAACCGGTCCTCACCGCCCACAAAATGCCAGCTTTCCGGCCCGGCATTGGTGTAAAGGTGCAAGTAGGACGACAGCACACCCTTTGATGGCCCCGTGGTGCCCGAGGTATAGATGATCGATTGCGTGTCCCACGGCTCAATCGGGCTGGCAAGCGGGGCAAGCTCGGCCTCCTCACCGCTCACCGAATCAAAGGCATGCACCGCAAAGCGTGCAGGTGCCGAGCCTTCGCCCAGTGTGATGATGGTCTCCACCGCCGCCGTATCGATCCCTTCCAACCGATCGAGCAGCCCGCCGTGCGCAACCAGCAATCGGGCATCCGAATTGGCCAGCACATGTTCCAGGATCGTGCCGCGATAGGCTGTGTTGAACGGCACGAACACGCCGCCAAGGTAATTGATCGCATAGAACGTGATCAGCGCCTCGCGCCCGTTGGGCAGCCACACCGCCACATGATCGCCGCGCTTTACGCCCAGCTTTTGCAACCCTGCCGCCTTGCGCACCACCAGATCGCGCAAGGCCGCATAAGTCCACTGCCCGCCATCCTCGAACACGGCATAGATCGCGTTTGGCTGCGAGGCGGCAAAATCATCGATCAGATAGCGCAGCACGCATTTGCGCCGATCCAGCACGCGCGGGTCGGTATGCGCTGCAACCTCAGGCGTGGCATTTTCAGGCATTCGGGCCTCCTGCTGGCTGCACCATCTTCTGCACCATCGTGATCGCGTCCATCACCACTTCGGTGGCCGACCAGCGCCCGCCTTCATGATACCACAGCGCAATCCAGCTCAGCAGGCCGCTCACCCAGATCGCTGTGCGCGAAGGTGCCGCCACATCAAATTCCCCGCTGCGCTTGCCCTTTTCCAGCAGCGCCGCCAGCTTGGTATCGAAGGTGTGGCGCAAATCGCGGATGCGGCGTGCGTCATCGGGCGTCAGGCTCTTTTCCTCGCGCAGATAGACCGTCACATAGCGCTGGTTTTCGATGATGATCCGCGCCACGCGCTCCACCACGATCTTCAGCTGCTCGGTCGCCGTGCCTTCCACGGCCAAGGCCTCTTCCAGCGCGGTCAGCGAAAGCTGAATGCCGGTCTGGCAGATCTCGTACAGCAGCTCACCCTTGTTCTTGTAGTACGAGTAGATGAACGGCTTGGTGACATTGAGCTGTTCGGCCACCGAATCCAGTGTGGTCGCCTCATAGCCATTGGCGAAGAAGAAGTGGCTTGCCTCCTCCAGAATGCGGCGGCGCTTGTAGGCCGTGATTTCACCCTTCAACTGCGCCGCAGCGCGCTTCTTCTTCGGCTTGTCTGTCATGTCTGCTGCATAGACGTTTTCGGCCAGTTTGTGCATCACCCCATCGCGGTCCGCAGAATTTCCATGACGTCGGCGGCCGTCTTGATCGTGCGGGGATTGGTGCGGCCCCAGATATCTTCCAGCGTATATTCCGAGATCAACTGCAGCTGGTCTTCACGCACGCCCACTTCGCGCAGTGAGCGCGGCATGCCGAGCCCCCGGATCAGCGCATCGAGCAGTTCCGAAGCCGGACGCGACGCATCGCCCAGACACGCGCTGATGCGCTTCTGCCGCTCGGCATTCACCGAGAGGTTGAACGCCTGCACGAACGGCGACATTACGCAGCTGGTGTGGCCATGCGGCACGTCGCATGTGCCGCCCAGCACGTGGCCGATGGCGTGGCTGGCCCCCATCGGCACGCCGCCGATGATCGGGATCATCGATTGCCACGCACCAATCTGGCACTTCAACCGCGCATCAAGGTCGGTCGGGTCGGCCTTCACCGCCGGGAGCCCCGCTGCCAGCAAGCGCAGCGCGCTGTCGGCAATGCCATCACAAAAATCGTTGGACAGGAACGAGGCCAGCGTTTCAGTCGCGTGATCGACCGAACGCACGCCGGTGGAAAGCCACAGCCATTCGGGCGTATGCACCGTGATTGCAGGATCGAGCACAACGCAAACCGGCACCATCTCGCGCTGCGTATAGGCCTGCTTGAGCTTGATTGCCTCGTCCGTCGCGCCCGAAAGCGGATTGAACTCGCCGCCTGAAAGCGTGGTGGGCACGCAAATTGCGCGCACATCCGGCCCGGCGAATTCTGGGATCACCATGTTGCCATCACCGTCCACCTGCACGCGATAGCTGTCGAACTGCTCGATGGTGGTGATGTTATGCTTCAGGCAGATCAGCACGATCTTGCCCGCATCGGTCACCGATCCACCGCCAACGGTCACCACCAGATCCGCACCCGCAGCACGGGCAGCGTTCGCCGCTGCCAACACATCACTGCGCGGGGCATGAGGCTGAATGCCATCATGCGTGGCGGCATGGCGCGCGCCCAGTGCCGCCTCGATCCGGCGAATCTCGTCAGTCTGGCGGTTGAGGAAGCTGCTTGCCAGAATAAACACCCGGCTCGCCCCGCGCGCCGCCGCTTCTTGCGCCACCGCTTCGGCTGCTGGAATGCCAAGCGTTACCCGCTCGGTTGCCGTGAGGATGACCTGTGAGGCCGTTACCATCATCGCTCTCCCATTGTTTGATTTGGTTATACTGATAAGTAGCATTTTTGGAACAGCGGTCAACTAAAGGCTCATTGCCCCGCGCGGAACAACAGCGGTCTGGGCGGTCCCGAAGATTGGCTACGCACCGCCAGTGCGGCGTGCTTCGCGTAGGGGGTTGGTCGTAAGCGATCTGGCACCGGCTCAGTCGGGATCGCTTGCTTGTCTTGCCGCCCGGTTTGCGTTTATCGAACCCATACCGGGGCAAAAGCAACCTCCCGGTCAGGCCTTATGGCCCAAGCCCTTATCGGCCAAGTGTTGCCTTGTTGGTCCGCTTTGTTGCGGATGGTAAGGCATGGGGCGAATGGCGATTTCCAGCACACCTCCTAATTTTCGCACGATGGTCCGCGTATTCGCGCGCATCGGATTTCTCAGTTTTGGCGGCCCGGCAGGCCAGATCGCCCTGATGCACAGCGAACTGGTGGACGAACGGCAATGGGTGGACGAGGAGCAATACCTCCACGCGCTCAACTTCTGCCACCTTCTCCCCGGCCCAGAGGCGCAGCAACTTGCCACGTGGATTGGCTGGAAACTGCACGGCCTTCGCGGTGGCCTGGCTGCCGGGCTCCTGTTCGTACTGCCCGGTGCGCTGGTGATCCTTGCGCTGACCGCGCTTTATGCCGTTGCGGCCGACCTTGATTGGTTTGCAGCGGTGTTTCTTGGTATCAAGGCCGCCGTGCTGGCCATCGTGGTGCAGGCCTTGCTGCGCATTGCAGGGCGCGCGCTCAACACCGGGTTCAAGCGCGGACTATCGGTGGCAGCGTTCTTCGCGCTGTTTGCGTTCAACGCCCCCTTTCCGCTGGTCGTGCTCGGCGCGGGCGCAATCGGCATGGTCGTTGCCGCCGCGCGCCCGGATTGGCTTGCGCTGAAACCCGGCAACGACGTGCCTTTGTCAACGCCGCGCCCTTGGGGCCAGTCGATCCGCACCGTGCTGATCTGGGGCGCGATCTGGGCCGCACCCATGGCGCTGGTCCTCGCAACGCTGGGCCGCGACCATGTGCTGTGGGATATCGGCAGCTTCTTCTCGCAGCTCGCCGTCGTCACGTTCGGGGGAGCCTATGCCGTGCTGGCCTATATGGCGCAGGAATCGGTGCAGCACTATGGCTGGTTGAGCGCGGGCGAAATGGCCGATGGCCTTGGCCTTGCCGAAACGACGCCCGGTCCCCTCATCATGGTCACACAGTTTGTGGGCTATCTGGCCGCTTTCCGCGCACCCGAACCGTTTTCGCCGCTGGTCGCGGGCCTGCTCGGCGCGTTGCTGACCACATGGGTCACCTTCGCCCCTTGCTTCCTGTGGATTTTCACATTCGCACCGTGGATCGAGCGAATGGAGAACTCCCCGCGCCTCAAAGGCGGGCTGGCAGCCGTCACTGCCGCGGTAGTGGGCGTAATCGCAAACCTGACCGCGTGGTTTTTCATCCACGTGCTGTTTTCCGCCGTCATCGCCACGCAGATCGGACCGATGCACCTTAACATCCCGGTCTGGACCAGCTTCGATTGGCGCGCGGCTATGTTGGCCGCAATGGCCGCCATGCTGCTGTTTAAGGTCAAATGGTCCATCATCGGCGTGCTGGCCGCAGCCGCAGCGGGCGGACTTATTCTCGGCCTTTCCACCTGACAGGGCCACATGACTGCAAACGGTGCCACGAACCCGTTCTCACGCCATGATCCGATAGGCAACCATCCCTGTAACACCTGAACTGCCGAAGCTGTGGTTCTGCTGCTGATTGCCCGGGCCACAGGGGATCGTGTTGCTGCACATGCACTTTCGGGCGAAAATGCCGATGCCGAGTCATACTCTTGTCATGCCGGAACAGCCCGGTCATTCAATCCGGAGGCCATCATCGTGCGCAGGATTTCTCCCTATATTTCAGCTGCCATAGCAGCAGTAACCATCGCCACTGCGGTTGCTTCATCCTCGGCCAGCGCCCATGCGATCTGGTTTGCGCAGCGCGGCAAGCAGTTGGCCATGGTCTATGGCGTGGGCGCCGACGATCTTGACGCGGTAAAGCGCATGCCGCTGATCACCTCGGTCACCGGTTTTGATGCAGACGGCCTGCCCGCCACCGCCACGCTCCGCGCCGCAGGGGCCATCCCCGTGGTAGACAGCGATGAGCCGCTGGCGGTTGTGGCTGCCGTGATGGATTACGGCATCTGGTCCAAGGACGCCGCCGGAACGTGGCACAACAAGGGCCATGACGATATCAAGGACGCCGTAGTCAGCGAGCATAACTACAAATATGCCGTGCACATCAACCAGATGCCGTCAAAGCCCATACCGCTGATCCCCGGTCACAAACTGCAACTGGTGCCTGCCGTTTCGGCCATTCCGGAAGCGATGGGCCAACCGATCAAACTGCGCGCGATGTATGATGGAAAGCCAATGCCCGGCGTTTCGATCATGCATGATTATGTTAATGATCCCGATCAGAAGCCGATGATGACCGATGCGGAGGGCTATGTCTCCTTGCCGATCCGCAATCAGGGACTGAATGTGGTGGTGGGCATCTATGTTGGCGAGACCGACAACCCCGCCAAGTACAAGCAGATGGAGCATCGCGCGTCGCTCACGTTCGTGTTGCCGCACCTGCCGGAATAACTCCAGCTACGGAAGAGAACTCTCATGAACGCAAAACACATCGTGGCCGCACTGGCCGGCCTATCACTTGCCGCGCTTCCGGTGGTTGCCGGAGCCCATGGTTCAACCAAGCCGGTCCACGGCGGAATCGTCGTCATGTCCGGGGAAACCGTGATCGAAATGGTCCGCGCGCCCAAGGGTGTGGAGATCTACCTCACCGAAGAGGACGAGCCGCTGGCAGCCTCGGGCTTTGCCGGAAAGCTGATCGTCACAGCAGGGGGCGCGAAGCAGGAAACAGCACTTGTGCCCCAAGCGGGCAACAAGCTGACCGCGCCGGGCCTTAAAATCCCGGCAGGCACCAAGGTGGTTGTTTCCCTGACCGCGAAGGGCAGTGGCGCCAAGACCCTCGCCTCGTTCGCGGTCAAATGAGGCACTGATGGCCCCGCCAAACCGCCTGAGGCCCACATCGCAATTGCAACGTCCTGTGCATCGCGGCGACATATTTGCGTGAGTTCTGGGTGGTTGCGGGGGCAGGATTTGAACCTGCGACCTTCAGGTTATGAGCCTGACGAGCTACCGGGCTGCTCCACCCCGCGTCACCATGTTGGGCTGCGTTTG
>NCGO01000027.1 GCA_002256985.1 Novosphingobium sp. 28-62-57
CCGGTTGATCGTGTAATTCGCCGCCGCGTTATAGTCGCCGTTGTAGATGCCTTCGAGAATGGCCGAACCGCCGTTGTAGATTTCCACCCCGAACGGCACGCGCACCGCAGCAACGGCAAGGCCAGCAGTTTCGGCAAAATACTTCGCCCCCCGCTCCCCCGGTGCCGCGCCGGGAATGTCCGCGTCGGTGTTGGCGTTGGCGTAGAGGCCGGATAGGGTGGCAGCATCGTTTGCATCAGCCACAGCCTGCGTTGCCAGCCCCACCAAAGGCGCAATGGCCGACGCGCCGAAAGGCTCGACAACAATGGTCTGGTCCTGAACGGTTACGGTATAGTCGGCCATCAGATCTGCGTTGCCCCCGCGCGAATGGTCACCGGCCCTTCAAGCCAGCGTCGTTTTAGGTCGTCGGTTGGATCGATCACCAAATCCCACGAATATTCAGGGTCGGTGCCTTTGGGGTTCGGGAAGGCTATGCCCTCAACCGTGGCCTCGTCATATTGCAGCGTGACCGTTGACGTCGGCACACCTTCTGTCGTGACCACGGCAACCGAAATGCCCTGCGTCCCCGCCGTGGCATTTTCCAGCGTGACCATTGCCGGGTCTTCTGCATCCCGGAACGCGCGAATCTGAGACTTGAACGCGGCCCCAGTGAAATCCAGCCCGACAAAGGCGAACGACACGACGTTGGGCTGCCACCGATAAAGCGTGAGATTTTTGACTTGGCCCGGCGCAATCATGGGTAGGTTTCTCCGATGGCAGGGAAGTGCTCGACAAAGCGGATTGGCGAACCGGTCGCGTATCCCATGTTCGAAGGGGACCGCATTTCACCGTCCAAGCGCATGACGCAGCGCGGATCGTGCAGCTCGACAGCGACACCAGACAGCGTGGCCTCGCGCAACGGGTGCGACAGTTCGATTTCAGCCGCGGTGCTGGTCTGGCTGACCACGTCCTTGATGCGATAGGCGCGGTGCCTCAGCGCAACGTGATTGATGGACAGCCACATGCCCGCGCGCAAAGGTCCGGGCAGGAAGTCGAGCGCCAGCAGCAGAGTTGTCGCGCGCAAAGCAGCATTGGCCGAAAGCGCCGCACCAGAAGCGCCGGTTGCATATTCGGCCTCCGTCCACCACGGCAGCGAAAGCGGAATGCGAATATCGCGGTTGAATTGGTGGCGCAGATCACCCAGCGGGACGATCACCGGCAGCGCGCCGCCCTGCAACGCATCGCCGCATGCTTTCCACGCCAGCGCCATTTCAGGCTCGTCAAGATAGGGATCGCCGAATTGTGCGAACACCCGCCCGCCCCCGTCAATGGCGATAACGTCCTCAGAGCCAGACAGCGCGGTTCCGCCGGTCAATACCTGGCGTTCAATGTCCGCTTCCATGTCGGAAAACGAAAAGGCGTAGGTTGGAAAGACGCGCATGGCGTCACGATTGCTATGCCGCCGATTTGGGCAAGGTTACCGCCGTCAAAGCCGCCGTTACGAAACGACGGCGCTATCTGGCCCTTCAAGAGTGCCCGCGATCCCGCCTGTCGAATATGGCCGCACCCAATAGAAATAGGTGCCCGCCGCCACGGTATCGGTGTAGCTTTTGGCCTCACCAAGCGCACCTGTGATATCGCCGCCGATTTGGCTGGCCGATCCGAATACCGCAGACGTGCCGCGATAGAGCCTGACATAGCCGAAGTTGGTAGATACCGGGTTGCGCCAAGTGATGACAGACGAACCGGTCCCGTCAGCAGCGGCAAAATCAGCCACGTCTGAAGGCGGTGACGACGTGGTGGACGTAGACAGGCTTTCCGCTGGCGACCATGCAGATATACGCCCGTCGCCGACCTGATAGGCGACTTCAACCTCTACCACCGCGTCCACTGGCACCGGGCCGACACGCAGCGCGACAGGTGAGCCCGCATCGGTATCGGAATAGATCAGGTCCGCGCCCCAAACAGTCGCGCCATCAATGCGCCAATGGGCATACCATGTCAGGTCTGCACGGTCCGGCGCGTCCACGCCCAGCAGAAGATAGCCCGCGCCGTCAAACTCGAACGCGATGGACGTGATTTCCGGCGTTTCGAGCGGTGCAGGCGCGATGCGAGTGCCCACGGTGGCCGGTTCACCCTCTTCGGTCGCAGGCGTCCATGCATCAACGTTCGGGTCAAATTCAACCCATTGGAACGTCACGCCGCCGGACAGGGTGCGCGACAGGTTGGTGATTTCGGCAATGCCATCGAAAAACACCGTGCCCGCTTCCTCGATCCGCAGATTGACATAGCGCTCGCCCCGCGCCGCGCGACCGGCAAGATTGGTGGTCACGCTGCCACGGTTGCGCGCGTTCTTCTTGGCCATTGAACGCTTTGCCAGATAGCGAACCTGCGCATGGCTTGGGACGCCGGGGTCAAGTTCGGACGGCAGCACCCGACCACGCGCCGAGATATCGTCCTCATCGCGCCACGGATCGCACTGCACCACCTTGTAATCGTGCAGTGCGCTGATGTAGCTGCAGACCAGCTCGTTGACCGCCTCGTCGTCGTCAACCTGCCCGCCATCCCACGTGTAATCGACAATCTGGTCAGGCCCGATTGTGACGGTGGGCGTATAGGACTTGCCCGCATAGATCACGTAAGCGCCGTCCGCGCGCGGTGCCATCCAACCATCGAACGTGGCCAGAATTCCGGCTTTGACCTTTTCCGGTTCATCGGTGTGCTTGTGTGCAATCGCGGCCCGGTATTTCGCTTCCGTCCCGCCTGCCTTCAACGTGCGCGCTTCATCACAGACCACCGCTGCATCGATCCAGTAATCCAGCGTTGGCGCGATATTTCGGTTCCACCACGCCAGACGCAGCGCGGCCAGTTCGGTGTCGTAATCAGGATCACTACGGGGCAATGCAGGGCGCGGACCTTCACGGACCAGCATGTAGTGCAGCAAGATGCGCACCGGGTTTTCGGTCCACGTCCATGCGCCCTCGTCCAGTGGATCAACCGCGTCGGGGTCGGGGCACTTCTGCCACTTCGCCACAAGGGAAGGCTCAGGCGGGGTGGCTTGCGGGTAGATATCCTGAAAATCTTCGGCCTTCACCGATGCGCTGAACAGGGCCAACATGACCACACCGTCACCACGATGGCTGCTTGACCAGATCGTGGAGCCAAGAAGCGTTGTGGCAACGCTGAATTCCGTGCCGCCTGTGCCGGGGACGATGCCATCGGTGTGGTAGAAGCTGACCTTGCTCGAACCATATCGGCCATCCGCGCCACCCACCACGAATTCACCGGACAGCGTGACCGGATCGTCGTTCAGATAGCGCTGCAGCAGCGTGTCCATTTCGCCGTCGTGAACCGCGAAGATGTCCACCGCCGTGCCGTTTGAAGCCGTGTCATAGACCAGTTGCGCGCCGAAAAGCCGCATCGTGCCGTAGGCCGAAACGCGGGGTGGTCGGGGCGTCTTGATTGGCGCTTCTGTGGTGTCGGGCTTAGGCAACCCGCGCCCGAAGATCGCACCGGCAAAATCCTGCGCAGCGCTGCTCAACAAGGCCACGCCAAGCGGATTGCCGGTCAGCACCAGCGCCGCGCCCGCGATGCCTTTGACGATAGCGCCCAACGTTCTACCCACGGCAAACCCTCCAAGCGCGCAGCACCATGCCGGGATGGCTTGAAACGAACGCCAACCCGCGCGGCATGACGACAGCCCAGCGCTGGCCGGTGAAAATCGCGCCCGCCTCATGGCCAAGCATGCTGATCACGCCAACGTCGCCTTCGATCACGTCCGTGGCGCGCGGGATGCCAGCGCTGTCGAATCCGTCCGAGAAAATCTCAAGCAGGCCGTTGCGCGCGGGGCTGTCGTCAAAATACCCGCCGCGCCACTCTGCCATGGGGTCGGGCCAGCCATGGACCAGCGCCCAGTCACTCGGGAACGTCACGCAATCGTGCGCGCCATAGACATGCTTTTTTCGCCCAGCGTCGGCCAGGTATTCGCCAAGCGTCATGACGGGCCAAACCTTCGCGTCGTGCCCACGTTAATGCTGGCCACGTTCGAAAATGCGTCATCATCGGGGAAATCGTAGCGCTGGTCGGCGTCGGTGAAATAGGCCAGCGCGGGGCGGCGGCGCGATGGATCACCAGCAACCACGGTCAGGGTAAGGGTGCGAACGCGCTGCCCACCGCTCGATTGACTGCTGATTGTCAGTCCGCGCGCTTCACCGGTCCATTCCCATTCGACCGCGACAACCTGCCAAGTGTCGTCAAACTCGATACGCCCGATCCACACCGCCGAACCGGGCACCGTGGCGGCTTCCTCTGCGGCCAATGCCACCGTCGTGTCGTTCACGCCCGATAGCGTGACCTCAAGCCGTTGCGCCTTGCCGTTGATCAACTGCTCCAGCGCCGGGATATCGACCAGTTCGCCCGCACCCGCGATAAGGACAGGCGATGGCACCACATCATCGGCCGGCAAAAGCAACGGCCCATGACCTGACCAAAAAACGGCAGGATCAGGTGTGGCGATGTAGAACACATAGCTTTCGCGATAGGTCGGCATCAGTTGCCGTCCCGCTCATACTGGCCCATGCGCGCCGGGATGTTCTTGATCACAGTTTGCGCCGCCTGCCCGTCCATCTGTGCGGCTTGGCGCATGGCTTCGGTCAAAATCTTGCGCTCAAAGCCTTCGGGGTTGACACTGTTGCGCGCGTCAATCGTGATCTGGAAAACCCGCCCACCGCCACCGGACTGCATCGCGTTCATCTGGCCAAGCGGAATGACCTTGCCGCCGCCACTGGGAAGCCAGCCCTCGACACGCCCCTTTGAAGCGCCTTCATTCACGCGCACCATTTGGCCGGGCGCGACATAGCCACCGGACGCGCGGCCAAAGATTGCCGTGCCAATCGATGCCAGCGTCCCCACAATACCGCTGCCACCGCCGCCAGATGCACCAGCCAGCGCTTCGGCCAATGGCTTCAGGATCACCTGTTCGATCAGCAAATTGAGCAGGCCCGAAATCAGCGGGTCTTTCACACCAAGCCGGTCCTCGATCGCACCCCGGATACCGTCGCGGACCTGATTCAATTCGTCGACCACCAGCGCCTGCACTTCGTCGCCGACATTCTCACGGCTCTGACGCAGCCCCTCGATGTATTGGCCAAGCGGACCGGCGCTGTCTCGATTGAGTGCCG
This sequence comes from Novosphingobium sp. 28-62-57, assembly GCA_002256985.1. Lineage (GTDB taxonomy): Bacteria > Pseudomonadota > Alphaproteobacteria > Sphingomonadales > Sphingomonadaceae > Novosphingobium. The sequence goes on from NCGO01000027.1 coordinate 5,160, forward strand.
CAGTATCAGCCGCCTGCCGTGCCTCAAGGTTCGCGCGGGCCTTGGCAGCATCGGCGATCTGCCCGGCCGCAATTGCTTCGTCCAAACGCGCCCGCTCGATCTGGTATTGCAGGTCCAGAATGCGCTTTTCGATATCGACACGTTCGCGGCGATTGGTCGTGGTGTTGGACAGCGCGGCCAGTGTCTGTAGATCGTCGCGCTGGTCACGTTCCAGCGCCGCCGTTTCCGCCTCCTGTTTGTTGCGCAGTGCCCGCAGGGTCTGTGCCTGCGCCAGTTCGCTAACAAGCCCGCGCTGTGCTTCAAACTCGGCCTGGCTGAGTTCGCCCATCTTCACGCGGGTATTCAGATCAGTGACGCGCGCGGCCTTTTCCCGCTCGATTATCTGCATTTCGAAGTTGTAGACGTCGTTCACAGCCGTCGCCATGGCGGCGCGCACGTTCAGAATATCGTCCTCAAGCCGGGCCCTGTCGCGCGCTGTGTCGGCTTCGTCGCGGATAGAGGACAAGCGGTCGCGTTCGGCTTTTGCAGCAAGGCTTTCGGCACTGGGGCCGGTCCTGCGTCGGCCAGCACCACCGCCACCTGCAGGCCGTGGGGTGGAACGTGGGGCACCGCCAGCGCGATTGCCCATGACGTCCATGCCGCCGAAGGTATCGCGCGCCCATTGGTCGTTGGCATCGCCCTGCAACTGCCGGTTACGATCCGCCGCCGCCTGCTGATACTGCGGCAGCATCTGCACGATGCGCCCGCCTGCCGTCAGCGGGTTCAGCCAGCCCGCATATTCGCCCAGCTTGTTCAGTCCAGCACCCGGCAACCCACCAAGCCCATCGTTGATCCGCTGAATCGCACCGATCACGCTTTCGGCCACGGCGATGATGCCCGCCAGTTCGCTCGACAAGGTGCGCCCGAACGATTCCGCAGCGCTTTCCAGATCCGCAAACCCATCGGCACCATCGGTCACGAAGTTGGCGATGGCGGTGCTGAATTGGCCGCCGCGGTCGAATGCGCCAAGGGTGATGACGGCGGCGTTGTAGACCTGCGTCATGGCCTCGTCGAAGGTCACTGGCAGGGTGCGGAATTCGGCGTCGATGCCGTCGGTGAATTTCGTGTCCGTCAGGGCGCGGAACAGCACATCAGAGGTCAGCTTGCCCTCTTCGCCCAACTGCTTGATCGCACCGATCGATGTGCCCATGCTTTCGGTCAGAAGGCGGGCAAGGCGGGGCGATGCCTCCAAGATGGAATTGAGCTCGTCGCCACGCAGCGCGCCCGATGCCAACGCCTGCCCGAATTGCAACGTGGCAGAAGCCGCCGAGTTGGCATCGGCACCGCTGATTTTCAGGGTCTTGGCAAACGTCTCTGTGGCGCGTGCCGCTTGATCCTGCGACCCGCCGAGTTCCTTGGTCGCGCGGGCGAAGTTGCCATAGAGGGACGCGGTTTCAGACAGGCCCGAGCGCGTGTCGGCAGCAATCCGCCGCACATCCTCGCTGGCCTGCGAGAACGTGCCGAAGCCAGATGTGGCAAGCCGAAGCTGTGCATCAAGGTTCTTGGCTTGATCCGCGATGTCCAGGAACTGCTTTGCGAGGCCGAGCGTGATGAAACTGGCACCGAATGCCAACGCGGAACGGGCTGCGAGACTGAACGCCCCGTTGACGCTTTTGCTCATCTGAACGCCGCGCTTTTCGATGGAGCTCAGGCGCAAATCGGTCAGCCTGCTCGCCGCCTCAATCTTCGCTTGGTAATCCGCAACATCGGCACGAAGCTGCAGGATTACGGGATCGACTTGCATGGGGGTCTCCTGTGACGCGAGACGCTACGGACAGGCCCCGCGCATGGTTACCGCCGTCAATTGGCGCGCGACCGATGGAACCTGCGCAAACGGTCGATATCGGCGGGGTCGTTGGGGTCTGCCTTGGCGTCGGGATCACGCGCCCATCTGGCCTCAAGATACATCGATAGCGAACAGCGCTCCCAATCCATGCCGAGATGACCGCAGTCAGACAGCACCACGCCCTTTACGAAGGGTCGGGGCTTTCCGCTTCCGGCTTTTTTTTTGAGCTTTCGGGGATCTTGATGCCGTAAATCGCGGTGTTCAGGATGGTGTAGCAAAGCGCCAAGTCATGCATCGCCGGACGCGCCGGGTAGCAATAGACCTTCACCATTTCCGTTGCGTCCTTCTCAGGCACACCGGCACCGATCAGGGCATTGCGGATCAAGGAATGACACTGACGCAGCCGTGCATCGCTGGCACCGATCAGGACCGTCTCACCGCCGGTTACGGAGCCGACATTCTCACCGATGGCATAGAACAGCGCGAACAGGGAGCAATCTGCCTCGCGTTCAAACGCCACGATGCGCGCCATGGGAAGCCAGAAGTCGCGGTCCTCACCGGCAAAGTGCGCAACCGCTTTGGTTTCGTCCACGATCAGGCCGCCGTGTAAGTCCACATGCCATGGCTGGCCAGCGTCAGTTCCGCGCTGGCATCGCCGTCACGCGGTGCACCGATGTTGAGCGCCTGAATCAGCATGTTGCAGGCCACGGTGCCGATCAGGTCGCCAGCATCGGTGCCATCGTCGGTATAGAACTTGACCTTGATGTTGGCGCGCGTGCCGACCAGATCAATCTCGGTTCCGAATGCAGTTGCATCGGTCAGCCCGGTCGCAGTCACGTCCATCTGCTTGCCGGTCACCTTGGTCTTGCGCGTCGGCACTTCGCCGGGTTTTGCGCAGTCGCGGACGAAGCGGTCGGTGCTGTTAGCCACGGTGTTGACGGTGATGTCGGTCTTGCCGCACGAAACGGTGAACACCTCGGTCGGCGTGGCACCGTCGCCAATCTCGATGGTGGCGAAATCGAATTCGGTGGGCAGTGACATTCGCGCGCTCCTCGCAACTTTGTGCGAGGTCTAGGGCGCGTCAGTCTGCGAGGTTACCGCCGTCAGGTGTGCGCCAAGACTCTATCCAAAATGGCAGGACTTTGGCTATCAAGCGGGAATAAGGGGAAAAATATGATTCGCTCTGTCTTGCTTACCGCTTTGATCCTGCCCAGCGCGTTATCCGCTCAAGAAGCCCCACCGGCTGAGCCTGTCGCCAGCGCGCCTGCGACTGCTGTTGAAGCACCTACCGCACCAGAAGAAACGGCTGCAACCACACCCGAAGCACGTGGCAAGATCGTGCTCTATCGCCAGGGCGCGATGATGGGTTTAGCGCTTGGCTGCCCGATCCGTTACAAGGAACGCGAACTGGTTGAACTCGGCCGCAACAAATACGCTGAGCTTGAAGTGAAGCCCGGGAAGTACGTCCTGACCAACAAGACCATCTCTGTTCAGGTCGATGTCGATGCTGGCGAAACTCAATACGTCCGCTGCACGATCAAGATGGGCATGCTCACCGGGCGCGCCGATCTGCAGTATGCGGACAAGGAAAGCTTCGACAAGCAGGCCCACGAGTTCGAGAAGAAAGAGCCGAACTTCATTCCGGAATAGCGGCATCATCCCGATCGGCGATGACATGCATCGTTGCTCTACGCCGGTCGGGATCGTCGAACATATCGGACAACAGCACGCTGTCGATTGCGCTGGCCACCTCCTCATCCCCACCTTCGATCAGCCGGCGCTTCATCGTGTCGAAGTCGTCGGGCGTCAGGATTTCGGACCGGCTGAGTTGCGCAAGCAGGACTGCCATCAGGGAGCCGAGTTGGTCTTTGGAGAGGTAATCCACGGGGCACGGTATCACGCGCCGATCAGGATGCCAACGCCCGCCAATTCACCTGCGCGAACCAGTGATAGGCGTTCTCATCACCGTCCTGCAGCAACCGGATATCGGACAGGCGCACCCTGACTTTCGCACCGTCAGGCAAATCCAGCCACCGGTCCGACAACGCCGCCTCGATAGCAGCGCCGATCCGCCCGGCGTGATCCTCGGCTGTCTCGACCACCGCCGCGCCAGACTTACGCGGCCCGGCGAAAGCATGGATATCCCACGACCCTTGCCCGCCATTGACGCATGCAGCCTTCAAGCGCTGCGTGACCGGTGACCGCAGGATGATGAACGGCCAGACCGGCGCACCGATTGGGTTGATCGAAGCGACCGGCACCAGCGCAGTCAGGGCGCTGTCAGCCTTCAATACCGGCAGAATCGCACGGCGGACATGGCGTTGCAGTCCGTTCATCGGCC
>NCGO01000004.1 GCA_002256985.1 Novosphingobium sp. 28-62-57
GGATCGGGTGATGCATCGCTGGGTTTGCAGCCCCGAGGCTGACATTCTCGCCAACCGTAAGCTCAACTGGGTAATCGCAGGCGGCGAAAGCGGCCCCGGTGCGCGCCCGATGCACCCAGATTGGGCCCGCTCCCTGCGCGATCAATGCGCCGCCGCTGGCGTCCCCTTCCACTTCAAGCAGTGGGGCGAGTGGGCACCCAGCGAAGAGTGGAATCCTCGGGCCAAGCAGCGCCAACGCGCTATTCGTTTCGATGGGTCTGCAATGCCTGACGAAGAATGGTTCGGCGATGGTCATCGGTTCACGCTTGTCGGCAAAAGAGCCGCCGGTCGCCTGCTCGATGGCATCGAACACAACGGCCTGCCGGGGAAGGGACGCTGATGTTAGGCGGGCTAAAATCTCTCGGACTAGGGCAGTTGTCGTGGCGCTTAAGCATTTTTGCTTTGAGCTCTGATCGGCGCGAGGGGTACTTCATTCTCTGTCTCCGCAGGTCTCAACACGAGCCTGTAATGACATCTTCGCGCGTGGCGGACTGGCACCCCAGCGACAGCAGGCTGCTGTCGTGGAAAGATCCATACGCATCGAAGACGCACTGGCTTGATGACCTGTCACCCTCGCGGAGGTTACCGCCGTCAGCACGGAGGCGTGCATGACCCCCGTCTCCATCGGCCCCCACCGCCTCTATCTCGGTGATGCCTACACCGTCCGGCCCACCTTGGGCTGGATGGACGCCGACATCATGGACCCGCCCTATGCCTTCAACAATTCCGGCGGCGGTGCCTTCCGCAAATCGCGCGAAGGGGCCAATCGGATTGTCTCCGAAGGCCTCGATCGCGGCTTTGACCGGTCAATCATCGATGCCTCGCGCAGCGGTGCAGTGGTGGTCTTCTGCCACAACGATCAGCTGGCCGATCTGATTCCCGAAACGGTCGAAGATGATCGGGATCAGGACGCCCTGCTGGTGGCCGATATGTTCGCCCACGTGCGCCCCCGCTTCCATCGCGCGGTGCTGGGCGTCTGGATCAAGCCCAACCCCTCGCCCATGGCCAACAAGCACTATCTGGCCGACATGGAGCCCTATATCCACGCATGGAACAAAGGCTTCCATCCCCAGGGCGAACATCACGACAAGCACCGCTGGATCCAGTGCGGCACCGTACGCACCAGCGCCTTCGATCACCCCACCGTGAAACCCGCCCCGTTGATGGACAAGATCGCCCGCAACGTCGCTGGCATCACCGTCTGCGATCCCTTCATGGGCACCGGCAGCACCGGCGTGGCCGCGATCAAGGCAGGCAAGGTCTTCACCGGCATCGAACACAACCCCAACCACTTCGCCACCGCCGTCAAGCGCATCACCGAAGCCTGGGAAATCAGCCAGTGGGAAGCCGCATGACCGCGCCCATGACCCACTACTGGCGCCTGCGCGCCACCCTGCCCGAACGCCACGGCCACCCCTGCCGCCTGATCGCGGTGGGCAAGATGAACACCATCCAGATCGAATTCGCCGATGGCACCCGCCACATCGTCAGCCGCTACGCCGTGCGCAGGCTTCAGGACACCCAGTGACGCGCCAATTGCTCTTGACCGAGGAAGAGGCTGCCCAGCGCCTGCGCTTGTCCCCACGCACGCTCCGCAAGGCGCGCGGGCAGGGAAAGCTGCACTATGTGCTGATCGGGCGAGCCGTGCGATACACCGAAGAGGATCTAACGTCCTTCATCGATTCTCTCCGCACGGTGCAGCCAGCATGTCCCAAAAAGCCCGAACCGACACGCAATGCGCGCACAAAGGGCAGGGGCGCGGGTGCGCAGATCATCCCGTTCACCGAACGCAACGCGGGTCGCTCGAGCCGATAAGGTCATGACGGTCTACAAGCCGAAGGGCAAACCCTACTACCACTACGAATTCCAGATCCGGGGCAAGCGCTACTACGGCTCGACCGGTTGCGAGCGCAAGCGCGACGCGGAGGAAGTCGAGCGGCGCGAGCGGCGGAAGGCCGTTTTGCCCAGCGAACAACGCCCGCCGATCACCGTCAACGAAGCGGCCAGTCTCTATCAGGACCATGCGGAGCTGCTGCCCAGCTGGCCCACCATCCGCTACATGCTCACCGAACTGGTCGCGGGGCTTGGCCCTTCGAAGCTCCTCTCCGAAGTCACTGATCGTGATCTGCAGATCTACTTCGCCCGCCGCCGCAATGGCCGCTCAAACTCATCGGTCAATCGCGAGATCGAGAACGCGCGCTCCCTGTGGCGGCGCGCCAAGCGGTCGAAGTATGATGTCGGTGAAATGCCCGATTGGGCGCTGCTCCTGTTGAAGGTGCCAAAGAAGCCGCCGCGTGAATTGCAGCCGATCGAGGAGGACAAGCTGATGCTTGCCCTGCGCAACGATGTTGTCGATGCGGTGGAATTCCTGCTCAAATCGGGCTGGCGGCGCGCCGAAGTGCTCGGCCTGCGTTGGGAAGACCTAAACCTTCCCGCAAAGTCGGCCGTCACCCGGATCAAGGGCGGCGATCATGTCAACCGTCCGCTCACCACGGCGCTGGTCGAGATCATCGCGCGCCAGCCCCAAGCCGATACCGACGAGGGCAAGTCCTTCGTCTTCACCTATGTCTGCCAGAAAAGCCGTGGCAACCGGCGCAAGGACAAACGCTACCCGCTCACTCCCACCGCCTTGCGCAAGCCTTGGGCAGCCGCGCTTGAAGGCGCAGAGGTGAGCAGCTTCCGGCTGCATGATTTGCGCCACACACGCGGCACCCGCATCGTCCGCGCCACCGGATCACTGGCAGCAGCCAAGGAAGCCCTCAAGCACAAGCGCATCGAAACCACCCTGCGCTACGCCCACGTCCTGGACGACGATGTCCGCAACGCCCTCGAAGCGAGCGAGGCAAGAGCACCAAAGTCCCGACCCCAAGAGTCCCGACATAGTCCCGACCGTAAGTCTGTGAAGAAGCGAAAAGCCTAGCTTTTCTGCGGCTCTCGGGGCTCAAGACACTCGACGTGTAAACGAGATGCTCTACCAACTGAGCTAAGCGCCCCCGGCGGTTGCGCTATTGCGCGCAAAGCCGGGGGTAGTCAACCATCGTCTGCTTGTCGTTTTACATCAGCAAGGCTGGGCGGCCCAATCGCCACGGACCCAGTGATGCGCCTTGTGCTTCCACGGATCGATCACCACCAGGTTGATCCAGCCGTTCTCCACCAACCGGCCCACGGCATCATGCGCCAGCACGATGTCCTGCACCCGCTGGAGCGGCGCTTCGACGATCACGGCAAGACGGCGCGGGGTGTGGTAGGCGGTGCCATCATCGCGGAATAGCGATTGGCGGGGCAGGCCGGTGCACAAGTCTCCGCCGCTGCCCTGCACCACGCCAAAGCCGCCGATCACGTTCTGCGTGGTCTTGTCGCCTGCGCCGAATACGGCGTTGTCGATCGTGGAAAACAGGTATTGGCAGTTGATCCACTGCGCCACGATCATCGGCGCGGTCATGATCCCGGTCAGCGCGCTGCCATCCTTATCCTGCTTCCAGTCATAGCTGTGGAGGAAGGCCTGACCGCCAAGGTCTACTTCCTGCGTCAGCGCACGTGGGGCGATGATGAAGGCGGCATTGCCGGCAAGGCCCCATTCGGGCCGGACTTCGGCCCAGTGGGCAGCGCCTGTCAGCAGATCCTCGGCCGTCCGCCCCAGCTTCGTGGCGCGCTCCTGCCGGCTTTGCCCGCCAGCCTGTTCAAGGGCCTTTTCAAAGCGGGCAAGATCACCGGCATGGCTTGCCGGGACGAGCTGACGGTCAAAGATTTCCACCGCATCGCGGGTGGTATCGTGCTGGGCAGCGATGAACCACGTATCCTCGGGCAAGGCCACGCCCTGTTCGGCCAGCCCCTCGCGCACGGCTGGCGTGTTGAGAATGGCGGCCATCAGCCGGGCATTCGGTCCGCCCGGATGCCCGCCGCACGCGCCGCAATCAAGGCTTGCGGCAAAGGCGTTGTTGGTGGTGCAGCCGCCATGACCGACCAGAGCAACCAACCGTGCTGTCTGTGCCGAAAGCCCGGTCAGGGCAAACATGCCGCGGGCATAGGCAATCTGCTGTTCCAGCGGGATACCCCCGCCAAGGCCATGGGCGCCATCGTGCCCATGATCGTTGCACGCCACGGGCACCAGCGAATGCCCACGCTCACCCATCAGGCGCTTGGTCAAGGCATTGGTAAGGCGCGGGGCCAGCGTGCGGGCCAGCATGGCCACAGCGGCAATGGGCCCCGCGGCTTCTGCCGTGGCAAAGCCGGTGGCACCGCTCTTGGTGGTATCGAGCATGGCCTGCGCATCGTCCATCGCTGCATGGCGGGCCAGCAAGGCTCCGGCTTCGGCCTCGCGGCCCGGCGCAGCGCGTTCGGGCACGACGTGCGAGGGGGACAGCAGCACCGGCAATTGGTTGCGGGTGGGCGCAGCGCAAGCAGGGTTAATCGCGATCGGCAGGCCGAAGAACCCGGCATAGCCGAGCGTTTCAAACCGCCCTTGTGCCTCCAGCGCGCGCCGCATCGGTTCTGAACGCACGTCGATGCAGAACACGGCCTGCGCTTCGGGCCGCAGTGTGGATTGCGGAGCCGTCAGCCGTGCCGATGCGCCTTCAAGCTGCGGCGCAAGCGCGGCCAGGAAGCTGGCCTCAGCCGCTTGCTGGAATATCAGGCCCAGTTCGCCAAGGCTGTAGGACGCTACCGCTTTCAGCTTTGCCCGGCCCTGTTCGGTCCATTGCGCGCTGGCACCGGTTGCAAATCCGAAATGGGCCAACAGCGCAGCTTCAACGGCTTGCGTATTTTCCGTCTCGGGCACGGCAGCAGGGCCGGGCCGGCCCACGCCTTGGAGCAGGGCAACCAGTGCCATCAGATCCAGCATCGTGGCAGGCGCGCCAAGGCTCGCCTCGTGCCCGGCGTGTTCGGCACGCCAGCGCAAGTGCGCACCCCAGCCGGGCATGGCCGCGACCAGCGAACGCAACCAGGGCAGGCGTTGGTCTTGCGCCACGGCATCGCGCCGCGCCGCAAACAGCAGCATTTCCACCGGATCAGCCGGAGCCTTGGCCAGCCAGTTGGCCGCCGTGGTATCGCTGATGCGCAGCAAGGCCGGATCGTGCTGCAGGACTTCGCGCAGGCAGGCATAGAGGCCACATTCCCGCTTTGGCAGGCGCAGGGCAGCGTTGCGATCAAAGAACGTCGCCAGCCACCGCGCCAGAACGGCCATGGCCGGGGAGAGCGGGTTGCGCTCTGGCTGGGCATCGCTGGCGTTCATCTCGGTCAGCCGTGCGACCAGCAGATTGTAGGCATTAAGATCGGGGCCGAGCGGCGCAAACGCCTCTTCCAGCCCGCCCAGGCTCTGCACGATGGCTTTGCGCAAGGCGACATATTCGATCCGCCCTTCGGCCATCAGCTTGCGCCATTCGGTCAGCGACAATGAAGGCCGTGCGCCGAACAGCGTTGCGGCTTCGGGCAGGGCCTCTTCGAAGGGCAGATCTTCAAATCCCGACAGCGGGTTTACTGCAATCGCGCTGTTCAGTGGCCACAAGGGCGCGACCGTCTGCGCGGCAATCGAAGCCAGTGCCAGCAATTGCTCACGCTCGGCCTGAAGGGTGGATGTTGAGGAGAGGGCGTTGAAAGGCGTTTCCGCCGCGAAGGTTCCAGTGGCGAGGTTCATCAGAAGGTGTCCTTCAAATCTGGCAGGGTAAGGCGGCGCAAAAGCGAAGCGCGCGGTGTTCAGGCGGTCGGGTTGGCCACATGCATCAGCCGGGCAAACAGCGCCGGGGGCAAAGCCGCCTCGCCACTGGCGATGCGCTGCTGCACCACCCAACCGGCCAGCAAGACCGAGAGCAGGCCGAACTGCGCATAGTCGGGGATGAGCGGCTGGGCGGCGTTCACTTGCAGGGCTGACATCATGGCCAGAGCCGCTGCATTCAGCGCGATCAGCAGAAGCGGCGCGGCGGCAACCATCAGGCCCAGCGGGCTGCGGGGAATAGCGCGCAGGCCGATGGCCAGAGCGGTAAGTAGCGCGGCACAAGCAAGGCCCACAGGCAGGAGCGCGGTGCCTTCGCCGGTCAGGTTGAAGACGAGCGCGCTTGCCAGCGTGGCCAGCGCGATGGCGGCAGGCCACGGCTTGGGCAGGCCCTTGGCTGCGGGTGAGGTGGTGGAAATGGTGCCCGACGATCCGAGGAACAGCCAGGCCTTGAACATGCCGTGTGCCACCATGTGCCACAACGCGGCGGCATAGGCGCCAAGGGCCACAGTCAGGAGCATGAAGCCCATCTGCGCCACGGTTGAAGCGGCGAGCGAGCCTTTGACATCGCTGCGCACCAGCATGATGGCGCTACCGATCAGCGCTGCGGCGAGCCCGACGATGAACAGCGTGAACCGGGCCGATGTGGCGGCTTCCAGCACCGGGGCGAAGCGGACCAGCAGAAACCCGCCTGCGTTGACAAAGCCTGCATGCATCAGCGCCGAAACCGGAGTTGGCGCGGCGAGCGAGCGCATCAGCCACGACGAGAAGGGCGGCAGCGCACACCGAGCCAGCGCTGCGATAACCAGCAGGAACGCTGCCGGGATGGCAAAGCCCTTGGCCATGGTGGGCACAGCGGCGGTGATCGCGCTGATCTCGGTCGATCCCGCGCCGATGGCCAGCAGGATCGCGGCGCCAACCAGCGCCAGATCACCCACGGCGAACGAAACGCTGGCGCGGCGGGCAGCGGAGCGGGCCTCGGCCCATTCGCCCACGTGGCCGATCAGCCCGGCCATCAACCGTCCGCTGACGATCCATGCGGCCGCCAGCAGAAGCGCATCGGCAGCAATTCCCATCAGCACCGTGGCAATGGCAAGGCCCGTGGCCATGCGCGCAAACGACGCCGCGCGCGGATCGGCGCGCAACTGGCGGCGGGCAAAGACGAGGACGATCAGCGTGACCAGCAAACTCAATCCTGCAAGGGCAATGCCCGCAGCAGTTGCCGCCGCATGGCCATAGGCCACCGTCAGGGCCAGCAGGCCCCCAAGCGCCACAACTGGCAGGTCGGCGGAAGATAGCGGTAGGCTTCGTGCTGGCGCAGGGGCCGCGGTCCTTACCCCGCTGCCAAGGCTTACGCTCATCGAGTTCTGGTTCATGTGCTGCTCCTTTTGCCCCGGAGACGGCGGGATCCCTGTTTGATGATTGAGCAGATGCAGCATGGCCGATGATTTTAGAAACGACTTTATGCAATGTTGAAGATTGCAGATGTAAATGATAGAAGCGAGAGCATGGCCCTGCGCAACCTCGACATCGATCTGCTCCGCTGCTTTGTGACTATCGCCGATACGGCCAGCTTTACCCGTGCGGGAGAGCGGCTGGGCCGGACGCAATCGGCAATATCGTTGCAACTCAAACGGCTGGAGGAGCAGGTAGGCCGTACGCTGTTCCTGCGCAGCCCGCGCAGCCTGTCGATCACACCCGATGGTGAGCGGCTGATCGGACCCGCGCGGCAGATCCTGCGCCTGCATGATGCCACCGTGGCCGAGATGTTCGAGCCCGATATTGCAGGCTCAGTGCGAATCGGCGTGCCCGAGGATTTCGCCACGGCACACCTGCCGGGGGTACTGGCGGCCTTTACGCAGGCCCACCCTCTGGTGGAGCTTGAAGTGACCTGCGATCTGACGCTGAACCTGCTGGACCGCTTCCACGCCGGGCACTTCGATCTCGCCATGGTCAAGCGGCAGCCTACGCTGGAGCGGCAGGAAGGTGTGCGCGTGTGGCGTGAACCGCTGGTCTGGGTGGCGCGCGATTGGCAATCCGCCGCCGATTTCGCGCGGGTGCCGCTGGTGGTCTCGCCCGAGCCGTGTGTGTACCGCAAACGCGCAACCGAAGCGCTCGATGCGATGGGCCGTCCGTGGCGCGTGGCCTATACCTCGACCAGTCTGGCCGGTAGTCTCTCGGCGGTGCGCGCAGGCCTTGGCATTACGGTGCTGCCGCTGGAAATGGTTCCGGCCAACCTTGCCGCCGTGGGCGAAGATGCCGGCCTGCCGCCGCTTTATGATACGGAAATTGCGCTGATCGAAGCGCCCGGCCTGTCAGACACCGCCCACCTTCTGGCCCAGCATATCATCGCTGCGCTGGAACGGGGTGCCTGACGAAACCCGTCAGAGGCGCTCACTCAGTCATCAAGATTGACGCGAGCAAAGGCGACCGGTTTCACGCAGCGCAGGCCGTCTTCAACCGGATTGGCGCAGCGCGCCATCGGCTGGCGCAAGCTGCGCACATGGGGCCGGGGCAGGTGGTCAGACTGCGGGCCATCGGTTACCACACGCCAGCGAAGTTGCGCCTCTGCCCGATTGGCACAGACCGTAACACCGGGCGAAGTTGGGCAGCGCCGATCCTCTTGCGCGGACATATTTGCGGGCAGGCGAAAGCCATGGTGGCTGTCATGTCCAGCTTCAGTCCCGGCAAGGGGCCCGGCTGCAATCAGTGTGGCAACAAGCAAAGTCAGCATGGCGCAGGCCTTTCGACCAAGGGGCGGAATAGCCCCGAATTTGTCTGGGTCCGAATTTGTCTGGCCCCGAAATTGTCTGGCAGCGCACCGCGCCAGGGTTGCCACGATGCGCCGCCAGTAATCCACGTCCCTCGGCACACCGTTTCCGGAAGCGGGCCGTATCGAGACGTGGCATGCCGCGCGCCCGGAAAGAGGGGCAAATTGACGCGCGGCGCGTCCTGAAAATGGTGGGGGCGGCGCTGAATGGCGGGGTGCCGCCCCCTGCAAGGTCGGATGCGATAATCGTCCAGTTCGTGAAGAGGGGGGTCAACCTGAAGCGAACTTGTCGGAGATCGATTATCGGGTCTGCATCCTTTCTGACCTTGCCCAGCCGTGTTGCCAAGCCGAACCTGTTGCGTCCAATCGAAAGATACGGCATGTTTTAATAGAAATTATCTATCGGAGCGACGATGCCATCGGTTCGGCAGCTTGAGTATTTCCTGGCCGTTGCCGAACAGAGTCACTTCGGCCGCGCGGCCCGTTTGTGCAATGTTTCGCAACCAACGCTCAGCCATCAGTTACGTGCGCTGGAAGAGCGGCTCGGCGTGATTTTGATCGATCGTGCGACTCAAAATGCAGAATTGACCCCGATCGGACGCGAAATTGCCGAACGGGCCAAGCGCGTCATGCTGGAGATTCGCGATATCCGCACCGTTGCGGCCCGTTCGCGCAAGCAATTGTCGGGTATTGTCCGATTCGGCATCACCCCCACGCTCGGCCCCTATCTGCTGCCTGCCCTGATTGGTGCGTTGAATGCAGAGCAACCCGATCTGCGTTTCTACATCCGCGAAGGCATCCCCACGGATCAGGCGCGCGATCTGGCCTCGGGCAAACTGGATCTGCTGGTGGGCCCAGCCCCGGTGGTGGGCGAAGAGCTTGAGGTCATGCCGCTGTTTGATGAACCCATGGCAATCGTCGCCAGCCGCCAGCATCCGCTTGCCGGCAAGCCCCGGCTTGATCGCGGTGACCTCGCCGGAGAGCGCTTTCTCACGCTCGATCCGCGCCATCACTATTACCAGCAGGTTCAGCGCGTCTGTGCGCAACTCGGCGCGGAAATGCTGCTCGATTACGAAGGCACCAGTCTTGACAGCATTCACCAGATGGTTGGCAGCGGGGTTGGCCTCGGGTTGATGCCCGAACTGTACTTGCGTTCAGAAGTGGGCGGCGATGCGATGGTCGTGCGCCTGCCGGTGCGCAACTGGCAGTGCGCCCGCCCGATTGTGGCGGCATGGCGCACTCGCTCCGCCAGCGCTGAGGATTATCGCGCCTTGGCTTCGCGCATCCGGGAAGAAGCGCTCAAACTCCTGGGCTGAACTGCCGCCCACATGTCCGCCCGGCACATGGCGGCGAACTTGCCGCCGGGTTCAAAAAAGAAGGCGTTTCGCGCAGAGCGCGCAAAGGAAGCAGAGATCGCAAAGAGAAAAGAGCGGCGGCGCAGCCGTCTCATGAAATCCGACGCTGCAGCCTACGCAAGGTTATAGCGGAAAGTCGGCCTGTCGGCCAGACGCTCCATCTCTGCGCCCTCTGCTTCCTCTGCGGCCTCTGCGCGAAACACTCTTCTTTGAAGAAGTGACTCCCGCAAAATGCCTATGGGCCGATGACCAAGCAAGCCAGCAAACAATACGCCTGCCAAAGCTCAAGGCTGAGGCGTGGTAATGATCCGATCGCGCGCCGCGCGCACATCGCCTGTTTCAAATTGCAGTTTCAGCCGTTCCCGGTCACTCGCGCGGAACATGTCTTCACTGCGCGCGATTTCTTCGGCAGATAGCCCGGCATCGGCCAGCGCAATCCGCGCCATCTTCACCGCCGATTCCATCACTTCGCGCACCACGCCCTTGACCGGGGCATCGCGCAACCGGATCAGCGCGCGCCTGTCAAATGCGCGGACATAGATGGCGGCGCGCGGGAAGGCCTCGTGCACGGCCTCGACCAGTTCGGGGCTCACCTGATCGCCATCCATGCAGAAGAAGATCATTTCGGCATCGGCTGCACCCGCCTGCCGCAGCAGGTCCAGCCGGGTGCCATCGCCGAAATAGACTTTCGATCCAAAGCTTGCCGCCACATCGATCATCTCGATATCGGTATCGACCATCGTGACCGGAATGTTTGAAGCCAGCAGCATCTGTGTCACGCCCTGGCCAAACCGGCCAAAGCCCACCACCAGCGCATTGGCCCCGTCGGGCTGCGGCCCCTCGCGCTCGCCCGGCGCGCTCTCCGCCTCGCGCCTGAAGCGGGCCGTGGCCATCATCAGAAACGGCGTGGTGGCCATTGACAGTGTCACCACCGCGCCAAACAGGCTGGCCGCATCCGGTGCAATCAGCAGCGCGCCTTGCGCCTGCGCAAACAGCACGAAACCAAACTCGCCGCCCTGGCTCAGCAACAGGCCCAGCGCCAACGCCCCGCGCCACGCCATGCCAAACACCATGCCGATGCCAAAGATCACCACACCCTTCACCGCGATCAGCGCCAGCGCCATGCTCGCGACGAACAGCGGCCGCTCGGCAATCGCCTCAAGGTTCAGCATCATGCCCACGGCAAGGAAGAACAGGCCCAGCAGGATCGAACGGAACGGTTCGACATCGGCCTCCAATTCGTGCCGATAGGGGCTGTCTGCCAGCATCACACCTGCCACAAACGCGCCCAGTGCGGTGGAAAGCCCCAGCAGTTCCATCACCGCCGCCGATGCCATGACGGTGAACAGCGCCGCCACCACGAACATCTCGCGCTCGCCCAGATTGCCGATCAGGCGGAACAGCGGGCGGATCACAAAGCGTCCCGCGGCGATCAGTCCCACCAGCGCGCCTGCGGTATAGAGCGCCAGCTGCCACCCCGGAGGCCCGCCCGCATCGGCGGGATTGCGGCTCATCGCGCTGATGATC
This sequence comes from Novosphingobium sp. 28-62-57, assembly GCA_002256985.1. Lineage (GTDB taxonomy): Bacteria > Pseudomonadota > Alphaproteobacteria > Sphingomonadales > Sphingomonadaceae > Novosphingobium. The sequence goes on from NCGO01000004.1 coordinate 11,399, forward strand.
GTGATCAGCGGGATGATCGAAAGATCCTGAAACAGCAGCATTGCAAAGGCGCGTTCGCCAAAGGGCGTGCGCAACCGGCCCGATGATTGCAGCATCGGCAAGACCTGCGCGGTGGACGAAAGCGCCAGTGGCAGCCCCAGCGCCAGCGCCGCTTCCCAGCTGAACGGTGTGAACACCCCGATCACGGCGGTGATCGCCAGCCCGCACAGCACCACCTGCAACAGGCCCAGCCCCAGAATATCACGCTTCATCCGCCACAGCCGCGCCGGGTTCAGTTCCAGCCCTACCAGAAACAGCAGCAGCGTGATGCCAAGTTCGGCAATGCCCAGCTTCTCCTCTGCACCGCTGACAAGGCCCAGCACTTGCGGGCCGACCACCGCGCCGGCGACCAGATAGCCCAGTGTCGCACCCAGCCCCAACCGCCGGAACAGCAGCACGAAGACCAGCGCAAAGCCCAGCAGCAGGAATCCGTCACGAAGCAGGGAAGTGTGTTCGGCCATGGCGGCTACTCTAGGCTCCAAACGGCTCACCGCAACCACCGTTCAGCTTGCGTTGATCTGCGGTCATGGAAAGTCTAGCCAGAAGGCCGCGTGAACGACTTTCGTCACAATAGCTCGTCATGCTGAACTTGTTTCAGCATCCATCCCACGGCACTGCACGGCAGTTTGTGGCGAGAAATGGACCCTGAAACCAGTTCAGGGTGACGGGTCAATGTAACGGCGAGGTTGGTTTTCATCGCAGCGGGAAACGACGGAGGGGTATTCATGCGCAAGGTTCTGGCACTCGCGGTGGCAACGCTGCCCGCATTGGCACATGCCCAGTCCACGCAGACGTCCGCTCAAGGCGATGTGTCGCTCACCATCTACAACAACGATCTCGCGCTGGTGCAGGACGTGCGGCAGATGAACCTGCCCACCGGGCGCACCCGGCAGGAATTCCCGGATGTTTCCGCCACGATCCGGCCCGAAACGGTCACGCTGAATGCCAGTGGCACTGGCATTGTCGAACAGAACTTCGATTATGATCTGCTGACGCCTGAAAAGCTGATGGACAAGGCGGTCGGGCAAACTGTCACCGTCGTCCGCACCAATCCTGCCACCGGTGCCGAAACGCGTGAGGCGGCCACGATCCTTGCCAACAATGGCGGCACCGTGGTGCGCATTGGTGACCGGATCGAAGTGCTGAACCAGTATGGCGCGCGGGTGATCTTCCCTAGCCTGCCCGCTGGCTTGCGCGCGCGGCCCACGCTCTCGGTTACGCTCGATACCACCACACCCGGCGCGCGGCCGGTTTCGCTCAGCTACCTGTCGCGCGGGTTTGGCTGGAAGGCCGATTACGTGGCCCTGTTCGATGAAGCGGCGGGCAAGATCGATGTGCAGGGCTGGATCACGCTGAACAACAACAGCGGCACCACGTTTGGCCAAGCCAAAGTCCTGCTAGTGGCCGGAGCAGTAGGGCAGGAAAACAACGGCTATCAGAACTACCGTCCGCAGCGCCCGATGATGCCCGGCAACCGCCCCGGCACGCAAACGGCCAATCGCGAAAGCCTTGGCGATTTCTATGTCTATCCCATCGCGGGCCGCACCACTGTGGCCAATGCCCAGCAGAAGCAGGTGAGCTTCCTCGATGTGGCGGGCGCGCCCGCCACCAAGGCCTATCACTTCCGCAATGGCTGGCTGCAGAACCAGACCGAGCCGCAAAGCGCCGACACCGTGCTGCGCTTTTCCACATCGCGCGAAGCGGGCCTTGGCGATGCGCTGCCTGCAGGCACAGTGCGCGTCTATATGCGCGATGCACGGGGTCAGCCGCAATTCATTGGCGAAAACGGTATCGGCCACACATCGATGGGCTCGGCCCTCGCGCTCAAGACCGGCGAAGCGTTTGACGTGAAAGTGCAGCCCATGTTGGACAAGCGCGAACGCATCGACAGCGGCGAATGGGAGCGCACCGCCCGTTACCGCGTGACCACGCCGGGCAAGGCTCCCACCGAACTGACCGTCGAAACTGAAAAGGTCTTCTGGCGCACGACGATGACCTACAAGGTCACCAATGCCAAGGCCACGCCGGTCACCGTGGAAGTGGTGCAGGGCGGGCTGGACAACTGGTGGCACGATACCCGCGTTCCGTCCGAAACCATCAAGGGCGAACAGCGCTCTGCCGACGAGCGCGTGTGGCAAGTGCCTGTCCCCGCCAATGGCGAGACCACGCTGACTGTCCAGTTCGACAGCCGCTATTGAGCCGCCCGGTGAGCAGTCTGGTGCGCCGCGCACTGCTTTCTGCCTTGCTGCTTTGCGCCAGCGCCCCTGCGCTGGGGCAGGGCCTGATCACGTCTGCTGCGCCGGATTCCGTTTCCGTCAGCGTCTATCGCGCGCCTGATCGGGACAGCGACACCGCGATGGACCTCGATTGGCTCGAGGGCTACGCGCTCGTCACCGAAAAGCGCACGGTCGAAATTCCGGCCGGCAAGGCCACGATCCGCTTTGAAGGCGTGGCGGCGGGCCTGTTCCCCGAAAGTGCCATCGTCACTGGCCTGCCTGCGGGCGTGCGGGAAAAGAACCTCGACGCCGATCTGCTGTCCCCGCGCAGCCTCTATGCGCGCATGTTCGGGCGGCCCATCACGCTGCGCCGCACACTGCCGGGCAGCGGCGGGGTGCGCGAAGAGCGCGCGGTGATCCGCTCCGGCCCCGATGGCGCGGCGATCCTGCAGACTGCTGCCGGGTTTGAAGTGGCCAATTGCGGCGGGCTGGACGATGAAATTCTCTATGCGCAAGCGCCAAAGGACCTGTCGGCCCGGCCCACGCTCTCGATAGAAACGCAAAGCGCCACTGCGCAGAAGGTCACACTTTCACTGTCATACCTCGCATGGGGCTTCGATTGGCAGACCAACTACGTCATCCACATGAACCCCGATGGCCGCACGGCAGACCTTGCGGCATGGGTCACGCTGGCCAGCAGCGATTCCACCAGTTTTCCCGATGCTGAAACCGCCGTGATTGCGGGTGAGGTCAACCGCGAGGATACTGAGCGCGGTGCGGTGCCAACTGGCGAAGAACTTGAACTGCAGTGCGAACTATCGTCCCTGCCACCTCCGCCTCCGCCGCCCCCTGCACCGCCGCCGCCCATGGCCCCTGCACCCGTCATGATGATGGAGAGCGCCGACATCGTCGTAACGGCCCAGCGCGCCAAAGGTACCGCGTGCCGGTACCGGTGACAGTTGCCGCCAACGCGCAAAAGCAAGTCGCGCTGGCACAGAAGACCGGGGTGAAGATGCAGGCGCTCTATCGCGCCGAAATGTGGGAAGACAGCGTGGGCGAAGTCCGCCAGATGCTGCGCACCCGCAACCGCAAGGAAGAAGGCCTTGGCCTGCCGCTGCCCGGTGGGCCGGTTGCCGTCTTCGAACCAATGGGCAGTGCGATGTTGCTGGCCGGGGAAGGCGGTCTTGAGGACCGCGCGGTGGGAGAGGATGTGGAAATTCTGCTTTCTGACTCTACGCAAGTTACTGCTGCGGTTGAAGAATTGGAGCGCAAGGGCCGCGCCCGCACCGCGCGCCTGACCGCCACCAACGCCCGCCCGGTGCCCGTCAGCTTTGAGGCGCGGATTGCCAGCAGTCCGGGAACGCAAATCAGGGCGAAGGGTGCCAAGCTTACCCGCAAGGATGGTCGGGATACCTGGGCGGTTACCATCCCTGCCAATGGCACCGCCACGCTTACCTACACGCTGACCGACCCGGAGTAGGGCGGGATCGGAATGTGCGGGCCGGGGGCGTTTCAGGCCGGATTGCGCCACGTTATATGCAGTTAGGTGCAGCTAGGTGCATCTAGGTGCAGTTCAGAAACGGCCCCTGATGCAGCGTAATTTCTATAGCAAAGCGGCGTCGTTGCCCAATTCGGCGAAGTAGCGGGCCATGCCATCGGCGGCACCATCGGACAGGGCGATGAAGGCGCGGCGGCGGTCGGTCACATCCTCGGCCCGGCAGAACAGGCCGGTTGCGGTCAACTGGCTGATCCAGCGCAGCGCCGTGGTGGGCGGAACCCCCGCGGCGATGCACAGCGAGGTGACCGAGACGCGCTTATGCTCGGCGCGGGCGGCGGTGAGATCGAGCAGCATGTCCCACGCAGGATCGGCAAAGAGCTCACCCTCAAAGAACCGGGCGCGCAACTGGCGCTGGCGGATGATCTTGCGGACGAGGCGCGGATCGGGGAGCGATGCCTTGGCGCTGCGGACCAGCCGTTGCGACGCGGGATCGCGCGCATTGCTGCCATCGAAGGAAAAGGCCGAAGCGCCCACCCTGTCAGCGATGCCCCCGTTGCCTTCCTGTTCATCCAACGGGCTTCCCGACAGCGCTTCAAGCTTGTGCGCAATTTCCGAGACTTGCTGTGTCAGCCGCAGCAGCGACATCCGATCATTGTCAGACAGTTCCCGCACCCGTGAACCCTGCCCGCACAGCAATTGCCCGAGCGCAAGAACCCGGTCTGCGCGGCTGGGGCTGACGAGGATTTGCGCAGCAGACTGATCCAGACAGCCGAACACATCATCCAGCGACCCCATGCTGGTGGAGACGACCATTTGCGCCCCGGCCTGTGCCACCCGCTGATCCAGTTGCGACAGGGCCGCCATTTCGACCGGTTCAAGCACCGGGCAATCGACCAGCACGAGATCCCCCAGCGGAGCGTGGCTGCCGGTGCGGTCGCGCCCATCGGCGAGCGCGGCCAGTTCTGCCGTGCGCGAAACCCGCAGGCCAGCGGCCGCCGCATCCTGCGCCATTTCAATGCGCAGCCAGGCCCGATCGGCAAAGATCGATACAGCAAGCGGCGAGAAGGTGCGCAACAGGGCCAGGTCATCGGCTTCTTTGCCATGCGGCCAGCCAGCATCGCTGCTGTGGGGATATTCAAACTGTGCCACTGCCTGCGCCATCGCCCTGTTCCTTAGTATCTCTGCGTATGGAACAGGTGTGGAACAAAGGTGGATCAGGTCAAGATCAGATACTTCGGTTTTGGAGTAAGATTCGGCACGTGCCGGTTCAGATTATCCCGCAAGTCGATGAAAGAAGGGAATTATATCTTCCATTGCGGACGCGTTGCATCCCGGTGCCGCGCACTGGCACAAACTCCATCACGGAGCCACTGCACCTGCGGCAAGCAGTCTGCCTGTTGCAGGTGAGCCTTTATCAGCGACTCGAAGCAGGCTTAATCGGCCCGGCTACGGTCAATCCACAAAGGGATCGCGCACCAGAATCGTGTCCTCGCGCTCGGGGCTGGTGCTGACGAGGGCCACCGGCGTTTCGATCAGTTCCTGCACGCGCTGGATATACTTGATCGCCTGTGCGGGCAGGTCTGCCCATGATCGCGCGCCTGCAGTCGTGCCGCTCCAGCCGTCCATTTCTTCGTAGATCGGCTCAACTTCGGCCTGATCGGCGGCATGGCTGGGGAAATAGTCGAGCACTTTTCCGCGCAGGCGATAGCCGGTGCAGATGCGCACCTTTTCGAAACCGTCCAGCACATCGACCTTCGTCAGCGCGATGCCGGTGACGCCCGAAATGGCGCAGGACTGCCGCACCAGCACCGCATCGAACCAGCCGCAGCGGCGCTTGCGGCCCGTGACGGTGCCAAATTCATGGCCGCGTTCGCCAAGGCGCTGGCCGGTTTCGTCTTCCAGCTCGGTGGGGAAGGGGCCTGAACCGACGCGGGTGGTATAGGCCTTGACGATGCCGAGCACGAAGCCGGTTGAGTTGGGGCCAAGGCCTGAACCCGATGCTGCTGTGCCCGAGACGGTGTTCGACGAGGTGACGAACGGATAAGTGCCGTGATCGACATCGAGCAGCACGCCCTGCGCGCCTTCGAACAGGATGCGCGCACCGGCCTTGCGCACCTGATTCAGCCGCTTCCACACCGGCTGCGCAAATTGCAGAACATAAGGCGCAATTTCGCGCAGTTCATTGACGAGTGCCGTGCGATCCACCGGCGGCTGGCCGAAGCCTGCGCGCAGTGCATCGTGGTGCGCACACAGCCGATCCAGCTGCGAATCCAGCGCATCCAAGTGTGCAAGATCGCATACGCGGATGGCGCGGCGGCCGACCTTGTCTTCATAGGCAGGGCCAATACCACGCCCGGTGGTGCCGATTTTGCCAGCGCCAGCGGCTTGTTCACGCAACCCATCAAGATCGCGGTGCAGCGGCAGGATGAGCGGGCAATTGTCGGCAATCGCAAAGTTTTCGGCGTTGATTTCCACGCCTTGGCCGGTCAGCTTTTCAATCTCTGCTTTCAGCGCCCACGGATCGAGCACCACACCATTGCCGATGATCGAAAGGGTGCCGGTGACAATGCCCGAGGGCAGCAGCGAGAGTTTGTACACCTGATCGCCCACGACCAGCGTGTGCCCCGCATTGTGCCCACCCTGAAAGCGCACCACGGCATCGGCGCGGCTGGCCAGCCAGTCGACGATCTTGCCCTTGCCTTCATCGCCCCACTGGGCACCGATTACGGTAACATTGGCCATGGATACACTCCTCCACCCTGCCCGGGTGGATCCTTAAAACGCCCTTCGACAGGACTCGGCGTAGTGGACGGGATGAACGAGGCACGGCCCCGGATTTCGGTCCGCGCACTAGGAGGGGAAGGTGGCCCAAGTCAAGGCTGTGCGTTCAAGGGCCATGCTACCGAGCCTTTGATACGTTCTTTGCCGTTGCGGTGGCATTTGGCTTTCACTGGGTCTGCTGCACCAAATCCGGCTTTCCCCTGCCAAAATTCTGCGTCATGTTGGCCTTCTGGTGCCGGGGCAAAAATCGATGCTGAGTTCCGAAGGTGTGCATGGACCAATCCATAAAGGTGCAGACTTGGCTGATTGGCCGGCGGTCGACGCTATTTTCACCAAAGCGCTGGAAATGGAGGCTGACCAGCGTGAGGATTGGGTGCGCAATCAACTACAGCATGATCCACAAGCGCTTGATCATGCGTTGAAATTGCTGCGCGCGCTGGATCAGACGCCCGATTTTCTGGAAGTTGCGCTAGACGATCAGCAACACCCTGCCGAGGGTGAAGCGGCGCAAGGGCGGCTTGGCGTGTGGCAGATCGAAGGCGTTCTGGGCCAGGGCGGGATGGGCGTGGTCCATGCGGTTACGCGCGCCGAAGGCGGCTTCGAACAACGCGGTGCGCTCAAGCAGATCCGTGCCGATGGGCTGATCGATGTGGCACGCTTTGCGACAGAGCGCCAACTGCTGGCCGAACTGGACCACCCCGGAATTGCGCGCCTGCTGGATGGTGGTGTCGATGCGCAAGGCCGCCCATGGATGGTCATGGAACGGATCGATGGAGTGTCGATCGACCGCTGGTGCAAGGAGCGCGCGCTTCCCTTGGCCCGCCGCATTGCGCTGGTAATCGAACTCGCCGATGCGGTCAGCGCGGCGCATCGCATGCTGGTGCTGCATCGCGATCTCAAACCCGGCAATGTGCTGGTTTGCAAAGACGGCCGCCCGCGCGTGATCGACTTTGGCATTGCCAAGCGGCTCAATCTGTCCGCCGAGACAGAGGGCGCGTTGCCGTTGTCGGCCCCATATGCTGCGCCGGAGCTGCTCACCGGCACGCCGCCCGGCCCGCCGGTTGATGTTTATGGCGCGGCAGCGGTGCTTTATGAACTGGCCTGCGGCACCCCGCCGATCAACCTTGATGGCTTGCCGATTGCACTGGCTATCGGGCGCGTCATCGATCAGCCGCCAGAGCGATTGGTGGCACGGCGCGCAGGCACGCCCGTCCTGGCAGAGGCTCCGGCAGGGCTGGTCAAAGACCTTGATGCCATTCTGGCCCGGGCGCTGCGCAAGGAACCGGCGGATCGCTATCCTTCGCTTGATGCCTTTGCCGAAGATCTGCGTCGTGCGCTCGATGGCCGGGCCGTCAGCGCGCGTTCGGGTGACAAGGCCTACCGCCTGCGCCGCGCGGTGTGGCGCGCGCGCTGGCCGATTGCGGCGTCCTTGGCCTTGATCGTAGCGCTTTCGGGCGGTTTGATCGCCACGCTGGTGCAAATGCGCGAGGCCGAGGCCGCGCGTGACCGGGCGCTGGCCGAGGAAGAACGCGGCGAAGCGGTGCGGCAGTCGCTTTACCTCGTCCTGGCTGAAAGCGCTGATACGGCAGGGGCCGATGCCACATCGCGCGAGGTGCTGGACCGCGCCACCGCGCGCATCACCGCCAACTTCGCGCGCGATCCGGCAGAATCCGCGCGGGTCTTGCACGCGCTGGGCGAATTGTACTTCTACCTTGGCGATTATGATGCGGCGCAAACCGCATTGCAGCCCTTGCTTTCCGCGCCTGCCGCCGAGATTCCGGCCGAAACGCAGGCCGCAGCGCGCTATGACATGGCGCAAGTGCGGGTAAGGCTTGGCAAGACCGACGAGGCGCGGGCGCTGCTGGCGCAAGCGCAGGATTACTGGCGGCAGGACCCGGCCAAATGGAGCGCAAGGCTGCTCGACAGCCGCGTGGTTGAAGCGCAACTGGTGCGGGTCACCGATCCCGCAGCGGCGATTGCGCTGCTGCGCGATGCGCTGGTGCAGCACACGGCCATGCACGGGGCGGACAACCGGCAGGCAGGGGTGTTTCACAACAATCTGGGCGTGACATTGCAGGCTTCGGGTGATCTTGAAGGGGCGGCAGACGCCTTGCGCAAGGCGCAACTGGTGTGGCAGCGCACGGGCCTGATCGAAACGCCCGATGCGCTGAACACCGCCAACAACCTTGCCGCGATTGAAACGCTGTCGGGCAGGCCTGAAGCTGCCGAACCGCTGTTTGCGCAAGCCGTGCAGGTGCGGCGCAAGCTGTTTGGCGCATCGGGCGGAACCGCGGCGCTGCTCAGCAATCATGGCAAAGTGCTGCTGCAACTGGGCCGGGTTGATCAGGCTTTGGCAGCGTTGACCGAGTCTGCGGCCATGGCCGAGAGTTACACCGGCACCGGCAGCATGGGCCACGTGGCGGCGCTGTCTGGCCTTGCCGATGCGCAACTGGCCAAGCCTTTGCCCGAAGCGCTGGGCACGGCGCGGCGTGCAGTGGCGGCGGCAGCGGGCGGGAAGACTCCGCCGCCGGCAAAGGCGATGGCGCTGCTGTCACTGGCGCGGGCAGAAATGGCGTTTGGCACGCGCGCGGCGGCGGTTGATGCGCTGGGTCAGGCGGATGCGGTCATCGCGGCCCTTGGCCCGGCAGGCGCGAGGATTGCCGCAGCGGCAAAGCAGGTGCGCAGCAGCCTGTAGTCAGCGTTACGGTGCTGCGCTGGTATCGTCCATGTCTACCAGCAGCAGCGCGCGCGCCTTTACCCAATCGCGCCGCACCGTGCGTTCGTTGCAATCGAGCATCTTGGCGATTTCCGGTTCGGAATAGCCGCCATAGAAGCGCAGCTCCACCACTTGCGCCAGACGCGGCGCGAAGGCTGCCAGCCGATCCAGCGCGGCATCGAGCGCCACCAGCCGATCATCGCTTTCCCAGTAGACGTCGGGCAGATCGTCCTCAAACGTCTCTGCCTCCTGGCCGCCGCCGCGTTTGGCCGCGATCCGGGCTTGCGCATGGTTGACCAGAATCTGCCGCATGGCGCGGGCCGATGTGCGCAGGAAGTGCGCCTCATCGGCGAATTGGCCCACTTGCCGCAGCTTCAGGAAGGATTCGTTGACGAGCGCGGTGGAGCGCAACGTTTCCCCCGCGCCATAGCGCCACCGCAGATCGCGCGCGATGCGCTTCAACTGCGGGTAAAGCGCTTCGATCAGCGGACGGTCTTGGGCGGTCTCCGGCAGTGGCACGCGGATTTTACTCCATTCAGGAAGCAGGTGCGGAATAGGTGACGGTCACTTGCAGCGAACCATCATCTTCGCCGCTGGGGCTGGTAGTGATCTGCATGGCCGGGCTGCTGGCCTCACCTTTGCCCATGGCCAGCATGCGCGCTTCGCCGGTGGCCATTTCCGTCACCACCGCCATGCCCGCAGTGGCACCCTGTTTGCGATAGTGATCGATCACGGCCTGCGGTTGCGCTTTGACGGAATAGGCCAGCAGGCCTTCGGCGGTTGCCCCCGGCTTGCTGGCTACGGTGATGATTTTTGCGCCGGGATAGACTGCGGCAAAGGCGGGAAGGTTATCGGGCAAGGCTATGCCGCCACCATCCACGCTGGTGCTGACCGTCACTTTCTCCCCGGTTTCGCGGTTTTCAATCGTCTGCTCGGCAGTGTTGCTGCCACAGCCAGATGTGGCCAGGGCAATGGACAGTGCGGGAATCAGCAAGCGCATGGTGGTCTCCATCGTAGTGTTACATATGCCGTGTGGTTGCATCGGCTGGCAGTGATCCATCGCACCAAGTGTGCGAACTTTCGGACAGGTGCTGAAAGATTTGGGCGCTTGACGGAAAGCTGAGCCGCCCCAATTGGGCCGCACGCTGCGCGCCGATGGCAAGCATCAGCCGGTCGAGCACAGCCATTGGATCGGGCGCTCGAACGCAGGACGCGGGATGCCGCAGCAGCAACGTAGCGCGCCCATCGGCATGGCAGGCCAGCCAGATGCTCTCATCTTCAAGCGTGATGGCGAACGGGGCTGAATCGGGCGGCGGGTTTGTCCGGCGGCCGATCCAGCAGTGCAACTGGCCGCAAGCAGCGCCGCCCGATCCCGCAGCCAAGGCGCCGGGCTGGGCAGATAGCTCGCCGGGGCCGGGAATGGCCTCGTCGCGCTCTGTCCAGACGCCTGCGGCATCAACGCGCAGAACTTTGCCGATCAATGTGCCCACGCTGCCAACCTCGCGACCTGTTTTGCTGAACCCTTTCAGAACTAAACAGGAAGCGCGCGTGAAACCGGACACGCGCCGCACATATGCACGCGGCGCACACGAAAATTTTCTGCAAGCCGCCATGTCCGGTTTCAGCCGCAATCCCTGTTTTGATCCTGTGAGGGGGTTGCAACCGCATCACCGGGCCCCCGCAACAAGGGGATAGTCCATGCGCTCTGCCACCACTCGCCGGATCGGTTTTCAGCACTTCACCACCAGCCGCACTGCCATTGTGGCAGCACTCATGCTTGCGCCGGTTGCGTTGCCGGATGTGGCGATGGCCGAGACATGCCTGCTGGATCGGAACATTAACGGCATTGCTGATGCCAGCGCGGACAACGACGGTGGAGCGTTCGACGATGGTGGTGATGACCGAAGTCTTTCCTGCGGCGTTGAGGCAGAAACATCCGGTTCTGAAAACATTGCAATTGGCTGGCGCGCCCGTGCAGGAAATGAAGCGCTCCCAAGTGATCAGGCGACCGCAATCGGGTTTACGGCAACCGCTGACGGTGCCCAAACCTTGGCTGTGGGACATAGTGCTACCGCATTTGGTACTGCGTCCGTCGCACTAGGTGCTGATTCGTTTACGTTGAGCAACGGTGGCGTTGCTCTTGGTGGGCGCGCAAGTGCGCAGCGGGTGGATGCTGTTGCTATCGGTCGGGATAGCGATTCATCTGGTACAGGGGCTGTGGCAATCGGCGCGGAAAGCCAGACCGATACGATCGGATCGGTGGCAATCGGGTCCAAAGCTACTGCGTTAGGAGCCAGAACTCTTGCCATTGGCGGTGATAGTTCGGATCTTGATGAATTAGGTGCATCGGCCGGTGGTGAGAACGCCACAGCGGTTGGTGTTGATACATTCGCCAACGCCCATGCGACGGCTCTGGGCGCTGGCGCCGCCGCATTTACCAACAGCACGGCGATCGGCGCACGGGCCAGAACTTCTGCTGAAAATGCCATTGCAGTTGGCGATCAAGCTAATGTGTCGGCCATAAACGGCATCGCCATCGGGCGCGGCACGCAGGCCAACGGTAATGATAGCATCGCAATTGGCGGCGACAGCGGAGATTCTGGACAGAGCGGAGCAGAAACACGAGGGCTTGCAAGCATCGCTATCGGAAATGACTCAAAGTCGTTTGGTGCTTTCGCCACAGCCCTAGGAACAGGTACGAGTGCCACCGGCGACAATAGTCTAACGATTGGTGCCTATTCAATGACAACCGGCGCGCAAGCAACAGCGCTGGGCGTGCTGGCTGAAGCAACGGCCATGAACGCCACAGCCACTGGCACGTTTGCCAGCGCTTCTGCAGCAGGCGCAACCGCACTCGGTTCAGAAACCCGCGCCGATGGCGAAAGCAGCGTGGTGATCGGTTATCAGTCTGGCGCGGATGGGTTTGCCAGCATTGCTATCGGGGCGGAGTCAGTGGCCGATGGTGATCAGGCGATCACGCTGGGCGGCACCGCGCGCGGCATCGGCGCGATTGCGCTGGGCGGATCGTCGAGCGCCGGGGATGGCAATGCCACGGCGCTGGGGGCCGGGGCCAATGCCTCTGCCGGGGCATCGACCGCCATTGGCGCAAGCGCGCAAGGGGCCGGGCAATCTGCCGTTGCGGTGGGGTCGAACGCCAATGCCGCCGGAGCAAGTTCGGTGGCATTGGGTGGCCTCGCATCGGCGCAGGGCAACAACAGCTTGGCCGCGGGGCACAATACACAGGCCTTTGCCGAGGAAGCGACCGCAGTTGGCGCGGGCAGCTATGCCGGTGCGGCCTATGCCACAGTCTTCGGCGTGCAGAGCACGGCGCTTGGCGCACGCTCGGTCGTGATCGGTCCGCAGGCGACGGCGATGACCGACAACAGCATTGCGCTGGGTTCGACAGCGCGGGCAGAGGGGCTGAGTTCCACCGTGATCGGGGCAGGGGCCAATGTCATCAGCACCGCCAGCAATGCCGTTGCGCTTGGCGCGGGTTCTGTCGCTGACCGTGAAAACAGCGTCTCGATAGGCACAGCCGGGGCCGAGCGGGTCATCGCCAATGTCGCCAGCGGCGTGGAAAAGACCGACGCCGTCAACCTTGCGCAGCTCGATAGCGTGGCGGTAACCGCGCAACTGGCGCAGACCAGCGCCGCCTCTGCAGTCACCACTGCCAACCGCGCTGCTGCCGATGCTGCCGCCGTGCTGGGCACCGCCACGGCTGCTGATACCAAGGCAACAACCGCGCTGGCCACCGCCAACCAAGCGGCCAGCGATGCCAGCACCGCCCTTGCAGCAGTTACCGGCGCGCAAGGGGCTGCTGGAACGGCTCTGCAAGCCGCAACCGAGGCCCGAACGGCCGCTACAGCCGCTCAAGGCACCGCTGACACTGCTCTGGCGGCAGCTGGTGCAGCACAAGGCACGGCTGACAGCGCTCTGACCGCAGCAAGTGCCGCACAAGGCACGGCCAACTCTGCGCTCAGCGCAGCCAGCGCCGCCGATGCAAAGGCCACCACCGCTCTTGCCGCCGCCACCGGAGCCGCTGCGATCAGCGCCGGGATCGATGGCCGGATCAGCGCGGTGGAGGACAAGAATCTGGTGCAGGACGGCCGCATTCAGACGCTGGAAAACCTCACCGGCACCGCCATTGGCAATGCTGCCGTGGCCAAGGACCGGGCGGATCAGGCGCTTGCGGCCAACACCGCGCAGGATCAGGCCATTGGCACCGTGCGCACGCTGGCCGAGGGCAATGCCTCGCGGTTGACGGCGGTGGAGGCCGATGTCGCCACGCTGTTTGGCGCGATCCCTTCGCAAGCCAATGGCATGAACGCGCTGGCACTGGGCAGCGGCAGCTTGGCGCAGAGTGACGACTCAGTTGCCATCGGCAGCGGGGCGATGGCTGGCGATGGCGCGGCTGTGGCCATCGGCCTTGCCAACCAGGCGATGGGCAATGGCGCGGTGGCCATCGGGGACCCGAACTTTGCCACAGGCGACGGCGCAGTGGCCGTGGGCAAGGACAATACCGCGACGGGGCAAGCCGCGATTGCGCTGGGCGATACCAGCGTGGCCAATGGCGCATCGGCCTTTGCCGCCGGGCTTCAGGCCAACGCCACCGGAGCCAGCGCGATTGCGCTGGGGCAGGAGGCGCAGGCAACGGGGGCAGGGGCCATCGCCATTGGCGCTGGCGCAACGGCGGGCTTTGCCGGGTCCGTGGCCATCGGGGACGAAGCCCATACCGTGCGTGACAACCAGATCCTGCTCGGCAGCCTTGCCAAGACGTACACGATGCCCGGCATCTCCACCGCCGCCAGCCGTGCGGCGCAGCAGGGTGCGGTGAAGCTGGTTACCACCGATGCGGCGGGCAATCTGGCCACCACCGATTTCGATATCGCCCGCTTTGGCCAGCTGGAAAGCAGCGTTGCGGCCAATGGCGTGCAAGTGGTGGAACTGCGCAACCAGCTTTCCAGCTTTGAACGGTCGGCCAATGGCGGGATTGCGGCGGCCATGGCGATGGGCGGCACGATGATCCCGCCCGATGCCTCGTTCGCGGTCAGCTTCAACCTGGCGACCTATCGCGGGCAGCAGGGCTTTTCCGGGGCACTGGTGGCGCGTGCTTCGGAAAACGTGTGGGTATCGGGCGGCATCGCGGGTTCCACCGCGCGCGGTTCCACCGGTGGGCGCGTGGGCGTGACGTTCGGCTGGTAAGGCCTTCAGGTCGGCATTGCTCTTTGGGTGAGCAATGCCGACCGTTCTCTGGCCGCTTGGCCCTCGATACTTGCCAGCCCCGGATCGAAACGGCATAGCCCGCCCATGCATGATATCCGTCTGATCCGCGAAAACCCCGAAGCTTTCGATGCCGCTCTTGCCCGCCGTGGCGTGGAAGCCACAGCAGCATCGATCCTCGAAATGGACACCCGCCGCCGCGATATTGCCACGCGGATGCAGGAAGTGCAGGCCTGCCGCAACGAGGCTTCGAAAGCCATCGGCGCGGCCATGGGCAAGGGCGATGCCGCCACGGCAGAAGCGCTGAAGGCTGAAGTGGCCGCGCTCAAGACCGAACTGCCCGCGCTGGAAGAAGACGAACGCCGCCAGACCGCGCTGCAGAACGCCGCGCTTTCGGCGATCCCGAACCTGCCGGCCGATGGCGTGCCCGAAGGCGAGGATGAGGCGGGCAATGTTGAGGTCAGCCGCTGGGGCACCCCGCGCGATTTTGCCTTTGCGCCCAAGGAACATGCCGACATCGGCCCGGTGCTCGGCCTTGATTTTGAAACCGGCGCGCTGATTGCAGGGGCGCGTTTCACGTTCCTGAAGGGCGGGATGGCCCGGCTGCATCGCGCGCTGGCGCAGTTCATGCTGGATCGGCAGACCGGCGAAAACGGCTACCTCGAATGCATCCCGCCGCTGCTGGTGAAGGACGAGGCGGTGTTCGGCACCGGCCAGTTGCCCAAGTTTGCCGAAGACCTGTTCCGCACGACTGACCGCCGCTGGCTGATCCCCACTGCCGAAGTCAGCCTGACCAATGCGGTGCAGGGCCAGATCCTGAACGACGCGCAGTTGCCCTTGCGGATGACCGCGCTGACGCCCTGCTTCCGCTCCGAAGCAGGCGCAGCCGGACGCGATACGCGGGGCTTCATCCGCCAGCACCAGTTTGAAAAGGTCGAACTCGTTTCGATCACGCGGCCTGAGGATTCCGAAGCCGAGCATGAGCGGATGACGGCTTGTGCCGAAGGCGTGTTGCAGGCGCTGGGCCTGCCCTATCGCAAGATGCTGCTGTGCACCGGCGACATGGGGTTCACTGCGCGCAAGACTTATGATCTTGAAGTGTGGCTGCCGGGCCAGAACGCCTATCGCGAAATCTCGTCCTGCTCGAACTGCGGCGATTTTCAGGCGCGGCGGATGAATGCGCGTTATCGCCCCGAAGGCGCAAAAGGCACCGAATTCGTCCACACGCTCAACGGTTCGGGCCTTGCGGTGGGCCGCACCTTGGTGGCAGTCTTGGAAAACTACCAGCAGGAGGACGGATCGGTGGACGTGCCCGAAGTGCTGCTTCCCTATATGGGTGGGCTGACCCGTCTGGTGCCGATCAGCGGATGAGGCATCTGTTGGCCGCGTTGGTGTTGCCGGGAGTATTGCTCTCCGCAACGCCGATTGTGGCACAGGGCAGCGTGCGCGCGCCCATCGTGGCGTGGACTTATACCGTGCAGGCGGGCGATACTTTTGCCCAGATCGCCCGCCGCTGGGGCGTGGATATGGCGGCACTGGGTGAAGCGAACGGCATCCCCAGCCCCTATGTGATCCGTATCGGTCAGGTGTTGAAGCGTCCCGATCCCAAAGGTGCGCCCAAAACTGTTCCACCGCAGCAACCGGTGGCAAAGCCAATATCCCAGCCAACTGGCCAGCCAACTGGCGCACCGGTTGTAACGCCCACCGCCGTGCCGCGCCCCGCGCCCACTTTGCGCCCGCCGCCGCCACTGCGCCCGCCCCTGACCCCGCGCGAATCCGATGCACCCCGCCTGCAATGGCCCACCGAAGGCGCGGTGGTCACCCGGTTTGGCGAGCGGGTTTCAGGCATTCCCTCGAACGGCATTGATCTGGCGGCGCTCTATGGCACCAAAGTGCGCGCGGCGGCGGCGGGAACGGTGCTCTATGCAGGGACTGAGCCCGAACGCTTTGGCCAGTTGATCCTGATCGATCATGGCAATGGCTTCGTCACCGCCTATGCCTATCTCGGCACGATGACGGTGAAAGAGGGCGACAAGGTCACCGCGTTCGAGCGCATCGCGCTGGTCGGCAAAAGCGGCGAGGTGACGCGGCCCACGGTCCATTTCGAACTGCGCCGCAACAATGTGCCGCGCGATCCGGAACTTTACCTTCCGCCGCGGTTGTAGCGGCATGGACCTCAATCTTATGCGGCGCGGTGGCCAGAAGCCTGGAAACCTGCTGCGGCGCGCGCTCAAAGTGCCGGTCTGGGCCGACCTTGGCCTGCGGTTGGGGGCGGCCTTCTTGCTGATCGGCGTCGTCGTGCTGGTTCACTGGCTTGACCGGGCGGGCCTGAAGGACACGCACGACGGGCAGATCAGCTTCCTCGATGTCGTCTATTTCACGATGATTTCGATCACCACCACCGGCTTTGGCGATATCGCCCCGGTCAGTGACCGTTCGCGCCTGATCGAGGCAGTGATCGTCACGCCCATCCGCATTGCGGTGCTCTTCATCTTTGTCGGCACGGCCTACAATTTCATCATCAAGCGCAGCTGGGAAAGGTTTCGCATGGCGCAGATCCAGAAGAACCTAACCGACCACATCGTCGTCCTGGGCTTTGGCGTATCGGGCGCAGAAGCGGTGGCGGAACTGATCGCGCGGGGCACTTCGCCCGAATGCATCGTGGTGATCGATCCCAGCGAGGCGCGGCTGGAGGCGGCATCCAAACTGGGCTGCAATGTGATGGAAGGCGATGCCACGCGCGATGCCACGCTGATCGATGTGCATATTGCCCGGGCGCGTGCCGTGCTCGTCTCGGCCGGGCGGGATGATACCTCGATCCTGATTACGCTGACGGCGCGCCATATTGCGCCCAGTGTGCCAATCAGCACCGTGGTGCGCGCGGCTGATAATGAAGTGCTGGCCCAGCAGGCAGGCGCATCCACCGTGATCAATCCGGTGCGGTTTACCGGGCTGCTGATGGCCGGCTGCGCCAATGGCACGCATGTGGCCGAATATCTGACCGATCTGGCGTCTATCCAAGGGCGCGTTCAATTGGTCGAGCGGCAGATCTCATCGGCGGAGGCGGGCAAGGCGCTGTCCGAACTTACCAGCGGGCGGGGCCTGCGTATCCTGCGCGCAGGCCGGACTATCGGTTTTTGGGAGCCAGAAGCGGCGCAATTGCAGTCTGGCGATGTGATCGTGGAGATCGTGCCGACGGCAAATGATTAGATTTTTTCCGTTCGTGTCGAGCGAAGTCGAGACACTTGTTCGCAATGTCTCGACTTCGCTCGACACGAACGGATTTCTCTCTTTGAAGCAGTTTCTTAAACCACCAGAAACGCCAGCCCCATCGACAGATAGGCCACCAGCCAGAACCCGCCATCGATCAGTGCCAGCCGCGTGCTGATGCGCTGTTGCGAATAGCTGATCCACAGCGAGGGGATGACAAAGGCAATCGCAAGGCCGCCCGACATCATGAAGTAGAGCCACCACTTCACGTCCAGCGTGGCCTGCCCCACGCGCGCGAACATGTGGCCCATCATGGCCGATGTCACGAACAACAGCACGGCAGACAGCGCGGCGGTGCGGGCGGGCGAGCGGCGGATGCCCAGTTTGCCCGGCCCCACTTCCTCCAGCCGCGCACGGCCAAACACCGGCCCATACCACAGCGCCGAGACGGCAAGGGCCGCAAGTGTTGCAACCACGACGGCTATCCAGTTGACCGGACCCATTATTTCCTACTTCACCAAGCCCCCGCTGGCGTTCACGCTACGCCCCTGTGCCCCGCTTGGCAACGCCATGCGCGCCCATGTTGGACACGAGTTTAAGGGCACAGGTGACGGGACGTGCATTTTCGCCTATGGGCCGCGCCATAATGGCAAGCATGACACCCCCTATCGTCCTTCCTGAAGCCCCCAGAGTCGGCATGGTCAGCCTTGGCTGTCCCAAGGCGCTGGTCGATTCCGAACGCATCCTCACGCGCCTGCGCGCCGATGGCTATGCGATGAGCGCGGATTATGCGGGCGCAGATGTGGTGCTGGTCAACACTTGCGGCTTCCTCGATTCCGCCAAGGAAGAAAGCCTTGCCGCGATTGGTGAGGCGATTGCCGAAAACGGCCGCGTGATCGTGACCGGGTGCATGGGCAACGAGGCCGATGCAATCCGCGCGCGCTTTCCCTCTGTGCTGGCCGTCACTGGCGCGCACCAGTACGAAGCCGTGGTTGAGGCCGTGCATGAGGCCGCGCCGCCCAGCATGGGGCCTTACATCGACCTGATCCCGCAGGCGGAACCGGGCGATGTGAAGCTCACCCCGCGCCACTATGGCTATCTGAAGATTTCCGAAGGCTGCAACCACGCCTGTTCGTTCTGCATCATCCCTTCGCTGCGCGGCAAACTGGCCAGCCGCCGCATCGATGCGGTTCTGCGCGAGGCGGAGAAGCTGGTGGCGGCAGGCACCAAGGAACTGCTGGTGATCAGCCAGGACACTTCGGCCTATGGCGTCGATGTGCGGCATGAGGAACGCCTGTGGAAGGGCAACCCGGTGCGCACGCATATGACCGATCTGGCGCGCGAACTCGGCCAGTTGCGCACGCCAGAGGGCGATACGCCGTGGGTGCGCTTGCACTACGTCTATCCCTATCCGCATGTTGATGCGGTGATCCCGCTGATGGCGCAGGGGCTGGTCACGCCCTATCTCGACATCCCGTTCCAGCACGCCAGCCCCTCGGTCCTGCGCGCGATGAAGCGCCCGGCGAACGAGGCCAAGGTGCTCGACCGGATCAAGTCATGGCGCGAGATTTGCCCCGACCTGACGATCCGCTCCAGCTTCGTCATCGGCTTCCCCGGAGAGACCGAGGCCGATTTCGAATACCTGCTCGAATGGCTTGAAGAAGCGCAACTCGATCGCGTCGGCGGCTTCCGCTTTGAACCGGTTGCGGGCGCTGCGGCCAATGATCTGCCAAACCCCGTGCCCGAAGCGGTGAAGGAAGAACGCTACGCCCGCCTGATGGAAAAGACCGAAGCCATCAGCGCCGCCAAACTCGCCGCCAAAGTGGGCCGCACGATCAAGGTCATCATCGACGAAGTGGGCGAACCCGACGAAGACGGCGACGTGGGCGCCACCGCCCGCTCACAGGCCGACGCGCCGGAGATCGACGGCGCGGTTTACTTGCGCAATGTGCCCGAAGGCCTGATGCCCGGTGATTTCGCGCATGTGCTGGTCGAGGATGCCGATGCGCATGATCTTTACGGGGTGATTGAGGAGTAAGGCGGTCGCTGCTGCTGCGCCGTGGCTAAGGCCTGACCGGCGCGGGATATTCGACGATACGCTTGCACCACGATCAGCCTGAAATCATCGTCACCCCGGGCTCGACCCGGGGTCCCGCTCCTTGTGCGCAAGGTTCACGATCCCGCTGATGGCCAAGACAAAAAGCGGGACGCCGGGTGAAGTCCGGGGCGACGGCGGGTTTTGGGGAATTTGAATTTGCGGTTGAGGGGCTGATTGTGGGCGGTTTACTGCCGTTCAGTTGGCAGGCCAGACCTCGGTTCCAATCGGAACTTCCGCCTTGTTAACACCCTTGAGAAGGCATCCCCATCGCTGCTCCTCAGAAGGAGGTGTTTGAAACATTGCGCCCATCTTCAACATGGCCGAGACCGTGGAACCATCAGGACGTTTGAGGAGGACCGGCCCTTCCGCTCTTGCGGGACCATCAGCAATCAGCGGACCGGGGACGACAACAAGTCCACCCCAAGCTTCTATGCCGAAGACATCATCGATGGACATTATGGCAGGCATCGACGGGAAGATGCACTCTCCAGCCAATGACCGCAATGGGGTTGTAACCAGAACGGCAGCTTTTAGCCCCACAACCCGGAAAACCGCCCCTCACAAAAAGTTGTTCGGCCAGATCATCGTGCGCCACATGTGCGCGGTGGGGGAGCCGTCGAAGCCAAGGCCTTCTTCCGGTTCGCGGAAGGTGCGGGTGATGACGTCTTGCAGGTCTTCGGGTTCCACTGCGGGGAAATCGTCGAAGAAGTAGGTATCGTAGAGCGTCACCAATCGCGCGGTCATGTACCATTCGTGGGCTTTCGCATATTCGGCATCGCGCAGCAGGTATTCGGGCACTTCGTAATCGGGGCCGAAGAACTTGTGGTAGCTGTCCGGGTAGGCATAGCCGACGCTTTCATCGGGCACATAGCGCAGCGCCTGATGGTACTTCACCGCAAAGGCCACTTCGGGATCGACATAGGGCGCGATCAGTTGCGCGCTCCAATAGCCGTGGTCTGAGCGGATCAGGCAGCCGTTGGAAATGTCGTGCAGCAGGCAGGCGATCACCACTTTGTCGGGCAGGCCATCGTCCAGCGCCCGCTTGGCGCTGACCAGCAGGTGCCGCGTGGTGATATCGCCAAAGCGGCAGCGGAAGAAATCGAGCAGGCGCGGGCGTTCGGGCATGCGGGGCAGGGCCGGATTGTCGCCCATCATGAACACCGTTTTCGGGTTCAGCCGCCGCAGCAATTCTTCTTCGTTATCAACGAAATCAGTGCCCTTCCAGCCCACGGGCGAAGGGTAGATCATGCGTTCGCGCCCGGATTGGGGGTAGGGGCGTTCGGTGGGGTTTTCGGTCATGCGTTGAGGGTAGGCGTGGTGTCTTTGTCCGGCAAGTGTTGGAGGCCCACCCCCGACCCCTCCCGCAGGCGGGAGGGGGGAAGAAGGCAATGTTACTCCCCTCCCGCATGCGGGAGGGGTTGGGGGTGGGCATTCCAGCCTATCGGCTCAAAGCACCTCGAACAACCCGGCAGCGCCCATGCCGCCGCCCACGCACATCGTGACGACCACATGCTTGGCACCACGGCGCTTGCCTTCGAACAGGGCATGCATCGTGGCGCGGGCGCCGGTCATGCCATAGGGGTGGCCGATGGAAATCGCTCCGCCGTTCACATTGAGCAGATCGTTCGGAATGCCGAGCGTGTCGCGGCAATAAAGCACCTGCACCGCAAAGGCCTCGTTCAGTTCCCACAGCCCGATGTCGTCCATTTTCAGGCCAAAGCGCTGCAGCAGCTTGGGGATGGCAAAGACCGGGCCGATGCCCATTTCGTCCGGCTCGGTGCCCGCCACCGCCATGCCGACATAGCGGCCCAGCGGGGTGAGGCCACGCTTGGCGGCAAGCTCTGCTTCCATCACGATCACCGCGGCCGATCCATCGGAAAGCTGGCTGGCATTGCCTGCCGTCACGATGCCGCCTTCGATCACCGGCTTCAGGCCTGCAAGGCTTTCCAGCGTGGTCGAGGGCCGGTTACCTTCGTCCTTGGTCAGGTGGACGTCGATGAAGGTGATTTCACCGGTTTCCTTGTTCTGAACGCCCATTGAGCTGTTGGTGGCGACGATTTCGTCGTCGAACTTGCCCGCGGCCTGTGCGGCGGCGGTGCGCTGTTGCGATTGCAGCGCGTATTCGTCGCAAGCCTCGCGGCTGACGCCATAACGCTGGCCGACGATCTCGGCGGTTTGCAGCATCGGCATGTAGATGGCCTTGTGCATCGCCATCAGGCTCTTGTCAGGCGCCATGCGCATGTCCTTGGTCTGGACAAGGCTGATCGATTCCTGCCCGCCTGCGGCCACCACATCCATCCGGTCGATGATCACCTGCTTGGCGGCAGTGGCGATGGTCATCAGGCCCGATGAGCATTGGCGATCAAGGCTCATGCCCGAAGTGGTGACCGGAAGGCCCGCCCGCAGCGCCACCTGCCGCGCGATGTTGCCGGCCTGCGCGCCCTGCTGCAGCGCGCTGCCCCACAGCACGTCGTCCACTTCGGCGGGATCAATCCCGGCGCGGGCCACTGCGGCTTCAAGCGAAAGCGCGCCAAGCGTTGCGCCCGGCGTGGCGTTGAACGCGCCCTTGTAGGCGCGCCCGATGGGGGTGCGGGCGGCAGATACGATTACGGCGTCACGCATGGGGTATGCTCCTTCGAATGATGATGAACGGCTCAGCCGTTGAATTTCTCGCCAGCAGCGGCCTTGCGCTCCAGCAGCGGGGCGACGGGAAGGCCGTGCTTCTTCAGGCCCGCAACCACGGTATCCAGCCCGATATGGTCGGCCCAGAACATCGGCCCACCGGTCCACACCGGCCAGCCATAGCCATTGAGCCAGACGGTATCGATATCGCTCGCGCGCTGCGAAATGCCCTCATCAAGGATCAGCGCGCCTTCGCTGATCATCGGATAGAGCAGGCGCTCGCGGATTTCGTCCTTGTCGATGGCGCGCTGCGGCTTGCCTTCCTTTGCCGCGAAGTCGGCAATGATCGCCTTCACTTCGTCCGAAGGCGTGCGCTGGCGGTTGTCGTCGTAGTCATAGAAGCCCTTCTTGGTCTTCTGCCCCCAGCGGCCCACGGCACACAGCGCATCGCGCAGCGTCTCGATGCGGCTGGGATCGCGGTGCCAGCCGATGTCTACCCCGGCAAGGTCGGCCATCTGCCACGGACCCATCGGGAAGCCGAATTCCAGCAGCGCCTCGTCCACGTCCCAATAATTCGCGCCTTCCATGATCAGCGCATGGGCCTGCGCCTGACGCGGGGACAGCATGCGGTTGCCGATGAAGCCATGGCATACGCCCGATACGACCGGGACTTTGCCGATCTTCACCGACAGCGCCATGACCGTGGCGAGCTGTGCCGCACCAGTGGCCTTGCCGCGCACCACTTCGAGCAGCTTCATGATATTGGCGGGCGAGAAGAAGTGCGTGCCCAGCACCGCTTCGGGGCGCGAGGTGGCGGCGGCAATCTCATCGATGTCGAGATAGCTGGTGTTGCTGGCCAAGATCGCACCGGGCTTGGCCACCTTGTCCAGCCGCCCGAACACGTCCTTCTTCACGTCCATGCTTTCATAGACGGCTTCGATCACCATGTCGGCATCGGCCAGCGCGCCAAAGTCCAGCGTCGGCGTCAGCCGCGCCATGGCGGCTTGCGCGTCGGCAGCATCCATCTTGCCGCGCTTGACGGTGTTTTCGTAGTTCTTGGCCATCGTCGCCACGCCGCGATCAAGCGCTTCCTGCGTCATTTCCACGATGGTCACGGGAATGCCTGCGGTCAGGAAGTTCATGGTGATGCCGCCACCCATCGTGCCTGCGCCGATTACGCCAACATGGTTGATGGGCAGCAGAGCTGTGTCAGCCGGAATGTCGTCGATGGTGGCGGCCAGTTTGCGGGCCGCGTCGATGTGCTCTTTGGCACCGGAAATTGGGTCAGACATTGGTTTCTCTCCTGTAGGTCAGGCGCGGCTTGTTGCCAGCGCGCTATAGATCAGCGTCTTCAACTGACGCCGGATGGGGTAGATGAACGAGGGGTAGAGCTGGGTCATGAAAACCGCGTGGATTTTCTCGACCGGGTCCACGAAGAACGCGGTCGAAAAGATTCCGCCCCAGTAAAATTCGCCCGCAGACCCGGGCACCAGTGCGCGGGCCGGATCGATGGTCACGCCAAAGCCAAGGCCGAAGCCTGCGCCTGCGTTGTAGGCTTCGCTGAACAGCGCGCGCGAAACTTGCGTCAGGTCTGCGCCGCCGGGGAGGTGATTGGCGGTCATCAGTTGCAGCGTCTTGGGGCTGAGCAGGCGTGTGCCATCCGCCGCGCCGCCGCCCACCAGCATGCGGCAGAAGCGGTGGTAATCCGCCGTGGTCGAGAGCAGCCCGCCGCCGCCGCTTTCAAAGCGCGGCACCCGGCGCGTGCCCGATTTCTCTGCGGGATCGAACAGTTGCGGCGGCTCTCCGGCCTGATAGGCCCAGGCATCACCCAAACGGTGCGCCTTGTCGTCAGGGCAGTAGAAGCCGGTGTCCACCATGCCGAGCGGTTCAAAAATGCGGGTGCGGAAAAATTCGCCCAGACTCATGCCGGAAAGCCGCGCCACGATCACGCCCAGCACATCAGTGCCGACCGAATAGTTCCACGCTTCGCCAGGGGAAAATTCCAGCGGCAGCTTGGCCAGTTCTGCGATGAAGTGGTCATTCCCTGGCAGGCTGGCATGCCCATCCAGCCGTCC
Organism: Novosphingobium sp. 28-62-57; assembly: GCA_002256985.1. Lineage (GTDB taxonomy): Bacteria > Pseudomonadota > Alphaproteobacteria > Sphingomonadales > Sphingomonadaceae > Novosphingobium. The sequence continues at coordinate 35,874 of NCGO01000004.1, forward strand.
CTTGCGATAGGCGGCGTCCACATTGGTGCGGTTCTGGATGCCATAGGTGAGGCCGGACTGGTGCGTGATGAGGTCCACCATGCGCATCACCGGGGCAGGCCGTGCGGGGAAGAATTCCGCCTCGCCGCCGCCGCCAGTATAGACACCAAGCCCCGCAAATTCGGGCACGACGCTGGTCACCGGATCGTCCAGCGCCACTTTGCCTTCTTCCACCAGCATCATGAAGGCCACCGAGGTGAGCGGCTTGGTCATCGAGGCGATGCGGCACAGCGTGTCAGCCGCCATCGGCGTGCCATCAGCGCGCGCGATGCCGCTGGTGTGGCGGTAAACCGGCTCGCCATCGCGGGCGACCAGCACATCAAGGCCGGGCAGGCGGCCGCTGGTGATATAGCGTTCGTCCAGAAACGCGCCGATCCGGTTCAGGCGGTCCGGTTCAAATCCCAGAGCCTTTGCGTCTGCAAGCTGCATCTTCACCATCCCTTAGCCAAAAATTGCAACGCTTTGAATGCCTTGCATCACCTGCACACCATCGGTGTTCCACATCCGCAAAGTCTCGCTGCTGAACCCTTCGGCCATGTGGTTCGATGCGGTTTCCAGCAGCCACCAGCCATCGCGCGTGGCGGGGCTGTCTCCCAGCAGGGTGAACGACCAGTTGATCGAACTGATCGGGCCTTGGCGTTCCATCGCGCGGATCGATCCGGGTGGCAGCGTATCGCCGATCAGCACCAGCTCGCCGATGGGGTCGAGCCCGTCGCGGTCCTTCAGACGCACCCAGCGGCGCACCACGCCGGGGCGCACATCGCCTTTGGCCTCTCCCCGGCGCAGTTCGAAGTTGTGGACGAAGTGCAGGCCCTCGGGCGAGCCCAGCGTCTCCATCTCGTCATAGGCTACGAAATTCTCGGCGCGGGGCGCAGCAATCGTGCCATTCGATGGGCGGGCGCGGCCAAACACCCAAGCCGCGCGATGGGCAAGGGTGCCGCCGCTGTGCAGATCCGTCTGGACATTGGCCACGCTCTTGCCCTCGCGCAGCACGCTGACGGTGATGTCCACATCGGGGCCAACTGGAGCGATAAAGCCAATCTGGCCGCCCCGCAGCGGGGGCAGGTCAGGCCGGGCCTTGCGCGCGGCGGCATAGGCCAGAAACGACGATGCTCCGCCATACATGGTGCGGCCTTGCAACCAGCCATCCACACCGCGCAGCGAAAACCCGCTGCCGTCCGCGGCGTGCAGGCTGCTTTCCATTTCCGCCGCAATCTGGCCAATGGCCTTGCCCGGCATTTCTGGATGGCGCTCCAATATCCACTCCCGCCTTTTCCGACGTGTTCACACGACTCTTCTGACGAAGGGCTAGTGGAAGTTTACGTAAAGGGAAAGGGGTGGAATTGGACGTTTGCGGTGGCCTGTCGTGCTTACGCTACGGCATGCTACTTTCCTTGCGCGCAAAAAAGTTGGCCCCGGCGATGGTCCTGAAACCGTCACCGGGGCTGCAAGGGTCGGCTTGTGGCCGGGTGCATCGGATCAGTGCAGGCTTTCGCGCTCCGGCCGGCGCAGCACCGGGGCCTTGGCCGCGCTGGCGGCAAATGCGGCGAGCAGGATGTAACAGGCCATCGGCAGCAGGTATGAGACAAAGATGCCAGCAGCGTCGGTCATCGCGCCTGCCAGCGCCGGGATCAGCGCACCACCGATAATGCCAGTGCACAGCAGGCCCGAAGTCGCCTCTTCGCTGGCCGACGATCGCTCCAGCGTCAGCGTGAAGATCACCGGGTACATGATCGAATTGAACAGGCCGATGGACAGCGCGATATAGCCTGCAGAAACCCCGCCGACGAGGAACAGGTAGGCGCACATCGCTGCGGCAATCGCGGCAAACAGCATCATCAGCTTTGCGGCGGGGAACCGGGCCAGCAGCACCGTGCCCACCGCGCGGCCCACCATCGCGCCGCCCCAGTAGAACGAAACGGCCTTGCCCGCCTGTTCAAGGCTGGCGCCCCAGATCGCCTTATCGCTCAGATAAAACGCCATCTGCGTGCCGATGGCCACTTCTGCGCCCACATAGATGAAGATCGCGCCAGCGCCCAGCACTGCCCAGCGTGAGGAGAACGCCTGAGCCAGCAGCGCGCCGATTCCGCCGGTCGGCTGGGCAGGCGGGGCCGCAGCGGAAATGCGCGCGCGGTTGAAGAAAAAGAACGCCAGCAGCACGATCAGCAGCCCGCAGATCCAGAAATAGGCGCGGTCGATCCCGGCCAGCGCCGCCTCGCGCACTTCGGGCGTCAAGGCCACGCCGTCGGACACTTCCACGCCCTTCAGGAACAGTGACGCCCCGAGCGCTGGCCCAAGGAACGTTCCGAACGAATTGAACGTCTGCGAAAGGGTGAGCCGGAAGTGGCTGCCTTCGGGGTTGCCCATTGCGGCTGCGAGCGGGTTCGCCGCCACCTGCAGAACGGTAATTCCGGCAGCGAGCATGAACAACCCGGTGAGCACGAGTGGATAGGAGGCAATGTTGGCGGCCCACAGCATGACCAGACAGGCCAGTGTCATCGTGGTCAACGCCAGCAGGATTGCCGGAACCGCGCGGATGCGGCCGATGATCGCGGCGGCGGGAAAGCTCATCACGCCATAGGCGATGAAGAACGCAAAGGCCGAAAGCTGCGCCTCCAGCGAACTCAGCGTAAAGATACCCTTCACCGCGGCCACCAGCGGATCGATCAGCGATGTGATGAAGCCCCAGGCAAAGAACAGCACGGTCAGCGCCGCAAAGGCGGCTTTCTTGGATGCAGATTTCTGGGAAATGGGGCTTGCCGACACGTCTCTCTCCTCCGCCAGCCACTGACGGGCCGCTTGTTTTCCGGTCTAGCCGTTGTGGCCGACCATGTCATGACGCCTGCATAGCTATTTATGTGAACGTTGCCATGCCTGATTTTTCGGCCATTCCACTGGGCCTGCTACCCCTGCAGCAGGCTGGCGGGCAACTCGCGGCGCAGCTTGTCGATCAGCCGCTGGACTTTGGGCAGGAGATGGCGGCGCTGCGGATAGACCGCCCAGATCGGATCATCCTCTGGCCGGAAACCGCCCAGCACTTCCACCAATGTGCCCTCGGCGAGCGCGCGGCTCACATAGAACGCGGGCAACTGGCACAGCCCCATGCCTGCCACCGCCGCATCGAACACCGCCGCGCCATTGCTGCAGCGCCAGCGACCACGCGGGCGGATCGTGCGCACTTCGCCGTCCACGCGATAGCGCCAGGTGTCCGATGTCGCCGGGATGCAGTCATGCGCATCAAGATCGTCCACCACCTGCGGCGTGCCATGTGCGGCGAGATAGGCGTGCGACGCGCAAGTAACGATCCCGCGCGTGGCAATCTGGGTGCGGATCAGGCGGCTGTCGGGCAGGGTGCCGGTGCGGATGGCAAGGTCGAACCCTTCGGAGACCAGCTCAACCACGCGGTTCGACAAGTCCAGTTCCACCGAAAGCTTGGGATATTCTTGTACATAGGCGCGCACGATGGGGGCCACGAAGCGCTCGCCTAGCGCGGTCGGGCAGGTGATGCGCAAATGGCCCTGCGGCTCGCCCTGCAAGTCCAGCATAGCAATCGCCTCGTCCCGCTCGGCAATCAACCGGCGGAACTGGTCGACCAGCGTGCGGCCGGTATCGGTGAGGCTGACTGCGCGGGTGGTGCGGTGAAAGAACTGCGCGCCAAGGCTCTGCTCCAGCCGCGCAACGGCGCGGCTAACGTGCGATGTGGATGATCCCAGCCGCTTGGCTGCGGCCACAAATGTGCCCGCATCGGCCACCGCCACCACTTCATCGATCCCGTCCCAGCGATTGCTCATTGTTCTCGTCTTGCAACAGTGTTTATCATATCAGGCGATTTAACACCGGCTTAGCAATTATGCTATCGCGCCGCCACGTTTATGGGAGACCGCCGAAATGAAGACCCGCGCCGCCGTAGCCTTCGCCGCCAAGCAACCGCTGGAGATCGTCGAACTCGATCTTGAAGGGCCCAAGGCCGGTGAAGTGCTGGTCGAAATCATGGCCACAGGCGTGTGCCACACTGATGCCTACACGCTCGACGGGTTTGACAGCGAAGGCCTGTTCCCCAGCGTGCTGGGCCACGAAGGCGCAGGCATTGTTCGCGAAGTGGGCGCTGGCGTCACCTCGGTAAAGCCGGGCGACCACGTGATCCCGCTCTACACGCCCGAATGTGGCAAGTGCAAAACCTGCCTGTCGGGCAAATCCAACCTGTGCACCGCGATCCGCGCCACGCAGGGCAAAGGCCTGATGCCCGATGGCACCACGCGCTTTTCGTACAAGGGCCAGCCGATCTATCACTACATGGGCTGCAGCACGTTCTCGAACTTCACCGTCCTGCCCGAAATCGCGGTCGCCAAGATTCGCGAAGACGCGCCGTTCCAGTCCGCCTGCTACATCGGCTGCGGCGTGACCACCGGCGTCGGCGCTGTTACCAAGACCGCAAATGTGCAGCCCGGTGACAATGTCGTGGTGTTCGGCCTTGGCGGCATCGGCCTCAACGTGCTGCAAGGCGCGCGGATGGCGGGTGCGAACAAGATCATCGGTGTGGATATCAACCCCGACCGCGAGGAGTGGGGCCGCCGCTTCGGCATGACCGACTTCCTCAATTCCAAGGGTATGAGCCGCGAGGACACCGTCGCCAAGATCGTCGAGATGACTGACGGCGGCGCGGACTATACCTTCGACGCCACCGGCAACACCGAAGTGATGCGCACCGCATTGGAAGCCTGCCACCGCGGCTGGGGCACCAGCATCATCATCGGCGTGGCCGAAGCGGGCAAGGAAGATGTGCCGCAGATCGTCGACATGTACATGACCGGCAAGATCGAGATTGATCCGATGATCACCCACGTGATGGGCCTGGAAGAGATCAACACTGCGTTCGACCTGATGCACGCGGGCAAATCGATCCGGTCTGTCGTGGTTTTCTGACGCGGAACGGATTTGAGGTTGGCAAGGGCCGGTCGGACATTACGTTCGACCGGCCCTTTGTTTTTCACATCGCCGATATCCCGCCGTCCAGCTTCAGCTCAGCGCCGGTCATGAACCGGCTTTCGTCGCTTGCCAGATAGAGCACGCCTGCTGCAATCTCGTCTGGCTCGCCCACGCGGCCCAGTGGGATCTGGCGGGCGAGTTTGCCCATGACGACGGATTTTTCCATGTTGGCATTGGTGGCGATGCCATCAAGGATTGGCGTGTCCACAAAGGTCGGGTGGACCGAATTGCAGCGGATGTCCCAGCCGCGCTTGGCGCAAAAGAGCGCGACCGATTTGGACAGCATCCACACTGCGGCCTTGCTGGCATTGTAACCGGGCATGGTGTCAGACGCGATCAGGCCCGCGATGGAACTGATGTTGACGATGGATGAAGGCTGGCTGTCGCGCAGCAGCGGCAGGGCCTTCTGGCAGCCCAGAAACACGGAATCGACGTTGATGGCAAAGCCGCGATGCCATTCCTCCAGCGTGCAGGTTTCGATATTCCCGGCAACGCCGACGCCCGCGTTGTTCACCAGCACCGAAAGCCCGCCCATCTTTTCAGCGGCCAGCGCCATGGCCGCGTCCCAAGCGTCGGCGCTGGTCACATCGTGGCGCATGGCAAAAGCGGTGCCGGTGCCCAGTGCGGCGTTGATGGCCTCGGCCTGCGTGGCGGCACCATCGCCGTTGATATCGGTCAGCAGCACCTTCGCGCCCTCACGCGCCAGCATCCACGCATGTGCCGCGCCAAGCCCCTGTGCTGCGCCGGTGATGAGGGCTTTCTTGCCTTGAACTCTGCCCATGTCTCTCTCCCGATTATCTACGCGCCCACCACCCGAATAACCCCCGCTCCCCCGCGAAGGCGGGGGTCTCAGGCGTGTTACGAAACACTCGCGTAAACGGCCTGAGGCCCCCGCCTGCGCGGGGGCGCATGCAGTTTGGCGTGTTGGGAAAGCAGACAAGCAACTTGGCGCGCATCGCGCAAGCGGCAGACGTATCAGCCCAGGATCGAGGGTGAGAGCAAGAGCAGCATCCGCGTATCGATGGCATAGCCCTCAGCCCGCTTGGCCGACAGGAAGCTCTCGATTTCCGTAAGGGCAACCCGGTGTACGGTGATGCCTTCGCCTTCCACGCCGCCGCCTTCTGAAATTTTTTCCAGATCCAGCGCGCGGAACAGCGTGAAGGCCTCGGTCACCATGCCGGGGGAGGAGTGGAACTCGCCCAGCGATTCGATCCGTCCGGGGCGATAACCGGTTTCCTCTTCCAGTTCGCGCGCAGCGGCGGTGGCGGCATCTTCATGTTCCGCGCCAGCCTCATCGCCGATCAACCCGGCGGGCAGTTCGATACAGGGGCGGCCCAGCGGCACGCGGAACTGTTCGACCAGCAGCACGTGGCCATCCTCAATGGCGAGGATCACCGCGGCCTTGATGTTGCGATTGCGGCCGACATATTCCCACCGGCCGCGCGTCTTGGCCACGATATAGCGGCCCTGCCACTGCACCTGTTCGGGATGGTCGCGATACTCTTCTTCAAGGCTCATACTTCGATCAACCTGTCTGGCAATTCGTTGGCATCGTCGGCGTGGCGGGGCAGGTGTTCGGCCAGAACCTTGCCCACTTCGGCAACGGCTGCGGCGATCCCTTGGGCAATCTGGCCTGCGCGCAGCGGATCGAGCATGGCCTTCATCGCATAGCCCCACGTGTCGGGCGCAACTTTCGATGCGATGGCGGCATCGGCGATGATTTCGGCGTGATGCTCATCAAGGCTGACATAGATCAGCACGCCGGTGCGGCCGGAAGTCCGGCTCTCTGCACCCACGCGAAAGCAGGTCAGTGCGCGGGAGCGTACGCGAGCATTGCGGATGAAACGCGGCGTCAGCCACAGGCCCAGCGGTGTGAACCGCATCAGCAGGTATACGGCCATGAACTTCAGCGCGGCCAAAGTGATGGCCACGCCCAACACGCCACGCGGCGTCCAATCGTGGCCCCACAGACCCAGTGCGCGCTCAACCATGCCCAAGGCGACCATCGGCGCAATTTCCAGCGCTGTCATCGCCAGAAGGGCCGCCACGGCAGACCAGATCAGCGCGATGTCGTGGTAGGCATCGGAACGTGACGTCACGATGGTGACAATCTCGCCCGCGCTGCCAGCCTCGGCAGCGGCCACCGCATCGGATACGATCTTGTGATCCGAAGCTGTCATTGCAGGCTTAGCCATCACCAGTCCCCCGAAGCGCCGCCGCCATCAAAGCCGCCACCACCGCCACCAAATCCGCCGAAGCCACCGCCCGAATCCGAGCCGCCCCAACTGGAACCGCCCCAACCCGAATTGCTGTTGCTGTGCGATGCCGCCCGCGCGATTTCGCTGATTCCCCATAGCACTACGCCCGGATCAATGCCGCTGCGGCGATGGGCAAATCCGCGATTGCGCCGCCCGAAGATGGCAATCGCCACCACGATCAGGATGATCCAGAAGACCGCGCTGGCAATGGTGCCCCCGCTGCTGGAAGCGCCATCACGCTGGGCTGCCGCTGCGGCCTCGGCAATGGCCTTGGCATCGGCGGGGTCGCGGTTGAGCTGTGCGATGATCTGATCGACCGCAGCGTTTACGCCGCCAGCATAGTCACCGGCGCGGAAACGCGGTGTCACCTCGTCGCGCAGGATGCGGCCTGCCAGCACATCGGGCAGGCGCTCCTGCACTCCGCGCGCAGCATGAATGCGCAGCTTGCGGTCGGCAGGTGCAATAAGGAACAGCACGCCCTGTTCGGTCTTGGCTCCGCCAATGTCCCAACTCTCCGCCAGTTGCTGCGCATAATCGGCCACGTCCACGCCATCAAGCGACGGAACGGTGGCCACGATGATCGCCCGTCCAGTTTGGGCGGTATAGGCAGTCAGCTTCTGCGTCAGCGCGGCTTCATCGGCATCGGGAAGGATGTTGGCTTGATCCAGCACCGGGCCATCGGGCCGCGCGGGCAGGGCGGCATGTGCTGCACCTGCCATCAGCAGGAGCAGCACCGCCCAAATCTGCCACAATGCCCGCGCCAAAGCCCTTGGGGGGCGGGTCATATTATTGTCCAGTTGCCGGAGCAGCGTTCGGACCAGCAGGCGCGTTCATGTCAAAGTTCACCGTCGGCGCGGCCTCCGCACCGGCAGCAGCCTTGAACGGCACCATCGGCTTGGCCCCGTGGATCAGCTTTGCGCCAATCGCATCGGGGAAGGTGCGGATCGTGGTGTTATAGGCTTGCACCGCTTCGTTATAGCGCGTGCGGCTCACGTTGATGCGGTTCTCGGTGCCTTCCAGTTGCACCATCAGATCGGCAAAGCGCGCCTGGCTTTGCAGCTGCGGATAGTTTTCCACCACCGTGCGCAGCTGGCCCAGCGCCTGCGTCAACTGGTTCTGCGCGCTCTGGAATTTCTCGAACTCTGCCGGGTTCGAAAGATCATCAGTCGTGATGTTGATCGATGTGGCCGCGGCGCGCGCATTGGTCACGTTCGTCAGGATCGTGGTTTCCGATGCCGCTGCACCCTTGGCCGTGGCCACAAGGTTGGGGATCAGGTCGGCACGGCGCTGATAGGAGCTTTCCACATCGGCCCAACGCGCCTTGGCCTCTTCTTCGGCGGTGGGCACGGAATTGATCCCGCAGGCCGAAAGGCTGGCTGCGGCAACGCTGGCAAAGGCGATCTGGCTGAAGCGGCCCATCTTGTTCAAAACGTGTGCGGCCATTGAAAAGTCATCCCCTTGATAGGGCCACAAACGCGACCCGGATGCTACAACAGATAGAGGTCCGACGTGACTGTTCAAGTATGGAACCGGATTGCAACCGTTTGTGTCTTGTCGCGCCGGGCAGTGGCTGGCACACGGCTTTCCCAATATGGTTAATGTTTCTAAGGGGGAACCGGTCGATATGCTCTCAGAATTCAAGGCCTTCATCGCACGCGGCAACGTGCTCGATCTCGCGGTCGGTGTGATCATTGGCGCGGCTTTTGGCAAGATCGTCTCGTCGCTGACTGACGATGTGATTATGCCGCTGATCAGCGCCGTGACGGGTGGGGTTGATTTCAGCCAGAAGTTCGTCGTGCTCGGCACCATCCCGGCAGACTACAAGGGTGAGATGACGTATGCCGCGCTCAAGACAGCGGGCGTTGCCATGCTCGGCTGGGGCGCGTTCATTACCGCGATCATCAACTTCCTGATTCTGGCCTTCGTGATCTTCCTGATCGTGCGACAGGCCAACAAGGTTCTGGCCAAGCCCGAAGAACCCGCTGCGCCTGCTGGGCCGACTGAAGTCGAACTGCTCGCCGAAATCCGCGACGCCCTCAAGAAGTAACCACTAATCCCTTCGTCATTCCCGCGCAGGCGGGAATCCAGCGACAGAAACGTCGTCGCAACGCGATGGCGCTTCCGTTTGACTGGATCCCCGCCTGCGCGGGGATGACGGCCTCATAAGGGTAAAAGAGCCAACCAGAGAAGGGTGGGTGCAAACCCGCCTCTTTTCATTTCCGCGACACGCCCTATATGCACTCCTGCCGGTTTCGACCGGCTATGGTGATAAACTGCGGCGTGCAATAGGCACAGCGGACCCGGGGGCGGTACCCGGCGGCTCCACCATCACTACCGTGTCCCTTGGGATGCGGGCCTTGTTGTCGCAAGGGTGTTGATGGGGCCGAACTAGGATCGACGTGTGTTGAAAAGCGCTGTTTTTGCCCAGGCTGAGTAACCTGTTATAGGCTCACAACTCACAAGTGCCAACGACAACGAAGCACTTGCTCTCGCAGCATAATTCTAGGGGCTAACGCCCTGAAGTTATAAAGCGAAAGCACGGTTCGGACCGAACCGGGTAACAGAATCGGAAACCGGGGGCTGGGGGCGAGCCTAGCAACAGAATCGCCCTATTTCCCCACTTTTGGCGTTCGTGCAGATTGCACTGGCACAGGCCACTGGCACAGGCTTCGTCATCCTGAACTCGTTTCAGGATCCATGGTGCCAAACAAGCATCGGTCTCGATTGAGAAATGGACCCTGAACCAAGTTCAGGGTGACGGATTTTCAGAAGTAAGCGTGTGATCTCGCTCATGCTGAGCTTGTCGAAGCATGCCGCCCAAAGCTCAGGCCTCAGCCGAAGCCTCTGCCCGCTCGCGCGCTTCGGTTTCCATCCGCACCGCGTCGAGGATCTTGGCCCCGGCGATGAACACCGCGCCCGTTGCTGCCAGAAACAGCAATTGCCCGCCAAATCCCGGATATTCGGTAAGGTAGGCCTTGCCGCGCTCCACTGCGCCCAGCGACAGTGCGTAGATCACCGCGAAGGCTTCGAACCGGGTCTTGATAACAAAGAGGCGACCAAACTTGCGAAGCATCCTGAACGGTGTCCTTTTGTCTTTCCACTGTCACAGCAATGATCGTGCCAGATCATATGGGGCGGGGTGCCAGCTTGGTTAACGCAGGCTTCACTGTAAAGCGCAGCGACAAGCGGACAAGGCCCTTGTGTCAGGGATGTGTCAGGGATACGCGCAAGGTTTCAGGCGAGTTCCCGCAATTCCAGCGTTTCCAGCAGCGCAGCGCGCGCCGTAATCACGCTTTGCGCCAGTGATTCCCGTCCCAGATCAACAGGATCAATCTGTTCGGGCCACTTGGCCGCCACCACTGCCTCAACCCGCGCAATCCTTGCCTCATCCAGCAGAAACCGCGGATCGACAGTGGAAGGATCGGCGACAACGCGCAGGCGCAGACAGGCAGGGCCGCCGCCATTGGCCATCGATTGCTTCACATCCACCGGAAACACCCGCCGGATCGGCCCGTTCGAGGCCACGTGGCCATCCAGCCAGGCCCGCACCGAGGGCATTTCCCAAGCCTCCAGCGGAATTACGAGGCCCATCTCACCTGATGGCAATGTCAGCAATTGCGCGTTGAACAGGTAGCTTTTGATTGCATCGGCCAGGCTCACCGCGCTGGCGGGCACGACCACGATCTCCGCCTCGGGCAGTCGCTCCCGGATTGCGGTATACGTGCCTTCGGGATCGGCAAAGGCCTGCTCGTGCGCAAACAGCACCCGCTCATTGGCCACGGCCACCACATCGTTGTGGAATGCGCCAGCGGCGATGGCCTCGCCCGATTGCTCCACAAACAGGCACCGCGCCGGATCAAGCCCATGCACCCGCGCCACCGCTCGGCTGGCCTGCTCATGCTGCCGCGCCGGGAAGGCTCCTCCGGTCTTGCCGTAGACGAAGATTTCCAGCCCCGGCGCGTCATGGGCGGCACACATCCGCATGTGATTGGCCGCGCCCTCATCGCCAAAGCAGGCGGGCACGGCATCATGCACCGCAAAATGCGTAGCGTCCGCAAAGGCCAGCCGCAACTGGCGCACCGTATCAGGCCATTCCTGCGAGCGGTGCGGCATCGTGACAAGGTTCGCCGTGCTCAGATGGCAGCGCCCGTCTGCCGTATCCGGCGCGGGGCTCACCGTGGCCGCATTGGCCGTCCACATCGCTGAGGCAGACCACGCCGCCGCGCGCAATCTGCGCTGTGCAGGGTCGGCCTCGTCAATGCTGCCTAGCCCCAGCGCGTTCAGGAACACCGGATTTGGCCGTGGGAGCGGCGCAAACAGCCCTTGCGCCAGTCCCAGTCCCAGATTGTGCCGCATCTTGGTCAGTCCCTGCAGCGCCGCCGCACGCGGGTAGGATACCTCACCCGCATGGCTGGACGAGGCCAGATTGCCAAGGCTCAGCCCTGCGTAGTTATGGCTCGGGCCAACCAGACCATCGAAGTTGATTTCTACCAGAGGCATTAATTACTCTTCCTGAATTCCGTTCGTGTCGAGCGAAGTCGAGACACTCTGGCGCGCGCGTGTCTCGACTTCGCTCGACACGAACGGGAAGGGGGTTAGCGGCTCACGAACCAGACCTTGTCGCCCGCGCTCACACCCAGCGCCGCAGCGGCCTCTGGGGCAAGCGTCAGGCCTTCAGGCGTCTCGCAAACTTCGGCAAAGGTGCAGCGGTAATCCGAAAGCTGGCCAGTGGCGACCAGCGCTTTCACACCACATTCCGGTGCGCCCACAACCGCCACCGGCAGTTCCTTCGCCTCACAGATCGATCGCACCCGGTCCGTCCGCGCCGTCATGGTCGGGCCACCGTCGAAGATGTCGACATAGCCTTCATAGGCAAAGCCCTCCTCCTCCAGCATCCGCATCGCTGCGCGGCCCGATGGGTGTGGCAACCCGATGGCCGAGCGCGCGGTTTCGGGCAGCATGGCGATATAAACAGGGTGCTTGGGCATCAGATCGGCAATGAACTGGTTGCCGTTGATCGCGTTGAAATAGTCCGCTTCCTGAAAACTCATGCCGAAAAAACGCCCGGCCACACCATCCCAGAATGGCGATCCCCCGCGCTCATCAATCACGCCGCGCAACTCGGCCAGAATCTTCTCGCCAAAGCGCTGGCGGTGCATCGCGATGAACAGATAGCGGCTGCGGGCCAGCAACATGCCCAAGCCGCCTGCACGTTCGTTCGGATGGAGGAACAGGCCGCCCACCTCGCTTGATCCTTCCAGATCGGTGACAAGGTTGAGCATCTCAGCCCGAAACGTGCGGTTCAGTTCTTTCGAATGCTGCGTCAGCGTGGCCATGCGATAGGAATAGAACGGCCATTTGCGGCCCACGTTGGTGAAAATCTGCGACGTGCCGCGCACTTCGCCGGTGGCCGCATTTTCCAGCACGAAGACGAACAGTTCGTCGTGCGGATTGCGCGGATCGCCCGGATCAGTGTTGGCATAGGCTTCTGCCGCGCGGCGCAGTTTGGTGGTCAAAGCCTTGCGATCTGCGGGGAGATTGGTGAAGCCCCCGCCGGTCAGCTTGGCCATTTCATACAACGGCTGCAGATCACTCGCGCGCGCCGCGCGGATACGGAACGTCATCAATTTCCCCCGGAAAGTCGGTGCAGCACCAGTGCGGATAGCGCGGCGCGTTCGGCCAGCGATGGCACGATCAGGAACTCCTGATCCGAATGGATAGCCCCACCGCGCACGCCCATCGTATCGACCACAGGCACCCCGCAGGCGGCAATGTTGTTGCCATCGCACACCCCGCCCGATGCCTGCCAGCGGATTGGTTGCCCCAGCGCTTCGCCACATTCGCGCACCAGGCCAAACAGCGCAGTCGCCTCTAGCGTCAGCGGCTTGGGCGGGCGCGATACGCCGCCGTGCAGGTGAATGGCCACATCGTGCAGCTTCTCGATCACACGCACCGCCTCGCGCAGCGCGGCTTCGAACCGGCCCGCCTGTTCGGCCATGCGGGGCCGCACATTGAACCGCAGCACCGCGTGATCGGGCACAACGTTATTGGCACTCCCGCCATCGATCCGCGCCGGGTTCACCGATAGCCCCGGCTCCTCCAGCGCCTTCAACCGCAATGCCAGATCAGCCGCGGCCAGAATGGCATTGCGCCCGTCCTGCGGATTGCGCCCGGCATGGGCCGAGCGGCCCTTGATCACCGCGCTGTAATTGCCGCTGCCGGGGCGGTCTCCCGCCAAAGTGCCATCGGGCAGGGCAGAGGGTTCATAGGTCAGCGCCGCCGCCTTGCCCGCGGCCAGTTCAGCAATCAGCGGCGCGGAGGACAAGCTGCCGGTCTCCTCGTCCGAATTGATCAGCACATCATAGCCCACCGACGCCGCCACCGGGCTGGCTTCAAACGCCTGCAATGCGGCCAGCATTATCGCAATGCCGCCCTTCATGTCGGCCACGCCGGGCCCGTTCAGCGTCTCGTCGTCCAGCCAGCGCAGCGTCTGGAACGGGTGCGTTGGCGCAAACACCGTGTCCATGTGACCGGTCAGCAAGTAGCGGCGCGCGGCCTTTGGTCGCACCGATAGCACCAGATGCGCGCCGTTGGCCGTCTCGCGCTCGGTCCCGTCAGGTGCGATGGCGCTGACCGAGGCGGGATCGACCTTGCGGACCTCTCCCGGCAGCGTCGCAAAGGCCTCCGCCAGCAAGTCCCATTGTTGCGCAAGGCCGGGCAGATTGCCAGTGCCGGTGTTGGTCGCGCACCATTGCTCGACCTGCGAAAGCATCGCGGCGGCATCAATCGGCGCGAGCAGCGCCTGTTCGGTGAAGGAAAGCTGTTGCATCTGCAACCAGCCTAGCCGTTCGGGCGCATGGGGTGAACCCCTTCAAACATTGCCAACCTGCGTGGTCTGCCAAAGAAGCTCTCTGTTTCGTCACCCTGAACTTGTTTCAGGGTCCATCTATCACTCCAAGCCGCAGTCTGATTGGCGAAATGGATCCTGAAACAAGTTCAGGATGACGATGGCGGTGATCGCACCGTGTTGCCAATCCGCTCAAAACTGGGCATAGGCTTGGACGTTCCTCCCCAGGTCCAACGGAATCAACGCAAGCGATCATCGCGCGGGCGCTGTTTATGTGAGCATACGGACATGGGTGATATGAACGAACGGATTGAGCGCCACGGCCTGCAAGTTGATGCAAGCCTCGCCACTTTCATCGACAGCGAAGTTCTGGGACCATTGGGTCTTGAACCACACGCCTTCTGGCAGGGCTTTGCCGCGCTGGTACATCGCTTCACCCCGGTGAACCGAGCGCTGCTGGCCAAGCGCGATGCACTGCAAAGGCAGATCGACGCGTGGCACCTGGACCGGCGCGGCAAGCCCATTGATGCGGCTGAATACCGCACGTTCCTGACAGAAATCGGCTATCTCGTCCCCGAACCTGCCGATTTCCAGATTGACACGCAGAACGTCGATCCCGAAATCGCCACGATGGCCGGGCCGCAACTCGTGGTGCCCGTCCTCAACGACCGTTTTGTCCTGAACGCCGCCAACGCGCGCTGGGGCAGCCTTTATGACGCATGGTACGGCACCGATGCGCTCGATGCCGCGCCCGCAAAGCCCGGCGGCTATGACAAGGCGCGTGGGAGCGCCGTGGTCGCCGCTGGCCGCGCGTTCCTTGATGCCACATTCCCGCTCACCACCGGCAGCTGGACCGAATGGGACGGCGCAGGCGACCCGCCACTGGCCGATGCGGCGCAACTGGTCGCGCGCAAGGCAGGCGGACTGCTGCTGATCAACAATGGCCTGCACGTGGAGATCGTGCTGGATCGCACGCATCCCGTCGGCAAGGACGACAAGGCGGGTATTGCCGATATCGTGATGGAAGCCGCGCTCACCTCCATCGTTGACCTCGAAGATTCCATCGCGGCGGTGGACGCCGAAGACAAGCTCGTCGCCTATCGCAATTGGCTCGGCCTGATGCGCGGCGATCTGGAGGCCAGCTTCCAGAAGGGCGGCAAGACGATGACCCGCGCGCTGGAGCCGGACCGCGCATGGACCGGCGTTGATGGCAATGCGCTGACCCTGCCCGGCCGCAGCCTGCTCTTCGTCCGCAATGTCGGCCATCTGATGACCAACCCGGCGATCCTCCTGCCCGATGGCAGCGAGATTCCCGAAGGCGTGATGGACGCGGTGATCACCAGCGCGATTGCCTGCCACGATATCAAGGGCCTTGGCCGCTATCAAAACAGCCGCACAGGCAGCGTCTATATCGTCAAGCCCAAGATGCACGGGCCAGAGGAGTGCGCCTTTACCAACGACCTGTTCGATGCCGTCGAAGACCTGCTCGGCCTTGCCCGCCACACGGTGAAAGTCGGCGTGATGGACGAGGAGCGCCGCACGTCTGCCAACCTTGCCGCCTGCATCCACGCCGTGAAGGACCGCATCGTGTTCATCAACACCGGCTTCCTCGATCGTACAGGCGACGAAATCCACACGTCGATGCAGGCCGGCGCGATGATCCGCAAGGGCGCGATCAAAGGCTCCGGCTGGATCGCGGCTTACGAAAAGCGCAACGTTTGCATCGGTTTGAAGCAGGGCCTGTCCGGCAAGGCGCAGATCGGCAAGGGCATGTGGGCCGCGCCCGACATGATGCGCGACATGATGGACCAGAAGATTGGTCACCCGAAGACCGGGGCCAACACCGCTTGGGTGCCATCGCCCACCGCCGCCACGCTCCACGCGATGCACTACCATGAGGTGCCGGTGTTTGGCTTGCGCGAAGGCATTGCGGCTGAGCCTGTCCCCGGTCTCGATGCGCTGCTGGCCATTCCGCTGGCCGATGGCGCGAACTGGTCGGAAGACGAAGTGCGCGAGGAACTGGACAACAACGCGCAAGGCCTGCTCGGCTACGTCGTGCGTTGGATCGATCAGGGCGTCGGCTGTTCAAAGGTGCCTGATATCAACGACGTGGGCCTGATGGAAGACCGCGCCACCTTGCGCATTTCCAGCCAGCACATGGCCAACTGGCTGCTGCACGGCGTCGCCACCAACGCGCAAGTCATGGACAGCCTCAAGCGCATGGCGGCCAAGGTTGATGCGCAGAACGCAGGCGATCCGCTCTATGAGCCAATGGCCGGCAACTGGGAAGAAAGCTTCGCCTTCCGCGCCGCCTGTGATCTGGTGTTCAACGGTGTGGAACAGCCCAACGGCTACACCGAACCGCTGCTCCACGCATGGCGGCGCAAGAAGAAGGCGGCGATGTCGAAAGTGGCGGAACCCGCATAACCACCCAATCTCCCGTTCGTGTCGAGCGAGGTCGAGACACGCTGGCGCGGTGCTGAAGTGTCTCGACTTCGCTCGACACGAACGGGAAGGGGGACGACACGAACGGGAAGAGGGACTTACTTCGTCAAAACCCGCGCAATGCTAACAAACTCGTCAACGCTCAAAGTCTCCGCCCGCCGCTGCACATCAATCCCCAGCACTTCCAGCGCATCAATCGCACCCGGCAGGCCTTTCAGCGATTGTCGCAGCATCTTGCGCCGCTGGCCAAATGCCGCCTCGGTCACCCGCTCCAGCATCCGCGCCGAAACGCCTTCGGGCATTACGCCCGGCTCCACATGCACGATGGCCGACATCACCTTTGGCGGCGGGGTGAACGCACTGCGGTGCACTTTCATCGCAATGCGCGGGGCGCTGCGCCACTGTGCCAGCACCGCCAGCCGCCCGTAAGCATCGGAGCCTGCCTGCGCCACGATGCGTTCTGCCACTTCCAACTGAAACATCAACGTCAGCGATTTCCACTGCGGCGGCCAGTCCTGACCGGAAAGCCATCCGGTAAACAGCCCCGTCCCCACGTTGTAGGGCAGGTTCGCCGCCACATGCCACGGCCCGTCAAACAGCGCCGCCGCATCAATCTTCGTCGCATCGCCCGCAATTACGGTAAGCTGCCCCGGAAACGCATCCGAAAGCTCAGCCAGGGCGGGCAAGCACCGCTTGTCCATCTCGATGGCCGTCACCTTCGCGCCTGCGCGCAATAGAGCCCGTGTCAACCCGCCGGGGCCGGGGCCAACTTCGAGCACATTCTCACCCGCCAACTTGCCCGGCACCCGCGCGATGCGGTCCAGCAATTGCTCGTCAAACAGGAAGTTCTGCCCCAGCGCCTTGGTGGCAAACAGGCCGTGCCGGTTGATGACATCGCGTAAGGGAGGAAGGTCGGTCATTGGTGCTGGCATCCTTCGACAGGCTCAGGATGAGCGGTTGTTCCTGAACACGTTTTTCCCCACCGCTCATCCTGAGCCTGTCGAAGGATGGAATACCCAAGCACCGTCACAGCAAAGCCCTGCGCGCAGCACATTCGCCCGCCATCCGCAGCGCCGCAATCGTCGGGCCAACCCGCGCGGTGCCGGTCCCGGCAATGCCGAACGCCGTGCCATGATCGGGCGAAGTGCGCACAATCGGCAGGCCCAGCGTCACGTTCACGCCTGTATCAAAATCCAGCACTTTCAGAGGGATCAATGCCTGATCGTGATACATGCAGATCGCCACATCATAACGTGCGCGTGCTTCTGCGTGAAACATTGTGTCGGGTGGCAAAGGCCCCGTCGCGTCAATCCCGACTTCGCGCAGCGCGGCAACTGCAGGGCCAACGATTTCGGCGTCCTCGGTCCCCATCCGCCCGTCTTCGCCCGCATGGGGGTTCAGCCCCGCCACGGCCAGGCGCGGGTTTGTGATACCATAATCGCGCACCAGCCCGGCCGCCGTGATCGCGGCACGGTTGCGGATCAGTTCGATAGACAGCAGCCCCGGCACATCGCGCAGTGGCACGTGGACGGTCACCGGCACCACCCGCAAATTCGGGCCTGCCAGCATCATCACCGCGTTTTCGGGCGTAATGCCACAGGCCTCGGCCACGAATTCGGTCTGCCCCGGATGGTTGAAGCCCACGCGGGCAAGGCGGCTTTTTGCCACAGGTCCGGTCACCAGCGCGCAAGCCGCGCCCGACCGGACCAGCCCCGTCGCCGTGGCCAGCGCATTCAAGGCCAGACCGGCCCCTGCATCGTCCGGTTCGCCCGGCGTATAGGGATGGCCGCCCAGATCGAGCACCGGCAGCGCGCCGTCATAGCAATCGGCCACCTCATCGGGCGCTTTGACGGTGCAGACCGGCACGGCCAGCCCCCGCCGCCGCGCCGCTTGTTCCACCAGCCGCGCTGACCCCACCACGAAAAACGGCGGCAACCCGTGTTCAGCGCGCACGGCCCATGCCGCCGCGGCCAGTTCGGGGCCAACGCCGGCCGGATCGCCAATCGAATAGGCAAGAGGAAGCTGCATCCCCCGGCCTTACCCCGTCCGCCCCGCACTGGCGAGGGCTTCCAGCGCGGGCACCAGTTCGTCGAAATGGTCGATCACTGCATCGGCGCCCAGTTCGTGCGCGGGCAGATCGTTGAACCCGAACCGCACCGCCACCACCGACAGCCCCGCCGCCTTCGCCGCGCCTACGTCAAACGTGGTATCCCCCACAAACGCCGCCGCCCCGCCACCACACCGCGCCACCATCTCGTGCAGCATGTCGGGCTTGGGCTTGGCGCGCCCCGGACCCAGCGTATCCCCGCCGATCACGCAGGCAAAGCGGTGCAGAATGCCCAGTTCCTCGAACAGGCGGACGGCCAGCGCCTCCTTCTTGTTCGTGGCAATCGCGATCTTCACCCCGCGTGCATCCAGCGCATCCATCATCGCCGCGCCGCCTGCAAAGAACGTGGTGTGGTGCGCGATATTCTCGGCATAGAACGCCACCAGCGCCGCCTGCAGCCCGTCAAACGCCGCCTCGTCCACCCCGCCCGATTCCATCAGCGCTGATCGCAGCATCTGCGCGGCCCCGCCGCCTATGTGGCGCGAAACGTCCTCCACCGGCACCGGCGGCCTTCCAGCCAGCCCCAGCGCATGGTTCAAGGCCACGCACAGGTCGCGCGAGGTATCGAGCAGCGTGCCGTCGAGATCGAATCCGACGATTGCATAAGGAAAATCCGCCATAGCGTGGGCAAGTGCCGTCCCGTTCTGGAAAGCGCAAGATTTGTCTGGCAAAGGTGCCCGCATGACCGAAACTACTCCGCTCGCCATCATCGTCCTCGCCGCCGGAAAAGGCACCCGCATGAAGAGCGACCTGCACAAGGTCCTCCACCCCATCGCCGGCCGTCCCATGCTGATGCACCTGCTGGCCAGCGCCGCCCAGCTTGCGCCTGAACGCCAAGTCGTCGTCGCAGGCCATGGGCGCGATCAGCTGGAAAAGGCGCTGGGCAGCAGCGCCACCATCGCCGTGCAGGACCCGCAGCTTGGCACCGCCCACGCCGTGCAGCAGGCCGAAGGCGCGCTGGCGGGCTTCGATGGCGATGTGCTGATCCTCTATGGCGATGTGCCCTTCGTCCGCACCGAAACGATGCAGGCCATGATCGCCCGCCTGCACGAAGCCGATAGCCCCGCCGCCGTCGTCCTCGGCTTTGAACCGGCAGACCCGCTGCAATATGGCCGCGTCATCACCGAGGGCAGCCACATCGTGAAAATGGTGGAGCACAAGGACGCGACCGAGGAAGAGCGCCAGTGCCGCACCTGCAATTCGGGCCTGATGGCGCTGCGCAGTGCCGACCTGTTCGGCCTGCTCGCCCGCGTAGGTAACGACAACGCGCAGGGCGAATACTACCTGCCCGATGTGGTCAACATCGCGCTGGCCGATGGCCGCACGTGCGCAGTCGTCGTGACTGCGGATGAAGACGAAGTTGCCGGGATCAACAGCCGCGCCGAACTCGCCAAAGCCGAAGCCCGCTGGCAACAGCGCCGCCGCGCGCAGGCCATGGCCGATGGCGCAACCCTGATCGCCCCCAAAACCGTGTGGTTTGCCTGGGATACAAAGATCGGCCGCGATGTGCTGATCGAACCCAACGTGTTCTTCGGCCCCGGCGTGACCGTGGCGGACAACGTCACGATCCACGCCTTCAGCCATCTGGAAGGCGCAACCTTGGCCGAAGGCGTCCAGATCGGCCCCTACGCCCGCCTGCGCCCCGGCGCGGTGCTTGAAGAAAAGGCCAAAGTCGGCAACTTCGTCGAAATCAAGAACGCCGTCCTGCACAAGGGCGCCAAGGCCAACCACCTGACCTACCTCGGCGATGCCGATGTGGGCGCAGGCGCCAACATCGGCGCAGGCACCATCACCTGCAACTACGACGGCTATTTCAAACACAAAACCATCATCGGCGAACGCGCCTTCATCGGCTCGAACTCAGCCCTGATCGCGCCGGTAAAGATCGGCGCGGATGCGATTGTGGCGGCAGGCAGTGCGGTGTCACGCGATGTGGGTGATGGCGAGTTGCGGATGGTGCGCGCGGAGCAACTGGTGAAGCCGGGCTGGGCCGACCGGTTTCATGATGCGATGAAGAAGAAAAAGGGGTGAAGCGGCGGTAAAAGCGTTTGAGAAAAAGAGCAGGCATTTTTTAAGCCGTTTGCTTTCAAGGAATCTTTAGGGACGCTCAATGCCTGAAAGTAAATATAAGTGCATTTTTTGTGGCTCGTCGAAGCGACTTACAAAAGAACATATACTCCCGAAATGGTTGAGGAACTATTTACCGGTCAATGACCATCGGTCTAGACATGTAGTATCAAGTCTTGATGGGGTTGGTAAAAGAGGTAAACTCGAGCGTCCGGGGACAATGTTTTCTCAGACACTGCGAATTGTTTGTGCTGATTGCAACAACGGATGGATGAGTTTATTACAGCTAAAGGCTAAGCCAATCCTATCGAAACTAATAAAAAACGAGTGGCCACTTTTATCTCAAAATGATCAAGCCATAATGTCAACGTGGGCGGCTATGACAACGTGTGTCGCTGAATTTTCGGATCAACATACGGCGACAATACCTCCAGATCATCGGTCTTTTATTTTTCAAACGAAAAGTGTGCCGCAGGATTGGTTTGTCTGGATTGGACGTATTGGAAAGGAAAGTACTCCGCTTTTTACTCATATCAATCATTTTGGAGCAAAAATACGCGATTCTCTCGAAGGCAACGAAGTGGATTTTGCATTTCAGAGCACATGTTTTACGATTGGCCATCTTCTCATAATGACTATGACCTCGACTCCATCGGGGTTGTTTAATGAAGATAGCTTAAAAATTGAACAGTTATTCGAAATTTTCCCAATATTTCCGTTTAAAAGCATAGTAGTTCACATGCCGGATAAAGTTTACGATGAAGATGGATTTTATGAAATTTCCTGCGTATTTGCTCGCATGCTGGGGTTGTCGACCTTCAGATTTGATAAGAACGGGAATTATATAAAGTTGACCTGAATTAATAGGACGTTGTTAAAGTGACAGTTTGTCAAACTCCCAAATCGTCAGCAGCACCCGCTCCCAGTTCATCCTCCAAAATTGCCCTCACGTTTTTGCCAGAAACAGCGCCGCCCAACCCCTCGCTGATCCGCTGTTCCAGCAGGTCGTTCAGATCGTGCCACGCCTGATCTTCCTCGGTCGAGGGAAAGAGCCGCTCCAAAGCGTATTGCTTGATCGTTTTGCCCTGCAACGCGGCAAGGGCGTTGAGGCTTTGGAGCTGATGATCGGTAATATCGATAGTGAGGCTGCTCATTGATCTCGCTCCGATGCGTGCTCCTACATTATCACAAATCTGTGGGCAGGGAAGGGCGAGGCGCTCCGGTGTGTGCCGTTGACGTATAAGTCAATAGCGTATATCAGCACTCCATGCAGCGCCTTCACACCGTTGTCGAACTGGAGTCGTTCTTGAAACGCGCCAGAGCGATTATGTCTGATGACGAACGTAGCGGCATCGTTGCCTTTCTTGCAGCGAACCCGGAAGCGGGGGTGTCGCTCGGTGGCGGTCTGCGCAAGGTTCGCATCGCGCGCGAAGGTGGTGGCAAGAGCGGCGGGTATCGCACGATTTACGTGTTCGGTGGTGAAGACATTCCGCTGTTTCTGCTGACGGTCTTCGCCAAGAATGAGAAGGCGAACCTCAGCAAGTCTGAACAGGAGGCCGCAGTAGCCTTGAGCAAGCAATTGCTTGCAACGTATGGAGCCAGATCATGAGCGAAGCCTATGATAGCGTGATGGAAGGCCTGAACGAGGCGCTGGCTTTCGCGCGTGGCGAAAAGACCGGGGCGGTTGTTCACCAGGTTGAAGTGCCTGTGGTTGATGTCGCCGCGATCCGCGCCAGCACCGGCCTTTCGCAGGGCGCGTTCGCGCGCAGTATTGGCGTGGCCAAGGGTACGCTGCTCAATTGGGAACACGGCCGACGCCGCCCCACCGGTCCTGCGCAAGTGTTGTTGGCCATGATTGCGAAGAAGCCTTCGCTGGTGACCGAACTTCTCCGTTAGCACCACCCCCAGAAACGCCGAATTAACCACAATCCTCTAATACCCCCGGCCATGTCGCGCGTCTTTGCCAGCCTGCTTTGCATCATCGGCCTGTCGCCGTGGCATGCCGCACACGCGCAAGGGCTGTTTGATCGTTCGACGCTTTCGGGTGTGATCGTGGCCGGGGCGGTGGTGGCTACCGATGCGCAAGCGTGGACCGGCGGCGGCTTGGGAAAGGTGGAGCATCGCGGGGTGCAGGCCGATGCCGATGCGGTTGTCGCCTGGCGTCCTGATCTGACGCCGCGTCTGTCATCGCACATCGCGTTGGCGCTGCAATCGTCGGTGCGCGGGGTGGTGGGGTTGGATGAGGCCTATCTGCGCCTGCGTCGTGATCCCGAAGCGGCGGTTGGCCTTACCGCGCGGGCCGGGCTGTTCTTTCCGCCTGCCTCGCTCGAACATGATGGCGCGGAATGGACCACGCACCACACGCTTACGCCTTCGGCCATCGGCAGCTGGATTGCCGAAGAGGTCAAAGTGCTGGGCGCAGAGGCCACTGTTCACACCGCCCTTGCCGGCAAGCCCGCCAGCCTGACTTTCGCGGCATTCGGGGCCAACGATACGGCGGGCACCCTGCTCACCTTTCGCGGATGGGCCCTGCACGATCTGCGCGCCACCGCGGGCCAGACGCTGCCGCTGCCCCCGGTCACTCCGGCCTTCTTCGAACAGGCCCCCCGCACCCGGCCCGTGATCGAACTCGATGGCCGCATCGGCGCTTATGCCAAGGCAGAAGTGGCCTTGTCCGATGCCTTGAGCCTGAGCGCGATGGTCTATTCCAATCAGGGTGACCTTGTGGCGCTGCGCAATGGCCAGTATGCTTGGCAAACCCGCTTCGCCACCGTGGGCGCCAGCCTGCGCACTCCGGCAAACACCACCGTTCTGGCGCAAGTCCTGTTCGGCACATCGCGCATGGGGCTGGTGGAGGGCAAAGGCGCAAAGACCGACGTTTCGTTCGGCTCGGCCTATCTGCTGGTATCGAAGCCCTTGCGCAAAGGCGCGCTGACCGGGCGGATCGAAGCTTTTGCCATCGACGATCATTCCTTCCTCGACAAGGAAGACAACCACGAGAAGGGTGCGGCGCTGACCGGTGCATGGACCCGGCCCTTGTCCGGCGCGACCGAACTGGTGACCGAAGTCGTCGGCGTCTGGAGCGACCGCCCCGCGCGTGCCCGCATTGGCACCAGCCCCGATCAGCTCGACATCCAGACAAAAATCGCCCTGCGCACCCGGTTTTGAAGAGTGAGATGGAAAAGCTGCCCGCAGCAGATGTCACTACGATCGCCACCCGCAATTCGCTTGACGATAGCACGATATCATATCATGATATCATTATGACTCGTATCCTTGCCGATCTGCCCGATGAAGACATCATGAAGCTTGATGCGCGCGCGGCCGCGCTGGGCAAATCGCGTGCGGCGCTGGTGCGCGAGGCGGTAAAGCTCTTTCTGGTGCAAAGCGATACCAGCAACGACTGGATCGAGCGCTATGCCGGGCTCTGGGCTGATCGCACGGACATTGGCGATGGGGTCGAATACCAACGTGCCATGCGCGAAGATCGCCGCCCTTACGACGATATCTGAACCTTGTCGGCACCGTTTTTCGATACCAACATCGTCATCGATTGGCTGAGGCAATTGCCTCAGGCTTCTCAAGAACTTGCGCGCTATCGCAGCCAGCGGATCAGCCGGATCGTGTGGACCGAGGTGATGGCGGGTGAAGCGTTGGAGCGGCGCGAACTTGTGCGCGAGGCCTTGAGCCATTTTGAATGCGTCGAGGTCGATGCCCGCATCGCCATGGCCGCGGCCGATATTCGCTATCGCAGCCGGATGAAACTGTTGGACGCCTATATCCTGGCCACGGCGCAAGTTAACGGGGCAATTTTGATTACACGAAATACCAAGGATTTTCCGGCAAACCTGCCCGGCATCCGGGTGCCCTACACTCTCTGAACGAAAGCATGGCGTTTCATGTGCGGAATTATTGGAATTGTCGGCAAGGAACAGGTGGCAGACCGGCTGGTCGATGGCCTGCGCCGCATGGAATATCGCGGCTATGACAGCGCGGGCGTCTGCATGGTTGAGGGCGGGGCGCTGGTCCGTCGCCGGGCCGAGGGCAAGCTGCAGAACCTTGTCATCGAACTGGAACGCAATCCCGCCTCGGGCCTGATCGGCATTGCCCACACCCGCTGGGCCACGCATGGCGCGCCCACCACCAGCAACGCGCATCCTCATGCGACCGAACAGGTGGCGCTGGTCCACAACGGCATCATCGAAAACTTCAAGCCCCTGCGCGAAGGCCTGATCGCGCGCGGGCGCAAGTTTGAAAGCGAGACCGACACCGAAGTCGTCGCGCACCTCGTATCCGAACTGGTCGAAGCGGGGCAATCGCCGCAGGATGCGGTCAAGGCCGTGTTGCCGCAATTGCGCGGGGCCTTTGCGCTCGCCATCGCGTTTCGTGCGCATGACGATATGCTGATCGGCGCACGCCTCGGCTCGCCGCTGGTGGTGGGTTATGGCGATGGGGAGACTTATCTCGGCTCCGATGCCCTCGCGCTCGCCCCACTCACGCAGCGGATCACCTATCTCGAAGAGGGTGATTGGGTGATTATCACCCGCACCGGCGCGCAGATCTTCGATGCGGAAAATGTGCCGGTAACGCGCCCCATCGTCGCCTCGGGCGCTACGGCTGCGGCGATCGAGAAGGGCAATTACCGCCACTTCATGCAGAAGGAAATCTTCGAGCAGCCGGTTGTCGTCGCGCAAACCCTGCGCTCGTACTTGCGCCGGGTCGAGCAGACCGTCGCCCTGCCGCAGATTGATTTTGACCTCGCTTCGATCAACCGCGTTACCATCGTGGCCTGCGGCACCAGCTTCTATGCCGGGATGGTGGCCAAGTACTGGTTTGAACAGTTCGCCCGCTTGCCAGTAGACATCGATGTGGCGTCAGAATTCCGTTATCGCGATCCGGTGCTGGAGCCGGGCGGCCTTGCGCTGTTCATCTCGCAGAGCGGCGAGACGGCAGACACGCTGGCCGCACTGCGCCATTGCAAGGCCGCGGGGCAGACCATCGCGGTGGTCGTCAACGTGCCCACCAGCACGATGGCGCGCGAGGCGGACCTGCTCCTGCCCACCCACGCCGGGCCGGAAATCGGTGTGGCCTCGACCAAGGCCTTCACCTGCCAGCTGGCGGTGCTGGCGGCGCTGGCCACACACATGGCGGTAAAGCGCGGGCGGCTGGACAGGGCCGAAGAGGCCGCGATTGTCGAGCATCTGGTCGAAGTGCCCTCCGCACTCAACGCAGCGCTGGGCCATGATGACGAGATCGCCGCGATGGCGCACCTGATCGCGCCTGCACGCGATGTGCTCTATCTGGGGCGCGGGCCGGACTATCCGCTGGCGCTGGAAGGCGCGCTGAAATTGAAAGAAATCAGCTATATCCACGCCGAAGGCTATGCCAGTGGCGAGATGAAGCATGGGCCGATTGCGCTGATCGACGAAGCCGTGCCGGTGATCGTGCTGGCACCTAGCGGCCCGCTGTTCGAAAAGACCGTCAGCAACATGCAGGAAGTGCGCGCGCGGGGCGGCAAGGTCGTGCTGATTTCTGATGCCGAGGGCATTGCCGAAGCGGGCGAGGGGTGCCTTGCCACGATCGAGATGCCCAAAGTCCACCCGCTGATCGCGCCGCTGGTCTATGCGGTGCCGGTACAATTGCTGGCCTATCATGTCGCTGTGGCCAAGGGCACCGATGTGGATCAGCCGCGCAATCTGGCGAAGTCCGTGACGGTGGAATAAGCGGGCCGCCCCGTGCTTAACCTGGGCAGGATCGGTGTGCTGGGTAAAACGGGTGCAGGCGCTATTGCGCGTTAGGCATCGGCAAAAAATGTTTCGAGGGACCAATGACAGCAACATCGTCTGAACAGGATCAGCGCGAGCATTTTGCCTATTGCGTGCAGGTGTTTGGCGGCGTCACCGCGGCTTCACGGCGGCTGGGTATTGATGAGCGCGCGTTGCGCCGGTTCATCAGCGGCGAAAAGCCGTTCGGCACCCGGCTGCTTGAAGATACCGCTCACGCTTTGCAGGCGCTGATTGCCGAGGCCACGGCGGCTGAAAGCCAGTTGGCCGCAATGCTGGCCGGTCAGTCTTCCACCACATAGTGGATCGGCTTGAAGCTTCCGCCGTTTGAGGCCCCGGCAGAACACGCCGTCAGACCCACGATCAGATCACGGCAGGCGCGCAGGCGGATATAATCGCCCGCCTTGCTCACCGGCGGCAGGACTTCGATCTTGCCGGTGCGTTTATCGACCGCCACGTTCATGAAAATGTTGAACGCCACCGGTATCGCGTCCGGTTCAATACCATAGGGCGCAAGCGCTGCGGCCAGATTGCCAAAGCAGCCCCGGTGCACCGGCTCTTGCGGATAGAAATGGCGGAAGGTTGCCTCGCTGCAGGGCGTTAGCAGAAAATCGTGGCAACCCACGGTATCCTCGATGATTTCCAGCATCGGGTTTGATCGGTTGGACCACAGCACGTTGCCAGTGGTCAGGCGGATCGTCTCCTCATAGTCAAAGGTCCGCCCGGACGAGATAACTTCGCGCAGGTCATGCGCGTCAAAGGCCAGAAGATCGCTAACCTGTACGCCGCGCGGATCGATCACGCGCAGCACTTGCCCTTTGGCCAGAGGGAAAGCGGTGCCGCTGCGCGGCGGGATTTCGTGCGGCGTCATTTCGGGGGGCGTCATGCGGCGCTCGCACGCTTGTCGCTGAACGGGCACTGCCATGTGTCATCCACCAGTCTGCCGCTATATTGCGCCGCTTCGCTGGCCTCGCCATGGCGGGCGAGCATCGGGTTGATGTCGCCTGCCAGCGCCACATCGCGGTTGAGGATGGTGGCGCGCATCTTGTCATAGCGGCCTTCCTCGCGCAGCCGCTCGAACTGGTCATGAAGATTGAACACCAGCGTGGGCCGCGCAAAGCGACGGGCCGGGCGCGAGGCATTGGGGTGCAGGCCGACTACGAAAAAGGCCTCTCCGCCAAAGCTGAGCGAAAAGTGCGGGTCCGCCGGATCGGCGCTGACGCGGTGATCATAGGGGTGGCCCAGCCATGCGTCCTTGTCGGCAAAAGACTGGATGCGCTGCCACATCAGGTCTTCGAACCGGGCCTCGTCGATGTCGGTCGGCCCTTCAAACGCAACCGCAAGGCTGCGCAGTCCACTGGGATCGGCGCGATATTCCGCGGCCCAGTCCATCAGCGCCTGATGAATGATCAGATCGTCCCACGAACTATCAAGGCTGTGGCAGGCCAGCACTTTCAGCGTCCCGCGCGCCATCGCAGATTTGGCACCGACGCAAGGAAATGCAGCGTCGCCAATGGTTTCGAACAAGTCTTTCTCGGCACGGGCCTGTGTGTGCTGGTCAATCAACATGTGTTTTGTTCCCTTGGACCTGTCGAACGATCAGGTGGCGCACAGGTTCCGGCAGGCATCGGCTGCGGTCCTGCCCCATAGGAACGTTGACTTGCCCGGCAGCGCGCGTAAGGGCCGCAGCCGTCCTGTTCTATCGTGGCAGACCAAACACTCGCCCGGACGGGACAGAATGCAGAATATCAACGGTGCCGCACGGATCGATGCGGTCATCACCTGGGTTGATGGGCTCGACCCGCGCCATAGTGCCAAGCGCCTGCGCCATCAGCCCCATGCACCGCGTAACATCAACGGCACCAACCCGCACCGCTGGGCCTGCAACGATGAGCTGGGTTATTGCTTGCGCTCCATTGCCAACCATGCGCCATGGATCGGGCGGATCTGGATCATCACCGATGCACAAGTGCCAGACCTATCGCGCCTGCCGACGGAGCTGGTCGCGCGCATCACGATCGTCGATCACCTGACGCTGTTTGCCGGTCATGAAAGCGTGCTGCCGACCTTCAATTCGCTGGCCATCGAAACGCTGCTGTGGCGCATTCCGGGGCTGGCCGAACGGTTCGTCTATTTCAACGATGACGTGTTCCTGACCGGGCCATTGACACCCGAAGACGTGTTCTGTGGCGATGCCCCGGTGCTGCGCGGCGGCTGGGTGGATCAGCGCGCGATTGCTACCGATCCTGCCAGCCGCGATGATCCGACCCTGCTTAATGCACTAACGCAGATCAACGCGGCAGCGCTGGCAGGCTTTGGGGCGGAGCGCGTGTTCCGCGCGGCCCACGTGGTCCACCCGCTGCGCCGGTCGGTGCTGGCGCGGCTTTATGATCAGCATCGCACAGCCTTTGTGGCCAACATCAGTCACCGCTTCCGCTGCGTTTCGCAGTTCCTGCCACAGGGCCTGCACAACCATGCCTGCATCGCAGCGGGCGAAGCGGTGCTGCATCTGGCCGAAGATCATCTGCATCTGCGCACCGGCGCGGTGCTGGATTACCCGCTGCCGCATGTGCGCGCCTATCTTGCCCGCGCGCTGCAGCCGCAGTTCAAGTTCCTGTGCGTCAACGATTTGCCGCAAGTCGAAGCGGCCATCCCCGACACGCGGGACTGGATCGAACGCGCCATAGCGGCTTAGTCGGTGAACGCTACTTGGTTGCGAGAGAGCTTGTAAGTGATGCGTGCAAAACGCCAACGGGCCGCGGGTCACGCATGTCTGCACAAGATACTTCCGCCAAAAAATCCCGATATCGCGCGTGACCTGCTGCGAGAAATCTCCTAAGCGGCGCGCCATGAATCGCGTCCGAACTTCGCTGCTGCGCTATCGCACCATGGCGTTCGTCGTGATTCTTGCCGCCCTGTTTTTCAAGGCGCTGATCCCGGCTGGCACGATGGTCATGCCCGTCAACAAGGTGCTCACCGTGGCGCTGTGTGACGGTATGGCGGGCAACCATGCCGAGCGCGATATCGTTGTGCCGATGAAGAGCAAGCCCGTGTCGGGTGAAAACCAGCAGGGTTGCGCGTTTTCGGCGCTGGGCATGGCGATGACCGGCTCCATCGATCCGGTACAACTGCTGGCCGCTCTGGCTTTTGTGCTGGCGCTGGCCTTTGCGCCATGGCCCGCCCTTCATGTGCAAGCCGTTACGCGCCTGCGCCCGCCGCTCCGCGCACCACCCGTTCTTTCCTGAACCCCAACCGCTGATCCCGTTTTTGCGCGGCAGATGCCCGCGCCCAGTGCTTGTTCAGGAAATTTCAGATGATCATTTCTCGTGTCGCCATGACCGTGGCGCTCGCCGCCGTGCCGTTTGCCCTTACCACCGCTGGCCGTGCCGAAGAGGCTGAGCTTAATCCCCAAACCATCGTGGTGACAGCGCCCCGCATCACCTCGACACAAGCGACGCAGGACGATGGCGAAACGCTGGCCACTGGGCCTGATGGCGCGGCCTTCATCGCGCGCCAACCCGGAGCGGCGCTGATCGACAATGGGGCGCTGTCGGGCCAAGTGCAGTTGCGCGGGCTGTTTGGCGAACGCATCCTGTTGCGCATCAATGGCCAGCGTTTTGCCTCGGGCGGGCCGAATGCGATGGACCCGGTGATGCATTATGCCCCGGCGGCGCTGATCGACCGGGTGGAGATTGCGCGCGGGATTTCTCCGGTGCGCGATGGTCCGGGGCTGGGTGGCGGCATCAATACCGTGCTCAAGCATGTGACGTTCGGCGATGGCCCGGAATTGGCACCACAGGCTGATCTGACCGCGCAATATCGCAGCGTTGACGATAGCGTGGCGGCAGGCGGCATGATCGGCCTAGCCAGCGAAAGCCTGCGCATCGGCCTGATCGCTTCGAAGGAAAAGGGCGATGATACGCGCTTTCCGGGAGGGCGCATTGCCAGCACCGCGTTCGACCGGGCCGTCTATGGTTTGCAGGCGGGGTTCAAGACTGGGGCCAGTGAGCTGAGTTTTGAATATCGGCGGCAGGAAACCGGGCGTTCGGGCAATCCGCCATTCGCAATGGATATCGTCTATTTCCATACAGACTTTGTGCGCCTTGGCTTTGAGGGCGATCTGGCAAGCGATGTGCGGTTGGAGGCACACGCCAACTTTGCCGGTGTCAGCCACCGGATGAACAACTTTTCACTGCGCCCCGCGCCTGCTGTGGCGATGCAGCGCCAATCGGATACTTATGCCGATACTTTTACCGCAGACGTGGCGCTGCGCTTTGGATCGGGCGAGCAGAACTTGCGCATCGGCGCGGACTTTGAACTGGGGGACCGGGGCTATGTGCTTTATAATCCGGCGGTCCCGGCGTTTTTCATCCACCCGCTGGACCGCGCGCGGGCAGAGCGCTTTGGCGGATTTGCCGAATGGCGCGCGGGGTTTGGCGCAATCGAGGCTGAACTGGGCGCGCGGGTGGATCGGCACAGCGCCAGCACGGCCGCGCCGCGCACCGGGCCGGGGGTTCCGGCAGGCCCCACGAATTTGGCGCTGGCCTTCGGGCGCGCTGACCGCGCTTGGGAGGGCACGACCTGGGACGCCTCGCTGCGGCTGTGGGCGCAAAGCGGCACGCTGACTCCACGCCTGACACTGGCGCGCAAGACTCGCGTGCCTAGCTTGATCGAGCGGTTCTCGTGGCTGCCGACCGAGGCCAGCGGCGGGCTTGCCGATGGCAATATCTATGTCGGCGATGTGAATCTGAAGCCCGAGGCGGCATGGATTGCCGAGGCCGGTGTCGATTGGCAGGGCGAGACCGCCTATGCCCGCCCGGTGGTCTATTACCGGCGGATCGACGATTTCATTCAGGGTGTGCCGTTTGACAGCACGCCGGGCGTGATCAACAGCCCGGTGGAAATGGTTTCTGCCGCCAATGGCGATGCCACACCGCTGCGCTTTGCCAATGCCGATGCGGAAATCTGGGGGGCGGACGTGGCCTTTGGCGCAAGGCTGGCTGGCCCGTTGCGCGTGGATGGCGTGGCCAGTTGGGTGCAGGGCAAGCGCCGCGATCTGGCCGACAACCTCTATCGAATGGCCCCTGCCAATGGCCGCATCGCGCTGACCTGGGAAGCGCCAAGCTGGAGCGTAAGCGCCGAAGCCCAAGGGACTGCCGCACAGCACCGCGTGTCGGCCAGCAACAGCGAAGTGCGCACGCCCGGATACGTTTTGGCCAGCCTTTACAGCCACTGGATCGTGCGCGAAGGTTTGCGGGTGGATGCAGGGGTCGAGAACCTGTTTGACAAACGCTATGTCGAACACCTTGCCGGATACAATCGCATCACCGGATCTGACGTGGCGCTGGGGGCGCGGCTGCCGGGGGCGGGCCGTTCGGCCTTTGTCCGGCTGCGCTGGGCTTTTGATTGAGGGATCGTGGGCCGAAATGGCTCAGGACCTATAAAAGGATTGCCTAATATAATGCGGCGGGTATGGTGCGCAGGTGCAGATACGCGTTCAGGCAGGGTCTGAAGGAAAGCAAATCATGACAGACAACACCAACGGCCAACCCGCCGCTGAAGAGGATTTCAAGGCCGAGGATTGGGCCGGAGAGATGGGCGCGCGCTGGCTGGCCAACCTCGCCAGCTTTGAAAATACGATTGCGCCGGTGGGCGATGCCTTGCTGGCACATGCAGGCTTTTGCGCCGGGGAAACAGTGATCGACCTCGGCTTTGGGGGTGGGGCGACCAGCCTTGCCATTGCGCGGGCGGTGGCACCCACCGGCAAAGTGCTGGGCATCGATATCTCGCCCGAACTGGTGGCTGCCACCACGCGCCGTGCGGCGCAGGCAGGGATCACCAATGCCCATTTCCTTTGCGCTGATGCGGCCACGGTGGAGATTGCGGGGGAGCGGTATGACCGGCTCTGTTCGCGCTTTGGAAGCATGTTCTTTGCGCAGCCAGTGGCTGCCTTTGCCAATCTGCGCGGGCTGTTGAAGCCGGACGGGCGGATCGATCTGGCGGTCTGGGCCGCGCCGCGGGAAAATCCATGGATGACAGGCGCGATGCTGGTGGCCCGCAATCATGTGGACATGCCTGCGCCCGAGCCGCGCGCACCGGGGCCATTTGCGTTCGAAGATACCGATTATATGCAAGAGGTGCTGGGTGGCGCCGGGTTCTCAAACATTGCGGTGGAGCCTCTTTCCGGCCTTTTGCCCGTCGGCGGGCCGGGTGCCACCCCGGCCATGGCCCAGCAATTTGCCATGAATGCCATGGCCTTCGGCAAACTTCTGGCCGAAGCTCCGCCTGCGGTGCAGGGCCAGGCGGCGATGGAACTGACCGAGCTTTATGCGCGCCATCACCAGCCCGGCGCAGGCGTTATGATGGGATACAAGGTCTGGCTGGTTTCCGCACAGGCATGACCCCTTATGAAGCCTTTGGCGGCGATGCCTTTGTGCGGTCGCTCTGCGCGCGGTTCTATGCGCTGATGGATGTCCTGCCAGAGGCGGCGGCGTGCCGTGCAGTGCATCCTCCATCGCTGGTGCGCGCCGAGGAAAAGCTGGTCGAATACCTGACCGGATGGCTGGGCGGCCCGCCGCTCTATACCGACAAATACGGCCATCCACGCCTGCGCCAGCGGCATTTTGCCGCACCGATCGGCAAAGAGGAAGTGGCGGGATGGCTGCTGTGCTTTCATCAGGCATGGCGTGAATTGGCCCCGCAATCGGCGATGGCCGACGAGATTCTGGCCAAAGTGGACGCGCTGGGCTGGCACATGGCCAACCGGTAGCTAGCGCGGTTTCGCGCTAGATCTAAGCAGCACACTCAGAGCAGGTCTTGCCGAGGTGATCGCCCGGCTTCCCCGCTGAACGCCACCACAACAATCTCTGGCTGGATAGCAGCCAGAGATTGTTTCATTTCTTTTGATTTCAGGCTTGTCAGCGCCCCCACAGTCATGCAGAGGCAATTTGATATTGCGACTGCATCGCATTAGTGAGGGCTGATAATGACGTTGTTGAGCACTTGTGCAAAAATGGCTTTGGCGCTGGCTTCAGTAACCGTGGCGGCTGCGGCCCCCGCGAAGGCCAATGCTCCAGCTTTGGCAGATGAAGCCAACGCGCCGGTTGATGCAACAGGCCCGAAAGTCGACATCGTGGTGGTCGGAGATTCGCTTTCCGCTGCGAGCATTGCGGGCTCCACGTCGACGGTCAGCGAAATCGACATGAAGCGCTCTCGCGTGTTTACGGTCAACGACGCGCTGCGCCAGGTGCCCGGCGTTTTTGCCCGCGACGAGGAAGGCGCGGGTGCCCGGCCCAATATCGGGATCCGCGGGTTAAATCCGGTCCGGTCCACCAAGGTGCTGTTGCTTGAGGACGGCATTCCGCTGGGATATGCGCCTTATGGTGACAATGCGGCGTATTATCATCCGCCGATCGAACGCTTCACCGGCATCGAGGTGCTGAAGGGCGCCGCGCAAGTGCGCTTTGGCCCGCAAACCATTGGCGGTGTGGTGAACTATATCACGCCCGATGCGCCAGAGGACGTCATGGCCCGGTTTACCGGCAGTTATGGCAACCGCGACACGCTGAGTCTGGATGGCATGATTGGCGGTGCGGCGCTGGGCGGACGGTTGCTTTTGCATGTCAATCACAAGCAGACCGATGGCAACCGCGACAATCAGGCCCTGCGCTTCACCGATATCTTTCTGAAGGGTCAGTGGGAGTTTGGTCCAGACCATGCCGTAACGCTGAAGGTCTCGCGCTTTAACGAGGACAGCCAGGTCACGTATTCGGGCCTGACCCGCGCCGAATTCGCCGCGGATCCGCGTGGCAATCCTTTCGTCAATGACGATTTCCAGACCGAGCGCTGGAACGCCACCCTTTCGCACCGCTGGGCGTTGGGGGAAGGGCTGACGCTCAAGACCGCGGCCTATTACCACTACTTTACGCGCGACTGGTGGCGGCAATCTTCGAACAGCGGTCAGCGCCCGAACGATGCCAGCGATCCGGCCTGTGGCGGCATGGCAAACCTTCTGACCACTTGCGGCAACGAGGGACGCCTGCGCGATTATGATACGTGGGGTGCCGAGAGCCGCCTGGCGATTGATCACGCGCTGCTGGGCTTTGGCGGTGAAACCGAAATCGGCGTGCGCTATCACGAAGAGCGCCAGCGCCGCCGCCAGTGGAACGGCGATAGCCCCACCGCGCGCGCACCGGGCTCGGGCGTGAACGCGGGCGTGCGCGAGAACAATGAGCGCGATGCCCGCGCCTTTGCCGCGTTCATCCAGTCCCGCATCGAGCTGGGCAAGCTGTCGATCATTCCCGGCCTGCGCGGTGAGTTCATCGATTTTGCGCGGCGCAATCTGCCAACTGACGTGCTTTCGGGCGGACGGCCATCCGGCGCGGTAACGGCTGCCACATCGGCCCGTCAAAGCCTCGACAAGGTGTTGCCCGGCATTGGCGCGACTTTTGACATTGCGCCTGCTGTCACGCTGTACGGCGGGGTTCACCGCGGCTTTGCACCGCCGCGTGTGGAGGATATCATTACGGCTGCGGGCGGCACGGCCGATCTTGACGCCGAGCTGAGCTGGAACTGGGAAGCAGGCATTCGCGGCAATGTGGTAAAGGGCGTGCGCGCCGATGCCACGTTCTTCGTGATGAACTTTGAAAACCAGATCGTCGCGCAATCGGTGGCAGGCGGCATCGGCGCGACGCTGACGTCTGCCGGACGCACTTTGCACCGGGGTGGCGAGCTTTCGCTCAACGTATCGTCGCGCGATGCGGGATGGACCACGGGCGAGACCGATGTGTTTGCCCGCATGGCGGGAACGTGGGTGGCAACCGCGCGCTACAACAGCACCCGCATCGCCACGGCACCCTGTTTTGATGGCGCGACCAGCGGCACCAATGTGGCCACGGGCAGTGGTCCCGTTCCCTGCGGCGTGGCGCGCAATGTGCAGGGCAATCGCTTGCCCTATTCCCCCGAATGGCTGCTTTCAGCGGCGCTGGGCGTGGAGCACAAGGGCTTTACCGGGCAGGTCGAGGTGGTCAGCCAATCATCGATGTTCGCCGATGACGTGAACCTGATCGCGCAAACGCCCGATGGTCAGCGCGGCCGGATCGATGGCTGGGCGCAAGTCAATCTGGCCGCGTCCTATGGCCCGCCTCAGGGCAAGTGGGAAGTGTTCGTCTCGGCCCGCAACCTGTTTGACAAGTTGTTCGTGATCGACCGGGCACGCGGCAACCTGCCGGGCCAGCCATTCATGCTGCAAGGCGGCGTTACTGTGCGCTATTGAGCGCAAGCGCTCCGTAGGTAGGCAAAAGCGCGGCGTATCCTTGCGCGCTTGGAACCGTAGCACCATATCCCGAACACAATGGGGGCTGCTGACACGATCATATCCGGAACTGTGCCTGCAGGCGGGCTGCGGCTTGATAAGGCGTTGGCCGATGCGAGCGGGCTTTCGCGTGAGCGGGTCAAGGCGTTATTGGGTGAGGGGCGCGTGGCGATTGGTGGGGTGCGGGCGGCCAATGCCTCGGCCAAGCCGCCTGAGGGCACGCCGTTCACGATTTCCGTTCCCGAAGCCACGCCTGCCCATGCTGTGGCGCAGGATATTCCGCTGGTTGTCGTCTATGAAGACGAGTGCCTGATCGTGGTGGACAAGCCCGCTGGGCTGGTGGTCCATCCGGCGGCGGGGAACCTTGACGGAACGCTGGTCAACGCGCTTTTGCACCATTGCCGGGGGCAGCTTTCAGGGATTGGCGGGGTCGCGCGGCCGGGGATCGTACATCGGATCGACAAGGATACCTCGGGCCTGCTGGTCGTCGCCAAGACCGATGTGGCGCATGAGGGGCTGGCCAAGCAGTTTGCCGATCATTCAATCCTGCGCGCTTATAAATGCGTGACGGCGGGACTGCCAGTGCCGGTGGCAGGCACGGTGCGCGGGGCGATTGCGCGGTCCAGTCATGATCGCAAGAAGATGGCGCTGGTGGAGGAGGGACGCGGAAAGCATGCGGTGACGCATTACCGGACTCTGGCACCGCTTGATGGCGCGGCTTTGGTGGAGTGCCGCTTGGAAACCGGGAGAACCCACCAGGTGCGCGTTCACCTTGCGTCAATCGGCCATCCGTTACTGGGTGACCCAGTTTATGGACGCACACCTTCGAGGCTTCGCCCGCTGTTGCAGCGGCTCGGATTTCAGCGGCAGGCGCTTCATGCGGCTGAGCTGGGGTTCGTTCATCCGGTCACAGGCACCATGCACCGCTTCACCAGCTCGACGCCCGTCGATATGCGGGAACTGATCATCGAATTGTGCGCTGAAGGTCATGATGCAAAGGTTATGGCGCTGATGTAGAAAGTGGTGTGTAACCAAAGCCTATGGAGTCGGGCCGAAAATCTCGAAGCGGCTCCGCACAGTGTGGTCCCGCCGCCGGTCGCCCATCAGGGGGCCGATCACAGGGAACCGACGCAACGAAAGGACAAGTTCAGGTGAGTGAGCCAAAGAAAGCTGTAAGCGTACCTGCCCTTGGCGGGGAAGCCAGCCTCAATCGCTATCTATCGGAAATCCGCAAGTTCCCCGTGCTGACGGCTGAGCAGGAATACATGCTCGCCAAGCGTTTTCAGGAACATCAGGATCCCGAAGCCGCCGCGCAACTGGTGACGAGCCATCTGCGGCTCGTGGCGAAGATCGCCATGGGCTATCGCGGTTATGGCCTGCCCGTTAGCGAGCTGATTTCCGAAGGCAACATCGGCCTGATGCAGGGCGTCAAGAAGTTTGAGCCCGATCGCGGGTTTCGCCTTGCGACTTATGCGATGTGGTGGATCAAGGCTTCGATGCAGGAATTCATCCTGCGCAGCTGGTCGCTCGTCAAAATGGGCACGACGGCTGCACAGAAGAAGCTGTTCTTCAACTTGCGCCGCATGAAGAAGAACCTTGAAGCATTCGAGGATTCGGACCTTCATCCTGATGACGTGAAGAAGATTGCAACTGATCTGGGCGTGCCAGAGCAGGAAGTGATCAACATGAACCGGCGCATGATGATGGGCGGCGATGCCTCGCTCAACGTCTCGATGCGCGAGGATGGCGAAGGATCGTGGCAGGACTGGCTGACCGATGATCGCCCGCTGCAAGATGAAACGGTCGCCGATGCCGAAGAGGCCAGCTATCGCCACCAGTTGCTGGTCGAAGCGATGGACAGCTTGAACGAGCGTGAGCGCCACATCCTGACCGATCGCCGTCTGGTGGACGAGCCCAAGACGTTGGAAGAGCTTTCGCAGGTTTACAACGTGAGTCGCGAGCGCGTGCGCCAGATCGAAGTGCGGGCGTTTGAAAAACTGCAAAAAGCGATTCAGCGGATCGCGGTAGAGCGCAAACTGCTGCCTGCGTGAAATCTGCAGGCGAGTATTGCAGCCCTCAGGCATATCCGAAACGGACCAAAATGAAACGGTCGGGCAAAAGCCCGGCCGTTTCGCGTTATCCATCCCTTTTGGCGGGCAATCCGGCCGAATCGGTGTGCTCTGTCACATTTTCGAACGAGTGCGAGTGCTAGCCGTAAGAACGTGGCGAGGCTGAAAGGTTGCGCCTGCTGTCAGATAACGGGTTGGTTAACATACGTTGACTCCCACCCGGCGCTCGGGCAGAAACCACCTATAACTAGAAAACAATTTCGGGCCGCGAAGGAAGTTTGGAAGGTGGGCACAGTTGTGCCTGCCTGAAGACGGTTTCAGGGGGCACGGAATTGAAGAAGCCTTTGTTCGCCACGTTTGCTGGTGTCGTCGCTATTGGTGTCTCCGGGACCGCTGTTCAGGCCCAACAGGCCGTCCAGACCAGAGATCAGCTTGATCTGCCCGTAAACAAGCCCGAAGCCGCGCCAGCCAGCGCCAGCGTGCGGTCCGAAGGCATCGAGGCAGGCCCTTGCCCCTTGGCGTCGAGCGATATTCGCGCAACCATCACCAGCGTTGAAATCACGGCACCGGGCGGCGTTGCCCTGCCGGGAGAAATCGCACGGTTGCTTGGCGGCATCACTCCGGCAGGCGGCGAACAGCCCATCCGGCAGGTGTGCGATTTGCGCGATGAAGTGCAATCGCGCCTGCGTGCTGCGCGTTATGTGGCCAGTGTTCAGGTTCCGCAGCAGCGCATCGATACCGGTGTATTGAAGCTGGAAGTCGTGTCGGGCCGCATCGTGGAAATGCGCGTGCGCGGGGATGTTGGGCCTTATCAGGCCCTGCTGCAGCGCAGACTTGACCAGATCAAGGCGCTCGATCCGCTTAGCGAAGCGGAAGCAGAGCGCATCCTTCTGTTGTCCAACGACATTCCAGGTCTTTCAGTAGCTCTCTCGTTGAGCCCGGCAAGCGGTCGCCCTGGGGATCTGATCGGCGAAGTGCTGGTCTCGTTCCGGTCCTTCTCGCTCCTTGCAAACTTGCAGAACTACAACGCGGACTTCCTCGGAAGCGAAACCGGGCTGGTTCAAGCGGAATTCTATGGCCTGACGGGCATGGGCGATATCACCACATTGACCGGGCAGAGCACGTTCGATTTCAAGGAGCAGCGCATTGCGGCGCTGCGCCATGCAATGGTGCTGAACAATGCTGGCACCACGATGGAACTGCGCGGCGTATTGGCCGAAGCGCGCCCCGATATCTTGTCGCTCGATCAGCGCACGGTGTCCATTATCGCCGGGCTTGGCTTTGCGCACCCGCTGGTGCGGACCGTGACCGATCGGGTGAAGCTGTCCGGTGGGTTCGAATATTCGCTGCAGCGTTCGCGGTTCTTCCAGCCGGGCGGGCCTTCAAGTCCACTCACGCGTGATCGCATTTCGTCGCTCTATCTGCGGCTTGATGGATCGCGGGCAAAGCTTGATGCAGGCGGCGAACAGATTGGCGGCGTGAACGGATCGCTGGAGGTGCGCCGCGGCATCAACGTGTTCGGTGCATCGCGCGATGCTACTCCGGTTGATGGCTTTGGCATTTCCCGCACCGATGGCAGCGCGCTGGCCACCGTGGTGCGCGCCAACATCGAAGGTTTCTACAAGCTGGGGCCTGTCTTTGAACTGGCCGGCGAAGTGAACGCGCAATGGGCCAACCGCGCCCTCCTGAACTACGATACTTATGCCATCGGCAACTTCACGATTGGCCGCGGCT
The DNA here is from genome assembly GCA_002256985.1 of Novosphingobium sp. 28-62-57. Classification (GTDB taxonomy): domain Bacteria; phylum Pseudomonadota; class Alphaproteobacteria; order Sphingomonadales; family Sphingomonadaceae; genus Novosphingobium. The sequence goes on from NCGO01000004.1 coordinate 75,522, forward strand.
ATGATCCGGGTGCCAATACGGGGGACCGGGCAGTGGGCTTCGTCATCGAGCCACGCATCAACTTCAAGCTTGATCAGAAAGTCGCAGGCCAGGTCTATGGCTTCTACGAAGGCGTCAAGCTTTGGAACATCGGCCCGAACGCGACGGAAAGAGAGCGTTTCATCGCCTCGGTTGGCGGTGGTGCAAGGGTATCGTTGGCGCAAGCCATCCGCCTCGACGTGACCTACACGCACGCGCTCGACAAGCCCCTGTTGACCGGCGCGTTTTCGCGCAGGCCCGAGGACAAGGTGCTCGTGTCGATGACCTTCCAGTTCGTTCCATTCAGCATTTGAAGCCCGGGGGAGATAAACCGATGAACAAGGCCATCAATGGCAAGCGTCGTGCCCTCCGCCTCGGCACCGGCATCGCAACTTGCATATCGACCATCGTGCTGGCGCATTCCGCATTCGGGCAATCGCTGCCCGAAGTGGCGAACGCAGGCGGTGCAAACATCAGCACGACCGGCAATACCATGACGGTTGATGCCTTGGCGGCTGACAAGGTCATCAACTGGGGCACATTCTCGGTTGCGCAAAACAACATCGTGAACTTCGTGTCCACCGATGGTGTGGGCGGAGCTGTGGCTACGCCAGTAACGGTGATCAACCGCGTGATCGGCAAGGATGTTGGTGGAACCAACACGTTCTTCCCATCGATCATCGATGGCCGGATCTCGTCTACCAGCAATATTGCGGTTTGGCTGATCAACCCATCGGGCGTGCTGTTCGGGCCAAGCGGAAGCTTCAATGGCGGAAGCCTCGTTGTCTCCACGCTCGATTTCGCTTCGGGCACCGGCAGCCAGGTGTTTGGGGCAGGCAACAGGACGACTACGCTCAACAGCCGTGATGTCGTAATTGATGCGGCAACTGCGCTTGGTGCGGTGGAACTGAAGCTCGAAACCGGGCCCGGCACATTCACGTCCAGCGGCTCGGTGCTGCTGCTGGGTGAGCAGGTTACCGTTGGCAAATCGCTGACTGCGCAGGGCGATGTCTATATCGTGGCAGCAAGCGATGTGCGCGTGACGTCGCAGGTCGGCAGCCCCGTGGGCTATGCTTTCACCGCTGGGACGCGGCTGAACGGCGCGCAAGTGCTGGCCAGCGGCAACGTGCAGGGGCGCAGCATCGTGATGGCGGCCTCGAACGGCACCAGCACGATCGCCACACTGCTGCAAGTGGACACCGGCGGCCAGTTGACGGCCACGATGGACAATGGCGGCGTGACCTTGCTCACCGCCGCACACCCAAGAGGTATGGCAACGGCGACGGGCGCCAACATCGTCAGCGATGGCGGTTTGCGCACGCTGGGTATCGATGGCGATATCGCTGTGACGTCCAACGCCAATGTTTCGGTTGCGCGGGCTGATGCGACCGGAAACATCACGATCCGTTCGGGCATTGGCGCAACCGACACGCTGACTGCGGGCACCGTGCAGGCGGGGGGCAATGTCGATCTGCGCTCGACCGGCAATACCACGCTGGGCATTGCCGCTATTGATACGATTCAGGCCGGTGGCACAGTGGGCATCCGTTCGACCGGAACCATTGGGCGCGGGGCAATGTCGGGCACGCTCGCGATCCGGTCTCATGCCGAACCGACCATGACCAATGGCGAACTGTTCATCCAGTCAACCGGCAATGCGCTGCTTGGCAACGCCACGCTTGCAGCTGGGTCTGCCGGAACGGCCAACCTGACGCTGCTTTCCGGGACCGGAGCGATCACGCACGGCTCGGCAGTGGCCAGCAAGTACTCTGCATCGGCGGCCACAACGCTCGCAGCAACCGGCACGATTACCGCCGACAATTCGGCATTGGTGCCCGCAGGGACGGCGCTCTCGATCAGTGCGCCGGGCGGGATCACGCTGGGCATCGCGCGCACTACAGGGGCTGATCAGGACATTTCCCTGTCTACCACTGGTGCCGTTGTCGTCGGATCGATCACCGCATCGCGCAACCTTTCGATCGGCAGCTCTGTCAATCCGGCCCTGAGCCTGACCGCTGGTTCGCTCACGGCCACGACCGGCGCGATCAATGCTTCGGCAGGCAGCATGCAGATCGGGACGGTTACCGCGGGCCAGTCTGTAGGGCTGCGTTCTGATGGCGCCATCGAGGTGACCACTGCTGGCACTTCGGGTGACAGTCAGCCGTCTGGCAACTTCAGCGTTTCAGGGATCACAGGGGCTCGCGCCGCTTCGTTCACGGGCGGTGTCATCAATGCGAAGACCGGTCTGGTCAGCATCTCCGCCAACACCATGACGATCAATTCCGTGCAATCGGCAGGCAATGCCACGCTGAACGGAACGGCTGGAATGACGTTGGGTTCGGCGAATGTGGGCGGCAATCTGCTCGCGACCACCGCCGGAAACATCACGCTTGGCACGACAGGCGCACAAAGCATCGTTGCCGATGGCCGGATCACGATTACATCCACTGCAGGCGCGATCGGGCGCGGCATAGGGTCTACAGCGCTCACCATCCGCTCCAACGATGGCGACGTTGCACCCCCCGATGCGCTCGCGATAACCGGCCAGAATGCCGTAGCGCTGGGCAATGCCGGGCTGTTTGGCGGCACCACAGGATCAGCCGCAGTATCGGTCGAATCCATCACAGGTGCGGTCACCATCGGCACGGCGCAGGGCTCCAGCGTTACCGGAAGAGCCGCGACGACGTTCACCGCTGGCGGTTCCATCCTTGCCGACAGTGCCACAGCGATTACCGGCAATACCATCAACATCACCGGTCTGGCCGGGCTTGACCTGCAAACCGTGCGGACGGGCGGGACGGGCGAAAACATCGTCCTCACCAGCAACGGCCCGATCAGCGCAACCACGCTGGCGGCGCGCAACAATCTGACAGTGGCAAGCCAGGGCAGTCCGGCTGCCAGCCTCTCGGCAACCACGATGACCGCGCAACTGGGCTCGATCAACGCCTTTGCGCAGGGCATGACAGCCACGAACATCACGGCTGGACAGGCGATCAACCTGCGTTCGAATGGTGCGATTTCCGTAACCGGTGCAGCCACCGCAGGCACCAACCTGTCGGTTGCCGCCATCACGGGCGCAAATGCGCTGTCGTTCACCGCAGGCACCGCCGAAGCAACCGCCGGGAATGTCGATGTAAGGGCGATTACGACCGATATCGGCACGACCCGCGCCGGCACCGATGTGGCAGTGTCTGGCACCACTGTAACGCTCGGCAATGTCAGCGCCGGGCTTGGCGGCACGACCGGCTCCTATACGGTCAACGCCACCGGTCTGGTCACTTTGGGCAAGGCTGATGGTCAGCGTCAGACCGCGCTTGATGACATTTCCGTCACAGGCGGCACCATCGTCGAAGGCGCCAGCGGTCTTGTCGTGACGTCCGACAGCGGCGGCAGCGGCGCGCGCGATCTTGAACTCGCGACGCTGACCGGGCCGATCAGCCTTGGCACGGCCACACTCAATGGCGGTCCGGCAAGGCAATCGGCGGTCCTGGTCGATTCCACAACGCAAGTTGCGCTTGGCGCGGCTAACGGCCTGTCGGTCACGGCGACCGCCAATGGCGTGACAGGTGACGTGATCATCGAGCGGCTTACTACCGGAACCGGTGCCGCCCTGATCACCGCGAGCCGCGACGTTTCGATCGATCGCGTGACGGCAGGTGGCGACTACACCGTTAATGCTACGCGCAACATCACGCTCGGCTTCTCGGGCAGTCAGGTCCAGTCGGCGGTCGGGGCGATATCGATCACCAGCACGGGCGGTTCGATCAGCCAGGGCATGCCGGGCGTCGTGCTGACGTCGGATAGTGACGGCAATGGAGTTGGTGCACTCACGCTTTCTGCTCCGGTCGGTGCGATCAGCATCTCGGCTCTGAATGGCGGTCCAGCCCGACAGGCTGCGATCTCGGTTGGTTCGGGATCGCACACCACCATCGGCACGGCCAATGGGCTGTCGTTCACGGCGACAACCGGGGCCACCGGTGATTTCTCGATCGAAACCCTCAACACCGGAACAGGTGTCGCCTCGATCACGGCTGGGCGCGCTGCCACGATTGGCAATGTAAACGCCGGCGGCAATTACACCGTCAGCGCTGCAGATCTTGTGACGCTTGGCCTTGGCGACAATGCGCGCCAGTCTGCAGCTGGGAATGTTTCGATCACCAGCACCGGCGGGTCGATCCTTGCCGGTGGCACCGGACTGGTCGTCACCTCGAACAGCGACGGCACGGGTGGCGGCACCCTGTTGCTGGACGCGCAGGGGGCGAACGGGGCGCTCTCGCTTGCCGGAGCAACGGTCAATGGCGGCACAACGGCAGAGCGGACGGATGTCACGCTGCGCGCCGTTGCCGGTATCACGCTTGCCAACATCAATTCCGCAGCGCTTACAGTAACCGCGCGCGATCTTGATAGCACTGGCCAGATCAGGGCCACAGGCGATGCACTGTTTACGCTGAGCGGCCTTGGCACGATCAATTCTGTCGAAACGACCGGAACCGGCAGCGACATTACCATCGGTGCCGCCAGTGTGAACATCGGCACGGCCCGGTCTTCTGGCGATTATACGATCACCACATCGGGCGCAGGCGGCGTCACGCTTGGCATGATGGCAGGGCAGGTCCATTCGGCCGCCGGAGCAATGACCATCACCGCCAACGGTGGCGGCGGCATTGCGCGTGGCCTGACGGCTGACAATCTGACGCTGACGGCCAATAGCGACGGTGCAGGCGGCGGCGCGATGCTGCTTGATGCCACTGGCGGGATCGGGCTGGGCGGTGCCACGCTCAACGGCGGAACTGCGGCAGAGCGCTCGGCTGTTACGCTGCTGGCAGATGGCAGCATCGAATTTGCGACTGCGAATTCAGCAGCCTTCACCGCCGAAGCAGGCGGGTCGTTCCTGAGCACTGGCACGATCACTGCAGCGGGCCCCGCCATGATCACTGCCGCAGGTGAGGCAGGGATCAACCGCATCATCACGACGGGCGCAGGCAACGGCATTTCAATCAGTGCCCAATCCGCAACGATTGGTCCGGTCACGTCGGCGGCAGACTATACCGTCAACACGACCACTGGCGACATCACGCTGGGCAATGGTGCCAATCAGACGCAATCGGCGGTGGGTGCGATCCGCATGACCACTGCGTCCGGATCAATCCGGCAGGGCGGCGCAGTCACCGGAAACCGGCTCACGCTGCTTTCGAACAGCGCGGGCACGGGCACAGGCGTGATCGAACTGACCGCCACGGGCGGACAGATCGAACTGCCTGCAGCCTTCCTGAACGGTGGCCCTGCTCAGCAGTCTGACGTCACGCTGAGCGCACTCGGTCCGGTGCAACTGGCGCAAATCAATTCGGCCAACTTCACGTCGCAGTCCACCGGCAGCTTCACCGCATCCGGTCCGATTGCAGCCGTGGGGTCTGTCACGATCCGCGCGCTCAATGGCATCACGCTCGATACGGTTACGGCTGAGGGTGCGGGCAACGATGTCTCGCTCGTTTCGAACCAGGCAATCCTTGCCGACCGGATCACCGCAGCGCGCAATGTGACGGTGAGCGGCCCTGCCGCTGCCCGTGCCGCCAGCTTCACGGCTGGTACCGTTACGGCCGAGACTGGATCGGTCGACGTGAAGGCCACGGCAATCGACATGTCCAGCGTTTCGGCTGGGCTTGATCTGCTGGCCAGCGGCAATACCGTAGCCATTGGCAGCGTCACTGCCGGTCGCGATTATCGGGTCAACGCCGATGGCAATGTGACGCTGGGCAAGGCGCCGTTCCAGACTCAGTCTGCAGCTGGCGTGGTTTCGATCATCAGCACGGGCGGGTCGATTGTGCGCGGCGCAAACGCCAATGGGCTGACGCTGACTTCGAACAGCGATGGCTCGGGCGGTGGCGACATGCTGCTTGATGCACAGGGCGCAGCAGGCGCGCTGACGCTCGATACTGTCACGCTCAATGGCGGCACGATGGCGCAGCGCACGGCGATGACGCTGAAATCGGTGACCGATACCGTGGTGGCCAACACCAATTCGGCAGCGCTGACGGCCACGGCACGTGACTTTACCAGCACTGGCACGGTGATGGCAGCAGGCGATGCCACGATCACGGCCACGCGGGCAGCCTCGGTCAACGCGATCACGACGACGGGCACCGGAAGCGACATTGGCATCACGGCCAGCAGCGCGCTGATTGGCACGGCCAATTCTGCTGGCAACTACACCGTCACCACTTCTGGTGCAGGCGGGGTGACGCTGGGCAGGAGCGTGGGGCAGACTCATGCTGCGGCAGGGTCGATTGCGATCATCGCCAATGGCGGCGGCTCAATCTCGCGCGGGGCAGACAGCCTGACCGTGACATCCAATTCCGATGGTGCGGGCGGCGGGTCCTTGCTGCTCGATGCACAAGGCGGGATTGCGCTGGCAGGAGCGACGCTGAATGGCGGCACTGCGGCACAGCGCATGGCGGTGACGCTGGATGCAGGCACCGATATCGTGTTTGCCAATGCCAATTCGGCAGCGTTCACGGCAACAGCCGGGGACAACTTCACCAGCACCGGCAGCATCACGGCCGCAGGCGTGGCCGGGATCACGGCGGGCGATGCCGCCTCGATCAACGTGATCGAGACAACGGGCGCGGGCAACGGCATCACGGTGAACGCCGCCAGTGCCGATATTGGCCGGGTCACATCGGCGGGCAGCTATTCTGTCACGACGACGGGCGCAGTGGTTCTGGGCAATGGCGCGGGCCAGGCGCAGACGGCGCGCGGCGCGATCACGATCAACGGCGCTTCGATCAGCGAAGGCGCGGCGGGCCTGACGCTCACTTCGGACAACGATGGCAGCGGTGGTGAACCGCTGGCGCTGACGGCGACGACCGGGGCAATTGCACTGGGCAACGCCACGCTTAACGGCGGATCGGCGCGGCAATCGGCAGTCACGCTGAACGCCGGTACGACCATCACGACTGGCGCAGTAAATGGCCGCTCCATAACCGCAGTGGCCGATGCCTTTACCGCCAATCGCGAGCTGTCTTCGGCCACCGACATCACGCTTACGGTTGATGGCCCTGTGGCGCTGATGCAGGGTGCCAATGCGGTGGGAACTGTCAGGCTTTCAGCTACCGATGCGATGATCGGCGGCACTGTTGATGCCCGCACGATTGAGGTAACCAATTCGGGCAGCGGCAATCTGGTGATCGGCGGCACCGCCGCATCTGAAACCGGCAAGTTCGTGCTGAACCGGGCGGAAACGGCACTGCTCAGGGCCACCGAAACGCTGACGCTTGGGGCCGATGGCAGCGATAATGTCGAAATCAAGCAAGTAGACTTCGCCGTTCCGCGGACAGTCCGCGTGCTTGCCAATGGCCGACGCATCGATATCACCGGACGGATCTCGTTTGATGCCGACACCACGCTGCAGCTTGGCGGCAGCACGGCGGCAAATTCGATCATCCGTCTGCAGACTGGCGCTGGCGGGACCGGGGGTGCGATCGTCAGCAATGGCGGCGTGCTCGAACTTACCGCGGCCAGCATTGTTGCCGGTTCAACAACCTTTGCCAACGACTTGGGCGCTGTCAGCGGCGCTGGTTCGCTTGCCGACGCCAGCCGCCTGAACCTGACGCCGGGAAGCTCGCTCTACAACAATATCGGCGGCACCGGTGATACGATGATCGATGTCGGATCGATGAAGGTGACGTTCTCGAACTTTGCCATGTTCCAGAACACAAGCGATCCTGCGCGCAGCTTGCTCTCCACCGGGGTCACGCTGGGCACTGGCAACCAGCAGGCCATCGCGCTGGATATTCAGAGCGGCTCAAGCCAGCCGGTCTTTGCGATGTTCGGTTCGATCAACGGCGTGATCAACATCGCCACCGCGCTGTTGGGCAATCCGCCGCTGGCGCACTATGACAATATCAGCGCCTCACGCATCAACGGCTGTCTGATTGGCGGCGGCAATTGCCAGTCGGTACAAAACCTCACGCCGTCGCTGACCGCGCTGGATAATATCCGGACGACGATCTTCAGCGTGAAGCCAGACTTCCAGGTGCCGTTCGATCCGCTGGTCGGCACCAACAATGATGCCTTGTTCGACGATGTCGGATCGTTCGGGCTTGGTGAGCTTCCAATGACTCCGATCGAATGCAGCGATCCCAATGGTGCCTGCGAAGTAAAGAAGGGTGGCAACTGATGAAGCGCTTGTTTCTGGCCTCACTCTCGGTAGTGGCGCTTGCGGTTTCGGCCGCGCCGGTTGCGGCCAAAACTGCCGAATTGCCTGATCAGCTCGAATTGGGCCGCAATGGCGCGGGCAATCCGTGCGTGGCAACGCCGTTCTGGAAAGAGGATGCATTCAAGGGCAGCTACACGTTCACCTGCCGCGGACCCACCGGCAACCGCTATCTCGGCATTGTTCGCGCGGTCCGTTCCAGTTCCATCGATGTGGTTGATCGGCTGCTGGATTGTGGGCCAGGCATGGCGGTAACCCTTCCAAGCATAGGCGCGGCCACGGCCCGGCGTTGCTTTGACAAACTGCTGGGCCAGGAAACGGTCGAAACGCGCTTTTCGCGCGATGGCCGCGTCTATTCCTCAAGCGCCATTCCGGTTGCGCAGGGGCCTGCCGAGGAAGGTTTGCGGTTTCTGGCAGGCGCTGCTGCGCCAAACAACGATCGCGGGCGGACCACGACCGCAGTGGTCGAAATTGGCGTTCTGGCACCATCGCCAGCGGTGAATGCTGCTGCGGCAGGTGCCGTGGCCAATGCCGAGGATGCGCTGGCGCAGGGCTTGCGGTTGGTGCGGCAAGGGCTGCATCTGGATGCTGCGCGCATTGTCAGCGATGCCTTGGCGCGCTTGCCGGCCGATACTGCGCAGGCGACCCGCATCGATCTGCTGCTGCTGGCTGGCCTTGCCGATTCCAACTTGCGTTTCTTTGATTCTGCCGATGATTACTTCGGCCGTGCGGCAGCTCTGCTGGCGCAGAATGCCGGCATTCCCGGTGCCGATGTGTTGCAGATGAAGAGCCGCAACTATGCGGCGCTGCATCTGATCAACAAGCGCGAATTCAGCGTCGCGGCCACGGCACTCGACGTATCGGGCATGTCCACGGCGGTTGCAAATCAGCCGCTGCTCGACACGCGTGAAGTGCAAAAGCTGAATGAGGCACCAAACACGGGCACCGCAGGATCGGCGCTCGCATCGGCGTGGGACAACCGCAGCCGCACACAGCTGGTGATCGATGCGCAGGCGGGCTGGGCGCGCAGCGTTGCGCTGCTGGGCCAGAACCGCCCGCAAGAGGCGGCTGCAGCGCTGGCCTTTGCTGACACCAGCATCGAGGCCTTGCGCAAGCAGCCCATTCCGCAACAGCAGCTCTTGTGGCTGGCCGCGCGGATTGAGCGGCAGCGCGCGCGCATCCAGTTGCGCGATGGAGACCGTACCTCTTCTCTGGCATCGCTCGACAAGGCCATCGGTTTCTTGCGGCTTGCCGAAGATGCGGGCGACAATGGCCCGGCGCTGGCACAAGTGCAGTTGGAGCGAGCCGCGGTGCTCTCGGGCGGCGGCGGTTCAACCGAAGAGGTGCTGGCCCAGTTCGATGATGCGGTGACCAGCCTGATTTCGGCCGATGCCGGGGTAGGCGGCCTTCCGGCCCAGACTCGCAGCTATCTTGATGCGCTGGTCAACGATGCAGCACAGCGTCCGGACGGTGCCTCGCCCGAACGGTTCTTCCGCGCCATGCAGGCGGCATCGACCCCTGCCATCGCGCGTCAGTTTGTTGAATTGCAGTCACTGATCGCATCAGACCCGGCGCTTGCAGCAAAAGTGCAGGACCGTCAGGAAGTTGAACGCGAGATCAACCGTCTGCGCTTCGAGATTGCCTCGGGCACGGATGCGGCCAAGATTGCCGAGCTGGAGGCGCGCAGAGCCGCACTGGAAAACCGCTCGCTCACATTGCAGAATGAACTGGCTGCCAACGGCTCGTTCCGCCAAGTGGTCGACACGCCCGCTTCGATGGCTGAAATCCGTACCGTGCTGAAATCTGGCGAGGGCTATCTGAAGCTCAGCAAGGTGGGCGGTTATGTGTTTGGTGCGCTGATCGATGAAAGCGGATCGCGCATCTATCGCGTCGCCCGCCCAGCGGTCGAGATTGAGCCTTTGATCAAGACCGTGCGCGCATCGATTACCGGCGGCGGTGAGAACGTGCCGGTATTCTCGGTCGCCGGGGCCAGCGCGCTTTACAAGCTGCTGTTCGGCCCAGCTGCAAGCCGCGTTGCGAACTATTCGGCGCTGGTGATCGATGGGTCAGGCGTGCTCGATACGCTGCCGGTTGGGGTGCTGGTGACAGATGATGCATCGGCCACGACGTTTGCCAAGAACCGGCGCAAGGATCCCTATAACTACACTTCGGTCGCTTTCCTTGCCCGCAAGATGGCACTGTCCACGGCGCTTTCGCCTCGGTCGCTGATCGTATCGCGCAACCTTGCGCCATCGAAGGCTCCCTATCCGTTCATCGGCTTTGCCCAGCATATGCCGACGCCGGTCGAAGCTGCCGCCGGTGGCACGATGGTGAGCATTGGCACCAGTTGCGAGGTCGAATTGAGCAAGGTGGCTGAACTCAGCCGCATGCTGGAGCCGATTGACGCGGTTGAACTGAAAGAGGCCACTGCGGCATTGGGCGTGGAAAACGCACCGGAAGTGACGGGCGCCGAATTCACCGACACGAACGTGCGTGGCCGCACCGATCTTGATCAGTTCCAGGTGCTGCACTTTGCCACCCACGGCCTGACCGAAGGCCAGTGGGGCTGTGCCAAGGCTCCGCCCGCGCTGGTCACCACCATCGGCGAAAGCAATTCCGATGGCATCCTTTCGTTCGAGGAAGTCGCCCAGTTGCGGCTTGATGCAAACCTCGTGGTGCTGTCGGCTTGCGATACCTCTGCCGGTGTCAATATCAACGCGGCGCGTGCAGCAGGGCAGGAAGATGTCGGCGCCTCACTCGACGGTCTGGTTCGCGCATTTCTGGCAGCGCGCGCACAGGCGGTGCTTTCAACCTACTGGCCAATTTCGGATGCCGGTGAAAGTGTGGCGCTGATCTCCGATTTCTATGCCAATGCGCGCAACGATACGATCGGCGGTGCCCTGCAAAAGGCGCAAGTGTCGCTGATGGCGGATCGGGACAGCTCGCATCCCCTGTTCTGGGGCGCGTTCGTGCTGGTTGGCGATGCGCAGAAATCGTTGCTGAACGGGCAGGCGAGAGCCGCGCTGATGCCAAAGGACGTGGCACCTGTGGCAACTGCCGCCCCGATTGCTGCTGGCGCAGCAACGGTCGGCCGGTAAGCAGCGAAAGCGCCATAGGGCAGGTAGTGCAGGGCAGCATTGCAAGAGTGCGGGGCGATACCGATCCTTGCGCAGGATTGAGCCCGAACATCGTGGCCACCCACGCTTGCAATCTGCCCTTGCAATAAAGCCTGCCTTGGTGTGATCTTGCGCACGGCCAGCAGCGGCTTGACGATCAAGGATAGGCGTTATGGGAAAGCCTGCCGCGCGCATCACCGACATGCACACTTGCCCGATGGTCAATGGGACCGTTCCGCACGTCGGTGGCCCGATCCTGCCGCCTGCCGCAATTCAGGTGCTGACCGGCTCGCTCCCGCAGGCCCGAATTGGCGACAAGGCAGTCTGCGTCGGCCCACCGGACATTATTGCGATGGGGGCCTTTACCGTCCTGGTCCAAGGCAGCCCGGCTGCGCGGATGGGCGATATGACTGCGCATGGCGGCGTGATCGTGCTGGGCCTGCCCAATGTGCTGATCGGCGATGCGGGCGGTGGCAGTGCGGGCAGCTTGTCGCAGGCGCTGGTCAATCTGCCGATCGGGGTTGAAGGGCAGGGCACGGCCTTTGCCGAAATGGCCGATGCCATGATTGCTGCAGCCAAGGAGGGCCTTCCGTTCTGCGAACAATGCAGCAAGGCCCAACTCGGTTAGGCCGCGCGAAATGGACGCTGCCTGGTATGCCGTTATCGATTGTGCGCAAGACCCGCGGCTGGTCGATCTCGTGCGGTCATGCCGCGATCACATGTGCCTTTTCAAAGGGCGTGACCTCGATCAGCAACTGCTGGCGGCATCGCCCTGGCTTGTGCGGATCGACAATGCAGAGCCCTTGCTCGGCATCTGGCAACAACACGGCCATGGCGCAAGCTGGGGCATCATGATCCTGTCGCAACTGCCGATGGAGCAGTTGCATCGCCATTTGCGCCGCTTTTTGCAGGCCAAACTGCCCGACGGCATGATTGCGCTGTTCCGCTATTACGATCCGCGCGTGTTCAACACCTATATCCGCGCCGCCACCACAGATGAACGGGCCCCGTGGTTTGCGGGCGTTCAGCAATTCTCGGTGGAATCGGCAGGTGGCACGGCGCTTCATCACTATCGCTTGGCCGAAGGAGTGTTGTTCGATGGCGCAACCAGAATCGGCTGACGGCACCGCCTTGTCTGGCACCCTTGTGCCAGCGTGGCGGCAGTGGGCTGCCATTGGCCTTGGCCTGCTGCTTACATGGAGCTGGGTGCTGGTCATCGTTCATTTTGCGCCAGATATTCTGGGCACTGAGGCGTCAACGGGCATTCTGTCAGCGTTCACGCTGGTGCTTTATGGGGCACTGCTTCCATTTGCTCTGCTGGCTGGTTGGCTGAGCGGGACGAAAGTCCTGCGCGCAGGCCATGCGCCGATGCGTTGGGCGCTGATCGGGTCGGGTCTGGGGGCAGGCGGTCTTGGCTGCGCCTTGCTGATGAGCTGGCTCAATGGCGCAACGGTGCCGGGAGCAAGTGCGACGGGTCTTGGCGGATTGGTGCTGACAGGTATTGCGCTGACGCTGGTGCAATCGGCGATGGAAGAAGTGCTGTTCCGGGGGTGGCTGCAGCCGGTGCTGGTCCAGCGGATCGGGCAGATCGCCGGAATTGTGGCCAGTTCGATCACCTTCATGGCGTTCCACCTGATCGGTGGCGCAATTCAGCCGATGTCGATGCTGGTGATTGCGCTGGCCGGGGCCATGTTTGGCATGCTGGCCTTGCGCAGTGGCGGCATCATCGCGCCGGTCATGGCCCATGCTGGATGGAATGCCAGTGAAGATTCGGTGTTCGGGCTTGTGCCCAATCCCGGCAATGAAATGTTCGGATCAATCGTGGATCTCGATCTCGTGGGGAGCCCTTGGTGGGGAGGCAGCGATGAGGGCCTGAATGCCAGCCTTGGCGCTGCCGTGGTATTGTGCGCCATCATTCTGCCGCTGCTCGTGGGCAAACGCCCATCGGCGGTGGCGGCCCATGCCTGAACTTACGATGCCCCTTGGCTACGCGCCGCATCAATGCGGTCACGTTCTTTGAGGAAGGCCTGCAAGGCCGCGCCTTCAAGGCGTTTGCGGCTGGATTCGTCGGCCGGGATGCTCTGCGGGTCAACCCGTTCGCCATCGATGTGGACTTCGTAATGCAGATGCGGCCCTGTCGACCGACCGGTGGTGCCGACATCGCCGATGCGCTGGCCCTGCGTCACGCGCACACCGGCGCCGATGCCGGGGGCAAAGACATTTTGATGCAGGTAGAGCGTCCGCCAGTCATTGTCGTGGCGCAGCACGGTCAGGTTGCCATTCGCGCCTTTCATCGCGGCAAATTCAATCGTGCCATCAGCGGCAGCAAAAATCGGAGTGCCAGTGGGCGCGGCAAAATCGGTGCCGCCGTGCAGCTTGTTGTAATGCAGCACCGGATGGAACCGCATGCCGAACTTCGAGGAAATGCGCGCGCCATCCACCGGGGTGCGCATCAGGCCGCGCTTGGTCGTCGCCCCGTTGCCATCAAACCAGCCCGCCTCTGCGCCCGGCGTTTCAAAGCGATAGAGCGCAAGGCTTTTTTGTGGCGTGGTCAATTGGGCGAACAGCAGCTTGGGCTGACCAACCGCCTGCCCTTGCGCGTTGACCTCTTGGTCGAAGGCCACCTCGAACACGTCGCCGGGGCTGACTTCGGAGGCAAGGTTGAAGTCATAGGAAAAGGCGTTGATGAATTCGGGGATCAGCGAATCGATCAGGCCTGCCGAAACGGCAGACGAATAGAAGCTGTCGCTGTCGATCTCACCACGCAGCACTTCGATCTTGCGGGAAACCGAGGCGAGCAGGGGCGTGACCGCATAGCTGCCATCTGCCGCCCGCGCGAGGATGGCACCGGAGCCGTCGATATGGACGGCGCGCAATTGCTGCAATTGTGCGCCGTCAGTGCCGGTCGCCAGCACGAGAATGGCGTGGATTTCTCCGCCACTGGCAAGATATGGTGCAGCCGCAGCCGCCGCAGCCGAGGCATCTTCGGGCCGGACTCCTGCGGCAACCAGCGCGCTGACCAGTTGCCCGGGCCCCGCAAGGTTCAGCGCGCGTTCTTGCAATCCGCTGCTGGCTTGGGATTCGGTGGCTGGGGCGGCGACAGGCAGCGGGCTGGTGCTGCGAGTCATCCATGCAGCGGTAGCACCCAAAGTCAGCAGAACAGCCGATCCGGCAATGGCAAGCGGCAGGCGTCTGTCCGTGCTTTGCTGCACTTTTTTGCGTTCGGGCGGCAGCGCTTTGGGTGCAGCATCGACCGGTTTGGCAGTTGCGCCGCTGGCTTCGCGCCAGAAATCGCTCAACGCCTCGTTGGAACTGCTGCCACCATCCCTGAGGTGTGGTGCGCCCGCTGGTTGCTTTACCCACTGTTTGGGATCGAAAGAATCGTCGCTCATCACAATTCTCCTCTCGAAGCGGGACAAGTTGCCGTGAAATATTCACATGCAGCTATAACCATGCTTTTGCGATGGGTGAAGCTGTGCTTTACAGTATGCTGCTGATTAACGGGGGGGCAGATGTCGTTCGGAAGTCGTGTCGCCTGGCGTGAAGGGCAATTTCTTCGCCCGCAACATTTTCAGCAGGCTGATCGCGCCCTGCTGGGGCAGTTGCGCGCTCGCGCAGATTCGCTGCGTCCGCACCCCTGGGGCTTGACCGAGGTTGAGGTGGACGAAGATCTTGCCGCCATCGGCAAGTTCATCCTTGTCCGCGCCAAAGGGGTCATGCCCGATGGCACGCCATTCTCTATCCCCGATGATATTGCCCCGCCGCCGCCGCTCGATGTGCCGCTCGATACGCGTGATGCCGTGGTCTTCCTCACGCTGCCTGCCGCGCAGATCGGCGCGCAGGAATTTGACGAGGCAGACAGCGCCGGGCCGGACATCCGCTTTCTGGTGGAAGAGAGCGAGATTGCCGATTGCTTCTCGCAGGACCGCAGCCAGGAACCGATCGAAGTCGCGCGCCCCAACCTGCGGCTGGGCGTGACGCGGGACCAGACGTATGGCCGCATCCTGTGCGGGCTGGGCCAGATTCGCGAGATGCAGGGCAAGAAGGTCATGTTCGATGACCGCTACATTCCGCCCTCGCTCGATATCCGCGCCTCACGCCCGTTGCGCAACGGGCTGGTCGACATTCTGGGCCGGTGCGAACAACGCTCTGATGAACTGGCCCTGCGCGCGGTTGAGGCGACCGATGGCGGCGCGGAGACTTTTGCCAGCTTCCTGCTGCTGCAGGCGCTGAACCGCTGGATTCCGGTGCTGCGCCATCTGGAATCGCTGCCGATGGTGCACCCGGAACGCATGTATCAGGAACTGGCCAGCCTTGCCGGCGAAATCGCCACATTGGTAAAGCCCGAACGCAAGGCTCCGCCGCTGCCCGCCTACGATCATGAAAATCTGCGCGGCACGTTTGAGCCGCTGTTCGATCTGCTGCAATCGATGCTGTCGGCGGTGTTTGACCGGTCTGCCGTGCAATTGCCGCTGGAGCCGATGGGGCCTGGGGCTTGGACATCGACAATTGCCGACCGCAACTTGTACCAGCATGGCTATTTCTACCTGGCCGTGCGGGCAGCTGCCTCGGCCGATGAAGTGCGGCAGATGTTCCCGGCTGTGGCCAAAATCGGCGCGGTGGAGAAGATGCGCCAGATCGTGGATTCGGCGCTGCCGGGGGTGCCGTTGCGGCACACGCCGACGCCGCCCTCGCAGCTGCGCGTTCTGCCGGGCTTTGTCTATTTCGAACTGGACCGGGGTGTGGGCGATTGGCGCGATTTCGCCACCGCCACTGCGCTCGGCCTGCACGTGGCGGGCGATTGGCCGCAGCTGCGGATGGAATTGTGGTGCGTGAAAAGGGCGGCGCGATGAGCGTGCTGCCTGCTTGGCTGAGAGGACAATCGGCATGAGCGGAGACGGTTCTTCCGATAACGGCAATCGCACGGTTTTCCGGCCATCGCCGCTGGCAGGCATGCGGGGCGGCACGCCTGCACAACCGGCTGCGCCCGTTCCGCCGCCCGCAGGTGCGGGGGCATGGGGCGCGCCGCCGCCGATGGCGCAGCCGCCTGCGCCTCCGCCACCTTCCGGCTTTGCTGCGCCGCCGTCCGGCTTCGGCGCTCCGCCTGCCGGGTTTGGAGAACCGCCGCCGTCCTTCGCCGCGCCGCAGCCCGTGATGGGTGGCGGGCGCCGGCTGAACGATGATGACATTCCGGTGCCGTCGCGCCCGCGCGATACGCGCAGCCCACTGGTGATAGAGGCGGGCACGGTGCTGGCTTTGGCCGCATCGGTCCGGTCGGGCCGCGCGCGCATTTCGATGCCGGATTTTCACCGTGAGGCGATGGAAGCGGTTGCGGCCTATGACCGTGCGATTGCGCCGCTCTATCCCGAAGAAACCCGGATGCGCGCACGCTATGCGATCTGCGCCACGATTGACGATATCGCTCAGAACCTGCCGGGCGCGGGCAACGATGGCGCGGAATGGGCACGGCGCAGCCTTGTCGTCAGCTTCTTCCGCGAAAACATCGGCGGAGACCGGTTCTGGCAACTGGTCGATGATCTCCTTGCCCGGCCCGGACAGAATGCCGAACTGATCGAGCTTTACGCCGATTGCCTTGCCGCCGGGTTCGAAGGCCGCTTCCGCGTTATGCCCGATGGCCGTGCGCGGCTGCAACAGATCCTGACCAGCCTCTATGGCGCGCTGGAACATCCGCGTTCGCTCTCGCAGCTGGAAATCGCGCCGATGTGGCGCGGGGCCGATGCGCCGCTGCGCAAGATCAGCCCGTGGAGCAAGGTGGCACTGGCCGCCGCTGCGGCGCTGGCGGTGCTGCTGGCCATTT
This sequence comes from Novosphingobium sp. 28-62-57, assembly GCA_002256985.1. Lineage (GTDB taxonomy): Bacteria > Pseudomonadota > Alphaproteobacteria > Sphingomonadales > Sphingomonadaceae > Novosphingobium. The sequence goes on from NCGO01000004.1 coordinate 92,686, forward strand.
ACATCGTGCTGCGGCTGCTGCTGATGACGGCGGGATCGGACTCGCTTGAAGCCACCAAGGCACTGATGCCCAAGGAAAGCTTGCGGCTTTCGCGCGTGGGTGCCGCGCCGCCCCCGGCGGTGGAAAGCGATCAGCTGGTGCGGCTGCGCACATTCCTTGAACCCGAAGTGCGCCAGAATCTGGTGGTGGTTGAGGAAGATGGCAGCACCGTGCGTGTGCGCACCACCGTAGGGCAGCTGTTCCAGTCCGGGTCTGACCAGCTGGAGCCGGGCCGCGCTGATCTGTTCGAACGCATTGGCCGCGCGGTTGAGGCTGAGCCGGGTCAGGTCACGGTTGAAGGCCATTCGGACAGCGACCAGATCAGCGGCCTTGCCTTCCCCGATAACACCGCGCTCTCGCAAGCGCGGGCACAAGCGGTGGCGGGTATTCTGGGCTCGGTCCTGACCAATCCGGGGCGCATTTCGGTGGAAGGGTATGGCGACAGCCGCCCGATCGCCGACAATGGTTCCGCCGAAGGCAAGGCGCTTAACCGCCGTGTCGAAGTCATCATTCCGCGTCAGCGCTAATCAAAAGAGGCGAGGCTCGTGAAGAAGTATCTCGGCAACTGGTGGGTCCTTTCCGGATTGGTCGTCCTGTTCCTCGTGCTGGTGCTCTGCGTCGGCCTGCCCATTTTCGTGCGAATGCTTTCGCCCTGGTGGGTGCGATTGCTGCTGTTTGCGGCGGTCGTGGTGCCATGGGGGTTGATCGGCTGGCTGCGCGTGCGCAAAGCGCGCAAGGCTGCGGCTGCCATCGAAGCGGAACTGGCCGGCCCGGCACCCGGCGATGCTGAAGGCCAAGCCGTTTCAGCCCGCATGGCCGAGGCGCTGGCCTCGCTCCGCTCAGGTTCGGGAAAGCGCCGCGATTACCTCTATAACCGCCCGTGGTATGTAATTATCGGACCTCCGGGGGCGGGCAAGACCACCGCACTGCTCAATTCCGGCCTGCGTTTTCCCCTGTCCGACCAGTCGTTCAAGGGCGTGGGCGGCACGCGCAATCTGGATTTCTGGTTCGCCGATGAAGCGGTGATGGTCGATACCGCAGGCCGCTATACCACGCAGGATTCCGATAGCGCCGCCGATGCCAAGGGCTGGACCAGCTTCCTTGGCCTGATGAAAAAGCACCGCCCATTGTCGCCCGTCAATGGCGTGATCGTGGCCATCGGCGTCGATGAACTGCTGCAGGCCGATCGCGCTGGCCTTGATCGCCACGCTGCGCTGGTGCGCCGCCGGTTGACCGAAGTGCGCGCCACGCTCGAAGTTTCGGTCCCGGTCTATCTGCTGCTGACCAAGGCCGATCTGATCGCGGGCTTCAGCGAATTCTACGACGATCTCGATGTCGAAGGCCGCCGTGCGGTGCTGGGGGCGACGCTTCCGGTGGAAGTGAAAAAGCCCACCAGCGATGACCTTGTCGGCGCGTTCGATGCTGTGGTGGCAGCGCAACAGGCGCGGCAGGCCAAGCGCCTGTTCGAGGAAGTGGACCAGACCCGGCGGAGCTTAATTTTGGGCTTTCCGGCGCAATTGGCCGCGCTGCGCAATCGCGTGGCCCGGTTTGTGGATGGGGCGTTCTTGTCAGGCGATCAGCCTGCGGGCACGTTGCGCGGGTTCTATTTCACCAGCGGCGTTCAGCAGGGCGCGCCGCTTGATCGCATCCTTGCAGGCGTTGCCGAAAGCTATCAGAGCGTATCGCGGCCATCGGGCGCATCGGGGCGGACCTATTTCCTCAACCGCGTGCTGACCGAAGTGGTGTTCGGAGAAGCCGGTCTGGTCGAAGCTGATCCCGCCGCCCGCCGCCGCCAACAGGCGCGCACGACAGCGGGCGTGATCGGCGTTGCCGCGGCCGCTTCGGTGGTCGTGGCGCTGTGGGGCGTCAGCTTCTGGCAGAACCGCTCGTTCCAGTCGGCGCTGGGCCAATCGTCGGCGCAGGCCGCGACGCTGGTCCAGCAGACCGGGGTCGATCTGGTGGAAGTGCGCGATACCGATCCCGATCTGGAGCAGGCGCTCAGCACGCTGCGGGCCTTGCGCATGTTGCCGCAGGGCTATGCCGAACAGGCAGCGGGAGAACCGGGCCTGTTCAAGCGCTTCGGGCTCTATCAGTCGAGCCATGCCGATACGGCGGTGGAGGCCTACCGCGCCGGGTTGCGGCGCATCCTGCTGCCACGGCTGCTGTTGCGGATTGAACAATACATGGCGGCCAATGCCGCTGATCCCATGGCCGTTTATCAGCCGCTCAAGGTCTATCTAATGTTGGGCGGGCAGGGGCCGCTTGATCCCGGCACGATCAAATCGTGGGTCGAAGGCGATTGGCTGAACGAACAGTTCCCCGGCGCAGACCGCGCGCCGGTGCGCAAGGAATTAGGCGAGCATCTGGCGGTGCTGCTGGAAGATCAGGGCCTTTCGTCCGAATGGGCAGAGCGCAAGGCCCCGCTCGATGGCACGGCCATAGCTTCAGCGCGCGCAGCTTTGCAGACGCTCAGCCTTGCCGACCGGGCCTATGCCGTGCTGCGGCAAAAGGCGCTGGCCGGGGTCGAGCAGCCGTGGCGAGCCAGCGCGGCAATCTCTGCCGGGGATGCGCAGGCTTTTGCCAATGGCGCGGAAGTCATGACGCTGGAAGTGCCCTATTTCTACACCCGCGAGGGGTATGAAAAGGCCTACCTGCCGGGCTTGGTGACTGTGGCCGGCGATCTGCAGAAAGACTTGTGGGTGCTGGGCGAAGGCGCGGAAACCGCAGGCGTGCAGGCACAGGTCGAGCAGATCCGGCCGGGCGTGGCCGCGCTTTATGCGCGCGAATACATCGATTCGTGGGAGCGCGTGGCGACATTGCCGACGCCGGGCAATCTGTTTGGCGATCCGGCGGTGCTGGGTGCGTTTGCCAAATCACCTTCGCCGCTCAAAGTCTTGCTGATGGAATTGCGCAAGAACACCAGCTTTGCAGGCGGTGCCAAAGCGCTTGGCGATGCGGCCAATAGCAAGATCGAATCCACGCGCTTTGGCAAGCTGGCGCAGGCGGCTGCGGCATCGTCTGTGGGCGCGCAAGTGGATGCGGCCACGGCCATCACATCGCACTTCAAGCCGGTTCATGATTATGTCGGCGATGGTAAGGCTCCCGCACCGATCGATGATTTCGTTGGTGCCATCAAGAAAGCAGGCGAAGCCATCACTTCGGCCAAACTGGCAGGCGGCGGCATGGGGGCCGATGCCGTGCAAAGCCAGATGGCCATAGCGCTGGGAGCCGTGGCGACAAGCGCGGGCGGGGCTCCACCGCAATTGCAGAACTTTGTTGCAGCGGCCACCAGCGGCGGATCGACCGCAACGACGGCGGCAGCGCAGGGGGCGCTCAGCGATGCCTATACCCAGTCGGTCTTTCCCGATTGCCAGCTTGCCACGCAGGACCGCTACCCTTTTGTCGGAACCGCCGTGGCCGACGCTTCGCTGGCTGATATCCAGCGGATCTTTGGCCTCGGCGGTACCCTCGACAGCTTCATTCAGGCGCGGATCGTGCCGCTGCTGGATATGAGCGGCCCGGTGTGGCGCTGGAATCTGGAAAACCCGCAAACCGCCACGCTCAATCCTGTGACCCCCGAAGAATTCGTCAAGGCGCGGCAATTGCGCGATATTCTGGCAGGCGGGCTGAATGTGAAGATCGAAGCCAAGTCGTTTGGGGCAGGCGTGGATTCGGTTGATCTGGTGGTCGGCAACACGCGCTACAGCTTTGAGCGCGGATCATTGGGCGCGCAAAAGCCGCTGGCATGGTCGCCGCAGGGCAACCTGCCGGTGGCCTCGGTCGCGCTGATGTCTGGCGGGCAAAAAGTGGGCGGGGTGGACACCGAAGGCCCATGGGCGCTGTTCCGGCTGATGGACGCTGCGCGCAAGGAGAATGCCGGGCCACTGGCCGTGCTGGCGACGTTCGGTTCGGGCGCGCAAACGGCGGTGTTCAAGATCAGCCTGCCCAATGATCGCAATCCGTTCGGCCGGGGCGGGTTGTGGAGTTTCCGATGCCCAACAGTGCTGTAGAACCCCGGCCACAGGCGCGCTGGCTGTTCGGCAAATTGCCTTCTCACGGTGATTTCGTTTCGCGCGGGATCAGCGCATCCTTGCGCGATGAACTTGATCTGTGGCTCTCGGCTGAAATGGAACAGGCGCGCGCGGCTTGGGGAGACGGCTTTGACGCGCGCTATGAAGCAGCCCCTGTGTGGCACTTTGTCGATGCGCAAAGCGATGGCAACTGGAGCGGCGGCATTCTGTGCGCATCGACCGACCGCGTGGGGCGGCGGTTTCCTTTGCTGATTTCGGCCCCTGCGCCCGATTGTGCCGGGGCCGTGGCGCTTTCGGCGGGATGCCTGGCGCTTGTGGCCCAGGCCTTTGCCGAAGGGTGGGATGCCGACCGGCTGAACACTGCTCCGCTGGAGCCTGACGCCTTGCCGTGGCAGCCCGAGCAGCCTTCATGGGCGCTGGTTGGAGAGGATGGACCAGTGGTGCAATATGAAGGTAGAACCCCTGTCGGAGTAATCGGGCGGATGTTGGAGATGGCCGCATGACCAATGCTTTCCGCGTCGAAGACAGCGTGTTGACGCATGTTGGCAATGTGCGCAGCCAGAATGAAGACAGCTATTTTGCTGACCCTGCGGCAGGGGTCTGGGTGGTGGCTGACGGGATGGGCGGACACACCAATGGCAAGTTGGCGTCCGAAGCGCTGGTAGCAGCTGTGGGCGCGGTCAGGGTGCCTGAGCCGTTGGATGCGGCCTGCGAAGTGGTCGCCAATGCCATCCATTCGGCCAATACTGCGATTTTCGGCCATGCGCAGGATGCGGGCGTGCAGATGGGCTCAACCGTCGTCTCGCTGGTGGTGCGGGGCGATGAATTTGCGGTCCTGTGGTCGGGCGATAGCCGCGCCTATCTGTTGCGCGATGGCCATTTCATCCAGCTTACGCGCGATCACACGCAAGTTCAGGACATGGTCGATCGTGGTTTGCTGGCCCCTGATGATGTCGAAAATCACCCGATGAAGCACGTGCTGTCGCGCGCTGTGGGCGTGCAGGATGTGCTGGAAATCGATGCTATTCGCGATCAGATGCAGTCCCGCGATCTGTTTTTGCTGTGCAGCGATGGCCTTTACGGGGTGGTTGATGAGGCGGAAATCGCGCGGATCGTGCGCGAACAGGGCGTTGCCGCCGCCGATGCGCTGGTCGCTGCCAGTCTGGCAGGCGGCGCGCCTGACAATGTCACCGTTGCGCTGGTCAGCGTGGCCGAACCTACCCTGCTGGTCCTGAACGGAGCGTCATCGTGAGCGAGAACAACGGCCAGGGCGGCGACGACGAGCCCCGCACCGTTTTCATTCCGCAGCCAAGCGCGCCTGTTCCGCCGCCTGAAAGCGGTGCAGCGGCGGGAAGCTCTGCCTCCAGCGGTTGGGGCACCCCGCCGCCAGAGCAGGTTGCGCCAGCAGCACCAGAAGCGGTTGAGCCCCCGCCCGTCTCGGCGGCCCCTGAAAACCCGCCCGCATCCGCTCCCCCTGCTTTGGCCGAGACCGAATTTCCCGGCGCAACCGCGTTTCAGATGACCGCTGGCCAGATGACCAGCGAGCCGCGCGATGTGCGCGAAGGCGATGTCCTGAACCACCTCTATCAGGTGCGCCGCTTTATCGCGCGCGGCGGCATGGGGCAGGTGTTCGAAGGAGTGAACATCAACAACGAGGATGAGCGAGTTGCGATCAAGGTGATCCTGCCGCACCTCGCCCGCGATCCCAATGTGCTGGCCATGTTCCGCAAGGAAGCGCGCACCCTCACGCGTCTGAGCCATCCCGCGCTGGTGCAATATCGCACGCTGGCCATGGAGCCGCAGCTTGGTGTGTTCTACATCGTCACCGAATATATCGACGGGCGCAACTTGTCCGACGTGCTCTCGACGATCGAGGCAAGCCCGGCGCAACTGCTCGCGCTGATCCGCACGCTGGCCGAAGGTCTCGCGGTGGCGCATTCGCTGGGCGCGATCCATCGCGATATCTCGCCCGATAACATCATGCTCGAAGGGGGGCGGCTCGAACGGGCCAAAGTGATCGACTTTGGCATCGCCAAGGACCTTGATGCCGGAAGCCAGACGATTGTCGGCGATGGATTTGCGGGCAAACTCAATTACGTCGCGCCCGAGCAGTTGGGCGATTTTGGGCGTCAGGTGGGGTCTTGGACCGATGTCTACAGCCTTGGCCTGACGATCCTTGCGCTGATCAACAAGCGCGATGTGAACATGGGCGGATCGCTGGTCGATGCGGTGGACAAGCGCCGCGCGGGGCCTGATCTGACCCCGGTTCCCGCCGAAGTCCGCCCTGTTCTCGAAGCCATGCTGCGCCCCAATCCGGCTGACCGGCTGCGCACGATGGAAGACGTGATCGCCGCGGTGGGTGCCAGCGGCACAAGTGCCGCGCCGGTTGCTCAGCCAGCCCCCACGCCACCCCCAGCCAAAGCCAAAGCACCGCCCAAGCCGAAGTCCGCTGCTACAGAAGGTGGTGAGGCTAATCAGCGCAAAGTGCTGATCGGCGCAGGCGTTGCCGCAGCCGTCGTGCTGCTTGGCGGGTTGGGCTATGTATTCTCATCCGGCGGTGATGAAGCTGCAGAAGTCGCGCCTGCTGGCGCACCCAAGGCTCCGGTGGCCGGTGATGATCCGTTGAAGACCGCGCAGGCGGCGCTTGATGCCGGACTGACATCGGTGGGCTGTTCGTGGCTTGATGTCAGCGATCTGCAAGTGCAGGGCAGCGATGTAGCACTGGCTGTCAGAGGCGTGGCCGGCCGTCCGGTCGATGCGCAGAACGAGATTGGCAAATTGCTGTCGGCCCGCGGGCTGCGCGCCGCATCGATCGATTTCAGCGAAGTCTCCCAAATCAGCCCCAATGATTGCGGCCCGATCGAAGCTTTCCGCCAGATCCGGGGCAAGGGCGCGTCGCATCTGTCCGTTCCGCAAGTGAAGTGGGAACTGGCAAAACGTCCGGCGGGCGAGCCAGATGCAGGGCAGCTTGGCGCGCCGGTCGTCATCAACTTCGATCTCAATGGCGTTGGCGGTGACATCGGCCTTGTCGGCATCGAAGAGAATGGCACGATGGAATTTGTCGAGGGTGCTGACAGGGCCTACTTGGCGCAGGACGAAGTCGGCCCACAGCGCTACCGGCTCAAACTATCCACGACCCATACGGGATGGAGCGGGGTTTTCCTGCTGTGGGGCAACGGGCCATTCGAGCCCGCCCTGTTTGACGGCACGACAGCCTCACGCGGCGGCGATTGGGCCCAGCGCTTCCTGGCTGAAGCCAAGGCCAAAGGCTGGCAGTCCGATATGGTCTGGTACAAGACGGTGAACGAGCAGCCCGATTAACCGATTAACGCTGATTTGCGATTTCCTCGTAAGCGCGGCGGAATTCCTTTGCGAACATTTCCATGAACGCCTCGTCCGATCCTTGCGCCACGCCGCTGAACTCTTTTTCATAAGCCGCCCATAGCGCAGCATCGCGCGCGCCGGGCAGGATGCGCGTCAGGAAACCGCCCTGCTCTGCGCGAGCGCGGATGGCGCGCGGGCTGAACCGGTCCAGCGTGGCGCGCAAGGCCCCTTGCATGGCCTTCAGCGTGGCCATCTGGTGGGCTTGCAGGTCCTTGAACGCGTCTTCAATGGCGCGCTCGCTATCCATGAAGCCGCGATGCGGCGCATTCAGCAACTGTTCGAGCGCCTGTTCGGGCGTCCGCGCAAATTTCAGCGGGTTGTTTCCATCAAATTCCAGACTGGTCCCTTGCGCGCCCAGCTGGCTTTTGGCGCGCGCACGCGCTTCAAGCATGACGACCATGCCAGCCACCAGACGGCGCAGCAGGTTTCCGGCCATGCCCAGCGTCTGCGCCTCACCAGCTTGCAGCTTTTCAGTGCCAATCCCGGCACCGTTTGCAAAACTGGCGATGGACGCACCCTGTGGCGCAACAGGTGCCGCTACAGGGGCAGCTGCCGGGGGAACAACCGGCGCAGGTGCCGGCGCGGCATAGGGATCAGGCGCTGTCGGCATGACCGGCATAGCCGGGGAAACGGACGGCGGCGCTACCGCAACGGGGGGCGGTGGCGGTGAAGCAAACGCAGGAGTTGCGGGCTGCGCTGCACCGCCAAATCCCCCGCGCGCCCAGTCCACCACATTGGATTGCGCAAACTTGCCCCAGATGTCGTCCGCGCCGGGCGGCGGTGGGGCTGCCGCAGGGCTGGACCATTCCGACGCAGGTTTCATCGGCGCAGGTGTTGGCACGCCCCAGCTTGAGGCAGGGCCGGTGTCGCTTGGCGGTGTCGCAGCGCCCCATCCGGAAACCGATTGTGCCGGGGCGACAGGCGTTGCAGCGGCCGAGCTGGCAGGGCCCCAGCCGCCGGGCTTGGCCGATGGCTCTGGTGGTGCCGTGTTGCCCCAGCCTGAAATCGGCGCTGCTGCCGGAGGAGGCGCAATGGGAGGTTCAACCGCCGGTGGCCCCCACCCGCTGGCCGCTGGCGACGATGCAGCAGTGGGGGGGGCAGCGGTGGGTGGCGCGGCCCAGTTTTGCGACATTGGCCCGGTGCCTGAAATGGCCGACCCCACGGGCCGCGCGTCCCAGCTTCCGCTCGATGCCGGAGGTGCGGCAGCTTCGGTCGAGCCGGTCCAGCCCTTCCAGTTTTCGGGAACCGGGTTGCTGTTGCGCTCTGCGGCCAGCGAGGCTGCGACATCATCGAGCGCTGCGACGATTTCGAACGGGCCAATCCGGATCACGTCACCTTGCGACAGCATGTGCGGTCCTGCCAGCCGTGCTTGTTGCCCATCCACGAACGTGCCGTTGGTGCTGTGATCGACCAGTTCATACTGGCCACCCGAAAAGCGCACTTCGCAATGGCGGGAGGAGACATGCAGCGTCGGATCGGGCAAGCACCAGTCGGTTGTTGCGGCCCGACCAATCATCGCACCGCGCCGATCAAGCACGAGCGAGAGCGGCGATCCATTTTCCAGCCGAGTGGCATTGCGTATGGTAAGGGTCAGTGGCACGTCGCTCAATTAGCCGCTTGGTGGCGCATTGTCATCATGCACTGCAGTGACAACCCCGTCATGCAAATTGGAATGAGGCCAAAAATCAGACCAGCCACAGCATGCGGCAATGCCGAAAGGGACCTTGCGATCATGCGCCCGCCAGAACGGTTTCTGCGATCTGCAAACTGGTGGCGATTTTTGCAGGCGGGTCTTTGCCCTTGAAGGCAGCGGTCAGCACGGCGGCCGCCGCCAATTTGGCGCAGACATCAGGCGGTGGCTGGATGGCCGGCAAATCTTCTTCGGAAATGGATCCGCCAGACAGGAAGATCGCTTTGCACAGCAGGGCTTGCGGCGTTTCATCATCAAGGCTTTCGCCCAGTTCTGCAGCAGCGCGGCGCAGCCTGTCGCTGGGATTGTCGATCCACCGCAAAGCCGCGACGATGGCCGGATCGGCACGGTCGATCCCGATTTCAATCATCGTGCGGACCGCCCAGATCACGCATTCATAGCGCGGCATCGCATGGGCGATGTAGTTGACCGCGTAAGTCTCCTCGCCCCCCTCACGCAGCAGGGCAAACCAGGCCGCCGGGGCAATTCCACGGGCTTCGGCAGGCACTTCACGCCGGTTTACACTGGCGGCAAGTTGGGCAGCATCGGCCCAGGTTGAGAGTTTCCATTCGCCCATCACATGTGCCTCAGTTGATCTTCACCAAGGAGCCCTTGGCGGTCAGGACCCCGGAGGCTTCAACCGTGGTCATGGCTGACGACAGCTTGGCCGTTGCCTGCCCTTCCATCGACAGGGTTGGAGTGGAGATCTTGATCGAGCTCGGCTCAAGCGTGATCGTACTTCCCCCGCAGGAAAGGGTGATCTTGCTGTTTGCGGTGATCTTGATCGAATCTCCGGCGCTGACCGTGATCGTCTTGGTCACATCAAGTTTGTCGTTCGACTTGATTTCGACCTTGCGGTCCTTGTGCACGGTGACGGTCTCGGTGCCCTTGACCTCTTCCTTGCGTTCGCCCTCGATCAGAATTTCTTCATTCTTGCCAACGCGTTCCTTGCGGTTCTTGCCAACGCTGATCTCCACATCGCGGCCAACCTTGTGCGTTTCATTGTGGCGCACGCGCGTGTTCATGTCGCGCTCGGCATGGAGGAAGACTTCTTCCTTGCCAGTTGCATCTTCAAACCGCAGCTCGTTTGCGCCCGGCGCACCGGTATCAAGCGCCTCGGTCTCATCCAATTGATCGCCCTTGGTCCGCTTGTAGGTCTTGGTGCGCCAAAGGGCCTTGGTCTTGTTGTCCGGCAACTTGTACACCGGCATGTGGCTGGCATTGAACACGCGGCCGACCACGATCGGGCGGTCAGGATTGCCGTTGATGAAATCGATCAGCACTTCGTGGCCGATGCGCGGTATGATGATGTTGCCAAGGCCCCCGGTCTGCGAAACCCGGATCCAGCAACTCGATTTGTCATCCAGCTTGCCTTCGCGGTCCCAGAAGAACTGGACTTTGATCCGCCCGAATTCGTCGACGTGAATTTCCTCGTCTTTCGGCCCGGTTACCACCGCTGTCTCTGGTCCGCGCGCCACCGGACGCGGGGTTACGATCGGCGCACGGAAGTTTACGTCGTGCGGGATGGTGGTGAATTCCACAAATGTCCGGCCCGCCGTGCCGCCTGAGCGATATTGCTCGGCAGCCAGCGTGGTGCGGCATCGCACGATCAGATACTTGCGGTTCAACCGGGGGATCGGGTGACCTTTCAGTTGAAGATGATATCCGGTCTCGATCCCGGCATAGGTGCTCGTCCCGTCATAGCGCAGACGCTGCGCACGGCGGCTTTCGAGCACAACCGTGCTGAGGGTTTGCCCGGCCGGTTCCTGATAATAGCGGCCCGGCCAGTTATAGACTTCAATCTGGTCCAGCGGATGCGCGCTCTTGTCCGAAGCTTCGGCTGAGCGTGCGCGGGTCGGCTCCTTGAAGTCATAATCGCGCATGGTCACGCGCGCTTCACCCCCGGTCGTGGCCCGCTCGTGCCAAGCCTGCACGAACACGCCCAAGGATCCACCACGCTTTGTGGAATCCGCCATGGCGGCTGATGCAGATAGCGGATTGAAGGTCATCGGCCCTGCCGGCATCGGCACATGGCAGCCCGGCTTGTCGCAGATCACCATCGTATGGGCCGAGGAGCTGTGCTTGTAATAGTAGTACAGGCCTTCTTCTTCCATCAGCCGCGAAATGAAATCGAAATTGCTTTCCCCGTATTGCACACAATAGGCAAGTTGCCGTGTGCCCGATGATGCCTTGACTTCGAAATCAAGACCGCATTCGGTCAATATCGTCTTGATGATATCGATGACCGGCTTGGTCTGGAAAATCCGGAAATTGCTGCCGCTGTCATGGATTTGCGCAGCAGGGGCGAGCACGATGCGATAGATAAAACCCTCGCCGGGCATTTCATCGACATATTCGGCGTCCACCACGATGCCGTGGAAATAGCGCAGGACCTGGCCGTCAAGTTTGCTCTCAATCGCAGCATCCTTGCCCAGGTTGGGCAGGAGTTCGATTTCATCAAGCGAGAGCACCTCCAGCGTGATGGCAAAGTGCTGGCTCAACGCCTCGAACGCATCGAGCCGAATGAGTTTGAGTTGTTCAGAGCCGTTGCCAAGCCGAAGGGCAAGGGCGGTCTGCCGCACCGGGTCGTCAGCCAAATCAATTCCCCTCGCAGAGATATCGCGGCAATCGTGCCGTACCGATGCAACCCGTGTGCTTTTTCTTTGTCATCGCGTCTGTGACTGCCGTCACCGCTACCAGAACCCGATGCGCTTATGAAGCGTGTATTCCGCAAATCGCGGATCACGAATTGAGGCTTGAAGGCACGATTGCACGGGCTCTAACACTTGCCGGCCAGTTTGTACCAAAGCGGTACTGCAGGCAGCAACACCGGAAGCGCTTGGGTACTGCCATCAGGAATCATTTGCGGCGCGGGTTGATGACCTGTAAGACTGTGGAAAGAATTAACCACAGGCGTCGCGAAAACACTACCCGGGATTGCCGGGCCGGGTTAGCCGGGGTGGGCATTGTCCCGCAGAACAGAGGTGCGCTATGGTACTTAAACTCATTGCTGTGGGCGTCATGCTGACGATCCCTACTCTCGCAACCGCACAGGCAGGGCCGGTGCAGGTGAAGTCTGACAAGCAGATCGTCTGTGAACTGACGGGCGACTGCGAAGATGATACCGCTGGTCTGGCCACGCGGACAAAGCCCAAGGACAGAGGCTTCAAGATTTACACCGACAAGGCTGATTCCAAGCCGAAGGTTCCGCCAGCGCCGGGTTATGCTGCACCCAAGACCCGCACAACGATGGCGGCAAGTGGTGCCAAGGCGGCGATCACCCCGCGCAAGGCTCCGGTTCAGGCCGGACGGTCAACGCTGTCGATCAACTTTGCCTCGGGTTCCTCCGCAATTGCTTCTGCCAGCCGTGCGCAGGCACAGATGCTGCTGAGCGCGCTGAAAAATCCTGCCACGGCGGCCAACCGCTTCATCGTTGCCGGGCACACCGATTCGGTCGGTGGTCGCGAATACAATCTCGATCTGTCCAAGCGCCGCGCCGAAGCGCTGGTGGATTATCTGGTGGCAAACGGGGTCGAACGTTCGCGGCTTCAGCCTGAAGGCTATGGCTTTGACAAGCCAGTTGCAGGCATGAGCGCTGCCGCCGCCGCCAACCGCCGGGTTGAAATCGTCAAGATTGACTGACCGGACCCGATAGTCGGGCCAAGGGAACTGGCCTGATAATCGGGCCGGATTTCCAGGGGGCTGGGGGGAATGGCATTAGACATCGCGGCCCTAACGGCGCCTCTTTCGGAAGAGGCGCCTTCGGGCCCCGATCTTTCCTATGATGATCTCCGCATGGAGATTGAGGGTGCGTTTGATCGGCCAATTAGCGCTGAGGACGGCGAATCCGATGTCGATTGGCGCAAGGTCATCGACCAGATTCTCACGCAGGCCGAACAGACGCGCGATATCTGGCTGCCAGTCTATCTGATTCGCGCGGCAACATTTGGCCGTCGTTTTGAACTTCTGGCAGATGCTTCAGAACTGCTGGCCAGCCTGCTCGAAGAACGCTGGGCCGATGTTCATCCCCAACTCGATGAATACGGCTTTATCGGACGCAAAGCGCCGTGCGAATCGCTGACGCGGATTTCCGATTTCCTCGGGCCACTATCGCGCGTGCCCTTGATCGAACATCCGCGCTTTGGGCGCTTTTCTGCCGAAGATATTGAACGTTTTGCGGAAAAAGGGCCGTCAGAGGATGGTTACGGCCCCTTCCGCGCAACGATCGAGGCAGGCGATCCGGAACAGTTTGCAGCATTGCTGGCGCGCTTTGACAGTATACGGCAGGCCTTTCGCCGGATCGATGGCGTGCTGACAGTCAATGCCGAGGGCGATACCGCCACCAATTTCAAACCCACGCACGAAAAGCTGGACCGCTATCGCAATGCCTTGGCCGCTGTCCTGCCGGGGCAAATGGTCGATGAACCCGCTGGCGAGGAGGGCGATGATGGCGATGCGTCATCGTCTTATGCAGGCTCGGCTGGATACGATGGCGGGGCAAACACCGCGGCTTTCTCCGGCAGCATTCGCAATCGTGATGATGTGGTGCGCGCGCTTGATGCAATTTGCAATTATTACAAGGCGATGGAGCCGGGCAGCCCGGTGCCGTTCCTGCTGCAGCGGGCGCGCGAATGGACCAGTCTCGATTTCATGACCGTGCTGCAAGACCTGGCCCCCGGCGGGCTTGACGAGGCCGCGCTGGTGCTTCGCTCGCGGCGGCCGGGCCAGGAGCCTGCGGCGCAGACCGAAAGCGCAGGAGATGGGTGGGGCGAAACGCCAGCAAGTTCGGATTGGTGATCCATCACACCGACGCGGCGGCAAGGATGAATGCACTAAGGCAGTAGACACGGGGCCAAAAAACTGGCCGAATTGACAAGCGAACCGGCGATGGAGGCATAGATGGCGAAAAGTGGTCAGCGGTTTATCAAGGAAAACAGGGCTCCTCGCGTACACATCGAATATGAAGTCGAAACCTTCGGCTCAAAACAGAAGGTCGAACTTCCCTTCGTCATGGGCGTCATGTCCGATCTTTCGGGCAAGAGCCTTGTTGAAAAGAAGGCGCTGAACGATCGCGATTTCCTTGAATTCGATATGGACAACTTCGACCAGCGCATGGCCGCCATCGCACCGCGCGCCGCGTTCAATGTCGACAACACGCTGACCGGCGAAGGCAAGATGGCGGTGGACCTGACCTTCAAGACCATGGACGATTTCTCGCCGGGTGCCGTGGCCAAGGCCGTGCCCGCGCTGGCACAATTGCTCGAAGCGCGTGAGCAACTCAACGACCTCATGCTCTACATGGACGGCAAGGACGGCGCGCAGGATTTGCTCGACCAGCTGCTCAAGGACCCGGCGCTGATGAAGGCGATGTCGGCTGCGGGCAAGGGGCCAGCGGGCGAGAGCGAGGCCTGATCGCCACGCCGCAAATGGCAGCGATCGGTTGATGGATTTTCCGACCACGGCCCAGCCGTGGCAGGCAGACAGGATGGCTTGAGATGGCGACGGAACAAGTACAGGGCAGTTCGGCAGCAACCGAAACCGAATTTGCGCCCGACGATTTTGCGGCACTGCTGCGCAAGGAATTCAAGCCGAGCGACGATGCTCGCGCCAACCGGATCGAACAGGCGGTCTCCACGCTGGCCCAGCAGGCGCTCGCAGATTCCGCGATCATCGGCGACGATGTGTTCACCACGATGGACGCGCTGCGCGCCGCGATCGATCGCAAGCTGACCGATCAGGTCAACGAGATCATCCACCACGCCGATTTCCAGAAGCTGGAAAGCGCGTGGCGCGGCTTGAACTATCAGGTGATGAACACCTCGACCGGCAAGGATCTCAAGATCCGCGTTCTGAACATCGGCAAAGATGAATGCCGCAAGATGTTCCGCCAGTATCGCGATGCCGCCTGGGATCAGAGCCCGCTGTTCAAGAAGGTCTATGAATCCGAATTCGGCCAGCTTGGCGGGCAGCCTTACGGTGCCTTCGTTTGCGATTACGCTTTCGACCATACCGGCCCCGATCTGGAAGTGATGAAGGGCCTGGCCAAGATCGGCGCAGCTGCGCACGCTCCCTTCATCGCAGGCGCAGCGCCGGGCCTGATGGGCATGCAAAGCTGGACCGAACTGTCCAACCCGCGCGATCTGGCCAAGCTGTTTGACGCGACCGACTATGCCGCATGGCGCACCTTCCGTGACAGCCCCGACAGCCGCTACATGTGCCTTGCCATGCCGCGCTTTCTGGGCCGTCCGGTCTATGGCGCGAAGTCCGATCCGGTCGAAGAGTTTGCCTTTGAAGAAGAAACGGGCGGCGATCACGACAAGTATTCGTGGGTCAATGCGGCCTATGCCATGGGCACGCGCATCACCGATGCGTTCAGCACCTGGGGCTGGTGCAGCCGTATCCGCGGCGTGGAAAGCGGCGGCACGATCGAAGGCCTGCCTGTGGCAACCTTCCCGACCGATGATGGCGGCGTCGATCAGACCTGCCCGACCGAAATCGCCATTTCCGACCGGCGTGAGGCTGAGCTTTCCAAGGCTGGCCTGATGGCGCTGGTCCACCGCAAAGGCACCGATCAGGCCACTTTCATCGGCGCGCAAACGCTGAACAATCCGGCCACTTATGATGATCCTGCCGCAACCGCATCGGCCAACCTTTCGGCCAGGCTGCCTTACATCTTCTCCAGCTGCCGCTTTGCACATTACCTGAAGTGCATGGTGCGTGACTGGATCGGCGGCACCCGCAACGAACGCCAGATCGAACAGGATCTGCAGCGCTGGATTTCCAACTACATCGATGGTCAGCCTGACAGCTCGACCGAGGAAACCAAGGCCCGCCTCCCGCTCAAGGATGCGCGGATCGAAGTGATCCCGGATGAATCCAATCCGGGCTACTACAAGGGCAAGTTCCTCTTCATCCCGCACTACCAGCTGGAAGGCATGGACGTATCGCTCAGCATGGTTTCCAAGCTGCCCAATTCTGGCGGCTAGTGCATTTGATCACATGAGCCAATGCCAGCCGGGTGTATTTCCCGGCTGGCGATAAAGAAAAGACCAAGCCTGAACTTCCGAATGCTGCTCTGGCATAAAACAGCGTAGCAAACAGAACCCTGATTTTCAGCCGGGACCTGTTTCGGAAACACATGTCTTTCGGGATCGCAACGGATTGACCGAGATATAGGAGACGGAACGTGGCATCGGATATTTTTCTCAAACTGACGAACATCAAGGGCGAGTCCAAGGATGACAAGCACAAGGGGGAGATCGATATCGCTTCCTTCGAGTGGGGCTTGCAGAACACCGGTGACATGGCGTTTGGCGGCGGCGGTGGCGCTGGCAAGGTCTCGTTCAATGACATGGCCATCGTGAAGCGTTGCGATCTGTCGACCCCTTCGCTGATGCAGGCTTGCGCCAAGGGCGATCACATCGGCGAAGGCGTGCTGACGGTGCGCAAGGCTGGCGGTAAGCAGGAAGAGTATTACAAGATCACGCTCAAAGACATCCTGATTTCCAGCATTGCCAATTCGGGCAACGACGGCGACAATCCGGTGGAGCGCCTGACCCTGAACTTTGCTGAAATCAAGTTCGACTACAAGGAGCAGACCGAAAAGGGCGGCCTTGGCGGTGTGGCCAAGTTCGGCTGGCACCTCAAGAAGAACATCGCGGTTTGATATCCTGCCTGATCACAGAGCCCGATGGCGCATGCCATCGGGCTCTGAGTCAGGCCAATGCAACACGGACTGGGGGCGGTCATCATGGCAAATCCGGACGCACTTCTGCGCGAAGGCGATCTCGACGGTGCGCGTGCAGCGCTGGTCGATATTGTGCGCGCAAAGCCAGGTGATGACACGGCCCGTATGTTCCTGTTCCAGTTGCTGTGTGTCACCGGCGAATGGGACAAGGCCCGCAAGCAATTGCAGGCACTGGCCCAAGTTGCCGAAAACGCACAAATGCTGGCCGCGACCTACAATCAGGCCATTGATGCCGAATTGATCCGCGCTGATGTCTTTGCCGGAAAGGCCGATATGCCGGTGCTGGTGGGCATGGGCGGCTGGATCGAAGGGGTTGCCAAGGCTATTTCCCTTTCCGCCAAGGGCGATCACGCCCAGGCAGAAGCGCTGCGCGATGAGGCCTTTGGACAAGCGCCTGACACGCCGGGAAGCCTCGATGGTCAGGCTTTCGAATGGATCGCCGATGCCGACATGCGCTTTGGCCCCACCTTCGAAGCCATTGTCGCGGGGCGTTACGGGCTGGTGCCGTTTGATGCGGTCGCTTCCATCACTTCCGAAGGCCCGCAGGATTTGCGCGATACGGTCTGGTATCCTGTGCAGCTTGCGCTGAAATCCGGCCAATCGATTGCCGCCTTTATCCCGGCCCGCTACCCCGGTTCCGAAGCCAGCAGCAGCAGCGCCATCCGCCTTGGCCGACAGACCGACTGGGTCGATGCGCAGGGCGCCGAAGCGGGCATCGGCCAACGGTTGTGGAGCCTGTCCGAAGGCGATGATGCCGCCCTGCTCAATCTTCGCAAGCTCACCTTCGATTGATGGCGCGCAGTCCTGCACAAGCGGTTCTGAACCCAACGCTGTTTGACAAGCTGGTGGCTGGCAACGAGATTGGCGGCTTGCGCGGAGAAGAGCTTGAAAACGCAGAGGAACGGCGGGATTCGCTGCGCTTTCTCTCCGTCCCCACCATCGAACGCTTCAACGAAGCAGCCCTACGCGCCACGGTGCGGCGCGAACTGGCGTGGCTTTTGAACACCACCAATTTCGAATCCAGTGTCGATCTGGAAGCCTTTCCGCAAGTGCGCACCAGCGTGCTCAACTATGGCGTGCCCGATCTTGCGGGCCGGTCGCTGAACAGCCGCGCCGTGCTGCGCCGGGCGCGGGAAATCCGCGATGCAGTAAAATCGTTCGAACCCCGGATCGATCCGCTCACCTTGCACGTCGAACTGTCCAACAAGGTCGAACGCGAAAATGCGCTGACATTCGTGATCGAGGCCGATGTGCGGTCCGCCGTGCGGGCTGTCCCGATCAAGCTGCGCACCGATGTCGAGGCCGATTCCTCTGCGGTGACAGTGCGGGAATAGCGCGATGGATCCCCGCCTGCTCCGTTTCTACAACGAGGAACTGACCTATCTGCGCGAATCTGCGCGCGAATTTGGCGAAGAGCATGAAACGGTCGCCGGGCGGCTGGGGCTCAAAACCCCAAACGATCCAGATCCCTACGTGGAACGCCTGCTTGAAGGCGTCGCGTTTCTCTCGGCGCGCGTCCAGCTCAAGCTGTCTGACCAATATCCTGAATTTACCCAGCACCTGCTGTCAGCCGTGCAGCCGCACTACCTCGCGCCCGTGCCTGCGATCTGTATCGCCGGGTTCGAACCGAAGGAAGGCGATCCGCTCCTGGCCGAAGGCTATGTCGTGCCCCGCCAGACCGAGCTTGTGGCCACCAGCGACGAAGCCGGGGCCAGCCCGGTCACCTTCCGCACCGGTCATGCGGTAAAGCTCTATCCGTTGAAGATCAGCGAAGTGGAGTATCTCGGGTCACGCACGGCGGTGGCCAGCTTTGCCGCCAGCGCTGGCACGCGGGCCGAGGCAGGTTTGCGGTTGCGGTTCGAAGGCCTGGGCAACATCCCGCTGGAAAAGCTGAAGATCACAGACCTTCCGATCTATCTTGACGGCTCGGAAACCATCCCCGGCGAACTCTATCGCCAGATAATCGGCGATACCGTGGCCGTGCTGGCCCGCCCCGCCGCGTCGGCTTCGGCCACGCCGGTGTCCTTGCCCATGCCCACGCAGGCCGGTTTTGAAAAGGACGAGGCGCTGCTTCCTGCCGAGGAGCGATCCTTCCGCGGCTATCGCTTGCTGACCGAATACTTCGCCTGTCCAGAACGGTTTCTGTTTGCCGTGTTGCAAGGCTTGGACAAAGCCTTTGCACAGGCCGATGGCGGCGCCATCGATATTGTGCTGCTGTTCAATCGCAATGCGCCTGCACTGGTCGGGGCCCTGTCACCTGCAAATTTCCGCCTCTTTGCAACGCCTGCCATCAATCTGTTCGAAAAGCAGCTTGGCCGGGTGCAGGTGAACGGGGCGGATCACGAATTCCTGCTGATGCCTGATCGCACGCGCCCGCTCGATTTCGAAGTGTGGCGCATTCTCGATGTTTCGGCGCACTTGCGCGATTCCACCGATGCGCGGCCGGTGGCACCGCTCTATGCCTTGGGGGCGCTGCTTTATGATTGGCGCGATGCGCTGTTCTTCGTTCCGCGCCTGAAGTTGCGCCGCCTGTCCACGCGCGAACAGCGCCGCTTGCGCCGCGAGGATTATACCGGCACGGAAACGTGGATTTCGCTGACCGCTGCGGGCAATCCTGAACGTATCGCCGATATCAAGGAACTGGCGGTGCGCGCGCTGGTCACCAACCGCGAACTGGCCTCAAAGCTGGCTTTTCGCGGGACCGAACACTTCGTGCCGCCCGGTGGCCCGGTGCGCGCCGTCAGCATTCTGCGCAGCCCCAGCAGGCCGCGCCCGCCGCTTGGGCTGGATGATGCGGCATGGCGGATCATCGCGCACCTTACCCCCAATTACGCCACGCTGGTGCCCGAAGATGGCAACGATCCTTCGATGTTGCGCGATCATCTTGCGCTCTATGGCCCGCGTGACAATGCCGCCTTGCGCCGCCAGATCGACGGCATCGTCTCGGTCAATTCGCGCGCGGTTGTGCGCCGGGTGCCGGGGCGCGGCGCCATGGCCGTGGCGCGGGGCAGCCGGATTACGATGACGCTCGATGATGCCTCGTTTGAAAATGCGCGGCTTTTTCTGTTCTCCGCCGTGGTGGAGCGGTTTCTGGCCGAATTCACCTCCGTCAACAGCTTCACTGAAACGATCGTCCGCACCCCGGGCGAAGGAACGATAATGTCATGGCCGCCCCGGATCGGACGCAAACACACGATCTGATCGACTGGTCGGCGGAAATCGCCGATCTGCAGCGCAGCGGGCTGTTTGCCGTGCTGCGCCGCGCAGAGGCGAGGGCGGCAGATAAGCCTCGCATCGGCACGGCCCGGCAGCCTGCCCAATCCATCGTCGATCTGGCGCAGGAACCGTCGCTTGGCTTTGCGCCCAGAACGCTGGCAAAGCTGGAATTCCGCCATGATCGCGCGCGGCTCTATGGCGAGTGGCTGGGGCTGCTAGGGCCAATGGGGCCGATGCCGATCCACCTGACCGAATTTGCCGTATACGAGCGGCGCTATGCCCAAAAGCAGCCGTTTCTGGACTGGCTGAACACGCTGTCCGGGCGCATGCTGCAACTGTTCTATCGCGCCTGGGCAGAATCGCAGCCCGCGGCTCAGGCTGATCGGCCCGACGATGATCGGTTCGCCGCATGGCTCAGCGCGCTCTCGGGTGCTGGGGAAGGGGCGCAGGGCAGCTTTCACGCCCGCGCCCGGCTGCATTATGCCGCCGCCTTTGCCGGGCCGCGCAGTGCGGTGGTGATCGAGGATGCGCTCAGCCATCTGCTGCGCCAACCGGCCACTGTGGTCGAATTCATGCCGCGCTGGCGCGAAATGGAGCGCGATGATCGCTCGCAACTTGGCCGCAATTACGCCACGCTCGGGCAGGATGCGGTGCTTGGCGGGCGCATCTATAGCGCGTCGGATGCCTTCCGCGTGATCGTGCGTGCGCAGAACCACGCCGATTATCTGTCGCTGATGCCCGGCGGCACCCGCTTTGCCGTGGCCGCTGAAGCGATTGAGGCTTTCAAGCCGACCCATCTCGAATGGGACCTCTGTGTCGAACTGGCCGATGAACACGCGCCGCCAGCGCGGCTTGATGGCAAGACGCGGCTGGGCTGGTCCGGCTGGGTCAAGCCGCGCGGCTCGGCCATTGCGGCCATTGCCCGCCGCCGCCGCAAGCTTGGCTCAGCCACAGGTTCCGAAGCCGCTGGTGCGGCACCCCTCTCCACCGGCCCGATCCGGGCCGACGCCCATTTACGCAAGACTAGCTTGAGAAAGAGGAAGCCGTCAGCATGACCGGGATAACCTTTGAAGCCCTGTTTGGGCGACTGAATTCGACCGCGCGCAAGGCCATTGCGGAAACGGCCTTTGCCTTCTGCAAGCATCGCGGGAATCCGGAAGTGCAACTGGTGCACTGGATGCACGTGTTGATGCAAAACCCGCAGAACGATTTCGCAGCAATTCGCACCGCGTTTAACCTGTCTGAAGATGTGCTGCAGCGCGACATTGTGGCTGCACTGGATGCCCTGCCGCGCGGAGCCAGCTCAATCTCGGCGATTTCACCACAAATCGGTGAAGCGATTCAGGAAGGCTGGGTCTGTGCTTCCCTGCGATTTGGAGCCGGTCGAGTGCGCACTGGACACCTGCTGCTCGGCATGCTGACGGACGACAAGTTGAAGAACGTGCTGTTCGCGATCAGTCCCGAATTCCGCAAGGTGCATGCTGAGCGACTGGGCGACCAGTTTGAGCAAATTTGTGCGGCAAGCAGCGAATCGACCCAAACAGAAGGTGCTGTGGCAGCAGGTGGCGCTGGTGGCGAAGCGGGCCCCGGCCCGGTCGCCGATGGCGAGGCGCTGGCCAAGTTCTCGGTCGACCTTACGCAGCAGGCACGCGATGGCAAGATTGACCGCATCGTCGGGCGCGACAGCGAAATTCGCCAGTGCGTGGATATCCTGCTGCGCCGCCGCCAGAACAACCCGATCCTCGTGGGGGAAGCAGGCGTCGGCAAGACCGCCGTGGTCGAAGGCTTTGCCAAGCGCATCGTCGATGGCGATGTGCCCCCCTCGCTTCAGGGCGTCACACTGCGCAGCCTCGATATCGGGCTGATGCAGGCGGGTGCCAGCATGAAGGGTGAATTCGAAAAGCGCCTGCGGCAGGTGATTGATGAGGTGGAGGCCAGCGCCACGCCGATCGTCCTTTTCATCGATGAGGCACACACCTTGATCGGTGCTGGCGGGCAGGCTGGGACCGGGGATGCGGCCAACCTTCTCAAGCCTGCCTTGGCGCGTGGAAACCTGCGCACCATCGCGGCGACGACATATGCCGAGTATCGCCAGTATTTTGAGAAGGATCCGGCACTTACCCGGCGTTTTCAAACGGTTGACGTGGCCGAGCCCGAAACGGACAAGGCCGTGGCGATGATCCGGTCGGTCGCGCCGATGATGGAAAAGCACCACAATGTGGTGGTGCTGGACGAGGCAGTTGAGGCGGCGGTGAAGCTGTCGCAGCGCTATGTTCCGGCGCGGCAACTGCCGGACAAGGCGGTGAGCCTGCTCGATACGGCTTGCGCGCGTGTGGCTGTTTCGCAGCATTCGACGCCGGCACAAGTGGAAGATCGCAAGCGGCGGCTCGAACTGCTGGGCGTGGAGCGCGAAATTGCGGTGCGTGAGGCCGGTGGGCAGTACACCAGCGGCGAACGCCTGCCCAAGCTGGACGAGGCGATTGCCGAGGCCACGACCGCACTGGAAGAAGTCAACGCCAAGTGGGAGCGCGAGAAGGAAGCGCTGACTGCTGTCGTGGCCGCACGCGATGCGCTGACCGAAGCGCGCAAGGCGGCAGGTGACGGGCCGGTTGAGGGTGAAGACGCGCTGAAGGATGCGTTGAAGGCCGCGCTTGGCGTGATGGCCGAGGCGCATGGTGACAATCCGATGGTGTTCGGCGTGGTCGATCAGGATGCGATTGCCGCCGTGGTGGGCGACTGGACCGGCATCCCGATGGGCCGCATGGTCAAGAACGAGATCGAGAGCGTGCTGACCATTTCGGACCAGCTGAAAAAGCGGGTGATCGGGCAGGACCACGCGATGGATTCCATCGCCAAGCGCATCCAGACCAGCCGCGCCAAGCTCGACAATCCCAACAAGCCAGTGGGCGTGTTCATGCTCTGCGGGCCTTCGGGGGTGGGCAAGACCGAGACGGCGATGGTCCTTTCGGAACTGTTGTTCTCGGGCGATGATTCACTGATCGTGATCAACATGAGCGAGTTTCAGGAAGCGCACACCGTTTCCACGCTGAAGGGTGCGCCTGCAGGCTATGTCGGTTATGGGCAAGGCGGTGTTCTCACCGAAGCGGTTCGCCGTCGGCCCTACTCCGTGGTGCTGCTCGACGAAGTGGAAAAGGCGCACCCCGACGTCCACGAGATGTTCTTCCAGGTCTTTGACAAGGGCTTCATGAACGATGCCGAAGGGCGCTACATCGATTTCAAGAACACGCTGATCCTGCTGACCAGCAATGTCGGCACCGACCTCATCACCACAATGAGCGAGGACGAGGAGATGAAGCCCGAGCCAGAGGCGCTGGCGACCGCGCTGCGCCCCGAACTGCTCAAGGTCTTCCCGCCCGCGCTCTTGGGCCGCCTGATCGTGCTGCCCTACTACCCACTCAGCCCCGCGATGCTGCAGGGCATCGTACGTATCCAGCTGAACCGCATCGTCAAGCGCATCGCCGACAGCCATGGTATCGTGTTCAACTACAGCCAGGAAGTGGTCGATCTGATCGTATCTCGCTGCAACGAAGTGGCCAGCGGTGGCCGCCTGATCGATGCGATCCTGACCAACACCATGCTGCCCGACCTCTCGATCGAACTGCTGAACCGGCAGATGAACGGGGATGAGGTCAAGGTGATCGATGTCACCGTGGAAGGGGATGGGTTCGGCTACAGCTTTGGGTGATTTGACAGCGCTGGAAAGCGCACAAACGCTGAGCGTGATGCGACCACACGGTTGCATCACGCTGGTGCTGGCACAGTATCGCAATCGGCAGTTTGGCATCCACCACGGGTTCAGGTTATGCTGGGCAGTGTGTTGGACAAAGTGTCGGTCAGGCGGGGCGGCTTTGGAAATATGCAGCGCTCGCTCAAGGAACGGAAATGACCATCAAACTGCTCGATGTTGAAGACCGCCCGGTTGCGGTCATTACCCAAGCCAGTGGTGCCCGGGCCTTTGTCTGGAACAGCACGGGCTGGGTGGAAACCCCCGCGCTTCTCGGCAAGAGCCTCGTGGCCGGGATCACGCTCACACCTTCGGAATTTGCAAAGGAATTCCCGCAAGCCGATGTGACGAAGTTGTCAGTCGAAGGGTGAGCCTTTGAGCAGTTTCTGGTAGGTGGCCTTGTCCTGTTTCAGCAGGTCTGCCGCCTTTTCCGTGCCGGGATTGTTGCGAATATAGTCGTAGTTGTGATGGCCCTGGCCAAACTTGTAGTCGGCGATAGGTTTGGGAATCAGCTGCACTTCACCCAGCGTGCCGTCGGGGTATTCGACAATGATCTTGCGATCGACATAGCCTGAATCGAGCTTCTTCCAGCCCTTGTCCTGCACGATCTTGAATTCGCTGCCGAGTTCATCGACGATTTTCTGGGCCTGCGCCTTGTCCTTCACGAGAAATCCTCCGCGCGAAATGTCCTTGATGTCGGACGCGCGTTCGTAGTTTTCCTTGACGAACTTTTCCTTCAGCCGCCCGATATCCTTGACGCCGGGGTCCTTGAATTCAGCCCCCACCTTTTCGGAAATGCGATTGCCCGCATTGGCCAGCGATTTCTGGTTCTGCTGAGCTGCGGCATGCAATTTCTCCAGCTTGGCCAGCTCGGTTTGCTGCGGGCTGGGCTTTTTGGGAGCGGGGCTTTGCGGTGGCGGGGTTGGCTTGCTTTTGCCCGCCGTCGGGCCTGGTGCCGGTTTGGGCGACGCACCCGCCGGGGCACCGCGCGGCCTTGCCGAAACCAGCACGTCCTTGGTCTGCTTAGCGGCGCCGCCCGTTTGCCGCACTTGCAGCCGTGCCAGCACAATCGCGAGCCCGGCGGCACCGAACGCTTCGAACGCTTCGGCAAACTTTGCCGCGGCGGCGCGCAAAGCGCGCTCGCCCATGGCCTTGCTGGCAAGTTCTGCGCCGGCCCCTGCGGCCTTGGCAAAATCGATGGCGTTGGAGCCGAACATCATGATCAGTTCGTACAGGACGTAGAGATTGACCAGCACATTGACCACCGGCACATATTGCAGCGCGATGAAGGCAGCGGTCAGCGCCACGAATTTTGCCGCATTTTCAGGGGTCAGGAGCTGTTGCAGCGCTTCGGCCACATCCTTGCGCACAAGCGCCCGGCTCATGCGCATGGCGGCGTAGATCTTGTCGTTGGTGGCAAGGGCCGCAACCGCAACCGGTGCGTCCTTGCGTGCGGCGGCGCGGGCGCGTTTGGCAGGATCGGTCAGCACGGCGCCCTGAAGCGTCCCTTGCCTTAACCCACTGGCCAGTTGCGCGCGCAGGCCCACCCCGGTCTGGATGGCATAGCGCAACCCGAGCCGGTCCGCGTATCGTTCAAGCGTGAGTGCGGCATCGGTATTGCCGCTCAACTGCTCCAGTGCGCTGGCCGCCCTGGCACTGTTCAGGTCCGTCCGGAATTCGCCGGGCAGGCCCCAAGTGGGGGCAATGAGGATTGTGGCATCGGCCAGAACCAGATGAAGCAGCGCCTCTTCATCAAAGTTTACCGGCACAGACGGTGCTTCTTGGCGCGTGGCTGGAACAAACACCAGCACCAGCCTGCCCGATTCAGCAGAATCGCGAAACAGCCCCAGCAGGGCCGCGTTATCGCGCGTATCCAAGCGGCCGGGCATGATCTGGTGCAAATTTGCGCGAAGGCTGGCCACGGCGTTGCGATCGGCCAGCAATTCCGCCAGCAGCGGGCGCACATTTGCGCGGGCATTGCGCACAATGAACGGATCGAAGGCAGATGGCGGACCAATCTGCAACGCTCCGCTTTTCAGCTGTAATGTGATCAGCCCTGACGCCACGTGCCCCGCATCCCTGTTTGCGATAAGCATTAGACCGTGAAAAGCCGCAACTTCATGTGCGCAAATTCACAGCTTTCCCTCCGCAAACGCACTTGAACACTGCAGGCGCCTTATCGCAAGGTGTTCCCGACATATGGCGATACTTTGCAGCGCCGCCGGCCGCATCAGAACAGGATTTTCCGCTTGACCACGCCGCTCCCCGCCACTCCTTATGACCGCGTCGCCTATCCGACCACGGTCTTTCCGCAGACTCATCCCGACCGGCTGTTCACGCTGGCGCGGCTGGCCGGGTTGGATCCGGTGCTGCCGCAAGAGGCGCGGATACTGGAGATCGGCGGCGGCAATTGCATGAACCTGATCGCTTTGGCGGCGATGTGGCCGGGCTGCGATGCCCATGGTTTTGACCTTTCGGCCAATGCCATCGCGCGCGGGCAGGAGATTGCTTGTGCATCCGGGCTGACGAATGTGACGCTGGCGGTGGAGGACATTTGCGAGGCGCATCACCGCTATCCGGCGGGATCGTTTGATTATGTCATTGCGCATGGCGTCTATGCCTGGGTGCCAGACCATGTGCGTGCGGCCACCATGGCGCTGACCGCGCATGTGCTTTCGGATCGCGGGGTGGGCTTCGTCAGCTATAATGCGATGCCCGGTGGGCACGTGCGCATGATCATGCGCGAAATGCTGCTGGATGCTGTGGGCCATATCGATGATCCCGATCAGCGCATTGCCGCGGTGCGGGATTTCCTTGAGGACTATGCCCGCCCGCGCGACGATGATGAACTGCTGGCCAAGACGCTGCGCCAGCAGGCCGAAAACATGTTGTTGCGGCCCGATGCGGTGCTGTTTCACGATGAACTTGGCCCCTGTTTCAACCCGCAGCGGCTGCGCAATGTGGTGGCAGCAGGCAATGCCAATGGCCTGATTTTCCTGACCGATGCCGGGCGTAATCGCCAGCTCGACGGCTTCCTGCCACACAGCACGTACCTGCCCGATGATCCTGATGCTGCGGTGCTGGATCTGGCATCGCGCGATGACTATGCCTCGCTGCGCTATTTCCGGCAGAGCCTGTTTGTGAAGCAGGCCCCGGACCGCGTGATTGACGTTGATCGGATTGCCGATCTGTGGCTGTCAACCACGATGCAGCAGCAAGAGGACGGGACGTTCAAGCACGGCGACGACGTCATCGAGATCAGGGATGAGGCGTTCGCTGCAGGATTGATCCACGCTGCGTCAATCTATCCGCAGCGTGTACCCTTGTCGCAGATTACCACCGATCCTGCACTGTTGCGCGTCATCGTGCAGCTTTGCAGCGAATGGTATGTAAACCTGCATCCAGGCCCGGCACCGTTTCCGGTCGCTCCGTCAGACCTGCCCTGTTCGGGGCCATTGGTGCGCGGAATGCTGGAGCTTGGTGAGGTTACCTTGTGTACGATGAACCACAGCGTGCTCAAGATCGAACAGCCTGAACTGCGTGCCCTGCTGATGGCCGCAGATGGCACCCGCAGCGTGGCGGAAATCGCTGCGCTGGGCACCGGCATTCCGCCTGAAGATACGCTGGCCGCGCTGACGGCATGTTGCTCCAAGGCGTTGATGCAAAACTGAGGGCGATCAGCTTTCTAACCCAAGCATATCAAACCAAGCCCCGTTCGTGTCGAGCGAAGTCGAGACACCACGAACCGTGTCTCGACTTCGCTCGACACGAACGGGCAGGTGGCAGTTACGGGATCATCGCGCTTTCAGGTCCGGCCCATCCTGCAACGCATTGCCCGCCAGAAACCACAGCGCCTGACGGCTGGGCATGAAGAAATAGCCGCCTCCGCGCAGCGTGATGAAGCGTTGCAGGTCTGTCAGGTGCAGCGGGGAGTTGCGGCCGTGGATGGTAAAGCCCGCCGTCTCGCCGCCTGCATCGCTGGTGTGGTGCATGGCAAAGGGATCGGGTTCCCCTTCCAGCCCGTGGAACGTGGGCGAGGCCAGCCAGGTCTGCTGCACGAATTCGAACTGCCGTTCGAGATCGGCGTTGAAGCACATGAACAAGGTGCCCAGCGCGGTCTTGCCGGCCGGGTCAAGATAGGGCCGCCCGCGCCGCAGCAACCGGTGGCGGTTGGTGACGGAAAGCTCGGCCGGATCGGTCTGGGCCAGGCTATCGCGCGGGAAGGACCGGCGCACGTGGGCACCAAAGGGGCAGCGCAGCCCTTGGGGATCGGCGTCCTTGTACAGAAAGCCATTGCGGCGCATCGCATCGGCACCGCTGCGAAAGGCCGGTGCAAAGGGGTGATCGACCAGCGTCGACCCATCGCGCCAGCGGCCCAGCATCTTGGCCGCGATCCATTCGCGCGTGCGGTGCAGATTGCCATCTTGCGGGTTGATCGCATCGCGTTGGCGACAAACGTCCTTGGCGACGTCATCAAGCTGCTTTTCGAATTCGCTTACATCCTGTGAAAGCTGGCGGATCACCAGATAGCTGCCGTTGCGGCCAAAATCGCGCGGGGCTGTGGGGCTGCCGGTGAAATCGGGATATTCGCTCGGCTGGCCTTGCGGGGGGGCGGGCAGGCGCTGGCGGCGCAGGCCCGGGGCCAGATCATCGCGCTCCACTTGCGGGGAGGGCGGGTAGTAGCCGCGGTTGTCGGTATAGCCCAGAATGAACTCGCCCGGCTCAACTCCGTGGACCGGATCGGGCGCGCCATGCCGCCCGGGAAAGCCGCGCACCAGCGGCTGCGATACGCCATCGACAAAGCCGAACGGCTCGGTCGAAAGCTCGTCGGTGATGTCGGCGCGGGCATGGGTAAAGGGTTTGGCCGAAGCGGGCTGGAGCGTCTCGGCCCCATCCCATGCCGCGCGAAAGGCGGGAAGATCAAAGGCGTTGATGCCGGTGCGGATATGGGCGGTCTGCGTCAGGCCATGCACCTCGGCCTCGGCCAGCAGGGCGTCGATCTGCAGGGCGTGGGCATCGTCCTTGGCATAGAGCAGCAGCGCGACGTGGGTGTCGGCATCGCACCATTCGAGGGTTTCAGGATCGCTCAGCGCGCGCCTGCGGCTTTCGTGAGCCATGCCGAGCGAGAAGGCGGGCGGAAAGCCCTGTGCCGTGCCGCTGCCTTCCAGCGCCAGTTCGCGGTCCAGCCCCAGCAGGCGCAGGCCCGAAGCCGATAGCGCCAGATTGCACACGATATCGGCGGGCGGCTTGTCGCCAAAGGCAATCTCGTCGCGCTCCAGCAAGGCGGCGAGCCATGATTGCACGTGGGCACAGGGGTGCTGGCCGTCCTGCGGATTGGCTGCGCCGAAGTTCAATCCCACCACATAGCTGTGCGGATGGCGGCGCAGGCCGCCGAACATCAGCGTCTGAATCTCCTCGTACTGCAGGCCATAGGCGGGGCGGGGGATCGTGCCGAACAGGTCGAGCCAGGCCTCGGCATGGGAAGGGCAGCTTTCCAGCGCCTTGCGGTGAAGCAACCCGCTGACGATCAGGGCGTGCTTGCGGATGGCGGCGGTGGACAGATCGGGATAGGCCGAGAACCAGAAAGGCGTGGGCTGCATCGAATTGCGGGCAAAGCGCTTCATCCGGTCGCCATCGGCCGCGCCTTTCAGGAACAGGAACTGTGTGGTGGGGAAGCCTTTGGCGTTGCTCCAGACGGCCGATACGCCTTCGGAGGACTTGGTAATGAAATCTTCGAGATAGCTCTCCCAGCTGCCATCGTAGTTGGACAGGAACACCAGTTGGCGCGTGCCTGGCAGCACCACCCAGCGCGCGGCATGGATCGTGCCGATCGTGGCGAGGAAGCCGCGCCGCATCGCGCCGATCCGCGCCATAGTGGCAATCGCGATGAAGGCGAGCGGGAGCGAGAGCTTGCGGATCAGCGCGGGGCGCAGTTGCGTGATGCTGATCATGTGGTTCTGCACCACGCCGGGCGCGCTTTCGCGGGCCATCATCGCGCCAAGCGCAGCGGCGGACGGGGTGCGGTCATCGGGCGTGTTGGCCTGTTCGTCGCGACGGAGCAGCAAGGCAAAGATCGCCACGATCACCACCGCCAGCAGCAGCGTTGGCAAAATTGCGCCAAGCAGCGCCGGAACCAAGCCTTCCCCGCCCAGCAGCAGCGCGATCAGCCAAAGCGCATAAGGCACTACCAGCAAGGGCAGCCACAGGCCCCGCGCGCCCGCCAGAGCGCGTCCGATCCAGCCCAGCGTGAAGCCTGTACGTTGATATTCGAGCCATGGCGCATCGGCGGTGTCGCAAAAGGCGAGCGCGGGGGGCTGCTTGTCGGGCAGAGCGGCCAGTTCGTCCTTCAATTGATCGGCCACCACTTTCAGGATCGCCTGCGGCCCTTTCATCGTGGAATTGCGCCGCTCGTGCGCGATGATCCCGCGCGCGGTTTCAACGATGCGGCGGTTGGCACCGATCGCGCCCACGCCAAGGCCCGGAAGGCCATTGAACGGCAGGCCGAGAATGCGCGATGGCAGGCGCACCGCAGACTGGCTGATGCGGTGGCTGTGCTGTTTCAGCAGCGGCAGCACCGCTTCGGCCTTGTCGATCTGGCTGACGAGCTTCAGCAAAGGCAGCAACGCTGCGCCCGCGTGGTGCGCAATCGCCTCAAGCGCGGTATCGGGATCGCCGTCTACTGTGGCCTCGATCAGGAGATGCGCCGGGCTTCCCGGTGCTTCGGGCGCAATCGCATGGATGCTGGCAAAGTGGACCAGACCGGTATTGCTCAAGCCTTGCGCGATGGGTCCTTCAGCCGGATTGCCCAGTTCGGCAATCTCGCGCTCGACATCCTTGATGCTGCACCATTCGGACTTGTCGCCAAAGGGGATGGCGATGGTGATGACATCCTGCGAAAGGCTCACGCGCGGCTCCCGTGCTGATGGCGGTCAAATCTGTCGGCGGCTGGCAATAAAGGGCAGGTCGTCGGGCAGGCCTGCAAACAGCGCCATTTGGGCATTGCCCACCGGCGCAATCCGGCCCTGCGTGGCGGCGATTGCCTCACGCAGGATGGTCCATGCAATGCCCCTGCCATAGCACAAGTGCGGGCCCTGCAGCGGGCCGGAGGTGATGTAGGGCCGGGCCGGATCAGGCGCAAAGCGGCCCGGATCGGGGAAGGCGGCCGGATCGCGCGATGCCGCATCGATCAGCACCACCACACGGTCCCCGGCTTGCAGATCAACGCCGCGCCATGGGCCATCGCTGCGCACGGTCCGCGTCAACCGGCTGCCGCCAGTCAGCCGCAGCGCCTCGTTGATGGTGGCATCATGGGCCTGCTGGCTGGCGCCGGGATCGGCCAGCAGGCTGACCAACCTGTCCCAGCCGATCCCGGCCCGCGCGCCTTCGGGCGAGCAGGCAAAGGCTGCCATTTCGCTCAACGATTTGCCCACGATCAGCACCAGCGCGCCGGTCAATTCGAACAGTACGCTGCGAGCCTGTAGATCGTAGTCCTCAACCCCGGCAAATTGCGGCTTTACCGCTGCCAGTGCGCTCACCAAACTGTCGTGCGGCGCAACTTCGGGCAGGGCCAGCGCGGCGTCGATGGCATCGAGCGCGGGAGTGGCGGTTTTCCGGGCGAGCCAGCGCATCCAGCCCTTGCTGTTCACCACGGTGCCGAACACGTGCCCGAACAGCGCCTGCTGCATCAGCAGCATCGCGGCGGCATCGCCCAGTTCATCCTTGAGCCGCAAGGCCGGACCGGGGCGCATGACATTGCGGGCAAAGACCATCAGCCGCACCATTCCGGGCACGGCATCGGGCGCGGGAACGCCAATGATCCGCCGCGCCATGCGCCACGCGATCAGGAACGCATAGTCGCGCACAAAGTTTACCGGCTCTCCGGTAGAGGCCCGGCGCCGCAGCACGTTCAGGATCGCCGCGGCCTCTTCGCGCGCCATCGCGGCAACCCAGCTGCGAAAGCCGGGGGCCATGTTGGGCTCACCCTGCGTGGTCGCCTTGCCCCGTTCGGCATCGAGCCAGCCTTGCGCGGTGTGAAGCTGGCGCAGCCGCACTTGCCGCGCCGCATCATTTTCGCCAACCAGATAGCGAGTGCCGGGCAGAACCTGCTCCAGCAGATCATCATAATGCCGCAGCGAAAAGACCGCTTCTTCGCACAAGACGCCCGAAACCACATCGTGCCGCGCCGCCACGAACACGCGCACAGCAGATTTCGGGTCTTCGGCAGCCACACAGCGTTCCAGCGCGGGGGCGGCCGGATCAAGCAGACGGCGCCCTGCCATTGCCAATGCCGCTTCAACCGTCACCGCTGCAAAGCTTCCAAACGCTGCTCCAACACGATCAAGCCCATCGCGCGCACCCGGCTTGGCAAATCTGCACATTCAGGCGCGGCCAAGCCCGCTTCATGGACCTGCGCGCACAGGGCCAGAGCGTGGAGTTCGTGAATGCGGTCTTCGCAATCGCGGGCATGGGCCAAGGCAACTGCGGCTAGGTCCCGCGCGTGCGCGGCATCTCCGCGCACCAGCGCAAGCCGGGCTCGGGCCTCGTGCAGATAGTAGGTCGCCGATGTGCGCACGTGGTGGAAATGGCCGCGCTCCACCGATTGCGTCAGAATTGCGTCCGCCTCATCCAGCAGGCCCAGTTCGATCAGGCACAGGGCCAGCCAGCTGGCACTGGCAGGTTCAAACCCCAGAAAGTTGTGGCGCAGACAATCGGCATAACCCCGGCGCAACAATTTGACCGCACGGTCTGCACGTCCCTGCCGATAGTGCAGATAGCCGTGCGCAAGATCGGCCAGCAGCCGCGAATAGGCATGGGCATAGCGCCGAGATAGCGTGATCGCCTCAGCCACCCACGCCCGCGCCTTGGCGATCTGGCCAAGATCGGTCAGATACCACGCGCCGAACGCGCGGGCCAGAACGTGGGGGATGACCACAACCGCACCAAAGGTTTCACCGCGCAAGCTTCCGGCTAGCCGGTCTCCCAGCCGTTCGATCCGGGCGATCGCTTCAAGCGGTTCCCCGCTGGAAAAGGCGATGTAGGCCGCTGCCAGATCGGCGTAAGTGCGGCGCGGAAGGCTTTCATAGGCATCCAGATCCGCCTCGGCCAGCGCCAGCCAGCCCTTGCCGCGGCTTGGCGCGCCATCGATCCAATCGAGCAGCGCCATGTTGATCCGGGCCACGGTGCGCTGGCCGGGGCCGAACTCGATCCGACCTTCGGCCACTGCCTCTATATCGCCGCGCAGGACTTGTTCCTGCGATAGCTGCTGCAGCGTATCGAACGCCAGCATGGCAAAGCGCGCTCGCTCTCTGGCAGCCACCGCTGCAGGCAGGCGCGCAGCCACCGTGCAGGCCCGCTCATGCAATTGCCGCACCGAATCAATGGCCGCCAGCGACAGCGCCTGAACGCAAGCCTCCCACAGATGGCTGAGCGCTTCCTGATGCAGCCCGGCCATTTCGGCATGGTTGGCCAGTTCGGCATGGCTCGCCATGCCATCACCAGACCCGGCGCGGGCGGCGGCTTCGGCCTTGGCCTCTTTCAACATGGCCAGCGCGCCAGCATGCATTTCGGTGCGCCGCCGCCGCGCCATGGCGCGATAGGCGGCTTCCTGAACCAACTGGTGGGTAAAGCGGGCAATACCCGTGCCGACAAATTCGATCACCCGCGCTTCGACCAGCCGGGTGATGGCCACCGCGGGGTTGCGGCAGACAAGGCGGCTGGCGCGTTCCAGCCGACTGATCGCGAAAACGGGCCCCAGCACCGCACAGAACTGGCACAGGCGGCTGGAATCCTGATCAAGCGCTGCCAGCCTTGCGGCCAGCAGTGAATCCAGCCGTACGGGCAGCGGATTTTGGGTTGGCGCGGGTTTGCCGGCCGTGGCTCTGCCCGCAGGTTTGGGGGCTCCATCCACCTCGGTCTGGAGGGTCGTGGCAAAATCCTGCGCAAATTCCTGAAGCGCCAGCGGCAGCCCTTCGGCCCGCTCCACGATCCGGTCGATCACGCTGTCGTCGATCAGGGCCGCCCGGTTGGCACAGGCCACCAGTGCGCGCGCATGGCCGGGCGAAAGCGATGCGAGCTCGATCAGGTCATCGCACAGAGCGGCGATCTGTGGCGCCGCTTCGGGCCGTCCGGCCAGGATCATCGCGATCCGGCCGCCGCGTCTGATGGCTGCCAGCACCGCCAGTGTCTCGTTATCGAGATACTGCACATCGTCCACGAGCCACGCCACGCGGATATGCGACGCGGCCAGTTCGGCAATGCGCACGATTGTTTCGGTGGCAATGCGGCTGCGATCTCCGGGTGAAAGCTGTGCCAGCCAGCCCGTTTCATCGCCGATCAACCCTGCAAGGCAGGCCGTTTCATTGGCCGACAGGTTGGCCGCAGTGGCCGGATCGGGCGTGAACGGTTGCAGCAGATCAACCAGATGGCGCAACGTGCGCCCGATGCAACCAAAGGGCACAGCGGCCAGCAGCGCCGTGCCGCGCACAGCGGCAAACGTGGTGCCAAGGCCCGCTGCAAGCCGTGCCGCTTCAAGCAGCAGGCGGCTCTTGCCCATGCCAGCCTCACCCACGATGCCAAGTGCGGTCGGCCCATCTTCGGCCAGCCCGACAATGACCGCGCGCACCTTTTCAAACTCGGCATCGCGGCCGATCATCGGAAAAGTGGCATTGCCCTTTACCGGCACGCGATCCCCGCCGCCGAAATCCACCGAGAGCAGCTCAAACACTGCCTCGCCCTGACGTTCCGGGCTTTCGCTGCCGCCACTTTCGACGCTGCCTGCCGGGCGCAACTCGCACGGTTCGGCAATCAGCGAGGCGACCGTGGCCGAAATTGCCACGCCGCCGGGCGGGGCCATCTTTTCAATCTGCCCGGCCACGTGTGCGGCATGGCCAACGACATCGATCAGCGATCCAAAATCATTGTCCTGCCGCCGCAGCAGGATTGGCCCGGCATGGATGCCGATGCGCACCTGGGGTGCCGGAAGCACGCCCAGCGCGCCGCTTTTCAAGGTATCGATCACCCGGCGCGCGGCCAGCACGCCGCGCAGGGCATGGTCTTCAACCGCAGGCTGCACGCCGAACACAGCCATCACACCATCACCTTGGACCCGCACGACGAAGCCGCCAAAGGCATGGATGCCCTGCTGGATAAGCGCGATGGATTGATCCAGCAGGTCGCGCGCATCATCGGGATCAAGCGCGCGCAACAGCCGGGTGGAGCCGACGATATCGGCAAACAGGATCGTGGCAAAACGGATCGCTTCAAGATCGGCAGGCAATCCGCCGCGCGCTTCCCCCATGGTTGCGGCCTGACCCGGCGCACCCCTGCCAATATCGATGCCTGCCACCTGCACGATCTGCTTCTGCACCCCGGTGCCGGGTGCGGAGAATCCCGCAACTTGCCCCCCGGCAGTGCCACGTATTCAGGTTGTGACGACAATCGCAACGAAAAATCGTGCAGCGACCGGCACATGTGCAAAACCGGGACCAAAGTCCGGGTCACATCCGCCAAGTGGCCGGGGTCCTGCATGCCCTCAACACAGGCCGATAATGTCGTGCCCGTGCCCCATGCCGGACTTTTCGCACATGCTTTGCAGCCGGGCGCGGGTAAAGCCGTTGCGGCATTGCGCCAAGGGCCTGCCATCCAGATGGAACCCCTGCAACGGCTGGCCCTCGCGCGAGAGGCGGATGGACCAGCCCCAGCGGCGGCGGCGCGAGGCCAGCGCGATGAAGGCATCGCATTGCACCACCAGGCACGGCGGCCGCAGCTCTTCACGCGCGCTCAGCAGGCGTGCCACCTGTTGGTCATCCAGACGGAAGCGGGCAATGTCCAACTCGTCAAACCGGGGCACCGCAGTGGAGCCAACCGGCGTGACAATCGACACCGAAGGCCGCAGCACCGCATCGCCGAGGCGCTTGAATTCGATGTCGATCGGACCGGGTCCGGCTTTCCAAAGCAGGTAACGCAGCATGGCCTCGGCAGTGTGTGGCGCGTTGAATACTGCGCGGGGGACAGGTGAAGGCAGCTGTATTGCCCGCCTTTGCGCGGTGCGGCGGTTGGCCAGCGCACCTTGCGCTTGTGATTCTCGGCACATTCGGTAAGCGGGGACAGGAATTACTTCGGAAACGGACCAGAACTGTGCCGAAAACCTATCTGTCAGTTCCGGACAATGTGCGCGAAGTGCTGGGGCGCAAGGGTCGCACCGTGCGGGTGCGCAAGGGGCATGTCCTGCTGGCGGTGGGCCTCCCGGCCAACGATGTCTATGTCGTGACAGAAGGCAGCGTCAGCGTCTCGCTGGTCTCTGCGCAGGGGCGTGAAACGGTGCTGCGGCTGATCGGGCCGGGCGAGATGTTTGGCGAACTGGCCGCGATCGATGGGCAGCCCCGCTCGGCCGATGTGGTGGCGGTGGAAAACAGCACGCTGCTGGTGCTTCCCGGCACCGCTTTTGTCGAACTGATTGAGAGCGAGCCGGTGCTGTCGCTGTGGCTGGCGCGCTATCTGGCGCATCAGGTGCGTTACCTCACGAACCGCATCTATGAACTGTCCACAATGGGTGTGGGGCCACGGCTTCAGGCCGAATTGCTGCGTCTGGCCGGTGATCCGCAGCCCGATGGCTCGGCCTGCATCACCCGTATCCCCACCCAAGCCGAACTGGCCGCGCGGATCGGCACCAACCGCGAGACGGTGACGCGCGAGTTTGCGCTGCTGGTGCGCGAAGGCCTGCTGGCGCGCGAAGGGCGGCGGATCATGGTGCCATCGGTGGCGCGGTTGGAAGACAGATTGCATCGCTATTCGCAAACCGCCTGATTGGCATCAATCAAGGCGATTGCCAGACTGCCCCTTGGGCGGATAACTTGGGCATCGCATGTTGGAAGAGCTCAAAAACCCCCGTCAGGCGGCCTTGCGCGCGCCCAGTCCCGCGCGCCGCTTTGGCTGGATCATCGTCCGGCTGATCGCGGCCTTCCTGTTCCTGTCGGTGGCGCAGGTGGTGATCTACAAGTTCGTGCCGGTGCCGACCACGCTGACCATGCTGATGGACGAAAACCCGGTGACCAAGGACTGGACGCCGCTGGAGGATATCGACCGCGATATGGTCGATGCGGTGATCTCGGGCGAGGATGGCAAGTTCTGCCTGCACAACGGCTTTGATCATGCCGCGATGATGCAGGCCTTCAAGCGCAACCAGAAAGGCGGGCGCATCCGGGGCGGTTCCACGATCAGCCAGCAGACCGCCAAGAACGTGTTCCTGTGGCAGGGCGGCGGCTATCTGCGCAAAGGGCTGGAGGCGTGGTACACGGTGCTGATCGAGACGATCTGGGGCAAGCGCCGGATCATGGAAGTCTACCTCAACGTCGCCGAAACCGGCATCGGCACTTATGGCGTGGAGGCAGGCGCGCAGCGCTATTACGGCAAAAGCGCACGAAAGCTGAGTGCGGTTGAGGCCGCACGCATCGCCGCCGTTCTGCCGCTGCCCAAAAAGCGCGAAGTCAAAGGCGCAGGCGGCTTCACCCGCCGCCACGGCAATGTCATCGCCCGCCGCGTCAGCGTGGTGAAGAACGAAGCGCTCGACGCCTGCGTCTATCGATAAGCGAGCGCACAAAAAAGCGCGGGAAGGTTGCCCCTCCCGCGCCGTTTTGTTTAGCCTTCAGGCGGTGATCAGAAGCCGACGCTGATCGTGCCGATGACCGTGCGTGGTGCGCCAACCTGGGCGAACGGCACGCTGGTGACCGAGGTGGCCGCGCCGTTGAAGCCGCCGACATAGACTTCGTCGAACAGGTTCGAGACGTTCAGCTGGAAGAAAGTGTTCTCGTTCAGACCCAGGAATTCGAGGCTGAGGCGAGCATCCAGATCAACCAGCGTGTAGGCCGGGGTCTTGTTCGGATAGACCAGCGCACCAGCACTGGTCACGACAGGCAGGTTCTGGTCGTTCACGAAACGCGGACCCGTGCGCTTGGCCTGTGCGCCGAGCGAGAACGGGCCGAAGTTGCCCTGCACGCGCGTGCCGAAGGTATAGACAGGGGCACCGCCTTCACGCTTGCCAGCCGTCTGTGCGAAGATCGGGGTGGTCACGCCGTTCGACGTGGTTTCGCCGGTGATGACGTTGTTCTTGATCTTCGACCACAGGTACGAACCGAACACATAGACGCTGAGCTGGTCGACCGGCATGTACGAAACCGAACCATCAAGGCCATACTTGTCCACGCGGCCAAGGTTACGGAAGATGGTGGCGTCAAGATCGACGTCATAGGCCGAAGCCAGACGGTTGTTGTAGATCGTATACCATGCCGAAGCCTGCGCCTGGATACGGCCCGAACGGACGCGGAAACCAAGGTCGAAGTTGTGCGTGGTTTCCGGATCGGGCTTGGCTTCGGCACGATCACGCGCAAAGAAGAACGAGTTGTACAGGTTGTCGGTGCCCGGAACCTGCAGACCTTGCGAGTAGTTGCCGAAGATGCTCGTCGCATCGCCCACGCGATAGGTGAAGCCGATGTTCGGCAGCGGCTTGTTGTAGTTGAACACGCGCTGCTGCGGTGCCTGGAACGTCGTTGCCGCATCATACGTGGCATTGGCCGTGTCCGTGCCGAAGCAAGCCACGTTGCCGCCAGAGCTGGTGGCAAAGCAGAAGTTGGTCAGGTTGCGGCGGAAGAACGGCATACGCACGCCAACCGTTGCTGTCAGATCACCGAACGTGCCGCGATATTCGCCCGAAACCTGATGCAGGATCGCATAGGACAGACGGTTACGCTTTTGCAGCGAGGTGTTGTCGCTGGCCAGCAGCGGGTTGTCTACCGGGAAGGGCTCAGCACCAAAACCGTTGATGGCGAGCAGGCCTGCTTCGCCGGTCTGGCGGTGACGGCCACGGTCATACGAATAGGACAGGCGGACGACGTTGTTTTCATCGATGTCGTAACGCAGCGATGAAATCACGCCCAGGCGCCATGTCTGCGTCTGGCTGGGGCTGTGCACGCGGACGGTGTCGAGCGTATCGCCATCGCCGTTGATGTCATTTCCAGAAAAGTAGTTGGCGACCGCGCTCGACCCCTGAATGAAGCCCACGAGGCCCTGCGGCGTGAAACGCTCGCTGGCCAGCAGCGTGCCGCCGCCATTGGCCTTCGTGTATTGAATGCTGGGATCGATCGTCAGAATCAGGCCGTCAGCCAGCGTGAAGCGCGAGTTCAGGCGGATGTTGCCGGTATTCGACGGGTTGTAGCGGTAATCGAAAGCCGAACCGCAGTTGGTTGCAGGATCAGCCGCCCCGGCGACAGGGGCAGCGATGGTGCAGCGGGCCACCGGAATGTCACGCTCGGCCTTGGTATCAGGGAACGAAGCGCTGCGCAGGCTTTGCGAACCGAAGAAGTTGTTGCGGTTCTGGTTGTAGTGCGCGGCGATCGAGATGAAATCGCCATTGTCGCCCAGCGGCTGATAGATGCGAGCGTTGATCTGCTTCTTGTTGATTTCGCCGATGCCGCCAAAGATCGTGTCGTTGGTGGCAGAGCTGGCGGCGATAAAGGCGCGCAGGCCCGAAGAGGTGAGCACGCCGGTATCAATTGAGCCGAACACGCGCATGAAATCAAATTCACCAGCCGAACCGACCATGCGCACGCCAAACTCTTCGCTCGGCTTGCGCGTGCGGTAGTTGACGGTCGAACCGGTGGCAGCGGCGGTGGGGCTGTCAACATCGGTCGAGCCGAGGTTGACGTTGACCTGCTCGATCAGTTCGGGATCAAGCTGCTGGTTTGAATAGAGCGCATAGTTGCCGGTATCGTTCAGCGGCAGACCATCGAAGGTCTGCGAAATGCGGCTGGCATCGAAACCACGGATGGTCAGCGTGCCGCCAGCCGAACCGAACGGGTCGTTGTTCTGAAAGCTGACGCCGGGGACCAGGTTGATGATGTCGTTGACGGTCTGGCCAGGAGCCTGACGACCGATGATGGCCTGATCCAGCACCTGCTTGGCGCGGCTGGTGTCAGGCGTTTCCACACCGGCGACCGAGCGCGTGACTTTGCCCGAAACGATGATGGTTTCATCAAAGTCGATCTGACCAGTGGACTGGGCGAAGGCGGTACCCGAGAGGGCAACACTGCCGATGGCGAAGGTCGACGCGGCGACCAGTAGCTTCATTTTCATGTCATGACCCCGTTACTGCACCGGATGGCGCGGTTTTGGCGCGGGTGATGTTCGCGCCGTTGGCATTGTCCAGCGCAGGACGGCATGAACAAAGAATCATGCGCACTGGCCGGTTGCCAACGGCTCTTAACCAACCGTCTGCAGGCTCCAAACCGGCCCCGTGTGACACTGGAATGACGGTATGGCGACTTGAAGACAGGTGCTCTCAGGGGGCGTGAAACAGTGTTACATAAAGCGATGCGGGCGTGTTGTTATATTACGCCAGCGCCAGCCGTTCTCTAAGAAAACGGCACGAGTTGCAAAATGGCAACGATTGGCAAAAATTGCTGCATCCGCGAAGGTGTCCCCACCCTTTTTGCGCCAAGCGCGCCATTTCAGGCTGCTTCGCGTCTTTCGGGGGTGATTTCGGCTGAAACGAACCAGCGGTCTTCGCCTTCGATGCCCAGCGCGGTCAGCCGTCCAGAGGCATAGGCGCCGGTATCGATGCCGATGCGGTTGGGCAGGACATCAG
This sequence comes from Novosphingobium sp. 28-62-57, assembly GCA_002256985.1. GTDB lineage: Bacteria > Pseudomonadota > Alphaproteobacteria > Sphingomonadales > Sphingomonadaceae > Novosphingobium. The sequence goes on from NCGO01000004.1 coordinate 133,174, forward strand.
GCTCTTGCGTGATCGTGTGCCCGTGCACCACCATATGGCCATGCCATTGGTCATGCTGCAGAAATTCCTGCCGGATCCAGCGCAAGTCTGATCGCGTCTGGTCCTCTACCGGCACACCGGGGCGAATGCCGGCATGGACGAACAGGTAATCACCAATGACGATCCGGTCTTCCATCGCGTGGAAGAAGTCCACGTGGTCTGCCGGGACGAGCTCGGCCATGCGCCCGATCAGGTCTTCCAGCGTTGACTGGCTGTATTCCTCGGGTTTCAGGCCATAGCTGAACAGCGTTTCCTTGCCGCCATGGCGCAGGAAATGGCGCAGCGCGTCTTCGCTTTGCATGCTGACCAGCAGCATTTCCTCGTGATTGCCCGCCAGCACGCGCACTTTGCCCGTTTGCACAAGCTGGATCACGCGATCCACCACGGCACGGCTATCGGGCCCGCGATCAATCAGATCGCCCAGCAGGATCAGCGTGGTCTTGGCAGGGCCGCGGCTGGCGTCATCTTCTTCGATGCGCGCAAGCAACTGATCGAGCAGGTCCAGCCGCCCGTGAATGTCGCCCACGGCATAGACGCGTTCTCCCATGGGCACACGCGCAATGGCCATTGCGGCTTGGGCCGGTTCATCGGCGTTTGAAGAGAACAGGGAACGCAGTTTGTTTAACATGTTGCCTCGTAGCCGGGCGATATGGGGGCAAGCTGTGCGCGATGCAACAACCGCTGCCTTTTCGCCCGGTTACGCACAAATACCTATCGAACCCTATCGCAGGTAGAAATCGATCGTGGTGACGACCCGCACCTTTTTATAGGGGCTGTCTGAAACGCCCCAGCCGCCGCCATCGCCATCGCGCGCGGTGATCTCGAAATAGCCCTGACTGGCGGTCTTGATCCCGTCCACCGAAGCGCCGCTATCGCGGGCAAACTGTTCGGCGGCAGATCGTGCGTCCTTGGTGGCGGCGGCCACCATCTCGGGCTTGATCGTGTTCAGCTTGGTGAAGGTATAGGCCATGCCTGAGCCTTCCTCCAGCATCACGCCGCGCCGGACGAGGTCAAACTGCCGCTTCACCGCCTTTTGCGCGCGGTCCACATCGGTGGTGCGCAAGGTCATGCGCTGGCGCACGGTAAAGCTTACTATGCCGTTGTTGTTGAAGCTTTGCACGTTGACGCCGGTGGGCTGCAGTGCCTCAGGCGGAAAGCCCAGCTCGCCAAAGAACGTGCGGATCGATTGGCTATCCCGGTCAACACTGGCCTGCGCGCTGGCCATATCGGGCGCAGTGGCGGAATAGGCCAGCGTCCACGTGGCAAGGTCTGCGGTCACTTCGCGTTCGGCCAGCCCGCGCACGGTGACCGACCGATCCGCCACTTTGGCGCGGCGAAAGCCATCGCCGATGAACCAGCCGCCGATGACCAGCCCGAGGGTCAGGACCGCGGCGGGCAACAGCCCATTTCCGCCTTGTGGAACAAACCGTCGCATCACGCCTTGGGTCTGGCCCGCATCGTCGCTATCTTCGCCCTGCATCGTGATCTCCCCTGCGCCGCGCGGTGCGGTGCTGCGACAAGTTGTGCGATTCTATCGATGAACCGTTTTTGAACGAAGAGGTTCCTGCCGTGACCAAGTTTCTCCATACCATGATCCGGGTGACCGATCCGGATGCGACCATCGCGTTTTTCGAACTGGTGGGCCTGAAAGAGGTGCGCCGCTTTTCCAGCGAGCAGGGCCGCTTCACGCTGATCTTCTTGGCAGCCCCCGGTCAGGAAGGCGTGGCCGAAGTGGAATTGACCTACAATTGGCCGCCCGAGGATGGCTCACCTGCCGAAACCTATACTGGCGGGCGCAATTTCGGCCACTTGGCCTATCGCGTGGATAACATCTACGAAACGTGCCAGCGCATCATGGACGCCGGGCACATCGTCCACCGCCCTCCGCGCGATGGCCACATGGCCTTCGTCAAATCGTCCGATGGCATCTCGATCGAACTGCTGCAGGAAGGTCACTTGCCGCCGCAGGAGCCATGGGCGAGCATGGCGAACACCGGCACCTGGTAAGCACTCGGCCGAAAGGCATCACGAATCACCGCGGCGTCTGGAGCAATCCGGGCGCCGTTTTGCTGCGTGGCAAGCCCTTGCGCCGCCGCAAAACCAAAAAGGGTGTCTCTGTATTGTAAAAGGGCGTTGACTCCATATTGCCCTGCAGCATTATCAATCCCGGACGGGCGTCATGGAATGGCCAAAAGGCCACGCGCGTTGAAGGGGTAATGCCAAGCATCTGAACACTGCCGCGCAAGCGTGGCGGGGCTGGGGACGTCACTGTCTTTCGGCAACAGGCAAGTCTTGCCCTTTCCGGCTGGGTCGCTTTGCGCGGCGATCCGGGCATGCTGCGCTGCAGCAAAACGAGCCAGCGCTTTGACGTGGGAGAGCAATGTCACGGGAGGCGGGAACGCCAGAGTTACCAACAGGGGTTGATCGAAAATGAGAAAGCAGATCCGGGTCCGGTCGCGCGCCATGAGGGTACTGGCGGCCACTACCATCCTCTCCACCACCGCGCTGCCGCTGGCCGTGCGCGCTGCTGAAGAGCCGCAGGAAGCCACGGCCCCCGCCGAACCGCAGGCCGAAGGCACCGAACCCGGGCTTGGCGAAATCGTCGTCACCGCCACGCGCACAGCCACCTCGATCCAGAAAGTGCCGATCTCGATGCAGGCCTTGAGCGCAGACGTGCTCGGCCAGCGTCAGGTCAAGGGCCTGACCGATTTTGCCGCGCTGTTGCCCTCGGTCACCTTCGCGGGCATCGGCCCGGGCCGCAACACGCCTTATTTCCGCGGCATCGTGCCCGCAGGCGGCGGCCGTGAATCGGTCGGTTACTACATTGACGATATTCCGATCACCGGCACTGGCCTGCCCGATATTCAGGCCTATGACCTTGAGCGTATCGAGGCGCTGTCCGGCCCGCAGGGCACCCTTTATGGCGCAGGCTCGCTGGCGGGCACGATCCGTTTCATCACGGCAAAGCCCAAGACTGACAAGTTCGAGTTCGGCTATGACGCCGAAGTGAACAAGTACGGCAAGGGCGATTTTGGCGGCCAGTACCAAAGCTTTATCAACGTCCCGCTCAGCGATACGCTGGCCGTGCGCGTGATGGGCTTCTACCGCAAGGACGGCGGCTATATCGACAACACGCCGAACAACGGCCGGTTCAACGATGGGCGTCCCTCGGTGCTGACGCTGGGCGATAACAACCCCGCGACCAGCTTCACGCTCGACAACTCCGACATCGCCGAGGACGATTACAACACGATCGAAGGCTATGGCGGCCGCCTGCAGGTGCTGTGGCAGCCGTTCGACGGTTGGGACATCATGCCCTCGATCACCGCGCAGCAGCAGATTGCCGATGGCTATTTCGGCTACGACAAGCGCGTGGGCGATCTTGAGGTTCACGATTACGACACGACCAGCCAGAACGACAAGTTCTATCAGGCCGCGCTCAGCATTCATGGCCACATCGGCGATTGGGACATTGTTTCGGCGACCGGCTACTATCAGCGCCAGATCAAGCTCCTGAACGATTACACGTATTACACCGTCACTTACGATGGCTTCGGCGCGGGCTATGAGAGCTATCTGCAGTTCTTTGACAAGAGCGGCTGCAGCGGCTCGGGCGCTTCGCTCCGGTGCAATACCTTGCTCAACCCGACGCAGTTCTACAGCGGTTTGCGCAATGAACGGAAGTTCACGCAGGAGCTTCGTCTGTCGACTCCCAAATCGTGGCCGTTTGATGTCACGATCGGTGGCTTCCTCCACCACCAGACGAACGAATCCAACAACGACTACGGCATCCATGGCCTTGCCGATATCGTCGGCTTTACCCAGGGCGGTGGCGGCGACAGCAATCCGGCTGGCTTCGGCATTCCGGTCAGCCAGGGCGGCACGATGGTCCTTGGCTCGCCAGCGGTGAAGCGTGACGCGTTCTACCTGACCGAGCAGACCAATCACTGGAAGGACTACGCAGTCTTTGCCGAAGGCCACTACAACATCACCCCGGAGCTGAAGATCACAGGGGGCATCCGCTATTTCTGGACACGCTTTGACGTGACCGGTTTTGCCGGGGTTGCGGCTTCTGCGCAGAATGCGCCGTCCATCTTCCTGCCGACAAATTCGGTAGGCTGCCCGCTGCCACTCCCTGCAGAGCGCCTGCAGTGCCGCAACATCAACCGCCTCGATCCGGAAAGCATCGGTCGGTATCGTGAAGATGGACAGACCCACAAGATCGCGCTGAACTGGCAGTTCGAGCCCGACAAGATGGTCTATGCCAACTACTCCACCGGCTTCCGCCCCGGCGGTTACAACCGACCGCTGCGCATCCGCGCAACCGACACGCTGCCCAGCGTTGTCGTGGCAGCGCCTGCGTTCAATTCGGAAACACTGACCAACTTCGAACTTGGTTTCAAGGGCACCTGGAACAACATCTTCCGCTTCAACACCGCGATCTATCTGGAGAAGTGGAACGACATCCAATACGGCGTGGTCGTCGCCGGTGCGCAGGGTGCAGGCTATACCGGCAACGCCGGGAAGGCCGAAGTCAAGGGCATCGAATACGATGCCGACCTGAAACTGGGCCAGATCACCATTTCCAGCTCGGGTGCGTTCAACGATGGCAAGCTGAAGGAAGACTTCTGCAACTTCGTGGCCGATCGCGCCAACGAAACCATCGCGCAGCTTGCCACTTGCGCGGTGGGCACGCCGGTTCCAAACACCAACGGCCAGACCCCATCGGTCGCTGCGGCCAAGGGCACCCGCCTGCCACGTCAGCCCAAGTTCAAGGGCACCACGTCGGTGCGCTATGACGGGGATTGGGGCGATGCACGGTTTTATGTTCAGGGCGCAGCCCTTTACCAGACCAGTGCGACGCAGGACCTCAACGTCGATCAGAACGCGCTTTACGGAAACACAGCCGGCTTCGTCAGCTTTGATTTCTCGGCCGGTATCCGCAAGGAAAACTGGACGCTCGATCTGTTCATCCAGAACGCCTTCGACAAGCGTGGCGAGCTGACCAAGAACACCTTCTGCTCGATCGACTTCTGCTCGGGCTCGGCGCGTACCTTCATCATCAAGCCACAGTTCTTCGGCATCCGCTGGGGCCAGCGCTACTGATTTCACACAAGTTTATCCTGCGAGTACCCACTGGCCTCCACGGGAAACCGTGGGGGCCATTTTTTGTCGCGTGAAGGTGGGCTGTGCGCAGACCGAAAGCCCCCTCCTCTTCAGAGGAGGGGGTTGGGGGTGGTGGCGTTGTGCACCAAACTTGCGTGGCAAACACCACCCCCCGGCCCCCTCCTCTGAAGAGGAGGGGGAGAAGGCTGGCCCATCTACGCCCCACACCCCCACACCCCACACCCCCACACCTTTGCAACCCCGCTCCCCCTGCGTCCCCGCGAAGGCGGGGACCTCGGTGGTGTTACGGAACGGTGATGTAAAACGCCTGAGGCCCCCGCCTGCGCGGGGGGAGCCGGAAGTTTATCCTGAGCTTGTCGAAGGGCGGGGGCGCTGTGCGTGAGGGGGTGGGCAACTTCACCCTGCAGGCGCGTCCGGGTAACTTTCCAGCACCGGCCCCAGCGCCGCCTTCAACGGCCCCAGCCATGGCTCATAGGGCTTCCACGCCTCCAGCCCATCCTTGAAGATTGGCTGGCGCACTTGTTCCGAACTGGCGGTGCGCACCGCGCGGTCATTGTTGTAGAATTCAAGGCATGCCGGTTCAAACGGCAGGACCAGATAATCCAACACGCGGCGCACTTCGGCTTCGGTATCGGCTACCACGCGTTCATAGATCACGCGGTGCACGGTGCCCGGCATCTGGGCGTCCCACGCCGCCATCATCCCCACGTAATCGCGATAATACTGCCCGATATCGGCCAGATCATACGTAAATGTCTGCCCGCGCGCGAAGTGTTGTTTCCAGCCGGAAAAGCAGCACGACAGCGGGTGCCGCCGCGCGTCCACGATCTTGGCATTGGGTAGGATCAGGTGGATCAGGCCCACGTGCTGCCAATTGTTGGGCATCTTATCGATGAACAGCGGCCGTTCGGTTTGCCGATGCACCCGTGTGCGCTCGATATACTCCTCGCCCAGCCGCGTGCGATCAGCGGGTGAAAGCGCGGCAATCATGCTGGTAAAGTCAGGAAATTCGCCTTCGTCCACCCGCGATTGCAGGCGCGCGGCGATCATCATCATCTCGGGCAATTCCATCGTGCCTTCGATGGCCGAATGGCTGGCCAGAATCTGCTCGACCAGCGTGGAGCCCGAACGCGGCAGGCCCACCACAAAGATCGGGTCCGGGGCAGGGCACCCGCCATCCCCCAACTGCGCGATGAAAGCGGCGGTAAACGTCGTTTGGGCAGCCTGCACTTCGGCGGAAAACGCATCCGCATCATGCCGGATCATCGTGCGGCGCAGCGCATTGCCCTTGGCATAATGCGCAAATGAAGCCTCGTGGCTTTTGGCATCTTCCAGCGCCTTGCCGAGCGAGAAGTGCAGGTGGAAAATGTCCTCCCGGCGCGCTTCGTCTTTCGGATCGAGAGTTGCCAGCGCCGCTTCCATCGCGGCGATGTCGTCCGGCCCCAGCTTCACGGTTTTCAGATTGGCCAGGCTCCACCACGCCTCGCCCATCGTTGCTTGCCGCGAAACGGCGGCGCGGTAGGCCTCGACCGCTTCGGCCTGCTCGCCCAGCGTTTTCAGCACATGACCAAGGTTCTGCCAGACTTGCGGCTGGTCGGGCTGATCGGCCAGAAGGGCACGATAGAGTTCCGCCGCACGCTCCTGATGGCCCAGCCGCACCAGCACCGATGCCAGGATCAGCTTGTGCCCCGGCGCAGGGATCGGCGATTTCACCAGCATTTCAGCGTGAGCCAGTGCGTCTGCCAGCCGGTTGGTCTGCAACAGCAGCCGGATCAGGAAATCGCGCGCCAGATCAAAACCGGGGGCCAGCGCGACCGCCTTTTCCACCCGCTCCAGCGCAGGCGTCATCTCCCCGCGCCGCCAGGCGATCTCGCCATAGAGTCGCAGGGCAGGGGCATCATCGGCATGGCGCGCCAGCCGCGCGGCCAGCAGAGCCTCTGCCGCGTCCAGATCACCCTCGTTCACCGCAACCGCTGCCTGCAGCAATTCCTTGTCGCGCGATGAGGCATGGATGCCGGAAAGATCGGCGCGCCATGCGTCCTGTTGCCGTTTCGCCTTGCGCAATTGCTGCGCCAGCAGGAACCAGCCCGAAGCCACCATCGGCTGCATCTGCGTCAGCGCTTCAAGCGCGGCGATGGCGCGCGGCGTATCGCCAAGGTCGCTGGCGACTTGCGCCAGTTCCCACAACACGGCGGGCACGCGCGCTCCGCTGCGGGCAAGCGCATCCAGCTTGCCCAGCGCCTGCCGCCCTTTGCCCATGCGCCGCAACGCGCGCGCGGCCAGAAACTCCGCCGGAGGAAAACCCGGCACTTGGCGCAACATCGCCTCAGCCTTGCCCAGCGCCAGATGAGGCTGCTTGTCCAGCAGTGCTTCAGCCTCGGCCATGGCCTGTGGCGGAATGGGGGGAGTGCGGGCCGGCTGGATCATCGCGCCAGCCTAGACTTGGGTACCGCCAAACTGTGTACGTTAAAAGACGCAGGGCAATCGGCGTTGCTATCCGATCAATGCAGCTTCAACTTTGGCCGCACGATCTGGTTCACATGCCCCAGCATGATCAGGCCAACCCCGCGCCACCATCCATGAATCGCGATCAGATGCATGCGATAGAGCGAGACATAGACCGTCCGCGCGATCCAGCCGTCCACGCGCATGCGGCCGCCCACCAGATTGCCCATCAGGCTGCCCACCGTGGAAAACCGGCTGAGCGATACGAGCGAGCCATGATCCTGATAGACGAAATCTTTCAGCGGCTTGCCCTCTTGCGCACGGACCAGATTGGTGAAGATCAAGCTGGCCATCTGGTGCGCAGATTGCGCGCGCGGCGGGATCGGCTGTTCGCGGCCCGGCAACATGCACGATGCGCAATCACCCAGCGCATAGATCCGATCGTCGGTCACGGTCTGCAGCGTGGGCCGCACGACGATCTTGTTGCCGCGTGCCAGCTCCAGATCGCTCATCGTCGTGATTTCATCCGCGCCTTTTACGCCTGCGGCCCACACGATCAGGTCGGCCTCGATCACGGCGCCGCTGCCGGTGTGGACCGCACGGTCCTCCAGCCGCGTAACTTGCGTTTTGTCGAGCACGTGGACGCCGAGATTCTCAAGCTCCTGCTTGGCCTTCATCGCCAGCGTTTCGTCCAAAGCGGGCAGGATGCGTGGGCCTGCTTCGATCAGTGATACCTGCAGCTTGGTTTCGTCAAACACCTCAAGCCCATAATGGCGCAAGGCTTTGGCCGCATTGTAAAGTTCTGCCGCCAATTCCACCCCGGTCGCTCCGCCGCCGACAATGCTGACCCGCACGCAGGCATCGGCATCGCCGGTCTGGTGCGCGTGATTGGTGCGCAAGCAGGCGTTCAGGAGCTTTTGGCGGAACCGGTCCGCCTGTGGCCGGTCTTCCAGGAACATGGCATGTTCGCGCACGCCCGGCACGCCGAAATCGTTGGAAATTCCGCCGATGGCCAGCACCAGATAGTCATAGCGGATGGTGTGGCGGCCAATCACTTCCTCGCCATGTTCATCGTGCAAAGGTGCGGTGGTGATGGTGCGGGCGGTGCGATCAATGCTTTCGATGCTGCCGTTGAAAAAGCGATAGCCCCAGCGCACCGCATGTCCGCCATAGCCAACCTCATCAAGATTGGCATCGAGCGATCCGGCGGCCACTTCATGCAGCAGCGGCTTCCAGATGTGGGTCAGATTGCGATCGATCAGGATGATGTCGTGCTGCTTGCGCCCGAACTTGGCGCCCAGTTTGCGCACCAGTTCCAGCCCGCCGGCACCGCCGCCCACCACCACGATCTGTGTCTTCTGCTGGGCCAACGCTGTCCCCTATTGGCTGCCACGCCTGTAAAACGCATCATGACAGTAATCGCCAAATGAAATCAAGCTGGCCTGTTGGCCCGATTGCTCGATATGTACTGTCGTGGTGAATTATGAGCCCGCGCAAAATTCGAGCGCGGTAAGCACATCTTCACGTGTTTGCAGGCCGTTACGCGCGGCAATCCACCCGGTTGCCTGCGCCACAGCAAAGCTTACGCCATAAAGATTGCGGCGCTGTTCCACGCCGGGGATCGGGCGGGGATAGCCCGATGCCATGACCATGCGCTGATCTGGACAAGCTGTGAGTGCCCCGCGCGGCAAGTCCCAGTCCAGCCCCACGCCCAGCACGTGCGGCAGGCACCCCGGCCAGCACGGCACGCCCTCTGTTTCAAAAGCCGCCACGATCAGCGCGCCTTGCTCTGCCGCTTCTTGCGCCAGTGCGGCAAAGACATCGGCGTGGGCTGGGTTGGTGGTGCCAAGGCTGAGGTTGATCAGATCGCAGCGCGCCTCCAGCGCCTGCCGGATGCCGGTGGCCAGCGCCCGGGCCGATGCGCGCAAGCCCTCGCGGAATACGCGGATCGGCAGAATGGCGGCTTCGGGTGCAAGCTCCTGAATTGCCGCCGTGACGGCCGTGCCATGGCCCAGCTTGTCTAGGCTTTCAGCAGGATCATCCAGCACCGTGCCATCGGCCAGCACGCTCAGCCCCGGCAAAAGTTGCGCTGCGCAAATGTGTGGGTGGGTGGGATGCACCCCGCTGTCGATCACCGCGATCCGCCTAGGCATTGGGCGCCTAACCATGCGCGGACACTTGTGGGTCGACATGCGCGCGCCCGTGCTCAAGCCGGATCACGTGATCGGCCATATCGGCAAGGGCTGGCTTGTGTGTGATCACGATCAGCGTGGCATGGGGCAGGGCCGTGCGCAGGCCTTTGGCGACCAGTTGCTCGGTCGCCTCGTCCAGTGCGGCGGTCGGCTCGTCCAGGATCAGCACATCGGGCTGGCGCAGCAGCGCGCGGGCGATGGCGATGCGGTGGCGTTCGCCCGCAGACAGCGCCAGACCGCGCTCTCCGGTGCGGGTGGCAAGGCCATCGGGCAGGCGCGCGATCAGGCCATCCAGCCCGGCGGCGCTGGCGGCGGCGGCAATCTCGGCAGCCGTTGCCTCGGCGCGCGCAAACGCGATGTTCTGCGCGATGCTCGCGTTGAACAGAAACGGGGCCTGATCGACCAGCAGCACCCGCGCGCGCAAATCGGCCAGCGACAACTCGCGCAAGTCCGCGCCATCGATGGTGACGCGGCCCTCCACCGGATCAAGGAAGCGCACCAGCAGATCGGCCAACGTTGATTTGCCTGCGCCCGATGGCCCGATGATCGCGGTGAGTGTGCCTGCAGGGATGGTCAGGTTTGCGCCCACCAGCACGGGTTCGCGCCCGTGGTGCATCGTCACACCTTCCAGCCGGATCTCGCGCGTAACGCCGGGTAGTGGCCACGGAGACGCTGCCTCGACCACTTCGGGTGCGGTATCGAACAGTTCGAAGATCCGCGCCAATGCTACGCGCGCCATCGCAAGGCTGGCGGTCAACCCCATCAGCGCCTGCACCGGGGCCAGTAGCCGTCCGTGATACGTAATGAACGCCACCAGCGCGCCGATGCTCATCGTGCCGTCGATGATCTGCTTGCCGCCATAGAGGATCACCGCCGCGCTCGATGCGGTTACGATCGTGCCGGGCAGGGCGCCGGTCAGGAATGATACGGTCTGCATCTTGAGCATCGTGGCCACGAAACCGCCATTGGCCTTGCCAAAGCGTGCGGCCTCATGCTCCTCGGCCCCAAGCGCGTTGACCGTGCGCATGCCGATGATCGTGTCGGCCAGCAGGCTGCCAATGTCCGCCCCGCTTTCGCGCATCTGGCGAGTCAGCTCGGTCATCTTGCGCTGAAAATGCAGGAAGCTGCCCACCGCCAGCGGCACCAATACCGTGCCGACCAGAAACAGCTTCCAGTCGAGCCACAGCATCATCGCCACGGAGCCTGTAAAGAACAGCACATTGCTCAGCACCGAAAGCAGCGTATCGCCCGCCACGCGCTGCACGTCGGACACGTCGGAGTTCAGCCGCGACATCAGATCGCCCAGCCGGAAACTGCCGTAAAAACGGGGGGAGAGCCGCTGCAGATGGCGCAACAGGCCCACCCGCATGTCGAACAGCATTTGCGCAGAAAGCCCGACATAGCGGTAGGATACCAGCGCATTGACCGCAAAGCCGCCCACCGTTGCGCCCACCATCAGCGCAGCGATCTTTACCAGCATGTCCCAGTCGCGCTTCATCAGCGCTTCGTCGATCATCAGCTTGGAAATCCACGGCTGCGCCAGCGTCAGGCCGGTTGCGACGAGGCTGCCGAGCAGGACCAGCACAAGACGCGGGGCATAGGGCCGCAGCCACGGCCACAACCGCGCATATGTGCTCCACGGCGCAATCTTGGGCGGCGGGTTCAAGCCGCTTGTCCGCGCCGGATCAGATCGAAGCCGTGCAGGGCAAAGCGCGGTTCGGGCAAGCGGCTCAGCAGCGCGGTGGTGCGGTCATAGCCTTCGCGCGCCGCCGCATATTGTTCGTGCCACCATGGCCCCGCGCCGCCATTGGCATAGAACGGCAAGGACAGTTGCAAATGCCGCCGCAGCGAGGCGAGCAGCAGCGAATGATAATGCGTGGCCAGTTCGCTTGGCTCTTCGCCCCGCGCCAGCGCACCGATCACGCCTGCCGCCAAAATCCCCTCACGCGCGGCCTGCGCAGTGCCATCGCCGCAGATCGGATCAAAGGCGATGGCCGCGGTGCCGCAGGCCAGCCAGCCATCCCCAGCCAGCTTCGCCAACATGCGCGGGCTGGTGTCAAACTGGCCGCCCGCCGGTTCAAGGCTTTCGATCAAGGGGCCGATCAACGGAGCACTTTGCGCCAAGGCTTGGGGAGCGCCGCCCACCGCCAGCAGCCACGCTTGACCGTAGCCATCAGGGATCAGGAACAGCCAGCCTGCGTCCACCGCCTCGATCCAGCAAGTGCGGGCAGGGGCATCGGCCTTCAAGGTCACGCGGGCCGTGGCCGAAAGCCGCTCTCCGAACCGCAGCATTTCCGCTTCCGGGAACGGCGGCATCGCGTGGATCGCGAAATCGGCGTTGAAATCATTCGAATGTTGGATGTTTAGCTTCGCCCTATCGGCCTGCGCTGAACTCGCCGCTGGCTCGTTTAGCTTCGCCCTATCGGGCTGCGCTGAACTCGCCTTCGGCTCGTTTCCCCGGGGAAACATATCAAGAACATTGGCCAGATCATCTTCCGAAACAATGGCCGCGCCATGGGGCATCGCCACGGCCTCGGCACTGCCCCACTTCACCACGCGGCAGTCGATCCGGGGTTTGTCGGCAAACAAGGCTGCGTTGCCGAACACATCGCGCAGCAAAGCCAGCGCTGCATCGCTCAACATGATCACCGGCACAGGACGGCGAAGGCCGGGTTCGCGCGTAAACGCAAACCCGGCCTGTTGCATAAGGTGCGCAGCCGTAGCCACTGCTACACCTTGTCCCCTCAGATGAAGGGCTCCCCTCGACAGGAACTGTGTTTCATTCACTGGGTGATGATCATCCCCGCGCCTGTGGTATCGTTGCCCAGATCGATGGTCTTGATGTGCTTGAGCGTCTGCGCATCGTACATCTCGATGTCGTAGCTGGCGCCGTAGATGTACAGCATCTTGCCATCGCCCGACATGCCAAACTGGAAGCGCGTGCGGCAGGGGAATTCGGCCTTGTTCTTGACCAGATTGGTCGTCAGATCAAGGTGCCAGAACTCGCAACGCTTGTTGCCGACCTTCTCCTGCGTGACGACGGTCCAGCCTTCTTTCATGTCCTTGGACACTTGCAAGCCGGCCATGCCGCCGCCCACCGGAGCCGGGCCAATCGGGCGGAAATCAAACGCCTTGGTCGCCAGATTGAAGCGGCCCACGCCATAGACCTTGTTGCGGATATAGGGGTCTTGCGCGGTGAACATCGAGACATATTCTGCCGGATTGCGCAGCGTTTCCACGCCCCCGCCAAAGCTCACACCTTCGATCCCGGTCGCTTCGGGCTTGGAAAATTCCAGCCGGTCGGTCACTTTCAGCGCGGCGGTATCGACCACCAGCACCTTGTCGCGGATCAGGAACATGGTCTTGCCATCCAGCGACATCATGTAGTTGCCGCGCCCGGCCCCGGCCCGCACGTCTTCCTCGGGCACAGCAGCGGTGCGCACCACGGCCTTCTTGGTCAGATCGATCACGCCGAACATCTGCGGGCCCACCGTCCAGCGGTCCTGCAACTTCTCGAACTTCTGCATCATCGTGTAGAAGAACTTGCCCGAAGGATCAGGCACGCCGCCATTGAAGCGGTAGCGCGTGGTCGGCGTGTTCAGGCTGAACGAATTGATGACTTTCTTGGTCGCCGTATCGATCACTTCGATCCCGCTGGTCGTGATCGTGGTGACGTAGATCCGCTTCTGATCGTTCGAAATGCGCATCGACGTGGGCAGGCCGGAAGCCAGCGTCAGCCGGTCCTTCACTGCGCCGGTCGCCTCGTCCAGCACCAGCATCTTGTCGGGGTAGGAGCCCATGAACAGGGTAGAGGCCTGCGCGGGGGCGATCCCGACAACACAAGCAGCAATAGCAAGACCGAGTTTCTTCATGGGGCGGGTCTTCCGGTGATGATGAACAGGGACGCAGGCGGCGGCCTTACGGGAAGATGATGTCGAGGCTGCGCCAGTCCTTGGCTGCGGTCGCGCAATTGCTGGCCCAATCGGGCGAGTAATTGACGTGATCGGGCACCTGCACCGGCCAGAAGCAGGTGACGTAGCAGTCATAGATGTCGCGCTCAGCCGGCTGGCACAGGCCCGCCGTGCCGCCGCCTGCATCAACTTCCCATCCCGGCGAGAACGAGATCGAGCAGCCCATCGGCGTGTGCATCGGCTTTTGCAGCGCGATCACATCTTCCTCGGTCGAGGCAATCGTCTCCTCGATCCGCAGTGCTTTTTTGTTCAGAGGTTTCAGGTGCTTCATGACAAGCCCTTTCGTGCAGCAAAGCGTTCAAGAAATTCAGGATTGCGCTGGGCAACCGTGCCGTAGATTTTCAGGCAGGCATCGGTCCATTCGCGGATCCAGTCGCAATAATGCAGGTTCGCGTGGCCGGTATCGCCATAGCGCACGAAAGCTTCGTGATGGCATCCGCCCGCGCAGAGCGGCCGCGCCCAGCAGGTGGAGCATTCGTACTTTGCGCCAACATGGCCGCGCGTCAGGAAATCGGTGCGCTTTTCCTTGTCGAGCCCGGTCGTGACATGGCCCAGCACATGCGTGTCGGCATCGGTAAAGCGGTGGCACGGTGAAATGTCGCCCGAAGGGCTGACGCCAACAAGGCCAAGCCCTGCGCCGCAGGGGTGCGATTTGTTGGTGCCCTGGATCAGCTCGCTGATCGTTTCGGACACGTTCGAAAAGCCATGCATCTCGCCGCGCAGCGCATAGCTGAGCCATTCGGCGGCGAGTTCGTGGAAGGCCGACACTACCGTGTCCATGCCATCGGCATCGAGCGTGTAGGCCTGCTGCCCCGAATCCGTGACGGGGGCGAAGCCTACTTCGTGGAAGCCCAGATCGTCCTTCAGGTGGCGATAGATGCGGATCACATCGGTCACGCCTTCGGTCAGCGTGACGCGGGCGGTGATCGCGCGGGTCCTGTGTCCGGCGATCAGCTTGCGCAGGCGCGGCTCCATCACCGCATAAGAACCCTTGCCGTTCTTGTAGACGCGGCGCTTGTCCTGCAAGTCGGGCGGGCCGTCCATCGATACCGTCACGCCCACCGCCTGATCCGACAGGAACTGGATGATTTCGTCGGTCAGCAGCGTGGCGTTGGTCGTCAGGCTGTAGGTCATGCGCTTGTCCAGCGCGGCGGCAGCTTCGTTGGCATAGAGCACCACATCGCGCAGCAGCTTGAAGTTCATCAGCGTTTCACCGCCAAAGAACGTGATGTGCGGCACTTCGCGTGTCCCCGAGCTTTTGAGCAGAAAATCGACCGAAGTCTTAGCCGTTTCCAGCGACATGTACTTGGGCTTGCCCGCAGGCGTGGCGATCTTGTCAGCGCCAAATTCATAGCAATAAGTGCAAGCCAGATTGCACTGGTTGGTGACATTCAGCACCAGCGCCTGCAGCGGATAGTCCTCGGGCGGGGCAGGCGGGGCCAGCGGGGCTTCGCGGATTTCGTCCGAAACGATCCCGCGCACGGCGCGCAATTCGCGGATCAGATCTTCGGCATCGGTGCGCGAATAGCCTTTCTCGACCAGCGCGGCGACCATTTCGCCATAGGCCATCTGGCGCTCACCGAGCACGGCCATGACACTGGCCGCGCCTTCATCGAGGGCGAAGATGGCTCCGGCAGAGGCGAGGTAGACGAACCCTGCGCCTTCGGCTTCGAACAGGTGGATGTCACCACGGCGATACTTGGGGGCAAGGGTCGTTGTCACTTGGCCACCTCCGGCTGATCCCAGCGCTTGTATGCAGGTACGGTAACGAGCAGGAACGACTTGCCTTTCAGAGGCTTGCCCAGCGAGTCAAAGGCGTTCTTGGCCGTCGCCACCACCCAGACTTCGCCATAATTGTTGCGGCCCCACTTTCGGTCGGGGTTCGGCCCATCGATGGCGGGCGTGAACAGCGCGGTCTGATTCAACTTGCCGACATAGTTGACGTCATCGTCGTAATAGACAGTCTGCAGCTCTTCCATGCCCCAGGTCACATCGACAGGGCCAAGCGCGACGTCATCGGTGGTATAGGGCTTGCCGTCGAGACCGGCGTCATAGCCGATGGCATCGAATTGGGCATGGCCGGGGGTGTGCTTTTCGCTGCCGCCAAGGCGGGCGATGGCGGTTTCCGGCGTGACTTTGATGTAATCAACCTTTTTGAAGATCGGCAGGCCCGCGGCCAGCACTGTTCCGCCGATGCCCACATCGTGCGCGCCAACCGCAGCGTCTGCGGCCACGTCGACCATCAGCACCGCCTCGGTCGGGCTGGCGGAGACGACTTTGGTGACTGTCACACCCTTGCCCAGATCAATGTCTGCAGGCTTGAGCCCGGCCGGGAAAGCATCGCCGATCAGCTTGAGCGATGCGCCCTTGCTTCCGGCCTGCAGCGCATAGGGCCACACGGCAGCGACCGTGGGTTCCGCCGAAGCGCGGGTCAGCTTTACGTTGAAGCCGAACTCCTTGTATTCGCCCCAGAACCAGCGCCCTTCGGCAGACTTGCGATCAGGCGCAAACTGCATCGTTTCGCGCGTTTCATGGTCTGCCGGAGCATCGGGGCGCGTGCCCTTGGCACCGCTGGAGGACGTGCCGCGCCATGAATAGCCTGTATAGACCAGCCCCTTGCCGCTGCGGGTGAGGGTGGAGCCATCGGCCAGCGATTTCAGTGTGATAGCCGTGGTATAGTCATCCTCAGCCCCGGCGGGGGTGACGATCATTTCGCCCACGTAGAGCCCCTTGCCGGGCAGCATGGCATTGACCAGCCACTTGCCGCCCAGCTTGGCCGACTGCTGGCGGGCCTGCCACTTCGTCCATTCCGGCGTGGTCAGCGGCGCGACCTTGTTCATATATTCGAGCGCGACTTCGACCGGCAGCGGCTTGGGCGCGCCGTTGGCGGGCAAGGGCTGGGTCGGGTCTTCCACCGGCTTGCGGAACTGGGCGTCGGCCTGCGAATACATGGCCACGTGCAAGTTGCGCAGCAAGCTCCATTCCGCCTTTGACCGCCGCCATGACAGCGGCTGGGCAAAGCCATGGCAGGCCGCGCACGATTGGCGAATCGTCTCGTTCGGGACATTGGTTTCGTTGATGATGCGGTGTTCGGCAAAGTAGGACACCGGCTTGGCCTCTTCCGGTGCAAGGCCGTGGCTATTGGACAGCGACCGGATCACCGCCTTGGCCTCAACCGGGGTCAGCGACAGGCCATTGAGCGCAGACATGCGGCGGATGACTTGCGCCCAGCCTTCGGGCGTGGTGCGGACATAGGAAATGCGTGAGAGGTTGCCCTTGGCGTCAGCGGTGTGGCAGCTGCCGCATTTTTCCATGACCAGCGCATCGGTTACCGGGATGCCCGCTTCGGTTTCTACCGGATTTGAAGGATCACGCGCCGGTTCTTTTGCCGCCTGCGCCAGCACGATCGATGCGGGCAGCGCGGTCAGCGCCAGAAACTGGACCAGATGCCGCCGCAGCGGGCGTTTGGGAGTGGCAGGAGTTGGGCGGGTTGCGGAGACAATATCAACGGTTTGGGCCACGCTCATGGTCGCAAATTCCCCCCAGAGGTTTGCCGTATCGGCTTGCTGCATCCGACAGGAATCGGGCGCGGCGACGGGGTAAGACTGGACAAGCGTCAAAAGTTCGTCAACGCCTTTGTTTGCAGGTGCGAAAAAGGCGTATTGAGGCCAGCGGGAGCACTTTTGCTGGCATCAGAGCCCAAGTCCATACGCGGATTGCGCAAGAGCGACAGGCGGGGGTGAGAGGCGGGCAAAAAATGCCACGCCAGCGCCAGAAGCTTCACGCCGCAAGGTTGACGGCAACCCCCCGACCATGGCAGAGGCCCACCCGGTCCAGACCAACCGGACCTCGCGCCCCCTGCGGCGGCGTTGCGGGTGTAGCTCAATGGTAGAGCAGCAGCTTCCCAAGCTGAATACGAGGGTTCGATTCCCTTCACCCGCTCCAATAAAATCAGGGGTTTAGCGCACTAATCCCCTGACCTTTCCAACATCCTTCCAACAACCTTTCCAACATCGATCAATCGGAAACGGCTGTCAGCGTCGATCCGGCAGGGCCGGTGGACTTGGCCCATGCCTTGGCGGAGCCGGTTTTGTCATAGAACATCTGCCCCGGCTGCAGCAGCGTGTAGGCATCCGTGGCCACCGGCGCGCTCGTGGTAAATGCCAGCACTGCAGGATCCTTGCCCACGTTTTGCCAGGTCACCCCCGCCACGCTTGCGGCCGCGCCTTCAATCGCTGTCCAGCTGCTGCCCACATTCGCCAATACTCTCGGAGTTGCCATCGACTTGCCCTTTCAAAAATCTTCCGCGTCACCAAAATTTCCACCAGGGCCGCTTGGCGCTGGCCACCGCATCGCGGTATCGCTTCTCGCAGTTCTCCACGATCTCGATCGATGACAGCGTGCGATCGTTCGCCTTGTCGAGCTGGCCCGTCTGCGCATCGCCAAAGGCTATCCAGTCGCCCACCTTATCCGTCAGGGGCAGGGGCGCGCCCGGCACCGGATCCCGCCACGCCCTGGGCAGGAGTGAAGCGCATGCACTCGGGCTTGCCTCGATACGCGGCGCGCCGACACAGCCCCATACGCCCGGCATCGCCAACAGCAGGATCAACAGGCTGGTCCGCGCCAGCAGCGCTCCGAATCTTTGCATCGTTTTCCCTCGTGATCTTGTCGGTTTCAGATTGCCGCTCAGAAGCCGCTCCAGCAGCGTTCACGGCATCGGCCCCCGCCTGCCCCTGCGCCTTGCCCGTCTTCGCGCTCAAATCGGCCTCTGCGCCCGCCGTGCGCGCCTTTTGACACTGACCGAGCAACAGCAATGCCAGCACCAGCGCCACCGCAGCCGCGATCAGCGTTGATCGAAGTCCGCTCATTGTCCCGGCTCCTGCAGGTTGTCAGAGATTTCCAACCCGGCACGGCTCATTTTCACCGTGCGCTTTACCAGCAGCGCGCCGATGGCCGTCATGCCCACAAACACTTGCGCATGGGCCGCCATGGAAAGCCAGAACACCCGCTGCATATCCATGCGCAACAGATACAGGCCCCACGCTGCCATGGCCGTGAACACGGCGCACCCGCCAACCAGCGCAATCAGCGCCCATGCGCGTCGGCCGTCCGCCGTCATGTCGTTCATGGCAGCAGGCCCGCAAGATAGACGGTGCGTCCGTTCACGCGCCGCGCCGTCAGCTCCATGTTGCGCAGCCGCTTGGCCGACCAGCTGGCGTGGATCCAGCCATCCTCGCCGAATTCATAGATCAGCTGATCATAGGTCAGCGTTTTTTCCATCCACCGGCACACTTCAAGGTTGCTCACCCCGTGCACGGTAAAGTCCGCCGCTTCGCCCTGGCTGTGCTGGCTCGTGCCGCTGCCACCGATGGCACTGTTCAGCGCCGGGCTGCGATAGCCACTGGTGACGATCACCGGGCGCTTATAGTGACTGCGCACCGGTTCCAGCACATGCTCGCACAGGCGGCGCAGGTTCTCGATGATGGTGGGCGAAGGCGTGTTGTCGATGCCGCGGCGCGATGCCGTGGAGCTGCGGATCATCTCGGCCAGTGTGAAATGCGGCGAAAGGTTCATTTGCGGCGCTCCCTGTCTTCGCGGTCTTCCCGCGCACGTTCGGCAAGAAAGGTCACATTGGCGTCGATGCGCTCCACTTTGGGTACCAGCACATCGAGCTTCACTTCCTGCGTGGAAATGCGCCGGTCATGGTCCTGCACATCGGCCCAGATCACGCCCAGGCCAAAGATCAGCGTCGCCACATTCAAAGCCAGCGCGCCAAACGAAATCCACTCGGCCCGCGTCACGTTGGTCATGTTTGCTCCGTTGGTCATGCTGCCACCATGTAATCGGTCGCGTCCGCCGTGGTGAAATACGGCTGCAGCGCGGTGTTCGGTTCGCCCGCAATCACGCCCTGAATCATGCTGGCGCGGTTGGCAAAGTCGAGGTTGACCGGATCGGTGATTGTGCCGTTGTCGGCCCGGTTGAACGGGTTCATGCCCCAAGCCGCGCGGATGAATGCGCTGCCGGTCCATGGCGTCCCGGCGAAGGTGAAGTTGATGCCTTGCTGCCCGCCGCTTGGCGATGCGTCCACGGTATGTCCCGTTGCACGGATGTCGCTGGCTACGGTCAGCGCCGTC
Source organism: Novosphingobium sp. 28-62-57 (assembly GCA_002256985.1). Classification (GTDB taxonomy): domain Bacteria; phylum Pseudomonadota; class Alphaproteobacteria; order Sphingomonadales; family Sphingomonadaceae; genus Novosphingobium. The sequence continues at coordinate 153,082 of NCGO01000004.1, forward strand.
AGCGCGTCCGTGTTGCTGAAAATCAACCCGCCGTTGTTGTCTCCGGCATAGGCGGCATTCGACAGCGTAAGGCTATCCGCCCCGTTCAAGTCAAGAACGACGCGCAATTCGCTGCTGCTGATCTTGGCAGCACTCGCCAGCGAGGGCCCATTGCGATCATGCGTTGCCAGCCCCAACGCCTTGCGAAATACCTTGCCTTCACGAAAAGCCTGCAGCCCCATCGCGTTGTTGTTGAGGTGCAGCGTATCGCGATGCTGCAGGTCCAGCACGTTCGCCCCGAGCACGAACCGTTCGGGATAGTCGCGCGTCAATTGCCAGTAGAGGCGGCGGATCGCCTGCCAGCGCAGATCGTGGAAACTGGACCCATACCACGACGACGCAATCGGGTTGAGTTGCACCTTGATCGGCGCACCGTTGAAAAGGTCCAGATCATCATAGATGGCCATCAGCGCTGCAATCAGTTGGGCTTGCGGCGTGGTCAGGTCGGATTGGCCATCGGTGTGGCGGATGGCATGCACATAGCCGCCCGCGCGCTCGATCGCTTCCTTGATGGCATTCTGGCACGCACTGCCCACCCCGCGCGCCGAAATGGGCTGTGCCGAAACCCCACCCGCGCCGGTCGTAACTGCAAAGCCGCTGCCCGCACCAAGGCCCACCGCAAAGGCCGCCGCCGCTGTGTTGCTGCCAATCGGATATTGCCGCCGCGTCCACGAAGCACCCAAGGTGGAAACATTTGTCGGCTCGCCGTTGATCCAAAACGAATTGGCAGGCGCGGTCCATGTCGGGCTTGTCGTCACCGATTGGCGCGATGCATCCACGCCCAGCGATTGCCCGTTCTGCAGCACGATGTATCCCGGCCGCCAGCGCGGGGAAAAGGCCACGGCCTCACGGCCCGCCAGCAACCGGTCGCGGATCACTTGCACCACAAACGGCCCGCCGCTGGCCAGCACCGCTGCGCTCACCTCAAATTCACCGGCAAAGGTGCCACCGCTTGCGCTGAATTCAGGCAACGGCACGCGCGTATGCCCAGCCACCGCCACATCTGCGCCCGAACTGCGGTCCAACAGTGTGTAAAGCAGGCGTCCCGGCGCAGTCAGGTTGTATGTCCCACGCACCCGCACGGTCACACTGCCATCATCGTTCAGCGGCAATACCCGCCCTGCCATGCGCAGGCCGATCCATTCGTCTGTCGCGTTGTTGCTGATCTGGATATCGTCCAGCATGCCCGCCATGGTCGGCCCGCCTACAAGGCCAAACTGCCCGGTCAGCGTCACACCAAGGCCAGAAACAACCGAGGCGGGGCCAATCTGCCACCCGTTCACAAACACGCTGCGCAGCGTGTCCGCGCCCGAAATGGCGTCTTCGGTCCGCACCACATCACCCGGCTCGATGCGTTCCCCCTGGCTGGATACGGTGGTTGATACGCCTGCATTGAACCGGCGCAGCACGGTCAATCCTGTCGGCGTGTTGCCGACCGTGTTATAGCTGCTGGCAATGCCAAGCCCGCTAAATGTGCCCGCCACGGTCACATGGTCGGCAATTCCTGCAGATGGAAAAACGCCCAGCCCCAAGCGCCGCTGCACAACGGCATTGGCCACCGGCGCTGTGGTAAAGGCATAGGCCCCGCCGTTGCCCGTGCTGCCCGCTGCCCCGGCGCTGATCGTGATATTGTTGATCTGTGCGCTCTGCCCTGTCACCGTGGCCACGGTCCAACCCGCGCGGCCATTCAGATTGCTGCCGCTGGAAAAATCATCCCGGAATGTCGGCGCGGGATTCGTGGTGATCGAAGGCGCGTTGGGCTCCTGCCCGATGCCGTAGATGATCGTCATGCCGCCACAAACCCTTCAATGCTGCCCAGCAGCGCCGTTGGCTCGCCGGTAATATTGTCGATTTGAAAAGACATGCGGCTCCCGCGCGGCACGAACACCGTCACCGCGTCCTCGCCGTCCGCCGTGGTCACAGCCAACGGCCCAATGATGTTGTTGTCCGCCGCGTTGATGTAGAGATCGAGCGTCCCGCTGCCGGTCAGAAAGAACCGCACGGTGTCCAGATCGGTGTCGAAGGGAATGCCCGGCGTAAAGTACCACGCGCCTTCCACAATCTGATACGTGCCGAACGTGAACACCTGCTTCACCGCCGCCGCCGCATCGAGGATGATCGCGCCCGCCTCATTCACGCGCTCAACTTGGCTGTCGCCTTCATCAGTGATCGCGGTAATCGCGCTATCGCGCCACCCTTCCCAGTCGCCAACGCCCACCGGTCGCCACAGCTGCGTTGCCGTGTCATAGGCCAGCACAGAGTTTTGCGCCGCGCCCGAAAGGTCAGCCAGATTTGGCGAAGCTGCGCCCGCTGGCACTTTGGGTGCCCGCGCCAACTCGCGGCTTTGCTCTTGCGAAACCATCATCAGCCGGTCCAGCGCCAGCTCGTGGCTGGCCGCTGGAAACGCGCCCGCCGTGGGATAGGCGGTCGGCTGCGACAGCGGCGTCACGCGCCGGATGCTCAACGATTCATCCGCTGCAGGCGCGGTGATCATGGTCACCGTGCCCCCGGCATCGGTCGGCCCGGCCGTGGCGGTGTAATGCGTGCCCAGCACCTTGGCCGTGGCCACACCATCGGCATTGATCACTTCCACCAGCAGGTGCGCGGTGTCGAGGTATCGCCAGGGCGCGGGAAAGGCCACGGTCACCCCGTCGCCATCATAAAGCGCCAGCGGTATTTCGGCAGCAACGGTCATTGGGCAAGTTCTCCTTCCGCAGGCTCAATCGCATTCTGGAAATTCGGCGCACGCCCCGGCGCAGCATCGCCCGGAGCCCACCAGAAATCGGTCCCCTGCTCGCGCGCGAAGTCGCTCATGCGCTGCCAGGACTGGTCATAGTTGGGATCGATCGCGCGCTGGATCTGATCCGTCACAAGCCGGTCGAACGCCGTCTTGGCATACCAGAGCGACCCGCCCGGAAGCTGGCTGCGCAGGAATTTCAGCGTGTCGCGTTCAGGATTGGCAGAATTGGCAATGTTGACCAGCTTCTGCGCGTCCGAAACAATCGGCCCCGCCAGCGTCTCGGCAAACCCGCTGCCATAGGCATTCGTGCTGCTCTGCAGGAAGTCGCCGAAAATGCCGAAGCCCCCGCCTTGCAGCAGCGCCGCGCCCCAGAATTCCGGCGTGGTCATATCGCGCGGATCCTTGCCGTTCGCCAAGGCTTTGAGCTGCAGCGAAAGCGCCCCCATCAGTGTAGTACCAATGACCAGTCCCGCCGCGTACTTCGCCGCGTTGCCCGCACTCATGGCCATGATCGAACGTGACTGCATCAGCAGCACCGACAGGCCAAAGCCCTTGAACAAGAACCCGCTGCGGATGATTTCACCTGCAATGGTCCCCTTAGGCGCAACTGCGGAGATTTCAGCTTTTACGCGCAAGTCAGGGACTGGCACCGCGTGGTCAGTTTCGCGGGCGATCATTTCCAGCAACCGGTCGCCCAGCTGCTGGTCAGCCATATCGACCGGCGAAATTGTTTCGACGCCTCTATCGACCGTCACGGGGGCATTGCGGATGCCGTCCCAATCGGCGGCAGTGAAGCCATAACGTTCCATAACCCCGCGCAATGCAGGATCGAGCGCGCCAAAAGCCTTGCCGCGCTGCTCTGTCAGCGTACCCAGAAACTCCATGCCAAAAGCCCAGCGGCCCGCCTGCGTAAACCGCGACAGGCCGGAAACCTTCAACACGCCTTCAGCCAGGCGGCGCGAAACTTCGCCCGTCAATTCCTCGCCCATGTAGCGGTTTTGTGCCAGCGTCCGGCTTGACCACTCTTCGGCGATCAGCCCGCGCCGCACCGCCATGCGCTGATCTTCCAGCGCGCCCGGCTTCATCAACTTTATGTAATCCGTGATGATATTCGTCTGGCGCAGCCCATTGAGCGCGCGACGTGACCGCTGAAACCCAAGGTCAGAAATGGCTGACAAGGGCGCACTGCCCAGCTTGGTGGCCGTTTGCAGCGCACGGATGTTCGACATTACCAGCGCGAGCTGGCGGTTCTCCGCCCGGTTGCTGGCCCCGGTCAATTCGTTCCACATCCGGTCAATCGCGCCCAACTGCGGCCGTGCCTTGTCCACCGCCTTGCTATTCGGCGCGGCGTCCATTTCCGCGTCCTTGCGGATCAGGTCTTTCATCCACTCGACGGTGTTGGCCGGGTTCGGCCCCAGCACTTCCAGCATGGCCACATCGCGCGACATGCCATCGATGTGGCCCATCATCGCATCGAACGCGGATCCTGCGCCAAACTTGTCGGCATAGGCCATCCAGTCATCGGCGCTCTTGAAGATCAGGAACCGGGCATCGCCGCGCCGGTTGGCCAATGCGCCGCTGCCCATCCCGCCCGGCGCGCGATCCTTCCACCCGTCGCTGCGGATCGTCTCGAACACATCGCGCAGCGCCAGCTCAAGGCTCTGCGGCGTGAACGCCCGCCCCGTGCGGTTGTCGATCATCTTTTCCAGCGACAGGCGCGGCAGAATTTCCGCGCGCCATGCCTCATACCCCGCCGCCCGCACGGCGCGCGAATCATGTGTCTGTGGCAGGCCCCACTTGTCCAGCTTGCCGATATCGCCCCCGGCCGCGTTGAAGCGCTGGCGCAGCATCTCGGCGGTGCGGCCCCATGCGTCGGCCAGCTCGCGCGCGTTCAGGTTCCCGGTGGCCTCGCCAAAGGCTTCGCGCACCACATCAGCCAGCTGTGCCGGATTGCGCACTTGGCCCAGCACGTTGCTGGAATGGTCGGCCAGCAGCTTGTCGATCATCGCATGCGCCCGCCCGCGCACCGCGCGCCACCGGCCCTCCACGTTCGAATAGGTCGCCCGCCCATCGCCACCCAGCATCGCTGGCCCGGCGCGCGGATCTATCGGCCCACCGCCGCCACCGCGCCCCGCGTTGCCAGTCCCGCCGTTCCTTCCGCCCCCATAGCCGCGCAAATCGGCCTCGATGCGCTGCCGTGCCTTGATCGTCTGCGCCGCCAGAAACTTCTTGCGCGCCGCCTCGGCCGCCATGGCTTTCAGCGTGGCTTCGGTCGCCATCGCATCGGCGGCCTGATCGCCAAACTGGCGGCGAAGATCCTGTTGCAGTTCATCGAACAGCGCGCCAGCGCGGTCCGCCTGCTCCTGGCTGATTTTGCCCTCGTTGACGAGGCCGGGAAGGCAGGGCCGCAGGCTCACAGCAAACAATTCCGAATGGCTTCCACCGCCGCTTCATCAGCGGCAATTTCATCCTCGATGTCCTTGATCGTGCGCGGGCCTTTGCCATCGCCCAGGTCAAAAGTAGGAACCTCTTTGCCGCCGAACAGGCCTTCGGGAAGCACATCATTCTGCGCTACGCCCGTGGCTTGCCCACCCTTGATGCCAGCCCCCAGCGGCGTTTCCGCACGAAGTTGCAGCTTCTGTCTTTCCCGCTCACGAACGGCGGGATCAATAGCTTCTCCAAGATCGAGCAGGTTTCCCGACGGCGGCTCCGCAGACTCCGCAACCGCTGCCCGCACATCGTGCCAGGCGCTGTCCGCTACCGTGGCAATGCCAGGGCCTGCAGGATCGTCAAAAGCAGTGTGGGCCGGTTCATCGAACAGCGCAAAGCCGCCTTGACCGGCAGCTTCCAATTCATCGCGCGTGGCCGGTGTTAGATCTGCGTCTTCTCGAAATGCGCCAGCTTCGCCGTCAGCGATGCCGCCGCGTCCGCCTGCGCCAGCTGGTCCGCCAGCCCCATCAGCTGCTGCAGCCGCTCCATCGGCATCAAGGCGCTCGACATTGGTGAGGTCAAGCTCGGTGAGCTGCTTGATGACATCGCGGTTGACAGCGGCTGCTGGCTCGCCTCGGGCAAGCCGTTCTGCTGCTGCGTTGATGATGTCGCTGACTGCATTTCCCTTTCTTAAGGCCAATGCCTCCACCAATGCAAGGGCCAGCGCATTGCCTTGCGCAGCCGCTTCGCTGGCGTCCACATCGATGCGGTTCCCAGCTTTGTCCAGGGCGTCGGCATTGCGCGCCGCCACGGTGAAGGCCCCCTTTAACCGGCGCAATTCACCCAGCGCCTTGTCCAGCACGCGCGCTTTCATCGCAAAAATGGCAATCGCGGTATCGCGCGCGCCGAACAGCTCCTCCTGCGTTTCGCGCACAAACCCGGCATCGAGCGCGGATTTGATGATCGTTTCGGCCTGTCTGCGGTTGGGCGGATCCAGCTTGTGCAACAGATCCACAAGGCCCGCGTGCGTCGTGGGATCGGGGGCAAGGTGCCCGATGGCCGCGCCATATTGCTCGGGGATCACCTCGTTGATGATCGAACCGAATGCATCGTCCGATAGCCGCGCCAATGCCTTGCCATCGCGCACCAGTGCCGATTTCGGGGGCAGGCGGCGCGCTACCGCTTCCTCAAAGTCAATGCCGGTATCGCGAAACACCTTGGCCGCGTCCGATGCTGATCCGGTGCCTTCGCCGATGTTTTTCAGCGCGGTCAGCACACGGGCATCGCGCGCGCTGAAACCATCCGCCTCGCGCAGCACAAAGGCGTTCATGGTAATCGGCTGATCGGGATTGGCCGCACGCATGCGCTTGGCCAGCCCAAGCCGCTGATGGCCGTCCGCAATCAGCCGCCGACCGTCAAGGCTCTCCCACACGGTCACCGTGCCCGCCGCCATCGGGTCCCATTCGCGCACACCCTGCAGTCGCTCGGTCACGCCAAACTGGTCACCGCCCGATTTGAACTGCATCAGCGCGGCGTCCACCTCGATCTCTTCGGGCAGGAATTGCGACAGCGCAATCTCGCGGCCCTCTGCGGTTACCAGCGGCCGCACCGCGTCCAGCGCCTCTGGCCGCACTACCGGCACCGGCGGCACCGCCGCCACCGGCCCCGCTTCGCCGCCCATCTTCTGCGCCGACCATTGCCGGAATTCGCCCGCTGTCATGTCGCGCAAATGCGGGTTTGCCGTAATCACGTCATCGTCAAGGATGCGCACCAGCGGCGTTTCCGGTGCCGCACGGAAGATCTTGCCCGCGCCGCCGGTGCCCATGTGATGCACCACGTAAAGATTGCCGGGGCTGGCCTCTATGCCATTGCGCTGCAGCCAGGCGGCATTGTCTGCGGTGAACGCGCGCATGACACGCTCCTGCGCCTCGCCGTTGTTGCGGCGCGCGAGTATTCTTTCCTCGTCCAGCCCCGAGTTGGGGAACGCCTTGCGATAGTATTCGACCCATGTTGAACCGATGAACTGATATCGACCGGTCGCGCTCGACCGGCGGTTTTTGGCGCCATCATCGCCGCTAGATTCCTGCCGCCGCGCCGCCGCCATGTAGGCATCGATCGCGCCGCCCATATCTTGCGCCACAGGACGCGCCACAGGCGGCACCACGTCGATTTTCACGCCGTTCTGCATCTTGGCCAGCGTTTCGTTCAGCTTGGCAAAATGCGCGTCCACGCCTTCGTATGTCGGCGCATAGGGGCTGCTGGCCCGCATTTCCGCATCGGCCAGCCCCACGTTGATGGCCGCGTTCACATCGGGCGTGCGCAGATGGCGCGGCACCGCCTGGTCCAGCGCCCGCGCCGCGCGAAGGTCCAGCGGCATCACTGCGTTGAAACCGGCGTCATAGGCGGCTTTGCCACCGCGAACGATTGCCTTGCCGCCGATTGCAGCCCCGCGCATTCCTACCGGAAGCGCAGCGCCTAACGCACCAGCCATGACAAGGCTTTTTGCAGCTTCTTCGGCGGTCATGGCAGGTCGCCCCTGCAACTTGCGCTCGATATTGATCAACGGCAGTTCCAAGGCTTCGGTGCCGGTGTTTACCACCGCTTCCACCGCCATTGTTTTAAGCAGCGAACTGGTGCCGCCCGTCAGCGCCATTGCGCCAAGATTGATGGGGTCAGTCAAGCCGCCGCCAAGCCCGCCAATCAGCCATGGCACCCACCCGCTGCGGGCCACTGTGCCAGCATCGCGCTCCATCCGCTTGCGCATGTTTGCCTGCCACTGTGCATCGAACTCGGCTCGCGTCTTGGGCAATTCGCTGAACGCCTTGGGATCTTTGCTCCGTTCAGCTTCGACATCGGCCCATACATTGGCGGACATTACAGCCTCGCCGTAGCCGCGTGTCTGTGTGTTCCAGTATCTGTCAAAGCTCCTGCCGCGCGCGACAAGTTTGCCCGCAATATCGCCATATGCGTTCATGCGCTCTTCGTTGATATGGGTCGGCTGATCATCCCGCGCCGCGCGAAAGCTGGCGGTCAGGCTGTCGAGAAAACCCGGATCAGGCGCACCATCCTGCGATGTCGCCTGCCGTTGCGGCATCGTGCGCTCTTGGTCCAGGCGCGGCTGCATCGCCGCCACCACGCTCACTTGCCGCCTCCGATGCGCGTCGTGTAGATCTGCCGCTTGGCATCCAGCACAACCGAACCGCCCGGCGTCTCCCAGCGATATCGGCCTGCGCCAATGAACACCGGATAGGCCCGGTTCAGGTCAAAAGGCTGGCCATTTTCGTCAACGGGCCCAGCGCCTTTTTTGTCGTCGGCCATGCGCTGGCGCGCGGCATAGTTCTGGAAACCGGGCTGGTTGAACCCATCGGGCACAAGATAGGGCTGGCCACCAGCCCAATGGCCAATGCCGCCAAGATAGGTGCCGTTCTTGCTCTGCCCGCCCAGCGCCGCCGTCGCGGCATTGCGGATATCGCCCGGCGTGATGGAATTGACATCGCGCCCCTTGGCCGAAAGCCACCCCGCCAGCCACTGCCCGGCAATCTCCTTCACCGCCGCCGCCTCTGCAGGCTGCATCCCGCGCAAGGCCTGATCGATCTCGCTGCCCGAAATGTTCAGCAGCTGCTGCGCCCGCACACCTTGCGGCGTCTTGCGATCGGGATTGAGGAACGTGCGATCGCTGGCCAGCTTTTCCCGTCCGGCATAAACGGTCGCCCGCGCAAAAGGCTGGATAAGTGCCTCGTGCCGGAACCCGGTATCGCCCGGCACAATCTGCCCGGCCGCCACCGCCCGGTCCGCCGATGGCATGGCATCCAGCGCGCGAAGCACTTCAAGCCGCCCTTGTGCACCGCTCTGCACCCGCTCACGCAAGGGCAGCAGCTCATTGTCCGAAAACACCGGCACCGGCCTGCCCGTGGCGGCCGCATACTGCTTGCGCCACTGCAGCCGCGCGGCCACCGATTGCGGGTCAGCCGGATCAATCGGCGGCGGCACGCTGGAACCGGTGCCATATTTGGCGGCATAGCCCACCGGGTCGGAATTGAATTCCTGATCCAGCGGCCCGGCATGGTTGCGCAGCCATTCCAGTTCGCGCTGCTCGGTCGCCGTGCGCTTGTCCTTGCCGCTCAAAGCCGCCACGCGCGCTTCGCGCTGCACGGGCGTGGCCCCGCGATAGATCTTGGCATAGGCATTGTTGGCCATCATGCCGTCGATTTTCAGCGCCGCAGATGTATCGCCCATCGCAAGCATCGCATCGCGCACCTGCTTGAATTGCTCGGGCGCAATCTCGAACCCCTGCCGGTCCATTTCTTCCAGCGTGGCAAACTGTTCGCGCACGCCCGCCTTTTGCATGTTCGCTTCATGCTCGATCACTGCCGCCGCGCGCCGGATTTCCACGTCCGCCCCGCTGCGCAGTTGCTCAAGCTGCGCAGGCTCAAGGATTTCGTTGAACGTGCCCGCGTCCATGACAGCCCGCGCCGCCACCGGGTCTTTGTCGTTCATGCCATTCAGGAACGCGACCGCATACTTCTGGTCGACCATCTCCCGACGCAACTTGGCTTTGGTGTCGTCGTCCACGTTCAGGCTGTCGACAAAGGCATATCCTGCCTTCACCTCTTCCTGATACGCGCCCTGGTCGGAAAGCTGGCGCACGCGGTTTGCGCCGATATCGGAAAGCGTCTGCACATCGGTGACCACTTTGGCCACCCGCCGCCCTTCCTGCCACACGCTCTCGCGCTCGATCAGGCTTGCTTCATACCCGCTGATTTGCTGCAGCGCCGTGTTGCGCACGCGCTCTTCGGTAATGCCTGCCAGCAGCGCTTCCCGGCTCTTGTCGAACGCGGCCTTGATCGTTTCCCGATGCCCCGCGCCACCTGGTGCCGCTGCAGCGCGCGTGTTGCGCACCGTTTCATCAAACCCCATGCGCGCTTCGGCAAAACGCCGCGCAAAGTCCGCCGCCTCACTATCGGTGCGCGCCTGCCGCTCCACCTGATAAGCCTGCAGCTCGGCCCGGTTCATCGTCTGGCCCAGCTCGCCCATCGCACGGCCAAGGCCCGCGCCGAATTGATCGGGCGATGTCTGCACGGCCACGTCTTGCGCCCGCGCGCTTACCTGTTGTTCGTATCCGCGCTCCACCACCATCAGCCGCTGATCCCGGCTGAAGTGCCGCTGCGCGCCGCCGCCCAGTCACCCTTCATGCCCACCGCGCTCGAAGCCGCGCCCAGCAGCCCGCTGGCCAGCGCAAAATTGCCCTGGGTGCGCGTGTTGCTAGCCTGCTTTTGCAGCGTCTGCGCTTTCACCGTGCCCTCGCGCCGGATGCGCAGCACGTCCAGCGCGGCATTGATCTGGCTTTCGCGCAGATTGTCCAGCGCGCTGCCGGTGCCGCCCATGAACCCGCCCGAAAACTGCGCCGCCACTTGCTCGCCAATCGCCGCGCGCGCCGTGGTGCGCAGGTCCAGCTCTTGCGCCGCCGCTGCATTGGCCTCTTCAAAGGCTTGCGCTTCCATGGCGCTGGCATTGGCCCGGCTCGATTTGAACGCGCCAATGCCCTGAACAAGCGATGCACCAATGGCCAATGCTGCGGGAAGGAACGACATCAGCGGATCCTCTCGAACAGCACGTGCGTCTGCCCCAGCGCGCCATACTTGCGCAGTACGGCCACCGGTTGCAGGCCGGTCATCATCGCCCACCGGCACGGCGGCGTCGGCTGCACCAGCACCGCCTGCAGCAATTCATAAGGATCGATGTCCGGGAACCGCTGCAGGATCGCTTCAGCATCATGCGCTTGCGCCACCGCCTCAATGCGGGGCAGGGGGCTTTGCGCCACCAGCCACCGGGCAAACCGCGTCAGCTTCACATGCGCCGGGCCAATGTTCTCGGCAAACAGCGCCATGGCCAGCCCCGCCATGCCGGGAAACGTCTCGGCAATCACGATGCAGCACACCACGCGGCCATCAAGGACAGCCGTCCAGGCATCCTCTTGCGCCAGCGCTTCGGCCTGTTCAGCATCGAATTCCAACGGCAGGCCATATTGCACCCGCTGGCTCGGCTGCAGCACGATCTCGGTCAGGTCCGATGGAACCAGCTTGCGAAATTCCAGCATCACCGGTCCCCGCTTTCGATCTTGAAGCTCAACATCGCAATGGTCGCGGGCAGGGGTGTGGCGCTTTCCATCGTGATCGTCGTGTCGCGGTCCGGGTCGCTGGTCACCTGCACGGTCACATCGCCGGTATAGGCCGGGATTTGCGCGTCCATCGCGGCATTGGCGGGACGCTCGATCACGTCTTCCAACGGTCCATCGGTCGCCCCGCCCAGCATCCCCACCGTTTCGATCAGGCGCGCAAAGGCATTGCTGATTTTCTGCAAAAAGCCTTGCCAGCCCCCCGGCGCATTCACATAGGGGCGCAGCGTCACCGCCCGCGCGGTATAGGGCAGGCCCACGATCAGGGTATAGGCCGCCACCGGCACCAGCTCTGCCGGAAGGGTCAATGTGCCATCGCTGGCCACGCTCTGCCCGGCAATCACCCCGCCACCGGCCAGCACGGCCACCGCCTGCCCGGCAAGGTGTGTCAACCCGGAAAATACATTCTGCCCGGCACTGGCCTCAATCCGTAAACCCGCGTCCACAAAAAACGCTTCGTCCAGCGCATCACCCAGATCGCGCCAGCGCGATTGCTTCCACACTTCCTTGCGCGCGCCGCCCGGCGTGTCGCGGCTCACCAGCACCCACAGGTCATCGGTCTTGCCATCATCGCCCATCACGCACACGGCAGAAAGCACTTGGGCATCGCCACCGGGGATCAACCGGCCAAAGCCTTTGATCTCGCCGCGATTGATCGGGTGCGTGATGATCTGGCCATCTTCGCGCACGGCATGCAGCATGCGCCCGCTGCGCTGCGGAGCCAGCTGGACCAGCCCCGGCGCGGTAATGTGTCCCGCCGCTGCGGTCAGGTCCGTCGCCAGATAGCGGTCACTGCCAAAATCATAGGCCGCACTGCGCAATTGCCGCCCGCCGCGCTCCACAAACACGGCCTCGCTGCCTACCTGCACTGGCCACACCGGTTCGCTGCCATAAAAGCTTTGCGGCGATGAATCGATGTTATCGCCGCTCACCGCCGCTTGCGCATTGACCGGCGCAATCGCCAGCTCGATCGATGCCGTGCCCACCTGCATTGCCTTGCGGTCGGCCAGCGCCCACAGCGGCGGATTGTCTGCGGCCAACCGCCGCCGAAATGCCATGTCGGCCGCCACCGTGCCTGCCGATGTGAACGCCTGATGATTCAGGAAGTCCCCGCTCACGCTGGCGCACAGGTCATAATCCTTGAAATGCACCTGGCGGCCAAAGGCATGCAGCACGATTTGCGGATATCCGGCCGCCGCGCTCCACACCGAATGCGCCCACCGGTGCGTCGCCACACTGGTTGTGCTGCCCGGAAACCGGCGCAGCACGGTGGCCGTGCAGCTCAGGCCGTCGCCTGCCACCGCCGTGATTTGCGCAATGCCGAACCGGTCATGCAGATAGGTCCATTTCACGCCAAACGGACCATCGTCATTGTGCTGCTTGGTGTTCGATCCGTCCCATTCGGTGCCGCTGTCATGTGTCGGCGGCACGCTGCCGGTAACTCCGGCCGTGGCCGCGCTATAGACCTTGCCGTCGCTGCGCCGCAGGTTGCCGATGGCCACGTCTTTGGCCAGCGCTTCCCATGCGGGAATGTCGGAAAAATCCTTGGCCTCGATGCGGAACAGGCTGCCCACATGCCCGGCGCTGAAAATCGCGGCGCTGGCTGTGATCGTGACCGAACCGGTCACCCCCGAAGCGGTCACCGTCACCGCTTCATCGGTGTTGACATCGGTAAACGGCCCGCTCTTGAACGTGCTGGCCGCATGCACAAATGTCACCGCGCTGGTGCGCGTGATCGATGCAGGCGGATAGCTGCGATGATCGATGTAGATCCGGTCAAAGCTTTGCTGGATCGAAAGCTGCGGCACGTGCGCGGCGGCATAGGGCGTCGTGATTTCATAGGCCACGCCCGGCGATGTCTCGATGCGCCCGCCGTTGGTATAGAACCGCGCAGATGCATCGCCCCATTCGATCGCGTATTCCTGGGTCACCGAAAAGCGAAAGGCAGAAAGCCAAACTGCGCCCTCATCGGCATCGCGGATAAATTCAAATCCGGGCCGCTTCACCAGCGGGCCTTCATTCACCGGCACAAAGTTTTCGCAGGCCTGCAGGCCGAACTGATATTGCTGCGTATCCACACGGCCATACAGCAGCGGGGATATCTCGCCTGCGGTAAAGGCGGTCAGCAGGTGCCGGATCACACGCACGGCCATGTCAGCTGCCCCACGTGTTGTAACGGGCAAGTATCCAGCTGCTTTCTTCCTGCCCGATGGGCGGGTTCTCGCGCGCGTCCACCCGCTTTGTGCCGCTCAGCGCTTCCTGATATTCGCTCCAGGCCGCGCGCACGTCAAAATCCGCGCCTTGCACTTCCTTGCCGCACTTCCACGCCAGGCGGCACGCAAAGGCTTCGGCAAAGGCATCGTCCCAATGGGCCGGTTCGGGCACATCGATGGCCCAGCGCGCATAAAGCGGCCCGGTCGCATCGCACAGCACACGCCGCCCTTCCAACTGATACTTGTCGCGCACTTCGCTGTTCAGAATCTCGAACAGGCGCAGCGCGTCTGCTGGCAGCTCGAACGCGGCGGCAAAGGGATAGATTTCGGTGGCTGGCACCGCGTTCAGCTTGGCCAAAGTCCCGCGCCGCGCGGCAAAGTTGAACGATCCATCGCGGATCGTCGCGCGCCGCTGCACTGCCCACACGGCTTTCAGGGTGCGCGCCACTTTTTTGTCATCATCCAGCGAAAGGATGGTGGCGCTTGCCCCCATCCTGATTGCCGCCATGTTGGCAATTTCCGTTTCGCTGGCCACGCTGCGCCGCCCTTATGCCAGCGGCGGCCACGGGTCCGCGTGGATGCGGTTACGGATGCGGTCGATCAGCTGCAGCGCTTCGGCCTTGCCCATCGCATCCACGTCAATGTTGATGCTGATCGTGTCGCGCTGCGCCTCTTCGGCCCCTGCAGCAACCACCACATCTTTCAGCTCTGCCTGTCCGCGCGGTGCGGTGAATTTTGCCTGCCAGGCCATCGGTCGGTCCTTTCAGAATGAGGAGGGGCGGAAAGCATGGGGAGCATCGACGCGGTGCCATGCTTCCCGCCCTGCAACCGCGCGCCATGGGCGCGCTGCTGCGATCACTTGACGCTGCAGGTTTCCAATTCGATGGTCAGCAGCGTTCCCGCCGCAATCGTGGCCACCGCCACGGTCAGCAGGATGGTTTCGTCCTCTTCCAGCGGCGCATCGTCCAGCGTGCTGGCCTTGGGGCCGATCACGGTCGGCACATCGAGCGGCGTGGTGAACGTGCGCGCCGCCACATACTTGCCGGTCGCCCCGGCAATGCCGATGGCAATGGTCGATGAACCAAGGCTGGTATCGGTGCAGATGCGCACCGCTGTCAGCTTTTCGCCGGGCGCAAGCTTGCCCAGCACCACATCATCACCCGCCGCCCATCCGGTGCCGGGCACCTTGCTGGCGAGGATGACAGACTTCTTTGCGCCCACCTGGCGGCCGTCCGCACGATCAGCCGGGATTTTGGTCCCGTCCAGAACGCCCACCTGCTGCGCTGCATAAAACCTTGCCATGTCCTGTGTTTCCTTGTGTCAGGAAGTGCGATTGGTGGCAGGTGGCGCATGGCCACCCACCAGCGCGATCAGCCCTTGGCGTTGAGGATGATGCCCGACATTTCGGGCTCAAGGCGGGAAGCGGCCAGCGTGGTACCGGCAAACACCTGCACACTGCCCAGCTTCTGCGGAAGCGGGTCAACCATGGTGCGGCTTTCCTGCCACCAGTTGCCCCGCACGCCTTCCTTGATCCAGAACGGCGTTTTGCGAAAACCGCTGCCATCGGTGGCCAGATCCGGGATCGTGGTCAGCATCGGGTTGTCCAGCTCAAGGTGAATGAACTGCCAGCCCAGCATGCGCATGATCTTGCCGTTGACGAACTCGCCGCCGAACGCACCTTTGAAGTCGCTGCTGGTCGCAGGCACTTCGGAAAGCAGCGCGTCGTTGTCGTCCGCCGTCAACACCATGTAGCGCACGATGCCGTTCATTTCTTCTTCGTCGGCATAGCCTTGCGTCAGCAGCTTGTTGGCCGCGCGCAGCTTCATGGTGTTCATTTTCAGCGCGCCTGAAGCGCCGCCCGTGGTCGCGGGGATGATTTGCCCGCTCGGGAACGCCGTCACCGTGGTGCCTTCTTTGCCGCTGATGATCGGGCCATAGAACCCTTCCAGAATGCGGCGGGTCTTCGCGCGGTTGATCGTGCCAGCGCCCGAACGCACCGAACTGCCCTGCAGGTCAATTGCCGTCGCCAGGCGGTCGGCATTGTCGATCAGGTCGGCGTAGTACAGCTCGTTGGTCTTGGGGATCCACACACCGTCATAGGTGGGGTTGTTGTACTTGGTGTCGCCGTGGCGCTCGGTGGCTTCCTGCGGCTCGGTATTGCCGACAAGATCCTGCACCTTCACCTTTTCGGCCCCGCTGTCGCTTTGCCATGAAATGGCATCGACCAGCTTCGGCTTGGTCTGCTGCACGCGCAGCTTCACGTTGTTGGAATACTTGACCTGCATTGCAGGCGTTACGTTGATCGACATGGCTCACGCCTCTCGTCAAATGGGTTGGATTGTCCGATTTGTCCGAGGGCTAAGGGGCTTTCGCCCGGCCGCTCTATCGTTTTACGCCCGCGATCGGCGGCTGAAACTACAGCTGAGGCCCGAGCCGCATTGCTGCGGTAAGTCAGGACTTAGGTGCGCGGCCTTATGCGTCGGGACCGGCAAACGACTGCGGCGGAAGATGATTCATCTCCCGCCGCGCGTCAAGTGCTTTACGCTGCGCGCGCCTTGCGGTCAGCCGCATCGCCAACGGCATCGTTCAATCGCTTCCACCGCGCATGTTCGGCAGAATTTGGATCACTTACCTTTTTCATGAAATCGGCATCGCCCAGCAGCCGGTCGATTTCGGCCTGCGCCTGCTCTCCTGTCACTCCGAACTTGCCAGTGCCACCGCCAATCAGCGTGTCTTCGGCCATGCCAGCGCCCAGCTTGGCCATGACCGTCAGCGCCTTTTCCGGCCCCCATGCCATGCGCAGGCCCTGCAGATCTTCCTTGGTCAGGCCCAGCGCCGTTGCCGCCTTGTCAATCGCGGCAATCTTGGCATTCGCCTCTGCACCTTGCGCCTTGACCCATGCCTGCGCCTCGCTGTCAAGCGCGCGCGTCCGCGTGTTCCGATCGTCCAGCTCACCCTGAATGTAATCGCTCACCAGCGCTTCCATTGGCCCTTTGGGCAGGCCGTGCTTGTGCGCAAAGGTCGCAATGCGATCAAGCGTGGCCGAATTCAATTCCAGCGGTTGCCCGTCCTCGCCCACCGGCGGCTTAAACTCGTACCCCGTCGGCGCTTCGGGCACGCCCACCGCCTTGCGATAAGCGGCGATTTCTTCGGCCGTCGCCCCTTCGCCCGGCACCTTCACGCGGCCGCTGTCGCGCACCGCTTTCTGGTTGTCGCGCGCCACCTTCGCAAGGCCTGCAATATCCTTGATCCCGGCCGATTTAAGCCAGTCGCGCAGCGATGGTTCATCACCCTCTCCGGCTTCGGCAGGGATGTGCTGGTACCAGTCAGGATCAACCGCGCCTTGGCCATCTGCGCCCTGCTGCTGGCCATCACCGCCAGCGTTGCCCTGATCGCCAGCACCCTGATCACCTGCCCCCTGCTGCTGGTCACCAGCGCCACCGGCTGCAGCACCGGCACCGCCCAGCAAATCGCCAGCACCGCCCGTGCCTGCACCACCAGCGCCAGCGCCGCCATTCTGATCATCATTGTCCATCGTCGAGCTCCATCAGTTTGCGGACTTCGTATTCGTCCAGGTTAAGCATGATGCAGATCCGCACGAACACTTCGCGCCGCCCCTCGCGCCGCGCCAATTGGTGCGGGTCTGCATGAAAAATCGTCTTGTTGGTTGCGCCGCAAAACTGCCCCAGATCGCGCAGCACGATCCGCCCCGCGCGGTGCGGCTTGCCATCGGGGCCAAGGAACAGCCACCGCAGGATCCACCGCGTGGCAAGGCGGGCAAGGAACCGCTCCGGCACCCCGAACAGCACCGCCTTGAACGCCCGCGAAATCAGAATGGCCTTTTCGCGCAGCCGGTTGTGGTAAGTATCGCGCGCCATCAGGCCGCCTCGCTGTCAAGGCCAAGGCCACGCAATTCGGTCGCCAGCCTGTCCACGCCATAGGCGGCAATTTCCTTTGGCCAGCCATGCAAAGCAGTTTCATATAACTCACGCCCGCTGTAACCCGGCTCTCGCATGCGCCGCGCCATCCAACGCAACACGCCAAGGTCGATTGACGCCAGCGCATCGGCACATGCTTGTGCTTGCCCTAGCGCTGGCCTCACGCCAAAAAAGTAGTGTTTT
Organism: Novosphingobium sp. 28-62-57; assembly: GCA_002256985.1. GTDB lineage: Bacteria > Pseudomonadota > Alphaproteobacteria > Sphingomonadales > Sphingomonadaceae > Novosphingobium. Next base: position 170,800 of record NCGO01000004.1, read on the forward strand.
GAATGTGCTTTGCCGGGAAGCACATCGACCTGAAGTCTGAACACCCCCACCATCACGCGGCCTCGCTGATCTGGTTCGCCTTGGCCACATCGAGGTAAGCCCCCGCCGCGCCCTGCAGCTGCTCCACGCCCGCCGCCGCCTGTTCGGATTCAGCCCGTCGCTCACGCCGCGCCGCGATGGCTTCTGGCGTGCGGACATAGGCCACTGGCACGCCCAGCGCTTCGCCAAGGCCTTGCGCCACCGCATCGGTGTCCACAGCGTCAACCACTTCGGGGTCGATGCCCTGCAAAACGCTCAACCCTTCGATGAAGCGCAATGTCTTGCCCGTCGATTCCGCGCGCGCCATCTGCGCCAGCGGGTTTTCATAATCGATCATCGGCCACGCGCCCGCCTCGATCACTTCGGGCGGGAAGGGGTCAATCTGCCCGGCGCGCAATGCCAGGTCCAAATCGCGGTTGCTCACCGGATGCTGCTTTTCCATGGCATATCGCCCGGCATAGGGCCGCACCAGCACACCCTGCTTTGCCATCACTTCCAGCACTTCGGTGGTGGTCATGCGCGAATTGGGGTCGGTCAGTATCTTGTAGAACTCTTCCAGAAACGCCGTGCGGATCATCTGGCGTTCGTTCTCAATGTCCTGCGTCACCCAGGGCAGCGCGCCTTCCCCGCCCGGCATGCGCTGCACCAGCGGTCGGCCCTGTTCGTCCACAAGTCCGGCATTGAGCCCGCCCGGCTTTGTGGCAAGCGACGTGATCCCGTCATCGTCAAAGAACAGCAGCGCCGGATCGACCGCCTTGTGCCCTGCGCGCAGCGTCGTGGCGCGCATCGCGTTCACGCCGTTGATCGTCGGCATCATCTTGATCGCCGGGCTGCGGCCATACTTTTCGCCGGGGCTGGTCGTGTGGCGGCTCACCGAAATCGGCATGGTGAAAAACCCGCCGCGCCGCACATAGATCTTCTCGTCACAGGCCAGATAGCGCGAAGCAATCGGCTTGCCGCGCCAGTCCATTGCATCGCGGTCCCACCGCGTGTTGGGCTTCACCACGTGCAGCAGCTCGAATGGCGTTTCGGGCTTGTTCTCTTCCAGCGCCTTCAACATCTTGGGCGTCAGGTTGGCATGGCCGAACAGCTGCTCGCACTGCCGCGCCGTGCGGGTGAACTTGCGCAGCACGGTGTCCACCAGCCCCGCCGCGTCCACATCGATGTAGCATTCGCTCAAGTGCAGCGTGCGATAGACCAAACCGCGCATGCCAATGGCTTCCTGCCACATCGGCGAAGTGCCATACCGGCCCAGCTGGTCCCAATCTTCATGTGCCGCCACACCGAACCCGGTCTGCATCGCGTGCCGGATCGCATAAAGCCGTTTGCCCGCATATTCGCACCACAGCTGCACATTGCGCAGCCGCATCAGGTATTCGTCCTGAAACCGCGGCTTGATGTAATCGCGCTCTTCGGGCGTGGTGATGGCCACCCCCGCCGCGGCAAAGCGTTCCAGCGCAATCACGTGCGTTGGGTCAAAATTGCGCTGGCCACGGATTTCGCCCGCGCTTTTCTTGTCAAATCCGCCAGCGCCATCGGGGAACCGTTCATCGATCTCGCGCCAGGCGCTCTCATAGGGCGCGCGCTCGGCGACAAGGCGTTCCAGATCGCGGATATCGTCCTTGGCCAGCGCGTCATCCTGCATCCCGTCAACCATGTCAGCCATTCGCTCGCTCCGTCAAAATCAGAGGGGGAGGGGGGACGCGCCCGCAAGCGCGCCCACCCCAAATCAACCCGAACGGGTCAGCCCGCCGGGAAAACCACATCGTGGCGCATGTCCATCTTGCGCCCCGGCATCACGTCCAGCACATCGGCGCGCGGCCCCCACGCCACCTGTTCACCGTTCAGGAACAGCCCATATCCGGCCAGCTTCACCGGCCCCGCCATCGGCCCTTCCACTGGCAATTCCGGCACGCGCAGCTGCAGGCCCACCGGCGTCACCGCCCACACCTTGCCCGATGGCAGAATGGGCGGAATGCCCACTTCGGTCTTGCCGTTAGAGAACACGATTTCCACCAGATCAGCCGCCTGAATTTCGGCCAGCAGCTCGTGCGGCGCAGGCAACCCGGCATCCGCCAACGGCCCACACTTGCGCGCCTTGGCCTTGCCGGTGCGCGTGCGCGGTGCCGCATCGATCTTCGCCAGCTTGGCCAGCGCCACATCGCGTTCGGCCACGGCGTTGTCGCGCTCCTTGGTCAGCGATGTGACTTGCAGACCAAGCTGATCAATTTCCTCTTGCGCATCAGCTAGCGCGCTTTCCAGCTCTGGAATGCGGTCCATGCCAAGGGTAGGCGCTGCATCAGACCCCTTCGCAGCATCGACAAATTCGGCATTATCGCCCGCAACCGCTTCCGCATTTTCGGAACCATTATCAGTTTTCGCCACGTCTCTTCTCCTTAGCTACCGACCACAAGCCGGCCGATTGATCCGGCAGCGGCTTCCGCACCGGTTGTCCCTGTGATGATGTCCGCCGCCGCGCCGCGCCGCCGCGCCAGCTCCTGATCGCGCTCCACCATGCGCGCGGCATCATCGCGCGTGGCCTGGATGGGCGTGCCCGCAGGCGGCTTTTTCTTGCCCTTGAGCAAACCAAGCCCAGCGCCCAGCAGCGGGCCGATAAACAGGGATTTAAGCGCATTCCCCAGAAAACTCATGTCACTGCACTCCTCTGAAAACATCGAACTCGCTGTCATTGCGCACTTGCCGCCCCGGCTCCCGGCGCGGCTTGCCCCTGATGTCCCGGATCACGTGTTCACCTTCCAGCGCGGCATATTGCTCGGCATCGGCCACGTGGGTGTAGATCGTGTTGGCAATCTCAAGGTGGCCCTTGGTTTCGCCCGTTTTCATGTCCTCTTTTTCGTAGCGGTATCCGCCCGAATGCGCCTTGATCAGGTGCCTGCATGATGGATCGACCTGATAGCCGTGGCGGGTTGATTGCGCGCGCCAGATGGCCTCGTTACGCAATGCCGCCCGGTTGCTTTTGGCCTTGTGGATTTTGCCCAGCCCCAGCGCGGCCTGGCACGCCAGCACCCAGTCATGCTCGTTGTCTTCACGGTCCCCCGCCGCAAAAGCCGCAGGGTCGCAAACGAACCGGATTTCATCCTTCTCAATGCCCGGATATCGCTCGATAATCGCGTTGCGCAGCTTCCGGCCAAACGCGGTGGGCCCCACTTTCAGCAGCCGCTTGCGATCGTCCGAAAGGTTCACAACCTCAAACAGCGTGCGGATATTGCCGTATTCATCGCGCTGCAGGCCCACCGCCGCCGCAAACAGCCCCTGATCGATGCCCACAATCAGCTTGCGGCGCGGATTATACACGCACTGGCCCACATGCGCCGAATGCTGGAATTCGCCATTGACCGGCTTGCCGAACATCATCGCCACCGGCTTGTTGTGCACCATGCGGTCCACATATCCGGGCTTGTGCTTGTTCGCCGCCACCTGCAGCACGTAGTAACCGCGCCCACCCGGCAGGTTGTGGATATTCTCCGCGTCCGGCTCCATGCCACCGGGCTGGATAAAGGTTTTCACCAGTGGCCGCCCGCCCAGCGCTTCGCTCAATTGCGCCTTGTCGTCCTCGGTCAGGCCCTCAATCTCGCGGTCCATCGCCAGCACATAGGCGTGGTTCTCGATATCAGGCATGTTCATCGAAATGATGATTTGCGGATCGACCACCAGATCGGGCGATAGGTCGGAAAATCGGCCCACACGGCCCGTCAGATACGGCACCAGGTCCGCAGGCTGAAGGTCAGCCTCGTCAACGATAACCGCGTTGACTTCCCACCCACGGCAGGCCTCTTCCACCGTTTGGTCACCAATTGCGCGGAACTCGAATTCCACGTCCAGCACATCGATCGGTCGCCCTTCGCCATCGCGCCGCAGGATCTTGCGAAAGCTGTGCGTGAATGGCGCCGACCACAAGAATTTGCCCTCGTCTTCGGGCACGATGTTGAACCAGCTCTTGAGCGTGGTCGATTTCAGGCTTGGATAGCTTTCACGGATCACCCCAATGCGCGCCTTGCGCCACGTGATGCCGTTATCATCCTTCACCCCGCCCTGCATCGCGGCCACACGCAGGCCCTTCTGCAGCGCCGCCATGGTCTTGCCTGATCCCACAGGCCCGATGATGTTGCAGATGAAGGCCCTGCTGCGCGTGAACGCATCAGCGACCGGCCCCGGCGACCGCAACCGGCGCGGTTTGGACGGCATTTTCATGCGTCGTCCCCTTCTTGATCATCCAGCGGCGCAAAGTCCGCTTCCATGATGTCGGCCAGCTCGTCGCGCGTGTGCGTCACGCCCTCGATGATCAGGTCCGCCACGCCCGAGAAGCTCATATCTACGCGCACCGGTTGCTTGCCCTCGATGTAGGGCAGCAGCGATTCCGCACAGCGCGCGCGCAACTGCTTGGCCTCGCCAATGGTCATGCGGCGCTTTGGCGGATCCATCGCCGCCGATTGCTCCACCATCACTTCTTCGGGTGTGTTCTGAATTTGCATCAGCGTGATCGCCGGATGCTGACCAAAGCCAAGGATATACTTGCGAAAATCATCGGTGCGCCGGTTGCGCACACCCTTGGGTCGCCCCCGTCGCCGCGCTTCGGCCAGCACAGCCAGCGAACCGGCTTGCGGCCCCAGCGCTTCGCGCGCTTCTACCAGCGTTTCGGCATCCGGCACGCCCAGCAGATCCAGCTGCTCGGCCTCTTGCGCCGCCGCCTGCTCCACCAGCGCCTTGGTTTCGCGGATCATGTCGTCCGCCACGGTTTTTCCACCGGGCTCAGTTGACATGACTCACCCTCACGCTACCGTCACAAAATCGACGCGGCATTCCCGCCAGACCCTCACCCAGACCCAGCGCCCGCTTTGCGGGTTGGCGGACTCCCCACCCAGACCCCGACCCGAAGCTGCGGCTTCCATTTTGGCGGGTTCCAGCACCCTTCCGCACAGCGCCGCTAAGGATCAGGCCCGAATTCCGGTTCCAAACTGGAAAAATCGCGGGCGCGAAGGTGCAAGGGGACGCGCGCGATGGCGCTGGGGGCAAGGGGGGTGCCTCGGCCCGATCGCCACCCCCCCCATCGATGCCGCCCAGGCCGCGCCCTGCGTCAGCCTGACAGGCTTATGCCCGAGGTCGGATAGTCCAGCAAAACCAACGCTTTGCGCCAACCCTTCCAACATCGGCCTTCCAACAAGCCCCGATGCACCCCCGCAAACCCGCAGAATTCCGCCATTCTCACCGCACGCGCCGAGCTGCTCGATCTCACCCCGATCGACCGCCCCGCCCAGCGCCGCCCCAGGGCGAAAATCGCCAAAACTTTCGCCACCCCGCGCGCCCTTCACACCGCTAGCGAGGCCATCCGGCACCGTGCAGCGATATCCGCCCACCAGAATATTCGACTGGACGCCCCGCAGGCCCTGATCTTGCAGGCCTTGCCATGCCGGTTGCGAGTGCAACCGCACTGCAACCGTTCTGCAACCATTAACCCACTGTTCTAAATCAATATATTGATCCGGTTGCAAAGTTGCAGATTTTACGAACTCCCTACATGCGCGCGCGCCCTCGTGCATGCGCGCACACGCATAGCGCGAGGCTCCGCCGTGCAACCGTGCAACCACCACGGAAAGCGTAACGATATCAATGATTTGAGAGTTGCAGAACGGTTGCAACCGGGTTGCGCTTGCAACCGCCACCCCCGACCCGATTGGACCGCCAAGGCTGGCCGCCAACTTGTTCGCACCCCAACGGGCCGGGGTCAAACGGAAAGCGATGCACAGGGCGCGACTCGGCGCGCCAGCCATGCGTTGCGCAGCGGGCCGGGGAGTGATTGAGGAGCGGCCGCGCACCGCTTCGCCTGCGGCTTCGCTGCGGCCGCATGTCGGTGCCAACCGCACGCCCTGGCCAAGCTTCACACCCCGCGTAACAGGCTGAAAGTGCGGGCGATTGCGCACCGCCTTGCCACGCTGGCGCGTGTCAAAGCTGCAATCGCACGCAGGCTGAAACCGCACCGATCGCACCCCTCTTATAGACGCGTGAAAAAGCCGCTTGACACTAATTAAAGGCTCCGTATTTTCGGAACCATTGAAACCCCAGGCAAGGGCCGGGGTCTTGGTCAAGAAAGGACCGCCACCATGGCAAAGCTCGACACTTACGAATCCGTCACGAACGCCATCATTGCCCGCCTGGAGTCCGGCGTTAAGCCATGGGCCCCGCGCTGGATCACTGGCGGCGCTGGCGGTGGCATGGTCATGCCGCGCCGCCACAATGGCGAATGCTATCGCGGCATTAATGTGCTGCTGCTGTGGGCCACGGCCGAAGATCGCGGTTACCGCGCCCCCACCTGGATGACGTTCAAGCAGGCGCTCGAACTCGGTGGCGCTGTCCGCAAGGGCGAAAAGGGCACGATGATCGTGTTCTTTAAAAAGCTCAAGATTACTGAACAGAACGAAGCGGGCGAAGATCAGGACAAGCAAATCCCCATGCTGCGCACCTACTTTGTCTTCAACGTCGAACAGATCGATGGCCTGCCCGCCAAGTATTACCCGGCCGAGGTTGAGCTGGTCGGCGGCAAGGACCGCGACGAAGCCGCCGAAGCCGCGCTGCGCAGCTGCGGTGCCAACATTCTCGAACGCGGGGACAAGGCGTTTTATGTCCCCTCGCAAGACTATGTGAACATGCCCAGCTTTGACCGCTTCCACACCGCCAGCGGCTACCTTGCCACCTTGGCGCACGAGCTGGTCCACTGGACCGGCGCAAAGCACCGCCTCGATCGTGATCAAAAGGGCGCGTTCGGGTCGAAGGACTATGCGGCCGAAGAACTCGTGGCCGAAATCGGCGCGGCATTCATCGGCGCGCGCCTTGGCTTTGTCGGCGAACACATCGACAATCACGCCAGCTATCTGGCCAGCTGGCTGAAAGCCTTGAAGAACGACAAGCGCGCCATTTTCCGCGCCGCCACCATGGCACAGGCCGCTGCAGACATGGTGCTGGCCAATGCCGATCTTGCCGCCCCCGTGGCCACCGCAGAGCCCGTCCAGGACGTGGCACAACCCGCGCAGCTGGCCATGGCCCTCTGACCGGTCATAGCGCCGCTGGGCATGCGTCCAGCGGCCATATGACCGGCCATAGTGGCCCGTCGCAAAGGAGCCTGAACCATGATCACAGAACCGACCGCCGAAATGACTGCAGCATTGCAGCAATTCGCCGATGAATATGGCCGCAACTGGAAAGACGAACTGTCCACCCGCTGGGCGAACGGTCGCGATTACTACCTTGAAAACGGCACGATACTGCACAGCGTGCGCAACGAGCTTGGGCCAACGTGGCTCTATGACGAATGCACGATCAAGCCGACACCCAAAGCGAAGCGGAAGGCCTGAACCATGACCAAACCCGTTCCAACCTGCCCGCACTGCGGTTCGCAAAACATCGTCAAGGATGCCGCCGCGCGCTGGAATCCCGTCACTTGCGATTGGGAGCTTTCCGGCGTTCATGACTATGAAACGTGCGAAGATTGCGAAGCCAGCGGCAACTTCATGACCAGCGTCGACGAGGAGGCCTGAACCATGCCCGCCTTCACCCCCGCCATCCGCGCCGGTCAGCTGCTGCGCGCCGCGCACGGCACGCGCCCCATGGGCCGCGCCCTGGGCGATAGCTTCATGGGCACCGATTGTTTCGGCGATACGGTCGAATTTGTCCGCTGGCAGCACAACCCCAGCGGGCGCGATGTCCACACCTGCAAAGGCCACGTTCGCGCCCTTGCTGTCATCGAGGAGGCCTGAACCATGCGCCGCCGCAACCCCACATGGACCCACCGCCGCACCCGCCCCTTCACCCCGGCCGAGGATCAGGAACTGTGCCAGATGGTGCGGTGCGGCCTCTCGATTGAATTCTACAAGGACAACTTGCCCGGCCGCAGCTTTGGCGAAATCATCGCCCGCCGCCTTGATCTGATAAAGGCTGGCGCGGTGCAGATGGCCCGCCGTATCTAACCCCATCACAGCCCGGCCGGGGAAGTCGTTGCACCTTCCCACAGCCCGGCCATGGCGCAGGCGGGCGCGCGCACCATACGCCCGCCGCTGTCCAAAGGCAGCAGGCGCTCTCAAACCGCCGCCCCCGGATCTTGTGCCGCAATCTTGCTCCGCCATGCCGCCACGGCTTCGGGCAGGCTCTCTGCAGGCAATTCGGTTTGGTCCAAAATCTCGTGCAGCGGGATAAGCACCGCGCGGTATGCCTGCCGCGCCATTTTCACCGCCGCCACCTCGATGGCGCCAGGCACACGCACCAGCGTCTGCTTATAGACCCCGCCCTGCCACTTGGTGCCCCGGAACACTTCATCCAGCGCCACATGCTTGGCCGCAATCGCCACATAGCCCGGCCCGTCATGCGGCAGAAAACGCTCCACGCCCCACTTGCCGCTGGCCGCGTTCCACTTCGGGTTGACCAGCTTGAGCCCCAGCTGCTCGATCCAGTTGCGGTCTGCTGGCGTCAACTCGGATGGGTTAAGCGCAGTTGCCACCGCCTCACCAATCAATGACCCGATAACCTGCCGCTCGGCATTGCCGCGCGGCTGTGCAGCAGATGTCATCAAATGGCGCAGGCAGGTTTCCTGATCGCTCATCGCGTCGTTCACTTCGGCCATCTTGAACGGCGCGCATTCGTGCGCCCACCGTTCCACTTCCTCGTCGTCAGGCAGCTCGTGATCGGTCAGCACGTGCGCACAGGCCAGCAGCGTGCCAAACTGGTCGCAACCCCGGCTGTCATGGCCCTTTTTGGCCAGCGCCGCGTGAAACTTGGCCTTCACCTGGGCAAGGATTGGCCACATCTCGATCATGCGCCGCTGCAGCTTGCGCCCGATGTCCTCAAAATCGATGGCCTCAAAGTCGGGCGGAATCGTCCCGTCGGCAAAGGGCCGCAATTCCAGAATGGCCAACCGGCTGCGGTCGCTGGCCTCGATCGGCGGAATGTTGATCGATGAAAACCAGAACGGCGATTGCAGCGTGAATTCGTGCGCCTGGTGATCCTGCCCACCGCGATGCACCTTGTCACCGGATGAACTGATCCGCGCCAGGTCGATGATCTCGGTAACCTTGCGGTTGTCCGCGCTCGGCTCGATCTCGTCCAGCATCACCGGCACGGTCGAATTGCGCAACGATTGCCGCAGCGCCGCCGCCGATGTCTGCCCCGTGCGGAACAGCGCCTCGCCATACATGCGCGGCACAATCCCCCGCCGCCCGTTCAGCGCGCTCTTGCCGGTGCCCCGGTCGCCGGTAATCCACACATTGCTGCGCCAGGGCAGCGCCCCACCGATAAAGCCTTGGCCTATCGCCCCCAACAGCAACCGCACGTCCAGCTTGGGCCGCTTCCAGTTCCAGGTGCGCAGCAGCGCGATAACATCGGTCACCGGTTTAAGGCTGGTCGATTGGTGCCAGGGGTGCGGTATCGGCGCGCCAGCGGGATAGACGAACCGCTCAAACAGGCCCGTATCTTCCCATTCCGGGGCCAGCAGCCCGCCTTTGGCCTTGGCGCGCAACACCAGCAACCGGTCGCCCAGGTGCAGCAGCAATCCGCCGCCCGTCAGCGCATGGGCACCACGCCCACGCAACCGGCCCGCCGGGTCGAATATCCCGCGCCGCACGCATTCCTCGATCATCGCGCGCGATGCCTTGGCTTGGTTAAAGCCGATGATTTCCGGCTTTTTGACCATCACCTTGTCGTTGCCACGGCCCTCAAAGACCGGTGCCGACCATTGCGGAAAATTCTCTTCCAGCCAGTTCGAATCCGGCCCGAACAGGTGGATCAGCGAATTCTTGCCATGCCGGTTCCCGGCTTCCAGCCCCACGATCTGGCCAAGCCGGTCAAGGTAATAGCACTTCTGGCTGCCATCCAGCCCCGCCGAAACCCCCAGCGGCTGCACCGGCGATCCGGGCGGGAAGGGCGGTCGCTCACCATTGCCGCGCTCAAAAAACGGGCCGGGGTCACCCGCCTCGGCCATATCCGGCGCACGCACAGGGTTATCCAGCGCGTCGGCAATCTCTTGCGCCGTGTCGCTCATTTGGCTTCCTCATAGGGTAACTGGTGGTCACACCCGCGCCACCCCGGCACGCCGCACCGCACACAGGCCTCGCGCGATAGCGCCACCACGGTCGGCGCTGGCTTGGGCTTGGGCGGCGACACCTCCCGCATGCGCGCCGCATTGGCCACACGCCCCCAATCCACCGGCGCAGGGGCCTTGCGCACCATCACCGCCCTGCCGTCATGATCATGTGCGCGCGCCGATGGCGATGGGGCTGGCGGGGGGTCTCTACCTTCCACCGCCACCGGCACGCTGGCAGGCTGCACCGGCATGACTGCAGCCTGTTTCGATTCCGCAACCGTCGCCCCGGACTTGATCCGGGGCTTGGCTTTGTCTTGCACCGGTTTCACCGGTTCCGGCTCACCCACCAAAATGGCTGGCGGCTTGGTTTTCTTTTCAACCCGCTCACCCTGAGCCTGTCGAAGGGCCAGCGCTTCATCGCGCATAACCTCGGCCATCGTCCTGCTGCTGCGGTCTGGAAACGGCCCGGTATAGGCCCGCACCAAAGGCACAGGCCGCTTCTTCGCCCCCGCCTTGCGGTCAAACCCCCAGCGCAGCAACGCACTCACGTGGCGGTGCCTCCAAAGATCGCGGTAAGCGAGGTTGCAACACTTTCATTCCACGACCGCCAATCCTTGACGATTTGTTCGCCAAGATTAGTCAACGTGTAGTATGGCATCGGATACGGACGCCCCTCTTCAAACAAAGAGACGCGCAACACAGCGCCATGCAATTCCAGCGCAGTAAATGTGCGGGCAGTGACTTTGGCAGCTTTGCAGGCAAGTGTCTGGTGAACAGGGCAGACGCGATCAAGCGCACACAATGCGCGAATTTGATGGTCGCTCCACTCGCTCCAATCGGCTGTACGCATCACGCCGCCACCCCGCTTGCAGCCGTTCCCCGCAACCAGTCATTCACATCCTTGAACGGTGCAGGCGGCATCACCAGGCGCACATCCATGCCCCGCGCCTGCTGCTGCGCAATGCTGCGCTCCAGCGCCTCGATGGCCTTGGGCTTTTCGTCGCGGTCCGCCACAATCACGATGCGCCGCGCATTTTCCGGCAGCACGATCGCCCCGATATTGCCCAGCGATACAGCGGCAATCACCCGCAGTTCCGGCTTGATCATGCGGACGACAAGCGCGTCCTCGATGCCTTCGGTCACATAAACCGGCTCACCTTCGGGCATCTTCGCCATGCTCTTGCCGCTTGCGCCCTTGTTGATCGGCACAAACCCGCCCCACATCGCGCCCAGCACTTTCTTGGCGTTCTTCCCGTCGATCTTGGCCCACCCGCGCTGGCGGCAGATTTGCAGATACGTGCGGTGCACCGCCACCAGCTGGCCATCGGCGGTATAGATCGGGGCCAGCATCGCCGGGATCTTGCAGCGTTCGTCCTTGTTCCACACTTCGGCGTGGTATCGCAGGCATCCGGGCCATTCCTGCCCGTCGCGCAGATCGATGGCCCGCCCGCGCAGATATGCCGCTGCCGGTGTCCCGGCAATGTCCACGCCGGAAAGATACAGCCCGCGCGCCCGCCGCACCCGCACTTCGCGCTCGGCCGCCGCGTCCTCGTCGCGCTGGCGCTGCATCGCCGCCAGCTCCGCCGCCTTGCGCGCCATCGCTTCGGGGTCACTGCGCACCGCCGCAGGCGTCCAGGCATCCACAATGCCCAGCCTGTCCTTGGCCCAGCTGACCGCGCCCTTCTTGTCCAGCCCTTGCGTCTGCTGGATCAGGTCCAGCATGTCGCCATAATCGGTCCCGGCATAATCGCGCCAGGTCCCCTGCTTGGTCCCGCGCAGCTGCAACACCAGGCTGTCCCCGGCCTCGCCCATCACGGACCCGGCTTTCAGATAAGCCCCTTCCTTGTGCGCGCCGGGCAAAAGCTCTTTGCCAATGCTCTCGGCATTGTCGCGCAGCTTCTGCTCGATCTCGGCCACGGAAATCAGCGTCATGGCCGACCCCCAAGAACCGTCGCCCCGTGCTCGACACGGGGCTTGGCTTCCCCTTCCCCGTTCGTGTCGAGCCCCTCGACTCGCTCGGGATAAACTGCGGGCGAAGCGCCCGCAGTCGAGACACCGGCATGCGCCCCGTCCAACACATCACAAACGTTCAGAATATCCCGCGCCATCTGCCGCGCACGATCAACCGTCAGTTCCGTCCTGTGCCCCTCGCACGATATCCACACGCGCCATTCGGCACCCTCGCGCCGCCCCGCCACAATCGGCAACACGCGGCTATCAGGCACCACATCACCATCGATCACGATCATCGCAGGCCGACAGGGAAGGGCACCCTCGCCAGACATTCAGGCGGCGTCCCTGCAAATAGCGTCGGGGAAAAACACGTCTGCGGATAACCCGGTGACTGTGCGCACCTTTGGCATGAAGCTGGCATCGGGCCTGCGCCGCCCGCGTTCCCAAGCGGACCAAACCTGTCGCGTTGTCCCCACCATTCTGGCAGCATCTTCCAGCGTCAAACCCTTGGTTTCGCGCCACTTTCGAAGGGGGTGGATTTTCGCCTCTCGCGTCATGACGGTCTTGTAAGCGATTTGGTTACATCTTGACAAGTCCGAGTATGGGATTCAGGCACTAGGCTATGTCAGCGGATATCTTACACTTCGGCGCTATGGACCAAGCGCCCAATCGCATCAGAGAGTTACGCCTCGAAGCGGGCTTGTCTCAGCAGTCGCTGGGCGATGCCGTTGGCGTGTCAAAGATGACGATATCAGATCTTGAGCGCGGCAACATGGTTCTCACCTTGGACTACATGCGTCGGATCGCGCGTGCCCTGGGCGTGAATGCCGCCGATATCTTGCCACCGGAAGATAACCCGGAGGCCTTGTCGATCGAAGAGCGCCAGCTGATCGACCAGTACCGCGCCGCCGATGAAGGCCAGCGCGAGCAATTGCAGAAAGTGGCGGACGTGCTGGCTCCCTTCCGCCACACACCCTATGTCGCGCAGGTCAAGCCGCGCCGCCGTCGCGCATGATCGATACTGTCGGCCGATTTATGGCTGGCATCACATCGGTTGCCTTGACTCTGGCGCTCGTCGCCGCTTCGGCTTGGCTGATGTCAAAGGTCATGGCGCGCATACCCGAACAGCGAACCGAAAACCGCGAGCTTGCCCTTGGTTGCACCATTTGGCTGGCGTTCTTCCTGCTGCTGGGTTTGCTTTTTTGGCCTTCCATTCACGTCCTCAAATCTTACTCTTGCGGCAAGGCAGAGGATTACGAACTTTGCATGGACCCGCCTGAGAGTGACCCCATGTAATCGCATCGCTTACATTTGCGCTTGACGATGTAAGCAATTCGCATACATATGGCTCCCGTTGAAACCAACGGAGGCCCATCATGGCATCGCGTGTTTTTGCGGCGGATGAACCGGCGCAGCCCACTTGCACTTTCGGTTATGTTCAGGGCCTGCTGGGCCAGAACAAGCTCACCCCGCGCCGCATGGCGCAATATCTCACCGCGCTGATCGAACAGCACGGCTTCCCCGCACCGCTTCCCGCGCTGGTGAAGGGCGGCACGCTGACAACCGGCGTGCATCCGCGCTCCACATGGATCCGCGCCGCCGTTCACGCCTGGCTCGATGGCACGCTGCCCCCGCCAATCGCCGCCACGCTCGATCAGCAGGCCTTCGCCGCCGCCGCCATGGACATGGACGCCCGCGCCGCCACGCTCCGGCTTGTCGGTGGAAGAGACGTGGCATGATCGCCGCCACCAACCCCTTCCTCGGCCTGTCCACGCCGCTCACCCCCATGGGCTATTTCGCGGGCGATCATGGCCCCATGGTCCGCGTGGAATCCAATGCCGGCCGCATCATGGAAGTGCCCGCCGCGCTCCCGGCAGAAAGCCTGAAAGCGCTTTGCGGTGGCACATCATGGCTGTCTGGCCAGTTCCCCGATGTGGTCACCCGCCGCAGCTATGATCCGCACGCCAGCACGATCAGCCCCGGCTTTTGCCAGATGCGCGCCGCCCGCGCGCTCATCGATGCGTGTCAGCATGCCGAACAGGTCCGTGCCCAGCGCCGAAAAGGCGCACCGGCATGACCCCCCGCTCACGCACCGCGCGCACCATCCAGCGGCTTGACCGCGCGATCGATGCCTTTATGCGCGCCGCGCTCGTCGTGCCGCCTGCCGCCGCTTTCATCGCATGGGTCATTGCCTTGCTCATGGCCATTCAGGCTCTGCCGTACATTCCGGGGCTGGGGTCATGACAGTTGCGGCCCTCACACTCACCCGCACCGGCCACAATTTCCACCGCGTGCGCCGCCCGGTCGAACGCTTGGTGCAACAGATCTTGAACGAATGCCGCGATGTCGAAGCGCAGGCCTTGCTCAACCTGCTGGAAAGCCACCAGCAGCAACGCGCCTCGCTCACCACCTATCACGATAGCCTGCAGCGCGCCCTGAAAAGCGCTGATCACGCGCAGGCCGCAGCATGATGTCCCGGTCTTCTCCCCCTGCCGGACACACTCCGTCCGAGTCGTCTTGCGAAACGGCAGGGGGAGGGGACACGCGCGCGCAAGACTTTGTGCCCGTCGCCGCGATGGAAGCCATGCTGCAGATCCGTCATCAGCAGATCCACCAGTTCGGCCACACGCTCGAAGCTGATCGCGCCCGCCCCACGCTCGATTGGGCCCGCGATATCGAAAACGCCGCCCGCGCCATCTTGGAAGACGCGCAATTCAACAAACCGGCAGACCGCCTGCGCCGCCGCGCCATAAAGCTCGGCGCACTGCTCATGGCCTTCGCCGATAAACTCGAAGGGGAAGTCCAGTGACCAATCCCGAACGGCGCAAGTTTCAGAAGGAACGCGGCTTCGATCCTGATCTTGATGTCAGCAACCCCGGTTGCCTGATCTATGATGGCACGCACTATTGCGCCGCCACCGAAAGCCGCGTGGTCAGCCGTGGCTCCACCATCATCATCTTGTTCTCGATCGGCGGAAAAGGCCTTGCCATCCACCTCACGCCCGAAGGCGCGCGGCAGATGGGCGAAGATCTTGTCCGCATCGCTGAAACCGTCGGCGCCACTCACGCCGCCGCCGCCAACGCCCAACTCGCCGCCACGCTGGCAAAGAAAGGCTAAACCCATGCGCAACCACTTCCGCGCCCACTATCTGTCACTGGCCAAATCGTCCGAAAATGCGGAACCAGCGCCGCCACAAAGTGGCCCGGACTGGTCCGAAGACTTCCCGCTCGATGTGCCAGATTATGATTGGCCCGATGCACCAGACCCGCGCGTAAACGATCTCGATCGCCACTTCGCCTGGGGCTGGATGGCCCTCTGCGCCGTGATCACCCTCGCCAGCCTAACCTACCTGATCGCGCAAACCCTGTGAAAACGCCCGCCCCGTTCGTGTCGAGCGAAGTCGAGACACCGCCCCTTACCGTCACCCCGGACTTGATCCGGGGTCCCGCTTCATTTTGCAGCGATTGCGGCACAGAGGCGGAATGCGACAACGCAACAGAGCTTTGCTTTGACTGCTTTTGCCTGACCTTCCCCGCATCCGGCGAGGAAGACTTTCAGCCATGAAGCAAAACCGCTCCACCGCCGTCATGCAGCGCCGCATCGAACCGCACGATAGCCTGGAATACTTTCCCACCCCGCCTTGGGCCACCCGCGCAGTGTGTGAATTGCTGCAGGCCGAATATGCCGAACCGCTGGAACTGCAGCGCGCGTGGGAGCCGTGCTGTGGGGAATTGCACATGGTCCGCCCGATGCGGGAATACTTTGCGCAGGTCCATGCCACCGATGTGCACCGCTATGCGCAGGACCACGGCATTTTCGATTTCCTCGATCTTGGCGCAGCCCCGCCTGTCCTCGATGTCGATTGGATCTTCCTCAACCCGCCGTTCCTGCCCGCGCACCGCTTCATCGATCGCGCGCGCACCATCGCCCGGCGCGGCGTGGCCGTCTTCGCCCGCGCCGCATTCACCGAATCCGAAAGCCGCTATGCCGGCCTGTTTTCCCCGGATCAGCGCCCCGCTTGCGTTGCCACGTTCTGCGAACGTGTCGTGCTGCTCAAAGGCCGCCTGATCGAACGCAACCGCCCCGATCCGTTCAACCTGGACGAGGACGGCAAGCCAAAGAGCGCCAGCAGCGCCACCGCCTATTGCTGGATCATCTGGCGGCGCGACGATCACGATACCCGCCACCGCTGGATTGCCCCCGGCACATCTGACCGCCTCACCCGTCCGGGCGATTACCCGGACTACTCCCACCACTTCCCCGAACCGAAAGGATCCTTGCTGTGACCGACCAACCCAAAGTTCCTTTGACCGTTGACGAAGCGGTTGGCCTGTTCAAATCGCAGGATTCTGCGCATTCGATAAACGTCATTGGCCCCATGATCATGGGCTTTGAATGGTCGATTGGCGGCGCGCGCGAAAAGCTTGCCGAATGCACCGACCTTCAGGTCGCTGGCGACACAGCGCGGGGCATGGGCCACGGCATCGCCGCAACCGAACCCGACGGCCAATTCATCTTCTTCGAGCATGACGAAGACGCCCTGACGGCATTCCTTTTGGAACGCACCGGAGCGCCAGCATGAAAGCCACCCCACCCACCGTCGCCCCGGACTTGATCCGGGGCAAGGCTCCTTCTGGCGACACGATCGAACACTTGCGCGGCGGGCCAACCGGCCAGCCCAAAGTCACCCGCGTGTCCCTCACCGCCCTGCGCAACCGCAAAGGCCCGCGCACATGACCACCCGCCTAACCATCAGCGTGGCCGAAGCCCTCGAAGCCGAAGGCGCATTCGTCAACCGCAGCAAGGCACCGCGCCTGACAGCTGGCATCGGCGACAACTCCTACACCAACGGAAACGCCGATGACCGCCTGCGCCTGCTGATCGAACGCATCGAGCGCCTGGAGGAAGAGAAAAAGGGCATCGGCGATGACATCAAGGATGTCTACGGCGAAGCCAAAGCCGTGGGCTACGACACCAAAATGATGCGCCAGGCCATCCGCCTGCGCAAAATGAAACCCGACGATCGCCGCGAAATGGAAGCGATCCTCGAAGTCTACAAAGCCGCGCTGGGGATCGATTGACCACCCCTTTCCGTCGTCCCGGACTTGATCCGGGATTAGGCTTTTTTCGTGACAACATCGTGTTGTCAGCAAATTCAGGGCCGTTCCAATGGCGAAGCATAGGGAGTCACCAGAGCTTGCAGCATTCATCCGGCGCATGTTTCGCGCCCTTGAACGCCGCGCGCAGGAAGGTGACCTTGAAGCGCTCGAAGCACTGGCCTCGCTCCGGCATTCGCTCAAGGAGTCTACCGAGCGGGCAGGGTTGGCGGCATCGCAGCACGGCTACAGCTTCACCGAAATTGGTGCCGCCTTGGGCATCACGCGCCAAGCCGCCCGCCACCGCCTCTATCCATCATCGGTGCAGCTGGGCAAGATGACGCAGGAAGAGGCCGATTATCAAATCGCCCTGATTGATGCGATGATCGATGATGTCACCCGCTGGGGCCGCTATTTGGCATCCCCGCGCGTCCACCGCACCGCCTATGGCAATTTCCGCGATCCGGCCGCCCTCACGCCAAAGACGCACAGCTTCACCTGGCACCAGCGCCGCGCCGCCATTACCCACGAACTGGAATACCGCGCCCGCGTCTACCCCGATTGGATCGCCCGCGGCAAACTCGAACAGGCAGAGGCAGACCGCGCCACCCGCCGCCTCTCCGCCGTGGCCGACCTCTACGATGACGGCTTCGATTGGCACGCCCGCAACGGCCTGCGCATCCTGTTCAACGTCACCCCCACCACCGCCGCCGAGACGGAAGCCCAAACCGATTGGTGGCACCACTACCGCACCGTCATGCAAGCCCGTGGCTTCATGGCCTCTGACCAGAAGGAACTTGCGTTATGAAATCTCTTTTCGCCATCTCGTACCCCGTGACAGCACAACAGGACGCAGATTTTGCTGTGACCGAAAGCGAAGACGGCGGAATTGGCGTGGCAAGCGGCGGCGCATGGGTCCGCATTCCCTTTCAAGCCTACCAGCAGCTACAGGATATCCTGCGTGATCAGCAGCAGAAATGCGGCGCTGATCCCTGCGCGGCCGATGGCGCGAAACCGTTGCCACTGCCTGCACAGGTCCGCCAGCTCGTCATCGCCGCCCGCGAAGTATGGGAAGACGCAACCGACAGCGAAGCCCTGCAACGCCTCGACAAGGCGCTTGAACCATTCAGCGAGGCCGTCCCCTAGGCCAACGAGCCGGAACGCTGTGCCGTGTCCAACAAGCCCATTGGACCCGACGATTGGCATTGTGGCAACAGCAAACTGCAGCGGCAGTTCGCGATGGCCATGATGATCGTCAAAAATGCGCAGATGCACGATCTCGATGATCTTGAATATCTTGCGATGCAATGCGGTCCCGAATTCACCCGAAGCGCAATTAAACGCCTACTTCCCATGGCGCCTGCCCAGCAGGATCTGCAAGATGAAATCCCTTTCTAATGGCAAGCGCAGGCAATCCCGGCGCAGTCATCGGCGCGGCCAATCGCCAGCGCGTGCTTGAATTCCTGCTCACGCACCCCGGCTGCAAGAACAGCGATTGCGCCAGCGCCACCGGCCTCTCGATCATGGCGGTATCCCGCCACGTGAAGGCCATCCGGGATCTTTGGCCAGTCATCCACCAATCCGCGCCCGGCGGCACCGGGCATCACCAAAGGAGCGCCAGCATGGCCGAACCTTCCACCCTGCCAGACTTCAACCCGTCCGGCTCTGATGTCGTCGCCACGATCAAGGCCAAGACCGAGGACTTGCTTGCCTATCTGCGCGACAACGTACCCAACAACCGCGAACGCTCGATCGCGGTCACCAACTACGAGCAGGCCGCCATGTGGGCGGTGAAGGCCAACTTTACCTGAACCGCCTGTCCATTTTTGCTGCCTCAAATGCGGTGGCAAAAATGGACACCCCTTGACCGCCAAAGCAACCAGAGTCACACTCCCCACCGCGCTGGCATAGGGCCGCGCCTTGGTCAGAAAGGACCGTCCAGATGGACCAAACCACCCAGCTTAAATACTTCACCCGCGCCGTGGCCTTGCTCGGCGGACAGCAGGCCACATCGCGCGCACTGAACATGTCCGATCGCAGCGTGCGCATGTTGCTGGCGGGGAACCGCCGCCTGCACGCTGGCATTCTGGAAGACTTGGGCCGCGCCCTGATCGCCCACGCCGATGAATGCCGCGCGCTCGAACGCAAACTGTCCCCCGCCTTCGCCAGCAACCGTACCGAGGCACAGGCCAAGCCCCCTCTCCACGATGGCAAGCAGCGCGAACGATCGGTAACCACCCGAATGCAGATCGAACTCGCACAAGCGCGAGATCTTGGCTTCGAACCCGTTTCATGGACGATCAGTGCCAGCGCGGCCAAGGCGATCGACAGATCCTACGTCAACATATCCCGATCGCGAACTCTGTTCGGCCTGCCCTTCGATATCGTCGATGATGTGCAGCTGGATGGCCGCCCGTTCGGCCTTCACACGACGGGGGAATAACCCATGGCCCAGATCAAAATCGCAGGCCTCGTGCCAAAAACCAACAAGGCCGGTGTCACCAGCTGGTACTGGCAACCCAGCGCCACGTTGGCCAAGGCCGGATGGAAACCCGTCGCCCTGGGCAAGGACATGTCCGCCGCCATCAAGGCCGCCGAAAAGCGCAACGATGAAGTGGAAGCATGGAAGAGCGGCGGCGCACGCCCGCGCGATGTGAAAAAGCGTGAACGCCTTGGCACTTTCGCCCACCTGCTGCAGCGCTATGAAAAGGAAGTGATCGAGGGGAAGAAGCCCAACGGCTCCCGCCTGATCGCCGAATCCACCGCGCGCACCTATCGCACCAGCTTGAAGAAGCTGGAGGCATGGGCCGGGCCATTCCCCATCGCCTACATCACGCCCCAGCGCGTGAAGGCGCTGCGCAACGCCATGATGGACCCGAAAACCGGCATCGGCCACCACGCCGCGCATCAGGCGCTAAAGCTCGGCCGTCAGGTTTTCAGCTTTGCCGAAAGCGAGGACATCATTGCCAAGGGCAGCAACCCCTTCGGCAATTTCAATCTGGCCGCACCGCCGCCAAGGGAACAGGTGTGGAGTCCCCCCGCGCGCGAGGCGATGATTTTCAGCGCCTATGATCTTGGCATGCCATCGATGGCGCTGGCCATCATGCTCGGCTTTGCCACCGGCCAGCGTGAGGAGGATTACCTTGCCGCCAGCCAAAGCCAGTACGTGATCCTGCAGCCGCATGACATGCAGCCAGAGGATTACCGCACGCTGCAGGCCATCGCGCCAGACGGTGTGGTGCGCGGCCTGCGCATTCGCCAGCAAAAAACCAAGGCATGGGTCGCCGTCCCCGTGGTGGGCAATGTCCGCTGGGCGATCGAGAACAACATCGAAAGCGCCCGCGCCGCTGGCGCCACCACAATCTTGCTAGACGACACCCGCCGCACCGATGCGGGCCGAATTGCCACCTACCACGGCAAGGCCGGTCAAACCCGCTTCCAGCGTGACTTCGCAGAGATCCGCGATTGGGCCGCCGCCATTGCCCGCAGCGAAGGCAATGCAGAGCTGGCCGAAGAGCTGGACCAGATCCAGTTCCGCGACTTGCGCCGCACGTGCGTGGTCTACCTGGGCGAATTGGGCATGGACGCCCACCTGATCGCAGGCGTCACCGGCCACGACATCGACGAAACCCAGAAGATCCTCAAAACCTACATGCCCCGCACCACCGCCCGCGCAGCCCGCGCAATCGCCATCTCCACCCTGCGCACCGCGAGCGAAGAAACCCACCGCCAGGAGCAAGCCGGATGATCTACGGTAAAGCCACGACCAAGATCGAGAGCGAATGGGGCGCGGTCTACCTCACCGTCACTGGCGTCACCTGCACGTTAAAGCAGGGCGAAGATCTTATTCGCTTGGAATTAGATCAGCTCAACGAACTAGCCCGCGACATCGATGAAGCCATCGCCGAACTGGCCGCACACCCTTCCAACAAATCTTCCAACAACAAGGCTTAAACGCACCGTTTGAGCGCAAAAAACGGCAGAAATCCGTCAATCGGTAACATTCCCAAGCTGAATACGAGGGTTCGATTCCCTTCACCCGCTCCATTTTCCTTTAGCGCAGCGAAAGGTCGCGGGCCGCGCTCGCCTTCGGGGAACCCTCGAGTCTTTGTGGCTCTCCGCGCCAAGGCGCTGCGAGCGTGGTTCGCTTCCCTTCACCCGCTCCATTTCATTCAGGCGTAGTGCTGAGATCGACCGAGCGCTGGCCTTCGGGGAACCCTCGAGTCC
This sequence comes from Novosphingobium sp. 28-62-57, assembly GCA_002256985.1. Lineage (GTDB taxonomy): Bacteria > Pseudomonadota > Alphaproteobacteria > Sphingomonadales > Sphingomonadaceae > Novosphingobium. Next base: position 192,199 of record NCGO01000004.1, read on the forward strand.
TTGTGGCTCTTCGGGCCAAGCGGGTGGGAGGGTTTCTATCGAACCCTTGCGTGCAAGCCCTATGGCGCAAAATTCATCGCGCAGGCTTTGAGCATGGCCGTGATGGCGTCCATGTCTCCGGCTGCAGCGGCTGGGGGCAGGGGCTGAACTTTTGCGGGCGGCGGGAAGGTGCCGTAGCCGGCGAACAGGCAGTGCCAGCTCATCGCCGAATAGTGCGGGTCACCATAGGCGGCAGTATTGGCGGCGGCGATGTCCTGATGGGTGAACCATGCGGTCAGCATGGCTTTCAGGCCATCGGACAGCGATTGGTTCGCGGCGTTTGCCTGCCAATAGGCGCCATCTTGGCGCTGATTTACGCGATAATGGGCGACGATATAATCGCGGATGCCTTCGAACCGGGTGGCGGCGCTGTGGTTGAAGGCATCGCGATGCTGGGGTGTGAACCCGCCGCTTTCATAGGCGCGCACGAATTCAAGGGCGGTGGCGATCACGATGTGCAGCGCGGTGGCCTCCAGCGGTTCGATGAACCCTTGGGATAGTCCGGCGGCAAGGCAATTGCGGCTCCAGCTGTGTTCCACCCGGCCGACGTTCATCTGCAGGAAGCGTGCCGGTTGATCGCTGCCCGACATGCCGATGGCCGCGCGCAATTCGGCTTCGGCCGCATCATCGGAAAGGTAGCTGGAGGAATAGACGTAGCCATTGCCCACCCGCGTGGTGAGCGGGATCGACCAGCGCCAGCCTGCGCGCATGGCGACGGCATCGGTCTGCGGCTTGAACGAGGCTGTGTGGGGCGTGGGCATGACCACCGCGCGGTCGTTGAAGAGGTTTTCGCCATAGGACTTGAACGGTACGCCCAGCTTTTGCTGGATCAGGAGAGCGCGAAAGCCCGAGCAATCGACGAAGACATCGCCCGCGATGCGCTTGTCATCCTCGCAAAGCAGCGCGGCGATATCGCCATCATCGGCAAATTCAACGTCGAGCACTTTGCAGGGGAGATGGACCACGCCGCGCGCCACCGCCCAATCCCGCAGGAACGCGCCCAGTTTGTAGGCATCAAAGTGATAGCCATAGCTGGGCGCAAACGGGAAATTGGGGCTGGCCTGCGGGGCCTTTCCGGCATCGGCCAGGTGCGTGGCCAAGAACCATGGATCAGGGTGCGCCGGAACATCAAAGCCGCGCCGCGCCAGCATGGCATTGAGGAAGAAGTCCGGTTGACTGTGCAAATCTGTCGGGCCGGGAAACGGATGGAAATAGCTTTCGAACCCCGGCCGGTCGCTCCACCCGGTGAAGCGGATGCCGAGTTTGTATGTGGCGTCACACGCGGGCATCCAGTCCGCTTCGGCAATGCCAAGATGATCGAACAGCGCCTTGAGCTGTGGGGTGGAGCCTTCGCCCACCCCGATGATGCCGATGTCTGGGCTTTCGACGACGGTCACGGAACCGCCGCGCGCCGCCCATTCCTTGTGCATCAGGCAGGCGGTGATCCACCCGGCGCTGCCTCCGCCAAGGACGACCACGTGCGGCGGGGCAGTGCCTGCCTTCATGCGCGCAACACGATTGCACCGAAGGCGGGAAGGGTTTGGGCATCTGCGCCATTGACGCGCATCAGCACGTTGCCGCCATTAGCATGGGCTGGCACAGCGATAGAGGTTTCGCCCAGATTGAACAGGCAGCGGATCGTCTCGCCGGGCACAGTCCGCTCGATCAGCAGAAAGCCTGCTTCGGCATCGCAGCGCGACACCTCGCCAATGGCGAGCGGCGCATGGGCCTTGCGCAAGGCGATGCACTGGCGCGTGAAGGCCAGCAGCGATTGCGGATCGGCGTCCTGTAGATCAACCGCGCGGGCGAGGTTGCCTTGCCCCACCGGCAGCCAAGGACTGTCCGAACCGAACCCGGCATCTGCTGCACTTGCCACCCATGGCATCGGCGTGCGGGCTCCATCGCGTGAGAGCGTCAGCGGCCAGTTGGCAATGGCTTCGGGGTCTTGCAACTGCGCAAAGGGAATGTCGACCTGCTCCAGTCCCAGTTCCTCGCCCTGATAGATGATCGCATTGCCGCGCAGGCACACGAGCAACAGTGCCTTCACTCGCGCGAAGGCATCGCGATGTTCGGGCGATACCCAGCGCGACAGGGCGCGGGGTGCATCGTGGTTTTCGAAGGCCCAGCTTGGCCAGCCCGTATCAGGCGTGGCGGGCCATGCGGCAAGCGCGGCCTTGACCAGCCCCGGCGTCAGGCGTTCGGCATAGAGAAAATCGAAGCCATAGGCGGAATTGAGGTGCGTTTCGGCGTGGGTATAGGCCTTCATCTGCGCATCGGCCTCATCCCCGCCCACCTCTGCCACGGTGAAGATGGCGTCGTACTGATCGGTCAGCGCGCGGATGCGTTCGATGAAGGTTTCGATATCGGCGTGCGACTGGTTGAAGCGCTTGAGCTGGAAATCGAACGGGCGCGTGCGTGGCCTGTCGGTCGCGGGTGCAGGCGGATTGTCGCGCAGGGCCGGATCGTGCATCGCAAAGTTCAGCGCGTCGATGCGGAAGCCATCGACCCCGCGATCCAGCCAGAACCGCGCCACGCCCAGCAGCGCGTCCTGCACCGCCGGGTTGTGTCCATTGAGTTGCGGCTGGCTGTCGAGAAAATTGTGCATGTAATACTGCCCGCGCCGGGCATCCCAGCGCCATGCAGGGCCGCCGAACACCGATTGCCAGTTCGAAGGCGGTGAGCCATCGTGCTTGGCATCGGCCCAGACATACCAATCGGCCTTGGCATTGTGCCGCGATGACCGGCTTTCCACGAACCACGCGTGTTCATCGGATGTGTGGGCATAGACCTGATCGATCAGCACGCGCAGGCCCAGATCGTGGGCGCGGGCAATCAGCGCATCGAAATCGGCCAGCGTGCCGAAGATCGGATCGACATCGCAATAGTCCGAAACGTCATAGCCGAAGTCCTTCATGGGCGATGTGAAGAACGGCGAAATCCAGATGGCATCGATGCCCAGCCGCGCCACATGATCGAGCCGCGCGGTGATGCCGGGCAGATCGCCAATGCCATCGCCATTGGCGTCCATGAAGCTGCGGGGGTAGATCTGATAGATCACTGCGCCTTGCCACCAGCGGTGCTGCAAGGTGGCGGTCTTCGGATCAAGCAGGGTATGCGTATTCATGGCTTCGAGGTTCCTGTGGCGCGGCACACCATCCAGCCGAATGCGGGCAGCGCAACGCGCACGCTGCCGGGTGCTGCAACCGCAGCAGGGCATGGGCCGGACAAGGCTTCAAGATGAGTCACGGTCGCGCCGATGGTGCTGTTGACCGCAATCGGGTGGTCGGCGGTGTTGAAGGCAATGAAGATCTCGGCGCGCGTTGCGGGATCGATACGCGAAACCGAAAACAGACCCGGCGTTTGCGCATAATCGCGCACGATTTGTGCACCGCGCATGAGCGCGGGATGGGCCCTGCGGATGGCGCTGAGGCTCGCGATAGTGTGGAATAGCGGGTGCGCTTCATCGAAATTGCTGCGGGCGGTGGTGGCACTTGTGCCGATCAGAGTGTTGTCGTTGTAGGAGGCGACGCGCGAGGGGAACATGTCTTCGCGCGCGGCCTGATCGCCGCCATCGCCGACAAAGCCCTGCTCATCGCCATAGTAGATCACCGGCGCACCGCGCAGGGTGAGCAGCATGGCATGGCCAAGCTGGACGCGGGCCAGCAGTTCGTTAGACGAAATGCCGGGGCGGTCTTCCTTCACCAGCGTCGAGAACCGGGCCATATCGTGATTGCCAAGGAAGGTGGGCAGGCGCAGCGCTGCAGCCTCGCCACCTTCGTAGAGCACATCGCCGTCGAACAGTTCGGCCAGCACGACGGTGCCCTTGCCTTTGCCCAGAACATCGCGGACCGCGGCCTGAAAGGCGAAATCGAGCACGGCGGGCAGCTGATCGCGCCGGGTATATTGTGCAATGTAGCCGCTGTCGGGCGTGCTGCGGTAAACTTCTGCAAAAATTGCGAAGTTTGGCAGTTTTTGGGCGGTGGCGGCGCTTTTTATCGCAGGGATGAAGGCCTGCCAGAATCCGGGGTCGACATGGCGCGCGGTATCGATGCGGTAGCCGTCGATCTGGTAGCGGTCGATCCAGTCCTTGTAGATTGCGATCATCCCCTCGCGCACGCGGGGGTGTTCGGTGAACAGATCATCGAGGCCGGAAAAATCGCCGAAACGGGCATCTTCGCCGGTGAAGGTGGAATCTCCGCGGTTGTGATAGAACAGCGGATCGTTGAGCCACGAAGGCACTTTTACCCCGCGCTCGGCTGGCGGGACATAGGGCGTGTAGGCAAAGGCCGGGTCGGTTAATCTGGCGAAGTTTGCAGGGTTGCTGTCCTGATCCCCCGCAAAGCCGGGATTGATCGGCGCTCCGGTCAGCCCACCCTTGCGCGAGTAGGGGTAATCGGCGCGGGAGCGATAGGCGTAGCCTGCGACCTCGCCTTCTTTGTAGCGGATCACATCGGCGGTGTGATTGGTGATGATGTCGATGTAGACCTTCATCCCCAAGCCATGTGCAGCGGCAACCAGCGCCTGAAATTCGGCTTCCGTGCCCAGATGCGGATCGGGCTGGGTAAAATCGGTCACCCAATAACCGTGGTAGCCTGCACTCTCCTGTCCCTTTGGCCCCTGCACCGGCTTGTTCTTGAAGATTGGCGCAACCCAGAGCGCGGTGATCCCGAGCTTTTGCAGATAGGGCAGCCGCGCCTGCAAGCCCTTGAAATCGCCACCGTGGTAGAAACCCTTGTGCGCCGGATCGAACCCGGTGGATAGGCGGTCGCCCTTCAAGCCACCCTTGTCGTTCGTCGGATCGCCGTTCTCGAACCGGTCCGGCAGAACGAAATAGATAAACTCGTCAGCAGCATCACGCGCGCGGTAATCGGGAGCGGGTTGCGCTGTGGCTCCAGTGGCGCACAGCAGCGCTGCGCAGAGCATGGTAATGGCATTTCTCACGCAGCAACCCCCCGCATGATCTGCTCTAGCGCTTCGATATGGCGAGGCATCTGCCGCACTTCTTCCACCAGTTCTGCTTCGGTCAGGCCCAGCAGATCGCGCAAGTCAGCCGCACTCAACGTATCGGCCATCGGATTGTAACCGCTCGTCTCCACGCCTTGCCCCGCGAGAACCTGAAACCAGCCAACCTCGGTAAACAGCTCTTCGTGTTCGCGATGGATGAAGCCGCTGGCGCGCCACAGCGCCAGTTTGCGCTGCAGCGTTTCGGGCAGGTCCATCGCGCGCATCGCATCCCAGAAGGGCTCGCCCACCCGCTCGTTCGCCCAATAATGCAGGACGATGAAATCGCGGATGCGGGTCCATTCGAACTGCGCCTGCGCATTGAAATGATCGACCATGGCCGGATCGGATTTGCCTGTCGGCAGCATGGCGAGGAACCGGCTGATCGCGCTTTGCACCAGATGGATGCTGGTGGATTCGAGCGGCTCCATAAACCCGGCGGCAAGGCCAATGGCCAGGCAATTGCGGTTCCAATGCTTGCGCCGCATGCCGGTGGTAAAGCGTATCGGACGCGGATCGGCGAGCGGCTGTCCATCAAGATTGGCGAGCAATATCGCCGCCGCCTCGTCATCAGACATCATCGCGCTGGCATAGACATGGCCATTGCCGATGCGGTGCTGCAGCGGGATGCGCCATTGCCATCCGGCCTTGCGCGCCGTCGACCGGGTATAGGGGGTGAAATCACCGCCGCCTGCACACGGCACTGCCACGGCCCGGTCACACGGCAGATACTGCGTCCAGTCATCAAACCCGGTTGCCAGCGCGCCTTCGATCAGAAGGCCGCGAAAGCCGGTGCAATCGATGAAGAAATCCCCTGCAATCCGGCGGTCGCCATCAAGGACCAATGCGGCAATATCGCCGCTCTCGCCATCGCGCTCAACCGACTGGATCAGCCCTTCGGTGCGAACAACGCCGCGCGCCTGCGCATGGCGGCGCAAGTAGGCGGCATAGAGCCCGGCATCGAAGTGATAGGCATAGGCCAGTTCCGGCGATTGCGGCGTGCGGCGGCCCCGCTGCATCCGCATCGTGCGCGCGGCCAGTTCGTTCAGCGAATAGCGTTGTAGCGGTTTGGCAAAGCCCAGTTGCTTTGCACGCAGCCAATAGTGCTGAAAGGGCAGGAGCCCAACTGGGCGCCCGATGTTGCCAAAGGCATGCATGTAGCTGTGGCCTTCATGCCGCCAGCCTGCAAACTCGATGCCCAGTTTGAACGAACCGTTGGTTTCGCTCAAGAATTCTGCTTCATCCAGACCCAGCGCGGCATTGAACAGATGGATCTGCGGGATCGTCGCCTCGCCCACGCCGACCGTGCCGATCGTCTCGCTTTCGACGAGTTCGATGCGTGTGCCCGCAGGCGCAAAACGCGAGAGCGCAGCGGCCGCCATCCAGCCGGCAGTGCCGCCGCCCGCTATGACAAACCGTCTGCCGCCATTTTCTGGAGTGCCCACAAACCTCTCCCGCCAGTTTGCGGTATCGTTGCCTTGGCGCACGTGCGGATCAAGCCCGTCTTTCCGTGCCAGACGTTGCGGCGGACCGGGAGGGCCGATCCGCCGCAACGCAAAGGGTGTTCAGAAGCGGTAGGAAGCGCCCAGCAGATAGGTGCGGCCATAGCGTTCATAGTCGATCACGTTTGCCGTATTCCCATCGGCAAAGTTCACGAAAGGCTCGTCGGTCAGGTTCAGCGCCTGCAAGGTCACCGACAGCCCATTCAGAGCGCTGCCTTCACCAAAGCGATAGCCGATCTGCGCATCGAAGATCGATTCCGCAAAAGTCTGGCGGAAATCGCGGCTGGCCGAGATGCCGATGAATTCTGCCAGATAGCTCGACCGGTAACGGTGGCTGAGGCGCGATTCAAAGCCCGACTTTTCGAAGTAGACGGTCGAGTTGACCACCCACTTCGACAGGCCCGGCACGGTGGCGGTGAATGTATTGCCGGATTGGCGGTCGGTAATCGTCAGCTTGCTGCTGGTGTAGGATACGCTCGATTGGAAGCCGAAGCCTTCGAGCGCCGGAACCACGCTGCGGAACGGCAAGGCAAGGCTGGCTTCGAAGCCATAGATGCGGCCCTTGGCCGTATTGTCAGGCCCGGAGACAAAGCCGGTGGTGTTGCTGCCAGTGGCCAGAAACGCCTGCCGCTGCGCCGGTGTAAGGCTCGGCACAAGGTAGGAGAAATCGCGGGTGACCGACGCATTCGGGTTCACGAAATCGTTGAGCCGCTTGTAATAGGCTGCCAGCGACAGATAGCCTTCGCCGCCGAAGTACCATTCATAGCTGAGGTCGAGCCCGTCAGACAGATAAGGCCGCAGGCGCGGGTTGCCGCCGCTGCCGCTGAAAATGGTGTTGAGCGGAAGCAGTGGCGAATTGGAGACCGATGCGTTCTGCGATGCGTTCAACTGGTCCATGCGGGGACGGGCCAGCGTGCGCGCCGCGCCAAAGCGCAGCTTCATTTCCTCGTTCAGCGCAAGGTTCAGGCTCAGGCTGGGCAGGACATTGCTGTACTTTTCGCCTTCCGACACCGGCGTCTGCACGCTGCCAACGCCGCCGGGCGAATTGAAGCCTTGCGAGGATTGATCGGTGAACACCACTTGCACGCCGACATTGCCGGTCAGCTCCATGCCGCCAAGCATCGTCTTGATATCGGCGCGGCTATAGCCGGTGAAGACCTTTTCCTTGACCGTCCAGTCGCCGGGGAACGGCAGGCTTGAGCTTTCCACGCCGGTCCGAATGTAGGTGCCGTTGTTCAGCAGCACGAACGGATCATAGGCCACCTGCGGGCCAAGGCCCAGGAACGCGAGGGAATTGGCCGACCCCAGCAAGGCTTCCTGCGGAATGGGCAGCCGGGTGGTTGCCCCGTTGGCCACGTTGGCCGAGGGGCCTCTCAGGCTCAGGAAGTTCTGCGTGATATCGCGCGCCTTGGTACGATCGGCATAGGCAACGCCAACCACGAGGCGATCAATCAGCCCGCTTTCGACTTTGCCAACCGCTTCCAGCTTGCCGGTCCACAGTTCGTCGCGGGTTTCGGTGTCATTGATGAAACCGGCCTGCACGATACCACCGCCCCAGCCGCGCGGATCGGTGAGCTGGATGAGGTTGGTGTCGGCATAGTTGATCACGTTGGTGAACGTGAACGGAAAGCCCTTGTCGGTGCGGATCGCGGTGACCACGTCCGAAGGCGCGGTGGCATTGGCCGCATAGCTGAGGCCGGAATAGCTCTCGATCTGCTGCAGGCGGCGATCCGACATCGAGTAGGAAACGTCCGCGGTCAGGATCACATCATCGTTTTCGTACTTGGTGTTCCACCCGGCGGCAAAGGTTGTCGTGTCCTTGCGGTCGAAGTCGTTGCGCACCACCGGCTGGACGCCGCTGAACGTGACCGAGTTCGGGGCGCTGCCGCCCGAATTGGCGCTGATCGTGGTGCCTGCGCCCCAGCCCGGATTGAACGGAAATTCGATGCCGCGCTGCGGCTGCTTTTCCTTGTAATCGGCATAGAACACATCGATCGAGCTGTTCCATTCGCTGCTGGGCTGAAACTCCAGCGTGCCGAAAGCGCCCAGACGGTTGAGCAGGACCGATTTGGCAAAAGGCTTCATCCCGCCCAGCACGGTGAACCCGGCATCGTTGGGATAGCCCCAGGCGCGGAACCGCTCCACCTGGCTGGGGCTCGACTGGTAGGACAGGCCGAGCGCGAGGCCGATGGTGTCATCGGCAAACTGATCGACATAAGTGCCGGTGGCGCGATAGCCATAGCCGCGCACATCGGGGTTGAGCGAGCCGTCTTCGTTCACTTCGGCGCGGGCCGACAGCGCGACGATGCGCTTCTTCTTGGACAGCGGACGGATGGTGCGCAGATCGACCGTGCCGGCAAGGCCTTGCCCGATAAGGCCTGCGTAGGGCGTCTTGTAGACAACGCCCTGATCGATCAGTTCCGACGGGTACTGGTCATATTCCACCGCGCGGTTATCGCCCGAGGACACGACTTCGCGGCCATTGAGCAGTGACGAGGAGTAATCGGGGCCAAGTCCGCGAACCGAAAGGCTCTGCGCACGGCCATCAATGCGCTGCACGGCAAGGCCGGGCAAGCGGCCCAGCGTTTCGGCAATCGACACATCGGGCAGCTTGCCGATATCTTCGGCGGAGAACGCTTCGGCAATGCCGATCTGGTCCTTCTTGAGGTTTACCGCGGTTTGCAGCGCCTGACGAAAGCCGGTGACAATGATGCCGGGTTCTTCCGCCGGTGCTTCGGCTGCGGCCTCATCCGTCGCCGTGCCGGCTGCGTCCTGTGCGAGCGCGGCCGTCGGCATGCTTGCAGCCAAAGCCACGCCCAGCGCGACAAAGCTGATCCCGCCGGTGAAATTCTTGTGACGTGTCATTGTTGACCCCCTCAAAGCGTTGGCGCGTGCAACCGCAGCCAACATATCCAGTCCCTGATGGAGTGACGTTGGACAGGTGGTCCTCGTCATTCCTTGCAGGGTCTTGATACGCCCCAAACGGGCCGGGCGGGAAGTTGGTATACGTATACGCAAACGATTGCGGGGCATTTTGCTGCAAGCACAGCCGTGCGGTAACTAAATGAAAATAATGATTATAATGGTGTTCAGCGAAGGAAGAGATTGAGCGTCAGCCGCCCTTTCCGAGGGTCTTTCTCGGGCACAAATCCTGCCGGGACATCGGCGCAATGGAGCGCATTGCCCCTGTAAATCACCATGCGGTTGAAGCGTCCGGCCACGGTAAAAATGCGTTCGAACAGCGCCGATTCTGTGCCGATATATCCGGCCTCGGGCAGGCCATGATGCGCCACTTCGCGTTCAAGGCGCGTGCGGTATTCGTCCAGCCTTTCCGCATCGACTGACTCAAATCCGGTGGCGCGCTGGCGATAGAAGGCGGTGCCGGTTGTTTCGGCCTGATCCAGATAGAGCAGCACCGCCAGTCGCGATTCTTCCACCCCATCGAAATGCGGGAAGCGCTGAATGGGTTTCAGATCGGCCGCCTGAACCGTTATCAGACTGAGAAAACACTCCAGAAACTGCGACGGCCGGGACAAGCCAAAGGTTTGCTCAAGCAAGGGCAGGAGGGGCTGCACCAGAGGCATCGCCACCTGCTGTGACACGGCCGCGCGCACGCCCGGATAGAAGGGGCCGATGGGTCTGAAGTCATGCCGCGCGGCGATGTTCACCACGGCCTGCGGATCGGGCAAGGCCTCATCAATGCACGCAATGGGTTGCTGCTCGGTGCCGAACAGATCGGTCACAAGGCGGGCGTGCGGTGACAAGGCAAGGGGGCTGGACATGGCCAGGCCTTTTAGTGCCTGCGAAGCGATTGCGAAGATGGGGTGCTTGCACTACGCTGCTATCAGGCGAAAAACTGGTTGAAAAAGCCGGTCGCCACTGGGAGGAAACCGTGGGCAGACAGCGTTCCCAAAAGCCGACAAGCTTTGATATCGCGCAGCTTGCCGGTGTGTCACAGCCCACTGTCAGCCGCGCCCTGCGCGGAGACCGGGCGATCAGCCAGGCCACGCGGGAACGTGTGCAGCGGATCGCCAACGATCTGCACTACACGGTCGACAAGCACGCATCGGCGCTGCGCACGCAGCGTTCCAACACCATCGCCTTGCTGTTCTTCGAAGATCCCACGCCCGATGAAAGCATGATCAACCCGTTCTTCCTGTCGATGCTGGGGTCGATCACCCGGGCCTGCGCCAACCGGGGGCTCGATCTGCTGATCTCGTTTCAGCGGCTGGAGGACGATTGGCACGTCAGCTATCAGGACAGCAACAAGGCCGATGGCATCATCCTGCTGGGCTATGGCGATTACACCGTCTATGCGCCGCGCCACGCCCAACTGGTGCAGCAAGGCACGCATTTCGTGCGCTGGGGATCGGTCAGCGATGATGGCAGCGGGGCGACCATCGGATCGGACAATGTCGGGGCAGGGCGTCTGGCCGGGGCGCATCTGATCGAAAGCGGACGTCGCCGGATCGCCTTTCTGGGCCATGGCGATGGGCATTATCCCGAATTTGCCGAACGCTATCTGGGGCTGTGCCAGGTGATGCGCGAACATGGGCTGGAAGTGAATCCCGCCCTGCAGCGCGATGCGATTACCACCGAACAGGCAGGCCATGCCGCGATGCGCGATCTGCTGCAAAGCGGCGAGGCGATTGATGCGGTCTTTGCCGCAAGCGACCTGATCGCGGTGGGAGCGATGCGCGCGCTGGCCGAGGCCGGGATTTCGGTGCCCGATGAGGTGGCGATCATCGGCTTTGATGACATCCCCGCCGCCAGCCAGTGCTCTCCTCCGCTGACCACGATCATGCAAGACCTGAGCGCTGCGGGCGAACGCCTGCTTGAAGCGATGGTCGCCAAGATCGAGGGGCGGCCCATGCCGTCACCACTTTTGCCGACACGGCTGATCGTGCGCGCCAGCACCTGAACTGATCATGCCCGAACCGACTGTGGAGCAAACGATTGCAAACATCGGCAGTCGTATTCGTATACATGTTGTCCGGCCCCGGCTTTCCTGTCAGCTTTTCCCCGAAGAATAACGGGCCACGCGCAAAAGCGGGTCCAATAACAACCGGGTAAGGGGAGAGCACTGCCAGATGGACAAGCCGCGTCAGAGCTTTCTGGGCCTGTGGAACATCAGCTTCGGTTTCTTCGGCATCCAGGTGGGTTTCGCCTTGCAGAATGCGAACATGAGCCGCGTTTTCCAGACGCTGGGCGCGAGCATGGACGATCTGCCCGCGCTGTGGATCGCCGCCCCGCTGACCGGCCTGATCGTGCAGCCCATCATCGGGCACATGTCAGACCGCACGTGGACAAGGCTGGGGCGGCGCAGGCCCTATTTCCTGACTGGCGCAGTGCTTTCGGCGCTTGCCCTTCTGGCCATGCCGCTGACCCCGCACTGGGGCGCGGCGCTGTTTCTGGCCGCAGCGATGCTGTGGCTGCTCGATGCTTCGCTCAACATCTCGATGGAACCCTTCCGCGCTTTCGTGGGCGATATGCTGCACGCCGATCAGCATGCTGCAGGCTATGCGGTACAGACGGCCTTCATCGGGGCAGGCGCAGTTGTCGGGTCGATCTTCCCATGGTTTTTGGAGGTGCTGGGCGTTGCCAATACGGCCGCCCCCGGCAATCTGCCCGATACGGTGCGGCTAAGCTTCTGGTGCGGCGGCGCAGTGCTGCTGGGCGCGGTGCTGTGGACGGTGATCACGACGCGCGAATTCAGCCCGGCTGAACAGGCGGCGTTTTCCGGCCACGACGAAGCCCCAAGCGACTTGCCCGTGCGCGCACTTGCGGCCAAATCCTATGCCTCAAGCGCGGTCTGGGCGGTGGCGGGCATTGCCGTGATCGGCCTTGTCGCCATGCTGGACCTTGAGAAGGAAGTGCTGCTGCTCGGCGGATTGCTGGCGATCTATGGCGCGCTCAGCGCCATTGCGATCAGCCTTGCGCGCAAGGGGCGGACCAGCGGGATGCTGGCCAGCATTGTCGGCGATTTTGCCGGCATGCCCGATGTGATGAAGCGTTTGGCACTGGTCCAGTTCTTCACATGGTCGGCCATGTTCATCATGTGGATCAACACCACGCCGGTGGTCACCCAATACACCTTCGGCAGCAGCGATCCCGCCAGTGCCGCCTATAATGAGGGCGCAAACTGGGTGAATGTGCTGTTCACCGTCTACAACGGGGTCGCCGCAATTGCCGCGCTGTTCCTGCTGCCGGTCATGTCGCGCACGGTGGGACAAGTCAGGACTCACGCCATCTGTCTGACGATTGGGGCTGCGGGCTTCCTCGGGTTCTTCCTGCTGCGCGATGCCCAAGCCTTGCTGCTGTGCGAGGTCGGTATCGGCATCGCGTGGGCCTCTATCCTCGCCATGCCCTATGCCATCCTCGCTTCGAACCTGCCGCAGGCCAAGCTTGGCATCTACATGGGGCTGTTCAATGTATTCATCGTGGTCCCGCAATTGCTGGTCGCCACGGTCATGGGATCGTTGATGAAGGCCTTTTTCCCGGGCGAGCCGGTGTGGACCATGCTCTTTGCCGCAGCCGCCTGGATCGTGGCCGCCATCGCCACGCTGCGCGTGGCTGCAACTATCCCTGCCCATCGTACGGAGCTTTCCTATGCATAAGTTGATCGCCTCGGCCCTTGGCGCAGTGCTGGCCACCACATGCCCCGCAATCGCAGCGCCCGATCCATGGGCACCCAAGCCCTATGTCGAACTGGAGCATCCGGCATGGACCAAGGATGCAGTGCTCTATCAGATCAACACGCGTCACTTCACGCCAGAAGGCACGTTCCGGGCGGCGGAAAGCCATCTGCCCCGGCTGAAGAAGCTGGGCGTCGATATCCTGTGGCTGATGCCGATCCATCCCATCGGCAAGGAGAACCGCAAGGGCACGCTCGGCTCACCCTATTCGGTGCAGGATTACTATGCGGTCAATCCCGAATTCGGCACGCAGGCTGATCTGAAGCATTTCGTGGATGCCGCGCATGCGCAGGGTTTTCGCGTCATTCTTGATCTGGTGGTCAATCATACCGCGTGGGACCATGCCTTGGCCAGGCAGCATCCTGATTGGTACGAAAAGGACTGGAAGGGCGCTTTCCGGCCCACCCCGTGGTGGGATTGGTCCGATGTGATCGATCTTGACTGGCGCCAGCCCGGCGTGCGCAAGCATGTGGGTGAGGCCATGGAGTTCTGGGTGCGCGAGGTTGGCATCGATGGCTATCGCGCCGATGTGGCAGGCTATGTGCCGCTCGATTTCTGGGAAACCGAACGCAAGCGGCTCGAAGCGATCCGTCCGGTCTTCATGCTGGCCGAATGGAAATCTTCGGAACTCACGCGGCGGGCGTTTGACGCGGTCTATTCGTGGGATTGGCATGTCATGATCAAGCAGATCGCCAAGGGACAGGCCGATGCCACCACGCTCTATGGCTACTATGCAGAAAACGAGAGCGCCTGGCCCGCCGAGGCGATGCGCCTGACCTATATCGAAAACCACGATAGCAATGCATGGGAAGGCACCACGGCCGAGAACTTTGGCCCCGCATTGCCCGCCTTCGTCGCACTATCGTTCACGGGCGAAGGCCTGTCGATGATCCACAACGGGCAGGAAGTGTGCAACGAAAGGCGTCTGGCGTTCTTTGAAAAGGACCGCATCGATTGGTCAAAGGCCAATGACTGCGCGATGGGCAGCCTGCTGCAAAGCCTGATCGCCTTCCGCAAGGCCAACCCGGTGCTGGCCAACGGCCAATGGGGGGCACGGATGGTCAAAGTGGAAAATGACAAGCCGCAGCAGCTGTTTTCGTGGGTGCGCCGCGATGACAGGAACAAGGTGCTGGGCCTGTTCAATCTGTCGGCAAAGCCGGTGACGGCAAAACTGGCCGATGCCCTGCCTGCGGGCACTTACACCGAATTCGGCAGCGGCAAGTCTGTGACGATTGGCGCGCAAGATACGGTTGAACTTCCGGCATGGGGGTATCGCTTGCTGGCCACCGGCGGCCAGTAAGCGGGGCCGGTAGACTGATCGGGGGGTATTGGACATGGCCGGAAAAGGCGGAAGCTGGGCGCTGATTGCAGCCTTGGCCGGGTTTCTCTTTGGCTTTGATACAGCGGTCATATCGGGCGCGGAACAGGCCGTGCAAAAGGTGTGGGCGATGTCCGATGCCCTGCATGGGCTGGCCATATCCTCGGCCTTATGGGGGACGGTAGCCGGAGCACTGCTGGGGGGCTGGCCATCAGACCGCTGGGGCCGCAGGCCGACATTGATTGCCATCGGCGTGTTCTATGCCATTTCGGCCATCGGCTCGGCCTTGGCGTGGGGGCCTACATCCTTCATCATCTTTCGCGTGATGGGCGGCGTTGCCATCGGCGTAAGCTCGGTCACCGCCCCTGCCTATATCGCGGAAATCGCGCCGCAAGAGCAGCGCGGACGGCTGGTGGCGCTGTTCCAGACGATGCTCGTATTTGGCATCCTGATTGCGTTCCTCAGCAACTATCTGCTGGGCGGGCTTGGGGAAGATGGCTGGCGGTGGATGCTCGGCGTGGTGGCGGTGCCATCGCTTGCCTATCTGGTTGCCACGTTCAAAATTCCCGAAAGCCCGCGCTGGCTCCTGACCCATCAGGGCCGCGAGGCCGAGGCCCGCGCGATTCTGGCGCAGATCAATCCGGCCACGGTGGATGAGACATTGGCCGCCATCGCCACAGAAGCCGCCGCAGATGCACAGACCATAGCGTGGAGCAGGTTCTTTTCGGGCGAATTCCGCCGCCCGATCATGCTGGCTTTCCTCATCGCGTTTTTCAACCAGCTCTCCGGCATCAACGCGATCATCTATTACGCCCCGCGCATCTTCGAACTGACCGGGGCCGGAGCGTCTACGGCGTTGCTGGCAACTGTCGGGATCGGGCTGGTCAACATGGTCTTCACGCTCGCCGGCCTTGCCCTGATTGATCGCGCGGGCCGCAAATTCCTGATGTATGTGGGCAGCGTGGGCTATATCGTGTCACTGGGGATGACCGCCTGGGGCTTTGCCAGCGGACAATTCGCGCTTGTGCTGCCGTTCATCTTCGCCTTCATCGCCGCCCACGCGATAGGGCAGGGCGCGGTGATCTGGGTCTATATCAGCGAGATTTTCCCGAGTGCGGCCCGCGCCAAAGGTCAGTCGCTCGGCGCAGGCACCCATTGGGTCTGCGCCGCAGCCCTCACCCAAGTGATGCCGGTCATTCTGTCCAACACGGCTCCAGCCGCGATCTTTGCAGGATTTGCCCTTATCATGGTGCTGCAACTCATCTGGGTCCGCACCGCGATGATCGAAACAAGCGGGCGCAGCCTTGAAGATGTCGCAGCTGAGCTTTCGACAGCGCGTGTTGGGTGATTGGAGCGCTTTTTGGCAGATCAACTTTGGGCAATCAGCTTTGGCCAAGCAGATCGAGTGCAATATCCACGATCATATCTTCCTGCCCGCCAACCATCTTGCGGCGTCCGACTTCTGCCAGAATCGTGCGCGTGTCGATGCCGTAATCGGCGCTGGCCTTTTCCGCGTGGCGCAGGAAGCTTGAGTAAACCCCGGCATAGCCAAGCGTCAGGGTTTCGCGATCGACGCGGACAGGCCGGTCCTGCAGGGGCCGGACCAGTTCCTCCGCCGCGTCCATCAGGGCGAACAGGTCGCAGCCGTGGTTCCAGCCCATGCGGTCGGCAGCGGCAATAAACACTTCGAGCGGCGCATTGCCTGCGCCTGCGCCCATGCCGGCAAGGCTTGCATCGACCCTGATTGCTCCGTTCTGCACCGCGATGATCGAATTGGCGACGCCCAGCGACAGGTTGTGGTGCGCATGCACGCCGCGCTGGGTTTCGGGCTTAAGGACACGGTCATAGGCCGCGACCCGCGCCGCATATTCGTCCATGTTCATCGCGCCGCCGCTGTCGGTCACATAGACGCAGTGCGCGCCATAGCTTTCCATCAGCAAAGCCTGCTGGGCCAAGGCTTCGGGGCTGGTCATGTGGCTCATCATCAAGAAGCCGGAGACGTCCATGCCCAGATTGCGCGCAGCTTCGATGTGCTGCCTGCTCACATCAGCCTCGGTACAGTGCGTTGCCACGCGGACCGAGCGAACGCCCAGGTCATAGGCGCGCTTCAGATCGTGAACCGTGCCGATGCCGGGCAGCAGGAGCGTGGTCAGCACCGAATGTTCTAGCACTTCGGCCACTGCGCCGATCCAGTCCCAATCGGTATGGGCACCGAAACCGTAATTGAAGCTTGAGCCTTGCAATCCATCGCCGTGCGCCACTTCGATCGCATCGACTTTGGCCCGGTCGAGCGCGCGGGCGATGGCCTTTACGTGATCGAGCCCATATTGGTGACGGATGGCGTGCATGCCATCGCGCAGGGTCACATCCTGAATGTAGAGCTTCTGCGTGGTGGGATCAAAGCTCATGCCGCCATCCTTTGCGCGATCTTCTCTGCCGTCCGCAGCGCTGCAGAGGTCATGATATCGAGGTTGCCGGCATAAGCGGGCAGATAGTGCGCTGCGCCCTCGACTTCGAGGAACACCGATACCTTGAGGCCGGTGAAATCGGTGCGGCCCGTGTGCGCCATCTCGGGAATGTGCAGCGGCTGGTTTGATCCGATATGTTCGAACTGCACGGCCTGTTTGAGGCGGTAGCCCGGGACATAAGTCTGGACCTCTGCCACCATGGCTTCGATGCTGGCGCGGATCGCGTCCTGATCGGCTTCCTCGCACAGGCAGAAGACCGTATCGCGCATGATCAGTGGCGGTTCCGCCGGATTGAGCACGATGATCGCCTTGCCGCGCGTGGCCCCGCCAACATCAACGATGGCCTGGCTTGTCGTCTCGGTGAACTCGTCAATATTGGCGCGCGTGCCGGGACCGGCGCTCTTGCTGCTGATCGATGCGACAATCTCGCCATAGTGGACTTTGGCCACGCGGTTTACAGCCGCCACGATCGGGATCGTCGCCTGCCCGCCGCACGTCACCATGTTGACATTGGGCGCATCGAGATTGGCATCGCCGTTGACCGGCGGGACCGTGTAGGGCCCGATGGCCGCAGGGGTCAGGTCGATCATCCGTTTGCCTGCTGCCAAGATCAGTGCACTGTTGCGATGGTGTGCACCGGCGCTGGTCGCGTCAAAGACGATCTCGATATTGCCAAATTCGGGCATGGCGAGCAGTCCGTCGATGCCCTCGTGCGTGGTGGCGATCCCCATCCGCCGGGCACGTGCAAGGCCATCGGACTGTGGATCAATGCCCACCATCACGCCCATTTCCAGCACATCGGAAAGGCGCATGATCTTGATCATCAGGTCGGTGCCGATATTGCCTGAACCGATGATCGCAACGCGTGTCTTGGCCATGATGTTCAAGCCTTTGCGTATGTGAATGTGCAGGTGCCGATCCCGCCGATTTTCGCTTCGACATGGTCATCCGGCTTAAGGGCGACCATTGGGCCAAGCGCGCCAGCCAGCAGGATGTCACCGGCCTTCAACGGCTCGCCCCGCGCCGCAAGTGTGCGGGCCAACCAGGCCGCGGCGTTCAGCGGGTTGCCAAGCGCTGCTGCGCCAATTCCGGTTGAAACGCATTCGCCGTTGATCCGCATCTCCATCGGTGCGCCTTCAAGATCGAGCCCTGCAAGCGGCAGCCCCTGATCGGCTAGCGCGAAGAAGGCCGAAGACCCGTTGTCCGCCACAGTATCAGCAAACGCGATTTTCCAGTCGGCGATGCGGCTGTCCACAATCTCGATAGCGGCGTGGACAGTTGCAACGGCAGCTGCGACATGATCGGGTTGGGTGTCAGGAGAGGGCAGGTCGGCACCCAGCACGAAGGCAATTTCGGCCTCGGCCTTGGGTTGCAGGCATTTTGCAGGGTCCAGAAAGCCGCCATCGGCCACGCTCATGTCATCGAACAGCACGCCGAAATCGGGCTGATCGACACCAAGCTGCGTCTGGACGGCCTTTGCCGTCAGCCCGGCCTTGCGCCCCACGATCCGGCGGCCCTGCGCCACCCAGAACCGTGTGTTGATTTCCTGCACGGCATAAGCGCCATCGGCGTCGGTCGGATCAAGCCCATCGCGCAGCGGCGGCACAGCGCCGCGCGCATAGGCTTCCCGAAGGCGCAGGGCGAGTTCGTCATGAGGTGTGGGCATCTTTGGTCGCTCCTGCACGCATGGTTGTGAGGAAAATCTAGAGTGATAGTTCTAGAGCGATTC
Source organism: Novosphingobium sp. 28-62-57 (assembly GCA_002256985.1). GTDB lineage: Bacteria > Pseudomonadota > Alphaproteobacteria > Sphingomonadales > Sphingomonadaceae > Novosphingobium. Next base: position 210,951 of record NCGO01000004.1, read on the forward strand.
GGCAGTTGCGCCTAGAGCCCGGTAGGGATAGCTTCTCACCATATGAGAAAAGGGGTTCCGACAATCGCATCGTTCGGTCGCATTCTGGCGATGCTGGAGGCGGTGATCGCCGATGGGGGGCAGTCCAGCATCGCCGCAATTGCCCGCTCGATCGCGATGCCGGTTGCCACAGCGCACCGACAGGTGGCGACGCTGGTCGCCGAAGGCTACCTTATCGTCGGGCCGCGCGGGCAGCATCTGGCCGGGCCCAGACTGTTCGGCCTGCTGCACCGGCTGGATGAAAAGCAGATCATCGTCGGTTGTGCGGCACCGTTGCTGCACCATCTCGCTGCAGATCTTGGCACTGTGGTTCAATTGGGCACGTTCGACAGCGATATGGTGACTTACCGGATCAAGACCGGTGAGGGGGCCAGTGCGCTGTTTACCCGTGTGGGTATGCAGCTTGAGGCCTATTGTTCGGGCATTGGCAAAGTGCTGCTGGCGCACCTGCCCGAAGCGCAACTCCGCGCCTATCTTGATACTGGGCCATTTCCTGCTCTGACCGCACGCACGATCACCGATCCCGAAGCGCTGGTTGCAGAGCTTCGGCTGGTCTTGCAACAAGGGTTTGCCGTCGACGATGGGGAGATTGCAGAGGGCTTGTATTGCCTTGCCGCGCCGGTAACGGCCCCCGATGGCAGAGTGCTCGCCGCCATTTCCGTATCGCAGATGGCGGACGGGATGCGGCCAGCAGAGCAAGTATTGCCCGTTCTGCAGCAAACGGCCCGCAAGATTGAGATGGCAGCATTTGGAACCAGCAATCTTCCGAAATAACTGCGGCAAAGCACTGGTTTTCGGTTAGAGTTTTTTCACGTTCACGCGCTGCCCAGGAGTTGGCCGCGCGTTTCGTGCCCGATGCGACCTGTCCAGACTACGGACAAATTGCCGAAATGGGGGCCTGCCAACCGGTTGCGCCGTTGACGCACCCCGGTGCCGAATTTATGCACAATGAAGTTTCTAGATTTCATATTCAATGAAACCGTCTGCTGCGCAATTCGATCTTCAGCAATGAAATTCGAAGCAAATCCGGACGAACACATAAGCAATCGGTTCAACAATGAACCGCATTCGAAAAACGCAATCTATGGTGGGGTGGATGCTGATGAAGCTCAATTTGAAGAGTCTTGCTCGAATTGGAGCGAGTGGCGGGGCCATGATGCTGGCATGGGTGCATTCTGCTGCCCTGGCGCAGCAAAGTGAGGCACAGAGCGAGCCGACGGGCAATACCGGGATCGCCGAAATTGTCGTCACCGCCCAGCGTTCCGAAACGAAACTGCAGGACACGCCGCTGTCCATCGTCGCAGTCGGCGGGCCAGAGCTTCAGCGTCAGGGCACCGATAGCCTGAGCGGCTTTGACACTTTCGTTCCAAACGTGACCATCGGTGGAACGGCCGCACAGGGCAACGCGATCATCAATGTCGCGATCCGCGGCATCGGCGGCGCGCCGCAGGGCTTCATCACGCAGGAAGGCGCGGTGGGCATCTATGTGGACGATATCCTGTTTGCGCGCCCCAACGGTGCACTGCTGGATCTGCTGGATGTCGAGCGGGTCGAAGTGTTGCGCGGGCCGCAGGGTACGTTGTTCGGACGCAATACGGCAGGCGGTGCGATCCGCTATGTTACCAAGCAGCCGGTCGACAAGCTGGAAGGTTCGATCCGCGTTACCGCCGCCCAGCGTGACCGTTTCGACGTGCAGGGCATGCTCAACGTGCCGCTGACGGATACTCTGGCAACGCGTGTGTCCTTCGCCAAGAGAAGCCGCGATGGCTATATCCGCCGCATCATTGATAACACCAAGGTCGGCGGTGGTGATTCCACCACGCTGCGTGGGCAATTGCGCTGGCAGCCGACCAGCCGGCTCGACATCGGACTGTCGGGCGACATCATCCGCACCAGCGACAACGGTCAGCCTTCAACTTCGACCAACTTTTCACCGACTGACCTTTACCCTGCTGCGCTCTATGGCGTGGCCATCCCCGGCGATCCGCCGCCAAACCCCAATGCATTCAACTCGCTGCGCGCTGTCGCCCCGCTTTCGGTCTCGCCGTCGGGTTATACCAATGCTGCCTCGGACTTTGCGTTTTACTATGGCCAGGTTCGCGGCAATTACGAGATTTATGGCGGCCTCCTGCCCGATGTGAACAAGTTCAGAAGCCATGGTCTGACGGGGATCATCTCCTACGAACTGACCGACACCCTGACGGTGAAGTCGCTGACCGGATATCGCGACATTTCGCAGATTCAGAACCAGGACTGGGACCGCACGCCGATCCCGTTGGTCCAGCTGAATGACACGACCGAGATCGAATACCTGACGCAGGAACTGCAACTGAACGGATCGTTCTTTGACAACCGGTTCAAGTGGGTTGCCGGGGCGTTCTATTATTGGGACGATTCCACCAACACCCGCCGCCGGTTTGATCCTTCTGCCGGTGCAAACAGTGCCTTCAAGGGCGATGTTGGCAAGGGTTCCTTTGAATCCAAGCATATCGTCACCAAGAGCATTGCGCTGTTCACGCAGGGCAGCTTTAGCGTGACCGATGCGTTGAGCCTGACGGCCGGTGTGCGCTGGGGCGAGGATCGCAAGACCTTCACCTCGTTCCGCGAAGGGCGCGGTCAGGTCTGCCTGTCCAGCGGGGCGCAGGTTTCGGCCGTTGGCACCCCCGCCAGCTGCCCGCCCGGGTCGGTGTCCACCCCCAGTGCCCAGACCGTTTCTGGCAAGTGGTCGAGCGTTTCGCCACGCTTCAGCATCGATTATCGCTGGTCGCCAGAAGTCATGACTTATGTCTCGGCGGCCAAGGGCTACAAGGGCGGCGGCTTCAACGATGGTATCCAGACGCGGTGCTACCGTTCGCCTTTGCCAAACTGCGGTCTGAACGAGTACCTGCCCGAGAACTTGTGGACTTATGAGGCCGGCATTCGTTCCGATCTGTTCGACCGCCGCGTACGGCTGAACATCACGGCGTTCCTGACCAAGTACAAGGACCAGCAGATCCAGCTGGCTGACCCCGGTCCGCCGCCGCTGGTTTACACGGCAAACGGCGATTCCACCGTCAAGGGCTTCGAGGCCGAATTCCTTGCCAGCCCCATTCAGGATCTCGTCCTGAAGGCCAGCGTCGGTTATGTTGACGCGTCCTATGACAATGACATTCGCGGGGCCAGCGGCGCAGTGGCGGTAACGCCAGAAGTGCCGTTCTATCGCAGTCCAAGGTGGTCATACACTCTCGGGGCCAGCTACACGGTCCCTGTGAGCGAGGCTGGCGATGTCGCGTTTGACTTGAACTACGGTTGGAAGGCCCAGCAGCTCAGCTATCCAAGCCCGACCAATTTTGTCACTCTGCCGTCCTACGGCTTGCTCAACGGGCGAATCTCGTTCGAAGCAGCGGCAGGCTGGTCGCTCGCAGTGTTTGGCAACAATCTGACCAACAAGTATTACCTGACCGGCGGCTTCGATCCCAGCGGTCCAACGACCAAGCCAACGCCGGGCCTGACCGGCGTGGCTCACGACCGGGTGTTCGGCTTCACGATGCTGGATATTGGCCGCCCGCGTGAAGTGGGCGTCGAATTGGCCTACAAGTTCTGAGCTTTCAGAATTGGCAGGTACACCAACGGGGGCGGGCTTTTCGCAAAGCCCGCCCTCTTTTTTCGCAATTGAGGAGTGCGCCATGCTGGATCGCCGCTTGTTCATGGCAGGAACGCTGTCGGCAGGGCTGCTAACGCGCATATCGGCCCAAGCTGAGCCGGCGATGGCTTCGGAAGACGCCATTTTGCCTTTGGCGCGGCACATGTTGCAGGCGCGGTTCGAAGACCTGCCGACCGCGGCGCTGACGACAACGCGTGCTCAACTGCGCGATGCGGTAGGAGTGGCGCTTGCGGGCCGGAACGAGGATGGCGTGCGCCAACTGCGCGAACTGGCAGCGGATATCGGCGGCAAGGGGGAAAGCGTGGTGTGGGGCAGCGCGCTTCGCCTGCCCAGCCATGACGCCGCGCGGATTAATGCGACAATGGTCCACGCACTGGAATATGATGACACCTTTGGTCCGGGCTTTCTGCATCCCAGTGCGATCATCTTTCCAGCAGCGCTGGCAGCAGCAGACATGGCAGGCGGTGTAAGCGGACGCGAACTGCTGACAGCCGTGACGCTCGCCAATGATATCGCCTGCCGCCTGTCGATTTCAGGGCAGCCGGGAGTCGATGGTTTTGCGATTGGCTGGCACAATACCACGCTGATTGGTTATGTGGCCTCCGCGCTGGTTGCCGGGCGCCTCTTGCGGCTGGACATGGACCAACTGGTCAACGCTGCAGGCATCGCTGCGCATCAGGCCGCTGGCAATGCGCAATCCCATATCGACAGCGCGCTGACCAAGCGGATCGGGCCGGGCTTTGCCTCGTCTGCCGGAGTCATGGCGGCGCGGCTGGCGGCGCGCGGGGTTTCGGGCCCGAAAGGGGTGCTGGAAGGCAGGAAGGGCTGGTTTGCCCAATATCACAAGGGCACCTATTCGCGCGATCTGCTGCTGGCGGGGCTGGGCCGCGACTATCCCGGTGCGGCAATGTCGTTCAAGCCATGGCCTTCATGCCGGGGATCGCACACTTCGGCCGATGCTGCGTTGCAGATTGCCGCTGCACTGGGCGGGCGCGGCACGGCCATTGGCCAGATCGTCATCCGCAATGGACCGGCCGAGTGGGGTTTCCTCAGCGCGCCGATCGAGCGCAAGCGGCAGCCGGCCACGACGGTGGAGGCGCAGTTCAGCATTCCGTGGGTGGTTGCCGCAGCATTGGCCGACGGGAAGCTGAGCATTGCCCACTTCACGCCCGAGGCCCTGCGCCGGGCCGATCTGCTGGTGATGGCGGCGCGTATCGAAACGGTTGAGGAGGCCGCTCTGGCCAATCCTGCAGGCGGGCCGGGGCAGGCGATTGTCGAGGTGACTTTGGCCGATGGCAGGGTGCTGAAGCGCCATGTTGTTGCCGCCAAGGGCGATCCGGATGTGCCGATGAGCGGACGCGAAGTGACCGGAAAATTGGGAGATTGCCTCGACTATGCCGGGCTGGCGCCCGCGCGCCAGGCGCATTTGCTCAAGCTGCTGGACGCGGTGGACGATCTGCCGGATGTGTCCCGTCTGACCGCTGCCATGGCCTGATCGGTTACCGCTCAGGCCGGAGGCAAGTCAGCCCATGGCAGCGGCTTTTTCCATGGCACTTTGGTCCGGTCCCAGACAGAAATGCTGAACCGGGCAAAGCGCCATTCGCCGCCTTGCTTCACGCACTCACAGGTGAAATAGCCCAGGCTGCGCACGCCGCGCAGGGCCTTGGCCGTATTGGCGCTGAAATGGGTGGCATAGGCATAGACGATGCAGCCTTGCGCCGTGGTCTCGAAGCGGAACTGGCCTGCCTCGTGCATCCAGATATCATCGCCTTCGCGCTCGCGCATGGCGATCAGGGTGCGGAACCATTCGAGGATGGTTGATTTGTCGCGATAAACCTTACCCTTGCCGACAACTATGGCATCGTTTGTAAAAAGGGCGAGGAATTCCTCCTCATCGGTGCAGTCATAGGCCCAGACGTACCGGGTGAACAGGTCGGTCACCGCGGCGCGATCATCCTGCGACAGCGAAGTTTTGCGGCGGCGCGGCGTGGCAACCGCCGGGGCAACCGCTGGGGCAACCGCCGGGGCAAGCGCTGCGCCTGCGGCTGCGCCGAACCCTGCCAATGCCAGCCCGCGGCGGCTCACTTTGCCCGGACCGTTCATATGCGGGACTCCACAGCCGGACTGGCAACGCGCATCAGCGCGAGCATAGTGACGAAGGACAGGACCGGCGGCAGCCAGTCGCGTGGGGGCAGGCGGCGGTCGGCCGACCCAAGGAACCACGATGCAGCCATGACCACGGCCATCAGGCCTGCGAAGATGAGCCAAATCGGGAGCTGGCTCGCTGACCGTTCGGCAGCGGGTGGACGCTCGTCAGCCGATTGCCATAGCCACTTTGGAGCATTGCGCGCGTTCAGCATCGAGCGATAATAAGCGCCGTATCCCAGCAGGACCGCGACGTTGATCGCCAGCTCTTGCACCCCGGTATAATAGTGGCGGGGCGCAATCGCGCCTTCTACGAACAGGTTAAGGTAGGCGATCATGATGGTAATCGGAAACTCCATCACCGCCACCAGCGGGGTGAAGCGGTTTGCCAGTGCGAATAGTCCGAGAGTGAACTCAAGATATTTCACCAGCGGGTAAAGGCCAATCGTGTCCAGCTCCACCATGAACCGCCCGACCGGAGAAGCGGGATTGAAGAATGCCGAGGGCACCCAGCCAAAAAAGATATAGGCGCCGCCCGAATAGAGCAGGTGAATGGCAAAGAGGATTCTGGCGAAAGTGACAAATTGCCACTGGAGCGTTTTCGGCTGCATTGCTTCTCCCAATCCGGTTCCTGCTTTGCGCAGCACGCTGGACAAGTTGGGCGCTATCGCAAACCCTAATGGACGCGCCGTCCGTTTTTCGGGCATCGCTGGCCAGCGCCGCTGTCCGGGAATCGGGCAATGCCGGGTATGTCCATTTATCGCGCCTCGGCATTGGTGCTAAGTGGCGGAATAAGAAGGACCACGCCGATGGCACTGCATTTTGCATTCGCCGTCGATGTCTTTTGCGGTCGGAGGAGGGGATATGGTTACGGTGAGCCGCAACAGCCTTAAGCTGTTGTCGATCGGGATCGGGCTGCTGTTCACCGCTGCTGTCTATTACACGATGCACTATAACCCGCGCTGGGACTGGTCCGCGCCGGGGGTGGGCAAGCTGCCGCGTGATATCATCGCGCAGTTCATGGATCAGGCCTATGACAAGGGGCAGGGCGGCACCGCGCAGCAAAGCTACTTCGCAAAAGATGCGATGGATAACGCGCCCGCAGCGGACGACCGCCGCGACGGTGCGCCGGTGCCGCACGAAATACGCGACGTGATTGCGCAGGGCATGACGGTAGCGGTCATTCACCGCATCGGACCGGCCCGAGGAAATCCGCAATTGGACGTGATCGACGTGTTCAGGATCAAGGATGGGCGGATCGTGCGGCGGGACCGCTATCCGACCCGGTTCGCGCAGTGAAGACAGGAGAAACCCCCATGGCAAATGATGGCAAGGGCACCGCAGCGAACGGATCGGTCGGCTCTGACCGGGTGGCAATTGCTCTGGATGCAGCGACCTTGTGGCGTGCGACAATCACGCTGCTGCGCCTGTTTCTGGGGGCATGGATGCTCAACAGCGGTTACAGCTATTGGGCGCAGGAATTTGGCTGGCCACCTGCCTTTCCGCAGCCGTTCGGCACTTTGCCCGCATCCAACCAGATGCTGGTGACAATGGTCGAGGTAGGTCTGTTCGATTTCGTGAAGACGGTCGAAGTGGTCGGCGGGCTCTGCCTTATCTTCGGGCTGTTCGTACCGGCGGCAACGCTGATGCTGCTGCCGGTTTCGGCGGTAGTTTTCTATAATGCGGTGTTCCTGAACCTGCGCACCGACCGCCTGTTCAGCCCGACTTACATGGGCGTTTCGTGCCTTTACATCAATGTGATCGTCGCCCTGGCCTATATCCGGCATTACCTGCCGATGCTGTCGTTGCGCTCAACGCCCGGGCCTTTGCGCGATCTGGCGCGCTTGCCGGACGTCTTCCGTCAGCCGGACCACGATCACAACACCTGACCGATGGTGCGATGCACCGGCGCGGAACATAAAGGGAGAGTGGGCGTGGCCCAGAACAAGACGCTTTATTTGATCATCACGTGGATTCGCCTGTTCTTTGGCGCGCATCTGCTGTTTTCCGGCGGGCGCTATATCCTGACCGGTTATGTTCCCGAAATTCCCGGCATTGGCGGTGAATGGGCATCAGCGAACGCTGCGATCGGGCTGTATCAAGCGGTCAAGTACATGGAATTTGCATTCGGCGTGATGCTCCTGACCAACCGCTTCGTGCTGCTCGCGCTGATCCTCGAAATGCCGGCCACGGTGAACATTTTCTGGCTCAACACGTTCATCGTCGGCATGCCGCGCCAGATGTTCACCGGCCCGCAAGAGCTGTTTCTCAACGGCGTGCTGCTGCTGGCCTACAGCGGTTACCTTGGTGCGACGCTTAAGCCCCGGCTTGAGCCGCTGTGGCTGTGGAATTCGCGCCGGGCCTACAAGGACAACTACGCGGAACAGATCCGCAGCGAGGGAGGCCTGTGATGCGCAAACCCGAAATGATGGCGATCCTTGCCTGCATTCTTCTGAGCCTTGCCGTGTTCATCGGTTCGACCGGGCTGGGCTATGCCGTGTACCGTCCGCTGCGGTATTACGACATTTTCTCGCTGGTCATCGCCTGGAGCGGCTTGGCCTTTCACCTATGGCGCGGCCGCCGCGCTGGCCAGGGGGAACAGCCATGAGCACACGAATTGCGCTGATCGCGGCCAACGCCGCCTTGTTGCTGGCAGGTTGCAAAGGGGGCGAGCAACCGCCCGAAAACCGCTGCGCGATGTATTGGGACTATTACTACAACGCCGGGCTGGGCAAGCCTGCAGCAGAGCGACAGAGCGCTGCTGGTGTGGAGTTTGCCGATATCCGCGCCATCGTAAAGGCCGATCCTTCGCCTAAGACCAAGGTTTGCCAGAAGATCCTGAACGATGCTTTCCCCGGCGATCCGGCCTTGCAAGGCGTGACCGGCCCGATCCCTGCGGCCAACCGCTAGAGCACACTGACCTGCCTCTGAACTCGGGAAGTCCGCTTCTCGGACAGCATGTCTGAAAAACACGCACGGCCTCATTTTTGATTATCTAGAATGGAGAATCTAGAGTATTCCCGTTTCAGGGAGAAACGTGCGATGATTCGGTCAATGGCGTATCTTGGGCTGACCACGCCCAACCTTGCGGAATGGCGGGGCTTCGGTTCCGATATTCTGGGGCTTCATCGCGTGGATGATGGCGCTGATGGCGCAGCGCGGTTCCGCATGGATGATGCCGATTGCCGCTTGTGGGTCCATCCTGGCGCACAGAATGATATCGCCTATATCGGCTGGATCCTGTCCGGAGAGGCTGAGGTTCTGGGCCTGAAAGCCGCGATTGAGGCCGCAGGGCCAGTGCTGATGCGTGCCAGCACGGACGAAGCGGCGGCGCGGAGCGTGGCTGGCTATTACTGGTTCGTCGATCCCATGGGTTTTCGCCATGAACTTGCCTGGGGGCAGTACGTCTCCCCCGGAAAGTTTTCGCCTGGTCGGCCGATGAGCGGGTTCAAGACCGGCGATCAGGGCATGGGCCACATCGTGCTGCTGGTTCCCGATCTGCACGCAGCAGACCGTTTTTACCGCGATGTCATGGGCTTCCACCAATCGGACCGCATCACCGATGGCGGGCGCGAACTGCTGTTCTATCATTGCAACGGTCGCCACCATTCGCTTGCCATTGGCTGCCCTGCTCCGGGTCTGCGCGGCGCGCATCACCTGATGCTTGAAGTCAATTCGCTCGATGACGTTGGCGTTGTGGTCGATCTCTGCGTCGAGCGGGATGTGCCGATCAGCAAATCGATTGGCTGCCACACAAATGACCGGATGGTCTCGACTTATATCTTTTCTCCTTCTGTCCTGCGGATCGAATACGGCTTTGGCGGCATCGCCATTGACGATCTGTGGGAGCCCAAGAGCTACAGCCGCACGTCGATCTGGGGGCACAAGGAACTCCGCCCCGATCTGCCGCCGGCGATGATCACAGGAAATTGACGCAACCCGCGCGGTGCCTGTCTGGCGCCCGACCGATCACTGAAAAAGCAGCCTCACACAGGCATTGAAACGAGAGGACATGACCATGGAATTGACCAAGATTGTCGCAGCACAGGAAGCCGAAGTCACCTGCGTCGCCGATGTCCGCGCGCGGATCGAGGCTTCGATGCCAATCCTCGCCGAAGAGTCCCTGGCTTGCGATTCACTCGGCAAGCTGACGCCCAAGACCTATGAGATCCTGCGTGACAGCGGCATCATTCGCATCTTTCAGCCCAAGAACTATGGCGGCCTTGAAGGCGATCCGGTCGAATTTGCACGGCTGATCATGGACTTGGCGTCCAATTCGCCTTCCGCCGGATGGGTGTGCGGGGTGGTCGGGCTGCACAGCTTCGAATTTGCCCAGGCAGATCCACGTCTTCAGGAAGAGGTCTGGGGCAAGGATGTCGATACTTGGACGGCATCGCCATACGCAATGCTGGGCAAGGCCACGCCGGTCGAAGGCGGCTGGCGGGTGACCGGACGCTGGCCGTTTTCCTCGGGCACCGATTATTGCGACTGGGCCGTGGTTGGCGTCCTGACTGAGGCGGTGCCCGGCTCTGGCGAGTTTACCGAGCCCAATCACTTCATCATGCCGCGCAGCGATTACGAAATCCATCACGACAGCTGGGACACGATGGGCCTGCGCGGGACGGGCTCCAAGGACATCGAAGCGAAGGACCTGTTCGTCCCCGATTACCGCGTGCTCAATGTGAAGAAACTCAACGCGCGGGACTATCACCGCGCCAACCAGCCGGATTCGCGGCTCTATGAAGTGCCGTTCGATTACCTGTTCCCCGGCGTGATTTCGGCCTCAACCATCGGCATCGCCGAAGGCGTGGTGCGGCGCTATCAGGAATATGCGGCTGAGCGTGTCAATCGCGGTGGCATCAAGTCGATCGACAACCCGTACCAGATGGCCGCGCTGGGTTCTGCGATGGCAGATATCGCAGCGTCGCGGCTGCAACTGCTCGATGGTCTGCAGCAGGCCTATGATATTGCGATGGCCGGTGGCACCGTGCCTGCTGCGCTCCAGCATGAAGCGCGCCGCAATCAGGTGCGCGCCGTGCGCCGTGCCGCAGATGCTGCGCGCGCCGTGTTCGATACCGTTGGCGGCAATGTGGCGCGCATGTCCAGCCCGATCCAGCGGTTCTATCGCGATGTGTCGGTGGCGATGTGTCACGCCTGCAATGTGGACGAGCCGGTCTATGCCGCGCAGGCTGCTTTCATGTTCGGCAAGCCCGTGCCGCGCGGCGTGATCGTCTGATCCATGCAGGGCAAGGGTGGCGCCACGCCGGGCGAAATCGACCGGGACGTGCTGGATGCGTGGCGCGAGTATAACCTCGCGCCACTCTGGCTCAGCCCCACTGCGCACCGGCCACCTGCGCCGCCGCAGGAAGCGCATCTGTGGCAATGGACCAAGACCCGGCCATTGATCGAGCACGCCTTCAGCGCCACTTCGCCCGCTGCGGTGGAGCGGCGTGTGCTGCAATACCTGACGCCCTATTCAAAGGGACCGGAAGACGAATATACCGTTGGCACCATGCTGGCCTGCGTGCAGTGCCTGCTGCCCGGCGAAACGGCGCGGCCGCACCGCCATTCGATGGGGGCCCTGCGGCTTGTGCTGGAAGGCAGCGGGGCGACCACATTTGTCAACGGAAAGCCATGCCCGATGGAGTTTGGCGATCTGATTCTGACCCCGGCATGGTGCTGGCATGAGCATCGGCACGAAGGCGATGCGCCGGTGCTGTGGCTCGATGCGCTGGATGTGCCGCTGCACAGCTATCTTGGCACCGGCAAGTTCCAGCCTCCGCCAGTGATGGACATGCCCGAAACGCTGCCCGATGCGGCGCTCTCGGCGGTCGGCTACCTGCCTGCTGAAGGCGTGCCGGTGGCAAGTCATTCGCCCATGTTCCGCTATGCCTATGAGGAGGCGAAGAAGGCGCTCGCCAGCACGCCGCCCGCCGTCGATGGATCGCGCAGCATACGCTATTCCAACCCGATGACGGGCGAGCAGGCGCAGCCCTTGCTCGACTGCACGATGACCGCGCTGGAACAAGGCCGGCCCACTGTCTGCCGCCGCAGCAATGCCAGCACGGCGGTACTCGTGGTCACGGGATCGGGCCGCTCGCAAATTGGCGACAAAGTCTTCGAGTGGGGCGAGAAGGACTTTTTCACGATCCCGCAAGGCAATTTCGCCAGTCATGAGGCGACCAGTGCCGAGGCGCACCTGTTCATGCTGTCTGACCGCGACGTCATGCAGCGGCTTGGCATCCTGAGCGAAGAAACAGCCTGAACGGGAACGGCGGCAACGATGAAGATAGCCCTATATGATGATGGCAAGCTGGGGCTTGTCCAGGACGGCATGGTCCATGATGTCAGCGCGGCGCTGGCGGTATTGCCTTCGCCGAGCAGGCCCTGGCTGGCCGATCATGGCGATGTGCTGATCCGTCATCTGGACCAGTTGCGGCCAGCCATCCTGGCGGCGCTGCCGGGCTCGTCGGCCAAACCGGTGGCCGAGGCGCGGTTCCTTTCGCCGGTGCAGCGACCTTCCAAGATCATCGGTGTGCCGGTGAACTATCACGAACACGTGGTGGAAGCGGAAGGCGATGTAGCGACCTTCTCCGACCGGTTCCGGGGCAGCATCGAACAGCAAGGCTTTTTCCTGAAAGCGGTCAGCGCGCTGGTCGGGCCGGGGGAGGGGATTGCCCTGCGCTTCCCTGACCGCCGCAACGATCACGAAATGGAACTGGGCGTGGTAATCGGCCGCACGGCCAGCAACATCGGCGTGGACGAGGCGCTGTCGGTCATCGCCGGTTATGCCATCGCGCTCGACATGGTGGTGCGCGGGCCGGAAGACCGCAGCTTGCGCAAATCCGGGGACAGCTTTGCCGTGCTTGGTCCGTGGCTGGTCACAGCGGATGACGTGGCCGATCCGCAGGCGCTGGACTTCTACTTGCAGGTCAATGGTGAGGTGCGTCAGGCGTCGAACACATCGCGCATGATCATGACCATCGCCGAACAGATCGCTTATGCCTCGCGTTTTTACACTGCGAAGGTGTTGGCCCGGTTACGCCGGGCGATGCCATCAGTTGCGGGATCACTGGCGTGGCCGACATGACCGTCGCCATTCATCCCGCCTTTGCCGACAAAAGGGTTCTGAAGTGAGCAAATTGCAGCTTTCCGTCGCGGTCGGCAATTATGACCGGTGCCGTCCCCTGTTCGATGGCGATGTGCAGATCGATGGTGTCGATCCGGTGTTCATGCGTCTTTCGCCGGAAGAAATCTTCTTCCGCGCGTTCCGGCAGGCCGAATTCGATATCTGCGAACTGTCGCTTTCGTCCTCTACCGTGAAGGCGGCGAACGGCACGCTGCCTTATGTCGGTGTGCCCGCCTTCCTCTCGCGCATGTTTCGCCATTCGGCGTTCTATGTCCGCAAGGACCGGATCAAGCGGCCCGAAGACCTCAAGGGCAAGAAGGTGGGCCTGCCCGAATATCAGTTGACCGCGATGGTCTGGATCCGGGCATTTCTGGAACAGGACTATGGCGTATCGCCCGAGGATATTACCTGGGTGCGGGGCGGCATTTCCGATGCGGACCGGCCTGAAAAGATCAAGCTGGACCTGCCCGAATCCATCCGGCTGATTGATGCGCCCGAAGGCAAGACAATCTCGCAGTTGCTCGCCGAGGGTGAGATTGACGGTTACATTGCCCCGCGTGCGCCAGACCTGCCTGCAGGCACGCCCGATATCGGCTGGCTGTTCGATGATCCGATGGTCGAGGCGATATCCTATTACAAGCGGCGCCAGATTTTCCCGATCATGCACATCGTCGGCGTGCGCCGTTCGATTGCCGATGCGCACCCGTGGCTCCCCGGTGCCGTGCTTAAGGCGTTTACCGCGGCGAAGGACCAGTGCCTGGAGCACTTGCGCGAAACGTCGGCCTGCAAGATCACGATGCCATTTGTCGATGAGCGCCTGAACGCGGACATGGCACTGATGGGCGAAGATTTCTGGACTTACGGCATCGAAAAGAACCGCCACGTGCTGGAGGATTTCTTTGCCCAGCATTACCGGCAGGGACTGTCATCGCGGTTGGTGACGCCGGAGGACCTGTTCCACCCGGCGACGTTCGAGCAATTCACGATCTGAGGGTCTTGAGCCTTGCCCCAAGCGGTTAGTTCACGAAACCGAACTCGGCCGCAATGGCCTCGGCGTTGGCATTGAGCACGGGCGGCGGTGGTGGATTGTCCCGGCGGATGCCGTCGATGCGGATCGGGCTCTTGATCCCCACAACCTCACCCATGTCGGGATGGATGGTGTGCGCAAACGTGCCAAGGTGCTGCACTTGCGGATCGTCTGCCACTTCGTCCACCCGGTTGACCTGTGCGCCGGGCACGCCTTCTGCGGCCAGCCGTTCAGCCCATTCTGCGCGCGGGCGGGTAGCGAACGTGTCCATCAGGATGGCCCGCAGCTCGGCGTAATGCTTCGTCCGCGCCGCCGGAGTGGTAAAGCGTTCATCCGCGGCCAGATCAGGGCGCGCGATGGCCTTGATCAGGCCTTCCCAGAACTTCTGCACGGACGAGAAGTGGACCGTGACCAGCAAGCCATCCTTCGCGCGCAGGGTATAGGCCTGTGATATCCGCACCCGCGTTTCGGGGCCGGAGACGATCCCCGCGCGGCTGTGCTGGGCAAAGGCATCGGGGATGAACGAAATCGCTGCTTCCAGCATGTTCACCTCGACATGCCCGCCGATGCCAGTCTCGGTGCGGCGCAGCAGTGCGCCAAGGATGCCTTGTGCCGCGTACATGCCGGTAATGTTGTCGGCGATGGTCGGGCCGGACATCCGGGGGTCTTCCGGATCGAGCAGCAGCGATGCCAGCCCGGAAAGCGCCAGCGGCACGCTGTCATAGGCCGGGCGGTCCTTATACGGGCCTTCCGCTCCAAACCCGGTGATCGAGGCGCGGATCAGGCGCGGGTTCAGTGCGGTCAGGGCCGCATTGTCCAGCCCCATCTTTTCCATCACGCCGGGGCGGAAGTTTTCCAGCGCCACGTCGGCGCGTTCCAGCAGCCGTCGCAAGTTCGCAAGGCCTGCGGGCGCGCGCAGATCAAGCTGCACGCTTTCCTTGCCGCGGTTGTAGGCCACGAAGGGGGGGCTGTAGCGGCCACCACCATGCGCGCGGAACGGATCACCGGTTTCGGGCAATTCCACCTTGATCACCCGCGCGCCCATGTCAGACAGCATCATCCCGGCCAGCGGCGCGGTGACCATGGTGCCCAGTTCGACAACCAGCAGATGGTCCAGGACCCCGGCCATTACAGGCCCGCGCTCTTCAGGATCGAACGGGCCATCGTGGTCTTGAGCACTTCGGTCGGCCCTTCGGTGATGCGGAAGCTGCGCAAGTCGCGCCAATAGCGTTCAAGCGGAGTTTCGCGCGTCAGGCCCATGCCGCCGTGCAACTGAAGGCAATCGTCGATCACCTTGAAGCCGCTTTCGACCCCGGTGATCTTGGCCATGAACGTCTCGACCCGCGCGTCTTGGCCAAGGTCCAGCTTGGCGGCGGCATCGTGCACCAACAGCCGCGTGGCGTGGAGCGCCATGTAGCCATCGGCCAGCATCCATTGCACGCCTTGCCGGTCGGCCAGCAACGCGCCGAAAGTCTTGCGCTGCTTGACATAGGATGCCGTCATTTCAAGGCAGCGCGCCATTGCGCCGCACGCATGCGCGCCGTGGCGGATGCGGCCGTAGTTGATGTAATTCTGCGCCAGCGAAAAGCCCATGCCTTCGCCGCCAACCAGGTTTTCGGCCGGAATCTCGGCATTCTCGAAGATGATTTCATAAGGGGTGTCGCCCATCATCGTCATCTCGGCTGGCCCGATGGATACGCCCGGTGTGGACATGTCGACGATGAAGCAGGAAATACCCCCGCGCGCGCCTTTTTCCGGGTCAGTCACCGCCATGACTTGCGCAAAGTCGGCGGTTAGTGCCTTGGTGATATAGCGCTTGGTGCCGGTGATCTTCCAGCCGCTGTCCGTTCGCACCGCGCGGGTGCGCATCGAGGCCGGGTCAGACCCCGCGTCGGCTTCGGTCTGGGCGAAACAGGCCTTCAGTTCACCGCGCAGCACCGGCATCAGATACTTGTCGCGCATTCCGCCCTGAAGCGAGAGCAGGATTGGCCCGATGGTCGGGCCGAAGATCGCATGATCGCGGGCCGATACGGCTGTGGTGCGGGCGATTTCCTCCCAGAAAATCGCCAGCGCCAGCAGCCCCAGATCGGCCCCGCCCAGCTCTGCCGGAACGTCCATCAGCCAGAACCCGGCCGCCTGCGCCTTGGCGGCCACAGCCGCCTCGACCTCGGCGGGCAGCTTGCCATCGATCGTGACATGCCGCTCCAGCGGACGCAGTTCCCGGTCCACGAACCGGCGGATCGAATCCCGGAACTGGATCAGTTCTTCCGGCAGGTTATGGTCGGGCATGGTTTCGTACATGGCTTGGGGTATTCTCCAGACGGCAAGGTCAGGCCGGTCAAAGGGCAGGGATCAGGAAACGGCTTCGTTGACCTGCTTGGGCATGTGCGCGTCGTGCGGCAGGCGCTTCCATTGCTTGCCCGGCCGACCTTGCTCGATCGCGTCCATCTCGCGCCAGTAGACGCGGCGCAGGGTGACGATGCCCAAGTCCGAACGGCCCAGCTTTTCCTGCGTGCGGTCAACAATCGTGCCCTGGCCTACGGCGGCCACATAGTCCTGCGCCGATGTCAGCTGGACCAGTTTGTCGTCCGGCATCTTGTTCTCGAAGAACAGTTCATCGTGATGGTCAGCCGGGTTGTATTCCGAATAGCGCTCGAAGTAGTCGCGGATGCGGGTGTCGGTCTCAGGATCAGTCGATGGGATCGAATAGATCAGGAACCGCATGGTGTTCTCATCGTCCACCGGCGTCATCCACACGCCTACGTCGACCCACGGATCATCAGGCTCGAGCGTCGGGTGCGAGATGTGGTTGTTGTTGGGGAAGGTCCAGTCCGACACGCGTGTCGAGCCCGCCGAACGCACGGCGGTCTGGCGGATGCCGGCGTCGGTTTCCTCGTAGGACAGCTCCGGAATGGTCGAGGCCACGACTTTGCCGAACGAGCCGACATTGCCCCAATGGTGAACGAAGCTGACATGGACTGCATCCAGCGAATTTTCGACCTGTTGCAGCCAGTTGCATGGCCAGGTTTCCAGCCGTGCGAATTGCAGTGCGCCGGGCCGCTCGAACACGGACTTGCGTGGCAGTTCGAATTCGGGGGCTTCGCCTTCGCCCATGTAGGCAAAGATCAGACCGGCGTATTCGTGGGTGGGGTAGCTGACCACGCGGATCGGCGGCGGCTTGGTATCATGCTCGGCCGGACGATGGGTGCACTGGCCGGTGCCATCGAATTGCCAGCCGTGATAGAGACAGCGGATCTCGTCACCATCAACCCAGCCATTGGCCAGAAGCGTGAGGCGGTGAGGGCAATAGCCGCCCACAAGGTAGGCCTTGCCGCTGTCACCGCGATAGAGGGTCAGCGTTTCGCCCATGACTTTGACCGTCTTGGCCTTGTTCGGCTCAAGGGCCTGCGCGATCGCGACGGGCTGCCAGAACTTGCGCAGCAACTTGCCCATCGCCGTGTCCGCGCCGGTCAGGGGCAGTTGACGCAGGCGTTCTTTCATCGGCAAGGGAGAGGGGGCATCGCTCATCGTCATTTCTCCTGACTGATCGGATCGGTTTCAGCGTTGGCGGCGGGGGCA
Source organism: Novosphingobium sp. 28-62-57 (assembly GCA_002256985.1). Classification (GTDB taxonomy): domain Bacteria; phylum Pseudomonadota; class Alphaproteobacteria; order Sphingomonadales; family Sphingomonadaceae; genus Novosphingobium. Next base: position 228,513 of record NCGO01000004.1, read on the forward strand.
GGCTCTGGAATGAGCTTCTCCTGCGGTTCGCCAAAGCGGGTGATGCGAGTCTTGGCCACGAAATCGCGGATATTGGCGCCGGTATGATCGCCGGGCGTCCAGGTCGGGTATTTGTGCCGCAGTCCGGCATCGACAGGGATATCGATCCCGGTGATGATTTCCGCCTCGTCCGAGGCAAGAAACACCGTGGCCCAGGCGAGGTCCGACGCACGCGGGAAGCGCCCCAGCGGCAGCATTTTCAGATAGTCATCGCGCGAATAGAACCCGCCACGACCCGGGCGCTGCCATTCAGGATCAAGCACTTCGTCGCGCATCAGCGTCCACAGCTGGTGCTCCATCGAACAGGGGGTGACCGTGTTCACGCGGATGCCATAATGCGCCAGATCCATCGCCGCCGAGCGCGCGAAGCTGAGCAGCGCGGCCTTGGACGAGGTGTAGGCCGTCGCATCAGCCTCGCCAAAATGGGCAGCGGTAGACAGCAGGTGGATGATCGATCCACCATGTCCGCCCTCAATCATCGCCTGCGCGGTGTAGCGTGTGGTCAGAAGTCCGGCCGTGGGAAAACTCAGGACGGATTCATTCCAGTCATCCATGTCCATGTCGAGCAAGTGGCAAAAATGCACTCTGCCTGCCATGTTCACGGCAACATCGACCCGTCCGTAAGTCGCTACGGTCTCTGCCACGATCCGGCGAACATCGGCCTCGATCGTCGCATTGCCTTGAACAGCATGGCCGATGAAACCGCGCGAGCGGATGAAGTCGACGGTCTCTTCAGCCGCGGCCAGACTGATGTCGGACACCACCACGCTGGCACCTTCGCGCGCCAGAAAATGGGCAATAGTGCCACCGATATTCGGCCCTGCGCCGAAAACGATTGCAACCTTGTTTGCCAGCCTGTCCATCCTTGCCCCTCGAAATCTGTTCTGCACGAATCAGGACTTGCTGTTTGTGCTGAAGGTTGTTTGTTCAATCGCACCGTCGAGCGAAATAGGCGTAGACCGGACGTCCGTAGATTGGACAGGCCCGGGTGCTCGCTTCAGGCCGGTGGGAGGTCGCTGCCGGGTTCCGGTGTCGTCACGGCCAGCGTCTTGCGGAAGCTTTCGGGCGCGAACAGGATCGCCGTGATCGAAATGGCGCACAGCACGATGAAGAACACGCCGACCATGCTCGGATCGGTTCCGCCGCCGCGCATCAGCAGCCATGTGGCAACCAGCGGCGCGAAGCCGGCGCTGATCGTCGAGCCGATTTGGAATGTCACCGCCATGCCGCTGTAGCGGATATCGGCGGCAAACTTCTCACCCAGCCAGGCGCTAATCGGGCCTCCCATCATCGCGTGGATGACCGGGTTGGCCAGCGCCAGCCCAAACAGCAAGCCCCAGGTGCTCCCCATGGTGAGCAAATGGAAGATCGGGAAGATCAGGATCATCCCTGCCACGGCCCCGGCCAGCATCACCGGTTTGCGCCCGATCCGGTCAGACAGGATGGCAAACGCGGGAATTGCGAAAATGTGGATCACATTGACCACTGTCAGCAAACCCAGCGCAGTTGATTGGGCGTGGCCACCAACGTTGATCGCAAAATTGATCATGAACGTGGCCGTCAGCGTGGTCATGGCAAGGCAAGCCAGGCTACCCAGCACGCCATTCAGCAAAGGACCGGGATAGCGCCGCAGCACGACCAGCAAGGGGATTTCCTGCTTCTGCTGGGGCTCGGCCTTGCGCGCGGCCTGCATGGCCAGAAAGTCCGGCGTCTCTTCCACCGCATGGCGCAGCCACGCGGCCAGCGCGACCAGCACCGCGCTGAGCAGGAAGGGAATGCGCCAGCCCCAGGCGAGGAACTGCGCCTGTTCCATCGCGGCGAACAGCATCAGGGCCAGTGTGGCCATGACCGCGCCCGATGGCGCCCCCGAACCGACGATGGAGGCGGCAAAACCGCGCGATTTCTTGCCAGCATGCTCCATCGACAGCAATGTCGCACCAGCCCATTCGCCGCCAACCGCAAAGCCCTGAACCAACCGAAGCACAATCAGCGCCATAGGCGCGCCGAAACCGATCATGGAATATGACGGAAGCAAGCCCATCAGAAAGCTCGATGCGCCCATCAGGTAGAGCGTCATCATCAGCATTTTCTTCCGCCCGATCCGGTCGCCATAATGGCCGAAGAAGATCGCGCCGAGCGGCCGGGCGACATACCCCACGGCCAGTGTGGCAAAAGAGGCCAGCGTGGCCACTTTGGGGTCGAGCGCAAAAAAGACCTTCGGGAAGACCAGTGTTGCCGCGATGCCATAAAGCAGGAAGTCATAGTACTCGACTGCCGAGCCAAGATAGCTCGACAACATGGCGCGGCGGCGCATGACCGAAGCCTGCGGCTGATCTGCCGGTTGCGTCATTGCTTTATTCCTTCTCCCATCGCCAAAACCTGCCTCAATCTGACCCGGTCTCTGGTATCGTATTTTTATTGAACCACCATTCTGGAACCTGCTATCGTCATTGCACGATCGAGGGTGTCTGTCACCTAAAGTCTAGGGTTTTCGGAGCCTAGTTCAGGGCTTTGCGCCAGCGCAGATGGACACGACGAGCGAAAAAACATCAATACGTCCGATATTCGGACATAGGTAAGGGAACAGGATATCATGGTCGATCCAACCTTCGAAAGCACCAGCAAGCAGCTGCGGACCAAGCACTGGGACATCCATTACAACGAGTGCGGATCGGGCCATCCGCTGGTCCTTGTCCATGGTGGCGGACCGGGTGCGTCTGGCTGGAGCAACTACAACCCGAACATACCTTACCTGTCGAAGTTCTTCCGGGTTCTGGCGGTGGACCTTCCCGGCTGGGGCCGTTCGCAGCCAGTTGCCTATGAGCACCGCGACAACTCGGGCGCGCTTGCCGAGCTGCTCGATACTTTGGGGATTGCCCGTGCGGCAGTGGTCGGCAATTCGATGGGTGGCGCTTCGGTGATCCGGCTGGCCTATGAGCGGCCAGACCTCGTTTCGCGCCTGATCACCATGGGTTCACCCTCGGGCGCGCCGGGCATGTTCGAACCGGCCGGGCTGACCGAAGGGGTCAAGGTGCTTGAGAAGGCCTATTTCGAACCCAATCTCGATACGATCCGGGCGCTGACCAACATCATGACGTTTGACACGTCCAATGTCACCGATGACCTGATTCAGGAGCGGCTGAACAACACGCTGGCGCAGAAGGCGCATGTCGACAACTGGATCGGCGGGCATGGCAAGGGGCCGATGGTGCGTTTGAACCAGGAGCAGATTCCGACCATCACAGCGCCAACACTGCTGATGCATGGCCGAGACGACCGGGTGACCCATTTCACCCATGCCATTCGTCTGGCGGGCATGATCCGCAATTCGCGCGTGCTGATCGTCAACCGTTGCGGCCACTGGTTGCAGCTGGAACATGCCACCGAATTCAATTCCATGGTCCACCGCTTTGTAGAAAACAATCCGGAGGGCTAAGCCGGTCGCCCAAGGCAAAAGCGGGCGCGCATCGCATCAGGACTGATGATAGGATGCGCGCCCGGCGCTGGCGAAAATGGAACCGCAAAGGGACCTGAGGCACGGGCCAGGCGGGAGAGGACAGATATAATGGCCATTGACGGGCGGTTGCTCACCGTCATCGAGGCGATCAACACTTTGGGGATTTGCACGGTCGTGGACTTGCACCGGGCAACCGGCATTTCGCGCCCTGCGGTCCACCGGATCGTCGATAACCTGTGCAGCTTCGGCTATGTCGAGCGTGTTGACGGGCACAGCTCTGTCCGGCTGACCTCGCAGATTCTCGCGCTTAGCGCAGGCTACAAGCCTGAAGACCGGATGGCGGAACAGGCGATGCCGGTGCTCCGCCAATTGCAGTCACGGATACGCTGGCCGCAAACCTTCTCCACCCCGGTTGCCGACATGATGGTGATCCAGGCAACCACCCGGCATCACAACCCTTTTGTGTTCGATCAGGGGCGGACGGGGCTGCGCCTGCCGATCCTTTCGACCGCCACGGGCTGCGTGTACCTCGCGCATTGCGGAGCAGAGGAGCGCGAGGCCATAATCGCGCGCCTGCAAGCCCACCATGATCGTGTCGAGGCATTCGACCTGACATTCGACGAAATGTTGACAGCCGCGCGCGACCGGATTGCGATTGCTGCGGAAAAAGGCTTCGCCTTGCGCTCTGGCGGGGTTCCTGAGCGCACATCGACCATTGCTGTTCCGGTGATCGTCTTTGGAACCGCCGTGGGCGCCTTGTGCACCACGTTTCCGACCACGGCCGTGCCGCTGGAGGAGGCCTGCAACAGATATGTTCCCGAATTGCAGGCCGCTGCCGCCAGCATTGCGGCCCTGTTCGAAAAATAGGCCAGAAGCAGGCAAGAAGCAGACGGTGGAGATCAAAACGCGTCTGGCGGGGATGTTGCCAGTGCGATCAGGCTGATCCCGGCCATCCGCAAATAGCCCGGCAAAGTGCCACCCGAGGCGTTCATGATCAGATTGCCGTCGGCGCAAACCAGCGTAAACTTGCCCATCTGCAAGGCGCGGTTCGGGCAACGCTCCTGAATCTCGGCTGGCAAGGTCTGGCGATACCAAGCGGTATATTCGTCAATCACCGCCTGACGCAGATCGAGGAAGCGCTGGCGCGAGAGCTGTTCGCGAACGGATTGATCGACGCTGAGGATCACGCCCAACCGCCAGAAGTCCTGCGTAATCAACGCTTCGTTTTCGGGCGCGTTGCAATAGATCCGTTCAAGGTGCTGGCGCGTTGTCTCGCCCGGGAGTGGTCGACGCTTGCGGTGAAAGCCTTCAAGCCATTCGCGGCTCTGGTCCATCAGCGAGGCGAACAGGATGTCCTTGCTCTCGAAATGCCAATAGACGCTGCCGGTGGGCAGTTGCGCCTTTAAAGATACGCGCGGAATAGTCGTGCCCTGATATCCGTATTCCTGCGCAACCTGCAGTGTTGCCTCAAGAATCTTTTGCCGGTTGGCAGCCGACGTTCGGTGCTCCCCGCGCGGCCGTTCCCGCTTGTTGGTTTCAGTGTTCATTTCAACTCCCTCGAACGGCAAGGTATTACTGTTCCGCCCTGCCATGGCAATGGCCAGACGGTGCATATGCGGCCTTGTCGCTCAGCGTTCGCGGATTGCGGCTTTGACCAGCGCCAGAAAAGCCGTGCGCTCATCCCGCGTCAGGTTCTCCAGAATCGCCTCTTGCAGCTTGCGGACAATGGGCAGCAACCGTTCAAACGCAGCCTCTCCCTCTGGCGTCAGTCGCAGGACACGGGCGCGGCGGTCAGTATCGCTGATGGCGCGCTCCACCAGTCCTTTGGTGACCAACCGGTTGATCACTTCGCCAATGGTTGGCCGGTCATAGGCGATCAAGGCCGCGACACCGGCCTGATCAATGCCCGGATTCACCCGGATCGCGTCAAGCGCGGCGAACTGTACCGACGTGATGTCGAAGCCGGCCTCGCGCGTGTGGGCTGCGTAAACCTGGGTCGAATGCTGGTGCAGCCTGCGGATCAGGTGGCCAGCCATGTCGAGTGCCTGCATTTCCAAATCCCTGCGCCAAATCCCCGCGCCAAAATCCCCGAGCCAAACCCCGGCGCAAAACCTCTTTTGCGCCCCGGACATGCCGGAAGGTATCGTCCTGTCTAGTCCAACCCTGCCAAATTAGAAAGTTTACTTATCATTTCGATTGACAGAAAATGATAAGTGCACATATCAAATTGCCACACGCGGCATGCTGCCGGATTGATGAACATTTGCGGGGAGAGTGGTGATGCAGTTTCATCTCGACGGGTTCCGTCCGGGCGATCCCGATGTTCTGGCTCCTGCGCCGGACGTGCGTGATCGTTCTGCGCCGTTGCCCGGGACGATCGACGTGCTGATTGCCGGATGCGGTCCGGCGGGGCTGTGCCTTGCCGCCCAGCTCGCGGGCGAACCGTCGATCCGCACAATGATCGTCGAGCCGAAACTGGTGCCCATGGAAAAGGGGCAGGCCGACGGGATCAATGTGCGTTCGATGGAGATGTTTCAGGCGTTCGGTTTTGCCGAAAAGGTGAAGCGGGAATCGGTCTGGATCAACGAAACGACGTTCTGGAGCCCGGACCCTGAAAACCCGGCGCAGATCCGCCGCGTCGGGCGGGTGCAGGACGTTGCCGACGGTTTGAGCGAGATGCCGCACGTGCTGATCAATCAGGCCCGCGTCCATGACCTGTTCCTTGATGTCATGAAGAATTCGCCGACGCGGCTTGAGCCTGACTATGGCTTGAAGATAGCCGATTTGGCGGTCGATCCGACTGCAGCGGACTATCCTGTAACGGTGACGCTGGAACACACCGCGCCCGGCCGTGAAGGCGAGCGCGAGACGATCCGGGCACGCTATGTCGTCGGCTGCGATGGCGCACGCTCTACCGTCCGTCAGGCCATTGGCGGGGCCCTTCACGGCGATACCGCGCATCAGGCGTGGGGCGTGATGGACATTCTGGCGGTCACCGACTTTCCCGATTTCCGAATGAAGGCGATCATCCAGTCAGCCGGGGAAGGGGCGATCCTGTTCCTCCCGCGGGAAGGCGGATACCTCGTGCGGCTTTATGTCGAACTCGACCAACTGGCCGAGCATGAGCGCGTGGCCGATCGCGGCATGGGCGTGGATGACATCATCGGCAAGGCCAAGCGGATCCTCGCGCCCTATAGCCTTGACGTGAAGGAAGTGGTCTGGTGGTCGATCTACGAGATCGGGCACCGCCTGACGGACCGGTTTGACGATGTGCCTGCCGATCAGGCCGCCATACGATCACCGCGCGTCATGCTGGCAGGTGATGCGTGCCATACGCATAGTCCCAAGGCCGGGCAGGGCATGAACGTATCGATGGGCGATGCGTTCAACCTTGGCTGGAAACTGCGGGCCGTGCTGACCGGGCGCGCCGCCCCTGCGCTGCTGCACAGCTATACCGCCGAACGCCGCGCTGCCGCCAAGAGCCTTGTCGATTTCGACCATCGCTGGTCGCGCATGGTCGGAAGCCGGGCAGAGGATGACAGCGAAAACCCGATGCCGCGGGTCCAGCGCGAATTCATCGCCAATGGCGAATTCACGGCCGGACTGACCGTCTGCTATGATCCTTCCGCCTTGATCGGTGCAGGGCAGCATCAGGCCTTGGCACCGGGCTACCCCATCGGCATGCGGTTCCATTCCGCGCCGGTCATCCGGCTGGCTGATGCGATGCCGATGCAGCTTGGCCATGCCATCGATGCCGATGGGCGCTGGCGTGTCTTTGTGTTCGCCGGACAGGACGATAGGGGGCAACCCGATGCACCAACTGCCCGGCTTTGCCAGTTCCTGGAGACGGCTGAAGCCTCGCCAGTGCGGCGCTTTACCCGGCCAGATGAAGATATCGATGCTGTGATCGATGTCCGCGCCGTGTTCCAGCAGGGCTTTCGCGATCTCGAATTCCCATCGATGCCATCGCTGCTGCGGCCGCACAAAGGCCGGTATGGCCTGTGCGATTATGAGAAAGTGTTCTGCGCGGATCTGAAAAGCGGGGATGATATCTTTGCCATGCGGGGGATCGACCGCAGTCAAGGCTGTGCGGTCGTGGTCCGCCCGGACCAATATGTCGCACATGTCCTGCCGCTCGGCGACCATGCTGGAATTGCAGACTTTTTCATCGGCATCTTGATGCCTCAGTAAGCAGGCAGTGCAGTTCTGGGTAGGCAGGTCATTCGCCCAGCAGTGAAATACGCACCGCGATCAGATGGTCCCGGATCAGCCTTGCGGCCTTTTCGGGGTCGCGTTCGGCCAGCGCGTCGACGATCTCGCCGTGCTGGCGGTGATAGGCGGCCCGGCGATCATCGGTCACGGTGCGCTGTTTAAGCTTCATCCATTCGGGTTGATGCCGGACGGTGTTGATGGCTTCATAAAGCCCGGCAAGAAGGCCGTTTTTCGCCGATGAAATGATGGTCTGGTGCAACTCGCCATCCCATTTTTCGAACGTTGGCACGTCTGGCGCACCGGCGGCATGGGCAATGCAATCGCGCATTTGCATCAAATCGGCGGCGGTCGCCCGGGTTGCCGCCAGACCCGCTGCCCATGGTTCCAGCACCAGGCGAATCTCCATCACCTCGGACGGGCTCGATCCCAGAACCTGATTCAGCAGCGACGTCATCACATTGTTTGACGTGGCAGGCTCAGCCACGAACGAACCGCGCCCGATCTGTCGTACAATCTTGCCATCTTCCTCAAGTTTCTTGAGGCTTTTGCGCAGCGTATTGCGCGCGACTCCAAGCCGGAGTTCGAGCTCGCGCTCGGTCGGCAAACGGAAACCGGGCTTCCACAGGCCCTGTTCGATATTGCTTTCGATGGTTTCAATGATGGCTGCGACGGCATCCGACTTGCGCATTCGCGGGTTGGCGGAGGCGTCTGGCTGGCTAGATATTTGATCCATTTTTAACCCAATATGGTGTTTGGAGCGCAGATTCAACCCTAAAATCGTACAAAAGTGCAGAATGGATCACCATTGGAAAGAAAATTCTTGACCCAATTCACCCATAAGCTAGGGATTGGGGCAAGCAAGACCGATATTGGATCAATAATGGATCAATAGTGGTTTAGGAGAGGCTGCACATGAAATTCGCTTCGGTGTCGATCAATGGACGCGTCGCAGTAGCGGCAATCGCGCCTGAGCAGGATATGGCGTGGCTGGTGGAAGATCTGGTGGGCCAGCCCGTCGGCAGCATGGTTGAACTGATCAAAGCCTATGATGTGCTCAAGGATCAGATCACGCCCGGAGGTGATGCGCTGGCCCTGTCGTCCTTGCAGTTGCTGGCACCGATTCCGCTGCCGCCGCGCAACATCATGTGCGTTGGCAAGAATTACCGCGCGCATGCGCTGGAATTTACCGGAAGCGGGTTTGATTCGAGTGCGAGCAGCGCCGCAGATGCAATCCCCACCTCGCCGATCATCTTTACCAAGGCACCCGAAACCGTGATCGCCAGCGGCGATGACATCCTCTACCCGACAGGCCTGAGTGACAGCATCGACTATGAAGCCGAACTCGGCGTCGTGATCGGCAAAGGCGGGCGCGGCATTTCGAAGGCCGACGTGTTCGATCACGTGTTCGGCTATACGATTATCAACGATATGACCGCGCGTGATTTGCAGTCGAAGCACAAGCAGTGGTTCATCGGCAAATCGATCGATACTTTCTGCCCCATGGGGCCGTGGCTGGTGACGGCTGACGAGGTCGATGTCACCAATCTTCAGGTCCAGTGCTGGATCAACGGCGAACTGCGCCAGAATGCGAACACGGCCGATCTGATATTCGATGTGCCGACGCTGATCGAAACGCTGTCGGCCGGTCTAACCCTGCAGCCGGGAGATGTCATTGCCACCGGCACGCCTGCCGGTGTGGGCATCGGCTTTGATCCGCCCAAATACCTTGCGCGCGGGGATGAGGTGGCGATTGAAATTACCGGCCTTGGCCGTCTTGTGAACCGGATTGCCTGACCATGGCCGACACACTCGCCTTTGAAATCAGCGGCGCCGGTGATCCGGTGCTGTTCATCCACGGACTGGGCGGCACGGGCAATGTGTTCGGGCCGCAAGTTGGAGTGCTGTCGCGCTTTTTCACCTGCGTGCGGTTTGATCTGCCCGGTGCGGGCCAGTCTGCGCTGGGGGCGGTGCGCACCATGGATGATCTGGTGCTGGCAACGCTCAGCGTGCTGGAGCAGGCAGGCATTGACCAGCCGGTTCACATCATCGCCCATTCGATGGGGACAGTGGTGGCCCAGCATCTGGCTCTGCGCGCGCCAGAACGGGTGCGGAGCCTCTCGCTGATCGGCCCGGTCCATGCCCCGGCAGAGGCAGGCCGCAAGGGGCTGCAGGCCCGCGCGGCAACGGCCCGGAACGAGGGCTTGACCGGGATTGCCGATCAGATCGTGGCCGGTGGGACGTCTGCCGATACCAAAGCGCATCGGCCCGAGATTGCGGCATTTGTGCGAGAACTGGTGATGCGCCAGCCCGCAGCAGGCTATGCGCAGCACTGCGAAGCGCTGGCGGGTGTTGAAGCTGCCGATGTCAGCCAGATTGGCGTTCCAGCGCTGCTGATCACAGGCGATGAAGACAACACCTCCCCATCGCCTGCCTGCGCGGCGCTGGCCAGCAAGTTTCCCGATGCCGAGCTGCTGATCCTTGATCGCACCGGCCACTGGACCACGCTTGAACGCCCCGGTGAAGTCAATCAGGCTCTGGTGAATTTCCTGTTCGGCCGTGCGTTGGGGTGAGGGCTGATGCACGTTTCGTCCCCCATCTGGCTCAAGGTTTGCGTAACCTGCGATCGCACGGTTCCGACCGGGCCGGGGCAAAAGGGCCACGGCGCGCAACTGGCGGATTGTATCGAGACTGTCCTGCAGGATCGGGCAGTGGCGGGGAATATCACAATGCGGCGTGTGCCGTGCCTTTCGGGTTGCAAGCACCCCGGTAACATCGCCGTAGGAGCGATGGGCCGGGCCACTATCCGGTTTCACAACCTCAGGCCGGAAAAGGCCAGGGTTGTTGTCGAAATGGCAGCGCGATTTCAGGCGCGCGGCGATGGCAGTTGGGACGAAAAGGCCATCCCTGAGGAGTTGAATGACCATTTGGCGGCAGTGATCCATGCGCATTGAGTGAACGCAAACCGCCAAAGCGTCTGCGAGTTGGGAGAGGAAGTATGACTACGACGCTGTTTACGAACGTGAACGTCTTCGATGGTTCGGGTGAGCACCCCTATGCGGCCGACGTGCTGGTTGAGGGCAATCGCATTGCCGAAGTTGACCGCAACCCCGGATCGATCGGGCATGAGCCTCATCGTGTCGTCGATGGCGGCGGGGCCTTGCTCATGTCGGGCCTGTGCGATGCCCACACCCATTTCAGCTGGGTCGATCAACCAAGCCTTGATGCCATCGGCATGATGCCGGTTGAGGAGCACACGCTGGCTGCGGCCAATTCGGCGCGGATGTACCTCGATATGGGCTATACCATGTGCGTCGGCGCGGCCACGGCCAAGCCGCGCCTTGATGTGGTGATCCGCAATGCAATCAACGCCGGAACACTGCCCGGCCCGCGCTATCTGGCCGCCAGCTCGGAAATCGCCACCATCGGCGGGCTCGGCGATCTCAACCCCAGCCATATCGCGGCCTACACCTTTGTCGATGTGATCACCGGGCCGATGGAGATGCGGCGCAGCGTGCGTCGGTTCCTCAAAGAGGGCGTTGATAACATCAAGCTCAACCTTTCGGGCGAGAATATCACCGGCATGGAGGCCGAGCGTACGCCGATGGCCGATGACGAAGTTCTGGAGGCCGTGACCGAGGCCCGCCGCAAGCCGGGAACGCGCATCTGCGCCCACGCCCGCTCGGACGAGAGCGTGCTGCAGTGCCTGAAATTCGGCATCGATTTCATCTATCACGCCAGCTACGCCAGCGATGAGACCATCGCCAAGATTGCGGCGGCCAAGGACAAGCACTTCGTCGCCCCCGGCGTCGCCTGGCTATATCAGACCTGCTACAACGCCTCCGATTGGGGGATTACGCCCGAAGTCGCGCGCGGGATGGGCTATTTCCGCGAGCTTGATGCCTGCATTTCTGGCATCAAGAAAATGAAGGCCGCGGGCATCCGCGTGCTTCCGGGCGGCGACTATGGCTTTGCCTGGACCCCGCACGGCACTTACGCCAAGGATCTGGAATACTTCGTCGATCTGTTCGGCTTCACGCCCATGGAGGCGCTGCTGTCCGCAACCACGCAGGGTGGCGAGGCCATGGCCCGGCCGCACGACCTTGGCCGCATTGCCAAAGGCTATCTGGCCGACATGATCATCGTCGATGGTGATCCGCTGGCGGATATCACGGTGCTTCAGGACCGCAATTGCATCGCTGCAGTGATGAAAGATGGCCAGTTCTTCCGGGAACTTGATCCGGCTCGCGCAATGAAGACGGCCATGGTCACTTAACGCACAGACCCACCACAAAAAGCTGAATTAATGGGAGGACGATATCATGAAATCCAAAAGGATGGCGCTTGCCTGCGGCACAGCGATTTTTGCCATCAGCGCTCCGGCGCTGGCACAGGAAACACCCGCGGCGTCAGGTCCGGCAACGGAGGCACCGGTTGAGGAGGAACAGGGCGGAATTCAGGACATCGTTGTGACCGCACAACGCCGTGCTGAAAATCTTCAGAACGTGCCGGTCTCGGTCACGGCCTTCAGCGCCGATGCTGTTTCGACCGCGCGCATCCAGAACCTCAGCGATCTGGGTTCGCGCATTCCCGGCTTCAGCGTCAACACCTTCTCGCAATCGCGCGCCAACCCCGCCCTGCGCGGCGGGTCCTCGTCCTTGAGCGCACCGGGCGCTGAACAGGCGATCGGTCTGTTCATCGACGACGTCTATTTCGGCGGCAGCGGCGATTTTGAAGTCGATCTGTTCGATGTTGAGCAGATCGAAGTGCTCAAAGGCCCGCAAGGAACGCTGTTTGGCCGCAACACGACCGGTGGCACGATCAACGTCGTGACCAAGACCCCGGATCAGACGTTCGAGGCGCAAGGCGAAGTTACGCTCGGCAATTACAAGTATTTCCAGGTGCGCGGCTATGTTGCGGGCCCGTTGACCGATACGCTCGCCGCATCGCTTGCCTTTACCTCAAGCGACCGTGACGGCACTTCGCTCAACCTCACCACCGGCAATCGCGTCGATACCATCAACCGCGCCTCGTTGCGCGGCAAGCTGGCATGGGATGCCAGCGATACCGTCAAAGTCGTGCTGGGCCTGGGCTATAGCCGCGCCAACGAAACGGCACCGGCCCGCGACACCATCTTCCCCAATGTGCCGGTAGAAAATCAGGCGCTGCTGGCCACCGGCTGGGTTCGCGACAATGATCCGCGCATCGTCCAGATGTGGAGCGATGGCAGCTACAAGTCGGAACAGTGGACCGCGGCCTTGCGCATTTCCAAGCAGCTGGAAAACGCCGAGCTGCTGTCGCTCACGTCCTACCGCAAGCTCTCCACGCAGCAATCGCCGGTCCCGCTGACGGGCACCCCGATCCCGATGTACGATTTTGGCGAACCGCGCGAGCTTGATGCGGTCAGCCAGGAGTTTCGCTACGTTTCGGACTATTCCGGCCCGTTCAATTTCGTTGGCGGGGCGTTCTTCTACTACGCCGATGAATCGCGCGATATCAATGGTATTGCCCATTGGGAGCCCAATACCGCAGGCGCCCTGTTTCAGGCCGGCACCTTCTGCCCGTTGCAGGACCCCAACGATATCGTGGTAACGCCTGCGTGCCGCACCAACTTTGCCTCGCTGTTCGAGCCATCCAATTTCCGGGTCTTCCAGCGGACCAAGACCAAGAGCGGCTCGGCCTTCTTGCAAGGCACCTACGCGCTGGTGAACAGCCTCAACCTGACGCTTGGCGGCCGCTATACTTATGACGAGAAGCGCGCGACCGGCTTCTCCTCGGGCGATCCGGAATTCTTCTGGCATCCGGCAGATATCCGCGTCGATGAGACCGAAGGCTGGGGCCAGTTCACCTATCGCGCCGCGCTCGATTGGCAGGTGACCGATGACGTCATGCTCTTCGCCTCGCGCTCAACCGGCTTCCGTAGCGGCGCTTTCGAGCTGACGCAGAGCGATCCGGCTCTGTCGAGCGCACCGGTGGGCCCAGAACAGGTCCTGAGCCACGAAATTGGCTTCAAGAGCCGCTTCTGGGATAACAAGATCCAGTTCAACGTCACCGCGTTCCACGCCAAATATACCGACCTGCAGTTCTTCGTGAATACCGGCGGCGCAAGCGTCACAACCAACGCCGGTGAAGCGACGGTTAAGGGCATCGAAATCGATGCGATGGTGGCCCCGGTTGATGGCCTGACCCTGACCGCGGCCTATTCCTACCAGAAGGGCACTTCAAAGGGCATCCCGGCAGCCGCTGAGATTGCCGAGGGCACGCCACCTGCCGGAACAATCCCGCACACCGTCGTTCTGGCGGCTGATTATTCGCATGAATTCGCCAATGGCGGCGTCTTCTCGATGCGCGGGGACTTCACGCACAAGAGCCGCTATGGCTTGGAATTCAACGACATTCCGCAATTTCAGAGCGGCATCCGGTCACTGGTCAACGGCAGCATCGCCTATCGCTTCCCCAACAAGATGGAAATCCGCGTGTGGGGCAAGAACCTGACCAATGAGAATATCGTGACTTACGGGCAGGACTTCTGGTTCATGTTCTACAGCCTGCCCACCGCGCTCGCCAATCCGGAGGTCATCACCGAAACCGCGCAGCCGCGCTATGCCGATCCGCGGACCTTCGGGGCCACGTTAAGCTTCAAATTCTGACAATCGCACACGGCATCAGCCGCGATTGGAGGGAGCGCTTCGGGTCTGGTCTGACGGTTTCTCCGTCTGATTCCGGAGGCGACTTGGGGGCGAGGGGGCGATGCGCATGCGTCGCCCCCTTTGGCGTTCCTGCAATCCGGCGCCTGCGAAAAGGACTTCGCACCGCGAATAGGAAGTTGACTATCAGGAAAAAAAGTTACCTCTTAAGATCATTCTGAAATCGTATTGCATTGAGGTTTTCGACGATCCGGCTGCGACACCTTGGGCGGTGCCATTAGCTTGATCGTGCCGGATGGGCTTGGGAGGAACTTGTGAACGCGATCCAAAGGATGATGCTGCAACCCGTCTTGCTTGGCGCAGCGCTTGTCACCGTTCCCTCGCTCGCATTCGGCCAGGCGGCCTCTGCGCCCGCGCCGGCAACTGCTGCAGAATGGCACGGCCAGGGCGGCAACAAGGCGATGCAGCGGTACAGTCCGCTGACCGAGGTCAACGCATCCACTTTCAAGAAGCTCAAATTGCTGTGGACGCGGCCTGCGATCGACAAGATCTATGCCGATGCCTTTCCAGACCTCACACCCTCCAACTACCTTCGGGGCACGCCGACGGTGGTCGATGGCATTGCCTATGTTTCAAACGGGATCGGCCTGATCGAGGCGTTTGACGCGGCAACGGGCGCCACCAAATGGGTGCAGACGCCGCTCCCGGTTGACCTTCGGCGGGCTGCTGCAGAAAGTGCGCGCAGCGTTGAATACTGGTCCGATGGCAAGGACAAGCGTGTGGTCACGATACGTGGCAAGTTTCTGAACGCGCTTGATGCCGAAACGGGCAAACCGGCGCCGGGATTTGGCGATAACGGTTCGGTCTACGTCGGATGGGCAACGCAGGAAGACTATAGCTACAGCGGCACGAATGGCCCGCTGATCGTGGGCGATGTGATCATCGTCGGCGGGCGCGGCGGCATCAAGGTGGGCGGCGGATCGGGCGATTCCGGCGACCGCTGGGAGGGACATTCGGATGACGTGCGCGGCTACGATGTTCGCACCGGGCACTTGCTCTGGACCTTCCACGTCATCCCGCAACCGGGCGAGGAGGGCTTCGACAGCTGGCAAAGTGAAGCTTGGAAATCGTCCGGCGCACAAGGCGCATGGTCTCCGATGAGCGCGGATGAGGCGCTGGGGATGGTCTATATCCCGCTTTCAGCCCCACCGATGTATTATGGCGGCCACCGCAAGGGCGATAATCTCTTCGGCAGCAGCCTTGTGGCGCTTGATGCCAAAACCGGCAAACGGGTGTGGCATTATCAGGTGGTTCATCATGACTTGTGGGATTACGATCTCGCCGCGCCACCCGTGCTGGCAGACCTCACGGTGGACGGGAAGCCGATAAAGTCGGTCATCCAGGCTGGGAAAACCGGGTTCCTCTATGTTTTTGATCGGGCCACGGGCAAACCGGTCTGGCCGATTGAAGAGCGGCCCGTGCCACAGTCCGATGTGCCGGGTGAATATACATCGCCGACCCAGCCATTCCCCTCCAAGCCGCCGCCTTTCGATCTGCAGGGCGTGACGATGGCAGACATCGCGAATTTCACCCCCGAAACGCACAAGGAGGCGCTGGCGGTTGCCGCCAAGTATCGCCTGGGCCCCTTGTTTACCCCACCCTCGCTGATCACCCCCACATCGTTGGGGACGCTGGCATCGCCGGGTGTGTGGGGCTCTGGCAACTGGAATACGGGCGCATTCGATCCCGAAACGGGGCGCTACTATGCCGTGTCCAGAACGAAGCCGACGGTCTATGGCCTGATCAAGGCGCCCGATCCGGCAGCAAGCACCGCCTATATCATTCCCAAGCCGGTCGTGCCGGGCAAAACGCCTCCTGCCGCCACGGGTGCTGCCAAGCCTGATCCTTATGACCACGGCGGTTTGCCGCTGATCCCGCCAGTGGCTTCAGGCTTGCCCATCATCAAGGGCCCCTATGGCCGCATCACCGCCTATGACATGAACAAGGGCGACAAACTGTGGACTATCGCCAATGGCGATGATCCGCAGATCAGGTCCAACCCGGCGTTGAAAGGCGCGAAGTTTCCCCCCACAGGCATCGCCTCGCGCGTCCCGCTCACCGTAACAAAGTCGCTGCTGCTGGTCCCTGATGGCAGCAGCGTGATCTGGGATACGGCAGGCTATGATGGTCCCGCCAAATTGAGCGCTTATGACAAGCGCACGGGCGCGCTGGTTGGTCAGGTGCCGATGCCCGCCGGGGCCACGACATCACCGGTCAGCTACCAGACGCCTGCCGGGCAACGCATCGTGATGGCGGTTTCCAGCAGTGCCCAAGGGGCATCGTGGGTGGCCTATGGGCTGGAGTAAGCCTCACCGACTTGCAGTGCATCTGGCCGGGCTGACGCTGTCTCTGGCAACCGTGACTTCGGCGGCACCTCTGGCGTCCGCAGCAAAGCCGGCCGAAACTTCGGTGCAGACCCGCGCGCGTGCCGATGTGGAAGCACTCGTCCGGCAGGTTGCAGCGGCTTACTCCCGCAATGATCTGCAGGCCTATTTTTCCTATTTTGATGATGACATCATGATCTGGAACGGCCCCAATGCCCGCTGGGTAAAGCAGGACTATGTCACCCGCTGGACGAAAGTGGTGGGTGAGGGCGGCGGCGTGTCATCCTTGACGGTCGAGGACCTGCAACTGCGCGTCTCGCCAAAGGGCGATGCGGTGATCGCCACGTTTGCCATGCCGGTAATTGGCCGGAAAAACGGCATGCCAGCCGCTGCCGAGCCCACGGTGATCTACCATATGACCGAGGCGTGGTTTAAGCAGGGCAGTCGCTGGTCGATGGCCCACATGCACTGGAGCGCGCGCACACCGGCAAAGCCGTAAGGCCTTCACGTGCCGGAACTCGCGTATTTTTCCACACCGGGTTTTTGAGATTTCGGGGGGTTTGTAGCTTTCTGGCCCTGCCGCTGCCATGGTGCGGGCAAGGCTCGGCAATGTGGAAAGACCATGGCAAAAAAACCTGATCCAGCAGATATCGCGCCAGATCAGGACGAGGCTTACGCCACAGGGTCAAGCGCGCCGGTGGCTGATCCGCGCAAGCTGGAAAAAGCGCTCGGCGCGCAGATCCGGCTGTTGCGGCGCAAGCTGGATTTCTCGGTGTCCGATCTGGCCAGCGCATCGGGCATTTCGCCGGGCATGGTCTCGAAGATCGAGAACGGCCAGATTTCCGCGTCGCTGACCACGCTGCAATCCTTGGCGAGCGTGTTGTGCGTGCCGATGTCTTCGCTGTTCATCTCGGTCGAAGACCGGCTCGATTGCTCGTTCGTGCCATCAGGTTCGGGGGTGAGCATTGAACGGCGGGGCACCAAGGCGGGGCACAATTATCAGTTGCTGGGCCATTTGCTGCGGGGCGATGTGGTGGTTGAGCCCTATCTGATCACGTTGCACGACAATGCCCAGACCTACACCAGTTTCAGCCATTTGGGGACCGAACTGATTTACATGCTGGCGGGCGAACTGCGCTATCGCCATGGCGGTGAGGTTTATGATCTGCGCCCCGGCGATACCTTGATGTTTGATTCTGGCGCACAGCATGGCCCGGAAAAACTGCTCTCGTTTCCGATCCGCTATCTGTCGATCATCGTCTATCCGCGCGCCACAATCTAACCGCATAAATTTCTCCGTAAGAAAAATTTGTTCTTAGAGGTTGACGGGTTCCGTCGCCCTGCCATAGTTTTCTGCGAGCAGGAAAAGGGCAGGACCCCGATGTGCGGCATTGTAGGGTTGTTTCTCAAAAACAAGGCGATGGAGCCACAGTTCGGGCCGCTCCTGGCCGAAATGCTGGGCGTGATGACCGATCGTGGGCCCGATAGCGCGGGCTTTGCGGTCTATGGGGAAAAGGCCCCCGGTTCCTGGAAGATGACGGTCCGCCATGATCATGCGGCCAGTGTGGCAGCGGCCTTGGCACAGGCCATTGGCGCACCTGTTACGGTGACCGCCCGCGATTCCCACAGCGTGCTCACTCTGCCGGAAACGCATCAGGCCCTGGCGCGCGAATGGCTGGCTGCCAATTGTCCTGAGATGACCATTTGCGGCGATGGCCGCAGCATCGAATTGTACAAGGAAATCGGCCTGCCAGCGCAAGTGGCGGACCGGTTTGGCTTGCGCGCCATGGCGGGCAGCCACGGCATTGGCCATACCCGAATGGCCACCGAATCCGCGGTGACCACTGCGGGCGCTCATCCTTTCTCGACAGGGCCGGACCAGTGCCTCGTTCACAACGGCTCGCTGTCCAATCACGCCAGTTTGCGCCGGATGCTGATCCGCGAAGGCATGCACTTTTCGACAGACAATGACAGCGAAGTGGCCGCAGGATACCTCACGTGGAAGATGGCGGGCGGGGCCACGCTGGCGCAAGCCCTGGAGGCGGCGCTCACCGATCTCGATGGGTTTTACACCTTTGTCGTCGGTACAGAGACCGGGTTCGCCGTGGTTCGTGATCCCATTTCCTGCAAGCCTGCCGTCATGGCGGAAACGGATGATCTCGTCGCCTTTGCTTCGGAATACCGGGCGCTCACCGGGCTTCCGGGGATCGCCGGTGCCAGCATTTTTGAGCCTGAGCCAGCGCGCGTCTATGCCTGGGAGCATGCGTGATGGAAGTTGTCGACCTGAGCGTGACCGGCAAGACCGCTCTGAACCAGCGTCTGCATCACTTGGCGCATCACCCCGGCGAAGCCCACTGGCGTGTGCTCAATCCCGATGGCCAGCATTCCTTGGCGGTGGGGCTTGATGCCCCGATCACGGTCGAGATTGCCGGGCATGCTGGCTATTACTGTGCGGGCATGAACAAGCAGGCCACGGTTATCGTCGAAGGCAATGTCGGGGTTGGCGTTGCCGAAAACATGATGTCGGGCACGGTCCACGTGCGCGGCGATGCCAGCCAGGCAGCGGGCGCGACGGCGCATGGCGGTTTGCTGATTATCGATGGCAATGCCTCGGCCCGTTGCGGCATTTCGATGAAGGGCATCAACATCGTCGTCAAAGGCTCGATCGGCCATATGAGCGCCTTCATGGCCCAGGCAGGCACGCTGGTGGTCCTGGGTGATGCCGGTGATGCCTTGGGCGATTCCATCTATGAAGCGCGCATTTATGTGCGGGGGCAGGTGCAAAGCCAGGGCGCTGATTGCATCGCCAAAGAGCTGCGTGACGAGCATCGGGCGGAGCTGGCAAGCCTGTTGAGCCAGGCAGGCGTTACTGGCGTCGCGGTCGATGAGTTCCGCCGATATGGCTCTGCCCGCAACTTATACAGTTTCCACGTCGACAACGCGTCGCAGTATTAAGGAGACGGCGAAGATGGACGTGTCCAATGTTCCCAAGACGCTGCCCCGCTACTCGGCCACTTTCGATCCGCACACTTTGTCGGAAATCCGCCGCGCGGCTGCCACCGGCATTTACGATATTCGCGGCGCGGGGGCCAAGCGCGCGTTGCCGCATTTTGATGACCTGCTGTTTCTCGGCGCTTCGATGTCGCGCTATCCGCTTGAGGGGTATCGCGAGAAATGTGACACCGATGTTTGGCTTGGCACGCGGTTTGCCAAAAAGCCGATCCACCTGACGATCCCTGTAACCATTGCGGGGATGAGCTTTGGATCGCTGTCAGCGCAGGCCAAAGAGGCGCTTGGCCGCGGGGCAACAATCGCCGGAACCTCGACAACCACCGGCGATGGCGGGATGACAGCGGAAGAACGCGGCCAGTCCTCCATTCTGGTCTATCAGTATCTGCCGTCGCGCTATGGGATGAACCCTGATGATCTGCGCAAGGCCGATGCGATTGAAGTGGTCATCGGTCAGGGCGCAAAGCCGGGTGGCGGGGGCATGTTGCTCGGCCAGAAGATTTCGGACCGCGTGGCAGAAATGCGGACCCTGCCCAAAGGCATCGACCAACGCTCAGCCTGCCGACACCCCGATTGGACCGGCCCTGATGACCTGACCATCAAGATCGACGAGCTGCGCGAGATTACCGACCATGAAAAGCCGATCTACGTCAAAGTCGGCGCCACGCGGCCTTACTATGATGTGGCGCTGGCGGTGAAATCAGGCGCGGATGTGGTCGTGCTCGATGGCATGCAGGGCGGAACGGCTGCCACGCAGGACGTGTTCATCGAACACGTGGGCATTCCCCTGCTCGCTGCGATCCGCCCCGCCGTGCAGGCGCTGCAGGATCTGGGCATGCACCGCAAAGTGCAGCTGATTGTCTCAGGCGGCATTCGCAACGGGGCCGATGTGGCCAAGGCTCTGGCCTTGGGGGCCGATGCTGTCTCGGTGGGAACCGCGGCACTGGTGGCGTTGGGCGATAATGATCCGGCGCTCGAAGAGGAATACCGCGCGCTGGGCACAACCGCAGGCGCCTATGATGATTGGCAGGACGGACGCGACCCCGCCGGGATCACCACGCAGGATCCGCTCCTGGCCGCAAGGCTTGATCCGGTGGCGGCGGGGCGTCGGCTCGCCAACTATCTGTCGGTGCTGACGCTGGAGGCGCAAACCATCGCGCGCGCTTGCGGCAAAAGCCACCTGCACAATCTGGAACCTGAAGATCTGGTCGCACTGACGATCGAGGCAGCGGCCATGGCCAGAGTGCCGCTGGCAGGGACCGACTGGATTCCGGGGCACGTTTTTTGATGCGATGACGCGGTCAGGATCTTGGCGCGCCAAGGTTATGCGAGGGAGCACACCATGTCGGCAAACTTGGCGGAAATCGCTGCAGAGCGTGGGATCAAATACTTCCTGATCTCCTACACCGACCTGTTCGGAAACCAGCGCGCCAAGCTTGTTCCGGCGGCGGCCATTGCCGGGATGCAAAAGGCAGGGGCCGGTTTTGCAGGTTTTGCCACATGGCTCGATATGACCCCGGCTGACCCTGATCTGTTTGCCCGGCCCGATCCGGCCAGCCTGATCCAACTGCCGTGGAAGCCCGATGTGGCGTGGTTGGCAGCGGATCTGTGGATGAGCGGCCAGCCGGTCGATCACGGTCCGCGCAATGCCCTGAAACAGCAGATTGCCAAAGCCGCCGCACTGGGGCTGCAACTGAAGACCGGGGTGGAATGCGAGTTTTTTCTGATCACGCCGGATGGCAATTGCATCGCGGATTCAGCCGATACGCAATCGAAACCCTGTTACGATCAACAGGCGCTGATGCGGCGCTATGATGTCATCACCGAAATCTGTGACGCGATGTTGAGCCTGGGCTGGGCTCCCTATCAAAACGATCATGAGGATGCCAACGGCCAGTTCGAGATGAACTGGCACTATGATGATGCGCTGGTCACCGCAGACCGCCACGCCTTCTTCAAATTCATGGTCAAATCCATTGCCGAAAAGCACGGCCTGCGCGCAACATTCATGCCCAAACCCTTTACCAATCTCACGGGCAATGGCTGTCACATGCACGTGTCGCTGTGGCAGGGTGAGGCCAACGTGTTCGTTGGGCCCGACACCGAAACAGGACTTTCGCCGCTCGCTCTCAACTTTATCGGCGGCATCATCAACGCTGCCGATGCGCTTGCGGCCATTCTCAATCCCTCGGTCAACAGCTACAAACGGATCAATGCGCCCCGCACGGTTTCAGGGGCAACATGGGCACCCAATGCGGTCACGTGGACGGGCAATAACCGCACCCACATGATCCGTGTGCCCGAACCTGATCGGTTCGAACTGCGGCTGGCGGACGGGGCGGTCAATCCCTACCTGATGCCCGCGGCGGTGCTGGCCGCCGGGCTGGATGGCATGGCGGAAAAGCGCGATCCGGGGCCACGGCTCGATATCAATATGTATACCCACGGCCATCTGGTCGAGGATGTCAAGAAGCTGCCGCTCAATCTGCTGGATGCCTTGCGCGCGCTGGAAAACTGCGCACCGCTCAAAGCTGCGCTGGGTGATGTCGTGCCATCCTACCTGAAGCTGAAGCAACAGGAGTGGAACGATTACGCGGCCCATCTGACACAGTGGGAAAGGGAGCATACTCTTGATTGCTGATCGTGTTATGCTGCCACATCGCATGGCAAATGGGATGACGAGGGCGAGATGAGGGGTTTCGTGCTGGCAGCGTTGGGCATCGCGATGGCCTCGGCCACGGCTGGGGCGACACCAGATGTGGTGCAGACCCCGGCCATGTTCTCGGCCGAACAGGTGGAGGACGGCCGCAGGCTGTTTGCGGACACTTGCGCAACCTGCCACGGCCCAAACCTCGAAGGGGCCGTGGCACCCAGCCTGACCGTGCCCGCATTCCGATCGAACTACAGCAGCAAGCCGGTGCGCGCCCTGTATAGCAAAATCATCTCGACGATGCCGGTCGGGCAGCCGGGCACGCTATCGGAAACCCAAGTGCTTAAACTGACCGCGCTGATCTATGCCAGCAACGGCCTGCCGGTTGGCGATGCGCCAGTTGCCTCGGCCAGCGAACTGAGCGCGCGCAAGTTTCCGGAAGCGTCCAAGTGGTAACATGATGCCGCGCTGCAGTGACGAGCGGGTTTACAGCGATGCGGCGACGGTCCTGAACCAATGCTCAAAACTTGCGGCGTAACTGCGAAAGACCGCAAGGTTGAAGGCATCGTCGGCATCGTCTTGCCACAAAACCACACCGATGTGGGCGATCACGGTGGTTGCCGCACTGCCTTGCGGGAAAGCGGCAGGATGCAGATCAATCGGGACGCCGCGCTGCAAAAGCTTGCGCGCCTTTGCGCCACTGATCTTGAAAATCACATAGCCGCTGGATTGATCGGAAACCGAAGCCTTGCCCGCCAGCGCGTTGGCCAGATCGGCGGCAAACTGGCTCTCACCACTGGCGGCAAAAGCCAGCCAGGCGCGCGGCCCGATGCTGATCGTTGTCAAACCGGTATCGCCGGTGCATCGGCCCGGCGCTGCAAAGGGAATGCCGGGCAGCGCTGCCAGATCGGCGTCTGTGGCGCATTTGCGCGCCATGACTGTGGCCAGACCAAAGCCGCTTTGCGTTTCAAGGGTGACGGCATCATCCACGCAGCCGCTCTCCTGCAGGGTCGAGGAACACAGGGCTTGTCACCGTGGCGGTGATATCGCGTCCGCGCACCGGATCGTGCACAACCACCACTTCGCCATGACGGTTGGGACCATGGGCAAGCAGGGCCAGCGCGATAGAGTGGCCCAGCGTTGGTGAATAGGCCGCCGAGGTCACATATCCCTGATCGTTGGCCGCCACAGGTGCGGCGTTGAGCGGCAGCAAATGGGCTCCGGCGCGGATCGTCTCTGCCGCATGGCAAGGGATGAGGCCGACCAAAGCCGGGCGGGCGGGATCGACCAGACCGGGGCGTGCTGCCATGACCCGCCCGATGAAGTCCTTCCTGGTCGACATCATGCGGCCCAGCCCAAGATCGGCGGCGGTCGTCTGCCCGTTCAATTCGTTGCCGGCGGAATGGCCCTTCTCAATGCGCATCACGCCCAGGGCCTCGGTCCCATAGGGGACCACCCCATATGTGTTGCCTGCCTCCATCAGATGCAGCCACAGGGCAAGGCCATGGGTGGCAGGCACGCTCACCTCAAAGGCCAGTTCGCCCGAAAACGAAAGACGATAAAGGCGCAAAGGCCGCGTGCCCCAGGCATATTGCCCCGCGCCCATATAGGGCATGGCCGCGTTCGACAGATCGATGTGGGGAAACGCCAGCATCAGCAGCGCCCGGGAATGCGGGCCCGCCACGGCAAAAGTCGCCCAGTTTTCGGTGACCGACGTGGCCTGCACATCAAGCTCAGGCCACAGCACCTGCCTTGCAAAATCAATGTGCTGCATCACCCGCGCCGCGTTTGCCGTGGTTGCGGTGACGAAGAAGTGGTCATCGGCAAAGCGCGTGACCGTGCCATCATCCATCACAAAGCCATCTTCGCGCAGCATGACGCCATAGCGCGCCTTGTTGATGGGCAGCGACGACATCGTGTTGATATACAATCGATCCAGCAGTTGCCCCGCATCCGGCCCCTGCACGTCGATCTTGCCCAGCGTGGAGATATCGCAGATGCCAACGCCGGTGCGGGTCGCTGTTACCTCGCGGATGACGGTATCCTGCCACCCCTTGTCTTGCGGCAGCGCAAACCATTGCGCCCGCTTCCACTGCCCCGCATCGACAAAGGCTGCGCCACGATCCTGCGCCCAGCCATGCGTGGGGGTAAGCCGGGCCGGCCGGAAATGTTCACCGCGATGGTGCCCGGCCATGACGCCGATGGCCACCGGGTGATAGGGCGGGCGCGCACGGATCGTCCCGGCCTCGGCAATGCTGCGTCCGGTGTGATCGGCCAGCATCGCGTGGCCGTGCAACTGGCTGATCCGGCCTTGATCGGTGGCCATGCCCAGCGTGGTATAGCGTTTGAGGTGTTCGATGCTGCGATAGCCTTCGCGCACCGCAAGGCCGATATCATCGGCGGTGACATCATGCTGGAAATCCACAAAAGTCTTGCCGCTGCTCCACGGATTGCTCCACGCTGCGCCAACGCCTGAAAGCTCCTCCGATGCCATGGGCGGGGCTGGCAGCACGCTGTCAAAGCCAAGATCGGCGCCCACAGCCAAGGCCGCGTTATGGCCCGAGGCCAGCGCCGCGCGCGTCGTGAATTCGCCATTGGCAGCGCCTGCTGCGACAAGGCCCGGTGGAGCGCACCCCATCACGAAACTTTCAATCGCCGCAGACCACACCGGCTTTCCGCCCAGATGGCTGGCAAGGCCGATGGCGGGATTCCAGCCGCCAGACATGGCCACCAGATCACAGTCCAGCACGTGGAATTGGCCGCTTTCATCGCGCACCGTCACGCCCGTTACCTGGCGACCGCGCACTGTGGTGATGGCCGCATGGTGGAACACGCGCACGCTGTTGCGGATAGGCGCGAACTGCGGGGATTGCTGCGCACAATTTTGCGCAGCAGGGCGCGTATCGACAATGGCGCAGACATCGATGCCGCGGTTCACAAGATCGGCCGCGCACGCCCATCCGCTATCGCAAGCGGTGGTGATTACGGCCCGCGCACCGGGCTTGGCGGCATAGCGGTTCAGGTATGTCGACACCGCCGATGCCATCATCACGCCGGGACGATCATTGTTGCCGAACATCATCGGGCGTTCGATTGCGCCTGTGGCCATGATCGCGCGTTTGGCCACGATCTTCCACAGCCGCTGCCGGGGCATGCCGGCAGCGGGCACCGGCAGATGATCCGATACGCGCTCAACACCGCCATACGTCTGGCCATCGTAGATGCCAAAAATGCTGGTGCGCAAAAGCATGGTGACATTGGGGAATGCGGCCAGCTCGCGCTGGGCCGCTGCGGCCCAATAGGGCGCTGGTTGATCTGCAATGTCCCGTGTGGAGGAGAGCAGGGCCCCGCCAAGCATGGTATCGTCGGTCGCGATAATCACCCGCAGTCCCAGCCGCGCCGCTGCCAGAGCTGCGGCAATGCCGCTTGCACCGCCGCCAATGATCAGCAGATCGCAGAACGCATGATCACGGTCATAGCTGTCGGGATCGGGCAAGCCTGACAAGGCGCCAAGCCCTGCGGCGCGGCGGATTGCAGGTTCGTACAGCCGCTCCCAAAACTTCGCAGGCCACATGAAGGTCTTGTAGTAAAATCCCGCAACGAACAGCGGCGCAAACAGCTGGTTGGCGGCCATGATATCGAAGCCCAGCGAAGGCCAGCGATTTTGGCTCTGCGCGGCCAGTCCTTCGAACAACGGGATGGTGGTGGCAGGCGTATTGGGTTCGGCCCGCGCGCCGGTGCGCAAGGTCACCAGGGCATTGGGCTCGTCTGCGCCCGCTGTCAGAATCCCGCGTGGCCGATGGTATTTGAAAGACCGGCCCACCAGCCGCACGGCATTCGCCACAAGTGCGGATGCCAGCGTATCACCCGCAAATCCGGTCATCGCTTTGCCATCGAACGTGAAATTGATCGGCCGGGACCGGTCGATCAGGCCACCTTCGGGCAATCGGGCCCTATTTGTATCAGCGAGTTTGCCCGGCGGTTTCATGCGCTTGTCCCGCAGGCCAAGGCACTCTCAGCAATCTCATGCGTCACCGTATTGCGCGTTACCACGATCCAGTTGCGGCAGCCCTGCGCATGATACCAGTGTTCCCGGATCATCCCGGCAGGGTTATCGCGCAGATAGACGTAAGCGTAGACCGCCTCAGCCTCCACTTCGGCCGGACGGCGCGGCGTCGCATCTCCGCGATAGACAAATTCGCTGCTGTCGCGCGGGCCGCAATGTGGGCAGGGGATGTGCACAGATCAGCCTTTCGCAATGCGCAGAGTCAATGGAGGTTGGGTTGAGCGCCCACGCCCTTTTCGTCGATCAGATGGCCGGTGCGGAACCGGTCAAGGCGGTAGGCTGCAGCCACTTCATGCGCAGCATCGGTGGCAAGCAGGTGCGCAAAGCACCACCCCGAAGCGGGCGTGGCCTTGAAGCCGCCATAGCACCACCCGGCGTTCAGATAGAGCCCGTCCACCGGTGACCGGTCGATGATCGGTGATCCGTCCATCGTCATGTCCATGATCCCGCCCCAACTGCGCAAGATGCGCGCCCGGCCAATCATCGGCATCAAGGCCATGCCGCCTTCGCACACATCCTCGGCGGTGGGCAGATTGCCGCGCTGGGCATAGCTGTTGTACCCATCGATATCGCCACCAAACACCAGCCCGCCCTTGTTCGATTGGCTGATATAGAAATGGCCTGCGCCAAACGTGATTACGCCGGGGATCACCGGCTTGAGGCCTTCGCTGACAAACGCCTGCAGCACGTGGCTTTCAATCGGCAAGCGGATGCCGGCAAGTTGGGCAACTTGCGAGGAATGGCCCGCAACCGCGATGCCGACTTTGCCTGCGGCTATCGGTCCGCGCGCAGTCTCAACCCCGCACACCGCGCCCGATTGGTCGCGCAAAAAGCCCAGAACCTCACAGTTTTGAATGATATCAACGCCCAGCGCCGATGCAGCCCGCGCATAGCCCCACACCACCGCGTCATGCCGCGCAGTGCCTCCCCGCGCCTGATACAGCCCGCCCATGATCGGAAAGCGGGCATTGTCGTAATCAAGAAAGGGCACCATTTGCCTCAGCCGCGCACGGTCCAGCAGTTCGGCATCAACGCCGTGCAGCCGCATCGCATTGCCCCGCCGGGCATAGCCATCGCGCTGCGCATCGGAATGGTAGAGGTTGAGCACGCCGCGCTGGCTCACCATCGCGTTGTAATTGAGCGCCTGCTCTAGCCCCTCCCACAGCTTCATCGACCATTCGTAGAACGGTTCATTGCCGGCAAGGCCATAGTTGGACCGGATGATCGTGGTGTTGCGGCCCGCATTGCCACCGCCGATCCATCCCTTTTCCACCACTGCAATGCGCGTAAGACCATGCACTTTGGCGAGGTAGAACGCCGTGGCCAGGCCATGCCCACCGCCGCCGACGATGACGATATCATAGCCGGATTTGGGCGCGGCATCCCGCCACGCGGGCTGCCATCCCCGATGCTTGCTCAAAGCCTGCTTTGCCAGTTCAAAGATGGAAAACGGCTGCATCGGTGCTTTTCTGAAAGACGTTGAGTTGCACAAGGTTACCAGTCATGACAGGCAGTGCTTGTCCCTAAGCGACATGTCTTTGCCCAATGAGGACATATGCCCGAAGCTTTGCAGCAGCGTCTGGCGTTTCTGCTGGTCGATCAGTTTTCGCTGATGTCCTATGCCGCAGTGATTGAGCCGTTTCGCGCGGCCAATGCCTTGGCGGGCCGGGACCTCTACGTCTGGCAGCATGTCGGTTTGGGGGGAAAGCAGGTCTCGGCGTCCAGCGGGATCACGTTCATGCCCGATAGCGGGCTGGACGCGGCCCTGCCTGCAGATACGCTGTTCGTCTTTGCCGCCGGGGCGCTGCGCCCGGCTGTCAAACGGCCCTTTGCCTCATGGCTGCGCAAGCTCGGGCGTTCGGGAACCGTGGTGGCAGGGGTTTCTGCCGGGCCCTATATCATCGCCGATGCCGGCTTGCTCGATGGCTATCGGGCGACCATTCACTGGGATCACCGCGAAGACTTTGAAGAGCGATATCCGGCCATCGTTCACGAAGAAGCGCTGTTCGTGATTGACCGGAACCGGATCACCTGCGCTGGCGGCATGGCGGGGATGGATCTGGCGATAGAACTGATCCGGCGCGATCATGGGCATGATCTTGCCGCCCGGTTGAGCGACTGGTTCATCCGGCCCGATCCCCGCACCGCAGACCGGCCGCAGCGGGCCGGGGTTGGCACGCGCTATGGCGTCAAGGACAGCCGCCTGCTGCAAGCTCTTGCGGTGATGGAAGACCGCATGGAATTCCCGGCATCACGCGCCGAGCTTGCCCAGAGCGCTGGCCTGTCTGTCCGCCAGCTCGAGCGCGTGTTCAGCAAAGAGCTTGGCACCACGATCGCCGGCCAATATCGCGCGATCCGTCTGGAAAAGGCCGCGCACTTGCTCAGAACCACCACACGGCCTGCCACAGACATCGCGCTTTCCTGCGGATTTGCGAGCAACAGCCACTTCGCCCGTTCCTTCCGGCAGGCCTATCGGACAACCCCCGGGCGGTATCGGGGGCTGCTCGCGTGATGGCGCGTGGAGGAACTGCTGCGGATTACTTCATCGCAACAAACACCGGATTGCCATAGAACCACAGGTCGTCCCACGGGTTCTCACCCTTGGGATCGGTGATGGGTTCGGCTTGCCCGGTATTGGTGCCGCGCACGCGCAGATAGATCGGCCCGCGCACCGCGCGCAATGTGTGGCGCATGGTCAGAACCTCTCCCGCCTTCGTCCAATCGGCGGCGGTGAAGCGCTTTTCCACCCGCGTGGTGGCGTTCTTGTCGGTGGTGCGGTCGGCCACGGGGCCGGTCACATCGCCCACGATCAGATCGACCCGGGCGACATCGGGCGTAAACCCGCCGTGGTTGGCTCCAGCCGGATCGCGCAGGCGGATCACCACATCGATGTCATCGCCGGGCTTGGCCATGATCATCCCGCCCATCATCGCGGCCTGCTTGCCACCATGGACCTGCACGCTCACGTCCAGTTCGCTGATCAGATCGCCGGTCGTCACGAACACCCGCCCGTTGCGCAGGCCATCAAGCACATCGCCATGATCGCGGCGGGCGTGGACATAGGTCTTGGAATATTCGCCCGGCCAGAAATCGCTGCCGCCATCGCGCCAGTTGGAGTGCGAATCCGATGTGGCGGTGATCCACCAGCGGCGGCCTTCGCCCAGCATCGAATCCCAGAACCCGCCCAGCCGCGCGGTCATCTGATCGAACCCGCCCAGTGTCGGCGAATTGCGATAGCCACCACGCGCGCCTTCGGGGTCATTGCTGCCATCGGGCTTCAAGGCTCCGGCCTGATGCCCGGGCGCTCCTTCCATGCCGACCGATACGGTGGGCGCGGTATCATTCCAGTTGCGAAATTCGGCAGGCGTATACTGACCATAAACGCCCACGTCCTTGGCCGAGCGCGAGGGATGATTGGCAATCACCACCGGCTGGCGCGGCTGCGCCTTCATATAGCGCAAGGCCTCGATCATCTTGGGCTCGGTATCGCGCGCGGGATCGGTGGGAAATGCCTCCCGCTTCGAAAAGCGCGATTCAATGTCGCGCAATTGCGCGCGTTCGCCTTTAGTGAAAGGGATGATCATGCTGCTGTGATCGCCGGCGGGGGTATCGAATTCCATGCCGTAGAAAATCAGGATCTGCGGCACGGTTTTGCGCGCAACCAGCAGTTCCGGATAGGCCTGTTCAAAGTTCAGCCGCGAATGCAGTGGCCCGCCGTGATCGGTCGAAACCATCCAGTTCAGGCCATAACTCGCCCCCATCTGGGCATTGCGCGAAATCGTGTAGCGCCCGTCCTTGCCCAGAAGCGGCTTGGGCGCTGCGTTGGGATTGGCGGGATCGACCTCGTAATCGGCGCTGAATTCGCTGTGAATATGGTGATCACCTGCCAGCCACTTGCGGCCCTTGGCAGCCTTGGCAGAGGACGCGCGGCCCGCGGCTTTCGCTTCTGTAAGGCCGCCATGGTTGTCATGGGCCAGTGCGGGCATGGTCGGCAAGAGCAGACCTGCCAACGCCACGCCCGTCAAAAATGCTTTCATCATCATATCCTTCACGCCTTGGGCAGGCCCTACCGCTGGATTGCGTCTTTTTTATTTAGAGTATGGTTCAAGGTTCTGTCCCGTATCGCCGCGCTCATGCTCTAGGCGCAACCACGTAGCGCGCATGCCCGATTTCCTTGGCAATTGCGGTTAATATCGCAGGTCTGAAGATGCTCGCGTGATTGAGCGGAAGGAGTTGTCTCGGCAGGAAGCAGTCAAGTCAGATGAAGAATAAGCCTATTTCAAAGCTTGAGCTGACCGATCCCCGGATCATGTCCACCATTCTTGAGGCAGCCGATGACGCTATCGTCATTGCCGCTGCGTCGGATGCGCCGGACGGTGCGTTGCGGATCGTCTATGCGAACGAGGCTTATACGCGGATGACCGGCTTCAAGCTGGAAGACCTGCTGGGCCGGGTCCCCCGGTCGGCTGACGAATGGAAGTTTGACCCGGTGCAGTCGGCGCGGATCAAAGCGGGCATGGCGGCGCATCAGCCCATGCGCGAAGATCTGCTGGTCAAACGCAAGGACGGCAGCCCGCTGTGGATCGATTTCAGCCTGCGCCCGCTGTTCAACGCACAACGCAAGCTCACCCATTGGATTTCGGTTCAGCGCGATATCACCGAACACAAGACCGCGCTCGATGCCTTGGCGCGCCATGCCCATGCACTGGAAGAGACCCAGACCCTGGCCAAGATCGGCAGCTGGCGCTGGCAGGTGGGTGCCGATGGAATCGATTGTTCGGCCGAGACTTGCGCGATGGTGGGAATGCCCCGGGTGCAGAGCTTTGTTCCCTTTGCCGCGCTCAAGACCGTCACCGACCCCAAGGATTTCCGCGTCATCCACACGGTCCTGCAAAACACCGTCGTGTTCGAACGCAGCGAGACTTTTGAATATCCGATCAAGACGGCGCAGGCCGGCACGCGCACGATCTGGGCCAGAACCTATCCCGAACGCGATGGCAATGGCCGGATCGTTGCTGTCAGCGGGCTCAATCAGGATGTCACCGACCGTCTGCGGGTGGAACAGACCCTGCGCTGGAACGCCACGCATGACCGGCTGACCGGGCTGCTCAATATGGCCGCCCTGCACGAACGCGCCGCAACCGTGCTGGCCACGGCCAAGGCAGACCGGTCACGGGTGGTGCTGGCGCTGATCGATCTCGATCACCTGAAGCTGGTCAACGATACGCTTGGCCACGCGGTGGGCGATGCGATGATCAAGGAGGCCGCGTCCCGTTTGCTCGAAATGCTCGGCGCCTATGGCTATGTCGCTCGGCTGGGGGGCGATGAATATGTGTTTCTGGGAAGCTGGAAGAAATCGCGCGAAGAGCTTGATGAACAGCTCCGGGCCGTAGTCCAGCGGCTCAAGCAGCCCTTTGCCTATCAGGGACGCCAGCTCGATTGCGCGGCCAGCATCGGGGCGGTGATGACTCAGCCGCGCACGGCGAAAATCGATACGCTGCTGCGCAATGCCGACATGGCCATGTACCGCGCCAAGGAGACGGGCCGCGGCAGCTTCTGTTTCTTTTCCAATGACATGCAGGAAACCGTTGATCGCCGTCTGGCCCAGTCTGATCTGGCCAAGCTGGTGGTCGCCAGCAAATTGGCGGTGCCCTATTTCCAACCCCAATATTCGCTCCAGCAAGACCGGGTCGTGGGTTACGAGGCACTCCTGCGGATCGCCGTGGGGGATCGCCTGCTGCTGCCCGAAGCGGTCGAATGCGCGTTCGAAAATGCCGAGCTGGCGACCAAACTGGGCGATGAAATGCTGCGCAAGGTGCTGGAACAGATGCGGCACTGGCGGCAGCAGGGCTTTGCCTTTGGTCGCATCGCAATCAATGCCTCGGGCATGGAACTCTTGAGTGCAGGCTATGCGCAGCGTATCCTTGATGCCCTGCACCGGGCCGGGGTTTCGCCCGCCGCTCTTGAGATCGAAGTGACCGAAAATGTGCTGATCGGGCGCGGGGCAGAGCGTTTGATCGAAACCCTCCAATTGCTGCGCAGCGCCGGGGTCAGCGTCGCGTTGGACGATTTCGGCACCGGCTATGCCTCGCTGATCCATCTGAAGGCCCTGCCGATCAATCGCATCAAGATCGACAAGAGCTTCGTGCGCGATATCACGCTGGATCGTGAAGACGCCGCCATCGTATCGGCCACGGTCGGCCTTGCCCATGCGCTCTCGCTGGATGTCGTGGCCGAGGGGGTGGAGACCCACGATCAGGCGGCATTCCTGCGCAATTGCGGGTGCGATGTGGTTCAAGGTTACCTGTTTGGGCACCCGTTGGCCGCTGAAACGATCGATGGCGCCATCGCTTCAGGCGAGGATTCCGCTGTGGCTGTCAAGGCACGGCGCAGGGCAAGCTAGCGGTTGCTTAGCCTACGCCGGAGCGTCTGGCCGACAGGCCATCTCTCCCAATACCCATGCGAAAAACGCAGCGTCCGTTTTCGCGAAGCAGCGTCGCCGCCGCTTCACCCTCTTTGCTGCTTCTGCGCGAAACGCCGTATCTGCTAACTCTTAGACCTGCTTGCACTAAGCCGCCCGCACCGGTTACGCTCCCTTAAGTCCGGGCCGCTAATGTCCGGCCCTTGCCGCCAGTTCGAGTGGGAATAGCCGATGCACGATGATCAGCGCCAACGCTTGCTGGAACCGCTGGCCTATCATCGCGATGTCGTGGCCTATCTGAATCAACACGAACGCCATGCCTGGGAATGGTCCGCTTCCGGCGCGCAAGCGCAAGAGGCCGATGAGGTGCGCGAGACCATGCTGCGTGGCACTTATCGGCTTGAACCGGCTGGCCACGCCGCGGTGTTCGAAGCCTGCCAGACCGCGATGGCACGGCTTGGCATCGCAGCGCCGTGCACTCTCTATCAGGCCAACGATGGCAGCATGAACGCCTCGCTCGTCTACGTTCCAGGCGAAATTCACCTCGTATTCTTCGGCCCCATTCTGGAAAAGCTTGGGCCTGAAGAACTGCTGGCGCTGATGGGTCACGAGTTGTCGCACTATCTGCTGTGGTCGATGGGGGAGGGCGATCACTACCGCGCCAGCCGCCTGTTCGATCATGCACTGTCCTACCCCGATGCCAAGCCCTCGCACCGCGAAACCGCTCGGCTGTTGAGCCTCAATACCGAACTCTTCGCCGATCGCGGCGCTGCCATCGCAGCAGGCGCGATGGAGCCTGCGGTCGCCGTGCTGGTCAAAGTGATGACTGGCCTTACCACTGTCGATCCGCAAGCCTATCTGCGCCAAGCGCAAGAGGCCGAGGCCAAGGGCGGCAAATCGCAAGGGCAATCGCACCCCGAAATCTACCTGCGCGCCCGCGCTCTGCAATTGTGGTGGGAGGAAAGCCCCGATCTGGCAGACTGGCTGGACCGGCACTTGCAAGGGCCGCTGTCGATTGAATCGCTCGATCTGATGGGGCAGGTGCGCCTGACCCGGCTGACCCGCGCGTTCCTTGCCCGCTTCATCGTCGATATCGCAGGCGGCAGCAACGAGATCGTCACGCAAGTGCGCGCGGTATTCCCCGACTTTGGGCAGGAGGAAGAAG
Organism: Novosphingobium sp. 28-62-57; assembly: GCA_002256985.1. Classification (GTDB taxonomy): domain Bacteria; phylum Pseudomonadota; class Alphaproteobacteria; order Sphingomonadales; family Sphingomonadaceae; genus Novosphingobium. The sequence continues at coordinate 262,560 of NCGO01000004.1, forward strand.
CCCGGATTACCCTTGCCGAGATCGGCATTGAGCGGATTGACGATGCCACGCGTGATTACTTCGTGGCGCTGATGTTCGATCTGGCCATGGCAGACCCGGACGCGACCGATATGGTCATGCTTGCCGCCGCCAAGACCGCCGCTGAAATCGGCGCGACCGAACGGCTGACAGGCGCGCTGCGGCGCGACCTCAAATGGACCAAGGCGCGCACCGACAAACTGGTGGCAAAGGCGGCAAAGGCAGCATGACCGACGATAGCGCCCACAGCCCTCAAGCTACCGCCGCCACCGCGAACCGCCTGTTACGGGCGGTGCTGGAAGACCAGAAGCTCCTGCCCGCCGATGATCTGGTCCATACTATGCTGGGCCTGATGCGGCAAGTGGCAGCCCTGCACGCGCAGGGCCGCGTCGCCCGGATCGCGCTCGATTCCGTGGTGGAACTGGACGACGGCCAACTGGCCCTGATTGACCCTGCAGGCATCGCCCCTGCGGCCAATCTCAAGGCCATCCGTGAAGTGCAGCCCCACGCCTCCAGTGCGCTCAAACTTGTTGGCAATTACCGCGTCACGCAAGATGAGGAACGCGGGACCAAGGTTGATGACCTCTCGGTGCTGGGCGATGATGAGGTCACGATCACCGGCCCCGTCTACATCACCCGGCTGCGCAACTGGGAGCTGGAGCTGGGCCATCACGATGAAATCACTGATGTTTTCCAGCTGGGCATGGTCATGGCCGCGCTCGCCTGCGGGCTTGATCCGGCCGAGTTTGACGATGTCGAACGCTTCTCGCTCAACCGCGACAATCTGTTCGCCATCGCCCCCCGGCTCCACCCGGTCATCGCCTCGCTGATCCTCGAAGCGACAGAACTCAATCGCCATGACCGCGCCACCAGCGTCGCTGAACTGGCGCGCAGGCTCGATACCTGGCGCGATCAGCCGGTCGGGATCGAAGTGCAGCGTGTGCTGGCTCAGGCACAAGGCGTGCCCGGCCGCCGCACCGCCGTGCTGGCCCATCTGCGCGATCGCTTGTTCGATCTGTCACGCCGCAACCGGCTGATCCACTTTCGCGCAACGCAAAGCTCGATCAACTTCACCGATGCCAGCATCCCGCTCGTCATGCGCATCGAAAGCATCCGAGCCGACGCGCTGTGCACGTGGAAAGGCATGTTTGCCTCAAATCTGCTGGGCGGCAAGCCCGTGCCGCTCAACCACTGGCTGCGCTTTGAAGATCAGCCGCAGATCCCCTCGCAGCTTGACCGGATCATTCAGGAAAACGTCCGCAACCGTAACGAATACGGCTTTTCCAGCCTGCGCCTGACAGTCGCCTTCCTGCACTGGCACAACTTGCGCGAAGCGCCCGAGGAACGCATCAGTTCGCCCCTGCTGTGGCTGCCGGTGGAAGTCATCCGGCGCAAGGGCGTGCGCGATCAGTATGTGATGACCTGCAAGGGCTCGGTCGCCGAATTCAATCCTGCCCTGCGCCACATGCTGCGCCAGCTTTACGCCATCGAACTGCCCGAAACGGTCGACCTTGCCGAAACCCCGATCGAGGCGATCCACGAAGCGATCCGCACCCAAATCCACGCCAGCGAACCCGGCGTGCGGCTGGACTTGCAGGAACGCCCAGCCATCCGCCTGATCCTTCAGCGCGCGATCCAGCGGGTCAACCACTTCAACCGCCGCCGTTCGGGCCGCAAGGAAACGATCAGCGCCAAGGCCGATTTCAACTACGCTCGCGATGATTATCGCCCGCTGGGCCTCGCGCTGTTCCAAAAGTTCGTAAAGCCCGATCCCCTGCCGCAACGGCTTGCCGCAGGCGGTGGTTCGGGGCCGAAGCAGCAGTTCGCCGTCGCCCAGACCGAAGCCTTGGCCTATGGCAAGGCCGGGGGTGAGGGGCACAAGTTTGCGTGGGACATCGATCTCACGCAAGTCACGTTGGCCAATTTCAACTACCAAAAGATGTCGCTCGTGCGCGATTACAACGCGCTGATCGATACGACCGTGACGCAGCCAGCCTTCGATCAAGTGTTCTCCATCGATCCGCGCTCTTTTGCCAGCGATGCCCCGCCGCCGATCCCGCCTGCGGAACAATGGGGCGTGGTGCCCAGCGACGCCACGCAGGATCAGGCGGTGGCCTTTGCCCGCAGCGGACGCAGCTTCATCATTCAGGGGCCGCCGGGCACCGGCAAATCGCAGACGATCACCAATCTGATCGCCGACTTTGCGGGCCAAGGCAAACGCGTGCTCTTCGTCTGCGAAAAGCGCGCCGCGCTCGATGTGGTGTTCCACCGGCTGGGGCAGGCGGGCCTCGATGGCCTTGCCACGATCATCCACGATTCGCAGGACGACAAAAAGGCCTTCATCGCCGATCTGCGCGATCACTATGAACGCTGGGGCCGCACTGCTGACGGGCTGGAAGATGCCATCGCCACCCGCGCACAGACCGTGGCCACGCTGCAGGACCAACTATCGCAAATCGCCGCGTTCGAAAAGGCCGTGGGCCACACGGCCAGCGATGGCGAACATCCCTTGCGCGATTTGGTGCGCCGCGCCGCCGCTTTGCCCGCTGTGCCTCCCGGCATAGGCATCGCCGCGCGTGAGGCTTTGCCTGCCGTCGCCCTTTGGGACCGCCATCGCGATATGGCCGCGCGCGTGTTCCGCGCGATGCACGAGATTGTCGGCACGCCCAGCCTTGCCGCCCATCCGCTGGCCCGCCTGAACGGACAGGTCCTGCGCGAAGACCGTCCCTACGCCAACATTTCCGCCGCGGCTGACAGTGCCGAAGCGCACCTGCAACGCCTTGATCCGCTGCTGGAAGACACCGCGCTGCCGCTGACCGGCAACACCACGCTTGTAGAAGCAATGGCGCTGGCCGAATGCGCCGAACGCATGGTCGCCACCGGTCTTGCCCGCACCCCCGGCCTGCTCGATCCACTCTCGCCGGATTCACGAGCCCTGCAGGCTGATCTTGCAAACCTCGCCACGCTGAAAGGCGCCGAAGTCATCGCCGCCAGCGCCGCGCAAGGCTGGCACGATCCGCTCGACCCGGCAGACACCGCCGCCGCGCTCGAACTGGCGCGGGCCAAGGAGGGCTCGTTCCTCGCCTTCCTCAGCGGCCCATGGCGCGCGCTGAAAGCCACGGTGCAGGCCCGCTATGATTTCGCCTCGCACGCGGTGAAGCCCAAAGTCGCTGCGGTGCTTGAACTCCTGTCTGCGCTCCACGAAGCCCGCGCGAAACGCACTGCCGCCAGTGCCTCGCTCGAACAGCGGCTTGGCACGCCCGATCTGGCCGCATTGCTGGACTTGCGTTCGCAACTGGCTGACACCGCACAAGGCAATGCCCAGCAGCCGCTGCTAGCGCTGGCCCGGTCCGCTTATGGAGCCACCGCGCTGGCCCGCACCGCCCAAGCCGCCCCCACATTGCGCGCGCTGGAGCAGACGCTTGCGCCCGTAGTGCAAAGCCCAGGCGCAATGTCGCTCGATGCCTTGGCCGAATGGCTGCGCGACTTGCGCGAGAGCCTTGATGATCTGCCCGATCTCCTGCCGCACCTTGCCGAAGTCCACGCCGCCGATCCAGCGGTCGCGGCCATGCTCACCACGCTGCCCATGCCGCTTCCGGCCATCGAAGCTTTGGTGGTGGACGAAGCCATCGCTCGGCGGGAACGCGCCAACCCCGATATCCGCCGCTTCGATATCGACCGCCTGATTGCCATCTCCCGCCGCGCCGCTGCTGCGCGCGATCTGCTGCGCGATCAGAACTCGGTCGCCATCCGCGCCAACTTGCACCGCAAATTCCGCGACAATGTGCGCAAGTCCGAAACCTCGGTCACCCAGCTCGACAGCGCCGGTCGTGCCTTCAAAAAGGTCTACGCCACCGGGCGGCGCGAGCTGGAGCACGAATTCGGCAAATCGATGCGCTACAAATCCATCCGCGAACTGGCGAGTGGTGACACGGGCCGCGTGGTCAACGATCTGAAGCCCGTCTGGCTGATGAGCCCGCTGTCCGTATCCGATACCCTGCCGCTGGAACCCGATCTGTTCGACGTGGTGATCTTCGACGAAGCCAGCCAGATCCCCACCGAAGACGCCGTGCCCGCGCTGTGCCGCTCGCGCCAGGTCGTGATCGTGGGCGATGAAATGCAATTGCCGCCCACCAGCTTCTTCTCCTCCGCGCAATCGGAAGAGGACATGGAGGTGACCGCCGAGGAGGATGGTGAGCGCGTGTCCATCGTGCTTGATGCCGATAGCCTGCTCAGCCAGGCCGCGCGCAATCTGCCCGCCACGCTGCTGGCATGGCATTACCGCAGCCGCTTCGAAGCGCTGATCAGCTTTTCCAACGCAGCGTTCTATGCGGGTGAACTGGTGACGATCCCGGACCGCTCCTTGCGCCAGCGCCATGATGGTGCGCAGCCCGTGCAATCGGTCAGCGAGGAAGCATGGGCAACCGGGGTTGACCGCCTGCTGTCCGCGCCCATCACCACGCACCGCATGGCCGATGGCGTCTATGATCGCCGCGCCAACCTGCCCGAGGCGCGCTATATCGCCGGGCTGGTGCGCGAATTGCTGGCCCGCAAGTCTGGCCAGAGCATCGGCATCGTCGCCTTTTCCGAAGCGCAACAGTCCGAAATCGAAGACGCGCTGGAACGGCTCGCCGCGCAGGACGAGGCCTTTGCCGCAGCGCTGACGCGCGAGGTGGAGCGCGAGGACGATGGCCAGTTCAACGGCCTGTTCGTCAAGAATCTGGAGAACGTGCAGGGCGACGAACGCGACATCATCCTGATGAGCGTCTGCTACGCGCCCGGCCCCGAAGGGCGCATGGCGATGAACTTCGGCCCGATCAACCAGCGCGGCGGGGAAAAGCGGCTTAACGTGATCTTCAGCCGCGCCCGCCTGCACATGGCCATCGTCTCGTCGATCCCGCCCGAGGCGATTACCAACATCCACAACGATGGCGCCCGCGCGCTGCGCAGCTTCCTCGCCTTTGCCGAAGCGCAATCGGCAGGCGCGCAGGACAATGCGCAGGCCGTGCTGGCCACGCTCAACCCCGATGCCGCGCGCACGTTTGATGCCGCGCTGCCGCCCGATCCGGTGCGCAGCGCCATGGCGCAGGCCTTGCGCGCCAAGGGGCACGAGGTGCACGAACATGTCGGCGGCGCCAGTTTCCGCTGCGATCTGGCCATCGTTGATCCCGCAGGCGGCGGCTATGCGCTGGGCGTGCTGCTCGATCGTGCGGCCACCGCCGATACCGCCATCGAAGAACGCTTCGTCTTCCGCCCCTGCATCCTGCGCGCCTTTGGTTGGCGCGTGATCGATGTCCCGGCCAGCAGCTGGCTGCGCGCCAAATCGGCCGTGATCGAACGCATCGAACAGGAACTGCAGCGCTCAAGCTGGGACCTCGCCACCGCCAGCCTCCCGCCCGCGCCGGAACTGGCCCCCACGCCCGATCCGCTGGCACCCACCCCCGAAGCCAGCGATAGCGCGAACCCTGCAGACGCAGAGCCCGCGCCCGAAAGCAGCCTGACCGAATACCGCCTCGTCGCCGGAGCCTCGAACAAGTTCTGGCGTGTGGGCGTCGAAGGCAACAACCTGATCGTCGAATTCGGCCGCGTCGGCACCAAGGGCCAACGCATGGTCAAAACCTTCGAAGACCCAGACCGCGCCCGCCGCGAAGCCAACAAGCTGACGCTGGAAAAGACTGGGAAGGGCTATACCGAACATGGGTAGGCGGCGTGGACGCAGGTAAACCGACGTTGGAAAGCCGCCCCCTGAAACCACCCGTACTCCCGTTCGTGTCGAGCGAAGTCGAGACACACAGCGCGGTGTCTCGACTTCGCTCGACACGAACGGGACTTACTGTGAAGTGATCCTTACCCAGCGAAGCCAGCGCCCCGAAAGGCAGCCAAGCCCCGTGTCGAGCACGGGGCGACGAAGATGTTGGGTCTATGTTTTACGCAACATCCGCAATGGCTTCATACCCTGCCAGGCGGCTACTCGGTACAGATCACTTAGCAGCAGACGTTCGCATTCCATCGAGATCAACGGCTGATATCTGGGTTTTGTAGATTGCGGTCCAATGGCAGAAATTGGGTGGGGAGCGGCAATTACGACCTGACTTCGTCCCCGAGTGTATATTGGGGGAGTTCCGCCAATGCAGCTTCAAATCCCTCACGAATTTGGGTTTGAGTGAAACCACGGTCCCAGAGTTCAGTCATGAGATAGGCCATCGCCTGTGGCAAAATAGGTATGTTGGGCCAAGGATTGCTTCGGTGAAGCCCTCGAAGCTCACCGGCAAATGATTGGACTGCGGCCAGGCCTGCATCCTGCCAAGCAGCATCGGAGTCTTCTTCAGTTATTCCGCTCATTTACCGAACTTACCTACTGGACCAAAGGTCTGCAACGGCGTCGTTTCCTGAAACGCAGCTTCTGTCGAACACCAACTCAAAGCCGCCATCGCACCAACACCCAGAAAGCCCCCCCGCAGCCTAACCCCCACCATTCAAATACTTGAACAGCGGCGGGTTGATCGTGCAGTTGTCGATGGTCTTGGAAAGCCGCAGCACCGCCTGATCGATATCGCTGCCGCCCTTGGCGCCCCCCATCGCGATCAGCGTGGCAATCGCCGCATTTGCCACGATCGTTGACCGCATGCCTTCCTCGCCCGTCCACATATAGGTCGCCGCCGTCTGTGCCACATCGGCCAGCGCAGTGATCGCCCGCGCGCGGTCTGGCATCAGGGGCAGCAGCCACACGGCCCCGCGCAGGAATTCCTCGTTCTCCACGCTCACCCGCATCGCGCTGGCCATCGTGTAGTAACTGCCGTGGCCTTCGATCCGCTGGTATTGCGGCTTGGTCAGCCCCAGCACGCCATTTGTCACGCGCGTGTTCTTGTAGACATGATCGTCCAGCCGGATCAGTTGCGTATGCAGTGCGTTGCAGATCGCTTTGCCATCGCCACTGGCCAGCTTCATCGCCACCGCGCGCCCCAGCGCCACGGTCTGCCCGCCATGGCGCACCGGCCATTCGGGATGGTCCGCTTCCAGCCGGTCGATGGCCGAGGCAAAGCGCTCTCCATTGCAGACATCGGTGAAGACGCCCATGTCCAGCAGCGGATCGTGGAACAGCGCCAGCCAATCGTGCAGCCGTGCCTCCACCGTGGCAAGGCCGATGGGCTGGCACAGCGCCAGCGCTTCCTTCTGCCACGCCGCCGTCGCCTTTGTCGCGCGGCGCTGCGTGATCAGGTGCTCCACCAGCGCGGTCCACGCCGGGTTTTCCAGATCAGCCAGCACCTCAAGCCCCGGAATCTGATCGCTCATCCAGTTATAGCGCGAATGCGCCTCGGCCAGCGCAATCGTTCCCGGCAGGCGGCGATAGGCTTGCGGATCGGCAAAGCCGCTGCGCTTGCCGTTGTGCTGGCTCAGCGCCGCAAATGGTTTGTCCACGCTGTTCCACGCGCCAAACTGCGGCGCAACATCCCCGCACGCGGGCCACGTTTCGGCAAAGGCGGTGGCATCGCGCATCCATGCGGGCTTGGTGCTGCCCTTGGTGTCGGCGCGGATGGCTTCGAGTGCCACGGTCACCTCGGCAAACAGATCAGCCCAGAACTGGGCGTTGGGGCGCTCTTTCGGAACAATCGCCCACGGATTGTCTGCGCCCTCGCAGCGCTGCATCAGCAAGTCCCCGCCGCTCACTTCCACGCCCGCCAGCTTCTCGATCCGCTCGGCCCGCGCGATCATCTTCTTGGTATCGGCCTTGCGATAGGATTTGCGACCGCTGCGAATGTCGCTGGCCATCTGCGCCAGCGCCTCGCAATCTCCGCTGGAAAGATAGGCCCCCTGCTTGATCGCGCTGCTGATCAGGCTCAATAAGGTGTCGAGGGGTTTTTCGTAGTAGGTCTTGGTGCGGAAGTCCTTGTTGCCTGTCAGCATCGTCAGTAGCGGCCCCAGATGCTCTGCCCGCACGGCAATTTCGGTCTGCCAGATGGCCTGCATCGTGTGATAGGCGATCAGCTCCTGCGGCGATTTGTCCTGAAGGAAGCCATCGTAAAGCCCGGGGCGGCCGACCATATCGACCAGCAATTCGCCCCGCTCTTCGGCTGACAGGTCTTTCAGGGCCGGTAGGCAACCTGACGCGGGATAGCGCGCATCGCGCACATGGCTTTGCGCGTGCGCAAAGTGGCGATCAAACGCAGATGTGCCCGCACTTGCGCGGCGATTGCCGAAGATGCGGCCTGACGGCGGGGCTTCAGGCGGTGCCGCGCCGGTCTGGTCCGACTGCAGACCTTTGCGCCCAAATCCCGTCTGCCCCACGCCCTTGCGGCCAAACCCGAACAAGCCCACGCTCTGTCTCCCCGATCCCGCCCCGTCGGATCGTCGTCGCCTTATAGGTTGGGCGAAGTTGAGAATGCTTGAATGCCGCGCCATTCCACAAGACGTCGTCGGCCCATGCTTGACACGGGCCTTGGCTTTAATTGTCGGCCAAGGCTAGCCAAGCCCCGTGTCAAGCACGGGGCGACTGGGAGGTGTCATGCAACTCACTTCAGCCCCAGATGACTGGGCACGAACAGACTTGCGCCAAGCGCCGCCTGCCGCCACTCAGCGCCGATGCGTATAGCCCTTTATGAACCCGAAATCGCCGGAAATGTCGGCGCTGTCCTGCGGCTTGGTGCGTGCTTCGGCACACCGGTGGACCTGATTGAGCCGATGGGCTTTGTCTGGGACGATCGGCGCGTGCGGCGCACCGCCATGGACTATATCGATCACGTCGATGTCACGCGCCACGCCGATTTCGCGGCCTTCCGCGCCAGCCTCGGCCCGCAGCGGGTGATCCTGTTCACCACCAAGGGCAGTGAGCCTCTGCATGACTTTGCCTTCCAACCCGATGATGTGCTGCTGTTCGGCAAGGAAAGTGCAGGGGTGCCCGCTGCTGTAGCACAAAGCTGCGATGCGCGGGTGCTGATCCCGATCCGGCCGGAAGTGCGCTCGCTCAATCTGGCCATCGCCAGCGCTGTCGCGCTGGGCGAAGCGCTGCGCCAGACCGGCACCTGGCCAGAATAGATCCCTCTGTTTTCGCACCGAAACAAAAAATCCGTTCGTGTCGAGCGAAGTCGAGACACTTGGCGGGGTGTCTCGACTTCGCTCGACACGAACGGAAGGTGGTGTGATCTTAAGGTCTTAGCTTCCGCGCAGCGCTCGAGCCTCGATTACTTCTTCTTGCGCATCGGCGCGGCCGGAACCTTGGCCGCCGTTGCTTCGATTTCGATCAGGAACTGCGGCCCGGCCAGCGCCGCGACTTGCACGGTCGAGCGTGCGACGAGGTTGGGATTGGCCGCCGTGCCGAAGAATTCGCGATATCCGGCGTTGAACCCGGCAAAGTCCATCTTGCCGCCCAGCTTGGGATCACCGACCACAAACACCGTCAGCTTGACCACGTCAGACATCGCATAGCCCTGCTTGGCAAGGGCAGCTTCGATCTTCTTGAACGTGCTGACCGTCTGCGTCTTGGTGTCGCCATAGGCTTCCATGCCTTCGGTCTTGGCCGGATCGATCGGGCTGGCCAGCTGGCCGCTCAGCATCAGCCATTCGGCATCGGCCGGCACGGTCACGCCGTTCAGGATGATCGCCGGGCCCGGATTGGTGTGGCGCACAATCGTGCCTGCATGGGCCGCCGATGCGCCCAGCCCAGCGGCCAGCACCGATGCGGTCAGCAGCGTTGCAGCCTGCAAGGTTTTGGGGAGTTTAATCATGGTCGTATCCTCTTCTTCTGGGCTGGTCTTGCTCAGCGCACCGCGCTCACTTGGGCCGCGGTCACTTTGTCGCGGTATTTGTTGCCAAAACTGGTGCGCACATAGTTCACGACATCGGCCACTTGCGCGTCGGTCATCATGCGGCCAACGCCGGGCATACCGTGCATGCCCTTGACCACAACATAAACCACATAATCGCCCGATGCGACGTTTTCGTTGCCCGCCAGCGCCGGATAGAAGCCAGCGCCCTTTGCGCCCTTGCCATCGGGCATGTGGCACCCGGCGCAGACCCGGCGATACATCTTTTCGCCATCAGGCTCGCCAAAGCTGAAAGGTGATTGGAATGCGCCATCGGCATCACCGGCAAAAGCGGCACCCGGCTTGGCCCGCCCCGCAGCGTCCGCCGCCGTCTGCGCCACTGCCGATGCTGCCATGCAGCCCAGCGCCAGCGCCGCTGCCGCGCCCAGAACCATCGATCCCTGCTTCATCGTAAAGCCCCTTTAACCCGCCATGACCCGCTGGTGCAGCCGCCCGATCGTATCGAGCGCCGAGAGTATCCCGCCTTCCTGCCAGGCCGGAATGTACGAGGCATGTTCGCCCGCCAGCATGATGCGCCCGTCGATCTGGCACAGGTTCTTGTAATGCTCGGCGCGCATTTCGTCGGTCCACTGGCCAAAGCAGCCTTGCGTCCACGGCACGCGGTGCCAGCCCACAGCAATGCCGTTGAGGAATTCTTCCTTGTATTGCGGATGGATGCGGCTGCCCCATTCCACCGTGCGCGCCACCCGCTCTGCCGGGGGTAGCGAGGTGAATTCGAACGCAAACGCACCAAAGCCATAGGCCCCCAGCAACGATGCCGGCCCTGCCGAGCCATATTTGCTACTGGGATAGCTGATCTGGCCAATCGGCAGGTCGGTCATCGTGATGCCGCCATAGATCTGCTCGTCCTGCTCCCAGAACCGGCGCTTGAACTCCAGCCCGACTTTCAGCGATGCGGCATAGGGCACCGCGCCAATGGCCGCTGCCATATCCGCGCCCACGTTCATTTCGATCTGGCTCAGGATCGAAAGCGGGATCGTGCAAATGCACCAGTCGGCCTGCGCGGTCAGCTTCTCGCCGGTCTTCGTGTCCACATAGCTCGCGGTCACGCCCTTTTCGTCCTGCTTGATCGCCGTAACCTTGCTGTTCAGTCGCACGACGTCGCCGACCTTCTTGGCAAAGGCGCGGGGGATCATATCCATGCCGCCCACCGGCTGGAAGATCGCCGTGTGGTGGGTCGTGTCCATGCTGTCGGTGATGTGGCTCCACATGCCCGACCGCAGCACGCTTTCAAACGTCATCGGCTCTGATGCAATTGGTTCGGCCGTCAGCCCGCCGCCCGGACCTTTGGCCCAGCCACGCCGCACGCTCGAAGCGGGCCCGGTGACATAGCGGAAGTCCTTGTCGAGCGCGCCGATCTCGCGCAGCGCCTCCAGCAGGATTTCGCCGTCTTCCTTGGTCACCGTATCGGCCAATGCATCCTTCTTCACCGCCTTGACCAGCAGCTCGCTGACATGGCCCATGAAGTCTGCCTGAATGTGCCGAAACCGCTGCGGCTTGCCGTCAAAGGCTTTCGAGGAATGGATATAGGCGTTGTAATTCAGCTGCATGAACGGTTCGAGCGCGACGCCCAGTTCATGGCAGTAATGCATGATTGCATAGTGGTTGTGCGGAATGCGCCACGGGCCGGGATTGATGTAGTTGCCTTCCGCAAAACCGCAGTTCTGCACCGCGCCGCCCAGTTCGGTGTAGGTGTCACCCCCGCGCAGCGTCCATGACCGGCCACCAACCTTGTCGTTGTATTCCAGCACCTGCACTTTGTATCCGGCGCGGCGCAGTTCATAGGCGGCGGTGAGGCCTGCCACCCCTGCGCCCAGGATCAGGACCGAGGCGCCCTTGGCCCCGCCATCCAGCACCGGCACGCCTTTGAAGGGGGATGCATGGGCCTGGCCAAGATTGGACATGGCGAAATACATCGCCGCAGCGCCCCCAGTACGACCGATGAGGGCAAGAAGATCGCGCTTGCTCATCGGCAGCGCTGCATCAAGTGTCATCCAATAGTCCTCTGGACTGGAAATCGGGCGTCTTGGTCCCGGAAGCATTCTCATTGGGCGCTTGTGTGCCGCTGGCGAATACGGTGATCGGCGCACTCTGCCCCGAAGGGTATGCCTGATGGAGAGATCGCACAAGGAACCGGGTGGAGAGAGGCACTCCCCACCCGGCCATTCCTTGATCGATCAGAAGCGTGCCGAAGCGCGCACGTACCAGAAACCGCCCTGCTGGCCGATCGGTGCCGTATCCGGATAGATCGAACCGTTCAGCGCTCCACCCGTGGTCGGGTAGATGTTGCGCGTTTCGCGGGCCGGATAAGTGTTCAGCAGGTTCTGCGCACCCACCGCCATCCGGTACTTCTCGGCAAAGGTCATGCCCACTTCCAGATCGACGCTGGCCTGTGCGCCGAACTTCTTCGACCAGTTGGTTGCAGGATAGAGCGCTGCCGCCTCAGCCGCCGTCACACCCGGCGTTGCGCCGATGCCGGAGGTTACCGGATCGAAGAACGTCGTGTAGCTGCCGAAGTAGTTGACTCGCGCCGTGGCATCGAACGTGCCGTCGGTCCAGCTGGAGGACAGCACCGCACGCCAGCGTGGCTGTGACAGCTCGATGTTGCCCACGCGCACGTCGTCCACCGGCGAGAGCGTGATCGTGCGGCCACTGGCCAGAGCGCCGGTGATCGTCCGGCGCTCAAGCACCTTGGTGTTGTTGTAGTTGACGGCAAGGCTGCTGTTGAAGCGGCCGATGCCGGTGTTGGCGCGGTGCGACAGCACCATGTCAACGCCCTGTGTGCGGGTCTTGAAGGCATTGGTGAAGTACCGGACTGCGCCCAATTCTGCCGCCTCAGGAATGCCCTGCGCCAGCAGGAAAGCCACGTCAGCTGCCGGGTTGATATTGCCGGTAATCCCGATGCGGTCCTTCACGGTGATGTTGTAGTAGTCGAGCGTCAGGTTGAACCCGCTGCCCGGCGTCAACACCAGGCCGCCCGAGAAGCTGGTCGACTTTTCCGGCTTCAGCGGCTGGGCCAGGTAGAACTGGCCGATGGCGCTGTCAGGCCGTGCGGTCAGAATGCCCAATGGCACCACCGAGTTGAACGGGAAGCCGGTGGTCAGGTTCTGGGTGTTCTGCTGGCCCGGCGTCGGTGCGCGGAAGCCGGTCGATGCCGCACCGCGCAGGGCGATCATGTCGTTCACTTCCCAGCGCGCGCTGAACTTGCCGTTCACCGTGTCGCCGAAATCGTCGAAGTAGTCGTAACGACCGGCAAGGCCGATATCGAGCCCTTCGACCAGAGTGGCTCCAAGATCGAGATAGCCCGAGTAGTTGTTGCGGCCGCTTTCACCCACTGAACCCGGACCAAAGCCCTGGAAGCCGTTCGATCCGGGCAGGCCAGTGGCAATGCGCAGGAACGCAGGTGCCGATGCGCCCGGCGTTGAGCAGGCGACCGGCGCACCAGCCAACGTGCACTGCACCAGCCGCTGCGAAGCGTAAGGTCCAACCTGCCACGAAGCCTGATCGCCAAGACCCGTTTCAAACGATTCGCGGCGTACTTCCACACCCCAGGCGATGAACAGCGGCTCGGCCAGACCGATCTCCGCCTTGGTCTTGAAATCACCGTTGAAGTTGAATTCGCGCTGCTGGACCTTGCCCATGTAGAAGCTGGTCGGCGTTTGCGGCCCAAGCGACACGTTGAGTGTATCGGACATGAAGTAGCGGATCGTGTTGATGCCGTACATCATCGACAGGTCGTAATCGATGCCGAACTCGGTGCCCTTGAAGCCGCCGACAAGGCCCAGATCCTCGTTCGTTGCTTCGAAGAACGGTACGAAGCCGTTCTGGAAGGTCGGGATGGTGAACACGTCAAACGTCGCGCCATTGGCATCCCACTGCGGACGGCCCAGCGAATCCACACCAACTTGTGTCAGGAACACGGGGTTGACCGAACGGCTGATAGTGGCCGTGCCGGGGCGCCCGGGGATCGGCGCAACCGTTACCGTGCGCGGGTGACGCAGGTTGAAGTCGTTGCCCTGCCGCTGCTTGCCATAGTTGCCGAACGCATAGAACGTGGTGTCGCCTGCCGGGATTTCCATGTTGACCACGGCGCGATAGGCGCGGTTTTCCGGGCCGCCCAGACGGTTGCCGGTGGGGTAATCCGTAATAATCGCCGGGTTGAGAGCGGCCAGTGCAGGCACGACCGGGCGCGGCACCGAGCGGTCCCACACGTTCTGGTCGATGAATTCACCGGTGATGTTCACAAAACCGCCATCGCTGCCAATGGGCCGCGCGATGAAGGCGGAAAGCTGCGTGTCCTGCCCATCGCCTTCATAGGTCTGGCCATAACGGGCGGCCACTTCGAACGCGTTCGTGTCCTTGCGCAGGCCAAGGTTGATCACGCCGGCAATGGCGTCCGAGCCATATTGTGCCGCAGCACCATCACGCAGCACTTCGATACGGCCAATGGCAGGGGCGGAAATCTGCGAAAGGTCAGCGCCCTGTGCGCCAGCGTTCAGCGCGCCTGCAGCCACCTGCACCAGCGCCGAGCGGTGCATGCGCTTGCCGTTGATAAGCACGAGGATCTGGTCAGATGGCAGGCCGCGCAGCGTCGGCGGGCGGACAAAGGCCGAAGCATCGCCCAGCAGGTTGCGCTGCTGGTTGAACGAAGGGACCAGCGTTTGCAGGATCGTCTGCAATTGCGGTGCGGGCTGTGCCTTGAAATCATCGGCGCTGAACACGTCAACCGGAACCGCGCTTTCCAGCACAGTGCGGTCGTTACGGCGCGTGCCGGTGACAACGATGGTCGAACCATCGGGGCCGGTGGTGGCTTCTGCCTGCGGTTCTGGTGCGGATGCTTCTGCTTGCGCGAAGGCCTGTGGTGCCATGGCACCGGCAATGGCCAGCGCAAGAATGGAGGCCGTAAAGCGCGTGCTGCGCACACCTGCTTTTGCGTGGCCCGTTATAGTATTGCGTGGTGTCACGATAAACCCCCTGAAGTGGCCACTCCTGAAATTTCAGTGAGTTACGGCTCTGTTGTCCTGTTAAGCCCTCATCCCGACACCGTAGTGCCTGCATCAGGAGAGAGGACAGAGGGGCAAACCGGGGAATACGCAATTCGCGCAGAATTATTGGATCACGCAGCTTCTGTGGCGTAATTGATACAATCGTTTGACACGAGAATCTGTCGGTAGATGTTTCTGATATGTTTCTACAGAGTCTTGAACATCTGCACAAAGCCAACTTTAATTCCCCCACAATCAATGCTTACCGCATCTCCGGGGCAATATCCGTGCGCTGTGTAAAAGGGCTCGCCGGGCAATGTGGCCATCAGTTCGGTGCGTGAAAAGCCCGCAGACTTCGCCGCTTCTTCACAGGCAAACAGCAAAGCTGCGCCTATGCCCTTTCGGGCAGCATAAGGAGCCACAAAGAAGGCGCGAATTTTTGCCGCATCGGTCTTCGGGTCCAACAGGCCCGATTGCCGTCCAGCGAATCGATCTCCGCCAAACAGCGTGGCGCGTTTGCTCCAGCCGCCGCAGCCCAGAATTCTGTGGTCAGGGGCCGCATCGCTCGTCTGCGCCTCTTCGGCCACCAGATAGGTCCCGTCGGCCACCAATTCGCTATCCACACCAAACACATGGGCAATCGCCGCCTCGGTCTCTTCGGGCGTATAGAACCCGGCGCTCAGCATGCGGGCCGATGCGGCGATAATCTGTTCAAGCGCGGGAAGTTCCTCGGGCCGGGCAGGGCGCAACGTAATCTCGGTCATGCCCTCCCATGCCAAGCCCACCGCCGCTTTGTCCAAGCCCTTTTGCAAAGGCGATTGCGTCACTGGCAAACCCGTCCATTTGGCGAACGCATCAATCTTGCCGTCAGGCCCAAGCCGAGAAGGCGTTTCGCGCAGAGACCGCCATGAACGCAAAGATCGCAAAGAGACTGGAGCAACGGCCAAGCCGTCTCATGAAGCCCGATGCAGCGGCCCTCACAAAGCCATGGGCGTGAAAGAAGCTGCGCTCCCACGCTCCATCTCTGCGTCCTTTGCGCCCTCTGCGCGAACCCCTTTTTCTTTCGTGATTAAGTCTCTTGCAGACACGTTCCCTTTTGCTTCGTCATTGCGAGCGCAGCGAAGCAATCCAGAGCGGCTCTGCGCGACTCTAGATTGCTTCGCTGCGCTCGCAATGACGAGGCTTTGTTTGCAAAGGACCCAATCGCCTTTTCTTTTATGAAGCCACGCTTGCCATGTGCAAATTGGCCCGCTGACCATGCCCGTTCTGACACGAGGCGCGCCGATCCCATGTGCCATGTTTCCCAATCGGCAAAGTTCGGCCATGGGCACACTGCTCCGGCGTTTGGGCCACAGGGGCAGGTCACCGACCGACTGGAGCGATCCCGATGAAGCACTTTACCCTTGCCGCTGCGGCGCTCCTCGCCCTGCCGTTTTCGGTTTCTCCGGCCACCGCCCAACCGGCCGAACAGGCCGCAGACGCTGCGCGCTACACGCCGCGCCTGCTTACCGCGCAAGAGGCCACCCGCGATGTCGCGCTGCTGCGCCGCGCGCTGGAGACGGTGCATCCGGGCCTCTATCGTTATAGCGCCAAGACCGCGATCGATGCGGCCTTCGCGCGGGTTGAGGCCGCCGCCGCCGCACCGATCACCGATCTTGCGCTCCATGCCGAGGTCGCCCGCCTGCTGGCCGCGATCCATTGCGATCATACCAAGGCCGAAATGCCCGATGCGATCTCCGCATTCCGCACCGCCAACCCCACACACTTGCCCTTGCGCTTCCAACTGATCGAGGGGCGGATGATCGTGGTCGCCAGTGATGCTCAGGCAGGCGCGCCGCCGGTGGGGAGCGAAATCGTCTCGATCAACGGCAGCGCCGTGCCCGCCCTGCTTTTGAAACTCGCGCCGCTGGTATCCTATGATGGCACCACCGATCACGCGATTGCCGCAAAGCTGGCCGACGACAGCGATCTGATGGGCGATGATTTCAACGAGAATTACCCCGCGCTCTTCGGTTTTCCCGAAAGCTGGCAGATTGCGTGGAAGCCGGTTGGCGGCACCGTCACCACCATCGCCAACCTCAAACCCATCCGCTTTGCGCAATGGACTGCTCTCGCCGCCCCCGGCGCGAAGTATCGCAGCGAATTTTACAACAGCACAATCTGGCGGCTGAACGGCAAAGTTGCGCGGTTGGGGATCGATACGTTCGTCAATTATCGCAACCCGGTGCAGGCCACCGCCTTCCTCAGCGGGTTCTTTGCCGCCATGAAAGAGGCGGGGACCGAACACCTGATCCTCGATCTGCGCCGCAATGGCGGCGGGTCAGAGGATGTGCCGCTGGCGCTCGGGCGCTATCTGATCAACACGCCGTTCCTCTGGGCCAAGCCGCAACGGTTGAAAGCGGTGCGCTATGGCGATCTGCCGCAATTTATCAGCGCGTGGGGCGATACCGACGCGCTGTTCAACGCGCCGCTCAACCAGTTCACCCGCACGCCTGATGGCTGGTATGATCGCATCCCTGTGATGAGCGGTGCCAAGCTCAGCGATTCAGACACCCGCTTCGAACAGCAACCGGTCGGCGAAAACCGCTTTGCCGGGCGCCTGACCATCCTCAGCGGCCCACGCGCGGGATCGGCCACGACCATGGCTATCGCGCAGCTTAAGGAGAAAGCTGGAGCGACCGTGATCGGTGAGGACAGCGGCGGCAGCGCCGAAGGGCCGACCGCGGGCCGCATCTTCCTGCTGAAACTCCCCGCCAGCGGCATCAAGGTGCGCGTGCCCGAAGCGTGGAACCGCACCGCCATCGCCAGCTTCACATCCGGCAAGGGCATTGCCGCCGACCAGTTGGTCGTGCCCACGCTGGCCGATTATCAGGCCGGACGGGACCGCGCCGTGGGCGTGGCCCAAGGTCTGCTCTCGGTCCCGGCCAATCCCGCAGCAGTGGTGGCAAAGGCGCTGGCGGGGGACTGGGCTGGAACGCTCGACTACCGCGATTTCCGCAAGGACACGCGCGAAACCCTGCCAACGCTGATGCAAAGCGATGGCAATGTGCTCTCGTGGACCTTTGATGATGGCCCCGGCAAAATTGTGCGCTCGGCCGAGACATGGGCCTTCGATCCCACCGGCCAGACGCTCGCCACCACCAGCGGCAAGAACGCGCCCGATCAGTGGCGCGTGGCCGAAGCGCGCGTCTCTGCTGATGGCGCGGCGCTCACCGTCGTGCTCGATGGCGTGGGGCAAGAAGGCGGACGCCCCGTCATCACGCGCAAGATCCTGACGCGCGACGGCAACCGCCTGCGCATCACCAAGCAGACCCGCGTGGCGGGCGAGCCCTTCCTGATGCGGCAAAGCTACGAACTGCAACAGCGCTGAGGCAGGCCTCTGCCGCTGTGGCAGGTCCAGTGGCAGTGGTTTATGGGAAAGCTGGCTGGGGCGGCAGGATTCGAACCTGCGAATGGCGGCATCAAAAGCCGCTGCCTTACCACTTGGCGACGCCCCAGCAGAGCGCGCGCTTATAACGCGGCGCGCGCAGATGCCAAGGGGCAAGAGCGGGGTTTCCCGCGTTTCCTCCCACCCCTTTCAAACAGGTCAGAATCCCTTGACGATGCCTTTCAGTGTCTCGGGCGGCAGCATGTCGAAATCGCTGGCGTCGTGGCGCTCGGACAGGCCCTTGCTCGAATTGACCAGGCGCCCGCGCAACACGCCGGGGCGCGCGTCGATCTCGCCCACCCAGCGGCCGACATGTTCGTATTCGTGCATGGAAAGGAACGTGGCGGCATCGCCATAAGCCTCGCCGCGGTAGATATTGCCGAACCACGTATACGTCGCGATGTCGGCAATCGTGTAATCTTCGCCCGCCAGATAGCGGCTTTCGGCCAGGCGGCGGTTGGCCACATCGAACAGGCGCTTGGTCTCCATCGCATAGCGATCAATCGCGTATTCGATCTTGAACGGCGCATAGTTGTAAAAATGGCCAAAGCCGCCGCCGATGAACGGGGCGCTGCCCACTTGCCAGAACAGCCATGACAGGCACTCCGCACGTGCGGCACCCGCTGTGGGCAGGAACGCGCCGAACTTTTCAGCAAGGTGCATCAAAATCGCGCCCGATTCGAACACGCGGATCGGCTCGGGCCCGGAACGGTCCACCATCGCGGGAATCTTGGAATTGGGGTTGATATCGACAAAGCCGCTGGTGAACTGGTCGCCCTCAAAAATCTTGATCAGCCACGCATCGTATTCAGCCTCGGCAATGCCCAGCTGCAGCAGCTCTTCCAGCATGATCGTGGCCTTCTGGCCATTGGGCGTGCCGAGCGAATAGATCTGGAACGGATGCTTGCCCACCGGCAATTCGCGCGTGCTGGTGGGGCCTGCCACGGGGCGGTTGACGCTGGCAAAAGCGCCGCCATTGGCCTTGTCCCAGGTCCAGACTTTGGGGGGAACATAGTCTTCAGACATGGCGCAGCTCTCCGATAGATCGTTAGTGTTGCTTACTATATTGCCGACACAGGCCGTCCAGCGCAAGCGCAACCGCACCCCATCATCCACCGGCCGTTGGCAGCACCTGTCAGTTGTATTCGATCACCGCATCGCGCCGAAGATCGCGCAGATAGGTCTGTGCGCGTTTGTTCACGCGGTCATCTTCGATCTGGGCCATCATCTCGTCAAAGTTGGGGCCATTGGCCACTTGTGGATCATCGCGCCCGCACAGCATCAGCACGCGCACGCCTTCCTCGATCGATCCGAACGGCGGCGTGGTCTGGCCCACGGGCAGGTTCAGCAGCGTTTCCTGCAAAGCGCCGGGCAGGTCGCGCGCCTTGATCTGGTCGTTGGCCACAACCGTTGCGCCGATCTTGGAGGCCTGCGTTTCGGCATCGCCGCAACCCTTGATCGCCTTGACCATCGTGGCAAAGTTTGCCGCCACTTTGGTGGCCTGATCGTTGGTCGTGCCCTTGGGGAAATCGATCGAAATCTGCTTGAGGCTGAGCAGCGCATCGCGCGGATCGGCGGTCAGCACCTGGCGCTTGTCGATCAGGTAGAGGATCGAAAATCCGCCGGGAATCGCCACAGGTCCGGCCAGTTGCCCCGGTGCCATGCTGCTGGCAGCCGTGGCCAGTTCGGTCGGCAATTGCGCCAGCCGGATCCAGCCCAGATCGCCGCCTACTGCGGCGGTTGAGGCTTGCGAATATTGCCGGGCATAGGCGACGAAGCTACCGCCCTCTTTCAGCTGTTCGACGATCTTTTCCGCATTGGCAAAGATTTGCGCCTGATTGACATCGGTGGCGGCCAGGAAGATTTCGCCGATGCGGTATTCCTCGGTGCCCTTTTCGGCCTGCAGCCGCTGCAGCCGCTCCTGCACTTCGCCTTCGGAAACGTTGACGAAGGGCTGCACATTGCGCCGCAGCAGGTTCTGCCACGCCAGTTCGCCGCGGATCTGCCGCTTCAGCGATGCCGGAGACGATCCGACGCGTTCCAGATACTTGGCCATGGCTTCGGGCGATTGGCCAAAGTTCTGCGTGGCCACGCGTTCATATGTGGCTTCGACTTGCGCATCTTCGGCCGGCACATCCGATGCCTTGGCCTCTTGAATCTGCAGCGTCTCGTCAATCAGGTTGCGCAGCACCTGCATGCGCAGGCGCTCTTTTTCTTCTGCGTCGATCTTGTTGCCATTGGCCGAAATGATCAGCGCCAACCGGTGCTCCACATCGGTGCCGGTCACGATTTCGCCATTGATGATCGCCGTGGCGCGCCGCACGTTGGGATCATTCTTGCCGAAGATCACGGGGTTTTCCGGGATATTGAGCGGCGCATTGGCACCCTGCGCCAGCACCGACGATGCGCACAGCGTCAGCACGGCAGCAGACATGGTCGAAGATCCGATCACACGCTTCAGTGTTTTGCGGGAAATGGTCAGCTTTGACATCATGCGTGGGGTAGGTCCTGTCGAACGGGCGCGTGTGGTGCAGCCTCTGGCAATTCCGGCCTTGTGGTGCGGCACGGCTTAACGCAGGCTGAGTGGCGCATCAGACACGAAAGGGCAAGATGTCACCCCTTATTTCACACCAAGGTTTCTCAGCGAGAGCGAAATCTGGAACGAATTGCCCCGCACCGCATCGCCGATATTCACATAGTCGCGCCGCCAGGTGAACGACAGGTCAAGGCAATCGTCGGTCCACGCCATGCCCAATCGGTGCCGCAACATCTGATAGCCGTCCGAAGTCCGCGTCGGGTCTTCATCGCGATTGGTCAGGTTGATGATCGTCGATCCGAACACCGAAAAGTTCCGCGTGATCGGCGTGCGCGCGGCAAAGCGCAGCTCTTCACGGTCCTGCAAGTCCTCGAACGTGCTCACGATATTGCGGTTGAGCTTCAGATAGCCCGCTTCGATATAGCGGCGGTGATTGCCAACCGTTGCGTCAAACTCGTTGCGGCGCAGCGCGAAGCTGTCCTTGTCCAGCCGGAACCGGTGCGTAAACTTCACCACATCGGCAAAGCGCACCACGGTGCGGCCCACATAGTCCGAAGCCCGGTTGGTCAGGCCCGTGCCATCGGGCAGGAGCGCGTTCTGGTTGGACAGGCGATAGCTCTGCCCCACCGTGGTCATCACTTTCAGCCCCGGCCGCTGGAACGTCCAGTCAAAGCCATAGGCCACGCGCACCCCGTCTTCGATCCGGTCGTACCCCGGAAAGCGGTTGAGCGAAAACAGGTTGGTATCTTCCAGATCGACCGAGCGCGAATCCTCGTTCGGAATCTCGAAATTGCGCACACCCGGCGTTGCCACAATCTGCACGCGCGGGCTTAGCACCTGATTGCCGCCAAAGAATGTGCCCATGAAGGGCCACTTTACATCAATCGCTGCGGTGGCAATCCCGCGCGTCTGCCATCCGGGCAGGCCGCGATAGGTGTCGGTCACGGTCAGCGCGTTATCCGAGCTGTGATACACATCGCCGCGCACCAGCCCGGTCAGCGTCACTTCCTGCCCCAGCCCGGTAATCGTGCGCATGTCCCACTGCGCCTTGGCAAAGGCGCGCTGGCTGTCCTGCCCGGCGGTGCGTACGATGGCTAGGCTGTTGGCCTGCAATTCCAACCGCCCCGGTATCCCGTCCACGGTGATCCGGCGGCGGTAGTCAATCAGCGGCAGCGCCAGCGGCACCAGCCCCTGCGGATCGTTCACGCGCACTGTCTGCGTCACCCATCCGGCCAGCGAGAAATAGCTGTCATCATCAATCCGCTCCAGATTGATCGAAGAGCGCAGCCGGTCATCCCGGCTGATATCATAGCGGCGCAGGAACGTGCGGTCCGAGGCCAGACGGCCATAGCCGGTCAGGCTCCATTCGGGCGAAAACTGCAGTTTGCCGTTGGATTCGATGTAACCGCGAAAGCGTTGTTCACCCACCGGCACAGTATTGATCGGCGCGCCCAACGGGATCAGCCCGGACCGGGTGGCATAGCCGGTGATCTGGAACGCGCCCAGATTGGTCAGATGCCGGTACTTGGCCGTCAGCATCGGCAGCGATCCGGTATAGAACGTGCCCGTCACCGACAGATCGCGGTTGTCGGCAATGCGCCAGTACCAGGTCTCGCTGATTTCAGCCCCGTTGGCCGCGCCCAGCCGGAAGTCCGGGATCAGCAGGCCGGTTTCCGCGCGGAAATCCGACGTATGGCCAAGCCCGGGCAGCGGCAGCACCGGAATGCCGAACATCCGCAGCGTTGCGCCGCGATATTTCACGCGCTTTTCCTTCGCGTCGAAATAAACGCGCGCCGCAGTCACTTCCCAGCTTGGCTTATTCGAACAGCCCTTTTCGTCTTCCACTGCGCAGCCGGAATAGGCCGCGTAGTCCAGCGTCATGTTGCCGTTTTCGTCGCGCGTGCCGCGTTCTGCCGCCAGCCTGCCGCCGGTGCGCAGCACCACCAGCAGATCCTCGATGGCACCGGCCTTGAACTTGTCGGTCAACTCAACCTGATCGGTATAGACGATATTGCCGTCATCATCGACGAAGCGAATATTGCCGCTGGCAAGAATCTGGCCGCTCTCGCGGTCCCACGTCACATTGTCGGCGCGCACCGTCTGCGTATCGCGGCGCAAAACCACATTGCCATCGGCAAAGACCTTCTCGCCCTTGCTGTCATAACGGACCTTGTCCGCCTCGAACCGCATCACATCGTCAACCGAAGGCTCTTCCCCGGGCGCCGAGGCCATAGGGGCATCTTGCGCAAGCGCAGGACATGCCGACAGTGTCAGCGCCGCAATGAAGGAGGCAGCGGGCATGTGCGCTAGGCGCAAGCGTCGATAAGGGGCTTGCGGCTGCGGCCGCCGGGCGGGTTGCATGCGCTTGCCTATCGCACCAGTGCACCCTAACTGCAATTCCACATTTTCTGCTTCATGGCACCTTGCGTCGAAGCGTTGCACGATTACCCACAGGAGTTCTGAATGAAGGTCGTTTTCCGCACCGCCGATGCCCCGCAGCCCCGCCTCATCGCGCGACTCGTTGCGCAAGATGCGCTGCCGGCCGATCTTGACGCGGTGGTGCGTGAAGGCGCAGGCGCTGCGCGCTTTACGGGCAAGGCCGGACAAACGCATGAGGCCTTCCTCGCCGCAGACGGCGGCGTAAAGCGCCTTGCTCTGGCCGGAACGGGCCGCGCCGATGCAGGCAGTGATCGCACCGCCAACCTTGAAAAAGCAGGCGCGGCGCTCACCGCCAAGTATCTGACCTCGGGCGAGGCCGCACTCGCCATCGATTTTACCGGCTCTGGCCTGACCGGCACGGAAGCTGCCTCAGTCCTGTTCGGCGCACGCCTGCGCGGCTGGCGGCACGATGTCTATCGCACCAAACTGACCGATGATCAGAAGCCCTCGCTTACCGAAGTGATCGCTGTTGCTGCACCCGAAGGCACCGCTGCTGCGTGGGAGGCCGAATCGGCGCTGGCTGAAGGCATCGAATTCACGCGCGAACTCGTCGCCGAACCGGCCAACGTGATCTACCCCGAAAGCTTCGTCGAACGCTGCAAGGCCCGCCTCGTGGGCACCGGCGTCGAAATCCTCGTCCTCGGCCTGAAAGAAATGACCGACCTTGGCATGGGCGCGTTGCTTGGCGTGGCCCAGGGCTCGGTGCGCGAACCCAAGCTGCTCGCCATGCGCTGGAAGGGTGCCGAAGCGGCCCAGCCCACCGCATTTGTGGGCAAGGGCGTGACGTTCGATACCGGCGGCATTTCGATCAAGCCGGCTGCGGGCATGGAGGACATGAAGTGGGACATGGGCGGGGCAGGGGCCGTGGCTGGCACCATGCTCGCCCTCGCCCTGCGCAAGGCCAAGGCCGATGTGATCGGCGTCTGCGGGCTGGTTGAAAACATGCCCGATGGCAATGCCCAGCGCCCCGGCGATGTCGTCACGTCGATGTCGGGCCAGACGGTCGAAGTCATCAACACCGATGCCGAAGGCCGCCTTGTGCTGTGCGATGCGCTCACCTGGGTGCAAAAGGAATATGCTCCCAAAACCATCATCGATCTGGCCACGCTCACCGGCGCAATCATCGTCTCGCTGGGCAACGAATACGGCGGCATGTTCGCCAATGACGATGGCCTTGCAGCAAAGCTTGATGCCGCAGGCAAGGCCAGCGGCGACAAACTGTGGCGCTTCCCCTTGGGCCCGGCTTACGACAAGCTGATCGACAGCCCCATCGCCGACATGAAGAACGTCGGCCCCCGCTACGGCGGCTCGATCACCGCCGCCCAGTTCCTGCAGCGCTACATCGACAAGGGCGTCGCGTGGGCCCACCTCGACATTGCGGGCATGGTCTGGGCCGACAAGCCCGGCCAGACTTGGGACAAAGGCGCGACGGGCTACGGCGTGCGGCTGTTGGACCAGTACGTGCGCACCGTGCTTGAGGCGTAGCGCTTCTGCCCACTCTCTTTCCCCGTCATGCTGAACTTGTTTCAGCATCCATTTCTGATCACACACCGCCGCGCGTGATGAGAGATGGACCCTGAAACAACTTGGCGATTATCCCGTTCGCATACGGTCTTCCGATCTTCGTCACCCCGGACTTGATCCGGGGTCCATTTCTCAACCGAGAGCCTTGGTTTGATTGGCGAAATGGATCCTGAGCCGAAGGCCAGCGCAGCTAAACAAGTTCAGGATGACGATAATGTAGATACGTTGCCGAGCGGGATATTCGCCAAACAAGTTCAGGGCGACGATGAAGTTGGGATATTTGCGGTTCTGACCTGCTGGGGATCATTCAAAAATGCCCAAAATGCGCCGTAAGTCTGACCTGCCAACCAAGACTTGCGCCGCCTGCGGCCTGCCTTTCACCTGGCGCAAGAAGTGGGAGCGGGATTGGGACAACGTGAAGTTCTGTTCCGACCGCTGCCGCAGCGGGAAGGGCAAAGCAAAGGGGGAAGGGGGCTGATGCGCGTCGATTTCTATCAACTCACCAACGACCCCGCCGAACAGGTCCTGCCCCTGATCGCCCGCAATACGCTTGGCGCAAATCAGCGTCTGCTCGTCGTCTCCGAGGACTCCGCCCAGCGCCAACGCATCGGCGAAGCGCTGTGGACGCGCCTGCCCGAAACCTTCCTCGCCAACGGTCACGCCGATCAACCCCACGCCGCGCGTCAGCCCATCCTGCTCTCTGCGCAAGCCGAACCCGCCAACGGCGCCAAGTATCTCGCGCTTGCCGATGGCGTCTGGCGCGATGGCGATTTCGACCGCGTGTTCCTGCTCTTCCCCCCCGCCCGGATCGACGACGCCCGCGGCTGCTGGCGAATGCTCGGCACCCGCGAAGGCGTCGAACGCCACTACTGGCGGCAGGAAGGCGGCAAGTGGAAAGAGGGGCCGTAGGCACCTAAATCCCCAACCCTTCTTTCGTCACCCCGGGCTTGACCCGGGGTCCCGCTTTCTTGCGACCTAGGAAAAAAGCGGGATCCCGGGTCAAGCCCGGGATGACGGCGGTATGATGATCTTCACCACCGTCTTACCCGCCCGAGCAGGGCTTGACTCCCACCCCTTAATCAAACGATTAACGCTCCAAAGGGAAGAGGAGCCCCCCCATGACAGACCTGCAGCGCGTCACACTCGCGAACGGCATCGAACTCGATGTCTGGGACAGCGGCCCAAAGGACGCACCCGTCCTGATCTTCCTCCACGGCTTCCCCGAAAGCCACCGCACCTGGCGCCACCAGATCGCGCACTTGTCCACCCGCTTCCGCTGCATCGCGCCCGATCAGCGCGGCTATCGCGGCTCGTCCAAGCCTGAAGGTGCGGAAAACTACACGCCCGACAAACTGGTCGGCGACGTTTTCCAACTGGCCGATGCGCTCGGTGTCGGGCAGTTCACGATCCTCGGCCACGATTGGGGCGGCGCACTCGCATGGGGCGTGGCGTTGCTGGGGCAGGGGACACGCGTGAATCGCGCGGTCATCGCCAACGCCCCGCACCCGGTCATCTTCCCCCGCCTGCTCTGGACCGACCCGCAACAGCGCGAAGCCAGCCAGTACATGCGTGCCTTCCGCGATCCCGCCAACGATGCCTTGGTCCGCGAACACGGCCTCGGCGCGCTTTTGCTCAAGGCGCTAAACTGGAACCGCTCCCCCGCGCTCGAAGATGCCGAACGCGATGCCCTGTTCAAGGACTGGTCCAACCCTGAAGCCGCCATCGCCATGCTCAACTGGTACCGCGCGAGCCCGATGGCCGTCCCCCCGATGGACGCCCCGTTTGCACTCCCCGCAGGCTACACCGACGCCCCGCTCCCACCGCTGCAAATCCCCACGCTGGTGATCTGGGCAATGGACGACATGGCCCTGCCGCCCTGCAATCTCGATGGCATGGACAAGCTGGTCACCCACCTAACCATCGAACCGATCCACGATTGCGGCCACTTCGTCCCCTGGGAAGCCCCGGACAAGGTCAACGCCGCGCTCGACCGTTTTCTCGCCTGACACTGCCCCGGCCACTTTTCGATGCACCCGATCTCCATGATCGGGTTCATTCGGTTGCCCTTTCCGGCGCTCTGCCATAAGGGCGGCGGGTTATGACCACCGCCGCACCGCTCGTCTTCGCCCTGCCCAAGGGCCGCATCCTCGAAGAGGCCCTGCCTCTGCTTGAGAAGGCCGGTATCGTGCCCGAGGCCGATTTCTTCAACAAATCCTCGCGCGCCCTGTCGTTTGCCACCAATCGGCCTGATGTAAAGATCATCCGCGTCCGCGCGTTTGATGTGGCAACGTTCGTCGCCCACGGTGCCGCGCATGCCGGCGTAGTGGGCTCGGACGTGATCGACGAATTCGACTACGCCGACCTTTATGCGCCCGTAGACCTCAACATCGGCCACTGCCGCCTCTCGGTCGCAGAACCGGTCAGCATGGTCGAATCCGGTGCCAATGCCCGCGAAAGCCACGCGCGCGTCGCCACGAAATATCCGAACCTCACCCGCCGCCACTTCGAAAAGCTGGGCGTGCAGGCCGAGGTCGTGAAGCTCAACGGCGCGATGGAACTCGCCCCTTCGCTGGGCCTTGCCAGCCGCATCGTCGATCTCGTCTCCACCGGCCGCACGCTCAAGGAGAACGGTCTGGTGGAAACCAGCCAGATCCTGCCCGTATCGGCCCGTCTGATCGTAAACCGCGCCGCCTTGAAGACCGACAGCGCCCGCCTCGGCGCGCTGGTCGATGCCTTCCGTGCGCTCGTCGCGGAAAAGGAAGCCGCCTGATGCTCCGCCTCAAATCCAGCGACGCTGATTTCGCCCGCGATTTCGCCCGCCTCGTCAAAGACCGCCGCGAAAGCGATGAAGGTGTCGCCCGCGATGTCCAGACCATCATCGAAGACGTGCGCCTGCGCGGCGATGAGGCTTTGGCCGAATATACCGCCAAGTTCGATGGCCACAGCCCTGCGCAAGATGCATGGCGCATCAGCCCCGAAGACTGCCGCGAAGCCTTCGACGCGCTCAAGCCCGATCTGCGCGCCGCCTTGGAACTCGCCGCCCAGCGCATCCGAGATTACCACGCTGCCCAGTTGCCCGAAGACCGCGACTATACCGACGAGACCGGCATGCGCCTCGGCGCACGCTGGACCCCGGTCGATGGCGCTGGCCTCTATGTCCCCGGTGGCCGCGCGGCCTATCCCTCGTCGCTGCTGATGAACGCCATCCCCGCCAAGGTTGCGGGCGTCGGCCGCCTCGTCGTCGTCACCCCCACGCCCAAGGGGGAGGCCAACCCGCTGGTCCTCGCCGCCGCGCACCTTGCCGGTGCTGACGAGGTATGGCGTGTCGGCGGCGCACAGGCAGTGGCCGCGCTCGCCTATGGCACCAACCGCATCAAGCCCGTCGATGTCATCACCGGCCCTGGCAACGCCTGGGTGGCCGAGGCCAAGCGCCAGCTCTTCGGCGTGGTCGGGATCGATATGGTCGCAGGCCCGTCGGAAATCCTCGTGATCGCCGATGCCAGGAACGACCCCCAGTGGATCGCCGCCGACCTGCTCAGCCAGGCCGAACACGATCCCGTGGCGCAGTCGATCCTGATCACCGATGATGCGGCCTTTGCCGATCAGGTGGCAGACATGATCGGCGTCGAAATCGCCATGCTGCCCACCGCGCGCGTCGCCAAGGCCAGTTGGGACAACCACGGCGTGATCATCGTCGTCGATTCGCTGGAGGAAGCCCCCGCGCTCGCCAATGCGCTGGCTGCCGAACACGTCGAAATCGCCACGGACGATCCGCAAGTCCTGTTCGACCGGATTCGCCACGCCGGCTCGGTTTTCCTCGGCCGCATGACCCCCGAAGCCGTCGGTGATTACATCGCCGGGCCAAACCACGTCCTGCCCACCGGGCGCCGCGCGCGCTTCTCCTCGGGCCTTTCCGTTCTGGATTTCATGAAACGCACCAGCTTTATCGCGGCCTCCGATGCGGCGCTCGCCGCGGTCGGCCCCGCCGCCATCGCCCTGGCCGAGGCCGAAGGCCTTGCCGCCCACGCCCGCTCGATCGAACTGAGGCTGGGCCTGTGACCGCCATCTCGGGAAAAGCGCGCGCCGCCTCGCGCCTTGCCGCCGTGCAGGCGCTCTATCAGTCGGACATGGAGCAGACGAAACTCTATCTGCTGCTCGATGAATTCCACCAGCACCGTCTGGGCGCAGAAATCGAGGACGTCGAATACGCCAAGGCCGACGTCCCCTTTTTCGACGACCTCGTCAAAGGCGTCGATGCTCGCCGCAACGAGATCGACCTGCTGCTCTCGGCCAAGTTGGCCAAAGGCTGGTCGCTCGCCCGCCTCGACAAGACCATGCTGCAAATCCTGCGCGCAGGTTCGTATGAACTGCTGGCCCGCAAGGACGTGCCCATCGCCACCGTCATCACCGAATACGTCGACGTCGCCCACGCCTTCTTCGAAGAACGCGAGGCCAAATTCGTCAACGGCGTGTTGGATGCGGTTGCCAAGGACGTGCGTTAACGACCTCCCACAACAAGGCGAGCTGACCTATGTTCGATGAATATGGTTTCCCGGGCGCAGAAGGCTCGGGCCATGCCGAGCAGACGCTCGAAATGTTCGTCTATTGCAGCCGCGCCGCCGAAGGTGTCGATGATGCCGAAGTCGGTCGCATCATCACATTTTCACAAGCCCGCAATGTCGCGCGCGGCATCACCGGCGTGCTGGTGTTCGGCAGCGGCGTGTTCTTCCAATGGGTCGAAGGTCCACCCGCCGAAGTGGAAATCCTGATCGCAGACCTCCACCGCGACACGCGCCACTTCGATATCGTCACCCTCGACCGCAGCATAGAACAGCGCGAGCGTCTCTACCCGAACTGGGAAATGGAACTGGTCGAAGCCGACGACATCCGCGCCGTGCTGCAAGACGCGCTCGACAGCGCCGAAGACGAAAACAACGCCGCCGCGCTCAAGCGCATTCTGGCGCACATCGATTCAGCGCCACTGCCTTTGCTTGGAAGAGGCTGATCAGTTCAGGTTGGTTTAAATTCTCAAGTGCAGGTTGCCGCCAAAAACTAGCCGCATTTCAGCGCAGCCTCACGTGGTAGTGGGGCAACCTGGTGCTTTCGACCTGCCCGATCAATTCTGGTCGGGAACGCCGGCTTGTTACTCAGGCCAGACCTTTGATTGACAGACGCGCAAGCAGGTCTTCGTCTGCACAAGTTTCAAGTTCGAGCAACGCCTGATAAGGATCGCCCGCGAGGCCGAGTACGGCTGCAAAGGCTGGCTCGGTCTTCAGTCCCGCGCGGCGCCGCGCCATGACCGCATTGCGAAACGCTGCGCTGCCCAATGCCAGCAGCCTCCGTTCCACCAGCAAGTGCCGCCATCCATATTGCTTGGGCACAGGAATGGCTTGCCCGAACAGTTCGATGGTCCACCCGCCGTGGGCAAAACGGGCAACAACCGGCCGGTCATGTCCAATTCTCTGCACAATGTGGAACTCTGGAAGGACTTCGAAGGCCTTCCAGACCGCACGCACAAACAGCTCTGGATCAGGTGCGAAGCACAGAATGTCGATATCGCTTGTAGGTAGATCCAGTCCCAGTGGCAGCGTGCCTGCAACATGGGGGTCGAAAGCTGCCAACTGTGACAAGATATCAGCTTCATCTAGCGCCACGAGGTAATCCAGCTTGTCCATCAATACCTCCTTACGGTGCTAAAGAGAGCCAAGGAAATTGCGCAACACGCTTCGTGATCCCTCAACCGCTCAAGCTGCCGTTCGCCAATCCCCCCATCAGCCACCATCCCAACCCCTGAACCCTCTACGCAAAACCAGCCGTCACCCCAGCCTTGGCCCGGAGTCCCGCTTCCTCAAACCTAACCTGATTAACCCCCGCCCAATCAATGCGAAGTGCGCTTCGCCCGCTTGATCGTGCCGGAAAAGCTCAGCACCGGCTCTTCCGCCCCATCTGTCCCCACGCGCAGGATCGTGCCGCGTGCAAAGACCAGGCTTCCGCCTGCGCGCACGCATTCGCCGCGTGCGGTCAGCAGATCGCCCGCCTGCGCGCCGCTCACGAATTCGCAGTTCATCGTCACGGTCACGCCGAACACTTCGTCGCCGCCCGATGCGGCCACCATGAACAGCGAGAAATCGGCAAAAGTCATCAGCGATCCGCCATGGACGATGCCGTGACCGTTCAGGTTCTTCGCCTCGGGCCGGAACCCCGTCACGATCCCGCGTTCGTCACGCTTCACAAAGAACGGGCCGGTGCCATCCTCGAACGGATCGTTCCCGGCCCACTTCCACCAGCCGGACCAAGGCCCTTGGCCAACTTGTTCGAAACCGCCCCGGATCGGGGCCTCGTCTGCATTGCTCATGCTGCGGCTTTAGGCGCAGGTTTGTGCTGCTGTCGAGAGCGCTCAGGCCACCTTCTCGTGCGTCACGGCGACCATCTGCATCGCCAGCGTGCGGCCTGAAATCCACGCATTTTCCACGCGCGGGCCCAGCATCCAGTCGCCGCAAATGCCGATCCGCGAATTGGCGCTCCACAGTGCGCCCAGATTGCTGCCGGTCGACATCGCATAACGCCAGCGGTGCGCCGTTGCGACCACGGCGGTCGGCATGCCCACGCCCAGCGCCTTGCTCAAGGCCGCCAGCAGCGCCTGTGCCACGTCATCGGTGCTGTCCTCAATATGCTGCGCGGACCAATGCGGGCTGGCCTGAACCACCCACGTCTCTGGCCCCTTGCGCCCGGGCTTTGCCGCATTGCGCGCGGCCCAGCTGATGATGCCGCTATCGCGCACCGTATCGGCCTTGCTGGCGACTTTGTCGTCAAAGGCAAACATGCCGGTCCAGCACGGCTGCGAACGCGCGGCCAGCGCGGTGGATGCCAGCGAAAGATCGTGCAGCGCCACGATGGCAGCGGCTTGTTCGGGCGGGAGCGAGATAACCACCGCGTCGAACGGCCCCGCGCTCTGCCGCTCACCATCGCTGGTCTCGCCCGAAAGGTGCCAGGCATTGTCACGCCGCACCAGCCCGCGCACGTGCCAGCCAAATGTCACATCCTGCTGGTCGGCCATATCCTTGACCACCGAATTCATCGTCGGCACGCCTACCCATGCGCCCGTGCCTGCTGCGGGCCACGGCGATGCGACGCCGCTCGCAGACCAGCGCGCCACTTGCGACATGAAGGCCGGGTCGCGCACTGTGAAGTACTGTGCGCCATGGTCGAAATGCGCCTCGCCCAGCGGGGTGGCCATGCGGCGGGTCGACATGCGCCCGCCGGGGCCGCGCCCCTTGTCGAACAGCGAGACCTGATGTCCGGAGCGAACGAGTTGGGCCGCGCACGAGAGACCGGACATCCCCGCGCCGATGATGGCAACTTTCATTTTCATGACCTGTTTCGGGGCGTTAGCCACGTCCCATCAACGCCAGCACTTCTTTACGGCTGCTCGGATCGTCGAGGAAGCATCCCAGCATGCGGCTGGTCACCATGCCCACGCCATGGGTGCGCACACCGCGCCCGGTCATGCAGCCGTGCTGCGCCTCGATCACAACGGCCACACCCTGCGGCTGCAGATGCTCCCAGATCGCCTGCGCCACTTCGGCGGTCAGCCGCTCCTGCACTTGCAGGCGGCGGGCATAGCCGTGCAGCACGCGCGCCAGCTTTGAAATGCCGACCACGCGGTCACGCGGCAAATAGGCGATGGAGGCTGTGCCGGTGATCGGGGCCATATGGTGTTCGCAGTGGCTCTGGAACGGAATGTCCTTCAGCAGCACGACCTCATCATAGCCGCCCACTTCCTTGAACGTGCGCGAGAGGTGCACGCCCGGGTCTTCGGCATACCCGCCGCAGTATTCGCGCCATGCGCGGGCGACGCGCTTGGGGGTATCCATCAGGCCTTCGCGGCTCGGCTCGTCGCCTGACCAGCGGATCAGCGTGCGGATCGCCTCCTGCACTTCATCAGGCACAATGACCTTGCCATCTTCGCCGATCACGTCGGCCATGCCGGTCGCTGCGGCGATGGTGGGGGAATAGACGTTCATCAGCGGTTCCGGTCCTTTTCGGCATCACGCCAGAGGCACGATTATTGCGGGATGGTGACCGGATGCGCTGCGGCCCGGTCAGGAACAACACGGACCAAAGGGCACGGACTGGAAACGCGCCGAAAGCTGCGTATATATGCCCTATGTCCATAGCCGAAATGATCAGCTCCAGCCCGACGGCCGCCGTCATCAGCAATCCGCGTTTGCCGGATAACCCGATCATTGCGTGCAATGATGCGTTCGTCGAACTGACGGGTTACAGCCGCGAGGAGATCATCGGCCGCAACTGCCGCTTCCTGCGCGGCCCGACGACTGAGGATGACAAGGCCCGCATCCTGCGCGAAGGCATCTGGCGCAAGCAGCCGGTCATGGTCGAAATCCTGAACTACAAGAAGGACGGCACTCGCTTCCGCAACGCCGTCATGGTTGCCCCCATCTTCGATGCCGCGGGTGAAGTGGAATACTACCTCGGCTCGCAAGTCGAAATCACCGAAGATCTGGGCCAGGCCAACGATGTGCGCCGCAATGAAGCGGCAGACCGGGTGGAGCGCCTCAGCCGCCGCCAGAAGGAAATCCTCGTCCTGATGGCTGCCGGCAAACTGAACAAGCAGATCGCCTACGAACTCGGCCTCAGCGAACGCACGGTCAAGATGCACCGATCCGCCGTGCTCAAAGGGCTGGACGTAAAGACCAGCGCCGATGCCATCCGCGTGGCCATCGAAGCCGGCTTCTGATCACGCGGCAGGCTGGACCGCACCCTCGATCCTGATTTCGCACCACACTCCCGCCGGATCAAAGCACAGCTCCACGCCTTCAAGCCCCGGCTGAGGCGCGAGCAGTTTTGTGCCAAGGCCAGAGCGTTCCGGCCTTGGATCAACCAGTGGGCCGCTCCGCTCGGTCCACAGCACGAACAGCGTCGTGTGATCCGCGCCGATAAACCACGTCAGATCGACCCACCCCTCAGCGTTTGAAAGCGCACCATGGCGCACCGCGTTGGTGCATAATTCGTGCAGCGCCATGATCAGCGGAATGCAGCTGTTCGGCGGGACGGTGCAGGGCTCTCCGCTCAGGCGGATGCGGGTGCTCTGGTCGAATGGCGCAAT
Source organism: Novosphingobium sp. 28-62-57 (assembly GCA_002256985.1). Taxonomy (GTDB): domain Bacteria; phylum Pseudomonadota; class Alphaproteobacteria; order Sphingomonadales; family Sphingomonadaceae; genus Novosphingobium. Next base: position 296,437 of record NCGO01000004.1, read on the forward strand.
CGTCTGGCGGGCCAATTGCGGAAGGCGGCCTTCTGCTTCGGCACCAATCTGCAGCAAATCGCTGGCCGCTGCCAATCCATCAAGCCGCTGGCTGAACTCCTTGTAGAAGTCCATCGGCGATGTCGCTTTCGGCCCGCGCGAGGCCAGCGCTTGAATCAGCGAGAGCATGTTGCGCACGCGATGCCGCAGTTCCCGGTTGAAAGTCGCCTGCTGCGCATTCACTTCGGCCAGCGCCCGCACCAGCTTGCGCAGAAACGTGCCGGCCATCAGGATCACCACGGCCGAAAAACCGAACAGGCCAAAAAACGCAAAGCGCGCCGGTGTCAGTTCGCTGAACCACGCGCCTCCGCCAAACAGCCGCTGCGAAAGCACCGCCGCAATGAACGCGAATGTTGCAGCATAGCGCAACCGCAGCAACACCGCAGCCAGCATCAGGCTTGGCCAATAGGTGATGAAAGGCAGGCCCAGCCCGCCTGCATCCATCGTGGCGCGCAAGGTTGTTGGAATCACCAGCAGGCCGATAATCCAGCCGATGGATTCAGCAACCGACTTGTCCCGCTCCACAAGCCCGCGCACGAAACGCTCACTCGCGCGATCTTGCGAACCCAACCACTTTCTCCGTTGCATGCGGAATGCAGCGGTATCACACCGCCATCCCGAGCGCCTATATCTAAAGGTAACATGCACTAAAGGGCAATGCTGCCAAAAAGATTTATTGAAGGCGCGAATCGGCGAACGGTCAGGTGGGTCTCGCGGTCCGATTCGGATGTAACCAGGCCTGCTGACCAAGCATGCAAAAGCTGAGGCGACCGGCACTGGTCTGCCAGTGCTCCGGTCGGCCGAGCGGGGGGTGCAATTCCGCCCGGCCTTCCGGGGAAGGGTTATTCCGGCGGCGTTGGCGCACCGGATGAAGCTGTGGGCTTGCGCTCGTTGAAGCTGTTGATGGACTTGTCCAGCATGGCCAGCGTCCGGTCCATCGCGTCAATCCCGTGGCGCGTCAGCCGCACGAATGTCCGGCGGCCATCGCGGCCATCGTCCTCACGCTCGATCAGGCCGCGCGTTTCCAGAATGCGCAACCATCGCAGGGCCGTCGTCGGCGGCACATGCGCGCCGATGCAGGCACTTGTGGTTGGCACACGCCGATCCTCACGCATCGCAATATACAGATCGAGCAGGATATCCCACGTGGGTTCGCCAAACAGATCGGCTGGCAAGGCTTTGTGCCGCCGCCGCCGCGCGGCATAGACCTCACGCGCAATCGCGGCGTGTCTGGCAAGCGTTTCTGGATCGAACGTCTCGCGCGGGACGGTAGGTTCAACCAGGCGGGGCTGGCCGCGGCGGCCAACGTCTCCCTCGCTTGCGTTGCCAGTCATGGCACGCATGGAACGTACAGTCATAGATTTGCTTCCCCTAGAAATTCAAACGCTTCGGATTTTCGCAAAGCCCGAAAGCGCAAAGGACATGCCGACCGGCTTGATGAAACAAGCGCTCAGGCCTCGTGCTGTCGAAAACAGCGCTGAACGCAGGCTCAACCGGCAATCGGAATCTCAGGCGTCCCCTGCTAAAGACCTTCCCCAAGGTCCCCAGCCCATCGGGCTTGAAGCGACAGCCAGAGGTATTCAGCCAGAGTCATTCCGGCAGTTATTCAGGCAACCTTTTCAGGTAAGCCGCCATGCGTGATAGCGTCCGATCCGTTCCGATCTGCGGGAATGGGCTATGGTGCCCAGCAGCAGCGCCGTGGTCTGAATGGGCAGGGGCAACTGCGCCATCGCAAAGTAACCATACCGCACCAGCGACAGTTCGGTGAGCTTGGCAACGTGCGACAGAACAACGATTATCTGTGCCGCACAAACCCACATCGGCCAGGCGCGATTTGCCCGCAGCGCAATCCACAGCATTGCCAGCAGCGACCAGGAATCAATCACGATGTGACCGGGATTGACCGCGAAGAACGTCGGATCACCAAACATCAGGTGATTGATAACGTCCAGCACGCCCGCAGCGATCATCAGCGCTGCGACCAGCCGCTCCGGCTCTTCCCCCTTGCGCAGGGCGAAGAGCAGGATGGCAAAGAACAGAAATCTGTACATCCAGATCAGATGCATCGTTCAACACCAGTCATGCAAAATTGGCAGGTCTGGTGATTGATCAGGCGGCCTGAACCAGCCCGAGTGCTGAATCGTCCTGATCCAGCGATCCGGCGGGCGGGCAGTCATCGGCAATGCCGGCGTTCACTTCGTGGCCCACGTCGATCAGCTTGCCGTGCACACGGGCAAGCTCTCCGCTGGCCTGCAGGATCGCCTTCTGGCTTGCTGCCAGCCGCAGCAGCACGTCTTGTCCGGTAAACGGCCCGACTGCCGTCTCGCGGCGTGCGCGGACCATCGTGGCCAGCAGATTTGCCTGCCGGATCAAGGCTTCATCCAGCGCAGCTTCGGCTTCGTGCAGATCACGGGTGATCCGCATGCCATGGACCAGCACGGCATTGTTCTGGGTGGCATTGTTCTGGGCGGCTGCGTTGGTCACACCCAGATTTGTGGATCGGCGTGCAAAAAGGACCCCGTTAGCGGGGTGATCGGCGTCTAAAAGGGACCCCTCATTTCGATGGTTTAAGCAGCTGGCTGGATTTTCAGG